>OZ243124.1:2122500-2938839 GCA_965212625.1 Nitrospirales bacterium | reverse complement strand
TAGGCAATCACCCTAATCCGCCCGAACGAGGGAGTAACGCGCTTAAACGTGCTCAACGCCTTACGGCATCTGATAGGCAATCACAATCGGATGTCCGACAGGCTTGTCGATTTCATTCTCGTGCTCAACGCCTTACGGCATCTGATAGGCAATCACGTTTCCACGCCGGACACCAAGATGCTTTCCACGTCCGGTGCTCAACGCCTTACGGCATCTGATAGGCAATCACTCGCAAGGCACTGGCGTCGATCACGTGCTAGAGACGTGCTCAACGCCTTACGGCATCTGATAGGCAATCACAGCATAGTTCCCTCCACGTTGCTTCTTGAAAGTAAGTGCTCAACGCCTTACGGCATCTGATAGGCAATCACAACCACGTAATCAGATCTCGATTGATAATGACCACGTGTGCTCAACGCCTTACGGCATCTGATAGGCAATCACCCGCCCAGAAAGTGGCCGACAAGCTGAACAGCATGACGTGCTCAACGCCTTACGGCATCTGATAGGCAATCACACGCGTACCATATTATTTCCCAGTTCCGATTTATGTGCTCAACGCCTTACGGCATCTGATAGGCAATCACTAGAAGACCGACGATGAACAAGACGACCCTGAAAGTGCTCAACGCCTTACGGCATCTGATAGGCAATCACAATCCCAGCATCGCGCCACGTTGAAAGTTGCGAACGTGTGCTCAACGCCTTACGGCATCTGATAGGCAATCACGACCGGACGAGTGACGCCGTTGCAACGCTGCTGTGTGCTCAACGCCTTACGGCATCTGATAGGCAATCACCGATTATATCGGTCACCAACAAACAACCTTCAGAGTGCTCAACGCCTTACGGCATCTGATAGGCAATCACGGGTTTGATCGGTTCAACGGAATATAACATGATTGTGCTCAACGCCTTACGGCATCTGATAGGCAATCACCGGAAGAAAAAATCGGGTACGATGCCTCGGACGCGTGCTCAACGCCTTACGGCATCTGATAGGCAATCACGTCTGTCGCGCGCGTTTCTTGGGTCGGACCAGCTTGTGCTCAACGCCTTACGGCATCTGATAGGCAATCACAGTTGACATACGCATCGACGTGCCGAAGCATGTCCCGTGCTCAACGCCTTACGGCATCTGATAGGCAATCACAAGGGTCTTCCCGCCCCCCGCCCAGGCCACGGTCGGTGCTCAACGCCTTACGGCATCTGATAGGCAATCACCGTCTCTGGTGCGACGACGAGGTGTACGACGTCGTGGTGCTCAACGCCTTACGGCATCTGATAGGCAATCACTTCTTGCCGACGGTCGGATGCACAATCGCACACTGGTGCTCAACGCCTTACGGCATCTGATAGGCAATCACTTGTCCAGACAGGCATTGCCCGCCCCGTCATACCGGTGCTCAACGCCTTACGGCATCTGATAGGCAATCACGGGCATGGATTGAATTTTCAAAACTGTTCCATTCTGTGCTCAACGCCTTACGGCATCTGATAGGCAATCACGAGTCGCCGATGTGGGGGGTGCGGGCGGCCATGCGGTGCTCAACGCCTTACGGCATCTGATAGGCAATCACGCCGTCAACCCTGCATTCAAATTTAAGTTCGTAGCGTGCTCAACGCCTTACGGCATCTGATAGGCAATCACTTGTGACGGCGAGTCGCGAGATAAATGATCAACTGTGCTCAACGCCTTACGGCATCTGATAGGCAATCACAGGAGAACCCCCGGCTCCTTTCCCGCGTTATTGAGTGCTCAACGCCTTACGGCATCTGATAGGCAATCACTGCGAAGAACACTGGACGGACATTTGCGGCTACGCAGTGCTCAACGCCTTACGGCATCTGATAGGCAATCACCGCGACGAATAACCCAACGTGGACCCAGATCGTTTTGTGCTCAACGCCTTACGGCATCTGATAGGCAATCACAAGGCCAAGAGTCAACAAGGGCTAGTCCAGTATCTGTGCTCAACGCCTTACGGCATCTGATAGGCAATCACAGGTGTTCATGTTTGCCCCGGACGCGGACGATGAGTGCTCAACGCCTTACGGCATCTGATAGGCAATCACGTATACGTCACGGGAGCCGGTACCGTGAAATCATAGTGCGTGCTCAACGCCTTACGGCATCTGATAGGCAATCACACGGGGGACACGCAAAAAGTGAAGGAGTGGCAAATGTGCTCAACGCCTTACGGCATCTGATAGGCAATCACTCTATCCCCCCCCTCTATATCTAGTGGGTGCTCCGTGCTCAACGCCTTACGGCATCTGATAGGCAATCACCACGGAGGGAGATATGACTAAAAGAAAATGTGATGTGCTCAACGCCTTACGGCATCTGATAGGCAATCACGAAATTCTATTTCATCAACCATGTACGTGCGCGTAGTGCTCAACGCCTTACGGCATCTGATAGGCAATCACCGCAACGTCGCGCGACACGTTGACGACGGCGCGTAGTGCTCAACGCCTTACGGCATCTGATAGGCAATCACACGGGAGGTGGAACGTGAATCGATTGCGCGTACGTGAGTGCTCAACGCCTTACGGCATCTGATAGGCAATCACGAAGATTGCGTCGGTTTGTCAGAATTGTCAGAATAGTGCTCAACGCCTTACGGCATCTGATAGGCAATCACCAATCACGGGGTTCGTTCGTTCGTTTCTGTACCAGGTGCTCAACGCCTTACGGCATCTGATAGGCAATCACTTATGACGCGTCCGGCAACGCGTCTGGTTACGCGTAGTGCTCAACGCCTTACGGCATCTGATAGGCAATCACAGCCAAAATGGTGTGCGGCGGCATGGGGGTTCGTGTGCTCAACGCCTTACGGCATCTGATAGGCAATCACAAAAGTTGAGCCGAACGTATAGGCTCCATCTGATCTTGTGCTCAACGCCTTACGGCATCTGATAGGCAATCACGTCTTGATAGCAATCAGGACACATGCCTCTCCTGGTGTGCTCAACGCCTTACGGCATCTGATAGGCAATCACCCCCTCCGTAATCGCATTCCGTTTGCCCGTCGCACTGTGCTCAACGCCTTACGGCATCTGATAGGCAATCACCCCTTGACAAGATGCGATCAAGATGCTATCCTATTGCGTGCTCAACGCCTTACGGCATCTGATAGGCAATCACGTGTATGGTGATGTTGGGAGTGCCGATCGCGATGATCTGGTGCTCAACGCCTTACGGCATCTGATAGGCAATCACGGCACCGACAGAAGAAATGACATTGGCACGAGCCATGTGCTCAACGCCTTACGGCATCTGATAGGCAATCACGAATATGCGAACCAACACGATCAGGACGCCAAACGTGCTCAACGCCTTACGGCATCTGATAGGCAATCACGAATATGCGAACCAACACGATCAGGACGCCAAACGTGCTCAACGCCTTACGGCATCTGATAGGCAATCACGTTTACTGGTTCAAGAAAAACCAACAAAGGACTATTGTGCTCAACGCCTTACGGCATCTGATAGGCAATCACGTTTTTCCGTCGTTACCATATAGACACGCGGCAAACGGGTGCTCAACGCCTTACGGCATCTGATAGGCAATCACCATTCTACGATGTCATTGCCAATGTTGGTCATACGTGCTCAACGCCTTACGGCATCTGATAGGCAATCACTCGACGACATGTACCTTTTACGACGTTGCATAGGGTGTGCTCAACGCCTTACGGCATCTGATAGGCAATCACAATTCCCATCGCGGCCAGATCTCCGGAAATCAATCGTGCTCAACGCCTTACGGCATCTGATAGGCAATCACTTTGGCTATGCTATTAAACGGTCTTCGGACGTACCTGGTGCTCAACGCCTTACGGCATCTGATAGGCAATCACGTCTCATAGTGCTCCGGAGCCACTGTCAACGTATTGTGCTCAACGCCTTACGGCATCTGATAGGCAATCACACGAATGGTGGACTGGTCACGGCTGATGACGCGGTGTGCTCAACGCCTTACGGCATCTGATAGGCAATCACGGGTATTCCAAGGTTCGACTTTATTAAATACTCACGAGTGCTCAACGCCTTACGGCATCTGATAGGCAATCACAGGGAGATACCCACATTCAGCAAATCAGAGAATTCGTGCTCAACGCCTTACGGCATCTGATAGGCAATCACGGCTCATAGATAAATGACTGTTTTTAATGAACTTTTTTGCACGGTATACAAGCACTCCTCTTCCCCAACCGGAATTTATCGTAAAAGGTTACCATTTTCTTTTTCTTCTTATCCAAACAAACAAATATTCTTGTACTTTCTCTCATTTCATGAATCCTTCTCCCTCTTCATTTCATTTTTCTGTAAGAAACACGCGCAGTTAGACAATCTTGCTCATATCAGAGTTCCAAACATCTCAAGGTGCATGAATTCTAGATTTCCAAAAATTCACACCACACAGAAGCGTGGCTCCTCTTCCACCCACTCAACCCTGGTATTACGGACAACCAGCTTCGATGTACACGATGAACAAAGTCCCGCAATCATCAGGCTGTCTTCGGGCGCAAGAGCCTTCTCCAACTCCCAACGCATCCGCTCAAGTTGCCGCTTGTTCAAACGGCAACGAAACACCGAATACTGCAAACTTTCTCCATATCCCTTTAAGAGATTGAAACAACGTCGCCAACGTTTGGAGTCACGAATGTCATAACAAACCAAATACCAAAACCGTCCTTCTGCCATACTCACTCCTTCAACGCAGACGCATCCGAGCGAACAATCCAGGTTCTCCAGCCCATTCTTTCTCCAGCAAGCGAGCCTCCAGTTCAATCAATCGCGCATACGATAATGAATAACCCGTAACAGGATGTTTCCATTGGTCTTCCTTGCGTCGTTCATAAACCTCAATGGCTTTTTTTCGACCGGAGTCACTCAGCCAGACTTGCTTGCCCGTCTGTACAAAATCCTCTTCCACGTCCCACTGAAGACGATTGACCGAAGCCACTAACGGCATGTCCCACAGTGGAACTCGAAAGACCTCCATTAAATCCAAAACGAGCGGATGGGCAGCCGAACGCGGCCGGTGAAAAAAACCAAAAGCAGGTTCAAGTCCTACAGCCATAATTGCCTGTAACGCATCGCGGTACAGAAGCGCATACCCAAAGCTCAGCAGTGCGTTTATCCGGTCCTGAGGCGGACGGCGATTCCTTCCGTTGAAACACATTCGTTCGTCCAAGCCGTTTCGCAGCAGGCCAGGCAAGCCCGAAAAATAGTGCCGGCCGGCGTCTCCCTCGTGACCGCGCAAAGAATCAATCCCTTCCGCACAACTTGCTGCCCGAAGTGCGTTCCGAAGCCCCTGTACGGCATTATCAATGCCCAACATCTTTCGGTCTTTGCCTCTCGATGCACGCAGCAGAAACCCTAATTGACTGGACACTCGGGCGAGGACCAGCCGCCGGGCCAGGCGAAAAAGCAAGCCAGGGTCTCGCAACGCCTCGAACTGACGGATGCGACGTTGCACTGGACTGGTGCCGGCAACCAAGCCACTGACGTAGCGTCCTCCCCCAGTAAACCAATGGACTCCCACTTCTTGGGAGGCACAGAGATGGATTGCCTGGGTGCTGATCTGCGCGTAGCCGTGAATGACAACTTCGCCAATCTCACGTATAGGAAACACCTGCTTCTGGCCAGCTGTATCCGTGACCGTCAGCGTTTCTCCTGACCTGCCGATCCGTGCTCCATGCGTCGTAACGTGGATGGTCTGACGTTCCCGATCTTGCGGAAATAACCGAACAGGTTCCCAGTTCTCGTCTCTTGCTAGGCGTTCCTCTTCGGGCAGACAGACCGGAGCAAGGGAACAGCGCAGACACAGCCGATCATTCGTGGCTACAGGTGGGCGTTCAACCGACTGACTAAGTTCTCGGGCACGAACGACAGCCTTGCGAACATCTTCACGAGCTTTTTCGTCCACGGGAACCCGGACAGTCGTATTCGTAGCGTGATAACGAATCCGGGCTTCTTCGATAGAAGTGTCAGTGTGTTCTTCCAGAAGTAGCGTATACGCGCAGACCTGAAGCCGGTCACTCGGCCATGCCTGCGGTCCAGCGTCACCTTTGGCCGAACGACCGCGTTTGTGTTCGTAGGGAATAAGTTGGCCATTGCGGCGACGGAGGCAATCAACTTTGCCGCGAATGCCAAGGGTTTCGCTCTCTAGGGCCAAGCTGACAAGTTCGCCTTCATCGGCGACCAACTCTTCATGGAGACGCCGACCTGCATACACGGACGCATCGGCAACGCGAATCTCCTCAACCTCTTCCAAATAGAAAAGCCGCTCGCAATACGCCAAGGCGTGCAGAGCCATGACACGGATGGGGGAGGCATCCAAGGTAGAGATCCATTCACAAGCATTTAAGCTGGGACCGTTACCCAAGCATTTTCAGGGATATCTCGTCTTTGCTCAGAACAAGGGAAAAATAAGGCACTCGTTGTATTCGCCACGTTCCGACGATCAATTGTGATTGTGAGACGGGTTGTTCGCGGACGCGGACCAGCAGAATCATGTTCCGCAACCTTTTCGTACCAGTATGCTGGCTGCTGGTCTGTTTCTTCACGCAAGACATCAATCAAGAAATTGTTGTCGCCAAGGAAGGGAACACCGTAACGCGCAGCATTGTATTTTCCCCTCAGGCCATTTCTTACTCTGTCCTCCAGATTAGAACTATCTTCAAGACAGATATAAGCGCGGATATCGCTTAGAAACTCCCGTCGAACAGGGGTTATATTGTATTTCGAGCCTTTGGCACCCGGGGCATATTTGGCTCCAGCTTCTGTTCCGACCGGATAATTATGTGCTTGCTGATACAAGCTATGCACATGAGGAAACTTCAACGCCCCGATCGCAATTCTCACATTAGGAAGATCCTCCCGCGTTACGGTCATTGGCTGCTCGGCGTCAACAAGTCTGGATTCAATTCCAGCGATATTCAGCAACAGCCCATATGCTGCCGAAGGGGTAACGAATCCCGACGTCGGACGAAAAGAGCCGGCTGTGAATGTTCGGAAAACCGCGAATGGAGCCTGGACGTACAGACACATCATTGGTTGTTTTCCTTTGCCAGTATTTTCCCTATAACGGTATCGATAAGTCGCTGAGCGCTTCTATCCAGAGTGACATTTTTCTCATTAAGCTTTTTGACGTTAGCTTCTGTCATGTCTTTAACGATCTTTCCTCCGATGAAGAACTCTCCCCCGGTATAGTCACCCTTACAGATTCCCTCAATGGCTTCGGGAAAATCTCCTTCTTTTGTAAAACCGTAGGTGTTGTAGCCAGCGACCAGAGATTCACTGAGCCTCATGACAATACTCGCCGGTGCCATCTCGTAATAACTCCGCGCGTGATTACCTGAGACACCGTTAAGCTCGCCAATAGCCTTAAGGAGGTATTTGAGACCGACTACTTCTTCGTTCTCTTCAGTCGTTTTCTTAAACTTCGTGTCTTTACATTGGTTGAGATTCAAGGCAAAAGGGTACTGGAAGGCAGTTTGCACCGTTTCACGGTGCAGGAGAGCAGAGTCGTCGGCATTCTTCCAAGGACTATTGCTATTTTTAGGAGACTGGGTAAACAGCGAGTCGTAACGGTATGGCTCGGTCCCCTTCGCCAAGTTCATACGAAGGATTGAATCCCGTTTGAACCGAAAAGAGTCCCTTCTGCCGTTCTCCTTTAGCTCGTAAAGAATCTTTCTGCGGTCCCCAGACCCTACTGCCACAAGATATCCAAAAAAGAAATCGTCTACGTATTTCTCTGGGTTGGGATATTCAGAAAATTTGACCGCTAACTGCTCTTCGTCATGGAGTCGAGAGCGGTTACATGGGAGGCCATAACCAGCCAAGATTTCTCTGAGCGCGTTACGTATCGCCTCTGGCGAGATAATGGGATATTCGACTCTTCCGTCTGTAATTTTCTGAATGACAGTCCGGTTTTGTTCACTTTCTCCCCGATAATTTGCCGAAGGCGCAGGGTAAGTCAGGACGGTCGCAAATAAATTCATGATTTTCCTCCTCTGCAATCTCTTTAGTAGGAATGCGCTGAAAGAGCTAACATAGATAGTGTTTTCACTTTCTCCCACCCTCCGTCTTTAAGGAGAGTTTGCGAGACAAAGACGTAATTCTCTGAAGGCAAAAACTGAGGGACTGAGCAAATAGTCCCGGCAAAATACTCAATAAACTCATGATCTCGGCGTGAACGCATTGCAAGGAAAGCATCCATACAGAGTTTTTGTTTTGCCTCTTTATAATCATGCGGGATGTCAATCTTCCCGTCTGGTGTTTTTTTGTCCTTAAAGTCACTCCATTTGATCTTCGACTTGGACTCGGTTTTTTGTCTGATATAAGCACCAATCATATCGTAAATGCGTTTCTCTAACTCTAAGAATTGAGGTTTGAAAACCATTTCTTCTTCCATAACATGAACCTCCTGTGAACGTCTATATTCATCAATAAGCGTTTCGAACTTTTTGCGAATGTCAAAAGAAAAGAAGGCAAACTTGCTTGGCGTTTTTTCCGTCAGGACGAAAAAATCCGCCGGATAGTCCGCGAACAACCCAAGAAAGCCTTCAGCCCAATCAAGACCCCGTAGAAGGTTCAGCAATAAGCGCGATTTGAAGAATGGATTCCGGCATGACTGCCAGATGCTTTCATACTGAGTCAGCAAACCATGGTGTGGAATGATTTTATCGGCAGTATGAGTCTTGACATTATTACCCTGCTTTTCCAGAGAAAAGAGTTCGATTGCGCTCACGCTGTACTTAACCTCGCCACTGCCTACCTTTTGCTGAGCAATAAGCGACAGACTGCGGAGAAATTCCATCCCTCCTTCTTCCGGGATAGCGATTATAGAAGCCGCAGGACGGTAACCACGTAATTTAGGATCAAGCATGGCTAATAAGCGAGGAAAAACATCACAAAATTCTTCCAAATCACTTATCTCCGGGATAGCAAGGACATATGTCTGTCCTTTAAGCTCTTTGGCACCGTCTCTGTCAATAATTTCAGGAACAAATACTTGGACGGTAAGTGGCCAAAAGTGCAGAAGAAGGTTCTGTTCAATGAGTCCCTTAAACGGAATCCTCTCGGCGTTAGATGCCTGAGCACCAACAAAAAGTGAACCCGGAACTAGGTCAACGGTGGGTTGCTCTTGTTCTCTTTTCTGTACAGATTTACTTAACGCATTCCATATTGGTTTTGCTTCTTTACATGGTTGAGCATGTGCTCGCTGTTCGTAAATCTTGCGCGTGGCAGGTTTTGCTCTTAGAGTCGTCCAAAGCATGTCGCGCCAGAGTTTGAGCCAGCCATTTTCATCTCCAGGGTAATGATGTTCAAGAAATGAAGCCTTTGGCTCGACTACATCGTAAATGTATTCCTTGATGTTTTTGATCTTACCGGTTTTCTCATCTTGGCTCTCGCTACTCTCTTCTCGCTTAGGGGCTTTTCCACTCCATTTAGATTTAAATCGGCGCTCTACTTGAGCTGCGTCATACAGATCATCAAAAACAGTCTGCATCGAATCCTGGCTAAACGTTAGCTGAACACTCGTTGCCGAAGGGTTTCTCACGTCCGGTAATGGAGCTAACCCGCGTTGTCGAAGAGAGTCAATAAGAAGAAGTAAACCGGCGAGACCGGCTTTGTGCTGGGCACTGGGGAGATCAAATAGATTGTAGGATAACGTAATTTCTTTTACTCGGGTTGCTTTTGCCACTGTCTCAGTCTTTCATCTCTATAGGCCGGCCAAGAAAGCCATAGGAAGGATGGTAATGAGTAGCGGGAGCCGTCTTCAAAAATCGTCCTAACGTTCCGTGAGGTCTGGCAAACCGGCGCGGAACCGGCACAACAAATCCATCCGTCGGCCGTCCATGCTCCACAGCTGAAAGCCAAGACTCTAAATCGTTGTCAAGGACAGCTGGTACCGTGAAATCCTCCCCCTCTCGGTAGGGATAACTCATAGCGTAACAACCACTATGCAAAAAACTGCTGAATCGTTCGGGTTCACGCTGGACAGGCTGGTATTCCGCCATAGTCGCCTCCAAGTAGGATTGAGAGAAAACTTTTCCATCAAGCGCGCGTGCGAATGACTGAGCATTTTCGATTTCCTGAGTTTCATAGGGATGGCTATCCGTCGCCGGATACATAAATATCTCCCCACATTTCCCATCTTCTGGCTCTCCTCTCCTGTTGCAGCGTCCCATTCGCTGAATAAGGGCAGCGATAGGCGCATATTCTGTAAGCAAAACATCTGCATCAAGATCAAGACTCATCTCACAGACCTGTGTCGTAACCGCGAGGAGAGGGCCTCTCCTTCCCTGAAACGCATTGATGACCGACTTATGGCGGATCATCCGATCAGCAAGTTTGAAGCGACTGTGGTAGCACTGGACTATCCCGCCATCGAAACGCTCTCTCATTGAGAGCGCGATATCTTGGCATTTCCTGACTTGGTTAGTAACCCACAGCACCTTTTTATTTTCCTGAAGATATTGCTGTACTTTTTTCTCTGTCTCCTCACATGAAGTTATGTGAAGACGGTAGCGAGGGTGTTCAGCTCTTTTTCTCAAGTCGTCGAGACCGTTAAGCGTTTCAGGGAAGAGTTGCAAACTGCACTCGTCAACTAACGTGCGCTGCCGCCCCTCTGACAGTGTAGCGGTCATACACAGTACGGGAGTATCAAACTGTTTGAGAAACTTCGTAAAAGCGGAAAACATAGCCTTGTCAAAACTATGAATTTCGTCCACTACAACGACACTATCAACAAGCAAAGGTAATAAGCATAATGCGTCGTACTGGTTCTGCATGAAGGCTAGAAACTGATCCACTGTCGCGCTGAAAAGACGCTTTTGCCAGAATCCTAGTGCGTAGAGACGCTGCTCCGTAGTGAAATCCTTCTCTGTTCGGCTATCATTTGGATTTTCAAACATTTCTTCCAAGTCATAGGTCGCTGTTCCATGAGCCAACGCCGCATCTTCTTCCGGAGCCCAAGCTACATAGTCCCGAAAGCCTTCCGTTGCGGTTGCACGTGTTGGATAGAGAAAGAGAACGCGGGACGCCGGCTTTTCCCGTAAGCGGGTTGCAATCCAATTCCAGGCAGCTAAGGTCTTCCCGCTTCCGCATGGGGCAAGCAAAAGAACTCGATCTCCAAGTGTGCTGGCCTGCTCCTGAAAATCTTGAGGTCTAAAAACTTCTTTTGTCTTTTTTTCGATCTCTCGAATTCGAGGCAAAATGATTTTGTCATGGATGGCATCCGCAGAAAGAAGAGGACCGAATGCAGTCTTCAACCAGCTTTCAAGATCATGGCCTGCCCGGACTATCCCTGATCCTGCAGAATCCGCAACGAGGAGAGCTGCTTTTACACTGAGTAGAAATGAAAGTCGTAGGGGATCTTTACGTATTGTTCTGCCAAAACAATACGCTCGATATTTTGCAGCATCAAGGAGGTGCGCGAAATTGAAGAAGGAAGAAGAAGAAGAAGAAGAATTTGTCTGAAAACTCCAGACAGGACGAATATCGGGTCGGAAGGGTATTGGAAGGCTAAGCGTTTTACCAATAACGTCAAGCAACTCCGTAAAGCCATCTTTATCGGCAAGGACTCGGAAAGAATTGCTCATCCCTAGCTGCTGTCCCCACCGGGTTGGGTCAACCTTGAGGTGGTGAGAAATAACGCTAGATAGTACCACATCGAAGTCGAGCAAAGGATTTTGGGCCAGCCAGTCTTTGAAATCTTGCAAACTCAATATAAGACCGCTTAGATGTTCGTGACGAATGCTTTGATCGCCTCTTGTTCTAATAGCCTTCTGGAATCCATCATTCGCTTTGCCAAGATCGTGAAAAGCCGCCGCGGCTAATGCATTCATAAGAAAACATTCATAGTCTTCATTTTTGAGGCGGAAAAAACGTAGCCATTCCCGTGCGAGACGTGTGGGGGAGTTGGCATGGCCGTAAAGCAATTCTACGGATGCCATAATATCCTTTGTGTGGCACAGTAACGTTTTTGGTTGCCTACCCTGAATAGGACTTTTTGCCAAGATAATTTCTTCCATCGGCTAACGTCTCCACGGCATAAATACCCCACAACCCATCTTTCGCCTTCCTCCAAGACCATGCTCTTGTAATCTGACCGACTCTTCAGCCGTTAACCCTGCTATGGCCATCTCAAATCCCACCACCTGCTTTTCCTTAACTCGAAAGGTACGCCGCTGACCTAAGAGCACTTCGCATGTAACGTTGAGGTTCTGCAATTGGCGTTTTGCAGCTTCGAGAAATTCTTTTTCTTTCAGGAATCCCTTAATTGTAACCAAGTGAGCACGTAGACGAGCGACGGGTAGAAGCATACGGACTTCCGGTACTCCGATGCTGAGAGGGTGTTCGTCCACATCTAATCTTTTCCCGGCCAATTTCAAATAGGGACGGATCTCCTCATCCGGCAGACGGAGTACCAAACGGGACGAGTCGGACAATTGGAGTTTTCCGTTTCCACTATAGATCCCCCGGACCGGCTGTACGCCAATTATTTTTGTTTCGTGAATTTCTGGAACAATCCGGCTCAGTGCAGCGTACAAGGCATAACCGTGATCAACGGGAACGGCTGATCCATTCAAGCGAAAAGCCAAATCAACATACGGCATGGTACTCTCCCAACAATTCCTGTAGGTTTATTGCTCCCTATAGCCCTAGTCGCTCAAAGTTTTTTCCTCCTCCATCATTCATCCTCGTGTCGCAGCATGATGCTATGCCCTTTCATTTTTCGGAGCAAGGCATCTTATTCGGCTGATTCTCTTTCATTACTCCTTCTTGACTGGGTTCGATAGCATTGGAAACCTCTAACAGAAATAATTCGACATAATCTCACAATTTGGTCTGATATTGTGATGGTGACGCAGGGCATGCGAGAGCAGGCTTTGTCCTCGTTTGCTAAAAGACTTTTGTAATAGGTCATTCTCAAAGGGTTAGGCAGAAATTCAATCCAGAGGAAGGGGTAGAGGTCCAAGCGACTGGCCGCAGGTTTGGCCGAGTGCGGTGACCGCAACCAATTTTGGGGCAGATGGGAAAGAACGATGGATTCCCGCTTACTCCTGCGGGCATGACGGGAGGGTGGATGGGAAAGGACAGTGGATTCCCGCTTACTCCTGCGGGAATGACAGAGGGGGGCTTGGGTACGCATTTGGGACGCTCGACTATTTCTGATCACCTTTGCCGTCTTGCTTTCGAGGGGCAGATTTTGGGTTGCGCCCGTTGAGGGAGAGGGGAGGAAAAGAGACTTTTGCGAAGGGCAGGTGAAACGTGAAATCGTCTGGGAATTTTTTATTCAAATGCCGAATCCTTGAATCGCAGCATGATGCTATGCCCTTTCATTTTTGGGAGCAAGATATCTTATTCGGCCGATTCTCTTTCCGTACTCCTCTTTGAGTGGGTTCGATAGCATTGGGAACCTCTAACGGAAATAATTCGACATAATTTCACAAGAAGGTGAATTTTGCTATAGGGGTCGTTAGGGGAGATGAGAGTAGAGCAGTTGTCTTTTCCATCAAGTGAGCTTTTCTGGGAGGGTATTCGGGGCTTTGCTGCCACATCTTCTCCCCCCACCCTGCCCTCCCCCTCAAGGGGGGAGGGATGAGAGCATGCTCTCGATGAACCCTGGGACCAACGTTCTTCCCTCTCCCCCTCAAGGGGGGAGGGATGACTTATTGTGAGAGTTTGTTGAAGGCGTCCAGGGCGGCGACTTTGTAGCATTCGGCCATGGTGGGGTAGTTGAAGACGGTGGTCAGGAAGTAATCCAAGCCTCCGTTCAATCCTAGGACGGCTTGGCCGATGTGGACGAGTTCCGTGGCTCCTGATCCGATGACGTGGACGCCCAGCAGGTGGCGGGTTTTCCGATGGAACAGCAGTTTCAGCATGCCGGTGTCGTCTCCCATGATTTGTCCTCGGGCAATTTCCCGATAGCGGGCCATGCCGATTTCATAGGGAATTTTTTTGGTGGTGAGGGCTTGCTCGGTTTCTCCCACCATGGAAATTTCGGGAATGGCGTAGATCCCGATGGGAAAGTGATATCTCATGGGTTCGGCCCTCACGTCAAAGGCGTAACAGGCCGCGAGGCGCCCTTGTTCGGACGACGTGGCGGCCAGGCTGGGATAGCCGATGACGTCACCGGCTGCAAAGATATGAGGGACGGCCGTCCGAAATTGTCCATCAACTCGCAATCGTCCTCGGTTGTCGGCTTCGAGGCCCGCGGCGTGCAGGTTCAAGGATTTCGTTGCGCCGATCCGGCCCACTGAAAACAGCACGAGATCGGACACGAGCTTTTTCCCTGAGTCCAGATGAATGACGGCTTTCTGCGGCTGCCTTTGGGACTCCAGCCGTTCCACCGTTTCCCCGAGTCGAAAGGTCACGTCCTGATTCCGCATTTGATGAATGAGGGTGTCCACGATTTCCGTATCCAGAAATTCCAATGGCCGCGTGCGTTTGTCCACTAACGTCACGTCAATGCCCAGGGAGGCAAACATGGAGGCGTATTCGAGACCGATCACGCCCGCACCCACGACGACCATGGTCCGCGGAATCTGCTTCAGGTTCGTCACTTCGTCACTGGTGATAATGAGGTCATGGTTCCAGTCGATTCCTGACGGAGGGGCAGGGACGGTGCCGACGGCAATCAGGACGTAGCGTGCCCGAACGTGCTGCCGCACGGTTCCGTTGACGACCTGGACCGTTTGCGCGTCCACGAAAGAGGCTTCGCCCCGCATCACCATGACGTCGTTTCGTTGCAGTTGTCGTTCGACGACTTCTCCTTCTCGTTCGACGACTTCGCTGACTCTCGAAAACAACTGATCGACTCCCGGGCGGGACGGAGCCGTGAACCCATGGCGCGTACGAAATTGTTCGGCTTGTCGGCCAAAGGCGAGAACGGCTTCTCGAAAGGTTTTACTCGGGATGGTGCCGGCGTCCACACTGACGCCGCCGACGACCCGACGTTTTTCGACGACGGCGACGCGCTTGCCCAGCTTTGCCGCTTGCACCGCGGCCCGTTGACCCGCGGGGCCGCTTCCGATACAGAGAAGATCAAGATGCGTCACGTCATTCATGGCTTGTGGTACTCGCGGTCATGATACGATAAACGTCTTCCTCTTGCGGGCCGTTTATCATAATGTCGAACGCTTCCGGTGGCAATGGTTGCACTGATGGCTGTTTCGTTTCTCCGACCGACCAACCGGCTTTTGCCGATCAGCCTTGCCGTAGCAGGCCTTCTGCTCGCGGCTCCGTGGGTGTTTCAGTCAAGGACTCCGGTTTGTGATCCGCAAGCTGCGGAAGCTGAATTGGGGGATTCCGCGGATAAGGGCATTCACGGGACGAACCGTCCGCCCAGTGCGTCAAATTTATTGTGGGTTCACGTTGGACCTCAATGGTACGCGCTTCCTCAGGCTGAAAAGGAGTCCCTGGATAAACTCGTGCGTTGTGCCGCGACGACGATTGACGATCAAGGGCAACCCACGTGGCAGGCTGCATATTATGATGCCACGAGCGGGGAAATTGCTGCGTTGTCAAGCCGGCAGTATGGGTTCCGTCTGAAACGTTTGCGCTGACTGGGGAAGGCACCGGGGCCAGACAGCCCGACCCCCTCTACCCCTCACCCTAACCCTCTCCCTCAAGGGGAGAGGGGACAAGAATACATCTTTCCCTCCGAAATGACTCAGATCCCCGTGGATCAAACCTTACCTCAAGAGGAGATGGGAGAAGAATCCCCCTTTCCCTCCCCCCTTGAGGGGGAGGGCAGGGTGGGGGGTGGAAGGACGCACCCGCTCCAGTCTCGCCCCCCTGTTCCCACGAGGAATCCAGGGGATAGGACCGGGCATGCCTCAATGTTCCCTCCGCAACCGGAGTTGCCCATTCCTCTGGATTCCCGCTTTCGCGGGAATGACAAGGGAGACAGGAATAACGAAGAGAGGCCAAGACGGGGTATTCCTCCCGCCCAGGGAAAAAGGAAGCGACGGTTCTGCAAACGTCTCTCCGTGCTATAATATTTGGAAGTCGTCTCGTCATAGGCCATTCTGAGGGGCGTATCCATTCCACCCATGCGGATTCTGATTGTTGAAGACGAACCGAAGGTCGCCTCCTTCATTCGGCGGGCGTTGGAGGAGGAACGGTACGCCGTGGACGTGTGCTCCGACGGCATTCAGGGGCGTGATCTGGCATCGGAAGTCAACTACGATCTGATTATTCTGGATCTCATGCTTCCCGGTCTGCCCGGCCTTGACGTGCTGAAGGAGTTACGCAGCGGCAGGGTCAAAACCCCGATTTTGATTTTGACCGCCCGTTCGGAGGTTGACCAACGGGTCAATGGTCTCGACGCCGGCGCGGACGATTATCTCACGAAACCATTCGCGATTGAGGAACTGTTGGCCCGGGCCCGAGCCTTGCTGCGTCGGGCCGGGGGGGAACCGTCCGGCATTGTGCAGGTTGATGATCTGATCCTGAATCCCGTCACCCACGACGTCACGAGGGGCGGGCAGCGGATCGATTTGACGTCCAAAGAATACGCGCTGCTGGAATATATGATGCGGAACGCGGGGCGCGTGCTCACGCGCACCATGATTGCCGAACACGTCTGGAACCTCGACTTTGATACGTTCACCAACGTCATCGACGTCTACATTCGCTATCTCCGGAACAAAATCGATCGCGGCCGCACGCGTGGACTCATTCACACCGTCCGCGGGAGCGGCTACACGCTGAAGGCCACCGATGCGTAACGCTTCCATCCGCGTCCGATTGACCATCTGGTACGGCGGCGGCCTGGCCTTGATTATGATCATCTTCGCCGGCGCCCTCTACGTCGTCATGTCGCGGACCCTGCAAAATCAAATCGACCGCTCGCTGGATGAAGCCGCGGCGGCCGCGGCCCGTTCACTTGAGGAACACCGGTTTGGGCCGTTCCTGTTGTTGGACGACTTGGCGCAGGCGTTTCCGGAACTCGCCCTCATCGATAAATTTTTTCAGATTTTTGCTCCGCAAGGCCAAGTCACGCTCCAATCGGCCAACATCAAAACGCGCGACATTCCCCTGAGTCAGACGGCCCTGGAATCGGCCCTTCAGGGACGGGCGACGTTTGAAACCGTCCGTTTTCACGATGAGATTCCCATACGGCTGTTGTCGTATCCCATTCGACACGGAGACGCCCTCGTCAACGTGTTGCGAGTCGGTACGTCCCTGTCCCCCGTGGAAGAAATGTTGTCCCGTCTGGTGTTTGTCTTATTCATCGGCTCTCCTCTGGCGGTCACCGTCAGCGTGCTGGGCGGGTGGTTTCTGGCCGGCCGCGCCCTCAAGCCCGTGGACGCCATTACCCTGACGGCGCAACGCATTACGGCTGAGGATCTCACGCAGCGCATTCACGCGACCTCCCACGACGAAATCGGCCGCTTAGCTTCGACGTTTAACGACATGATTGCGAGGCTGGACACGTCAATCCGTCAGATTCGCCAATTCAGCGCCGACGCGTCCCACGAACTTCGGACGCCCCTGACGATCACCAAAGGCGAAACGGAATTGGCTTTGCGAAAACCTCGGTCGCCCGACGTCTATCGGGAAGTGCTGGAAAGTAATCTGGAGGAGATTGATCGGATGAGTCGCATCGTGGAAGAGCTGTTATTTCTCTCCCGCGCCGACCTCGGTCAAGTGAAAGTGGCATCACTCCCCGTCCAACTCGATACCTTGGTGCAGGAAATTCAGATGCAAGCCATGATGCTCGGCAAAGATCGAGCCGTCGAGACGATTCTGGAACGCGTGGAACCGCTTCAAGTGATGGGAGATGAATGGCGTCTTCGGGAATTGATCCTGAATCTGGTTGACAACGCCGTGAAGTATTCATCGCTTCAGGGAACCGTGTCCCTCAGTCTGACGAAAACGCACGACGCGGCTCAGCTGAAGGTCAAAGACGACGGCATCGGCATCGCCCCCGAGGAACAACCGTTCATCTTTGATCGTTTTTATCGAACCGATGCCGCCCGGTCTCACGCGCAACACGGCACTGGCCTGGGGTTGTCGATTTGCAAGTGGATTGCCGAGGCCCACCACGGCACCATTGACGTCACGAGCACCTTTGGCGAGGGGTCCTGTTTTACGGTTTCTCTTCCCTTGCTTGCTCCCGCCTGACGGAACGGGGCCACCCGCACCTGCCTATCAGAACATTCGCGCGTAACTACGAGAAACAGGCACGGAATTACCACCCAATTTCAGGTATTTCCGCGTTTTTTCACGTTTTTCCGCGTTTTTCCGCGTTTTTTCACGTTCTCTATTTTCGCTGACGTTCCTCCCGCGTCTCCTGCCTCGGCCTCCGGCCAATCGAGTCCCTTTCACCGAAACGTTCCCGCTTTCCGCCGCTGAGAATGAGAAGTTTTTAATCCGCCCTTCATGTTCTTTTCATGTCGTCGTGCTACAACGACTTCACCATGATTCACGATTTCCGCGTCACCATCTCAAGGAGGTTTTTATGAACAATCGTCCGACTTCAACCCCATCCATTGCCATGAAGCAGGTTCCCCCAAAAATCTGGGTCGTGCTCGCCGTGAGTGTCCCTCTTGTGTTGAGCATCATGGTTGCCGCCTTTTCAAATCAGGCCGTGGGTTCTCCGACGCAACCCGATCCTTCAACGGCTCCGTCCATGGTGCAGACCGAACGCGCTGATTCAGACGTGCAGTATGGATTTGCGCACGTCGTGAAAACCGTCCGGCCGGCCGTGGTCAATATCACGGTCTCCCACGTGATGGCCACGGGACCGTCAGACGGCGCATCGAGAGGCTTTCCCGATCGGTTTGGTCAAGGACCATGGGGCAACCGATTCTTCGGAATGCCTTTCCCCAACCCGCCACGGGCTCCCCGCAGTCCGGGGATGGGGACCGGCGTGATCGTGCATCCCGACGGCTACGTGATGACCAACCATCACGTGGTTGACGGCGCGAAAACCGTAACCGTGACCTTGCCGGATCAACGAACGTTTGCCGGTACCATCGTGGGAACCGACCCACAAACGGATTTGGCCGTGATTCGCGTTGAAGGTCGGAATCTGCCCTTCATCCCGTGGGGCGATTCTTCCAGGCTTGAAGTCGGCGATTACGTGCTTGCCATCGGGAATCCGTTCGGCCTGAACTCCACGGTGACGCAAGGCATCGTGAGTGCCAAGGGACGCGGCGGCATGGGCATCACGCAGTATGAAGACTTTATCCAGACCGATGCCGCCATCAATCCCGGCAACTCCGGGGGCGCGCTCGTGAACGTGAACGGTGAATTGGTCGGTATCAACACGGCCATTGTGTCGCGGACCGGCGGCTACCAGGGCGTCGGGTTTGCCGTTCCCGCGAGCATGGCGAAACACGTACACGACAGCCTCGTGGCTGAAGGAAAAGTGATTCGGGGATATCTAGGCGTCGGCATTCAAGGCGTCACGCCCGATCTCGTTGAGGTGTTCCGATTAGACGGACCCACCGGAGCCATCGTGACCGACGTCCGCGACCAAAGCCCGGCAGACCGCGCGGGACTCCAACGAGGAGACGCCATCCTTGAATATCAAGGAAAACCGATTGCCGACCCGCGAGCCTTACAACGTGCGGTGACGACGACTCCGGTGGGCACGGAGGTCACGATCCTCATCGTGCGTGAGGGCAAACGGCAAACCTTGCACGGGACCATCATTGAGCATCCGGTGAAGCCGCGCGTCGCCTCCGGCCGGCAACCCGACTCCGAGTCCACGTTGTCCGGCGTGACGGTGCAGGAGTTGACCCCGTACGTGGCTCAACGGCTCGGCGTGGACCGACGCACGACGGGCGTCGTGGTGACTGACGTTCGCGCCGGGAGTCGGGCCGAGGAGTCCGGCCTGACGCAGGGTGACGTTATTCGTGAGGTCAATCGTCAACCCGTTGAGTCCTTGAAATCGTATCGGCAAGTCGTGCAGTCCTTACCGAAGGATCAATCGGCGTTATTATTTATCCACCGTCAAGGCGTTCCGCTTTTTCTGACGGTCAAAACGTAACGGACGCTCGGGAAGGACCGAGGCATGAGAATCTTGATTGTTTAGAGAGGAGATTCCGATGAAAAACGCGATGATTGCACGCTCCCCCCTCGTTGGTGACGAAGGAACACCACGCGGATCATCTCAAGGCACGTCTTTTGGTTCAGATTTTTTCTTTGACGGCGTGCCGACGCTCGATGCCCTCGTTGAGGATCACGTGAGCGATGAAAAAAAGGAATCGACAAGTCCCGCCCTGGAAACCTTTTATTTCCGCACGTTCCGCTCACGTCCCCTTTTGAGCGCACAAGACGAACTGGCAGTGGCGAAACGCATCGACGAAAGCAGTCGAAACATTCGGCGTCTCCTCACGACGGTGATTCACGCCGTCAACGCCTTGGGGGATACACGTCAGTTCCGCGAGACCGTGCAGGCTCTGACTGAAATTCTCGGGCTGAGCGGGTTCTCGGCCCCGGCACTGGAGGATGCACGGGAGCGATTGTCCGGGCTCATGACTGCGCTCTCTTCCGGCGGACCCAAGAGCCGCTCGCTGAGAAAACGCCTGCACGGCGTTCAGCGAGAGTTGGACGTCAATCGTCGCCAGTTGGAAGAGGCGAAGGACTATCTGGTTCAACGAAATCTTCGACTTGTGGTCAATCAAGCGAAACGGTTTACGGGGCGGGGATTGAGTTTGTTGGATCTTATTCAAGAAGGCAACGTCGGATTGATGCGGGCGGCTGAACGGTTCCAATACCGCAAAGGGTTCAAATTCAGCACCTATGCGACGTGGTGGGTGCGCCAGGGTATCCTGCGCGCGGTGGCCGATCAGTCCCGCACCATCCGCGTCCCCGTCCACACCACCGAGGCATGGCATCGCATGACGAAGACCACCATGCGTTTGGCTCAACAATTGGGCCGCGAACCTCGCAGCGAGGAAATTGCCCGGGCGTTGGACGTGAGCGCGGAACGGGTACAAGAAACGACCCAAGCGTTTTTGGAACCGATTTCTCTTGACCACCCTACCAACGACGGGGAGCAGTTTTTGGGAGACTTCATCCCCGACGACAATGCCGTGGCACCGGAAGACACCATTCACGATGAACAAACGAAGACCCAACTCAATCATATTCTCGGCATCCTGACTCCACGCGAGGCACAGGTGATCCGGTTACGCTTCGGCATTGGAAGCGGACAACCCCGAACGTTGAAACAAGTGGGGGACAAGATGAACGTGACTCGTGAACGGATTCGACAGATCGAGATGGTCGCGCTCAAGAAACTTCGTGAACCCGAGATTCAATCGCGGTTAGCCGAGATGGTCTAAGGCACGGCTCATGAATCCGTCAGATTCGCCAAGTCCAAGAGGAAGCTGTAAATACAAGCCAATTCTTTATAGCGATGAAATCGGCCGGATGCCCCCGCGTGGCCTGCTTCCATGTTGGTTTTGAGGAGCAATCGATTGTCATCGGTTTTCCATCGGCGTAATTTGGCCACCCATTTTGCCGGCTCCCAATATTGGACTTGGGAATCATGGAGTCCGGTGGTCACCAGCACGTGGGGATAAGCGCGCGGCGTGACGTTGTCGTAGGGGGAGTACGACAGCATATAGTCGTAAACGTCTTTGTGATTGGGATCGCCCCATTCATCGTATTCTCCCGTGGTCAAGGGAACGTCCGGATCCAACATCGTGGTCACGATATCAACGAACGGAACTTGTGCCACGACCCCATGAAACAAGTCAGGCCGCACGTTGAGCACCGCTCCCATGAGCAGCCCGCCCGCGCTCCCACCCATCGCGTAGACGCGTTGTTCGTTTGCGTAGCCGCGTTGAATGAGGTGTTCGGCACAGGCAAGAAAATCGGTAAAGGTATTTTTCTTGTGAAACAATTTTCCGGTCTCATACCATTCACGGCCCAGTTCTTCTCCCCCTCGAACGTGCGCAATGGCATAGACGAATCCGCGATCCAGCAGGCTTAACCGGGGGGAACTGAAACTCGCCTCCATACTCGCTCCATAGGAGCCGTATCCATACAGCAGCAAGGGATTGTTCCGCGAACGCCGAAGGGTTTTCCGATACACCAACGAAATGGGAACGCCGGTCCCGTCGGGTGCCGAAGCCCACGTGCGCTCAGTCTGATACAGAGCAGGGTCGAACCCGCCGAGGACTTCCTCTTGTTTGCGTAACGTTTTTTTCCTGGTTTTCACGTCATACTCATAGACTGACTGCGGCGTCGTCATGGAGGTATACACGTACCGCAACGCGGACGTCTGAAAATCCGGATTTTCCCCCAACCCTGCTGAATACGTCGGTTCACCGAAATCCACGTCGTGCGCCTCTTCCCCGCTCCACGGAACCACTCTGATTTTCATCAAGCCTTGACGCCGTTCTTCCACGACGAAAAAGTCTTGAAACAATTCAAAGGATTCAAGGAGAACGTCCTTACGATGGGGGATGACTTCTTCCCAGAATGATTTCGCGGTTTGGGTGACGGGAGTCTTCATGAGTCGAAAGTTTTTCGCCTGCCAATTGGTCCGAATGTAAAATGCGTCCTGATGATGGTCAACATCGTACTCATGAAACCGTTCGCGAGGAAGAAACACGGAAAATTCGCCATCGGGATGATCCGCCGGCAGATAACGATATTCGCTGCTCACGGTCTGATGGGAGGCGATCATGAGATACCGCTTGGACTTTGTCTTGAAAACGGACGCGGAAAACGTTTCATCCGCTTCTTCAAACACCAACGCGTCCGAAGACTCGGGACGACCCAGTTCGTGTCGAAAAATTTGAAAGGCGCGCAGCGTCTTCGGATCCTGTTTAGTGTAAAAGAGCGTTCGATCATCATTCGCCCACGCGACGTTCCCGGTCACGTGGCGAATCACGTCCTCACACGACTCACCGGTCGTCAGATTTTTGAATCGAATCGTTGAGACGCGCCGTCCTTGGGTATCAACCGCGTACGCGATCCACTCGTGGCCAAAGCTGACGGCCATTCCGGTCATGGAGAAAAATTGATGGCCTTCGGCCAACACGTTGGCGTCCAGCATGATCTCTTCCCGCGCATCCAGGGTCTCCCGCTTCCGGCAGTACAGGGGATATTCTTTCCCTTCCTCAAACCTCGTGTAATAGTAGTAGTCATCGAGTCTGTAGGGGACGGATGAATCGGTTTGTTTGATCCTCCCTTTGATTTCCTCAAACAGGTCTTCTTCGAACCGTGACCGGTGGGCCATGACTCGCTGCGCGTAGTCATTTTCCTCCTTGAGATAGGCCAACACGTCGGGATCGTTGCGTTCATTCAACCAATAATACGGGTCGACCCGCGTGTGGCCGTGTTTCTCCAGGACGATGGGAATGGTTTTAGCGATTGGCGGATTCATTGACGCTTCGATCTCTTCTGAGGGATGAGAGCCACGCGTCGTTCGTTTTTGCCGACTTCGATCCGCGGGTCACGGTTCGCTGTCCGCCGGAGTCGGACGCATGCGCCGTTGTTTTAACTGTCCTCGCCGTTTTTTTTGATCGACTCGCTGCACGCGGGAACGTTCGGGTACCCGCGTTTCTCGTCTGGCGCGTTGCGGAGTGAGTGCCTCGCGAAGCAGCCGGCAGAATTTGTCAAGCAAGTCGGCACGATTCATCGCCTGACTGCGAGAGCGGTGAGCATACAAAGAGAAGATGCCGTCCTTGTTGATACGGGTCTTCAGCTTTTGACTCACCCGGGATTTTTGCATCACCGTCAACGACGGAGAATTCCGGATATCAAAATGAAGCGTCATTCGCGTATTTACCTTGTTGACGTGCTGCCCCCCTGGACCGCCGCTGCGTGACGCACGAAACTGGAGTTCGCGTTCGGGAATGGAGAGGTTGGAGGTGATGACCAGCACGTTCCCCTCTTGACGTGGACTCTCTCAGACCACTTCTGGGTTCCCCCCGTATCAAGGACGGAGCAGGATGTGCGGGAATTGTAAAAAGGGGGCGAAGCATTCGGTTCCGTACAGAAACCGTCTTCGCCCCCACGTCGTCAGGTTCAACGCATCGTTTGAACCGGCGTCAGCTTTTGACTTCGACCGGAATCAATTTCGGTTTGGCTTGTTCTTGTTTGGGAACCTTCACCGTCAAGATGCCTTTGTCATACGTTGCCGTCGCTTCATTCGTTTTCACGTAGTTGGGCAAGCGAAAGCTCCGAGCAAAACACCCGTAACGTGCTTCACGGAAATGATAGTTCCCCTGGTCCTCCGTTCGTTCGTGTTTCCGTTCTCCTTCAAGGAGCAACGTGCGATCATTCACGGAGATCTTCACGTCGTTCATTTCAAGACCCGGGACTTGCGCTTCCACGACCACGTGTTCTTTGTCTTCGTAGACGTCCACCGGAGGAGCCCAATTTCTCACGTACACGTTCGGGTCGTCCACGCAGCAATTAAGAAACGGCCGCGTGTCCCACCCATCCAACGTTTTCAACAGATCCAGTGTTCCCATCATGGTCCACCTCCTTTTGGCAGTATGAGTTTGTCTCGTAATCCATCCCGCTTCCTGGTTTCTTGAAGCGGCGTCTGCCTTTCAGATAAGCCTCGTCGCCAAAAAGTCAAGAATCGGACGCTTCGTTCTGCTGCGGCGGTTTTTGCTGAATCACGTTGAAATCTTTTTGCGTAATGAACGAATCGTTCGCAAACAATCGAAACTCATAACGGCCCGGTCCCGGAAAGACCAGTGACGGGATGTTGACGCCAAAATCGTGTATCTGCAACCGGTCTTTGATTTCGACCGGCGACAACGCGGCTTTTCCGACGACTTGATCCTGATCCAGATACACGAGCCGCAGTTCAAATTCATAAAGCCCTTCCGCGTCCGTCAAACAGAGATAAACCCCTAGTTGGGGATGTTGGCAGGGAAAGCGCGGAGCCCAGAGGTGGGTGAACGTTCCGATGATGCTCTTCTTCCCGGTAAACCCGTCAAGGATCACGGAGTCGCACACCAGAAAAGCCTGGACGCTAGGTTTGACAATATCGTTCATCGGACGGCTCCCGTTCTGTTCATAGTTTCACCTCGTTCACGCGGGTTCATCCCGTCCTTGATTCATTATACCAAGGGATTGCCGGCGTCACGACGTTTACGTTCAGTCCAAGTTTCGTGCTGCTCTCACGTCACCGAGTCGTGACCGGACGTCACGTCATGACGGCTTTGATGCTGAGATACATGATGATGACTTCTATCGTATGCGCGAGAATGACCGCGTACAGGCTCCGTACTCGCACCCAAAGCCACCCCCAGATCAAACCATCCCAGACGGCAATCCAATGCAGATGCCGAAACGTCATCACCATAAAGGGGTCAAAGGCAAACACCAGAGCCGATCCGAGAATCGCAAGCACGGACCCGCCGGCAACGTTTTCTCCGCAGGGCAGGCGCAGCGACCGGCAGAAGATCACTTCCAAGCGTCCAAGTAAAAACGCCCGAAAATTGAGTTCCACGAAGGCGGCAATACCAAGAACTCCCCAGGGAACCATGAACCACGTCGGCATCGCGGCATGTGGCGTTTCTCGAAGAAACGTTACATCTTCACCAATCGCGGGTACCCCGAAGAGGATCACGCACGTATTGATGACGCCCAGCAGCACCCCGGTCGCACATCCCCATGAGACGGACCGATTCAGACCCGTCACGCGCAATCCGAGCATGCCCTGAGCATCGAAGGGTCGATCCTTCACGTCGGCGTTGCCACGAACCCACAACACGAGGGCGACGTAGGCCGACGCCTGAGGAACAAACTGAAGCAGCCGCGATTGCTGAACGTCGCCAGGCAGAACGTAAAACAGTCCCGTGGCAAGAAGCGGCAGACAAATCACCCATGACGTCTTCTCTTCAAACCTCTGATGAACCGTTCCTCCCCTTGCAGGATGCGTCTCGTTCCTCGTATGATCCGGTGAATCGTTCATTGGCAAAAATTTACGACGTGGTGACGTTCATGCAAAAACGCGCATCCTTTACGACCGGGTTCTGCGGCTTTCATTTCCTTCCATTCTCCTTCGACGTCGGCCTTCGTTTTCGTGGCTTCTTCAGAACCCTCGTCTGCGTCGGCGTGCTTCTTGGCGTCGGACTGCCTTCTGCTTTTGCGGAAGAGGAGAAGCCCCTGAAAGAACTGCCCCGAGCCGTCTTACGACATACGCCCCCCTTGTTTGCCGAATGGAATTTTGAAACAGACGTGGATGCCGTCGTCCCCCCCGGGTTTTCTCCTCAGACCCTGGGTCATGGCCATCCCGGAGAATGGACGGTTCAGACGGATGACCACGCCCCAAGCCGGACCCACGCGTTGGTCCAATCTACGTCGTGCCTGGATTCCAGTTGCTATCAACTGCTCATCAACAACACGATTCGCGTGGAATACCTTGACATCTCAGTCGGCATCCTCTCGAAACTCGGGACACCCACGTCGGCGGCCGGGCTGGTGTTAGGCATGCAGGACCTGAAAAATTTCTATGCCGTTCTCGTTTACCCGGCGAGCAACGTGGTCCGGGTCCATCGTTTTGTTGAGGGGATCCCGACGCTGATTAAAGAACACGCCGTGATTCCCAAGAAACGAACGCCTTGGCATTTCCTCCGCATTCAGAGAAACACCATCGTCAGCAAAGAGTTTTTTGAAATTTCGTTCGACAACCAATTCTTCCTCTCCGTCTATGATTCGACCTTCCGCACGGGACAGGTCGGACTCGTGACCACCGGTGGCGGAGCCTTTGCCTTCGATAACCTGCGAGTCGTGGAACTCCTGACCAGCCGCCCCCTCTCTCGACCGCCTGCCTACTGACGCCGCCCTCGGTTGAAGCTTGGCGGGCAAGGATTTCTCCCGCAGCCATGAAGAAATTTGCTGTCGGGTTTCATCTGATGAGCAGGGGGGGTCCCCGTCAAGCCGTCTCAGCCCTTTTCCAAAAGATCAAGCATGTGTTCCGGGTCAGAGGCGACCATGACCAACGCACGATTCTCGGTAGTGATAAAACCTTCCTGCGTCTGATGATCGAAAAAGGTCAGAAATGAATCAAAAAAGCCTTCCACGTTCAGAAGCCCACAGGGTTTCCGTTGGAGCCGAAGTTGTCTCCAGGTGATCATTTCACAAAATTCTTCCAAGGTTCCGTATCCACCGGGGAGCGCGATAAAGGCATCCGCTAAATCCGCCATGAGGGCTTTCCGCTCGTGCATGGACCCGACGACGTGAAGGGTCGAGACGTCGTGCCGAGCAAAGTTCTGCTCAGCCATAAACTTGGGAATCACTCCGACCACCCGGCCGCGTTCCGCGAGACAGGCGTCCGCCACCACGTCCATCAACCCGACGTTGCCGCCGCCGTAGACTAATCCCAGCCCGCGAACGGCAAGCCGTCGGCCCAATCGTCTCGCCGCGTCAACGTACTGATTCTTCACCCCGATGCTAGATCCGCAGAAAACACAGACGTTCTGCATGGACACGTTCCGGTTGCGCCTCGGATGAATGACACACGTTACGGAAGGGACAACAACGAGTAGGGATCAACCCGTGCTCCGTTCAGTCGCACTCCCCAATGCAGGTGCGGCCCGGTTGCCCGCCCGGTCGATCCGACTTTCCCGATCATCTGGCCTTTCCGAACGGTCTGGTTTTGCTCCACGTCCACGGAGGAGAGGTGAAAATACATGGAGAACAGGCCGAGACCATGGTCCACGATGACGCCTTTTCCCGTAAAAAAATGATTGATCGTGAGCCGCACGATCCCATGATTCATTGCTGCCACGGGCGTTCCTTCCGGCGCCGCCACGTCTTCCCCGCTGTGAGGACTTCTGGGTTGTCCGTTGATGATTCGACGACTGCCGAAACGTCCGGATATTCGCCCCCGGACCGGTTCAAGAAACCGTCCCTTCCATAAAGGACGCGGCACCACGCCCTCAAAAGCCTGCCGGAGGGCTTGGGATTCGGCCTTGACGCGAACGAGTGTCTTCTGATCGAGGTCAACCATGGCCTTGGGCAGCGTCAGCCGCTGCTCAGGATAGACTTCCTTCAGCACCAGCACCGACACGTGCCGACGTTCGGTTCGTTGGGGATACACGACGTGGACCATGAGTGTGTACTGACCGGGTTGATCCTGCATATCCAGCCCCAACAGTCCGGCATACGCGTCGTTCCGATGAGGGAACAACGTCAGCGTGCGCTGTAAAAATTTCCCCGTGACCCGTTCCGGCCGTTCTTGGACCGGCACCGTCACGAACAGGACTTCTCCTTGTTTGCCACGTACTTGACCCTCTGCACCAACGGCAGGAGGAGGTTCTTCGCTCCGTAATGAATCGACCGGAACCAGGCCCGCCAGAACGAAACCGGCGACGATGAGCCATCGCCAGGTCGAGAGGCATGCGCGTGAAAAGAAACGGGAAGCCGTCACCATCATGGATAGAGGCGCGCGGCCGGCACCTGCGCCAACAGTTCATCCACCCGCCGGTTGAACGCACAAAAGGGATCCATACACAAGATCGTTTCTTCCCAATACCCGTTCAACTTCAAATACGTCCAATCCACCGCGTACGACCGATTTTTGGCGCGGGCAAATCGAATGAAATCTCCGCGAACCTTCGCTCGCGTCGACTGGGGAGGGACGGTCATGGCCCGTTCTATCGCTTGTTCGTCCGCCATCTTCACCGTTTTCTCATCTCCCTCCAACAAATAATAGAGACCGCGCTTCCGGTTCACGTCGTGATATTGCAAATCCATCATCGCCACTCGCGGGTCGTCCCACCCGCACCTTTTTCGATCCACGTACGATTGAATCAGCCACTTTTTGGTCACCCAATCGATCTCGCCTACCAGTGTCATGGGATCAGTTTCCAATGCCGTCAGGACCCGTTCCCATTCTTGTAAGACGTCGGCCGCCACCTTATCGAACGGTTGCGTAAGAAGAAACTCGGCGGCTTTGTCCAGATACAGCCGTTGAACGTCCAAGGCGGACAATTCCCGTCCGTCTTCCAACTTGACCTTTTTCTTCAACGTGGGATCTCGGGAAATTTCCCTGATGGCCTTGACGGGATCTTCCAATTCAATTCCCGGGATAGACCATCCTTCTTCGATCATGGAAAGCACCAGATCCACCGTGCCGACCTTCAAGTACGTGGCAAACGCGGACATGCTCGAATCACCCAGAATGACGTGGAGACGTCGATACCGTTCGGCGTCGGCATGAGGCTCATCCCGCGTGTTGATAATGCTCCGGGACGACGTCGTCGACGACGAGGTTTTTTCATGAATGTGCTGGGATCGCTGAGACAGAAAAAACTGTGGTTTGCCGGATACCTTGAGCACCTTGCCCGATCCGGAGAAGATTTGCCGCGTCACGAAAAATGGAATGAGCTGTTCGGCCACTTTCCAGAAATCCACGTCGCGCCGCATCAGAAAATTTTCATGACACCCGTAGGTGTTCCCCAAGGAGTCGGTGTTGTTCTTGAAAATGTAGATGTCTCCGGAGAGTCCTTCGTCACGGAGTCGCTCTTCGGCGGTAGGCAGACAGGATTCGAGAATTCGCTCGCCTGCTTTTTCATGCACCACCAGATCAAAAAGATCGTCACATTCCGGAGTGGAATATTCAGGATGACAGCCGGTGTCCTGATAGAACCTGGCACCATTCGTCAGGAAGGCGTTGGACGGCCAACTGTTGGGAATCAACCCTTCAAAGATATATCCCAGAATTTTTTCAATGGGCAGATATACGCGGCCATTGGGAGAAAAGGTCAGGCCGTATTCACATTCGAGTCCGAATATGCGTTTCATCCGTTCATCCTGAGAGGGACGCCACGGAGCATACACCTCCGTTTCGCACGGCTTCAACTGAACCGCGGACGAACGAGAATGAGACGGGATCAGGAGAGAAGGGCGTTCGCCTCTTGGAAGGCCACTCGCCGAAACTTGCGTCCGACGCGCGTGCGATCCAGGATTGCCACCTCGAGACCGTCGAGCGCCACCTTCTGGTCCGTAGCAGTTTCGAGAGCGTATAGGCAGTGCGTGAGCGCGGTTTTCACGTCAGGCATGGTCTCCGATTCACGCGCGCGAAGGGCAGCAAGCAACGCATCGGCTCGTCCCCCAATGGCCACGAATTGCTTCTCGTGAAAGATGGTCCCATCGAACGCGATGCGATACAACTCCGTGTCGTGTAAATCGTTCCCCGTCTGAGCCAAGAGTATTTCCACTTCAAAGGGTTTCAGTTCCTGACCGAAAATCGTGCCCAGGGTTTGCGAATAGGCGTTGGCCAACGCACGAGCCGTCACGTCTTCGCGGCTGTACATGAACCCTTTCAGATCGGCGTGTTGGATGCCGGCTTTGCGCAGACGTTCAAATTCGCTGTATTTCCCCGCACCGGAGAAGGCGATCGCGTCGTAAATTTCCGAAATCTTGAACAGAGAACTGCTGGGATTATCCGCCACGAACAGCACGCCGTCCCGGTATTCCATGGCAACAATCGACCGTCCCTTCGCAATGCCTTTTTTCGCGTACTCGGCCTTATCCTGCATCAATTGTTCGGGAGACACGTAAAACGGAAGCGACATGACTATTCCCGTTCCGACCTTGCCCGCGCCAACGGCTCGCACAGGGACGCCACTTCAGATTCTTCCACGTCCCGCACGCCTTGGGCGTCCACGAATTTGAGGGTGGGGTAAATGCCTCGGAAGACGTCGGGGCCACCGGTTCCCACGTCCTCTTCCGCGGCACTCAGCAACGCCTGCAATACCAGGGTGATCGCGTCGGATTCGGACAAGTTTTTGCGAAACCGTTCCTTCACGGTCACGCGGGCGTCCTTTCCGCCGGAGCCGACGGCATGATAATCCGTTTCTTCATATTTCCCACCGGTGACGTCATACTTGAAAATCCGACCCGCGTGTTGTTTCACGTCAAACCCGACGAACAAGGGAATCACCACCAGGCCCTGCATGACCATCGGGAAATTCGCCTTGACCATGTGCCCCAACCGATTCGCCTTGCCTTCGCAGGATAATGGGACCCCATCCAGTTTTTCATAATGTTCAAGCTCAACGGCAAACAACTTGGCCATTTCCACGCAGGGGCCGGCGACGCCGGCAATGGCCACCGCGGAATGACGATCCGTCTTGAACACCTTCTCCATTCGACGCGACGCAACCTGATAGCCCTCGGTCGCCCGTCGATCACCGGCGATGACGACTCCCTCGTCGTACTTGACGGCGAGCACGGTTGTCCCGTGAGCAAGCTGCGGCAGGATCGTTCGCTGCATCTCATCTGTTGACCACGTCGTCGCCCCCCCCGTCCCCCACCGCGCCGACGGCATCAGTTCCGGTTTTGCGTGCGCAAGAAAATCAAAAAAACTTGAACACTGACTCATGGGCAGGTCTGCTCCGGTCCGTTCCATACGGAATCTTTTCATCCTGATGGCGCGGCTACGGCGGAAAAAAGACGGCAGGGGTTCATCGTGTTCACGCTTATCTTCGATGCGTCACCTTCGTGTGAACAGGTCCTCATGAACGTTTACAATTCTGAGTCTCGATGAAAAAAGCAGATCCTTCACTTCGCTCAGGATGACGGGGGAAGACAGCGCGTTGCCCCTGGATGCAAAAACGTTTGCATCTTGTTCATGACGTTCGTATTTTTCCTCCCACGGCTGACCGGATCATGCAATCCTTGCCAACGAGACAGCCGTTTCCACTACACGGACAACCGGGTGAGCAGTTGTTGTGCCGTCTCGACGCCTTCCAACAGGTCGTTGGTCAAATCCTGCGTTCCCCGCCACGGGTCCAGTAACGGGACTCGTTTGACGGAAGCGCCGCCCACGTCAAACAACAGGGAGGTCCAACTCGCGCCGTAGATGTGACGAGAAAATTTCTGCAAGCAGGCGCCGCGAAAGAAGGCTCGGGTGTGGCGAGGAGCGTGAAATTCCGCGCGTCCCACGTCTGCATCATCCAGCAACCGCTCAATGCGTCCGCTTCGTTCGAGCGTATAGTAGAGTCCTTTGTCCGGTCGAACGTCGTGGTATTGCAAGTCCACCAGGGCCACGCGCGGATCATCCCATCCGCAGCCCTTCCGATCCACGTACGATTCAATCAGTTGTTTCTTCGCCACCCAATCGAGTTCACCGCCCAATTGCATGGCATCGCGTTCGAGTGTATCCAGAACGGTTTCCCATCTCACCAGAACGTCCTTGGTCGCGGGAGACAAGTCACGACACGCGTAGAAATCATGCGCGGCGCGGAGGTAGGCACGCTGGACGGCAACGGCATTGGTCACGCCTCCGTTCGATAACTTCAGGTCCGCCCGCATGGTCAGATCACGGGAGACGATTTTGATCGCCGTCACCGGATCATCCAAGACGACGGAGGGAATCGTGGCCCCCTCATCCAACATGTGCGTGATGATCGCCGTGGTTCCGACTTTCAAGTACGTGGACAGTTCCGCCATGTTGGCGTCACCCACGATGACGTGCAGGCGCCGAAATCGAGAGGGATCCGCATGTGGCTCATCGCGTGTATTGACCAGGGGCCGCCTGACCATCGTGTTGAGATCAGCCACGCATTCAAAAAAATCCGCGCGTTGAGAAATCTGATACGCAGCGGGAACCGTCCCGTTCTCAGAGCCGACTTTTCCGGCCCCGGCGAAGATGAGGCGCGACACGAAAAACGGCACCAACGCCTGAACCACCACGTCGAAGGGCACGGAGCGGGACATCAAATAATTCTCGTGGTAGCCGTAACTGTTTCCTTTCCCATCGGAATTATTCTTGTAGGCCACGTACACGTTTCCCCCTGCCGCCTGATTCATGGCGTCCAGGCACGCGGCGGCAATCCGCTCACCTGCGCGCTCATACGCCACCAGTTCTCGTGCGTGACTACATTCGGGAGTCGAATACTCAGGATGGGCACCGTCGACGTACAGCCGGCCGGCGTTCGTCAGCAGCTTGTTGACGACGCGGTTATATTCCGGCCCCGGGCGTTCGCGTTCACCTTCCACCTCAAAACCTCGAGCGTCTACCAGGGGGTTCTCGTTCTCGTAGTCCCAGATGGCCCGGGGAACGGGGAGCACGGGATAATAACTGATCAGTCGGAGAGAACGTTCAACGGGGTCGGAGGCGTGCCCCTGACGCGAGGCCACGCCGAATTCCGTTTCCGTCCCGATCATACGTTGCACGGCCGCCCCGTTGCGTTGAGAACGCGGGTTACACGTAATGACCCGCGTTCACGGTTTCAATTTCCCGCGCTTCTTCCGACCCGGGCGTGAGGGTTCGGACGTGGACGATCTTTTCGCCTTTTTTCCCGGCGATGCGGGCCCAATCATCAGGATTCGTCGTATTGGGGAGATCTTCATGTGCCTTCAATTCGTTTCGGACGGCGGACAACAGGTCCTCTTCTTTCAAGCCTTTTTCCCCCGTGTGAATGGCTCGCTTCACGGCGGCCTTTTTCGCTCGTGACACCACCCCTTCGATCAACGCACCGCTGGAGAAGTCCTTAAAGTACAAGGTCTCCTTTTCTCCGTTGGCATAGGTGACTTCGAGAAACCTGTTTTCGTCCGATCGGGCATACATGGCCTCCACCGTGACGTCAATAAGATGGGCGACGACCGCCTTGGGATCATGGTCTCGCCGGTCAAGTTCTTCCTTGGCAAACGGCAGCGTGCTCGTGAGATATTTGGAAAAAATATCCCGAGCACCGCGCTGGTCCGGTCTGGGAATTTTGACCTTGACGTCCAAGCGTCCTGGCCTCAAGACCGCCGGATCAATGAGATCCTGCCGATTGCTCGCCCCGATCACGATCACGTGTTCGAGTTTTTCGACCCCGTCAATTTCGGCCAGAAACTGCGGCACAATGGTGGACTCAACGTCGGACGAAATCCCGGACCCGCGCGTCCGGAACAACGAGTCCATTTCGTCGAAAAAGACGACCACCGGATGGCCCGTGGCCGCCTTGTCTCGTGCTTTCGCGAACACTTCTCTGACGTGCCGTTCGGATTCGCCGACGTATTTGTTCAACAATTCCGGTCCCTTCACGTGCAGGAAGTAACTTCGGACCGCCTTGCCGGATCCATGACCCAACTTTGTGGCAATGGAATGGGCGACGGCCTTGGCAATCATCGTCTTTCCACAGCCGGGCGGCCCATATAACAGGATGCCCTTCGGAGGAACGAGATGATGCTCCTTGAAAAGATCGGGATATAAAAAGGGCAACTCCACGGCGTCGGTCACCTGTTCGACTTCTTTTTCCAGCCCGCCGACGTCCTCATATCGCACGTCCGGCACTTCCTCGATGACCAACTCTTCAACTTCGGCCTTGGGGAGTTTCTCGATGACGTACCCGGACCGCCCGTCGTACAGAAGATGGTCGCCCACGTGGAGACGTTCATGGAGCAACGGCTCGCCCAGTTCCACGACTCGTTCTTCATCATGGTGCAACCGGATCAGTGCCCGCGTGCCTTCAAGACGATCTTGTAACGTCACCACTTGTCCTTGGGGATCAAACCCGCGCGATTCAATGACGTTGAGGGCTTCATTCACGACCACTTCCTGACCTTTTCGTAAACTCCAGCCATCCACGGAGTCATGCACGCTCACGCGCATTTTTCTTCCGGAGACGTAGACGTTCGCGGTCCGATCGTCGTTCAGACTACAGAAGACGGCATAAGAAGACGGCGGGGCCGTCAGTTCGGCGATTTCGTTGCGGAGTCGTTCAACGTGAGACTTGGCTTCACGGAGACTGGCCGTCAGCCGTTCGTTCCGTTCTTGCGATTGCTGCAACTGCATGCGGGTCTCATGGAGGTCCCGCACGTGACGTTCAAGGGATTGAATCTCCCCGCGCAGCTTGTCGATTTCCCGATGATGTTCTTCGGATTTTCTCAATCCCATCGGATCGTCCCTCAAGAAACGAGGAATTCTAGCTTTCGTTTTTGAAAAGGGTCAAGTTCACGGTGTTGCTTACGGACGATTGGTCCGCAGTTTCATCACGTAATTCTTGACGGTCTCACGCGGAACGGGCGACCGGAAGACGGAAGAAATGACCGCCACGCCGTACGCGCCGGCGTCCATGACTTCATCCACGCGAGCAAGCGTCACCCCACCGACGGCATACACGGGAACGTGACACCGCCGGCACACGTCTCGAAGCGCGCCGACGCCTAACGGGGGGCCATAGGCCCGCTTGGATGGGGTCTCATACGTGGGTCCGAACACGACAAAATCCGCGCCGTCTTTCTCACTTTGGATCGCTTCTCCTTGGGAATGGACGGACTTCCCAATGAAAAAATTCCGGCCCAGACATTTCCTCGCCTCTTTGACGGGCATACTGTCCGACCGGAGATGCACGCCGGCCGTTTGCGTGGCCAAGGCCAGATCGACGCGGTCATTAACGAAACATGGAACGCGAAAGGGACTCGCCACGTGCTGAATCTCACGCACGAGACGGAGCAGTCCGCGCGTGCCAAGGTCTTTTTCCCGAATCTGGAGCATCAGGTCCCGTTCGGACGTGAGGTCCCGGAGGATTTGCCGGAATCGGTCCTCACCGGCCTGATGTCGGTCGGTGACGACGTATAACGAAGGAAGTCGAGACTTTGTCACAAAAAAGGACGGAACGCAGACGGATGGAGTTCGTCACGTTTGCTTACAACGTGCCTTCGATCGGACTGCTCGCCGAAGCATGGAGTTTTCGCGGAATGCGCCCCGCTTGAAACGCCAATCGTCCGGCTTCCACGGCGTACTTCATGGCTTCAGCCATGACAAGCGGGGATTGTGCGCCCGCAATCGCGGTATTCATCAACACCGCGTCCGCTCCGTATTCCATGGCCAACGCCGCATCTGAGGCCGTTCCAACTCCGGCGTCGACGATGACCGGAACGTTGACGGTGTCGAGGATGATTTTCAAGTTGTACGGATTGCGTATCCCTAACCCTGACCCGATAGGAGCCGCCAAGGGCATCACGGCCGGGCATCCAATATCCACGAGTTTTTGGGCCACGATAGGGTCGTCGTTGGTATAGGGCAGCACCACGAACCCTTCCTTCACCAGAATTTTGGCTGCTTCAATGAGACCGGCGGTATCAGGGAAAAGCGTTCGTTCATCGCCGATGACCTCGAGTTTCACCAGATCCGACACTCCGGCCGCCCGGGCTAGTCGGGCATAGCGTACCGCCTCGTCCGCCGTATAACATCCCGCCGTATTGGGAAGAATGGTGTACGTCTTGGGGTCCAGGTAATCAAGCAGATTCTCGGAATTTCTGTCGGTAATATTGACTCGACGGACGGCCACGGTGACGACCTCGGCCCCGGAGGCTTCAATGGCTTGTTGCGTCTCAAGAAAATCCTTATATTTTCCGGTCCCGACCCACAAGCGAGAGCGGAACGTTCGGCCGGCTATCGTCAACGTCTCGCCACCCACGTTTTTTTCCATCTCTTTGACTCGACTGGCGAAGCCAGTTCAACTCTTATTTCTTAGGAAACAGTGCCGCCTCCGATAAAACTCATGATTTCAACGCGGTCACCATCGCTCAGCAGCCGGCCGTCAAAATCCTGCTTCTCCAGAATCTCCAGATTGACTTCCACCGCCACTTTCCTGGCGGTCAGTTGTAATTCTTTCAGGAGCCCCGCGACAGTCATCCCCTCAGACACGTCACGCGGTTGACCATTAACGTGAACGTACATGTGCTGGCTCGGAAAACGCGCCGTCCTTCCGCCGTGCCAAAGGTTTACCTCTCAAGGGGATCATCCTACGAGAGCCTCTTACGCCTTGTCAATTTGGGAACGGGACCGTTTCAAAACGTTCCCTATCATCTCCACTCGCAATCTTCTACAATTGGAATCCCTCATCTTCCGGCGAGACCGAAGCCTTATGCCTCATGACGTAAACAGCAAACTCGCGAATCTTTTTTTAGCCGTGGCCGCGTCGTTGCAAAGCAACGGAGCCAATCCCTATCGGGTCCGTGCCTATAAGCGAGCGGCCGACACCATTGCTCATCTGGAGAGTCCCGTGACCGAACTCATTGAGACCGGCAGCGTTCAAACCCTTCCAGGTATTGGAAAAGACCTTGCGACGAAAATCCATGAATACCTGGCCACGGGGACCATCCAGGCCTACGAGGAGATGAAAACGCCTTTGCCGCCTGACGTTCGTCCATGGGCCGCACTGCCGGGCTTGTCCGAGCCCATTGTTCATGAGTTGTATTATCGATTAGGCATTCGGACGCTTGATGATCTCGAAATTCTCACCCGTTCTCACATGCTGAGAACGCGGCCCGGAGTCACCGTGACCGCGGAAGAACTGCTTGCAGCCATTCAACGTTTACGGAAACGTTTCCCCATTCATTGACCGGTCGTCCAAGCCTTTGATACTGTCCCCTGCGTTCTCAAACGAAACGCGCCCGCACGTGAACCACGCAACCAAGGAACAACCGAACCATGATATCGGCGTTTGTCATGATTGACGTAGCAGGAGACCACACGAAAAGTGCTCTCAAGACCATCACCCGAATTCCCGGGGTGAAAACCGTTCACGCCGTCACCGGGCCCTATGATCTGGTGGTTCAGATTGAGGCGGAGACGTTGGAACTCCTCAATGAATTGGTCCTGTCACGCATACGCGGCGTGGACGGCGTAACCAAAACCACCACCGCGATCGTGCTCAATCTGTAACTCCCCTTGCTCCGCCTTATGACAGGGGGCGCAGGTCTTTGAACACGTTCCAGGTCTTGAGCAATTCAATGGCTTTTTGAAGTTGTACGTCCCTTTTCATGAATTCCGCTTCAATATCTTCCTTCGTCTTCTCTTGACGAGCGTCTGCCCGTTCAGGGTCTGCTGACGAAGAGGCGTCATCTCCTGACGGTGGGGACGCCGCGTCCTTTGTTTCCTGAGCCACGGTCGGGGGTTTCGGCTCTACCTCAATGTCGGGGTTGACGCCGACGGAATGGATCGATTCTCCGCGGGGCGTATAGTATTTCGCCGTCGTGAGTCGAAGCCCTGACCCATCCGACAACGGAAGAATCGTTTGAACGGAGCCTTTGCCAAACGTCGTCTTTCCGACGATCACGGCCTTCCCCCAATCCTGCATGGCCGCCGCAACGATTTCCGACGCACTGGCGGAGCCCTGGTTCACTAAGACAATCATGGGGTATTCAGGCGGAGGCGTCGTCCCTCGAGCCCGATATTCATCTTTCCGACCATTCCGTCCCTTGATCGACACGATTAATTTGTCGGACGTCAAGAAGTGTTCGGACACCCCGACCGCCGCGGACAATAACCCGCCCGGATTATTTCGTAAATCCAAAATGATCCCGTGAATGCCCTGATCGTGCAACGCGGCTAATTCGACGCCCAGATCGTCGGGCGTGGATTCCTGGAACTGAGAAATCCGCACGTATCCGACGTGCTCATCAATGACCCGTGAGCGGACGCTGCGAATCTTGATGATATCCCGAGTCAACGTGAAGGTCAGTGGGCCTTGGGCTCCTTCTCTCTCAACCGTGAGGGTGACGTTCGTCCCTTTGGGTCCCCGCATCCGCTGGACCGCTTCCATCAGCGTCAGGTCTTTCGTCGGCGTCTCATCGACTTGTGCAATCACGTCACCGGGTTCTATGCCCGCCGCGTACGCGGGCGTGCCTTCAATCGGAGCAATGACGGTCACCACGTGGTCTTTAATCCCGATTTGGATGCCTAATCCGCCGAATTCTCCCTTGGTTTCCACTTGCATCTCTTTATACACGTCCGGGGTCATGTAGGAAGAATGAGCATCCAACGTTTTCAGCATCCCGCGAACGGCGCCGTAGACCAGATCTTTGGTCTCCGTTTCTTCGACGTAACTTTTCTTCACCTGCGTGAGGACTTCTGCAAAAATTTTGAGTTCTTCATAGGACTCACTGGCATGGCCCGTCTTTTCTAAACCCTTTCCGATGACCACACCCAAAACCAAGACGCCCAGCACAATCAGTCCCGACGCCCACGTTGTCGACAGTCGTTCTTTTTCCATGTTGCAATCCTGATTCGTTAGAGAAATGATGAAAATCGCGGATGACCCATTTGCCCCGTGCCGCGAAGTCTCCCACCGCGCGCAAACGCCACCCGGGGCACCCGCGCGTGAGTCCTGATTATCACTTCATTCATCGCTTCGCAAACCAACCCACCGGGTCCATGGGTCTGGTTCCTTTCCGCAGTTCAAAGTACAAGATGGTTGTATCCGTTAATCCGAAGGCTCCGGTTCCTCCAAGGACGCCACCTTTGTCAACCGCGTCCCCTTCCTCCACCGATAATTGAGACGCATGAGCATACAACGTGAAGTAATTGTTTCCGTGATCCAGAATCACGACGAGGCCATAGCCTTTGAGCCAATCCGCGTAGACCACCGTTCCACCCGACGCGGCGCGGATTGCACTGCCTTCGCGCGTGGCAATTTCAATCCCTTTCCTGTCAATATACGTATCGAACGTCGGATGCCGCTGCCGTCCGAACGTTCCCACGAGATCCCCGTCAGCTGGCCAGACCAACGTGCCTTTCTTGAACGGCGCGGGTCGCCCGGGCAGATGACTTCGCTGCTCCAGTTCCCTGAGCAAGGATTCTTTGCGATGCTCGGCCCGTTGAAGCGTTGAGAGCGCGTGCTCATGGGATTGCGTCTCTCGTTGCAAACTGGCTAAGACCTTCCGCTTTTTGGTACTGATTCCCTTCATCACGTATAATTTCTCGTCAATTCGTTCCTTCTTTTCCACCAACGCTTGACGAGCGTTCACCCGTTGTTCACGCAGTCGCTCAAACTCCGCCGCATCGCGTTGCTCCTGCTCAAATATTTGACGCTCCCGCGTCACGAGGGCGGAAAGATACAATAACCGACGTTCAAATTGCGCATACGAATCGGCCGTCAGGAGCGGTTGAAACCAGCCGGCCCGGCCGTCCATGTACAGGCGTCTCAGGCGGGTTTCAATCATGGTTTTCCGATCATCCATCTGCGATTGCAGCGCGGTGCCTTGCGTGACGATTTTTTCAAGTTCTTGCTCAATTTGCTTTAACTCACGAGTAATGGTCGCTGCGTCGCGTCGTTCCTTATGATATTGACGATCCAATCGTTCAACCGATTGCAGGACCGCGTCCCGTTTTTTCTGAGATCGATCACGTTGTGTCCTGGTTTTCCGGATGTCCCGTTTTAACCGTTCAAGGGTATATTTTTCTTTTTCAATTTTTTCCTGGAGAGAGGATTGGCCCCATACCCACGCAGGCGCACAGGCGAGGAATCCGACCCACGTCACCAGAACCGCCGTGAAGACCACGCCCATCATCAATCCCTCGTTTTGATCAACCCGAAGACCGACACCAGACTGCTCCCACATCCTAACAGCATCCCCGTCAGGACCACCAGCATGGAAACCGGCACGGAAAAAAACGTCAGGACGTGGTCCATCCCCCGAAACCAGCCCGATGCACCGATTTCGAATCGCAGCAATTCAAACGTTCCCTTCAACATCCCGAGAGACAGCAGCCCTCCCAGAGTGCCCAGGATCGCCCCCTCAATCACGTAAGGCACGGCGATAAAGGCACCCGTCGCGCCGATTAACCGAAGGATTTCAATCTCTTCCCGTCTCGTATAAAAAGACAACCGCACGGTATTCGTGATAATCGTCACCGTGGCCACGGCCAAAATCGTCCCGATCACCACCGCCCCTAACTCAAAATGGCTGACGACCAGGGCCAGCGTATCGATCCAATCCTGGCTGTATCGCACGTGCGTCACGCCGGGAAACTGCCGGACGCGGTCGGCAAACGCCCCAATGGATTCAGCGTCCTGAAATCGCGGAGAGACGTTGACGACGAACGACGCGGGAAGCGGATTGCTTCCCATTCCATCCAACAACGTCGATTCATCGGGAAACTGTTCATGAAATTCTCGAAGCGCCCGTTCCTTCGACACAAAGGTAATCGTGGTGGCCGCCGGTTCACGTTCCAGACGTTGATTCACCCCTGACGTGGTCTGCACCGAGGCATCGGGATCCACGTACACGATCACTTGAACGTCGTTCTGCAAAGATGCGGCAAGGTTTTTGAGATTGAGGTACAACAACAAAAACCCCCCGAAGCACGAAATGGTAAACGCCGTCGTGACGACGCCAATCAGGACGGTTCCGCGATGCCCGCGCAGATCGGTCAACGATTCCCGCATGACGTACCACAATCTCATTCGCCCTCTCCCCGCGTATCGGAGACTAAACGGCCCTCCTGCAAATGCAAGACCCGGCACGTCATGCACCCGACCACCACCTGGTTATGCGTCGCCACGAGCATCGTCGTTCCCTGCGCGTGAATCGATTTCAACAGTTCCACGATTTCCATTGTCAACTCCCCGTCCAGATTCCCCGTCGGTTCGTCCGCCAGCACGATCATGGGTCTGGTCACAATGGCTCGGGCAATACAGACCCGCTGTTGTTCCCCCACGGAAAGGACGCCGGCCCGTATCGCACGTTTGTGCTCCATGCCGACCGCCCCTAAGGTTTCCTTCACTCGCTTCTGCGCGTCACGATTCTTCACGCCCTGAATAATAAGGGGCAGCACCACGTTCTCATACACGGTTTTCCGTGGAAGCAGTTGAAAGTTTTGCAGGACAAAACCGATCGTGCGTCGCAGATAGGGCACGTCTCCTTGACGCAATCGGGCAACGTTGCGGTTCTGCACGAGAATCTGACCTTCATCAGGAACCTCCGATCCGAAGATCACCTTGAGCAGGGTGGTCTTTCCCGCGCCGCTCGGTCCCGTCAGCAGGACGCATTCGCCTTTGTCAATGCGGATCGTGACGTCACGAAGTGCCGTGCATTGATCAAAAAATTTGGAAACGTGAAACAACCGGATCATGAGCAGCACGGTTCGCCGCGGCAAAAATTTTTATCGGCCGTCTTGATGACCATTCTCGTCTTTACCAACGCCGATCATCGTCTGACGCGTCAAAGGCCCGTTCCACGTGTTCAAGGACGGGACGCCCCGACGCCTCAGCATGATAGAGGAGCACGTCAAACCGACACGTCTGATTCGCTAATTGACGGTGCGCCAGATACCGCGCGGCCAGTTGAATGAGTTGCCGTTCTTTTTGTGGAGTGACGGCGTAGGACGCACCGCCGTACCGATCCGTTCGGCGAGCTTTGACTTCGACGAAGACCAGCGTCTCCCCGATTCGGGCCACGATGTCCAATTCTCCACGACCGAACCGGACGTTGCGATCAAGAATCGTATACCCTTTGCAGCGAAGAAAGCGTTCGGCAGCAGCTTCGGCTTCTTTGCCGAAACGGTGCGGGGTCACGGTCACGGCCCCTCCCGCTGGGATTCCAGACGTCTCCGGACCGGACCAAAACTCCGCCGATGGACGGGACTCGGTCCAAACTGACTGAGCAATCGCAGATGCTCGGTCGTCGGATACCCTTTATGAACGTGGAACCGATAACGAGGATCGCGACGATGGTATGCACACATGATGCGGTCACGGGAAACTTTGGCAAGAATGGACGCCGCCGCAATGGAGCAGGAAAGCTGGTCACCGTGGATCACGGAACGATGAGGAATAGACGTGGGAGCGTCCACGTGTCCGTCAATTAACAAAAAATCCGGTGAAATCGTCAAGCGCATGAGGGCCCGTTGCCACGCTAAACGGGTTGCCTGAAGAACGTTGAGCGAATCAATTTCAGCTTCGGACGCGAGGCCGATGCCCCACGCGAGCGCATGCGTGGTGATCAACGAAAAGAGCGTCTCGCGTTCAGTCGGAGACACCCGCTTGGAATCGTCAAGCCTCCTGAACGAAAACCGACGAGGCAAAATCACCGCGACGCCGACAACCGGCCCGGCCAGGGGACCACGTCCGGCTTCGTCCAGTCCCGCCACGCGTGGATACCCACGGGCCCGTGCCTCTTCTTCAAGAGCGTACGTCGGGCCCCGCGATTCCACCCCTCTGACGTCATCGGTCACGGTCACAAGACCAAGTGGAAATCTCCAACGGCCGTATCAGTCGCCCGGACCCTCCGCGGGAGCGGCGTGCTCCATCGGGGCGTCCGCCGCGGCCACGGCGTCGTCTTTTGCGCGTCCGGCTTTACTCGCGGTTCGAGAAAATTCCCGTTCAGGGACTTTGGCGTGTTTCCCTTTCTTATCACGAAGATAGTACAACTTGGCTCGCCGCACTTTTCCTTTTCTCATGACGTCGATCTTCGCGACGTTCGGAGAATGGACGGGAAAGATCCGCTCAACCCCAACCCCATAGGAAATTTTCCGAACCGTAAACGTCTCGCTGATTTTCTTACCTTTTCGAGCAATCACCACGCCTTCGAACACCTGAATCCGTTCTTTCTCCCCTTCAATGACCCTCACGTGGACGCGAACGGTATCCCCAATTTCAAAAGCCGGAACCGCATTCGTGGGAAACGTTTGCTCTAACCGTTCAAGTCGATTCATGATGCGCATCCTCCCTCTTCGCTCACCGAGGTCACTCTGAGATTTTCGATTTGAGATTTGATGTGAGACGCGGTCCTACGTTTGAGATGTTCGATTGGTGATGTCAATCGACAATCTTCAATCGTCAATTCTTCCTACCTGGGGTTGTTGGCATGAGGTCAGCGTCACGGGTTCACGTGCTTCGGACACATCCGACAAGAATTGTTGATCTTCCTGCGTCAACGATTCCCGTCGCAATAAATCAGGCCGTTTCGCATGCGTGTTCCGCAAGGCTGCTTGGCGGCGCCACCGCCGGATGGCCTCATGATTGCCCGACAGTAAGACCTCAGGCACCTGATAGCCGCGAACCGTTCGCGGTTTCGTATAATGCGGAAAATCCAGCAAGGGCCCGGAAAAAGAATCTTGTTCCGCCGAGGCGGCATCGCCCAGCACGCCGAAAACCAACCGGACGGTCGCGTCGATCATGACCAGGGCCGGCAGTTCTCCGCCCGTCAACACGTAATCGCCCAAAGAAATTTCTTCCGGCTCTAAATGAATCAACACGCGTTCGTCAATGCCTTCATAATGGCCGCAGATCCACACCACTCGTCGAGACTCCTGACTCAACTCTTTCGCCAATCGTTGGGTAAAGCGTCGGCCTTGCGGCGACGGCACAAGAATCCGCAACCGACTCCGTTCGTGGTCCAAGGCGTCCACCGCGCGAAAAATGGGCTCGGCCTTCATGACCATGCCGGCCCCGCCGCCGTATGGCGTATCATCGGCGACCCGATGCCGATCATCACTGAACTCACGAATGTTATGCACGCCGATGGACACCAACCCTTTTTCTTGCGCACGTTTGACGATGGAGTGGGAGACGACGTGCTCCACCATCTCGGGAAACAGGGTCAACAGATCAACGCGCAACGTCACTCACCCATTCCTCCGTCGGCGCCACCGTCATGACTCCTTCGGCAACGTCAACGTTGAGAATCCATTTTCTGGAAGCCGGCAAAAGAAATTCTTTCTCAGCCCCGCGGATCACGAACAGAGGCCGGTGGGGCAGCGTGACCACTTCTTCCAATGTTCCCAAGACGCGTCCGGTCTCTTCTCGGACCGTCAACCCAATGAGTTCAAACTGGTAATAGTGCCCGTCCGGCGCGGGAGGCACGGCCTCCCTGGGAATTTTCACCCACGCCCCGCGAAAGGTCCCAACCTCCTCCGGCGTGGAAAAGGCCGTAAACCGCAAGAGATAGGAACGGCCGTCGGCATGCACGTCAGTCATGCTCGTCACCAGGGTTTTGCCGGTCGGCGACTCAAGGACGACTTCCTTCAGCGTCTCAAATCGATTGGGGACGTCCGTAAGCGAAAGAACCCGGGCCTGCCCCCTCACGCCAAAGGGCTTCAAGAGTTTCCCAACCGTGACCATGTGTTCCGTCGCCATCGCTCCACACGCAATCCAGGGACATGATCAGCAAAGAGGCGTTGGGAAGAGCCGGTTCATCGCTCGCGTCTCCAACGCGTACGCAGGAAGGGAAACCTGACGTAACGAAAGCCTCAGCCGTTCGTCTTCTTTTTTGATTCTTCGAAGGTCTTCAAAATTCCAGATCGACGAAGGAGGGTCCGAACGGTCACCGAAGGTTGAGCCCCTTTGTGAAGCCAGTCCAAGACCCGATCGGCTTTCAAGTCCGACCGCGCCGGTTCCGTTAACGGATCATACGTGCCTAACGTCTCAATGGACCGTCCGTCTCGACGCGATCTGGAATCCACCGCCACGACCCGATAAAACGGCCGTTTGTGTCGCCCCATTCGAGTTAATCGTAAACGTACCGCCACAACCGTCATCCTCCCCTGCAACAAGAGTGTTTCAAGAGGCGCCCAGTATCATACAACGTCCGTGCGACTGGAAATATCCTTATGAAGATTGAAGCGCGCGAATCAACTTGCCGCGCTTCTTCCGTTTCCCTGATTGTCCTGGTTTTCCGCGGATCAGTGACTGCATCATGGTGCGTGCCGTAAGAAATTGCTTGATGAGGCGATTGACGTCTTGCACGGACGTGCCGCTCCCTTTGGCGACGCGTTTTTTCCGACTGCCGTTCAGCAGGGTATGATCCCGGCGTTCCTTCAGGGTCATCGAATCAATCATCGCGACCACCCGTTTCACGTCCGTCTCCGGGACCTCATGGTTCGTCCCTCTCCTCATCATCGACTTGAGCGTTCCTCCGCCCGGAAGCATCTCCAGAATCTGGTCCATGGACCCCAGTTTGTCGACGTGCTGCATGTGCTCACGAAAATCTTCAAGCGTCAGGGTCTTGCTTGACACCTTCTTCTGTAAGGCCGCGGCGTCTTCTTGAGAAAAGGATTCCTGTGCCTTTTCAATCAACGACAGCACGTCGCCCATGCCCAAAATCCGGGAAGCCATGCGGTCCGGGTGAAACGGTTCAAGGGCATCCGATTTTTCACCCACGCCCAGATACAGAATGGGCTTTCCCGTCGCCGCCCGAATCGACAGCACGGCGCCGCCCCGGGCATCGCCTTCGATTTTGGTCAAAATCACGCCGGTCAATCCCAAGCGCCGATCAAAGTGTTCCGCCACGTTGACCGCTTCTTGACCGGTCATCGAATCGGCGACCAAGACGACTTCCTGAGGAGCGACGGCCGACCGAACGTCTTCCAACTCCGACATCAACTCGTCATCCACGTGCAGCCGGCCGCCGGTATCCAGAAGCACGACGTCATAACCGTGGTCCCGCCCGCGGGAGACCCCCGCCGAACAAAAATCCACCACCGCGGCTCGAGTAGACGGGGCCCCGTCCGCGCGATGAACGGGAACGTCAAGAGAAGCGCCCACGGCCGCTAATTGATCGGCAGCCGCGGGACGTCGCGGGTCGGCAGCGATGAGAAGGACCCGCTTTCCCTGCTGAGTGAAGACCCGCGCAACTTTACCGCAGGTCGTGGTCTTGCCTGCCCCTTGCAGGCCAACGAACATCATGACGGTCGGCGGGTGAGCAGACAGCGTGAAACCGGAACGTTCACGCCCCATCAAGTCACGTAACTCTTCCCACACAATTTTGACGACCTGATGGCCGGGAGTCAGGCTTGCGAGCACGTCGCGGCCAACGGCCTTCTCCTGGACGCGCCCGATGAAGTCCTTGACGACGCGAAAATGGACGTCGGCCTCAAGCAGAGCCAGACGAACTCCCTGCAAAGCCTCGGTCACGTCCCGTTCTTTCAGAACACCGGGACCCCGCAGCTTCTTGAAAACGCCGTCAAGTCGTTCCGTGAGAGACGAAAACATGAATGCCGGTCCTAACCATTGGAAAATTCAAAGAAAATTCCGTGCAGTCTAGTCAAGCCCATGAAAGGGTGTCAAGGAACGTGTCCAAGGTCAATAGATATGAGACCAATCAGCCCATCCGCGCCGGACTCCCGCGCACAAATCCAGATTCTTCGCTACGCTCAGAATGACAGGGCCTTCTCTTGTCATTTCGCCCCTATAGTCATCCCCCTCTCACGGTATCAGAGCCTCTCCCATTATCAGACCCTCTCACGGTATCAGATCCTCCCCGGTATCTGATCCTCTCCCGGTATCAGACCCTCCCCCGGTATCAGACCCTCCCCGTTATCCGAACCTCCCCGTGGTCATTCTGAACGAAGTGAAGAATCTCGCTTCTCGTTTGCACGGGCAGCACGGGCATGACACCGCGAGAGTATGGGACAGAGAGTCGAGACCGGGACTTGCTTCCCCTCACCCCGGCCCTCTCCCGCAAGGGGAGAGGGAGAAAGGGCTGTAGTGCCGCGTCTCACGCGGCCTCCTCACGGAAGCGGCCCGGCCTCATGCCCGCCCCCGCGTCATTCTGTCCTCCCCTGCCATTCAAAACAAAAACCAACATGTTTTGGCCAGTATGCCCAGAATGACAGAAAGGTGGGACATAAGGACACAATCTTGACTCGTCGGAGTGATTGCCGTACTTTTTCGACCTGCTCGTCAAGAGACACGAGGATTCCCCCTCTCCAACTGCAAAGCGTGTACACGTGAAAAAATCCGGATGGACGTTACTGGGATTTGTCGTGGTCGGCGGATTGCTGGGCAGACTCCTCGGTGAAATTCTTAAGGCGTTTTCCCCAGCCGGACTCATTCACACCATTTTTGCCGAATCAATCTCCACGGGTATCTCTCCGCCCCTGACCGTTGACCTGCTCTTCATCACCGTCACGCTGGGGGTGTTACTCAAACTCAACCTGCTGACGCTGTTGGGTATGGTGTTCGGCTATTATCTCCACAAACACCTCTAGCCCGGGGCTAGGCTACCGACCCGCCCAACTGTAATGCTTTGTGCCGCAGGGCTCGAATGCGATCGCGCAGAACCGCGGCTCGTTCAAATTTCAGGGCTTTCGCGGCAGCCTTCAGTTCTTTTTCCAAGGCCGCAATCGTTTGCTCCCTCTCGGCTTCGGTTTCATAAACGGCCTCATCTTCCGCCGCGATGCCCACGTCAACGTAATCCGCCTCGGCAACGTGATAGGTCAGATCATGGATGCGTTTTTTGATGGTCTCCGGCGTAATGCCGTGTTCGCGATTATACTCGGCCTGACGGTGACGCCGCCGTTCGGTTTCATCCATGGTCACTCTCATCGAATCAGTGATCCGGTCCCCATACAGGACCACTTTCCCTTCGCTGTTTCGTGCGGCACGTCCGGCGGTTTGAATCAACGCCCGATGGCCGCGAAGGAATCCCTCTTTATCGGCGTCCAACACGGCCACGAGGGCGACCTCCGGCAAATCCAATCCCTCCCGCAACAAATTGATGCCGACCAGGACGTCAAACACCCCCCTGCGCAGATCACGAATAATTTCTGCCCGTTCCAGCGTCTTGACGTCGGAATGGAGATAGCGAACCTTCACGCCCGCGTCGTGATAATACTCCGTCAGATCCTCGGCCATGCGCTTGGTCAAGGTGGTCACCAACACCCGAAAGCCCTTGGCAATGACCGCCTGCGCCTCGTTCAGGAGATCATCCACCTGTCCCTTCGCCGGCTTGACGGCAATCACCGGATCCATGAGCCCCGTCGGCCGAATAATCTGTTCCACGACGTGTCGGCCGCCGTGGGTCAATTCATAGGGACCAGGCGTCGCCGACACGTAAATCGTCTGATTCATCGTTCGTTCAAATTCCTTGAACGTCAACGGGCGATTATCCATGGCCGACGGCAGCCGAAAGCCATACTCCACTAACGTGTTCTTGCGGGAGCGGTCGCCTTCGTACATCCCGCCGAATTGAGGAATCGTCACGTGAGATTCATCAACGATGAGCAAATGGTCCTTGGGGAAATAATCCAGCAGCGTCGGCGGCGGCTCGCCCGGCGCACGGCCGCTCAAATGCCGCGAATAATTTTCAATGCCGTGGCAATAGCCCATCGCGCGAATCATCTCAAGATCGAACTTCGTGCGCTGCTCCACGCGCTGCGCTTCAAGAAGCTGGTTATGGCGCTGGAACCAGGCGATGCGTGCGTCAAGTTCTTCTTCAATGCCCTGCAGGGCGTGGTCATACCGATCCGGTGCAATCACGTAATGGCTTTTCGGATAAATGGGAATTTTGGACAGTCGAGCCAGAGACGCGCCGGTCAGCGGATCGATCTCAGAAATCGCGTCCACGGTCTCGCCGAATAATTCCACGCGGATCGTATTCGAATCGGAAGCCGCCGGGAAAATTTCAATGACGTCGCCGCGGGCCCGAAACGTCCCACGCTGAAGTTCCACGTCATTCCGGGAATATTGAATCTCCACCAGTTTAGCGAGAATGGTTTCCCGCCGAATCTCCATGCCTTCTTCCAAATACAGCAACATGCCGTGATAGACCTCCGGAGAACCCAAACCATAGATGCAGGACACCGAGGCCACAATAATCGTATCGTCACGCTCCAAGAGCGCGGACGTCGCCGCGTGCCGCAACTGATCGATCGTGTCGTTAATCGAAGCGTCTTTGGCAATGTAGGTATCGGTTGAGGGAAGATATGCCTCGGGCTGGTAATAGTCGTAGTAACTGACGAAGTACTCCACGGCGTTGTGCGGAAAAAAACTTTTGAACTCCTGGTACAACTGCGCCGCCAGCGTCTTATTGTGGACCACCACCAGCGTGGGTTTCTGTACCGCGGCAATGACGTTGGCCATGGTAAACGTCTTGCCCGACCCGGTGACGCCCAGCAGCACCTGATGCGGTTTGCCGCCGTACACCCCTTCCGTCAGCGCCGCAATCGATTGGCACTGATCGCCCTTGGGAGAAAAATCGGATTCCAAAGTAAACGCAGCCATAGACCTTCAGCTCACCTCAACGGGAAAGGATGCGCAAAGGACGGGGTATCCTGTACGCAGGAATTGTAAACGTTCACAAATTCGTTGACAAAATGGAATGACCCACTCCCGTAAAACCTTCAAGCTCTTGCGAAGACAAACCGAAAAAATCAGGATCTTCCGTTGCTTCAATGATTAAACAAGACGTGAGATCAATCATGCCTGCCCCCTTCTTCCATGAGCACGTGGGCCAGATCGCAGGGGCCGGCCATCACGGCGGCCACGAACCGGCCGCCGAATTTCCCGGGCTTGACGTTGACCAGGTACACACGGGGCGGCACGAGGGAGACCAGGGTAGGTCTGGCCATGATGCCTTGGCCTTTTTCGGCTTGGCACGTGGTGCGTAACGCCGGCGAGTCGATCCCATAAAGCCGAATAGTGCCTTCCCACTGCTGCCTTGGCCACATGTGGGCACGAACGCGGATGGTGTCCCCGTCAATGACGATCAGCACCTCGGCGCCGGCGCTGATCGTGATGGCCTCGTCAGACGTGCCCGTGGGCGTGGGCGGAGACGTGGAGTCGTTCGCCAAGGCGCTGGGGAGTATCGCAAGGATCAGGATGAACAGGACGATGAATCGGACTGGGGTTACGGGGTGTCCTTGCTTGGCCGCGTCAGACGCGGCCCTACGGTGAAGCGCGGCGCGGGCGGCGCGGCCGCGGCGTTGCGTCTCGCCGGGTGAGGGTGTCAATGACGATCCGCCGGAGCGTCCGGGAGACGGTGCGGTCGTGGGCGCTGCTGATCTGCTTCAGCTGGTTCACGTATTTTTGTTCCAGTCGGCATGATACGGTGATGGTCATCGTCGATCCTCCTTTCTTGCTCAAGGGAGCGTCATCCGGTAGTGTATACCACGTGGACGGTCAACGCAATCGGCACGGGGTCGGGTGGCGGTCCTGGGGTCGTCAATGACGCGGCGGTGGTCCATGATCCTGACCCGCTATCTCCTGCGCGTGTATCTCGGCCTGGTGCTGCTCTCCTTCCTCGGCGTCACCGGCGTCTACTGGTTCGTCAACGTCTTTGCCCGGCTCTCCGGGATCCTGGCCTTCAACCCTGACCTCTCCGTGGTCGCGGCGTATTTCCTGGCCAAGGTGCCCTTGATTCTCTTCAACACGTCTCCCCTGTCGCTCATCCTGGCCGCAACCCTCACCGTCGGCCTGCTGCATCAACGGCGGGACCTGCTCGCCTTGGCCTGCATCGGGGCCGGTCCGTGGTTCGTGCTGGTGCCGGTGGCGCTGCTCTCCGCGCTGGCGGCCGGCGGCGTGTTTGTCGTCGGGGCCTGGCTCATGCCGGTCACGTATACCCAAGGCCAAGCAGTCGCGGCCGCGATCCAAGGCACGCGGCACGGGGACGCGGTGGTCTCCCCGAACGTCTGGCTCCGGCTGGGAGACGGAAGCTACTTGCACGCGGCCTTCGTCCTGCACCGCGGCACGCGGTTGTATCGCGTCGAACAATTCGGCACGGACGCCGGCCGCCTGGCCTCAATGCTCACGGCCGGGGAAGTGATCTATGAAGAAGGCGCGTGGAAGGCTCAAGACGTCTGGGACCGTCACGTCGAACCCTCCGGCATTGTGCGGATGCATCATCACGGCACCAAGCCCTTGGACTTGGCGGTCACGCCGGACATTCTGGCACGCTGGGCGAATCTGCTGCCCGCGGAACTGACGTTCCACGCCTTGGCGTACCGGATGGCGGGCTTACGCGGCGTCGGCCTGCCTGATACCCGCTGGGCCCTGGAATGGCATCGCCGGGTGGCGTTTCCGGTGGCGGGCTGGGTCCTGTCATTGGTCGGCCTGGTGGTGGGCGTCCGGCTCCGGCCGTCGCGGGCCGCGTATCCGGTCATTCTCTCCGGCGCGGCCGCGTTGGGCGTGGCCTTCGTGTGGTGGCTGGGCTACGCGATTGTCGCGGCCTACGCCGCGGTGGGGATGCTCCCGCCGTGGACGGTGTGGCTCCCCGGCGGGGTCGTGGTGCTCGGCGGCCTGGCGGCCGGGATCGGGTGGCGGCGGTGAGGGGCCGGTTATGGGGCGTCCGGCGTCGGGGCCGGGGTCTCGGCCGGGGCCGTGCGCTCCCGGCATTTGAAGACGATATCGAAGTCTGCGCCTGCCGCGGAACTTCCGCCGCCAGCGATCCCAAACAAGCCGCCGCCGACCAAGACGCCCCCGCCGCCTGTACTTGATGACCCGCCGCGCCCTTCTCGATTCACCAGCTTGATGGCTTTGTTGTCTTGTGCGCAATGCTCGCGGGCTTTCTTGAGGACGCTTTGTTTCATCACATGCCCGTAGCCTTCCCCGGCTAACTTGCCGTGCATGCTGGCGGCAATCATATACACGCCGTCATCAATCTCCTCTACCCGCAACGTTTCATCGTAATGTGATCTAAGTTGATCGGCCGTACACCCGCCCACGCTCGCGGTCAGCATGACGCCGATCAGCAACATCAGCACGTGTTGCATCGCCTTTTCCTTTCGCATCGTCGGGTCCTTTCGGTTCGTCGGTTCGTGTAAGGGCCCGCCAAGCCGTCACAAGGACGGCCTGGCGGGGTCGATCAGGTGTGGTGCCGTCGTTTTCAGAATACCCCGCTCTGCTCTCGGACGGACGACCGGGTGGAAGAAGATTCCAAACAGGCCGAAAAAACAGTGCCATCATCGGCGGTGGCAATGCGACAATTCGTTCCTCCCGCGCTTCTGCACGTCGCAAGCGCGTCGTTTTGTGCTTCAAGTTTCGTACTGCCAGTGGCCAAGCCTTGGGCGGCCCCGACCCCGCTGTCGCCAGTAGCCAATGCGGCGCATTGACCTCGACCAAATTCTACCGATCGACACGTATCCTGACCACTACACGCCCAGGTCCGGGCATTGCTTCGAGCCTCAGATTCGGTCCTTCCGTACCGTATGGTCGCCCTACTCCTGATACTATCTCCGGTGGCGGTCCTGCCTACAGCTAGTGACCCATATAGAGATGAGGGTTGGGGAGAGATGACCCGGGCGGGAGTGCCGGTATACACGACTGGGACAATGCCGGTGTTTATGTAACACACATACCCCCCTTGGCCGCTGAATTGGGCTACCCCGGGGGCTGCGCAATGGCCTGTCGTCAGGCCGGAGGTCCCGGCGGGGCAATCTTGGCGCATTAATGGAAGTTTTGTCATACGTCCGCCTGGATTGATTCGATAATGGTGCGTGAATTGGTTGGCTGTGTTACATGCAAACCCGACGTTTAAGGTAGTAGAGCTACACCTGTTGATGAGTTCATCATTGGTCTGCCCCAGGCACGCCCGCCCTTGAGTCCTTGACTCTAGGCTGAGCTTGGGACCGTTGGTATACGGTTCCGGCGTGGCCACGCCGCGCTCGTTGCGGTAGCATTGGCCGTTGGAGCGGCCGGTGGCGGGGACGCCGCAGGCGACCCGGGCCGGGGCACCCCTGCCGCCGCCTAGTGGGTCTGAGGGCATGGACACCCCCGGGTTCAAGCGATAGTGTCGTGGCGTGTTGTAGCCGAACCGGACGTTCAAGGCCACCTCGCCTTTATTGCGGATCATCGTGCCGTTCTCGGTTACTTCCAGGCCCGCGCGGCCTTGCTGCTCCGCGGTGGTGTCGCGGGTGGGGGTGGGGGTGGGGGTGGGGCTCGGGGCCGTCACTTTCGGTCCGTCGTCACTGTCGCATCCGATCACGAGGCCGATCACGGTGAGAAAACTCAGCACGGTCACGGCTAGAAAGACCCGGTGTCGTGGGGTCATGGGTGGGTGTTGGTGTGGTTGCATGATCTTTTGGATCTCCTCTGTTTGAAGGTGAGGGAACCGCGGCATCCGGGGCCGGTGTTCGGCCGGGGGTGCCGCTCAGTTGGTCGCGGACGCTGTCCGGAACTTTGGGCAACGTCATCGGGTGAATCTTCGGCAAGCGGGCCGGCGTGATGGTGCGGCCTTTCATGGTGGTCGGGTTGTTCTCCGCGTCGCACGCCATGAGGGACGCGACGAGGGTGATCAGGATGAGGGCCTGAGGGAGCCGCAACGGACGGCTGCAACGTTGGCAGATGAGGTTTCTGAGAAATCCGGTCATTGACCGGGAGTTTGTTTTATTCGCCATGGCGCCAGTTGCCTTAACATTTCTATCAGGGTTTTTGAAGGAATCTCAGAGTCCACATGATCAGGCGACAACGCGATTGTCGCCTGATCGATATCCGCGGGAGTCAGCGTTCGCCAAGGCAACGCCTCCGTCGTGGTCATCAGAAGAACGTCCTGACGCGCACGATAAAACGTCATGAGTCGGAAGTTGTATCGGGCCAGCTTAATCACGTGCTGACTCATCAAGATCAGAACTGTAAAAAGTCCTACCCGTAAGAAATCCATCTGGAACAGCACAAACGAAAAATTACTTGAGCCTGATTTCGACTGATATCCTTTGACGTCCTCCTCCATGGCAATCAACGGGGCATAGATAATTGAGATGGCGGCTAAGCCGAGCAGAATGAAATTTAAATTCACAAACCACCTCGCATGTTTCTTCGCTTCTTCCGCGCGCTGCTCATAGTTGCGATACAGCGCTTTAATCGCCGACGGTCTGTTTTCTAATGGATCAGGATTATCCATTTTTCTGCTCCTTCGGGATGGATTCGCGCCACGGCGCGAACAACGTGAGAACGCCGTGAGGAGTTTTTGCCGTTGAAGGTTGGTGCAGGACGGACCAGGCAGCACGACGGTCCTGCGGTCCGGACCGTTGCAGTGCCATAGACCGTTCGCGCGTTTTCGGGAATACTATGACCAGCTTGGCCGCGAGACGATGCCGCCGGTTGCGGCTTTGTTCTTGAGCACGCCGGACTGTCGGAGAGGGGTTCTCTAACCGATTTTGCCTGAAGATTTTCCCTGAACCTACGTAGAAATACGTGGGGGGGGGGGGGGGGGGGTATTTACTTAGGGGTTTTTTGTCCAAGGGTGTGGGTGATGGATTCAGGAAGAAACGCATGGTCATGGTGTGATTCGTCATGGTTTGGTTTTTTGTTTTCATGGCTGATGAAGGTTTGCTTTTGTACATGAGGCCGACAAGCATGTCAAGAGGAATTCAGGAATTTTTTTACATTGTCCGTTTTTTATAATTCTGGACGGAACGATTGTGAGGCAAATTGTCGCATGCCGCTGTGAGACTTTTGCGGTATGTTATTTTGGATGGGGGTTGAGAGATGGGCCTCCGATTGTGGAGGCGCGTACTGGATTCCCGATACTGGATTCCCGATTAAAAACGTCGGGAATGACAGAGGGGAGACTGGCGGGCATGACAGAAGGGACGCACCGGCGGGCATGACGGAAGGGACGCACTGGCGGGCATGACGGAAGGGACGCACCGGCGGGCATGACGGAAGGGACGCACCGGCGGGCATGACAGAAGGGACGCACCGGCGGGCATGACGGAAGGGACGCACCGGCGGGCATGACGGAAGGGACGCACCGGCGGGCATGACAGAAGGGACGCACCGGCGGGCATGACGGAAGGGACGCACCGGCGGGCATGATGGAAGGGACGCACCGGCGGGCATGATGGAAGGGAGGGCGTGGCCGGCGTTGGGGTCATTTGGTCTCCTTTCCGGTGAATGGACGGTGTTGCATCGTTTGGTCAAACCAGCGAAGGAGGCCCTGATACGGCTTCGCGTCTGCCCCGTGCGCCAGCAACAGCTTCACCACGGCCGCCTTGCCCGTGGATGCCGCCCAATACAACGCGGTCCGTCCGAACTTATCCCTGGCATCCACGTACCCCCCCCCCCCCCCCCCACTTCAGCAACACCGCCACCACGGCCGCCTGGCCTTCCTGGGCCGCCCAATGCAACGCCGTCGTGCCGTCCTTCGCCCGCGCCGTCACGTTCGCCCCGTGTTCCAGCAACGCCGTCGCTACGGCCGCCTTGCCTAACGTTGCCGCCCAATGCAACGCCGTCCAGCCGTGCTTCTCCTTCGCCTCCGCGTCCGCCCCGTGCTCCAGCAACGCCGTCACCACGTCGGCTTGGCCGAATATGGCCGCGACATGCAGGGCCGTCCAGCCGTTCTGATCCCTGGCCTCCGCGTCCGCCCCGGCCTCCAGTAACCGCTTCACCTCGTCGGCCTGGCCGGCTATTGCCGCCCGATGCAACGCTTCGCCAGGCGTGCAAGCGGTGATCAGCAGGATGACCGGCAGGATGCATCTGACTGTGACCGTGGTCATGGGGTCGCCTTGCTTGGCCGCGTGAGACGCGGCCCTACGGTAAAATATGGATCCGTGATTGGGGCAGTCTGACCGGCGGCACAATCAAGCCCGAACCCCACCGACTTCGATAACCCTGCCGCCTTCAACCTGCAACGCCGCCCCTCCGTCCTTCGTCCGCGCCGCCCCGGCCTCCGGCAAGGCGTCCCGCATTCACTGATAGAACAGCATGATGAACCGTATGATCGCCATAGCGGGGACGACGGTCCAGAACAGGATGAAACTCGCGGGGAGGATCACTATCCGGAGGTCACCCAGGAGGTCAAGCCATGGCTGCCGGCCCGTACGGGCCAGCATGAACACCACGGGGAGGACGACGTACCAGAGCAGGATGACGGCCCTGCGGATGACCTCCGCGAGGTCACGCTTGCGTCGCTCGCGAAGGTGCCGCGCCTCTTCCCGTTCGAGTGCCTGGGCGAGTTCTTCTTGTGTCATGTGCCGTTCTTCCTGTGATCAGATCATGGATGATGCGTTCGTCTATCGATTGCCCTCTGAGACGAACAGGCACGCCAAGGAAGACGGGAATGGAGGATACATGAAGAAGTAACGCAAAGAAGGGTTATCCCTAGACGGCTTGCACGTGTCGTTGATTGTGAATCACCACCGTCGGATCAGGGTTGTGAGACGGCACGGGGAGCCCCTTGTGTTCTAATAGGGAGACGTGTTCTTGCATACCCCATTTCGCTTTGTATAAACAGTCCTCAATGGAATGACCCACTCCCGTAAACCCTTCAAGCTCTTGCGAATAAAAACCGAAAAAATCAGGGTCTTCCGTTGCTTCAATGATTAAAGAATACGTGAGATCAATCATGCCTGCCTTCCCCCTTCTTCAATAAACCTGCCGCCTTCAAAATCGCATGGCAGGTTCCACTTGGAACTTCTTTTGATCCATGATAGTCAATGCGAACGAGTCTGTTTATCCCACGCTTCGCATAATAACGGATCGAACCTTTTTCCTTTACGATATTGAACCCATTTTGCTCAAGCACTCTCACAAGTTCGCTGAATTTCACGTTCTTTCCTCAAAAACCAAAATCAAAACAACCCCTCAATGTTCCCGGATGCATCAACGCCCACGGCTTCGGCAGCCGGCACACGCGGCAGCCCGGGCATGGTCATGACGTCACCCGCGAGGACCACGATGAATTCGGCGCCCAAGGACGGGCGAATTTCTCGGACGGGAATGGAAAATCCGCTGGGGGCTCCTTTTTTGTCGGGGTCGGCTGAAAAGCTGTATTGCGTTTTGGCCATGCACACGGGGAACCGTCCGTATCCGCTTGCTTCCAATTCCTCAAACTGTTTCAGCACGGACATGGGGAACTCAACGTCCTCGGCTCCATAGATCTGCCGGCTGATCGTCCGAACTTTTTCAGCAAGCGGCGCGGCATCGGGATACAACACGCGAAACGTCGCTGCCTCTTGCTCAACGACGCTGACCACGGTTTCCGCCAACGCGGCGGCCCCGTCACCGCCTTTGTCATAGTGTTCCGCCGTCACCACGCGGACGCCAAGTTCGGAGCATCGGTCGTGAATAAGGTCCAGTTCCGCCTTGGTATCACTTGCGAATCGATTGACGGCCACCACGGCCGGCACCCCGAATTGTTTCATATTGTCCAAATGCCGCACGAGATTCGGCAGTCCTTGTTTCAGATAATCAAGACGTTCGGTTTCAAGGTTTGTCAGATCGGCCCCGCCGTGCAGCTTTAACGCCTTGACCGTCGCCACCACCACGGCACAGTCCGGTTTGAACCCTGCCTTTCGACAGACAATGTTGAAAAATTTCTCCGCGCCCAGGTCGGCACCGAAGCCGGCCTCCGTCACGACGTAGTCCGCCAAGGTCAACGCGGCCTTGGTAGCAACCACGGAGTTGCAACCGTGAGCGATATTGCCAAAGGGTCCGCCATGCACCAACGCCGGATTATGTTCCAGAGTTTGGACGACGTTGGGATTCAACGCGTCTTTCAACAGCGCGGTCATGGCACCGTCGGCTTTGACGTCCCGCGCAAACACCATTTCTTGCTTGGCCGTCCGTCCGACTGTGATATTGCCCAACCGCCGGCGCAAATCCTGCAAATCCGACGCAAGGCACAAGACCGCCATGACTTCCGACGCCGCGGTAATGTCAAACCGGCTTTCACGGGCAAACCCATTGGCTCTTCCGCCGAGCCCCGTCACCACGGCCCGCAACGACCGATCATTCACGTCCAGAACGCGGCCCCAGGTGATTCGTCGCGCGTCAATCTCCGGGACGCGGCCCCAGGACAGATGATTCTCAACCATGGCCGCCAACAGATTGTGGGCCGCGGTCACCGCGTGAAAGTCGCCCGTGAAATGTAAATTGATGTCGCTCATCGGAACGACTTGAGCGTAGCCGCCGCCGCATGCCCCGCCCTTCATGCCGAAGCAGGGACCGAGACTGGGTTCTCGCAATGCCGCGATGGCCCGTTTCCCGATTGTGGCCAGCCCATCAACCAGGCCGATAGACGTCGTGGTTTTCCCTTCGCCCGCCGGAGTCGGGGTCATCGCGGTGACAAGGATCAGTTTGCTCGCGGACCGGTCGGAACGGGTCTGAAAGGAAGTCAGCGGCAGTTTGGCCTTAAATCGTCCGAACGGTTCCAAGGCTTCAACCGGAAAGTCCAGCTTCGTGCCCACCACGTCGGCAATCGGCCACATGTCCGCTTCATTGGCAATTTCACTATTACGATGATGAGTCGTCATCCCGATTCTTTCCTTTCCCACGCGGGCAACGTCCGAAACGTCGGACGCGCGATTATATCGCAAACCGTCGTCCTGAACCAATTCATCTACGTCCCGTTCGACACCATCATGACCTGCGGAAGATGCGCGTCGTCACACTTGGTCTTTCACTCCCCGTTTGCTAAGAAAGCCTTCTATGGGAATGCCGTTGCGATACTCAACGCCCGTCCCTTGTGTCGTCTTGCTTATGGCGGCACTTGCCTTTGCTTCGGATTCAAGCGAGGGAAAATCTCACACCACGCTCCGCGTCAGTTCCAAAACGGAAGAAGCGTTGGTGTGGGATTCCCGGGACGGTTGTCTCCACGTTGTCGGTACGGGTGGGCGCATGGCCGTTCATTCATCAACCGTCCTCCGAGTCGGCACGTGGAACGTCCGATGGTTCCCCTATGGACACGCACCCAATCGCCCGCGGCAACCTGACGGGAAAACCGACTTACGCTGGCTCATCTGTACGCTTGTCTGGTTGAACGCGGACGTCTTGGCCGTGCAAGAAGTTCTGAACACCCCGAAAGCAGCACGCGCGTGGCAGACCGTTTTGGAATCGTTGGACGACACCACGGGGGACACGTGGCAATGGACTCCCCAACCGTGCGGAAAATCCGAGAGTCACAAGATCGGGTTCCTATGGAATTCCAACCGGGTGGCCGTCACGCAGGTAACAAGCCTCTGGCCGTTCAACGTCAGAGCCCAATCAGACCGAAACCCGTGCGAAGGCCGATTACGTCCGGGACATTACGGATACGTGCAATCTCGTCAAGAGTTCGGAGCAGATTTTCATCTGATTGCCCTGCATTTGAAATCCGGGCCGACCGTGTCTGCGCTTGAGGACCGACAACGAGCCCTGAACCGAATCGATCACACCGTCAGCCGGTTCCTTGCAGCGGACGAGGACGTGGTGATTCTCGGCGATTTCAACACGATGGGGGCAGGAGACCACGCGTCGCGAAACCGTGAGCTCAAGTACCTGCAACGCATGGTCGCCAAAGAAAAGCCCGGCTTTCAAGACCTCCCCCTGAACCCGCCCTGTTCGCACTATTTTCGCGGACGCGGCGGATGGCTCGATCACGTTCTAGTGAATACGGACGTGGCAGAGGTTCGCACGCGCTCGGCCCGCGTCACCGGCTATTGCGCCCAGCACGCGTGCCGCCGTATAAAGGGAGACTATCCCTCCGCGTATCAACAATTATCCGATCACTGCCCGGTGGTCATGACCATCGAAAACCAGGACCGGGATTAACGCCACGATGTCCGACTCTCCCCTCATCCGATGCGCGTGGGCCGCCAATGACCACCTCATCCGCTACCATGACCAGGAATGGGGCGTTCCGCTGCACAACGACGTTCAATTGTTTGAATTCCTCATTCTGGAAGGCGCTCAAGCCGGATTGAGTTGGGATACGATTCTGCGGAAACGTGACGCGTTCCGGGAAGCCTTCGATCATTTCGACGCGGCTGCCGTCTCCAGGTACAACAAGCGAAAGGTGCAGACACTGTTGAACAATCCCGGAATTATTCGGAACGGGCTCAAAATACAGTCGGCCATCCGGAACGCCAAAGCGTTTCTCGCCGTTCAACAAGAATTCGGTTCATTCGATGAGTACATCTGGCGATTCGTCGGAGGGAACCCGATGATGAATCATTGGAAAACACATAAAGACGTGCCCTGCCGGACGGCGGAATCCGACGCCATGAGCAAAGACCTCAAGAGACGGGGATTCTCCTTCGTCGGCACCATCATCTGCTATGCGTTCATGCAAGCCGTCGGCATGGTCAACGACCATACGATCGAGTGCTTCCGCCATCAGGCACTCCGCTAGTCTCTCTCCCGTCCGGTTTACGATTCTGCCCACAACGCACTGATCGGCACCGCCCACGTCCCTGATCCGAACGGCAGAACGTCTTCTCCGGCGTACAAGACAATCCCCGTGAACGTTTTCCGTTGAGCCAAATTTTCCTGAAACCATCGCAGATGCTTGAAGTTGTCCCCTTTCACCATGGAACTCGCCTTGACTTCAATTCCGAGCAACGCGCCATCCTCGCGCTCAATCAGAAAATCGATTTCCCGCTTTTTCTGATCCCGATAGTGAAACAGTTGATACCGCTCGCGTTCTTCGGCGTCTACTTGAGCGGCAAGTTCGTTGAAGACGAACGTCTCGAATATCTTTCCAACCTGATCGGGATTCAGCCACCTCTCATTCATCGGCCATCCCAGAACAGAGGCCATCAACCCGGAATCCGTCAGGAAGAGTTTGCGCTGTCTTCCGACTTGGGCGTAGTCCGTGTTTGTCCAAGGCGGTACAGGTTCAACCAGATACAGCAGTCTCAGGGCCTTGATGTAACTGCCATGGATTCCCGCTAAAGACTGCGGGAATGACAGCTGGGCGAGCGGGGGCGACACGAATCCCCCTCTGTCATTCCCGACATTTTTAATCGGGAATCCAGGGGGTTTCCCCATGCAGGGCTACCCAAAGAAGGGACAGAAGAAAGATAGAGCGTGGACCGCTGCATGGACAGAGCGGCGCCGATGGCCGAAACATTCATACATTTTCCTGACCACGCGGCCAGTACGGCAACAAGGTCCCGCAACGCTCCATAGCGCCTGATGCGGGATATATCTTTCAAATCCCGCTGCAACAAGGATTCAATATAATTGTCATACCACTGCCGGCGCCGAAGATAACCCAACGTTGCAGGTTCTGGGAAACCGCCCCGGAGTGCCAGTTCAAGCAATTCTTTGCGATTCTCGGCGGCAGGTCGTTTCTTCCTCACAAAAGTCTGTTCGAATGCGGCCGGCAAAAATCCCGGACTCACGCTCCTCATCTCGCCCTGAGTCAACGGGCGCAGCCGGATTCTGTGCGTTCGTCCGGCCAGAGATTCAATGGCAACGGGTGACGTCAAGACGTCCGATGATCCGGTCAGCAGGAACTGCCCGGGCCGATTGTCTTCATCCACCGCTTGCTTGATGGCCAGAAGCAAATCCGGCGCACGCTGAAATTCATCAATAATCAGCGGGATTTGTCGCGTCGGATAAACTCCCGTGGGTCATGGCACACGGCCTCCAGGGTTCTGCCGTCGTCCGGCGTGAGTTACTCTATTTCTGCGGAAGCAAGCATCCGCGCCAACGTAGTCTTGCCGCATTGCCTAGCTCCAGACAAAACGACGATTCGTGCGTATTGCAGGGCCTGCTTGACAAGGGGCAACTGCCAGCGGGGATACGTCTTCATGACCACGGAAGCACCAAGAAATCGTCAGATTTGTGCATTAGTAAACGTTATATTTGAGTATTTGAATGCGTCATTTTTGAGCATTATTGTAAATTTTTTCATTTCAATCAATGAGAGACCCTTTCAAAAATGATCCCATTCTCCTTGAATCTTCTGTATCCCGTGATAGAAAACCGAAAAAATACAACCGGACGTATTTGAATGATGAGAAAACAAGGCGGTATTCTGTGGAATACACAGACCAGCAACGAAATATGAAGATCGAACGCATTCTTCTGAAAAACTTCCGTGCCTTGCACGACGTGGATTTAGGCAACATTCCACCGCTTGCGGTGTTTGTCGGCGAAAACGGCAGCGGCAAATCCACGCTGTTTCAGGTCTTCGGTTTCCTGAAAGACGCCTTGGTGAATAATCTTAAGACCGCCATGCAGAGGATGGGCGGTTACAAAGAAGTGGCGACCCGGAATCACACGGACGAACCCATCGTGATTAAAATTCAGTTTCGGATGGTGATTGCCGATAGGGAGCGGCTTGTTACCTATCGTTTGGAGATTGCCGCTCGGAACGGTGCTCCCATCGTGCAGCGGGAGATCTTGCGTTACAAGCGAGGGGCTTATGGTTCACCATTCCACTTTTTGGATTTTAGAGAGGGAGAGGGGTATGCCATCAGCAACGAGGAGGACTTCGACAAATCAGACGAAGAATTAACCAAGGATTTTCAAAAACTGGATTCTCCCCATATGCTTGCCATCAAGGGGTTGGGACAATTTCAACGCTTCAAGGCGGCAAATGCTTTTCGTCATTTGATTGAGAATTGGCACGTGTCTGATTTTCATATAGCCGCGGCCCGCCAGCGATCTGAAGCGGGAATGGAAGAACATCTTTCCGAATCCGGTGATAACTTGCCCCTGGTCGCTCAGCATCTGCATCAAAATGATCGCGAGACGTTTGACAAAATTCTGAAGAAGTTCAGGGAAAGAATTCCCGGCATGTCCGAGGTAGACGTGGCGGTAACGCCTGATGGATATGTACTGCTGCGCTTTGCGGATGGTTCATTCAAGGATCCGTTCATTGCCCGTTACGTATCGGACGGCACGATAAAAATGTTCGCCTACCTGGTGTTGTTGCATGATCCGAGGCCACACCCGTTTCTATGCATTGAAGAACCAGAGAACCAGCTGTATCCGCGTTTGCTCGGCACCTTAGTTGAGGAACTGCGCGATTACGCCACGCGGGGCGGGCAAGTTTTCGTCTCCACTCATTCGCCCGACCTCTTGGACCACGTGGATCTTGAAGAGGCGTTTTTGTTGAAAAAAGGGCACGGTATGACTGTAATTAATCCGCTCGCGGACAACCAACAAGTCAAGGTTTTCGCTGAGGCGGGCGATAAATTAGGCTGGTTGTGGAACCATGATTTACTGGAAACCGAGTAGCAGAGATGGAACGTGCAACGCCGATGAACTTGGTTTTCCTGTTGGAAGAGAGGTCTGCCAAGTATTTGCTCGAAGCGTTATTGCCTAAAATTTTATCCGGGCTTCCCTATGCAGGTTGCAGGTACATCCCGCATAGAGGCAAAAGCGACTTACGAAAGTCCATTCTCGGAAGGCTCAGGGATTGGCTTGAACCCAATACCTTTTTTGTTATCCTGCACGATCAAGACAGCCATGATTGTCAGAAACTCAAGCAGGAATTGCAGGAGATATGCGCGAGACAAAGCAAACATACGCCTTTGATTCGCATTGCCTGCCGGGAGTTGGAGGCGTGGTATTTTGGCGATCTCGGCGCGGTCGAGAAAGCATTTCCGAAGTTTGAGGCGGCGCAATACCAAAACAAGAAAAAATATAGAAATCCTGACGATATTGATCGTCCAAGCAAGGAACTGCAACGCATTGCCAAAGGTTTTCACAAAGGCATCGCGGCCAAGAAGGTTCCCCAATACATGGACGTAGAAAACAATTCTTCAAAAAGTTTTCAGCACCTGGTGAACGGCGTACAAAAGTTGCTCCGGCAAAACATACAATCGTGATCTGGTGCCGCCGGCGATGATCCACAGTTGGCGCAGGGGCGGATTCTGAAGACGAACCGGCACGTGTTCGAGCCGCGCGGCACTCAGACCGGCAGCAAGGTGGTCAAGACCGGTCAAATTGGCAGTACGGGATTCTTCCGGCGTCAACGTTCCCGGCTGCTTCAACGTCTGGAAATGGATTCTGCCGAAACTCACGGCGCCCGAGCGCGGCGGCAAAAAGAGCGCGACGCCAAGCCGGAGGCCGTTCTCAAATACGCGCACACGCCCATCACCACGTTAGGCAGCATGTGGGAGGCGCTACACCAGGAGATGGCCAAGTCCGACGACCCGCGTCCGCCGATGTTCATCATCGTCTGCAAGACCAGGGAGCTGGCAAAGATCATGTATGAATGGCTGGCCGAAGACCGGCCGCCGGGCACAGTTATCTCGCGCGCCCCGTTGCCCGAGCTGCGCAACGACGCCGGTCGGCAAAACACCATCTGCGTATATTCGGACGTACAAAACGAGATCGAAACCGGCAATGCCAAGAGCGACGAAAACCGCTGGATGCGCCTTGTGCCAGACACCCAAAAATTCGAGCAGTCCGCCGCGTGGCATTTGGACGGGCCTCCGCGAGTTTTTTCATTTGCCAAGAACGAAGGCATGGGTTTTGTATCCCCTACCTGCACAACGACGAATTTCACGATTACCTGCCCGACTTCCTGATTCGCCTGGAAGACGAGGAGCGCTGCTTGATTCTCGAAACCAAGGGCTACGACGAGTCGAAAGAAATCAAGCGAAGCGCCGCCGAACGTTGGGTCGCGGCAGTCAACGCCGACGGCAAACACGGCCGGTGGCAATATGTAATGGTTTCAAAAATCGAAGAAATCAACCGCCTTCTCGATACGATATGACCACGAGCAACACCGCTCCCGTCTCTCCCTTTCCCTTGCCTTCTTCTCAGCAAGATTTCCATACAGAAAAGTACTTGACAAAAAATAGAATAACGCAATATATTGTGGTATCACGATAAAGCAAGCACATGATGTGCAAATTATAGCTTGCTCATGAGGCGTCGCCTTCTGAGAAGACAAGAACTTGTCGCAAAGAATTTCCGTACCAGCAACGTGAAACTCCCGCGGGTTGTGTGTGACCCAATCATGATACAGAAAAGCATCGCTCTATCCACGCAAAAGGAGGCGTGTTATGGCTAGCCAGATCACCATTGAACACAAGCACGCCATCTTCAAGAAACGTCGGATCAAAGGACAAGGCCAATGGTTCGTCCGTGTGTCGTGTAATTTTCTCGAACCTCGAGTCTATGGCCCGTTTCTTGATGAGCACCAGGCCGAACGTTTTCGAGAGGGTGCCGAATTTGAACTCCGAAAACTGCTGGATTGCCAACTCCCCACCATCTCCGGAGACTTTCATCCTTCCTCCCCTCCGCGCGAAATGTAGCCTGTCCCTCCTCTGCACGTACTCATGAATGTTCGTGAAGGAAGAGCCAGTCTGTCATTCCCGCAGTTTCTAGCGGGAATCCACTTTGGGCCACGGCGTATGTCGTGTAGCCCTGATTGGAAAAACCCCTGGATTCCCGATAGAAACCGTCGGGAATGACAAAGGGGGATTCGTGGCGCCCCTCCTCGTCCAGCTGTCATTCCCGCAGTCTTTAGCGGGAATCCAGTCTTTTCTTCTGTCCCTTCATTCAAGGAGCCCTGCATGGGAAAAACCCCTGGATTCCCGATTAAAAACGTCGGGAATGACAAAGGGGGATTCGTGGCGCCCCTGCTCGTCCAGCTGTCATTCCCGCAGTCTTTAGCGGGAATCCAGTCTTTTCTTCTGTCCCTTCATTCCAGTAGCCCTGCATGGGAAAAACCCCTGGATTCCCGATGGAAAACGTCGGGAATGACAGAAGGCGGATGCCAGTGGCCCGTGGTCAGTGCCCAGTTGCCAGTGCCAGTTGCCGGTGCCCACTGGCCACTAACCACTAACCACTGACCACTCTCCGCTTCCGCCCGTTCCCGAATCCGGACCGTCATCCACCGGCTATGCACAGGCACTTATTGTGACATACGTAAAAAGTACGTAAACAAATATCCATAACACTTTGATTCTATTGATTTCTTAGAAATTCAAGAAAGTCATCCCCTGAATATGGGGATAAGGGTGTGGATTAGCGTTGTACAAAGAAATAGAACAAAGTCGGGAAAGGATTCTTTACCAATATGCCTCTTTTTTGGGCATTGTAGCCAAAACACGCAGACCACAAAATCTATGGTGAAGGAATCCCTTGCGGAAGGATACGTAGAGAACACTTTGGAAGGGGGTCCGTCAGACAGCTTTTGTCCCTGGATAGTTGCTCTCGATACGCTTTGCTGAATCGGACAACCAACACACCGTCCCTGATGGTCACGAACACCGACGTGACGCGAGATTCGGCGGATAAGAAGACCGCACCAGGGATTTATCCCCGGCTTGGCGAGGATTCAGATTGTCTTGCATTCGGACTTCGCTCTTTGTACATTGCCCTTCGCAGCGTCTCCCGTTTCTTTGAGAGAAAGCAGCCGTATGCCGAATCCCACACAAGTCCTTGATACCTTAAAGGCCAAACTCCTGGAAATTCAACACCTGAAGGATGCCGCGGCTCTGCTGTCGTGGGATCAAGAAACGTATATGCCGGCCGGCGGAGGACAAGCCCGTGCCGAACAACTCGCCACGCTGCAAACCCTGGCTCATGCCAAACTCGTGTCGCCGGACGTCGAAACCCTGCTCCTGACGACCATCGATCCTTCGACGGGCATGGTGCATGACCCCGACCACGTTCTGGATTCGGCCGACCACGCGTTGTTTCGTGAAACGTGGCGAGACTTCAGTAAGGCCAAAAAACTCCCTTCCGATTTTGTAACTCGCCTGGAACGGGAACGTGCTTTGGCCCAGCAAGTGTGGACGCAGGCTCGAGTCCGCAACGACTTCGCGCAATTTCTCCCCAACCTTCGAACCGTTCTGGACCTGAAATTTGAAGAGATTGACTATCTGGGCTATACGGACTCTCCCTACGACGCGCTCCTGGACGCCTACGAGCCCGGGGCCACCGTGGCGCACCTTCAGCCGTTGTTGACAAGACTTCGCGATGGGTTGGCAGACCTGTTGAACCACGTTCAAGCCTCCTCCTCACGCCCCGACAATCGCTTCCTGTTTCACTCCTACGATCGTGACCGGCAATTGGCATTCGGCAAACTCGTGCTTGACAAAATGGGATACGATTTTCATCACGGCCGGCTGGATCTCTCGGAGCACCCCTTTACCACGGCCTTTCATCCCACGGACGTCCGCGTCACGACCCGCGTGTTCGAGAACGACCTTCCTTCCTGCATCTTCAGTTGTCTCCATGAGGGAGGCCACGGTCTCTACGATCAAGGTCTGCCTCAACGCCATTACGGCACGCCCTTAGGCGAGGCCCTGTCGCTCGGTCTCCATGAAAGCCAATCCCGCTTGTGGGAAAACAACATCGGCCGGTCCAAAGCCTTTTGGACGTATTTTTTCCCGTTGCTTCAACGACAGTTTCCCGCACAACTCGGCGCAACGTCCGCAGACGCCTTTTACGCCGCGTTGAATACCGTCACCCCCTCGTTGATCCGGGTGGAGGCAGACGAGGTCACGTACAACCTCCACGTGATGGTACGATTTGAAATTGAACTCGCCTTGTTCGACCGACGGATTCACGTCGAAGACCTGCCCGCGGCGTGGCGAGAGAAAATGCAGGAACATCTTGGAATTGCCCCCGAACGAGACGCGGATGGCGTGCTGCAAGACGTTCATTGGTCACATGGGGCATTCGGCTATTTTCCCACCTATACCCTGGGCAACCTGTACGCCGCGATGTTTTTCCAGCAGGCTCGCAAAGACGTCCCCACGCTGGAATCCGAAATCGAGCAAGGGCACCTGCTTTCACTCAAAAACTGGCTGACCCAACGGATCCATCAGCACGGCCGCCGCTACTCGGCCTCCGAACTCCTCCAGCGCGTCACCGGCCAACCCCTGAGCCCCGAACCCTTTTTATCCCACCTCCAAACCAAAATCGGAAAAATTTACGGCTTCACAATGACGTGATGAGGGCTTCAACGTCGGGACGTTAAATAACGTTCGTTAGGATTTCTTACAGACCCGGAACCGTCAAGGGAGAGCAGGTACACGCGGAGACGTCCAATGTACGTGTTGCGGGCAAAAAAAACGCAGAACCGGTTCGTGAAGGAGTAGGGTGTCTGTCATTCCCGCAGTCTCTAGCGGGAATCCAGATGTCCGTATCTGTCATTCCCGACATCCTTCCCCCTCCGTCATTCCCGACATCCTTCCCCCTCTGTCATTCCCGACATCCTCAATCGGGAATCCACGGCCTTTTCCCATACAAGGCCGCACAAATGAAAGGCCAGAAAAGAACAACTCTGGATTCCCGCTAAAACCTGTCCCCGACATTTGTTATCGGGGAACCGGCGGGAATGACAGCCGGGGCAAGCAGGGGCACACAATTTTCCTTCCGTCATTCCCGACCTCCCCCCTCTGTCATTCCCGACATCCTCAATCGGGAATCCACGGCCTTTTCCCATACAGGGCCGCACAAATGAAAGGCCAGAAAAGAACAACTCTGGATTCCCGCTAAAACCTGTCCCCGACATTTGTTATCGGGGAACCGGCGGGAATGACAGCCGGGGTAAGCAGGGCCGCACAATTCCCCCTCTGTCATCCCCGACATCCTCAATCGGGAATCCACGGCTTTTTCCCATACAGGGCCGCACGAATGAAAGGCCAGAAAAGAACAACACTGGATTCCCGCTAAAACCTGTCCCCGACATTTGTTATCGGGGAACCGGCGGGAATGACAGCCGGGGCAAGCAGGGCCGCACAATTCCCCCTCTGTCATTCCCGACATCCCACCTCTGTCATTCCCGACATCCTCAATCGGGAATCCACGGGCTTTTCCCATACAGGGCCGCACGAATGAAAGGCCAGAAGAGAAAGACACTGGATTCCCGCTAAAAACCGGCGGGAATGACAGCGGGGGGAAGCAAGGCCGCACGAATGAAAGGACAGAAGAGAAGAACGTTAAGTGAAACTATGGCAAAACAATCAGGTTGTTGATTTTGAATATAAAATCAGTTATCGTAGACAACGTGCAATCGTCATCGCGATGGCAGTCTTCGTGATACTTGCAATCATTCTTCATCATGGACATAATCCGCGCAGATGTTTCCACTATCACCATTCAAAGTTCAAAGGAGGAATCTTATGCAACGCTTTTCGCAACTCAGTCGATCGTACGTCACGCTCAGTTTGCTGACGTTCATGCTCGTCGTCGGTTTTTCCGGGACGGTCCTGGCTGATGAAAAACAGGATGAGACCGGCGCAATGGCCGAACCGATGGCCGGACAAATTGACGTGAATACGGCGACGGCCGAACAACTTCAGGAAGTGAAGGGAATCGGCCCGAAAAAGGCTGAGGAAATCGTGAAACACCGGACCGACAACGGGCCATTCAAGAGCGTGGACGAACTGGCAAACGTCAAGGGCATCGGCGAAGCGACCGTCGAGAAAATCAAGGACGCGGTCACAGTTGGGACGCCTCCCAAAGCAGAAGCATCAGAGTAGCCCCGCCATTGCCGATAATCCCGTGGAGCTGAGGTTTTCGGCCTCAGCTCTGCCTCTCCCCCTTTCCTTTGCCGATACTATCCGATTGTGTTTGGACCGGAGAAGACGAGACACGTCAACGCACGACCGGCTTACATGCCCAGAGCCGTATTGAGTTTTGAGAGAGTCGCGGGAGGAACGGAAAATTCACCGGTCACTTCAACGCGAGACGGGACCAGCACGATCACGTGAAACGGAACGTCCCGAACGTGTAATGTCTCCTCGGGACGATCAACGACGCTCATCTCCACGTTCTCGACGGAGGCCGTGATCTCACCGACGTCTTGAGGACCATAGGTCGCCACGACGGTTTCCAGAATTTCCATAATCCGTTCATTGACTTCAACGCCGGCAATCGACTGTTCCAAGAGAGGAAGACAGTTTTCCGCCTGGCCCACCACGTCAAAATTCTGTAACCGTTCTTTTTTGCGCAAGGCCAGGAGATCGTTATCGAGTTCTTTGCTGAAGGCACCATAAGGAAACCGCATAAATTCGTAATGCCATCCGCGCAAGCCCTTCCCCAGCATTTGCAGTGCCGCCAGAAAAATAAGTTGTTGCACCTTCACGTCGCTGACCATCGAACAGTCTTTCGCCTCGGCAAGGTGCAACGTGTACACGAGTAAGGCTCGATCAATCGAAATATCGTGAGGTTTGCGCATGGGCGTGAGGGGTGTGACTGAAGAAAACGATCCTACCGGTCAAAAAAATGATCGTCAACGACGTGTACCTATGCACCGGAGGGGTCATGCTCGTCGTTCCCGATGAGGGTCGCTTGGTTGTTTCCGGCTTGACCCTTCAACCACGTTTCGGTTTTAATACGGCTCTGCCGATAACAAGGGAGGGCACAAAAATGGCCAAGCCCACCAAAGAACTGACCATTCTCAAACAACATCTCTGGAAAAATCGTCTCAAACTGACTCGCCAGCGCGAGAACGTCCTCACCACCTTTTTGAAAATGGAACACGTAACGGCCGAGCAATTGTATCGGCTGCTCACCAAAAAAGACCCGCACATCGGATTGGCGACCGTATACCGCACGCTGAAACTGCTGTGCGAGACCGGCTTGGCCCAAGAGCAGCATTTCGGAAGTCAGACCCAATTCGACAACGTGGCGCACAAAGGGCACCACGACCATCTCATCTGCACGACGTGCGATAAAATTATTGAATTCGAGAATTGCCAAATTGAAGCCTTGCAGGAAGAGGTTGCCAAAAAGAACGGGTTTACCATCCGCACTCACAAATTGGAACTGTATGGAACGCCCATGCAGTTGCCGAATGGTACGTGCAAGAATTGCGCACGAGATTTGAGCAGCGAGAACAAAAGACGATCGTGAGACCACGGATTCGCAAGACTCATCTCATCAATGACAAAAAGAAAACAGGCATGAAAACAAAATCCTGTGCATCCCCCCTTCCGTCATCCCCACAATCCCGCCCCCCCTCATCCCCGCCATCCCGCCCCCCCTCATCCCCACCCTCCCGCCCCCCGTCATCCCCACCATCCCGCCTCCTGTCATCCCCGCAATCCCGCCCTCTGTCATCCCCGCCATTTTCCCACCCTCTGTCATTCCCTCAGTTCCCCCCTCTGTCATTCCCGACATCTTTAATCGGGAATCCATGGACTTTCCCCAAATGGCACCACATCATCCCGCAAATCTTTCTCCTCCTGACAGCGATGCTGGCGGCCCCCTCCGTAGGCTTCACCGATGAAACCCTCGTCGTCTACTCCGGCCGAGCCGAACGGCTCATTCAACCCGCCCTGGACGCCTTTCAAGCCGAATCGGGCATCACCGTTCAGACGTTGACCGCAGACAGCACGGCCTTGGTCAATCGCCTCCAGATGGAAGGAGACCGGACGCCTGCCGACGTCTTGATCACCAATGACGCCGGATCATTGGAACGCGCACGCGAATTACGGCTCCTCCGACCTGCGACGATTCCCGACGTCGAACAAACCATTCCGCCTCCGTTCCGAGCGCCGGACAACAGTTGGATCGGTCTCTCAGGTCGCATCTGGGTGGTCGTCTATAACACGTCGTTGGTCAACCCTGACGACCTGACCTCCATTCTGGACCTCGCCGATCCAAAATGGAAAGGCAACGTGGCCATCCCGAGTGCGGGCAGCGTCTATTTGCAAACCGGCGTCTCAGTGATTCGTGCGGTGAAGGGAGAGGAAACCACCATCCGGTTCCTGCGAGGCGTCAAGGACAACGCGGGGTCATTGGTGTACGGGAAAAATCGGCAGATCGTGGCAGCCGTGGCACGCGGCGAAGTCGCCGTGGGCCTCGTCAATCATTACTACGTTCTCCGCCATCTGGCCAAACACCCTGACGCGCCGATTGCCCCGCTCCTGACCGATCAAGAGGACAACGGCATGGGCAGTATTCTCAACGCCGCCGGGGTCGGCATGACCGCGTACACCACACACCGTGCGCACGCTCAGGCGTTAATCCGATTTCTGATTTCTCCCAAAGGACAGCGACTGTTCGCCGACGTCAACAAAGAATATCCGCTGAATCCGCGGGTCGCGGCTGCGCCCGAACTCGTCCCGCTTGAGAATTTTCGAGTCGCGAGCGTGCCGCTCAGCCACTTGGCGCAACTCCGTGACCCTACCATGACGCTCATTGAAGACGTTGGACTCCGTTAACCCTTCTCGCCCACGGCCCGCGCTCCGGTTTCGTTTCTCTTCACCGCTTCGCTTCCTGGGGTTGTGTCTGGCCGTGCTTCTGACGTTGCCGTTGTGCTACGTGGTCGCCACGGCCATGACGGCGGACCTCGCCGTCTGGCAGAGACTCTGGAGCACCCGAATGCCGGAACTGCTCCTGAACACCCTCGCCTTATCCATCGGCGTGACCGTCATCAACCTGATCCTCGGCGTCTCATTGGCGTGGATCCTGACGCGCTACACCTTTCCCGGCTCCGGCGTATGGACCTGGTTGTTGATTCTGCCCCTGTCCATCCCTTCATACGTGCTGGCCTACACGTGTACGTTCCTTCTGAAACGGGGTGGGCCCGTGGAACACCTGTGGCAAAGTCTGGCCGGGGCAGAGGCCACACTCTTTTCACCGTTCAGCTTGACGGGAGCCGTGCTCGTCCTCGCGTTGAATACCTTTCCATTTGTCTACCTCCTGGCTCGGGCGGCGCTGAAAAATTTCAACGTCTCCTTTGAAGAAGTGGCCCACGCAACCGGAGCCGGCCGAGTCACGACCTTCGTCCGCGTCTCGCTTCCCCTGATCCGTCCCTCGCTGATCGCCGGACTCTTCCTGGCCGTTCTGTACGTCGCGTCTGACTTCGGCGCGGTGTCGCTCTTGCGGTATCAGACCTTTACCTACGCCGTCTACCAGCAAATGACCGGACGATTCGACAACGCCGCGGCCGCGTGTTTGAGCCTCGCGTTGGTCGCGTGCGCCTTTGTCTTTCTCGCTGGCGAACGATGGTTCCGACAACGAAGCCGGTTTTATCAGACCACCGGTCGATACCGAAAACCGATTCCACAGCCCTGTCCTCCCCTCACGGCCCTGCTGTGTACGGGCTACCTCCTGCTCGTGTTCGCGGCCGCGTTCGGCGTCCCGGTGGTGCTCCTGATCCAATGGACCATTGAGGCCGCGTCTGTCGGTCATCTGTCCGGTAAGTTTCTGGGCTACGTGTGGAACAGTCTTTCTCTTTCCGCCGTCACCGCCACCGTGGCCATAGTCTGTGGCGTTCCCCTCGCCTACGCCGCGTGCCGACGGCAGACGTGGGCCAGTACCATTTGCATACAGGGAGCCTATACCGGCTACGTCCTGCCTGGCCCGGTCGCGGCCCTGGCCGTCATGGTGCTGGTCTTGCAAATCATTCCGCAATGGTACGGCACGGTGTTCGTCTTGCTGCTGGCCTATCTGGTCCATTTTCTCCCGGCCGCCTTGCAAGGCATGGAATCCACCTTTCAACAGCTCACGCCGAATCTCGAAGAAGCCTCGCGCAGCCTTGGCACTCGTTCCATCCGAACGTTTATGTACGTGACGTTGCCGTTGGTGCGCGGCGGATTTCTCAGCGCCTGGATCATCGTGTTCGTCCAATGTATGAAGGAATTGCCCGCGTCCCTCTTGCTCCGTCCCGTCGGGTTCGATACACTCGCCGTCAGAATCTGGCTTGAAGCCAGCGAAGAACTGTATCAATCAGCCGCACCCCCGGCCTTGCTGATCGTGTTGATCACGATTCCGGTCGCGTTGCTCTTAATGCAAAAAGATCGGCAGACGACGTGATCCGGGACGCAGACGTGACGGCTTCATTGACAACCCAACGGCAGCGACGGCTCCCATCGTGATGACGCAACCGGCTCCCAACGCCAACCCCCTTGTGCTTGATCTCAAGCACGTCACCTGTGCCTATGAAGCCGGACGCCCGGCCATTGAAGACGTCTCCTTTGCCGTGCAGCGGGGGGAAATCATGTGTTTGTTAGGACCGTCCGGGTGCGGGAAGACCACCACGCTTCGGGTCATTGCAGGGTTTGAATCAATTTCCGGCGGCGAAATCATCCTCAACGGGAACGCCGTGGCGACGGTGGACCGACACGTGCCCCCTGAACAACGACACGTCGGCATGGTCTTTCAGGAATACGCCCTCTTTCCCCACTTGACCGTAGGAAAAAACGTCGGATTCGGGCTGACGCACGTCTCGGCCCACGACCGTCAACGCCGGATTGACGAGATGCTTGCCCTCACCGGTCTATCAGACTTGGCCGAGCGATATCCGCATTCCCTGTCCGGCGGACAACAACAACGGGTCGCGTTGGCGCGGGCACTCGCCCCGCAGCCCGTCCTGCTTCTGCTGGACGAACCGTTCAGCAACCTGGGTCCTGACATGACCTATCACATGCGTCGAGAACTGCGTCAATTACTGAAAAAACTCGGGACGAGCGCCATTCTGGTCACGCACGATCGCGTTGAGGCGTTTGCCATGGCCGATACCGTGGCCGTCTTGAATCACGGGAAGCTGGAACAATTCGCCTCACCCGAAACCTTGTATCATCGTCCGGCCTCACCGTTTGTGGCCGAATTTGTAGGCCAGGCCGACTTCATTCCCGGAACCGTCCGCGATGCGACGGTCGTCACCGAACTGGGTGAATGGCCTCTCCCACGATCCCATCAAGACCGGCGGGACGTGCTGGTCACGATTCGACCGGACGACGTCCGGATTGAAAAAAGCGAAACCGGACGCGGAATCATCGAATCTCGAGAGTTTCGAGGCTCGGACGTCCTGTACGGCATCCGCCTCAATACCGGCGAACTCGTGCATGGCAGCGAACCGTCACCCCGATCCTTCCCGATCAACACCCGGGTGAAAGTGAGCGTCGCCGCCGCGCACGTCGTCGTCTTCGAGAGACGTCCCTCATGACGCCTCTCGTCACGGAGGCGCTCAGGGTGTAGAATACGCTCAGCGTCAGTGGTCAAGCCGTAAGCCGAAACCCGCTGACCATGGAGAAACATTCACCGCATCAACTCATCCGTCAAAGGAGGAACCCATGATGAAGAACTACGGACCAACTGTCCCGTCCTGGTTGACATCCATTGCACTGACGAGCAGTGCCTTACTTCTCTGCGCCGTCTCAGCCCATGCCGATCCGCCCGGCCACACGTGGGGGTCGTCTCATGGCCATGCTTCGTATGAGGGGCATCATGAGTCTTCGCGTCATGGCGACGTGCATAAGACGAGGCACGGAACCCATCGGAAGATGCATCGGTCGGGATACGGAAAACACGACGCCAAAGGGTACGGCGACCACGGTGACGGGGCGATGCATCCCGGCCACCATCAAGGCGCCATGAAATTCATCAGGCACATCCTGAAATTCAAACAAGGCATGAGCCTGACGGCCGAACAGGAGCAGCAACTGCACGCCATCAAGACGAGTTACAAGAAAGCCAGAATCAAGATGAAGGCCGACGTCCAACTAGCCCGCGTCGACATGCACGAACTCTTGAGAAACGACAAAGCAAGTCTCTCAGAGATTGAATCGCAAATGAACGACGTCCACGCCCTGATGACGAAGCTCCACATGGCCGACATCAAAGCCAAACGGGACGCCAAAGCCGTGCTGACCGAAGAGCAGCGCACGCGCATGAACGCCATTCACGAACGCATGAAGGCCCACGGCGGCAGCATGACGCACAACGGCGGCTATTCCAAGCATAAAAAAAAGAAAGCCCACGGCGATTCCATGGGTGGCCATAACTAACGATCAATAGTCATCCCGTAGCCCTTAGCGGGAGTCCGGAATTGAAAAACCCAACCTGGATTCCCGCTAACCTTGTCCCCGACATTTGTTATCAGGGAAACTGTGGGAATGACAGAATAAGTATAAGCGTGGCGACACGGTCCCGCCTCTGTCATTCCCAACAGTTGTCAATCCCCCTCTGTCACTCCCAACGTTTCCAATCCCCCCTCCGTCATTCCCGACATTGTCAATCCCCTCTGTCATTCCCGACGTTCCCAATCCCCCCTCTGTCATTCCCAACGTTTTCAATCCCCCCTCTGTCACTCCCAACGTTTTCAATCCCCCCTCTGTCATTCCCAACGTTTTCAATCCCCCCTCTGTCATTCCCGACATTTTCAATCCCCCCTCTGTCATTCCCGACGTTTTTAATCGGGAATCCATGGCTTTTCCCAGTCAGTGCCGCACAAATGAAGGGACAAAAGAGAACAACACTGGATTCCCCCTAAAACCTGTCCCCGACATTTGTTATCGGGGAACCGGCGGGAATGACAGGGGTACATTTGTTATCGGGGGCCCGTCCCCGACGTTTGCTATCTGGGAAACCGACGGGAATGACAGGGGACATCCCTCACTTAAGCCAATTCGTCATATAAGTCCTTCCATTCAGGATTATGTTTCTCGATCAGCATTCGTTTCCATTCTCTATTCCATTTTTTGAGTTGTTTTTCTCGTTGAATCGCAGACGCAATACAGTCGGTGTGTTCGTAATAGACAAGAGAATGAACCTTATATTTTTGGGTAAATCCCTCAATCAGATCGGTTTTGTGTGCATAGATGCGCCTTTCAAGGTTATTGGTGACGCCAACATACAAAGTACCCTTGCGCTTACTGGCCATGATGTACACATAGTAAGTTTTATGGTTCATAAAACGACCCTGGATTCCCGCTAAAAACTGCGGGAATGACAGAAGGGGCAAGCGGGAACACACGATTCCCCCTCCGTCATTCCCAACATTTTCAATCCCCCTCTGTCATTCCCAACGTTTCCAATCCCCCCTCTGTCATTCCCGACGTTTTTAATCGGGAATCCATGGCTTTCCCCAAGCCGGGCCGCACAAATGAAAGGACAAAAGAGAACAACACTGGATTCCCCCTAAAACCTGTCCCCGACATTTGTTATCGGGGAACCGGCGGGAATGACCGTGTCTTTTTCTTCTGTCCCCTCATTCGTGGGGTCACCCGACTGGGGAAAAACCTCTGGATGCCCGATTAAAAACGTCGGGCATGACAGAGGCGAATTCGTGCGGCCCCGTTGCCCCCTCCTGTCATTCCCCCGTTGCCCCTCCTGTCATTCCCGCGTTGCCCCTCCTGTCATTCCCGCGTTGCCCCCTCCTGTCATTCCCGCCAGCCACCCCTCCCGTCATTCCCGCCGGTCCCCCTCTTGTCATTCCCGCCGGTCGTTAGCGGGAATCTAGTATCTCTTAAAAAAAAACCACACTGGATTCCCGCTAAAACCTGTCCCCGACGTTTGTTATCGGGGAACCGGCGGGAATGACCGTGTTAGGGAATGACCGGTTGCAGGCTCAACCGCAACCGATCGCGTAATCCCGAAGACGCGGACACGCGGCCGTCCGCATCAACGATCACGCCTTCCACGCCGGGCAGACGTTCGATCAGGGCCATGCCTTTGTCCGGCCCCATCACAAAAATGCCGGTATCCAGACCATCCGCGAGCACGCCGGTCCGAGCGACGACGGTGACACTTTGTGCAAGACGAGCCGGACGCAGGGTACGCGGGTCAAGAATGTGATGATACCGGATGCCGTCCTTCTCAAAATAGCGCTGATAATCACCCGCCGTAGACACGGCCTCATCCTCAAGTTCGAGTTGCCCGATCGTGATCCCCTCCGCCTTTCGGGGATGTTGAATGCCGAACACGAACCGTTGGCCGTCAGGCAACCGGCCAAAGGTTTTGATATCGCCGGAAATGGCCACCACGCCCGCGGCAGCGCCCGCCTCCTGCATCACGCGGGCCGCGAAATCCGCGGCATACCCCTTCCCGATGCCGCCGACGTCCACCCGCATCCCGGACCGAGCCAGATACACGGTGCCCGCCTCCCTATCAACGTGAACAGCAGAAAGATCCATGAGCGGCCGCGCGGCATCCAATTCCTGCCGCGTCGGGATGCGCCCTCCACGACTGACGTTCCACGCCTCAACGGCCGGGCCAATGGCCACGTTGAAACCTCCCTCCGTCAACCGCGCCGCGTCCAAAGAATACTCCAGGAGCTCAATCGTTTCCGGACCGGCCTTGACGGCCCGCTGCCCCGCCGCGGCATTGATCCGTGACAACTCGCTGTCGGGAATCCACGTACTCAGGATTTGCTCCAACCGATGAATTTCGGCGAATCCTTGTTCAATGGCAGAATGGGCAAGCCGGTCGTCCGAAGCCACCGCAGTCAGAAAAACCAGCGTCCCCATGTGCATCTGACCGCGCTTGACCACGTGGGGAGAAGCCGCACGTCCGGGCAGACCCGAGCCCGACGCGCAGACGAACGAAAAACCCAAGAACGCCAGCAAGACGAGACGCATCGGTTTCATGATGAGAGACGGCATGAGAGACCGCGGCCTAGCGGCGACGGAAATACCTGACGTTCGGCTGCCCGTCAACCATAAACCCGCGCGTTTCGAACGTGTCGGGTGTCGGCAGGACCGTCGCAATGGGCGTTCGGTCCAGTCCAAGCTCCGCGGAAAATTTCTTTGAGAACGCCGCCTCCCCCTCAAGAATGCGGATCCTCACGAGTCGAACGGTGCGGGGCGTTTCAAGCTCAATGTGCCACGAGCCCAGATATGCCAGCTTCTTCTCAGGCACGCGAAACGTCAAGCGGACGTAAGATTCCACCCTGAACGGCCCCTCACTGAATTGCAGACGATCAACGGCATACCATCCCGCCGGCAACCTGACGGAAAACACGCCCGACCCGGAATTCACGTTCACACGAGACCGCGCCCCGGTCTCTTCATTCGTCAAGAAAAAAAACCTCAGCTGAGCCGGAAAGCCACGCGGATGCGGCCCCTTCGTCTCGACCCGAACGTACCCAAACGCCAACTCATGCGCCGTCAAGTCCGAGGAAGTATCCTGAGGCACGGACACGCATCCCGCCATCACAACAAGAAAAAAACTCACCACCCCCAAAAAAAATTTACCGCCCATCACGTCCCTGAATCCATCCGCCGCCCGAGAACCCAGCTAAAAAAATCACTGATCCTATTCTACCACCCCTCCGTCCTTCCCGCCCGCCCCCTCCGTCCTTCCCGCTCTCCCCCCTCTGTCATTCCCGCAGTTTTTAGCGGGAATCCAGTGCCTTTTTTTCTGTCCCTTCCTTCGTGTCGCCCTACACGGAAAAACCCCATGGATTCCCGATTACAAACGTCGGGAATGACAAAAGGCGATTACAAACGTCAGGCATAACAGAAAGCAATTAAAAACATCAGGCATGACAAAAGGCAATTGAAAACGTCGAGCATGACTGAAGACGGATTCATGTACCCCTGCTTCCCCTCATTCCCGCCCGCCCCCCGCTGTCATTCCCGCAGTTTTTAGCGGGAATCCAGTGTTTTTTTCCTGCCTCTTCATTCATGCGCCCCTACACGGGAAAACCCATGGATTCCCGATTACAAACGTCGGGAATGACAGACGGCGATTACAAACGTCAGGCATAACAGAAAGCAATTAAAAACATCAGGCACGACAAAAGGCAATTGAAAACGTCGAGCATGACTGAAGACGGATTCATGTACCCCTGCTTCCCCTCATTCCCGCCCCCCCGCTGTCATTCCCGCAGTTTTTAGCGGGAATCCAGTGTCTTTCTTCTGTCCCTTCACTCGTGCGGCCCTACACGGGAAAACCCCATGGATTCCCGATTACAAACGTCGGGAATGACAGACGGCGATTACAAACGTCAGGCATAACAGAAAGCAATTAAAAACATCAGGCATGACAAAAGGCAATTAAAAACATTGAGCATGACTGAAGACGGATTCATATACCCCTGCTTCCCCTCTGTCATTCCCGCCCGCCCGCTGTCATTCCCGCAGTTTTTAGCGGGAATCCAGTGTTTTTTTTCTTGTCCCTTCACTCATGCGGCCCTACACGGAAAAACCCCATGGATTCCCGATTAAAAATGTCGGGAATGACAGACGGCAGTTGAAAACGTCAGGCATGACAAAGGCGGATTCGTGTATCCCTATTTCCCCCTCCGTCATGCCCGCCCTTCCCCTTTGTCATGCCCACCCTCACCCCGCTGTCATTCCCGCAGTTTTTAGCGGGAATCCAGTGTCTTTCTTCTGTCCCTTCACTCGTGCGGCCCTACACGGGAAAACCCCATGGATTCCCGATTAAAAATGTCGGGAATGACAGAAAGCAATTACAAACGTCGGGAATGACAGACGGCGGTTGAAAACGTCAGGCATGACAGAAGGCAATTGAAAACATCAGGCATGACAAAGGCGGATTCGTGTCACCCCTGCTTCCCCTTTGTCATCCCCGCCCTTCCCCTCTATCATGCCCGCCCTCACCCCGCTGTCATTCCCGCCGGTCTTTAGCGGGAATCCAGTGTTTTTCTTCTGTCCCGTCATTCGTGTCGCCCTTATTGGTGGTGCAGAGCGAAATACAGTTGACAGATAACAGAAACTTTCTATATTTTAAGAAACGTTTTCAAAATCAACGCAGCCGGCAACGAAAATCATAGTTGATTTTGCCCGTGGGTAAAAGAAAAAATTTGCCGAACGTCCCTGACGTGCCCGTTTCAACACATGAATGTGCAAAGCAACACCCGATGGCTGGGCAAAAAACTCATACCGGCCGAAGCACGATGTGAATGCGGCCAACTCGTGGCCAAACTTCGCGGAGGAACCCTCGAAGTCAAATGCAAACGCTGCAAGCGGATTGTCACCATTTCCTACAACAGACTCAAAAAGCACGAAGTCTCTATAGCACCATGCACACAATAACAACAGGCGATGAATCCCTGACGCACACCATATCGCCGCGTGAGGACCCCAAGAGTCCCATTCACAAACAAGAGGGCCGGCAGAGTCCCCAACACCAAGGAGGTCGTCCGATGCGACGAGTATTAGTAATCGCGGGGGCCATGGCAGTCCTCATGATGGGACCACACACAACGGGATGGGCAGAAGAGACCGAGTTCACGCCCGCCCAAATGAAACAGATACAAAAAATGTTTGAAGAGTGGCAGGCCAAACAACAAGCCATGCCCGGGAAGGCACCGGCCCCACCGGCCAAAATGGGACCGTCCGTGCCGACCATGGGCGACACCACAAAACAGTCCATCCGATACGGCACGGACTTCTCGGGGGGCAGCGGCCTGCAGGGCGGACGAACCATCTACGCCCGACCCTTCGTCAAGGCTCCGAAAACCATCATCGGGGGGTACATCGACTTCACGCTCACCCGATGTCAGGGGGGAGCACGAGATTGTGATGCGACGTTGGGATTCGATCAAGAACGCTTTGTGCCGTTCTTCTATTCCCAGGTCACGGACAGGCTCAGCGTGGCCGCCGAACTTGAGGTGGAACACGGCGGACCCCAAGGGAACCAGGGAGACGGGGACATCAAGATGGAATTCGCCACCATGGACTACCGGTTCAACGACGCCTTCAACCTGCGGGGGGGCATCATCCTGGTGCCCATGGGCCGGTTCAACCTCATCCACGACTCCCCCTTGAACGATTTGCCCCTTCGTCCGATGGTGAGCCGTTCGATCCTGCCTTCCACGTTTGCTGAAAGCGGACTCGGCTTTTTCGGCACGTTCTATCCGACCCAGCTTTCCAAGATCGATTACGAATTTTACGTCGTGAATGGCTTTGTGGGCGATAATGGCCAGTTGTCAGAAAGTAGTGGGACACGAAAGTCTCGCGGAAGTCTGAAAAAGGATAACAACGAAAATAAGGCAATCGTCAGCCGTGTCTCGTTCAGCCCGATGTTGGGCGTTGAGGTGGCCGGTTCCGTGCATCACGGCAAATGGGACAAAAAAGATGAGTACGACCTGACCTTGTTCGCCCTTGACGGGGCCTTGCAACGAGGCCCCTTTGAACTCATGGGTGAAGCCGCCTGGGGCAACGCCGAAGGGCCCAAGTATGTGGTTGTGGAGAAAGGGGGGGACGTATTCACTTCGGATGATGACGACTCAGCGAGGCGACGAGTTGCGACAAAGGACGACAAATTATACAGGACACCCTCAAACATGTTCGGATATTACGTGCAATTGAATTACCACTTTATGCCGGAGGCGTTCAGAAGGGCTGCTCCCAGCTATTTCGGCCAGGACTCGACGTTTACGGGCATCCTTCGTTGGGGAAAGGCGGATACCAACACCGATTACGCCCTCAACCCGAATGACCAAGAACGGTTGACCATGGGGATCAATTTCCGGCCGGTGGAAGATTCGGTCATCAAGTTCTCCTATACGTGGAATAGAGAGAGCCAATTCATCAAATACAAAGCAAATGAAGAGACCAACATGTTTGACCAGGAGTACGTGCCGGGCAGGGGGGCCAACGGGTTCCAATTCAACCTGTCCACGTACTTCTAACCGAAAGGCCCCCTCATCCCAACCCTCTCCCTCCAAGGGGAGAGGGAATGGGAATAACGTTAAAATGAGAATAAAAAGCAAATAAGAACCACTTGATTTCAACGATTTTCACCATTTTTCACCATTTTTCCTCAAAATTGCAATGAACAGTTTTATGGGCAAGCCCGTCGTCCTTTCCGTGTGTCTGATCGTCTCCGCCGTGGGGTGCGCCGCCCTGTCAGGCGCCCCCCACGTCGTCAAGGCCGGCTGTGCCTACGACCAGGCATGGTCCGTAGCCCTCGCCAGCGTCAATGAATTCGCCTTGACTCAAACGGACAAAGACGAGGGCGTGATCGAGACCGACTGGCTGGCCTTCGCTTCCAGGCGATCAGGCGGGGTCCTTCAACGCCAAGTCAACGAGGAACGCGCACGATTCTACCTGAACCTTGACGCGTCCCGGCAGCCGATCAGAATCTCCGTGCAGCAAGTCCGGGAATTCTATTCCCCCGTCGGCGCACGGTCGCAAGGCATAGCCTGGAAACGCATTCCCCCCATTGCCGAAGAAGAACAACGTCTCCTCGGACGAATCACCAAACACCTGCTGGATAAAGGATGCACCATCGTCGGCTAATCCAGAACCATGCGGAGGGCCTCCGTGATTCCCAACGAAATGAAATGACAGAAGAGCAAGACACTGGATTCCCGCTAAAACCCGGCGGGAATGACAGAAGGGGAAGAGCGGGTATGACCAGAGGGGGTAAGGGCAGGCATGACAGAGGGGGTAAGGGCGGGTATGACAGAGGGGGTAAGGGCGGGTATGACAGAGGGGGTAAGGGCGGGTATGACAGAGGGGGTAAGGGCAGGCATGACAGAGGGGATAAGCGGGGACACACAATTCCCCTCGTGTCATTCCCGACATCTTTAATCGGGAATCCACGGCTTTTTCCATGCAGGGCACATGAATGAAGGAACAGAAGAAAAACACTGGATTCCCGCTAAAAACCGGCGGGAATGACAGAAGGGGCCAGGGTGGGCATGAACAGGGGGAGAGGGCGGGATTGACAGATAGGACAGAGCGGGAATGAAAGGGGGGACTACCAACGTGGGGAAGATGATGGCGTTGATTGTTACGATGTGCGGTATCTTGATGGGATTCTCTTTATCCTACGCTCAGACGCAGCCCCCTCAGGAACAAATCTGGGACCATGAGTTGAAGCGCTGGCTTACGCCGGAGGAACTGGGCCATCTGGAAATTTATTTTACTGAGGACGAAGCCGCACGCGTCATGTTCCCGGATTCCGACAACATCCGCAGGGACACCCTGACGTTAACCGCGGAACAGAAATCCTTCGTTGAAAAAGTCATCGGCTGGGAATTTCCGGAATCCACTTTCAACGTCTTCATCGGGGAAACCCAGGGGAAGATCGACGGGTACGCGGTCATCCAAAATACCATCGGCAAGCATCGTCCGATTACGTACATGGTGGGCGTGACGCCGACGGGCGAATGTATGAACTTTGAAGTCCTGGTGTACCGGGAGGCCCGGGGGAACGAGATCGCGACGAAACGCTTCAATTATCAGTATCAGGGGAAAACCATCGGGGACCCGGTACGGATCAATCGGGATATCATCAACATCACCGGGGCGACAATGTCCGTGCGGTCCGCGAGCGCCGGGGTGAAACGGGTGCTGGTCCTGGTGAATGAATTTTATTTGAAGCCTCTCGGGATCGGCAGAGACGTCCTTGCGGCCACCAGTCAAGAAAAAGGATTTTTTGAATCACTCTTGGGGCTTTAGGAAACCTTTGTGCGACGTCACTCTGAGCCTTCCCCTCTGTCATTCCCGCCGGTCTTTAGCCGGAATCCAGGGGCTTGCTCTTCTGTCCCTTCATTCGGGGGGCCCTGCGTGGGAAAAACCCGTGGATTCCCGATTAAAGATGTCGGGAATGACAGCGGGGGGATCTGGGGGGCCTCGGTTTCCCCTCTGTCATTCCCGTAGGTTTCCCCTTTGTCATTCCCGCAGGTTTTTAGCGGGAATCCATGGGCTTGCTCTTCTGTCCCTTTATTCGGGCGGGCCTGTTTGGGAAAAATCCGTGGATTCCCGATTAAAGATGTCGGGAATGACAGCGGGGGTATTGAAGATGACGGGCATGACGGAGGGATTGAAAACGTCGGGAATGACGGAGGGGGGAATCGTGGGTGCCCGCTTACCCTTCTGTCATTCCCGCCGGTTTCCCCTCTGTCATTCTCGCCGGTTTTTAGCGGGAATCCATGGGCTTGCTCTTCTGTCCTTTTATTGGGGGGCCCTGTTTGGGAAAAGCCTGTGGACTCCCGATTAAAGATGTCGGGAATGACGGAGGGGAATTGAAAATGTCGGGAATGACACGGGGCGGAACAACGGGCGTGCTATCGGGGGCAGGGCTTCCGTAGAAGTTCGGGAGTCCGGGTGACGATTCTTTTGCGATGCGGAATTTCAATACTCGGTTTCGATTACGCGACACAGACCGGCAGATCCGGCTGGTGTACACGTGGTTCCTGCTCCTGATGTTCGTGGGATTCGTCTTCACGTTTATATGGGCACACAGCATGACCGACCTGACGCCGAAGGGTATTGCCCTGCACTATCGCGGTTCTCCTGAAAATTTCGGCGAGCCCATGTCCTTCGGGCAATTGGCCGAAACAACGCACTTTCACTTGTTCACGATGCCCGTCGTCTTTTTGATCATGGCGCACGTCTTGTACCTGACCATGGCCGCACCGCTGACGAAGGTCCTGACCACGTGGGTCGCGTTCGTGGGCGTGACGTTGGATCTCGTGTCACCGTGGCTGATTACCTACGTGTCGCCCCTCTTCGTGGTGACTCTGTTGACCGGTGACGTGCTCATGACGGTCACGTTTTTGATCATGTTTGCGATTCCCATGTATGAAATGTGGGTGGTGAACAGTCCTTTCCTGATGGGAAAAGGTGCCGAAACGGATAAAATTTCCTGACTGACTGACAACGGCATCCGGTTCTTTTGTGCTGGCCTGCTTGGGGAAATGCCTTGAATTCCCGATTAAAGATGTCGGGAATGACAGAGGGGCGATTGACAATGGCGGGCATGACAGACGGGGGCGAAAAACGTCGGGCATGACAGGGGGCGATTAACGATGGCGGGCATGACAAAGGGGGAATCGTGTCGCCCCGCTTTCCCTTCTGTCATTCCCGCAGGGTTTTAGCGGGAATCCATGGTCTTGCTCTTCTGTCCTTGCATTCGGGCGGCCCTGTTGGGGGAAAACCCATGGATTCCCGATTAAAGACGTCGGGAATGACAGAGAGGGAAGCGGGCGGCCCTGTTGGGGGAAAAACCCGTGGATTCCCGATTAAAGATGTCGGGAATGACAGAGGGGAAAGCGGGCGGCCCTGTTGGGGGAAAGGCTTGGATTCCCGATTAAAGATGTCGGGCATGACGGAGGGGCGATTACCAACGTCGGGCATGACGGAGGGGGCGATTGACAATGTCGGGCATGACGGAGGGCGGAAGATTGACAACGTCGGGCATGACACGGGAAGAAGGGTGGGAGAATCGATGTTTGAGCAGGAGAAAGACGACAGTGAAGAACCGGAGACCGGTTGTCCGGAGCCTAAGCTTGTACCCTTGGGCTTTTTTTGTTGAGAACCATGATACGGAGTGGGCACCGTCCCATTCCTCAATGCCGGGAGGTATGCTCCTCCTGATAGCCTCCCGGCCCCCTCTCCAAAGTCCGTGGGTGTTCAGTGAAGACGGCCGGAAAAAATCAGAGGCATTCGGCCGCATACCTCACCCTTGAGAAGGATTCATTCTTGCCTCCCGCCGTGAACCATGAGGACCCCCTGATTCTTGAATTGTTTGAGGACGCCGAAAATTGGGCCAGACGCTTTTATCGAATCCGGCAATCCCATGACGTGGGATACATCGCGGACTTCATGTCCAGAATCCTGCTGCCGGATTCCAACGTCTTCTCGTCACCACACCACGCCCTGTCCGACCAGATCCACGAATTCATCATGACCCGTCTTCATCAGGGCGTCACCCTCAAGGACGTCTCCCAACATTTTGGATATTCGCAAAAATATTGTTCCAACGTGTTCCGGTCACACATGGGGGAATCGTTTACCTTGTACGTGAAACGGATTCGTCTGCAAACGGCCAAACGCCTGTTGTCAAATTCTGACAGGACGATCGGGGACGTGGCGCAAACCGTCGGCTTTCAGAATCAGTTTTCTTTCAGCCATTTTTTCAAAAAAGAGACGGGAGTCTCGCCGCGGCGCTTCCGCAATGCCGTCTCCGTTGGTTCTCAAACGTGAACGCACGCACGCACGAGAGCGACGAGGGTCGTTCGGCTTCGCCGGATAAGGACGTTTCTGATCTCGATGACCTGGTCATCCGCGGGAACGAGTCCATTCGAAAAAAAAAACGGTACGGGAACGTCATCCTCGGGATCGGCGCCGGCTTGGGGCTCTGTGCGCTCGCGTTCTACATCTTCTCCTCATCGGACGCCACGCGCGTTCGGGTCACCCAGGTGCAGCGTCTCTCCTCTTCGCCCACTCAAGGACTGCTGACCGCCACGGGCTACGTCGTGGCCCAGCGGCAAGCTTCCGTCGCCTCAAAAGGCACGGGCCGCTTGACGTCCGTTCGCGTTGACGTGGGAGACCGGGTGGCCAAAGGAGACGTGATGGCGACCCTGGAACAGGCGGACGTGAAGGCGGCACTCCTCCAGGCGCGAGCCCGATTGGACGTGGCCACGGCCACGTTGGCCAACGCGCGCCCCGAGTTACGCGAAGCCACGCTTCATTACCGACGAGTCAAAACCTTAGGGAAGCAGGGCCTCGTCACGCGGGCGGAACTCGACGCAGCCGAAGCGCGTTGGCGTCGAGCGCGGACGTCGGTGCAGTCATTACGCTCGGCCTTGCGTCTCGCCCAGGCAGACGTGCAGGCCGTGACGGTCGACTTGGACAATACCGTCATTCACGCCCCGTTTGATGGAACCGTCATCAAAAAATTCGCTGAAGTCGGAGAAATCGTGGCACCGATGGCCGGCGCCTCGCAATCCAGGGGTTCCGTCGCCGCTCTCGCTGATTTACGCACGCTGCACGTGGAAGCCGAAGTCTCGGAGCCCTTTCTCAGTTCGGTGTCCCTTGACCAACCGGTCCACGTTGCGCTGGAAGCCGTTCCGGACCATCTCTATCACGGCGGCGTGAGCCAGATTGTCCCGACGGCCGATCGGACAAAAGCCACCGTGCCCGTGAAGATTCGCATTGATGATCTGGATGACAGGGTCTTGCCGGACATGAGCGCCACGGTGACTTTTCTGAGAGCGTCGTCAACGACGTCCCCGGAAAAAACGTATCCCGACGCTTTGGGGGTTTCTCCCGACGCCATCGTGACCCGCAACGGACGGACGGTGATCCTACGGGTCGAACGCAGCGTGGTGTCGGAAGTCCCCGTTGACACCGGACCGCCGCTGAACGGACTCATTCCCATTCGAGGAAACGTCGCCCAGGGACAGACCGTCGTCGTGAATCCCCCCGACGATCTCGTTGCGGGGAGCCGGGTTCAAGAACGTTCTCAGGAGTGACGCCCATGACCTCTCCCATCATTGACCTTCAAAACGTTTCGTATTCCTATTTCCGGGACGACGTCGAAATACCCGTCCTGAAGCAACTGTCGCTGACCGTCGAACCCGCGAGTTTCGTCGCGCTGCTGGGCCCATCGGGATCGGGAAAAACCACGATTTTGAATCTCATGGCCGGCTTCGATCGTCCCACGCGGGGCCGGGTGTCCATCAATCAGACCAACGTCACCCGCCTGTCCGACCGTCAACTGGCCACGTGGCGGGCCAACACCATCGGCTTCATCTTTCAGTTTTACAACCTGATTCCGGTTCTGACCGCGGCGGAAAACGTCGAATTGCCGTTGCTACTGACGCCCCTGTCGCGCGCGCAGCGCACGAAACACGTGACGACCGCGCTGCGCCTCGTCGGCCTGAACGACCGAACGACGCATTACCCGCGTCAACTCTCGGGCGGACAGGAGCAGCGCGTGGCGATTGCACGCGCGATCGTCACGGATCCGGCGATTCTTCTGGCGGATGAGCCGACCGGCAACCTGGACCGTGAAGCCGCGGAGGACATCATGACGCTCCTGCAGCGACTGAACGCGGAACAAGGCAAGACGATCGTGCTGGTCACGCACGACCATGAAGCCGCTCAACGCGCCGCGACCATCTGCACGCTGAAAAAAGGAACGTTGGAGTAACCCGTCGATGTGGCTTCGCTACGTCATCCGCAACCTGGCCCGTCATCCGCTTCGGGCCACCTTGACCATCCTGGCCATGAGCGTGATCATTCTGGCCTTCGGTCTCCTTCGCACCACGGTCGCGGCCTGGTACGCGGAAGCCCTCGGGTCACCGCCCGATCGCTTGAGAACCCGGCACGCCGTGTCCATCTCCTTTCAGCTTCCCGTGGCCTATCAGCAGCGCATTGCCGCGATTCCCGGCGTGACCGGGGTCTCCTACGCGAACTGGTTCGGCGGACGATGGAAGGACGGCAAAGCCTTTTTTCCTCGATACGCCGTCGAACCGGCTTCCTATTTCGCACTCCATCCGGACGTTCACGTACCGCTGTCTCAACGAACCGCCTTTCTCCGGGACCGCCGGGCGTGCATCGTCGGTCGAAAACTTGCCGACAAACTCGGATGGAGCGTCGGTGACGTCGTTCGACTGCAAGGCAGTCTTTATCCGGGGAATTGGGAATTCATCATACGCGGCATCTACACGGGCACGTCTCCGACCACGGATGAAGGCAACATGTATCTTCACTGGGCGGCAATCGATGAGCGGCGGCGCATTGAAGACCCGGCTCGTGCGGGAACCGTCGGCTGGTTCGTGGTTCGGATGGAGACACCCGAGCACGCGGCGCGAATTTCCGCGGCCATCGATCAGACCTTCGCAAATTCCACGGCGGAAACGCGAACGGAAACGGAACAGGCGTTTCGCGCAAACATGGTGGCCATGTCCGGCGCCGTCATCCGCGTGGTCGAAATCATGTCCGTCCTCATCCTGGGCATCAGCATCCTGGTCATCGCCAACGCCATGGCCATGACCGTTCGGGAGCGGCATCATGAATACGGGATCTTGAAGACGTTGGGGTTTCGGGGCCCTCACCTCGCGTTGTTGATCTTCGGCGAATCCGCGTGCCTCTCTCTGCTCGGTGGCATCCTCGGCGTCGTCCTGTTGTATCCGTCCAGCCGATGGTTCGGCACGCTCCTGACCCGCAATTTCGGAGGATTTTTTCCCATCTTCGAGTTGCCCGCTCAGTTACCGGTGCTGGCGGTCCTCCTCAGCGTGGGGATTGGTCTGGTCGGCGCGATCATCCCGTTTCTCTTCTGCCTGCGCTGCCGGATTCAAGACGGTCTCCGCTACGTGGGATAACGACGTCGCATGCGTATGTTTCTCTCATACAACCTCCGTCACCTGTTGGCTCGACGCACGACGAGCCTGTTCACGATCATGGGAATCAGCCTGGTCGTGTTCATTTTTGTGGGAGTGCTCATGTTGGCACACGGCGTCGAACGCACCTTGGTCAACACGGGGTCCATGGACAACGTGCTGGCTCTCCGGAAAGGCGCCATCACCGAAATCGGAAGCGGACTCTATCGGGAGCAGGCCGCCATCCTCCGGACGTTTCCGGACATTGCGAAACACGACGGCCGCGTCCTGTTCTCACCCGAGATCGTGGTGCTCATCAACTTGATGAAACGGGGAACGGACGCCCTCGGCAACGTGACGCTTCGCGGCGGGTCGGCGGATTCGTTTCGCGTGCGGCCCCAGGTCAGAATCGTGAAAGGCCGCACGTGGCGTCCCGGCACCGATGAAGTGGTGACGGGCCAAGAAATCGCTCAACGCTTTCAGAACGCGGACGTCGGCGGGACGCTTCGGTTCGGCAGACGGACCTGGACCGTGGTCGGAACCTTTGAGGCAGACGCAAGCGGGTTTGAATCCGAAACGTGGGGAGACGCGGAGCAATTCATGGACGCGTTCGGCCGCACGTATTATTCTTCGGCCGTCTTTCGCCTTCAGGACCCCGCGGCGCTTTCTGCACTTCGGACTCACGTTGAGCAGGACCCCCGCCTGCCGCTGTCCCTGACCAGAGAAGCCGCCTACTATGAATCGAGATCCGGCAACCTCGCGTCCTTTATCCGAACTCTGGGGCTCATGCTGACGGGTCTCTTCAGCGCGGGGGCAAGCCTCGGCGCCATGATTACCATGTACGGCGCGGTTGCGAATCGCACCACCGAGATCGGCACGCTGCGTGCGATAGGATTCACGCGAAGCCGGATCTTCAGCCTCTTTGTGCTTGAATCAATCCTGATCGGGCTCATCGGCTCCGGTCTGGGTATCGGACTGGCTTCCTTGCTGCAATTCACTTCCTTGTCAACCATTAATTACGGCACCATGTCGGAATTGGCCTATGGGTTCGTGCTGACGCACTCAATCGCCGCGTGGGGCGTCCTGTTCGGCGTCGTCATGGCGACGCTCGGCGGATTGCTCCCGGCCGTTCGCGCCATGCGAACAAACGTGCCCCACGCTCTCAAGTTCAGAGGAGCCTGATGCTTCCACCTGAAAAGTCCCTGGATTCCCGATTGAAAACGTCGGGAATGACAGACGGGCGGAATCGTGGAACCCCGCCGGCCCCTCCTGTCATTCCCGCCGGCCCCTCCTGTCATTCCCGCCGGCCCCCCTCTGTCATTCCCGCCGGCCCCTCTCTGTCATTCCCGCCGGCCCCTCCTGTCATTCCCGCCGGCCCCTCCTGTCATTCCCGCCGGCCCCCCTCTGTCATTCCCGCCGGCCCCTCTCTGTCATTCCCGCCGGCCCCTCCTGTCATTCCCGCCGGCCCCTCCTGTCATTCCCGCATACTCCTCTCTGTCATTCCCGCCGGGTTTTAGCGGGAATCCAGTGTCTTTCTCTTCTGTCCTTTCATGTGTGCGGCCCCACCCGAGAAACCCCTTGGATTCCCGATTGAAAACGTCGGGAACGACAAAAGCGGAATCGTGCGGCCCCGCATACCCCTCTTGTCATTCCCGCCGACCCCTCCTGTCATTCCCGCAGTTTTTAGCGGGAATCCAGTGTCTTTCTCTTCTGTCCTTTCATTCGTGTGCCCCCCGGGAAACCCCTTGGATTCCCGATTGAAAATGTCGGGAATGACAGACGGCGAGAATTGTGGCCCCCCCCCCCGCATACCCCCTCTGTCATTCCCGCCGGTTGTTAGCGGGAATCCAGTGTCTTGCTCTTCTGTCCTTTCATTCGTGCGCCCTGCATGGGTTGATCAATTCGTTGAAATCGTCTATGACGTAAGAGACGCAGGATTGACAAACGTCAGTCTTGCCGTGGAACGGGAGTGACGCCGGAGTGGATGGTTCCAAACACAAGCCCTTCCGCCTGACTCTTCTCCTGAGTCGCTCCCGGTTGCGTGGCGTGACGAAAGGTCTCCTGATCACGTGCTGGGTCCTTGGGGTGGCATCCTTACCCATCGATTCCGGCAGCGCGGCCACGCTCCGCGTCACGGTAGAGGAAGTCCGTCAGGGTTCCCAACCCGTTCGCGTTCTCCTCTTCAATTCCCCCGACTCATTCCCCGATGAAGAAAAGCACTTCAAAGTTCTCGCAACGAAGGCGTCACGGGGCGTGGCCATCGTTGAATTTACGGACCTCGACCCGGGCACCTACGCGATCATGGCCTATCATGACGAGAATGAAAACACCAGACTTGATCGAACCTTGGGGATGTGGCCCTCGGAAGGATATGGTCTCAGTCTGAACCCGGTCCTCTTCGGTCCGCCTGCTTTTCGAGAGACCGCTTTCAAACTTCCACCGCGCGGATTATCCCTGACCATTGCCTTGCAGTATTAACATCGTTCCGTTGAGCGTTCCGGCAGCCGCCGCCCCCTCCCCGTCATTCCCGCAGTCCCCTCCTTGTCATTCCCACAGGCCCCTCCCTGTCATTCCCGCAGGTTTTAGCGGGAATCCAGTGTCTTGCTCTTCTGTCCCTTCATTCGTGGGGGCCCGCTCGGGAAAAGTCCTTGGATTCCCGATTGAAAACGTCGGGAATGACAGACGGCGGAATCGTGGAACCCCGCATACCCTTCTGTCATTCCCGCATACCCACTCTCCGCCACTCCCGCAAAACCCATCCTGTCATTCCCACAGGCCCCCTCTCTGTCATTCCCGCAGTTTTTAGCGGGAATCCATCCTTCTCCGGGGTTCAATCAGGGAGTCATATCCCTTTGACAGGGCGAGCATGACCTCCGAGTAGTGAAAGCCATGGAGTCGGACGCCCAATGAAGAAAAAGGCCGACAAGGAAAAACCCTGGATTCCCGATTACGAACGTCGGGAATGACAGACGGGGTTCTTTGGTCGGGAATGACAGGAGGGAGGTCTTTTGTCGGGAATGACAGAAGGAGGTTCTTTTGTCGGCAATGACAGGAGAGATTCTTTGCGTATGGAAGAGAGGGATGCTGATGACGTGCCGGATGGGAACCATGAGGCATGAGAATCATGAGGCAAACGGCTTTTTTCAGGCAAATGGACATAAATTTCTGGCCAATAGACATGTTAAATGATTCACGGTCTCGTTAAAATTGAGAACGATTCTATGTATCAAAATATATTCTCTATGGACTGTCACCGAATGTCGGCAGAAGGCCGCAGCCGTATCCGACGCACTCATGATTCATCGCAAAAGGAGACGTGCATGATGAGGAACCTCTTTCTCGTATTTATCCTGACCTCAGGTGTATGGGGTCTTTCCACGGCGTTGGTCCACGCGCAAGCCACTGAAGACGCCACGGAAACGCGCAAGCCCACCGAGGTCGTACTACGACTCGAACAAGTGACGGTCACGGCCACGAAAACCAAGCGGGATACGTTGACGACCCCCGGCGAAGTCAGCGTCCTGACGCAAAAATATTTTCAACAACGCCAAGCGCAAAGCCTGGACGACGTCCTGCGCTACGAACCGGGCGTTGATTCGGGAACGGGACCCCGAACCATGGGAGAGGGTCCGAATATTCGAGGGATGTCGGGGGCGCGGGTCCTCACGCTGCTGGACGGTGTCCGCCTCAATTTTCAATCCGGTCACACGGGCCGACTCTTCATTGACATGGAACAACTCAAACAGGTTGAGGTGATTCGCGGGCCGGGGTCGGCCTTGTACGGCTCCCAAGCCTTGGGGGGGGTCGTGGCCATGGAGACCAGGGATCCATCCGACTTTCTGGCTCTGGACATGCAATACGGCATTCGGCAAAAATTCGGTTACCAGTACGCCAATGAAGAACTTCTCTCTACCACCACCTTATCGGCTCGCGTCACCGACAAATTAGAAGTCATGACCATGGGTACCTTCCGGGCCGGAGAGGACATTCGCCTTGGGGGAGGCCTGGGACGGTTATCCAATTCCGCGCAAGATACGGCGGCCAATCTGAGCAAACTCGTATGGAGACCGACTCCTCACGATGAAGCCGAATTTTCCTTTCAAGGGACTCGACAAGCCGCGCAGATTCCCTTCCAGACCAATGATATACCTGACGATGACGAGCAGAGTTCCGTTGCCAACCGGGTGAATCGGCAAATCACGTATCGCCTGGGATACACGCACAACAATCCGGCGAATCCTTATCTGAATCTTCAGGGGTTCGTGTATCTCACGACTATGGACATTACGCAAAGCCGTATTACCGACCGTTCCCAAAGAGACGATATTAATTTCGATACGTTTGGGTATGACCTGAGAAATTCCATGAATTTCGGCGAGCCTTCATCTCATCATCACGTTGTAACCTTTGGGTCGGAATTTTACCGGAACTCCCAAAAGGGAGAAGGGAGTCGCATTACTGTGGGTAGCTTGAGGGACTTAGTTATTCCTGGAAATAGGGGACCATTTATTAGGGTTCAAACAGAGATGGGTCAACCAAAAAGAGATTCAAAAGGCAACCTGATCCCGGTTTCCATCCCCGCTTCTTTTACCCCTGTGGGGGGGCGTGTGTCTTTCCCCACCGCGGAGGCGGACGTCTTCGCATTGTACGTGCAGGATGAGATGACGATTATGGACCGCATCACCCTCATTCCCGCGTTACGTTGGGATCATTGGAAAAATGAAGCGTCAGGCCAAGAAACCAAATCCTTGGGTACCGTGAACCCTAAGGTCGGCACGGTGATTCAAGTGACCGACTCTCTGTTCCTTACGGCAAACTATGCCCATGGATTCGGTCAACCCACGTTCGGAGAGCTCTTTATCGCGGGCACTCATTTTCCTGGCGGTATTTTCGTTCCCAATCCAAACCTGAATCCGGAACGCAGCCGAAATCTCGACGCGGGGTTCCGGGTCAACTTACCAAAAGTGCTTTCGGGTAATGATCAGTTCGTGTTTAAGGGAACCTGGTTCAGAAACAAAGTGAGAGATTTTATCGATCTTGTAACAATACAACGGCAACAACCTCGCCACTTCTCTCAGGCCCAATTTACGCGCAGAGGACCATCATGTAGTGGGGACCAGACGCTCGTCACACCCATTACAGGCTTTACAAACCGGGGACCGGCTTTCACACGACCGGGGAGGCCGGAACTGTATTGCTACACACCGGCACGGGGGACAAACGTATTTACGTACAGAAACGTCCAGAACGCTTTAATCCAGGGATTGGAAGCCGAGTTTGAATGGCGCGTGCATGAGAACGTCACTCTGTCCGGGAACTACAGTTACTCGCACGGTACCGATGAAACAACGCAACAGCCATTATCAAACATTTCCCCGAGGCGAGGCGTGTTGGGCATCGACTATCAATATCCTCCCTGGGGAGTAACTCTTGGTGGCAGATCGGTCATGAGAGGCGATCAGGAACGAGTGCCGACGGGCACGGATGAAACCGGTGGCTACGTGCTTTTCGACGTCTGGGCCACCGTGAAACCCGGCAGAGCACTGCTGCCCGACCTGCCGAAATCGTGGATTCAAGGATTTCAGGTCAATCTGGGCGTTGACAACCTGACAGATCGCAACTACCGGCGACATTTATCGGGGCTTCCTGAAGCCGGGATCAATCCCAAGGTGTCCTTCTGGTACTCCCTCAACCTCCCCTGACGTCAATCCTTCCCGAGGTGTGACTCTCTGCTCCTCCTATCCCCCGATTGCAGAAGTCACCAGAGAGGCCGGCCCCCTGGCCGGCCTCTCCTCTTTTTCCGGCAAGGAAAGACTCTGGATTCCCGATTACTAACGTCGGGAATGACAGGAGAGGGTGTCGGGAATGACGGAAGGGGGTTCTTTTGTCGGGAATGACACTTCGGCCGACCGGGCACCGGTCTCATTCGACTTTGGATTCCCGATTACTAACGTCGGGAATGACAAGAAGGGGGTGTCGGGAATGACGGAAGGGGGCCTTTTCGTATGGGAGAGAGGGATGCTGATAAACGGCTTTTTCCGGCGAATGGACATACTCCCGCAGGCCCCCTTCTCGTTACTCCCGCAGGGACCCCTCCCCGTCACACTCCTGCCAAACCCTTCCTGTCATTCCCACAGGCCCCTCCCTGTCATTCCCGTAGACCCCTCCCTGTCATTCCCGCAGGCCCCTCCCTGTCATTCTCTCTGTCATTCCCGTAGACCCCTCTCTGTCATTCCCGCAGTTTTTAGCGGGAATCCATCCTTCTCCAGGGTTCAATCGGAAGTCATGACCCTTCGGCAAGGCGAGCATGACCGCTGAGTGGTGAGCGCCATGGTGTCGGCCGATCAATGAAGGAAACGCCGGCAAGAAAAGACTCTGGATTCCCGATTACTAACGTCGGGAATGACAAGAAGGGGGTGTCGGGAATGACGGAAGGGGGCCTTTTCGTATGGGAGAGAGGGATGCTGATAAACGGCTTTTTCCGGCGAATGGACATACTCCCGCAGGGACCCCTCCCCGTCACACTCCTGCCAAACCCTCCCTGTCATTCCCGTAGACCCCTCCCTGTCATTCCCGCAGTTTTTAGCGGGAATCCATCCTTCTCCAGGGTTCAATCGGGAGTCATGGCCCTTTCGGCAAGGCCGAGCATGACTGCTGAGTCGCAAGCGCCATGGTGTCGGCCGATCAATGAAGGAAACGTCCGGCAAAGAAGACTCTGGATTCCCGATTACTAACGTCGGGAATGACAGGAGGGGATGTCGGGAATGACAGGAGGGGGGCGGGAATGACAGAAGGGGCTTTTTTGCTGAATATGAATCAACGCGTCATTTTCCGGCGAATGGACATAAGTTTCTGGTCAATGGACATGTTAAACATTCATGTTTTCGGTTATAAGAGTCTATAACTTGAAAACGATTGTGCATATCAAAATTGATATGTTACTATCCAGAACGTCAGGAGAAGGCCACACGGCACACGTCCATTCAGATAACACAAACAAGGAGGACATGATGAGGAAATTTTGTTTCTTGGTTATCCTGCTGGCTTTTGGGCTTTCTACAAGTGGGGTCTTTGTGCAAGCCGCCGAAGACGTGCAATCCGAGCCCACGGGTGAGCAACCTGCTGCCATGGGCGAACAACCCGCCGCCACGGGCGAGCAACCTGCCGCCGCGGGCGAACAACCTGCCGCCACGGGCGAGCAACCCGCCGCCACGGGCGAGCAACCCGCCGCCACGGGCGAGCAACCTGCCGCCACGGGCGAGCAACCTGCCGCCACGGGCGAACAACCTGCCGCCCAGGATAAAAAGATGTGACTTCTGGCTCACATCCCTCCGTGACTCCGCTCCTCCTTGTTCCCTTGCGGAAGTCACGTCCGAGAGGCCGACCGCCTGGTCGGCCTCTTCTTTTTGATCATCCATGGCAGGAAAACCTACAGGGCTCAGGTTTTGACAAAGACCTTCCTGACAATTCGTTTTTTTGAGAACGTCGGGAAGGACAGAGGGGGAATCGTGCGGCCCGGTTTGCCCCCGTTGTCATTCCTGCAGGGTGTTAGCGGGAATCTTGTGTCTTTCTCTTCTGTCTTTTCAATCATGCGGCCTCGTAGGGGAAAAATCCGTGGATTCCCGATTGAGGATGTCGGGAATGACAGGAAGGGGGGAGGACGGGAAGGACAGAGAGGGAAGGCGGGAAGGACAGAGAGGGAAGGCGGGAAGGACAGAGAGGGAAGGCGGCCCGGCTTCCCCCCGTTGTCATTCCCGCAGGGTGTTAGCGGGAATCTTGTGTCTTTCTCTTCTGTCTTTTCAATCATGCGGCCTCGTAGGGGAAAAATCCGTGGATTCCCGATTGAGGATGTCGGGAATGACAGAAGGGGGGAGGGTGGGAAGGACAGAGGAGGGAAGGCGGCCAGGGCAGAGAGGGAAGGCGGCCAGGCTTCCCCCCGTTGTCATTCCCGCAGGGTGTTAGCGGGAATCCAGTGTCTTTCTCCTCTGTCCTTTCATTCATGCGGCCCTGCCTGGGAATAGCCCCATGACCACTCTGATCCTGCTCTTGTACGCCGTTCATTCTTTTGTCGGCATTGCCTATGAGGTGGTATGGATCAAGCTGTTGACCGCCACCATCGGCATGACGGTTACGGCCTTCGGCGTCGTGCTCTCCACGTTCATGGCAGGGTTGGGCATCGGCAGTTACGTGATTGCCCGATGGAACGGCTCACGTCAGCACCGTCACGAATCCGGCGGCCGCGTCGTCTATCGCTTCATCGCCTGCCTGCAAACCCTGATGGGTCTCCTGGGCATCACGTTTCCCCTTTTCTTGAACTGGGGGGACCAGTTCTACCTGCTGCTCGCACCGGAAACCGAAGGGCTCCGACATCTTTTGGTGAGAAGCCTCTACGTCGGGGCACTCCTCCTTCCCGTCACCACTCTGCACGGGATGAACTTCCCCGTGCTGGCTTCCTTGCTCACGCGGTGTTTTGCTCGTTCACGCACGACCAAACCCGGGCTGCTTTACTGTATCGGCCTTCTAGCTTCCGGATCAGGCTCGCTCGCTTCGCTTGCCCTGATTCCTTTTCTGGGATTGAAGAACGCCTCTCTGTCACTCGGCGTGACGAACCTTCTCCTCGCTTTGGCCGCTTTTCTCGCAAGCTGCCGGGCACCCGACCGTGCCCAACCCATACGGGAAGAGACGTCCCCGTTCCGCGAACGCCACACCAAGGAGGCCGGCTCACCCATCCCATTTTCCGTCCTTCACACGCTGGGCGGAATCGTAGGATTTCTTCTCATTTCGTTGGAGATCATCGGCGCGCAATACGTCTGGTTGATTGTCAACGTCACGGCCTACGCGGAAGGGATTCTCCTCACCACGGTGTTGCTCATGATGGGAATCGGCTCCGGCGTCTACCTCTTGTTCAGGGAACGGGTGCGGAACCGATCCGCGTTGTTGACGGGGGGACTCTTCATCGCCCTCATCGCGCAACTCACGGTCGTGCCCATTGCCGGCGACGTGGCGTCGCTGTTTGATGGAATCTTTCAGGAGCAACGCCTGGCTGATCTGACGATCCTGCACGTGCTCCTCGGCGACGCGTTGCTGACCGTGACGATCCTCGGTGTCCCCGCGTTCGGATTGGGCATGGCCTTTTGCAGTCTCTGCGACCTTGCGACTTCCCCTTCATCCGTCCGACCTCGTGCGGCCGTCGTTGCTCCTGTCTTCCGGAGGCCGCGTGAGACGCGGCCCTACACATGGCCCGTCGCTGCTCCGCTGGGACGGTTGTACGCGTGGCACAATTGGGGGGCCGTTCTTGGAGCGGCGTTCACGACCTTCGGGTTTCTGATCCTGTTGGGGATCACTCATACCTGGCTGCTGCTCTCAGCCTGTCTTGTCTGCACGCTGGCGTTGTTGACGTGGCGTCTTCCCTTGTCCTCGGCGGGGGGCACACCCGTCCCGCGCCGTGCCGGGATTTCCGGCACGTGGGGCACGGGGTTCGCCTTCTTTCTGTTGCTCGGCGTTCTTGCCTGGCTGGCCGCCGACGCGGACCTCACCTTCCGACGCGCCGCGGCAGGGAGTTCCCAACGGGTGTTGTATCATCATGAAGACGCCATGGGAGTCACGGAGGTCTTTGAAGATGACGCAACCATGGCCCGCACGCTCCTGACCAGCCGGCTGCGACAGGAAGGCGGCAGCGGGCCTGAAGAGATCCGCGTTCAGCGCATTCAAGGCTATGTCCCGCTTCTCCTGCACCCCGCTCCCCGACGCGTGCTTGCGGTGGGATTAGGCACGGGCATCAGCCTTGCTCCCGTTCTCCGGGATGAAGTCGAAGAGGTCACGGTGGTCGAAATCTCTCCGGGCGTCATCGAAGCGGCGGAACGCTTCTTTGCTCAGGCCAACGCTTACGTTCTGGAGCATCCCAAAGTCCGCGTCGTGGAACAGGACGGACGCAACTTTATCAAGCTGACGCGCCACCGATACGACCTCATTGTGCAAGAATTGTTTTTTCCCTACCAGACGGGGGTCGGCAGTCTGTACACCCGGGAACATTATCGGCAGTGTCGCGCAACGTTGGCCCCCGGCGGCTTCATGGCCCAATGGATCACGATCAATCAGTTGAGCACGGACGATTTGCGGACGCTGGTGCGTACCTTCCAGTCCGTGTTTCCGGCGACGTCGCTGTGGTTGAACGGCGGATACCTGTTGATTCTGGGGGGACTCGATCCCCTGCACGTCGATCTTCAACGATTCCTGGAACGGTACACGCTCAATGATCCGTTGGGAGGAATGCCCCGGACCGATCCCGACCCCTACAATCTGCTGGGTCTGTTCGTCAGTCACGGCTCGGCCGTTCGGAAGTGGACCGACGGGGCGCCCCTGAATACCGACGACAACCGCTTCATCGAATACTCGGCGCCGCTGGCCTTCAACGCCTTGAATACGGTGCCCCTTGCCGCGGAGACGTTGACGAACCTGCTCCCCCACTTCCGCCCTCTCACCGACGTTGTGCGCGTCTCCCCGTCTTCGGACGACGCGCGGGAGCGATTGACTCACGTTTCCACGGCGGCACGGCTCCTGATTGAGGGCATCGTGGCACGCGCCGAAGACCGCACGGAGAAGGCCGTTGCGCTCTACACGCAATCATGGGAACGGCATCCTTCGAATTACCAGACCCGAACGTTTCTCGAACGGGCCTGGGCAGCCAAAGGGCACGCTCTGGTTCTCGAAGGACGCAACGGCGAGGCCCTCTCCTGGCTGCACAAGGCTCTGGAGATCAACGCACGAAACCTCAACGTGCGGTTCGACCTTGGCCTGATCCACTCACGGCAGGGGAGCGATCCGGCAGCGGCGGAGTTCTATGAATCCATCGTTCGCCTGGATCCCGGGTGGTCTCACATCGCGTCCGTCTGGTTCAACCTGGGGCTGATCCGCTATCGGATGGGACTGTATCAATCCGCCGCCGCGTTGTTCCGCGAAGTGCTGGCCCACGAACCCACATCGATTGCCGCCCGATTCAATCTGGCCAACAGTCTGGCTCAAGCCGGTGAATACCGGGACGCGGTCACGCATTATCGAACGATCTTGAAACGCGACCCCGGCCATCAAGAGGCCCGAGCAAATCTCAAGGAAATCCTTGCCTGGCTTGAACGTGAAGACGAGGACAACCTTGATGCCTCGCTGGTCCCCGCCCCGTCGAGTGAAAGATGAGCGAAACCTTTTCCACCGAGTCGGCGAACGCCATGATCGTCTGTTGAAACGTTGCCCGTTTCCGGCATGACCACGGACTTCCCAAATACTGGTCATCGGACATGTTTTTCAGGCAATTGAACATGGACTCCTTCAATGTTATCTGGTACTAAGTCACTCAATGATATTGATTCGCTATTTCGTAATCACAAAAAGGAGATCCGTGATGAAGCAGCAGAGAAAAAAATCGTGGACGGCTCTGTTTCTCCTTGTCCTGATGAGTATCGTTCCCCTCCCCGCATCGGCACAATCTCATCCCGGCTTTCTGGTCGTGGCCCCGGACCGCGGGTTTCTTGGAAATCAGGAAACCAGGACACTGTTTGAGAAATTTCAGCTTCATTACCCCGCGTCTCTGGCTTTGATCGGAGACAGGTATGACGGGACCGATACGGCCTATACGGCTTACGTCAAAGAAGCCCTGGGCCGATTGCGGTCATTGAACGCCACGTCCGTCGTTGTGATTCCGTTGTTTCTTTCTGATGCCGACCCGCAACTGCACGCCGTCCGGGACTCGATCTCCACGTATGGAAACGATCTGGATATCGAATGGGCTCCTGCGATGGCCGGGAGCCATCTGATCGGTCAGATCCTTCTCGACCGGATCGAGGAAGTCAGCCAATCTCCTCAAAACGAACGACTCATTCTGGTCGGACTCGGAGCTCGTGATGAAAAAAGTGAGCAGGCCATTAAGGATGACTTGACTCAGTTGCTTCAGTACGTCCGGCGATATTATTCGTTTCAGGACGGTGAAGTCGTCGTCTACTATCACCGGGACGCGGAACAGTCCCGTGAAAACAATCAAAAGATTACCGCGCACGTCACGGAACTGGCCGCCATGCCACAAGGACACACCCTGGTTGTCCCGGCGTTTATCGGCGTCAAGTTCGATCACATGATGGCCATGACGTCCTGGATCCAACGCAAATTTCAGAAGTTGAACGTGGTGTTTCAGCCCTCGGAAGTCGCTCCTCATCCCAACCTGCTGTTATGGCTCAAGAAAACCGCACATCAGTACGTGGAGGCGGCTCCGGGCGAGATCGGGGTCGTCATTATGCCTCACGGATCAACCCAGCCTTACAACGACGCCATTGAAAAGGCCATCGCGCCGCTGACGCGCCGCTATCAAATTGAAATGGCGTATGGCATGGGAGACGCGGCCATCATCCAAAGCGCCGTGGCTCGCCTCGAACGGCGAGGCGTCAAGAAAATTGTCTTTGGCAGGATGTATGGACTGGTCGATCACATGAAAGCCAGAACGGATTACATCCTTGGTCTTTCCGACGAGTATCTCCACGAAATCCATCAGGGCCGTACCCCCCCTCCGCAACTCCGAAGCGCGGCAATTTTTTCCACGTTCGGCGGATATGAGGAAGGTGCCGACGTTGTACGGGTGCTGCACGACCGGATTATGGAGATCAGTGAAAACCCTTCAGAGGAAACCGTCATTCTTCTGGCCCATGGGACGAAATCCGACGAAGACAACCAGCGCTGGTTGTCGGTGATGAACGCCAACGTTGAGCAACTCCGGCGGGACCCCCATTGCGCGAAACTGAAGGCCATCAAGACCGCAACCGTGCGTGAAGATTGGCCCGAGTTGCGAGAGAAAGCCGTGCAGGAGGTACGCGAACTCATTAACGAGGGCAATAAAACCGGCAGAGTGCTCATCATCTCGAACCGTCTCTACGGCCCGGGACCTTACCCCAAGATGCTGGCCGGCCTCGACTTTGAATTCAATGGAAAAGGATTTCTCTCTCCCAGCATCACGCACTGGCTGGACCAATCCATTCAGCAAGTGATCGAACGGCTGAAAAAACCAGCGAAGGACCTTGAATAAAGCTAAAGTCCCCCTTCCGTCATCCCAGACAAAAGGGCCCCTTCCATCATCCCCGACAAAAGGCCCCCTTCTGTCATCCCCGACAAAAGGCCCCCTTCCGTCATCCCAGACAAAAAGTCCCCTTCCGTCATCCCAGATAAAAGGGCCCCTTCTGTCATTCCCGACAAAAAGTCCCCTTCCGTCATCCCCGACCAAAGCCCCCCTCCGTCATCCTCAACAAAAAATCCCCCTTCCGTCATTCCCGACACCCCCCCTCTGTCGTCCCCGACTAAAGACCCCCCTCTGTCATTCCCGACGTTAGTAATCGGGAATCCAGAGTCTTCCTTGCGGGACCTTTCCCTCATTGATCGGCCGGCACCATGGCTCTCACCACTCAGAGATCATACTCGCCTCGCCGAAGGGATATGACTCCCGATTGAACCCGAGGGAAAGACTGTTCTGACTGTGGATTCCCGCTAAAAACTGCGGGAATGACAGAAGGGGGACTCTGCGGGAAGGACGGGAAGGGGGCTGCGGGATTATGTCCATCTGCCGGAAAAAACCTTTTTGCCTCATGATTCTCATCAAGCACGTCATCAGCATCCCTCTCTCCCATACGAAAAGGCCCCTTCCGTCATTCCCAACAAAAGGACCTCTTCCGTCATCCTCAACAAAAGCCACCCTCTGTCATCCGCGACTAAAGACCCCCTCTGTCATCCTCAACAAAAGAACCCCCTTCTGTCATCCTCGACAAAAGAACCCCCTTCTGTCATCCTTGACAAAAGAACCCTCTTCCGTCATCCACGACTAAAGACTCCCCTCTGTCATTCCCGACGTTAGTAATCGGGAATCCAGAGTCTTCCTTACGGGACCTTTCCTTCATTGATCGTTCGACACCATGGCTCTCACCACTCAGAGGTCGTGCTTGCCTTGCCGAAGGGATATGACTCCCGATTGAACCCGAGGGAAAGACTGTTCTGACTGTGGATTCCCGCTAAAAACTGCGGGATTGACAGGAAGGGGGACTCTGCGGGAATGACGGGAAAGGGGTTGTGGGATTACTTTCTTTTTCCCCTTCGTTCTCCGGAAGACCGGGCCGATAATTTACCCAAGGGACCTTGACATTTTTAATATAAATAATGATAATGGTATTCATTATCTGAAATGAGTCCGTTCGTGTGAAAGATCGACATTGAAGAAAAGAGGTGAAGACATGATACACACGCGGGATGACGGCACCGTCCACGTTTTTCCGTCCATTCAAGAACGGCTATCCGATTGCGACACGATCACCTACCTCATTGAAGCCCTGAGACGTCACGACCCCGTCCTGGTTGAACACGGGACGCGGACGGCGGTCTATTCCCTGGTTCTTGGGCGGACGTTGAATCTGTCCGACGACGACCTGACGGATCTTTATCACGCCGCACTTCTCCACGACCTCGGGAAGATGACCGTCCCGAATGAAGTGATTCAACAGGGCGGCATCTCCATCATTGGCGATTATCTCATGACGGAATGTACCCCTCGATCCGGCGTTGAGATGCTCCGTCCTTGGCCGGCACTCCAAAACGTTGCCACCCTGATTGAACTTCATCACGAAAGATGGGATGGAACGGGCCTCCCCTTTGGTTTGCGGGGGACCCTGATTCCTTTGGGGGCAAGAATTCTGTCACTGACCGACGCGGCGGATCAATTGCTCACTCAGAAGTCTGACTCCTTCTCCGATCAGGCCACGGCCGTGGTTCGAATTCTTCGGACTCTTTCCGGATCTCGATTTGACCCGAAATTAGTCGAACTCTTCGTGGAGTGGTTTCAAGACGTCTTTGTCGAAACGTTGGTGAATGATCCTTGGCCTGATGATTCGGCCAAGCCACTGCCTCATCAAAAACGCATCATGGCATTGCCCATTTCGTGACGGCCGCATTGTGCTCCTCACGAATGAATAAGAAAGGATACGTTTGATGGTTACGCGAACCCTTTTCATCATTGGCGGCGTGCTTGCCGGATTTGCGTTGGGATCACGTCCCGACTCAGGAACCTTGACCTATGGTATTTTCGGCGGTCTTTTAATGGGAGGACTCAGCGTCGGGATGGTCGGCCTTGAACGCATGGTGTTTCCTCTGCGCCCGAGCGAGCTGGTAGGCGGCCTCGCCGGTTTTTCGATTGGGGTGTGTCTGAGTGGAATGACGAGTTTCATCAGTCAACAGATTTTCCTCAGCCATCCTGAGATGATCTCCTCTTTCACCGTCGTGGCCGTGCTCGGTTTCTGCTCCGTCGGCACCTTTCTGGGAATCAGAATGGGAAAAACCTTCTCGTTTGTTCCCGCCTCACGCGGGGACGACTCCGCCTCGCCGACGCGGCAGCCCAAGCTTCTGGATACCAGCGCCATTATCGACGGCCGGATTGCGGATTTATCCCGGACGGGGTTTTTTGAAGGGCCGCTCATTGTGCCGCAATTCGTCCTCCACGAACTCCAACGCATCTCGGATTCCTCGGACGACCATAAACGCACTCGGGGAAAACGCGGCATGGACGTTCTCCAAGAACTCATGGACATGGAAACCGTTGACGTTCATATCCTTGACGCTGACGTTCCTCAATTTCGAGACGTTGACGCCAAGTTGATGGAGTTGGCGAAACTCCGGAAGGCAAAAATCGTAACCACGGACATGAATCTCAATAAGATTGCTTCCGTGCAAGGCATACGGATTCTCAATACGCACGAATTGTCGAACGTGATTCGCCAGCCCGTCCTGCCTGGGGAATCCTTAACGGTCTTCCTGCTGCGAGAGGGGAAAGAAGCGGGACAGGGCGTGGCGCACTTGGACGACGGGACCATGGTCGTCGTCGACCACGCCAGACGGTGGATCGGGAAACACGTTGAGGTGGTGGTGACCCGCGTCATTCAAACCAACGCCGGCCGCATGATTTTCTCCAGCCTTCGGGAAGGCACGCCTCGCTTGCAGGTCAGTTACGGCTGAGTGAGAACGGGGAAGAAGCAAGCCCCTTCCCCGTTATTTCCGCAAGTTCCCTTCCTGTCATGCCCGCAAGCCCCCCTCCTGTCATGCCCGCGGTTTTTAGCGGGAATCCAGTCAAAACAGTCTTGCCCCAGGGGCCAATTGGGAGTCATATCCCTTCGGCAAGGCGAGCATGACCGCCGAGTCGCGAGATCCATGGTGTCGGACGATCAATGAAGGAAACGGCCGGCAAGAAAGACTCTGGATTCCCGATTACTAACGTCGGGAATGACAGGAGGGGTATCGGGAATGACGGAAGAGGGCCTTTTGTCAGGAATGACAGGAAGGGGCCTTTTTGTATGGGAGAGAGGGATGCTGATGCCGTGCTTAAGAACCATGAGGCAAACGGCTTTGTTCCGGCATACGGATATAATCCCGCAGATCCCTTTCCCGTTATTCCCACAGCCCCCTTCCCGTTAATCCCGCAAGCCCCTCCCTGTCATTCCCGCAGCCCTCCCTCTCTGTCATTCCCGCGGTTTTTAGCGGGAATCCAGTCAAAACAGTCTTGCCCCAGGGGCCAATCGGGCATCATATCCCTTCGGCAAGGCGAGCATGACCGCCGAGTCGCGAGATCCATGGTGTCGGACGATCAATGAAGGAAACGGCCGGCAAGAAAGACTCTGGATTCCCGATTACTAACGTCGGGAATGACAGGAGGGGTGTCGGGAATGACGGAGGGGGCCTTTTCGTATGGAAAAGAGGGATGCTTGATGACGTGCTTGAGAACCATGAGGCAACCGGCTTTGTTCCGGCAGATGGACATAATCCCGCAGCCCCCTTCCCCGTTATGCCCGCAAGCCCCCTTCTTGTCATTCCCGCAAGTTTCTTCCCGGCCTTCCCGCATGCCCCTTCCCGGCCTTCCCACAGTCCCCTTCCCGGCCTTCCCGCAAGCCCCCTTCTTGTCATTCCCGCAGTTTTTAGCGGGAATCCAGTCAAAACAGTCTTGCCCCAGGGGCCAATCGGGCGTCATATCCCTTCGGCAAGGCGAGCATGACCGCCGACTCGCAAGATCCATGGTGTCGGACGATCAATGAAGGAAACGGCCGGCAAGGAAGACTCTGGATTCCCGATTACTAACGTCGGGAATGACAGGAGGGGTATCGGGAATGACGGAAGGGGCCTCTTGTCGGGAATGGCGGAAGGGGACTTTTGTTGGGAATGACGAAAGGGGCCTTTTGTCGGAAATGACAGGAGGGATGTCGGGAATGACGGGAGGGGGCCTTTTTGTATGGGAGAGAGGGATGCTGATGCCGTGCTTAAGAACCATGAGGCAAACGGCTTTGTTCCGGCAGATGGACATAATCCCGCAGCCCCTTCCCCGTTATGCCCGCAAGCCCCCTTCCTGTCATTCCCGCAAGTTTCTTCCCGGCCTTCCCACAGTCTCCCTTCCCGGCCTTCCCGCATGCCCCCTTCTTGTCATTCCCGCAGTTTTTAGCGGGAATCCAGTCAAAACAGTCTTGCCCCAGGGGCCAATCGGGAGTCATATCCCTTCGGCAAGGCGAGCATGACCGCCGAGTCGCGAGATCCATGGTGTCGGACGATTAATGAAGGAAACGGCCGGCAAGGAAGACTCTGGATTCCCGATTACTAACGTCGGGAATGACAGGAGGGGTATCGGGAATGACGGAAGGGGCCTTTTGTTGGGAATGGCGAAAGGGGACTTTTGTCGGAAATGACAGGAGGGGACTTTTGTTGGGAATGACAGGAGGGGTGTCGGGAATGACGGAAGGGGCCTTTTGTCAGGAATGACGAAAGGGGGCTCTTTTGTCGGGAATGACAGGAGGGATGTCGGGAATGGCGGAAGAGGGCCTTTTGTCAGGAATGACAGGAAGGGGCCTTTTTGTATGGGAGAGAGGGATGCTGATGCCGTGCTTGATGAGAACCATGAGGCAAACGGGTTTGTTCCGGCAGATGGATATAATCCCGTAGCCCCCTTCCCGTTATTCCTCGTGGACATATAGATCGACCCGTTCCTGTAACCTTGTTTGAATCGCATCGCACGTCCGGACGTCTTCGACTTTGCCGCCGCGCCGGTCCGTTACGTGAAACACGTCAACCACCTGATCCAGGCGCGTCCCGATTTTGGCTGCGTGAATGGAGAGGCCGAGTTCATAGACGGTTTTGGCTATTTCATACAGAAGACCCGGCTTATCATCGGCAAACACGTCAATAATGGTAAACTGATCCGACGTCGTATTGTCGATTCTGACTTCGGTCCGACGTTGCTGAATTGGCCGTTGGCTGTGAAACGCCACGCGTTGATTCTGGGCGAGAACCTCTTCAATTGAGATTTCTCCGCGTAACGCGCTGACGATGGCGTTCCCGACTTTTTCCAACCGCGCCGGCGTCGGGGCCCCGCCAAAATCGTGGTCCTTGACCCAGAACGTATCCACCACGACGCCGTCCGACTTTGTCACGATCTGGGCGTCAAGCACGCGCAGACCTTTGGCCGCCAACACCCCCGTCACCTTCATAAACGTCCCGGGGGCCACGGCGTCACGCGCAATCAGTGAATACTCACACACCTTGAGTTCCTGATGATAGGTGGCTTCGACAATGGGGCGTTCGGGCGTCACGGCTTGAATCGCAGAAAGATGAGCGGCGATTCGATTCATGGCCGTCCCGGAAAGATAGCGCATCGGAAAGGTTTCCAACTGCCTCTTGACCCATTCACGAGTCAGGAGAGGCGGCCTCTGAGTCGAAGGGCCACGTCCTGCCGATTGGTCGTTGGCCTTCCACGCCTCCAAGACCTCGTCGGTGATGGACTCGACGTCAACGGTCAACTCACTCTGGTTGCTTTCTTCAGACACTTCAGAGAGTGCCCGCACAAACAACTCAACCAGCAACGATTCCTTCCATTTTGTCAGCACGTCCGGACCCACCGCGGCAACGTCGGCCGCGGTGAGGAGTAAGAGTTTTTTTAATCGATGGGGCGTGCCCACTGCCCGCGAAAACGTCAGCAGCACTTTTTCATCATGAGGGTCTCGCCGAAACGCCGTATTGGCCATGAGCAGATGTTCATGAACCAGAAACGTCAGGGTTTGGGATTCCTGCTCGTCGAGTCCTAATCTGACGGACGCGTCTTGCGCAATCTTTTGACCGACCTCACTATGATCTTCAGGCAAGCCCTTTCCCGCGTCATGAAGAAGCACGGCCAAGTGCAGGATGTCCTTCTGCTGAATTTCTCGATACACCTTTCCTAACGTCCCAGACCGCTGCCCCAGAGATTGGACGTGCTTCACGGCGAGCAGGCTATGCTCATCCACCGTATATTTGTGGTAGTGATTAAACTGCATGAGCCCACGAACGCGACCAAAGGCCGGGATGAATTTCTCTAACACCCGTGCCTGGTGCATCAGCATCAAGGAATCCGCAACCGATCCGGGTCCTGACAACAGGGCGCGAAACCGCTGACTCACGCCCGGGGAAGCAAACAGATGATCCGGCACGCTCTCCACGTGGCGGTGAATCTCTTCCAGCACCAGTCCGTCGATCGCGAGGCCGCGTCGTTGCGCAAGGAGAAACAGGCTCAAGAGGACTTCCGGATCATCCAGAACCTGGGCGAGTTTCTCCGCCGGCACCGTCACCTTTCCATCTGACGCTCGAAACAGCCCGTCAATCAACGGGGACGGCCAAAGATTTTTCACGCGGGTCGCCAGAGAAACCGATCTCGTCCGGCTCACGAATCGCATCGCCCGATCATGCAGTCCGGTCGTCAACCGATAGTAGTGCTGCATGAACTGCTCAACTCCCAGCAAATGGGGTTGATCCCGGTAACCGAACTCTCGAGCCAGGCGGACTTGTTCATCGAAGGATAACACTTCCTGGGCGCGACCGGCTTCGAGATGCAGGAAGGCGCGCACCTTCCATAACAATTCTCGCGCCTCAAGCAACGCCGTATAATCCTGACGCGACAGGACTCCCCGGTTGGCTAACTCCTGCAACGTGGCCGCTTGATAACGGGCCATCCCCACCCATTGAAGCAGATGCAGGTCCCTGAGTCCGCCTTTGGTTTTCTTGATGTTCGGTTCGAGGAGAAACACCGTTTCGCCGAATTTGGCATACTCCCGCTTCCGTTCTTCCATTTTCTCCCGGATAAAACTCTCCACCCGTCTTCCGACCACGCGCGCGGCAAACCGCTGTTGGAATTTTTGGAAGACCGAAGAACTTCCCGCTAAAAAACGCGACTCCATCAAAGCGGTTCTGGCTGACAAATCTCCATCGGCCACGAACGTGCAGTCCTGCATTGACCGAACGCTGTGCCCCACCTGAAACCCCAAATCCCATAAATGGTGAAAGACCTGCGACGAGAGATCATTCACGACGCTTCTCCCGTTTCTCTGATACAGCATCATGACGTCCACGTCGGAATAGGGGGCGAGTTCCCGCCGACCATACCCACCCAGCGCCACGAGACAACACTGGTGCAAGCCGGCGGACGCCGATCGGCTCCACTGTCTCACCACGTTCCGATATCGACCGATCAGGACCGAGTCAACGAGATCCGTAAACCCCCAGACGACTTCAGCCCCCGAGGCTCCATCCCGCAATCGTTGACAGATGCTTGCTCGACGATCTTGCAGCACCGCCTGGGTGGTGAGCGTCTCAGACGGATGACCCGTCGGATTTTCCTCTAGAATGTCCTGCTTCACGGACGCGCCTCTTTTCCGTTCACGAGTGTTTCACTCACGGACCGCAACGCGGACGATGACTGGGACCGTGTCATCAAGGCTTCACGTATCGATTGGTAATCGGCATCCGCCGGTCCTTCCCAAGGGCCCGTTGCGTGATTTTTATCCCGATCGGAGATTGACGTCGTTTATATTCACTGCCGTCCACCATGGCCACCACGTGCTTGACGGTCTGAACCGGAAACCCCATGTGAACCATTTCCGTCAAAGAACGCTCTTCTTCGACGTAGGCCGCCAAGATGGGGTCAAGCACGTCGTAGGGCGGCAGAGTTTCTTGATCGGTCTGATCGGGTTTGAGCTCAGCGGACGGGGCACGGTCAATGATCCGTTGAGGAATCACCGCCGACCCGCCGTCACGCACGGCTTTTCGGTTCCGATACCGAACCAAGGCGTAGATGAAGGTTTTCGACACGTCTTTCAGCACGGCAAAGCCGCCCGCCATGTCGCCGTACAGCGTGGCGTAGCCGACGCTCATTTCGCTCTTATTGCCGGTCGTCAAGACTAAATGACCAAACTTATTGGACAAGGCCATCATCAGCGTACCACGGATACGAGCTTGTACGTTTTCTTCCGTGGCGTCAGCCGTATCCGACCCGAACGTTGCAGACAACGTCCTCAAGTATTGCTTCCAGAGCGTCGTAATCGGAATCGTCAAGAGTTGAACGTCCAACGCCTTCGTCAGGGCTTCCGCGTCGACCCGACTTTCTCGTGAAGTAAACGGGGAAGGCATGAACACGCCCATCACGACGTCCGGCCCAAGCGCATCGGCGGCAATCACCGTGGTCAAGGCTGAATCAATGCCTCCGCTGATCGCGATCAGCACCCGCTGAAACCGGTTCTTCTTGACGTAGTCTCGCACCCCGGTCACTAAGGCGAGATACGTCTCTTCCAAATCGCTGAGGCAAGACGGGCGTTTCACGGGCGCGGGCTTTTTCGGTTTTCGTCGTTCAACTGATGAAAGTTTCACTCGTTTGACGGGATACCGTTGCGTTGACCGTTTCGTGCGAACCGCGACGCGACTTCCTCGCGGAGCGGCGCAAGGCAGGTCAGCCACCAGCAGATCTTCTGCAAACGCCTTGGCACGTGCAATCACCGTCCCCGTTCGATCCACGACCACGCTGTTTCCATCAAACACGATCTCGTCCTGCCCCCCGACCATGTTGGTGTAACTCACCACGACGCCGTTTTCTCTGGCCCGCTGCGCCAAGACGCGCTCTCGCGTTCTTGCCTTCCCGACGTGATAGGGAGAAGCATTGACGTTCAGAATGATCCGGGCACGACCGACGTCGACCTGATCGCGAGTGGGCCCATCCGCGTACCACACGTCCTCACAAATATTCACGCCGAACCACACCCCTCGGACTCGGCAGACGACGGTCTTTTCGCCAGGAGAGAAATATCGGCTCTCGTCAAACACGCCGTAATTCGGCAAGAACGTCTTGCGGCACGTCGTCACGATGCGTTGATCGTGAATCACGGCCGCGGCGTTAAACACGTGACGGGTTCCCGACGGAACGATGAACGGGGTGGCGTCACGTGAACGAATCAGCCCTCCTTCTTCAACGTAGCCCACCACCGCGGTGATGCCGCGACAGTGCTTGGCCAACCGTTCCAGCGCGTGCTTCGCGTCTTTGAGAAAACTCGGCCGCAAGACCAGGTCTTCAGGTGGATACCCGGTCATTGCCAATTCCGGAAAAACGACAACGTCGGCCCCATTCTGCCGTGCCTGCCTCACCCATTGACTCATCGCGTGGGCGTTTCCCTCCACGTCTCCCACGACGGAATTCATTTGAACCATGGCAATTCGACACGTATTCATCGCAAAAACGCCCGTCTCCTCTTCGGGAGACCTTGACCACAATCGAATGACGACTCAGGATACGGAGGGCGACGGCGTTGGCCTTCATGGATTCACGGCCGGTCCGTCACGTTGCCCTCCAACTCTCCGGCGACAATGATGGCCTCGGCAATTTCCCTCATGGATTTCCGCATGTTCATACTTTGACGCTGAATCAACCGGAAGGCTTCGGCCTCCGATAATTTTCTAGAGTGCATGAGGTACCCCTTCGCTCGTTCGACGAGCTTTCTCACGGTCAACGCCTCCTGCATTTCAAACGACTTTTCCAGCAGACGCGTATGCTCAATGGCCACCGCGGCCTGGTTGGCAACGGCTTGCAGAATCTTGACTTCCTTGTCGTCAAACGCGTGCCGCACGGACGTATAGGTGTTGATGACGCCGATGACGCGTTCTTTGCTCATCATCGGCACCGATAACAAGGAACACAACGACTCGCGCTTGGCTAAATCCTGATAAAAAAATTCTTGTTCCTTCGTCACGTCGGGGACGTAAATCGGCCGTCGTTTTTTCACCGCGCGGCCGCTGATGCTCCGACCAATCTTGATCGGAGGCTTTCGAAGATAGGCTTCGCTCAGACTCTGCGTCGCCGCAATCCGCAACTCCTTCGCGTCCTCGTCTACTAACATCAGCGAACAGATCGTCGAATTCATCATTTCGGCCGTCGTCGTCACGATCAACTTCAGCACGTCGTCAATCAGCCGGTTGGACGCCACGGTTTCAGAAACCTGGGACAGGGTATCCAGTTGGAGCGCCTGCCGTCTCATGGCTTCATACAAACGGGCGTTTTCGATTGCCCCGCCGACTTGGTTCGCAATCGTCGACAGCAGCGCAAGCTCGGCGTCCTGATACCGTTTCGTCCGTTTGTGCTGGACGTTGATGACTCCGATCACGTTCCCCTTCGTCACGATGGGAAGCGACACGAACGCCTGGTATCGATCCTCCGGCAAATCATGAAAAAATTTGAACCGCGGATCATCGCTCGCGTGACGAGGAATCACCACCGGCACCTGTTCTTGCGCCACCCATCCCGTTATCCCTTCACCTAAACCCAAGGCGGTTCGACCGATGAGCGTGGGATGAGGATTTTTGGAAGACCGCAGCACGAGTTCATCCCGATTCTCGGAGACCAGATACAGCAAGCATGAATCGGCTTTCGTCACCTCGACCACGACTTCGACGATGTGTGTGAGCACCGATTCCAGATCGAGCGTGCTGCTGATGGATTGACTGATCCGATAGAGCACTTCCACTTCGCGCGTCCGTTCGCGGAGCACGGTGTTCACGTCCTTTTTCCGTCGGTTCATGGGTTGTTTCGTCGGACTCATCTCGACGACCGTCGCGTACGCGGCGCATCCGCCGACCCGCCGGTCGGGACGTTCATGCCGCGCGCGTACCATCGTTTCACCACCCGTTGCTCCAGGGGCGTGACTTGGACCTTCCCGATTGACGTCGGCAACACGCAATGCACGACCCCTTGTGACACTTTCTTATCGTGAAGCATGGCTTCCCACAGTTTGGAAAAACTATGGGCCGGCAGATGCACGGGCAGACCCGTTCGCTGAATCAAGTCCCGCTGCCGATGCACGACCGAGGCGGAGCACAATCGGAGATGCTGAGCCAGCAACGCTTCATGAACCATGCCGATTCCCACGGCCTCACCGTGAATATACCGTTTGTAACGGCCCAGGGACTCCAAGGCGTGACCAATGGTATGCCCATAATTCAAGATGCGGCGCAGGCCGGATTCCTGCTCATCTTTGGCCACGACCCACGCTTTCATTTCGCAGCAACGCTTGACGACCTTGATGACGTCCTCATCCTTCACGTCAAGAAGACGGCTCATTCGCTCCTCTAAAAAGGCAAAAAACTTCTTGTCAATGATGACGCCGTATTTAATCACTTCGGCCAATCCCGCCAGCCATTCTCGTCGCGGCAGCGTGCGGAGGGTCTCGGTATCGCACGACACGAGGACGGGTTGGTAAAAGGCCCCGATGACGTTTTTTCCCAACGGATGGTTGACGCCGGTTTTGCCTCCTACGCTGGAATCGACTTGTGCCACGAGCGTGGTCGGCACTTGCACGAAGGGGATGCCTCGAAGATACAGTGACGCCGCGAATCCCGTCACGTCGCCGATCACCCCTCCCCCCAACGCCATCAACACTGATCGACGCTCAAATCGATGCTTGACCAACTGATCCAGGATGTACGACGCCCACCGAACCGTTTTGGCCTGCTCACCATCGGGAACGCGGATCGTCCGACAGGTGAAGCCGGCCTTCACCATTGCCTTTCTCAGAGACGCCCCATAGTGCCGGTCCACCGTCGGATTGGTCACAATCCCGACTTTTCCGGATAATCCCAAGGCTTGGCAATGCGTCCCCAACCGCTGCATAGCGCCAGGGCCAATGACGATCTCATAGCTTCGCTTGCCGAGCCCCACTGTGACGGTTTGCTGATCGTGACGTTGAACCATGGTTAGAAATTCTTCACGTATTCCTGGTACGCGGCGAAATTTCGTTTCATCTCATCCAAACTGTCGCCACTGAATTTTTCCAACATGGCGTTCGCCATTTCATAGGCGATCACGGCTTCGCCCACGACGCCGGCCGCGGGAACCGTACAGACGTCGGATCGTTCCACGGTGGCTTCAAAAGGTTCCTTGGTCCGGATATCGACGCTGTGCTTGGGTTGATACAACGTCGCAATCGGTTTCATGGCGACCCGCAGGATCACTGGCTGACCATTGGTGATCCCTCCTTCCAACCCACCGGCGTTGTTGGTTTTTCGTTCAAATCCCGGTCGGATCTCACTGGGATAAATGTCGTCGTGTACTTCAGAGCCGAATCGTTGAGCCGACTCAAATCCCATGCCGATTTCTACGCCTTTCATGGCCTGGATACTCATGGCCGCCATGGCTAACCGTGCGCTCAAGCGACGGTCCCACTGAGCATAACTGCCCAAACCAATGGGAGGATTCGTCACCACCACTTCAAAGACCCCCCCCAGTGAGTCACCCTTATGCTTCGCGGATCGAATGCGTTCAATCATTTTCTCACTTGCCGCGGCATCCGCACACCGAACCTGAGATTGTTCGGCACGTTCAAACGCCGCCACGTAATCATCGACCCGCGGGGCCACGACGGATCCGATTCGGATCGTGTAACTCACCACCTGCACGTCAAACTCAACTAATAAAGCCTTGGCCACGGCTCCAATGGCCACGCGGACCGCGGTTTCTCTCGCACTGGCCTTTTCCAGAACGTTACGGATGTCCCGATGCCCATATTTTATTGCGCCCACCAGGTCCGCGTGACCGGGCCGCGGACGAGTCACCACGCGTTCCGTGGACGGAGGGCCGGGTTCCGCGGCCATCACGTCTTGCCAATTGTCCCAATCCCGATTGCGGATCATTAATCCCAACGGATTTCCCAACGTCTTGCCTTTCCGAACGCCGCAGTAGAATTCAATCTGATCCTTTTCAATCCGCATTCGGCCGCCTCGGCCATAGCCACCTTGCCGTCTTGCTAAATCACGATTGATCATCTCCGTCGTGAGAGGAAGCCCCGCAGGAACCCCTTCCAGTACGGCCATTAACCCCTTTCCATGTGATTCACCGGCGTTGAGATAACGAAGCATCAGGTTCCTCTTCTGATTTGGTGAACGGCTTCGCCGCGGCTTCCGCGTTCCTCACGACGGGTGAAAAGGGGATGCCTCGTGGCGGACCCCTTATCCTTTAACTTCTGACTGGCTCGGATTGTCGCATGGGTCCAGTCTCGGCTGCCTCGAATCCCACCAGTTCAAACGAAGCGTGAATGACGTCATTCAGGCTTTCCGTCCCCTTCTCCCGAACGTGAAAATCCATTGACTGCACGATCAACGTTTTCGGCAGCGCGTGCAGTTCTTCAAGAAAGCGGGCGAGCGCGTAATATCGCCCCTCTGCATAGAGCCGAAGCGTGACTCGACTCACGTCCATTTCCGGCAGCGCAATCGGCTCCTCGGGTTTCCAGGAGGTCAGCGTCACGTCAGCCGATTGAGCAACGTCGAAGACGTCCGTCAGCACGTGCTCCATGGGCACCTGAATGCCTAACTGTGTTTTTTGCAACGCGACTTGAGACTTCAGACGAGCGATCTCGTCCGTCAGACGTTCTACTTGATCACCGCGCTCACCGGCGGCAATCCGATGATTCAGCGACTGAAGTGTTTCCTGAAGGGCCCCGATTCGTTGATTGCGAGGCTCGACGACAAATTGAAACAGAATGAGGGACAACACCGCCACGCACAAACACAGCGTGAGCAGTTTTGACGTCATGGGCGCGTCTTCCACCCAATCCAGCATTCGTTCAACCATGATCCACGGCGTCCGCGTTTATCGAAAATCGCAAGCGCGACGGCTGAACCGTATCGGCTTGGGTCTCAAACGCGCTGACGGAACCGATCACCTTGGTTTCCTCCAGGTTCTCCGTCAACTTCACAACCGCGTCCTGGGAAAGAGCAAGGCCGGACAACAGAACCCGTTGATCTTTCGTCTCAAGACGCAGCAACCACACGTCCAAGGGATCAACCACTTGACTGATCGCGGACAACAGGCGGAGGGGTCCGTTTGGATCGCGGGTAAGGGTCGTCAGTCGTTTCCGTTCGGCTAAAATGGTTCGCCGTTGTTCCTTCAGGGCAAGAACCTGATTCCGGGTTTTTTCCATCAAGGCAAGACGAGATTGTTTCTCTCGTACTTTTTGTTCAAGTCGTTGTCCGGCGTCATTCCCATCAAAGACAAGCCATCCCCAAACCGCGACGGTACACGCCAACACCACGACCCCCGCGAAGAATTCGGACTTGGCGCGTCGGCGAGCCGGATGGTCGCGGGCTTGTGGGCTTTTGAGCAAGTTAATGGCAATCATGGTTATCCTTATGGAGTGCCAACCCCAACGCCACGCCTCCGAGATGCGCGGAATCCACGAGTGCGTGCCCGTCTTGATGATTCATCACGTCGTCGATTTCAGCAAAAGGATTCAATGAGATCGTCGGAATCCCCAACGCGCGTTGGAGGTCATCGTGCAGTTGCGGACGTTTCGACCTCCCTCCGCAAAGGAACATCTTGTCTATCTTGAGTTCCTCGTCCTGATCCAGGATGAACGTGAAACAGCTTTGGACGTGCCTGATGATTTCCTCAAATGAAGGCGGCGTGCGGGGATACGCGAGTCCACCGTCAGGAGTACCCTGAACGTCGGCGGACTCAACGGAGACGCCTTGCCCATCCAAAGCCTGAATCAAAGACGTGTCCTCAAAGCTGACGTCCCGAACCAGAAGGGGATTACCATGACCCACAAAGGCAAGATTCATTCCACTCGCTCCGACGTTGGCGATACCGAATGAGCGTCCCCTCAAGGTTGGGATCTGTCCCATCACCACGTTTATCAACGCGAGCCCGTCAACGTCACACACGATCGGCCGAACCCCGCTCTCTTCCAACAACGTCTTCCGGCTCTCAACCGCCTGTTGCTTGGCGGCAACGAGCAGCACGTCCATTTCGTTCGATACGGGGTCACGTCGAGAGTCAGGAAGAATCCAATAATCAAAATACACCTCATTCATGGCATAGGGAACGTAGCGATGGCCCTCCCAGGTCAGATATTCATCAAGCGCGTCTCTCTCGACGCCTGATACGTGTATCACCTTGACCATCACGGCTGATCCGGATAACGAGAGCGCAACCGGACTGCCACGCAACTCCAGGTCCTCAATCAGACCTTTCAGGGCCGTCTTGAGGCGACTAGGGTCGTGGATCACGGCATCTTCGACGATCCCGGATTCAAGCCGGCGCACCCCATAGCGTGTAATGCAATTTCGGGCGGCACGGCGTTCCAGTTGAATGATCTTGATCGCGGAAGAGCCGATATCGATCCCTACACGTGACTGAGGTTTTGCGAGCAAGGACGCCCACTTCTTGAGTCGTCTTATCATCGAACACGAACTTCCGTTGCCGGAGTACCGGATGCCGTGCAAAACCGCTGTTCAGGATGACATCGATTTTGGAAGATTTTTGTAGGACGTGACATCTAGGCAAAAACCCGAAATTCAACCCTACACCGTTCTACGATTCATCGTCAAACTTACCCCTCCGTCAATTCCCGGCCTGTCCCCTCCGTCATTCCCGACCTGTCCTCCTCCGTCATTCCCGGCCTATCCCCTCTGTCATTCCCGACCTGTCCCCCTCTGTCATTCCCGGCCTGTCCCCTCTGTCATTCCCGCAGTTTTTAGCGGGAATCCAGTGTCTTTCTCTTCTGTCCTTTCATTCGTGTGGCCCTGCATGGGAAAAGCCTTGGATTCCCGATTGAAAACGTCGGGAATGACAGAGGACGATTGGAAACGTTGGGAATGACAGAGCCGCCGGCAGAAACGCCGCGCCTAGGCCGAGACAGAGGGCGATTGGAAACGTCGGGAACGACAGAGACGGAATTGTGTGGCCACGCCGTAGAAGTTCAGAACCCTTTGGCCCTTTGTCAACTCAATCTTTTCTCTCCTCTGCAGGGAGAGAAGAAAAGAAACGGAGAGGAATGAAAAGGGAGAGACATCCTCATTCTTGCCTCTCTCCGGCGGGAGGGGCAGAGTTTACCCCCGGAGTTTGCCCCCGCGGACCAGGCGGTTAAAAGGGAGGAAGCCGACGCTACCCTTACTCTTTGAAACAATGAAATATCGTCTGATCAGTCAGTCCCATTCGATTGATATCTTGCTCACTTAAAAAGGAAGTTGGTTTGCATAGACTGACACGAAAGCCAACGGATGTTAATCTGTCAATAAAGTCAGCTCCATAAATCCTCACGTGACCTTTATCGTTAAAATGACGCAGCCTTTCCTTGGGATCAGTAACTGAAGGGTCCTCATAGGTGGTAGAGCTTGAAGTCATTGAAATGAAGCTCCATAGATCCGTTTGCGCTGACTGGCCGGGGCGATGTTCAGGTCTACCCGATATTTCGCAACGGTTCGTCTCGCAATGACAATCCCTCGGGCTCGTCGTAACCTCGACACGATCTCTTGATCTTTCAGCGGCTTGCGGGAATTTTCTTTGCCGACCATTTCACGAATGAACTCCCGAACGGTCAGCGAGGATACACGTTCAGTGCCAAGCTCTGACCCTTGAAATCCCGCGTTGAAGAAAAACTTGAGTTCCAACGTGCCTTGGGGACAATACATATATTTATTCGTCGTCACTCGACTGATGGTCGATTCGTGCATCCCCACGTCTTCGGCCACCTGCTTGAGCACGAGTGGCTTCAAATATTGAATGCCTTTTTCCAAAAAGGGTTCTTGAAATTTGATTAAGCTTTCGACGACCTTCCGAATCGTCCGATTTCTCTGGTCAAGACTCCGAATGATCCACTGAGCCCCTCGTAATCTCTCTTCGAGGTACGCCCGCACGGAATCTCCATTGCCGCTCGTCTCTCCTAACATCCGTTTGTAATACGGCTTGATCTGCACGCGATACATTCCATCATCGTTGAGAACGACCCGCCATTTTCCTTCTTCCTTCAACACGAAGACGTCCGGCACAATGACCTGGTTGTCGTCAGACGAATACGGACGTCCGGGTTTAGGTTCCAGATTTTCAATGACGCGCACGGCTTCACCAATTTTTTCAACGCCGTGGCCGACGGCTTTCGCAATGGCGGTCAATCGTTTTTTCTGAAGGTCGTGGAGATGGTTTTTGATTATCAGTTCGAGCAGTGACTCTTGAGAGGTTCCATCATGAACGTCATCGCTTCCAAGGGGCGTTTGAAGAAGACAGCGGAGTTGAATCAACAAACATTCTTGAAGATCGCGAGCACCGACGCCAATTGGATCAAAGGTTTGAATGAGGGATAATACCGAATCAACCTTTTTGACGGAGACGTGGGACTCCTCGGCAATTTCCTCTATCGACGCGCGAAGATACCCGTCTTCATCAATGTTGCCGATTAACATGACTCCAACGGCTTTGTCTTCGTCATCCTCAGAAGACAGTCGGAGTTGCCACAACAAGTGGTCTGCCAGCGTCGTCGGTTTCGTCAGCGTTTGGTCATAGGAAGGAAAGTCGTCGCATCCGGAAGCAGGATCACGGCCGTCTCCGGATCGCCAATCACTCTCGTAATAATCTTCCCACCCTTCCGGTGAGAGCGGCTCAGAGAACTCTTCCGTTTCTCCCAGGTCGTCCTCGTTCTCCCGCTCCTCTCCCTCCCCTTCTTCTTCCTCCACCTCTTCAAGGAGGGGATTTTCCAGCAAATGCTGCGCGAGGACTTGCTGAAGTTCCAGTCTGGATAATTGCAATAACTTGATGGCTTGTTGAAGTTGGGGAGTCATCACCAACTTCTGACTCAGCCGAAGATCAAGTTTCAGTTCCATCTGGGCCACCCAGGAAGCGGAACACCCTTCAGAGTCTGAATCGTTCGCCTAAATAAAGAGATCTTGCCTTTTGGCTCTTCACAATGGAGTCCGACGTTCCTGCTTCAAGAATCGTTCCTTCATGAATAATATACGCGCGATCCGTGATGGAAAGCGTGTCTTGAACGTTATGATCCGTAATCAAAATCCCAATGTGTTTTCTTTTCAAGGATTGAATGATTCCTTGGATATCGACGACGGCAATGGGATCAATGCCGGCAAATGGTTCATCCAACAATAAAAATCGAGGATTCGAGGCCAAGGCCCTGATGATTTCCAACCGACGACGCTCTCCCCCAGAGAGCACCAGGGCTTTGCTTTTTCGAAGATTCGCTAATCCGAGATCAGCCAACAAGTTCTCCAGACGTTCCTTGCGCTCCTCCCGGGAAAGATTCAGGGATTCTAAGACGGCGGCAATGTTATCTTGAACGGACAGTTGACGAAACACGGAGGATTCTTGAGGGAGATACCCAATCCCCCGACGAGCCCGCTGATACATGGGCAAGGCCGTGACCGATTCGTCATTGAAGAGAATCTGCCCCTGGTCCGGCCGGCAGAGGCCCACCATCATGTCAAAAATGGTTGTTTTGCCCGCGCCATTGGGGCCCAATAACCCGACGATTTCTCCGTCTCCCACGTCTAAGGAGACGTCGCACACAACCTCGCGTCCTCTAAAACTTTTTCGGAGCCCCTTGGCGTAAAGCCAACAGCTCGGTATGGCGGGAGGTAACTGATCCAAGGTCGCCAGCCTTATTGCCCTTGATCATCGAGAATCACACGGGACCCGCCCTCAACGATGCTCCGATCTTCCTTGATAAACATCGTCATGCGGGACCCCGTCACCTTCGTTCCCTTCTGCCAAGCCACGGGTGACTCGGTGAGGACGATTTTTTCTTCATCTTTATAATACACGGCTCGTCCACAAGTGGCCTTCCCATCCGATTTCTCAATGATCACGTTGCCGCTGGCTGCAATGTGTTTCACCTGATTCGTGGTCTCCTCTTCCACGCGCTGATCTTGATCGCGTTGATCCTTTTTCTCGAACGTCACGATCATATGATCAGATCGTATGACGAGTTCCCCTTTTGTGAGAACGACGTTGCCTTCAAAGATCGCTCGTTGGGATTTTCCTTCGGCGGTCATGGTCCTTGACGTAATCGTGGTGGTCTCGTCCTTTTCAGCCACGCTGAAGGGCGTCCCCCAGACGAAACCACAGATCAGCATCGCCAATGGGATCAGACGATTCGCTTTAGGAGACCACGTCAACCCGAACGTCATCCAATATCCTGAACGTTTCGTCATGCAATTCCGCAATGATGCCCCTCCCCGTCACGGTCATGCCACGTCCGTGAATGGTCACCGATTCATTCGTGCGTATTTCCCGTTCATCGTTTTCCCAGTGGATGGACGGCGTCAGGACCGTATAGCCGTTGGCGAATTCGACGGCAATCCATTCTTCTCGATTCCGAAGGTCAAAATTACTGTTGACCGTATCAAGCGTTCCTTGATCAGCCTCCAGCGTCATCGTTTGCCCGTTTTCGCTCAACAGCCGAACGTGAACGCGTTCCAGCACGACGTGATGGTCGGACTCATACACCTGAGCGTTTTGAGCTTCCACCTCCCACTGGATTCTTCCTTCCTCGGTTTGACGATAGACGAACCCCTGCAAGCCGGCGTCGGCGTTTTCAAAGACCGGCGAGGTCGCCACTGACGCGGAAGGATTGGACTTGACGTGCTGCGTCAGGACGTATCCGAGATACCCCGTCACGCTCAGGACGATTCCTGCAAAAATCCATCGGAACAAGGTGTTCGGCATCTCTACACGTTTTCATTCGGGAGGCACATCTGGAAAAAGAATACCACAGTCGCCTCCTCTGGTACACTTCACGAGAGGAGGGGGAAGGAGGGAGCAAATCCGCGATCCACGCGGAGGTAAGCATGAGAAGCCATTATGATGCGCCGTCTTCCTCCGCCGGAGATTCGGACGTCTCAGCAGTCACCACGTCGATCTGGACCAACTCCACCGCCACCAGTTCCGCAGCATCTCCCGGTCGTCGTCTCGTTGGAATAATTCTGACGTACCCACCGGCACGACCGCGGAATCGACCGGCGACGTCGCTAAAGAGTTTGGACACAATGTTTTTTTCCCGGATAAAACTTAAGGCGCGCCTTCGAGCATGAAGAGACCCCTCTTTCCCCAACGTAATCATTTTTTCGGTCATGCCACGTATTTCTTTGGCTTTTGCCTCAGTCGTCTCAATACGTTCGTGTTCGATTAATGCGGTCACCAAATTCCGATACATCGCACGTCGATGTTTCGTGTTACGGCCCAATTGTCTACCATTTTTTCGATGACGCACGGCCAATCCTCTCGATCAATAGCTCATGTATTAGTTGCTGCGTCCAAAATTCTCCCGCTTGTTTCCTAAGCTCAGCCCCATTTCGGCCAACACCTCTTTGATTTCATTCAGAGATTTTTTTCCGAAGTTTTTCGTTTTCAGCATCTCCATTTCGGTCTTCTGGACGAGATCGTCAATGGTCTTGATGTTGGCCTTTTTGAGACAATTCGCCGCACGCACGGACAGTTCCAACTCATTCACGCTTCGAGCCAGATGTTTATTCAACTCCATTTGCGTTTCACTCTGAGCGGAATCCAATTCCACCTCTTTCACGTCTTCACTGGGAATGCAAATGGCTAAATGCTCTCGCAGAATGGACGCCGACGACGACACCGCCTCTTGTGGCGTGATGCTTCCATCCGTCCACACCTCAAGATTCAATTTATCATAGTCCGTCATCCGCCCCACGCGCGCGTGTTCCACGTGAAAGTTGACTCGCTTGATCGGCGAAAACGTGGAATCGACGGGGATGACGCCAATGGGCAATCCTTCTTCCTTGTTCCGGTCAGCCGGCATGTATCCTCGTCCCGGTTTAATCATTAACTCCATGTCAAGCACGCCGTTTTTGTCTAAGGTGGCGATGTGTAAATCAGGATTGAGAATCGTCACCTCGGCGCCACGTTCAATGTCGGACGCATAAACCGTCCCCGGCCCTTTTTTCTTCAATCGTACGGCTTTGGCTCTATCGGTATGGAGTTTGAGGCGCAGATTCTTGACGTTCAAGATGATAATGGTCACGTCTTCGGTCACGCCGGGAAGCGTGGAGAATTCATGAGACGCCCCTTCTATTTTGACGGAGGTGACGGCCGCACCGGTCAACGATGACAACAACACGCGACGAAGAGCGTTGCCAATGGTTGTCCCGAATCCGCGTTCAAACGGCTCCGCCGTAAATTTCCCATAGGTGGACGACGTTGTTTCTTGTTCCAACTCCAACTGCATCGGCAACTGAAAATCCTTGATCCCTTTGCTCATTGCGCCCCCTTCACCTCATCTGTCTCAGTCTGAAACTTCGGCTGTTGCGTGATTTCCCCTTATCGGGAATATAATTCGACCACCACCTGTTCGTTGACCGGCGCCCCGATATCATCCTTCGCGGGCAGTGCCCGAATGGTCCCTTTCAACGCGGCACGGTCACAATCGATCCAGGTGACCATCGGCCAGCTCTCCGTCACCTCAACCGCGGCTTTGATCGCCAGCAATTCCAGGCTCCGCGGCCTGACCTGAATCACGTCTCCGACCCCCGTGGTATACGATGGAACGTCCGTCTTTCTCCCGTTGACCAGAATATGGCCATGCGTCACGAATTGGCGGGCTTGCTTACGCGACAGCGCCAACCCACTCCGGTAGACGACGTTATCCAAACGCCGCTCAAGCAGTGCCAGAAGATTTTCACCCGTGACGCCGGCTTGACGCTCGGCTCGCTTGAAGATGCCCAGAAACTGACGCTCTTGAATGCCGTACATCCGGCGCAATTTCTGTTTTTCGCGAAGCTGCATACTGTAATCCGTCGCCCGACTGCGAGATTGTCCGTGTTGACCGGGAGGATAACTGCGCCGTTCAATCGCACATTTATCCGTCATGCAGCGCGTCCCCTTGAGGAACAGCTTGACGCCCTCTCGTCGACAAATCCTACACACTGGCCCACGATAATTTGCCACGTCTCGCTCCTCTCACTTGCCATGCTTCAGACCCTTGAGTTCTCGTGCCCCAAAGCGTCTGAACGTTTCTTGAAAATCCCTTACACCCTTCGCCGTTTAGGCGGACGGCATCCATTATGGGGAATGGGGGTCACGTCACGAATCACGTTCACGCGTAAGCCGACGGATTGCAAGGCTCGGACGGCCGACTCCCGTCCGGACCCCGGGCCGTTGACGTAGACGTCAATTTGGCGCATACCCTGTTCCATGGCTTTCCGCCCTGCCGCCTCACCCGCGCGCGTCGCTGCAAACGGTGTACTCTTTCTGGATCCTTTGAAACCTAATCCGCCGGCACTTGACCAGGACACCGCGTTGCCGCTCACGTCCGTAATGGTCACAAGCGTATTGTTGAATGAGGCTTGAACGTGAGCAATGCCCATTTGCACGACTTTTTTCTCTTTTTTTCGACTCTTTTTCACACTCATCCTCTCTCCGTCTCGTTATTTTTTGATCCGGCCGATCGACGCCCGTTTCCCTTTTCTCGTTCGTGAATTGGTTTTGGTACGCTGTCCGCGAACGGGAAGTCCCTTACGATGCCGGAGACCTCGATACGTCCCCACGTCAATTAGGCGTTTAACGCTGAGCGTGACTTCTTTCCGGAGATCGCCTTCCACCACGTAGTCTTGATCGATCGTCTCACGAAGTTTGACAACGTCTCCTTCCTGAAGATCCTTGACCCGCACGGCGCCGTCAACGCCGGTTTTTTGTAATATCCGTCGTGCGCTTCGGGGTCCGATTCCGTAAATATAGGTCAAACCGATGTCAATTCGTTTTCCAACGGGAAGATCAACGCCTGCGATTCGAGCCATAAGGTCTCCTTTTCACGTCACGCGCATGCCGTCAAGCTGCATTGACGAGGCATTCATCGCTTTCATTATCCTTGTCGCTGCTTATGCCGGGGATTGGTGCATCGCACGCGAACGACGCCCCGTCGCCGATACACGACACATTTCGAACAAATGGGTTTGACGGAGGATTTGACTTTCATACCCGTGCATCTTTCCTTATTTGAATCGGTACGTAATTCTCCCCCTCGTGAGATCATACGGCGACAATTCCACGGTCACCTTATCACCGGGGAGAATCCGAATAAAATGCATACGCATCTTCCCTGAAATATGTGCCAGAATTTTATGCCCAGTCTCTAAGTCAACGCGGAACATGGCATTGGGCAAGGTCTCCCTGACCACTCCCTGCACTTCAATCACGTCTTCTTTTGCCATAACCCTCAATCACGCCCACGGTCAATGAACGCTCACCCGATCCTTCACCGCGGTCAGGATCTTTGGCGGTCCCTCCGGTTGGATGGCAATCGTGTGTTCAAAGTGCGCCGACGGGCTACCATCTTGGGTCACGGCCGTCCATTGATCGTCCAACACCTTCACGTGAGGTCTCCCCACGTTCACCATGGGCTCAATGGCCAACACCATTCCAAACTGAAGCCGTGAGCCTTGACCGGGACGTCCATAATTCGGCACCTGCGGGTCCTCATGAAGTTGACGGCCAATCCCATGCCCCACAAAATCTCTCACGACCGAAAATCCGTGAGCCTCCGCGTGACGTTGAATCGTATGCCCGATATCCGACAGACGACGTCCCACCCGTGCTTGATCGATCCCTTTATACATCGCCTCTTCCGTCACCTTGAGCAGGGTTTCGACTTGGTCGGAAATCGGACCAACGGGGACCGTGACGGCACCATCGCCATAAAAACCCTGCACAATCGCCCCTAAATCGAGTCCGATGATGTCTCCCTCTTTCAATTCCCGGTGAGAGGGAATGCCATGCACCACTTCATGATTCACCGAGGCACACAGGGTGTTGGGAAAATTGCGATAGCCTTTGAAGGCGGGGACCCCTCCATGGTCTCGAATGAACGTTTCCGCCAGTTCGTCCAAGTACAACGTGGTGACTCCAGGCCTGACTTCTTGCTGAAGCACCTGATGCGCAGCAGCCACAATCTTCGAAGCTTGCGCCATCAGATCGATTTCCTCCGCGGTCTTGAGCATAATCATGAAGGGTTACGCCCTGGGCAACAACGCGAGCAATCGCTCCTGTACCTCTTCGACGCGACCCGTGCCGTCTAATTCAGCAAGTACCCGCTTCTCTTTATAATAGGCAATCAGCGGAGAGGTCTGCTCTTCATACACCCTGAGTCGTGATTCCACCGTTTCTTTTGTATCGTCACTCCGTTGCACGAGAACCGCCTCACACTCGTCACAGACTCCATCACGCCGCGGTGGAACGTACTCAACGTGATAGACCGCGGGGCACTTGGAACAACTTCGTCGTCCGCTCAACCGTCTGATCACGTCATCACGGGGCAGCACGAAATACATGACCCGATCCAAATCCCAACGATGCTTCTGAAGAATTCCCAATAATGAATCCGCTTGGAGAACGGTCCGAGGAAATCCATCAAGAATAAATCCCTTTTTGCATTCGGAAGACCCGATTTTTTCTTCCACCAGCCTTATCACCACGTCGTCCGGCACAAGAGTCCCTCGGTCCATGTACCGTTTCGCTTCAAGACCCAGGGACGTCTTCTTGGCCACCCCGTCACGCAATACGTCCCCGGTGGAAATTTTCGAAATCGCCAGTTTGGCTGAAGCCATTTCAGCCTGCGTACCTTTTCCCACTCCGGGAGCCCCAAGAAACACCAATCGCATCTCACGTTATCCGCTTCGGCCCTTTAAGCGGCCCTTGGACAAAAAGCCTTCATAATTGCGCATCAACATGTGCGATTCAATTTGCTGTGCCGTATCCAACCCGACTCCGACGACGATGAGCAGTGAGGTTCCCCCAAAATAGAAGGGAACGTTCAATTGATAGATCAATAATTCCGGAATGACGCAGACAACCGCCAAGTAGATGGATCCGGCAAACGTGATCCGCGTGAGCACCTTGTAAATATAATCCGCGGTTCGCTGGCCCGGCCGAATGCCAGGAATAAATCCTCCATACTTTTTCATGTTGTCCGCCATGTCCACCGGATTCAAAACGACCGCCGTATAGAAAAAACAGAAGAAAATAATCAGGCCCACGTATAACAACGTGTAAATGAGCGACCCGGGAGCTAATTGCGCTCCTAGAGATTGGACCCAGGGCACTTGAATAAACGTGGTAATCGTGGCTGGAAACGCAATAATGGAGGAGGCAAAGATCGGCGGGATCACGCCGGCGGTATTGATTTTCAACGGAATATGCGTGCTCTGTCCTCCATACACCCTGCGCCCGATGACCCGTTTAGCGTATTGAACCGTAACTTTTCGTCTGCCGCTCTCTAAAAACACAATGGCGGTGACGACCGCCACCATGGTCACGCCCAACAGGATCAAGAGGAGCAGACTGAGTTCTCCCACTCGGTACAAATCGACGGTTTGGACCACCGCGCTGGGAAGCCGCGCCACGATGCCGGCAAAAATAATCAGAGAGATCCCGTTGCCGACTCCACGCTCCGTAATTTGTTCTCCCAACCACATCAGGAACGCGGTGCCCGCGGTTAACGTGATGACGGTCATGAGCCGAAAGGGCCAACCGGATTCCAAGACGTATTGGCCTTGATTCATGCCTTCAAGACCCAACGCAATCCCGAACCCCTGCACGAGCGCAATCCCAATGGTTGCATACCGGGTATATTGGATAATCGTCTTTCTTCCTCGTTCACCCTCCTTGGCCAGCTTCGCTAAATGTGGAACCACCACGGTCAACAATTGGAGAATAATCGAAGCACTGATGTAGGGCATAATGCCCAGTGCAAAAATCGTCAGCCTTGATAGCGAACCTCCGGAAAAAATATCAAGGAAGCCCATGAGGGCTCCCCCGCGATCCAATAAAAACTTCGCCAACTCATCGTTGTTGATCCCCGGCGTGGGAATGTGAGCCCCAATCCGGTAGACCGCCAACATCGCCAACGTAAACAGGACACGGCTACGTAATTCCGGAATTTTGAGGATGTTCTGGAAGCTCGTAATGAGCCGCTCAAGCACGGCCGATGACCTTGGCGCGTCCGCCCGCTTGGTTGATTTTTTGAAGAGCCGATTGACTGAATTTATGTGCTTCAATCACCAGGGGTTTCCTCAACTCTCCGACACCGAGAATCTTTATGGGTTTTGACTGCTTCTTGACAATCTTCTTCTCATATAAGACTCGTGGGGTTATCGTTCCCACGTCGTCAAGAGCGGAGAGCGTAACGAGGTTAATCACGGCATATTCAACCCGAAAAGAATTATGGAATCCCCGCTTGGGCAATCGTCTGGCCAACGGCATCTGTCCGCCTTCGAAGCCGGCGACGTTCGCTCGTCCGGCACGAGCCAGCATACCCTTATGCCCTTTGCCCGCCGTTTTTCCACGACCTGATCCCGGACCACGACCCAAGCGTTTCTTCGCTTTCTTGGAACCTGGTGCCGGTTGCAATTCATGAAGATTCATTGGAAACGCACCTGAACGAGATGCTTGACCTTCTCAATCAAACCCAGCACTTGCGGCGTTCGCGGGCGAGTGACGGTCTGATGGAGTTTTCGCAATCCCAGACTCTGCACATAGCGTTTTTGCTTATACGGTCTGCCTATGGAACTCCGTTTCAAGGTAATGGAAACGTGTTCCGCGTGTTCGGAGTGAGTCACGATACCTGCCTCGCACGGTTAGAGCGACGTCTCATTCTCCACTTGACGAAGTTGCTTGACGTCTTTCGGGTTTTTGAGTTGGGACAATCCGGCCAACGTGGCTTGCACCACGTTATAGGGATTTCCACGGCCGAGCGTTTTTGCAATAACGTTGTGAGCCCCCAAGACCTCTAACATCGCTCGGACGGCCCCACCGGCAATGATTCCCGTGCCCTCTTTTGCCGGCTTCATCAACACGTGCTCCCCACAAAAGTACCCATGCACGTCGTGTGGAATACTCCCGTCTTTCAACGGAACCTGGATCAGTTGCTTTTTGGCCCGGCCGACGGCTTTGGCAATGGCCGGCGGCACCTCCGTGGCCTTGCCTTTACCAATCCCGACCCATCCCTGCCCATTGCCTACCACGACTAACGCACTGAAGGAAAAACGTTTCCCCCCTTTGACGACTTTCGCAACGCGATTAATGGAAACCAATTTATCCTTGAGGTTCAATTCTTCTGAATTGACTCGCACCAAATCCCCTACCTTCCCCGGTCAAAAAGTCAGTCCCGCTTCACGGGAAGCGTCTGCCAAGGCTTGCAGACGACCATGATACAGTTGGCCGTTTCGGTCAAACACCACGGTGGTGACCTGAGCCGACTTGGCTCGTTCGGCTAAGAGTCTGCCCACGGCCCGTGCCGCCGCCTTTGACGAACCGGACGTCAAGGTTTCACGAAGACCGGGATCCGTGGATGAGGCGGCCGCAAGGGTTCGACCCGCGACATCATCAATGACCTGCGCGTAAATATGTGCATTACTTCGAAACACCGTCAGCCTCGGCTGATCGGGCGTCCCTTGAATTTTTTTTCTGACGCGGGCTTTTCGCCGCTCAAATCGCCGTTGTCTTGTCCGTTGATTCACGTTCGTGCCCTACTTTTTGCCCGCCTTGCCGGCTTTTTTCAGTAAGCGTTCACCGGCATATTTGATCCCCTTCTGTTTATAGACGTCGGGTGGACGCACGCTTCGAATATTGGCAGCGACTTGGCTGACCACGCGCTTATCCATGCCTTTGACGGAGACCACGGTTTGCTTATCGACCGAGACTTGCACGCTTGGTGGAATCGACAAGACCACGGGATGCGAAAACCCGACGTTCAAGGTCAGCGACTGGCCTTGCACCTGGGCCCGATACCCGACGCCGGTCAATTCCAACGTTCGCTCAAATCCCTTCGTCACCCCTTGAACCAAGTTAAAGAGCTCAACGCGGGTCAACCCATGCAGGGCTTTCATACGAGACGAATTCCCTCGTCGTCCCACGTGGACCGCCCCGTCCTTCACGTCAACGTCAATCCCCTCAACAAGATCCCAGCCCAGTTGGCCTAATGCCCCTTTCACGGACACGTGATGATCTTCAACTTTCACCTCTACTCCTGAGGCGAGAGCAATTGGTTTGATCCCGATTCTCGACATCGCTGACGTGACCTAAAGATTCAACGCGTCGGGACGTCCCGACGTTACCACACGTGGCACAAGACTTCCCCGCCTATCCCGTTGCGTCGCGCCTGCCGATCAGTCATGACCCCTTTGGACGTAGAGAGAATCGCGACGCCTAACCCTCCCATCACGCGAGGGATGGACGAAGTCCCGACGTGGACCCGCTTGCCAGGCTTGCTGATCCGCTTGATTCCTTCAATGACGGGTTTCTTTTCCCTTCCGGGGACGTACCGCAACTCCACGTGAAGGACCGGGTGCCCATTGACCGTGGCAGACGCCCAATCTTGAATAAATCCTTCGGCTTTCAACGCGGACAGAATATGGGCTTTCAGTTTGGAAGCAGGAACGTTGACGGTAGCATGACCGCGTCGCAGAGCATTCATGATTCGAATGAAAAGGTCAGCAATTGGATCCGTCATGGCCATCGCGTGTTCTCACTGAGCAGTTGGTTGTTACCAGCTTGATTTCGTGACCCCGGGAACGTCCCCGCGCAGACTGTGCAAACGAAAACAAATCCGACACATGTGGAACCGTCGTAAAAAGGCCCGCACTCGCCCGCACAGCGGGCATCGATGATACCGGCGGACGGGAAACTTCGGTTCCGCCGCAGCTTTGTTCCGTAATGCTTTTCTTGCCACAAGAATCTCCCCGTCAATCACGGCCGGGTTAACAACGTCAACGAAACGGCATCCCCAAATGAGCCAACAAGGATTTGGCCTCGTCATTTCGTTGAGCACTCGTCACGATCGTAACGTCCATCCCGTGAATCGATGCCACGTCGTCATATTTGATTTCCGGAAAGGTCAATTGTTCCTTTAACCCGAGCGTAAAATTTCCACGACCGTCAAAGGCCTGAGGCGACACCCCACGAAAGTCTCGAATGCGCGGCAATCCAACGTTCAGTAATCGGTCAAGAAACTCATACATCCGGGGACCGCGAAGCGACACTTTGGCCCCGATCGGCATACCTTGCCTCACCTTAAATCCGGCAATGGCTTTCTTGGCCCGGGTCACCACCGGCTTCTGCCCCGTGATCAACGCCAACTCAGCCACGACGCTATCCAACAGCTTGACGTTTTGAATGGCTTCTCCCATTCCCACGTTAATGACCACCCGTTCCAAACGAGGCACTTGCATCGGGTTGGAATACGAAAATTCTTTCATCATTTTCCGGACGATCTCATTCCGATAGCGTTCCTTCAACCTGGGAGGACGACCTCCGTTCGACGACGGCTTCTTGTTATCCGGTCGTTCCGCTGCTTTCTTTTTACCCATTACACTTTATCCAACACGTCGTCCGGATTTTTCTGTAACACTCGAACGCGACGCCCGTCATCCAAGGTTTTGATGATCACTCGAGATGGTTTCCCCAATGAATGGGAGTACACCATGACGTTCGATACGTCCAGCGGCGCTTCCTTCTCGACGATCCCACCCTGTCGGACTTTTTGAGAAGGTTTCGTGTGTCGCTTAATGACGTTGAGTTTTTCTACCGTCACTCGACCCGCTCGTGAATTGACGTGCAAGACTTTACCCACCTTCCCTTTTTCCCGCCCCGAGATCACCATCACGGTATCACCTTTCCGAACGCGAGATTTGGCGGCGCTGGAGCCTGGATTTGAGGTTCGGAACGCCATAACCGCTATAACACTTCAGGAGCAAGGGAAACGATTTTCATAAACTTCTTTTTTCGCAATTCTCGAGCCACGGGGCCGAAAATCCTCGTGCCAACCGGTTCGCCTTGATTATTCACCAACACGCACGCATTGCGATCAAATCGAATGGAGGATCCATCCTCACGACGCCGGCTTTTTCTCGTGCGCACGATCACCGCTTTCACGACGTCTCCCTTTTTCACTGATCCTTTGGGGATTGCCTCTCGCACCGACGCGACCACGATATCGCCAATCCCAGCATATCGTCGGCGAGTGCCCCCAAGGACGTGAAAACACCGAACGCTCTTCGCGCCGGAATTATCCGCAACGTCGAGACAGCTATAATTTTGAATCATCGTTCTTCAGCACTTCACCCTTGCTTCACGCAGGGACTCTCAGGATTATGACGATGGACTCGACTCACCTCGGGCCACGATGGCGGCAATCCGCCAATGTTTATCTTTACTGATCGGTCTCGTCTCCACGATTTTCACCTGGTCGCCGATACGAGACGCATTGTGTTCATCATGGGCCTTGAGTCTGGTCAACCGTCGCGTCACTTTTCCGTACAATGGATGAGGCACCAGCCGCGTCACGGCAACGACCACGGTTTTGTTCATGTTGTCGCTGATCACTCGTCCATACGATACGCGCCGTCGTTTGTGGTGATTGCCCATCATTCGCCGTACCTAAAGGAGCTTTTTTGAACGTTCAACGGATTGTTTTTCTCGAAGAACGGTCTTGGCTCTGGCCACGTTTTTTCTCGTCTGTCGAATTTTCATTGGATTTTCGATGCGACCAAGAGCGAGTTGACACCGAAGATGAAACAGTTCTTGTTTCAACTCATGCATCTGCGCGACCAACTCTTCAACGTCCATGCCGTGGAATGCTTTAACGTCCATCATCACGCCTCAGACCGAATACTCGCCCCGCACGACGAATTTGGTCGCCAACGGCAACTTATGGCCGGCCAAACGAAACGCCTCTTGAGCGACGCTTCTCGAAACGTCATCCATTTCATAGAGAATTCGACCGGGCTTGACCACCGCAACCCAAAATTCCGGACTGCCTTTTCCTTTTCCCATTCGCACTTCCGCCGGCTTTTTGGTAATCGGTTTGTCAGGGAAAATTCGCGTCCAGATTCTCCCGCCGCGCTTCACGTGGCGCGTCATCGCAATCCGTGCCGCCTCGATTTGCCTCGCCGTAATCCGCCCGGGCTCAAGCACTTTGAGCCCGAATTGCCCGAACGAAACGTCACTGCCCCGGTAAGCCTTCCCATACATGCGGCCTTTCTGCATTTTTCGAAATTTAACTTTTTTAGGGGCCAACATGTTTTATTCACACCAAACGATCTGAAGACACAATCAAGACAAAAAGGGGCTGAGTTCTGCTCATTTCCCACTCCTGCTACAGGACGCTCAAAAACGATTCTTCTTTGTTCACGGACGGCAATTCGGCGTCACCCTTATAAATCCAAGCCTTCACCCCAATGATGCCCATGGTCGTATGGGATTCTGCAAACCCGTAATCCACGTCAGCCCGCAGAGTATGAAGCGGGACGCGACCTTCCCGATACCATTCGGTTCTGGCGATTTCATTCCCACCCAACCTGCCTGCACAGGATACCCGAACGCCTTGGGCGCCCAAGCGAAGGGCCGACGCGACGCTTCTTTTCATGGCACGACGGAAGGAAACGCGCTTCTCCAATTGCAAGGCGATATTTTCGGCGACCAGTTGCGCATCCAATTCCGGTTTCTTAATTTCCTTGACGGTCACGTAGACCTTTCGACCGTATCGTTGCTCTAACGACGCCTTTAACTTATCAACCTCCGCACCCTTTCTTCCGATAATAATGCCCGGGCGTGCCGTGTAAATGATGACTTTGACCTGATTCCCGGAACGTTCAAGTTCAACTCGTGAAATGCCGGCGTGATATAAACGAGATTTGACGGTTTTCCGAATTTCCACGTCCTCATGCAACAATTTCACAAAATCTTTCTTGGCGTACCATCGAGAATTCCAGGTCCGGGTATAGCCCAGTCGAAAACCATACGGATGCGTTTTTTGCCCCATAATCCCCGTTTACCTCGCTACGCCAACTGAACGGACTCGCTCCGGTCAGACGTCTCCATTCATTTGGGAAACTACGATGGTCACGTGACTCGTTCGCTTATGAATGGGGTTTGCCCGCCCCATGGATCTGGCCAGGAATCGCTTTAAGACGGGCCCCCCATCCACGTAGGCCCTTGCGACTCTCAACGACTCGGCATCCCCCAACTCCTTTTGTTCGGCGTTCGCAACGGCAGACTTCAACGCCTTTTCCACGACAGGGGCCGCGGCTCTCGGCAGGTATTTGAGAATCGCCAACGCATCAGGCACCCCACGCCCGCGAATGACGTCAACCACCATTCGCACTTTCCTCGGCGTCATTCTGACGTATCTCAATACCGCCTTTGCTTCAGCCATGGGTTGTCCTCGTTCGCTGCATTCTACTTTAATGGAACGGCTTTTTCCGTTTTGGCGGCCCCGTGCCCCTTAAAAAACCGAGTAGGAGCAAACTCTCCGAGCTTGTGCCCCACCATATTTTCCGTCACGTAGACCGGGATAAATTTCTTTCCATTATGCACGGCAAACGTATGCCCGATCATTTCTGGAATCACCGTTGATCGACGAGACCACGTCTTAATCAATTTCCGGTCACGAGACTGGTTCATTTTCTCAATCTTTTCCATAAGGTGCGCGTCGATAAAGGGCCCTTTACGAATTGAACGCGGCATAGTCGGTTTCCGTTCGTTATCCCTATTTCGTCCGTCGAGAAATAATGAACCGTGAGGACGCTTTCTTCTTTTTTCGAGTCTTAAATCCTTTGGCGGGGACGCCCCATGGAGAGACCGGATGGGGATTGCCCTGACCGGATTTGCCTTCACCACCGCCATGAGGATGATCGACGGGATTCATCACCACCCCTCGGACGTGGGGGCGCTTCCCCATCCACCTGGAACGTCCGGCTTTTCCAACTGCGACCTTCTCGTGGTCAAAATTCCCGACTTGTCCCACGGTCGCCATACACGTCCCGAGAATCCGACGCATCTCGCCGGAAGTCAATCGAACCTGAACGTACGACCCTTCTCGTCCCATCACCTGAGCCACGGCGCCGGCACTCCGTGCCAATTGCCCCCCTTTTCCCGGCTTGAGTTCAACGTTATGAATGGTGGTTCCAAGAGGGATCGAAGACAACGGAAGGGCATTGCCAGGACGAACGTCCGACCCAAGGCCATCCTGAACGACGTCTCCCACCGACAAGCCCACCGGGGACAGAATGTACCGTTTCTCCCCATCGGCGCAGGCAATCAACGCAATTCGAGCCGATCGATTAGGGTCGTATTCGATCCGCACCACTTTTCCAGGCACGCCGATTTTATTTCGTTTGAAGTCAATGACGCGGTACAGGCGCTTATGCCCCCCTCCGCGAAACCGACTCGTCACCCGCCCCCGATGATTCCGCCCACCGGAGTGAACCAGAGAGACCGTCAAACTTTTTTCAGGCCGCTCCTTGGACACCACGTCGTCTTTAAGGAGCGTCATGCCTCGCCGACCGGGCGAGGTAGGCCGATACGGCTTAATGGGCATCGCCGGCTCTCTCCCTTTTCTCCCGTAAGCGATCACGTGAAGTTTCCATACGCAAGCACCTACGCACTTTCATACAACTCCAGTTTTTCTCCTTCATGGAGGGTCACGATGGCCTTTTTCCAATCCGGCCGCTTTCCCAGATATCGACCTTGTCGCTTCTTCTTGCCCATCACCTTCATGACGTTCACGGACTTGACTTTCACCTTGAGCGCCGACTCGACGGCCCGACGGATCTCGATACGATTGACGTCAGGCTTCACGACAAACGCCACGCGGTTGGCACGTTCCTGAAGCCCCGTAATTTTCTCGGTCAACAACGGTCTGATGAGAACGTCAAACGGATCACCCTTCATGACCATAACTCCTGGAGCGCGGCCAATTCATCTTTCAACACCACGAGGGTGTGATATCGAAGCACGTCGTACACGTTGAGTTCGCGTGGCGAGACTGCCTTGGCCCCAGCCAAATTCCGAGTCGCGCGTAAGACCGCGTGATTGTCTTGACCCACGACGAAAAGGACCGTACCGGTCAACCCCAATTGACTGATGGCCCGTGCCATCCACTTGGTCTTTGGTTCAGGAAACGACAGTTCCGACAGAACCACGAGATCGCCCGTCGCCTTCTTTGCAGACAATGCACTTTGCATGGCCTTTCGATACATTTTTTTGGACATGGCGGACTGATACGTTCGTGGCCGCGGCCCAAAAACCGTTCCTCCATGACGCCACACGGGAGATCGATTCGAACCGAAGCGAGCACGCCCGGTGTGCTTTTGCTTCCACGGTTTCTTCCCAGCCCCACTCACCTCCCCACGGCTTTTCGTACTGGCCGTCCCCTGACGGAGAGAGGCGCGCTGCATCACCACGGCTGAATGGACCAGAGACCCATGCGGTTCCACCGCAAAGACTTGATCAATGACTTCAACGAACCCCACGGATTGTTTCCGTTGGTCTACGACTTCTATGGAGGCCATAATCCCCTACGATTTTCCCGCTTTACTGATCAGAACCAATCCCCCCACGGGGCCAGGGACGGATCCAAAAAGAAGAATCAGGTTTTCCTCCGGTCGAACGTCCATCACCTGCAACCCTTTGACCGTGACCCGCTCATTCCCCATCTGTCCGGGAAGCGACTTATTCTTCAACACACGAGAGGGATACGAGCTGCTTCCAATGGAACCTGGAGCACGATGAAACATCGAACCGTGACTGGCAGGCCCGCCGGCGTAATTATGCCGTTTCATGACGCCCTGAAACCCTTTGCCCTTGGAGGTACCCTGCACGTGAACCCGATCACCTTTTTCAAACAAGCCGACGGTCACGGCGTCCCCCACCGCGGGATCCGACGCGTCACGAAACTCGCGCAAATACCTAAAAAGCTTTTCAGAACCGGCAGAACGAAGATGCCCAGTTTCAGCTTTGGTGAGTTTCCGCTCTGGCACTTCAACGTAACCAAGCTGGACGGCCTCGTATCCATGACGTTCCTTGGTCAGGACGGCCGTCACGTAACAAGGACCGGCTTCGACAACGGTCACGGGATGGAGACGACGCCGTTCATCGTAAATCTGCGTCATTCCCAATTTCTTCCCTATCAATCCGCTACTCATGGCAATCTTTCATCCTGCAAGTCTCATGAACGACGTCATCCTACAGCTTGATTTCCACGTCAACTCCAGCCGACAGATTTAACTTCATTAAGGCATCCATTGTTTCCGGAGTAGGGTCAAGAATATCCAACAACCGTTTGTGGGTACGGATTTCAAACTGTTCGCGGGATTTCTTATCAGCATGAGTCGATCGTTGAATGGTAAACTTCTCAATACGAGTGGGAAGAGGAACGGGGCCGACGACGCGCGCTCCCGTCTGCTTCACGGTGTCCACAATTTCCCGCACCGATTGATCGAGAATCCGGTAATCAAAGCCCTTCAATCGAATGCGAATGCGTTGATCGACGCTGACAACCACTGAATTTCTCCTCCTGCCGGCGGGGGAGCCGTCTGGTTGGGCGGCTCCGCCGTCCCTACTCCAGAATCTCCGTCACCACGCCCGCTCCCACCGTCCGCCCGCCTTCCCGCACCGCAAACCGCACCCCCGCCTCCATCGCAATCGGCGCTATCAACGTCCCCGTCAACGTCGTGTTGTCCCCCGGCATCACCATCTCCACCCCCTCCCCTAACCCCACCACCCCCGTCACGTCCGTCGTCCGAAAGTAAAACTGCGGCCGATACCCATTGAAAAACGGCGTGTGCCGCCCCCCCTCCTCTTTCGTCAACACGTACACCTCCGCCCGAAACTTCGTATGCGGCGTTATGCTCTTCGGCTGCGCCAACACCATCCCCCGCTCCACTTCCTCCTTCTTCGTCCCCCGCAACAACGCCCCCACGTTATCCCCCGCCTGCCCCTCCTCCAACACCTTCCGAAACATCTCTACCCCCGTCACCACCGTCCGCCGCGTCTCCCCTAACCCCACCAACTCAATCTCATCCCCCACCCGCACCCGCCCCCGCTCCACTCGCCCCGTCACCACCGTCCCCCGCCCACTGATCGTAAACACGTCCTCAATCGGCATCAAAAACGCCTGGTCTATCGCCCGCACCGGCGTCGGAATGTACGTGTCCACCGCCCCCAATAACTTCTCAATCGCTCCCACCCCGATCTCACTCGCCTCCCCCTCCAACGCCTTCGTCGCCGACCCCACGATCACCGGCACCTCCTCCCCCGGAAACTGATACTTCGTCAGCAACTCCCGCACCTCCAACTCCACCAACTCCACCAACTCCGCGTCCTCCACTTTATCCGCCTTGTTCAAAAACACCACCATGTACGGCACCCCCACCTGCCGCGCCAATAAAATATGTTCCCGCGTCTGCGGCATCGGCCCCTCCGCCGCCGACACCACCAAAATCGCCCCGTCCATCTGCGCCGCCCCCGTTATCATGTTCTTCACGTAGTCCGCGTGCCCCGGACAGTCCACGTGCGCGTAGTGCCGCTCCCCCGTCTCATATTCCACGTGCGAGATCGCAATCGTCAGAATCTTCGTCGCGTCCCGCCGCCCCTGCGACTCACTCGCCTTCGCCACCTCGTCATAACTCACGAACCGCGCCATCCCCCGCTCCCCCATCACCTTCGTCAACGCCGACGTCAGCGTCGTCTTCCCATGATCCACGTGCCCAATCGTCCCCACGTTCAAATGCGGCTTCTTCCGTTCAAATCGCGCCTTCCCCATCGCCCCCTCCCTCTTCCAATACGAATCTTTTGAGACTCACCGACAAAGAAACACTCTAAAACGTGTCGCTTGCTTACCCGTCCAAATAAAACGGAAAACGTTATTCTCCACGTTGTTTGCTGATAATCTGATCAGCCAGTTGTTTCGGAACCGGCTGGTAATCATCAAATTCCATCGAATGGGTGGCACGGCCTTGAGTCTTGGACCGGAGGCTCGTGGCGTACCCGAACATTTCGCCCAGCGGTACCGTGGACTCCACGGCTTGCGACCCGGCTCTCGCTTTGATTCCAAGAACTTTTCCACGTCGAGCATTCAGATCTCCAATGACGTCACCCATAAAGTCCTGCGGAACCAGAACCTCCACTTTCATCACCGGTTCAAGCAGAATGGGGTGGGCTTTGTGACAGGCCCGTTCAAAGGCCATGGACGCAGCGATTTTGAAGGCCATTTCACTTGAATCGACCTCATGAAACGAACCATCAAACAACGTGACCCGAACATCCCGCATCGGATATCCCGCCATCACGCCAGACTCCATGCGCCCCTGCACCCCCTTCTCCACCGCGGGAAAATATTCACGCGGAATCGCGCCGCCGACGATCTTGTTGACGAACTCCAGCCCCGCACCGGGTTCAGACGGCTCAACCGTTAACACCACGTGCCCGTACTGCCCTCGACCACCCGATTGCTTGATATATTTTCCCTCGGCTTCTCCCTTCTTACGAATCGTCTCACGATACGCAACCTCAGGTTTTCCGACGTTGGCCTGAACCTTAAATTCCCTCACCAACCGATCAACGATAATTTCCAGATGTAATTCCCCCATTCCCGAAATGATGGTTTGAGCGGTTTCCTCGTCACTCCGAACGTGAAAGGACGGGTCTTCTTGAGCCAGCTTTTCTAAAGAAAAACCAAGTTTCTCAAGATCCTGTTTGGTCTTGGGTTCGACCGCCATGGAAATGACCGGTTCTGGAAATTTAATCACTTCCAACAAAATTTGACGTTTTTCATCGGCTAAGGTATCCCCCGTTCTCGTGCCTTTCATTCCAACCGCGGCCGCGATATCCCCCGAATACACGACGTCGATGTCTTCACGTTTATTCGCGTGCATTTTGAGCAAGCGGCCGATCCGCTCGCGCTTCCCCTGGGTGACGTTATACACGTACGAGCCCGTTTCCAATCTCCCGGAATACACGCGGAAATACGTGAGTTGCCCGGCAAAGGGATCCGTCAGGATCTTAAAGGCTAACGCCGAAAACGCCTCTTGCTCATTGGCCTTACGGGTCAATGGACTGCCGGTCACCGGGTCCACCCCTTCCACTTCAGGCACGTCCAACGGCGACGGCAAATACTCCACCACGGCGTCAAGCAACGGCTGGACTCCTTTATTCTTAAAGGCCGACCCGCAGAGGACCGGCGTCACTTTCAGGCGATTCGTCCCCGCACGGATCGCACGCTTGATTTCATCCGGGTTGATGGGGTCGCCGTTCAGGTATTGCTCAAGAACAATTTCATCAAATTCCGCGACGGCTTCCAACATGTGGTCTCGATATTCTTGAGCCAGGGGCAGCAAGTCAGGTGAAACGTCCTCCACCACGAAACTGGCACCTAAGGTTTCGTCGTCAAAGAGATACGACTTCATCCCGACGAGATCCACCACTCCTCGAAAATCCGCTTCTTTTCCAATGGGCAATTGCACGGGAACCGGGGTTGCACCCAAACGATCGACAATGGTCTGAATGCTCCCCAGAAAATCGGCACCCACTCGATCCATCTTATTCAGAAAAGTAATTCGAGGAACGCGATATTTATCGGCCTGACGCCAAACCGTTTCGGTTTGCGGTTCGACCCCTTGCACCGAATCAAACACGGCCACGGCTCCATCCAACACGCGAAGAGACCGTTCGACTTCCACCGTAAAGTCCACGTGCCCGGGGGTATCGATGATATTAATGCGGTGATCTTTCCAGAAACAGGTTGTCGCGGCGGACGTAATGGTAATCCCCCGCTCACGCTCCTGTTCCATCCAATCCATTTGAGCCGCGCCTTCGTGGACTTCCCCCATCCGATGCGACACGCCGGTATAAAACAGGACGCGTTCGGTCGTCGTGGTTTTCCCCGCGTCAATATGGGCCATGATGCCGATGTTCCGCGTCCGCTCTAATGGATATTCCTTTGTCACCCTTCCTCCAAACGCAACAATGCTGTAGTGCGTCCACCCCTTCTCAATCAGCACAACGTCGCTCAAGACGCCGATTGAGAAAATCAAAAAGCCGACGCGTGCGGAGTGGTTCGACTACAGCAACAGAAACCGTTACCAACGGTAATGTGCAAACGCACGATTCGCCTCCGCCATTCTGTGCGTCTCGTCTCGTTTCTTGACCGCGGCCCCCGCGTTATTGGCAGCATCAAGTAACTCGGCTGCAAGCTTTTCTTGCATACTCTTGCCGGTTCGAGCCCGCGCACTCTTCTTAAGCCATCGAAAGGCCAAGGCCACCTGTCTGACTGGTCGAATTTCGACGGGCACCTGGTATGACGCACCACCTACCCGTCTTGACTTGACTTCCACCATTGGCTTGACGTTGCCAAGAGCGGAATGGAAGACCTTCAGAGGGTCGCCGCCGGTCTTCCCGTGAATCACATCAAATGCCCCATAACACACACGCTGCGCAGTACTTTTTTTGCCTCTGGTCATCAGGATATTGACAAACTTTCCCACCAGGTGATCCCGATATTTTGAATCGGCCGGATGCGTTCTGACTCCGGCGCCGCGACCACGAGACATGTGTTAAGCCACCTTCCTCATCGGATACGGAATTCTTATTTCGGTTTCTTGGCTCCATACTTGGAACGGCCCTGTTTTCGATTGGCCACTCCCACGGCGTCAAGCGTTCCGCGGACCAAATGATACCGCACCCCCGGCAGATCCTTCACCCGACCACCGCGAACCAGAACGATGGAATGCTCCTGCAAATTATGCCCCATGCCCGGAATATACGTGGTCACCTCCACCCCGGTTGTCAAACGCACGCGAGCCACTTTCCGTAACGCCGAATTTGGTTTTTTCGGGGTCGTGGTATACACGCGCAAACACACCCCGCGCCGTTGAGGGCACCGGTTCAGCGCCGGACTATTGCTCGTGACTTTTGGAGCCGTTCGACCTTTTCTCACGAGTTGATTGACCGTCGGCATCGCCTAGCTGTTCCTTCCCGTTCGTCTCTTGACAACGTCCGACACGCGGACAACCGAACGATTGTATTGAAGATGAATTTTTCTGTCAAGGCAAACCATGGCGTCTCCCACGTTCGTCACGTGAATTGCCCTTCCAACTCTTTTTCTTGCTCAACTTCAGCCCCGCCGTTCTCAGATCCGACTTCGAGTACATCCTCCTGACGCGTCGGCACAAAGGTTTCACGGTAGTAGGAGAATCCCGTTCCCGCCGGGATCAAACGACCGACGATGACGTTTTCTTTGAGTCCTCGTAAATCATCAAGCTGGCCGTTGATCGCGGCTTCCGTCAGTACGCGCGTGGTCTCTTGGAAGGATGCCCCTGAAATAAAGCTGTCCGTACTCAATGAAGCTTTGGTAATACCCAAGAGGACCGGCTTGCCAATCGCCGGCTTTCCTCCTTCGGCGAGAACCCGCTGATTTTCATTGGAGAACGCAAATTTTCCGACTTGGGCTCCTGGTAAAAAGTTGGTATCCCCGGGGTCTTCGATGCGAATTTTTTTCAACATCTGCCGAGCAATAATCTCAATATGCTTGTCGCTGATCGACACCCCCTGCAATCGATACACTTCTTGCACCTGATTCACGAGGTAACGTTGCAATTCCCTGGGACCCCGCACGTTCAGAATATCATGGGGATTCGCAGACCCATCCATTAACGGTTCACCGGCACGCACCCAATCCCCTTCATGCACGTTGACGTGCTTCCCTCGAGGAATGAAGTATTCTTTACGACCATCAGCGTCTCCCGTCTTGTTGTCAACGATCACCTTTCTCATGCCTTTGACAAATTCACCAAAGGAGACCTCTCCGTCAATTTCACTGATCACGGCCTGCTCCTTCGGCTTTCTGGCTTCAAGCAGCTCGACCACCCTGGGCAACCCACCCGTGATGTCTTTGGTCTTCGTGGTCTCTCGAGGAATTTTCGCTAAGATGTCCCCGGGATGGACCATCCCACCTTTTTCCACTTCTATGTGCGCGCCAACGGGCAGGAGATAGCGGGCCGTCGCTCCGGATCCCGGCAATTTCGCAGTCCGCCCTCCCTCATCCTTGATAGAAATTCTGGGACGGAGTTCCTTGGCGTCTTTCTCATCTTTGTCGTTTGTGTCTTTCTTTTTCTTCACGTCTTTCTCGTCTTTGTCGTACTTGCGTGCTTGCTCAATGATCACCTTCCGGGACAGGCCCGTGATTTCGTCGACCTCTTCCTTCATCGTGACGCCTTCCACGATGTCACCATAGGCGATTTTCCCGCCAACTTCCGTCAGAATCGTCAACGAATAGGGGTCCCACTCAACGAGTTTCTGCCCCACCGTCACCCGGGCACCGTCTCGTGCTTTAATTTTGGCGCCATAGACGACCGGATATTTTTCCCGTTCCCGGCCGGAATCATCATAGACGGCGATCTTCGCGTTTCGATTCATGACCACCCATTCGCCTTGCTTATTCTTCACGGCCATCTTGCCGTTGTGAAAATCCGAGTTTTTCTTGGCGTCAAAACTGAGGTACTTCAACACGCCGTCGTGGCGAGATTCGACCACGCTTTGCTCCACGACTTTACTCGCGGTCCCGCCGATGTGGAAGGTCCGCATGGTTAATTGCGTGCCAGGCTCACCAATGGATTGTGCGGCGATCACCCCGACCGGCTCACCCAATTCAATCAACTTTCCTTTGGCGAGATCCCGGCCATAACACCTCACGCACACGCCCCACCGCGACTGACAAGCCAACACCGACCGAATGCGGACGCGGTCAATGCCGGCTTCTACCACCGCCTTCACGCGAGATTCGTCTAATTCTTCGTTCGCGGCCACGATCACGTCGTTGGTTAAAGGATCAAGAATATCTTCCGCGGCAATCCGGCCTAAAATCCGTTCTTCCATGGGCTGGATCACTTCACCGCCTTCAACCAAGGCGGAGACGTCAATCCCTTCCGTCGTGTGGCAATCGTTTTCACTCACGATGACGTCTTGTGAAATATCGACCAGCCGCCTGGTCAGATACCCGGAATTTGCCGTTTTCAGTGCCGTATCGGCCAGGCCTTTTCGTGCTCCGTGCGTCGAGATAAAATATTGAAGGACCGTCAAGCCTTCCCGGAAGTTCGCCGTGATGGGCGTCTCAATAATCTCACCGGACGGCTTCGCCATTAATCCACGCATTCCGCCCAACTGCCGAATTTGCTGTGAACTCCCCCTCGCGCCCGAGTCGGCCATCATAAAGATGGGATTCAAGGTATCCTCCGGGCCTTGACCGCCGCCGGCCTTGATTTCTTCCATCATCTTATCGGCCACCCGATTGCTCACGTCTGCCCAAATGTCAATAACCTTATTGTAACGCTCACCGTTCGTAATCAGCCCCTCGCTGTACTGCCCCTCGACTTCCCCTACCTTCTTTTGCGCGCCATCCAGCAGCTCCGTCTTCTTACTGGGGATGTGCATGTTGTCAATGCAGATGGAGAGCCCCGCCTTGGTGGCATAGTAGAACCCCACGTCCTTCAGTTTATCAAGCATCTTGACCGCGTCGAGTAAACCGGCCGTCCGATACACCTCGTCAATCAGCCTGGTCATTTCTTTTTTGGTCATGACCTGATTCACGTGGGCAAAGTCAATGGATGCAGGAAGAATTTCCCCAAACAACACCCGTCCGACGGTCGTTTCGACTAATTCCCCATTGATTCGCACGTTGACCTTGGCTTGTTCATCGAGTTGTCCCGCGTCATACGCAATACGAACCTCTTCAAAGGAAGACAACGTTTTGCCTTCACCCATGGCGCCCGACCGTTCCTGGGTCAACCAATAACAACCCAGAACCATGTCTTGAGAGGGGATCGCAAGCGGACGTCCGTTCGCCGGCGACAGGACGTTATTGATGGACATCATCAACACGCGAGCTTCGATTTGCGCTTCAACCGTCAGAGGAACGTGAACGGCCATCTGATCGCCGTCGAAGTCCGCGTTAAAGGCCGCGCAGACCAGGGGATGCAAGCGAATGGCCTTGCCTTCCACCAACACGGGATCAAACGCCTGCATGCCTAAGCGATGAAGCGTAGGAGCACGATTCAAAATCACGGGGTGTTCTCGAATCACTTCGTCCAACACGTCCCAGACCTCGGGTCGCTCCTTTTCCACCAGACGCTTGGCGCTTTTAATAGTGGTCGCCGCGCCGCGCTCTTCCAACTTGTGAAAGATAAACGGCTTGAATAACTCCAACGCCATTTTTTTGGGCAGCCCGCATTGATTCAATTTCAGTTCCGGACCCACCACGATGACCGACCGACCCGAATAGTCGACCCGTTTCCCCAGAAGATTTTGACGGAACCGACCTTGCTTGCCTTTGAGCATGTCGCTGAGGGACTTCAAGGCTCGTTTATTGGCACCCCGAATCGTCCGCCCTCTCCGCCCGTTGTCAAAGAGGGCATCCACGGCTTCTTGCAACATCCGCATCTCGTTACGAATAATCACACCGGGCGCCTTTAATTCCGCCAGCCGTTTCAACCGGTTATTTCGATTAATGACCCGTCGATAGAGATCGTTCAAATCAGAAGTGGCGAACCGTCCGCCGTCTAACGGCACCAGTGGTCTCAGTTCAGGCGGCAGCACCGGTATCACGTCCATAATCATCCATTCCGGTTTATTGCCCGACTTATAAAAGGCCTCAATCACCTTCAACCGCTTGGTAATTTTCTTGTTCAGGGCCACCGACGTCGTGGACGTCACCTTCTCGTGGCGCTCGGCCCACAAGGCTTCCACGTCAATGGTTCTCAACAATTCACGAATGGCTTCAGCACCAATGCCGACCTGAAAGCCACTTGGGCCGTACAGATCCACGGACTTCCGATATTCTTCCTCCGTGAGCAACTCTTTCTCTTTGAGGGGAGTATCCAACGGATCAATCACCACGTACGCCTCAAAATAAAGAATTTTTTCCAACTGTTTCAGGCTCATGTCCAGAAGGATTCCAATCCGACTCGGGACTCCTTTCAAAAACCAGATGTGCGCAACGGGGGCGGCCAGTTCAATGTGCCCCATGCGTTCGCGACGGACTTTCGATTGAATCACCTCAACCCCGCATTTATCGCAGACGATGCCGCGATGCTTCATCTGCTTATATTTCCCGCAATTGCACTGCCAATCCTTGGTCGGACCGAAAATCTTCGCACAAAACAGTCCGTCCTTTTCCGGCTTGAACGATCGATAATTAATGGTTTCCGGTTTTTTGACTTCTCCATGTGACCACGAGCGAATCTTTTCCGGCGAAGCAATCCGAATGCGCATCGCGTCAAAGGACACGGCGTCACGCGGCTTTTCAAACAGAGCATAGATGCTTTCCAAGGCACGACCCTCCTATCAGAAATGAGGAAATACTCGTGACGTGACGATCAACGACGGCCTTACTCCGTTGATTTCCTCAACGTTGGAAAATCCACGTCCAAGCCCAAGCTTTGCAATTCTCTGACCAACACGTTAAACGACTCGGGCAACCCCGTCTCCAGAAAATTTTCTCCCTTCACGATCGCTTCATACATTCTCGACCGCCCCGGAACGTCATCGGACTTCACGGTTAAAAACTCTTGAAGGGTGGAGGCCGCGCCGTAGGCCTGGAGGGCCCACACCTCCATTTCGCCCAACCGCTGACCGCCGAACTGAGCCTTGCCGCCCAGCGGTTGCTGAGTCACCAACGAATACGGCCCAATGGATCGAGCGTGGATTTTATCATCAACCAGGTGGTGTAACTTCATCATGTACACGTAGCCAACCGTCACCGGGCTTTTGAACGGTTCACCCGAGCGACCGTCATACACGTCCGATTGCCCATTTTCCGGCAACCCTGCTTTGCGTAATAATTCCTTGACTTCCGCTTCCGTGGCTCCATCGAATACCGGACTGGCGACGTGAATGCCCAACGCTTTGGCGGCCCAGCCTAAATGAGTTTCCAAAATTTGTCCGACGTTCATCCGGGAGGGCACGCCCAACGGATTCAAGACGATCTCGATTGGCGTGCCGTCCGGCAAGTAGGGCATATCTTCTTCGGGAAGAATCCGAGAGACCACTCCCTTGTTTCCATGACGTCCGGCCATCTTATCCCCAACTGAGATTTTCCGCTTAATGGCGAGATAGACTTTGACCAGCTTAATGACGCCAGGCGGCAACTCATCACCACGACGAAGTCGCCCCACTTGTTCGTCGTAGAAGGTTTGCAGGATTTCTTCCTGTTCCTTGGCCGCGCGTTTCACGTCCTCAAGTTTTTTCTGCTCCTCCGGGTCCCCTAACGTCACGTGGCGCACGTCGTCAGACAGCTTCCGCAAGACGTCAGCCGTGATTTTACCTTTTTTCTTTAAGAGGACTTCACCACTTTCGGAATCCATCAAATCACGGCCCAGGACTTGTCCGAGTAACAATTTCCGAATTTTCCTGTTCCGTTCCTCCTCAATAATGCGGAGTTCATCCTGATAATTCCGTTCGATCTTCACGTCTTGAGATTCACTAATGTGCTTCGATCTCTCATCCTTATCGCTGCCCTTTCGAGAGAAAATTTTGACGTCAACGACGATCCCTTCAATCCCCGGAGGAACCTGAAGCGACGTATCTTTGACGTCACCGGCTTTTTCTCCAAAAATCGCTCGCAGCAACTTTTCTTCCGAGGTCAATTGCGTTTCACCCTTGGGGGTCACTTTTCCAACCAGAATGTCTCCGGCTTTCACCTCAGCGCCAATGCGCACGATGCCGCTTTCATCAAGGTTCCGAAGGGCCTCTTCCCCCAAGTTGGGAATATCACGGGTAATCTCTTCCTTTCCCAATTTGGTATCACGGGCTTCCTCTTCAAACTCTTCAACGTGGATGGACGTAAAGGTGTCTTCCCGCACCAGTCGCTCGCTGAGCAAAATCGCGTCTTCGAAGTTATACCCCCCCCACGGCATAAATCCGACCAGGACGTTTTTCCCCAAAGCCAGTTCCCCGCGGTGAATGGCCGGACCATCCGCCAACACCTGTCCTTTCTTCACGGGTTGTCCCACGGTCACGACGGGGGTTTGCGTGACGCAGGTATTTTGATTGGTTCGTTGAAATTTCACCAAGTCATACGTATCCAGAAAGCGTCCGGTCCGTTTTTCTCCGTCTTCCCGTTTGCCAAGCTCAGTTCGCACCACGATGCGCCGCGCATCCACGCTTTCCACGACCCCATCCCGTCGTGCTTGTTCCACGTAACCCGAATCGCGAGCCACGACGGCTTCCATGCCGGTGCCGACCAAGGGCTCTTCACTTTGCACGAGCGGGACGGCCTGACGTTGCATGTTTGACCCCATCAACGCCCGGTTGGCGTCGTCGTGCTCGAGAAAGGGGATTAACGCCGTTGCCACGCTCACCACCTGCTTCGGGGAGACGTCGATGTAATCCACGCGATCCGGCGTGGTCGAAATAGACTCGCCTGCCGATCGGGCCGTTATGGCATCGGACAACAACTGACCGGAGGCATCCACTTTCGAATTGGCTTGGGCAATGACGTACCGTTCACCTTCCAAGGGGGAGAGATATTTGACTCGCCCCACCACGCGGCCGTTCTGAACTTTGCGAAACGGCGCTTCAATAAACCCAAATTCATCAATGCGCGCATAGGTGGCCAGGGAGGTGATGAGCCCGATGTTCGGCCCTTCCGGCGTCTCGATGGGACAGATCCGACTATAGTGCGAAGGATGGACGTCTCGGACTTCAAACCCCGCACGTTCACGGGTCAGCCCGCCCGGACCTAAGGCAGACAGTCGTCGCTTATGCGTGATCTCAGCCAACGGGTTCGTCTGATCCATAAACTGGGACAACTGACTGCCGGCAAAAAATTCCTTGATGGCCGCAACGATGGGCTTGGCATTAATCAGGTCGTGGGGAAGAACCGTTTCCATGTCCAGCAAATTCATCCGTTCCTTGATGCTGCGCTCCATTCGGGCCAAACCCACGCGAATCTGATTTTCCAGCAATTCTCCCACGGAACGCACTCGACGATTCCCCAGATGATCAATGTCATCCACGTCGCCCTTCCCCGTTTTCAATTCGACGAGATAGCGGACGACCTCGACCACGTCTTGCGGAGTCAACACGCGCTGATCGAGAGGCAGGTCCAACCCAAACCGGTTATTGATCTTAAACCGCCCCACGGGTGACAGATCATACCGTTTCGGGTTCGAGAAAAGGGTTTGAAACAACTCTCGGGCCGAATCCACCGATGGAATCTCCCCAGGCCGCACTCGTTTATAGATTTCGACCCACGCTTCTTCGGAATTCGTTCGTTCCGGTTCCGCATCCAGGGTATCCAGAATGACGGGGGTGGCGGCACTGTCGATATACGTCACGTTGAACTTCTGAACGCTCAATTCAAGAAGCCGTTCAAGCATAGGCAAGTTCAACCGTTGATGTTTCTCAACCAACACCTCTCCGCTGCCCGGGTCTCGGACGTCCGTCAACACCGCCCGCCCGACCAATTCTTCCGGCTTCACCGGAATCTCCTTGACGCCGGCCGCTCGCATTCTGGTCATCAACGATTTCGTCAGCCGCGCGCCTTCTCGAACGATCGGGTCCTTGCCGGACTTCTCAGCGACCTGGACCGACGACCGTAATCCGACGTGCAGGTCAGGATCCAACTTCCGCGTCAGTTTGCCGTCTGCGATCCGGATTTCCTCAATCGGATAATACCGCTTCAACAGGTCATCCGTTGACAAACCAAACGCCTTCAACAGAATCGTGGCCGGCATTTTTCGTCGACGATCGATACGGACGTACAAAATATCCCGTGCATCAAACTCGAAATCCAACCACGACCCGCGATAGGGAATGATACGCGCGGAAAACAACACTTTTCCGCTGGAATGCGTCCGCCCCTTATCGTGACTGAAGGACACCCCGGGAGACCGGTGCAGCTGACTCACCACCACCCGCTCCGTGCCGTTCACAATAAACGTTCCGCGCTCCGTCATCAGAGGCAGTTCACCCACGTAGACTTCCTGTTCCCGCACGTCGAGAATCTTCTTGCCGTTCTTCGCGCCCTTTTCCTGCTCCTCAAACACCACCAACTGGATCCGCAGTTTTAACGGCGAGGCAAAGGTCATCCCTTGTTCCAGACATTCACGCACGTCGTACTTGGGAGTTCCCAGCGCGTAACTGGAAAATTCAAGAATGGCGGAACTATTAAAATCCGCAATGGGAAACACGCTCTTGAGCGCAGCTTGCAGACCCTTGTCGGCACGACGTTCCGGCTCGACGTCTTTTTGCAAAAAATCTTCATATGAGCGTTTTTGGACTTGGACGAGGTCGGGAATCTCAATCGTCGATTGAATTTTTGAAAAATCCCTGCGCTTGATGATCCCAGGTAATTGAGGCATATCAGGGCTCCTTACGTATCTCCGTTTCTCAGACGTCTCTTCAGCAACGGTCCCATCATGAACTCTGACCGTTACTTGACCTCAACGGTTGCACCGACATCCGCAAGTTTCTTCCTGATTGTCTCAGCCTCGTCTTTTGCGGCATCCTCTTTCACCGGTTTCGGCGCGCCTTCCACTAAATCTTTGGCTTCCTTTAACCCAAGCCCCGTAATCTCACGAACGACTTTGATGACCTGAATTTTCTTCTCAGGCGGCGCACTCGCCAACACGACGTCAAAGGAATCTTTTTCTTCCGCCGGCGCCACTCCGGCAGCCGGCGCCGCGGCGGCAACGGCCACCGGCGCCGCGGCCGTCACGCCGAATTTTTCTTCAAAGCCCTTGACCAGTTCCGACAATTCTAAAACCGTCATGCTCTCAACGGCACCTAAAATGTCATCCTTTGAAAGCTTTGCTTCCGTTGCAGCCATTGCTCCCTCTCCTTTCTTTTTTTCTTGAATCGCAACCAGCACGGTCACAAATCCACGCACGACGTTGTGAAGCACGCCGACCAGTCCTCGAAGAGGCCCCTGCATGGCAGAGACCACCATCGACAGCAGCACCTCTTTGGAAGGTAAATCAGCCGCAGCAATCAGTTGTGCCGGTTCCAGCACTTTGCCTTCCACCATGCCGCCTCGCCAAATGATTTTATCGTCACATTTTTCGTTCTTAATAAAATCGCGAAGGACTTTGGTCGGCAACACGGGGTCATCATAGCCAATGACCACGGCAATCTGTCCCTTGAACAACGACGCGACGGGCAAGACCGAGGTTTCTTCCGCGGCCCGTGCGGCCAGGGTGTTCTTGACGACCTTCAGCTCCGCGTGAACGTGACGCAGTTGACGTCGCAGATGGGCAACCTGATTCACGGACATCCCGCCACATTCCGTGATGACCGCCAACCTCGCCTTCACAAATTTCTCATGCAATTCAGCAACGGTCGCTGCCTTGTCTGCTTTTTTCATTCCCGGCTCCTTTTCACGTCACGGCTCACGACGGCGAATCCACCCGTCTGGCAAGGGTCACGCACTCCAGGGGAACGCCAGGCCCCATGGTGCTCGACATCGTCGCCCCCTTCATATACTTCCCCTTGCTCGTGGAGGGCTTGGCTTTCAACACCGACGTCAAGACGGCATGAGCGTTCTCAGTAATTTGTGCGACGGTAAACGATACTTTCCCGATCAACACGTGTACGATGCCGGCCTTATCGACTTTGTATTCGACGCGACCTTTTCGGATTTCCTCAATCGCCTTCTTCACCTCAAACGTGACGGTTCCCGTCTTAGGATTGGGCATCAGACCACGAGGGCCCAACACTTTCCCCAATTTTCCAACGGACGCCATCATATCCGGCGTGGCGACAGCATGATCGAAATCCAACCAGCCGCCTTTGATTTTTTCCAACAGGTCGTCGGCTCCCACGAAATCGGCTCCCGCCTCCCTGGCTTCTTTCTCTTTTTCACCTTTCGCAAACACCACGATCCTGACTTTTTTCCCCGTGCCGTGAGGCAAAATCGTCGTCCCCCGAACCATCTGGTCCGCGCGTTTCGGATCAACGCCCAAACGAACGGCTAATTCCACGGCCTCATCAAATTTGGCGTAGGCCGTTTGTTTGACCAATGCACTCGCCTCCTGAAGGTTGTACAGCTTAGACTCAACGTGTGCCGCAGCCTTTTGTAATTTCTTTCCCACGACTCTTACTCCTCTTCGCAACCCGCCAACGACCTAATCCGATACCGTGATTCCCATGCTTCTGGCGGTTCCTTCGATAATATGCATCGCTCCTTCAAGACTCACCGCGTTCAAATCCTGCATCTTCTGCTTGGAGATTTCCTGGAGTTGCTTTCGGGAGATCGTGCCGACTTTTTCCTTCTGCGGAACTCCGGATCCTTTAATGATTCCTGCCGCCTTTTTTAAGAGGTCAGCAGCCGGCGGGGTTTTTGTGATAAAGGTAAAGCTCCGGTCTTTATAGACGGTCAGCACCACGGGAATGACGCTGCCCTCCTGCTTTTGCGTCTTCGCGTTAAATTGCTTGCAAAAGTCCATGATGTTCACGCCGTGCTGACCCAACGACGGGCCGACGGGCGGAGCAGGATTCGCTTTGCCGGCGGGAATCTGCAATTTAATTTGCGTCACGACCTCCTTTGCCATGTCTTGACCCTTTTTCCTGCGGAACGGTTAACGAATGAACACCTTGGTCCTTCCTCACCCCTGAACCCTGCACGACGCCACGGGCGAGGTTATCCGGATTCGATCTGCGAAAAAGCTAATTCGACCGGGGTTGACCGACCCAAGATGCTGACCAACACTTTGGCTCGACTATGCTCTTCATCAACCTCATCAATTAAGCCGTGAAATCCCATGAAGGGACCATCAATAATCCGGACGTTGTCGCTTTTGGAAAAGATGACTCGCTCTCGAGGCACCGACGCCCCCGATTCGATTTGTTGAAGAAGGACGTCGGCTTCCTCTTTCGGCAGCGGCATCGGCTTCGTCCCGCCCCCCACGAATCCCGTGACTTTTGGCGTCTCTTTGATCATAATCGCGGTTTCGTCTTTGACGGGATCTTCCAATTCCACGAGCACGTACCCGGGAAAAAATTTCCGTTTAGAGGCGCGACGCTTTCCATCTTTAATTTCGATGACGTCCTGCGTCGGCACCAGAACCTGCCCGAGTTCTCCCTGAAGTCCCATTTGCATGGCCCGCTCCCCCAAGGAAATTCGGACGCGCCCCTCATAACCCGCGTAAGTGTGAATCACGTACCAATTTTTCGCCATGGAACGAGCCCTCAGCGTTTCCCTTAAAAAATTTGACCAACCAACCAGACTAAAACGGAATCCACCAGTGAGAGGTACAGGGACATAATCAAACAAAACACGACCACCACCGAGGTCGAGCCGATTGTTTCATCACGGGTAGGATAAGAAACCTTCTTCAACTCCCCTTTCACGTCAGTCAGAAATTCAAGAATGGTTGACCACAATTTCTTCATCACACGCGTCCCTTATTCCATCCCTCGTCCGACGACCTCATCAACTCGTGGCAGGGGCACCAGGACTCGAACCCGGACCTTCGGTTTTGGAGACCGACGTGCTGGCCATTCACACCATGCCCCTTCTCTCATTGTTTCAGTGCCTCAGGAAGACACTGACCGTTATTTCACTTCCTTATGAGAAACGTGTTTGCGGCAGAAACGGCAATATTTTTTTATTGCCAATCGGTCCGGATCGTTCTTTTTATTCTTCATCGTCGAATAATTCCGCCGCTTACATTCCCCACAGGCTAAAGAAATAATCACCCGCATAACCCCTCCTCCTGCCGGCGGGGGAGCCGTCTGGTTCGGCGGCCCCGCCGTCCCTACTCCAGAATCTCCGTCACCACGCCCGCTCCCACCGTCCGCCCGCCTTCCCGCACCGCAAACCGCACCCCCGCCTCCATCGCAATCGGCGCTATCAACGTCCCCGTCAACGTCGTGTTGTCCCCCGGCATCACCATCTCCACCCCCTCCCCTAACCCCACCACCCCCGTCACGTCCGTCGTCCGAAAGTAAAACTGCGGCCGATACCCATTGAAAAACGGCGTGTGCCGCCCCCCCTCCTCTTTCGTCAACACGTACACCTCCGCCCGAAACTTCGTATGCGGCGTTATGCTCTTCGGCTGCGCCAACACCATCCCCCGCTCCACTTCCTCCTTCTTCGTCCCCCGCAACAACGCCCCCACGTTATCCCCCGCCTGCCCCTCCTCCAACACCTTCCGAAACATCTCTACCCCCGTCACCACCGTCCGCCGCGTCTCCCCTAACCCCACCAACTCAATCTCATCCCCCACCCGCACCCGCCCCCGCTCCACTCGCCCCGTCACCACCGTCCCCCGCCCACTGATCGTAAACACGTCCTCAATCGGCATCAAAAACGCCTGGTCTATCGCCCGCACCGGCGTCGGAATGTACGTGTCCACCGCCCCCAATAACTTCTCAATCGCTCCCACCCCGATCTCACTCGCCTCCCCCTCCAACGCCTTCGTCGCCGACCCCACGATCACCGGCACCTCCTCCCCCGGAAACTGATACTTCGTCAGCAACTCCCGCACCTCCAACTCCACCAACTCCACCAACTCCGCGTCCTCCACTTTATCCGCCTTGTTCAAAAACACCACCATGTACGGCACCCCCACCTGCCGCGCCAATAAAATATGTTCCCGCGTCTGCGGCATCGGCCCCTCCGCCGCCGACACCACCAAAATCGCCCCGTCCATCTGCGCCGCCCCCGTTATCATGTTCTTCACGTAGTCCGCGTGCCCCGGACAGTCCACGTGCGCGTAGTGCCGCTCCCCCGTCTCATATTCCACGTGCGAGATCGCAATCGTCAGAATCTTCGTCGCGTCCCGCCGCCCCTGCGACTCACTCGCCTTCGCCACCTCGTCATAACTCACGAACCGCGCCATCCCCCGCTCCCCCATCACCTTCGTCAACGCCGACGTCAGCGTCGTCTTCCCATGATCCACGTGCCCAATCGTCCCCACGTTCAAATGCGGCTTCTTCCGTTCAAATCGCGCCTTCCCCATCGCCCCCTCCCTCAAAAACGTGGTCCATGAAAGGGAACACCGGGTTCCCATACAAGACGAATCCGTCAACGGTCATCTTTGTCAAGAAACGATCAGTGATAAGATAATGGAGCCCACGACGCGGATTGAACGCGTGACCTCGTCCTTACCAAGGACGTGCTCTACCAACTGAGCTACATGGGCCTTGATAGTTCAAAACGGAAACCGTGAAGCATTTCGTGACCCTTTCCCGCTTTGCCCTTCACCCCGACCTCTTCCCACGTCACCCTCCAAAGAGAGGGGTTGCCTTCTTCGGAACTCACTCTCGCGGGTTCGCGTCTCAACTTGAGGGACGTAAAACTGGAGCGGGCGACGGGATTTGAACCCGCGACAGCCAGCTTGGAAGGCTGGAACTCTACCACTGAGCTACGCCCGCTACAGTTTTCTCAACGATCTTCACTGATCGAAATCCGACTCGCGTTTTCTCATGACCCCAAGAGGGTACGACCGAATACGTGGCTCGTCATATCACGTCACGACAAACAATCTCTGGTGGGCAGGCAAGGATTCGAACCTTGGAAGCCGATGGCAGCAGATTTACAGTCTGCCCCCTTTGTCCACTCGGGTACCTGCCCCGTCAGCAACCCAATGTTTTGGCAGTCCACTCCTCAATAACGATACAGAACAGGGAAAATGAAGTGGTAGGAGAGAGTACCGACACACGCCCCTTTCTTCCTGCCGCACCAGGGGAAAAGGGTCTATCACGCTTTACCTTAAACAGTCATGGACCATCCCCAAAAACAATAGATTATAGAGTGACGTGAAGAAACAGTCAAGCAACGGCAGGAGAAGAAAACCGCCGGACGGTCCATTCGACGTGATCCATTGGTTGACAGATTCCGGATGCCAGTTCTAGCATGACCTTCCCGTCGGCATCGGGATTCAAGACGAGAAACGGCATGATGTCTTTCATCACGTGGTGTCTGACGATTTGTTTGATCCTTGGCGGAAATGCATTTCCGTTTTCAACGTCTTCAGCTTTTGCGAGTTCTCAAACGTCCGGCTTAGCCACGGTGACGACACCGGACGGCTTTACGATTTATTCCGAAATAGCCGATACGCCGGGGAAAAGAACCATAGGCCTGATGTATCGGACACAAATGGCTCCTGACCACGGGATGTTGTTTCTTTTTCCGGATTCGAAGCGGTGGACGTTCTGGATGAAAAACACAAAAATGGCCTTGGACATCTTATGGTTGGACGAGGAAGCGAAGATCGTTCACGTTGAAGCTCACGTCCCGATTTGCCAAAGAACCGACAATCTCTGCCCACGCTATCGACCGAAAACCCCTGCCGTTCAGGTTCTCGAACTCCGAGCAGGACAAGCGGCCAAACTGAAGCTGACCCCCGGCGTCACGCTCACCATCGAAATGCCAACCTCATGAGGCAGCGTTCCCCGGTGGGGCGATCAGGAATCTTGCCAATTTCGCACGCGCTTCGCTGAAATAACCCCTTGGACTCGCCCGATGGCTTCGAGGGTTCGTTCAAGCTGAAGGGTATTGGTAATTTCAATCACAAAATCCTGAACGGCCTTCTGATCTTCCCGGGTCGTAATTTCCGCTCGACTGATGTTGGCCTGAGAAGCTGAAATCGCCGAAGACACGTTGGCCAACACCCCTGGCCGATCAATGGTCAACACGCAAACCTTGACCGAATGATTTCCTTCAATCGCTGCGTCCCATTCCACGTCCACGAAGCGATCCTTTTCATAATCCAACGCTTCAAGATTCGGACAGCTCTTCACGTGAATCGTCAACCCTCGGCCACGGGTGATATATCCCAGAATGGGATCACCCGGTACCGGACCGCAACACTTTGACAACTGCATCAGAACGTCCCGTCGGCCCATCACCTTGACGGCTTTGACGACTCGCTGCGTCGGCCCTCTCTTTGGCAAGGCGTGGACGGCATGGTCGGCCTTCGCCGAATTCTCACTTGGCGACGCCATCCAGTTCACCACTTGAGCCGCGGACAGCCGACCATAGCCGACCATCCTGGTCATGTCATTGACGGATTCATAGCCTTTTCCACTCGCAACGGCGGACAACTGCCCGGATTTGAACGCCTGCGCAGCCGGGAAATGATGCCGACGAAATTCACGTTCGAGCAATCGGCGACCCAATTCCAACCCTTGCTGCTGCTCTTCGGTTTTCAAAAAGTGTTTGATTTTCGCTTTCGCACGGGAAGTCTGAACAAACTTCAACCATTCTTTTCGAGGCGTCTGGGTGGTCGAAGTCAGAATCTCGACGGTATCGCCGTTGGTTAAGGGTTGACGAAGCGGGACAATCTTCCCATTGACTTTTGCCCCCACGCAATGAGCCCCGACTTCCGTGTGGATCGCGTAGGCAAAATCCACCGACGTGGAACCTTGAGGGAGTTCCTTGACCTCTCCCTTCGGCGTAAAAGCGAACACCACGTCTTGAAAGACGTCCAGATGAAAGAGATCCGATTTGACGGAATCCATGAACTGGCGATTATCAGAAAGGTCTTTATGCCATTCCACCAGTTGCCGAAGCCAGCTGAAGACGTGTTCATCGCGCTCGCCGACTTTTCCACGTTCTTTATAGCGCCAATGCGCCGCGACCCCGTATTCCGCCAGCCGGTGCATGTGTTCGGTTCGTATCTGAAATTCCACGTGGTCGCCTTGAGGACCCAACACCGTGGTATGCAACGATTGGTATAGATTCGTTCGAGGCGTCGCAATGTAATCCTTAAACCGCCCGGGCACCGGCACCCACAACGAATGCACGAGTCCGAGAATGGTATAACAGTGCATCGGCCCGTCGGTGATGATACGAATGGCCACCAGATCATGAACGTCCTCAAACAGAACATCCTGGCGCTCCATCTTTTGATGAATGGAATGCAGGTGTTTTGGCCGTCCTTCCACCTCGCCGGGCAACCCGGCTTTCGCTAATGCCTCCACGGTTTCCCGAATAAGCGACTGGACGTATTCCTGCCGTTCTTCATCTCGTTTCGCGACGCGGAGTTTCAATAAGGAATAGGCCTCCGGCTTGAGATATGCAAAACATAAATTTTCCAGTTCCTGTTTCATCCAACTCATTCCCAGACGATTGGCCAACGGCGCGTAAATTTCCAACGTTTCCTGGGCGATCTGTTTCCGTTTGTTCTCCGGTAAATGCCCCAACGTTCTCATGTTGTGAAGACGGTCGGCCAACTTGATAAACACCACGCGAATGTCATCGGCCATTGACAAGAGCATCTTCCGAAAATTTTCCGCCTGTTTTTCTTCATACGTTCGGAAAGAAATCTGGCCGATTTTCGTCACGCCTTCGACGAGGTGAGCCACCTCATGCCCAAAGTGCCTCCGCAGCTCGTCTTGCGTTGCCACGGTATCTTCCAAGGTGTCGTGCAGCAGCCCCGCGATGATGGCGGTCACGTCCAGTTTAAGAAACGCGAGAATCCCCGCCACGGCCAGAGGATGATGCAAGTAGGGTTCACCGGAGCGACGGGTTTGGCCTTGGTGTGCTTTCGCCGAAAAATCATACGCTCGACGGAGCAAGGCCTCATCAGCCTCCGGAGAGAAGCCGTGAACTTGCCGAATGAGTTCATCAATCTCTATCACGCGAGACAACGACATGCTCTTCTCTCTCCGCGTCGCTCATTCGCACGTCACACAACCGCAGTTGGATGCGATGATATCCCTTCCAGTGATCCAACTCCGGACTGAACACGGCATCAACCCGACCATGACCCGCGTCAAGGGCGTCCGCGAATCCTCCCATCCGAAACCCGATACCATCCAGAGGCATGGAGTGATTCTGACGAACCAACAATTTCAGATGATCGTCTCCCACGACCTTTTTCTCCAACACCGACAGCCCTGTGCTAAGAAAGGTGGGCTCAGGATTGCCCATTCCAAAGGGCTGTAACCGTTCCAACTCCTGGAGCAGAGGCAGCCGAATTTGAGAAAGCGACACGTCGGCGTCCACCTCCAACGTCGGCACCTTCATCTTCGCGTCAATCAACCCCTCGGCCACTTCAACAAATTTCTGACGAAAATCAGAAAACGCGTCTTTTCTCACAGTGACGCCAGCCGCCATCGGATGCCCGCCGAACGCCACGAGGAAGGGACGGCATTCGGCCAAGGCTTGACACACGTCGAAGCCGGGGATCCCTCTTGCCGACCCTTTGCCTTGACCCCGTTGATCGAACGCGACAACGATCGCCGGACGGTGATAGCGTTCAACCAGTCTCGCGGCGACAATGCCCAGCACGCCAACGTGCCACCCTTCGGCGCCGACGACGATCGCGGGGGGGGATTCGCCGGCTTCCACCTGCGTCACGGCCTCTCGGGTGACGTCTTGTTCAATCTGTCGCCGCCGGAGATTCAATTGCGTGAGCCGTTGGACCAAGTCAAGCGCCACGACGTCAGAATCCGTGGTGAGCAACTGCACGCCAAGCCCGGCATGAGCTAATCGTCCGGCCGCGTTGAGGAGGGGCGCCACACGAAACCCAACGGTGCTTGCCGACCACGGACCGTTGAGAGCCAGGCACTGCGTCAACGCTCGAATGCCGCACCGCGTCCCCTGGGTCATCTGAGCCAGCCCATCTCTCACCAACACCCAATTTTCGTCTCGAAGGGGCACGACGTCGGCGATAGAGGACAGCGCAACGAGATCGCGAAACGTCTCAATCTGCACACCGGATGCACCGAACTTGCGTCCGTAGGCTTCGACCAGCTTGTACGCCAAGGCTCCCGAACATAAACCTTGGAAGGGATAACGGGAATCCGGACGGTAGGGATTGATAAACGCCAACGGCCGCGGAACCGGTGATTGGATCTGATGATGATCGGTGACAATGACCTCTATGCCCAGGCGGCCGGCCAACTCGATTTCGTGATGGGACGTCGTTCCACAATCCGCCGTGACTAAAACGGACACGCCCCCGTCGGCTAATCGTCGAATGGCCGCTTCATTCAGACCATACCCTTCTTCTTGTCGATGAGGGATATAGACCTCAGCCGTGGCCCCGACGCTTCTCCAGAAGAGCAAGTGAAGACTCGTGGCGGACATCCCATCAACGTCATAGTCTCCGTAAAAGCAAACGCGCTCACCTCGTTGAATGGCCAAATGAAGCCGGTCAAGTGCCGGCTCCACGTCAGGCAAGAGAAAAGGGTCATGGGTCAAGCCGCCGGAAGGCAAGAGCCAGCCTCTGGCCTGATCAGTCTTGACGGCACCTCTTCTCCATAACACCGTCGCCGTAAGGGGAGAGATGGACAGGACGCGAGCGAGGTCATCAACCTGCCCCTGATCAATTGAGCGGACCTTCCAAATCTTGTGAAGCATCCCGGACATGGAGAACGTCTGCCTTTCTGGTATCCTTCACTTCGCTCAGGACAACCGGAACGGGATCATAGAAACTGCTCCGAAGAGCGTCAAACCGCAAGACACAAACGAGAGACCATGGCCCTCCGGACGATGGACGTGATCGAACCTGAGACGTTTGGATGAACGCGAAGAAAGAATGGACGGCAGCGCAAGCGAGATGAAAACGAACGAGGAGTTACTCTCCTCCTTTTTGCACGTAATTCTTCACAAATTCGGCGGCGTTTTCTTCCAGAACTTCGTCAATCTTCTCAACCAACTGATCCGTATCCTCTTGAAGTTTCTTTCCCGTTTCAATCACGTTGGGATTCGGCTTGACGTGCTGCGGCTCGGGGGAAGAGGGACGTTTTGCTGATTTGGATTTACGCTCCTGCCGTTCCATCGGCAACCTCTCTAGTGGTTAGTGGTCAGTGACCCGTGGTCAGTCATTCGTCGCCACTGGCCACCGGCAACTGATCAAAATACCCGAGCCCCCTTTGAAGCGTCAAGACCGTCCACGAGACAAGCCGAAGCCGTCTCCCGCGTCCCATTACTGCACCAGCAACGAAACAATCAGCAACGCCACGATGTTAATGACCTTAATCATCGGGTTAATCGCCGGACCGGCCGTATCCTTAAACGGATCACCGACCGTATCGCCGGTCACCGCCGCTTTGTGGGTTTCCGTCCCTTTGAGTCCCCGTTCCTCAATGAACTTTTTGGCATTATCCCAGGCTCCGCCGCCGCTGGTCATCGTAATCGCCAAAAACAAACCGGTCACGATACTGCCGACCAACACGCCCCCCAAGGCAGCCGGGCCTAACGTCACGCCAACCAGAATGGGAGAGAACACGGGGATCATGCCGGGAATCAACATTTTTTGAAGGGCGGCTTGCGTCACGATATCGACGCACGTCCCGTATTCCGGTTTGCTCGTTCCCTCCATGATGCCTGGAATGTCACGGAATTGCCGACGCACTTCCTCCACAACCAAGCCCCCGGCATGACCGACGGCCTTCATGCACAACGCCCCGAAGATAAACGGAAGCATACCGCCAAGAAATAACCCCACCAGGACGTTGGGATCGGACAGGTCAAAACTCAGCGTCTGGTTTCCGGCGCGAGCCGCTCGCGCATATTCCGCAAACAACACCAACGCGGCCAACGCGGCAGAGCCGATGGCATAGCCTTTGGTGACGGCCTTGGTTGTATTGCCGACCGCGTCAAGCGCATCCGTGATTTTTCGAACATCCGGGCCCAATTGAGCCATTTCGGCAATGCCCCCGCCGTTATCAGTCACCGGACCAAACGCATCAATCGCCACCACGATGCCGGCCATGGACAACATGGAGACCGCGGCAATCGCCACGCCATACAGTCCCCCGGCGTCGCTCCCGCCGCAAATTGCAAAACTCGAAAGGATCGCCGCCACGATGACGATCACCGGCCACGCGGTCGACTGCATGCCCACGGCCAACCCGGCAATAATATTCGTCGCGTGTCCCGTTTCACTGGCCTTTGCCACCTCCTGAACCGGCGAATAATTGGTAGCCGTGAAATAATCGGTAATGAGCACGAGGGCCAGGGTCACCACAAGGCCCAGGAGAGCCGCGATAAAATAATTGACCCCTGACACGCCCCCAATGCCGTCCATCATCATGGTCGTCACGGGGAAAAACGCGACGGCCGCGAGTCCTCCGCTGACGAACAACCCTTTATACAACGCCGACATAATGCTCCCGTCCCGACCGGCCTTCACAAAGAACGTCCCGATAATGGTCGCAAAGACGGTCATCCCGCCAAGGACCAAGGGGTACAGCACGGGGGCAAAGGTTCCAGGAAAGAGACTCATGGCCAACACCATTGCCGCAACAATCGTCACGACGTAGGTCTCAAACAGATCAGCCGCCATCCCCGCACAGTCACCGACGTTATCGCCGACGTTGTCCGCAATCACCGCGGGATTGCGGGGATCATCTTCAGGGATCCCGGCTTCAACCTTTCCGACGAGGTCGGCGCCCACGTCGGCGGCCTTGGTATAAATGCCGCCCCCAACCCTGGCAAAGACCGAAATAAGACTGCCGCCGAACCCGAGGCTGATCAAGGCATGAACCGCTCGTTCCGGTCCGGCGACAGCGGAAGCGATGGCATAAAAACCAGCCAATGCCACGAGTCCCAGCCCGATCAACAGCAAGCCGGTGACCGCTCCACCCTTAAAGGCCACGTTCAGTGCCGGATCTAACCCGAGTGACGCAGCCTGCGCCGTTCGAACGTTGGCGCGCACGGCGATAATCATACCGACGTAGCCGGCAGTCGCGGAAGCCGTGGCCCCCACGAGAAACCCGACCGCCGTCAACGGTCCGAAATGTTCCGACCAGAAGCCGGCCAGCCACAAAATCACAAACATGACGCCGGCCACGAGACCGACGGCCCGATATTGTCGATTCAAGTAGGCGGCCGCGCCTTCCTGAATGGCCAACGCAATGGATTGCATCGTTTCGTTGCCGGCTTCCTGCCGAATCACCCAAAAGGTGAGATACAATCCATAGAGAATACCGGCAACGCCGGATGCTAACGCAAAGATGATGACCGAGATCTCACTATTCACGGACAGCCCCCCTCCTCCCTATCCAAATCCAAAGCAACCCCGTCCCCGACGTTGGGAATCGGGGACCTCTCCCGTCCACGCAAAAAGGTCACTCATGATAGCCGTCAGAATTCCAATTTTCAACAACCCGACTCAGGGCACGTGACTGAACCGTGACAGAAATGAGAACGCGGCTACGACTGCCAGTCAAGGCGGAGGGTTATGCCGTGCGTGGCGGCTTGACCGGTTTGCTTCGTATGTTCTCCTTCCAGAATCAGGGTCAAAAAAGAGGTCAAGTCCAATCTGCCGCCGAGTCGGTACCGGAACGCGCCGGCCCCCTCAATGGCCAAGCCTCCATACGGCGTCATCAAGCCCCGTCCTTCAGACAGCGCCAGCCCATACCCGACGTCCACCTGAAACTGCTGCGGCAGCCACCCCGGCGTCCCAGGCCGTGATCCAACAACGTCCTGCGTGATCGCGCTGGGGCTGCCCCAGAGTTGCTCAACCCCGCTCGCCGCCTGGCCCCACACCGGCGACACCGTCAGATACGCACCCTGACCCGCGACTCCGGGATCCAGCCGCACGTTCAGACTCGCGCCCCAGTCCTCAAAGGATCCAGCCTGGTGCGCCACCAGATACCGCCCCTGCGCCTCAACGCTCAGCCCCCACGTCGTCTGCGTATAGGCCAAGCCACCGCCGATTTCGGCCCCCAGCCCTTGTTCCGCAGTGCCACTGTCCCATCGCCCGCCAAGCTCAAGCCGAGGTTGCATCCGCGACTCCGCGGACGTCATCCATTCCGTCCGGCCTTCGACCAGCAGCCGTACTCGTTCCGCGTGGCCCCGCGCTCCCGGCAGGTTCGTCTTGCCCGAGGAACGCAGCGTCGCCAGGAACGCGTCCGTCTTCGCCGCCAAGTCAATCCCCTGCCACGTGGCCAACGCTTGCCGTCCCCCAACGGCACCCATCAGCGACGTCAGATCCGTCGTCCGCGTTCGGCCCGCGTCTCCGGCAAGCTTGACATCCATTTCTCCCCAACCCGCGCCCAGCATGCCCCACACCCCCAGGCCCTGGCGCGGTTGCCAGTGCGCATACGGAAACACGCTCGTCAATTTCACGTCCACGCCGCCTCGACCGGACGCCGCGGTTCGCTCGTAGTTGACGTTGCCGGTGCCGTGGGACACCCCCAGCCCCAACAGCACCGTCGGCTTGGGTCGGTAATCCAGCCCCACGTAGCCGCTGTAGAGGGTACCATCCATCGTAAAGTCGTTCTCGGGCGCCCCGGAGAAACCGCCGGCTGAGCCTCGACCCCACAGGGTCAAAGCTGGGACGCCGTCTTCTCCGGAGCGGGTCAACGGGAGCTCAAACGCGCTCCGGGCCAGCAGTTCTCTGCCGGAGACGGGCTGTATACGCTCCTGGGACTGCCAAGCACTCCGCCTGCCCTCTCCCTCCATGGGAGAAGCATAAGAGGAGGCATCCACGCGGGGTTGGCCGATCTCACCGTCAATGACCACGCCGAACGCCCGAGCCACGCCGAGGGCCAGCCCCGTCACTCGCCGCCACGTGCCCGTCCTGGCCCCGACCGCACTCCCGGCACCGTCCTCACTCACTGCGTCGATCTCCGTGCCGCCCCCCTCCTCCGTCAACCGCAGCACCTGCCCGCCCAAGATCACCTGCACCCTGGATGGCGCCGGCGATCCAAACCGCCCCTCAAGCACGTCCACGGCGTCCGTGGCCAGCGTCCGTCCCACCCCCGCCAGCACCAACCCCAGATCCCGGACGTGTCCCTCTGAGACCACCTCAAGGGTGAACGTCAGCGTGGCCGTGTCACCGTCCTCGTCCGTCGCGGTCAATCTGTAGTCATCCCGGGCCGCCGCCTCGGCCGGCAAGCCGGAGAGCATGAGCGTGACTGGGTCAAACGTCAGCCCGGACGGCAGGGCCGGTGCTAAGGCATACTGTAACTCCCCGTTGCCGCCGGTAGCCGTCGGCAACGTCAGACTGACGGCTGTGCCAACCCGATAGCGTTGCGGCTCCACCCCTTCCTGAAACACCGGCTGCAAGTCAGGTCCCACTATGACGATGAAAGGAAGCGAGGCCGTCGCGCCGGCCTCGTCGGTGGCCGTCCAGGTGTAGGTGGTCTCCCCCTGCGCGACGGTCGGAGTGCCGGTCACCGAGTGGGTAGCGGCGGCGCGGGTCACCCCATCAGACAGGGCCGGACTCGTATCATCGGTCAACGCGCCGGTGCCCCCCGCCGCCCTCGGTACCGAGTGTGTGGCGGCGCGGACCACCCCATCAGGCAGAGCCGGGCTCAGATCATAAGTCAACGTGCCGGTGCCCCCCATCGCCGTCGGTAACGTGAAGACCGGAATCTCCCTGTTTTGCGTCCACATCCGATCGGCTATGGTCGCGTCGCCGAACATCGGCACCGACTCCTCTCTCCCGAGCGAACGAGTCAGCACCGTGATGGCCACCGCGTCCGTCGCACTCCCCCCGCCCGCCGTGACCGTCAACTCGAACGTCAGCGTCATACCCCCGGTCAACTCCGGCGCCACGAACGTCGGCGTGGCCGTGCTCGCCCCCGTCAACGCCACCGTCGTACTGCCCCCGCTCTGCCGCCACGCATAGCTCAGCGGCTCCTCCTCCGGATCCGTCCCACTCCCCGCCAGCGTCACCGCCGTGCCTTCCATCACCGTCTGGTCGTCGCCCGCGTCGGCCGTCGGACCGCCGTTGTCGGCCTGGATGACCACGGCCACCGCGTCCGTCGCACTCGCCCCACCCGCCGTCACCGTCAACTCAAACGTCAGCGTCATACCCCCGGTCAACTCCGGCGCCACGAACGTCGGCGTGGCCGTGCTCGCCCCCGTCAACGCCACCGTCGTACTGCCCCCGCTCTGCCGCCACGCATAGCTCAGCGGCTCCTCCTCCGGATCCGTCCCACTCCCCGCCAGCGTCACCGCCGTACCTTCCGTCACCGTCTGGTCGTCGCCCGCGTTCGCCGTCGGCGGGTCGTTGTCGGCTTGGATGACCACGGCCACCGCGTCCGTCGCACTCGCCCCACCCGCTGTCACCGTCAACTCAAACGTCAGCGGCGTGGTCTCGGTCAACTCCGGCGCCGCGAACGTCGGCGTGGCCGTGCTCGCCCCCGTCAACGCCACCGTCGTACTGCCCCCGCTCTGCTGCCACGCATAGCTCAGCGGCTCCTCCTCCGGATCCGTCCCACTCCCCGCCAGCGTCACCGCCGTGCCTTCCGCCACCGTCTGATCCGAACCCGCGTTCGCCGTCGGCGGGTCGTTGTCGGCTTGGATGACCACGGCCACCGCGTCCGTCGCACTCGCCCCACCCGCTGTCACCGTCAACTCAAACGTCAGCGGCGTGGTCTCGGTCAACTCCGGCGCCACGAACGTCGGCGTGGCCGTGCTCGCCCCCGTCAACGCCACCGTCGTACTGCCCCCGCTCTGCCGCCACGCATAGCTCAGCGGCTCCTCCTCCGGATCCGTCCCACTCCCCGCCAGCGTCACCGCCGTGCCTTCCGCCACCGTCTGATCCGAACCCGCGTTCGCCGTCGGCGGGTCGTTGTCCACCTGATCCGAACCCGCTTCGGCCGGACCGACGTTGTCCGCCTGGATGACCACGGCCACCGCGTCCGTCGCGCTCGCCCCGCCCGCCGTCACCGTCAACTCAAACGTCAGCGGCGTCTCTCCGGTCAACCCCGGGGCCGTGAACGTCGGCGTCGCCGTGGTCGCCCCCGTCAACGGCACCATCGGACTGCCCCCGCTCTGCCGCCACGCGTAGCTCAGCGGATCCTCCTCCGGATCCATGCCACTCCCCGCCAGCGTCACCGCCGTGCCTTCCGTCACCGTCTGGTCGTCGCCCGCGTTCGCCGTCGGCGGGTCGTTGTCCGCCTGGATGGTCACGGCCACCGCATCCGTCGCACTCGCCCCGCCCGCCGTTACCGTCAACTCGAACGTCAACGTCGTATCCCCGGTCAACTCCGGCGCCGTGAACGTCGGCGTGACCGTGGTCGCCCCCGTCAACGGCACCGTCGGAGTGCCCCCGCTCCGTCGCCACGAGTAGCTCAGCGGATCGCCGTCCGGGTCCGAGGAGCCGCTCCCGTCCAAGGTCGCCACCGTGCCCTCGGTCACCGTCTGGTCCTCACCCGCGTCCGCCGTCGGGTCGTCCTCGGTGATCGTCAGCGTCACGTTCGTCGGGGCGGTCACGCCGTTGGCATTCTGCGCCGTTGCCGAAACGGTCACCTCCTTGTTCGCGGCAGTGGCAGCGTTGTCAACCGCGTCAATGGTCACTTGGCCGATGCTGGTGGTGGCGCCCGCGGCGATGGAGAGGGTCTTGTTCGTGCTCAGCGCGAAGTCGCCGGCGACGGCGTTGGCGCCCGCCACCGCCGAGACCGTGACCGTCGTCGCCGCGCTTGACGCGGGGATCAAGGTGGCCTTTACCGTGGTCAAGCCGTTCTTCTCGGAGATGGAAGAGAACGACAGGGTCAACGTCACAACCGACCTCGCCTCGTCGTCCCTCAGCGTCAGAGCCGCGGCGTTCACCGTGCCGATGCCTTGGCTGTTGCCGGCGCTGCCGGTCACCTGCACGTCGCGTCCGGCGCCGTTGTCAACGTCGTCGTTCACGGCGGTGATTGACGCGGTGTCGGAAGCATCCGACGTGACGCCCGCGACAATAACGATGGTCGCGTTCGTCGAATCCACGGTGTAGGCGCCGGCCAGAGCCGTCACCGTCACCGTGGTATCCGCGCTCGATGCGTGGGAGAGGGTCGCCGTCACCATCGTCGTGCCGCCGGCCTCGTCAATGGCCGGATCTGCCACTGCCAGCGTCACCGTCGGCTTCCCGTCGTTGTCGGTGAGCGTCAAGGTCGCGCCGGAGACGCTGCCGGCGCCTTGGCTGTTAGCCACCGTGCCGGTCACCGTGGTAGAGCGGTCCGGCTCATCCGTCACGTTGTCCACCGCGGTGATCGGCACTGAGTCCGAGGCGTTGGTGGTTTCGCCGGCAGCAATGGTGATCTCTGCATCCGCGCCTACCGTGTAAAAGCCCGGCACCCCCGTCACCGTCACCGTCGTCGCCGCACTCGACGGATGGCTCAGCATCGCCGTCACCGTCGTCACCCCGCCGGCCTCGGCAATGGCCGACTCCGCCACCGCCAGCGTCACCCCCGGCGCCGCGTCGTCGTCCGTCAACGTCAGCGACGCCCCAATCACGCTTCCCGCGCCCACGTCGTTGGCCACCGTCGCCGTCACCGTCACCGAACGATCCGGCTCGTCCGTCGCATTGTCCACCGCCGCCACCGTCGCCGTGTCCGTGGCGCTCGCCGTGGCACCCGCCGCAATCACGATCGTCGCGTCCGACCCCGCCGTATAGAAGCCCGACACCCCCGTCACCGTCACCGTCGTCGCCGCACTCGACGGATGGCTCAGCGTCGCCGTCACCGTCGTCGTGCCACCGTTCTCGTCAATGGCGCCGTTCGCCGCCGCCAAGGTAACCGAAGGCACCCCGTCATCATCCGTGATGGTCAGCGTCTTGCTCTCCGGGGTCGCCACCCCGCTCGCACCGCTCACCGTCGCCGAAACCGTCACCGACTTGTTCGGTGAATCCGCCACGTCGTTCGTCGCCGCAATGGTCACCGCGCCCGTGCTCGCCGTCGCCCCCGCCCCTACGGTCAGCATCTTCGCGGTCGAAAGCGTGAAGCCGTCACCCGACGCCGCCACCGTCAACGTCACCGCCGCGCTCGACGCGCCCGAAAGCGTCGCCGTCACCGTCGACACCCCGCCGGCCTCCGAAATAGACGAAGGCGACAAGCCGAGGGTCGCCGTCGGCGCGCCCTCGTCGTCGGTCAGCGTCAGCGCCGCGCCGGTGACCGTCCCGATGCCCTGGTCGTTGGAAGCCGTGGCCGTGACCGTCGCGGAGCGGGCGGCCACGTTGTCAATGGCGTCGTCCACCGCCGTGATCGTCACGGTGTCGTCCACGTTCGCCGTGCCCCCCGCCGCGATGACGATCTCCCCGTCCTCGCCCACCGTGTAGAAGCCCGTGACCGCCGTCACGGTGACCGTCGTCGCCGCGCTGGAGGGGTGCGAGAGGGTGGCGCTCACCGCCGTCGCGCCGCCGGCCTCCTCAATGGTCGAGTCCGCCACCGCCAGCGCCACCGTCGGCGCCCCGTCGTCGTCCGTAATCGTCAGTGTCACGGCCGCCGGATTCGCCACCCCACTCGTGCCGGACACCGTGGCCGAGACCGTCACCACCTTGTTCGGCGCGTCCGTCGCGTCGTCCGTCGCCGCAACGGTCACCGTGCCCCTGCTCGCCGTCGAGCCCGCCCCGATGATCAGCGTCTTCGCGGTTGACAGCGTGAAGCCGTCACCCGACGCCGCCACCGTCACCGTCACCGCCGCGCTTGACGCGCCCGAAAGCGTCGCCGTCACCGTCGACACCCCGCCGGCCTCCGAGATGGACGAAGGCGACAGGGCGAGGGTCGCCGTCGGCGTACCCTCGTCGTCGGTCAGCGTCAGACCGGCCCCGGTCACCGTGCCCACGCCCTGGCCGTTGTCCGCCGTGGCGCTCACCGTGACGCTCCGGTCGCCCACGTTGTCGATGGCGTCGTTCACCGCCGTCACCGTCACCGTGTCGGCAGCGTTCGTCGTGCTCCCCGCCGCGATCACAATCTCCCCGTCCTGGCCCACCGTGTAGAAACCCGAAGCTGCCCGCACCGTCACCGTCGTGGCGGCGCTCGACGGGTGCGAGAGAGTGGCAGTGACGTCGGTCGTGCCGCCGGCCTCCGGGATCGAAGAAGACGCCAACGCCAGCGCCACCGTCGGCGCCCCGTCGTCGTCCATGATGGTCAGCGTCTTACTCTCCGGGGTCGCCACCCCGCTCGCGCCGCCCACCGTCGCCGAAACCGTCACCGCCTTGGCCGGCGCGTCCGTCTCGTCGTTCGTCGCCGCGAGGGTGACCGTGCCCGTGCTCGCCGTCGCCCCCGCCCCGATGACCAGCGTCTTCGCGCTCGACAGCGTGAAGTCGCCGGCAACCGTATCGGCACCCGCCGACGCCGCCACCGTCAGCGTCACCGCCGCGCTCGACGCGCCCGAAAGCGTCGCCGTCACCGTTGACACCCCGCCGGCCTCCGAGATGGACGAAGGCGACAGGGCGAGGGTCGCCGTCGTCGTCGCGCGTCAGCACGGGGCCGGTGACCGTCCCGATCCCTGGTCATTGGAAGCCGTGGCCGTGACCGTCGCGGAACGGGCAGCCACGTCAATGGCGTCGTCCACCGCCGTGACCGTCACGGTCGCGCCCACGTTCGCCGTGCCCCCCGCCGCGATGACAATCCCGGCGTCTTCGCCCACCGTGTAGAAGCCCGGGACCGCCGTCACCGTCACCGTGGTGGCGTCACTGGACGGGTGCGAAAGGGTGGCGCTCACCGCCGTCGTACCCCCGGCCTCGTCGATGGCCGAGTCCGCGACCGCCAGGGTCACCGTCGGCGCCGCGTCGTCGTCCGTGATGGTTCCCGTCAGGCCGCTCTCCGGGATCTGCGCGTTCGCCGGGTCGCTCAGAACCACCTCCACCGTCTCGTCCGGCTCGTCGACCCCGTCGCCCGTCACCGTCACCGTCACCGTCTTGCTCGTCTCCCCCGCGGCGAAAGTCAGCGTCCCGCCCGCCAACGCCGCGTAGTCCGTGCCCCGCGTCGCCGTGCCGCCCGTCCCCTCCGCGTAGGCCACCGTCACCGTCCTCGCGCTCACCGCGCTCAAACTCACCTTGAAGCTCAACGTCGCCGTCGTCCCCGGCGCCCCCTCGTCCACTCGCGCCGACGAAATCGCCAACGACGGCGTCTGGGGATATTGTCGATTCAGCACCGCGCTCCCGCTCAACGTCAGGCTCGCCCCCGTCACCTCCCCGATGCCCTGGTCGTTGGAAGCCGTGGCGGTGACCGTGACGGGGCGGACGGCCAGGTTGTCCACGCCGTCGTCCACCGCCGTGATCGTCACGGTCTCGTCCACGTTCGCCGTGGCCCCCGCCGCGATGACGATCGCGGCATCCTCGCCCACCGTGTAGAAGCCCGGGACCGCCGTCACCGTCACCGTGGTGGCGTCACTGGACGGGTGCGAAAGGGTGGCGCTCACCGCCGTCGTACCCCCGGCCTCGTCGATGGCCGAGTCCGCGACCGCCAGGGTCACCGTCGGCGCCGCGTCGTCGTCCGTGATGGTTCCCGTTCCCGTCAGGCCGCTCTCCGGGATCTGCGCGTTCGCCGGGTCGCTCAGAACCACCTCCACCGTCTCGTCCGGCTCGTCGACCCCGTCGCCCGTCACCGTCACCGTCACCGTCTTGCTCGTCTCCCCCGCGGCGAAAGTCAGCGTCCCGCCCGCCAACGCCGCGTAGTCCGTGCCCCGCGTCGCCGTGCCGCCCGTCCCCTCCGCGTAGGCCACCGTCACCGTCCTCGCGCTCACCGCGCTCAAACTCACCTTGAAGCTCAACGTCGCCGTCGTCCCCGGCGCCCCCTCGTCCACTCGCGCCGACGAAATCGCCAACGACGGCGTCTGGGGATATTGTCGATTCAGCACCGCGCTCCCGCTCAACGTCAGGCTCGCCCCCGTCACCTCCCCGATGCCCTGGTCGTTGGAAGCCGTGGCGGTGACCGTGACGGGGCGGACGGCCAGGTTGTCCACGCCGTCGTCCACCGCCGTGATCGTCACGGTCTCGTCCACGTTCGCCGTGGCCCCCGCCGCGATGACGATCGCGGCGTCCTCGCCCACCGTGTAGAAGCCCGTGACCGCCGTCACGGTGACCGTCGTCGCCGCACTGGAGGGGTGCGAGAGGGTGGCGCTCACCGACGTCGCGCCGCCGGCCTCCTCAATAATCGAGTCCGCCACCGCCAGCGCCACCGTCGGCGCCGCGTCGTCGTCCGTAATCGTCAGTGTCACGGCGGTCGGATTCGCCACCCTGCTCGTGCCGGACACCGTAGCCGAGACCGTTACCGTCCTGTTCGGCGCGTCGGTCGTGTCGTCCGTCGCCGCAACGGTCACCGCGCCCCTGCTCGCCGTCGCCCCCGCCCCGATGATCAGCGTCTTCGCAGTCGACAGCGTGAAGCCGTCGCCCGCCGCCGCCACCGTCACCGTCACCGCCGCGCTTGACGCGCCCGAAAGCGTTGCCGTCACCGTCGCCACCCCGCCGGCCTCCGAAATGGACGAAGGCGACAAGGCGAGGGTGGCCGTCGGCGTCCCCTCGTCGTCGGTGAGGGTGAGGGGGGCGCCGGTGACCGGGCCGACTCCCTGCTCATTGGCCGCCGTGCCCGTCACCGTCACCGCACGGTTGACGACGTTGTCCACGTGGTCGTCCACGGCGGTAAGCAGCACGCCCGCCGAAGCATTCGCCGTCGCGCCGGCCACAATGACGAGGGCCGCGTCCGTCGAACCAATCGCGTAGGCGCCGGCCCGCGCCGTGACCGTCACCGTCGTCGCCGCGCTTGACGGATGGCTCAGCGTCGCCGTCACCGTCGTCGTCCCGCCGGCCTCGGCAATGGCCGACTCCGCCACCGCCAGCGTCACCCCCGGCGCTGCGTCGTCGTCCGTAATCGTCAGTGTCACGGCCGCCGGATTCGCCACCCCGCTGGCGCCCGACACCGTGGCCGAGACCGTCACCGCTTTGTCCGGCGCGTCCACCGGGTTGTCATTCGCCGTCAGGGTCACGACGCCCGTGCTCACCGTCGAACCCGCCGCAATGGTCAGCGTCGTGCCCGTCTGCGTGAAGTCGCCGGAAACCGCGTGCGTTCCTGCCACTGCTGCCACCGTCAGCGTCACCGCCGCGCTCGACGCCCGGTCCAGCGCCGCCGTCACCGTCGCCACCCCGCCGTGCTCCGAAATCGACGACGAGAGCGCCAGCGTGACGGTCGGCGTGTCTTCGTCGTCCCTCAACGTCAGCGCCGCGCCCGTCACCGCGCCCACTCCCTGCTCGTTGGCCGCCGTGCCGGTCACCCTCACCGAGCGAGCGCCCACGTTGTCCACGGCGTCGTCCACCGCCGTAATCGTCACGCCGGCCGAAGCGTTCGCCGTCTTCCCCGCCGCAATCACGATTTCCCCATTCGAACCCACCGTATAGGCGCCCGCAACGGCGGTCACCGTCACCGTGGTTTCCGCACTCGATGCATGGGAAAGCGACGCCGTCACCGTGGTTACGCCGCCGCGCTCCGAGATCGAAGAATCCGCGACCGCCAGCGCCACCGCCGGCGCCGCGTCGTCGTCCGTAATCGTCAGTGTCACGGCCGCCGGATTCGCCACCCCGCTGGCACCCGACACCGTGGCCGAGACCGTCACCGCCTTGGCCGGCTCGTCCACCGGGTTGTCGGTCGCCGTCACGGTCACGACGCCCGTGCTTGCCGTTTCTCCCGCCGCAATGGTCAGCGTCGCCGGACTCGACAGCGTGAAGTCGCCGGCCGCCGCGTGCGACCCCGCCGTCGCCAACACCGTCAGCGTCACCGCTTCGCTTGACGCCCGGTTCAGCGTCGCCGTCACCGTGCTTGCGTTGCCCACCCCGCTTTCGGCAATCGTGTCCGGCTTCAATGGATCCGGCTCCGACAGCACCAGCGTGACGGTTGGTGTGTCTTCGTCGTCCCTCAGCGTCAGCGCCGCGCCGGTCACGGCCACGGTCTGCGACTCGGCAGCCGCCTGGGCGTTGGCCGCCGTGCCCGTCACCGTGACGCGCCGGTCGCCCACGTTGTCCACGGCGTCGTTCACCGCGGTGATCGTCGCCGTGTCCGTGGCGCTCGCCGTGCTCCCCGCCGCAATCACGATCGTCGCGTCCGATCCCGCCGTGTAAAAGCCCGGCACCCCCGTCACCGTCACCGTCGTCGCTGCACTTGACGCATGGCTCAGCGTCGCCGTCACCGTCGTCACCCCGCCGGCCTCGGCAATGGCCGACTCCGCCACCGCCAGCGTCACCCCCGGCGCCGCGTCGTCGTCCGTCAACGTCAGCGACGCCCCTATCAGGCTTCCCGCGCCCACGTCGTTGGCCACCGTCGCCGTCACCGTCACCGAACGATCCGGCTCGTCCGTCGTGTTGTCCACCGCCGCCACCGTCGCCGTGTCCGTGGCGCTCGCCGTGGCACCCGCCGCAATCACGATCGTCGCGTCCGATCCCGCCGTGTAAAAGCCCGGCACCCCCGTCACCGTTACCGTTGTCGCCGCACTTGACGCATGGCTCAGCGTCGCCGTCACCGTCGTCGTCCCGCCGGCCTCGTCAATGGCCGTAGCCGCCACCGCCAGCGTCACCCCCGGCGCCGCGTCGTCGTCCACGATCGTCCCCGTCCCCGTCCGCCCGCTCACCGGAACCTGCGCGTTCACCGGGCCGCTCAGCACCACCTCCACCGTCTCGTCCGGCTCGTCCACCCCATCCCCCCTCACCGTCACCAGCACCGACTTGCTCGTCTCGCCCGCCGCGAACGTCAGCGTCCCAGCCCCCAGCGCCGTGTAGTCCCGCCCGGCCACCGCCGTCCCCGTCCCCGCGTCCGCATACGACACCACTACCGCCTCCGTGCTCGCCGCGCTCAGCACCACCTCGTAGTTCAGCGTCGCCGTCGACCCCGCCGCCCCCTCCGCCACGCTCGGCGACGACAGCGACAGCGAGGGCGCCCCTGCCGGGCTCATGATCACGCTGTCCACCACGTTGATGGCAAAGGTCAGCGACGCCGCGTCCCCATCCTCGTCCCGCACCGTCCACGTGTAGTCCACCGGGTCCGTCGGATCGTCCGGCGTCGTCCCCGTCACCACGAACCCGCTCCGCTTCAACCACGACGGCACCGCCGGCGCCAGCGTGTAGGTCAGCCCCCCGTCGCCCCCCGTCGCTGCCGGCAGCGTGAGGCGCGGAATCACGGTGGAAACCGGCCAACTCTGATCCGCCACCGTCGCGCTCCCGAACGTCGGCTTCAGGTCCACGTCGTCGTCCGCAATCGTCAGCGTCACCGGCGACGGGGGCCCCGCGACCCCCTGGCCGTTAGTCGCCGTCGCCGTCACCGTCACCGTCTTGTCGTGCTCCGCGTCCGCCGCGTCGTTGACTGCCGCGACGGTCACCGCCCCCGTACTCGTCGTTGACCCCGCCGCCACCGTCAGCGTCGTCCCCGTCTGCGTGAAGTCCGCCGCCGTCGTGTGCGCCCCCGCCGTCGCCGCGACCGTGACCGTCGTCGCCGCGCTTGATGCGTGCGAGAGCGTCGCCGTCACCGTCGCCGCGCCCCCGTCCTCCGCAATCGACGACGCCGACAGAACCAGCGTCACCGTCGGCGCCGCGTCGTCGTCCGCGATGGTCAGCGTCACCGCGGCCGGATTCGCCACGCCGCTGGCGCCCGACACCGTCGCCGTCACCGTCACCGCCTTGGCCGGCTCGTCCGTCGCGTTGTCCGCCGCCGTGACCGTCACCACGCCCGTGCTCATCGTTGAGCCCGCGGCAATGGTGAGCATCGTGCCCCTCTGCGTGAAGTCGCCGACGGCCGCGTGCGCCCCCGCCGTCGTCGAGACCGTCAACGTCACCGCTTCGCTTGACGCCCGGTTCAGCGTCGCCGTCACCGTGCTCGCGTTGCCCGCCCCGCTCTCCGCAATCGTGTCCGGCTTCGCCGCATCCGGCTCCGACAGCGCCAGCGTGACGGTCGGCGTGTCTTCGTCGTCGGTCAGCGTCAGTGTCGCGCCGGTGACGGCGCCGACTCCCTGCTCGTTGGCCGCCGTGCCCGTCACCGTCACCGCACGGTTGACGACATTGTCCACGGCGTCGTCCACGGCGGTAATCATCACGCCCTCCGAAGCATTCGCCGTCGCGCCGGCCACAATGACAATGGCCGCGTCCGCCGAACCAATCGCGTAGGCGCCGGCCCGCGCCGGCACCGTCACCGTCGTCGCCGCGCTTGACGGATGGCTCAGCGTCGCGGTCACCGTCGTCGTGCCGCCGGCCTCGTCAATGGCCGACTCCGCCACCGCCAACGTCACCGAAGGCGCCGCGTCGTCGTCCGTCATCGTCAGTGTCACGGCCACCGGATTCTCCATCCCGCTGTCACCCGACACCGTCGCCGAGACCGTCACCGACTTGTTCGGTGAATCCGCCGCGTCGTTCGTCGCCGCAATGGTCACCGTGCCCGTGCTCGCCGTCGCCCCCGCCCCGATAATCAGCGTCTTCGCGCTTGACAGCGTGAAGTCGCCGGCAACCGTATCGGCACCCGCCGAGGCCGCCACCGTCAACGTCACCACCGCGCTCAACGCGCCCGAAAGCGTCGCCGTCACCGTCGCAACCCCGCCAGCCTCCGAAACAGACGAAGGCGACAAGCCGAGGGTCGCCGTCGGCGCGCCCTCGTCGTCGGTCAGCGTCAGCGCCGCGCCGGTGACCGTCCCGATGCCCTGGTCGTTGGAAGCCGTGGCCGTGACCGTCGCGGAGCGGGCGGCCACGTTGTTGATGGCGTCGTCCACCGCCGTGATCGTCACGGTCTCGTCCACGTTCGCCGTGGCACCCGCCGCGATGACGATCGCGGCATCCTCGCCCACCGTGTAGAAGCCCGGGACCGCCGTCACGGTGACCGTCGTCGCCGCGCTGGAGGGGTGCGAAAGGGTGGCGCTCACCGACGTCGCGCCGCCGGCCTCCTCAATGGTCGAGTCCGCCACTGCCAGCGCCACCGTCGGCGCCGCGTCGTCGTCCGTCACGGTCAGCGTCTCGGCGGTCGGATTCGCCACCCCGCTCGTGCCGGACACCGTAGCCGAGACCGTTACCGTCCTGTTCGGCGCGTCGGTCGTGTCGTCCGTCGCCGCAAGCGTCACCGCGCCTCTGCTCGCCGTCGCCCCCGCCCCGATGATCAGCGTCTTCGCGGTCGACAGCGTGAAGCCGTCGCCCGCCGCCGCCACCGTCAGCGTCACCGCCGCGCTTGACGCGCCCGAAAGCGTCGCCGTCACCGTCGCCACCCCGCCGGCCTCCGAAATGGACGAAGGCGACAAGCCGAGGGTCGCCGTCGGCGTCCCCTCGTCGTCAGTGAGGGAGAGGGGTGCGCCGGTGACCGGGCCGACCCCCTGCTCGTTGGCCGCCGTGCCCGTCACCGTCACCACACGGTTGACGACATTGTCCACGGCGTCGTCCACGGCGGTAATCATCACGCCCTCCGACGCATTCGCCGTCGCGCCGGCCACAATGACGAGGGCCGCGTCCGTCGAACCAGTCGCGTAGGCGCCGGCCCGCGCCGGCACCGTCACCGTCGTCGCCGCGCTTGACGGATGGCTCAGCGTCGCCGTCACCGTCGTCGTCCCGCCGGCCTCGGCAATGGCCGACTCCGCCACCGCCAGCGTCACCGCCGGCGCCGCGTCGTCGTCCGTAATCGTCAGTGTCACGGCCGCCGGATTCGACACCCCGCTGGCGCCCGACACCGTGGCCGAGACCGTCACCGCTTTGTCCGGCGCGTCCGTTGCGTTGTCCACCGCCGTGACCGTCACCGCGCCGGTGCTCGCCGTTTCCCCCGCCGCAATGGTCAGCGTCTTCACGCTCGACAACGTGAAGTCCCCCACCGCCGCGTGCGCTCCCGCCGAAGCCGATACCGTCAGCGTCACCGCTTCGCTTGACGCCCGGTTCAGCGTCGCCGTCACCGTGCTCACGTTGCCCGCTCCGCTCTCGGCAATCCTGTCCGGCTTCGCCGCATCCGGCTCCGACAGCGCCAACGTCACCGTCGGTGTGTCTTCGTCGTCCGTCAGCGTCACCGCCGCCCCGGCCACGGCCACAGTCTGCGACTCGGCGGCCGCCTGGGCGTTGGCCGCCGTGCCCGTCACCGTGACGCGCCGGTCGCCCACGTTGTCCACGGCGTCGTTCACCGCGGTGATCGTCACTGAGTCCGAGGCGTTGGTGGTTTCGCCGGCAGCAATGGTGATCTCTGCATCCGCGCCGACCGTGTAGAAGCCCGGCACCCCCGTCACCGTCACCGTCGTCGCCGCACTCGACGCATGGCTCAGCGTCGCCGTCACCGTCGTCACCCCGCCGGCCTCGGCAATGGCCGACTCCGCCACCGCCAGCGTCACCCCCGGCGCCGCGTCGTCGTCCGTCAACGTCAGCGACGCCCCAATCACGCTTCCCGCGCCCACGTCGTTGGCCACCGTCGCCGTCACCGTCACCGAACGATCCGGTTCGTCCGTCGTGTTGTCCACCGCCGCCACCGTCGCCGTGTCCGTGGCGCTCGCCGTGGCACCCGCCGCAATCACGATCGTCGCGTCCGACCCCGCCGTGTAGAAGCCCGATACCCCTGTTACCGTCACCGTCGTCGCCGCACTCGACGCATGGCTCAGCGTCGCCGTCACCGTCGTCACGCCGCCGGCCTCGGCAATGGCCGACTCCGCCACCGCCAGCGTCACCCCCGGCGCCGCGTCGTCATCCGTAATCGTCAGTGTCACGGCCGCCGGGTTCGCCACCCCGCTGTCACCCGACACCGTGGCCGTCACCGTCACCGCCTTGTCCGGCCCGTCCGTCGTGTCGTCGCTCGCCGTCAGTGTCATGACACCCGTGCTCGCCGTCGAACCTGCCACGACGGTCAGCGTCGTGCCCGTCTGCGTGAAGTCACCGGAAACCGCGTTCGTTCCTGCCACTGCCGCCACCATCAGCGTCACCGCTTCGCTTGACGCCCGGTTCAGCGTCGCCGTCACCGTGCTCGCGTTGTCCGGCCCGCTCTCCGCAATCGTGTCCGGCTTCGCCGCATCCGGCTCCGACAGCACCAGCGTGACGGTTGGCGTGTCTTCGTCGTCCGTCAGCGTCAGGGTCGCCCCGGCCACGGCCACGGTCTGCGACTCGGCGGCCGCCTGGGCGTTGGCCGCCGTGCCCGTCACCGTGACGCGCCGATCGCCCACGTTGTCCACGGCGTCGTTCACCGCGGTCACCGTCGCCGTGTCCGGGGCGCTCGCCGTGCTCCCCGCCGCAATCACGATCGTCGCGTCCGATCCCGCTGTGTAGAAGCCCGGCACCCCCATCACCGTCACCGTCGTCGCTGCACTCGACGCATGGCTCAGCGTCGCCGTCACCGTCGTCACGCCGCCGGCCTCGGCAATGGCCGTATCCGCCACCGCCAGCGTCACCCCCGGCGCCGCGTCGTCGTCCGTAATCGTCCCCGTCCCCGTCCGCCCGCTCACCGGAAGCGCGTTCACCGGGCCGCTCAGCACCACCACCACCGTCTCGTCCTGCTCATCCCTGGTATCCCCCGTCACCGACACCGTGACGCCTCGGCTGGTCGTCCCCGCCGCGAAGGTCAGCGTCCCCGCCGTCAATGCCGTGTAGTCCGTGCCGCTCGTCGCCGTGCCCGTCAGCGCGTCGGCATACCCCACCGTCACCCGCTTGCCGCTCGCCGCGCTCAGCGTCACCGTGAACGTCAACGTCGGCGTCGCCCCCGCCGCCCCCTCTGTCACGCTCGGCGATGAAATCGACAGCGTGGGCGCCCCGTCATCGTTCGTGATCGTCCCCGTGCCCGTGCCCGCGGAGATCGTGGCGTTCGTAGGACTGCTCAGACTCACCACCACCGTTTCATCCGCCTCGTCCGTGGTGTCCCCCGTCACCGACACTGTGACGCTCCGGCTCGTCGTCCCCGCCGCAAAGGTTAATGTCCCCGCCGTCACCGCCGTGTAGTCCGTACCGCTCGTCGCCGTACCCGTCAGCGCGTCGGCATACCCCACCGTCACCCGCTTGCCGCTCACCGCGCTCAGCGTCACCGTGAACGTCAACATCGGCGTCGCCCCCGATGTCCCCTCTGTCACGCTTGACGATGAGATCGACAACGTCGGCGCCCCGTCATCGTTCGTGATCGTCCCCGTGCCCGTCCCCGTAGAGAGTGTGGCGTTCGTAGGACTGCTCAGACTCACCACCACCGTCTCGTCCGTCTCGTCCGTGGTATCCCCCGTCACCCACACCGTGACGCTCCGGCTGGTCGTCCCCGCCGCGAAGGTCAGCGTCCCCGCCGTCAACGCCGTGTAGTCCGTGCCGCTCGTCGCCGTGCCCGTCAGCGCGTCGGCATACGCTACCGTCACCCGCTTGCCGCTCGCCGCACTCAGCGTCACCGTGAACGTCAACGTCGGCGTCGCCCCCGACGTCTCCTCCGCCACGCTCGGCGATGAGATCAATAGCGTGGGCGGATCGTCGTCGTCCGCAATGGTCAGCGTCACGGCATCCGGCGCTGTCACCCCGCTGGTGCCGGACACCGTGGCCGAGACCGTCACCGACTTATCCGGATCGTCCACTAGGTTGTCGTTCGCCGTCACGGTCACGACGCCCATGCTTGCCGTTAAGCCCGCGGCAATGGTGAGCATCGTGCCCCTCTGCGTGAAGTCGCCGACTGCCGCGTGCGCCCCCGCCGTCGTCGAGACCGTCAACGTCACCGCTTCGCTTGACGCCCGGGTCAACGTCGCCGTCACCGTGCTCGCGTTGCCCGCCCCGCTCTCGTTGATCGTATCCGGGTTCGCCGCCGACGGCTCCGACAGCACCAGCGTCACGGTCGGCGTCGCCTCGTCGTCGGTCAGCGTCAGCACCGCCCCGGTCACGGCACCCACCCCCAAGGCGTTGGCCGCCGTGCCCGTCACCGTCACCGCCCGGTCGCCCACGTTGTCCACGGCGTCGTCCACCGCCGTCACCGTCACGGGGTCGGCAGCAGTCGCGGTGGTGCCGGCGGCAATGACGATCTCGGCGTCCTCCCCCACCGTGTAGGCGCCGGCCACTGCCGCCACGGTCACCGTGGTCGCCGCCGCGGAGGGGTGCGAGAGGGTGGCGGTGACGGTGGTCGTACCGCCGGCCTCGGCAATGGCAGACTCGGCCACCGCCAGCGTCACCGCCGGGGCTGCGTCGTCGTCCGCAATGGTCAGCGTCACGGCATTCGGCGCCGCTACCCCGCTGGTGCCGGCCACCGCGGCCGTCACCGTCACCGCCTTGGCCGGCTCGTCCGTCGCGTTATCCACCGCCGTGACTGTCACCATGCCCGTGCTCGTGGTCGCCCCCGCTGCCACGGTCAACGTCGTCCCCGTCTGCGTGAAGGCTCCCGTCGCCGCGTGCGTCCCCGCCGTCGCCGTCACCGTCAGCGTCACCGCCTCACTTGACCGGCCGCTCAACGTCGCCGTCACCGTGCTCGCGTTGCCCGCCCCGCTCTCGTTGATCGTATCCGGGTTCGCCGCCTCCGGCTCCGACAACACCAGCGTCACGGTCGGCGTCGCCTCGTCGTCGGTCAGCGTCAGCACCGCCCCGGTCACGGTGCCCACCCCCAAGGCGTTGGCCGCCGTGCCCGTCACCGTCACCGCCCGGTCGCCCACGTTGTCCACGGCGTCGTCCACCGCCGTCACCGTCACGGGGTCGGCAGCAGTCGCGGTGGCGCCGGCGGCAATGACAATCTCGGCGTCCTCCCCCACCGTGTAGGCACCGGCCACTGCCGCCACGGTCATCGTGGTCGCTACAGCGGAGGGGTGCGAGAGGGTGGCGGTGACGGTGGTCGTACCGCCGGCCTCGGCAATGGCAGACTCGGCCACCGCCAGCGTCACCGCCGGGGCTGCGTCGTCGTCCGCAATGGTCAGCGTCACGGCATCGGGTGCTGTCACCCCGCTGGTGCCGGCCACCGCGGCTGTCACCGTCACCGCCTTGGCCGGCTCGTCCGTCGCGTTATCCACCGCCGTGACTGTCACGACGCCCGTGCTCGTGGTCGCCCCCGCTGCCACGGCCAACGTCGTCCCCGTCTGCGTGAAGTCGCCAGAAACCGCGTGCGTCCCCGCCGTGGCCGTCACCGTCAGCGTCACCGCCTCACTTGACCGGCCGCTCAATGTCGCCGTCACCGTGCTCGCGTTGCCCGCCCCGCTCTCGTTGATCGTATCCGGGTTCGCCGCCTCCGGCTCCGACAGTACCAGCGTCACGGTCGGTGTGGCCTCGTCGTCGGTCAGCGTCAGCGCCGCCCCGGTCACGGCCACGGTCTGCAAATCGGCAGCGGCCTGGTCGTTGGCCGCCGTCCCCGTCACCGTGACGGAGCGGTCGCCCACGTTGTCCACGGCGTCATTCACCGCGGTCGCCGTCACCGTGTCGCCCGCGTGCGTGGTGGCGCCCGCCGCGATCACGATCACCGCGTCCTCGCCCACCGTGTAGAAGCCCGAAACCGCTCCCACCGTCACCGTGGTGTCGTCACTGGAGGGATGCGACAGCGTCGCGCTCACCGTCGTCACGCCGCCATTCTCCGAGATGGCGTCATCCGACAACGCCAGCGCCACCGTCGGCGCATCGTCGTCGTCCGTGATGGTACCGGTCCCGCTTGCGGCCCCATCGGGGAGGGTCGCGCCGGCAGGGCCGCTCAGCGTCACCACCACCGTTTCGTCGGGCTCGTCGGTCGCGTCGCCCGTCACCGTCACGGCGAGGGTCTTGCTCGTCTCCCCGGCCGCGAAGGTCAGCGTCCCGCCCGACAGTGCCGTGTAGTCCGCCCCCGCCGTCGCCGTGCCGCCGGCGCCCTCGGCATAGGCCACGGTCACCTGCCGCCCGCTCTCCGCGTCCAGCGTCACCGTATACGTCAGCACCGCCGTCTCTCCCGACGCCCCCTCCGCCACCGTCGGCGACGTGATCGACAGCGCCGGCGCCGCGTCGTCGTCCGCGATGGTCAGCGTCGCATCCGCGGGGTCCGCCACCCCACTGGCGCCGGAAACCGCGGCCGAAACCGTCAGCTGCTTGTCCGGCTCGTCCTTCGCGTTGTCCAACGCGGTGATCGTCACCGCGCCCACGCTCGCCGTCGCGCCGGCCGCGATGGTCAGCGTCACGCCGGAACTCAGCGTGAAGTCGGCCGCGACCGCCGGCGCCACCGCGGTCGCCGTCACCGTGAGCATCACCGCCTCGCTCGACTTGCCGGAGAGCGTCGCCGTCACCGTGCTCGTGTCGCCCTGGCCGCTCTCGGCGATGGTGTCCAGCTTCGACGAGTCCGGCTCCGACAACGCCAAGGTCGCAACCGGCGTCGCCTCGTCGTCGGTGAGCGCCAGCGACGCGCCCGTCACCGTCCCCGCGCCCTGGCTGTTCCGCGCCGTCCCGCTCACCGTCGTCGAGCGGCCGCCCACGTTGTCGACGTCGTCGTCCACCGCGGTGATCGTCACCGCGTCCGAGGCGTTCGCCGTCGCCCCCGCCGCGATGACGATGGTCGCGTCCGAACCCACCGTGTAGAAGCCGGATACGGCCGTCACGGTCACCGTCGTCGCCATGCCCGACGCATGTGACAGCGCCGCCGTCACGGTGGTCGTCCCGCCGTTCTCGGCGATGGCGCCGTCCGCCAGCGCCAGCGTCACCGTGGGCGCGTCGTCGTCAAGGATCGTGCCGGTCCCGGACGCGTCGCCAAGCAGCGCGTTCACCGGGTCGCTCAGCGCCAGAACCACCGTTTCGTTCGGCTCCACCCTCAAGTCGCCGTACACCGACACGGAGACCGTCTCGCTGGTCTCCCCCGGCGCGAACACCAGCCCGGGCTCGGGCGGAAATCCGTGGTCCACCCCCTCCGCCGCGCGCCGGTACGTCCCCGCCGTCGCGGTGCCGGCGCTCTCGTCGATCGCGACGGCGACCCTCACCTCCTGGTCGCTCGCCGGCGCCAGCGTCACGGTCCAGGTCAGCTTGTTCATCTTTGAGGGATCGCCCGGCCCGCCCTCGGCGACCTTCGGCGAATCGACGAACAGCGTCGGCGTGGACGAGCGGTCGTCGTCAAGGATCGTCAACGTCACGACGGCCGGGGCGGCCACGTCATCGTTGCCCACGCTTCCCGATACGGTGACGGACTTGTCCAACTCCGCGTCCGCGTTGTCCACCGCGGCGATCGTCACCGTTCCGCTGCTGGTGATCGCACCCGCCGCGATGGTCAGCTTCCTGTTCGTGCTCAGGGTGAAGTCTCCCGCCTCGGCGTTGGTCCCCGCGGCCGCGGAGACCGTCACCGTCGTCGCCGCGCCCACCGCCCGGGACAACGTCGCGGTCACCGTCGCCGTGCTGCCGGTCCCGTTCTCGTCGATGGTCGAAGGCGTGAGCGTCAGCGTTGAGGTCGCCGAAAAATCGTCGTCAAGGATCGTGCCGGTCCCCGTTGACGGCCCCAGCACGGCGTTGACCGGGTCGGCCAGGACCACCTCCACCGTCTCGTTCGGCTCGTCGGTTCCGTCGCCCGTCACCGAGACGTTGACGCTCCCGCTCGTCTCCCCCGCCGCGATGGTCAGGATGCCCGAAGACAGCGCCGCGTAGTCCTCGCCCGCGGTCGCGGTGCCGCCCGATCCTTCCGCGTAGGTGACCATCACCTGCTTGCCGCTCGCCGCGTCCAGCGTCACCGCAAACGACAACGCCGCAGTCGAACCCGCCGCCCCCTCGTTCACGCTCGGCGAGGAGATCGACACCGCCGGCGCGTCGTCGTCGTCGCCAATGGTCAGGGTCAGGTTCGCAGGGCCGGTCACCAGGTCGTCGTTGACCGCGCTCCCGGAGACGATGACGGTCTTGTCGTGTTCGTCCTTCGCGTTGTCCACCGCGGCGATCGTCACCGTCCCGCTGCTGACGGTCTCCCCGGCCGCGATGGTCAGCGTCTTCGCCGTGCTCAGCGCGAAGTCGCCGTCCGCGGCGTTCGTCCCCGCGGCAGCCGTGATCGTCACCTTCGTATCCGCGGTCCACGCCTTGTCCAGCTTCGCGGTCACCGTCGCCGTGCTGTCCGTCCCGCTCTCGTCGATGGTCGAGGCCGAGAGGGCCAGCGTCACCACGGGCGGTTTGACGACGGTGACGTGGAAGTCAAGGACCGCCTCGTCCCCGTCCTCGTCCTGGACCGCCCACCGGAACCTGGACCGCGCCAGACTCCCGGCAGGCGTGCCCCGGACCTCGTGCGTCGTCTCGTCGCGGCCCACGCCCGCGGGCGGATCGGGCGTCAGCGTATAGGTCAGCCGGCCGTCGCCGCCCGTGGCCTCGGGCAGAAAGAACGAATCGATCGCCTTGCCCTTCGTCCAAGTCACGTCGGCGATGGTCGTGCTGCCGAAGCTCGGGATGCCGTCCACGGCCGCAGCGAAGGTCAGGGCCGCTTGGTCACCGTCCGCATCCGTCGCCGTCCAGGTATAGATCGCCGCGGCCATCGCCGCGCTCGGCGTGCCCGAGACCGCGCGCGCCGTCGCGTCGAAGCTCAGACCCACGGGCAGGGCCGGCGCCAGCATATAGGTCAGGTCGCCGTCGCCGCCGGTGGCCGCCGGCAGGGTGAAGGCGGTGATCGCCTGGCGCTGCGTCCACGTCCGGTCGGCGAGCGCCGCATCGCCGAAGCTCGGCAGCCGGTCGGCGTACACCTCGATATTGAAGGTGAGCTCCGCCGTGTCGCCGTCCGCGTCCACCACCAGCCAGGCGTAGTCGAACTCGGACGACTCCTGGACCTTGGTCGGCGTGCCCTTCAGCACGCGCCCATCGAGCTCGACCCCCTGGGGCAGCCCCTGCGTCCCGACCCGCGTCGACCCCGGGGCCGCGATCCCGTAGGTCAGCGGGGCGTTGCCGCCGGTCGCCTCGGGCAGGGTGACCTCGGTGATGAGCGAGCCCTGGAGCCAGGACATGTCGGAGATCGTGGCCTCGCCGAAGCTGGGCGCGCTGTCCTCGGCCACCGTGGCGTGAAAGGTCAGCGAGGCTTGGTCGCCGTCCGCGTCCGTCGCCGTCCAGGTGTATTGCGTCCGCGCCATGGCCGCGCCCGGCGTGCCGCTCACCCGCCGCCCGGTGCGCGACACCCCGCCCGGCAGGGCCGGCGCCAGCGTGTAGATGAGGTCGCCGTTGCCGCCCGTCGCCTCGGGCAGGTCGAAGGCGGTGAGCGCCGCGTTCTCGATCCACGTCTGGTCGCCGATGGCCGCGTCGCCGAAGCTCGGCGTCCGGTCGGGAACGATCCGGGCGAGGAAGTCCAGGGTCGCCGTGTCGGCGTCGGCGTCCGTGGCCGTCAGCCGCCAAGTGTGCCCGTTCATATCGTTGTCCGTGGGCGTGTGGCCGCTGATCGTGCCGCTGATCGTGCCGCCGCTCAGCGTGTGGTTGGCCGGGGCGGTATAACGCAGCCCGGGCGGCAGCCAGAGAAAGGCGGGCCGGTACTGGCCCGGCATGCCGGACGGCCCGAGCAGCGCGTAGCGCAGCGTGCCGTCCCCGTCGGTCGCCGGCGGCAGCGTGAAGTTCACCGGCACGCCCACCGTCCAGTCCCGGGCCGGCACCACCGCCGCGCCGAAGGTCGGCGTCGGCCGCGCGGCGCCGCCGACCTTGAAGGAAGCGTCGTTCACGATCGACTTGGTGAGGCGGAGCTGCGCCGCCTTGCCGCCCGGCCCCGTGATGCTGGCGCCCTCCAGGCGCAGCGCGTCGGCCGCGATGCTCACGCCGTCCGGGTCGCGGTCGTCATGCCGCACCGTGTACCGGAAGACCGCCTCCGTCCCGCCGCCGCGCACCAGCCTGAGGCGGCGCGTGACGCTGCCCACCTGCATCGCCAGGGTCGGCGTGCCGGTGATCGTCACCGGCTTGGACCAGCCCACCCAGACATCGAAGGATTCGCCCGCGCGGAAGGTGTTGTGGCGCGCCCTGCCGGCGAGCACCTGAGTCCCCTTCGCCGGCGGGTTGTGGCTGCCGTCCACTATGCGCACCGGCGCCGCGGGGAGGCCGAGCGCCGCGTCCACCCCCACCGCGCTGCGCAGGGTTCCGCGCTGGGGAAGCGTCAACCCGTCGGCGGCGATGCCGATGCCGTCCGCGTCCCGGTCGGACGCCTGTACCACGTAGCTGAATCCGTAGTTCGATTTGTAGATGCGGGGGCCCACGCCGAGGGCGTTCAGCCGGTGCGTGGCGCCGCCGACGGTCAGCGCCAGATGCGCCCCCCGCGGTGCGGCGACCGGCGCGTTGAACTCGAGCGTCACCTTGATCTTTTCCCCGAGCCCGAAGGTGACGCCGTTCAGCGGACTGTTGATGGAAATACGGGTCACCCGGGGCGTCACCACCGCGCCGGTCACCTTGTGCGCCGCCTGGGCGCCCCGCGCGTGGCTGCCGAGGTCCGTCCGCGCCGGGTTGCCGTCCCGCCGCCGGATGGTTCCGCTCAGCGCGTTCGCCGCGATGGAGAGGCCGTCCGCGTCCCGGTCCGTCGTCTGGACCGTGTAGGTGTAGTGCAACCGGCTCCTGTCGCCCACCGGCATGCCGTGGTCTCTGCGGGCGTAGGCGAAGGTGGCCTGGCGCGTGTCGTCGCCGATGGTCAGCGCCAGCCTGGAGCCTTGATAGTCGCCGAGCGCCAGATCGAAATCGACCCGCACCCCGATCACTTCGCCCGCGCCGTAGCCGGCGCTGCTCGCCGGAGTGGTTTCGATGGTGACGCCCGTCACCTTGGCCATGCGGCCGTCCACCTTGTGCGCCGCCTGATTGCCCAGCGCGTGGGAGCCGAGGCCGAGCGCCGCGTCCACCCCGTGGTTGCGGATCGTCCCGCCATTGAGCGCCAGCGCGCCCGCGCCGATGGAGAGGCCGTCGGTGTCGTGGTCGCCGTCCTGCACCGTGTAGCGGAAGTCCACGCGGGCGCCGCTCGCGGCGTGAAAGGACGCCTGCCGCGTGGTCGCGCCGATGGCGATCGCCAGTTGCGGGCTGCCGGTCACCGCCACCGCCTTGTTGAACGTCACCCGCGCCTCAACGACCTCGCCGTGGTCGTACCAGCCATCCCTCTGGAAGGAGCGGAGGGAGACGCCGGTCACCACCGGCGCCGGGTTTTTCGATCCGTCCACCTTGTGCGCCCGCTGGTTGCCCAGCGCGTGGCTGCCGAGGCCGAGCGCCGCGTCCCCGCCGCGGACGTTGCGGATGGTGCCGCCGCCCAGCGCCAGCGCGCCCGCGCCGATGGAGAGGCCGTCGGCGTCCCGGTCCGCCGCCTGCACCATATGGCGGAAGATCTGCGTGGTCGGGCTCGCCCCGGTGCGGTTCCAGGCCGCCTGCGCGGTGGCCGAGCCCAGGGTCAGCGCCAGGTTGGGCGTCCCCGAGACGCCGACCGTCTGGTCAAAGCGCACCTCCACCTCGATGGTCTCGCCCAGCGTGTAGGTGCTGCCGCCCGCCGGCGCCGAGATCACCCGGACCCCGGCCACCGTGGGGGCGCGGCCGGTGCCGCCGTCCACCTTGTGCGCCGGCGCCGCGGCAAGGGCGTGGCGGCCGAGGCCCAGGATCGCGTTGTTGCCCGCGGCGTCACGGATCAGCCCGCCGTTGAGCGCCAGCGCGTCCGCGGCGACGGCGATGCCGTCCGCGTCCCGGTCCTCCGCCTGCACCGTGTAGCGGAAGCGCAGCGTCCCGCCGGAGACGGAGAGGAACGACGCCTGCCGCGTGGCGGTGCCGACGGCGAGCGCCAGCCGCGGCGCGCCGCGCACCGTCATCGCGCCCGTGCCCGTGCGATCGAAGGCCACGTCCACCAGGATTTCCTCGCTGGCGCCGTAGATGTCCCCCGCAAGCGGCGTGGAGGCGATCGACACGCCGCTCGCCACCGGACGGCTGCCCGACACCTTGAGGGTGAAGGCCAGGGTCGCGGCGTCGCCGTTGGCGTCGGTCGCCGTCAGCGTGTAATCGCTTTGCGGGCTCTCGGTCCGGGGCGCGCCGGAGAGGACCGCTGTGGAGGCGTTCACGCTCAGCCCGGCGGGCAGCCCGGGCGAAACGGTGTAGCGCAGCGGCGTATCGCCGCCAGTTACGGTGGGCAGCGCGTGGGTCGCCGCCCTTCCCGCGGTCAGGGTGAGCGTGGGACTGGCCGCCTGGCCGAAGTCCGGCCAGAGGCCGGTCCTGCTCCCGTCCACCTTGGCGTTGGCGAAGGCGGCCCGCGCGTGGCTCCCCAGGCCGGGCACGGCATCCTGGCCGTCGAGGTCGCGGATCGTCCCGCCGTTCAGAGCCAGCGCGGCGGCGGCGACGCCCAGGCCGTCGGTATCCGCATCCGCCGCCGCCACCGTGTAGGAGAAGCGCACCCGGGAGCGGCCCATGCCGCTCTCCGCCACGGCGCCCGCCTGCCGGGTCGCGCTGCCAATCGTCAACGCCAGTTGCGGCGTGCCCGTCACCGTCACCGTCTGGTCGAAATCGACCTGGACCGTGACCGTCGTGCCCTTCGTATACGTGCCCGCCTGCGGCGGCGTGGAATGGATGCTCACCCCGGTGACCCGCGGCGGACTGCCCACCTTGTGGCCGCCGGCGGCGGCGATGGCGTGGGAGCCGAGGCCCAGCGCCGCCCGGACCGCGGCGTTGGCCGAGTCGAAGATGCCGCCGGCGGGCGCCGCCAGCGCGCCCGTGCCGATGCTCACGCCGTCGGTGTCGTAGTCCGCCTGCTGCACGGTGTAGGAGAACACCAGATGGCCGTTCCGCACCGTGGTGTAGCGCGCCTGCCGCGTCGCGCCGCCGACGTCCAGCGCCAACGTCGGCGTGCCCGTCACGGTCACCGCCTTGTCGAACTTGACCCCTACTTCGATGGCGCTGCCCGGTGCGTACATGGAATGCGCCGCGGGGCTGGAGAGGAGCTCGACATCAGAGACCTTCGGTGCGTTGGCCGCGGCCACGGTGAAGGTGAAAGTCAGCGCCGTGGAATCGTCGTCAACGTCGGTCGCCGTCCAGGTGTAGGTGGTCCGCGCCGCGGCCGCGGGGGGCGTGCCGGACAGCACGCGGGTCGCGGAATCGAACGACAACCAGGACGGAAGTTGCGCCGGGGTGAGCGCGTGGGAGACGGCGCCGTCCCCGGCCGCCGCCGGCAGGGTGAGCGACGACGCGGTTCCGGCCACCCAGTGCTGCGGCTGGACCGGCGCCGTCCCGAAGGAGGGCGCGGTGTCCGCCACCCGATAATTCGGGTCGTTGGCGATGGCGTGGGTCCCGAGGCCGAGCACGGCCGCCTCGCCCTGCGCGTCGCGGAGGGTCGTGCCCGCGGGCAGGGTCAGCGCGCCGGCCGCCACGCCGATGCCGTCCCCGTCGAAATCCGAGGATTGCAGGGTGTAGAAGAATCCGAACACTTGGCCGTTGCTCTTGCCGAGGGCTCGGGCGAACATGCGGCTCAGATAGCCGTCGAAGGCCGCCTGCCGCGTCGCGCCGCCGATGGTGAGCGCGAGGCTCGGCCAGCCGGTGCCGCCGCGCACGAGCGCCTGATCGAACGCCACCGTCGCCAACACCACGGCGGGGGCGAAGCGGTTGTGCTCCGTCTGCCGCGGGTCTGCCCAGCCGGCGTCCTGCTGGGTCCAGCAGCACTTCAGCTCGGTCGTGTAGAGTTCCACCTGCATGACGCGGGGCGGCGTCGAGACCTTGTGGCCGGCGGCGCCGGCGACGGCATGGCCGCCCAGCCCCAGGCGCGCGTTCTCGCCCTTGGCGTTGCGGATGGTCCCGCCGGCGAGCGTCAGCGCGCCGCCGGTGATGGAGATGCCGTCCGTATCGCGGTCGCTCGTCGCCACCGTGTAGCGGAACGAAAGCGCGCGCTGGCCGGCAACGGGGCTTGCCGTCGCCTGCCGGGTCGCGCTGCCGATGGTGAGCGCCAGCTGCGGCGCGCCGGTCACCGTCACCGCCTGGTCGAAGGTCACCTCCGCGGTAATCGTCTCGCCGGCCTTGTAAGTGTCGCCGGAAGCCGGGCTGGACGTGATGCGCGCACCGCTCACCGTCGGATCCGTCACCACCGAAAGGTCGAAGGTCAGCGTCCCCGTATCGCCGTCGGCGTCGGTGGCGGTGAGCGTGTAGGAGGCCGCGGCGGACGCGCTGGTCGGCGTGCCCGAGATGGTGCGCGCGGCGGCGTTCCATAAGAGTCCCCGAGGCAGGGAGAGCGTCGCGGCCGCGCCCGGCCCGGTGAGCGCGTAGGTCATCTCGCCGTCGCCCGTCGCCGCCGGCAGCCGGTCGCTGGCCCGCAGGTTCAGGAGATAGCGCCTGGCCTCCGCCGTGCCGAAGGTGGGCGCGGTGTCCGCCACCCGGAGGCTCGCCTGGTTGGCGATGGCGTGGCTGCCGAGGCTGAGTGCCGCGTTTTCGCCTTCGGCGTCGAGGATCGTCGCGCCCGCCGGCAGGGCCAGCGCGTTCGCGCCGGCGCCGACACCGTCGCCGTCGAAATCCGACGCCTGGAGCTCGTAATAGAACGCCATGACGTCGATGTCGCCGGTGTCGTGCGGATTCGCGGTGGGGTGGACGAGCCTGCTGAGAAACGCGTTCCAGGCGGCACGCCGGGTGTTGGCGCCGACGGTGAGCGCGAAGGTCGGCGCGCCGCTGACGGCCACCGGCTGGTCGAACGTGACCTCGGCTACCAGGAGGCTCGGCGGGTACAGGTTCTCGTCGGTCTGCCGGGGATCCTCCCAGCCGGCCGGCCGGACGCCCCAGCAGCACCGAATGTTCGTCGTGAGCAGGCGCACGCCGGTCACCCGCGGCGGGGCGGAGACCTTGTGGCCCGTCTGCACGGCGACGGCGTGGGTGCCGAGCCCGAGCCGCGCGTCATCCCCTTCGGCGTTGCGGATGGTGGCGCCGTCGAGCGTCAGCGCGTCGGCGGCGATGGCGATGCCGTCCGTGTCCTTGTCGTCGGTCGCCACGGTGTAGCTGAACGAAATCCTGCTCTCGCCGGCCGTGTGGCTCCCCGACGCCTGCCGCGTGGTGGCGCCCACGGCAATGGCGAGGCGCGGCGTTCCGGTGACCGTCAGGGTCTGGTTGAAGGCCACCTCCGCGGTGATCGTCTCGCCGGCCCGATAGGCGCCGCCGGAAGCCGGGCTGGACGTGATGCGCACGCCGCTCACCACCGGGTCCGTCACCACCGAGAGGGCGAAGACGTAGGCCGCGCTGTCGCGGTCGCCGTCGGTGGCGGTCAGCGTGTAGGAGGCCGCGGCGGTCGCGGCGGTGGGCGTGCCCGAAATCGTGCGCGTGGCGGCGTTCCAGGCAAGGCCGTCGGGCAGGGAGAGCGACGTGGCCGCGCCCGGCCCGGTCAGCGTGTAGGCCACCGTCCCGTCGCCGCCCGTCGCCGCCGGCAGTTGGTCGCTCACCGCCGCGTTCAGCAGGTAGGGCCGCGCCGACGGGGCCGCGAAGCTCGGCTTCGAGTCCCGCACCGTGTGGCCGGAATCGTTCGTGATGGCGTGGGTCCCCAGCGAGAGGTCCGCCTGCTCGTCGCCGCCGTACAAACGGACCCCGGCGGGCAGGGTCAGCGCGTTCGCGGCGACGCTGATGCCGTCAAGGTCCCGATCGCTCGCCGTCACGGTGTAGCTGTAGCGATAGTGGTATCCCCTGCTGACGGCCGCTTGGTCCCGATGCACCCGCCGCGTGTTGGCGCCGATGGTCAGCGCCACCTGTGGCTCCCTTCCGTTCCCGCCCCTGTCAACGAAGATCACGTTCTCCGACCAGGAGAACTCCACGGTGATCGTCTCGCCGGCGTCGTAGGTGCCGTTGGCGCCTGGACTGGAGATAATCGACACGCCGGTGATCCGCGGCGGGGTGTGGACCTTGTGAGCGGAATCGTTGGCGACGGCGTGGGTCCCGAGGGAGAGGGAGGCGGTCCCGCCGCCATAGGCGCCGATGGTCCCGCCGTTCAGCGTCAGCGCCGAGGCACCGATGCTGATCCCGTCCGAATCCCCGTCCCTCTCGGCGACGGTGTAGGCGAACCGGAGGGTGTCCCGGACCTTGCGCTGGAACGCCGCCTGCCGCGTGTTCGCGCCGATGGTGAGCGCGAGCTGCGGCGCGCCGGTCACGGAAACCCGCTTGGAGAAGGTCACCGCCGCCTCGATCTTCTCGCCCGTGCCGTAGCCGTCGGCGTTCTCGGGCGAACTCGTGACCGCCACCGACTCCACCACCATCGGCGTGGCCGCGGAGCCGTCCACCTTGTGCGCCGCCGCGTTGGAAACGGCATGGGCCCCGATCGTCGTGACCGCGGCGACGCCGGTGGCCGCGTCAACGAGACTCCCCGCGCCGAGGGAGAGCGCGTCGGCGCCAATGCTGATGCCGTCGGAGTCGCGGTCCGCCGCCCCGACCTCGAGCTCGAACCACAGGCCGCCGGCGCCGTGGACGCCGCCATATTGGGCGGAGCGCGTCGCGCCGCCCACCTTGACCGCCAGTTCCGCCTGGCCCCCCAGGTTGCTCCGGCGCACGGGCTTGTCGAAGGAGACTCCGATCTCGATCACCTCCTTCAGCCCGTAGGTGGCGTTGGCATAGGGCTTCGAGACGATGGTGACGCTGGACACCACCGGCGCGCCGTCCACCACCGTGACGGTGAAGGGGCCGAGCGTCGCGCTGTCGCCGTCTGCGTCCGTCGCCGTCAGGGTGTGCGTGGTCGCGCCCGCAACGGCGGGCGTCCCGGTGATCTTCGGGCTGGCGCTCGCCAGCGAGAGGCCACGGGGCAGCGCCGGGGAGATGCCGTAGGTCAGCGCGCCGTCACCGCCCGCGGCGAGCGGCAGGGTCGTCGCCGTCTCCACGTCCTTCGCCAGCGACCGTTTGGCGGCGGAAGCGGCCCGGGAAAAGGAAGGCGCGGTGTCCCGCACCCGCATCCTGGCGCTCTCCGCGTCGCCGGAAGCCACCGCGTGGCTGCCCAGGCTGAGCTTGACGTAGTCGCTCTCGCGATGGATGGCTCCGCCGTTCAGGCTCAGCGCATCCGCCGGAACGGCGAGGCCGTCGCCGTCGAAATCGTCCGCCCGCACCGTGTAGTCGAAGACCAGCCTGTGGCGGCCGTTGCCGGCCGTATCGCCCGAGTTCACGTCGAAGGAACGTCCGGCGTTGTAATTGGCCTTGCGGGTGTTCTCGCCGATGACCAGCGCGAGCTGCGGCGTGCCACCGCCGGTGACGGCCACCCTCTCGGGCCAGGTGAGCTGGAACTCGATCTTGTCCCCGGCCTGGAAGTTGTCATCCGCGTCCGGGGTGAGCAGCCCCGCGTCCGAAATCGCCGGTCCCGTGGGCGTCCACACCTGCAACGCGAAGGTCAGGGCCGCGCTGTCGCCGTCCGCGTCCGTCGCCTTCCAGGTATAAGTGGTGGAGTCCGTGACCCGCGTCGGCGTGCCCGCGATGGTGCGGGTGGAGGCCGTCCAGATCAGCCCCTGCGGCAGCGCGGCCGGCGAAAGCGTGTAGCGCACCGCGCCGTCGCCGCCGCTGGCTTCCGGCAGCACGATGGGGGTGATCGCCGTGCCGGTGTCGTAGAGCCTGCTCTCGACCGTCGCCGTTCCGAACGACGGCGCGCCGTCGTTCACCGCGTGGCCGGCGTCGTTCGCGATCGCATGGCTGCCGAGATTGAGGACCGCGTTCGCGTTCGATGCCTGGATGCTGCCGCCGTTCAGCGTCAGCGCGTCCGCGGCGATGGAGAGGCCGTCGCCGTCGAAATCCGCCGCCGCCACCGTGTAGCGGAAGCGGACCGTCGAGCCGCCGTGGCTGCGGTAGGCCGCCTGCCGGATCTTGTCGCCGATGCCGAGCGCGAGCCTGGGTGCGCCGGTCACCGTCACCGGGTTGTCGAAGGTCACGTCCACGTCGACGTTCTCGCCCGCGGCGTAGCTGCCGCCGGCAGGGCCGGAGGCGATGGACACCCCGCTCACCTGGGCGCTCACCACTTCAATGGTGAACGGCAGCGTGTCCGCGAGGGTCTGGACCCACGGGGCGCTCAGGTCGTCCCAGTCCGGCCTCAGCGTGCGGGCCTCGAGGGTGTAGGTCGTCTTCGCCATCGCCGCCGCCGGCGCGCCGGAAAGCGTGCGCGTACCGCCCGTGAAGACGAGGCCGCCGGGCAGCGCCGGCGTCGCCGCCAGCGCGTAACCGGCGGACGGACGCGGCAACGTCGCCGGCAGGGTGACGCTTTTGCGCACGCCGCGCGTGAAGACGTAGGCAGGCGAGGGTTCGCCTTCGAAGGTCGCCCCGCGGCCGTACACCTTGTGGTTTCCCTGCGCGCCGAGCGCGTGGCTGCCCAGGTCAAGGGCGGCGTCCACGCTCCCCGCCTTGATGCTGCCGCCGTTCAGCGTCAGCGCGTTTGCGGCGATGGAAATGCCGTCCGTGTCCTGGTCGCCTTCCATGACCACGTAGCGGAAGTTGACGGTGGACCCGGAAACAGATCGGAAGGCCGCTTGCCGCGTGCGCGTGCCGATGGTCAGCGCCAGCCGCGGCGCGCCCGTCACCGTCACCGCCCGGCTGAAGGCGACCGCCACGTCAACGTTGTTGTAAGGGCCGTAGGTGGTGACGCCCTCTCCTCCGGACGTGATGGAGACCCCGGTCACCGAGGGCAAGCCGGCAGACTGCGCTCCAGAAGGAAAAGGAGAGAGCAGTCCGTATGAAATGAAGAAGCCAAACCCGACTATGGCAAACGGAGAAAAGACGGTTCGGTGAGTCAGGGAACGACGAGAGGGAAGCGCAAATAAATGCCGAAAGGGGAAAAACCAGACAGCGCGGGCCTGTAATGACTTATATCGATTTCTCAATTTTACCCCCCCCCCCCCCCCCCACGAAATTGGGTACTGGAAGGGAGGGAGTGAAGGACGATTCCCCTTTTGTAAGCGTTTCGCTCGGAGAGTTTCCGGGGTATCGTTATTCTTCTGTTCGGTAGACACCAAGCCAACCGATGTTGTAAAGATTATCTATAATTACAAACTGTAAGAAATTATATGGTTCTTATTTACAAACTGTAAGTAATTATGTATTATGTCGAAAAATTAGAAAAACTCAAGAGAAATTTCAAAAATTTAACATGACTTTATAGTTAAGAAACTTTCCAAAAACTCAACAATTAACAACATGTCCCTGCCGTCGCTTAACGCCCTTTATACCTTTGCCACCGTCGCGCGCCTCGGATCCATTTCGGCTGCAGCGGACAAGCTCTTCGTCACTCCCAGCGCAGTCAGCCGGCAAATCAGACACCTTGAGCAGGAAATCAGCGGCACGCTCATTGAGCACAACGGCCGCGGTATACGAGTCACTCCCCTTGGCAAGAGGCTCTGGAGGGGACTTGATCCCGCGTTCACTCTGATCGCCGAGACCGTTGAGCAAACGTTCCAGTATCCTGACCGCGACGTCATCAATCTCCGCGTCCCGCCCATCTTCGGGTTGAAGTGGCTGGTGCCCCGCCTGAGATCCTTCAATCGCTTGATGGCATCCGACGTCACTGTCATGGTCCACGACATACCCGCGCCACTCTCCGGCAAGATGCTGCATGGGGAGTTCGACACCGATATCATCATTGACTGGGGACAGTTCGAAGGCAATCCGAACGCCGAAAAGCTGCTTGACGAGGAAATATTTCCGGTATGCAGTCCGAAGATCGCGGTCAACGGCAACCTCGCCGGCCTCACCTTGCTGCACCATGAAAAGTTACCGGACTCCTGGAATTGGCCGATAGATTGGTCCGCCTTCGTGGCGGTCACCGGTCTTGCCGACGTTGACACCACCCAAGGCCCTCTTTTCAGCGAACGGTTGATCCTCAACGCCGCGTGCGAAGGCCTTGGCGTGGCTATCGCCAACACCTCGCTCGTCCATGACGACCTGGTTGCCGGGCGCCTCATGCGCCCCATCGCCGAGAGCGTGAAGAGCAGCCACGCCTACTGGCTGCTGACACCCAAGCCCCTGCGCACCCTGCCGGTCGTCATGGCCTTTCGCGCTTGGCTGCTGGACGAGATTGCCAAGTGCTTCACCCCTTCTCCCGTCCCCTCGGCTTCTCCCGTGAAAAGAGAACGACGGTCCCATGCCCGGAGGAATAGAAGCACGCGATGAAAGCCAGGACCCACCGCAGCATGGGCTACGATAACCGGATGGCCGTGCTCAGAGAGATCGTCCTGAGCGCACCGCTGTCGCGGGTCGAGGTCGCCCACCGGCTCGGCCTGACCGAGGCGACGGTCTCGCGCATCACGCGCCAACTGATTGACGCGGGATGGGTACGGGAACGGCCTGCCGATCAGCACGACGGTCAGGCCGGGCCAGGTCGCTACGCCATGCACCTCGACGTCAATCCCAAGGGCGGATACGTGCTCGGGATCGGCGTCGGCCTGACCATTCAGACGGTCACCCTGGCTGATCTCAAAAACCAGACCATTGAGGGGACCGACTTGAAATTTTCCGCGATCGACGATCCGGAGTTCGTCATCAACGCCCTCGCCAAAGAAAGCCTGCGCCTCATCAACGCGCACGTCCGGGATCGCCGACACCTGCTCGGCGGCTTCACCATGGTCTCCGGATTGGTGGATCCGATACAGGGCATCGTCAGGCACTCCCCCTATTTGAGATGGGAAAACGTCCCATTGCAGTCGAAACTCGCTGACCTCCTCGGCATCCCGATGAAAATCAATTCCTTGTCCAACTCCATCGCGATCTTCGAGACGCGGTTCGGCACGGCGCGAGGACGGGAGAACGTGCTGGTGACCACCTGCGGGATCGGCGTCGGCACGGGGGTGATCCTCAACGGACGCCTGGTGACGGGACACGACTTCAACGCCGGCATGGTCGGCATCATGGAGATACCCGCCAGGGACGGCTCTTTCACGACGCTGGACAGGGTCGCCGGCGGACAAGCCGTGTTGCAGCACCTGCACGGCTACGACGTCGAACGTTCGGAATTGCCGGTAGACAGGATGACAACCGATCTCTTCAACGCCATCAATCGCGACCAACGCGGATATCCCGACATCGTCCCGTTGATGAACGAAACGGGTTACGCACTCGGACTTATTACCATCCAAGCCGTGCGTTTCGTCGCGCCCGAAATGTTCGTGGTCGCCGGTCCGCTCGCCATGTCGCCGAGTTACATGGCCGGCGTCAAAATGGCCTTCACGGAGAGGCTAAAAACGATCCCCATTGAGGTCACTGCCAGCAACGTCACCGGCCCCGTCAGCAATCAGTCGGCAACCTGCGGCCTGGCCATCTGCGAATACCTCTACGAACAACCCCAGCCTTCCCCCGTCTGAGATCCGGAACGGTCTCCACCCGGTTGGTCCCTCGCCTCTTCTTGTACCCTATCGCTCCCCTCACTTCCTCCCCTGCACCCTCTTGACGTTTAATCGGGAATCCATGACGTTTCCCATGCGGGGCCACACGATTCCGGCCCATGTCATTCCCGACGTTTTTAATCGGGAATCCATGCCTTTTCCCATGCAGGGCCACACGAATGAAGGGACAGAAGAGAAAGACTCTGGATTCCCGCTAACAACCGGCGGGAATGACAGAGGGGGCCGGCGGGCATGACAGAAGGCTCTGACGGGCATGACAGAGGGGTCTGACGGGCATGACAAAGGGCCAGAGCGGGCATGCCAAAAGGCTTGCAGAATCCAGGGCTTCTCTCATGCGGGGCCACACGATTCCGCCCATGTCATTCCCGACGTTTTTAATCGGGAATCCAGGGCTTTTCCCATGCAGGGCCACACGAATGAAGGAACAGAAGAGAAAAACACTGGATTCCCGCTAAAAACCGGCGGGAAGGACAGAGGGGGGCCGGCGGGCATGACAAAGGGCCAGAGCAGGCATGCCAAAAGGCTTGCAGAATCCAGGGCTTCTCTCATGCAGGGCCACACGATTCCGGCCCATGTCATTCCCGACGTTTTTAATCGGGAATCCAGGGCTTTTCCCATGCAGGGCCACCCGAATGAAGGGACAGAAGAGAAAAACACTGGATTCCCGCTAAAAACCGGCGGGCATGACAGAAGGGGGCCGGCGGGCATGACAGAGGGGCCAGAGCAGGCATGACAAGGAGCCAGAGCGGGCATGCCAAAAGGCTTGCAGAATCCAGGGCTGCTCTCATGCGGGGCCATACGATTCCGCCGATGTCATTCCCGACGTTTTTAATCGGGAATCCATGCCTTTTCCCATGCAGGGCCACACGAATGACAGGAACAGAAGAGAAAGACACTGGATTCCCGCTAAAAACTGGCGGGAATGACAGAGGGGGGCCGACGGGAATGACAGAGGGGGCTGACGGGAATGACAGAGGGGGCTGACGGGAATGACAAAGGGGGACCGGCGGGAGTGCCAGAGGGGGCCGGCGGGCATGACAGAGAGGACCGGCGGGAATGCCAGAGGGGGCCGGCGGGCATGACAGAGGGGCCAGAGCAGGCATGACAAAGAGGTCAGAACGGGTCTGTGACTTGTAGTCAGTGGGCGTCATTCCCGCGCACGCAGAGAGCCACCCTGGTCACGGGCCACGGGTCACTTCCTCCCCTCACCCCGCCCGCTCCTGCGAGGGGGACGGGTGGCGGTTACGAACGTTTCCCCCACTGTATCATGAAGGGTCGGCCGTCTTGCAGATACACGTGCGGTTCTTTTAGAATGGACCATTTACAGCGTTTCGTTCGGGCTGCCCTTTGTCTACACAAGAAAAGTCATGACCATGAAAGAACCGCTCAATAATCGAAACGTTATCGAAATCAAAGAACTGCTCACCCCTCGTCAAGTCAAAGAACGCGTGCCGATGACCGCGTCCGCGGAAGCCACGGTGCTTCGGACCCGCCAAGCCATCCGGGACGTGCTCTATGGCCGGGACCGGCATCGGCTGCTCGTTATTATCGGGCCTTGTTCCATTCATGACTCGGAAGCCGCCCGCGTGTACGGGGAATCCCTCAAAAAGGTGAGTGACGCCACCAAAGACCATTTGCTGATCATCATGCGGACGTACTTTGAAAAACCGCGAACCACCGTGGGATGGAAGGGCCTGATTAATGATCCGCACCTGGACGGCAGTTGCGACATTGCCGAAGGGGTGAAACGGGCCAGAACCATTCTTCTGAACCTGAACGACCGAGGCATGCCGTGCGCCACTGAATTGCTGGATCCCGTCACGCCGCAGTATCTTTCCGATCTCATCAGTTGGTCAGCCATTGGCGCCCGGACCACCGAGAGTCAAACGCATCGGGAAATGGCCAGCGGCCTGTCCATGCCGGTCGGCTTCAAAAACGGAACGGACGGCAGTTTGCAAATTGCCCTCAACGCCATGGTCGCCGCACGACAGCCGCATAGTTTCGTGGGCATCAACAACGAGGGCGTGACGTCCATTATCAAGACCACCGGAAACCCGGACCGTCACGTTGTCTTGCGCGGCGGCGGCGGCAAAACCAACTACAGCCGCGAGCACGTCCTTCAGGCCCTTGACGGATTGGTTGATGAGGAAATCTCACGACCCATTATGGTGGACTGTTCCCACGGCAATTCGGATAAAGATCACACGCGACAAATTGCCGTCGCGCAATCGGTCCTGAAACAATATGGCGAGGGGCAGACGGGTATTTTAGGACTGTTGTTGGAAAGCAATCTCAAACCTGGCAAACAGTCCTGGGGCATCGGCCAAGTCTTGGAGTACGGCGTGTCCATCACCGACGCCTGCATCGGGTGGGACGAGACCGAAACCCTGTTATATGATTTGGCGAATACGTTGGCCCGACGCTCACCGGAACACGTCGGTATAGGACGCCAACTAAAATGTTAATTGCGATTTTGAGAAATATTTGTGAATAACTGTGAATTCGATGAAATAACAATGAATTCAGCCGTTATTCATTCTCATTTTAACGTTCTGTTTGACGTCGTCTAGTCGGCATCCGCTGAAGACTCAGATCCCCTTTCCCGGAGATGACCCTCACTCCGGCCCTCCCCGTCAAGGGATTCCCATGCGCGTCTAATGAGGGGATCGATACTGCCGCCAAATGGGAATGATCGTCGAGAGGAGTAAACTCATCAGGTAAATCGAAAGGACCGCGATCGCCACAAGGACCAACAACGCAAGGCCTTGGCCCGCTTCAAACTGCCCCACCACCCACGCGACGACCGTCTTGAACCACTCACCGTCCATCACGCATCACGAACCCGCTGAGGCCGGGATGGGCCTGGGTTGTCCACCTGCTGCACCATCCTCATGACAGCCTTGACAACGACACAACGACCGGTTGAGAAATCCACCCCAGGCAATGATCGAAGCGCCCAGTACGTCTCCCGTTATTTCCAACGTCGAGCCATGCTCTCCCCACAGTCGAACCGACAACAGGACCACAAAGCCGGTCACCGTCAACGCGACAGGACGCCCATCTCCATGCAACGGATAGGTGGCAAGGACGCCGCCCCCGGCAATGACCACGATGACGCCTAAAAACACCCATTCAAACGAATGCGAAAACACCGCGCCGAACGCGACGTCAATGGCCCCGCCGTATTGTGCGGCCAGTAACGGTACCACCAGCACAACCAAAGGGGTGAGCGCACAATGGACCGCACACGCCAGCGAAATGATTGAACCCGCTTTGGAAAAGCTACCCCCCGCGACCGTCACGCGAACCTTCCGTTCCTCGTCCTTACTGACGTCGACCGTCTTGAACAACGCACCGTCCATCACTCATCACGAACCCGCTGAGGCCGGGATGGGACCGGGTTGTCCACCTGCTGCATCATCCTCATGACAGCCTTGACAACGACACAACGACCGATTGAGAAATCCACCCCAGGCAATGATCGAAGCACCCAGTACGTCTCCCGTTATTTCCAACGTCGAGCCATACTCTCCCCACAGCCGAACCGACAACAAGGTCAGAAAGCCGGTGACCGTCAACGCGGCGGGACGCCCGTCTCCATGCATCGGATAGGTGGCAAGGACGCCGAACCCGGCAATGACCACGATGACGCCTAAAAACACCCATTCAAACGAATGCGAAAACACCGAGCCGAACGCGACGCCAATGGCCCCGCCGTATTGTGCGGCCAGTAACGGTACCACCAGCAAAACCAAAGGGGTGAGCGCACAATGGACCGCACACGCCAGCGAAATGATTGAACCCGCTTTGGAAAAGCTACCCCCTGCGACCGTCACGCGACACCTCTTTTCTTCGTCCTTACTGACATCGAGGACACCACCCGCTGAATTCCAACGAATGGTCACCCACCACGAACCGCGTTTCTTTTTCAATGACCGCGGTCAACTTTTTCAGCGGACACAACAACAAGTCCACAATGCGGCCGCAACTCTTGCACCGAATGTGGTGATGATGTCGGCGACCCTCTCTCATTTCATACCGGACTTGCCCTTCCTGATGCAGTTCAAGCTGCGTCACCAGCCCCAATTCTTTTAACGCCACCAGATTGCGATACACGGTCACCAGGTCGATCGCGACCTTGTGTTTCTTCAACTGCGCGTAGAGTTCCGCGGGACTTAACGGATATTGTGATCGTTCGAGAACGGACAACACGGCCCGTCTGGTCCGCGTCATTCGTTTCCCCGACGCTCGAATTTCATCCTTCACGTCCATCTTCCCCATCCTTCCTTGCGACCTTCGCAGCACGTCATCCTGACGTTCTCGACGCCTCGAAAGGCGAAGCGCCTGCCCTCAGCCTTGAAAAGGGACCTGCACCGGAGATTCTTCGCCGCTTCGCTCCTCAGAATGACGGAGCACGGCGTGACGCCATCCCGTTACTGCAAGTGGATTGCACTTACCATAACGACCGAGACGATGTCAATTCTGACGCGATCCGGCAGTCAGAATGGCCATACGGGTGCCCTCTACCGCGTCCGGAAATGAACCCTCACGGTTAATTCACCATCGACCGGCTCATCGTCCTTCATCTGCGGATCGAACGTCCATTGGTTGAGGGCGCGCAGTCCGGCGAGATTGAGAAGACGATCGTGCGCGGGTTCGAGGACCATCACCCGAGTCGTTGCCGTTTTGTCAACGCGGAAACGCACTTTCATCCAGTCGTCAATGGTTTTTCCCCGTAAGGCCGCGGGTATCGTGGGCCAGGGCGTGAACGTCGGGACGGGACCACGCTGCCGGTCCTTGTTGAGTCTGAGTCCATGGACGTGGACGGTTTCAAGCAGCTGGACGTCCTCATCCTCCAGGTGGTCGGACTCGTGGGTTGAGTGATCAACCTGACCACGCCCTTCCGCCGGGCAAACGCAATGCCTTCCACAAAGGCATGGAACGTGGGTTGAGCGATCAACCTGACCAAGCCCTTCCGCCGGCAACGCGACCATCCCCAGACCGCCCAGAACGACAATCATCCACGTCTTTTGCCTCATCCTTTCTTGTTTCATTTCTTCTCTCCTCCACTCCGTCCGCGCACTGACCCTCTCTCTTGACGGAACGATCGTCAAGGGAGAAGGAATCAGGAATTAGAAGAACCATTGGGCACGGAAGAAAAAGGACCGCGGTGTATTCGCATGAGAGACACCCAGTCCGACACTTTGCTCTCCCACGTTTAAGAACTCCCGTTGATCAAAAATATTGACCACGTCAAATCCGACCAGCAGCTTCTGCTTGGTCGAGACAGGAAACACGTGCGTCATGGACACGTTGTACGTCGTATGTGAATCCGCGTGTCCCGAATTCGTTCTGGCACCTCCCGAGGCACTCCGGAGACCGGAGCCGTACAGCATTTGTCCGGTGACCGTGGCCCGCTGCCAAGGACGCCAGGTCAGCACGGCCGAACTGGTCATGGTTTGACTGTGATCGGTAAAGACGCCTTCACTCGTTCGAATATCGTTCAATTCATGCTGGTGCAACAAAAAGTGTCCCGATTGCAGCCCGTACCCTTTGGATTGCCCCCACGCCACGTTGGCACGGGCGGTGATCGCGTCCGTCACTCTTGCTTTCAGACTACCTTCGATTCCGCGCTGCCAGCCGCGTTCATGCGCAAACCAATTCAGCATCGGCGTGGCCCCGAATTGATGGGCGTCATGCATGTTGGTGCTCACCTTGTAATATCCCGTTAATTGGAGGACGACCCCGTCCCCAATCGCGTGTTTTGACCCCAGTTCCACGTAATGCGATCGTTCCGCTTTGGTTTTGACGTTGGTCTGGTCCTCGGCCGCGGCCGTGGTCCCCTGGGTATTGAGCACTTGAAATGGAATGCCCTCCAGATTGGGCGGCGTAAATAATCGCCCATAAAACGCATGAAACGCATGTTGGTCGTTGGGCGCATAGGTGACGCCCACGCGAGGACTGACCTGCGTGGCACTGATGTACCCATGCACGTGGTCCAGCCGGAGGCCCAGGTTCAGCGTCCAATGCTCATTGGGCTTGAATTGATCCTGAATCCAGAACTCTTCCCGATATCCAATAATCCGGCGATTAGCATTGCGGGTCAGGACCCCGCCCGCCGGCTCACCATGGCCATATCCATGTCCATGTTCGTCGACCTCGTCGTGCTCATCCTCGTCGTGCTCATCCTCATCGTGCTCATCCTCATCGTGCCCTTCCTCATCGTGCTCATCCTCGTCGTGCTCATCCTCGTCGTGCCCTTCCTCCTCCTCTTCTTCACGAGCAAACGCAAACAATCGGGTTTTGTTGGTTACCGACGTCCGATCAATCTGGAACCCGGCTTTAATCGTGTGTCGAGGATTCATCACGTGGGTGTAATCCAGCCGCATGCCGCCGGCAATTCCCCACCGGTCTTGATCTCCCGCGGAAAACGGTTCTCCTTCGTCCTGGGTATAGGCCAGCACGTCATAGGGATCGGTCGTAAACGTCGCCCGGCTGTGCCGGAAGTAGCCGGCCACGCTGAAAAATTGATTCGCATTCACGTCGTGCCGCCACACCAGATGGGAGTATTGGTTATGTTCTTGCTGGTTTTCATCAATGGCTTCAGACGGCTTCGGCACAAACTGTGGGTCGGTGTGGTCCCGGATCAATTCTTCAATCTCTTCGTGCGGCGACAGACCCGGTTGCGTGGGAATCTGATAGTCCGCCACGCTGTTCAAGAGCAGCCACGTGACGTTGTTGCGGTTGTTGAGTTGGTAGTCCCCACGCAGGAAGGTCTGGTTTCGCTCGCCGTCGCCGTGAAAGATGGATTGCCCCAACGTAGGCGGATCAATCCCCCGATTGGTCTTCAGGTAATTATTCATCACGTAAAACCGGAACCGATCCCCCACGGTCCCGCCGTATTCAAACGACGGCATCACCGATTCATTCGACCCGCCGAAGGCCTGGAGGGACCCAAAGCCCGGCTTCGTTCCGCTTTTGCTGGTGATGTCGATCACCGCGGCGGTCCGATTCCCGTATTGCGCCTCCATGCCGCCGAGAATGATGTCCGCTCGCTCCCAGACTCGTGGATGAAGCAGGTCCGTAAACTGCGCCGAGATGGTGTCCGGAATGGGCACGCCGTCGATCCGCAATTGGACGTTCGCATGGTCCTGTCGAATGTGGACTTGTCCGAGACTGCCGTTGACGGCACTCGGAATGGTGAGTAAGACGTCGGCGGTGCTGAGATTGTTTCCGCGCGGCAGCGCTTCAATTTCTTTTCGGCTGACGGCGTAGGTTTCGCTTGAAGAATCAGGTTGAATCGGCAAGAACGGCGCCGTCACGTCCAACGCAATCTCCGAGCTCTCCGACAAGGTCAACACCACGGGAGTCGGCAACGCCGCCTCGCTTTCGATGACGACGTACTCGCTGCGAGACGTTTGCCGAATCGCGCTGATGGAGAACGCGCCCGCTTGCGGCGCCACCAGCGTAAACTCCCCGGCGTCGTTGGTTGCTTGCGTGGTCACCACGGTTCCTTCCTGATCGCGCAACTCCACCGTCGCTTGGCCCACGCGCCGCAAATCCGCAGTTTGAACGTATCCGGTCATGGTCCGGTCCCCAAGGTCGGCCAAGACGTCTTCGGCGGCACAGACCATGAAGACCACGGTCAAATGAATCACGAGTAAAAGAACGCGTCCAACGTTCGTTCCATTTTGCTCTCTGTACGACATACCCCCCCTCCTTCCATCTGAATCCGGAATGATGAACTCCATCAGCAACGCTCCACCGGCAAACCCGATGGGGAAAACAGCCCGCGATTGGATTAGAGAAACAGAGGAGGACCGCGAGATTCGTGGAAGGCGAGGGCTATGGAAGATGCAACAACGTGCGGGGAGTGCCATTGACCACGACGGACGCAAAGCGGCGCCGCCATGTCCTGATGGCCGAAATCGGCTGATCCGTTCCCGTGAGCCTGCACCCACTGACAGAGGTCAAAATCCGAATGCTCATGCCCGTCGTGATCGAGGTCGCCAAAGACGTGGTGAACTTCCAAGGCCCCGGCAAAGGGCAGAAGACAGAGAAACGCGGCCGCAACCATGACGGCGACGAGGGAAGCACCGCGCGAATGAGGGACAATACGTCGAGAACGTAACATGATTTAGGAGAGCATCCTAGCAAACGAACCGACGGGTTGTCAATTATTGCAAATGATTGGCAATTAGCGTTTCGTTCATCATGAGGAATCTTTCACAAATCTGGATTCCCGTTTGCACGGGAATGACGGCAGGAGGAGACGGGAAGGTTGAAGGTTCTGGGTTTGGGACGTGGAGAGGAAGCAACAGCAGATCAACGGAAGAACGTTGAGCACTGACGAAGACCGCAGGACGCTTTTTTATTCCTGACGGGTCGGAGAAAGGCAGGGTGAGACCCGCACACAACGATGCACGGTCTGAGAATCGGAAGTTCCCTTCCGCCTGATTATCGTTCGAGACACTTGGCGATGGTCGCCGCCAGGTCGGCGCCGTTTTCCAGGGTCGTGACGTTCCACCCGATCCCTAAGCCGGACCCATCTTCTGCTTTCGGGATGACGTGGAAATGCACGTGCCCCACGGCTTGGTGGGCAGAAGCCCCATTATTCTGAAGCACGTTGAAATGTCGGGTTCCCGTGGCGTTGAGCACCGCCCGACACAGGCGCGGCAAAACTCGCCCGACGGCCGCGGCGGCCTCATCCGACAGCCGATCCAACGTTTCAGCCGGTTCTTTCGGAATTACCAGGGTGTGACCTTTGGACAGCGGATTGATATCCAGGAACGCCAGAACGTGCTCATCTTCATACACGCGGTGACAGGGAATCTCGCCGTTCAGAATTTTTTGAAAGATCGTCATGGAACGCAGAATAAGCCAAATTGGGCAACCGTGGCAAGAGGGCATAATCTCTTCCTTTGCAAGCAACTGTCTAGAGGTGTTAGGCTCTTTGTACATTTCGGCATTAATGCTTGGCATACGAGGCATGAATATGTCTTCTAAAGAAAAAATCCATCCCGCAACTTTATCCCGTTTTGGAAAACTTCGATATTTAATGAACTTTTCGGAAAGCGAGTTCCGAGATTTGGTTGTAATGCCTCTATTTCTGGTTCAAGGTCTCCAAGATGGAAGAGATTTATGTGGTCCTGATGAAAAAGGGAAAGATGCTATTTTTATTGATGAGGATTCCCTAGGGATTAAAAATGTCTATGTATTGCAAACGAAAAAAGGACGTTTAAATCTTTCGAAAAACGTAAATGCAAATGTAATTGAGGCTGAAACTCAGCTAAAAACTGCCCTAGACACAAAAATATATCTGACCAAAACCAAAGAAAGGAAGTACCCCACCAAAGCCATATTATGTGCCAGTGGGCAGATAAATGAGCATGCTCGTCAACATATTGTACAAGTTGTCAAAGATCCAAGAATTGAATTTTTTGATGGAGATGATCTGATACCACTTATTGACAAGCACATGCCGGAATTATGGTTGGGTTTGGACGCAGAGGTACTTCCATATTTTAAGCAGATTACTCAGAGTGTTGAGTCATTAAATGAGAATCTTGCAATCTCAGACCTCTTGCCCGGTGCCCTACCAGATGCAGCGGCCGACAAATTATTTGTTCCTCTTTATTTATATCGAATTGTTACGAAGACCCAAAAACGCAGAGGCCAAGTGCAACGGATTCCTGGATTTGAGAAGATTCCTATATCGGGTTTACTGAAAAAACCTAGCAGAAGATTTCTAATACTTGGAGATGCAGGATCAGGAAAATCTACTTGCATTAGACGTTTGACTTATATTCTTGCCCAAAAGGGACTTGTGAAGTCTTCAGACTCTAAACTCCCAATAATGCTTAGAGCATCTGAAATAGCTAAAAAGGAAAATGCCTCAATAGTCGAAATTTGTTACGAGGAAACCAAAAGATTGCTCAATTCATTTACTCCCTGTTTTTCAGTTAGAGATTTGCGTGACGGCAAAGTCGTACTCTTAATTGATGGTCTCGATGAAATTAGCAATGATTTAGCCAGAAAGTCCGTTTTGAATTCTATAGAACTATTTTCGAATCTTTATCCAAATTGCGGAGTAGTTATTACTTCCCGAGAACACCCATCCATTTTAACCTCTGATGGGGAATCAGATTCTTTAAAAGAATTTATTACTTATTTCATTAGCCCGATTGATCTTCCGCAAGCGTTCCAATTAGTTGATAAACTGCGAATACAGAAGAATTTATCTTCTGAAAATTCAAAGGAAATAATTCGTCGCCTTAAGCAAATCCATGGTATGGATTTGAATCCATTGTTGGTTACAATGTTTGTTGCGACAAGCGATTATTCGAAACAAGAAATTCCAGCAAACATCACTGAGCTTTTTAAGAAATACACAGAAATGATGTTAGGCCGATGGGATGCAAGTAAGGGTTTAGCTCAACAATACCAAGCGCCACTCAAAGATTTTATTATTACCAAAGTAGCTTATGAAATGCACCGCTGTGAAGTCACCAATGTTGAATTGGAGGAATTCAAGAAAATTGCTGCAAAGGAATTAGAAAACCGTGGACACAAAGCTGATTGCAGCCAGATTATGGATGAAATTTTCAGGTCTGGTCTGTTTAGAATATATGGGAAAACAATTGAATTTCGTCACCTATTACTTCAGGAATTTTTTGCAGGGAGAGGAATTCCAACCAAAGAATCCTTGGAAACATTGGTTTCAAAATATTGGTGGCGAAGGGCCATCGTTTTTTATTTCGGAAATAACCCAAGTGAAATAGGCGGTATTGCTCATATAGTAAAAACTACAAGCTCAAGAAAATTGTCTGAAATTTACTCAGCGTCTTTAACGGTAGGATTAGCCTTGCAGGCTTGTTATTTAACTGAAGTCAAAGAAAAAATCGCTGTTTTTAGATGGGTGATTGAAAGTATTGCTAAGGCAAAAGAGCCATTCCAAAAACATTTAGTTCAAAATCAAAGAAAATCACTCTCTGCCTTTTTAGATTATTACCTTTTTAGTCGCGACTCTGTTGCATTGAATTTGCCAAATGACAATTTTAATGAAATTGAAAAGCCATGGTTAAAAACCGAAATAAGTAAGAATGATAAAGACACAAGAAGATTTTGGTTAATTATTGGCCTAATCGAAAATGAGAACATGATCAAAGCAGAGGAACTGCTTCAGGATTTTCACCCTGATGACCCTAAACTCTTGCTGGGTGTATATCTGGGATGTTCCCTTACAGAGAATTTAAGAATAACTAACAAATCAAACAAGCAAACGAGTGGACGTATCTGCAAAAACCTTATTGAAAAAATTGGACCTCTGCGATTGCAACTTATAGAGGAATATAAGTCTGAGCTTCTAGAAGTGCAAAGAGACCAAATTCAAGCAATTCCAAAACAAAATTAGTCGCTTCCATCAGCACTAAAACTAGGCAATATCCACAGAAGAGAAAAGCCGTTCATTCCTTGTTCATCTTTTATTCGTTCTGACGCCTCATTCCACTTTACGCCACTCGTTCCAACATAAACATCCCTCACGCCCGTAGGGAAGAGTTAGTTGCAAAAGTTTTTTAATCTTTCCAACTACGGATTATCCTGCCACGCTCCAAGTAGTTCACCATTGGGACGGTCTGTTACTGCTAGAGGCAGATGAATAATTAGTCAAAGACCTGCAATAAACGGGACTTGCATCGATAGTCACATTTTGGCTTGACGCCCGATCCTATCTCTGATACCTTTTAGTCACATTTTGGCAAAAGGAGATGATCGGATGACGCGGAAAGTCTATGACAAATCGTATCGAAAAGGATTGACGTTACTCCAAATTACGGATCTATTTTTTGACGAAGCGGATGCAAAGGCGTGGATTGTAGGGCAACGCTGGCCAGACGGCCCGATCTGTCCGTATTGTGGCACACCAAACGTACAATCAAATATCAAGCATAAGACCATGATGTATCGGTGTCGTGAATGTCCCAACAAGGTGATGTTCTCTTTAAAGACGGGTACGGTGATGGAAAGTTCAAACCTGAAATACCGCGTGTGGGCGATTGCCATGTATCTGTTTGCCACGAATTTGAAGGGCATTTCATCTATGCGGTTGCATCGAGAGTTGGGGGTCGGACAGAAAGCAGCTTGGTTTATGCTTCATCGGTTGCGAAAGGTGTTTGACGTACATACCAGTCTTTTTTCTGGCACTGTTGAAGTCGATGAAACCTATATTGACAGCATTGATGCCAACAAACACGCCAATAAAAAAACCCAAAACGGCAATAACTATGGTGTGAAGCAACCCGTTGTTGGCATGAAGTCGAGAGACACAAACCATGTCAAAGCCGAAGTGCTCCAAACGGTGAGCGCGAAGGCTCTCCAACAATTTGTGAAGACTAACACGAAACCAAGCGGAACGGTCGACAGCGATCCGCACAGAGGCTACTGTGGATTGAGAAAACAAGGCTATGACTCGGAACAGGTTAATCATTCCGGGAAAGAATACGTCAACGGCCAAGCCCATACTAGCGGCATTGAATTGTTTGGGGAGAGTTGAATCGCAGATATTATTGGACGTACCACCACATGAGTCGGAAACATTTGCAACGGTACGTCAATAAATTTTCAGGACGGCATGATCCCTGTGAATCTGAAACGCTTGACGAAATGGCGATGATCGCCAAGCAGTCAGTTGGGAAGCGGTTGCGGTATTAGGGATTAGTCGCATAGTTATGAGGGATTTCACATGCAGAACTTGGGCAAGCATCACTTCAAATCCGGCTACGCTATCTATAATGACAAAGTGAACAAGAGAACTAAAATTAGTCTCCTGGCTCAGACCTATCCTCCACTTCCCGATTCAAAATTTTCGATTGTGTACGCTGACCCGCCATGGCACTACAATGGGAAATTACAGTTTGATCGCTCTGGAACATTGGCAGAAAATCAAGACTGGCAGAAAGATGTGTTTGTCAGCGCAGCATCATTCAAATATCCAACACTAAAGACAGCTGATCTGAAAAAGCTGGATGTCCATTCGATTGCAGAAAATGACAGTTTATTATTTTTGTGGACAACGAATCCTCATTTGGAACAAGCCATCGAACTTGGGAATGCATGGGGGTTTGAGTATAAAACTGTCGCCTTTGTCTGGAATAAAATGATGCATAATCCAGGGCAATATACCTTATCGTATTGCGAATTGTGCTTGCTATTCAAAAAAGGTCGTATCCCTCGACCACGCGGAGCGAGAAATATTAAACAACTCCTCAACGTACCAAGACATCAACACAGTGAAAAACCTGATGAGGTGGCGCACAACATCGAAAAGATGTTTCCGACCCATAAGAAAATCGAATTGTTTGCCAGAGCTAGACGGCCTGGGTGGGAATCGTGGGGGCTAGAAACGATTTATCACAATGCCATCGCTAAAACAGAAGCCGTTTTAGATTGCAGTCAAAGTGATCTATTAGTTGAGTTGGGTCTGTAGTATCTCTCCAGAAGAAGTAATGCTGGGGATATTGATTGAACCAACAGGCGATTTCTCGAACCCGACACGGGTCTCTCGTTATATCGCCTTGGAAGACGATCCAGAATGGCAACGCATTGTCAGGGATTTGGCCTTTTTCACGAAGAATACGAAGCAATCCTGGCGTAAAGTATTTACAGGACCGTTCATGGGCATTTCCTCTTCCAGCACTTCGGGATTTTCCTTCAACCCATCCGTCCTGTCTCTTCACCTCGACATATAACGTCTTACCAGACTTAATGTGTTCAATAGCGTAATCAGGCGTGATTCCATGCTTTTTTATCGGAATTGAGGGCTTATAGATTTCGGAGAGTGTTGCCTCAGAAAGCGGATAGTCTACGTAAATCGCACCAAATTCTTTCGGCTGGGGTCGTATTCTAAAATTTGTATTCAGAAACACCTTTTGGAATATTGCATAAAAGGACTGCTCAGCAGATGACGCCTTGGCACCACTCACGTCTTGCCAAATGTCACGTTTTCTTAATTCTTTCATCCCCACAAAAGGGAGCATAGACAAAAAGCTGTTCAATCACAATGATTTTTTGGCAAATGAAAAAGCACACCCCCAAAACCAAATCATCCAAACCCAAACCCCCTCTTACTATCACCTTGCCGCCCCGTGACTATCAGCCCTCCAAGGCCGAAAAGGAAAAAGCCGTTGACATGCCAGCAGCCAGTTTGAAAACGATCAAAGAAGCATTTTTTCAACCTGTACAGGTAAGGATTGTGAAGAAGCCAGTGAAACGGATGTGCTGATCAGTAATGTGACTATTGATATAAGTCCCGCATCTCGTCTGATTTGCAAAGATGGAGAAGAGCCAAGCCTTCCAGTACGTTTTCGATAGTCGAACCCAGCGAAAACTCCAGCCTGCTCCCACCAACCTACAATCAGAGTTTTCCCTTGAGGTTCCGGTTCAAACTGAGAGACGTGACTCGTAATCTGAATTCGAAATTCGTCGGCCGGTCTTGCGCCGCCACCCCCATGCGTCAGCCTCCAGATATAGAGTTTTACTGTGTAGGCTTCGTGTTCTTTGAACACCCTCAGACGAAAGGGATGGTGGTTGAAGAGGACAAGATAGTGCCACCCGCACGCCTTGATTGCGGTGGTCACCTTTTCCAGGAGGTCGCGTTTGGATAAGCGCGTCGTCAAGAAAGGCACTGGAGACTTACGAGGCTGACAATGGGAACAGCGTGACTCCGTTCTCAAATCGATATCGACCAGCTTTCACGTAGTCTTCCCCGAGTTCAAAGGCAATCCATCTACGCCTCATTCGCTCAGACACCCACCCGGTGGTATTTGACCCTGCAAACGGATCAAGAATGAGGTCGTTGCTGTCCGTCAGGAACCTGAGGAAAAACTCGGGAAACCCGGCAGGAAATCGGGCCGGGTGAGGCTTGACGCCGTGCTCCTTGCATAACCGGAGGTAGCTGCTGTTCGACTCCGTGTTGGCCAACACCAGTAAGTTCGGGGGAATGGCTCCACTGTTATTTCTGCTGAATTTCGTGGAGATATCATGTCCGCTCGGTCGTCGTTTCGCCTTATACCCGTTTTTCAACAGGGACTTCATACTGTCACTATACGGTTGAAGCACCTTTCGATTGTCCGCCTTAGGATTTCGACCTTTCGAGAGCCACCACACGACGTTGACGCTGTCTTTGACCCGAAGACGACGCACGTTGACCCACTCCGCCGGAGCCGGAAGCCTGGCCGGATTATAATGATAAAACTCCTGGGCAAGATAGAAGCCATACTCTTTGCACAGGCACATCAGTAATTCGTATTGATAGAGAGTTCGAACGGGATACCCAGGGACGTAGGCCCCACCCAGGTCCAGCACACATGACCCGTCGTCAGTCAGAATTCTGTGAAAATCCTTGGAAAACTGTAAAAACCATTGAACGTACTCATCAGCAGCACAATTCCCATATTCCTTCTTTCGGGTCAACGCAAACGGCGGAGAGGTCAGAATAAGATTGATCGAACGATCCGGGACGTATTGAAGAAGTTCGAGAGCATCGCCGACGTAGGCCGATCCATGATCCGTCGCGTACAAAGGGTGAGAAGGCCGTCTCGCGGGTCACCTTTTGGCAAACGCCGAAACATGCCCGCTTATACCCTCATGGGGTAATCGTGTCAAGCAAATCAACGCGATATATTGTGCTTGAATGATTCTCCCGTCAATATATTGTGGTTTTTAGAGATCGTCATACGCAAGAGAAACCGGTGAAGGCCGGGATGGACGTGGTCCCGGCATGAACGCGGTGGTGAATGCCCGTCTTTGGAAAAAGCCTTGCGGCTGACCGGAAGATTTCCCTATGGTGGAGCATCCGGCCATCTTGTCTTCCACGCCGGACACGGGCTCCATGCGTTCGTCGAACACTCACGAAACCTTTCGCCTTTCTCTTCCGACCCCTGCCGGCCACCTCCGCGCCGAGATTTCCGTGCCGACCGGTTTTATTCCGATCTCCGACGTTGTGCCCCTCATGCGTTCCCTGGGTGAACAAGCCCTCCGACTCGAAGAAGCGAACGCGCAACGGGCGGGGCAACCGGTGTCCTGCCGAAAAGGGTGTGCGGCCTGTTGCCGCATGTTGGTTCCGGTTTCTCCGCCGGAAGCGTTCCAACTCAAGAAACGGGTTGAGCAATTACCTGGACCTGAACGGGATCGTCTGCATGAGCGCCTGTCCACGATGAAGCACGCCTTGAACGAGGCAGGACTCCTTGGGCAGCTCGTGCAAGTAGCCGAAACCCGCACGCAGTTGACCGACGAAGACGTGGAGCCCCTGAACCAAGCCTATTATGCCAGACGCCTGCCGTGCCCCTTTCTTGAGGATGAAGCGTGCAGTATTTATGACTTTCGGCCGGCGGCGTGTCGAGAACTCCTTGTGACCTCCCCGGCTGAGTTGTGTCTGGACGTGGCACGAAATCCCGTCCGACCCGTATCCGTCCCGTTCCGCGTCGCGACGATCCTAAGCCTGACGTGGGCGAAGCTGACCGGAGGCCCGGCACGGTTGATTCCCCTCCCCGTTGCCCTGGATTGGGCGGACCGGCACGCCGATGAAAACGGGCCGCGTAAAACGGGGACCACGTTACTCAACGTGGGGGTGGAAAAAATTTTAGAATATTTGCGTGAACGTTCCTCGCACCCGCACGTCGCGGCCACCGACCGCGGCCCAACGGACCCCCAATCTTGACAAGCCGACAACCCGTTGTGATAGAAGAAGGCGTCCGGACACGTGATCCCCTTGAAGACAGGCTGATCCCCCATGCGCGTCTTTCTCTACGCCGACAATCTGAATCTCTCTCAACTGAAGAGACGAGCCCCGGAGCACAAGTGTTTATTCAAAGCGTACCTGCCGGACCACACCATTCACTTTTGTCGGTTTTCGTCGCAATGGCGATGCGGCCTGGCCAGCATTACCCCTTCACAAGGCGAGCGCGTGTGGGGCGTCGTGTTTGACCTCACCGACGAAGATTTGAAGATCCTGGACGCCTTTGAAGGAGAAGTCCCCGAAGGCGCGTTCCGGCACCTTGAAGCCACGGTGGTCACGGAAGACGATCACAAAGAACTGGTCACCACGCACGCGGCCACTCCCATCGGCAAATTTCGCGTCAAGGATCACTACCTCGATTTTGTCATCAAAGGAGTCAAGCACTGGGAATTGCCGGAAGAATGTCTTGACACGTGGGAACGGTTTCGCCCCCGGACGTAGGTCACCACGGTTCACGCACTCACGTTCACTCAGCGAAAGGAGTCATCATGCCCAAGCCGAAATATCACATCGTCGTATGCACCAACACCAGACCGCCGGGTCATCCGAAACCTTCATGCGGAGGATCGGGTTCTCAGAACGTGCTCATGAACCTCAACGTGGGGCTCATGGAACGCGGGATTCAGCCCGGAGAAGTGATCGTGACCGGCAGTTCCTGCCTTGGTCCCTGCGAGCAGGGCCCCACCGTCGTGGTGTATCCGGACGGCACGTGGTACACGCAGGTCAAAGAAGAGCACGTGCCCTTGATCCTTGATGAACACGTCAAGAAGGGCACCCCCGTCGCGCAATTACATCCCGATTCAATCTGGTCCTGAGGATTCCAGATGTGACACCATGGCTGATCCGCACGACTCCCCGACTCACGCGGCGAAATCGCCTCCCGCTGAACACAAAGCGCACGGTCCCGCGTCCGTGGCGTGCAACATTATTACCTGTAGCGACACCCGAACGCCGGAAACCGATACCAGCGGTCAACTTATTCGAACCCTGCTTGAACAAACCGGGCATCGAATCCACGCGTATCACGTCGTGAAAGACGAGCCGTCCGAAGTGCGAACGCTCATCCGACAAGCAGGCGTGGATCAGGCAGTGGACGCGATCATCATCAACGGCGGCACCGGCATGTCGCGACGGGATTCCACGTTTGAAGCCGTCAGCGCGCTGTTGGAAAAACAGATTCCGGGCTTCGGCGAACTGTTCCGCTCGTTGTCCTACAAGGACAAGGACGTCGGGTCATCAGCCATGCTCAGCCGGGCCACGGCCGGTCTCTATCAAGGGAAAGTGATTTTCTCGATTCCCGGATCAAGCGGCGCCGTTCGATTGGCCATGGAAGCCCTCATTCTTCCCGAACTTCCCCATCTCGTCGGGGAAATACGGAAATAACGTCCCCCCACTTCCGTGCTCCTGACGGGCACTTGCCTGGTTGTATCTTTTGGGATACAATTTAGCTGATGATTGAGGTTCGCCAAACCGATGTCTATGCTCAATGGTTCAGGCGGCTTCGGGACAGACAGGTAAGAGCGCGTATCAACGCTCGTATCAGGCGGCTGTCATTGGGCAATCCCGGAAACGTTCGAGCGGTCGGGGAAGGCGTCTCGGAACTTCGCATCGACTATGGCCCTGGCTATCGCGTTTACTTCATACAGCGAGGGCAATTTTTGGCGATCTTGCTGGCCGGTGGCGATAAGAGTACCCAGGATCAAGATATCGAAAAGGCGCGCAATCTGGCGCGAGAGCTATAACGGAAGCATTGCCAAGTGTGTTTCTGTGATGAGGCACGTAATCTGCTGAATAGGGTTCTTGAGGCGATAAAAAAGAAAGAGACCCGTTCGTAACAATTCTCATGGAGGCGGCAATGGCAAAGAGGCAGACCCAGCCGTGGGACGCGGCAGAGTACCTGGAGACTCAGGAGGACGTCGTTCTCTACCTTGACGCGGCGTTTGAGGACGGCGACCCGGGACTGATCGCAGCTGCGTTGGGGGACGTTGCGAGGGCCAAGGGGATGATGAAGATCGCCGCCGAAGCCGGTTTGGGTCGGGAGAGCCTGTACAAGGCACTCTCACCCGACGGCAACCCGGAGTTCGCCACCGTGCTCAAGGTCATGCGAGCCCTGGGCCTCCGGCTTCACGCGTCCGCTTCGACTGCCTGATAACGATCGAGGGTGGAATCGGCGGGTAGCAGAAAGAAGGGACGGGGCACGCGTTCCGGGTTAGCGTTCAGGGGCTTGGGACCAGGATGATTTTGCCGAAGGACCGTCGGGCGAGCATGTGTTCTTGAGCCTGACGGGCGTCAGACAAGGGAAAGACCGAATCCACGACCGGTTTGAGTTTCCCGTCTTTGATGAAGCGGCTGACTTCCAGCAGTTCGGCGCGGGTGCCCATGTAGGAGCCCATGATCGTTAATTGCCGCGCATAGACGTATCGCACGTCCAATCGATTCTCCGGTCCGGACGTCGAGCCGCACGTAACCAACCGTCCGCCGCGAACCAACGAGCGCAGGCAGGACTCCCACACCGCTTGCCCGACGTGTTCAACGACCACGTCCACGCCTCGACCGTCCGTGGCCGCCCGAACGCGGTCAGCCACGTCCTCCCGGGCATGATTGATCACCACGTCGGCCCCGATCATTTTGGCGCGGTCAATCTTGTCGTCGGCGCCGACCGTGCTGAGGACCCGCGCCCCGAGAAGACGGGCAATCTGGATGCCCATGCTCCCGACGCCGCTGCCGGCCCCCATGACCAGCACGGTTTCCCCGGGTTGCACGTTGGCCAAGGTTTTCACCATGTGCCACGCCGTCACCGACACCAGGGGATAGGCCGCGGCTTGTTCAACGGTCAACCCGGCCGGCATCGGCAGAAGGTTGACGGCCGGGACTTTGACAAACTCCGCGTAGCCGCCATTGACGTGCGCCCCGACGAGACGATACGTCGGACAGAAATTATCTCTGCCGGCGAAACAGTATGCACATTGCCAACAACTGATGCCGGGAGACGCCACCACGGGCTGCCCGATGGAAACCGGCGCGTGCCCCCCGTCCCCGACCCGTTCGACCACGCCACTCACGTCGCACCCTGAGATGTGCGGAAGCGTGATCGGATAATTGGGGATTCCTTGACGAATCCAGACGTCTAAATGATTGAGGGCGCAGGCACGGACGCGGACCAGGACCTCACCCGCTTGAGGCACGGGGACGGCCACGTCCTCATAGAGAAGCTGCTCCGGGCCGCCGTGTTGATGGAACGTGACCGCTTTCATGGTTCGTCTCACGAGTGTGTTCCCGCCGGCGCGAGCATCCCACGTATCTAGAACAGCAGCTTGCCTTCGGCCACCATGACGGCCTGTCCCCCGACTGTAATCTCTTGAATGACGTCGTCGTCAGAAAACACCTGGACGGTAATGCGCGATGGCCGATCAATTTCATATCCCTGTTCAATGAGCACTTCCGTCGTCGGGCCGACGTCCACGACGCCGTTGTTGACGAGATAGGCACCAAGGGCCCCGCTCGCGCTGCCCGTGGCCGGGTCCTCCGATATGCCGATGGGCGCCGCGAACATGCGCGTATGGACGCTCGCCCAATCTTCGACGGTCATGGTCGTGAAGACCATGAGGCCGTTCACGCCCAGCTTCTGACACACCTCTTTCGTGTCGATCAGATCGGCTTGAATGGATTTCACGGCGGTGAGCGTGCGGAGCGGAACGATCGCCACCGGCAAGCCGGTCGAGATCACCTCGACCGGCAGATGGGTGTCCGTAATCGTGGACTTGTTGACCCCCAAGGCCCGACTGACTTCGTAGAGGTCCTGAACGTCATCAACCGTCCCCAGAAATTGCGGCGCGGGCTGAGACATCACGACGTGATCCACCCGGCCGGCGGACACGTACAATTCAATGGGAAAGAGGCCGATGTTGCACTCAAACGTGAACCGCGTCACGGGTTCCCGTAAGGGAAACTTCTGCAGCGAACCGAGCACAAAAAAGGTGCCGATTGCCGGATGACCCGCAAACGGAATTTCCTGGGTCGGCGTAAACATGCGCAGTTTGGCCACCGCGGCAGGGTCGGTCGGCGGCACGACGAACACGGTCTCCGAAAGATTCATCTCCCGCGCAATCTGCTGGAATTCCCGGTCGGTTAAATCTTCGGCGTCCGGAATCACGGCCACGGGATTGCCGCCGAACGGCTCATCCGCAAAAACGTCCGCCTTGTAAAATTGCAGGCGTCGGGTGGGAGTGGTCATATGGCGGGCAAGGCTTCGTACTGAGCGGACAACGGATTCCGCACGTAATCTTCGACGTAATGATGAAGGGTGCCGTTTCGATACAATCGGGCATTGGCAAATTTCGTGTCGATTTTGTGGAGGACCCGGACCGTGACGCCCGTTTTGTTCGTAAATTCATCGACGGTCACGCCCATGATGTCCATGTTCGTCCCACGCCCGGATTCCATCACGCATTTGGGAACGTACAGTCGTTTCTGATCGGTGAGCCGCCGTCGAATGTCTTCAAACGTCAGCAGCACGGTACAATCGGAATCGCCGCCCAGCACGGCGTTCGGGACAAAGAGAAACCGGGCCCGGCTGCGTCGAGACATCGTCAAAATTTTATGCACGCTGGCCGCCGTCACCACGTAATCCTTTTTGTCAAGCTCCAAGGAATCAAACAGGCTCACGATCCGTTTCCGATTCAGAAAAGCCGTTACCGACGCTTCCGTATGAATCGTCATCACGTTCGGCAGCCCGAGGTCATACACGCGCGACGCCTCAACGGGCAGAAACGTGCGCCCTTGCCGCATGAGCGCAACCGTCTCCTCTTTAAGACCGCGAACGGGCGTGAGACAGCCCATCCACAACACGCATTGCTGATTGACGGCTGAAATCTCCGCCGCGTCCTTCGACATCGTGCCTTCGTCGAACGCATAAAAATTAGCTGAAGACACGGCCGGGCCGTCCAACACCTTCATCAGATGCCGGACGGACGGCGCATGCGGCATCATCTGCTGCCGGTATCGGCTCAACGTAATCACCGACAATTCAAAATTGATCCGCCCGGGATACTGCGCCGCCAACTGATGAATCTTGGGCACGTGAACGAAGCCGACCGTAAAAAATTGCACGTTCTTATCGGTGTACTTCAGAAAATCTTCCACCCACTCCATGGCTTTCGGGTGGAGGAACAAATCCGTCCATTCCATGTATTCGTTCCCCCCCAGGCACCAGAACTGCATGGGATCAGTCGGCTTGGCGTTGATGTAGTTCAGGATAAATTCCCAATCATCCTGCGTGGTTTTCGGCGGGTCTTGGGTTTCACGATACGAATGATCGAGTTCATAACAAAAGGAGCATTCCACGGGACACGTTTTCCCCAGACTCAACGGGATTTTCCCCGCGTCCATTTCGCGTTTCAGCACCTCCCGATATCCCTTGCCCTGCAAGACCAACGTGGGTGCTAAAACCGGAAGTTCCCCTTTCATCCCGCTACGCTCCGCGACGTCCCTGCGCCTTTACGACCACCGAACGCGCATTGACACGTTCCGCACACGTTTGCCACACTGTGCCCCACGCGGAACGTGATCCTTTCCCCATGCACGGCACCCCTTCAGTGAACGAACCGCCCGACCCTGCACCAGACGAATCAGTGACCAACGCTTTAACGCTCTTCAATCTCACTCTGCCGCTTGACCCCACGACCCTGCACCGGCGGTATCAAGAACTCCTGGTGACCTGGCATCCGCACCGATACGCCAACCTGACCAACAACCCCACGAAATACATGCAAATGTACAAAAAAGGGGAAGCCATGACAAAAGACGTTCAGGCTGCGTATCGCGTGCTGAAAGAATGGCTGGACCGCACGCCCTCTGCAAGTTGACGACCCGGCGCGGGACGCCCACGGCGTCTATCGGGCGGAATGGGTGACGACCCTCGCCATGCCGGGCTCTCCCTCTTTTCCACCTTCGGAATCAGCTTTGGCTACGGGCCACGTAATCAGGCCGGCAACCGTATCGGACTGAGCGTCGGCCGGGCTATGATGCGTGGCGTAAATTTGCGGCAGGACGTTGGAGCCGAACTTCGAAATATACAAAAAAATCTGCTCGCGGGCGTTGATGCGCACGGCCCACGGCGCAAAATCATTTTGATAAAACTCTTCGCACAACTGCATGGCGTCCAAGCAACTCACGCCGCCCGGTTCGTTCAGCGTGTAATAATAATCCAAGGGCATGTCGTACTCGTCCTGTTGATGAATCGTCATGCCGAACCGTTCGGGATGCCTGACCATCGGCGTATGCCGATACGCCACGAAATAAAACACCTCCACGGAATGAATGTGGGATTGATTCTTCAACAAAAACTGCCGGGTGTCTTCCGCTTCCTCCCGCGTTTCCCCCGGAAAGCCGTAAAACGCCATCACGTGATTCCAGATGCCCACCCGCGCCGCTTCCCGTAAATTCCCCTCGATCACGCTCTTTTTCGCGTGTTTATCCATCAGTTCCAACACCCGTTCATTCGCCGATTCCATCCCGTAATACAGCGTCTTGCACCCGGCCTTGGCCGCAAGGTCCCAGATGGCCGGATCCTGAAGCGTCTCTTCAAAGCGAATCAGCGTCGTCCATTTCACGTCCACCCGTTCGTCAACCAGTAATTGCGACACCTTCTTGAAAAGCGCGGGGGGATAGGATTCATCGGCGAACAGGAAATGCTCCGCGTGATATTTGTCTTTCAAGGCTTTGACCTCGCGCACCACGTCATGAGCCGGCTTGCCGCGATACTGATCGAAGTAGCCCTGCCCGTGATCGCAGAACGTACACCGCCCCCAGTAACACCCGCGGGTGGCCAGATACGGCAGAATCCGGGTGGGCACGAAATAGGAGTCCAACGGCATCCCTTCGAAATCCGGCAGCGGCAGGCTCGTGGTTTTTTCCGTATAAATCTCCGGGTTGACGCGCACCCGCCCCTGGTCCCGATACATCAGATTCGGCACCGTCTCCCACGGCCGATCACCCGCCAGGGCGTCCAACAACCACAGCAGCGCGTGTTCGCCTTCATACAGAACGGCCGAATCAAACACGGACGTAAAAAACTCATCCCGTTTGGTCAAATCTTCCTGCAAGCGGGTCACCACGTTGCCGCCCACCGTCACGTGGACGTCCGGAAACGCCTCCTTAATCATTTTGCAGAAGGTGAACCCGGCAATCAGTTGCATTTTGGTCCCGATCGATACCCCGACCACGTCGGGCCGCTCTTTGCTGACCGCCGACAACACCAGCTGGCGGCAGACGTCCCGATACACGTTCACCTGCTCATCGTCCAGACACGCGAGCACGTCCCGCGAGACGCCCGGCCGATAGCCCAGATGACTTTCCATGGGGTAATACACGAGAGACGCCGGATAATACGCCGCGGAAATATACCGCATGACGTCACGAAACACGTTCAACGCCCATTCGAGTTTATCCGCGTCGTAAAAATCTTCACTGCGGTTGATGCGCTTGGCCTCCTCGGCGTTCGCCGCCAGGTCCATCACGTCCAACGCCAACGCCTCGTCCAGACGGGCCCGCTGGTCCGTCTCCCTCTCACTCAAGCCTTCGCGCTGCGCCTTGGCCTCCAGCGCGCGCTGCCGCTGCACCATGCGGGCGTTGACCCAGATCAGAAACACGTCGCTGAAGAATAACTCATACATCTCAATGTTGACGTCCTTCTGAACGACTTCATGACCATGGCGTCGAAGGACCGACGTGAGACTCGGCAGCGCCAGATACGGCGCGGTAGGCACCCATTCCGGCGGGAACAGCAGCATCGTCTTCAACTTGCGCCCGCTCCTGGGCACTGATGCCGCGTTGTCGATATGGATAAAGGAAGACGCCATGGGATGTTTCAGATCAATCGAATACGGCTAAGACTCCCCGCTGTCATCCTGAACGAAGTGCCTGCCCTGAGCCTCGAAGTGAAGGATCTGCTTTTCCTCTGAAAGATTCTTCGCTTCGCTCAGAATGACACATGCTAATGATCCGATACTACTCTCCTTCGGTGATGGCCATCCGTGAACGGTACCATCTTCAGCCCCGGGAGTGCTGACCGGCCCTAGCCCCTGGTCAAGGCCGCCGCGTTCTCGTCCGGCGACACGCGCATCTGCAAAGCGGGCAGATGATTCGTGCCGAAGTGCGCGACGTAGAGAAACACGTACTCGCGAATATAAATTTTCAAGTCCCAGCCGGCGTAATGCGTCCGTTCAAACTCCTCAAACACCCGTTCGGCGTCTTCGACCCCCAAGCCGTCTTTCACGGTAAAGTAATAATCCAACGCCAGATCCCATTCAGGGTTCGGATAAGCGGTAATCCCCCATCGCTCAGGATTCTTGGCCACCGGCGTGTGCTTGCTGAGGTCGAACGTCCCGAACCCGATGGAGTGGACGTGCTCCTTATTGTCTTCCAGAAACTGCATGGAAAACTTGGCATCCTCATACCGCTCACCCGGGAACCCGAAAAAGCCCATGACGTGGTTCCAGACGCCGTGCGTAGACGACAAGGCCAAGCTCCGCTGCACCACGTCCGTCGTGGTGGCCTTATCCATGAGTTGCAGCACCCGCTCACTGCCGGACTCATACCCCATGTGGAGAAATTTGCAGCCGGAGTCCCGGGCGTCCCGCCACACGTCATCGTCCAGCAAACTCTTTTCAAAGCGGATGTGCGTCGTCCACGCAATGCCCAGTCGCTGTTCCTTGAGCCGGCGCGTCAGTTTGCGGAACAACGCCGGCGGATACGACTCATCCGTAAAGTGAAAATGGTACGCCTGATATTTATCTCTGAGGAACGTTACCTCCGCGAGCACTTCCTGAATCTTCTTGGTCCGATAGCCGGCCGTGTAGCCTTCGCCGTGGTCGCAAAACTCGCACCGTCCCCAATAACACCCCCGGGTGGCCAGATACGGCAGCACGGGCTCCGGCACAAAATATTTCTCCAGGGGAAGCCCGTCAAAATCCGGAGGCGGCAGCGCCGACACCCGTTCCGCGAACGTCACCGGAGACGTATGAAGGCCCGCGTCGTCACGCCACAACAGATTCGGGATCGTCGCAAAGTCGCGGTCCGTCCCGATGGCCTCAACGAGTTGCAAGAAGGCCGTTTCCCCTTCATACACGATCGCACTGTCAAAGAGCGCAAAGAGGCCGGGCGTCTTCGGCAGCACGTCGCGCAGCCGCGTCACCGTATTGCCGCCGATGGTCACGTGGACGTGCGGAAACTGCTCTTGAATCATGGCGCAGAACGTCATCGCAGAAAACAACTGCTGGCGCAGCACGATGGAAATCCCGATGACGTCCGGTTGTTCCTTGATGACGGCGGGTTTCACGAGGTGCTCGAACACGTCGCGGTAGACGTTCACCTGCGTATCGTGAACCGCGGCAAGCACCTCTGAAGACATGAACAATTTATACGACAAATCCGTTTCCATGGGCGGCAGACAAATGCGGGCGGGCGCGTACACCAGAGAAATCGTCGCCGTCACCTCCCGAAACACGTTCATCGCCCATTCCAGTTGATCCACGTCGTAGAAATCCGCGGAACGCACGACGTCTTTGGCCCGCTCGGCCCGGTCAATCAACTCAGCCACGCGCGACCGCGTGCATGCGCACAAGGCCGCCTGGAGTTCGGTTTCCGCCTCAGAGAGACCGCAGTCCCGGGACCGTCGTCGCAAGCGGTCAAGTTGAGGAGGGACGCGTTTCAAAACGCGCCGAAGAAAATCCGCACTGAAAAACCAATCGTACATCTCCAGATTCACGTCTTGCTGCACGACCTCATGCCCGGCCTCCCGGAGAAACGCCGTCAGCGTGGGAAGGCTCAGATACGGCTCGGAAGGATACCAATCAGGAGGGAAGAGCAGCATGACCTTCTTGCGAGGTCCGCGCTCCGACGGAGAATCATGCCGGTGAAGCCGGAGGCTCTGCGGACTGAGCAGCCCGCCTTTATGATAATCAATCCTCATGGCCAAACCTGCAAGGGGCACGGTCCGGACCACCCCCTGACGCCCGCCATTCTAAGCCGTCACAAAAGCACCGGTCAAGGACTCCCCGCAAAACGTAGGGCCGCCGATGCGACCCAATCCGTAGGGCCGCATCTCATGCGGCCAGAACACGCTCCAGGACTCCCCAGGACTTCCCGCGGCCCCCCTCTGTCCTTCCCGCGGCCCCCCTCTGTCATTCCCGCATTCCCCCTCTGTCATTCCCGCATTCCCCCTCTGTCATTCCCGCAGTTTTTAGCGGGAATCCACAAGTGGGATCATTGCCGACGGCGGAAACGCAAACGGCTGGATTCCCGATAAATAACGTCGGGAATGACAGAAAGAGAGCCACGCCTTTTCATTCTTGTTGTGAGAGGTCGTCTTCAGGTCACGCTATCATTTCTGCACCCTCTCGGTCCTGCCCGCGGCCCCCCTCTGTCATTCCCGCAGTTTTTAGCGGGAATCCACAAGTGGGATCGTTGCCGACGGCGGAAACGCAAACGGCTGGATTCCCGATAAACAATGTCGGGAATGACAGAAAGAGAGCCGTGCCTTTTCATTCTTGTTGTGGGAGGTCGTCTTCAGGGCGTGCTGTCCTTCCTGCGCCTCTCTGTCCTTCCCGCGTCTCCCTGTCATGCCCGCGCCTCCCTGTCATGCCCGTCCCCCCTCTGTCATTCCCGCGGCCCCCCTCTGTCATTCCCGCGGCCCCTCCTCTGTCATTCCCGCAGTTTTTAGCGGGAATCCACAAGTAGGATCGTGGCCGACGGCGGAACAAGCAAACTGCTGGATTCCCGATAAATAACGTCGGGAATGACAGAAAGAGAGCCGTGCGTTTTCATTCTTGTTGTAGGAGGTCGTCTTCAGGTCGTGCTGTCCTTCCTGCGCCTCCCTGTCATGCCCGCGCCTCTCTGTCATGCCCGCCCCCCTCTGTCATTCCCGCGGCCCCTCCTCTGTCATTCCCGCAGTTTTTAGCGGGAATCCACAAGTGGGATCATTGCCGACGGCGGAAACGCAAACGGCTGGATTCCCGATTAACAACGTCGGGAATGACAGAAAGAGAGCCGTGCCTTTTCATTCTTGTTGTGAGAGGTCGTCTTCAGGTCACGCTGTCCTTCCTGCGCCTCCCTGTCCTTCCCGCCCCTTCGGTCCTTCCCACGCCCTATCCTGTCATTCCCGCGGCCCCTCCTCTGTCATGCCCGCAGTTTTTAGCGGGAATCCACAAGTGGGATCGTTGCCGACGGCGGAACAAGCAAACTGCTGGATTCCCGATAAAAGATGTCGGGAATGACAGTAAGAGAGTCGTGCCTTTTCATTCTTGTTGTGAGAGGTCGTCTTCAGGTCACGCTATCCTTCCCGCCCCTCCCTGGCCTTCCCGCCCCTTCGGTCCTTCCCACCCCCTATCCTGTCATTCCTGCATTCCCCCTTCTGTCATTCCCGCCCCCCCTCTGTCATTCCCGCAGTTTTTAGCGGGAATCCACAAGTAGGATCGTGGCCGACGGCGGAAACGCAAACGGCTGGATTCCCGATAAACAATGTCGGGAATGACAGAAAGAGAGCCGTGCCTTTTCATTCTTGTTGTGGGAGGTCGTCTTCAGGGCGTGCTGTCCTTCCTGCGCCTCCCTGTCCTTCCCGCGCCTCCCTGTCCTTCCCGCGCCTCCCTGTCCTTCCCGCGCCTCCCTGTCATGCCCGTCCCCCTCTGTCATTCCCGCGGCCCCTCCTCTGTCATTCCCGCAGTTTTTAGCGGGAATCCACAAGTGGGATCGTGGCCGACGGCGGAACACGCAACACTGCTGGATTCCCGATTAACAACGTCGGGAATGACAGAGAATGACAGCAAGAGAGCCGTGCCTTTTTGTGCAAAAGGGGTTGTATTCCGGTGAGTAAATCTTTATAATATTTCCCCATCTTTGCCCGGCACGGCGAACGCCGACGTCAATGGATGAGAAACACACGGACACAGGAGGGAACATATCAATGTCGTGGTTGTGTACTCAGACGGATAAGCGTCTCTTCCTCTCACCGCGTCCTTGCCCGACCCTGTGGGGGGGGGGGGGGGGGTAAAATCAGGGATACTGCGATGACAGGCGCGTCCCGCCGGCGCCGGCTGTCATCTTCCCCGATGATGTTCAACGCCCAGCCAGCCAGCCTGCGCCCCCCAAGCGAAGTGTCTCCCAGACCTGAAAGGATCGAGTGTCCCATCCATACCGAAGCGATACCCACAACACGACGGCAGTCCTCGGTCACGTTTAACGGCCGTGCCACCCCCACGCAATTTGGGGAGCCGGCAATGAGCACGGCGGACGGCGGGGCCGCCGGGATACGAGCGGTGCTCCTGGGGCTGGCTTTCGCGGTGGGCATTGCGGCGTGGGCGCCGCTGGCGTTCGCCCAGACCATCGTGAGCCCGAACCCTGCGGTACTGCGGTGGGACCAATTAAACGGCGCGAGGATCACGCTACAGGCACCCACAAGGTTCAACTTCGGTGCCGCGCTAGACAACAGATGGAGCGCCAGCGGGGCGCCCGCAGGCATGACCGTCAGTGTCGTGACCGCTCCCGAACCAAAACTGACCAATGGTCGTACTCGGGCCAACCTCGTCATCCAGGCCACCGGAAGTTTCACCAGAGACTGGAATCTTTCGATCATCGCCGGGAACGATGCCATTCAAGACAGATCCTCCACCACCTTCGGCCCCATCCTGGTGCGGGCGCCCCCGCCGCCCCCGCCGTCCGTCACCCTGAGCCCCAATGCCGCCACCGTGATATCCGCCGTGAACATAACGGAGCGGGGGGCAAGAAAAACGTACCCCGTGCAGCTCGGCACCCGGCCGACCGGCAACGTGAACGTGCAGATCCGGGTAGAGCCGACCGGGAGCGCCGTCTCAACGAACGTCGGCGGGATGGTGTTCAACGCGTCAAACTGGAACACGGCGCGGACGGTGGAAGTGCGCGTCCGAAACGACGACAACGTCGTCAGCGAGACCGTGAGCATCCGGCACTCCGTGCTGGACGCGCAGAGTTCCAGCGACTACCGCCCCGCCCCGGACGCCGTCCTGACGGTGAACGTCACGGACGCCGACACCCCGGCGATTCTGGTGAGCCAGCGCGGCCCGGTGACCCTGACGGAAGGGCAGCGCCATATCTACACCGTGCAACTCGCGTACCGCCCGTCGGGGGACGTGGTGGTCGCTTACGGAAGCACCGACGCCGGGGCGGTGATCGTTAACGGAACGACGTACGGCCAGGGGAATTTCACGTTCGCCACGACCACGTGGAACACGGCCCAGGCGATCACGCTGGACGCGCTGCACGACGGCGACCTGACGGATGAGGCCGTCACGATCGCCCACCAGATCGATGCCGGCTCCACCGTGGACGACTACGACCGGGCGGCGACGGTATCGTTTCCCGTCACCGTGCGGGACGACGACGGGCTGGTGGTGCTGCCGCGCGCCGTGACCGTGCCGGAAGGCCAGCCGACCGCGGCCGTGTACACCGTGGCCCTGAAGAGCCAGCCGACCGGAGCCGTGACCGTGACCCCGAGCGTCCCGAGTGGGGCCGCGACAGCCGTGACCGTGACCCCGAGCGCCCTGCTCTTTACCGGCGGCGCCACCGGAAATTGGGCCAGCGCCCAAGCCGTCACCGTCACCGCAGGCCCCGGGGCCACCGACGCCGACGCCGCGGACGAGACCGTCCTGGTGAGCCATCCCGTCACCAGCGCCATGGCCCCCTATAATTATGCCGCCCAGGCCGCGGAACAAGTGACCGTCACGGTGGACGACGCCGAAACCGCGGCCCTGGTCCTGAGCCGGACCGAGGAGTTGCCGGTGCGGGAAGGCACCGAGGCCACCTACACCGTCCGGCTCAACGCGCCCCCGGCCGTGGGCAGCGTGCAAGTGACCGTGACCACCGGCAGCACCGCCGTCACCGTCAACCAAGCCGGCGGCACGGCCGGCTCCACCCAGACCCTGACCTTCAGCGCCACCACCTGGCAGACCGGCCAAGTCATCACCGTCGCCGCCGTGGAGGACGCCAACGCGGCCCACGAGGCCGTCACCCTCACGCACGCGGTGGTGGACGCGGCCAGTTCCGACGAATACGACCCGGTGGCCAACGTGCAGCTGGATGTGGCCGTCACGGACGACGAAGGCCCGGAGATCGTCGTGACCCCGCGCGCGCCCCTGACCCTGACCGAAGGCAGCATGACGGCGGCCAGCGCCACGCACACCGTCGCCCTGAAGATCGCCCCGACGGGCACCGTGGTCGTGGCGGTGACCAGCAGCGACGGCGGCGCGGTCACCGTGAACGGCGCCGGCACCCGGAATCTCACCTTCACGACGTCTACCTGGAACACGGCCCAGACGGTGACAGTCGCCGCCGTGACCGACACCGACGCCCTGCACGAGCGCGTCACGGTCACCCACGCCGTGGTGACCGGGAGCAGTGCGACGGACTACCACCGGGCCCCGGCCGTGCCGGTGACCGTGACCGTCACGGACAACGACGCCGGCCTGTCCGTCTACCCGCGGGCCGTGACGGTGCAGGAAGGCACCGGCACCGGCGCCCCCTACACCGTGGAACTGAGCACCGCCCCGACCGGCCCGGTGACCGTCAGCGTGAGCGTCACGGCCACCACGATCGCGGTCATGCCCTCAACCCTCCTGTTCAGCGCCGCCACCTGGAACACGCCGCAGACCGTGACCGTCACCCCGACGGCCGGGGCCAATGACATTGACGGCGTCGACCCGCCCCCCACGCCGGTCTCCCACGCGGTGAGCAGCAGCGATACGGCCTACACCTATGCCGCACGCGCCACCGAGCAAGTGCGCGTGCAAGTCGAAGACGACGAGACCCCGGGGGTTGCCGTGAGCCGCCTGGCCCTGACCGTCCAGGAAGACCCGACGGCCGGGGGCGGGACGAACCGGCACATCGGCACCTACACCATGAGGCTGACCAGCGGCATCAGCGGCACCGGAGCCGTGGTGGGCGTGCAAGTGACGAGTCCCGACCGGGACGCGGTGCAGGTACGCACCGCGGGGGACCCCTTCACCCCCGGCTCGGGCCAGTGGCGGGTAAACTTCACCCCCCAGAATTGGAACGTCCCGCAGCTCGTCACCGTGATCGCGCAAGCCGACGCGGACGGGCGGGACGAGGTGGTGACGATAAACAATCAGTACTACGCCTTTGACGGCAATGCCCGGAACCAGGGCTATCGGCCAGGTGTTATTGGCGGGGCTGATCCCCTCGGGCCCGTGGCCAACACGGTCGTCACCGTGGTAGACGACGAGACCCCGGCCCTGGTCGTGGACACGGAGCCGGCGACCGCGGGCGTGCAGCGCAGCGCCCTGGCCGTGCGGGAAGGGAGCACCACGGCCGCCCTGTACACCGTGGCCTTAGCCGTGGTCCCGACGGAGACGGTCAGCGTCACCGTGGCGAACGGCGACGCCACCGCGGTCACGGTGGCCCCGACGGGCCTCACGTTCACCACGACGACCTGGTCCACGGCCCAGACGGTCACGGCCACGGCCACGGCCAATGACGCCGACGGCGAGCACGAGACCGTCGCAGTGACGCACACCCTGACCGGCGCCTCCGAATACACGCCCCCGGCCCTGCCGGCCGCCGGCGTCCCGGGCGTCACCATCCAAGTCACGGACGACGACGCGGCGAGTGCCCGCATCTATACCTCCACCCCGTCCCCCCTGGTCCAAGCCGGCCTGAACGGGGCCACCGTCGGGGTGGAAGTGACCAACACCACCTGGGCCAGCGGCGTGCAGGTAGGGGGCGCGGTAGGCAGCTACTTTGCCCTGGACACCTCCGTCCCGGGCCTCACGCTGGATCGGATTACCAGTGTGGACTCCACCACCTCCGCCACCCTCCGGCTGGCCTATACCGACGCCGCCTTTAATACGGCCCGGGCCCTGACCGTGCGGGTGCTGGCCGCGGCTCACGGGGGCAGCGACGCGCTCACGACGAATGCGTGGCCGGTGACGCCCACCCCCGGGCTGACGATTGCGCCGACCACGGGCCTGCGCACCACGGAATCGGGCGGCACCGCGGTCTTCACCGTGCGGCTGGCCACCGAGCCGGCGGGCGACGTGGTGCTGGACTTGGCCAGTGACAACACCGCCGAAGGCACGGTGGCTCCCACCACCCTGACCTTTGCCACGGCCACGTGGCAGACCGCCCAACCGGTGACCCTGACCGGCGTGGACGACGCCGCGGCCACCCCGCCCAACCCGGCCGACGGCACCCAGACCTACCGGATCACCCTGACCATCGATCAAACGAACACCGCGGACGCCACCTACGACGGGATGGATCCGGTCACGGTCACCGCGATGAACCAGGACAACGAATTCGGGCTGGCCGTGGGCACGGTCACGGGCCAGGCCACGGAAGCCGGCGGCACCGCGACCTTCACGGTGGCCTTGCAGACGGAACCCACGGCCGCGGTCACGGTGGCCGTGGCCAGCCAGGACACGGGCGAGGGTGTGGCCGCCCCGGAGCAGCTGGTGTTCACGCCGATGAACATGCACTGGGAGACGGAGCAGACCGTCACGGTGACCGGGCAGGACGACCCCATCGACGACGGCACGGTGACGTGGGCCGTGCGACTCACCTCGTCCAGCAGCGACACCAACTACAACACGCTGGCCCCTGAGGACGTGGCCGTGACCACCACGGACGACGACGACCCGCCGGGGGTGACGCTGGCGTTGAACCCTGCGACGGTGTCGGAGAGTGAGGGGGTCGCGACGGTGACGGCGCGGCTGGCGCATCCGTCGGGCGCGGCGACGACGCTGACGGTGACCGCGGTCTCGGGGGCCTTCACGGTGGGGTCAGGGACAGCGGGGACGGTCGCGATCGCGGCGGGCGCGACGACGAGCACGGACGTGGCCCTGGTGATCGCAGTGGGCAACACGACCGACGAGCCGAACCGGACGGCGACGGTGACGGGGACGGTGACGAACGCCCGGGCCACGGCTGATTCGACGACGATGGCGGTGACGGGGGCGACGCTGACGCTGACGGACGACGATGCAGCGCCGACGGTGGGGCTGTTCCTGTCCCCGGCGTCGGTCTCGGAGAACGGCGGCGTGGCCACGGTGGCGGCGTCGCTCTCGCACTTCTCGTCCGAGCCCTCAACCGTGACGGTGACGCCGGTGTCCGGGGCCTACACGGTGGGCACGCCCGCGGCCATCGTGATCCCGGCGGGCCAGGATGTGGCGGTCTCGGGCACGGCCCCGGTGCTGGTGACGGCGGTGGACAACACCATCCACGAGGGGAGCGCCGGGCGCACGACGACGGTGACGGCCACGTTCGCCAACGACCAAGGCGCGGGCGCGGTGACGGGGGCCGCGCTCACCCTGACCGACGATGAGAGCACGCCGACTGCCGCCCTGGTCCTCACACCCGCGGCCATCGCGGAGAACGGCGGCGTGGCCACGGTCACGGCCACCCTCTCAGGCCGGTCCACCCAAGCCGTGACGCTCACGGTGGCCACCACGGCGGGCACGGGGGCCGACGCCGCGGACTTCGCGCAGAGCGGCACGACGCTCATGATTGCCGCCGGGGCTACGACCAGCACGGGCGCGGTCACGGTCACGGCCAACGACAACAACGACCAAGAGGGGACCAAGCAAGTCACCGTCTCCGGCACGGCCACCGGCGGCCACGGGATCACCGCCGCGACCGGCGCGACCCTGACCATCAACGACGACGACACCGCGCAGGCCACCCTGGTGCTGACGCCGACGTCGATTGCGGAGAACGGCGGGATCGCCACGGTCACGGCCACCCTGGATCGGCAGTCCACCTCGCCGGTGACGGTGACGGTCTCGGCCACGGCCGGCACCGGCGCGGTGGCCGGCGACTTCACGCTGAGCACGACCCCTCTCCTGACCTTTGCGGCCAACGCCACGACCAGCACCGGCACGGTGACCATCACCGCGGTGACCAACGAGACCGATGCGCCGAACAAGTCGGTGATCGTCTCGGGCGTGGCCACCGACAGCGGCGGCCTGACGAACGACCCGCCCGCCGTGACCCTGACCATCACGGACGACGACCCGGCCCCGAACGCCAGCCTGACGCTGACTCCGTCCACGATTCCGACGGAGACCGGCAGCAGCGCGGTGCAGGCCACGCTGGATCGACCGTCGTCCGAACTGACGACGGTGACCGTGAACCCGGTGGCGGGGGCCTACACGGTGGGAGTGGGCACCGATGGGTTCATCGTGATCGCGGCGGGAGACACGTCGGCCGCGGGAGACGTCGCGTCGATCACGGGCGTGGACGACAATATTCACCAGGGCACCGCCCATCGCACGGCCACGGTCACGGCCATGCTCACCAACCCCCAGGGCGCGGGCACGGTGGCGGGGGCCACCCTTACCCTGACCGACGACGAGACCCTGCCGACGGTGACGCTGGCCGTGACCCCGACGTCCGTCACGGAAGCCGCCCAGACCGCGCAGGTCACGGCCACCCTCTCCGGCGCATCCAGTCAAGCCGTGACCCTCACGGTGGCCACCACCGCGGGCACGGCGGGCACGGAAACCGCGGACTTCACGCAGACGGGCACCACGCTGATGATTGCCGCGGGCACCACCACGAGCACCGGCACGGTCACGGTGCGGAGCACCGACAATAACCTAGACGCGGCGGACAAAGCCGTCACGGTGGCGGCCACGGCCGCGGGCGGCCACAGCGTGGCGAACCCGGCTAACGTGACGCTGCCCATCACCGACGACGAACCGACCCCGACGGCCACGCTGGTCCTGACCCCGGCGGCCATCACGGAGAACGGAGAGATTTCGACGGTCACGGCCCGGCTGTCCCACCCGACCACCGCGGAGACGAGGCTGACGATCACGACCACGCCAGTGCTCCCGGCCATGCAGGCGGACTTCACGCGGACGGGCTCGACGCTGACCGTGGCGGCCGGAGCGACCACGAGCACCGGCACGGTGACGATCACCACGGTGGACAACAGCGTGGCGCAAGGGCGGAAGCAGGTGACGGTGACCGCCTCAGCCACGGGCGGGCGCGGCGTGGCCACCCCGACGCCCGTGACGCTGATCATCCGGGACGACGAGTTCGGACTGGACGAAAGCGCGGTGACGGGCCAGGCCACGGAAGGCGGCGGCACGGCCACCTTCACGGTCAGGTTGCAGACCCAGCCCACGGCGGCCGTGACGGTCACCGTGACGAGCCAAGACTTAAGCGAGGGCACGGTCTCGCCCGCGGTGCTGGTGTTCACCTCCGGCCCCTCAGGCACGTGGCAGACGCCCCAGACGGTGACGGTGACCGGCGTGGACGACAACGTAGACGACGGCGACGTGACCTGGCCAGTACGCCTGGACCCGTCAAGCAGCGACACCAACTACAACGGCCTGCCGAACGTAGACGTGGACGTGACCACCGAAGACGACGAAGACGCGCCCACGGTGACGCTGGTCCTCACGCCCCCGGCCATCACGGAGAGCGGCGCGGGTAGCACGGCCACGGTCACGGCCACACTGGCGCACCCGTCGGGTGAGGCGACAACGGTCACGGTGACGGCCACGCCGGTAGCCCCAGCAACGCCGGCCGACGTCACGCTGAGCACCCCGGCGACGCTGATCGTAGCCGCGGGAGCGACGGGCAGCACGGGCACGGTGACGGTCACGGCGAACGACAACGATGTAGACGAGCCGGACAAGACGGTCACGGTGTCGGCGACCGCGGCGAACGCCCTAGGCGTGGGCATGGTGCGCGAGGCGACCCTGACCCTCCGCGACGACGACGAACGGGGATTCGCGTTCAACCCGGCGGTGCTGGTGGTGGCAGCGGGCGGCACCACGACCTACACGGTGTACCTGGAGAGCAAGCCGACCGAGGACGTGACGCTCACGCTCACCCATGACGCGGCCGTGACGGTGGCTCCGGATCGCCTGACCTTCACGACCATGAGTTGGGCCACGGCGCAGCCGGTGACGGTGAGCGTGGAGGCTGCCACCACCGCGTCCGCCAACGAGGTGGCGCACCGGGGGACGGGGGGCGACTATGAGGGCGAGACGAAGACCCTGGTGGTGGCGCGGATGGAGTTGGAAAGGATCGAGACGGACGAGCCGATCAAGACGAGGGGCGAGCCAGGAATGCATCTTCCTCTCTACCTCATAGGCAGCCAGGTCATCACGGTGACGGAGGAGGCCGACGTGCCGCCGGGGGTGACGTTGACGTTCAACCGGCGGGCTGCCTCCCTCACCCATCTGCTGACCGTGCGGGTCAGGCCGTTGACCGATGAGCAGGTGACGGACGAGGTGGCAGCCGCGAAGAGGAGCGGGTTCCGGCTCGGGTTGCAGGATGAGCAGGTGGCCCTGGACGTGGTGGTCACCCCGAATCAGCCCGCGCGCCTGTGCCTGCCGGTGAGCAACGCGTTGCGGGCACGGGCAGAGCGGGCGAAGCAGGGCCTGGTTCTGTTGCGCGAGGGCGAGCGGGTGCCAGAGTCGGGGCCGGATGCGGCCGGGACTCTGGTGTGCGGCATCGTGGCGGAGTTCTCGCATTTTGCCGTGGGGTACAAGGTCGCGGCTGAGCCGTTGGAGTTTCCAGAGGACGCGAAGAAGCGCTTCCCCTTCCGGACGGGCCAGGAGGTGACGAGGGAGGAAGGAAGATTGCCGACTGCCAGTGGCGGAGAGCCACCGCTCACCTACACGTTGATGACGGAGTCGGAGCTCCCGCCCGGGCTGAAACACGAGCAGCAGAATCGCGAGGCCCCTGGCACGCTCACGGGCACGCCGACGGCCCCCATGAAGCGGGAATACACGCTGACCGTCAAGGACGTGTACGGGGTTGAGGCGACACCACTGACGTTCACGATCGACGTGCAACCGGGCATCGAGAGCCGGGACTTGGCGCTGGTTCTGGCTGGCATCGGCCGCACCCTGGCCTCGGACGCCGTGGAGATTCTAGGCAGTCGGGCCGGCCCGCCGCCGTCCCGCCTGCACGTCACCCTGGGCGGCCAAGTCCTCCGCCTGACCACCCCTGCGAGTTCGGCGCCCGCCGCCTCGCCCTTAACCTCCGGCCCCAGCCCTTGGCAGCGCGTCACGGGCGTGGCCGTCGGCGTGGCCCGCGCCCTCGGCGTCACCCTGGATGCCCCCGCCTTGTCTTCCACTCCCGCAGGAGCAGTCCAGAGTGAGGGAAGCATCATCCCAAGCGCCCAGACCATCCTGAGCCGGGCCCCGGCGGACCCCCGCCGCCCCTCTTCCTCCACGTGGCGCTCGCCCCTGAGTATCCAGCCCGTCTCCGCCAAAGACCTCCTGGCCCGCAGCGCCTTTGAATTGCCCTTGACCCGCACCGACGCCGACGGCCTGCCCACCTGGACCTTGTGGGGCCGCGGCGCGGCCAGCGGCTTCTCCGGGCAGCCCGAGGAGGGCTTCAAGATGGACGGCACCCTGTACAGCGGCTACCTGGGTCTCGACTATCGGCAGGATTCCCTGCTCATGGGGCTGGCCGTGGCTCACAGCACCAGCACGGTGGACTACGAACGCACCGGCGGCACCAAAGCCGGGGTGGACGTGAAATTGACGAGCCTCCTGCCGTATGCGCATTGGCAGCCCTACGCCGGGCTGGGTCTCTGGGGTCTGCTGGGCGCGGGCTTGGGCGAGATGGACCTGAAGGCCGCGGGCGACCCCGCCACCTACACGACGGCCCTTACCTCGTGGCTGGGGGCCGTGGGCGGGCGGCAGGCGTTGACCACGTGGCAGGGGATTGACTTGGCGGCCAAGACGGATGCGTTCCTGACGACGCTCCGGTCCGAGGCCAAGACGAATCTGCCGGGAGCGCGGGGGCACGCGGAGCGGGTGCGGCTGCTGCTGGAAGGGCAGACGGCGGTGGATCTCTCCCCGGTCTCCCGGGTGCAGCCGCGCCTGGAGGTAGGCGGGCGCTGGGACAGCGGCACCGCGGAGCAGGGGCTGGGTCTGGAACTGGGCGGCGGCCTGGCCTACACGCAGACCGAATGGGGGCTGAGCGTAGACATGCAGGGGCGGTATCTGCTGGTTCACGAGGACGGAGCGTTTGAGGATTGGGGGGCGAGCGTGAACGTGCGGCTGGACCCGGGGCTTGGGGGCGAAGGGGCGTATCTGACGGTGGCGCCGGTGTGGGGGCAGCCGGGCAGCGGGGTGGAGCAGCTGTGGGGGACCGCGGCCGCGGTGCCGGGCGGCGGCACGGCGGCCCAGGCAGCGGGCTGGCGGCCGGCAAACGTCGAAGTCGACATAGGCTACGGGCTGGCCCTGGCGGACGGGCGGGGGCTGCTGACCCCGTATGGCGGGCTGGTGCTGGGGGACCCGGGCACGGCGCGCTACCGGCTGGGGAGCCGCTGGGCCGTGAGTACGTTGCTGGATCTGAGCGTTGAAGGCGAACGGGCGGAGCAGCCCGGGCAGGCGGCGGCGCACAGTGTCTCCGTGCGGCTGGGCTGGCAGTGGTAGGGGAATGATCTGCCCTCTCACCCCGGCCCTCTCCCGCAAGGGGAGAGGGAGTGAATTGGTGGCCTTTTCGCCTCTTCTGGTCTGCATGCGGAAGCGGAAAGCCGGAGTCGGGATCGTTGCAGACGGAGGAACCTACAAAAATGCTGGATTCCCGATAAAAGATGTCGGGAATGACAGAAGGGACCCCTGCGGGATGACAGGCTTGCTACCCTGCCTGCCCCTCTTCTGTCATTCCCTGCCCCTCTTCTGGCCTTTTCCCACGCCTCTTCTGGCCTTTTCCCGCCCTCTTCTGGCCTTTTCCCGCGCCTCTTCTGGCCTTTTCCCGCCCTCTTCTGGCCTTTTCCCGCGCCTCTTCTGGCCTTCCCCGCCCTTCCTTCTGGCCTTTTCCCGCCCCTCTTCTGGCCTTTTCCCGCCCTCTTCTGGCCTTTTCCGCGCCTCTTCTGGCCTTCCCCGCCCTTCCTTCTGTCATTCCCTGCCCCTCTTTCTGTCATTCCCGCAGTTTTTAGCGGGAATCCAGTCAAAACAGTCTTGCTTCAGGGTTCACTCGGGAGTCATCTCCCTTCGGCAAGGCGAGCATGCCCGCCGAGTGGTAAGCGCCATGGTGTCGGACGGTCAATGAAGGAAAAGTCCAGCAAGGAAAGACGTTGGATGCCCGATTACGAACGTCGGGCATGACAGACGAGGCGCTTTTGGCGGGCATCACAGAAGGGGCGCTTTTGGCGACACCCGCGTCCGTCACTTCCGTGATGATTGCCCCCAAGGGCACCAGACTCCAATACGGCAAGGCATTCGGAACCCGATAGCCGACGGGATGATCCGCCGGCACCTCCGTGCGGTGCAGGAACCCAAGCGTGACGGGCTTCCCACATGCTGGACATAATCGTTTGATTGGTTGACAAGGCGTTTGGTCGGCAGGTAGAAGGCATGTCCATGCCCATCAATGCACTGCGAAAACCCGGGGCGAACATGAGTCTGAAAGAAGCCCTCGAACGCGCCGAAAAGCTCAAACGCATGGCGGCGAGCAGCAACCCCCACGAAGCCGCCTCGGCCGCGGCACGACTGAGCGCCTTCGATATCCACGCGGCCCGCGCACCTCAACGACAAGGCTCGACTCATGCAACCGCATCACCGCACACGCCCCGCTTCGAAGACGGACCTTCCACGCATACGGTCAACGTGATTGATGAATGGCCCGTGATTCCCTATAAGGAATTGGGGGAATTGGAAGTCGTCCAACGACCCGAGCAATCGTCGGTGAACTGGGACGTGCTTCACGCCGAATTACTGGAACGGGCACAAGGGGTCGACGCTGACGCCGTGATCAACATTCAGATCAAAGGGACGATTCGGCAAAAAATCCTGACGGGCACGGCACTCAAGTATCTGACCCCTCAGGAAATCCTGGACGTTCAGGCGGCCAACAAATTAGAGGAAGATGAAAAAGCCTACAGGGAAGCACAAAAGGAACGCCGTGATGAAGATTGGGCTCCTCCCGTCGGGTAACCGGTCGTCGGACGGTCCGGCACGCCCGGTCCCGTCCGGCACCCCCGCGTGCCCCTCCGCCCTGAACCACTGACGGGAGCCGCACGTGGCGGAATTTCATTATCAGGAAATCTTTGAACGCGGCGTTGATGCCACGCCTTATCGCAAGCTGCCGTCGGACGACGTGTCCGTCACGACCTTCGAAGGCGGAGACGTGGTGCGCGTGCAGCCCGGAGCCCTCACGCTGTTGGCCCGTGAGGCCATGGACGACGTCGCGCATCTCTTGCGAGCCGGTCACCTCAAACAATTAGCCGCGATTCTGGATGATCCGGAAGCCTCGGCCAACGATCGGTTCGTGGCGTGGGAACTCCTCAAGAACGCCAACGTCGCCGCGGGGCGGGTGCTGCCCGGGTGTCAGGATACCGGGACGGCCATCGTCATCGGGTATAAGGGGCAACGGGTGTTCACCACGGGCCGCGACGCCGAAGCGATTTCCCGCGGGATTTATGAAGCCTACCATCAACGGAACTTGCGCTATTCCCAGTTGGCCCCGCTTGACACGTACACGGAAATAAACACCGGTACGAATCTGCCGGCGCAGATTGACGTTTACGCCGATCAGGGCACCGATTACCGCTTTCTGTTTATCGCCAAAGGCGGCGGCTCGGCGAATAAGACGTTTTTATATCAGGAGACCAAAGCTCTGTTGAATCCGCATGCGCTCCTGACCTTCGTCGCGGAAAAAATTCGGACCCTCGGCACCTCCGCGTGCCCGCCGTATCATCTCGTTCTCGTCATCGGCGGCACGTCCGCGGAGTTCACGCTGAAGACCGTGAAATTGGCGAGTTGTCATGACCTTGACACCCTTCCCACCTCCGGGAACCACCTTGGGCGTGCGTTCCGAGACCTTGACCTGGAACAACGGATTTTTCGACTCTGCACCGAGACCGGCATCGGCGCACAGTTCGGCGGCAAATACTTTGCGCACGACGTGCGGGTCATTCGTCTCCCGCGTCACGGCGCGTCCTGCCCGGTGGGCCTGGGCGTCTCATGCTCAGCCGATCGACAAATTCTGGGAAAAATTACCAGAGACGGCGTCTTCCTTGAACAGTTGGAAACCGATCCTGCACGATACCTTCCCGACGTCACGGAGCACGACGTGGCCGGAGACGTGATGGCGATCGATCTGAATCAACCCATGCCGGCCATCCTCGCCGAGCTGCGTCGGCATCCCGTCGCCACCCGATTGTCGCTGACCGGACCCCTCGTGGTGGCCCGAGACATCGCCCACGCACGGCTGAAAGAGCGGCTGGACGCCGGAGCAGGCTTGCCCCAATACTTCAAAGATCACGTGGTGTATTACGCCGGCCCCGCCAAGAAACCCGACGGTTACGCTTCAGGCTCCTTCGGACCCACCACCGCCGGCCGAATGGATTCCTACGTGGATCAGTTTCAAGCCGCGGGAGGGAGCATGGTCATGCTGGCGAAAGGCAACCGCTCTCAACGCGTGCGCGACGCGTGTCGAAAGTACGGCGGATTTTATCTGGGCTCCATCGGCGGCCCCGCCGCGCACTTGGCCGCACACAGCATTAGAAAGGTTGACGTCCTGGAATACGAAGACCTCGGGATGGAAGCCGTGTGGAAAATCGAGGTGGAAAACTTCCCCGCCTTCATCGTCATCAATCACCACGGCCAGGATTTTTACGCCGACCTCGCCGCCCAACGCCCGCCCACGCTGGTTCAGGTGAACGCCGCGCCTTAAGAGAAGCGTCAGTCTTCGTCACGCAACACGTGGACGAATAAGCCGTCGGAGAGCTTGGGATCAAACCACGTGCTCTTGGGCGGCATGACGCGCCGGGCATCGGACGCGGCCATCAACTCTTCAACCGTCGTCGGGGAGAGCCAAAACGCCGCGGCCCATTCTCCCTCATCCGCCTTCGCTGCTAACGCTTCCGGCGGCCGCGTCCCTCCGACGAATTCGATCCTCCGGTCAACCCGTTGATCCCGAATTCCCAACAGGGGGTCAAGCACGCGATCGGTGAGCATCGATACCGCCAACGCGCTCACGGGATCCGCCTGCATCTTCAACCGGTCCTCCGGCGTCATGATGGGCGCGGCACGATGCCAGCGCCCCGCCAGATACAGATCGAATCCGGCGGGCGGAGGATTGCCCGGTTGGGACGGCACGTCCAGTTCATAGCGCGACGATAGCGCGTCAAGAAATCCTTTGGGCGTATAGCCGTTCAAGTCACGAACGATCCGGTTATACGGCAAGACGCACAATTCGTCGTGGGGAAAGATCACGGTCAAGAAGCCATCTTCGTCAGGACGCGATGATCGTGCGTTCGTTTTCTTGCGGGCGCCGCGTACTCGGCTGGCGGCGGACGATCGATGGTGCCCGTCTGCAATATACAAGGCGTCAACACTTCGAAATCGTTCGACGATTCGTTCAATGGCCGCCTGGTCCCGCACGCTCCAGACGGCGTGCTCTACGTCGTCCGTGATGAATTGGACTTCCGGCGCCTCGGCGGTGACGTGTCCCAGCCAATTCGTGAACGCCGCCGTCCGACGAAAAAATAAGAGGACGGGGCCTGATTGCGATTCATGCGTTTCGATGATCCGCACGCGATCACGTTCTTTGATCGTGCGCGTCAGTTCGTGTTTTTTAATGAGCCCGCCGTCGTATTCAGCGATGGACGCCAGCGCAACGAGACCGGTTTGCTGACGTTCACCCCGGCGTTGGCGATATACCCCGAAGATGGGACGTGCTTCCCGTGCCATGATCCCGTCCCGAATCAAGCCTTGCAGGTTGGCCGCCCCTCTCTCATAGACCTCCGTGGAGTACGGATCGACGTCGTCGGACAGTTCCAACTCGGCCCGTCCGACCCGAAGGAAACAATACGGATTGCCATCGGCAACGTTTCGTGCCTCATCCAAGGACACCACGTCATAGGGAGGCGACGCCACGCGGGCCGCGTATTCCCGTTTCGGTCGTAAGGCACGAAAGGGCATAATCGTCGCCATTGTTTTTCCTTGTTGCCCCTTCAGGGGAGAGGGTTGGACCGCAACGTACGGCTGGAACTGCAACCGACGCGATTCCATCAACGTGGAATCGATGAGTAAAACCTGATGGTTCCGACGGCAACGCTCGCCACGGAGAAAGGAGAGCACGCCACGTTTGAGGGATGGTGTTACAAGATCTGAAAACAGTCTCGCGGGTCTATCAAGAAAAAAATGAGGGGAAAGGCATCACGCGCTTTCCCCTCATTTCCCGGTTCTCGTTACCAGCGATCGCGTTTGCCGCCGCGACCACCGCCACCCGGCCGGGCTTCTTGAGGCCGGGCCTCGTTCACGGTCAACGTCCGCCCTCCTAATTGGCTGCCGTTCAACGCCGTAATGGCTGCCTTGCCTTCTTCCTCTGAGGGCATTTCGACAAAACCAAACCCCCGGGATCGACCGGTGTATTTGTCGATGATGACTTTTGCAGATTCCACGTTGCCGTGTTGCACGAACAGATCCGTCAACTCAGCTTCGCTCGTCTCATACGGCAAACCGCCCACGTAAATTTTGAACGCCATAGAACAACTCCTTTGAATGGATTGGGGCTTAACACTCGAGAAACAGAAATGAAAAGGGTGGGCCAAAGACGCAACTGAAGCAAGCGACTCAGGTCAGACTTTCGATCAGATTCCCGATTGCAACCTCGATTGAATGAATGGCCATTTTTCTGACCTTCAACGCAGGCCACCAACAGTTGAAGGTCTCCTACGGTATCACACTCTTTCCCGGAACACAACAGCGTTCATCATCATAATCATCATTTGAATGCCCTGGGTCGACGGTCGTATCATTGAACCCGATATCCGGTTGACGAACGGCCGCCCGTTTCCGGCCGCGTCCGCCTTTTAACAACCTCACTGACAAAAGGAACGACGATGACGGAACCCGCTGCGCCTTCTCCTCAACTGTTTTTTGACGCGGCTTTTGCCGTGCAACGCACCCGTTCGATCAAAGCCGCCATTGACCTGGAAATCTTTACGGCCATAAAAGAAGGGCACACGACGCCCCTTGATCTCGCCCGTCGATGCCACGCATCGGAGCGAGGCACGCGCATGTTGGCCGATTATCTGGTCATCCTCGGCTTTCTGACCAAATCAGGAAACGCCTACGCCCTCACTCCGGATTCTGACGTCTTTTTAGCGAAACCTTCGCCGGCCTACCTCGGCGGGACGCTGGATTTCATTCTCTCGCCTCCGCTGCTTGACGGCTTTCGCCGGCTCACGGAGGCCGTCCGAAAAGGTGGAACGGCTCTGGAGGACGACGGCACCACGGCTGCGGACCATCCCGAATGGGTGACGTTCGCTCGCGTGATGATTCCCATGATGAGGCACCCCGCCAACTGGATCGGCGATCACCTGCTTTCAGCGGGTGGAACGGTCCGCAAGGTCCTGGATATTGCGGCCGGTCATGGAACGTTCGGCGTGGAAATCGCGAAACGGTTTCCCGACGCCGAGGTGACGGCCGTTGATTGGGCCAACGTCCTTGCGGTCGCCCGGGAAACCGCGGACGCAGCGTCCTTGGGCAACCGCTATCGCACCATCCCAGGGAGCGCCTTTGACGTGGACTTCGGCGGCGGGTACGACGTCGTTCTCTTGACCAACTTTCTTCATCATTTCGACCCGCGGACGTGTGAAACCCTTCTCAAAAAGGTCAAGGCTTCCCTGGCCCCACACGGACGGGTCATCACGCTGGAGTTTGTCCCGAATGACGACCGCATCAGCCCGGCGTCCGCGGATTTTGCCCTTATCATGCTTGCCACGACGCCGGCCGGTGACGCGTACACGTTCAGAGAGTTGTCTGCCATGTTTCAACGCGCCGGGTTCGGACGCAGCGAAATTCACGCGGTGCCCAATTCAAAAGAACACGTGATCATCACGCACGCCTCGTCAGAGACGCCGTAACGAAGCGGAACGGACGACGCGGCCGCGTCTTCTCCGAAACGGGAGCAGCGGGTGATTATTGTTCCGGGCCGCACGGCTTCACGATCATGATACACGCGGGCAACAGCGTCAGATTGCTCATCAGGGCCACCAGCATGGCCAATCCCGTGAGCACGCCAAAGTAGACGGTGGGGACAAAACTGGAAAACGCCAGAATACTGAACCCCACCGTAATCGTGAGCGCCGTGTAATAGATGGCCCGGCCGATGCTGCCGTGACACGCCAGAATGGTGTCCCGATAGGTTCGATGCCGCGGGAATTCCACCTGGAACCGGTGAACGTAGTGAATGGCGTGATCCACGGCAATGCCCACCGTGATCGCCGCAATCGTGATGGTCATGATGTCCAAGGGAATCCCCCACCACCCCATCACGCCCAGTACCAAACACGCCGCCAACACGTTGGGAAGAATCGCGATGATCGAAAACGACGCGCTCCGAAACAGGATGATGAACATGAGCAGAATGCTGATAAACACCACGCCGAGCGTGAGAATCTGAGACGTAAATAAGCTCTGAAGCAGATTGTTATAAAGCACGGCCATGCCCGTAAGATGAACCGTGGCCTCGGCAAATCCCATCTCCTCAATCAGGTACCGGCGAACGCGTTCGATCAACTCTTGTCGCTTGAGCGTCGGCGCGGATTCAATCAGACGCATGGTCAGGCGCGTCTGATGCTCATCGGAGGAAAGATAGGGATCAATCAACGCTTCCTTCACGGGCGCGGGCACGTACTTCCTGAAGAGAGCCAATTCATAGTCCTCCGGCATCCGGCCGTCGTTCAACTGCTTAAAAACCTTCACGCCGGTGGCGAGAGAAAATACCTTTCCCACTTCCGGCAGGGACTCCAGATAATCATGAACGGTCTCAAGCTTCGTCAATCGATCCCCGTTGAACCAGGAGGCGGTCACGTCGGGCTGCTCCTCCTCTCCGCCGAAGGGATCATCAAACGGATCGTCCGTTTCCTGAGTCTCTTCCGGAGAGGAAGACGCGGCGTCCTCGGCGTCGATCACGACGTCCAACGGAATCGTCCCGCCCAATTTCGTATCGATCAATTCCATGCCCCGATAAATTTCCGTGGTGCGTTTGAAATGATCGATAAAGCGGTTTTCCACTTCCAGTTGCATCATCCCCGCGCCGCCCAACGCGGCCAACGCCAGACACCCCGTGATGATCGGCTTCACGTACTTGAGCGTGAATCCGGCTATCGCCACGGTGAACGACCGGGTTGCATCCGGACGCACGACGGCTTTTTCCGGCTTGAGCAACGCCAGGACCGCCGGGAAATAGATGAAGTTCAGCACGAACGCGAAGGTAATCCCCATCGTCATCATCCAGCCGAAATCAATCACGGGCCGGATGTCACTGACGATCAAGGAACAAAAGGCCACGACGGTCGTCACGGCCGTATACAGGCAGGGCTTGGCCATCTCCCTCACGGTTTGAGAGACCAACGCGTGCTGGTCCGCCTCCGGGTTTTCTCCGGCGAGAATGCGGTAACGCACGATTAAATGGATGGTCAAGGACATCGTAATGATGAGCAGGAGGGAAACAAAGTTTGAAGAAATCACCGTGACGGGCCAATCCATGAACCCAAGGAACCCCACCATCACGCTGACCGACATCACGCAACAGGACGTGGGCAGGAGCACCCATCGCAGTTTCCGAAAGAAATAGACCAGTGCCGCAATCAGAAAGCCGATGACGCCGACGCCGAACACCGCAAGATCGTGCTCAATGAACCGGATCATGTCGGCGATAACCATTCGGACGCCGCCCAGATGTAACGTGGCCGACTCACGATATTTGTTCAGGATACCGCGCACCGCGTCAATATCCTTCCGTCCTGCTTCAAGAAACGCGGCGTGATAGTCGCTGAAGGCCCGCGTGGCCGCTGCCAATTCCTCCTCTTCTTCCGGCGTGAGCCCTGCTTCCCTTTGCTTCTCTCGCAACCGATTTCGCTTGTTCAGTAAGGCGGCATAGGTCTCGTCTTCCTTAAACACCACTTGAATCGCGGTCGTGCGCGCGTCAGGACTGACGAGATTATTCTGATAGACGGGACTTTCCAAGAACTCCGTTCTGGCCAGTTCCTTATCGACGCCCGGCGTCTCCAACGTTGGCAAGCCCGCGCCTCCGATCAATTCCCGCAGGGGGATTCTGGGGCTGTTCACCAACGGGACGTCCAAAATCGACCGTACGGCTTTCACTGATTCGACTTGCGCTAATTCATCACGGAGTCCAGCCAACGGCTCCAGCGAGGCGGGCGACAGCAAATCGTCGTGAGGGGTATAACTGACGATGAGAAAATCATCCGAACCGTAGGTGTCCCGGGTGGCGCGATAATACTTCAGCGCCTGGTCGTTTTCCAAAACGATCGATTCGGACGACGCGTCCAATTTGAACCGTTGACCGTACGGCGCGAAAAACGCCACCAGGCCCAACACCACCCCCAGGGCGACCACCGGCCGATCAATCACCAGCGTTTGATACACTCGGAGCAAGGATGCATTCACAACGACGTTCCCGCCACGGCGTCAGATGCGTCGGTTCGCGTTCAGGCACGTGCTAGGGATGGGGCTCAAGTTCGATGATCCCTTTTCGGATCGCCAGGATGGCGGCTTGGGTACGATCGTAGACGTGGAGTTTGTGGAAGATGTTCCGCACGTGATTTTTGACGGTTTTCTCGCTGAGATCCAGCACGTTGGCAATCTCTTTGTTGGTTTTCCCATCGGCCACCAACCGAAGCACCGTGATTTCTCGCTCCGTCAGATCGTGTTCCAGTAAGGACTTCTTCTTCCCTTTGCCTTCGGCCAACAGCGAAAATTCGGCCAAAATTTTGCTCGCCACCGACGGATGAATGAGCGATTCCCCTTTTGAAATGGAGCGAATGGCCGCGACGATTTCCGTGGAATCCGAGTCCTTGAGCAGGTATCCGGTGGCGCCGGCGCGGACGAGGTCAAAAATATATTGCTGATCCTCATACATCGTCAGGGCAATGATCCCGATGTGCGGCAGTTCTCGTTTAATGATCCTCGTGGCTTCCACGCCGGTCATCCCCGGCATACTGACGTCCATGACGATCACGTCGGGCAGTAATTCCCTGGCTTTTTCCACGGCTTCTCCGCCGTCCTTCGCCTCACCGACGATCTGGATTTCTTCTTTGGTTTCGAGAATCGCGGACAATCCCTCGCGCACGACGCGATGATCATCGGCGATCAGCACCTTCACGTTCTTTGCCATTTCGAGTCTCGTCCTTTCTGGCCAACGGAATACAGACCGACACGGTCGTTCCCAATCCTTTCTGAGACGTCCACGAGGCCTCCCCGCCTAATAATTTGGCCCGCTCTTTCATGCCGCGCAACCCGAAGTGGTCCCACTTATCGGGATCCCGAGACACCGCGTGGACGTCGAAGCCGATTCCATTATCGCTGACGACGGCGGAGAGCGCGTCGTGGTGAATGGTCAATTCCACGCGGACCGTCGTGGCCTTGGCGTGTTTCGAAGAATTTTGCAGGGCTTCTTGAATGATGCGGAACACAAAGACCTTCGTCTTGGGATGTAACCGGGCGTCACTCCCCACGTGAGAGAAGTCGGCTCGAACCCGATGCTGCTTTTGATAGGCGTCCAGATAATTCGACAGCGCCGACACCAGATCCAACCGCTCATATTGCCCGGGCTGCAAGTTGAACACCACCTGCCGGGCTTCTTGAATGCCTTGTTTTAACTGGGCTTGCGCCTCGTTCATCAAATCGAAACACTTCGTCGGTTCTTGTTGAATCAATTCCCCGCATCGTTCGATCTTAAAATTCACGCCCACCAGCGTCTGCACCAACCCATCGTGAATTTCACAGGCGATGCGCGTCCGCTCTTCATCGACCGCGCTTTCCGCTTCCTCTTTGACGTACCGACGAAACAACGATTGGTACCGCGTGAGCGTCTTTTCAATTTCCGTCGTCGCTCGAATCCGGGCGTCAATCAACCGCCACATAAACTTGGCGCTGGCTCCTCCGATAATGGCCACGCTGGGCTTTCGAATTTTCTGGAGCGCCTTCTCGACTTCAGGACTGCCCGTGACGTCAATAATCAGATCGACGCCGGTCATGTTCAAAATTTCCCGGTAGTCGTGGGTCACGGGGACGCCCAATTGCTGGGCCAGTTCGGTACCCGTTGTCTCGGCTTTGGTCTCCGCCAAGCCAACGAGTCGGGCCAGGGGATCCTGCGCAAACATCTCCAACAAGGCTTTTCCTCCGTGCCCGCCGCCCAGAATGGCCACGTGCGTGGCCCGAGCGGAGCCGCGACGTCCGCGTCCGGGCCGGCGGCCGGAGACGGATGACGTTCGAGCAATGGACCGTTTCGGGGAAGGGACGGAGGACGGCATGGTCACGCACCAAGGCTGGAGGTTCGTCTTCAGGGTTTCCCCTTCTCTCGGGCCAGGGATTGAATCGTTTCCATAAATTGGTCAATATCCTTAAACTCCCGGTATACGGAGGCAAAACGCACGTAGGCGACTTGGTCCAGCGCGCGGAGTTCCCGCATGACGGCGTCTCCGACTTTTCCGGCCGGGATCTCGGATTCGCCGGCGTTTTGCAGATGCTTTTCAATCCGGTCCACGGCGGTTTCGAGTACCTCGCTGCTAATCGGCCGTTTTTCACAGGCTTTTTTCAGCCCGGCCATGATTTTCCGGCGGTCAAACGCTTCTCGGCGGTTATCCTTCTTGACCACCATGGGAAGATTGTCTTCAATCCGCTCGTAGGTCGTAAAACGACGTTTACAACGCAGACATTCTCGACGTCGGCGAATGACCTCCCCTTCCCGGGCCGTGCGAGAATCGATGACCTTGTCGTCCGGTTGAGTGCAGAACGGACATCTCACGACGAGACACCGACGTCGGGAAGGTTCGCGGAAACCGGACGAGACATGGGCAACGTGAATAAGAGAAACGAACGGCGAGTCACGAGGCCGAAAAGACGGGGAAGCGCGCACACAGAGCCTTGACGTCTTTTCGAATTCGACGCTGGACCCGTTTCCTTGCGGGAGCACGCAACACTTCGTCGATCCACGCCACGATTTGCACCATCTCCGATGACGCCATCCCCCGCGTGGACACGATGGGCGTCCCCATTCGAATGCCACTGGCCACGGCGGGCGGCCTCTCATCATACGGCACGGCATTTTTATTGACGATGATCCCGGAGGCGTCAAGCGCCGCCTCGGCCTCTTTCCCCGTCACCGCCGTCGAATTGAGATTCAGGAGGAACAGATGCGTCTCCGTTCCCCCGGACACCACGTGATAGCCTCGGGACTTGAATCCTTCCGCGAGCGAGTTGGCGTTGGCCAGGACTCGCCGTTGATAGACTGTGAACTCCGGGGCCAAGGCTTCTTTCAACCCAACGGCCTTCGCGGCAATCACGTGCATGAGCGGACCACCCTGGAGTCCCGGAAAGATCACTTTATCAACGGCTTTCGCGTGCTCTTCTTTGCACATCACCATCCCGGCGCGAGGCCCGCGCAACGTTTTATGCGTGGTCGTGGTGACAAAGTCAGCGTACGGCACGGGGCTGGGGTGAAGACCCGCGGCCACCAATCCCGAAACGTGCGCCACGTCCACGAACAGGTAAGCCCCGACCGACCGGGCAATCTGCTGAAACCGCGGGAAGTCGATGATTCTCGAATAGGCGCTCGCGCCCACGACGATCATGCGGGGCCGCACGTCTTCTGCTCGTTTCTGCACCGCGTCGTAATCAATCAACTCAGTTTCGCGGTCCACGCCGTAGGAGTAGGCGTGAAACAATTTGCCGGAAAAATTGACCTTGCTGCCGTGGGTGAGGTGACCGCCCTGCGAGAGATCCATGCCCAGGATGGTATCGCCGGGCTTGAGGACCGCCAAGTACACCGCCATGTTGGCGGTGGAGCCTGAGTGAGGCTGCACGTTGACGTGTTCACACCCGAACAACTGTTTCGCTCGATCAATCGCCAACTCTTCAACGGCGTCCACGTGCTGGCAGCCGCCGTAATAGCGCCGTCCCGGGTAGCCCTCCGCGTACTTGTTGGTCATCAGCGACCCCTGCGCCGCCTGAACCGCGGGGCTGGCATAATTTTCCGACGCAATCAACACGAGTTTTTCGCGCTGACGTTTTTCTTCGGCGCGAAGAGCCGCGTACACCTCGGGGTCTTCCCGTTGAATCGCGTTGAGCGTGCCGACGGCGTGTCCCATCCTTTATTCCTGCACCCGTTCACCCTCAACGGGCGTCTCTCCGGTTTCGACCGTCGCGTCTACGGCTTCGGGAGCGGCCTTCGTTTCTTCAGTTCCGTCCGCGGCTTCCTGAGCACGTGCCCGCTCGCCTGCTTTGACGAGGGACACGGAAATCGTCGCGTCAACGTCTCGATGCACCTTGATGCCGATGGGAAAGGTCCCCAACTCCTTGAGCGGATGGGCCAATTGAATGTTTCGACGGTTGACGGCAAAACCTTCGGTCAACAATCCGGTCTCAAGATCTTTGGCCGTAATGGAGCCGAACAGCTTATCATCCTTCCCGGTTTGGACCGGAAAGGTCAACGAGACGGCGGACAGTTGATCGGCCCATTTCCGAAGATCGCGTTCGATTCTTTTCGCTTTATGCGCCGTCACGCGTTTCGCGTGTTCCAACGCCTTGACGTTTCGGAGATTGGCTTCTATGGCTTTTTTGCGAGGCAGCAGGAAGTTCCGCGCGTACCCATCGGCGACGTCAAGCACGTCCCCCACGTACCCGACATTCTCGACGTTCTCTTGAAGAATCACTTTCATCGTTTCCACTCCTCCCTTTACACAATCGGAAGGACGATCATACGGTTCCACCCTGGGAAATGTCAATTTTGGGCAGCAGGCGAAACGCTCAACGGACGTGCAAGCCCGCAACGCGGATGCGGCTCGGAAACTGGACACCGACTTCAACCGTTCACTACAATGCCGCCATGCGGATTCACAAGATGAGGCGGCGGCTGAACGTGGGGATTCTGGTTCTCACCGTTTTCTCAATCCAGACGCTGATGATTCACCCCGATGAGACGCGGGCTCAGGCAGACGCACCTGATCCAGGCGTTCCTGATTTAACGTCGCTCCACGTCAGGTTGAGTCACCGAACGATTCAGGCTCCGCGACGCTTCGTGAAAGAAATCGTGGCACTCCCGGACGTTCACGCCGCCCGATCCAAAATCGCTCCCTCCCCCCGAGCCGCCATTTTGGAAGACGATCACCATCACCGCGTCCTCATCCTGTCGGCTTCGGAAGACGGGAACCTGCAAGCCCAGGTACTCGTTGACGTGGACGTTGCTGCAACCATTCCGTTTATCACCGCGTGTGCCGAGCATCGGAGATGCGCGTATGACCGCCGTCCGATAACCGGCGGACTGGGCTGCGTCGCCATTTGTATCCGGCAGGCGCTTGATCCGGCCGTCAACCATGACACTCCTTGACCTTCTCCGACGTTTCTCAACGCAATTGGCGAACGACCAGGAGTCCGCCGCGGCACTGGATGAACTGATTGAGTCCGGCACCGCTCAAAAGCTTGGGACCGCCGGTGCCCTGCACCTCTATGCCATAGAGGTGCCGGAGGGGACCACGCTGCGTGAAGATGCCCCGGTGACGATTGTTCCTCCCGGAGACGTGGACCCCACCGGAGGCTATATTCTGGGCCATCAGGACCACGCCGCCCTGGTGCAAACTCAAGACTCACTCGGTCAGTCGACCGTTGACAACACCCTGGTTTCGGATACGGCCACGTTGTTCAAACTCGCTTCGACGCGATTAGCCGATATCGCGGCCAAACCTGAATTCTACTCGCTGGGTCCGGCCGAACGGCTCGCCCCCTGGCTGGATCCGGAACCCGGGGAAGACGCGATCGCGGCCAGAACCGGCGCATCGGCCGCGGTGCTGACGACCGTCTGGAACGAGGACCACGTCGCGCGTCGGACCAAATTGGGAACGTTGGCCGTGGAGTTGATGCGAAACAATAAACGCGTGCTCTGCGTGGCCCCGACCCACGACGCCGTCGATCGTCTGCTCGGGTTTTTCGCGAAGACCGTGCGCAACGCGGGTCTCCCCTTTCAAAGCTTGTTGAGCCGTTACGAAGTCCCGGTGCTCAAGGAAGTCGAAGGGGTCCCGCTTGGCGAACTCGGGTTCGAAGCCCAAATGCATAACTTTTTCGCCAAATCCCGATCCCACAAACACGCGCTTCGACGAACTTATGATCGATTTCGAGAACTCACGCCGATTCTGGCCTACAAAGGGCAAAAGCAGCGTGATTTACACGAAGTCAAATTGCTGGAATGGCGGTTGCTCACCCAGGTGAGTGCATACCAAGGTCAGATCAACGACGTGGAGAAGACGCTCGCCGATTATGAACGGCTGCCCATCTGGAAACGCCTCGGCTTGCAAACCATGGGGAAAAACGTGGCAACCCTGGGAGAATATCGCCGGATTGACGAAGAAAAAATTGCCGGCCTGATGAAACAGGTCGAAATCGCACGGGCTCGCATCCGAGAATTGTCACCCGAAGCGGCCATGCCGAAAGAGATGCAGCCGGAATATGAGGAACTCAAAGAGGAAATCACCCGGTTGGGCGGAACCAAAAAAATTCGCGAGATGTTGGCCGCGGGAGAAGCCACGAATCGGCAAGCCTTCATGCAGAACAAACGGTTGGTCGCGGCCACCCCGGCAAGGGTCGTCACCGATCCCCTGTTCGCGCGAGTCCGGTTCGACGTGTTGATCGCCGACGACGCCCCCAACGTTCCGGCGCCGTTCTTACTCGGGGTGGCCGGACTCATTCGTGAACGGATCATCATCGCCGGCGACACGCAAGCCCTCCTAGGCACCCATGGCCTCTGGCGCCAGCAGTGTTGGAACCCCAACGCTCACGTCAGTGTCAGTGACGAATGACGTCGCATCCCCCAAAGGACCGACGGTCAGGTTAGGGAAACGTTGAAACCATGCGGAGTTTTACGCTATAAACCCGTTTAAGGTAGATTCTATTGTATTAACTTGAACACGTGTCGCTTGAAAAATCAGACAACGGACAAACCGGAACTCGCGGATCCCCCAAGAAATCCAGGTTTCGGATCAACGTTTCTCTCTGGGCAGAGAGGCTCCCGCTTCTCTTGTTCGTGATTGCCGTCGGGCTAGCGGGATTCACCGCCGGCACGTACGTCATGCGATTCGATGTGTTTCCGCAGCCCACCATACTCTCGATCTATAAGGCTACTCTGCTCGCATATAAGTCCATCACCCAAAAGAGGGTGGGTAAATTGGAAAGCGAGAAGACCGTTGTCAACGTCGCCCCGGACGGCGTGGAAGCCCATCGCGTCAGGTTTCTCACTGCAGCGGCACTCACCGACCCGGTCCTGTTTTGGGGAGGAGCCATGCAGTTCGCCGAGTATTGTCCCGGCCACGCAGGCTGCCTCGCGGTGGAGTACGCCGACCGCGGAGAAGTCAGACACGCCTATCCCTACCGCGTCGAAGAAATCGAGAAGATGGCCATGGTCCCCTTTCTCCTCAAGTGGCTGCCTGAGCCTTGGTTCCGGTTTCAGAACGATATGGATGTGTTCAGCATATTCAGGTACTCGAATGGCGACTTTCTCGTGGTCTTCCATTGCCGATACTGCTTCTTCTCTCACAACGGTATCGCACGCATCGCCCGCGACGGCCAACCGGTCTGGTATCGGAAAGGCAGCGGCCATCATGTCCCGTACGTCACCGATGACGACGTGGCTCTCGTTCCCGGCACACGGGTCGTCGAAGGACCGATCGTCGTCAACTTCATGAAACAACAGAGAATCATATTGGCATGTCAAAGGCTGAAGCATGACGTCATACGCGTGATCGACGGAGACGGCCGGATCCTGGAAGAGATTTCCGTGCTTGACGCAATCATCAAGTCTCCGTATGTGAGTTTTCTGAGATCCAAACACCGCTGTGACCCCCTGCACCTTAACTCAGTCCACATGCTCGGAGAAGACGCGCTCGGTCCGAACGGCATCGGGCCAGGAGACCTCGTGGTGTCCCTCAGAAACCTGAACGCGTTCGGTATTCTGGACCGCGATAGCCATCGGTTGAAGAAGCTGGTCCATGGCGGGTTCATCGGGCAACACCACGTCACGCATCTGGCAGACTCCAGGTTTCTCATGTTCGACAACTACGGGACAGACGGCGTCCACGGTCCCTCGCGGCTGCTGATGGTTGACGTGGCGGACGGCACCGCGACCACCATCTTTCCGAACGATGCGACTCCCGAACGTTTGCGCGGGAAATTTTCCTCTATCAAAGGGACCGCCTTCGTCTCCCCTGACCGCCGGAGGGTCATCGTGGCGTTCACCCTGGCAGGAAAGGCCGTTGAAGTGCGGCTGGCGGACGGAGCCGTGTTGACCGAGTTTACGTCGCTGCATAACGTCTCGCACTTCGCTCAGTTCCCCGAGGAGCGACAAGGAAACGCCCGGCTGCAAGAATTGCATGGCGTCAGCTACGTTGACCGCGAGAGGGAGTGAACGGATGAGTGTCGAATTGCTGGCGAAACTCGTGGGTTCCGGCGGCGACGTGCCTCAAGGGATCATCCTGGCGTACATGGGACCCGGGCTGGGGCTGTCGGCGACCGGGACCTTGCTGGCCATGGGAGGCGTGGGGATTATCACACTCATCGGCCTCATCTGGTATCCCGTCAGGCAGGCACTCCGCAAGTGGCGCGCATGGCGTGCGCGGAAGCGTCCTCCCGCCAATCCATCGTCACCGACCGGCCAAGCATGAAATTTCAGGACCGGTATTCCCAACTGGACCGGCTCCTGCACCGCTTGGCCTTTTCCACCATTGAGATCCAGAAAGCGTTAGCCGATATCGAGGATCGGGTCTACGCCAAGCGCTTCAGCGGCATCACGATCGACCGGCCGGTGTTCCTCACCGCTCTCCCGCGTGCGGGCACCACGCTCCTGCTGGAGACCCTCAGTCGGCTGAAGACCTTTGTCACGCACACCTACCGGAACATGCCGTTTCTCCTGATTCCTTTGCTGTGGCACACCTTCTCCCATCGCTTCCGCGTCCCCGATACCCCCGTCAGTCGCGCCCACGACGACGGCATGACCATCGGGTTCGACAGTCCCGAAGCCTTTGAAGAAATCGTGTGGCGCGCGTTCTGGCCGGACAAGTATCCGGCGGACCGTATCGTGACCTGGACCGCGGCCGACGAGGACACCCACGAAGAGTTCGCACCGTTCATCACAAACCACGTCGCAAAGCTGATCGCCCTGCGGACGGACGTCAACCGGAACACGGTGCGCTACCTCTCGAAAAACAACGCCAACGTATCCCGTATCCCCAAAATCATTCAGGTGTTTCCCAATGCCGTCATCCTCGTCCCGTTCCGCCGTCCGCTTGACCACGTCGCCTCCACGTTGCACCAGCACCGTCACTTCCAGAACGTCCACGCTGCGGAGCCCTTTACCAAGCGTTACATGGAGGACGTTGGCCACTTCGAATTCGGCGCCAACCTCCGCCCCATCGATTTTGACCACTGGCTGACCCAAGAGGAGTTGAATCTCACGCATACCGCTGACTTCTGGCTCAAATACTGGTGCGCCGCCTACGCGCATATCGTGGCTGCTCCCAGCGATAACGTCGTACTCGTCAGCTACGATCGGCTCTGCGCCGACCCGACTGCCGTTCTCCGGTGCATCGGCAACGCGATAGGCCTCGACCAACCGACCGATTTACTCTCCACGACGGGCCGATTCCGCGCGCCGACCCGCTACGATGCCGATGCCCTGAACGTCAACCGTCATCAACTCGATGCCGCCTCCACGCTCCACCAGGAACTCCTGGCCCGTTCCGTTACGGAGCGCGTGGCCCTGTAACGCCAACGGCTGAGCCTTTCGACCAAAACCCCTCCTCTCACGCACAGGGAACCCATGCCGCGGCTTGACGCCCTTGCCGGGAAAAGCTGATAATCGCTTCACGAGACGCTCGCGTGCCGAAGTGGCGGAACTGGCAGACGCACTAGATTCAGGGTCTAGCGCCCCTTGGGGTGTGCGGGTTCAAATCCCGCCTTCGGCACCACTTTCTTCTCCGCGAGCAGCGCCCCCCCTCTCGCCTCCGGAATGACGCTCCGCCGACCACACTTCTGACTGAAGCAGGACAAGAGACAAAACTGTTCGGAACACGACAACGTTGTCGGTTTCCGACAAAACCGTCGTCCGCGGGTTTTGACAAACTTCAATACTCTTCAACAACGAGGCATCATTGAAACGTGGCATTGAACTTGCTTTATTATCACAACGGGTTGCACGGAGCAGCCTTGTGATCTGACGGAGACGTCAGAATGTTTCTGGCAATGACGCCAGGCACGAGAGTGACGGGACACTCTTGGCTTGGCGTTTTTTTTGGGGGTCTCAGCCCAGTGACCCGTTTCATTATTGACTGCATCGATCAGCAAGGAGGCTCTCATGGCACAATCCACGAACACTTACGATCCCTCACGTGAGACGGCAACGGAGAGTCGAACGCTCAGTGCTGACGACCATCTCTCCAAGACGATGGAGAAGGCCGTCGTGAACGCCGTGCTCCAGGGAGCGGGACCGAGTCGCCGTCAACTCCTTGCCGGTCTGGGCAGCGCGGCCTTGGCCGCCCTGATTCATGAGGTGTTTCCACTCTCTCACGTGCAGGCCCTGGCCGCGGACCCCGTCGGGAAACCGGAAAAACGGGACCTCAGCATCGGGTTTATTCCCATTACCTGCGCCACGCCGATCATCATGGCCGAACCCATGGGCTTCTACAGCAAACGTGGCCTGAACGCCAAAGTCAAACGGGCGGCCGGTTGGGCCATGGTGAGAGACTGGGCGATCAATAAAGACGTCGATGCCGCGCACATGCTCTCGCCCATGCCCTTGGCCATTACCTTGGGGGTGGGCTCGCCTCAAGTCCCGTTCTATATGCCCGCCGTGGAAAACGTCAACGGACAGGCCATTACCCTGCACAACAAACATCACGCCGTGAAAACTGCCGCGGACATGAAGGGGTTTCGCTTTTGCGTGCCGTTTGACTATTCCATGCACAATTACCTGTTACGCTACTTTCTGGCGGACGGCGGCGTTCATCCGGACAAGGACGTGCAGATCCGCGTGGTGCCGCCGCCGGAAATGGTCGCCAATCTGAAGGCCGGCAACGTTGACGGCTACTTGGCTCCGGATCCCTTTAACCAACGCGCGGTCTATGAAAACGTCGGGTTTATCTACAAGCTCTCGAAAGACATCTGGGACAACCATCCGTGCTGCGCGTTTGCGATCTCACGGGAATTCGCGACGACGCATCCGAATACGTTTCTCGCGTTGTTCAAGGCGATCGTCGATGCCACGCATTACGCGTCAAACCCGGCCAACCGGAAACAGATCGCGCAAGCGATTGCGCCGGCGAACTACTTGAACCAGCCTCGCATCGTTCTGGAACAAGTGCTCACCGGAACGTTTGCCGATGGATTAGGCGGCATTCAGAAGGTTCCGAGTCGCATTGATTTTGATCCGTATCCCTGGCATTCCATGGCCATCTGGATCTTGACCCAGATGAAACGATGGGGCCATCTGAAAGGGGACGTGAATTATCAAAAGGTCGCCGAGCAGGTCTATCGGGCCGCGGATTGTGACAAGGTGGCCAAGAGTCTGGGCTATCCGACGCACGCCAGGACCATGACGTCCCACGTTATCATGGGAAAGACGTTCGATCCCCTGAAGCCCGACGCTTACGTGAAGAGTTTTCCCATCCACGGCATGGTCTGACCCGGACGGAACGCACGAGAATGACGATCACACGCACACCACGTCCGTTCTTTATTTCCACGTTTTTCCTGGGGATGTTTCTGCTCGTCTGGCACGTCGCCACCGTCAGTCCCACGTTCGACCCCACCGGCAAAACGAAAGAGGAATTGCTGGTCCTGGAGTTCAACGGCGATATTGTGCAGACCGACGACGGCCGGTACGCGTGGAATCCGGAGAAAGAAAAAGTGAAAGGGGTACCGGGTCCCCTGACGGTAGCGGAGAAAGCCTGGATCGAATTGACCGAAGCCTTTGTGATTAAAGGGACCAACGATCATGGGATTGCCTTTCTGGTGGGGTATACGGTTTCGCGGTTTTCGGTAGGGTTCCTGGCTGCCTCCGGGGCGGCGATTCTGGTGGGGATTCTTTTGGGACTGAACCAGACGTTGTTTCGCGCGGTGAACCCGTTTATTCAGATTCTGAAACCCATCTCGCCCTTAGCTTGGATGCCGTTACTCCTGTACACGGTCAAAGATCCGAAATGGACGGCGATCATGGTGGTGTTCATGGCCGCGATCTGGCCGACCCTGGCTACCACGGCCTTCGGCGTGCATTCGCTCCGACGAGAATATTTGCAGGTGGCCGCCATTCTTCAATTATCGTGGATGAAGCGACTCTACAAGGTGATTCTTCCCGGAGCCGCGCCAACCATTGTGAACGGCCTCCGCATTTCGTTCGGGAGCGCACTGGTCGCCGTGGTCCCGGCGGAAATGCTGCTCGGGGAATTGGGCGTGGGCTATCTGAGTTGGATTGAATGGAACAATCTTGATATTGCCGGCGTGATCTTTGCCATTCTGGTAGTCGGTACCGTCGGCGTACTCCTGGACTCAGGATTTAATAAACTGGCCGGTCTGGTCACGTATCACGAGTAACCCATGTCCTTTCTCTTTCTCGATCATCTGAGCAAAAATTTCCCGAATCATTCCGGGAACGGCACCGTCTGCATTTTCCGAGACGTCACGGTCAAGATTGAGAAAGGCGAATTCGTCACCGTGATCGGCCATTCCGGGTGTGGGAAAAGCACGCTGCTCAACATCATCGCCGGACTGGACACCCCGACCGAAGGCGGCGTCATTCTGAATCGACGAGAAGTCACGGGGCCGGGACTGGACCGGATGGTGGTGTTTCAAAATTTCGCCTTGATGCCGTGGATGACCGTGTGTGAGAACGTCGCCCTGGCCGTCCGTTCGGCCTATCCCACCTGGAGTTCGCACGAGATCAACGCGCACGTCAACGCATACGTCGCGTTGGTCGGCCTGACCGGATCCGAAACAAAAAAACCGACGGCGCTGTCCGGGGGCATGAAGCAGCGGGTCGGCTTGGCGCGCGCGTTCTCCATTGAGCCGAAGGTGCTGTTGTTGGATGAACCGTTTGCGCAAATCGACGCCTTGACCCGCGGCGTGATTCAAGAGGAATTAGTCCACATGTGGAACGCCACCCGCAACACGGTCTTCATGGTCACGCATGACGTGGATGAGGCCATCTTACTCTCGGACCGCATCATGCTCATGACCAACGGCCCATCGGCCAGGATTGCCGAAATCGTGGACGTGACCATCCCCAGACCCCGGTCACGAGAAACGATCATTGACGACCACCGGTATTACAAAATCAGAAACCACGTCATTCATTTTCTCGTGCGCCACGCCTCGCGTGAACGCGAGCGTGGAGCCGGCGATCAGACGGCATCGAACCCGTCCCACCCCGTCTCGATCAACTTCAGTGCCTAGACGATGAACACGCACGACGCCTCATCACACGAACCCGCGGAAGAGAAAGGAGCCATCATCATGGACGCCACGTGTGCTCGACAAACGATCAAGGCCAAACGTCTGGAAAAAAACGTGACCATTGCTCAGATAGCCGAAGCCGTCCACAAGAGTCCCACCTTTGTGGCCGCCGCGTTGCAGGGCAATCATCGATTGACCCCTGAGGAGGCCGAGACCGTCGGTACCCTCTTGGGGCTCGATCAGGACACCGTCGCCGGTTTGAGTCGGTTCCCGGTGCGGGCAGACTTTCCCAATACCGCCGATCCCTTCAAGTACCGTCTGCTTGAGGTGATCGGCGTGTACGGCGACGCGTTGCGGGAGATGGCCAATGAGACGTTCGGGGACGGCATCATGAGCGCGATTGATTTCTCGCTGGACGTGGAAAAGGTCAAGGGCAGTCAGGGCGAAGATCGTTGCAAGATCACCCTGAACGGCAAATGGCTTGAATATAAAACCTTCTAGCAACCGCCGACTCGTTACAAACTCATGCAACGGGGTGACGACCGGAAGCATTTTCTGATAGGGTGAGAAACGGGCGTCGGGAACGCGACGAAACGCGGAGTCCGTGTTTCTTACCGGATGATTCTTGCTTCCGGTTGAACACCCATGAAACGGACGTTCGGAAAAAGATTGTCGATCGCCGTTGCGCCTATCGTCGTCATCGGCAGTTTGCTCCTGGTTCCTCCGATCCATGGGCAACCGATTGACGGAGTGGGTGAATTGAAATTCGGCATGACGCCGGACGAAGTGGCGGCACTCGACGGATGTTCCAGTCAAACGGAATGTCTGTATGAAATTTTAGGAAAAAATCGCTACTTCCGTTTGGTGTACCGTCCTGAACGTCCGGACCCGGAGAACCCGCCGTCCCAGCCCCCAGGAACCTTAAGCCTGATCGACATTGACATGGGTAACTATACGCGGACGTGGTTTTTGGAACTGATGGACGTCTTAGCCTCCCAATTCCCGGTCATCCACTCCCCGACCGAACGGGAAAACGCGATGTTCCGGCAAGGAAAACGTCAAGAACTGATTATTGGTCTTGCCGACGGCGTTGTCCTGTTAAAAATCGTCCGTCGTCCCTTCGGCAATCTCATTCTCCGAGTGATTTATCAGGATGCCGACAACGCCAAAGTTCAACGGGATCTCTGGAACGCTTCCCCTGCCCTTTAGCGACCTTACGTGAGCGTCGTTTCCGGACGCCGCGTCATCCTTTGGACCCCCCGCGATTGAACGACGTGGACCTGAATCCTTTTGCCGTGATTACCGGTGCTTCCCGCGGAATCGGGGCCGAGTATGCGCGGGTCCTTGGGAGCCGCGGGTATGACCTGTTGCTGGTCTCCCGGGACGAAACGCGACTCATGCACCTCTCGCGTGAACTTCAGACGAACCATCACGTTCGCGCACACGTGTTCATCGGCGACTTGGCTCAACCCGATAGTGCCCATCAATTATTCGTCGAAAGCCGCCGGTATCGGCCAACCCCGGACCTGCTGATTAACAACGCGGGGTTCGGGTTATACGGAGCGTTCGCGTCGCACCCCCTGCCGCGCGTTCAGGAGATGCTGCACCTCCACGTTCAAACGGTCGTAGAAAGCATTCGGTTGTTTCTGCCGGGGATGACGGAGCGGGGATCAGGGACGATCATCAACGTGGCCTCGATCGCCGGGTTGCTGCCCATTCCCTATTTTGCCGAATATGCTGCAACCAAGGCGTTTCTGCTTTCCTTTTCGGAAGCGTTGGCGGAGGAAGTGCAATCAACCGGCGTCTACATCCAGGCCTGTTGCCCGGGATCAACGGATACCGATTTTCATGAATCCGCGAAATTTCGTCCGTCCAATCCGATGGGACGCCAATCGGTCACCCAAGTCGTTCAAGCCTCCCTGTCCGCCCTACGGACGAAGCAACCGGTCGTCACCGTCGGATGGCAAGGGAAACTCGCGGTTCTGCTGACAAAATGGGGGCCGAGGAACACGCTCGTCAAAACGATTGGGAAAAGATTTCGTCCGCCGACTCAGTCCGGCAGTCTCGACGGATGATCGGGAGACACGTATCCCGTGCGGGGGACTGCGTGGAAATGGAGCCGGCGAGTGGGATTGAACCACTGACCGACGGTTTACGAAACCGTTGCTCTGCCACTGAGCTACGCCGGCTCTGAAAAGTGAACGCCATTGTTCGGGGCCATACGGCCGGAAGGCCATGGTATTTCTTGGGATGGGCCGTGTCAACCGAGTTCATTCACGTTCAGATACACGTCATCGTTCCACGTCCGGTTTTCCTCAACGTCCATGATTGACGGCATTTTTTATTTTGCGCTACCGTCAATGGATGTCTTCTCCCGGTTCCTCCGTCCCGTCGTCTCCTGCCTCACATCCCACGCCCTCGTTTGCTGATTTTGCGGCGCTGATCAGGCTTTCAAATCAGACGGGAACCCTCTTGCTCATGCTTCCGTCCCTGTGGGCCTTGGTCTTGGCCTCCAAAGGGCGGCCCGCCGTTCCCTTGATGATCATTTTTGCTGCGGGATCCTTCGTCATGCGCAGCGCGGGCGTCATTATCAACGATTTAGCCGATCGTGCGTTTGACCGCCAAGTCACCCGCACGAAAATGCGGCCGCTGGCCCGTGGCACGCTTCGTCCCGTTCACGCCGTCCTTTTCCTCGTCGGATTGTTGTTTGTCGCCGCGGGACTTCTGGCGTTGCTCAATCCGCTGACCGTTGTTCTCAGCCCCATCGCGTTAGGACTCGCCACGGTCTACCCGTTCACGAAACGATTCTTTTCTGTCCCTCAATTCTTTCTCGGCCTGGCTTTCGGTTGGGGAACCGTCCTGGCTTGGACCGCGGTTCGGAATCAACTCGACCCGGCAACCTGGCTGCTCTTTGCGTGTACCATTTGCTGGGCCTTGGCCTACGATACCGTCTATGCGCTGCAAGACCGTGAGGATGATCGGCGGGTGGGCGTGCATTCATCAGCCCTGCTCTTTGGTTCCCACGCGTGGGTCGTCGTCGGAGTCTTCGAACTGGCCATGCTGGGGCTGCTCGCAACGGCCGGGTGGTTGGAGCATCTCAATGCGACGTTTTACGTTGGGCTCGCCGGCGTCGCGGGGTTTTGCAGCCAACAAGTCCAGCGATTGCGAAGGGAGGTGTCCCCTTCCGAGGCCTTCGCCATGTTTCAACACCACGTGGGCGTTGGCTTTGTGATTCTGGCGGCGCTTTGGTTGGGAACGTTGTGACGGTGATGCCGACCGCTTACCCCCCACCCTGCCCTCCCCCTCAAGGGGGGAGGGTGGTTGCGAGTTCTATAGGGATTATTCCGGCGGGGGGATGGGTTTATCCGGTTTGGGTGCCCGTAACGTGTCGAGATAGGCAACCACGGCTCTGGCGTCGTGATCGTTGATCCCCAGATTCGGCATTCGGGTGTGCTTTTTCATACCCTGCGGGTACCGAATCCAGCGATAGACCCAGGTGTCATTGAGACGGAAGCCCGCACGGTCCAAGGCCGGACCGACCAGACCCCCGCTCTCTCCAATATTGTGACAGCCGTTGCACCCATAGGTATCGTAATACAGACGTTTCCCTTCTTCTGCGAGTTTCTGCCGTTCTTCACCGGACGCGGTAAGGTCAGGGCGGCGGATTTGAGACATCTTCGGACGCTTTGAGAAATTCTCCCAAGCCGTTTGGGCGGCTTCAAACTTTTCAGACGCTCGTTCATGGGCTTCTTCTTCGGGAAGCACGATTTCTTCTTCCTCCTCGTCCTCTTCTACGTCCTCATCGTCCTCTTCCGCGTCCACGTCGTCATCACCTTCTTCGGCCTCTTCTTCGGCGGCGGCCCGCGCAGCCTCTTCGGCTTCCTGTTTTGCCAGTGCTTCGTCCATCACGGTTCTGGCTTGGTCACGTTCTGCTTTCGCGGTCTGAAACTCCGATTCCAACTGAGCTCTTCGTCCTTCAACGTCAAATTCCAACGCCCCCCCGTGCAACGTTCGCACGTAGCCGACGACGGCCCACAGTTCCTCCTCGGACAAGGTATATTTGAAGGTCGGCATCGTGGCCACGGCAAAATAATTTTCATCATCCAGCACGTCCTGCAAAGTGGTGTCTCTCATGTCCCGAGAAATCGTGTCGAAGATTTCCTCATCGGAAAAGGTGGACATGGCGGCGGACTCCGAGAGGTCACGGGGACGAGGGTCCGGCATACGCTCCCAGTTAAAGCCTTCTCCCTGTTGTCCGGTTTCACCGTGACAATGCATACAGTAATGGCGATAGAGCGTTCGGCCCTTGGCGGTTCTTTCGTCTTCAAACAGGGCGCATCCGCTTGTCACCGCCAACGCGGCGACCCCCACCATTGCGACCATGACCAGTCCACGCGGCACGTATGGTTCCCCCTTCATGCCTGGTTACCCCTTCGGATTTTTCGCACCAGGAAAAATTCAAAGCCGGCGGCAATCGCAATGCCTAAGACGACGTATCCATAAATCGAATTGTCCGGCGGAGGCTCAGCCCGAACGTACCACCAGGACGACACGGCTTTCTGTGAACCTTTTTCCTTTTCGACGCCGTCAACGAGTTGACCGTCCCAAAAGGCAAACGCCACGTTTCTCCATTCACCGGGCGTGATTTGCACGTCGGCTTCGTCACCGGTTTGGAGTGGTCGAGAAAAGACGACCCGCCACGTTCCGTCCCGCCAGGCTCCGGTGGCCGAGACGTCTTGCCGCTCTTGCGCCCGAAGGGTTTGAAATCCTTTGGCGCTCATGTCCGTGGCCCTGCCGTTTTCTTTCTTCCAGTACCAGATGTTGACCGGCCCGCCTTCGACCTGAAGCATTTCCTGACCATGGGCAAAATGGGCTTTTTTCTCTCCCACCATAAATTCCAACGCAGCCGCATCAGCGGCGTCTTCCGATGGGTCGTCGTATTCCAGCATGACGGCGAGGTCCTCTCCGTTGTGCATCCCGCGCACCCTGACGGATTGTACCGTGACATCCTGAATCCGGTCCGGCCAATGGACCTGAGGGGCCAACTTGAACTCCGACGGCTGAATCGAGTTCCACGCCGCGGCATTCGGATCATCCGTGGGAAGGGCTCCCTCGGTCAGATACAACCGAACGGCCACGCTGCCGGTTTCACCGGCGGGAGGCGGGTCGCTCGCGGCAACCCAGGCCGTACCGAATCCCATCATCATCAGGATGGTTCCCAGCGTGACGTTGATACGCGTCTTCCGTCCCATGGTCATGCTCCTTGGCTGTTCCATTCCTCGTTTCGCCGGTCGCAGCGCTCCTATTCCTCTTCTTCCCACGTCCGCGGCGATTGGCCCGCGCCGTCGTATTCACCCATGATAATTTTCCAAATCCAATCGTCCGGCAATTCCACTTCCCAGCGCGGCATCGCCGACTTCCACGGCATCCCTTCCACCGGAAGCCCGACCCCGCCTTTTTTGATTCGCCAGAACAGATAGGATTCCTGCAACTGCGCAATCGTTCCCGGATCGCTGAAATTCGCCGGAGGAGGATTAAAGCCCACGGACGCCGGGCCTTTCCCGTCAAAATTGGCTCCGTGACAGGGTGAACAGAACGCCGCGTAGAGCCCTTTCCCCATCATGACGTTTTCCTGCGTTTTCGGAAATGGATTGGACAATCCGACAAATTCGCCCGGAGGCGCAGGATGAATCGTTCGATTTTCAGGAGGCGGCACGTCGCTCGGCGCCAATTTCGTGTACGTTTGCCATCCCACCAACAACGGGAACAGCACGAACACCATGACGCGGGCCGTCGCGGACACGCCCTTCTGCCCTTCTCCCGTCAGAAACCTTCCGATGGGTCCCATGAATTCTTCAAGACCTGCGCCGCTCATGGTATAGAAAATCATCGCCGCGGCAACCGTCAGCGCCACGTATAAAAAGATGAGACTCGCCGGCAGCGGAGCGGTAAACAACGGCAGAACGAATTTCAGAAACACGTACGTTCCCACCAACAAGATTCCCGTTTGCGCAAGGGGGCCTTTCATGCAGCACGCTCCTAGCTAGTGGCCAGTGGTTCGTGGCCAGTGGTTAGTGCATCGTGTCGTTCCCGACGTCCTCAATCGGGAATCCGTAAAGCAGAATGGACGGAGGCGACTTGCACGTCATCCTCTCCGCCGACGTCAATCACGTCTTCCACTTTGACGCTGATGGGTTCGCCGCTCATTTTCTGGAGAAACGCGATCACCGAATAAATCTCCTGCTCGGACAAGGCAATCGGATTCTTATTGATGTGCGGCATACGAGCCGGATATTCCTTCGGCACGCCTTCATGTCTGAAATCCAGGTAAATATAGGCCTGGGGCTCGGTGAGGCTTTCATAGATAAACTCGGGCGCGAGCTTGGCCCCGATACCTTTCAAATCCGGGCACCGAGCGGATTCGCTGGGGCCAATGGAATGACACAACGCACATTGGCCTTTGCTGAAGAAAATTTTCTGGCCAATTGACGCCAAGTCATCCGGTGTTTTGACCTTGGCAAGATCAAAGGTTTCAATCGCCGGGGGCAGAGAGGGCATTTGCGGGACACCCAGAGCAATCAGGGTAAACGTCCCCAGGACAATAATCACGAAGCCCACGACCCTGAGAAATTTGGACGTGATGAACAGCAGGATCATGATCCCGCATCCGACGACGGTGAGACCGATCACTTGGAGTAAGGCAACTTCGCTCATGTATCCTCGCTCAGGTTAAATACTGCCATCGGCAATCATTCATTGAGGCTTCGAGGCCCGGGGCTCGCCCCGTGGCGAGTCACGTTCCGGATGAGTCCCCGCATCAGCGGCAATCGGGTGTTCATGGTGATCCTTTTTTCTGGATTCCCGCTAAAGACCGGCGGGAATGACAGTCCGGGACCTGCGGGAACGCCAATCCGGGGTCTGCGGGAATGACAAAATACTGCCATCGGTATTTGTTCCGTTGATGATTCGTTCGTCAGGACTGTTTTTCATACGAGGGTTCTCGTTCTGGGTATGAGATTCTTCACTTCGTTCAGAATGACAGAAAGTGACCAAGAATGACAGAGAGTGATCAAGACTCGGCCTACGCTTTCGGCGTCGTTTCTCCTGCTCGTGGGGATCCGCCGGCCATGGCCGGAGTCGCGTCCGGCGGGATTTTGGCCGGTTCCTCTGCGGGATGCCCCGGTTCCTGGCCTTTCTTTCCTTTGTCACCCATTGTGGCGACCCAGAAGATGAACGCCACCAGGAGACAGAAGACAAAGGTATTGAGCGACATGAAGGCCGCGGCATAGCCGAGGGCCGGCGAATAGGCATAGTCCGATGTATCCCGCATCACCCCGTAGATGTGCCAATGCACCCGAGAAGATGATCGGGCGTAGCCCATCAACGACATGAGCAGGATGACCATGACGGCGTTGGACACCAGGCAGTACGCCGCCCGGATCGGCATCCGTCCCCAGACCATTTCGGTCGTGGTTTTGGCACTTTTCATCAGCACCGCGGTCAAGGGCGTGAACGTGAGCATAATAAACAGGACGATCAACACCTGGGCCACGGAGAAATAGTTAATCCGAATAATGGCCGGCACGAAATACCCCCACACTCCCAGAACAATGACGGCAACGCCGGCAATGACCAGTAAGGCACCCATCACCGCCTTGGCAATCCTGGCCCAACTGGTTGTTTCCTGCTTGCCCGCCCGCCAATACATGATGAAACTCATGAAGGTCACCAATATCATGAGATTGGAGACGGTCATTTTGGCGGACATCACCCCGAAAACCCCCAGCAACGGATGGTGCGTGCCTCCCATTTTTCTCGCTTCTTCCAGACTGGCCACCAGGGAGTGGGGCGTCATCCAGACCCCGAGACACACCATGAGCACAATCAGCATGGCCAGAATCGGCCGTTTGTAGCTCTGCTCCGACCCGGGAATCCGATACGTAATACCCATCCAGAAGTAATAATTGGCTCCGAGGAACAACACGCCGATGAGCATCGCCTGCAGGATAAAGAGCCACGCTAAAAAGCCTCCCATCAGGGTAATGCCCATTTGCTGGTTATACTGGTAAATCTCCCGCATGAGCCAATATCCGGCAAAGGGCAGCGGGAGCATCCCGAACACGCCGATAAAATTGCCGACGTAGCCCATCCAATCGTAATGTTCCCGTTCTGCCTGACCGGCCGCCAGGAGATACCGGATGCCTGCGTAGGCCCCGCAAATAAACCCGCCCAGCACCACGTTGGCAATGAGTCGGTGAATGTTGACCGGCCACCACGTCGGATTCCACGTGGCAGCCCACGCCCGATCAATCGCCGTCCCGTCTGCAACCACCACCGGACTGGCCTGGAAGGTGGCCCACGCGTTTGGCACGATCATGATTCCCAGGGCAAACAGGTTGAGCAAAAAGCCCAGGAAGAGGTGGAACCCTTTTTTATTCCCCTGCATCGCGTCCCACCCGTACCAATACAAATAGAGGGTGGCGGTTTCCAGGAGAAACAGGATGCAGTACAGAATAAAGGACGGGAAAAAAACGTCGGAAAGGTACGCCATGAGTTTGGGATACAGGCCGATCAGGAGGAAGAGCAGAATGCCGCCGAACAGGGCCGTGGTCGCATAGGCGGACGTCAACAGCTTGGTAAATTCTTTAGCCAGCGTGTCATAACGGGCTTCTTTGGTCTTCCATCCGACGATCTCACAGACCCAGGCAAAGATCGGCACGCCCAGCACGAATCCGGCAAGGAGAAGATGCTGTTGCGCAATGACCCAGACGACGTTCCGGCTGCCGAGTCCGGGAATGTCCCGATACTCCACGGACATGGCTTGTGTCGCGGCGTCCTGAGCCCAGACGCACGCCGGCAAAAGGAAAAGGGTCCACGCAACGCTCCACCCGAAGAGGGAGGCCGGGTTCACCTTTGGCAACCAGGAACGTCGCGTTTCACTTGTGCCGGGGTTTTTCATGAGGGGTCCTCACCGGTGTTTATGATTCCGTTACGGCTGCGGTTTCGACTCTGCTTCGACCGTTTTGGTCGGGGCACTGGTTTTCTCTTCGGGCCGTTCGCCTGCCGGCGTGTCCGTTTCCAATTCTTTTAACGTGGCTTCCGCGCGGGCCAAAGTCTGCTCTGCCCGTTTCATGACGTCCGTGGGAACGATCTTCTCTTCCGCCTTTTGCACGTGAATAAATTCGTATTCTTCATGCGGATGCGGGGTGCTCACGGGAATCAATCCCCAGAACAACAACACCAGCACCACGCCGGTGCCGGTAAAGGCCGTCAACACCAACGGTTGATCCTTAGGGATCCGCAGGAAATCCCATCTGCATACGATATCCTGGAACGTACCGTCAACCGAGGTCGCCGCCCGCACGAAGCGCTGCGCCGTGGCGCCCAACCCCCACAACCAGCCGTAGAGCAGAATGATGAGCACGATGGTCGTCGGTGTGCCCCACATCACCAACTCCAGACTGATTTTTTCGGCAATGGGGATGACGACGATACTGTCTTCGACAACGTGAAGGGTGGCCTCGGTTGCGGATAGCGTCAGGGCTTTGACTCCGCTGACGATGAACGACAACAAAGGAAGATACACGACCGAAAACGCGGCCCAATATCCCCACAAGCGAAGTCCCGTCCCTTTGGGCGGATCGACGTTGAGCCGTTCCAGCAGGACGGTTCGCGTGCAGAGCCCCAACGCCCAGACGTCCACGGGCACGGAAAGGAGCAGCAAGGCTTGCAAGCCGGTACCTTCCCAGGGATGGACGTGGGCCGCCAACAACAGCAGGGCGATGACCATCTTGATGGGAAAGCCCGTCCAGAAGGTCGGCCAGAAGATTAAGAGACCCAGCTTGGCGTTTGACATCCGCACGTCCTTCCCCATCATTCCCGCACGTTCCAAGCGGGAATCCACGTCCTTCCCCATCATTCCCGCACGTTCCAAGCGGGAATCCACGTCCTTCCCCGTCATTCCCGCACGTTCCAAGCGGGAATCCATGTCCTTCCCCGTCATTCCCGCATGTTCCTAGCGGGAATCCACTTAATGCAAGAATTCCCTGTTCAGAACCGCCGAGACGGTAAAAATCAAAATGCCCGCCATAATGGCAATCCAGCCTATCAAGGCAATCGGTCGCTTGAAAATATTTCGTTCAGGATTCTTGTCAAGAAAGGGCAGCGCCGCCAGAAACGCCAGAAACGCTCCGGGGATGGCAACGGCTCCGAGAAATTGCCCGAACTCTCCCGCGAAAATCTTCAATCGCAGCATCTGGAAAAGAAAGAGAAAATACCATTCCGGTTCCGGGTGATAATCCCCGGGATCAGGCGTCGCCTCTTCCAGCAGCACCACCGGTTCAATGAACGCCAACGAGCAGATAATCAGGAAGACCGAGGCCATCGCCACGATATCCTTCCAGATTTGTCGTGGAAAGAAATAATCCGTCTTGGCTTTGATCTGGTCAGGCGTCCCTCGGAACGGACCGGCGGGGCCGGCTTTACGGAATAAGAACAGATGGAGACCCGCCAGCCCCATCAATGCCGCGGGCAGGATCATCACGTGAATGACAAAAAACCGACTCAAGGTCATTTGTCCGGGCGTCGGACCCCCTTTCAAAAAGCGACTCATGAAATCCCCGATGATCGGCGTCTTATCCATGATTTCCACTCCCACCACCGTAGCCCAGTACGCCCGTTGGTCCCATGGGAGCAGATAGCCGGTAAACCCGAACGCCATGACCAATCCAAACAGGGCCAGCCCCACCAACCAGATCAGTTCACGGGGTTTCTTGTACGCACCCCACAAGAACACCTGCGACATATGAGCAAACACCATCACCACCATGGCGGATGACCCCCAGAAATGGTAACTCAGCAGAAACCAGCCGTAATCCACTTCATGGATGATGTATTGGGTGCTCGCATACGCGTGATCGGTGCTCGGCACGTAGTAGAACATCAACAGAATCCCGGTCACCACCTGCATGATGAAAATGAACAGCAGACACGAGCCGAAGGCATACGCCCAGCGCGACCCTCCCGGGACGGGCTCATTCAACATCTTGGCCTGAATCGTTTTCAGGCCGACTCGTTCATCAACGAAATCGACGACTTTTTCAAACGCGTTGGGTTGGTGGGCGGGTTCGGGTTGATTGTTCATGAGAGGCTCAACATCATTCCCGACATCAGGAATCGGGAATCCAGTACGTTATCATGACACGCCAAAAGAAGTACGACCGACATAGGGATTCCCTACCGGAACCTGAATCGACGACTTTCTCCAACGCGTTGGGTTGGCACGCGGGTTCAGGTTGATTGTTCATGAGAGGCTCACTGTCATTCCCGACATCAGTAATCGGGAATCCAGTATGTTATCATGACACGCCAAAAGAAGTACGAGCAACATAGGGATTAACCCCAACCAGAACCTCACATGCCAGTGAATGGCCGTTTACAGCGTTTGCGGCGGGTGTCATCAAGGATATCCCTCTTGCAGATGACCCGTTCATGGCAACCTCCGTGTCATGGTGGCCCGTGGCTAGCGGCCCGTACTGGTCACTGACCACTGCCGACGGCAGAACCTTGTTGAAGGCTTTCTCCAACTCCTTCATCAGTGGCGCGCACCCATGAGCAGCGTGATGATGACGGCAAGTTTGGTCATGACGTCCTTTCTTCTGGATTCCCGCTAAAGACCTGCGGGAATGACAATCCGGGGCCTGCGGGAATGCCGGCCCCAGACGCATGCCCCCGACGGTCGTAAGCGGGGGTTTATAATCGGGGGCCTGCCCTCGACGTTTATAATCGGGGGACAGGGTGAAGGATTTAATGGTGCGCATCATACTCGGATTCGATTTCCTCGGTGACGGCGTAGGCTGCCGCGGCACATCAAGGTACGTCATCATGACACGCATGGGGTGCCTTGCTCGGCGCTTGCTTGGCTCGGCGCATGAGATGCGCCGCTACGCATTTCTGGCCGCGTGAGACGCGGCCAGCCATTCTTAAAGAAGGCGGATCTGGTTTTTCACTCCGGCTTTGTATTCAATGTCAATGATCTGTACTTCCCCTGCCGCGTTGACCTGCATCGGCAGCACGTCGAGAGGGCGCGGGGCCGGCCCGTCCAGCACTTTACCGGCTTCATCATAGATGCTCAAATGGCAGGGACACAAAAACACGCCGTCCGGGAAATTCTTCGTCCGTCTCCACTTGTAGCCGCATCCCAAATGCGGACATTTTCCCGAATAGCCGACGTAGGGCAGCGTGGCTTTATTCGTCCAGATCAGATTGCCTTTATGGTCATAAAACTTTTTATCTTTCCCCCCGTAGACGGTTTTTTGGACGTCCGGCGTGGCCTTCACCACCCAGATGTTTTTTTCAATCTGCTGCTCAGGCATGAAGGCTTCCTGAAACCCCCGCCGAAACTTGAACTGATACCCGATGTTTTCCTTTCTGATTCTGCGGACGTTGCCGACTGAAAACCACGAATTATCAAAAGGCTTATACATGGGCTTCATCAGATATTTCAAAACCGGGAACACCAGCGGCAGCGCAATCAACGTGCCGATGGCGTGCGTCATGTTCGTAAAAAACCTGCGGCGGGGGACGCCGCGTTCGAGCCGCGGATAGGGCACGAGGATTTCACCGGGTTCCACGTGCAGATGATCTTCCAGATGGGCAATTTCCACGTCATGGGTCGTGACGTAGTCATCCCGATTCAGCACGGGAAATTGTGTGAACGCTTCAGAGGAACACCCCAACACAATTTCTTCTTCATGCGGGACTGCCTGCACCTGGTCGATCGGAACCCGTCGGTCGGCTCCCTGCCCATTGCGTTCCCGAACGACGACGTGACTGATTTCGCGGGACAACGGATCAACGATGATCTTGGACACCGTTCCGACTTCGCCGTCGGCACATCGCGCTTTTGCCGTGAGTTTCGGCTGCATGGACGTCACGCTGAGAGCACTTAATTCATCTTGATGGGTTTCGGGGTCTTGACCGAAGAATCTTTTAACGTTGCAAGAAAGGCCACGAGCGCGGCAACCTCTTCATCAAACATCAGGTCTTTATATTTATTGGGCATTTTACCCTTCTTGTACTGCTTTTCAAATCCTTCCGCCATCCAGCTTTTGGGGTTGAGAATTTTTTCCCGCAGGGCTTCGGGAGTCATCAGATTGCCGATGTTGTCCAACTCCGGTCCCCGCTTCTTTCCCCCTTGGCCGAAGAGCTTATGACAGTTGTAACACTCCTGAAGTTCCCATTGCTCTTTCCCAAGGGCAACGAGATCACCGGACGCGGCAGGAGCGGTCGGCGCGGCCTCCGCGTCCACCGCGATCTGGGCACCCCCGCCAAGGGCTTTCAACCGTTCATCAATCGCGGCCGCCCGTTCATTCAAGGCTTTGGCCCGGGCGATCAGTTCGTCGGCTTTCCCCTGTTGGGTTCTGGCTCGACGTGCCTTCAGGATTTTGTCGATCTTGCCTTTCTCCACTTCCGGATCATATTGCGGCAGACCGGTTGCCCCGCCGATGTACACGCCTGACATAACGAGGTAAAACAGGATCAGGCCGACGATGGCCTTTCCGCCCTGCAGCCGGTTCATGGACGGCGCATCCAGCAGAATAAACACAAAGGCTCCCAGCATCGCGTAACTAAAGAACATCACCTGGAAAACGGTCGGAAAGTGAGTGACCTTGGCGACGATGACCAACACCATGCCCACCACCACGCCGACCACGCCTTTTTTCAGAACGTTTCGCGTCAGACTTTGCTCAGCCATACTCGCTGTCCCCTCCGTTACTTCGCACCCGCGGGCACCGGCGTGCCTTGCGGGGCCTCCGTCTTTTGACCGCCGCCCCGTAACGTCACCACAATGGCAAAACTCACCACCAGATAAAAGAGCAGGGTAACGCCCGTAATCCACCAGGCGGAATAGGCCAACGTCGGCGTAAACGATTCCGCGGTAAAGTCCGGCATCAGGTTATACACGTGGTAATACTTTCTCGTCAGCGACCGGACCGTGCCCATCAACCCCATCGTCCAGATCGCACTGAAGGCCAGGAAAATCAGAACGAACTGAGACGTGAAATCGATTTTCCCCCAGATGATGGTCCCGCTCCGAATGGCCCGATTATAGAGAACGTAGTTGACGACGGTCAGAAAGACCAACGTAAACGCGGCCGCGTTTTTCGCCGGCATCAGGGCCAATTCACTGGCCCAGGACGGCAATTCCAACTCTTCCGTGGCCAGGGCCTGCGTGGCCACGAATCCGTGCGGCGTCATCCAGATGGCGTTGGCCACCACAATCATCAAAAATCCGACCTTAATCATGGTGAAGGACGACACGGTAAAGCGCAACCCCGGAAGCCTGCTCAGGATCGGCGGAAGCACGATCAGCAACGCCAGGAAGATCAGCGACTGCCATTCCGGCGGTGGGAACAGTTTCCAGGCCACGGCCATGACCGCCGGAATCAGGATCACCGCGATCATGACCATGCCGGAGATCCGAACCCGTTCCACGCCCTGAATCCGTTTCATGCTCAGCCAGATGTAATAGTTGCTGGCCAGGAAGATCAGCCCGACCATGGCCCCCTGCATTTCAAAAAACATCGAAAGCTGGTCGGCCATCATGTACGGACAAATCGACGCATCATAGTCACACAGTTCATATGCCAGCAGATACCCCATGAACGGCAGAAGCAGGAGGGCCCCGACGCCGATCAGATTGCCCACGAATCCCATCCAATCATAATACGAACGTTCCTCATCCGATTTGGCGCCCATGTACATGTAGGCCGCAATCAGTCCGGCAATAAACCCGCCGAAGGTAACGTTGCCGACCAGGCGGTGCAGATTCAGCGGCATCCAACTGTAATTCGCAATCTTGTCCCAGAGGCCCGCGGTCTGGATGTACTCGAAAATCGAGACCCCTTCCGCGGCCTTGGCCGGGGTATTCATGAACGAAGTCGGCCCGTCAATGACGAACAAGGTCACGGTGCCGATAATATTCAGGAGCACGCCCAAGGCAATGTGGCGCGCCTTCTTCTCACCCTTCAGGGAATCCCAGGAGTAAAAATACAGATACAGCACAATCGTTTCGAGGATAAACAGGAGCGGATACACCAAGGCGAAAATCAGGAAGAAATGCTTGATGAGCCAAGTCGTGAAGTCAGGATACGTCGCCAGCAGCACAAAAATAAACAGGCCGCCGGTCAACGCCGTCATACTGTATAAGATCACCGTGACCTTGGTGACTTCCTTGGCCAATCGATCATACTTCGGGTCCTGATTTTTATAGCCCAGCCATTCCGACACCACGGCAAAAATCGGGGCGCCCAGAATAAAAGCCGCGAACAAAATATGAAGCTGGGCCACGATCCACACCCCCGTCCGATTCCCGGTATACGGAAATTCAGCAGGCGGAGCAGGCGGAACCTGCCCCCAAGCAAGAGCCGCTCCCCCCAGCACAAGTCCGAGAACAATAACAAGACTTCGAGTTGAAACGTTCAAGGATCGTAGCCCTCCTTTGAGTGATGAGTGGAGAGTGACGAGTGGAGTTTCCCCTTCTGTCATCCCCGTTTCCCTTCTGTCATTCCCGCTTCCCCCTCTGTCATTCCCGCAGTTTTAAGCGGGAATCCAGAAACATTCATTCACCATCCGCCCTTCACATTTGAGTGACAAGTCGTCTTTCTTGCAAACTCTCCACTCGCCACTCACTCTTACACGTCCCAAACATTACTGCGCCCCCCCTTCAGAAGCACCCTCCCCGGCAGGCTCCCCGCCGGCAGCTTCCTCGCCCGGAGCCTCCCCGCCAGTAGCCTCCCCGCCAGCAGGCTCCTCACCCGGAGCCTCACTCCCGGCCTCACCGGAAGCCGCCGGAGCCCCGGCCGTTCCCTGAGGCACCCACTTCTTCTGCGCCACACTGTATTCCATCCCCTTCAACCCGAACGTAGCCTCATACGCAATCACCTTCCACCGTTCCTCTTCAGAAAGCTTGGACTTCCAAGCCTTCATCTTGGTGCCTTTCACACCTTCAGACACGCGCCAGAACCATTGAGAATCAGAGAACAACTTCATGTGCTCACCCTGACGAAAATCCCTGGCCCCGGCTTTCACCGGCTTTCCGTCCTTCCCATGACAACTGGCGCAATTCACGTCAATGTTCTCCGCACCCGTAAAAATAGCCTTCCCCTGCTCAAGAATCTCGGGATTATTCCAATACCCCTCCGGCATGTGCTTATCCGCATATTCCGGCGGGGCCGGAGGCGGCGGAGCCGGCGGCTTGGCCTCCCCACAAGCTGAAACCGTCAATCCCATCGCCACCACGGCGATAACCCCCCAAATCTCTCGGTTGGTCCATTCCTCTCTACGCTTCATAAAGAACCCCTTCTTTTAACGTGACAGAATCAAGGTGAATCCGGTGAATACGTTGGCGTCAACGTCATAATATCTCAACGATTTTCTCAACCTGTCCAGTTTGTCAAATTCGGAATACGTCATAGTTGCTCGGCGTGCTTCCGTGGCGGAGATGGGAAACATCCCGGCGGCCGGCGGCATGGTCTCCGCGTCCGGCGTCCACGTCGTCTACCGTGTCCGGTAGAGCGTATCTTTGCTGCTACCCGCCATGTAGAGTTTCCCATTGTGCGAGGCTAAGCTCCGCGGATACCTCTCACTGCCCCCGAACTCTGTCGCCGTCCGACCCGCATCAGGGCCCGGACGCTCGGCTGGGTTTCTGGAGAATGCGCCGGCCGATTGTGGAACGGCCGGAAGGTGGAAACTTGGTCATTGCGGACGGTTGCTCATGGACTTCAACCGCTTCCCCGTCTGCCGTCAATGCTTGAGAAAAGTCACGTTCGGCTTCTTCATACATGCCCAACGTCTCATAGATCGCTCCTCTGTCATGGTATACTTCGGGCTCTCGAAAGCCAACTTCTATCGCCTTCGTCAAGTCTTTGATGCTTTTCTCATTTTCTCCAAGCTCAGCATAGGCAATTCCTCGCATATAGTAATTCCTGCCCTCAGCGTTTTTGATGTCTTTGAAGACTTTCTCAGTTGCAGTGGCAACTAGAAGAGGATCAGTTGCATAAGCCTCTTTGTGACTTTCGTAATCCAGGAGAAAGGAATTCATAACCCTGTGGGATTCCAGATCAATGGCTTTTGTCATATAGTGAACGACTTTCTCCATTTGTTCGGTTTCCCAATACACGTAGGCTTGATACATATAGCCTAGGGGATTGTCAGGTTCTAGCACTATTGCAGTTTCTCCATCCTGTAAGGCTTCCTCATATTTTTGTAAATTCACGTAAGAAGCACCTCGGTTAAGAAGTAACGTATGTGTCATTGAATTCTTAGGATACTGAAGTGCTGTGGTGTAGGCGTCAACCGCTTTTTCAAACTCTACTTTGTTTGAAAATTCAATCCCCAGCCCCGTATGGTGAGCAACTTTTAGAATAACCATTGGGTCATCGGTTAAAGGGATTTCTTGACCTAGGGATAGGGGAAAAGACCCTTGAGCTAATACTCCAATGAAGAACAGCATTGTCAGATAACGATGTGATCGCGTGCAAATCATGGTTCCGGCTCCGTTGGTTTCATTTTCCGATTTTCCATAATCCACATTAACCGAGGTGTAGCACATGTATTTGTTACGTTCTGGCGAGCCGAAGATTGTTTCCTATGTTGGGCATTTTGGATTCTCTTAAGAATTTCTTCTGCCCTGTCATCTTTTTTATCTCGAGAGGAATTCCATATTCTAATTTCCTCAACAACCCAATCAAGATACTCTGAGTTAGCAGATCTATCTGAATAGGAAATCCCTTCGGAAAATGCAGTTAAGGCCGCCGCATATTTGCCTTGAATTAAGAGAAGCAAGCCTTGTTGAAGATAAGAATCCGCCTTTGCCAAGTTGTCACGGCTTAAAGTAATCGCTTTGTGATTTGCCTTGATAGCCTTAGGGTATTTCCCAAGACGCTGATAGATATGGGCTAGGTCTGTATAAAAATAGGAATTGGCTAAATCATGATTTATTCCATGGGAAAAATCCTTTAAAGCCATGTCGTATTTTTCGATGTCTAGATAGACGTAACCTCTAGACAGATGAGCTTTTAAATTCATTGGAGATTCATTCAAAATCGTAGAAAAATCTTGAATGGCCTTTCCGAATTCTCCCAGGCAATAATAGGTAAGACCTCGATTCATTAGGCTTTTATAATGAAAAGGTTGACTCTCTAATACTTTGGAATAGTCAACCAAGGCATCTTGGTACTTTCCAGCATTTAATAATGCCACCCCCCTCGTATAATAAATCTCTGGAAAATTTTCTCCCAGAGTTATGGCTTTTCTGAGATCATTGAGAGCCCTATTGGGTTTTTCGAGTTCCAAGTAACCCAGTGATCTTAGGTAATAAAGCAAACCATTCTTGGGTTCGAGAGTAATCCCCTTGGTAAGGTCCTTGATACCTAAATCAACATGGCCCATTCGATCATAAATTGCTGCTCGTAACGTATATCCATAAAGAACATCCGGATTGGTTGCTATAGCCGTTGAGACATCGTCTAATGCTTCATCATATCGCCCCAATTTGTAGAAGGCTTTGGCTCGACCGATGGTTCCAGTATATCCAGCAAATTCCTTCGTCATTTTTTTGGAAAAGGTTTGAATGGCTAATTCATATTTAGATTCGCCAAGTTCCCGGTTGTCGTTGATAATCCCCTCGGCAACCCCTAACAAGGCAAATGCTTTCAGATCGGGAGTGTTTTGAGATTGAGCCCAGTTCAAGGCACTGTCCGCGCCCCAGGCGTTGACTCTTGCTCGGCCCACGGCATGCAAGACTAGCAAAAAACTTGAGTGATGCACTTTGGCATAGTCAGGCGGAAAGTATTTAGGCAGCATTTTTTGAGCATCAAGCTTTCGATGAAGGATTTCAAAACTCCGGATGGCTCCTCTCGCATCGCCGGCATTGACTTGCGGGATAATAATTTCTAGCAAGATATGCGTAGGCGCGTCTTGCGTGATGGTGTGGACTTTTTGAAATTCTCTTTTCTCCAGATGCCGCTTCAGAATTGGTAACAACGCATATCCCTGTAGTTCTTCTAAGGGAATGCGGGTTTCTGCGTTCAGGGCTTGTTCAATAAAGCCAAGCTTCGCTTCCGTCACCGCGATCCGACTCCATATCTCACTTGCATATCGAGGTTTTTCCTTAAAAACTTTGTCGTTCATTTCAAGCGCAAGAGTTCTCGCCGTTTGTAAGTAGTAGTTGCCGCGCTTTTGTTTGCCTATTTTCCAAAGTCCTTCGGCGCTATCAAGGTGCGCATATAGATATTTCTTTTGATCTTCAATGGAATGGTCATCACTGATTTGATCCAGACTTTGCAATACGCTCTCAAGCTCTTCATCCTCGCCAAGTTTTGCCAAGATTCTAGGTAACTGCTGCAAAAGATATTTCCGAACCCAGTGTCCTGATGGTAACGTTTTAGCGTTTGTTAATGATTGATGAACAAGTTTTCGGGATGCATTTAGCTCTCCTAGCTCAAGATAGGTATCCGCAAGATCGAGATCAAGGCTCTGTGGGAAAATCAATTTTTTCTCCTTAGTCAAATGCTGCAAATACGTAAGGGTTGAACGTGCTCCATTCACGTCACCTAGCCTTCCCTGAACTGTAGCGACATCCTTGAGAATAGTGATCATTTGCCAAGAAATTTCCTCTTCTGCATCCATCTGTTGTTTAAGCAAATTCAGAAAGCGATGAATGGTAGCCTCGCCGTCTCTTATGCCGTGGGCTTGGGTCTGAAGCTTGGCAAGATACCCTAGTCGAGAGGGAAGCGTAGACTCAATACGGCTAGCTTGAACGAGATCTGAAGTCTTCTGAAAAAGTCTGTGAGAGTTCTTGGTATTTCCTAACTGTGCATAGAGGAACGCTGCCGTTGGCAATATTTCAATTTTAATATCATCTCCCAGTGATTCAGTAAGACTTTGAATCTCATTAAGGATACCCGAAACGCAAGGAACGGATTCCGCCTGTGAAGGTGAAAGTAAGAAAAAAAAGTGAAATAATAGAGTTGAAAAGGCGACCGCTAACTTCATTATTTTCATGCCAACTTCCATGGTGCTAAAGAGAAGTTTCTGGAGAAGGCGCCAAAATTCATCAAGAGTTACTATCTTCCGAAAATGCCTTTAGATAGCTGTATGAGGGAGTGACCTAGTTTGAGGTGGAGCCCATCGAAATGGGATATCAAGCCTACCCGTTCCCAAAGGACCATAAATTTCAAGGTAAAAATTCCTAACAGGTCCTCCCAGTCCTATATTAACATCAAGCGGAATTTTCCCTGTTGGAATATTTACGGGTCTACCTGGAAGTTGAGGATTCCCTCCATCAAAGAACATACCTGTCAATTTACAATCACAAAAAATATCTAAAAAGAAATTATAAGGATCATGGCTGCCAGGGTAGTGGCCAGGAGGCCGTTGAATCCATTGAACTCCCACCCCGTAACATGGTTGGGTAGTGCAGTGACCTTGTCCAGAATTAGAGCCTGCCAGAACAACGTGACTCTTGTCTTGAGCAGTAGCATTTACCAACTGCCTTGCTTTGTTATCCAAATATGATTGATATTTGTTGTAGGCGTACTGGACGCCCAGGGCGATACCGGCGGCGGCCACGGCGTATAACGCGCCTATGCCCGGGTCGCCGCCCATGATGGTGGATGAAACGGCCCCGCTGGACGCGGCGCCGGCAAAATAGGCGGCAACTGGGTCTAACCCCCACTCGTACCCGCCAAATCCCACCGCGCCCCCCACAAGGCCGGCCGCGGCCCCGGCGCCGATAGCCAAGCCGACGTTCACGTTATACCCCGCGGCCCGATAGAGAAGGGAACTCGTGCCGCCGGCCGCGGCTCCGCCCGCGGCCCCCCCTAGAATGCTCCCGGCGGTCCCTTTCACCGTCCCCGCAACAAAGCCCCCTACCTTGCCTCCTACCCCGCCGGAAAAGGCGCCTATCGCCCCGCCTAACAGCGTCGCCCCCGGATCCCAATCGCTGGCGATGCCGGCGGAGACCGTGCCCACGATAGCGCCGATAATAATACAGACGAGGAAACAATGGCCCGTGGGATCGTTGTACAACACCGGATTATTCCCGGCGTAGGCGTAGCGGTTCAACGTCTGCGGATGCAAGGGGCTTTCCACAAGGGTATCCGGCGAAATAAAGCGGCCCAGGGCCGGGTCGTAGTATCTCGCGTTGTAGAAGTAGAGGCCCGTGCTGGGGTCGCGTTCTTGCCCCGTGTATTTGTAGGCGACGTCTGCCGTGCCCGTGTGCGTGTGCAGCTGGCCATACGGCCGGTAGCTGTTGTGTTCTTCGGCCACGCCTTGGGCGTTGGTCAAGACGCTGGTCGAGCCGAGATGATCGGGATGAAAGTAGCTGGGGGAGGGCGTCCGTCCGGACGGCGGCATCGGCACCAGGGCAATGCGCTGAGTGCCGGCATAGATCAACCGGCTGCATGAGGTGCCTTCGCAGACGTAGAGTTTGCCGATGTAGGTCGTGGTCGTGGTGGTGCTGCCGCTCGTGACCGTCTTTTTCACCCGCCCGCCGTCGCCGTCGTAGACGAAGGTGGTGGTGGCGCCGTTCTTGCGAACGGTGCTCAGGCGATTCTCGTTGTCATAGGTCATGATGCGGCCGTCGCCCAGGAGCATGTTGCCGTTGGCGTCGTAGCTGTAGGTCTTGGTGCCCGCCCGGGTCACGGCGTGCGGCCGGGTGCTCGTGGTGCCGCTGGGGTTGTAGGTGTAGGGGCTTGCGCTCATGCTTGCGGGATTCAGCGTATGTAGCGCATCGGTGCCACTATCCACCCTGTAGAGTTTCCCATTGTGCGAGGCTAACCCCGTCGGCAACCCCGTGACTTTGCCCACCCGCGTGGCTACGCCCGTCGTGGGATTCACCGTGTAGAGAGAGCTGATCCCCAGCATGTAGAGCTTGCCATTGTGCGAGGCCAACATGCTTGAATATGTCTCATTCACCCCGAATTTCGTCACCGTGCCCACTCGCGTGGCGACCCCCGTCGTGGGATTCAGCGTGTAGAGGGCATCGGTGCTATTGCCCGTCATGTAGAGTTTCCCATTGTGCGAGGCCAACCCCCGTGGATCCCACTCATTCACCCCGAACCGCGTCGCCGTGCCCACCCGCGTGGCTACGCCCGTCGTGGGATTCACCGTATAGAGGGTTTTGTTGCGGTACCCCAGCATGTAGAGTTTCCCATTGTGCGAGGCCAACCCCAGCGGCCACGTCTCACCCACACCAAACCGGTAAGCCCGCCCGACCCGCGTCGCGCCCCCCGTCGTGGGATTCAGCGTGTACAGCCCGCCCCGGCCCACCATGTAGAGTTTCCCATTGTGCGAGGCCAAGCCTTTCGGCCACGTCTCATTGACCCCGAATTGCGTCGCCGTCCCCACCCGTTTGGCGGGCTCCCCGATCTCATTGTGCAGCATGTTGCCGATCTGGTTGTAGGTGTAGGTGGCGGTGCCATACCCGCCCGTGGCCTCCGTGAGGCGGTCCAGCCCGTCATAGGCAAAGGTCTGGGTGCCGTGGCGGGGGTCGGTCAGGCTCGTCACGTTGCCCGCGGCGTCGAAGGTGTAGCCCAGGTTTTGCAAGACGGTGCTGCCTTTGACCGTGCGCAGGGTCTTGAGGCGGTAGTTCCGGCTGTCGTAGGTGTAATTCGTCGTGGTGCCGTTGCCCAGGGTCACGGTGCTGGGTTGGCCCAGGGCGTTGAAGCCGCTGTAGCGGGCGTAGGTGGTGCTGCCTTCCTGCACACTCTGCAACTGCGGGCCGCTGTAGGTGTAGGTGACGGTGGAGGGCGGCAGGGACAGCGAAAGCGTGTAGAGGGCTCCGTTGATGTTGCCCAGGACGTAGAGCCTGCCGTCATGCGAGGTCATCCCCGTCGGTTTCCCTTCATTCAGCCCGAATTTCGTGCCCCTCCCCACCCGCGCGGCCACCCCCGTCGCCGGATTCAGCGTGTGCAGCGCCCCGGTGTTCCACCCCACCAAGTAGAGCGTGCCGCCATGCGAGGCCAAGCCGTGGGGGATCCCCTCCTTCACCCCGAATTTGGTGGCCGTGCCCACCCGCGTGGCCACCCCCGTCGTCGGATTCACCGTGTACAGCGCATCGGCGGCATCCCCCACCATGTAGAGCGTGCCGTCATGCGAGGTCAACCCCGTCGGGTTCCCCTCATTCACGCCGAATTTGGTGGCCGTGCCGACCCGCGTGGCCACCCCCGTCGTCGGATTCACCGTGTACAGCGCATCGGTGTCCGACCCCACCATGTAGAGCGTGCCGCCATGCGAGGCCAAGCCGTGCGAGACCCCCTCATTCACGCCGAATTTGGTGGCCGTGCCGACCCGCGTGGCCACCCCCGTCGTCGGATTCACGGTGAACAGCGCATCGGGGCGGGAGGCCGTCATGTAGAGTTGCCCGTTGTGCGAGGCCAAGCCGTACACCCAGCGTGTATTCACGCCGAATTTGGTGGCCGTGCCGATCCGCGCGGCCAGCCCCGGTTCCTGCAACGCTGCCCCGGCCCGGGGCGGCGGCAGGGACAGCGAGAGGGTGTAGAGGGCTCCGGTGCTGTTGCCCAGCATGTAGAGCGTCCCATGGTGGGAAGCCAACTCCATCGGGTAGTTCTCATTCACGCCGAATTTGGTGGCCGTGCCCACCCGCGTGGCGACCCCCGTCGCCGGGTCCAGCCGGTACAGCGCATCCGTGGCCGCTCCCGTCATGTATAAGTCCCCATTGTGCGAGACCAACCCGTAGGGCGTGGTCTCATTCACCCCGAACGAACTCGCCGTGCCCACCCGCGTGGCCGCCCCCGTCGTCGTATTCAGCGTGTACAGGGCATTGGCGAAGTCGCCCAGCATGTAGAGTTGCCCGTTGTGCGAGGCCAAGCCCAACGTATAGTCCTCATTGGCTCCTGCCGTGCCCACCCGCGTGGCCACGCCCGTCGTCGGATTCACCGTGTAGAGGGTGCGGCTTCGGTACCCGACCATGTAGAGCTTCCCTTGATGGGAGGTTAAGCCCGTCGGGTGATCCTCATTGATCCCGAATTTGGTGGCCGTGCCCACCCGCGTGGCCCGCCCCGTTGAGGGGTTCACCGTGTAGAGCGCATCCGTGGTGGTGCCCGCCATGTAGAGGGTCCCGTTGTGCGAGGTCAGGCCGAACATCCACCCCTCATTCACGCCGAGCCGCGCGGCCGTGCCCACCCGCGTGGCGGTTCCCGGCTCCTTCAACGCTGCCCCGGCCCGGGGCGGCGGGGGTGGGGGCGAGAGGGTGTAGAGGGCATTGGCGGCGCTGGCTTGGTGGGTGTTGATGGTCATGTAGAGCCGGCCCTGATAGGCGGCCAGGCCGTTCGGGTTCAGCCGCTGCCCAAAGCCCCGGGTGCGGCTCACGGGGGTCGCCACGCCCGTGGTCGGATCCACCCGATAGAGCCGCCGCGTGACGCCCCCCACCATGTAGAGCGCGCCCTGATAGGAGGCGAGCGCCCGCACGTGGGTCTCCTTCACCCCGAATTTGGTGGCCGTGCCCACCCGCGCGGCCACCCCCGTCGTCGGATTCAGCGTATACAGCGCCTGGGTGCTCTTCCCCGCCATGTAGAGGGTCCCCTGGTGCGACGTGAAGGCGCGGGGGACCGCCTCGTTCACCCCGAATTTGGTGGCCGTGCCCACCCGCGCGGCCACCCCCGTCGTCGGATTCAGCGTATACAGCGCATGGGTGGTATTGCCCACCATGTAGAGGGTCCCCTGATGCGAGGCTAAGCCCGGCACGATGCTCTCATTGACCCCAAAGTTCGTGGCCGTGCCCACCCGCGTGGCCACCCCGGTGGTGGGATTCAGCCGGTACAGGGCCGAGGTGGTGCCGGTGGTGGCGGTGGTGCTCCCCGCAAGGTAGAGGGTGCCCTGATGCTCGGTCATACTCCTTACCCTCACCACGTTGGCCCCAAAGTTCGTGGCCGTGCCCACCCGGGTGGCAATCCCCGCCGCCGTCGGATAGCTCAGATGCGTCACCCGCCCCAGGCCGTCGTAGGCGCTCCGCGTGGTGTAGACGGTGCCCCCTACCACCTTGTCCGTCTGCGTCACCCGCCCCGCCCGGTCGTAATGGAACTGCGTGGTGCCGGAGGTATCCACGACCTGCTGCAGGCGGCCTTGCCGGTTAGAGCCAAGCCCGTCATAGGTGTAGCGCACGTCGCCCGCGCCCGCGGCTTTTTGCGTGCCGTAGTCTTTTTGCGTGCGCCGGTGCAGGGCATCGTAGCGAAAGTGGGTCTGCTGCCGCTTGGCGTCCGTCTGCCGGATCAGGTTGCCGTGCCGGTCGTAGGCGTAGGTCCAGGTGCCCAGGTCCGGGTCTCTCATGCTCGTCTTGCGTGAGAGGGTGTCGTAGGTCAGGGTGGTGCGGTTGCCCAGGGCGTCGGTGACGGCGGTGAGGTTGCCCAACCGGTCATGGGCGTAGGTGGTGGTGGCGTAGGGTGTGCCCCGGGCCGTGGTGCAGGTGCTGTAGGTGCCGGTGTATTCTTCCACTTTCACCACGCGGCCGTAGGCGTCGCGGGTGGTGCGCTTTTTGTGGTTCTTGGCATCCAGGGTCACGGTCACGCCGTCGTCGTAGCAGGCGCGGGTGCGGGTGCCGTCGGGGTGCGTGGTCTGCAGGACCCGGCCCAGGGGATCGTAGGTGGACGTGGTCCATTGTCTGATGGGGGCCGCAACCACGAGGTACCCTCTGGACCCAGAGGGCCCATAGAGGACGCGGCGGCTTTGTATGGGACTGTAGGGGACGCTGGTGCGCGTGACCGCGCCCCGGGCGTCGTATTGGGTCTCCGTGATGATCTGACTGTTCTCCGCCCCGGTGCTCTGCTGCTTGATGGTGCGCCCCAGGCCGTCGAAGTAGGTCCAGGTGGACAGCCCCAGTTGGGACGCGGTGCGCACGTGTTGGCTCCCCACCGTGCCGAAGCTGACGTAGCTGGTGGTCGTCCAGAAGCCATCCGGTTGGGTGACTTTGGTGCGCCGGCCCAGGGCGTCGTATTCCGTGCTCACCACGGCGCCGTTGGCATCCGTGACGCTCCGGACTTGGCCGTACACCCCGCGGGTCGTGGCTACGCCGTTGACGCCATAGTAGGCGGTGGTGGTGACGTGCCCTTGGGCATTGGTCACGGTGGTGACGAAGGTGCCGGTGGGGTCATACCCCGTGGTCGTGGTGTGGCCGTTGGCGTCCCGCGTGCAGATGAGGTTGCCTTGGCTGTTATACGCCATGCGGGTCTCGGGGTGGGTCGTGGCGCCCGACAACCAGCGCACGCTGCGCGTCATGTGGCCTTTGGCGGGGGTCTGGTTCACGGACGCCGCGGCGCAACTCGTGGTGCCGTCGTAGTAGAAGTCGGTGCGGGCTAATTCGGTGCCCGTGGTGCCGAGACCGGCCCGGATGGTCTCCCGCGTGGGCAGGGTCACGATCCATTTGGTGGTATTGGCGGCAAAGGTGCGGACTACGGTGCGGTCGTCCGTGGTGGTGCTGGTGTCGCCGTATTGCCGTTCCTGGGTGACGTTGCCGTAGGCGTCGTAGGTGTAGTCCGTGCGCGTGGTGCGACAGGTGGCGTTGCCGTCACAGGTCTTGATGACCACGGAGGCGGGCGGGGTGAAGAAGGGGGCGCGGCCGTTGGCGTCCGCGGTGTAGGTGGTGGTGGTTTCGGAGTAGCGGTTGCCGCGGGCGTCGGTGACTTTGACGCGATAGGGGGCGCCTTTGAGGTAGCCGTGGGCCACGGCGGGGTTGTTGGTGCCCACGGCCAGGTCGTTGCCTTGGTGGAACCAGGTTTCGGTGATGGTCTTCTCGCCGGCGGGGCCGGCGGGGCCGGTGACTTTGGCGTAGTGAAAGCCCCGGAACTCGCGTTCGCCGATATGGTGGTAGCCGCCGGAATAGGTGTAGGCGGTGGCGGCGACGTTGCCGTTGCCGTCGTTAGTGGTGATGGTAGCGACGGTCTGGGTGGGGTAGGGGAGTTGGGTGTTGGCGTACTGGGTGGAGGGTTTGTAGGTGAGGGTGGTGGTGGCGCCCAGGCCGTTGGTGAGGGTTTGGAGGTTTTCTACACCATTGGCGTTTTCCAGCCCACAGGAAATTGCGACTCCTCCCCGCCCACACACATCCGCCTTGCCATTCCCGTTCAAATCCGGATAGGCAATCGTGGAATAATGTTTCGGCACACCCCATCCCTCAGTGTTGCCCCACGCTGGACCGGTAACCCTTGTCGAAAACCCCGTCCCCGTACCCAAAAAACACAGAATGGCATTGCCCCCGCGACCACATATATCGGCTTTGCCATCTCCGTTCAAATCCGGATAGGCAATCGTGGAATAATGTTTCGGCTCACCCCACCCCTCAGCGTTGCTCCACGCTGGACCGGTAACCCTTGTCGAAAACCCCGTCCCCGTACCCAAAAAACACAGAATGGCATTGCCCCCGCGACCACATATATCGGCTTTGCCATCTCCGTTCAAATCCGGATAGGCAATCGTGGAATAATGTTTCGGCTCACCCCACCCCTCAGCGTTGCTCCACGCTGGACCGGTAACCCTTGTCGAAAACCCCGTCCCCGTACCCAAAAAACACAGAATGGCATTGCCCCCGCGACCACATATATCGGCTTTGCCATCTCCGTTCAAATCCGGATAGGCAATCGTGGAATAATGTTTCGGCTCACCCCACCCCTCAGCGTTGCTCCACGCTGGACCGGTAACCCTTGTCGAAAACCCCGTCCCCGTACCCAAAAAACACAGAATGGCATTGCCCCCGCGACCACATATATCGGCTTTGCCATCTCCGTTCAAATCCGGATAGGCAATCGTGGAATAATGTTTCGGCTCACCCCACCCCTCAGCGTTGCTCCACGCTGGACCGGTAACCCTTGTCGAAAACCCCGTCCCCGTACCCAAAAAACACAGAATGGCATTGCCCCCGCGACCACATATATCGGCTTTGCCATCTCCGTTCAAATCCGGATAGGCAATCGTGGAATAATGTTTCGGCTCACCCCACCCCTCAGCGTTGCTCCACGCTGGACCGGTAACCCTTGTCGAAAACCCCGTCCCCGTACCCAAAAAACACAGAATGGCATTGCCCCCGCGACCACATATATCGGCTTTGCCATCTCCGTTCAAATCCGGATAGGCAATCGTGGAATAATGTTTCGGCTCACCCCACCCCTCAGCGTTGCTCCACGCTGGACCGGTAACCCTTGTCGAAAACCCCGTCCCCCTCCCCGCATAAGTCATACTTACTGCAGGCAAGGCTGACCCGCCGGTGATGGTGCCGCTCCGAATCGTGGCGTCTTTGCCGTATTGGGTGACGCTGCGGAGCAGGGAACGGCTGGTGCCTGCGCTGCTGGTGTAGGTCAGCTTGTAGGCTCGCACTAGGCGGTTGTTCGCCCGCACTTCTATCGTCTTCAGCCGTTTGGCCGTCTTCATCAGGAAGTGGCTCGTGTACATCGGGACGGCGTCCGTCCGGGTCTCCAGGTGAAAGATGACGCTGTTCGTCGGGCGCGTGCTGCCGTGGCCGGTGTAGTCGATTCGGGACAGGTAGCCTTGGCCTTGATCGCCGGTGTAGCTGATGGTCATGTAGTTGCCGTCCGGGTCTTCTACTCGCTCTAGACACCAGCGGAAGATCTTATTGGCGTCTGACGGATCCGCGACTCGCGTGGCCGCGGTGCGGCCGAAGTAGAATTTTTGGCCGGTCTTGTCCGTGGCCAGGAAGTACGGCTTGCCGTCCGTCGCCGTCAGTTTCTGTACGCGGGTGAAGCCGCCTTCGATCTTGGCCCGGTATTGGTTGTTTCCAATATTGACCAGGTCGACGTTGATGCCGGCCAGGCGGAAGACGTACGCATCGCCGGCGTAATTCAGGCCGAATTTGGTTTGGCGTTCGATGACGCTTTTTTCGAGTTTCCAGCCGAGGCCGACCCAGCCGTTGCCGTTGGCGCTGTTGTAGACGAGGGCAAGATTGGGATGGACGCCGCCGCGCCCTGGGGGCACGGCGATGGGGATGCTGGTGGTGGCGGTGCCGGTGAAGAGGTCGGCATGGACGGTGCCGCCGACGGCACTGACGGGCATCTCCTGATCGGTTTCGTTGGCGGACGTGACGGTTGGGGTGACGAGAAGGCTGGCCAGGATTGCCAGCGTGTGGTACGGGCGGCGGAAGACCACACGGAAGCATGACTGCGGCATGACACAACCTCCTGGATGTTTGCTGACCGGGGGTACTTCTTCAGGTGCTCTTTGCTAAGGGTAGCGGAGAATAACTCAAGCGGGAACGGGAGTCAATACTCTACATTGCCTAGGGGGGCGGTTATGAGGAAGAGAGAGAAGAAGAAGAAGAAGAAGAAGAAGAAGAAAAAGCAGAAGAAAAAGAAAAAGCAGATCCTTCCCTTCGTTCAGGATGACAAGAGGGGGTGGGAGGACAGGAGGGGGTGGGAGGGTAGGGAAGGGGCAGGAGGGTAGCTCTAGGTCGTTTTTATTGTATGTGGTTAATTATTCGTGGTCCTCACCTGGCCCGTGTTTGTGGGGGTAGGGGGGTTCTTTTTTTCTCTCTTATTAATTAGGGGTGCATAATTCTCTTTGGTCATCCACTTCTTGGTGTTTCTGGATTCCCGCTAAAAACTTGCGGGAATGACAGAGGGGGTTGCGGGAAGGCTTGCCCTTGACGCTTGCCCTCGACGGTAGTAATCGGGGGACTAAAGGGGGCGCTTGCGGGAAGGCTTGCCACCGACGCTTGCCCTTGACAGTAGTAATCGGGGGACTAGAGGAGCCGCTTGCGGGAATGAGAAGAGGGGGGCTTGGGGGAATGACGGAGGGGGGGTTATTATGAGGGCATTCCTTTGGAAATCTTCTGGCCGCGTAAGACGCGGCGCTACGTTTTGTGGAGTCCTTCTTGAGCGACTGGCAGGATTCCGTCGCTACGTTTCGGTATGGGGTTGGAGAGCGACGGGAGTTCTCGCTTTTGTCCGACTTTGCTTGAGAGCCGGGGAGTGGGGCGTGTTTGGGGATGCCTGAGAGTACCACGGCCCACGGTCGGGGAATTCGGCGTGCAGCGACGGGTTTCGCCTATCACTTCTAGAATGATCTGAACGTCGTCATAGGGAATGGTTCGGGGGTGGGGATGATTCACGGGGGATGGATTCGGCAAAGAACGTGCCCTGGGACTCGAAGGGAGAAACAAGGGAGGACCAACTCACGTTGCGTTGGGAAACAGCATGGCTTTGACCGTGCCCGCAAACCCGGACACGGTGCTGAACGTTTCTTCGATGGCTGAGGCTTCGTACCCGCAATGCACCATGCAGTCCTTGCATTTTTCATTGCGCCCGACCCCATACTGCTCCCAGTTTGTCTCCTCTAACAAGGCTCTGAAACTCGACACGTATGCATCCTGCATGAGGTAGCACGGTTTTTGCCAGCCGAAAATATTATAGGTGGGATTCCCCCACGGCGTACATTGATAATCGCGTTTGCCCATGAGAAATTCCAGAAACAGGGGGGATTGGTTGAATCGCCAGCCGCGTTTTCGCTCGGTGAGGAGTTGGGTAAACAATTCGCGGGTGCGGTGCCGCTGCAAAAATCCGTTCTGATCCGGAGCTTTTTCATAGCTGTATCCCGGGGAGATCATCATGCCTTCGACGCCCAGGTCCATCATTTCGTCAAAAAAGGCTCGCACGCGCTGAGGACGGGCATCGTTGAACAGGGTCGTGTTGGTGTTCACGCGGAATCCTTTGTTGAGCGCGGTACTGATGGCCTTTACCGCGACGTCGTACACCCCGGTGCGACATACGGCGCGATCATGTTCCTCTCGCAAGCCGTCCACGTGAATGCTGAAGGTCAAATATCTGGACGGCTGATATTCATGAATTTTTCGTTCCAGGAGAATCGCGTTCGTACACACGTACACGTACTTTTTTCGCTGCACCAGGCCGCGCACGACGTCCGCCATCTCCGGATGAATGAGCGGCTCCCCGCCTGGGATGCTCACAATCGGCGCACCGCATTCTTCCGCCGCGGCCCAACATTGTTCCGGCGTCAACCGTCGGTCCAAGACGTGATCGGGATATTGGATCTTTCCACATCCGGCACAAGCCAAGTTGCAGCGAAAGATCGGCTCCAACATCAGCACGAGCGGATACCGTTTGACGCCTTTAAGTTTTTGAGAGATGACGTACCCGGCAACCGTCGCCATCTGCGAAAAAGGAACGGACATTTTTTTCTATGCTACGCCTCTGTTCTCATTGACCAAAATTACGGGATTGTAACATCGAAGGGATAATCGGTCAATTCAACGCTTTGCCTTGAGGCTTAAAGGGAAAGAAAACTGGAGGCGCCGAGCGGGTTCGAACCGCTGCATCGCAGTTTTGCAGACTGCTCCCTTAGCCACTTGGGTACGGCGCCCGCGAGGAGGCATTATACGCGTGCGAGTACAACGGCACAAGGAGAGGACCTCACGTCCCGGTCGGGGCAAAAGAGAGTCACGCGGTCGCATGAGATGCGACCCTACGCCTCAAAGGGTCAGCGGGAGGGAACCACGGGAAGTTCACGACTCACGGATGAGACGTCAGGCGCCGGCACAGCCTGAGCCTGCCCTGAGTCTTGAAGGGCTTGCCCTGAGTCTCGAAGGGTACGCGTACCGGCGGCGGCTTCCAACGCCATCATCTCAACCTCATCAATCAACACGTCCATCAATTCTGCCGTGGGCACTTTTTTGACGAGTTTCCCTTTCTTGAACAAAATGCCCATGCCCTGTCCCCCGGCAATCCCAATGTCAGCCTCTTTGCCTTCGCCGATGCCATTCACGACGCAGCCCAGAACCGATACGGTCAAGGGCGTCGTAATATGACTTAATCGTTTTTCTAATTCGCCGGCCATCCGCACCACGTCAATTTCAACCCGTCCACACGTCGGACACGCGATCACGTTCACGCCGCGATGCCGCAGTTCCAGTGACTTGAGAATTTCAAACCCCACCTTGACCTCTTCCACGGGATCGGCAGCCAACGACACCCTGAGCGTATCTCCGATGCCCTGCGATAATAACCACCCCAACCCAATGGCGGATTTGACGGCGCCGGTCATGGCCGTCCCGGCTTCCGTGATGCCGACGTGGAGCGGATAATCCGATTGATGGGCAAATAACCAATAGGCATCAATGGCCACGTGGACGTCTGAGGCTTTCAAGGACACTTTCATATTGGTAAAGCCCGCGTCCTCAATGGCGTGAACCGCGTTCAGTGCCGATTCGGCGAGGGCCTCCGCCGTGGGATACCCGTACTTTTCCAACAGCGGCCGCTCCAACGAACCGCCGTTGACGCCTACCCGAAGCGGAATGCCTCGCTCCCGCACCACGCGAATGACTTCAGCCAAGCGCCACCACGGGCCAATGTTGCCTGGGTTGATCCGCACGCAGTCAACGACTTCAGCGGCTTTCACGGCCAACCGATGGTCAAAGTGAACGTCGGCAATCAGAGGAATCGAGATTTGGGATTTGATACGCGGCAGCGCGGCAGCGGCGGCCTCATCCGGCACGGCCACCCGAACCAGTTCACAGCCCACTTGCTCAAGTTGATGGATTTGTTCGACCGTGGCCCGCACGTCACTCGGATGCGGGATGGTCATGGATTGGACGGAGATGGGAGCCCCGTCCCCGATCTTGACGGACCCCACCTGAACGGGTCTGGTCTTTTTTCGAGTGATCCGCATCGAACGCGCAGTGCCGTTACAGGAAGACGGGGTGGGCGGAGACGTGAGTCAATAATTGTTTGGCTTGATCATAAATGCCGTCGGCGGTCAAGCCATACTTCTCCCGCAGCAACTCTTGCGGCCCTTGTTCAATAAACCAGTCGGGGAGCCCCATGCACTTCGTTCGCACCTGCGTCATGCCTTCATCGGACAGAAATTCGAGCACGGCGGACCCGAAGCCCCCCATGCGTGAAGATTCTTCGATGATGACCAAGCCCTTCACCTGTTTCGCCACGGTTGCAATCAACTCCCCATCCAGCGGTTTGACGAAGCGCGCGTTGATCACCGCAGCGGAAATGCCCTCGTGCTCCAGCCGCTCGGCCGCGGCCATGGCCTGATGAACGGTCACGCCGATGGCCACCAACGCCACGTCCTTCCCTTCTCGCAACAATTCCCCTTTGCCCATCGGCAGCACCTCCGGCACGGGGTCCAGGTCCACGCCCAGACTCGACCCTCGGGGATAGCGAACCGCCGTGGGCACGTTGTAACTGATGCAGGATGTAATCATGTGCTGCAATTCATTTTCATCTTTCGGTGCCATCACCACCACGTTCGGCATGTGCCGGAGATACGCAAAATCGAAGGCGCCATGATGGGTCGTTCCGTCTTCAGCGACCAGTCCGCCTCGATCAATGCAGAACGTCACGGGAAGATTCTGCGTGGCCACGTCATGAACGACCTGGTCATACGCCCGTTGAAGGAACGTCGAATAAATGGGAATCACCGGCCTCATGCCTTGAGCGGCCATACCCGCTGCGAACGTCACGGCATGTTGCTCGGCAATCCCCACGTCGTAGAGTCGATCAGGAAACACGTGCTCAAAGGCGGTCAGCCCCGTCCCTTCACACATCGCCGCGGTAATCGCCACGATGCGTTCATCTTCACGGGCCAACCGAATCAGGGTCTTCACGGCGACGGCGCTGTAAGACGGTTTGGTGGCTTTGTTCTTGGGCTTGCCGGTGTCAAGGTCAAAGGGAGCACTTGCGTGAAACCACACGGGATTCTTCATCGCCGGTTCATACCCCAAGCCCTTTTTCGTCACCACGTGCAACAACGTGGGACCGTTCAGTTTGAGCACGTTTTCCATGGTGGGTAACAGATGCTCGAAGTTGTGGCCGTCAATGGGGCCGACGTACCGAAATCCCAATTCCTCAAACAGCAACCCCGGCAACAGCAGGCCTTTGGCCAACTCGTGAGCCCGGTTCGCCATTTTTTTGACGGGCTGCCCGATCTGAGGAATGCTTTCCAGGACGTGTTCCGTTTCCGCCTTGAGGCGAGTATAAAACTTACCGGTAATGGTCCGGTTCAGATAGGCGGACAGGGCCCCGACGTTTTTCGAAATCGACATTTGATTATCGTTCAAAATCACGAGGAGGTCTTTCTGCGAATCACCGGCCTGCTGCAACCCCTCCAAGGTCAAGCCCGACGTCAACGCCCCGTCGCCGACGACGCAGACGACCTTGTGCGACTGTCTGAGTCGGGCACGGGCTTCCACGAATCCCACGGCAGCAGACACGCCCGTCCCCGCGTGCCCCGCGTTAAACGTGTCGTACACGCTTTCTTCACGTTTGCAAAACCCGCTCAATCCGCCGAATTGCCGAATCGTCTGAAATCGCGCCTGTCGTCCGGTCAACAGTTTGTGGGCATAGGCTTGATTGCCGGTATCCCACACGATCAGATCCTCGGGAGTGTGAAGCAGGTAATGAAGCGTCACCGTCAATTCCACGACGCCCAAGTTCGAGGCCAGATGCCCGCCCACGTTCGAGATGACGGAAACAATCCGTTCACGAATTTCTTCGCAGAGTTGCGGGAACTGGTCGGGAGATAATTGTTTGAGATCGGCCGGACTTTTAATCCGTTGCAGGAGGGTCATCGGGGTATCCTCTCACCGGTGAATGGACGCCGCGTATCGGATGAAACATTCATGAGGGAAGAAAATTTTCGCAAACCTGCGCGAGACTGTCAAGAAATCAACGCGGTCAGTGGTTCAGGCCGCATGAGATGCGGCCCTACGGGGGTGGTTGGGCGTTCCGCCGGATTCCCGATTAAGAACGTCGGGAATGACGAGGATGAGCATGGAGCCAACCCGATGGTAGGACCGCGTCTCACGCGGTCTGAGAGGGGGTGTGAGGCGTTCCTCTGGATTCCCGATTCAGAACGTCGGGAATGACAGAGATGACCATGGAGCCAACCCGACGGTAGGGCCGCGTCTCACGCGGCCTGAGAGAGGGGGTGTTGGACATTTCTCTGGATTCCCGATTCAGAACGTCGGGAATGACACGGGGATGGGCATGGAGTGGTGCCGCAAGAACAACGGGACGCGAGGCTTGACTCGGTGATCCCGTTGTTCTTGCGGAGTTCAGGAATCCCGGGTCGCACGGGGCTTCTGAACGCTACGATGGTGCAAGCTTGTTTTGCAATTTCTCAAGCAGCGCTTCGAACGAGTCGTTTTTGAGGATGCGGCCGAATTGGCCTCGATAATTTTTCACTAAACTGATGCCGTCAATCACCACGTCATACACGCGCCACGCGTTTGACCGTTTCAATAAACGATAATCAACGGGCACGGCTAATTTTTCCGTCACGATTTTCGTTTGCACTTCGGCAAATTCTCCCTTCCTCCGTTCTTTGACGTATTCAACCCGTCCGCCGACGTATCCGTCAATGTTTCCGGCGTAGGTGTTGGAGAGAAAGTGCTGAAAGAGTCGCACAAATTCTTTTTGTTGACCGGCGTTCAACGTCCGCCAATGGGATCCCAAGGTGCGTTTGCCCATTTCCTCAAAGTCGAAGCGCCGGGCCACGACGTCTTCCAGGAGATTCAATCGTTCCTTGGCTTTGTCCGGCGCGGTCAGGGCTTCGTCGTCAAGCACCGCGAATACCTGATCGACCGTCTCTTTGATGGCGTCAGTGGCGGACCCCGTCGCGGCCTGGGCAAAAAGGTTTGCTGAAAATCCCCACGTCAAGAATCCAAGAATCAGCACGTTGATCAATACACGGCACGTTGATCCCATTGACCGTCCGATGCCTGAGGAACCCTGCGTCATCATTCTTTCCCTCCATTTCAGCTTACGTGTGTTCCGACGTGCTCTGGAAAAACATGGTAAAAAATCGCGTTAACCGGCACGAGGCCACGGTTTGTTGCCGGTGAAGGCGGTACAGAGCCGGCCACGTTCGAGGAGTCGTAAGCACGGTCCAGGCTCCGCGCAGGAACGTCGCCGGACGGCAAAACAGATTCAGGTCAAGGGGCAGCGTTTCATCAACCAGATCTGAAATCGCTCGGACCACGACGAAAGGAACGCGGTCATGCATCGCCGCCGCCCCGATCACGGCACTTTCCATGTCCAGACTGCTCGCGTCCCACGCACGTCCGATCACCTGCTTCTCCTCGGCCAGCCATACCATCTTCCCCACGGTCACTAATCGTCCCTCCATGAGAGGACTCCGGGAACGTCGGGCAACGTCCCGCGCCTTCCGTCGATACCACGCACTGCACGAGATCGAGGCCGTCGGAATACACGCCCCCACGTCCGAAGCACGAGGGACCACTTCTTCAGGAATGACGAGATCGCCGATTCGTGATGGAATCAAGGCACCGGCAAATCCCGAAGAGATCACCGCGGTCCAGGGGCCCTTTGCGAACGCGACTTGGGACGCGGCCTGAGCGTGCGTTGGTCCGACGCCAGTCTGGATAGCCGCCACGGAACGGGACGGACGTTCCCATCTCCACCATTTGAATCCCTCAACCCGTTCCACGCGGCCCGCGGGCAACGCACGCGCAACGGCGTGAAACTCCCAAGGGGTTGCGGCAAAGACGGCGATACGCTCCAGGAAACGCTCCGGAAAAGGGTCATCGGGCCTTCGGCCCGGTGGTCACTCCCGACGTGCGTAATCGGGCATCGGCAACGCGATGACCCATCGCCGAAGGCTCTTGCCGGGTCCTGGCTAATTGGGCGACCTCCTGCAATTCTTCAGCCTTCGTCCGCCCGTGACTGCACACGTTCCGATACATGGCCAGAGCCCACGTGGGGAAATAGTGACGATACCCATGATATCGAAGATAGAAGACGCGAGGAAATCCCGTACCGGTATGGTGGGGCTCCACCCACGTGCCGTTGCTCAACTGACGTCGCAGCAGAAAATTCACCCCGCGCGCCACGCTCAAGGAATCCGAGACGCCCGCGGACAATAAGGCCATCAGCGCCCACGCCGTTTGTGACGGGGTACTGTCGCCTTCCCCGGCCCAGGCCCGATCTGCATACGACAGGCAGGATTCACCCCATCCGCCGTCGCGGCGTTGTTTGGATTCGATCCAGCCGACCGCCCGTTGAATCCAGGGAGCCGTCATATCTTCGCCAATGGCCTGAAGTCCCACCAGCACGCACCACGTCCCATAGAGATAATTGATGCCCCATCGCCCATACCAACTGCCGTCCGCTTCCTGTTCCCGTCGAAGAAATTCGAGGGCCGGGGCCACGGCGGGATGGGACCGGTCATAGCCCAAGGCACCGAGCATCTCCAGACATCGTCCCGTTAAATCCGCCGTAGGCGGATCAAGGAGTGCCTGATGATCCGCAAAGGGGATCTTGTTGAAAATCAGTCGATTATTATCCCGGTCATAGGCCGCCCAGCCTCCGTTCGAGCTTTGCATGGCCAACGTCCATTCACTCCCCCGCCGAATGACTTCGTCTCGGTCAGGGGGCTGAAGCGGAGAGAGCTTGGCTAAAGTCGTCACCACGACGGCACTATCATCCACGTCGGGGTACCATTCATTTTCAAACTGAAAATACCATCCGCCGGGCTTGGCCCAGGGAGCGGACACGATCCAATCACCGACCCGTTGCGTTTGCCGGGACCGAAGCCACGACGCGGCACGAACAAGCGCCTCATGGTCAACGGCAAGACCTTTTTCAGTCAGCACGTTCACGATCAACGCCGTGTCCCACACGGGAGAATGGCACGGTTGCAGGTGAAGCGTCGGCGGGACGTATCCGTCGGCTGACCCTGGTGTTTCAATCTCCAGTGCCTCGATTTCCCGTAATGCTTTCTGAATCAACGGATGGGTCACCGGATAGCCAAGCGCAACCAGCGCATAGATCGAATTGGCCATGGCCGGGTAGATGGCCCCCAGCCCGCCTTCACCCTGCATCCGGTCCAGCAACCACGCCTCGGCTTTCTTCACCGCCCTGGTGCGAAGAAAACGAAGGGGATATTTCTCATAGATTTTGAGAAGGCCGTCAATCCACACAAACACGTTGCGCCAACTGAGGACGCAGCGGTCTTTTTGAAACGGCGGCGACGTTCGATAGTTCACGCGCCCCCGCGGCACGTGGAATAATTCTTCAATCCCCTGCTCCGGCGGAATCCGGCACGTTCGACGATGGGCAAAGATAATGAGCAGGGGCACAATCACGGCCCGGGACCAATACGAGACCGCGTAGAGATGAAAATAAAACCCTTGGGGCACGAGCATGATTTCGGGAGGCATACTAGGCACGCCGCGCCAATCGTATTGCCCGAACAACGCCAACGTAATTTTCGTAAACACGTTGGCCGACACGACGCCCCCTGCGTCAAGGATCGCGCGTCTGGCTCGACGCACGTCCGGATCATCTTGCGGAACGCCGGCCAACTTCAGCGCAAAGTAGGCTTTGACCGAGGCACTGACGTCCATCGGACCGCCGAAATAAATCGGCCACCCGCCGTCTTCGAGTTGAGCATCTCGAAGAGAGCGGACCATGTTGGCTTCCCGATCCTCGTCAACCGCGCCGACGTAGCGGCGCAACATCATATACTCCGAGGTCAACGTGGTATCGGCTTCCAACTCCTCAACCCAATATCCTTCCTGACGTTGTCGTTGAAGCAACCAGGCCGCACTCCGCGCCAAGGCTTCTTCCAGGGCTTCGGCGTGGCCCACGGTCGCGTGTGTACCGGGCGGGCGGGCGGCGTCACCAATCACGGCCGGATTATTCGAGACGAGTTTCAACGACGGGTCAGGCCGTTTGTGAGGAGGAGGAAAGCCGAAAGAGGGGGAAACACTCTCGGACAATCGTCCCAAAAAATTTCTGAGTCGTTCCACGTCTGAAATCGTCGGGGGCTAGGACGCCACGTCGTTCGTGACGTTCGTCAAGGTTTTCTGTTCGTTGATGCTCCACACGTCACAGGTCGCGTCGTTGTCAATGTTGGCAATCGCCACGGCCGTAAAGGCGTTGTCGGACACCTTATCCAAGTTGGATGCCGTACACCCCGAAGGCAGGGTCCCGGCACTGCTCTTTCCCAATTCGTAGTAATACCGTTGTGAAGACCCGGTCACGCCAAACCCGATCGCATTGAAATCGTCGCTGTATTTGTTGTTTTCGGCAAAATAGGCCAGTTCGCCCGCGTGAATCGCCACGAGATTGTTTTTGGCTTCCGCCTGTTTGGCCCGAGCCTGATATTTGAGAAAATTGGGAATGGCAATGGCTGCCAGAATGCCGATGATGGCCACGACGATCATCAGCTCGGTCAAACTGAACCCTCGCTGACGTTGACACGAGTGGCGAGTGGTGAGTGGCGAGTGATGAGGGACCAAGCGAGTGGATTCCCGATTGAAAACGTCGGGAATGACGGAGGGCGGGCGGGAATGCCTGCCCCCGACGGGAGTTATCGGGGGACAGACTCGCCAGTCTTCACTCGCCCCTCTCCCCTCATCCCTCTTCACTCACCACTCTCCACTTCTTCATCAGAACGGATCACCCATACCTGACTCTCGGCGCTTGGCCCATTCCGATTCAGTAGGATCCCCGAACCCTGCCTCTTGAAATCGTCTGATTAATTTTTCGTTTTTCGGATCCAACGTCAGCGACCGGATCCACGCGTCTTTGGCTTGATCGTGATGATCTTGAGTCAGATAAATTTCTCCCAAGTGCTCAAAAATCACGGGATCATCTTTGACCAGATCGGCGGCGCGTTGAATGGTGTGAAGGGCTTCGTCCACCCGTCCGACTTTGAACAAGGCCCATCCCAAGCTGTCGATATAATAGCCGTTGTCCGGCTTGAGCGCAACCGCGCGTTGCGTGAGTTCGACGGCTTCCTGCCCGTTGATGCCGCGATCCGCGTAACTGTAGCCCAAGTAATTGAGCGCATCGGCGTGGTCGGGATCGTGCGTCAACACCGCCTCCATTGCTCGAACCACGTCGGAAAACCGGTTCAGCTTGTCGTAAGCCGCGCCCAGATTAAAACGCAACTCCGTATCCGTCGGAGAAACGTTCAGACCCTCTTCAAACGCCGAGGCGGCTTGGACAAATTGCTTCGCCTGGAGATACGCCAAGCCCAATAACAGGTGCGTGTCCGGATTGTCAGGATTCAGGGCCACGGCTTGGGTCAAATGCGGCACCGCCTCGTCGTACCGCGTGAGCCGATACAACAAATACCCCAAGTGAACGCGGCTGTCGTAGAAGGTCGCGTCCGCGTTGACGTTCGTGAGATACGCGTCAATCGCCTGCTCCACGTCGTCGATCTGCTCGTACAGCAACCCCAGATAATCACGCACCCGAAGCGCCGACGGATGGGACCGGATAATCCGTTTCAAATCCTCGATCGCCCGACGGGCATCGTTCCTCTCGGCGTAGACCAGAGCCTTTCGAATCTGCGCGTTCAGGTCCGTCGGATCATCCAGAATCACGTCATCCAGCAGATCCATGGCTCGGTCATAGCGTTGATGCTTCAGCAAAAACCGCACAAAATCCTTCCGAAAAGCCGCGATGCGCAGCGTGCCCGATGACAAAAATTGCTCGGACAGCTCAATGATCCGCGGCACGTCCCCCTCGGCCTCATACAACCGGATCAGCGATCTATAGGCCGGCTCAAATTGGTCGGTCATGGCAACGGCCTGACGATAGGCTTCTTTGGCCTCGGCTGTTTTTCCCTGAGCCTCAAGGGCTTTCCCCCGATAGAACGACCCCAGATGCGACCGTGGAGCATGGGCCAGACCCCGGGCGAAGGTTTCTTCCGCCTCAACGTTTCTCTTGAGATTGAGCAACACCACGCCTTTATCAAAATAGGTCTGCGCTCGCGTCGGATTCACGCGGACGGCCCCGTCATATAAGGCCAACGCGCGGGTGTGATTACCGGCCCCCGCGTACATGTTCGCCATCTGCGTCAGCACGGCCGCGTCCTGCACAAGATCGTCACGGATGGAATCCAACGACTCCACGGCTCGCCGCATGTTTCCCAATGAAAAGTCCAGTGCCGCCAGCCGCACGCGCAAAAAGGCCGACTCCGGGTCATATTGCAGGGCGGCGCGATACTCCACGATGGCCTTCGGGAGGTCATTGGACAGTTCCGCCACGTAGCCTTGTAAAAAATGATACGAGGCCGGCGCGGGGAGAAGTGAATCGACGGCTTCGGTTTGTGCGCCGGGAGCTTCGCGGCTCAGGGCAGGCCCGGTTGCACGCTCAGGCATCGCGGCACATGAGACCGCCACCAGGGGAATGAGCAGGAACGTCACCAACACCCGGTCCTGCCGTCTTTTTGAGACGACGTTGTTCTTTCTTGGCGGGAGAGTACCCATGTGAAGACGGATGAGATTCTTCGCTTCGCCCTTCGTGCCTCAGGGCAGGCTCAGAACGACAGTATTCTCAGGTTGACTCGCGCCCTGCTGTAGCGGCGCATCTCATGCGCCGACGTCACGGCTCCCAGTACAACGGCATCAGGTTGCACCGTGCCGCGTCTCAAGATCGGCAAATTTCGCGTACCGTTCCTGAAAGGACAGTTGCCGATCCCCCGTCGGTCCATTGCGATGTTTCCGAATCAGAATATCGGCAAGCCCTTTGTGGTCCTCCGTATCAGGATTATAAAGCTCTTCACGATAAATGAACATCACGATATCCGCGTCCTGCTCAATCGCCCCGGATTCCCTGAGATCAGAGAGTACGGGCCGTTTATCCGTTCGGTTTTCCACGGCCCGGCTCAACTGGGAGAGGGCCACGACCGGAATCTCCAACTCCTTCGCCAAGGCTTTCAAGGCTCGACTGATATCCGAGATTTCCTGCTGTCGGGATTCCGTCCCGACCCGGCCCTCCATGAGTTGGAGATAATCGATAATCAGGAGATTCAGTCCCCGTTCCGCCTTGAGCCGCCGCGCCTTGCCCCGCATCTGCTGCACGGTCAGCCCACCGGAATCATCAATGAAAATGTTCGCCTCTTCCAGGCGGCCGGCCGCGGCACACAACGACTCCCAATCCCCGGCATGCAGTTGCCCGGTCCGCAAGGCGTGAGAATCCAGACACGCCTGAGAACTCAGCATCCGCAGCACCAGTTGTGACTTCGACATTTCCAGACTGAAAATGCCCACGGTGCATTGTGCGCGAATGGCGGCATATTCGGCCATGCCCAAGGCCAGCCCGGTTTTGCCCATGCTCGGACGACCGGCAATAATGATGAGATCGGACGGCTGAAGCCCGGCCGTCAGATCATCAATCACCTGATACCCGGTCGGCACGCCCGTAATGCGTTCCTTCCGGCTGAACAACCGATCCACAATCTCCACGCTTTCCTGCACGATCTGCTTCATGGGGACAAACGATCCACCCAACCGGCCCTGCGCGAGCCTGAAGATTTCCCGTTCCGCAAATTCCAGGAGGTCGTCCGCCTCCCCCAGCCCGTCGTACCCTTTCGTCACCACCTCCGTCGCCGTCCGAATCAATCCCCGTAACAGGGCTTTGTCCCGCACGATCCGGCAATGGTATCCGACGTTGGCGGCGCTGAAGACCGCCTGCACGAGTTCCGCCACGTAGGCCGCCCCGCCCACCCGTTCCAACTGCCCGTTGGTTTTGAGCCACTCCGTCAAGGTGATCTGATCAATCACCTGATTGCGGTCGCTCAGTTCCAGCATCGCCGAATAAATGACTCGATGACTCCGCTGATAAAAGTCATCCTCCGTCACCACTTCCAGCGCCTTATTCAGGGCACTATTTTCCAACAGCACGGCCCCGAGAATCGATTGCTCGGCGTCAAGATTTTGAGGAGGAAGACGAAGTGCAGAAATATCAGAGGTTGGCACGCGGGCACCTATCGCATCACGGATTTCAGCTTTCGCCGGCATTGTATCCCCTCACGAATTCGTTGACAAACAGAAGTTAGTGGCTAGTGATCAGTGGCTAGTGGTTAGTGGCCAGTGGTTAGTGATCAGTGATCAGCACCCTCTCATTCTGAGCAAAGCGAAGAATCTGAAGCGAACAATCTCTAAGCCCCACAAGCCCCTGGCCTACTCCCTCTGTCATTCCCGCAAAAACTCAAACCTGTCATTCCCGCCGCTTTCGCCTGTCCTGCCCGCCGCTTTCGCCTGTCCTGCCCGCCGCTCCCTCTGTCCTCCCCGACGGTCTCCCTCTGCCATACCTGATGTTCTCCCTCTGTCATACCTGATGTTCTCCCTCTGTCATACACGACATTCTCCCCTCTGTCATTCCCGACGTTTTTAATCGGGAATCCAGAAAAGGCCTGCGGGAGAACCGCTCCACCGCAGGCACCAGGGTTGCGGACAACCACGGGGGGTTGTCCCTAAGACGACGACGATGGTATCCATTTTCTGTTCTTTGAATTCCCGTTGTGCGATGCGTGTCCATCGGCAATGCCGACAGTAGGTTGTGCGCTCCAACTTCAGCGAGTGCCTGTCACAGGACACGCCCGCAGCACGCGAACTGAATAATCCAATCTCTTGGGAGGTCCAAATTTCCCCCCATTGCACGAATATGACTGGTAGGTAAAGTCCGAGTACATGATCCAGATATCGGAGATATCGGCACTCACCTTCATTTCTTCCATGACATCGCAGAGCGTCCGGATGTCCCCCTTATTATCATTCTCCAGAATCAGGAGGATACCCCCTTCTCTCTTATACGGGTCATTATCCATATGCCGTTTAACCTGCTTGACGTTATCCTTGGTGAAGTTATCACTGGCTTTATCCCCGAAATACGCCTCAATCACGTGGGTCTTGGTAATGCAATCAGGTCTACTACGATCCGGAAGGCTTTCCTCCAGTTCGCCGCCTTCTGCCAGGCAAAATCGAGCAGCATAATTGATTTCGTTCAGCCGTCCTGCCTCAGCCAGCCATACCCCCCCCCCTCCCCCGATCCATACCATCCACACCACCAGCCCCAGGCACACCCACTTCGCTCTCCCAACGTTCATCATGTTCATGATGTTCCCTCCTTAAAAAGTTGATCCAGCATCTCTCTCCATTCTCTCTCGGGCTTTTTCTTGGACGGTTCCGGGGCCGTCATCGGAGTTGTCGGGGGTAAACATTATTTCGTTGCGGACAGCCACGGGGTCGGACAACCACAGGGGGTTGTCCCTACGGGTTATCGTCGTTGATTGGCGGCGGCGTATTCGTCTTCGATCTCTTCGAGACGCTTTGAACGTGTGCAGGAACGACGAGGTGAGGGAGGTCCTGAATGCGGACCGTCCGCGCCGTCGATCCCCTGGCCCGTCCGGCGATCAGCACGGCTTCCTGGTCGGAAACGGAAACCTGCCCTGTGCTTGCCCTGTGCTTGCCCTGTGCCTCGAAGGGCCTCGAAGGGCCTCGAAGGGACGCGCCGACCATCACGGCCCAGGACGCCCGCAATGCTTGCGCACGTTTCCGAATCATCCGCTGCCCGGTGCCCGCCCATCGGGGCACGGTTTCCTGACACACCACCAACCCGTGTGATCGCAGGAGTTGACTCACGGCAAACGCCCGTCCGAAGTGAGAAGAAGGCGCAACGACCAACACGCGGCAAGGGTCATGCTCACCGTGGTCCGCTCCCGTCGCGGAAGAAGGAAAGGCGCTGAATAATCGATCAACGTCCAGGGCAAATCCCGTGGAAGGCAGGTCGCGGCCGAATCGGCCGATCAAATGGTTATAGCGTCCGCCTCCGCCCAGTTCACAACCGACGTTGCCGGAAAACACGTCGAACACCACGCCGTCATAGTAATCAAAGCCCCGAAACTCTCCCAGGTCCAAAAGCAGATGATCCTTGACGCCCGCGGTCTCGAGCAGGCCGTACACCGTGGCCAGGCGGTCCAGCGGCGTCAACAGACGCGGATTGCGTCCGGCAACGGCTCGCCCCCATTGCAGCACTTCTTCACGTCCGTATCGTCCCGGCGCTTCCAGAATCGCCCGGGACCGTTTGGCCGACACGCGCTCAGTTTTCAGGATGCGCTCAAGCTGCGGAAGGTCTTTATGCGCGGCCGCCAGTTCGGCCTGCTTGCGTCCCTGGTCCGACAAGCCCGACTGCGCGAGCAGGGTCTGGTAAAACCCGACGTGGCCGAGAGAAATCTTGAAATCCGACAAACCGACGGCTTTCAGCGACTCAATGAGCAGCGTCAGAATTTCGGCGTCCATTGATGCGTCATCCACGCCAATGAGTTCGACCCCCAGTTGAAACACTTCGCGTTCGCGGCCCGCGTGTTCCGGCTCATACCGATACACCGTGGACCGGTAACTCAACCGAAGGGGAAGGTGCTGCCCGGCCATCCCCATCGCGACGATCTTGGCGATCTGCGCGGTCACGTCCGGGCGAAGCACCAAAATACGTCCGGTGGTCCAATCAGCCACCTTATAACACTTTTCCAGAATTTCCGCCGGCAACCCGGCGGACAGGACGTCCAGGTATTCAAAGGAAGGCGGAATAATTTCACGATATCCCCATCGGGCGAACCCGTCGAACAGCACGCGCTCCAGATGACGAACGCGCTGCGCCGCGTCAGGCAACAGCGTGGTCATCCCAATGGGAATCAGCGACCGGGCAGTGGAGTGAAGACGGGTCATCGCGGGTCGTGGCCCGTAGGGACAACCCCCCGTGGCTGTCCTCCAGTGGTCAGTGGCCCGTCGGGCCACCCTACGACGTTCGTGAAAGATCCACGTGGCGAACGGACAGAATGTCCCGTTCACGTTTGATGGCGTCCATCACCGAAGCGGGCGGCGGCACGTCCAACCCGATAATCAACAACGCCTCGCTCCCCTTCTGCGCGCGAGAGCACTGCATCCGGGCAATGTTGATATCGTGTTCCCCGAGAATGCGCCCGACGGTCCCGATGACGCCCGGACGGTCCACGTTATCGATCAACAGCATGTGGCCTTCCGGAATCACTTCCACCGCGTAGGCGTTGCTCTCGACGATTCGCGGATCCTTTTTGTGATACAAGGTCCCGGCTAATTGATACGTCTGCGTGCCGGCTTTGACGTGAAGGCGAATCAGACTCGTATAATCACCCGCGTCGCTGCCTTTGATTTCCTTGACCTCAATGCCCCGCTTTTTCGCCAGCACGGGTGCATTGACGGCGTTCACCACGTCTTCCAGAATCGACGAGAGCAACCCCTGCAACACCGCGACCGTCACGGGCGCCAGGGAGAGCTGCGTCACCTCGCCCCGATACTCAACGGTCACTTCTTCAATCCCGCCGTCAATCAGCTGCGCTTGAAAGAACCCCATGCGCGAGGCCAACCCCAGATAGGGTTGGATGTGAGGAAGAATTTCAGGCGGTACCGACGGAACGTTCACCGCGCCACGCGCCACGCCCTTCTTGAAATAATCCACAAATTGTTCGGCAATCGCGACGGCCACGTTTTCCTGCGCCTCTTCGGTGGACGCGCCGATGTGCGGCGTACAGATAAAGTTATCCAGGGTCAGCAAGGGATGATCCGGCCGAACCGGTTCCTCTTCAAACACGTCGAAGGCCGCGGCCGCGACTTTGTTGCGTTTCAGGGCCTCGTACACGTCACGTTCATTGACGATCCCCCCGCGCGCGCAGTTGACGATCATCACCCCATCCTTCATTTTCCCAATGGCCTGCGCGTCGATCAACGACCGCGTCTCGGGAGTCAAAGGGGTATGCACGGAGATGAAATCGGCGCGGCGGAACAACTCGTCCGATTCCACGGCCTCAATGCCCAGGTCCCGCGCCCGTTCAGGGGCTAAATACGGATCATGACCGATCACGTGCATGGCCAGGCCCTGAGCCAACTTCGTCACGTACGTGCCGATCTGCCCGAGGCCCACGAGTCCCAGCGTTTTGTTGTACAACTCGGTCCCCATGAATTTGCCCTTCTCCCACGATCCGGCTTTCGTGGACACCGTGGCTTGGGGAATTTTTCGACTCATGGCCACGATCATGGCAATCGTGTGCTCCGCGGTGGTAATCGTGTTGCCGCCCGGCGTATTCATCACGACGATGCCCCGACGAGTGGCCGCGTCCCGATCCACGTTGTCCAGACCCGTCCCGGCGCGGCCGATAATCTTCAGACGACTCCCCGCCTTGATCACGTCGGCCGTGACCTTGGTCCCGGACCGCACGATAATGCCGTCATAGTCCTTGATCGTGTCCAGGAGTTGCTCTTTGGACAGCTTGGTTTGCACGTCCGCGGTAAAGCCCGCCTGTTGCAACACGTCCACGCCCCGCGCAGACAGACTATCGCTGATCAGAATCTTCATGACTCGTTCCTCTGTTTTCGTTCCGCAGACGAACGCGGACGTTCTAGCTGCCGCCCCGTTTCTCAAATTCCGCCATGTAGTCGATCAACGCGTCGACGCCGGCTTCGGGCATGGCATTATAGATACTCGCTCGCATCCCCCCCACCGACCGATGGCCCTTGAGCGTGGTCAACCCGGCCGCCTCCGCCCCATCCAGAAACGCCTGATCCAGACCGGCATCGGCCAGGACAAACGGCACGTTCATCCACGAACGGCACGTCTTCTCAACGGAATTCCTGTACAAACTCGACGCATCAATCGCCGCGTACAGTTTTGCGGCCTTCCGTTCATTCACGCTCGCCATGGCCGCAAGCCCCCCTTGCGCCTTCAACCATTGAAAGACCAGCCCCGCGAGATACACGGCGTAGGTGGGAGGCGTATTCAGCATGGAATCGGCTTTGGCCTGTTGCGCGTAATCAACCGCACTCGGCGTCAGCGGCAACGCCTCGCCGCACAAGTCCTTGCGCACGATCACCAGGGTCACGCCCGCCGGCCCGATGTTTTTCTGCGCACCGGCGTACAGTAGCCCGAAACGACGCACGTCAAGGGGACGCGAAAGGATGGTGGAAGACACGTCCGCGACCAACGGCATGTCGCCGGTGTCCGGCACCCAGTGGAATTCCACGCCGTCAATGGTTTCATTCGGCGTGTAATGCACGTACGCGGCATCCGGGTCCAAGGACCACGTCTCAACCGCGGGAATACTCGTAAAGGTTTCGCCCTTCGGGGCCGCGGCCACGTTCACGTCGCAGTACTTCTTCGCTTCACTGACGGCTTTTTGGCCCCATGACCCGGTCAAAAGATAATCGGCCCGGGTTTTCCCCCGTAACAGATTCATGCACACAGCCGCGAACTGCATCGTGGCGCCGCCCTGCAAAAAAAGCACGGAATACTCATCCGGCACCCCTAATAAATCCCGGACGTCCTGCTCGGCCCTCGCGTGGACCGACACAAATTCCTTCCCCCGGTGGCTCATCTCCATAATAGAAGCCCCGGATCTGTGCCAATCCGGCAATTCCTCCTGAGCTTGGAACAACACCGACTCCGGCAGCATCGCCGGTCCAGCACTGAAGTTATACACACGCGACATACACGACTCCTTGGTTGACTACAAAGGGAGGCACGCTATCACATCATCTGATACCGGTCAAGAATTCCATCCCCGTCTCCCTCCCCTTCCTCCTCCTGACAAAAAAGATGGGAAAAATCCGCCGAAACGTTCGGCCCGGCAAAGGCCGAAACATGAGCGATTCACCTGCCGACCCGCGGAGCTCATCGTTAACGGTTGAGAGGGAAGTTAGCGTAGACGGTGCGTGAACGGTGTGGACCGTCCCCACTGGCCGCTGAACACAAAGTCGTGCAGGGCTTTTCTCGTTCGCTTGGCCAGTTCCCTTTCCCGAAGGTCTTCGGACAGGCTCGCGGGGTCGCCTTGATACCCTACGGCCAAACCCGTGACCGGTTCATAGCCATTGGGCACCCTGTAGACTTCTCGAATGCGGTCCGGAAGAATGCCGGCCATTTGATGAACGGACAATCCCAACGCCGTGGCTTGCACGACCAGATTGCCGACGGCCAGTCCGATATCGTGCCAAGCGTGTGGATTGGGTTGGCCGGTCCGGGTGAAGGTCGCGTGGGCCAACGTCAGCATCAACACGGGAGCCCGCTTGGCCCATTCCTGATTCCCTTCCCTCAGACAACTGAGCACGCGTGCGAATTCCGACGTCTCCTCCCGTGTCGCCACGATGAAAGACCAAGGCTGTTCATTAAAACAAGACGCGGCCCACTGCGCCGCTTCAAAGAGACTGGTCACCTTGTCCGGTTCAACGGCTTGATCACGAAACGCTCGCGGACTCCAGCGTTGCCGAAGTAGTTCATGAATGGGAAACGCGGTTTCAGCATGTTTTTCCATGGTCAGCACTCCTTTCGCTGCTCTTTGTCCGTCGGGCACGCCTGCACGCCGTTAAAAAACCCAGGGAATCAGACGCCAGGTTTGCAATTGATAGCGGTCATAATCCGGGAACGCCTTCCTTAAGACGGTTTCTTCATAGGACAGTTTCGCCACGAGATCCGCAAGCAAAATCAACCAGCACGTTCCGCGCCCATACGAAAAGGCCTCACCCACCAACGCCAGCGTGACCAGGAGTATCGCCGCGTACATCGGATGACGGATCCGTCGATACGGCCCGTGCGTCACCAGACGGCTTCCCGCCTTGACCTCGGGCAGGACCGCCAGATTTTTCACGGTCATGGTCATCACCGCCCACGTTCCCAAGACGACTCCCACCAGTTCCACCGTGAAGAACCCGACCTGCGTGGCCACCCATGGGCCGGGCACCAGAATCGCCGCCATGCAGGCGAATTGCACGGCCACCAGGACAAAGGACTTCACCGGACGGTTGTTGGGCATCTAATACTTGTACCCGCCGGTGACGTGGCGTTCGAAGGTTGACGACAAACCAAGGTGATTCCGATAGACGGACATGCTCACGATCTCCGTATTGTCCGGCGCCAGTTCACCGGCAATCCGGAAATGCGTCCTGGCTTGGTCATGGTCGCCGAGCTTGTGAAGCGTCAACGCCAGATTGAAATGAGCCTCCGGTAAACGGGGGTCTGTTTGAATCGCCAATTCGAACCGCGTGCGCGCCGTGTGCCAGTCGCCGTCGTTGTACGACTTGATCCCTTCGAGATTCCGTTGTGCCGCTCCAGGACTCGTCATAGGCAGGACGGCCAGGGGGCCGGCCTTGGTGACGCACCCCGCGGCGAGCGCCACGAATCCCGCCGCCACACATCCGAAAAGAATCAGTCGTGGTTTCAGGCCATCTTTCATTGCTTTTCCTCCGCTCCTCACGGTGTTCTTCATGATTGTCCGGTTCGCTCGGTCCGGCGGCGGCGTTCACCGCGCCCGTTCATCCCGTCATGATTGTAGACGAAAGACAATTCCAGTACCATGGCGCCTTCCTGATCCGATCCATCACGACTCGTCAGCACATGACACATGACGTCGTCATCATCGGGGGCGGTTCAGCGGGCTACGCCGCGGCCCGCACGGCACGTGCGGAAGGGGCAGACGTTGGCATTATCGATCATGGCCCGTTAGGCGGTCTATGCATCTTGCGCGGCTGTATGCCGACGAAAACGATGTTGCGGTCGTCCGACGTCATGTCGCTCATGACACGCGCGGAAGAATTCGGGTTGCATCCGGTTTCCGCACGAGCCGATCTCTCCGCGATTATCGATCGCAAGGCTCGCCTCATCAAGGAGTTTGCCGATGACCGCGTTCGTGCGCTGCACGACCCCCGTTTCACCTTGTACGAGGAGCGCGCCGCGTTCCGCTCTCCCTACGAAGTCCAGGCCGGTGCTCACACGCTGACCGCGAAGGCGTTTATTATTTCCACGGGCTCGGTCGTGTCTCGTCCGCCGGTCCCCGGACTTGAAGAGGTGGGCTACCTCACCAGCGACGACGCACTGGAACTCCGCGACCTCCCACGATCCATGCTCGTGCTGGGAGGGGGTCCCGTGGCTTTGGAACTGGCGCAATTCTTCCGCCGTCTCGGTACCCACGTCACCTTGATGCAACGGAGCGCACACGTCATGTCACAAGGGGATGAAGACTTGGCTCGACCGGTGGAGGCACGATTTCGCGAAGAAGGCATGACGGTGTTGACCAATACCCGGCTGCATCGGGTTACCCGGAGCGGCGCACAAAAAACCGCTCATTTCACCCATGAAGGAAAGGAGAAAGCCGTTTCCGCGGATACGATTCTCCTGGCGCTCGGACGACGGCCCAATATTGACGGATTGAACGTAGAAGCGGCTCAGGTGACGGTCCGGCAGGGCACCGTGGTAGTCGATGACGCCATGCGAACCAGCCAACCCCACGTCTACGCCGTAGGCGACGTCAACGGGCTCCATGAAATCGTGCATATCGCGATTCAGCAGGGCGAAATTGCGGGATGGAACGCCTGCCGCCCGCCGTCAGCCTCACGCCGTTATGATGATCGTCTCCGAACGCAAGTCGTGTTTACGGACCCGCAAATCGCCAGCGTCGGGTTGAGTGAAAAAGAATGTCTTGACCGGGGGATTCCCTATCATCGTGCCTCGCATCCGTTCGACGACCACGGCAAATCCATGACCCTGGGCGAGACCCACGGCCACGTCAAACTCCTGGCGTCGCCTGAAGACGGCAAGATTGTAGGCGCTCACGTCGTCGGTCCCGAAGCCGCGGAATTGATTCACGAGTTGATTGCGGTGATGTACTATCACGGAACCGTTCATGACCTCGTTCGGATGCCCCACTATCACCCGACCCTGGCGGAAATCATCACGTATCCCGCCGAAGAATTGGCCGGTCAAATCACCGCGGGGCCTGCCGTCGGAGAATCAGCCTTTTTTCGTTCCAGTCCCAAATGGTGATGAAAAGTCCGTTCGCTTTTGGCTTGAAATTTTCACCTTAGTTGTTGAGTATCTTTTTGATAAAGAACATCTATCACCAAATGCTATGCCTGAGAAACTTAAGAAATTCTTTAGCCCCACGGAACAACGAACACCTGCAGGGCGATTGAGAACAACAAGACTGAAAAACGGATTGTTCTTGATTACACTTCGTTCCGCGGAACCAAACGTTTCCAATAGTCGCTGCTTTCTTGAAACGTGCGGCGAGGATCCGGCGCAGTTCCACGTGCGATTGCATAAAATAAGGTAGGGATTTTTCTGATTACATAGAGAATTGGTGGAAAGCCGTCAGTTCCCCAATGGAGACAGAAATGAGCGATTCGACTTCTCCTCAATCCTCTCTGCCTCTCATAAGAATTCTCATTCTTGTGATCCTGGGGATCGGAGTCGGAGCGTTCTTCTCTTTTGATCTTGGACGCTACTTTTCTCTTGAAATCCTGAAAGCCAACAGGGACAGCTTACGGGCGTATACCAACGAGCACGGCGCTGCTGCTGCCGCTATTTTTGTTCTCATCTACGTCGTGCAAACGGGATTTTCATTGCCCGGGGCAACCATGATGACGCTCACCGGCGGGTTTTTATTCGGCAGCGTCCTGGGCACCCTCTTCGTCAACGTCGGGGCCACCACCGGTGCGACCCTGGCTTTTCTCGCGGCACGATACGTCCTGCGCGATTGGGTGGAAAAGAAATTCGGGGACCGCCTTGAAACGATTCAGGCCGGATTTGCCCGGAACGCGTTCAGCTATCTTCTGACCTTGCGGTTGATCCCAGCGTTTCCTTTCTTTCTGGTGAATCTCATGTCCGGGTTAACCCGGGTCAGTCCGGGCACCTTTATCGGCGCCACGTCCCTCGGCATCATCCCCGGCAGTTTTGTCTACACGTTCGCCGGCCAACAACTGGGCTCCATCAACTCGTTGTCGGAAATCGCGTCGCCGCCCGTGCTGGCGGCGTTTACGCTCCTGGGCCTGCTGGCCCTGATGCCGATTGCCTATCGCAAGTTTGTGAAAAAGAACGCGTCGTAACGGACGCCGCCACCCCCATCAGGTCCCCCACGCACGAACGGGGAAGATCTGAAACCTTGTCCCGAAGGGAGGGACCCCATCATGCAGACTGAACGCCGCCAACGTGAACCCGTTGTCGTCACCCCCATGGATGAGTTCAACCGACAACTGGTACACAACATCCGTCCGCCGGACTGGATCAACCCGACGCCCACCGGCCGATACAATCTGGTCGTCATCGGAGCAGGCACCGCCGGACTGATCACGGCCGCGGTCTCAGCCGCCTTGGGGGCCAAGGTGGCGTTGATTGAACGGCATTTGATGGGCGGGGATTGTTTGAACGTCGGCTGTGTGCCCTCCAAAGGCATCATCCGCGCGTCCCGCGCGTGGGCCGACGTGAAAAAGGCCCAGGAATTCGGTCTGACCGTCCCGGAGGGTGTCCGGACTGATTTCGGGGCGGCAATGGCGAGGATGCGCAAACTTCGAGCCCGCATCAGCCACGTGGATTCTGCCCGGCGATACCAAGGCTTAGGCGTTGACGTGTTCATCGGTGAGGGACGATTTTCCGGATCCCACGTCGTCCAAGTGGATGACGCGACACTGGCGTTTGCAAAAGCCGTGATCTGTACCGGTGCCCGGGCCGCCGCCCCCCCGATTCAAGGACTGACGGAAACCGGCTATCTCACGAATGAAACCCTGTTCTCGTTGACCCGACTTCCCACTCGCCTTGCGGTCATCGGCGCCGGCCCGATCGGGTGCGAAATGGCTCAAACGTTCGCCCGATTCGGCAGTCGGGTGTGCTTGTTCGAACGAACCGGATCCATCCTGCCTCGGGAAGACGCCGATGCCGCTGAAATCGTCCGGACGCACATGGGCAACGACGGCGTGCGTTTTGTCTTTCACGCCGACGTCACCCGCGTGGAAGGACGCGGACGGGAGAAAGTCGTGCATTACGCCGTGAACGGGAAGTACCACGAACTCGTCGTTGATGAGATTCTCATCGGGATCGGACGAGCACCCAACGTGGAAGGGCTGGGGCTTGAAACGGTCGGGGTTGAGTATGATGCAAAGGTCGGCGTGAAGGTGAACGCTCGACTGCAAACGACCAATACACACGTGTACGCGGCCGGTGACGTGTGTTCTTCGTTCAAATTTACGCACGCGGCCGACGCGATGGCTCAAATCGTCATTCAGAATGCTTTATTCCCTCATCCTTTTGGACTCGGGTACGCGAGCACGGATTCGCTCATCATTCCCTGGACCACCTTTACGGAGCCGGAATTGGCGCACGTCGGGTTGTCGGAAGCAGACGCGAACACCAAAGGCATGGAGGTTGAGACGTTTACCGTTCCACTCGCCGACGTGGATCGAGCCATTCTTGACGGGGAAGACGCCGGCTTTGCCCGCGTCCACGTCAAAAAAGGAACCGACTCCATTCTGGGCGCCACCATCGTTGCCAATCACGCCGGAGACATGATCGGAGAATTGGCGCTCGCCATGAAGGGCGGACTCGGCTTGCGTACGATCACCGGGACGATCCATCCCTACCCCACCCAAGCCGAAGTCATCAAAAAGGTCGCCAACGCCTGGAGAAAGACCACGTTCACCGAAAGCAAGAAGCGCCTGCTGAGCCGATTGTTTGCCTGGATGCGATAACCCGGTGCGGACGTTCGTGCCACGCGGCGGTCGAGATTCACCCGGACTTCCATTTGATGTTGCAGCCGGCACTGGGGCGTTGGTCCTGACTCACGGGTTGCCCCGCCAGCAGCGCGTCAATCGCCGCGCGTAAATCTTTTCCCGTCACGGGCTTGCCGTTCCCAGGACGGCTGTCATCCAACTGCCCTCGGTAGACTAACCGCCGTGCCTGGTCGAATAAAAAGAAATCCGGGGTACACGCCGCGGTGAAGGCCCTGGCCACGTCCTGACTTTCGTCGTAACAATAAGGAAACGTGAAACCCAGTTGCTGGGCCATGGCTTTCAATGGCTTCGGCGCATCATCCGGGTAGTTGGCCGCGTCGTTGCTGCTGATCGCGACGATGCCGATCGCCTTCTCGGCGTACTCGTTTCCTACGCGGGCCAGTTCATTCTGCACGTGGACGACGTATGGACAATGCCGACAGATAAACATGACCAACAATCCCTTTCGATCAGAGAATTGTCCGGGGTCGATCATCTTGCCGGACACCACGTCCGGTAATTGAAAATCGGGAACGGACGTTCCCAGTTCCAGCATGGTTGAATGGGTCAACGCCATGAATCGCCTCCTTTCTCTGGAAGGTCGCACCACCGCTTCTCACTCGAAGTCGCCGCTTATGATTGCGGAGGGACATGAAACAATCGCGCCCTCATGATTCATACACCGCAAAGAAATTCCACAAGAAATCACAGCACTTTGAACTTTCCGAACGGCACGCCGAAACGTCTCATCCGAAATATCAGAGCGTTGAATCAGAATACATTCCGGCTTTTTGCCCGCCATTCTTGCATAATGAATGGCCTGGCCGACGCACTCGTAAGGTTTCATGTCTTCCCCAAAATCGAATTCTATGACTCGGTCAGGCAGCACACAATCAGGTATTGTATCGTCCCAAAGCGTTACTGAATCATTCCCATCAGCGTTTTTACACCAAGAAGACGAGTACCATCCTTCGCCCTTCTTCGCTTCGTATCTCTTCGGAGGTAAAGACTTATTTGAACTTTCAGATTGAATCCTTCTTTCCTCATCACTGCCTTCGGTGGGAATGGTATTTTCTGCCTGACTGTACGATGGCAAACACAAGAGAATGGCAATACTCAGCACCGCTGCCGCGGATCCAACAGAAAGCTGGGGGGGGGGGGGGGGGGGGCGGGGTATGTAGGACTTTTATACACTATGTTTGACTTGGTCATTTCAGAAAATCCTTTCTTGCATGCAAAAAGTTCTCGGCACGGTTGTCAATTTTCAAAAAAGGCCCTGAAGGAAAAACCAGAAACTGGTTTTCCCGTTCAGAGCCTTGCGCAGAAACAGCGGTCGTCGCTTAACTGTTGTCCTTGATTTGTTCGCTCAGATAATTTTCCAGCCCGACCTGGTTGATGGTCTCTAACTGCGTCTCGATCCAATCGATGTGTTCTTCTTCATCTTTCACCATGTCTTCAAGCATGTGGCGCGTTGTAAAATCCCGGACCTGCGTGCAATGCTCGATGCCTTCCGTGAGCAATTCCACCATGGCTTTTTCCTTCGCCAGATCCGACTTCAATTGCTCGGGGACGGTCTCACCGATTTTGACCGTTCCGAGCCGCTGCATGTTGGGAAGACCTTCCAAATAGAGGATATGATCAATCACGGCTTTCGCGTCTTTCATTTCTCCGTAGCTCCGATCCAACACGTGATCGTGCAATCGATCATACCCCCAGTTTTTGCACATCTTGGCGTGCAAAAAATACTGATTGATGACCGTCAACTCTTCGGTCAACAGCTTGTTGAGAAGCTCAACGACTCCTTGTTTGGCTTTCATAGCGGCCTCCTCTCCTTTCGAAAATGAATAGTGCGTTTGATTTTCTCCCCGTGCGCTTCACTAGGTTTCAATCATCATCCTGTCTGTATTCTATTCCCCGGTTCGGAATGATGTCAATAGAAATATTTAGGTGTTTATTCTTATTCATGATTATCTTTCTCAACTTCCCGGACCTGAATTCTCAACTTCAATCCCGTTACCGCGTGGATTCATCGCGCGTGACGTTGACCGATCTTCTTGACCGGTGTTACGGTCGGATTCATGTCTGAGGGTCATTCCACTCGTCCTCCCAACCGTCTGATTCACGAAACCAGTCCCTATTTGCTGCAACACGCGTATAATCCGGTGGATTGGTTTCCCTGGGGAGAAGCCGCCCTTACCCTCGCCAAGGAACGGGACACCCCCATTCTGTTGTCCATTGGCTATTCGGCGTGCCACTGGTGCCACGTGATGGAACGGGAATCGTTTGAAAACGAATCCATCGCGGAGTTGATGAACGCCGCCTTCGTGTGCGTCAAAGTTGACCGCGAAGAACGTCCCGATCTGGATGAAATTTACATGCAGGCGACGTTGGCGATGAATCAGGGCCACGGCGGCTGGCCCATGACGGTGTTCCTGACGCCGGACCAGCAGCCTGTTTTTGCCGGAACCTACTTTCCGCCGACGGATAAATGGGGAAGACCCGGATTCGCCACGGTCCTTCGGCACATTGCGGAAGGATGGGCACGGGACCGGGCCAATATCGTTGAAAGTGCTTCCCGCTTGACGACGCGGCTGCAAACGTCCATGCGTGCCCCGACTCCCACGACGGTGGGGCAGCAGGAAATCGACGCTGCCGTTGAACAGTTTTCCGCGGATTTCGACCCGGTGTACGGCGGGTTCGGTCCAGCCCCCAAATTCCCGCCGGCTACCGGCTTGCTTTTTCTCCTTGGTCAATACCACCGCACCCGGGCGGAGCACACGCTTCACGTGGCGTGCAAAACGTTGGACGCCATGGCCGCGGGCGGCATGTACGACCACGTTGGCGGCGGGTTTGCCCGGTATTCTACGGATGAACGCTGGCTGGTTCCTCACTTTGAGAAAATGCTCTATGACAACGCGTTGCTCGCGAAAACCTATCTTGCCGCCTTCCAGGTGACGGGCAACCTCCGATATAAGCGCGTGACCTGCGAAATTCTGGACTACGTCATTCGAGAAATGACGTCTTCGGACGGCGGCTATTACTCCGCCACCGATGCCGATTCAGAGGGGGTCGAAGGAAAATTTTTCGTATGGGACCCTGAACAAATCCGGGCCGTGGTCCCCTCGGAGGAAGACGCGACTCGATTCTGTGCGTATTACGACGTTACGGCTGACGGCAATTGGGAGCATCACAGTATTCCCAACGTTCCCTCCTCTCTTGACCACGTGGCCAAGACGCTCAACTGTTCTCCTGAGGACCTGCAACGGACGATTGATCGGGTGAAGCCGCTCGTGTATCAGGCGCGGCTCAAGCGCGTGCCTCCCGGGTTGGACGACAAAATCATCACGGCCTGGAACGGCATGATGATCAGTGCCATGGCCGAAGCGGCCAGGGTGTTGGGTGCCGCACCGTATCTGGAATCCGCGTCGCGGGCCGCGGACTTTCTGATCGGTACGCTCTCTCGTCCCGACGGCGGACTCTATCGAACCTATCGTGCGGAGAAGGCTCACGTGCAGGCGTACCTTGAGGATTATGCCTGTTTCATCGAAGCCCTGATCGACCTGTATGAAACCGGCGGGCTGGCGCGATATCTCGCGGAGGCCGTCCGGTTGGGGGAACGACTGCTCACGGACTTTCTTGACAAGGAGCAGGGCGGCTTCTTTACCACGGCCAACGATCACGAAACGCTCATCCTGCGGGGGCGGGAAGGCCCGGATGGGGCAACGCCGAGCGGCAACGCCGTCGCGGCGATGGCCTTGGCTCGGCTCTCGTTTCATCAGGATCGCGATGATTTCCGTGAGGCCGCCGCGGGGGCCATCCGAGCGTATGGACAGCAGATCAGTCGCGTTCCTCGCGGATTTGCCAAGACGTTGATGGCCGCCGATTTCCTGTTGAACGGTCCGCTGGAATTGGCATTCATCGGCTCCGCGGCAGACCCGGGGTATGACCAGCTTGTGCGGGAGGTCGCCCGTCATTTTCTTCCTCATCGAATCATCGGGCATTGGACTGACGAGAGCCTTGACTCTCCGCATCCGCTTCTCCGCGGCAAAACACAAGTCAATGGACGAGCCGCGTTGTACGTGTGTCGCAATTTTGCGTGCCAGGCACCCGTCACGCGTTCCGAAGACGTTGCCCGGGCTCTCACGTCCCCGTTTCCAACGGATACGGGTTCACCGTCTCACGCCCTGACGGCAACCGGAATCCCGGGAGCAGCCACGGCCGGCGGCACCGCGGCCTACGTTTCCCGGATACTCGCCGATGCTTCCGTTTCCATGCCCACTGCCGACGGCTACACCACGTTAGGATCCACCGGCCTCACGACGTCCAGAATCGGGTTTGGCTGCTACCGGATTGACGTGGGCCAACCCGAGCATCGATCCGCACTCACGCAGGCAATCCGTCAAGGCTGCAATCTTATCGATACCTCAACCAACTACGCGGACGGCGGGAGTGAACGCCTCGTGGGAAGCGTGCTCAACGAATTGATGACCAGAAAAGAAATCTCGCGGGAACAGGTCATTGTGGTGTCTAAAATCGGATACGTCCAAGGTCACAATCTGACCCAGGCCCAGTCCAAGGACCGAGCCGGTCGTCCCTACCCGGAAATGGTGAAATATGGAGACGGGCTCTGGCACTGCATCCACCCTGAGTTTTTAGCGGATCAACTCACCCTGTCACTGGATCGCCTCGGACTTGCGACGCTGGACGTCTGCCTCTTGCACAACCCCGAATATTTTCTCTCCGACGCCAAGAACCGCAAGCTGCTCGTTGACGCCTCCGCCTTGGACGAATGGCGCACTGAATTGTACCGTCGCCTTCAGCAGGCTTTTGCCTATTTCGAGAGCCAAATCGACGCGGGCCGTCTGCAATGGTACGGCGTTTCCTCCAACACCAGTACGGCAAAACCCGATGATCCCGAAGCCACCTCGCTGTCACGGATGCTTGACGCCGCCCAAGCCGCGGCACGACTGGCGGGCAAAACGCACCACGGGTTTCGCGTGCTTCAATTACCGATGAACCTGTTTGAATCCGGAGCGTTGCTCACGCCGAACACCGGTCCCGAACGGAACGATACGGCGTTAGGGCTGGCGCAAACCCACGACGTTGCCGTCCTCGTGAACCGGCCACTCAACGCGATGCCGGCTCATCATCAAGGCATGATCCGTCTCGCGGACCCCCGATGTGAAACCGTGGACGCCACGTTGGAAATCCAACAACGCACGGTGGCCACGTTGGAAGAGGAATTCCGGAAGGAATTCGTTCCCCATCTTCCTTCCTCGGAAAAGGGATTCGAGCCGGACAAGCTCTTTACCCTGGCGGACGAACTGAGTCACGTGCGATCACGCGTTCACAATCTGGAACAGTGGGATCAGATGGAAACGCAGATGGTGTCGCCCCACGTCAATCACGTGCTTCAGGCCGTCGCCAAACGTCTTCCACGGGAACGTGCCACGGCTTGGCAACGGTGGCAAAACCGGTATATCCCAGAACTGCTCACGTTTCTCAAAATCCTGAGACAAGAAGCCGCAAAAAACAGTCAACGCCGTCTGCAATCAATCACCGACGCTCTTGATCCCTTGTTGCCTGAAGAGAGACGCGGAGAACCGCTCTCCAGAAAAGCCCTGTGGAGTTTGGTCAGCACGCCCGGGGTCACGTGCGTCCTGAACGGCATCCGCACGTCGGAGTACGTTGAAGATTCGTTAACCGTTCTGAGATGGAAAGCCCTTCCACGGCCTTATTCCATTTTTGAGCACCTGCACTCGCAATAACGCACGCCCGTCTCCAAACCATCAGCCGTTCGATGCCCAGTTGGCCCACAGACGCGATACGTTTTCCCACTCCCGGCCGAGCGAATAGTTGCCCTGATTGAGAAGAACGGGGCTACGATCTTTCGTGCGTTGAATCGTCTGCTCCCCATCGTTCAGATCCATGGACAACACAATCGCCCCATCAGAATCCGTTCGATATACGTCCATGTGCCGGTAAGCCCGCAACACGGCTTGAGCCGGATGTCCGTACCGATTTCCCCTGCCGGCGGAGACCACGGCGATTTTTGCCCGTAATTGCTGAATCCATCGATGATTCAGCGAACTCTTTCCTCCGTGATGAGGAATTTTCACGACGGTGGCGGATTGCACGCCTGGGTGATCCAGTAGCCGATTCAAAGTTTTCATTTCTGCATCGGCCGGCAGCAAAATCGAGTGCGTTCCACACGTCAAACTCAGAACCACGGACAGATTATTCAGTTTGGTTCCCCCGCGTGGAGAGTCACGAACCTGATTGATGGGAGTACTCTCCCTTGATGGTGGATTCAGGGAAATAAGTCGGCATGGCCCTTCGCTGATAATTTCCGTTCCTTCCCATGCTACCCGCGCCTCCAGATCTTTTTCTTCAACCGCATCCGTAAGTCTTTTGTAAAAAGATTTTTTTCTTCGTGGAACCCCATTACTCCAGTAGCGGCCAACCTCGAAACGTTTGATGATCCAAGGCAGGCCTCCGACGTGATCCAATTGGGGGTGCGTCGCAATCACGTGATCAATGCGTCGAATGCCCTGATCCCATAGATACGGGGCCACGACCATTCGTCCTACGTCCCAACGATCATAGGCGGCTCCCCCATCCACTAAAATTATCTGGTCAGGCAATTCGATCACCGTGGCGTCTCCTTGTCCGACGTCAAGAAACGTCACGCGCACGACGTTCTCTTCGCCTACGTGCCGCGGCGACCAGACCCACCAGACGAGGCACAGGATCAGCACACCGAGACTCATCCATCGTCGGAGGCGGTTCCGACTGAGCAAGACGATCATGAGACAACAATAAAAACCTGCAATGGCAAGCATGGACGGAGATGCCACGTGCAATCTGACGCCGGGGATCGCGGCCATCTTCTCGACGACATACGTCAAGGACGTGATGATTGCCTGATGCACCCACTCAAAGGGCAAATGCTCCAGTCCGCCGAGCAAGACCAGAATGGAGGCACCAAGACCCAACGGCACCACGAGGAAGCCGACGAAGGGCACGACGACCGCATTGGCAAAGATTCCAAACCAGGCCATTTGATTGAAATAGTAGGCGACAAGGGGAACGGTTGCCACCGTGACGGCAAGGGTAACCATCACGTAAACCAGCACACGTTGCTTGACCCAATTTTTGAGTTTCGCCAAGAAGATTTGAGGGACGCGATCTCCCCGATCATCCCTTCCGTTCCACTGAAGCACGAGGGCAATGGCGAGGACGGCCATATACGAAAATTGACATGAACTGCCATTGGGTCGGCCAAGGCGGCGAACAACGCCGCCAGTGCCAGGGGGATCACAAGTTGTCGCGCGTGACCGATCCACGCGGCACAACAATATAACAGGATCATTATCAACGACCGGACCGTGGCATCGTGGGATCCCGACAACAGGGTATAGAAAATGACCAAGGGTACCGTGACCAGAACGGCGAGTTGCCTTGGTAGCAGGATGCACGAGACTTTTTCCAGCCAGAACGCCGGCAAGAGCCGAATCATCCCTTTCACGACGAAAAACGAGAGAAAGGCCAACAGCCCCAAGTGTGAACCTGAAATGGAAATAATGTGGACCGTCCCGGTCGTCGTGAAATCGTCTCTCACGTCCACGGGAATGTCCCGTTGCTCGCCGACGATCGTTCCCAAAAATAAGCCGCGGGCCGGTTGTTGCAGCGTAGCGATCACGGCTTGACGAACCTGATTTCTCCATTCATCGATCCTGTGCCATACCCATGGGCCGACGTCGAAGGCCTCGGGCGGGTGTACCTGCACGCGATTCGGACACCTCACGCTCGCAACAACGTGAATGCCGCGATCACGCAGATAGGCTCCATAATCAAACCCGCCCGGATTCCACGTACCGAAGGGACGCCGCAACCGGGTGCGCACGGTCATCGTGTCCCCTCGAAACACGTCCGTATCAGGTTCAGATTTACGCCATGACTCGGGATCACACCAATGCTTCTTGCGGTTTTCAGCTTCGTACCACGTTAAACGAAGACGGCCCTGCACCAACCGCCGGGTCCCCTCCTTCTCTACCCACTGCACGGCTACCACCATTGTCCTTCGATCCCGACCATGCACAACCGGCGTCACAACCGTGCCGAACAGCGTGACCTCGTCGGAACCCGCGTAGGACGTCAACTCGGCGGCGTCCGTGTTCCAGTCTCCGAGAAACCAGTATCCCAGGCCCAAGACGAGCCCGGCATAGAGGATGAGCCCGCAACGCCGGGACAGCAGCGCCCTTTGTTCACACCAAGTCAGAACGCCCGCTAAGACGACCAGTATGAAAACGACGGTGAGCGGAACGAAGGGAAGGTAGGACCCTGAAAGCAATCCCAATAAAAAGGCAATAATGCTGAACGGAAGGGTCAACGAAGCGGCACCCATCGCCGACCAAATTATCCAAGCGTGGTTTTGAGTACCCCGGCGATGTCATCCGCGAGATCTCTGATTCTCAAATCATCTGATCCTTCAACCATGACCCGGACCAACGGTTCGGTTCCCGAATACCGAACCAGCATGCGTCCCGTCCCGTTGAGCCGTTCTTCACACGACCGCATCACGTGCCGCACTTCCGGAACGGATTGCAAATCGGGCGTTCGCTTGACCGGCACGTCTACTAAGACTTGCGGCACGGCATCCATACATCGGGTCATTTCAGACACGGGAAGCCCCGACCGTTTGATCAACGTGAGCAGTTGGAGGCCGGCAATCAGGCCGTCACCGGTGGTATGGTGGTCAAGAAACACGATGTGTCCCGACGGTTCACCTCCAAGATTGTAGCCATCCGTCAACATGCGCCTCAGGACGTGTCGGTCTCCGACGGGCGTTCTGATGACGTTGAGCCCCGCCTTCTTCATCGCCAGTTCAAATCCGAAGTTACTCATGACCGTCCCGACCACCGTCCGGTGGTTGAGTTTCTTTTGGCGTTGCAGATCCAAGGCAAAGGCGGCTAAGGCGTGGTCTCCACTGATGACGTCGCCGCGTTCCGTGACAAACACGGCACGGTCGGCGTCTCCGTCCACCGCAATGCCGACGTGCGCGTGACGTGCCCGCACGGTCTCCTGTAACCGCTCCGGGGACATGACTCCATGGCCTGCGTTAATGTTCGTGCCGTTCGGTTGATTTCCAATCACGGACGCGTCAGCGCCCAGTTCCCGGAGCACTCTGGGAAAGACGGAATAGGCGGCACCATGGGCACAGTCCAAAACGACCCTGATTCCTTCAAAATTCACGCCGCTCGGCAGGGACCGCTTCACAAATTCGACGTAGTCATCCTCCGCGTCGTCGATACGAAACGCTTTGCCGACTTCATTCGCAGTCGGGCGAAGATGTTTGATCTCGTCGGTCAGAATCAATTCCTCGATTCGCGCCTCAAGTTCGTCGGGAAGTTTGAGACCATCACGCGAAAAAAACTTGATGCCGTTGTCCTGATATGGATTGTGAGAGGCGGAAATCATCACGCCGGCGTCGGCTTGCAGGTGACACGTCAAAAACGCCAACCCGGGCGTCGGAATCGGTCCCGCCATCAACACGTCAACCCCCATGGAACAAATGCCGGAGGTCAAGGCTGATTCCAACATGTATCCGGAAAGTCGGGTGTCTTTCCCGATCACAATTTGATGACGTCCCACCCTTCCTTTGAACACGTAGGCCGCGGCCCTTCCCAATTTCAGCGCCGTTTCACTGTTCATGGGTTCTAAATTGGCCACTCCCCTCACCCCGTCAGTTCCGAACAATTTCCGCATGTTCCCTCCTTGACCCTCAACCGGACGAGACCGCCGCCGGACGACGATCGTGCTCTTCACCAACCCATCAGGCCCGGACAATGGCTTCCGACGTGCGAACGACGTCACGCATCAATCGGACGTCATGCACGCGGACCATCTGTGCCCCACCCAGGACCGCCGCCGTCACGGCAGCCGCCGTTCCCATCATCCGCTTGTGTACGGGTGCATCCGTGACCGTTCCGATAAAGGACTTGTTCGAGACGCCAACGACCACGGGCCGGCCCAACTGCTGAAACGCCCGAAGCCCGTGCAGCAACGCGAAATTGTGTTGAGAACGTTTCGCAAACCCGATGCCCGGATCAACGAGAATCTGCTCACGCGCGATACCGACGCGCTCCGCGTGTTTCACGCGATCGCCTAAATAACTCCCGACTTCCTCAACGACGTTTTCATATTCGCAGAACTGCTGCATCGTTTGCGGCGTGCCTCTCATGTGCATCAACACCAGGCCGGCCTTACGTCGTGCAACCACCGGTCCCACGTTCGGATCGTATTCCAATGCACTGACGTCGTTGATGATCACGGCACCCAAGTCAAGCACGCGCTCCGCAACGCCGGCTTTGCGGGTATCGACCGAAATCGGAACCGTCGCACGTTTACCGATGACTTCAAGGACCGGCGTCAATCGACGGAGTTCCTCCCGTTCATCAATACCCCTTGAACCCGGACGCGTCGATTCAGCCCCAATATCTATCAGGTCTGCTCCTTCACTCACCATCCGGTCGAACTGGGACAACGCACGCTGCGGGTCCAAAAAGGAACCGCCGTCGAAAAACGAATCCGGGGTCACGTTTAATATTCCCATAATCAAGACGCGTTGAGAACGGGGAATCTTGACGTGGCAGGCTTGAATGTAAGCGGGATTTGGCCCATCCATCGAACCATCCGCTCGCGACGCTCGTCAACACCGGGGAAGGAGACTCGGGGTTCCCCACTTGTCAACGCAATGAACTGGCGTGGGTATCGTCTGAATCAGCACGGACGCGGTCTCGTCAAACTTGTGCCGGTTCTTGAACAATCACTTCTCGGTTGATGATCTGGTCGATTTCCAAGGAGTCCAGGACTTCTTTTTCGAGGAGAGCCTCGGCTAAGGCCCGAAGGGTATGAATGTGTTCCGTGAGCGTTCGCCTGGTGCGCTGATAGGCTTCCACGATCAATCGTTTCACTTCATGATCGATCTCGATCGCCACTTGCTCACTGAAGTCTCGCCGTGCCGTAATTTCTCGGCCCAGGAAAATTTCTTCGTCCTTTTTGCCGAAGGTCAGCGGACCCAATTTGGCACTCATCCCCCACTCACACACCATTTTCCTGGCGAGTTCAGTGGCTCGTTCAATGTCGTTTCCGGCACCGGTCGTCACGTTCTTCAGAATCAGTTCTTCGGCCACGCGCCCACCCAATAAAATCGACAACGTGTTGTACAAGAATTCCTCCGAGTAACTATGCCGATCGTCAATGGGGAGTTGCATGGTCATGCCCATGGCCCGTCCTCTTGGAATGATCGTGACTTTGTGGACCGGATCGGCTCCCGGCAATAACTTCGCCATCAGGGCATGGCCTGCCTCGTGATAGGCCGTCGTGCGCTTTTCCTCCTCGCTGAGGACCAGGCTCTTGCGCTCCGCCCCCATCATGACTTTATCTTTGGCATTTTCAAAGTCGATGAGTTCAACCATTTTCTTGCTCAATCGAGCGGCCCACAGGGCGGCTTCATTGACGAGATTTTCCAAATCAGCCCCTGAAAACCCGGGCGTGCCTCGGGCAATCTGCTCAAGATTCACGTCGGAAGCCACCGGCACTTTTTTGGTGTGGACTTTGAGTATCTCCACGCGGCCCCGCACGTCAGGACGATTGACCACCACCTGTCGATCAAACCGGCCGGGCCGTAAGAGGGCAGGATCAAGGACGTCCGGTCGGTTCGTGGCTGCGACCAGAATGACGCCTTCGGTGGTGTCGAAGCCATCCATTTCCACGAGCAGTTGATTCAACGTTTGTTCCCGTTCGTCGTGACCGCCGCCCAAACCCGCTCCGCGCAACCGACCCACCGCGTCGATTTCGTCCACGAAGATAATGCAGGGCGCGTGTTTTTTCCCTTGTTCAAATAAATCCCGCACCCGAGACGCGCCGACGCCGACGAACATCTCGACAAAATCAGATCCGCTGATGCTGAAAAACGGCACCCCCGCTTCCCCGGCAATGGCTTTCGCCAACAGGGTTTTTCCCGTTCCCGGCGGTCCCACGATCAGGACTCCCTTGGGGATGCGGCCGCCCAGCTTCTGAAATTTTTGAGGATCTTTTAAGAATTCGATGATTTCGACCACTTCTTCCTTTGCCTCTTCCACGCCGGCCACGTCGGCAAAGGTCACTTTTTTCTTTTCCTCGGTCAGGAGGCGAGCCCTGCTTTTCCCGAAGGAAAGCGCACGATTTCCGCCGATCTGCATTTGTCGCATAAGGAAAAACCATAATCCCAAAAACAAAATAAACGGTCCCCAGGTCACAAGAAACGTCATGTACCATGGACTTTCGTCCGGCGGTTTGGCTTCAATCTGGACGGATTGTTCTCTCAGAGCTTTCACTAAATCAGGATATTCCACCGTATAGGTCCGAATCCGCTGACCGTCTTTCAAGATCGCGCTGATGTGGCTGTCCTTCATGGTGACTTTGGAAATCTCCCCACGCTCGAGATGGGTCATAAAGTCACTGAACATCACTTCCTCTTCCGGGGGATGGGAGGGAACGGTGAAGAGGTTGAACAACAGGATCATAAAGAGTCCAACCACCACCCAAAATAGTAAATTTTTCACTCGGGAGTTCATGCGACGGCTTTATTTCCCATTTCAGCTACGGCTTTCGTACTCCTGACGGAGCAAAACGTTACAAATCTTACCATGGCATTGAAGGCTCTGCAACCGAATCCCCGTTGCACGTCCGCCCGAACGTCGTCATGAGATTCTTCGCTTCGCTCAGAATGACGTGTTGCAAAGGTTTCTTCATTTCTGACGAAGCCGGATGACGGCCACCCGCCGCGTCTTCCCGGTCACTCGAAATCGATGGTCGGAACGATAGCCTCCGACCCAGAGGATCCCTTCCGCAGCCGCAAGAATGGGCACGGTGTTTCGTTCGGATCGGCGGACTTTCAGATCTGAAAAAAAATCCTGAATTTTTTTTCGCTTGCCGGCCATGCCATATGGGAAAAAATCATCACCCCGTTTCCACGACCGGACGACCAGTTCATGGCTGAACTGATCCGCGTCCAGATAGGCGACGGTGGCGTCCGGCCGGATCGAAATGCCGTCCGCGTCTTGTATCGTGCCTTCAAGAGTCTGTCCCGTCAACGGCCAACGGATTGAGCCGGGAAAAGACCATTGACAACGCTCCTCCTGATTCAACGTCCGCTCCCCGTTCACCGAACCTCCTGAGAAGATGATTCGGTCATAGTCTCGCTCAACCTTCAGGTTGCGGAAACGCGCGGCGGCACCCGACGTTCCTTGCACGACGCGTTGAAGAATCGTCTCCACGGCCTCACGCTTCAGCGGTCCGGGTTTATGCGGGAGTTTTTCTACCGTTAAGAGGATCATTCTCCGTTGAATGGGCATGGGATGGGTTAAGAATTGGGACCGACTCAACGTGACGCCGTCCGGCGCGTCGTCAATCCTGACCGATTCCAGTGAAGCCTTGGCCGCGTCGTCCAACAACTGGTGCTCCTGACGAAAAACGGCGGCTTGACGGGAAAGCACGCGCACGACTTTGGGATTGAACGTCCGGAGCAGCGGGATCAATTCACGGCGAATGCGATTTCGCAGGTACTTCGGACTTGCATTGCTCGAATCAACTCGAAATCCACACGGCTTGCGATTCAGATATTGCACAATCTCTGCGCGACTCACGTGAAGAAAGGGGCGGATCACGCACGGTGGTCGCTGCGCCGGCATCCCTGAAAGCCCCGCGAGGCCGGCCCCGCGCAACATGCCCATCAGGACGGTTTCCGCCTGGTCATCCTCCGTGTGTCCCAAGGCCACTTTCGTCCCCCCCCACTCCTGGGACGCCTCCCATAACAGTTCGTATCGCTTCTCACGCGCAACGGCTTGACGTGATTCCCCTTTCCGTTCCAGAAGCAGTCGTTGAAGATTGAGGCGCTTGAGACAAAAGGGCACGTCCAACTGCCGCGCGAGTCGTTCAACAAACGCCGCGTCGTCCGCGGATTCCCGCCCCCGCAACCCATGATCCACGTGGACCACGATCAATTCGAGTTTGAGCGGACCCCGCCACGCGGAGAGCACCTGTAAAAGGGCAACCGAATCCGGTCCCCCGGACACGGCAACGGCGACTCGGTCTTCAGGCGACACCAAACCGTCCTGCCTCACGTGTTTCAGCAACGTGTGTTCAAACGCCAACAGTGCCGGCATTGTCACCACCACTTATTCGTCACGCGGACGTCTTGACTGATTCGGCAAACGCCCGTCGAGCCAATTGCACGTCTTCATTGATGCGCGCAGCCAATTCATCGGAGTCGTCAAAGACGGCATCGCCACGAATGTATTGAAAAAATTGCACCTCAACGTCTTCCCCGTACAGCGTGATGGTTTCATCCAAGACGTGGACTTCCAACAATCGTTCGCCTGGTCCGAACGTCGGGCGCGTTCCGATGTAGCTGACTGATGGAAAGGTCCTGTTCCGCCACGCCAGTTTCGTCACGTAGACGCCGTCAGGCGGGACCACTCGCTCTTTGGGAAGCCGAAGATTGGTCGTCCGATACCCTAACGTCTGCCCGCGACGGTCACCTTCTACCACCGTGCCTCCCAAAGAATAGGGACGCCCCAACCATTGCATCGCTTCCTCCATCTGCCCCTTGCGGACGGACTGACGAATCCGGGTTGAACTGACGACCTTGGTTTGGGAACGAACGGGATCCACCAGATGCAATTGGAAGCGAGCGCGTTCAGCCAAGACTCGTAAGGTTTCCGCGTTCCCTGCCCGGCCTTTTCCAAATACGAAATGTTCTCCCACGAACAGCGCTTCGATCCCTAATCCATCCCGCAAAATCGAAAACACGAACGTTTCCGGGCTCAACGCCGCAAATTCTTCGGTAAACGGGAGCACCACGAGACGTTCAACGCCTTGCGCCTCAAACCACGCCAGTTTTTCCGAGAAGGACGTCAAACACTGAAACGTCGCTCCCGGATTCAACACCAGGACCGGATGGGGATCAAACGTCAACACCATCGGCGTCCCCTGCCGTGCCCGAGCATAGTGGACCACCGCGGCCAGTAATTGTCGATGGCCGACGTGCTGACCGTCAAAATTGCCGATCGTCAGAACCGGATGAGGAGGCAAGGGTGGACGTGGAAGTCCCCGAGAAACCTTCATATGCCTGAGGCATGCAGGAGCGTGGCGGCATCCTTGGCAAAATAGGTGAGAATGAGGTCCGCTCCCGCCCGTTTGATGGAGAGCAGCGTTTCCAGCATCACTTTCGACTCGTCCACCCACTCCCGTTGAGCCGCCGCTTTGATCATGCTGTATTCACCGCTGACCTGATACGCGGCAAGGGGCACCCTGACCTCGGCGCGCGCGCGCGCGATCACGTCGAGATACGGAAGCGCCGGTTTGACCATGACGATATCGGCGCCTTCTTCCACGTCCAATTCCACTTCCCGGACGGCTTCCCGGGCATTGGCCGGATCCATCTGATACGTGCAGCGGTCACCGAAGGCGGGACGTGACAGGGCCGCGTCCCTGAACGGCGCATACAGGCACGAGGCATATTTCGCGGCGTAGGACATGATGGGAACGTCTTCGAATCCACCTTGATCCAATTCGTCACGAATGGCAGCCACTCGTCCGTCCATCATGTCGGAAGGCGCCACCACGTCGGCACCGGCTTCCGCGTGGGTTTTCGCCATCAAGCGTAAGCATTGCAACGTTTCGTCGTTGACGACGCGGCCATCTTTCACCAAGCCGCAATGACCATGCGACGTATATTCATCGATGCAGACGTCCGTCACCACGACGAGGTCCGGGATCTGATCTTTGAGTGCCCGAACGGCCCGTTGGACAATTCCATTCGGATCATACGCGGACGTGCCCCGTTCATCTTTATGAACGGGAAGGCCGAAGAGCATGACCGCCGGAATGCCAAGCCCATGGGCATCGGCCGCTTCTTTGATGAGAAGGTCAAGGGGCCACCGACGTTGACCGGGCATCGACGGAATGGCTTCCGGCCGGTCCGCGCCTTCCCGGACAAAAAGGGGATACATGAGGTCACGCGGGGCGAGCGCAGTTTCCCGCACCATCCGCCGGAGAGGTTCGGATTGACGCAATCGGCGCATTCGTTGCAGAGGGAAGGCCATGGGCTCCTCAATCTCAACGTGAAACGCGGTTCCGCGGGAAGGAGAGGCCGAGGGCTCTGCCGCGGCATGGCCCAAAGCCGTCTTATTTCCTGGGAAGATTCGTCAGAAACACGACTAAATCCCTGACGGAAATCATGCCAACGAGGGTTCCATCTCTCGACACGCCTAAATGCCGGACGTGTTCTCTCGCCATCAAGTCATTGGCATCCAACAGCGTCTTGTTTTCATCAATTTTGAGAATCGGAGCCGACATGATTCGTTCAACCGTCGTGTGGGAAGGCTCTAATCCAACCGCCACCAGCCGCCGAACAAGATCCGTATCGGTCAAAATGCCAATGATCTCACGATCTTTCGCGACAAACACGCTCCCGACGCCACTGTCGCTCATAATTTCCGCCGCCTGCCGAACGTTGGTATCACGATCAACGATTACAAACTTTTCCACGGGAACCATGAATGATTTCACAGGAACCATAAGTCTCTCCTTCAGTTAAGACACGTCAGTAGATGGAACGGCTTGACTACTGTACTCTCTTTCACCGGAACCTTCAACGTTCCACGACTCGTGACGACGTGGGCACCTTCCGTTTGACGTAATCGACCAAAGATTGGACCAGAGATGGAATGGTATGCCGCGGAGCCACGACGTGAACGTCCAAACCCATCTCTCGAACGGTCTGAGCCGTAATGGGTCCGATACTCGCAATAATGGTTCCATTCAGATGTTTTTTCACATCCTCCATGCCATCGAAGAGTTGAAAAAAATTCCGAACGGTCGAAGAACTGGAGAACGTGACGACGTCAATCGCGCGTTCCCGAAGCACGTGCGCCATGCGTTCCCGTTCGATTCGCGGGGACACCGTCTTGTACACGGTGACGATCCGCACGCGCGCCCCTAATCGCACCAATTCATCCGGCAAGACGGCACGGGCTTCTGCGGCCCTGGCAATCAACACCCGCTGCTCAGCTACCCCGACTCTCCTCATCACCTCAATGAGTCCTTCGGCCTGGTACACGTCCGGCACGAAATCGGCGTGAACGCCGAATCGTCTCACTTCATCAGCGGTCCGGGGACCGATACAACAAATCCGCAACCCCGCCAGCGCGCGAGCGTCACGACCCTGATGCCAAAGCCGTTGCATAAACGCCTTCACCCCATTGACGCTGGTGAAGACGAGCCATTGATAGGTTGCCAGTTGCTCAATGGCGTCATCAACTTCCTCCCACGCGTCGGGCGGCACAACGTCGATCGTCGGACATTCAATCGGCTCCCCTCCCTGAATCCGAATGAGATTCGACAATTCCGACGCCTGAGCCTTCGTGCGCGTCACCAACACGCGTTTTCCGAACAAGGGGCGGGTTTCAAACCAATTCAGTTGATCGCGGAGTCGGACCACTTCACCCACCACCACAATCGACGGCGGCTGAAGGTTGACGGCTTCCGCGCGTTCCAGAATGTTCCCCACCGTGCCAATCACCGTCTGCTGTCTGGTATAGGTCCCCCACCGAATCAGTGCCATCGGGGTGTCCGGGGATTTCCCTTCTTCGAGCAACCGCGACACGATCACGGATAAACGTTTGACCCCCATTAAAAACACCAAGGTGCCATCCGCGGAGGCAAACCGCGGCCATTCCAGCATCGTGTCGCCCTTCCCGGGATCTTCATGCCCCGTGATAAAGGCCACGGTCGACGCCAACGTCCGATGCGTGACGGGAATCCCCGCGTAGGCCGGCACCGCCACCGCCGAGGTCACGCCCGGCACCACTTCAAATGGAATCTGATGTTTCGCGATCCATTCGGCTTCCTCTCCCCCTCGTCCGAACACGAACGGATCTCCGCCTTTCAACCGCACCACGCGTTTCCCCTCACGCACTTTAGAAAGCATCAAGTGATTGATTTCGTCTTGAGGCCGGTAGGTCCCGCGGCCGCACCGTCCCACGTAAATGCGTTCCGCCTCAGGGGAGGCATGGTCCAACAACGCCGGATTGGCCAGATGGTCATACAACACGACGTCCGCCTCTTGAAGACAGGTCTTGCCCCGAAGCGTCAACAGACCGGGATCTCCCGGCCCCCCTCCCACGAGATAGATTTTTCCTCCGGGTTGAAGCGTCGTCATCTACGTCCGCCCGTACAGGTCGTCTAAAATGCGCGTGCCGCCCGCGTCACGGATACGCTCGGCTAACGCAACGCCGAGTCGGACGGCTTCATCAGAAGGCCCTTCAATCCGATCGCGAATGAGTTGGGTGCCATCGAGACTCGCGACTAATCCTTCCAGATTCACCGTCCGGTTCTCGACGACCGCGTGTCCGGCGATCGGCACCTGACACCCGCCCTCCAACCGATCCAGAAACGCTCGCTCGGCCGACACCGCGATTGAAGCCGCGGCGTCATTGAGTGGAGCAAGTAATGCTTGCACGCACGCGTCATCCACGCGCGATTCGATCCCCAGAGCCCCTTGACCGACGGCCGGGAGACTCACCCTTCGGGGGAGATATTCCGTCACGCGGTCGGCCCGTCCCAATCGGGTGAGACCCGCCGCGGCCAGCACAATCGCATCATAATCGCCGTCTTGCAGCTTTCGCATCCGCGTGTCGACGTTTCCGCGAAGCATGGTGACGGAGAGATCGGGACGATGCGCCAATAATTGAGCTTGCCGCCGAAGGCTGCTCGTTCCCACCGTGGCCCCCACGGGCAGATCCTGGAAAGCCACGTGGTCCCGCGTCAACAGCGCGTCCCGTGCATCTTCTCGTCCGGGGATGCAGACAATGGCCAACCCCTCCGGCAACGCGGAAGGCACGTCTTTCATGCTGTGGACGGCGAGATCAATCTCTTCGCGGAGTAACGCCTCCTCGATTTCTTTGACGAATAATCCTTTCCCCCCGACTTTGGCTAAGGGGACGTCCAGGATTCTATCACCGCCCGTTTGAATGCGCTGAAGCCGAATGGAAACGGACGGGGCAAGTTCTCGCAGTCGAGCCTGCACCCATTCTGCCTGCCATACGGCCAGCCGGCTGCCGCGTGTCCCAATGACGAGAGACGTTCGACGTCCCTTTCCGTGATTCACGCTGATTCCTTACCGGACATGCACGCATCCGCTGCCCTCTGCCGTCTCAAGGAAGACGACCGGCCACGGCACGCGTGGAAATTACAAACTCGAAGCCCGTTGAGCAACGTTCCGTGTATCCGACTCGTCGGCCGGTTCGTGGGAAGGACCCTCCGTTTCCGATTGATCGGCTTCCAACTTCCGTCGTTCCGCCACGCGCTCCGCCTCCTCCGTTCCATTATCCTCGCCCTTTGAGGGAGAAGGCAGGGGTGAGGGGTACTCCAGGCCATAAAATCGTCGAGCCGCTTCAATATAGACCGATCCGTCGGACGACTGCGCGGCAGACTTTAACGCCACCAACGAGCCATGAAGGAGTTTATTCACGATCCCGGACGCCAGACCGTTCAAAGCTTCCCGTTGTTGAGCCGTCAGCGTGCCGAATCGACTCAACGCTTTTTGCATCTCTGCGTGCTTGATGGCATCGGCATGCTGACGCAAGGCAACAATGGCGGGCGTCGCCTCCAAAGACTGAAGCCATTTCAGTATGACGCCGACTTCTTCTTTGACAATGCCCTCGGCGCGCGCGGCTTCCCGCATGCGCTCGTCACGGTTCTGTTCGACGTGACCTTCAAGATCATCGATATCAAACAGAAACGCATTGTCAACGTGACGGACCTCAGGGTCGATGTTCCGAGGCACGGAGACGTCAATCAGAAACATCGGTCGATTCCACCGTTCACGAACGGCCCGCTGCACGTCCTCCGGCCCAATCAGATAGTGGGACGCCCCGGTCGAACACAGAACAATATCCGCTTTCGACAGTTCACCGAGAAAGTCTCCGAAGGGGATCGACGTTCCATGAAACCGCTCAGCCAGACTTCCGGATCGGGCAGGGTTTCGCGTGGTCAGCAAGACGTGACGAACGCCGTTCTTCACCAGGTGCTGCGCCGCTAATTTGGCCATTTCTCCAGCGCCGACCAACATGGCGGTTCGTGCCGAAAAATCACTGAACACTTTCCTGGCGAGTTCAACCGCCGCGTAGCTCACGGAGACCGCGTTTTCTGCGATCCGCGTCTCCGATCGAATCCGCTTGGCGACGGAGATGGCTTTCTTGACCAATTTATTCAGGATCACGCCGCTGGAATTATGGGTCAACGCCAATCGAAACGCGTCCTTCACCTGTCCCAGGATTTGGGGCTCTCCGACGACCATGGAATCAAGGCTTGACGTGACGCGAAACAGATGGGCAAGGGCTCGGTCGCCGGCGTGCCGATACAGATGGGGCAGAAGCATTTCCGCGGAGACGGACAGATGCGTCTCGACGAAAAATTGTTGAACGTCGGAACATCCGGCGTCCACGTGATCGACCACCGCGTACACCTCCACGCGATTGCAGGTCTGCAAGACCATGCCCTCACGAATACGGGCGTGTGCCATGAGCCGATTGAGGGCTTCACCGATCCGGCTGTCGGGAACGACGAGAAGTTCTCGAAGTTCCACGGGCGCGGTCTTGTGACTGAGTCCGACGACGATGACGTGCTTCATGAGCTGACCGACGGCGTCGTGCCTTTCAACATGACTCCAAGAAACGTCAACAACACGCCCGTAAAGCCGACAATGGTGAGATAGGCCGCCTTTTTCGCTCTCCAACCCACGGTGATGCGTCCCATCAGGACCGCGAGATAAAACACCCACGTCACCAGTGCCCAGATTTGTTCGGAATTCCAACTGACGTACTCCCCGAACGTCAGTCGTGCAGAAACGGCGCCCGTCAGAATCCCCAGGGTGAGCAACGGGAACCCCAAGACGATCGAACGCTGGTTGAGCGCGTCCAACGCGTCCAACGGCGGCAACCTGAACGACAGGACGTTAAAGTGCTTGGATTTCAGCAGCCGGTCCTGAATGAGATACATCAACCCCGCCACGAAGGCCACGGCAAACCCGACCGTGCCCAACATACTGAGCGTCACGTGGACCCACACGGCCTGAACCACGGGTTGGAGCGCAGAGGTTTCTGAAGGCACGACGACGGCTGACGCCGATGAAAGAAAAGCCAGCGGCAGGATAAACGAACCCAACGCGTAGAGACTCTGACGGAGAACCACCAGCAAAAAGACGCAGACCAAGGACCAGGAAAAAAAGGATAAGGCCGTATGGAACGTGACCCCCTTCAATCCTTCCACGGAAAACACTTGTGAGGCTAACACAACGGAATGGACGGCAAATCCCACGCAGGTCACGCCAAGAGCGATCTTGGCCACCACGTGCGACCGCCGGAGGAGATACACCAAAGAGAGGAGAGTGCCGGCAAAGTACAGCCCCGCGGTGAGTTGCAAGAAGGGAAGCGTCATGGTTGCGTACGCGGGTTGAAAATCGTCCCCGCTGCTCGTCTCGGAGTATAGATGGGGGTTGTGAAGATAGCAAGAATCAGGGAAAGGATGAGGCCGTCGGATTCAAACCATTGAATCTTCGCGCAGAGGACGTTCTATCCGCCGGTCTAGGACGTCACGCAGTTTGTTAACTGCGATTTTGAGAAAAATTTGTGAATATTTGTGAATAATGGTGAATTCCTTGCAAATCCATGCGTTTTCGCTGGTCTTTATTCTCATTTTCTCAAACTGTTTGACGTCGTTCAGCCGGACCCCGCGGTGGCGCCGCCGCATACGTTGATGGCTTGCCCCGTCACGGCCGCGGCTTCAGGCTGACAAAGGAAGACGGTCAACGCCGCCACTTCATCAACCTCCGCCATTCGGTGGATGGGAACCGCGGCAATGGCCCGGGACCGGAAATCTTCGGCGGACGTCCCCAACACCGCGGCCGTGTCTTCAATCCCCTGGCGAGCCATGTCCGTATCCACCCAGGTGGGACAGACGGCATTGACCGTAATGCCCCGGTCCGCCACTTCAAGGGCAAGAGCTTTCGTAAACCCGATGATGCCGTGTTTGGCCGTACAATACGCCGCGTACCCGGGAACGCCGAACCGACCAAGGACGGACGACAGGTTGATAATGCGACCATAGGCGGGGCCTTTCATATGAGGCAGCACGAGTTTGGAACACAAATACGAACCCGTCAAATTCACCTGAAGAATATTCAGCCACCGCGTCTCATCCGGCTCATCCATCGGGGTCCTGCCCGACACGCCGGCATTATTGACCAGAACGTCAATCTGCCCCCATTCATTGACAACGGACGCCACGAGTCGTTCGACTTGATCGCGGTCGGTCACGTCGGCCGTCATCCCCATGGCAGCCCCCCCGTGGTCGCGTACGTGGTTGACGGTGTGCTGCAAGAGTTCCTGCCGCCGGCCACATACCGCAACGTGAAAGCCTTTTTCAGCCAACGCCCGAGCAATACCTCTCCCGATTCCAAGCCCTCCCCCCGTGACAAGTGCGACGCGCCTTTGCAACATCAACGAAACCCTCCTCCGTTCACTTCATGGTCCATCCGCGTCCGAATATTTGATCAAACGAATGCCGAACTGAGAAAATTTTACATTCCACGCATACTTCTAACCCAATCCACGTACGTCGGACAAGCCGAGAGTCCCGTTTATGTACGGAACGTTGTACATCGTGAGTACCCCCATTGGAAACCTGGAAGATTTGACCTTTCGTGCCCACCGAATTTTACAGGACGTGTCGGTTATCGCGGCGGAGGATACTCGTCACACGCAAACACTCTGTAGGCATTACACGATCCATACGCCTCTGACCAGTTACCACGATTTCAACAAAACGGAAAAAACTCCGATTCTTTTGGCGCGGCTCAAAGAGGGCAAGTCCATTGCCCTTGTTTCCGATGCAGGCACTCCCCTCATCTCAGACCCGGGGTACTATCTCGTGACCCGAGCCATTGACTGCCACGTTCCCATCGTTCCGATTCCGGGCCCTTCATCCGTCATGGCCGCACTATGCACGGCGGGATTACCCACTGACGCGTTCACGTTCATTGGATTCCTCCCCAAAAAATCCGCGGCTCGAATCGCCCTGCTCCGCAGCCTCCTTGAAGAACCCAGAACGATCGTGTTGTTTGAAACGCCGCACCGGATCAAGGCCACGCTGTCCGCCATCCGGAAAATCTTCGGAGACCGCCGCGTCGTCATCGCACGGGAAATGACGAAAACTCACGAGGAAATTATTCGCGGTACGGCTGAAGAGACGTTGTGGTCAAACCCGCCGCGAACGTTGAAAGGAGAAATGACCCTCCTCATTGAGGGAAGAAAGAAGAGGAAGAAGCACCTCAGGCGGGCACCGGAAACAGGGGGTCAGTCCTGATTCTTTTGAATACAGACTCGATGGCACTCGCCCTCCGATTCACGACTGAGAACGGTGTGGCCTTCATTTTCAACGCTTCGTGGGACGTTTCTGATGGGTTCTCCGTCATCCAACAGGACCGCTAAAATTTCGCCAGGCAGCATCGTATCGAGCTTCAGTTTGGTTTTGACAAAATTGTACGGACAGATGATCCCTCGAAGATCCAACGTCGCGTGAGGTTCAATTTTTTGATTCATGAGTTCCGGCCTGATTCTCTGCTCAAGAAAAGAGGGACGGCATACGCTGAACGCCGCGCAACAAAAAAATGGAGCGCGTCAACCACGGGTCAACACGCTCCATTTTGACAATCTTCGCGAGACGTGACTTATTGCACGGTGCCTTTGTTGAAGTTATTCCGGTCGGAACCGTAATCCGTCGCAATCGTCTTGTCCACTCTCTTGTTCACCGTATCCGGTTGTGGGGCACATTGCCAGCACGGAGCGGCACCCGTCATCACGCCCACGCTTGAAGTAATCCCGCCGCCCACGGCACCTTCTTGCATGCCGCCTTCAGGCACGCCGGTATACCCAGCCGTCGGAGTCGCAATGCCCCGGAAATTGGTGGGATCCGGTCTTTGGCCTAAGCCACCGCCAAAATCCGGGTTGTTCGCTCCGCCTAAGACTTGAGAGCCTTCAAGCACGTACACCGTGCGAACCAGTTTCCGACCCGTGCTGAATTTTTGCTGGTCGGTGGTTTCGTCCACGGCTTGAATGGCGACGTAATCTCCCTTGTTGATGGCCTTCAAGTTTTCCATGTTGGTCCCGGAATCGAACCATAATTCCTTCAGGTTCAGACCCCCACGCAGGGTTTGCCGCTCATCATGTGAACTTCCACCCATGTCAATGTACATTTTGCCCGCCGGGTAATCAACGGCAACAACTTCGCCCTGAATGGTTTCCGGGGCGGAAAGATACCGCTCCATGTCATCCTGGTCAAAGACGCGGGACCGCGTTCCTGACCCTTGTGATTCTCCAACACCCGTGCCGAATCCTGAGTGTTGAGGCGCCCGCTCTTGCGCCATTGCCATGCTGACTGAGCCTACAAGAATGATAGCTGCTCCAAAATACCCTAACTTCCGCATGTGGCTCCTCCTTAGGAAATGTAAGTGAATAATCAAAGCGTATGATACCTTTCCCGAGAACGTTCGTGAATCCTGAGGGTGCTAACTATAGTTATCTCCTTACACGGTGTCAAGGGATTTCTCCGGTCAATCTCAACCGGATTCCGTCCAACAACGGGATACCTGGATGGTGCCCGGACCGAGGGTCGAACTCGGACTCTCTTGCGAGAACCAGATTTTGAGTCTGGCGCGTCTGCCAGTTCCGCCATCCGGGCATAGGCACGTTCTGGTATCCTCTTCTAGCATGATCCCCGGACTCCGTCAATCAACGGACGGCTTCTTTTCAGGAATCGGCAGAGCATGGTAAGATCACGTACTGCTTGGCGGCAAGAGTCCCTGAGCATTCAACCATCACCACGTAGAACTCTTCAACGACGTACGTCACGCACGACAAAGGGAGGGCGTTCTTATGGCTGAGATTCATTGTCTGAGGTGTGAAGGGAAAGCGGAACGAATGACCGAGGCTCTTTTTCTGGGAAAACTGGAGGAGGAAGTCAAAGAGAACGTCTGTCAAGCCTGTTGGACCGAATGGAATAAACCCGGCGGAGTCAAAACCATGGTGATTAATGAGTATCACCTGAACCTCGGGGATGAAAATGGCCGGGCCACTCTCAAAAAACAAATGCGGGCATTTTTCAAATTGCCGGACGCGGAGGCGGAATTCAAGGACTATCGAACCTGAGCCGCGTCAATGATTCCGCGTTACCCCCGAAACGTCACGTCTCTCATCCCGGACGGCCCGGTTGTTCTCGTTGACGCGGCGTCTCTTGCCGACCATCGATTTTTCCTTGTAGGATGACCCCATGGAAAACCCGCTTGGTAAAGGCATCTTCCTCGTGGCGAACCCGAGCCTCCGCGACCCTAACTTCCGGCAGACGGTCATCCTCTTGTGCGAACACGGACGGGAAGGCGCGCTCGGGGTCGTCGTCAATCGGCCGACCAAGATCAACATCACGGAAGTCCTCCCGCACGTTCCCATTCTCGAAGGGCAGCACCACATGGTCTACGCCGGAGGACCCGTTCAACCGAACAATCTTTTGATTGTGTATCGGATGCCCGAAGTCCCCGAAAATGCCCACCACGTCTTTGACGGCGTCTATCTGGGCGGCAACGTGGACGTGGTAAAGGAGCTTGTGCAGCACCCGTCTTCTTTAGAAAATTTTCGCACCTTCATCGGATATTCAGGCTGGGCTCCGGGCCAACTCGAACAGGAAATGGAAACGGGGTCGTGGGTCACGCTGCCGGCCGACCCGACCGCCATGTTTGAGACGGACCCCAATCGACTATGGGGAAACATTCTTCGATCACTGAGCAAAGACCTTGAATGCTACGCGGACATGCCCCTTGATCCGCACATGAATTAAGGACCAGGTTCCTCTATTGGGTCGGCAGCGACCCAATAGCCATTTTTGATTGCAGATTTGAGATTGTAGATTTTTTGAAGGATTCAGGCCGTTCGCAGATCACCGGACAATGGCTGGCCGTCCAAGACGACTGACAAGGGTAGACAACCGTGCCGACTCAACCGCGTCCCTCGAAAGCCCGCCGGTTTAAGGATTTGCTGTATTCCGAGGAGTTGGAATTTCTTTGCGAGGCCCACAATGGCCTCAGCGCCAGAATTGTGGAAGAGGCGGGGTTCAAAGGAATCTGGGCCAGTGGTCTGACCATCTCCGCGCAATTCGGCGTTCGCGATAATAACGAAGCAAGCTGGACGCAAATCCTTGACAACGTGGAATTCATGGCCGACGCCACGCACGTTCCCATTTTGCTTGACGGGGACACGGGGTATGGGAATTTCAACAACATGCAGCGCCTGATTCGAAAATTGGAACAACGCCACGTTGCGGCGGTCTGCATCGAAGACAAACTGTTCCCCAAGACAAACAGCTTTTTGAAGGGCGAGACGCAACCGCTGGCCGACGTTGACGAATTCTGCGGGAAAATCAAAGCCGGAAAAGACGCGCAAATCGACGACGACTTCTGCATTCTCGCCAGAGTCGAAGCCTTTATTTGCGGATGGGGGTTAACCGAAGCCGTACGTCGGGCAGCCGCCTATCATCAGGCAGGAGCCGACGGCATCCTGATTCACAGCGCCTTGACGGGGCCTGATGAAATTCTCGCCTTTCAGAGGGACTGGGGCGACCGCTGCCCGGTCGTGATTGTCCCCACCAAATATTACTCCACTCCGACCGACGTTTTCCGTCAATATGGATTCTCTCTCGTCATCTGGGCGAATCATCTTCTTCGCGCGGCCGTGACCACCATGCAGCACACCGCCAAGACGCTGCACGCACAAGAGCACTTACTCTCCATTGAAGACAAAATTGCCCCGGTTGCTGAAATTTTCCGGCTGCAAGACGCAGCAGAACTTCAGGAAGCCGAACGACGCTATCTGCCCCAAGGCCATGACCGCGCGGCCGTGATTGTCCTGGCAGCCTCCCGAGGCAATGAATTGGGCGACCTCACGGAAGACAGACCCAAAACCATGGTCAAGAGTCAGGGGCGACCGATCTTGGCTCATATTGTTGAGACGTATCAGGCCGTGGGCATCAACAACATCACCGTGGTCCGTGGGTATAAAAAGGAGGCGGTGTCGCTTCCTCATCTCACCTACGTTGACAACGATGATTTTGCGGAGACCGGCGAACTCGACTCCTTGTCCAAAGCCCTGACCTCCCAAAAGGGGAACTTTCAAGAAACCATCATTTCCTATGGCGACGTTCTCTTTAATCAATACATTCCTCAGGCACTGCTGCAAGCACCCCATGATTGGGTCATGTTTGTTGACAGCTTGTGGGAAGGGAAAACGACGTATACGCGACTCGGAGGCTTCGTGGAATGCACGGCACCGAATTCACGGAAGGCATTTAACGCCGAAATCTACCTGAAACAAATAGGACGCGACGTTCCACGAGAATCCATCCACGGCGTCTGGATGGGATTTTTGAAAGTGTCGCCGAAAGCCGCCGAGCAGACCCAAACGGTGCTTCAGGACATACTGGCTGATCCCGCGAACAAGAAGGCGGGCATGTCTCAATTATTCAAGGTCTTACTCAGCCGAAACGCGTCGGTCCGCGTCCTGTACACGGTCGGGCACTGGCTCGACGTCAATAGTCTGGAGGATCTGGTCCAGGCCGGACAATTTTAATCGTCCCGACCAGGGAGGCGTCTCTCCTTCACCGTTTCCACCGAACGCCATGCTCAAGACCGTCATGAAACCATTCACGGCCCCTCACGGCGTCCCGCAATTCATGTACGGGACGGCGTGGAAAAAGGAAGAAACGTCCGGACTCGTTCAATCCGCCGTCCGCGCCGGCTTCCGGGCCATCGATACCGCGAATCAGATGATCCACTACGACGAAGCCTTGGTCGGAGAAGCCTTGCTCGTTCTCGCGGAGCAGGGGATCACGCGGGATCAACTGTTTCTCCAAACCAAATTTACCCCGATCTCAGGCCAAGACCATCGAACGCCGTATGACCCTACGGCTTCCATCGCCCGACAAGTCGAACAATCGTTCGAAAGCTCGCTTGACCATCTTCGGACTGATTACGTCGATTCCTATCTCCTGCACGGGCCCTACGCGAGATGGGGATTAGGCCGAGAAGATTGGGAAGTCTGGGCCGCGCTCGAAGCCCTCTATCGAGCAGGTCGAACCACCCTGATCGGAGTCAGTAACGTCCAAGCCGTTCAACTGCAACGGCTCTGTGAGCAAGCCAACGTGAAACCCATGGTGGTACAGAACCGCTGCTACGCCTCATTGGGGTGGGACAAAGCAGTCCGAGAACTCTGCCGGACCTACGGCGTCACGTACCAGGGGTTTTCGCTGCTCACCGCAAACCGCGACGTCTTACGGACCCCTGAAATCGAGACAATCGCCAAACGATTGGCGACGGGACCGGCTCAAATCATCTTCCGATTTGCCCAGCAAGTCGGCATGATTCCCCTGACCGGCACAACCAACGAACGACGCATGAACGATGATCTCGCCATTGACCGGTTCGAACTCACTCCAGAAGACGTCGCGCAAATCGAAAACGTCGGGACGTGAGCGTCCCTTGGTGAAAGAAGACGCGATGAACCACGTCGGAAGACTGATGATGCTCACGTTGGGGTGGACCACGTTGTTCGCCGCTCCGACCACGGCTGAAGACGGCCATCCGATCCCTGGCGTACCGTTTCGGGTCCGGCGGCACGTTCCATGGACCATCGGAATCATCCTTGGTGCCCTTCTCGTATGGGTGAGCGTCCGTCCCTTGGCACGTGCCGACGAGCAGCACATACGTCTAGTCACCGACCGTGCAGAAGCCGAATGGATGGAGGGATCACCAAACCGCGCACTGGATATTCTGGATCAGGGGATTCGGGATTATCCCCACGCCTTCGCGATCCAAAAATTACGCGGAGACGTGCTCGCCACGTCCCGCCGCACCCGGCAAGCCGTTCAAGCGTACGACGCCATCCTGCGGGAGAACCCCGGCGCCCTGAACGTCCGATGGGCAAAATGGAGCGTGTTGATGCGCGCGGGAGAAGAAGAGCACGCGCTCGCCGAGTTTGAACGCATCGCACGGATTGACGCCGACAACCCCCTCGCCATCCTGCGGATGGCGCAGGAATACCGAAGAGTTGACCGCCTGGAGGAATCCGTCCGCTGGTACAAAAAAGCGGTGGAAATGGTCCCCGAAGTGCCGGGGTGGCGGTTGGCGTTCGCCCGGGTACGGTTTGACGTATTGGACGGCAGGGGCGCACGCGACGAAGTCAACCGCGTCTTGAAAATGGTGTCCCCGGATTCTCCCGAGGCCGCGGCAGCCCGCAGTCTGCTGTCGGTGATTTATGGGGCCACCAAAGAACGGGGGCGACGTTTCGAACCTATTTTGACGGACGGCTCCGCGGCAGAACGGAAAGAGTGGGCGTCCTTGCGCGCGGACGCGTGGAGCCTCTTCCAGGAAGGCCGGTATGAGGAAGTCGAGCCCATCTTTCGAAAAATTCTGACCCTGAACCCCGGTGACGCCAGGGCGCATCTCGAACTCGGGTACACCCTCTTGGAACTGGGTCGATGCGAAGAAGGCATGCCCTTCCTTGAAAAAGTCCTCACCATGAAGGCATCCGATGAAACGTATGCCGATACGTTTTTTCGTATCGCCCAATGCCTGATGGCCTTGGAACGGTGGACGGAGGCCTTGGACCATTTTGAAATACTCTACGACGCGGCCGTTGAATTTGAAGAAACGATCCGGGACGTGCCGGTCAAGGACAGCATGACCATTCTGTCGAAGGAAAAACTCGCGACGTGGATAGAGAAGGCTCGCCGACGCGTGCCCGAGTCCGAACTCCGGAAGCGCGACGCGATGAAGAACCTCCCCGCCGTTGACCCGAACGGCCAACCGCAGATGACCGAGGAAGAATACTATCACATGATCGCGACAAGGAGACTCACACCTGAAAGGCTGACCGACACGCGGGCTTCGTTGATGGGGCGGGACGCCGATTTCAGCATGTTCCGCTACGTGATTGCCGCCGACCGGGTCATGCGGGACGATCTGCCCACGGGGACCCATGAGTTTATGCCCATTGATTCGGGCGATACGTTCCCGACGACGCAGGAAGAGATTTATCTGGTGTTCGGACTCGTGAGTGCCTCGTATGATGAGATGCCGCTCAGTGCAGAATGTTTCGTGGAAACGTCCGACGCGACCTCGAAGCAAACGCCCGTCACCCGGGACCACGTCGTCATGGGCATGGGTGACCAATCCGGCTACTTTCTTTTGCCCCCACCGGAAACGGGATGGACGCCCGGGATCCATCGATGCGGGTTGTTTGTCGGCAGCGAAACGTCCGCCTACACGCACACGGACGAAATCCGGTTTCGCATTCACGGACCACGGCCCTCCGCTTCCCCTACGCCGAATCCGGCACCAAAAGACTCGCCGTGACGGGGTGATACTCACCGCACCCGTGCTCGATCTCCCATCCCCGTCTCATAGTGCGAATCGCGGCTTCTACCCGACCAGCCGGCAAAGTGGCGTCTGGTCATTGACCCGGTGCGACGGTCCTGCTCTCCGGCGTATGGCCCGTTCCGTCGTTGGCGGAGAAATTTTGGTGGGTCGTACAGGGATCGAACCTGTGGCCCGCTGATTAAGAGTCAGCTGCTCTACCAGCTGAGCTAACGACCCACCTCAAGAGGAGTCAACATCTCTTCCGCCCATGTCATTCCCGACGTTTTCAATCGGGAATCCAAGACTCAGGGAACCCGTCGTATGCGAAAAATGGTGAAAATGGCGCGCCTGGCAGGATTTGAACCTGCGGCACCTGGCTCCGGAGGCCAGTGCTCTATCCACTGAGCTACAGGCGCGTGCTCTCGAACGCCGCGTCACGCCGTTCAATCCCCACCGCTTGCCTCGACGCTAACATCTTTGCATTGCTTTTGTCCAGAGAGTGTATGGGACCTCATCTTCATCCCTCCCTCCCTTCCCGGAAGGTTCTCCTCCCTCCCTCCAAGAGACCCCCTTGCCCGGTCTCCCCTCCCTCTCCGGGTCAGGCCCGCCGGTCCCTTCTGTCAGGCCCGCCGGTCCCCCTCCTGTCATTCCCGCCGGTCCCCCTCTGTCATTCCCGCCGGTCCCCCTCTGTCATTCCCGCCGGTTTTTAGCGGGAATCCAGTGTCTTTCTCTTCTGTCCCTTCTTCGGGTGGCCCTGCATGGGAAAAAGCCGTGGATTCCCGATTAATAACGTCGGGAATGACAGAAGGGGGATTAACAACGTCGGGAATGACAGCTGGCGATTGAATATGTCGGGAATGACAGGGCGGAATCGTGTGCCCCCGCATGGGAAAAGCCCTGGATTCTGCAAGCCTTTTGTCATGCCTGCTCTGTTCCCCCTGTCAGGCCCGCCGGTTCCCCACTATCAGACCCGCCGGTCCCCCTCTGTCATTCCCGCCGGTTGTTAGCGGGAATCCAGGGTCTTTCTCTTCTATCCCTTCATTCGGGTGGTCCTGCATGGGGAAAGCCGTGGATTCCCGATTAAAAACATCGGGAATGACAGAAGGGAGATTAAAGACATCGGGAATGACAGCGGGCGATTGAAGACGTCGGGAATGACATGGGGGAATCGTGTGTCCCCGCCGGGGTCAAGGCAGGGTCCGGTCCCCTGGCGGATGACTTTGACGTGATGACGTTGTGGGTCGTTTCCTGCCGGAGCACTCATGAGACGTAGGGCCGCGTCTCACGCGGCCAGCACTTGGCGGCTCCCCGAGTGCGCGGGGAATGACGCCCACTGACTACAGGCCACAAGCCCGCTCTGCCCCCGTTGTCAGGCCCGCCGGGCCTCCCTGTCATTCCCGCCGGTTGTTAGCGGGAATCCAGTGTCTTGCTCTTCTGTCCCTTCTTCGGGTGGTCCTGCATGGGGAAAAGCCATGGATTCCCGATTAAAAACGTCGGGAATGACAGAAGGGGGATTGAAGATGTCGGGAATGACAGGGGGAATCGTGTGTCCGCAGGGGTCAAGAGGGGATCCGGTCTTCTGCCGGAGGACTTTGACGTGACTGACCGAACCACTCGCCACTTCTGAGGCTCCCTACGGGCGCGGGAAGGTCTTTGGGCCGCATGAGAGGCGGCCATACGGACCGGAGGGAGCCCCGGTCCCTCTTCCGGCTTCTCCTCCCTCTCCCCTCGCGGGAGAGGGCCGGGGTGAGGGGGGGCCGTTGCTCCCCAAGAACCCCCCTACCACTGCCAGCCCAGCCGCACGGAGACACTGTGCGCTGCCGCCTGCCCGGGCTGCTCTGCCCGTTCGCCCTCAATGCTCAGATCCAGCAACGTATTCACGGCCCAGCGGCTCCCCAGCCGGTAGCGCGCCGTGCCCGGGTCTCCCAGCACCAGCCCGCCATACGGGGTCAGGAGTCCCCGCCCGTCCGACAGGGCCAGCCCGTAGCCTACGTCAACTTCGACGTTTGCCGGCCGCCAGCCGGCGGCCCGGGCCGCCGGGGTGCCGCCCGGCACTGCGGCCGCGGTCCCCCACAGCTGGTCCACCCCGCTGCCCGGCTGGCCCCACACCGGCGCGACCATCAAATACGCGCCTTCGCCGCCAATGCCCGGGTCCAGCCGCACGTTCACACTCGCCCCCCAATCCTCAAACGCTCCGTCCTCGTGCATCAGCAGATACCGCCCCTGCATGTCTATGGTCAGGCCCCACTCGGTCTGCATGTAGGCCAGGCCCCCGCCCAGTTCCAGCCCCAGCCCCTGCTCCGCAGTGCCGCTGTCCCAGCGGCCGCCCATCTCCATCCGCGGCCGGAGGTGCGACCCCGGCGACAGGGCCACCGCGGTCTGCCTTCCAGCAGCAGCCGCACGCGCTGCGCGTGTCCCCGCGCCTCCGGCAGGTGCATCTTGGCCTCGGATCGCACCGTCGTCAGGAACGCATCCGTCTTCGCCGCCAAGTCAATCCCCTGCCACGTGGTCAACGCCTGCCGCCCGCCGATGGCCCCCAGCCATGAGGTGAGATCCGTGGTATGCGTGGTGGTGGGGTCGCTCACATCCTTGAGGTCCATCTCCCCCAAGCCCGCGCCCAGCATGCCCCACACGCCCAGCCCGGCGGCGGGCTGCCAGTGGGCATACGGCAGGAGGCTCGTCAGTTTCACGTCCACCCCGGCCTTCGTACCGCCGGTGCGTTCGTAGTCCACTTGGCCGGTGCTGTGAGCCACGGCCAGGCCCATGAGCAGGGACGACCGGGGCCGGTAGTCCAGGCCCAGGTAGCCGCTGTACAGGGTGCCGTCCATCTTGAAGCCCTCCTCGGGTTGGCCGGCGAAGCCGCTGGCCGCGCCGCGGCCCCACAAGGTCCAGGTGGGCAGGCCGTCGTCCCCGGTGCGGGTCAAGGGCAGTTCAAAGGCGCTGCGGGCCAGGAGGTCTTTGGCGGAGACGGGCTGGATCCGGAAAGGCGAGCGCCACGTGGGAGAGGCGGGGCGGCGGGCATCCGCCGGGGCCCGGCTCAGGAGGGTCTGGGCGCTTGGGATGATGCTTCCCTCACTTTGGCCTGCTCCCGCGGGAGCGGAAGGCAAGCCGGGGGTGTCAAGGGTGACGCCGAGGGCGCGGGCGACATCAACGGCGACGCCCGTGACGCGCTGCCAGGGGCTGGGGCCGGAGGAAGCGGCGGGCGCAACAGCGTCAGCCCCCTCACCCCGGCCCTCTCCCGCGAGGGGCGAGGGTGCAGAGGGAAGGGGAGAGGGTGCCCCAGAGGCCGAGGGCGCGGCAGGGGCGGGGGCCGACCCCGCGGGGGCCGTCAGGCGGAGGACTTGGCCGCCCAGGGTGACGTGCAGGCGGGACGGCGGCGGGCCAGACCGGCTGCCTAGAATCTCGACGGCGTCCGAGGCCAAGGTCCGGCCGATGCCGGCCAGCACCAGGGCCAAGTCCCGGCTCTCGATGCCCGGTTGCACTTCGATCGTGAACGGCAACTCAGCCGTCTGATTGTACGCATCCGTCGCAATCAGCGTGTAGTTCTGCTTCGCCATGGGGGCCCTCGCCGTACCCGTGATCGTGCCGCCGTGTGCCGCCTCCCCCGGCGGTATGTGGTCCAGCCCGTCCGGGAGATCGTCCTCCTCCTTCACCCTGTAGGTGACCCCATCCCCCGTCTCGACCGCCGGCAACTCATAGCTCCGCTCCCGCCCCGTCTCGAAGGTGAAGTCCCAGGACCGCGCCTGCGCGGCCGCGCTAAAGGCCACTGGCCGATCCTCAAAACCCACGGCAAACGGCGAGAACGACAGATCGTCGGCGCAGATCCGGACCCGGGTTCGCCCGGCCGCATCCACCCACGATTCCCGCACCGAGGGTTCCACCGGCTCCCCCGCCCGCAACAGCACCAGGGCCCGGCCCGCCGCCCGGTCCAACAGCTCATCGCTCACCGGCAGGCACAGGCGCCCGGACTGAGGCGGGGTGACGGTCACGTCCAGCGCCGCCCGCTCCGTCGGCAGCCCGAGCCGGAACCCGCTCCCCGCCACGGCGGTCGCCTCGGCCTCGCTCAACGGCCGGACCGCTACGGTCAGCGGGCGCGTGAGGCGGGCAGCCGGCGTAAACGCCATCCCCGCCGGCACGCCGGCCGCCTGCGTCACCGTGACCAGCTGGTTGTCCCGGAGGACGTGATGCTCCCCCGCCGCCTCCCTCGTCTCGATCGGCTCGTCCATCCCAATCCTGGGCACGGCCATCCGCGTCACCGGCAGGGCCTTCATCTCCGTCTCATAGGCGCCCCCCGTCACCCGGTGCTCCACCAGGCTGGCGGGCGCGGTGGTCCCCGCCGCTACGGTCAGCGTCACGGGCTGCGCCGTGGTCCAAGTCGTGGCCGTGAAGGTCAGGCTCTCGGGCTCTACCGTCACGGCCGCGTCCGGGGTGAGCGTGACCGTCACCGGGCCGGTCGGCTCGCTCGTCAGCGCCACAGTGTAGGCTGCGGTGCTGCCGGCCGCCACCACCAGATTCGCCGGGTTGAACACGAACCCCCGCTCGTCGTCATCCGTCAGCGTCAGCGTGGCCGCGGTCACGTCCACGTCCATCCCGTCGGCGGTGGCCCGGGCGTTTGCCGCGGTCCCGGCCACCGTCACCGTCTTGTCATCCGCGTCCACGGCGTTGTCGTTCGCCGTCACCGTGACCGTGCCCGTGCTCACCGTCGCCCCTGCCGCTACAATCAGCGTCGCCGGCGTGCTCAGCGTGACGTCGGCTGCCGTGGCCGGGGCGACCGGCGTGGCCGTCACCGTCACCATCGTCGCTGCGCCTGACGGGTACGCCAGCGTGGCCGTGACCGTGGCCGTGCTGCCCGCGCCGCTCTCCGTGATGCTCGCCGGGTTCAGCGCCAGCGTCACCCCCGGCGCATCGTCGTCGTCGGTGGTGGTCACGTCCACGTCTTCGTCAATGCCGTCATAGCTGGCGTCGTCGCTCGCCGGGTTGAGCCGCACCTGCCACGTCACCGGCCCGTCGTCGACATTGTCGTCCACGCCCGTCACCGTCACCGTCTGCGCCGTGTTCCAGTTCCCCGTCGTGAACGTCAGAGACGACGGCGAGGCCGTCCCCTCCTCCGGGTCGCGGCTCGACACCGCCACCGCCACCGCCGCCGAGGGCTGCGTCAGCAGCGCCAATGTGAACGTCGCCGTCCCCCCCGCCTCCGTCACCGTCAGGCCCGCCGCCACGGTCACCCCCAGGTCCAGCCCAAACTCGTCGTCGCGGATGATCAGCGTCTTGGCACCCGGGTCGGCCACGCTGTTGCCGCCCGCCGCCGTCGCCGACACCGTCACCTGCTTGTTCCCCGTGGCATCGTTGTCGTTCACCGCCGTCACCGTCACCAGGCCCGTGCTGGTCGTCGCGTTCGCCCCAATGATCAGGGTGGACGCCGTGCTCAGCATGAAGTTGCCCGCCCCCGCGTTCGCCCCCGCCGCCGCGGAGACCGTCAGCGTCGTCGCCTGCGTCGTCCGGTGCGACAGACGCGCCGTCACCGTTGACACCCCCATGTCCTCCAGGATCGCCGACGGCGTCAGCACCAGCGTCGCCGTCGTGGCGTCGTCGTCGGTGATCGTCAAGGTCGCGGCGGACGGCGCCGCCACGCCGTTGCCGCCCGCCGCCGTCCCCGTCACCGTCACCGACTTGGTCCCGGTCCCGACGTCCACGTCGTTGTCAACGCCCGTCACCGTCACCGTGCCCGTGCTGGTCGTCTCGCCCGCCGCGATGGTCAGGGTGGGCGCCGGGCTCAGCGTGAAGTCCCCCGCCACCGCCCCGGTTGAGGCCACTGGCGCCGCCGCCACCGTCACCATCACGGCCATGCTCGACGGACCCGTCAGCGTCGCCGTCACCATCGACACCCCGCCGTTCTCCGAAACCGACGTCGGCCCCAGAGCCAGCATCACCACAGGCAGCGTCTCATCGTCGGTCAGGGTGAGCGCGGCGCCCGTCACCATGCCCGCGCCCTGGGGGTTGGTGAGCCTCCCCGTCACCGTCACGCTGCGGCCCGCGCTCCCCTGGTGGACGTCGTCGTCCACGCCCGCGACCGCCGCCGTGTCCGAAGCCGCCGTCGTCGAACCCGCCGCGATGATGATCGTCGCGTCCGAAACCGTGTAGGCCCCCGGCACCGCCGTCACCGTCACCGTCGATGGATTGCTTGACGGGTGCGCCAAGGTCGCCGTCACCGTCGCCACCCCGCCGTTCTCCGCCACCGACGCCGGGTTCACCGACAGCATCACCCCCGGCGCATCATCGTCGTCGGTCAGCGTCAGCGTCGCCCCCGTCACCGTCATGGTCGTCCCATCCGCCGCCGCCCGGGCGTTGCCGACCGTCGCCGTCACCGTCGCCGTCCGGTCCGGCTCGTCGGTCGTGTTGTCCACCGCCGTCACCGTCGCCACGTCCGTGCTCGTCGTCTGCTCCGCCGGGATCACGACCACCCCCGCCGCCCCCGACCCCGCCGTGAAGAACCCGGAGACCGCCGTCACCGTCAGCGCCGTCTCCGCCCCGGAGGCGTGCGACAGCGTCGCCGTCACCGTCGCCACCCCGCCCATCTCCGCCACCGACGACGGGTTCAGCGCCATCGTCACCGTCGGCGGGCCGTCGTTGTCCGTCGTCGTCACGTCCACGTCCACGTCGTTGAGGGCGTTGTAGTCGCTGTCGCCGCTGCTTGACGTATCCAGGCGCACCTGCCACGTCACCGTCCCGTCGTCGACGTTGTCGTCCACGCCCGTCACCGTCACCGTCTGCTCCGTGTTCCAGGTGCCGGCGGAGAAGGTCATCGTCGACGGCGAGACCGTCCCCTCGCCCGTATCCTGGCTCGTCACCGCCACCGCCACCGCCGCCATAGGCTGCGTGTTCAGCCGCACCGTGAACGTCGCCTGCCCGCCCGCCTCCGTCGCCTGCCCGCTCACCGCGCTCTCCGACAGCCCGAACTCGTCGTCGCGGATGATCAGCGTCTTGGCAGCCGGGTTGGCCACGCCGCGCCCGCCGGCCGCCGTCGCCGACACCCTCACCTGCTTGTTCCCCGTGATCGCGCTGTTGCCCACCGCCAGCACCGTCACCAGCCCCGTGCTCGTCGTCATCCCCGCCGCGATGGTCAGACTCGTTCCCGTCTGCGTGAAGTCGCCCGCCACCGCCGGCGCCACCGCCGTCGTCGAGACCGTCAGCATCGCCGCCGCCGTCGTCGGATGCGACAGCTGCGCCGACACCGTCGAGATGCCGGCTTCCTCCGAGATCGCCGCCGGCGTCAGCACCAGCGTCGCCGTCGCGTCGTCGTCGTTGGTCAGGGTCAGCGCGGCGAGACCCGGGTTCTGTATGCCGTTGCCGCCCGCCGCCGTCGCCGAAATCCGCAACAGCTTGTCGGCCGCGTCCACGTTGTTGTCCACGCCCGTCACCGTCACCAGCCCCATGCTGGTCAGCGAACCCGCCGCGATGGTCAGCGTCGTCCCCGTCTGCGTGAAGTCGCCCGCCACCGCCCCCGACGAGGCCACCGGCGTCACCGCCACCGTCACCGTCGTCGCCTCGCTCGACTTGCCCGACAGCCCCGCCAGCTGCGCCGTTATCGTGGCGACGCCGCCGTTCTCCGAAATCAAACCGGAAAGGGGGGAGAGCAACAGCGACGCCGTCGGCAGGTTCTCGTCGTCGGTGATCGTCAGCGCCGCCCCCGTCACCGCGCCCGCGCCCTGGCTGTTGGTCAGCGACCCCGTCACCGTCGCGCTGCGCCCCCCGCTCCCATGGTGGAGGTCGTCGTCCACCACCCTGATCGTCGCCGTGTCCGCCGCCGCCGTCGTCGCCCCCGCAGCGATGACGATGGTCGCGTCCGTACCCGCCGTGTAGGCCCCGGAAACCGCCGTCACCGTCAGCGTCGTCGGCTCGCTCGACGGATGCGACAGCGTCGCGCTCACCGTCGAGACCCCGCTGGGCTCCGCGATCGACGCCGGGGCCAGAGACAGCGTCACCCCCGGCGCCGCGTCGTCGTCGGTCAAGGTCAAGGTCGCCCCCGTCACCATCATGGTCGTCGAATCGGCCGTGGCCCGGGCGTTCGCCGCCGTCCCCGTCACCGTCGCCGTCCGGCTCGGCTCGTCGGTCGTGTTGCCCACTGCGGTCACCAGGGCGAAGTCCGTGCTCGTCGTCGCGCCCGCCGCGATCGCGACCGTCCCCGCTGTCCCTGCCCCCACCGTGAAGGCCCCCGAGACCGCGGTCACCGTCAGCGTCGTCGCCGCGCTTGACGGATACGCCAGCCGCGCCGTCACCGTCGCCACCCCCGCACTCTCCGACACCGCCGCCGGGTTCAGCATCACCGTCACGCCCGGCGGGCCGTCGTTGTCCGTGGTGGTCACGGCCACGTCTTCCTGAAGGCCGTGATATCGGTCGCCGGTGGTGCTCGTCGTCGTGAGCCGCACGTCCCAGGCTGCGTTCCCGTCGTCCGCGGCGTCGTCCGCTCCGGTCACGATTACGGTCTGGGCCGTGTTCCACGTGGTCGGCGAGAAGGTGAGCGCCGCCGGCGCCGCCGTGCCTTCGGTCGTATCCTGGCTGGCCACGGCCACGGTCACCGCGGCCGCGGGGGCGGACAGCAGCGTCACCGGGAAGGCGGCCGTGCCGCCGCCCTCCGTGGCCTGGCCCGTGACGCTGCCCACGACCAGCCCGAATTCGTCGTCCGTCACGGTGACCGTGAACGTCACGTCGGGCGCGGGATCGAACTCGTCCGAACTGCTCGCGTCATTCACGGCGTGCGTCACCGTCACCGTCTCGTTGGTCCCGTCCGCGTCGTCCACCGCGGTCACCGTCACGACCCGTCCCGTGTTCCACGTACTCGTCGAGAAGGTGAGCGACGCCGGCCCCACCGTCACCGCTCCCGCGTCGTCGCTCGAGACTCCGACCACCACGGTCCCTCCCGGCGCCCCCCCGAGCGTCACAGTGTACGTCGCGGCGTTCGGTTCCGTGAGCGCCAGCGGGCCGGTGCCCCGGCTCACCACGATCCCCGCGTCGTCGTCCATGATCGTCAGCGGCAGCGACGTCGCCGCGTCGTCGTAGTCGTCCGCGGTGGCGCCGTTTATCGTGTAATGGGAGATATCCGCACTTGAGCCGATCGCGTCGTTGTCCTGCAGCGCGATGACCGTGATCACCTGCCCCGTGTTCCAGGTACTCGTCGTGAACGTCAGGTCCTGGCGCACCGCCTGCGTCCCGCCCGCTTGGTTCAGGACATAGTCCGAGGCCCCCCTTTCCACCCGCACTTGTACGTTCCCCGTGGGCGCCATGCTGAGGGCCACCGTGTACGTGCCCGTCGTCTCCTCCCTGACGGTCAGCGCGCTCTCGCTCAGCACGATCCTCGCGTCGTCGTCCACGATGGTCAGCGTCGCCGTCCCGGCACTGTAGCTGGCTGAGGGAGGGGCCCCCGTGAGCGTCACCGTCTTGTTCCCGCCGGTGGCGTCGTCCGTCGCCGTGATCGTCAGCATATTGGTACTCGTCGTCGCGCCCGACGCGATGGTCAGCGTCGTCCCCCCCGTCCACGTGAAGTCCGTGGAGCTCGTCGGACTGACCGCCACCAGCACGGTCGCCGTCGCGGCCGACCCCAGCGTCGCCCGCACCGTGGTTGAATTGCCCGCCCCGCTCTCGTTGATCGTCGGCGCGCCCAGGGCCAGGCTGATCGGAATCGTATCGTTGTCCAGGATCGTCAGGGTGGCGGTATGAACTTCGGGACAGAAATCTGCATAGTTATACCAATAGTGGGACGGAGTTGCATCGCATAGAAACGTTAGACCTACGGTGACGGTGCGGGTGCCGATCCTGACGCTGTCGTCCGCAGTCGTGATCGTCACCGTTCCACTGGCGGTGCTTTGAGCAAAAGTTCCCGCGCCAGTACGGCCGTTCAGGTAAGACTCCCAACTGAATCGGGTATTGGTACTGAAGGTGACGGCGCCGGCGCCGGTCGCAGTCGGGGCGGCAGCCGTCTTTGTGACATCCATGTATGCGGTGGCGTGTCGAGAGCGGCCGGCAGCACCTGAATAGTAATCCAGGGTTGTGTCTCCAGAGACACTGAGGGCCACGGTGGTGGTTTGGCCTTCGGTAATCGTGGACGGGTTCAACTGTACGGTGACATGGGAGTGGGGATCTCCCCCGCGCGGATGCGCCGCCGCCGATGACGGCGCGAGCAGCACCGCGGCGGTCAGGAGAGCCGCGGCCAGCCCGACGCCCCGGGCGGGAGCGGAGACCGCCCAGTGACCCCATGGCCATGGGGGAACGGGTCCGGTCGTCCTGCTCCTCGGGGTATTCATCGTACCCCCCCCCCCACAACCGGGCTGGGAGAGACATGGCGAGCGGGAGACGGGGCGAGTCGGCTGAGTCTGATCCAAGATCTCTTCATTGACGTGTTTTCCTGGGTGCGCATGGTCTTCATCGGCGGGGTGTCGGCGTGCGGCTGAGCGGGAGCGCCCTCTCACCGCCTAAGCGATAATCCTTGATTATACCCGTTCTTTACCGGAAGGCAAGCCCTTTTTCAAAAAAAGATTCTACCCATTTTTCACCAAGGCAACCCCCTTTGTTCCTGCCCGCCGGGCTTTATGCCTGCCGGCCCCCTTTGTCATGCCTGCCGGCCTCTCTCTGTCATGCCTGCCGGCCCCCCTCTGTCATGCCCGCCGGCCTCTCTCTGTCATGCATGCCGGCCTCTCTCTGTCATGCCCGCCGGCCCCCCTCTGTCATTCCCGCCGGTTTCCCCGATAACAAACGTCGGGGACAAGGTTAGCGGGAATCCAGTATCTTGCTTTGTTGTTCTTTTATTCGTGTGGGCCTGCATGGAGGAAAGCCATGGATTCCCGATTGAAAACGTCGGGAATGACAGAATGCCTGCTCTGGCCCCTTTGTCATGCCCGCCAGTCCTCTCTGTCATGCCCGCCGGCCCCCCTTTGTCATGCCCGCCGGTTGTTAGCGGGAATCCAGGGTCTTGCTTTGTTGTTCTTTTATTCGTGTGGGCCTGCATGGGAGAAGACTTGGATTCCCGATTAAAAATGTCGGGAATGACAGAAGGGGAATTGAAGGCGGGGGGCATGACGGAAGGCCTGCTCTGGCCCTCTTTGTCATGCCCGCCGGGCTTCTCTGTCATTCCCGCTGGTTTCCCCGATAACAAACGTCGGGGACAAGGTTAGCGGGAATCCAGGGTCTTGCTTTGTTGTTCTTTTATTTGTGTGGGCCTGCATGGAGGAAGACTTGGATTCCCGATTAAAAATGTCGGGAATGACAGAAGGAGGATTGAAGGCGGGGGGCATGACGGAAGGCCCGCTCTGCCTCTTTGTCATGCCCGCCGGGCTTCTCTATCATGCCCGCCGGGCCCCCTTTGTCATTCCCGCCGGTCCCCTTTGTCATGCCACCGGGCCTTCTCTGTCATGCCCGCCGGGTCCCCTCTGTCATGCCCGCCGGGCTCTCTCTGTCATTCCCGCCGGTTGTTAGCGGGAATCCAGTGTCTTGCTTTGTTGTTCCTTTATTTGTGTGGGCCTGCATGGGAAAAGCCATGGATTCCCGATTAAAAATGTCGGGAATGACAGAAGGGGAATTGAAGGCGTGGGGCATGACGGAAGGGGGATTGACCACGGGGGGCATGACGGAAGGCCTGCTCTGCCTGTTTGTCATGCCTGACACCCCCTCACCCCGGCCCTCTCCCGCAAGGGGAGAGGGAGGAGGATGCCTCTTTGTCATGCCCCGACACTCCTCTGTCATGCGAAAGGACGTTGTTACTCACAGGGGAGTCGTCCGGCGAGTGTTTCTTGGGTTGCTTTGATGACGGTGCCGCCTGCTTCGACGACGTTATCGGGTTCTTCCAACACGACGTCCAGTAAGAGGCGGGCTCCTTCCGGCGTGAGTCCATTGGATGGGGCAATGAACCGTTTGCGGGCCACGTGTCGTTCCTCCGGGTCGTCGGGTTCGTAGTACCCAAGTAAGGCTCCGCTCGCATTGGCTGCGGCCAACAACGCCGTCCAATCATCCAGCAGCGATTCCGTCCATGGCCCGATTCCTTTGCCCTCGCGATGCTGTTCCAATTTTGTCCATACGTGCCATCCGACGAACACGGCCCACGTTTCGTTCAGCACTTCCCACGCGTCGTCTTTGGAAAGGAACCGCATTTCCGTTGTCTCTCGACGTTGGCGAATCGGGTTAATGCGCACAAACCGATAGTGACAGCGCATCTGCTCTTGGGCAACGGCCAGGACCTGCTTGGAGCGGGGACTTAACGCCACGGGGTCGGCCCCGTGGAAAATGTAATCCAGATAGGCGTGAAGCAATTCGTGGTACAACAGACTGACGTCGTGGTGCGTCATACGGTCCAGATCCATCAAGGCCCCGCCGGCTTTGTTGAACGACAACCGCAGATTCAAAATCATGCGATGGTCTTCCGGATGATATTCCGCGGCGTAGGTGTGCAGGTCTTCAAACGCTACCGTGACAAAGTCGGGATCGATTTCTTTGAGGAACCGGGTCGGCAGGCCCAAGGCTTCGGTTTGTGCAATGAGGTCGGCCCAGGTGTTGACGGTCACGGTTGAGCCGTCGGCATGAGGCATGAACCTGGTCAACCCCAGGACCAGTCCTAACAACAGGAGCGCCAGAATCCATTTGAGCGTGCCCGGCATCACGGCCGTTTATCCCCACGGAGAGGGTTCGCCTTCTTCCATCACGGTCCAGGCCTCAACCAGAGAAGCGGGTACGTCCTGAAGAAATCGGGAGGGTTCTGAGAGCACGGACCCCGTGAACTTATCATACACTTGGACGGGAAACGTCAGGTAGAGAGACCGTTTGGCTCGCGTCACGGCCACGTACAGCAACCGCCGCTCCTCTTCCAGGTCCTCTTCGGTGGAGGAGTAGGAGGAGGGGAACCGCCCGTCCACCAGCCAGATCACAAACACGCACCGCCATTCGAGTCCCTTCGCGGAATGGATCGTGGACAACACCAGCCGTTCATCATCGCGGTCCGAGGCTTCGACGCCGGTCACGCTCTCATCAGGCGGTTCGAGGGTGAGATCGGCCACAAACGCTTCCAGCGCGTCGTAGCGTTCCACCATGACGAGGAGATGTTCCAGGTCCCGCATCCGTTTGGGATAATCATCGTAGCGTTCTTTGAGAATCGGGAAATAATAATCCAAGAGCCGCTTGAGTTGATCGGGAGGCGAACCGTGCTTTTCGGGACCGACGGATTCAAGCGCCTCGGCCAGATTGCGCAGTCCCAGGGCCGACCGCCCACTCCCCTGCCGCAACACTTCATACGGCGCCTCACCGTTCACGATTTGCGTCATCAGATCCCTCGCCCGCTTTTGCCCCACGCCTTCAATCAGTTGCAGCGAGCGGTTCCAACTGACGGCATCCAGCGGATTATAGATGATACGCACGTGCGCCAGCAGGTCCTTCACGTGCGCGGTTTCAATGAATCTGAAGCCGCCGCGCTTCACAAACGGGACGTCTCGTCGGGACAATTCGACTTCTAAATCGAAGGCGTGAAAACTGGAGCGAAACAAGACGGCGATGTCATCCAAGGGTACGCCTTCATCCTGCAATTCCAGGATTTTCTGCGCGACGAATCGGGATTGCTGGGTTTCTCCCACCGCCCGGAGCAGGACCGGCCGCTCCCCCGGGGCTTTCCGGGTAAACAGGGTTTTCCTATATTTTTCCGCGGCGGGCTCAATGACGGCGTTGGCCAATTCCAGGATGGACGGCGTGCTTCGATAATTTTCTTCCAGTTTGAAGATTCGGGTTCCGGGGAACAACGTGGGGAACTGCATGATGTTGCGAAAGCTGGCCCCCCGAAAGGAGTAAATCGATTGCGAATCATCCCCGACGACCATCACGTTGTCGTGCGTCACGGCCACGTGCTTGACCACCTCGGCCTGAAGCGGGTTGGTGTCCTGATACTCATCCACCAGCACGTAGCGGCAGGCGTCGGAAATCATCCGTTGAGCGTGCTCATCGGTCGTCAGCAGTTCCCGAAGGCGGAGCAGCAGATCGTCATAATCAACCAACTGCCGTTCGCGCTTGGTCGCGTCATACGCTTTTTGCAGCTTGAGCAACTCGTCCAGATAGTCGCCGAAATGAGCATACTCTTTCAGAAGCACGTCTTCGAGCGATTGCAGGGTATTCGCACATTTGCTGAAGACGTCCGCAATCGTGCGTTTGCGCGGGAAGCGTTTGCCGGTGCCGCCGAGTCCGAGTTGCGCACGCGTGAGGTTGACCAGATCTTCGGCGTCACCACGATCCAGAATCGTAAATCCGGGGTTCAGTCCAATGACGCGGCCATAGCGGCGCAGCCACGCGTTGGCCACGGAATGAAACGTCCCGCCCGTCACCCGCTCACTTTGCGGGCCGATGAGCAGCCCGACGCGACCCAACATTTCCTGTGCTGATTTCCGGGTGAAGGTCAATAAGAGCACGGAGGACGGATCAATGCCCCGATCAATCAGTCGGGCCACGCGATACACCAGCACCCGGGTTTTTCCACTCCCCGCTCCGGCAATGACCAACGCCGGGCCATCGACCACGTCCACGGCGTCACGTTGTTGGGGATTCAGTTCCCGGGCATAGTCCTGGGACAGGGGTTTGGCCGGGGCATCCGCCTTGGGTTTCGTCAGCACGTAGACGTGAGAATCGGAGTTGACGGAATCCATCGGGTTCCTGGAAAGCTATCACTCCCCCCTTGAGGGGGAGTCGGCGAGACAAGGGCGAAGCCCGCCGGGGAGCCGGTGGGGGGTCTGCCGCTGCCCCGATGCCGAAGGCCGCCTCGGGCAGGGCCGGCGCGGCTGACACGCCGACATCATGGAGAAGGGCGGGGGCGGTCTCTTGCCATCAACAAGCATGGAACAAGCGCATGAACAAGCACGGAACAAGCATGGAACGGCGAACCCCCCACCGCTGCCGCCGGCGCCTGGCGGCTTGGCGGTCAGCGACTCCCCCTCAAGGGGGGAGTGATATCGGGCCATTTCTTCACCGGACACACAGCTACGTTCCCGCGACCTCGCCACCGGAGTGATTGAAGAGAAAAGGGTGGGCTATCTCTTTACTCTTTACTCACCACTCTTCACTCTCCACTCACCACCGGCCACTCCATGGGGCGTGTATACCATAGGGGATGGTTCCGTGCAACGCACGGCCAAACGAGCAAGCCGTTGCTGATCGCCGATTGAGGCTTGCGAGCCCTTTGCTGCATCTGGTTAGATACGGGCAGGGAATTTTCCGTGATGCACGACGTTGTTCAAGAATACCGGACCGTTCTCAAGGACTTGTCCGCTACTATGTTGGGCGTGTGTCGAGAATCGGTCGGGCTCATCAAGCGCAGCGATCAAGCCGTCGGCATTCATCTCACGCAGCGGCAGGAATGGGACGTCTATTTGGAGTTTCTAAAAATCCTCTTTAATCTGGTTGACCGCGCCTCCCTGTTTTACGTTCCCGTCCAACGACAACCGGAATTCATGAACGGCCTTGAAGACCACGTGAGTCATGAACTCAAGACCGCGTTAGGACACTCTCTCAGTGCCGCGCAAATCGATGAACAAGAAATCGTGGTGTCGGTCGGTCAGGCGGTGGCCGAAAGCCGCCACATGTATGAACGTCATACGTTTGTGTTTTCCGAAGACAGCAAGGAACGCCGCGCGTTCTTCCAACACGCGAGTGAACGCATCGCCGCCCGGGCCGGGGCGGCCGACAACCAGGGCGTCCGGTCGGCGGCCACGCTCTGCATCAGTGCGGTGATTCCCGCGATCACGGCACTCTTTGAAGGGAAAGACCCTGAGACGAAGGCCGCGTCTCCGGAGCCGACCACCGAAGAAAGGCCGTCCCCTGCCTCGACGGCGGCCGCGCCTCGCAACCAGGCGATCAAACTCATCAGCGTCGTGGCCTCAACCGCCGGCGAGGAGTGTGAAACGCGGTGGGGTCTGTTTCCGCACTTTCGACGAGACCTGACGCCGGAACAGGTCACAACCATTACCGGTCACATGAACCGCGTAGCCCAGATCGTGGGTGACCGGTTTGCCGTCGCGTCGTCCAAACGCTCGGGCAACTCCACGCCGCCCGTCGGGAACGCTTGAGTCCTCGTCTCCACTCACGGGCGATGGGGGCCGTCAGGGTCCTCATTTTTTCACTCCGACCATCGCGACCGCCGCCAGATTGCCCGCATAGTGACGAAATACGGTCCGCATCCGGAGAATCCGCCGCCGGGCCGCGGGGGTCCGTGCCACCTTCAAAACGAAGCGGACCGTCCGCGCCAACCCCTCATCCTGAATGAACCGCCTGGGTTCCAACAAATGCATCGGTGCGGTAACCCGCGTTTCGACTGTGAACCCATGGCCCTCCAGCAGCGCTTCCCACTCTCCGGGAGTCAGGGGCCTCGCTCCCACTCGAATGGCCTCCGACAAGACCCGGCTGATCTCAGACTTTTTGGCTTCTTCCAGGTCGTCCGGCTGTACACACAGCTCGTGGACTCCGTATCTTCCTCCGGTCCGGAGCAGCCGCGCGGCTTCCGTGACGATCGACGCCTTGTGGGTCGGCGGCTGCATCGTCAGCATGGCCTCGCCAAAGACCACCGTCGCCGAGGCATCGGGCAGACCCGTACGTTCCGCCCTGCCCACCAGGCATTGTCGGTCTGAGCCTCTCAGATACCGTCTGACTCGTCGGGCTGCGGCCTCGTCCCTTTCGATCCCGGTGTACGAGGCCGGGTCCCGCTCCAGGGCCATCCGGGCCGTGCCCCCGAGCCCCGGTGCGAACTCAACGACCTCATCGGTGGACCGGATGTCCAAGCTCTCCAGCATCCGGCGGGTCAACTCGACGCCCCCGGGCCGCAGCACCTTCTTGCCCAGCTGCGCCAGCAGCCAATGGCCGGGCATTTTGTCGTAGTCCGGACCATGACCCGGTGCCTCCGGATCCGTACTTCTCTGCGTCATCACGTCGTGACCCCCTGCCCCGTCAAAATCGCGCGTTCAGGCCAACGTAGAAGGCCCGCCCGTCACCCGGCAGAAACGCCGCCTGATCAGGCCGAGCCTGATCCACGATAAGGGTTGATGAGGCATACGTCTCGTCGAAGACGTTGCGGACCTCTCCGTACACGCTGAAGTGGTCGTTGATATCGTAGTTTGCCCGTGCATCCACGATCACAAACGAGTCATTGAACAAGGTGTTCATGTTATCGACCGCGGTACGGGCGCGCCAGTTGACCTCCGTCTGGACAAACAGGTCGGTCAAGACGTCATACTGCACGACCCCGTTGACGACGTGCGGCGGCGCGCCCGCCAGGCGGTTGTTTCCACGGAGCGGATCTCCATCAAAACGGAAGTCCTGCCAGGTATAAGCCAGTCGGCTGCTGAGTTGTTCGGTCCATTGGCCTCTGAGTCCAAGCTCAACGCCGAAATGGGTCGTCTTGTCGGCGTTCACGGCACCGAGCGGGATGCCGCTCGGGTCGCGCAGGCTCAACAGTTCGTTCTTCACCCACGCGTAATAGGTCACCGCGTCCCAGGCGATCATTCCGTTCCTGCCGCGCCAGCCGGCTTCGATGGTTGTCGCGGTTTGGGCTTTGAGCGCGGGGATACGGAAGACGTCCGCGGGGAGAGCCGGATTGCCCGGATTCGGTCGGCCGGGGCTGCTGTTCGGCGTACCGCGCACGGTGGCAATCAGGTCATCATGCGTGGGCGGTTCGAAACTGCGGCTGATTGCGGCAAACACCGTATGGTTTTCCGTCGGCTGAAACATCGCGCCGAGGCTCGGGCTCCAGCCGTCGTAGGTCCGCGAATAGCCGGCATCGACGGCCGGCACCGCACCCTGCGGCAACGAACGGGTTGGATTCCTCGGATTGAACGCAATGGTCGGACGCCTGGCCGCGTCAAACGTGTCGTCGTTGTCGCGTTTCGCCCGTGCATAGGCAACGGCCGGCGAGAGCGTGAAGACGTCGCCGATTGGAATATTCAGTCCGGCGTAGAGAGACACTGTACTGGCGTCCAGTTCGCTCCGGCCAAACATCGGTCCCTTGCTGCCGGCCTTGTTCGCGAAATTCTGCCGATCGGCCGACCCCGTGACGTATTTGGCGGTGGTCTCAAACAGAGGAAGCGCCCGGTCATCGTCCGGACGCCAGGCATAACGCAGAACGGACGTGAAATCCCCGCCTTCCGTCTCGCGAATGCCGCCGGGGATGGGAAATCGGAACGCGTCGTCAGTGGACGTGTACCCAAGGAGCAGATCGACAAGCTGCGCGCCGAACGCGGCGGTCGTCCGGCTGATGAGACGAAACTGGTCAACCTCACGCTGGGGTTGGTCACGAACGACGTTCGGCCCGGGATTCGACACCAGGAGCATGGGCGGAGGCATCGGGTTTGGGCGGACCGTGGGGCCCGTGTGGACCTGCCGCGGATTCTGGTTGAGCCTCTGCTTCGTCAACGGACCGACGACGTCAAAATTCAGGCCCGTATACCCCATGAAGAGCCGGCTGGAGATCGTGTCGGTCAGTTCAATCCCGACGTTGGCCTCGACGCTCAGCCGGTCCGACTCATTGCGATCACGAAATCCATCCCGGCGGCTGAAACTTACCTGAGCGAGCCCATCAAAGTTTTCCTGCTTTGTGCCGGCTTGGGCGGAGGTGGTCAACTGCCCAAAGCTCCCACCTTCCACTCCCACAAGAACGCCGGGTGCCGACGAACCGGTGGGCGAGACGAAATTGAGCGCACCGCCGAGCACGTTGGCGCCGAGCCGGTTGGCCGTGTAGCCGCGATACACTTCAGTAAACTGAGCCTGCCTCGGATTGGCGAGACCCACGACGTATGAGCCGTCGGCCCGATTGATCGGCAATCCGTTTTGCAGCACCAGGACGCCGCGCTCGACGGGATTCTGCTGCAAGCCGGACCCGCGAATCTGAATGCGCGGCTGGTCGTTGCTGCCGAAGAAATTCTGCACGATCACCCCCGGCGTCGAGACGAGCGCGTCGGAGATGCTCAGATTCGTCTTTCCCCTCAGGGTTCTCTCGACAATCAGGCCCGTCCCGCCGGGAATGGCCTCAAGTTTCTCCCTGGCCAGTTCCTCTCCTCCGATTCGACGACCTTCAACGACGATTTCCTTGAGCACGACGACCGAACCCGGCGCTGCGGATTGCGAGAAGGCGGCGTGGGGGAGGGCGAACACGATGACCGTCACCACGACGCCGGCGAGAACGCGCCGTTTCAGAGAAGAGTTCTGCTCAACCATGTTGATCTCCTTTCGGTTCGTCTCCAGTTTTCACGTCACGCGTGAACGTTGCCGTCACGGCCTGAAAGTAAAATGATAGAGATTATTATTATTGTTGTCAACCAAAGCGTTTCCATGACCTTTCCGTCAACAAACGATGTATCCGTCGTGAGTCGGCGTTCCATCTCCGTCCCGGGCAGCGTCCGATTCGGTCGGCACGCCACCCGGCACCGTCCATGATTCAGAACGCACCCGTCCCCCTTTCTTTTTTTTCCCAAAAAGACCATACTACGTCCCCATCACAAACCGGATGCTCTCATTCACCGATAGGATTCGACCAATGAGAAAATTCTTACGCATCGTCCTGGTATTCAGCGGAGTCTTTTGTGCGGGATATTACGTGGGGCAACAACCCCCTGAGGAAGTCAAACGGCAGTTTCAAAGCACGTCGGATGAGGTCGTGGACCGCGCTCATGATTTGAGCGAGGGTGAGACGTTTCTGCAAAAAGAACTGCTCAACGCCAAGTCGCGGTTTTTAGACGGGAAGGCTGAAATCCTGGAAGGCAAATATGATGAAGCCGTTGCCAAGCTGGAGGAAACGCTGCATCACCTGAACGTAGCAGTCAAGAGGAAGGGAAAAGAAACTTCGCGGGCGCTTCTTGCCGCGGCCATGGCGAAGATACAGGATCTGCAACGATCGCTGGCCGACGGCCGGGACGTGTCACGGGAAGAAATCGATGACGCTCAGAAAGATCTGGATTCACTGCTGAGAGAATGAGACGGGCAGGCAGAACTCTCGCGGGTCGGGATTCACGGAACGATCAGTGAGGACGTGAGAGGGCAAGGCCGATCAGACGTTAGCCGGCTGTTTTTTCCACGCGGCCAGAATGCGTTCCACCCGCATCCGAACAACGACGTCCGGATCTTTCATCAAGGGCTTGATGGCGTCCCGCCCCCGCGGATCCCCCACTTTTTCCAACGCCGCCGCAGCGGTCAGGCGCGTAAACCAATCCTGATTCCGGAGCATGGCCATTAACGGATCGACGGCCGCCGGATCCTTAATGGCACCCAAGGCCAGAATGGCCTGCTTCCGCACGAACTCTTCTTTATCACTCAAGGCCGCAATCAATTTGGGAACCGCGGGGGAGCCCAGGTCAATGAGTGCCCGCGTGGCGTCATCTTTGAACTCATCGTTGTGCAGCATCGACATCAGGGGGTCCAATACCCGTTCATCATTGATTTTCCCCAACGCCTGAATCACGTATTTGCGGGCCTCCCAATCACGCATGTACCTGATCAACAACTCGACCGCGGGAGGTCCCACTTCGGCAATAGCCTCAACCGCCGCCTCACGCACTTGCCAGTCACCGTCACGAAGAGTCCTGATCAACGGCTCCACGCAGCGATCATCCGCCATTTCACCAAGGGTGACGACGGCTTCACGTCGAACGACCCAATCCGGGTCTTGCAGAAGGTCGATCTGGATGTCGATCTCATCCTTGACCTTCTCTTCTTCCAATCCCGGCTCTTCTTCCTCGGCCGGTTCTCCGCTTTCCCCCTCAGCTTGCTCGGCATCCGCAGTCGTCGCCACGTCGCCTTCCAGGAAAGCGTCCGATACTTCATCGACAAATTCATCCGTCGTCTCCTCTTCCGAAGAGGAGAGCACGGCATCGGGTTCCCTTGCTTCAGAATCTTCGGCAGAAGATTTGAGATCCTCACTCATTGGCTTTTCCCTTTCACGGACGTCAGGAGCCTTTTCGTCACTTGATACGCCGGCCGGTTACGCGGCTTTGGAGAGTACGGCAGCCTTGGCGACCCGCGCCGTTTGACTGCGGATCTTGCGCTGCACTCGTTTGAGGCGTTTTCGTAACCGCCGCACATCCTTCTCCCCTTCGGGATTCTGGCTCGCGGCTCTTCTTTCCCTCACCTTTTTTTCAAGAACGCCCTTATCCTCCGCCAACGTTCTTTTCTTCGCCATTGCCCCCTCCTCCGTCATACATGCGCCATTCACTGAACGTTGAAGTCTAGTCAACGCTCCTTCCAAGTGTCAACTTGCCTCCCCATCCTTCCCACCGGCCTCCCCGTCCTTCCCGCCGGCCCCCCGCCCCATCCTTCCCACCGGCCTCCCGTCTTTCCCACCGGCCTCCCCGTCCTTCCCGCCGTTTCCCCCCTGTCATTCCCACCGTTTCCCCCTGTCCTTCCCGCCGTTTCCCCTCCTGTCATTCCCGCAGGTTTCCCCCTGTCATTCCCGCAGGTTCCCCTCCTGTCATTCCCGCAGTTTTTAGCGGGAATCCAGAGGAATGGCCCAGGACCCCCGGCCGGCCAAGCCCCCAGCACCAGCGCGTTGCGGAGGGAGAAAAGACTCTGGATTCCCGCTTTCGCGGGAATGACATACAATCATTCCCGCCGTTTCCCCCCCTGTCATTCCCGCAGTCTTTAGCGGGAATCCAGAGGAATGGCCCAGGACCCCCGGCCGGCCAGGCCCCCAGCACCAGCGCATTGCGGAGGGGGAAAAGACTCTGGATTCCCGCTTTCGCGGGAATGACGGGGGCCAGGGTTGACTTCCTCTTTGCTCAAACGTAGCATGGTTCCCTATTTTTCTGCCTCGCTTTTTTAGACACTCTCTCATTTTCGAAAACAGGAGAAGGATGGGCATTCGCGTCGGGATCAATGGGTTTGGACGAATCGGGAGAAACTTTTTCCGGGCATGCGTCGGCGATCCGGCCATTCACTGCGTCGGGATCAATGACTTGGCTGATTCCAGAACCTTGAGCCACCTGTTGACTTTTGATTCGGTCCACGGACGTTTTCAAGGCACGGTGGAGGCGAAGGACGATCACCTGCTGGTCAACGACCACCCCATCACGGTGACGGCGAAGCGCGTGCCGAAGGAATTGCCGTGGAAAGAGTTGGCCGTGGACGTGGTCATCGAATCAACGGGGCGTTTCACCGACCGCGAGGGCGCAAGCCAACACGTCTCCGCGGGAGCGCCCCGCGTCGTGGTCTCCGCACCCGGGAAGAACGCCGACATCACGGTCGTGTTGGGTGTGAACGAAACCGCCTACGACCCCGCGTCGCATTCCGTCATTTCCAATGCCTCGTGTACGACCAACTGCCTGGCCGTGGTGGCCAACGTCCTGCTCAAACACTTCGGAATCAACCACGGCTACATGACCACGATCCATTCGTATACCAACGATCAACAATTGCTGGATCTGCCACACAAGGATCTCCGGCGCGCCAGAAGCGCGGGACTTTCCATGATTCCCACTTCCACCGGCGCGGCCAACGCCTTGCACCTGGTAATCCCCGAACTCCGCGGCAAACTTGAAGGCATGGCCATCCGGGTGCCTACCCCCAACGTCTCCCTCATTGATCTTGGGGTCGAAACCGAACGGGATTGCGACGCAGACGAAGTCAATGCGGCGTTTGCCGCGGCCGCGGCCGACGACCTCAAGGGTATTCTCGGGTATTCGGAATTGCCTCTGGTGTCCATCGATTTAACGGGAAGCCCCTACTCGGCAGTCGTTGACGCGCCGCTCACCGCCGTGATGAATCGCCGATTCGTCAAGGTGTTTGCCTGGTACGACAACGAGTGGGGTTATTCATGCCGGCTCAGGGATCTGGTGAAACTGATCGCGTCTCACCAGCCTTCCCCTCATCCCTCTCTCATGGGGAGCGCGTAAGCACGAAGAGCGGCCGGTGGTCAGGGCTCAGTGCCTGGCCACTGGTCATCGGTACCGACTCATGCGCATCACGAAACGAACCATTGATGAGGTTGATCTCCAAGGAAAACGCGTCATTATCCGCGTGGACTTTAACGTTCCGCTGGATGATTCGCTCACCATCGCGGATGATTCCCGCATTCGCGCGGTGATCCCCACAATCAATCACGCGGCAGACGAAGGCGCCAGCGTGATTCTCTGCTCACATCTGGGCCGCCCACAAGGACGCCCGTGCCCGGAACTCAGTCTGGCGCCCGTGGCTAAACGGTTGAAGCGCCTGCTTGGCAAGGACGTGACGTTTGCTCCGGACTGCGTGGGACCGAAGGTCATCAACTTGGCGAGTCAACTCAAACCCGGTGACGTGTTGTTACTGGAAAATCTCCGGTTCCATCCCGGTGAGGAAACCAATGATCCCCAGTTCGCTTCAGAGCTGGCCTCGTTGGGGGACGTGTACGTCAACGAAGCCTTTGGAGCCGCTCATCGGGTTCACGCCTCCACCGTCGGAGTCCCCACGTTCATCAAAACCTCCGCCGTGGGATATTTGATGAGAAAGGAAGTGGAATGCCTTGAGGGAGCCGTGGAAAATCCCATTCGGCCCTTTGTCGCCGTGTTAGGCGGGGCCAAAGTGTCGGGGAAAATCGGCGTCATCGAAAACCTGGGGAAAAAAGTCGACAAAGTCATCATCGGCGGCGGCATGGCGTTTACGTTTCTCAAGGCCACGGGTCTTGAAATCGGTCAATCCCTGCTTGAAGAGGAAATGATTGCCTTCGCCAAAGGCATTCACGTCCACGCCCTGGAACGCGGGGTCAAAGTCTATCTGCCCGTGGATTGCGTGGTCGCGGCCAGCTTGGAACCGGGTGCCGAAACGAAAATTGTGCCCATTCAGGAAATTCCCGAAGGATGGTACGGCATGGATATTGGGCCGGCCTCCGTCAAACTTTTTTCTGAGGCGATTCAAAATGCCAAAACCATTCTCTGGAACGGACCGATGGGCATGTTTGAACGAGACGCCTTTGCCCGGGGAACCCAAGCCATGGCCCATGCCGTGGCGAACGCCTACGCCCTCACGATTGTCGGGGGCGGGGATACGTCCCTGGCCGTTCACCGGGCTGGGGAAACCGACAGCATGTCGTTCATTTCCACGGGAGGCGGCGCGGCCCTCCAACTGTTGGAGGGCGGTCATCTGCCCGGCCTGGCCGCACTACCGGACCGGTAACTCCCTCGCTCCTTTCGTCTCTCACCCGTGCGCCCTTCATGAAACCCCGACTCATCGCAGGGAACTGGAAAATGCACAACACGGCGGCCGAGGCCGTGGCGTTCGTCCGTCAATTCCGGCAAGCCCTGGTGCCGCACGTCTCCGCGGAGGTGCTGATTCTCCCTCCGTTCACGTCTCTTCACGGTCTTCAGGAGGTTCTTCGGCCTGATGATCGATTCAGTGTGGGTGCCCAGGATCTGCATTGGGAATCCGAAGGGGCTTACACGGGAGCGATCTCCGGTCTCATGCTGAACGCCCTGGGGTGCCGGGCGGTGCTCATCGGACATTCGGAACGCCGGCGACTGTTCGGCGAGACCAATGCCCACGTCAACAAAAAGCTCAAGGCCGCCTTGCGGCACGACCTCGCTCCCATTCTCTGCGTGGGGGAAACCCTGGAGGAACGAGAAGCCGGGCACACGGAATCCGCGGTGACGGCACAACTGCTCCACGGCCTTCGGGACGTGTCTGCCGATCACGCGGCTGACGTTACCATTGCGTATGAACCGGTTTGGGCCATCGGCACCGGACGTGCCGCGACGGTGCAACAAGCGGAAGAGGTCCACGCCTCTCTGCGCGCGATCCTCCACGCGGAATGGGCGGACGTCGGAATGGAGACGCGGATTATCTACGGAGGAAGCGTGTCTCCTCACAATGCGCGCGAATTCTTTGAGTCGGATGAGATCAACGGGGCGTTGGTCGGCAGCGCTTGTCTTGAACCTGAAGGCTTTGCTAAGATTTGTGAATTGGCATCGTAGCTCCGATCAGCCCATCGCCAGGAAGGAAGCCCCTATGTATACCGTCACGGTTATTCTGCACCTCGCCGTCTGTTTTTTAATGATTGCCGCCATCCTGCTTCAGGCGGGAAAGGGCGCAGAAATCGGAGCCGCATTCGGCGGGTCCAGCCAAACGGTGTTCGGAAGCCGCGGCCCGGCTAATTTTCTCAGCAAAGTCACCGTCGTGGCCGCCGTGATTTTTATGCTGACGTCGCTCTCCCTCGCGTTACTTTCCAAACGCGAGAGCGTCTCTTCTTCAGTCATTGATCCTTCTTCGACCATTAACGTTCCTGCTCCATCCGGTTCATTACCCCTTTCCGATACGGAAGACGCGGACGCCACGCTTCCTCCCTCTCATGCACCCGCTCCCGATGCGGAAAACACGGAAGGCCGCCTTCCCCCCTCTGATTCCCCCTGAATCAGCATCGTAAGTGCGCAGCGTGGGATTGGACCGACTGACGCCCCGACGATCGGCGCGACTTGACCGGCGTTCAGGGCAGAAACTCGGGATTGTCCGAAGCCGACGTTAGACGGGAGTCAGCCAATGGGCGTGGGATGGGTCTTTGCCCTGGACGATATCAAAAAAGGACTGCTGAAGAAGAGTCGTCACCGGCCCTCGTTTTCCGGTTCCGACCTGACGGTCATCAATGGACCGAACCGGAGCCACCTCGGCCGCGGTTCCCGTGAAAAACACTTCATCGGCCACGTACAAGGCGTCCCGAGTAAACCGTTCCTCACTCACGGGAACGTTCTTTTCGCGCGCCAGTTCCAGAATGGAATTCCGCGTGATGCCTTCCAGGATGGAGGTGAGCGGCGTGGTTTTGAGGACCCCGTTCTTCACCAGAAACACGTTTTCTCCGGCCCCCTCAGCCACGTAGCCCTCCGTATCCAGGAGCAGCGCCTCATCGTACCCCGCGTGTTTCGCTTCACACTTGGCTAAAATCGAATTCACGTAGTAGCCGGACACTTTTGCCCGGGTCATGGCGACGTTGACGTGGTGGCGGGTAAATGAGGACACCTTCGCCCGAATGCCCTGAACCAACCCCTCCTCTCCCAGATAGGTTCCCCAGGACCACGCGGCAATCGCCAACTTCACGGGATTGTTCCCGTGGTACAGCCCCATTTCCCCTTGCCCCACGTAGAGCAAGGGACGAATGTAACAGGATTTCAGCTTATTGATCCGAACGGTTTCGACGATGGCTTCGGCGACGTCCTTCCGACTATAGGGGACGCTCATCATGATAATGTGGGACGATTCGAACAGCCGGTCAACGTGCTCGTGCAATCGAAAAATCGCCGACGCCGCGGTTCCCTCGTAGCATCGAATGCCTTCGAAGGCCCCCATGCCGTAATGCAAGGAATGCGTCAACACGTGGACGGACGCCTCGTTCCAATCGACAAAGGTTCCGTCCATCCAGATTTTGTCACTTGGGGTTACCATGAATGCCTCCTCTCTTCCGTTATACCGAGGGGGGGCCGATTCTGTCAATCAACCTGGACCACGCGCAAAGCCAAGACGTCCCACACGCCTTGACACTTCCACAAGGGGCATGATACATCACGCATCTGCTTCAATAGAAAGGACGACTGCGATCATGTACGCAATTCTGGAAACCGGCGGCAAACAATATCGGGTGGAACCGGGAGCGATCCTTCAGGTTGAGGTGCTTCACGTTGATGCCGGGCAAACGTTGGAATTACAACCCGTTCGATTTATTTCGAGTGACGAGGGGGCCACCATCGGGCAACCGACCGTGGACCGCGCCCACGTCAAAGCCACCGTCCTGGGAAACGGTCGGACGCGATCCGTCACCGTCTTCAAGAAAAAACGGCGTAAGAATTACCGAAGAACACGCGGACATCGTCAATCATTCACCCGCATCCGCGTCGACGAAATCGTCCTCGGGTAAGGGAAAAGAACAGGAGACGCCATGGCACACAAAAAAGGCGGCGGGTCCTCTCGAAACGGTCGCGACAGCAATCCGCAGTACCTGGGAGTGAAACGGTACGCCGGCGAACGGGTTCGAGCGGGGCACGTTCTCATCCGCCAACGAGGAACCAAGTTTTATCCAGGCTATAACGTCGGCATGGGCAAGGACCACACCCTCTTTGCCAAGGCGCCTGGAGTCGTGAAATTCGAGGGGGGCCACGCGAGACGCAAGATCAGCGTCTATCCTTCCCCCTAGCCCGCGATCCGGTTCTTCTTTCCATCTCTCCTGTTTTTTTCTTTCCTCCCGAGCTTCTTCATCCGACAAGAGTGCCGAAGGTGGCGGATGTTTATCGATCGCGCCAAAATTTTCGTCAGAGCCGGCAGCGGCGGTCATGGAGCCTGTAGTTTCCGCCGGGAAAAATTCGTGCCCCACGGCGGACCGGACGGCGGCGACGGCGGCGACGGCGGAACCGTCGTCGTCAAAGCTTCACCCCGGGTCACGACCCTGCTTGACCTGAAATACCAACGCCATTATGAAGCCGAACCAGGACATCCGGGAGCAAAAGCGAATCGACGCGGTCGTTCCGGTTCCGACGTCACCATTACCGTGCCGGTCGGGACCATCATCAAAGACGCCGGGACTCAAGCCCTTCTGGCGGATCTGGTGGTCCCCGACCAATCCGCGGTCGTGGCCTTGGGAGGAAAAGGCGGAAAGGGGAACGCCCGGTTTGCGACCTCGACAAACCGCGCGCCCAGACGGGTTGAAGACGGCGCGCCCGGCGCAGAATTGTGGCTCGACCTGGAACTCAAGCTCTTGGCCGACGTGGGTCTCGTGGGACGTCCGAACGCCGGAAAGTCCACGCTGATTTCTACGCTCTCGGCTGCACGACCGGAGATTGCCGCCTATCCCTTCACGACCCTTCGTCCCCACTTGGGAGTCGTCTCCATCGGAGCCTACGACCATTTCGTCATGGCCGACGTCCCAGGGCTGATTGAAGGTGCCCATCACGGCAAAGGATTGGGACACCAATTTCTCAAGCATATTCAACGCACCCGGTTTCTCCTGTACTTGATTGACGTATCGGACTGGACGGCGGAGGATCCCGTGGGCACGTTTCACGTGCTGCAAGAAGAGCTCGTCGCGTTTGATCCCACGTTGAGAGAGCGGCCGTTTGCCGTCCTCGGCACGAAAACGGACGTCCAAGGAGACGGGCAACGCCTTCGGGAACTCCATCGCCATTGCAGGGACCGCGGTCTTGCTTTTTTCCCGATCTCCTCGGTCACCGGTGAAGGCGTGGACGCGGTCCGGATCTTTCTCGCCCGACGCCTTCAGGAAATCAGAGCGGCATGAGAGATCTCATCCTCTCCCACGCAACGCGCCTGGTGATTAAAATCGGGAGCAGCATTCTGGCCTCGCGAGCGGGAGGGCTGCGGCTTGACCACGTTCAACGCCTTTCCAACGACGTCGCGCAGATCAAACGCGACGGACGAGAGGTCGTCCTCGTATCCTCGGGGGCCATTGTCGCGGGCATTGAGAAACTCGGTCTCACGTCCTATCCGCACACCATCCCGTTGCAACAGGCCGCGGCGTCGGCCGGACAAAGTCATCTGATTCACGCGTATGAACACAGCTTTCACGAAGCCGGACACAATGTCGCCCAGGTCCTGCTCACCCATCAGGATCTGGCCGATCGAAAACGGTTTCTCAACGCAAGGCACACGCTGACCACGTTACTGGAATTGGACGTGATTCCGATCGTCAATGAAAACGACGCGGTCGCCGTGGAAGAAATTCGTTTCGGGGATAATGACACGCTCGCGGCTCAAGTCGCCCATTTGGTGGACGCCGATCTTCTGTTGATCCTCTCCGACGTAGACGGATTGTTCACCCAGGACCCCCGACGCCATCCGGAGGCGACGTTGATTTCCCAGATCACCGATATTACCCCCGATGTCGAACGAGGAGCCGGAACCTCCAAGAGCCGGGAAAGCCGCGGGGGGATGGTCACAAAAATTCAAGCGGCCAAACTCGTCGGTCAATACGGTCTCCCGACGTTGCTGCTCAACGGTGAATCCCCCGGTTTACTGCCTCGCGTGTGTACCGGATCCGAGGACGGCACCCTGTTCCTGCCTCAGGGACGAAAACTGCCGAGTCGCAAGCATTGGATCGCGTTTACGCTGCGACCCAAGGGCCAACTCGTGCTGGATTCCGGGGCCGTGGAGGCCCTGACGCTGCGAGGCAAAAGCCTGCTGCCTTCCGGAATCGTGGACGTGAAGGGAACGTTCGTGTCCGGTGACCCGGTTTCTTGCGTGGACGCGACGGGCAAAGAGGTTGCCAAAGGCCTGGTGAATTTTTCTTCCGACGTCGTGTTCGAGATAAAAGGCCGCCAAACGCAGGACATCCGTCGGGAGCGAGGCACGCACGAATACGAAGAAGTGATCCATCGTGATAACTTGGCGCTGCTGGCCTGACGGTCCGGCAAGACGGGATTCCCGCTTGCGTGAAAATGACTGGGCCGTGACAACCTGAACGATTTCCGTCACATGCGCATTGGATTACTGGGCGGCTCTTTTAACCCGATTCACCGTTGCCACCTGTCCATTGCCGAGCAGGCGCAACGGGCCCTGACTCTGGATCGGATGATCTTCATTCCGTCCGGAGACCCGCCGCATAAACCAAGTCGGTCGCTGGCCCCGGCACACCATCGCTTGGCCATGGTCAGGCAAGCCGTTGCCGAGTACCCGCACTATGCGGTCTCCGACGTGGAGTCCACCGTGCCCGGCCCATCCTACACCATTGATACCGTCCGAACGCTGAGACGCACCGTGACGGGTGAACTCTGGTTTATCATCGGGCTGGACGCGTTTCTGGAGATTGCCGCTTGGAAATCGGGTGAGACGTTAGTGTCCTCCACGAACTTTCTCGTGGTGTCACGACCGCCCGTTCATTTTGCTCAGGCGGCCGAGCTGACGCTGCTGCCGTCGTTACCCGTGGATCAACTGCACGAGTTGGACGCCGGCCGGCTTGATCGACTGGACGTCTCCGTCCACGCGCACGCGATGGTGACCTTTCTTCGGATTGCCCCCTGTCCGGTGTCTGCCTCAGCCATCCGCAAACGCATTCACGAGGGACTGGACGTCTCCGACTGGTTGCCGCCCGGCGTCCGGTCTTATATAATTCGACACCGCCTCTACGGCGGATCGTAAGGAGGAGATCGATTTCAGACGTCAAACGCAAAGTTCTGGTCATCGGCGGCGTGGTCCTGGATAAACAAGCCTCCGACGTGGTCGTCCTTCACACCGAAGCCCTCACCTCGATTGCCGACTATTTCGTCATAGGCTCCGGAAATTCCGAACGCCACGTCAGAGCCATTGCCGAAGCCGTTCGACGGGAAACGCGGCGCCGGTTCGGTGAACGCGGCACCATGGAAGGAGAAGCCGCGGCGAAGTGGCTCCTTCTCGATTATGGAGACGTTCTGGTTCATATTTTCCAGGAAGACGTTCGGGCCTACTACGGCCTTGAGAACATGTGGAGAGACGCGCCCCACGTCCCCCGAGCCGACTATGATTCCCTTGACGTTGGGCGCCGAGCATCACGGCAACCTGAATCGATCAACGCGATCCATCAAGCCAGTTGACGATTCGTTTCGACACCGACGCGCCAGAACCCACGGCAACCGGAGAGGACGAGCATGACCCCATTTGACAATCTCGCAGACCGCATCCTGCACGGCCACACGTTCACCCGCGAAGAAGGCGTGACGCTTCTCCGAACCGACGACGCCCAACTCTTATCCCTGATTGCCGCAGCGTATAAAATTCGCCACGCCTATTTCGGTCGAACCGTCACCATCCAGATGTTGTTCAACGCGAAAAGCGGAGCCTGTCAAGAAGATTGCGGGTATTGTTCCCAATCCAGTATCTCCGCCGCTTCCATTGACCGCTACGCGTTGGTGTCCCCCGACGACGTGCTGAACGGGGCCCGTCGAGCCCATGCGGCCAACGCCCAACGATACTGCGTGGTAATCAGCGGAAGAAGCCCGCTTGACAAAGAAATCCACGGCATTGCGTCCGCGGTGAAACGGATCAAACAAGAACTCCCGCTTCAAGTCTGCTGTTCGTTAGGCCTCCTGACGGCGTCCCAGGCGGAACAACTCAAGGCCGCGGGAGTGGATCGCGTCAACCACAACCTGAACACGAGCGAAGCCTATCATCCCTCCGTCTGCACGACGCACACGTATCAAGACCGGCTGACCACGTTACAACGTGCCCGAGCCGCCGGACTGGAGTTGTGTTCGGGCGGGATCGTCGGGATGGGAGAATCCGACGACGATCTCCTGGACCTGGCCTTCGCTCTTCGCGACCTGAACCCGGACTCGATCCCGATCAACATGCTGCATCCCATTCCCGGCACGCCCCTCGCCGAGGCGAAACACCTCACCCCCCGCCGATGCCTCACCATCTTATGCCTGTTCCGTTTTCTCCATCCGCAACGGGAACTTCGCGCGGCGGGCGGGCGCGAATTCAATCTGCGCTCCCTGCAACCCCTGGCCCTGTACGTCGCGGACTCGTTATTCGTCAACGGCTACCTCACGACGCCCGGAGACCCCGCCCGCGAAGTTCACCGGATGATCGAAGACTTGGGCTTTGAGGTAGCCGTGGCAAACCCGGCGCTGACGTGATTCGCTGAAAGCGGGAAGATGCAAATGAAATATTTTGAAGATACTGACACCGCAGTGATAGAGTTTTCTGAGCAATCAGCACATGAAATCAGAGAAATTAACGAAAATATCTCTATCGATCTTGATAAAAATGGAAGCGAGATAAATTATCTATTACGGGTGTGGCATGAATCGGAAAATACCTTCTTATAAGAAGGATCATCGTTGGCTGTTGCGGAGGGGAGGGGGTCTGCGTGTTCTTTCGGGTAGGTTTTATCGTGGGGTATGGTTGACTTTGAGTTCTTTGAGCGAAGTTGGGGCAATTGAGTTTAATCCTCCACGTTATCCGAAAAATATGCAGGCTTTGGATCTTGATGCGATAGGAAATGATATGTATCAAGCCATTGAGCGTTTGAATGACGAAATCAAGACAACCGAGACTTCCACAACAAGCTAAAAGACAAGAGAGTGCTGCGTCGGCCTTACCCCCACGGGACGTTCTTGATAAACTTCCCGAGAATGTTCGTATCTCCATATTAGAAGCGGCTTCGTTTTCAGGTCCTTTACCCTCTCAATGTATATTTCTTGGGTAATGGTTTGGTTTAGGGATTGCCTTATGTTGTATTATTGCAGCGGTCTTTTTGGCAGCAAGTGGGTATCAGTGGGTGGCAAGTATACTTGCTGGTGTAAGTGCGGTTGGGCTTGTTGGTCGTTTTCTTACGAAAAGAAACAGTCAGTAATTCCCCTGGAGAATGCGCTATGAGCTTAACCGATTTTTGGCGCCTAAAGAAAAGCTTTGAAGTGGCCGTGGCAGACCCGGCCCTGACGTGATTCCCTCTCTCATGTCCCGTCGGAAACGTTCTTGACGATCCCTGGAACATCAGACGCCTTCTTGGCAACGGCGTAGTGCCAGTGCCCAAAGGTTCCATCCGCATTGACCGCAGTGACCCATCGTTCCGCGGCGGCACGCTTGACCTCTTCCAACGGATCATACCCCTTTGTTTCAAGAATCAGGTGGTGCGGCGGGTCGGATTTCAGCCGAACGAGAAAATCAGGAACGTAGTCGTGCATCTGACCGTTGTGAAGATACGGAACGGCAAATCCCAGCCCGGCGTTTTTCACAAAAGCCTCAACCGACTGATGTCTATCCAGGTAAGAGGCGGCAGACTGCTCCCATTGTCTGGTATCGGCAACAACGTAGTTCAGATGGCTTTTCACCACTTCCCGCACATCACGACTGGTCCAAAAATCCACGTCGGCGGTGGACCCTGGGCCGCGCGTGGTTTCGTAGCGGGGAACTTCCGGGGTTTCACCTTGCGAAGCGTCGGGACGGATGGCCTCCAGCAAGCGTTCGACGACCCAACCGTAATACGGCGCAAGAAAAACGTCTTTTTTGTCCGCGGGCGGGTGAGCCGTGACCTTGCCGTTGAGGTAACGGTGAATAATCGTGGCCAACTGAGGAAAGAGCCGATGAGCAGGAACGATGCACTGACGCTGAGCCACGTAATCCCGCGTCAGCGTGCGGGCAAGGTCAAAAACCAATTCCTGCGTTCGGTGTTTGGCCCGGAACTCGGCAAGCGTGACGTCGCTGATTTTACCAGGCCCACTCAGGGACGGTCTTCCTTTATTGTTGACGTGCAACCCCTTCACTTCAACCTCCGGAGGAATACGGCCCGGTTCCAACACCCAGGGAGCCACCTTTTCCCAGTCCACGGTCACGCGATGACGAACGGCCTGCGTGTATCCTTCGACGCGAGGAAAGGTGACGGCATACCGTGATTTCGCAGGAAGAGCATGAACGTGACAACGCTTGCTCCGTGGCGGCGGGGGACCCTTCGGAGAAGCCTTGAACGGAATCACCTCGAAAGGCACGCCAAACACCTTGGCCGATTCCTCAGCCAACGTCCCATCCGGACCGACCTCGTAATTTGTCCGGCGCAATCCACGCCCGACGACCTGCTCACACAGGAGTTGAGACAGAAAAGGGCGAAGACCGATGATGTGCGTCACCGTGTTGCAGTCCCACCCTTCAGTCAACATCCCCACGCTGACGATGCACCGCACGTCTCGGCCGGGCGGATGATCGGATCGTCCAAGCTTCTCCGCCAGTTCCTTGAAACCACTAGGGTAAATCGGATGACCCATTCGATCAGTCGGCCACGCGGTCTTGCCTACGGTATCGAGGATGAAACGCATCCAACGCACTTCGTCGGTCTTCGCTTCGCCGGAGTCTGATTCATGCACGACTTTGGAATCCACGCGAATCGTGTTGCACCTGCCGTCATTCTTGAATCCTTCGATCTTCACCGGTGGAACGCCCATCGGCGCACGATCCTCCGCCAACCATTCATAGAGGACCTTGGCAATCTGCGTGTTTTGACACACGAGAATGAACACCGGTGGTCTTGGGTCGTCTCGATTCCGGCTCCACTCCTCGCGTTCTTTTTCCCAGAGTCCGCCGAGCATGGCGATGGGATGGTGCGCATATTTCAAAATCGCTTCCGGTTTCGGATTGGCCTTCCTGCCGCCGCGTTCGGCGGAAGTCAGTTGCGGTATGATCCAGTGCCAGATATTGAAGTACCCGGGAATTTCTTTTCCCGTCGTATCCCGAACCGCAAGCTGCGGAATTTTCACCAGACCGGATTCGATGGCGTCAATCAACCCAAAATCACTGACGACCCAGGGAAACGGTCGATTCGTGTCCTGCCCGACTCGTCCGAGAAAATACGGCGTGGCTGAGAAGTCCAGACAAAAATTCAGCCCCCGAAGTTTCTGAATACGATCCAAGCCGTCAACCCAGACCGTGGCTTCCTTAAAAAAATTCTCGGCAGCCTCTTCCTCACCAAACAGAACGTCCTCATCGTCGTCCTGACTCTCACGCACGATGCGATAGGCGTGGTGAGCCTCATCATTCATGACGAGCAGGTTCCGTTTCCCTCCGACGTCCCGACCAAGAAGACGATTGACCAGAGCCGTATCGCTTTCAACGTAGCGCCTCGACTCCACCGTGACCTTTCGTCGCGTTCCATCTTTGTCAACGTCTTCACTCAGCACGGTCAGCAACCCGGCGGCAACCTGGCGTTCAAAATCCTTCAGGGTCAGGCAGCGTCGTCCGCGGGTCATGGCGGTTTTCGAACCAATGGTAATGATTTCCTTCGTCCGCACCTCAACCCCGGCTTTCGTGACCCGGGCTCCCACGCCACCCGTTTGAACGGCCTGCGGTTCGAACACGTGCCAGTTTCTCACCAGGACGCGGCCTTGCGTGAGTAACGGCATCACGTGCGGCGGAACCAGATCGCGGGTACGATACAGGCTGGCCTCGCCTTGCTCCGGGTCCAGTTCCCGGAGCCTGTTACGAATCGTTACGTTCGGACAGACGACCAACACCACGTCGGAAAATCGTTCATCCCGACGGTCGTTCACTTTATTGAGAATGCTCCACGCCGCGAGCATCCCCATGACGGTGGTCTTTCCGGACCCCGTCGCCATCTTGCAGGCGTACCGACGAAATCCCGTCAACCCTTGAGTCCGTTTCTCATCACTGACGGCCTCCTGAGGGACCTCGATCCCCTGCCGAAAATCCGCCCGGGCTTCGGTCAGAAAGACAATCGTTTCAGCCGCGTCAAGTTGGGCAAAGAAGAGTCGATGCTCTCTTCCTTCGCGTTGCCACCATTGAAGTAACTCCTGAGTCGTTCTGGTGACGCCCGGGTATCCTTCCGACCGCCATTTCTTGATTTGCGCCCGAATCCGGTTGACCAGTTTCAATTCAATGGTGGTGGCGGCAACGCTCCCATACTCGTTCTCGGGTTTCATCTTGGGATCACGATAAAAATACATCGCCGGTCGACGCCCGGGGTTTCGAGAAGGCGTTTCTCCCTCGACAATGTGCCAGTGTTCCTGAGGTTCCCCGAAAGGAGAATTCAAAATAGGCTGAGGAACTTCGTAGGCGCTCATAAAGGGTTATCTACAAACGGCCATGAGCTGACCAGAGGCGTGAAAAGTCAGAGGTATCCCGTTGGCTCCAACGATAGATTGTATCGCTGTAACCTCGAAGGATGGCTACTGTTTGATCACTAACCCGTCGAAACGTCTCTTCCGACTCATCCGTCAGTGGATCTGCAGACCGAATGTCATTAAGGACTACGGCTCTTTGCGCGGCTGGGCGTGTTTCTTTCAATTCCATCCACGTGAACGACACAAGCTTCGCCGTTTGTGGCGAAGGACTTCCAATGAGTCTGACGAGCCGCTCGGCTTTTTGGGGTAAGGGAATAACAAAGTCAATAGGATGTTCAACCGTACGTCCTGGGATGCTCACATTTGCAGCATAAAGAACGTTCCGCCGATCGAGAAATTCGCCAACCAATTCAAAAAAGTCAGTGAACGTATGGGGAACGTGACTCATCCAGAGATCATTGAGCCGCAAAACAGCCGTGATCAAAAAATGGGCGCGCTGAGGAAGGTTCGTCGCAGACGCAGGAGATTCCAAGCGCCCATTCACAAGACGAACGGCACAACCAGCAGTCGCACGTTCAACCAAGACTTTCCGTCGTTCAGAATCCTCAATCTCGACCCCTAAGCATTGGAGATGTTCAATGGTGTCACCGTTATCATGAAGAATATATTCTCCGTGACGATGCTCGACATATATCTGAATGCCGTCATGAAATGGATCGAGAAATGGTGTGCTCAGTACGGAGACGTCTCCTCGTTGGAGAGTCTTGAGCCTGTCACGGAGCCAAGCGAGATAGTCGCTCGCTAGATCCGGTTGGAGAAACGTCGTCGTCATCACAAATTCATATTCACTTGTATGCCGTTTGGGAAACTAGCTTTGATAATTTCAAGGAAACGTTCTAACGTGCCGTAAGGGTCATTTACGTTGCACCACGTTACTGGTTCCGCCCAAGCCAATCCGAAGCTCTCCCGAAATATGTGCAAGTGTGGTTGATGAAGAATTTCCGTTCCATCCGGATTAGGGTGATAGGGACTGTTGTCAAGACGAACAAGACCAATATCGCGGTCCTTGGTTCGACAGTGCAGCCGAATTTCAAATGGATTCCGTTTCATCGAAAGAACAAATTGAAGTCCTCTATCTGTTTTTGCAACAAGGAGTTCATTGTCCATCTTCCCTGCTTGCCAGTTCAGAGAATCAACCCTCGTGGCTTCCTTGGCGATCTTGATCAGTCTGTCTGCTTGCGCTTGAGTCAGCATTCATTCAGTTTTTTCACCACCAGCAATTCGTTTCCGCGGTCGTCAATCACTTTCACGGCAATCTGCCGGTGTTCACCGGCTTGGAACGGCGCACTCGTGGCCCCGGAGAGATGATCCCAGACGCTTTCGTCGTAGTCACGCTTCAAGGCTTTTTTGAGATTGTTCCAGGCACTCGTGCGAGGAAAGAACGCCTGCGACACGTGAAAACACAAGTCGTTATAGTCAACGTCCAGAAACCACGCCGGCACGTCCTTGCCGGACCGATGGTCCACCTCCATCGTAACGGGATCAAACACGTCCAACCCCAGCAACTCCACTTGATACTGTACTCCCTCTCCCCTTGAGGGAGAGGGCCGGGGTGAGGGGTGCGTAATCGTCCGCACGGCAACGTCCGGCTGACCGCAGACGCTGAAAATCTGACTGGAACGCATATTCTTGAGCAGATCTCCCATCAGCAAGTCGGGAGTGGCCTGCACGTAGGCAGCGGGCACGCCGACCACCTCAGTGCATCGCTCCACGAGCGTCCTGGCGTTAGGCTGAATGGCGAACCCGATCACGTACAGATGCGTGTAGCGTTTGGCATGCGCTTCGCGTGCGGCCTCAAACACCAGTTTTTCACTGACCGCCCCGTTTTCAGGACCGAACACCAACGCCACCGGCTGCCCGGACAACGGAAGCCGACGACCGCTTTTCTCCTCCGCCTCATCAATCGCCTCCGGCAAAGAAGGCCGTTGCCCGGGCGCGGTGGCATCCACAAGGGCTTCCGCGGAAAGAGACAACGTCTTTGCCGGCAGCCGGACGTTCCTGAACGTGACCGTCCTGTTTCCCTCCAATCTGAGAACGGGGCTTTTGCGCAACACTTCGAGCATTCGATTCACAAACGAGCCGTAGGACTCTCCCCCTCCTTTGCCCGGAGACACTCCAACACCCGCTCCGCCGATGGCATCTCCATCACCCTCCCTTGACGTCCCCCTCTTTTCCCCTCTCCCCGTGGGAGAGGCCCAGGGTGAGGATGCATCCTCTTCCCACCCCACCGGCGTAGGAATCGTCGCCTCCACGCAAAACGGCCCGGTCACGCGGGTAATACCATTTTGATGCTCGGGACGGTCCACGAGGACCTCCTCCTTCGGAGGCTCATCATTCGTAATGGATTTGAGGGTCACATGAGGCACGATGCCCCCGACCTCTTCGCCCTTCTTGTTCTGCTTGCGCTTGTAGACGAAACCACCGGCAGGGCCACGCTGACCATCCTTGAGTTCGTACCAGGGAAACGTACCGGTCAACAGCCGTTGCCGAGCAAGCGCCAACGGCACCCGGCTGGTATCAATCGTGATCCAGCGTCGGCCCCATTGTTCAGCAACGTAGGCCATCGTGCCGCTGCCGCAAGTGGGATCAAGCACCAGATCGCCCGGGTCGGTGGTCATGAGGAGGCAGCGTTGAACGATGCCTATGCTTGTTTGAACCGCGTAAATCTTGGGATCAGTACGGCTTTGAATTCCGCCTCCGACATCACCCCAAAAGTTTGTTAATTCGATCGCCCCAAAGTCATCAAAGTACTTTTTAAATCGAAGTGTTCTTCCAGCCTTTAGAATTCGCCGTGCTGCTGCAAGCCGCTTTAGCCCCTCCATGGTTGTCCTCCAGCCCCCAACAGTTGGCTGGTAAGTTTCATCCTCGAACTCAAAGGAACGCCTAGTGTTTTCGGTTCCAGTCCGAGAAGTAAGTCCTTGGTCGGTAAAAAACCGTGCAGACACTGAGATAAGCGAGGGATTCTCGCGTTCCTCCTCTGTCAGAAGACGACAAGTGCCGTCTGGAAATTCTATGTAATTGTAGCGTGTCGCACCTTCTTTACCACGATCAAGTGGAACGAAAAGCGGATGATATTTTAGGTATTCCTTGTCCCTAGCGAACCAAAGAATATAGTCACAAACTCGATCTAGGTATTTTGCTCCAAGACCAATTGATGTCTTGTAAGTGATTGCGGCAACAAAATTCTCCGCCCCAAACACTTCATCCATCACTTCCCGCACGTGGTGCAGGTTCTCATCGCTGATCTGAACGAAGATGCTGCCGCTTGGGGTCAACAGATCACGGGCCAGCAGCAGACGGTCGCGCAGATACGTCAGATAGGAATGCAGGCCCAGTTCCCATGTGTCCCGGTACGCCTGGACCATTTCAGGCTCGCGGGTCATGTCTTCATCATCGTTGTGCGTCACGTCCCGCTTCCGCACAAACGGTTGGAAGTTGGACCCGAACTTCACGCCGTAAGGCGGGTCCATATAAATCATCTGCACCTGCCCGCCCAGGCTTTCGTAGTGCAGCAGCGAGTTCATCGCCACGAGCGAATCCCCGAGAACCATCCGGTTCACCCATTGGTCGGGATATTCATACGCTTTCAGCACTTGATCGGTGATGGAACGTTGAGGATCACCAAACAAGTCGTACAGATCCTGTTGCTTATCGGTCTTGTGCCCGGCCAGCGTTTCGATGATGGCTTTGGTGGAGAGCCGCTCATGGATAAACAGCGGCAACGTGGGAACGTCAAAAGAAAGGCGCTCCGCCTTACCTGCCCAATTCAGGAAGGGTGTGCTGAGGGCTTTCAGCCGGCGCAGTGTTTCTTCGGCCTGATGCAGAGTCTTGGCAATTTCACTCTGACCTGTGCCCTCACCCTGCCCTCTCCCGGAGGGAGAGGGGAAAGAGGCAGCCCGCAACTCTTCAATGTGCCGCTCAAGTTGTGCAATCAGGGCTTCGCCTTGCTGCCTGGCAGGATGCCCCGCATCCCACTCAAGGGTCGGCGACAATGACGAATCGTACCGGTAAGTTTTCGGCGATTTCTTCTTCTTGAACTGAGCCTGCGTCCCAACCTCTGGCCGCATCAACCCCGTCGCCTCCGCGTGCCTGTACGGTTCAGCCCTTTTCAATTTGGACTTTGCGACGTTCACCTTTCTACCTTTAGACGCAGCCATGGAAAGCCATGCTACCCAACGCTTATAAAAAAGTACAACTAAAACAGGGATCGATTGTCTGAAAAAAATGGAGGCCAAAAAGAATGTTTTGGAGCGTTCAGGTTGAAATATAGCAACACGTTCAAAGCTGCCTGCGCCGTGACTTGCTGGCGTCGTTAGGTTCCAGCAAGCAGAGATGAAGATCGAAATTGAACGTTTCGTCCTCGAAGTTGCAAAAATTACGGATATCTACCCTCCAAATTCCCTTTGACCTTCCGGCAAATAAACAAAGACAAGTTGTCGTATGTACTTATTACTCGTTCAGATTCTCAATAGAGATTGAGTCGCCCAATGTTTCCCGGGCAATGTCTAAGAGATGTAAATGGTGAGTAAAAAAAAGCACCTGAGTCTTCTTGGACAATTCTCCTAATACTTTGAAGCCGGCTCCGGCTCTGTCATTATCGAAGTTGATGAACAAATCGTCAGCCACGAACGGTAGGGCGGCTGCACGACCGAGATAGTCTTCTATGGAAGCAACGCGTAAGGCTAGATAAAGCTGGTCCGCCGTTCCGCTGCTCATACCGGACACGTGTACGATTTTTCCGTCTGGTCTCACTCCTGTCAGATGTGGTTGGTCCTGTCCATCGTAGTCAACTTGAAGGCTTTTGAACGAATCTCCGGCGAGCATTGCGAAAAGCTCACCGGCACGTCGGAGAAGCGGCGCCTGTTTTTCTCGTCGATAGCGGTCAATAGCCCATTGCAGCAACATGGCGGAGGGACGAACACGGACGTATTGCTTCGACACTTCGCGGATTTCCGCGAGAGCCTCCTGGCATGTTGCCTCGGCTCGTGCCGCTGCATCACCGCCACCTATCACATCGAATGCGTTTCTGGATTGTGATCTGGTTTCGGCGGCATTGGTCAACTGACCGCGTAATGTCTTCAATTCGTTATCGGCGGTTTTTTCCCTTGCGGCAATCTGGTCGATATTGATGGCGTCGCATTCCGCCTCCAGTTGGGCTGTCGTCAGACCATCGCCTTGCCGATCAAGTTTTTGTAGAATTGTGTCCAACTTGCCTTGCAAGGCACGGAGAGAATCGGATTTATTGACGGCGATTCTTAGCCGCTCACTCGTGTCAGCACCGGCTGCATCCTTGAGGTAGTTGACCGAATCGCGGGCTTCTTGGTGGTCCGCTTCCAAGGCATGTATCTTGTTCTCAATTTCCTCTATCTCTTTTATTTTTCTGTCTCGAAGGTCACGTCTGTGCTGAGATTTTTTCAGACGCTTTTCGACCTCAAGCACGGCATCATCTGGGGCTTTGCCTGCAAGGTCATCTGCCAACTTACGAACTGTCTCAGCGACATCAGACTCGAAGTCATTAATATCTCGATTGATTTTACCTATGCGTTGATCGCGCAAATTCTTTATTTGCTCTGTCTTTTCCCGCATTTTCTCAATGATATCGATCTGAACGGACACTGTATCCGGGTTCGAGTCGGCTGCAAGTCCAAGACCAGTCAAGGCAGTGAACCACTTTTTCTGCCACTTTGACCACTCCTGTTCATACCGAGTCAGTTCACGGTGCTGACGTTCTATTCTGATCGAAGCTTCCTGTAGTCTCTTATCCAAGAAAGCCTTGTCATCTGCTTCCTTTTCATACTTACGTCGCACCCTGTCCGCGTGTTCCAGAATCACGGGCAAGGTGTCGTTTTCCAACGCGGTGCGGTCGGTACCTAGTGACGACAACTCATCCAAAAGACCTTCTTTGGCCTCACGCTTCTCTCTTTTTTGAATTTCCAACGCACCCTCGGCTTCGGCTCGACGTCGAATCGCTTCCCGCAATTCGTCACGAGTTTTCAGCCACTCCAGCATGGCGTCAGGATCGAGAGGTTCAAACGGTGCCGTGATCCATAAAGTATGCCAATCGGCATTTAGGCGCTCGCCTTCTTGGGTAAGGGATACTTGCTGCTTCTGTAACTGGGACAGACTGTTTTCTTGGTTCTCAATGTTGCGGGACCTTTCCGCCAACTGTCCGACTGCTTCGGCCTTATCGAATCTCTGGTCAGCCAATCCATCGGCTGCGCGTATTGCGGACTCAAAGGCCGCCGCGAGGTCATTGAGTACATCGGCGTAGCGGTGAGTTTCCTCGTCAGAGATTGGCCTATTCTCGATGTGCTTTTGTTTAACCAATCTCCAGAGCGCATCGCGAGCGACCCTTGACTCTTGGAGTTTGTCGATCATAATGACCTGCTCGTCCCGCGTAGCGTTCTGTAAAGACTCGCGACCTTGCGCAAGCTTCTGCTCCACCTTTGAACATTCCTGGATCGTTTCTCGGTACCGTCGGTCCCAATCCTGAAATTTATCGCGATGATCCTGAACTCTCATCCAAGCCGGCGTATGTATCTCTATGGCGTCATTCGCACTTGGGATGCTTGGGTGCAAAGAAGAAAGTAGCTGCTCAACGTGCCTTTGCGCATCCTTGACCTGTTGATCCGCACTGCGTACACGGCCGGTTACATCGCCACTCTTCTGAACCGCCTTGATGACGGCTTCCAATCTGGAAACATCTGTCGTCTCCCTCATAGCGTTGCGGCGCTTTTGAAGTTCGTCACGTTGGATTCTCTCGTCTTCCAACGTCACGCTCTTATTCTTAACGTCCGCGGCTAACTCACCACGCTGAGCAAGAAGGGAGCGCACTGCACTAACCTTGGCCCGTGCCGGAATTAGCAAGATCAACTTACCGACTTCTTTCTCTTTCCATTCCAGTTCAGTCGCTAAGTCGCATAGTTCGGCTTCTGCAACGCCGAGTTCTGCTTGCCGCTTTGGGAGATCGTCTTTCTCGCCGCGAATCCGGATACGACGCTCATGAAGTTGACGGATGTCATCGCTGCGGAGTACCAGATGCTCATCGTAAATAAGGACTTCGCATTCTTCACGTGCCTTATCCAACTGATCGGAGAGCGTACTGATTCGAATTGCTGCTTCGCGTTCCTTTCGCTCAGATTCATCCATGACCTGCAGAGCATCCTCGGGTAAGCGGACAACCTCCCCCAATTTCGCGATATCCTTCTCCAATTCAGCCTTCCGGCTGATATCGTGATAAACTCTGCGAATACGGCTAAACTGTTTGCGTTTGGTCAATACCTTTTCGAACTCGCTCTCGACTTTTGCATAATCTTCTTCAGCAGTTTCACGGTTCCTTTTCAACTCCTGCCATTTATTTACGGTGAGTGTCTGCTGACGCAGATCCCTTTTCGCGTCTTCCAGTTTTTCGTGGGCTTGATAGTATTTTCTGTGTCCAGCTTTTTTCGGTGCCCAGAGTTCATCGGCCTCCTTAGAGAGGACGGTAAGTTGGTTTCGCAAACCCACAATCCCTGTTCCGGCCGAGAACAGTATTTGGCCTATCTCGTCTTTAGCCTTTAATATTTCTTGACCTCCTTTTTCGAGCCGAACGTGGTCAAGACTGAACATCCGTTCAAAGAAAGATCGATCTGCGCCGGCAAGAAACGGTCGCAACGCGGCTTCGCCTTCGGAAAACCGCGAACCGGCGGTATTGAGCAGTGTATCCTTCAAACCCTTTCGACGAACAAATTCCAGCGATTTCTTTTCACTCTCAAGAATAGCCCCAATCCGCATGTTCGAATAGTCGTGCAAAAAATTGTAGGTCGACTTCGTCGGGATACCAAACAAAAGGTCCTCAATCGCCGAGAGTGCCGTGGACTTACCGGCCTCATTAGGACCGAATACGATGTGAAAATCGATGCTACCGCCCGGAAGTTCAAACGAACGATCGGTGAAGCACCCGTAGCGAAGAAGATCAAGACGTCGCAGCCGCACGTTAGTCCTCCCTCGCTATCAAACGAGCAGACAGGTAAGGGATCACTTCGGCAATCAGCGCAGCATGGTCGCCATCAACCGCGGCTTTTAACATTCTATCCTCAACATCGGTCCGCACTTCATGAGGCAATCGGCGGATCATCCCGTCGATATCGGTCTTAAGTTTGTGCAGGAGGTCTGAATCGGAGCTTGCTTCTTGCAGCATCCGTTGCAAATCGCCGACGGCATCTTCACTCCCCGCTAAGATTTCCGGGTCAATAACTGGTTCGGTCGCAATAACGACCTTTTCCACCCAGGCTTTGTCAGAACCAAGACCTAGTGCGATTGAACGCGCCTCGGCGAGAAGTCGATCTTCAGCCGCCAGAAGTTGCCCGTGATCTTCTGTACGGCCTTGGAGTTTGATACGACACGCCAGCAGTCGATCTTCGGCCAAGGTGACGGCACTCTCAATGGCGTCACGGATGCGATCAACGGCATCTCCAACGGCATCTCCGATACTCGTAGCGTTCTCCAAGTCGACCGGCACAACGGACCAACGCACAACGTCACAAGGCAAAGTGACAAGATTCACAATTTCGCCGTTTTCCACTGTGACAAGGGAGGCACCCTTGGCACCGGTCTCGCGTACGTGGCGTCCCTGCAAGTTCCCGGGGAATACGATATAGGGCTGCCTATGAAGCACTTTGGCCTGATGTACGTGGCCAAGTGCCCAGTAATCATAGCTCTTGTTCACCAAGTCATCGAGAGAACACGGCGCGTAGTTCTCATGGCCGCCCATACCACCGAGACCCGTATGGAGAACGCCAATATTGAAAGCGTCAGTGATAGGTTCTGGATATTTCAGTACCAGATTGTCAGCGATATCACGTTGCCTGAAACTCTGCCCGTGAAGGACAACGCCCAAGTCATTGATTTTGAAGGATTGTGGTTTTCGTGATTCGAAGACATAGACATTATTCGGCAAGTTCAGGTGATGTGTGATCTGGCTTTGGGCATCGTGATTGCCGTATAGCAGGTAGACGGGAATGCCGGCCTCATGAAGGCGGCCCATTTGTCTGACAAAAAACAGTCCGGTCTTGTAGTCGCGCCAATCACCGTCATAAAGGTCACCCGCAATAACAAGGAAGGCGACCCGCTCCTCAATAGCAAGTCCAACGAGCTGATCAAAAGCCTCACGTGTGGCGGTGCGAATGCGTTCCGCCGAAGTTCCTTCCTGTCCGGCAAGCCCTTTCAAAGGACTGTCCAAATGAATGTCCGCGGTATGAAGAAAGCGAAACGACGTCACGGTATCATACTCCTTGAAGTTGGCTAACGAACCTGAGTCGGATAAGGCGGTTCTGGTTCTTCAGATAGTATTTCAGACCGTATGATGGGTTGGTTAAGGTGTCCATTGTGAGTAAGTTACCTCCCATCAGAATTCGGATGGTGCCCGGTGCTACAGAACAGTGTCAACATGGTGATCTGAGCATGGCGAGAGGCCCTGACTTGGAATCTGTTTAATCACTCGTACCGCAACCCCTCAGCAATCGGGCCGCGGGTGGCCCAGCGGGCGGGGAGATAGCCGGCGATCAGGCCGGTGACGCATGCGACGAGGACGGCTTCCAGGATGGTCTTGAGGGGGATGGTCATGTGAATCGTCCATCCGAAGGATTGCTTGTTAATCACGCCGATCAGCAGCGCCGCCAGCAGGATTCCGGCCAGCAGGCCGAGAGCCAGACCCAACGTTCCCAGACAGAGCGATTCTCGAATCACTAATCCTTGTACGTACCGGCGACTGCCTCCGATCGCGCGGATCGTTGCCAACTCCCGTTGTCGCTCAATCACGGTGGTCAGCAGCGTATTCATAATTCCCAGCAGACCGACGATGACCGCGACGATCTCCAAGCCGACGGTTAATCGAAAGGTTCGGTCAAACACGTCGAGAACGTGGGCACGCAGTTCTTTGTTGCTGATGATCGACGCGGGCACAAGCGGGTCGAGGACGTGTTTCAGATCGTCCCTCACGCGTTGAGGGTTCGTATCCGGATCAAGGTACACCGCCAAGGCCGTTGCCGTGGGATCATTCCACCATTGTTCATAGATTGACCGATCCATCACGATCTTTCCGCCATCCGTGGCATAGTCGTAAAAGACGCCCACCACGGAGAAATCCTTTTGTCCCTTGGCCGTCGGTAAAGACAGCACGTCGCCCACAATGACGCCGAGTCGATGGGCCAACACCTCCGAGACCACTACGCCTCGTTCGGCAATGGCCTGATGGAGACGGCGAGACGATTCCCCGTTCATGAACAGGTAGTGACTCCGGTTCGCGTGAAGGGCGAGATCGCGCGCCACGACAAAGGCTTGTGTGGCTCCGACTTGCATGCGCACGTGACGATACGGGTCCACGGCGGCCACCCCCGGGACCGCCCTGACGCGCCGAACCGCTTCCGGCGAAAGGCCAAGGGTGTTCCCGTGGGGGTCGGCGTCCCATGCTTCGTCGTGGGGCAGCACCACCAAATCCGCCATGATGGTCTGGGCAATCCAGTGCTCCACGGTCTTCCGAAAACTCTCCACCATGATGCCGACGCCCACGACGATCGCGATGCCCACCATAAAGGCCGAAAGCGTGACGCTGCTTCGGCCCGATGACCCGGCAACGTGATCGACGGCAAGGCGCGTCATGGACCCCGACGAGGGCCTGAACGAGGTCGCCAGATTCAGCAGATGAATGCTCAGCGGGGCGAGCAGGGTACACCCCAACAAGATACAAAACGCGGCCCCATAGCCAAACACGGGAATGCCGTTGACCGGACCGGGCAACGTCAGCATCCCGGCCACGCACAGCACCACCACGGCCGAGACGGTCAACCGTCCATGATGCCGACGAGCGGCGTGGTAGGGCCCGGAGACGATCGCCCGGACCGGATCGGTCCGGCTGGCTTCCCAGCACGGCCCCACGGCTCCCATCATCGACAGCACCATTCCCAGGACGCAGCCTCCCAACAAAACGGGCAGACTGTATGGACGTTCTCCCGGTGCTTCTATTCCATAGAGTTCCGATACCGTGGTCTGTTCGAGCGTCGCCAGTGATTGCGCCAAGCCACTCCCGATCACGGACCCGAGGCTACCGCCGACGGCGCCGACGATCAGCGCCTCACCCAGAAATAACAAGCCAACGTGTCTTGGCATCATGCCGATTGCGCGCAGGATGCCGATCTCCCGTCGATACTGGACAACGGAAAATCCCACGGCGTTGTAGACTAAAAACACGCCGACGAAGAGTCCGACGGTACTGAGCGTGGCAAGATTCAACTGAAACGAGGTGAGCATCCGCTGCACCTGCACGTTCCGCTGAGACGGGCGGTTGACCAGAACGGACGGGCCTACCCGCTCCTGAAGTTCCTGAATGACGCGGTCCACGGATACGCCCGGCGTCGTCACCACATCCAACCCGTCAAGCCAACCGAGCCGTCTCAGTTGCACCTGGGCAGCGGCCAAGTCCATGACGGCCACGGAATCCCATCGTGTCTCATCATCGGAAAACGCCAACACGTCACGCACGGTTGCTTGGAATTGACGTGACCCGACGTGGACCGTCACGGGGTCACCCCGGGTGACACCCAATCCGGTTGCCAACTCGCGGCCCAGGTAGATGGTCTCGATGCTGAGCAGCCAATCAAGCGAGAAATTTCCCTGCTCGGGGGAGCGCCCCGCCACCGTTTCTTCATGGATGAACTCCAGCAGGTCGAGCCCCCAGACCATGCCGACCCGGTTGTTGCCTTCATCCGTTTCGAACGTGACGGATTGCACAAGATACGGATGGACTGCCCGAACGTCAGGATGGAGGCGAATCCGCTCAATGAGCGTTTCATCGACCCGATGATCCGCCCCTGAGACGTGAATCGTGGCCTCTCCTGCCACCTGCGTCACGGCTCGTTGAAACGCTTCAAAAATGGTTTGATTCGCCAAGTAGACGGCGAGCGCCGCGGCGACGCCGACCCCGATCCCACCCACGGTGAGCGCGGTTCGCAACGGCCGACTTCTCAAGTGTTTGCAGGCCAGATGGCTCAATAAAACGGATCGTTCAAACACACGTTGTTTCTCGAAATCCAGTTATGGTAGGTTGCGATCGTCCCACTTGCGCCATTGAAACATGTACATGATTCAGTGCCTTCCGTGTCACGTGAAGCGATGAGGCTCAAGCAGGAACGTTCTTATGGCCGCCGGCAAATCCATTTCGAGAGACGGCAAAGGCCATTCCAAAGAAAGACCAAAAGACAAACCCGAAGAAGCCTTCTCGCTGACGGCTCGTCAAAAAAAAATTCTCCGACTCGTGGCCCAAGGCTACACGAGTCGAGAAATCGGAGAACAACTCAACATCAGCATCCGGACGGTTGAAGTGCATCGGTTTAATCTGATGCGTCGCCTTCGCGTGCGAAACGTAGCCCAGCTTCTCAGACGGGCCATACTCTTACGGCTTATTCCCAAACATACCGTTCCTCCCGAGTAAATTCCACTGACTTGGACGTTCTGCTCCATTCTCCATAGACGACATCAAGTAAAATGTTAAAATTCTCAAAAAGACCCAAAAAGAGGCTTCTAATTGAGAAAATCTAGAGAAAAAGCCCTAGGGGTGAATTTTTACCATGATCGCAAGAAGAATGTTAAAATGAGAATAAGAAACTGCTGAATTCATTGTTATTTCATCGAATTCACAGTTATTCACAATTATTTCTCAAAATCGCAATTAACATTTTAGTTGGCGTCCTATACTCCAACGCGTCGTTGGATCTGAGGGTGCCGAGACCAACGCGATGAGCGAACCACGGCTGCATGGATCATGGAGGGGTGATTGATACGGAACCGGAGCCGGGCAGAGGGGAGAGCGCGTGATTACAGCTCTTGCAACGTTCCACGGCATTGGAAGAGGGACGCGTAGCCTTTCCGTTGCAAGATTTCGCTGACTTCCTTTTCCAGTCGTTGAAAGACTGCGACCCCTTCGTCAACGAGAGCCGTTCCAATTTGCACGGCAGACGCTCCGCACAACACGTGTTCGAAGACGTCCGTGCCTGAGACGATTCCCCCCGTGCCGATGATGGGCATCTGCCCGTGAAACAACTTCCAGAACGCCCGCACGTTGGCTAATGCCACGGGTTTAATCATGCGTCCGCCAAGCCCGCCGAACCCGGCCTTGGGTTTGATGACCACGCGTTCGTTGTCCGGATCGACCACCAATCCATTGCCCACGGAGTTAATGACCGACAGAAAATCCACCCCGACCTCTTGTAACACGCCGGCCACGGCTTCATGATGCACCGGATCAAAATATGGAGGCAGCTTGACCCCAAAGGGCACGGTGAGCACGTCTTTCAGTCGGAGCAGTAACGAGCGCGAGGCGTCCACGTCATAGCCGATTTGAGGCTTTCCCGGGAGGTTGGGGCAGGATAAATTGATTTCGATCAGGTCAGGCTGAACGGACGTCATGGTTTGCGCCGCTTCAAGAAAGTCAGCAGGATTCAACCCGGCGATGCTGGCAATAATGGGTTTGCCGAATTTGCGAAGTTCCGGAATGATTTCGGCATAAGCTGGAGAGCCCAGATTGGGAAGCCCCATGGAATTGATGGACCCGCCGGACACGCTGCAATATCGAGGCTCAGGGTTTCCCCGCCGGAACGCCGGGGTCATGGATTTGGTGACGATTGCCCCGCTCCGTGAGCGGCCCAGGGTTTCCAATTCCTCCTGCGTCACGCACAAGGCCCCGGCCGCGTTCATCAGGCAGGTTGAAAAACGGACGTCGGCAATCGTGGTGGAAAGATTCATGGATGGGCTGACTTTTTCTCGTGGGGCCTGGTCGGATACTATCTTACCCTTCCTGAACCGTTCAACATGAGAAGCCGGTCGGTCTTGACGGTGGTTCGTCCATTGCCTGGATTGTTTCTCAACTCCACCTCAACGCCATGACAATCTCCGGATTGCTCCGCTGTCTCCTGCACACCGTTTTCCCCACGAATTGTGCCACGTGCGGTGATGCTCTCTGGGATGATCCGATTCCATTTTTTTGTCGACGCTGTTGGAGTCGAATTTCTCCCATTCCTTCGCCGATCTGCCCCCGGTGTGCTCGCCCGTTTGCTTCGCCGTCTTCACTTTCCCACAGTCCCACCCATGAGTGCGGGGACTGTCGAAGACGCCCGCCCTTCTACAGTCACGCACGGACGCCTTATGCCTACCAATCACCCATCAAGGAGGCCATTGGGCTCTTGAAGTACGAGGGAAAGACCCAACTCGCGCCGTTACTGGCTGAACTGATGGCGGAAACGGGTCCCCCCGTCGCGACCATTGACGCGATTGTCGCCGTTCCCTTGCACCCCACTCGTCTCCGAAAACGAGAATTTAATCAATCCCTGCTGCTCGCTCTCTCCCTGGGCAAACGTTGGAACCTTCCCGTGTTGACCAACGTTCTCCTTCGCACAAAATTGACCCCACCGCAAACGTCCTTGAGCCGACGCGCGCGTTTGATCAATCTTCGAAAATGCTTTGCGGTGAAGAGTCCGGCCGCGATTGAGGGGAAAAACATACTGGTCGTTGACGACGTATTGACGACCGGAACCACGGTCAACGAATGCGCCAAAACCCTGCGAAAAGCCGGGGCTCAGTCCGTCCACGTTCAAACCCTGGCCCGAACGGTCTGGGGCAGGATGATTCTGACTGAGGGTATTCTTTAGTTGTCCGGTTTGCCTTGTTGGGCCACGTTGATGGCCGCCTGCCGCAGGAAATACACTCTGTGCATGTGCGTGGGGAAGCGATACACGCCGCGCTCTCCGTCCTTGACGGGCGCAATCCCTCCAAGTTTCATCATTCGTCTCAGAAAATTACCCAGCGACTTTCTTTCCGTTGGCGTGAACGTTTCTAAAGACAGTAATTCCTTTCTGGAAAACTTACTATCAAGATTCCATTGATTCTTCGCTATTTTCCCTAGAATCGAACGGTATTTCCTGCTTTGCAGTGCCTGAATGACTTCTTTTTCTATGAAACGTGTCCCAACGGAATACGCCGCATCAACAATGCCCTGAATACAATCGTCTCCATCTATGGTATTGTCTTTCGCTCTCTTCCAGACTGAATCTCCAATCTCATGGGCAAGTACCGGAAGACCTCCGGAGCATTTGGCAAGAAATTCTACGTTACTTCTCTCTATGCCGACGTTGCGCTTGCTGAAGGCATTCTGAAAAAATCTCTCACTTTCTGATTGCTCCCATGGTCGAATCGGGATCAGGGGCCTGAAAATTCTTCCGACTGACGGATTGCTTTCTCTCATCTTATCCAGACGTTCTTCCAGCCCGACAAAAATAAGACACACGGGAACGTCCGTTCTGCTTGTTACGACGCTGTCCATCATGCTTTTCAGCCAATGGGCAAAACGAGGGTTGTCCGCCAATCCATTGATGTCGTCAAGAATCAGGAAGAGAACGTTTCTCTCATTGCCGGCTTTTTCGATGATTTGGCCGAGTGACGCGGGAAAGTTGTTTGTCGTTGCCATCAACTCTCTATCGGACACGTCAAGCTGTATCTCAACCCCAAAAAGACCGATCTGTTTGACTCTTTCCCCGAACAGGCTCAGCAGGTTTTTCCCCCATGACTTGCTTTGATTGTCTTTCAGCAGGCTCAGATGGGTTTCTCGTACCATGTCTTCCAACTTGTGAACGCCGCCCAGGTGGACGTGTGCGGAGATTGCGTGTTCGTCTCGTTCGGCCAGAAAACTGACAAATGACGCGAGAGAACTTTTGCCCATGCCCCGCTCTCCGGAAATCCAACCGATCTGCAAAGTACCTTTCGCTGCTTTGCGAACCGTCGAGAGAAGGTCCTCAATCTGGCTTGTCCTGCCTGTAAAGAAGTCCGCGTTGACGGGCTGGTTCGGCGTGAAAGGGCTGTATTCCGGATTCATCGTGAAATCTCTGGAAACAGGGGCACCTCAAGAGAAGACACACTATACATAAACAGAGGACTGTCAGACAATTCTTGACATTCTTGATGGTTTTCTCTAGCCTGAAATCCCGAGGCTCCGAGGCGTGTCGTGTCCTCGGACGTTTTCATCGGGACGGAGAGCGTCATGTTTGCCGGTAAATATCACTGTAAATTGGACGAAAAAGGCCGATTCATCCTTCCGACTCCCATTCGGGAGCAATTGGCGTCAGAAGGAGAACGGGTGATTTTCGTCAAAGCCCAGGATCTTCCTCTGTCGGCGTACTCGGTTCAGGAATGGGAAAAAATCCTGGGCCGCGCCAAAGACAAGTTCAACGAAGATCAAAGCCGGCTGTTCATGCACGTCGTCGCGTCTGAAGCCGCCTCTTCTGAAATCGACAAGACCGGCAGAATCCTGATTCCCGGCCGTTTGAGAAAAGTGATCCCGCTTGATGAAGACATGGAAATCGTCCTGGTGGGGATGTACCACCGCTTGGAAATCTGGAATCCTTCCGATTGGCGTCGCCACGTTGACCAACTTGAAGAAAACCTCGGGCCCATGCACAACCTTCTCTAGACCGAAGAAGCATTTTCAACGCCGGACGAATCCGCCCCCGTGTCTTTCTCCGCTCGCCCCGTACGCCTTCCTCAACGGTTTTTCAAGAATCTTCACGTGAAGGGCGACACGTCCGCGTTCACCGACGGTTCCGTGAGGCAAAGACCGCACCTTTCAACGGTCACGGCTCCTGATTCTGATTCGAGACCACCAAGGAACCTGAAGTCCCAGCCACGATCAACCGACGGATCCTTGCCGTGCTCACGCGCATCCGTGACCAAGAACACCCTGTCGCTTACTGTTCCTCTTCCGCCCAGCATCAACCGGCAATATGCCACGGTCAACGGACGGCGAGTCTTGTCGGCAACGGGGCGGCGCTATAAACGGACGATCGGGCAATTCGTGATGACGACGGTGGCCGCTCACTCCTCTCAGGGGCGCGCCTTTCTCCGCGCAGCCCAAGATCATTATCTGTCCCTGACCATTCATTTTTTCTTTTCGACCTTACTGCGGCGCGACCTTGACGGCGGGCTGAAAATCGCGCAAGACGCCTTGTGTGAAGCCATGCGCCTCAACGACAATCGCATTCTTGAACTCCACCTGTATAAATCCTTCGATCGAGACCATCCTCGACTCGAGTGCGCCCTGACGCTGACGACCCCCCACCGCTCTTCACGTCGCACGCGCTCGGCCGCCCCTGCATCTTCTCCCTTGCGTTGAGTATCTTGTCCTTGGTATTCAGAGCACGGATTTCAACCGGCACGGGCCACCCGGTCCGACCGTCCGAAGGGAATGCAAACCTGCCATGTGGATCATCGTATCGTGGATATCGTGCGTGATCAGTCTCCTGCTCCTCGGCGGCACGGTTGAAGAGGTTTCAGCCCGTCGCGTCATTCTCAATGCCCAACAGAAAGACCGGCTTGAACGCGCGGAGAACGTTTTTGTCAGCGCGCTCGCCCTCACGGAAAAAGGATTCGTCGATGCCACCGTCATAAGGAAGGCGGTCACGGAGCAACTGTCTTCCATCGGATTTTCGGTCACGTCAGTCAACACCGACGCGCATGACGTGACGTTGAAAGTGAAATGTGAAGAGCGAAAAACGTGGAAGGGCGTCAAGAAGGCCAACGGCAACGTTGACCGACCGGGGGCTCCTTCTCGCGTGTGGAAAGGACCGGCTTGTCAATTTACCTATTTCTTGGACGACCAGGAGGGGCCTTGGCAGTATGAAGTGCGCACCACGTTTGAAAATGCGTGGGAGGCGGCACGAACCGCGGGAGCAAAGGATTCCGGACAATTCGCGTTACGGCAGTTACGCCAACGCATCCGGGACAGTTCGTTTACCCTTGATCTTGCAGCCGAATGGCACCAGGCGCACCGTCTTTCTTTTCTGCTGACCGACTCCGCGACCGAGACGGCAACCAAACTCAACGTGCTTTCGCTTGCCGGTCGCGTGCCGGGCGACGTGATGCTCCACGCCCTGCAAACCGTCATGACCCAGCCTGACTTGTCCCTGCCCGCCACCGTGGCCTTGGGATACATGGGCGAACCCGCGGTGGCGACGCTCATGCGCGTCTTATCCGATGCGGCCGCGGCCGTGGACATGAAGGCAGCCGCGGCAGAAGCGTTGGGCGAAATCGGGTCCCAGAGCGGAAACGCCCACGTCGTGCCGCCGCTCCTGGCTATGATGCAATCCTCGGAGATTCATCTTCAGGTTCAGACGGAAATCGTGAAAACGCTTGGGAGAATTCCCGATCAACGGTCGGTTGAGCCCCTTCAACAACTTGGGCTCAAGGCGTGGACGTCTCGCTCAACTGATCCGCAAATGCAACGACTCCGAGAAGCCGTGGACTGGAGCCTCTGGCAAATCAACCCCAGTGCCCACACTGAGGACTAAATGGCGCGCCCGAGAGGAGTCGAACCTCTAACCTCTTGATCCGTAGTCAAGTGCTCTATCCATTGAGCTACGGGCGCGAGCATTCACGGGGGAAACCGGGGTGCCGAAGAGCGTGGAGGCCGAGGCATCGTCAACCTTGATCGTGACCCGGTCTCCGAGCGTCAGCGGAAGCGCGGTTTTGTCCCAGACCACGGTCACGTTCCGTTCGGTGTGCCCCATCCATTGGTCGGCGGATTTTTTCGCGTGGCCTTCTACCAGCACGTCGACTTCCGTTCCCAGCAACTCCCGATTTTTTCCGGCGGAAATCTCTCGCTGGAGTTCGACCAGGCGAGTGACCCGATCCGATTTGACGGCCTCGGCCACGTCATCCGGAAATTTCCGATAGGCGATGGTGTTCTTTCGCTCCGAGTATTTGAAGACGTAGGCCGATTGAAATTCAACGTCCCGCACCAATTCATACGTGTCAAGAAACTCCGCGTCGGTCTCGGTACAAAAGCCCGCGATGACATCGGTGCTGAGGGCCACGTCTCCCCGCCTCCGAATCTCATGGACCAGGGATCGATAGTCGTTCCGCGTATACGACCGCCCCATCAGGTCGAGAATCCGATCGTTTCCCGATTGAAGGGGGAGGTGAACGTGCCGACACACGTGCGGGTGATGCGCCACCACGTCCAAGAGGGCCGGAGGAAAGTCTTTGGGGTGCGGGGAGGTGAATCGCACCCGTTCGATTCCAGGAACGTCGGCAACCTCAGTCAGAAGCTTGGCAAAATCGGCGTCGTGACTCCGGTAGGAGTTGACGTTCTGTCCCAGGAGCGTGACTTGCTTGTACCCTTGGCCCACGAGGGCGTGCGTTTCTTCCACGATGCTTTGGACGGAACGAGAGCGTTCTCTCCCTCGCGTATAGGGCACCACGCAAAAACTGCAAAAATTATCACAGCCCCGCATGATCGCAATCCAGGCGTTGACGCCGGGCTTGCGCTCCGGAAGAATCGATTCGTAGGTTTCGTATTCCGACAAATCCACGGCCATCGCTCGTTCCCTGCGTTCCAGGGCATTGGTCAACAGGTCCGGGAGCTGCCGATAGGAATCCGGCCCCATGAGCACGTCAATGACGGGGTGCGCCTCCATTAATTCTTTTTTGAGATTTTGGGCCATGCACCCCAAGACTCCAATCACCACGGGGCGTTCCTGCTTTCTTGCCTTCCACTCGGCCAAATGGCCGTAGACTCGCCTATGCGCGTGTTCTCGAATCGCGCACGTATTCATCAACACCACGTCCGCCTGATCCTGGTCCGGCGTCAAGACGAACCCGCGGTCCTGTAACAGCGAACGCACCAATTCCGTGTCATACTCATTCATCTGACAGCCGAACGTCTGCACACAGACGCGATACGGGACGTCACGGTCTCCCAAAGGACGTGGCTTCCCGACGGACGGAAGGGCCTCACTCTTCCGGATTACGGACATGCCGCCGACCGCGCTCCTTCTTGTTCGGAAGACCGCAGAACGGGAATAGGGATTTCCCTTGGCCGTTGCCGGGGTTCGTCCACCAGTTTTCCCAAGACCACGTGTTCCATGACTCCGACCAGTCTGACCTTCCTGATCTGGTTCGTCAACGAGCCGGAATGGGCAACGCCCACGCGAAGAAAATTGTCCGTCACCCCGGTCCATAATCCATTCTTGCCGACGGCTTCAAACAGCACGTCGCGTTCCTGATCGAGAAACCGTTGAGAGAATTGCATACGTTTGGTTCGAGAGAGCCGTGAGAGCAGACGGCTTCGCCGCGAGATCACGGAACTCGGCACGGGATTTCCCTCACGAGCAGCGGGCGTTCCGGGTCGAGAAGAATAACGAAAGACGTGGGCATAGGCCACGGGCAGGTCTTCGAGTACTTGATATGTCGCGGAAAATTGACGATCCGTTTCTCCGGGAAATCCGACGAGCACGTCGGTGCCCACGCAGACATCGGGAACCGTTTGCACCGCACGGTCCACCCACGACGTATAGTCGCTCACGGTGTACCGGCGATTCATCGCCGCAAGCACGTCGTCATGCCCACTCTGCAACGGCACGTGCAGAAATCGACACAACTTGTCGGACGTGCTCATGTAGTCAAGGAGCGCGTCGGGAATGGTCGTCGGCTCGATCGACGAAATGCGGATTCGCGCCAATTCCGGGACGGCTTCCAACCGTTGAATCAATTCAAGCAGCCCCACGGGGCCGTGCTGAAATCGCCCGACGTTCACGCCGGTCAACACCAGTTCTCGATGTCCCCGTTCCACGAGCCGTTCAGCTTCTCGAACGGCGTCATCAACCATCCGGCTGCGTTCGCGTCCTCTGGCAAACGGAATCAGACAAAAGGAACACATGAAATTGCAACCGTCCTGGATTTTCAAGTTGGCTCGGGTCGTGGCATAGTCGCCCACTCCCTCTTGCACAAAATCCTCTCGGTCCATGGTTCCCGAATGCCGTACCTGAGCCGCCGATTGTTTTGCCAGGTGCGGCACGTCTTCCAAATAATCCGGCAACGTCATTTTATATTGGTTCCCCAGCACGAGGTCCACGCCGGGAACGTTCTGCAACGTCTTCATTCCCGTTTGGGCATAGCATCCCGTGACCGCCACAAACGCATTCGGCGAGTGGCGCAACGTTCGCCGAATGATCCGCCGACAGTCGGCTTCGGCGTTCTCCGTCACGGTGCAGGTGTTCAAGACCAGCAAATCAATCGGCTCGCCGCATTCGACCTTCCGGTACCCCCGTTCCCTCAAACGGTCGGTCAGGACCGCGGTCTCGGATTGATTGAGACGGCATCCGACGGTGTAGAGTGCGACGGTTTTCTTCATGCATCTCCTCAACGAGGAACGTATTATAGAGAACCCGTCCGCACGCGGACAACGGTCCCGACGCCACGGCCCTCACGTATTTCGGGACATTCAGAAAAAATTGCCGAACGGCCCCATATAGAGTAGAATGAACGGAATTGACGACTGGACATCGTCGGTTGATGCTTGCTTCTTCAAGGGAGGTGCCACGTGACCCATCTTTTCCCTGCGACGCCGGTCATCCTTTCCGTGTTTCTTGGTTTTTTCCTTCCTCCCGTCAGTTGGTCACAACCTTACCTGCCCATTGAGCCGGATGAAGAAACCAGACTCGAAGAAATTTATGACCATGAGACGCGCCTGGTCCTGTTTCTGTATTCCCTCAAAGGAACGGAAGAAGTCGACTACGTGGTGGGGCGCAAGGTATGGGAACACCAACGAAGCGTCTTCGGGAACCCCGTGTACTATCATGAAGCGTATCCGCTGTTTTACTGGTGGAACCACACGATGTGGAACGACCCTGAACAAGACGGGGTGAACGGCAACGAACTCGTGTATGAGGAAGACGTTGACTTTGACGTCAGCCGCTATAAACCCTGCGTGTTTAACGGACAACCCTGCTGAGGACCTCAGGCGTCGTTGACCGGTCTCCCCCGCCTACCTTATGCCAGTTCCTGAACGGTCCAAAACGGCTCACCCCTCTTTTCGGCATTGGCTGCCGGCCGGCCGATTGTGGCGCGGTCGATTGTTACCCGGCCAGACCGTGGTCTTGGCCGCCTCCGCCCTGATCCTCATCGGATCCGCGTGCCTCATGCTCCCGTTCGCCACCCCGGAGGGAGTGGAACTACGATTTCTCGACGCCTTGTTTACGGCGACCTCGGCCGTCTGCGTGACCGGGTTGATCGTGATGGACACCCCTCATGAATTCACCACCTTCGGGCAATGGATCATTTTATGGCTCATTCAAATCGGTGGATTGGGGTACGCCTTACTGGCGACCTTCATTCTCTTGGCCTTGGGGCATCGGATCGGCTTACGGGACCGGATGATGCTGGCCGAAACCTTAAGCACGTTCGACATGGCGGAATCGGTTCGCTACGTCAAAATCGTCGCCATCGTCACCGTCGCGTTCGAGGGCCTGGGGGGGCTGTTTCTCTTCTTGCGATTTTCTCAAGACCTCCCCTGGGGCGAGGCCCTGTACTCGGGATTGTTCCATTCCATCTCCGCGTTTAACAACGCCGGATTTTCGTTGTTCTCCGACAGCCTGATTTCCTATCAAACCGACGCGTCCATCAACGTGATCGTAACGATCCTGGTCATTTCGGGAAGCATTGGATTTCTGGTCTTTCAAGACGCGTGGGACAACGTCACGGGCCGACGCTTTCGCTTTCAGACCCATACGAAACTGGTGGTCGTGGTCACGCTGATTCTTCTGGCATCGGGCACCCTCGGCATCACCATCCTTGAATGGAATAATTCCGCAACGTTTCAACCCTTGACCCTCGGCGAACGGCTGGAGGTCGCGCACTTTCAGGCCATGTCCCGAACCGCCGGGTTTGCGACCATTGATCTCAGCACCATGAATGACGCCACCTTGTATTTTCTGTTGCTCTTGATGACCATCGGCGGATCTCCCGGCAGCATGTCGGGCGGCATCAAGACGACGACGTTTGCCATTATCTGGTTGACGATCTGGGCCGCGCTTCGACGCCGACACGACGTCGAAGTGTTTCACAGGAAAATATCAAAAGACCTGGTGGTCCGAGCGTTTTGTCTCTGTATTCTGGCCTTTACGGCCATCACGCTGTTTACCTTGACCCTCGCGTTTACCGAAGAGCAACCCTTTTTAAGCATCATGTTCGAAGTCACGTCAGCCATGGGCATCGTGGGTATGTCCCTCGGGGACGGGGACGGACGAAGCTTCTCGGCTCTGCTGACCGACTTCGGCAAGGTCGTGATTATCATCTCCATGCTTCTTGGTCGTTTCGGTCCACTCCTCATTGGACTCTTTGCCGTTCAGACGACGGTCCCACCACGCTATCGGTATCCGACCTCTCGAATCATGATCGGATAGATCACCCTGGACGATCGCGTCACCCTTTCCCCTCTTCCCTCTTACCTGGCCCGTCTCTGAAGGATCAGCACGAACGCCATTAACGTGGGCAACGGAGCGATCAGAAAGGGCGGCAGCCAGACCCACACGTTCTTGCCGCGTACCCGGGCCTGATCGAACATCCAGACAAACACCCACGTCACCACCAATCCATAGTTGAGTGCCAACCAGTGCGTCGTGCGGACGGCGAGCACGCTGCCGCTTTCCCCTGTTGCGGTGACCCACAACACCCCTTCCAAGACGCCAAACACCGCCAATAACGTGACGACAATCTGCTTGCTCCATACGTACATGATTCACCACCTTGTTTAGGGATCCATAGCACACGTTGGCCCGTCGGGACGGATCACACCTGCTCTTCAATCGGGGAAGTAGAATAGAACGAACGTCGTCAAAAATCGAGATCGGCAAGAAAAATTTTTCTGACCGGATCCTCCTCGCTGTGGATGAATAGTGTCCCTCTCTTTCTACCCTGTGGATAAGACAAGAAACCGCGTCGCAACCCCTTGAATCCCTATGACTTTTGTTGTGCAGAGGCTATCCACTGCTATCCCCAATTTGAGAACGAAACCACAATATTTAGTATTGACAATTCCTTGTTTCATCTATAGATTGTGCTCCCTCACCAATTTACTCGCTAGAGACGCTGGCATGTCGGTTCTTCTTTCCAGGTTGTGGTTCATCACGAAATTCCCCATCCCCAGGCCAGCGGGCTACGGAAAAGGAATCCGTTCAATTCAACGGTTGGGCCTTCACGCCTCCGACCACTTTGGATTGCCGACTCACAAGGAGAATCGCCGTGAACATTGACCGCCGTTTTACGCGAGCCGGAGAAAGTCCGTACACACACGTTCCTTTTTCTACGCGGTCTTCGGAAATCAGAAATCCGGACGGCTCTATCGTGTTCCAGCTTGAGGACGTTCAGGCCCCCGATCAATGGTCGCAACTGGCCGTGGACATTCTGGCGCAAAAATATTTCCGAAAAGCCGGGATCCCCCAACGTGACTCCAAAGGAGAGCCAGTCAAAGACGAGCACGGAAACCCCATCGTCGGTGGCGAGCGAGACGCCCGGCAAGTGTTTCATCGACTGGCCGGATGCTGGGCTCAGTGGGGCAAGACCCACGGATATTTTGATACGGACCAGGATTCTCAAGCCTTTTACGATGAACTGTGTTTTATGCTGGCCAAACAAATGGCCGCACCCAATTCGCCTCAGTGGTTCAACACGGGCCTCCACTATGCCTATGACATCAACGGCCCGTCTCAAGGTCATTACTTCGTCGACCCGGACACCAACGCGCTCAACCGCGCCACGAACGCCTACGAACGCCCACAGGTTCACGCCTGTTTCATTCAATCCGTTGCCGACGACCTGGTGAACGAGGGGGGCATTATGGATTTGTGGGTCCGAGAAGCCCGATTGTTCAAATACGGATCAGGGACCGGCACCAACTTTTCCAAGCTCCGTGGAGAAAACGAACCGTTATCCGGTGGAGGCAAGTCATCCGGGCTGATGTCCTTCCTCCGGATCGGAGACCGTGCCGCGGGCGCCATCAAGTCAGGCGGCACCACTCGACGGGCCGCCAAAATGGTCTGCCTGGATCTGGATCATCCCGACGTTGAAGAGTTTATCGATTGGAAAGTGATCGAAGAACAGAAAGTCGCGGCCATGGTCACCGGATCCAAAACGTGCGCGCAACGGTTGAATGCCGTCTTGCGAGCCTGTCATCGAACGCGCGCCGATGGAACTGAAACGGTTGACGTTGATCCCGACCGCAATCCCGAACTCAAAGAGGCCATTCGGTCGGCTCGTCAACGCGGCGTTCCCGATTCCTACGTTCATCGAATGTTTGCCTACGCCGAAGAAGGCTACACGCATTTTATGTTCCATGAATATGACACGAACTGGGACAGCAAGGCCTATCAAACGATTTCCGGACAGAACTCCAACAACAGCATTCGCGTCCCCCACGGCTTTTTCGAGGCGTTACGAGAAGATGGAGAGTGGCACCTGACCCGCCGAACGGACGGCGGCGTGACCCAATCCATCAGAGCCAAAGACTTATGGGACCGGATCTGTTGGGCGGCCTGGACGTGCGCCGACCCCGGCCTTCAATACGACACCACGATCAATGAATGGCACACGTGCCCGGAAGACGGTCGAATTCGTGCGTCCAATCCGTGCAGCGAATACATGTTCCTGGATGATACCGCGTGTAATCTGGCGTCTTTGAATTTAGGGGCCTTTCTCACGCCGAACGGCGAATTCGATATCGACGGGTATCGACACGCCATCCGGCTGTGGACCATCGTCTTGGAAATCAGCGTGTTGATGGCCGGCTTCCCAAGCAAACCCATTGCCGAGAAAAGTTTTACCTTTCGAACCTTGGGGTTGGGATATGCCAACCTCGGGTCGCTCCTCATGAAACGGGGTATTCCCTATGATTCTCCCGAGGCCCTGGCCACGTGCGGCGCCCTGACCGCTATCCTGACCGGCGAAGCCTATGCCACCTCCGCAGAAATGGCGGCAGCCCTGGGGCCCTTCCCCGGATTTGAAAAAAACCGCGCCCACGTGCTGCGGGTGATGCGAAATCACCGAAGGGCAACGCGAGGGCACAACTGTGACCCGTATGAAGGCTTGACGATTCCGCCCAAGGGTATTGACCAGACCCACGCTCATCCCGCGCTGTTGCAGGCGGCCCAAGAAACCTGGGATCGGGTCGTGGAATTAGGCGAAGCACACGGATTCAGAAACGCCCAAGCCACGGTGATTGCCCCGACCGGCACCATTGGATTGCTCATGGACTGCGACACCACGGGGATCGAACCTGATTTTGCCCTGATCAAATTCAAGAAACTCGCGGGAGGCGGCTACTTCAAGATTATCAACCAAAGCCTGCCGCCGGCGTTAAAGAAGTTGGGATATTCCCAGGAGCAGATTCACGACGTTATCACCTATGCCACGGGAACCCGTACCCTGAAACACGCGCCGTTCGTGAATCATGAATCGCTACGAACGAAAGGGTTTACTCCGGAAGGGCTGGACCGCCTGGAATCGACGCTGGATGGGGTCTTCGAAATTCAATTCGCCTTTAACAAGTGGACGTTGGGTGAGGATTTTTGTCGGGACACGCTTGCCTTCTCCGACGCCCAACTCAATGACCCTCACTTTGACATGCTGAACGCCTTGGGCTTCACCAAGGAAGAAATTCTCGCGGCGAATGATTTCTGCTGCGGCACCATGACGGTCGAAGGCGCGCCCCACCTGAAAGCCGATCACCTCCCGATTTTCGATTGTGCCAACCGGTGCGGACGGAGCGGGAAACGCTCGATTTCCACGCAGGCTCATATCCGGATGATGGCGGCGGCACAACCGTTTATCAGTGGAGCCATCAGCAAGACCATCAATATGCCAGCGGAGTCCACCGTCCGGGACGTGAAAGACGCGTACATGATGGGGTGGCGGCACATGCTCAAAGCCGTGGCGTTGTACCGCGACGGCTCCAAACTCAGCCAACCCTTGAAGGCCTCCGTTGACCTCTCGGAACAATCAGCATCGAGCGAGGCGGTCCTGAACGTGGCGCAACACGCGTCGGAACGGGTGATGGTTCGGTATCTGGCCAAACGCCGCCCGCTGCCCTCACGACGAGGAGGATACACACAAAAGGCCGTGATCGGCGGCCACAAAATTTACCTCAGGACCGGCGAATATGAAGACGGAACCCTTGGGGAAATCTTTCTTGACATGCACAAGGAGGGCGCCGCGTTTCGTAGCCTGATGAATTGTTTTGCGATTGCCATTTCGCTGGGACTTCAACACGGCGTGCCCCTCGAAGAATTCGTCGAGGCCTTCCTGTTTACGCGCTTTGAACCGAATGGGCCGGTCAATCTCAACGATCACATTAAGATGTCGACGTCCATCATCGACTATATCTTTCGCGAACTCGCTATTACCTATCTCGGCAAGACCGAACTCGCCCAAGTGAACCCGGATGACCTGCGAGGGGATTCAGTCAAACATAACCCCGAATGCACGGATGATGAGCCGGCCGATCCTCGAACCATCACCACGGCCAATATCAGTCCGGAGTTGTTTCCTGCCCGGCAGGGAACGCCACACGACGCCCCCCACCGGAATGGTCACGGCAATGGAACGATCTCAGGCAACGTGGAGATGCAACGGGAAACGATGACTTCTACCACGGAGATGGCCGTCGTGTACCAGAAGGGTTTTGAGGGCGACCCCTGTCCTAATTGCAAACAGTTCAAATTAGTCCGCAACGGGATGTGTCTGGTCTGCCGAAACTGCGGTGAGACGACGGGGTGTTCGTAAGATGAAGGAGACTTCATGCTATGAGCCCAAAAACGAATAAACAAATATGCCCATCTTGTGGATACGGACCAATTCAATTCAGAAAGTATTTGGACTCCTCTCCACGGATACCTCTCACAAGATGCCCTCGGTGCAGAGCAAGAGTCTCTCCGGAACCATATAATCCGTTAGACCTTTCAAAATAGAGTGTCGTGGCAACCGGTCTCCGCTATCAAAACGTGATCGCGTCAAGGACCTCTCATGAAACGCACGGCCGGACAGACGCACGTGTTTCATCAAACCAGTTTCCAAGGAACTCCCTTCCCCGATGAGTGCGGATGGATTATGCCTGGCGATTGTCTGCACGTGTTAGGCGACATGCCGGACAACAGCGTCGATCTGATCGTCACGTCGCCACCTTACGCTGACGCGAGGAAGCGCACCTATGGAGGGTTCAGTCCGCCCGACTACGTCAAGTGGTTTGATCCACGCGCGAAGGAGATGCTGCGCGTGCTCAAACCCACCGGATCATTCGTGTTGAACATCAAGGAGAAGGCCATGGACGGTGAACGCCACACCTACGTCCTGGACTTGATCCTGCACCTGAAACGTGAAGTGGGCTTCCGGTGGGTGGAGGAGTACATCTGGCACAAGACAACCGCCGCACCTGGAAAATGGAAGTACCGTTTTCGCGATGCATGGGAACGAATATTGCACTTCTCAAAGACGCGAGACATGAAGATGAACCAAGAAGCCGTCATGTCGCCGCCGGGGGATTGGACGAGGACGCGGTTGAAGAATATGGGGCACAACGACTACTCCCGGCAGGAATCGGCCACGAAATCAGGTGTCGGACGGCGTATAAGTGCATGGGAAGGGCGGGACAAGGTTTATCCTAGCAACGTGCTTCACGCCTCACCCGTCGCGCACAACGCGGGACACAGCGCGCCGTTTCCCGAGTGGCTGCCGGACTTCTTCATTCGCTTGTTTACCGACCCTGGTGATCTGGTGGTGGACCCGTTTTCCGGCAGCGGCACGACGGCCAGGGTTGCCGTTCGGCTTGGCCGATGCGCCATCGGTATCGAGATTCTTGCCAAGGATCGGGAGGTTGTCGCGTGAATGTTTTGGATTAGGACGTAGAGGGATTCATAAACTGAGGAGCGTCCTATGAGAATCATTTTGCCTTCACGTCCATCACGCAGCGAAACCCGATGGTCAAATCATTGGCATCAATGGGAAAGTTCGGTTCAGCACTTCGTCGGGCCGTCACTCTCAGCCATTTCGGGGGATCTTCCCACGACCCGCCTCGATAGACTTTCCGGTCTCCTTCTTCGGGACCACGTGGATTTTTTTCCGGGCTCTCTTCGTAATACGTTCGATCGTACCAATCCGCCACCCATTCCGAAGCATTCCCCGCCATGTGATATAACCCATAGGGACTCTTTGTGCCATGCTTTAATCCATGACGAATGCTCATCCCCGCGACCCCGCTCGTCACCGGCGCTAACGTCACCGAATAGCTGACCCATCCCGTTGTTCCGAAGTTGTATCGGGCAATATCAACAAACGGCTGCATGTGCCCCCAGGGATAGCGGCGCGCATCGGTCCCTCGAGCAGCTTTTTCCCATTCCGCTTCGGTCGGCAGTCGCTTACCCGCCCATTCACAATACGTTTTCGCACTGTCCCACGCCATGCCCACGGCCGGCCGGTCCTTTGCGGCTTCCACGGCCGCAAAATCGTCCCACAGCGGCGGCAACTCGTGATTCGTCTCATCGAGAAATTTCTGGTAGCGTTCCATGACGACTTCGAATTGGTCAATGTAGTAACTATCCAGCCACACCGCGTGTTCGGGACGTTCATTTCTCGACCCATCATTGGCGCCCATCAGAAATGCCCCTTCCGGGATCCTGATCATCGGCGCCCCGTCTTTCCCTTCAATCATTTCAAATTGGGATTCGATGGGAGGTTCGGATGACTCATACGTCCATTCCGCCGCCACCGGTTGCCATCCCAGGATCAGGCCCATTGTACCCACGACAAAGGGCATCCACACTCCACGTCTTCTTTCCACGTGCATAATCATCCTCCATCCCCGATTCGACGTTGAGACATTGTTGCCTTCGGTTCGCGTTTGCGGGTGAGGACCCTCACGGTCTACCCGCTCAGGGCTGCCGCCATTGTACAAAGTGACGTTGGGGACCACAACCAAGCTGGGCTTCCCTGCACGACGTTTCCTGACTCCGGTTGTCCCGACGCGGGTGATCCAAAAAAAAGAGCCGCTGAAACACGATTCAGCGGCTATCCTTATGGTGGCGTCCCCAACGGGATTTGAACCCGTGTTGCCGGCTTGAAAGGCCGGCGTCCTAGGCCTGACTAGACGATGGGGACACGCATCAGTTGAACGATAAGAGGAAAGGGTAACAAAGGGGTCAGACTGAGTCAAACGTCACGAGGAAATCCTCGGCTGCATGGTCGCCACCGCGCAAGCGGAAATCCTGCGTTCGACCGTCTGACGGTCAAACCCCACGAAAAACAGGACGGGAGTGGGGCGATAAGCCGGATTCTGTTCCGTGTGAAATGATCACACGGCGGTGACCATGTCTCTTGAGCGGACGTTACCATCCGCTTCCAGCGACCTACCCGAGAACCTTGGTCGGGCCAACCTTTCCCGAACCTCACCGAATCATCCGCACAAGGAGGCACGTTCTGTGGGAGATTGATCAGGCCGTTCGGGGCGTCCTCCTATTTGGTCTTGCTCCGGGTGATGCTTACCCTGCCGTCCACGTCGCCATGAACGCGGTGGGCTCTTACCCCACCTTTTCACCCTTACCCCAACCGGACCGCTTCCGATTAAGGCGGTTTGTTTTCTGCGGCGCTCATGTCGGATTGCTCCGCCTGGGCGTTACCCAGCACCCTGCCCTCTGGAGTCCGGACTTTCCTCTCACCGGCGAGCCTCATGCCCGGCAAGCGGCCACCTGCTCCACTCCCTACCCGGGGAAAATGATACGCGGCGATCGTCCTGGAAGCAAGGAACGTGATGAAAAATGGAACGCCGGGTCAGAGCCGTCTATTGATCAAGACGTTCTGACGTGACGCGTTCTTGAGCACTCAAGGACTCAGGAACTGCTTTCCCGATTTCTTCATCATACAAAATGCGATAGCAATAGGGACAGGTCAACAGTTGATCGGCCCGTTTCACGCTCGCGACTAATTGCGGTGGAATTTGCAGTTGGCACCCTTGACAGGTCCCGCCGAAGACGGGAGCAATCACCCTGAGTTTCAAGGACAATTTGAGCGTTGAGTAGCGGTCGTAGACTCGTTTCTCCAACGAAGGGAACAGTGCGTTCTTTTGTTGATCAACCTGGGTGGCGTCGTGAGTCAATTTCGCGGATAACGATTCGATTGCAGTCCGTTCTTTCTCTAAGGCGTGGGTCACCTCTTGAAGGCGTCGTTGAACTTCGTCCAGTTCTCGCTGTTTTTCTTCCGCTCGTTCCATCGCCATGAGGACTTTTTCTTCCAAGGCGTCCTTTTTCTTGTTCGCCAATTCGATTTCAAATAAATGGGCTTGATATTCTCTATTCGTTTTGACCTCGTTCAGCCGTTCCCGCATTTTGTGAACGTGGCTTTCATGCACGGTCAAGTCCCGTTCGCTGCTCCGCCGTTCCGCCGCAATGGTCCTCAGGGAGGCCTGAAGTTCTTTCTCACGTTTCTGCGCTTGTTCAACCGAGAATTCAGCAGCCTGAAGGCGTTCAGGAATCTGTTTTCGCTGTTCCTCCAGGTCGTGGAGTTTCAGATCCAGCCGTTGCAGTTGCACCAGAAGTGAAAGTTGAACGTTCAAGCATTCCTCTCAAGGTTCGCAATCAACGGAGCATTCATCATACCTCACCGACTCTCACGCAGACGTATCCAAAGTGAAAAGTGGTGGGCCCACCAGGACTTGAACCTGGGACCAACTGATTATGAGTCAGCCGCTCTGACCAACTGAGCTATGGGCCCGGGCGGGGATTCCCCAACACCCGTCGTCGGTCCCGCGGGTTGACGAGTGTGTGAACGCCTGATCATCACGTACCATCCCTTATTGTATAAAGATTAAAAGCCTTCTGCAAAGCTTCGGAGTTTTTTGCTTCGGGTCGGATGCCGAAGTTTGCGTAAGGCCTTGGCCTCAATCTGCCGAATCCGCTCCCGCGTCACGCTGAAGTCCTGCCCCACCTCCTCCAACGTATGATCCGTCGCCTCCCCGATCCCAAACCGCTTCCGCAGCACCTGCTCTTCCCGCTCCGTCAGCGACTCCAACGACGTCGCCACGTGCCGCTGCAAGTCATACCGCACCGCCGCCTCCAACGGCGACACCGCCTTCTTGTCCTCAATAAAGTCCCCTAAATGACTGTCTTCTTCCTCCCCGATCGGCGTCTCCAGCGATATCGGCTCCTTCGCGATCTTCAATATCTTCCGCACCTTCTCTAACGGCATCTCCATCCGCTCCCCGATCTCTTCCGGCGTCGGCTCCCGCCCCAACTGTTGCACCAAATGCCGCGACGTCCGCACCAGCTTGTTGATCGCTTCGATCATATGCACCGGGATCCGAATCGTCCGCGCCTGATCCGCTATCGCCCGCGTGATCGCTTGCCGAATCCACCACGTCGCATACGTGCTGAATTTATACCCCCGCTGGTATTCAAACTTGTCCACCGCCTTCATTAACCCGATGTTCCCTTCTTGAATCAGGTCTAAAAACTGTAACCCCCGATTCGTGTATTTCTTCGCGATACTCACCACCAACCGCAAGTTCGCTTCGATCAACTCCGCTTTGCCCCGCTTCATCTTGGCTTCCGCCCCCTCCACGCCCCCCAACGCCCGCTTGAATTCCTCCGTCGGCAGCCCCGTCCGCCCCGCCACGGCCTTCAGCGTCGTCGCCGCCCCCTGGCTCGCCCGCAGCACCGCCGCCACCGTCCCCGCACTCAGCCCCCGCCGCCCCGCGCCGGCGCCCCGCTCCCGCCCCAACTGCCGCAACACCTTCACGCCCCCCGGCCACGGCGTCCCCACCCGCCGACAACACGCCCGCAACACCCCCTCCGCCTTCCGCACTTGCCGCCCTGCCGCCTTGATCTCCGCCAACACCTCGCCCCACACCCCCGGCTGCACCTTCAGCGCCTCCCACCGCGCCACCAACTGCCCCTGCACCTGCTCCACCTGCTTCGCCACCCGCGCCTGCTCCCGCGCCCCCGCTCGCCGCCGCTTGGCATACAACCCCGTCAGCCGCCGACTAAACCGCCGCACCTGCCCCAACTCCCTCAGCGTCTGGCGCAGCAACTCGCTCTCATCCTCCTCCACCCCCCCGCCCCGCTCCCCCTCCTCCTCGTCGCTCGGCTCATGCACCAACTCCCGCACCCGCACCGCCCCGCTCTTCAGCCCCACCCGCCACGCCTCCAGCCGCGCCAACGTCAGCGGCAGCCCCACCAGCGCCCGCACCAACTCCGCTTTCCCTTCCTCAATCTTCTTCGCTAACTCGATCTCCCCTTCCCTGCTGAGTAATGATACGGTCCCCATTTCTCGCAAATACAGACGAACGGGGTCATCCGTTCGATTCAAGTCGCCGGGGGTGAGATCAATTTCTCGCTCTCTTCCTTCAGCCGGCTCTTCTTGATCCTCGGTTTTACCGGAATCCGAAGGTGATGCCATCGGCGTTTGGGAAAGAGGGGGAACGTCTGAGTGTTCCACCCTTTCACCTCGATTGAGGTCGGCTTGACGACGGGGCATGCGTAACGGCTCGCGTTCTTTGCCACGCTGGTTTATCAGCGTGACGGCATCAGCAAGCTTCTTACGTGACGGCTCGCGCTGTTTGCCGGAAAGAGGACTCTTCTTCGTTCTAGAGGACGTGGTCTTTCCCATAAGGACTCCTATCGTGCGCTGGCCGTGGAGGTCGCCAACCCTGCTTTTCTTTCACGCAACGTTTCGATTTCGGAATTCAGACGAGTCACGTCGTCAATCCGTTGTTCTCTTTCAGCCATTCGAAGCTGAGCAATCAGCTCATCGAGACGGGTTCTCACGTTTCTTTGTTCCAATGCCCGTAAACAACCCTGAACGTACTCATTCTGATCGTCAACATGCGCGTCAGACGCGGCCAATTCCGCGACCACGTCCCGGCTGTCGTCACGGATGCTGGTTTCAGCAAGAAATTCCGCCACGTCAAGGCAGCCTTCAGCATTAAGATGTTGCAAGCCCACCTCGACAATTCGGCGATACAGCGGAGAGCGAAAATCTTGCGGCCGCAGGACATCAAGATGTTCCGGGGTCAATTTCCCTTGAATCAGTAAAGAGACGAGTTCACGTTCTTCTCGAAATTGTCGTGCTTCGCTGCGACGGGCGCGAGTGGGAGGCGGTCCCGCCCCTGGGCCGCGGGAAGACGTATCTTGGTGACGCTGGCTCAGTATGGGATAGCGGTCAAGCAGAAGTTCTTGACGGACGCCAAGTCGTTCGGCGACGCGCTGGATCTGTTCAAGTTGTTCAATCGGGTTTGAGACTTTGGCCAAAATTCTGAGGACGTCGTCGACTCGCCGAGTCCGCTCTTCAATCGTTGCATGCGTTGCGCCCTCCAGACGCTGGGTGACGGCAAACTCCAACAGCGTCACGGCGTGCTTTTGCAACGCCTCAAAACCCTCCGCACCATGAGCCCGCACGTAGGAATCAGGATCATGACCTTGGGGCATGACCACGACCTCAATCGTCAGGCCACTGTTGCGAAACACGTCCAGCGCGCGCAACACCGCACTGGTTCCCGCCGTATCCCCGTCAAACGTCAGCACCACCGTGTCGACAAATCGCCGCAGCAACTTGGCATGATCGGAAGTGAGCGCGGTGCCCAAGGGAGCGACGGCCTGACGAATGCCGGCCTGATGCAGTGCCAGCACGTCAAAATATCCCTCAACCAGAATCAAGGATTTGTGCTTCGTTGCGCGGGCCTTATGCAATCCGTATAACGAACGGCCCTTCTGAAAGAGCGGCGTCTCCGGAGAGTTGAGGTATTTGGGGGTGCCGTCTTGCAACACTCGGCCACCGAACGCCGTGACGTTTTCTCGAAGATCAAGGATAGGGATCATGATCCGATCCCGGAAACGATCATAAAACCGTCCAGATTTCGAGGCACGGTGAGTCTCTTTAGCAACCACGAGGCCCGAAACTTCCAGGTCCGAAGCCGCAGCCCCTTGTCTGGTCAAATAGGCCGTCAATTCACCCCAGGAAGACGGGGCATATCCAATTCCGAACTCTTCCAGGGTTGTCGATTCCAACCCTCGCGTAGTCAGGTAGGCCAAGGCCGAGCCGCCTTTCGAGGGATCACGAAGATTGTTCTGAAACCACGTCTTGGCCAATGTATGCAGTTCGATCAATCGTTTGCGTTGACCCGCTTGAGAGGAAGAGCCGGCATTGACCGTCTGAGGCAGCGGAATTCCGGCCTGCTCGGCCAGATCCCTGACCATCTCCATGAACCCAAACCCTTCCTTTCGCATCAGAAAGGTAAAGACGTCGCCGCCGACCCCACAACCGAAACAATAGAACATCTGGAGGGTGGGGTTCACGGTAAACGAAGGAGTGTTTTCCTCGTGAAAAGGACAAAGCCCCCAATACTTTTGTCCCTTTTGAGACAACGTGACGTGTCGGGACACGACGTCCAGAACGTCAACGGAGTCACGAATTTTTTGAAGGGTTGAAGGTGGGATTTCCGCTCGGGCCGTTGTCAAGACTCTTCTCCGAAGCCTTCGTCACAACCTCTTTCAGAAGAGCTGAATTTTCACAACGTATTGTAAAATAAAGTCTTTTCTTGAAAAATAGCAAGGACGCCCAAACAAGTCAAACCAGCAGGACCCATCACGCCTTCTCCGGCGGATGAGGTTCCGTTGATGGGGTCCTCACGCCTGATTGACCGAATCGTTTGCCAAGTTCCTGCTGAACGGCCGTGAACGGAATCTCGCAATACCCCAATGCCACGATGGTATGAAACAGCAAATCCGCCACTTCATTGATGATTTCTTCTCGACTTTCATTTCTCACGGCTAAGAGGACTTCACCGGCTTCCTCCACGATTTTTTTGAGAACGCGGTCGGAACCGCCCTTCAAGAGGGACGAGACATACGACTGTTCCGGCGGATGACGCTTCCGTTGCAGGACCATCTCATACAATCGGTCAACGATTCCTCCGTTCGCCTCGCCACTCGTCTGATCAGCCGTCGTGCCTTCTGCCGTGACGTTCGTAAAAAAACACGTTCGCGCTCCCGTATGACAGGTCGGCCCCATGGGTTCGGCTTGAACCAACAGGGTATCCCCATCGCAATCAAGAAACACACGTTGACACAGAAGATAACGTCCGGAGGTTTCTCCTTTTTTCCAGAGTCGATTGCGGGAACGACTCCAGAAATGCACGAACCCGGTTTGCAGCGTCTGATCCAGTGATTCCTGATTCATGAATCCAACCATCAGCACGGCACTATCACGCCAATCCTGGACAATCGCGGGCACCAATCCCTGGTCATCAAACTGAACCGTCCACTCCGTTCGGTTCAGCGTTCGTTCAGGTTCCATGGTCAGACGTTCAGGAGACGGCGAACACGTACGGGCCGCGCCGCTTTGTCGTCAATCCTGACGGTTTGAGAATGATTCACCAACCCTCGTCACGGTCCTCACGGGAAGCCCTCGATTGTGGAGATAGGCTTTGGCTTCACCGATACTATACACGTGATAATGGAAGATCGAAGCCGCCAGGACGGCATCCGCCTTTCCCGTTCCCAATGCCTCATAGAGATGATCCAAGGTTCCGGCACCGCCGGACGCAATGACGGGAATGGAGACGGCTTCGGAAACGGCCTGCGTCAACGCCAGATCATACCCGTCTCGGGTGCCGTCTTGATCCATTGAAGTCAACAGGATCTCACCGGCCCCTTGCCGTTCCACGCGTTGCGCCCAGACCACGGCGTCCAAGCCAGCCGGGGTTCGACCGCCGTGGGTGAACGTGTCCCATGAGCCTGGTCCATGAGCAGGGAGCCGTTTTGCATCAATCGCCACCACGATACATTGAGAGCCGAATCGCCGTGCGGCGTCCGTCACAAATTCCGGATCGTTGACGGCGGCCGTATTGATGCTCACTTTATCCGCGCCGGCGTTCAGCAACTGCCGAATATCCTCAATGGTGCGAACGCCCCCCCCGACCGTGAGCGGCATAAACACGCGTTCCGCGGTCCGAGACACGACGTCCAGAAGGGTTCCTCGATTTTCATGAGAGGCGGTAATATCTAAAAAACACAGTTCATCCGCGCCGGCGAGGTCATAGACCGTCGCGACCTCAACGGGATCCCCGGCGTCGCGAAGATTCACAAAGCCGACGCCTTTGACCACGCGACCGTTCTTCACGTCCAGACAGGGAATGAGCCGTTTGGTCAACATGCGCGGCTCATTCGCTTCACGCGCGGGCCGCCGCCAAGGCGGTGGGAAGGTCCAACGTGCCTTCGTAGAGAGCCTTCCCGATAATGACCCCCGTGATCTTTTGACCCAACCGCTTAATGGCGCGAACGTCCTCCGCACACGTGACCCCGCCGGAGGCGATCAGAGGAACGGGAGAAGCCTGAATCGCCTCCCTCAGCGCTCCAAGGTTGGGCCCCTGCAACATGCCGTCGCGGCTGATCTCCGTAAAAACGACGCCGGCAACGGGGTAGGCCTTCAAGGAGGCAAACACGCGATCCGGCGTCGAGTCGGACAGATTCGTCCATCCATGCACGGCGACTTTTCCTTCTTTGACGTCGATCCCAATGAAAATTTTATCCGGAAACTGCGCGCACGCATCCGCCAGATACGCGGCATTCTCCAGAGCAGCCGTTCCCAAGACCACCTGACTGACGCCGTGATCGACGTAGGCCCTGACGGTGTCCAATGACCGGATGCCGCCGCCCACCTGAATCGGGATGGAGACGGCTTTCGTTATCGCACGGACGTGATCCACGTTTTCCGGCGTTCCCTTGACCGCGCCGTTGAGATCAACGACGTGCAACCGCGAGGCACCTAATTGTTCCCATTGTCGCGCCACGGCGGCGGGGTCTCGGGAGTACGCCGTCTCCTGAGTCATGTCGCCTTGCCTGAGACGAACGCACCGTCCCTCTTTTAAATCAATTGCCGGGATGACCATCATGGAACCAGTCCTCTTTGGGCGACGGTCATGGAAGTGAACGAGTGAATCCGTTGAAAGAAGAACGGCCGACGCGCGCTCGTCACTTTTTTCCCAGGGGCAATCGCTCCAGCACGCGAATCACGCCGGACCTGGCCAATTCCTCAGCCGTGACAAATTCTCCGCCTCGTTTGACGAAGCCGGTGAAATCGTCGGTCAGTGGTTTCTGTTCTTCAAAATAATCCCCCACCCACAACACGCGTCCGTCTTGAGCGTTCAGCAGCCGGAGTTCAAAACCAACGGCAGCCGTCACGGCTGCGCCGAACCTCGTGCCTTCCCGTTCACGATACACTCGAATCATGCCGTCCACGACGGCATCCACTGCCAATCGTTGGCCTAAGAGCCGGCTGGCCGCTTGCGGGTCCCGTGAGCGGACCGAGTCGTCCTCACGATTCAGGATTTGCGAAACCGTTTCGGGCGGGATGGTCCGCACGTGAGGATTGAGGTTTAACTGGGAATACACCATGTGCTGAACCATGCCTGGAACGAAATCCGGAACGGAAACCTTGGTGGCACGTGATCTGAGAGGAACGGGGGACGTCGGAGCCCGCAACGATTGGCGAATCTCAGGATTATCCAGGTCCGGCGGTGGAATCCGGCCTACCGTCTGGTAGACGTCCCGTGATCCCGGCAACGCGCGAAACGGCGCAATCGCCACCGTCGTAATGGTTCGAGGCGCAAACTCAGGATGAGATCGAATCGTGACGGATTCCGGGGCACAGGCCACGCACCCCGCACACAGCAGAAGCGACAGGAGCGAAGAACGCGTCCGCGTTCGGCCTCGATCCATGGTCTCGCGCATCATTCAAAACCCCATCAATTCCACGACCCGAAATTTTTGAGCAGTTGAAGCCCCACCCTCTGACTTTTCTCCGGATGAAATTGACACGCAACGACGTTCTCCCGGATGACGCTCGACACAAACGGACGCCCATACGGTGTTTCCGTACCGATCACGTCCGACTCATCAGTCTCCACGTAATACGAATGGACGAAATACACGTAGGGATCGGAGTCCAAGCCCTTGAAGAACGGCGCGTGCCGTTTGATCTGGATCGTGTTCCATCCCATATGAGGCACTTTCAGTGACGACGCGGGGCCCCGATCCGAAGGAAACCGTTTGACTTTCCCTCTAAAGACGTTCAACCCCGGGTGAACGCCGAACTCTTCACTCTCGGAAAACAGGACCTGCATGCCGACACAGATGCCTAAAAACGGCTTCCCCTGCTCAATGGTTCGATGAATCGGATCGATCAAACCAAACCGCCGGAGATTGTTCACGCAGTCGCCGAAGGCCCCGACGCCTGGAAGCACCACGTGGGTGGCTTGCGCAATCAGCGACGGATCTCTGGTGACCACCGCGTGATGTCCCACGGTTTCAAAACCCTTTTGGACGCTACGCACGTTTCCTCGTTCATAATCAAGAATGGCGATCATGACGCTCCTCCTCAACGGTGACTGGCCAATCAACGCCGTGCGCGTAACTAAGAAAGGGACCCTTTGGTGGAGAGAATCCCCGTCACGCGTTCGTCCTTACCGGTCGCGTGATCAAGGGCCTTGGCAAAGGCTTTGAACGCGGCCTCCATCATGTGGTGCGGGTTCCGTCCATAGTGAACGTTGACGTGAAGATTCAACCCACCCTGACTCACCAGAGCTTGGAAAAAATCTTCAAACAGTCCAAGATCAAATCCTTTCACGTCCCGATGCGTGAACGTCACGTGATACACGAGAAACGGACGTCCGCTGAGGTCAACCACGACTTCCGCCAACGTTTCATCAAGTGGGACCGAGGCCCATCCAAAGCGACGAATCCCGGCTTTGTCGCCGAGTGCTTCTTTGAGAGCCGTCCCCAGCACAATGCCGATATCTTCAATCGTATGATGATCATCAACGTGGGTATCGCCGCCGGCGTCGATCTCCAGATCAAAAAACCCATGCCGCGCAAAGGCGTCCAGCATGTGATTCACAAACGGAATGGGCGTGACGATCTGACGGTGACCCGTCCCATCCAGGCCCAGTTGCAGACGAATGGAGGTTTCGGACGTCGAGCGATCCACTTCGGCCCACCGTGGTTTTCTGGAAACGTTCATCACGTCCGACTTGCTATGGAACGAGCGTGGGCTTGCAGCCCTTCCATTCCCGCCAACCGTGAGACGTAGGGAGCCACGACCGTCAGTTGCCGTTTGTTATAGGCCACGACGTTGCTTCGTTTCACGTAGTCGTCTACCGACAACGCCGAGAAAAATCGCGCGGACCCTCCGGTCGGCAGCACGTGATTGGGACCGGCCACGTAATCCGCCACCGCCGGCGGCGTATATCTCCCTAGAAAAATCGCACCGGCGTTCCGTATTTTTTTGACGTGATCGAACGGTCGCGGCAGCAGGACTTCCAAATGCTCAGGCGCCACGGCATTAGCCACGTCAAAGGCTTCTTGCAGAGTCGAGACGAGAAAAATGGCGGCGTAGCGGTCAACGGCACGAGCGGCGATGCGCTGACGAGTCAGTTGAGGTAATTGCACGCGAATTTCCCGCGCAACCTTTTTCGCAAACGCGGCCGAGGTGGTCACCACGTAGACCCGCGCTTCTTCATCGTGTTCAGCCTCACACAACAGATCCGCGGCACAATGCACGGGATTCGCGGACCCATCGGCGATGATCAAGAGCTCGCTTGGTCCCGCAATCATGTCAACGTCCACGACTCCATACACCACCCGTTTGGCCGCGGCCACGTACACGTTGCCCGGACCCACGATTTTATCCACTCGGGGAATCTGCTTGGTTCCATGGGCCAACGCGCCGATCGCGTGGACGCCTCCGATCCGATACACGTCATCGACGCCGGCAACGTCCGCCGCGACCAACAACGAGGGATCAACGTCTCCGGACGTCGTCGGACTGCACATGACCACACGTCGAACGCCGGCGACCTTGGCGGGAACGGCGTTCATCAACACCGTGGAGGGATACAACGCTTTTCCGCCGGGGACGTACAACCCGACGACGTTCAAGGGAGTGATGAGTTGACCAAGTTTGACGCCGTTCTCTTCATTCATCCAGCTCGACACCCGCTGTTTGTGATGAAACGCGCGAATGCGACCAGCCGCAAATTTGAGGGCTTGCCTGTCCTTCGGGTGAACGTCGGCGTAAGCCCGACGAATTTCTCTCGATGAGACGCGAAAACGTTTCGGCGACAAGGAAAGCCCGTCAAATTTCTTGACGTATCGAGCGACGGCGGCGTCGCCGTTCCGTTCCACGTCCCGCACAATATCCTTCACGCCCGCTTCGACCTTCGCCGTCTGAGACGCGGCACGATTGCAGACGTCCGCCAACGCCCGACGAAAACGTTTCTCACGTGACGAGATAATCTTCATGATCATGGTCGCCGTTCGTCAACCATCCCGTTGAGGCTCCTCGCGGTCCGCCGGTGGATCCTCTCGCGGGGCGTCCGACGGCTCAGGTCACCATCTCAGGCACGGACCGTCTTGGGACGACTCTTGCGGAGTCGATGAATCATGGTCGTCATCGCCTGATGTTTCATTTTCAAACTCGCGCGATTCACAATCAAGCGCGCCGTCGATTCAGCAATGGTCTCCGTCTCCCGCAGATTATTGGCTTTGAGCGTCCGTCCGCTCGAAACCAGATCCACGATTCGATCCGCTAACCCCACGAGCGGCGCCAACTCGATTGATCCATAGAGTTTGATGATTTCCACCGGAGTGCCCTGCTGGTTAAAATACCATTCCGTCAGGTTGGGATACTTCGTGGCGACTCGGAGTTTTGAAGACAAGCGCGGTCGTTGATCCTGACCGTGTACGGTCGCCACGGCAATCCGACACCGGCCAATACGGAGATCCAAGGGCTCATGCACGTCCAATTCCTGCTCTAATAAGACGTCCTTTCCCGCGACGCCGACGTCGGCGGCCCCATATTCAACGTAGGTGGGAACGTCCACCGGCCGGACGATCAGAAAAGACAGTCCGGCCTCCGGCACCTCAACAACCAGTTTGCGATGATCCAGCGACAGATCGACGCCCAGATATCCCGCGTGCCGAAACAAGATCAACGTCGGGGTTAAGAGTTTGCCCTTCGACAGGGCCACGGTCACCAGGTCACTCATGACGGGCCCGTCTCTCGACGAACCAAGGCACCCAACGCGTGCAGTTTCTCCTCGATTCGTTCATATCCACGGTCCACGTGATAGATTCTGGAAATCTGCGTGTCTCCCTCAGCCGCCAACGCGGCCAAGAGAAGACCGGCACTGGCGCGTAAATCCGACGCCATCACCGGCGCGCCCGTCAAGTGGTCCAATCCTTTCACAACGGCACGGTGCCCATCAACCGTAATCACCGCCCCCATGCGTTGCAGTTCCGAGACGTGAAGAAATCGCCCTTCAAACACCGTTTCGGCCATGACGCCGGTTCCTTCGGTCAGACACAGCAAGGCCATCATTTGCGCCTGCAAATCCGTGGGAAATCCCGGATAGGGAGACGTGCGGACGTCGACGGCGCGTAACCGACGCGGCACCGTGACGGTGACCGAGCCGGCCGTCTCCGAAACGTCCGCGCCGCATTCACGAAGTGTCGTAAGCACGACGGCCAAATGTTCCGGCACGCAACGCTCCACTTCCACCCGCCCACGGGTCATCGCCCCAGCGATTAAATACGTGCCGGTTTCAATTCGATCAGGCATCACCTCGTGCTCGGCTCCGTGTAACGCCGAGACGCCTTCGACGACCAGACGACCGGAGCCGGCCCCTTCAATCTTCGCCCCGCGTTTATTCAAGAAGTCAACCAGATCGACGATTTCGGGTTCCTTGGCCGCGTTGGTGATGACCGTCGTTCCGTTCGCGAGGCTGGCGGCCATCAATAAATTTTCGGTTCCCGTCACCGTGGGAAACTCCAAATCAAGACGCTGCCCTCTCAACCGCGTCGCGTGCGCTCGAATGTATCCGTGATCAACGGAGACGCTGGCTCCCAACTTTCGCAATCCATCCAAATGCAGGTTGACCGGCCTTGGCCCAATCGCACAGCCGCCTGGGAGAGACACGACGGCTTCTCCGAATCGAGCCAACAGCGGACCTAAGACCAGGACGGAGGCCCTCATGGTTCTGACCAGATCATACGGAGCATCGAACGATTGCACGGAGGTCGCGTCAATCACCACGCGGCTTCCGTCCCGTTTCACGGAGGCACCCAGTAAACTGATCAGCGTCGTCATCGTGGCCACGTCTCTCACTTGGGGAAGGTTCGAGATCGCACATTCTCCCTCTCCCAGCAGCGTCGCGGCTAAAATGGGAAGCGCGGCATTTTTCGCGCCGGCGGCCGTGACGCGCCCTTCCAGACGTTGTCCTCCCGTAATGACCAACCGATCCATCGCCGTTAGATTCGCTCCAGGCAGATCACGCGGTCGATCCCCGCCTGATCGGGCCAAATCGATTTGATGGAAAACGCTTTGCGGCGGCGCGCGCCGTTTGCAACGTCTCCGGACTGGCTCGCTCCCATCTCCAGAATCAACAGCCCGCCCGCGTGCAACAAGGCGGGGCTTTCCGTAAGCAGGCGATCGTAAAACTTCAACCCACGCCGTCCGCCGTCAAGAGCCAGACGAGGCTCAAAGGCTCGCACCTCGCGGGGAAGGAGGTCGAATTGATCGGATGGAATATAGGGGGGATTCGAAACAATCACGGATACGTTCCCGGCTAAACCGTGATCGGACACCGGTTTGAGGCCGTCTCCTTGGAGAAACGTGATCCGGTCGGCCACGCCGTGACGTCGGGCGTTCTCCTTCGCCAGACGAAGAGCCGCGTGGCTGCAATCCGTGGCATAGACGGAAACGCCCGGACGTTCCAAAGCCAAAGACACGGCCAGGCATCCGGACCCCGTTCCCACGTCCACCACGTGACAATGATCCACGGAAAAGGGGGACGCCACAACGGCGTCAACGATCAACTCCGATTCACGTCTCGGAATCAGGACGCTGGAGTTCACCGTCAACGCCCGACCCCGAAAGAACTGCGTCCCCACGATATATTGAAGGGGTTCGCCGAAGGCGCGACGACGAAACATCGCGTCCGCTCGTTCCCACTCTTCCGACGACACCAGGGTTTCCGGGTCAGCATACACCTTGAGCCGCGAAATCCCCAGGGCAGTTTCCAACAGCCAGAACGCTTCATTCTTGGCATTGGCCACCTTGGCGGCTTGCAGGCGAGTCACGCCCGCGTAATAGGCAGCAAGGACGGTATCGGGCTCACGAGGACGCGTGAAGACGTCCGGCGTACCGGAAGGCGTCTCCGTTGGCCGCGTCTGCTTATCGGATGCCATTCGCCGCACCGTGCTCCCCCACTCCGGCCGCTTTCAACGCCTTGACCAGTTCCTGGAGATCTCCGTTCAGAATGGCGTCCAGTTTGTGCAAACTCAAACCTATCCGATGGTCGGTCACGCGATTTTGAGGATAATGATAGGTACGAATTTTTTCACTGCGCTCTCCGGTGCCCACTTGAGAGCGACGGCGTTCGGCCATGGAGCGTTCCCGTTTTTCGCGTTCAGCCTCGGCAATGCGCGTTCGCAGGGTTCGCATGGCTTTATCCCGATTCTTTAATTGCGACCGCTCATCCTGACACGTCACCACCACGCCGGTGGGAAGGTGGGTCAGCCTCACGGCCGAGTACGTGGTATTGACGCTCTGGCCTCCGGCGCCGGAAGAACAAAACGTGTCAACGCGCAGGTCTTTCGGATCAACGCGCACGTCAACGGCTTCGACTTCAGGCATCACCGCCACCGTGGCGGTTGACGTGTGAATGCGTCCGCTCGCCTCGGTCGTCGGCACCCGCTGAACCCGGTGGACGCCGCGTTCATACCGAAAGGATCCAAACGCTCCCTTGCCTTCAACCAGAAAAATCGCTTCCTTGATCCCGCCGATACCGGTTTCGTTGACGTCGATCATCTGCACCCGCAGCCCCCGTTTCTCCGCGTACCGCGCGTACATGCGTGCCAACTCACCGGCGAACAGCCCGGCTTCTTCGCCACCGGTGCCGGCTCGGATTTCGATGAACGAATTTTTGTCGTCCTCGGCGTTCTCCGGGGACAAGCATGCCAGCGCGCGCGCCTCAACCTCCTGCCGCTTTTCGTGCAGGCCGGTCAACTCCGCCGCCGCCAGCGACCGGAATTCTGCATCCATTTGCGGATCGTTGAGCATGGATTCCACGTTGACGACGTCCTGAAGCAGACGCTGATAGTCTGAAAACAGGCGACTGGCTTCTTCGATTTCCGTCCGTTCTTTGTTGAGCGCCATCATCACGGACGGCTGACTCAGCACCGTCGGATCCGCCAATTGGTGAGTCAAATCGGCGTGACGACGCGCGACGGCTTCCCATTGGGCAAGCCATCCTTCACGTTGGTGGGTATCCATGGTGCCACCGGACATCGGACGATCATCGAAACCTGAGAAAAACGGGGGGCCGGAGAAAAATTGAAGAGCGCGAGACGGCTGCTGACCGGAGAGGCTAGGCTTTGGCTTGTTTGGCGTACTTTTTCTTGAATCGTTCCACTCGGCCTTCGGTATCAACGATCTTCTGCGTCCCCGTAAAGAACGGGTGACAGGCGGAACAGATATCGACCTTGATGTCACCCACCGTCGAACGCGTGTGGAACTTCATGCCGCAGGCGCAACTCACGGTCGCCTCGGAGTAATCAGGATGAATGCCGGCTTTCATGGGAGCAGTTCTCCTTTACAAACGGTCGAACGACGCGTCTCACACGTCACGTGTATCATGAAAGACCTGAGGTTGGCAACGCCCTCATGATCAGCGATTCATGGACTGCAAAAATTCCTGGTTGTTTTTGGTGCCGGCGATTTTATCCATAAGAAATTCCATGGCGTCCATCGTGCCCAAGGGACTCAACACTTTTCGCAACACCCACATTTTGTTCAAACGATCCCGATCCACCAGAAGCTCTTCTTTGCGAGTCCCGGATTGACTAATGTCGATGGCCGGGAAAATCCGCTTGTCCGCCAACCGACGATCCAGATGGACTTCCATGTTGCCCGTGCCTTTAAATTCTTCAAAAATCACGTCATCCATGCGGCTGCCGGTATCCACCAAGGCCGTGGCCAGGATGGTGAGGCTGCCGCCGTTCTCAATGTTCCGGGCCGAGCCGAAAAACCGCTTGGGCCGCTGCAAGGCGTTGGAATCCAATCCACCGGAGAGGACCTTTCCGCTGGGCGGGGCAATCGTATTATAGGCCCGAGCCAATCGGGTGATACTGTCAAGCAAAATCACCACGTCACGTTTATGCTCAACCAACCGCTTTGCTTTTTCCATCACGATCTCGGCGACCTGAGCATGCCGTTGGGCCGGTTCGTCAAACGTCGAACTGATCACTTCAGCACGTTTGACCTGCCGCTGCCAATCCGTCACTTCTTCCGGGCGCTCATCAATCAACAGGATAATCAGCACAATCTCCGGATGATTGTGCAGGATGGCCCGGGCAACGGCTTGAAGCAGCATGGTTTTTCCCGTCCGCGGAGCAGCCACGATGAGCCCGCGCTGCCCCCTGCCGATGGGCGTGGTCAATTCCATGACCCGCGTGCAGTACTCCTCCTGGTCGAACTCGATCTCAACGTGCTGGTCGGGATAGAGCGGGGTCAGGTTGTCGAACAGAATTTTATCCCGCTGAATTTCCGGTTCGTCGTAATTAATTTTTTCGACTTTCAATAAGGCGAAATACCGCTCGCCGTCTTTGGGCGGCCGAATTTGGCCGGAGATCACGTCTCCCGTTCGGAGGCCGAATCGCCGGATTTGTGAAGGCGAGATATAAATATCATCGGGGCCGGGTAAATAATTTGAATCCGGCGCACGCAAAAACCCAAAGCCGTCGGACAGGGTTTCCAGCACGCCTTCTCCAAAAATGACGCCGTTCTTCTCAGATTGTCCTTGCAAGATGGCGAAGATCAGTTCTTGCTTCCTCAGGTTTGCGGCTCCTTCAATCTTTAAAGAACGAGCCAGATCCGAAAGGTCCCCAATGGATTTTTGTTTTAACTCGGCGAGATACATATCTTTCTCCTACGGTGGGTCATAACGTGACCGGAAGGATTTGATCGTCCGGTCACGCGTCTCACAAGTGACGGCTGACGCGTCATACCGTCACCTCTTCCTTTTCATGGTTATCTTCATTCGTCGTCCGTTTCCTTGCAGACGACGCCTCAAACCCGTTCATCGAACAACAAACAGAACCCGGCGTTGACCGGCAATGAATGAACAATGTTTTGGATCAATACGTGTTGGCGTTTGGGTGCGTAATAACCGGACTGACAACGTTTGGACTTGAAAAACTCGTGTGGGAAAGAAGTAACTGCCTCTTCACCGTGGAGGGTATATGACACTCTCTATACTATGAACGTGCGCATTGTCAATAGTTCTTTTGAACGTTCCGTGACCGAACGTCCGCCCGGAGAGCGTCGCCACCGTCACGATGAACGTCCCATCTCCATGAGTTTGCGATGCCGACGGCGATATGATACATGACGGGAACGCAGGACACGCGCACCGTTCAAGACTCAAACGAAGAGACGCACACGAAGCACGCCCCGGTCAACAATGGCCAGGTACGAAGAACGCGACGAACCCTTCTCCCACGGCCGCATCTTCTCGCTTTCCGAGGCGACGGCACTGATCCCCCACCTCGTCACCCACCTGACCACGGTCAAGAAAGGCAAAGCAGTTCTGATTCACACCAAAGAAGAAATTCAAAAAGCCAGCGCCAACGCCAACTACGGCGGAGGAAGCCGTGAAGGGCCTCGATACATCAAAGCCCTTGAAGAAATTCATGAGAGCCTCAAGAGCATTCATGACGTGGGAGTGATTGTGAAAGACGTGGAAATGGGTTTATGCGATTTTCCCCATCTGATGGACGAGCGCGTCGTCTATCTGTGCTGGAAACTCGGCGAAGAACGCATCGAATGGTGGCATGAAATCCACGACGGGTACCAAGGGAGACGGACCCTTGCCCGAAGAAACGAGCGAACGTCGGAAACATGAAATACGTCATTATCGGATGGGATGGACCCGAAGGCCAGAGTAAGCGTCCCCTGTATCGGCCGGCTCACCTTCAACACCTTGAACAGGTACAGAATCAGGGGCAGTTGGTCTGTGCCGGACCCTTCAGCGATAAAGCCGGAAGTCTGGTCATCATTGAAGCGCAAACCATGGAGGAGGCAGAAACGATCGCCAATGGCGACCCCTATCTCACTCATGGCGTGTTTGAACGGGTCGAAGTCCATCCTTTTCGCCAAGTGTTGCCCCATCAAGAAGCCGGATAACCCCCTCTCCAAACGGTCACCGTTCACTCTCGTGTTTGAGACAACCGGAGAACGCACGTCCACTCGTTCTCCCGAACCGGTTGCACGGAGAGGCGAGAACCTTTTCGAAGCAGTTCCATGTTTTCCAGCCCTTTCACCCCTCTGAGGCGTGCCAACGGGAGCGGCGCCGGCAAAATCGTCTTCAATCGAACGTCAACCATCACCCACCGCGGGTTCCGTTTCGAACTGTTTTTATCAAAATATTTATGCCGAGCCTCCCAGGCAAAATGATCGGGGTACGCAGCTTTCACGACCTCGACGATGCCGACGATGGCCGGCGGGTCGGCCTGACTATGATAAAAAAAGGCAAAATCGCCGACGGCCATGGATCGTAGAAAATTCCGCGCCTGGTAATTTCTCACGCCTTCCCAGCAGGTGGTCCCGTCCGGTGAACGTGCCAGATCATCAATAGAAAACGTTGACGGCTCTGATTTGATCAACCAATAATTCGGCATTCGCGTGCTCCGTTCCTCACACCGACGCGCCCATCTTGAGGGAGGCGCGTGGTGCCGTCATCCTGAACCTTTCGACAAGCTCAAGGCAAGGGTTCAGCCGAGCATGGAGTGAGGTGAAAGAGACAAGCAGATCCTTCGCTTCGCTCAGGATGACAAGGAAGGGGACTCGACGAAACGACGGGCGTAACGTTCGGACGCTTGTCGAACGTCCCTGAAACGTGCTATGTCCCCCGGAGAGGCGAAGGCATCATCGCATGGACGCAATCCGGACGGTATCGAACGGCCTTATCGGCGTGGTTTCGCAGGAGGGGCTGATTGCCATAACGGTCATCTCGGCCCTGATGTTTGTCGGAACGATTTTGTTGATTCCCATCATTGTCGTTCGCCTGCCCGTCGATTATTTTTTTCACCACGACGAACGCGTGTGGCTGGCCGGGTACCCTCCGGTGCTGCGTCACGTCGGCGTGGTCGTCAAAAACGGCCTCGGCCTCGTGTTTCTCCTGGCCGGCATCGCGATGCTGGTCCTCCCCGGACAAGGATTACTCACCATGGTGATCGGCGTCTCCTTACTCGATTTTCCCGGGAAACAAAAAATCGAACGTCGGCTTTTCACGCAACCCATGGTCTTGCAAGCCATGAACGCCATTCGACGCAAGTTCGACAAACCTCCGTTTGTCCTGCCTCCGGCGTCAAGAGGAACGTCCTAAGCATCCGGCGGCGTGCCCGATCACGCGCTTGACGTCAATCAAGAAGCCCCGCCGTCAGAGCCAACATGCACACGTTCATGACCACGGTATGGGTGCTCCTTTCCATCGTCTGCGCGGTCTCATTCGGATTTGTGACCGGCGTGATCAACCCTGAAGAACACGTCAACGGGCTCTGGTTGGTGACCGCCGCCGGATGCTTTTACGTGTTGGCGTATCGATTCTACGGACGATTTCTGTGCCGGCGCGTCGTACAATTAGACGATCACCGGCAAACGCCGGCCGTGCGAATCCAGGACGGCACCAATTATTACCCGGCCAATCAATACGTGCTGTTCGGACACCATTTCGCCGCCATTGCCGGAGCCGGTCCCTTATTAGGCCCGGTGTTGGCCGCGCAATTCGGGTTTTTGCCCGGGTTTCTGTGGATCGTCATCGGGGCCGTGGTCGCGGGGGCCGTCCAGGATTTTGTGATCCTCGTCGGATCGCTGCGTCGCAACGGCCGCTCTCTGCCGGAAATTGCGCGCGCAGAAATCGGGAAGGTGACGGGCACCGCCACGGCCGTCGCCGTGCTCTTTATCGTCATTGTCGCCTTAGCGGGACTCGGGCTTGCCGTCGTCAACGCCTTGGCGGACAACCCCTGGGGCACGTGTACGATTGCCATGACCATTCCGATTGCCTTGTTCATGGGGTGGTATCATCATGACGTTCGACCCGGACGCGTCGGAGAAATGTCCCTGATCGGCATCCTGCTGCTTTTTCTGTCCGTCGGACTGGGCAAGGTCGTGGCCCAGTCAGACATAGCGTTCTGGTTCACCTATGACCGGACCACCCTCGTCTGGCTGTTGGCCGGATATGGATGGCTGGCGTCGGTGTTGCCGATGTGGATGCTGTTGGTTCCTCGAGATTACCTCTCGACCTTCATGAAACTCGGGGTCATCGGGTTGCTGGCGGTCGGCGTGGTCATCCTGGCTCCCGACGTCCGCATGCCGAGAATCACCGGATTTATTGCCGGGGGCGGTCCGATTATCCCCGGTCCCATCTTTCCCTTTTTGTTTATCACCATCGCGTGCGGGGCCATTTCAGGGTTTCACGCTCTGGTCTCCTCGGGCACCACGCCGAAAATGATTGCCCGCGAATCTCAAGCCATGGTGGGCTACGGCGCCATGTTACTGGAGAGTTTCGTCGGCGTCGTGGCCCTCATCTCGGCGTCGCTGCTCATCCCGGGCGATTTTTTTGCCATCAATACTCGCTTATCGACGGAAGCATTGGCCGCCATGGGATTCCCCGTAGAACACGTTCATGAACTCTCTCGACTCGTCGGCGTTGACGTGTCCGGGCGACCGGGCGGAGCGGTCTCCCTGGCCGTGGGCATGGCTTCGATTTTTTCCGCACTGCCGGGCATGGCCGGATTCATGGCCTATTGGTATCAATTCGCGCTTCTGTTTGAAGCCCTCTTTATCTTGACCACCATTGACGCGGGCACGCGGGTAGCGCGATATCTGCTGCAAGAAATGGGGGGACGCTTCTATGCGCCGCTTCGTCACGTCAACTGGCGACCCGGCGTCCTGGTCTGCAGCGCGCTGGTGGTCGGGGCGTGGGGATTTTTAATCGGAACCGGCACGATTTCGACGATTTGGCCCATGTTCGGCGCAGCCAATCAATTATTGGGGACCTTGGCGTTATGTATCGGCACGACGCTGCTGATCAAAATGGGAAAAGCCCGATTCCTCTGGGTCACGGCGGTCCCCATGGCGTTCGTCGGCGTCATCACCTTAACGGGATGCTACGAACTGTGGCGGATGTTTTTAGAGAAGGCACACGCGGCAACGGACTTCGCGGTCCTCGTCACCACGTCGATCAACGCGGCGTTGGTGGGGGTGGTCGCAGTCCTGGCGTTGATTGTCCTGACCGAAAGCATGATGAAGTGGTACGGATACCTCGTCTTGAAACAGCCGTATACCAGCACGGAAATTGCGGATGAAGAAGGCATGCAGATTCCGGCGGGAAAGTGTTGTTAACGCGGCACGGCGCCACGCCTGCTCGGGAGGACGGGACACGTCACGGTGCCGGCCGTGCGCCGCGGCAGACGTGAAGGAGGGAAGTCATGGCAGAGACGTACTCATTTGACGTCACGTCCACGGTTGACGTGCAGGAAGTCCGAAACGCGGTGAATCAAACCATGAAGGAAATCGGCCAACGCTTTGACTTCAAAGGATCCAAATCCGAGGTCACGTTCAAGGACGCCGACGCCATGATAGAAGTGGCGGCAGACGACGAGTTCAAGCTCAAGGCCGTCCTTGACGTTCTCAAAGGGAAATGCGTGAAACGGAACGTGTCGTTAAAAGCCCTCACCTACGGCAAAGTCGAACAGGCCTTGGGGGGAACCGTCCGGCAAACCATTACCGTGCAAAGCGGCATCGTAGACGAAAAAGCCAAAGCCATCGTAAAAAAAGTGAAGGAGAAAAAATTCAAAGCTCAGGCGCACGTGCAAGGCGATCGCGTGCGCGTGCAGAGCAAAAACAAGGATGAGCTGCAAGCCGTCATTGGATTTCTCAAACAACAGGACTTCGGCATCGATTTGCAGTTCGTCAATTATCGCTAGCCTTAGGCATTGTCACCGTCACGCGGCTGGTCGCCTTGCCGACCGGAGGGTAACGCAGGGTGGATTCAAGATCGCCAACGTGAAAGTCACGTCACCATCCCGTTCAATCCCACGCGGCTTTCAAACGCATCACCGCCTGATCCACCGCGTCATGACCGGCAACCGCGCGCATAACGTCCCGCGCGTCTTCTTCCTTCTCCGGATAAATAGGTGGGTCCTCCAGGTTTCGTCGCACCACCGGGTACACGTTGGACTCAAGGGGCACGTCAAGCCGGTCCAACGAAGCCCAGGCATAGCCCTCAACGCGGATCAACGCGTGTCCCGTGAGCACGTCAACCAACGCCAATTCGGCAAGCGCCAAGTTTTCCGCCCGATACCCTGACAGGAGTCCACGCCCAATGGCTCCCGGTGAAGACCCTCGCCAGGGGAATCGTTCCGGCACCTCAATTTCGGTACTCGACAGCACGGCCACGACGAGGTAATCGACCCCGTGATCCTTTCCCCATTGAAGAGGCGGTGCATCACGCGATTTCAAAGGTGCCGGCTCCACGGCATGCGTCATCCCGATGACCTCAATGGGAACGGAACGTATCAATTGACGTTGCACGTGCTCGGTCAGCACGGCAAAAGAGGCATCTGAGAGTTTTGGAGCCGAATCCGGCGATCCCGTATCGTTAAGAATCCAAAGGCCGACTTTGAGCGGGACTTCCCGGAGTTCATTGACGGAGAAACGGGGAGGTGCTCCCGTCCGGGGAGAACTCAGATACAGGTCGAGACGGGCCGGCGGCCATCCGGCCGTACACCCCACCGCCCAGACAAGCACCAGCCCCGTCATCACCAGTCCACGCGACCTCATCATCAAGCCTCCCGCGACAATCCTGTCGAAAACGCTTCACAAGGGCAACGTATTTTTTCACGGTCGAGCCGCATACCACAAGCGGCAGCGGTCGCGTTCGGACGGACAACAAAGACGGCAGGCCCATGGATTGGAGAACCTGCGGCGTCATTCAGTCGAACACGTTGCATCAGGCGTGACCATGCTGTAAGTTACCGGCATGGATGGAGTCAGCAACGCCCTCCGGTTCGGAATCCTCGTCATCGTTGTCCTTCAGAGCTTAAGCGGGTGCGGAACATTCAGCATGCCGGACGTCAGCATGCCGGATATCAGCATGCCGGATATCAGCATGCCGAGCCTGGGGTTCGGTGAAGAAGAAAAGCCGAATCCCACGCTCCCCGTGGCCGTGGTCTATGCGTTTGACTCCAGCGTGACGGAGGCCACGTTGGAAGTGAACGCCTGCGGACTCCCCTACACCATCCAGAGCGGGGAACTCATTCCACAAGCGTTCATGCAGGTGGGACACGAACGGTTTCAATCCGTCACGGCGTATGCAGGAACGGGAAAAGCCGTCCAGGCGTCACACGCCGCCGACGTCACGGTGCAGATCCAACTTGTGACGCAATCCGTTCAATCCGCGACAAGCATGGCCGACGAAGAAAACGCCATCGCGTTCGTCGATTTGCAACTGCACGCCGCGTACCTCGACGCCAATGGAAACGAACTCGCACGACAACCGTTGAACTACAACGAACAAGTGAGCATCTGGACCCCGGCCCTGACTGGCCAATCCGTCTCCTGTACCACGGGGCGATACGATGACCTCATCGTCAGCGCCGCCCTTCAACTCGCCGGACAAACGGCGAGCATCGTACCGGAATTACTCAATCAACCGGTTCCGCCACAACGGACGGCCCAAGCCGTGACTGCCCGCCAACCCCAAGCCGCTGGGGCTCGCCAATCTCAACCCTCGAAGCCGGTACGGCCCACGTTGAAATTCCGCACCATGCTGAAAGATGAAAACAATAACCTGTTGCTTGACGCCGGGGAAGTGATCTCGCTGCACGTTGAGATCACGAATACCGGCCAAACCCTTTTGGAGGGCGTGGCCATTGATCTGAAGGGAACCCCCGCGGTCGTGAAGGCATTCACCGCAATCACCCCGATTCCCGTTTCCGTTGGATCGTGTCAACCGGGCGAGACCAAAACCATTGAAATTCGAGGGAAAATGCCACTCACGGTGCCGACGCAACACGGCGAACTGACGGTATCGGTGAATCCAGGAGACGGATCAGTCATCGGATCTCACAGAATTCTTGCGACCCTTCAACCGGGAAGCGGGCACTCAACGCCACGTGCCGACGTCGGGAGGATCCCTCCCGTCCCCGGACTCAAAAAAGCGGGAACCGCAGGCAAAAAAACCGACTATCTCGCCGTTCTGATCGGCATGGATCAGTATCGCAACACGTGGCCCGGCGCCTATCGAACCAGACGGGGCCAAGTAGCAGCGTTGACGCAGACGCTTCAAACGACCGGAACGTTTACGGATCAAACCATTCGAATTCTTGAAGGCCCCCGGGCGACTCGAACGAATATCGAACAAACCCTGCTCACGTGGAGCCAACGACGATTAGGACAAGACGGCGTGCTCATCTTCTATTTTTCAGGACAAGCCCTGAAGCACCCCGAGACGGGGGAAGTGTATCTGGTGCCCTTTGAGGGCTCTCCGAATGCACCGGCCGCACGCCTGATTTCCTTGCGTGCGCTTCAAGGCATTCTGGCCAAACTCGGCAACCGGTTAACTTTGCTGATTCTTGACGCACCCGTGACGCCGCTGCGCGTGACCGGCGGCACCGGATTCGATAAAGCTGTCCCGACTCAATGGGCCATTCCCCCATCCGGTCACGATGGATCCCACGTGATCCGGATTCGCAAAATCGGCAGACGTGAAACAGGCGATCGATCCGACGTTCTGGCCGGACTCTTCGGGCGGGCGGATGCCGATGGCAACGGCACGATCACGGTCGGAGAATTCCTGAACGACGTCAGTGCCATGGCCGAGATCACCCCCATGCTCCCCGCCACCGCGCCTGAAGCCGGTATCCCCCTTTCACAATAGCTTGGTTTTGGTCCATGGTCTAATCGACTGATAGTCGACTGCATTTCAATCAGCGTGTATCATGCGCATGATGAAGAGCAGCGACATCATTCGGAAACTGAAGCAGGATGCCTGGATACTGCGGAACATTCGGGGGAGCCACCACCAGTTCACTCACCCCAAGAAGCCCGGGCGGGTGACGGTTAAGCATCCAACCAAGGATATTCCGATGGGGACATTGCGCAACATTTATCGACAAGCCCAATGGACGTGGGAGGACCGCTGATGCGATTTTCAGTCGTGCTTCACAAAGACGAGAAGAGCGGGTACGGGGTCACCGTACCGGATCTCCCCGGCTGCTTTTCTGCCGGTGATACGCTCGAAGAGGCCATCGAATCCGTTCACGAAGCCATTGCTTGTCACGTCGAAGGTTTACTGATGGACGGTGAACCGATCCCTGAGCAACTCCCGCTTGAAACACACCAAACCAGCGAGAGCTATCAGGGCGGGACATGGGCACTCGCCGACGTCGACTTGTCAAAGCTGACAAGCCTGACCAACGATGCCGACGTCCGATGACTGATGGACGGTAAGCCGTCTTGCCTCGTTTGATAGGCTCCGACGGGATCCGCAGATGATTGGAGATTCCGGAGGGCGCACCCGCTTTTTGACGCAACAGACGCTTTAGAAGAGTTTCGAGATGGTGACGATGGCAGTGACGGCGGCGACGGTTGCCCCCCATTGAATCCACAATGCCCGGTAGAGGTCAGCCTTCACGGTGGCAATTTCGGCCTTCACCGTGTCAATTTCCGTCCTGAGGTCGGCCTTCGTGGCGAGTTGGTCAACGTCGGCATTGCCTAACGCGTCGGCAATCACGACGGCGAGTCGGTCATCCATGCCGGCGTGCTCAAGCTTCGTCTTCAGCTTCAACGTATCAAGAATCATGGGCGCACTCTACACCCCACGTGCCCGGCTGATGCAAGTTGATGAGGAAGATTAGGATTTCATTGCGGAGCGAAAATCAAGCTTCATGTCTTGTAAATCGATCTTGTCGTTCAGTGCCTCTAGCTTGGCATCAAACTTGGCACCTTGGGTATCAATTTTTTCCTCCAGCCGCTTGAGTTCACTCTGAAGGCCTTTGACTTCGGATTTGATTTCCCGAAGTTCGGGGACAATGAGTTCCTGGATTACTTGTTTGACGTCCACGGCCATAGGCTCTTTTACCATACTTAGAAAAACTTCTGCAATCTTCGGGGCAGAGTGAAGGATCTGTTGGTTGAGGAGAAGGGCTTGTTTGTTCGGAGAGAGATTCTTTGCCTTCGGCTCAGAATAACAGAGGAGGGGTTCATGATTGGAGATTCTCCAAATGTAGGGGCAGCATCTTATGCTGCCTGGAACGGCCACCGTCCGAAACCGGCGACAGAAGATGCTGCCCTACAATTCTGAGAGGGGGATGGTCACGTGGCTTCGATATGGATACGTGCGGAATAGCCTAATCGCCGGAGCAAGTGTTCGCAATCGTCCCAGGTCAGGCCGAACGCTCGGACGTCAGCGAGCCCCAATTTGGCCACGACGTCTCGAACGTCGCTGAAATGGTCGTGGTCAAATTCATCTTCCATGATGGCGGTTTCCGCCCACGTCACGAGATTGGACAGCGAACATTCATGGTGCAAATAGGCGGTGAGCTTATCGGCGACGGTCTGTCGAGTAATCATTTTCTTCCTTTTTCGACGCGGCGATGACCGAAATCAATTGGATTCTGCGTCAACTTCTTTCACGTAGTACTTCAGGGCAGCATGAGATGCTGCCCCTACATTTGGAGAATTGGAGAATTGTAGGGCGCCATCTTATGGCGCCGGGTTTTCTCAGCGGGGATGGGTGCTCGTGAACGTCACGGCGGTTCAGGTCCGATTTTCGTAAGCGGCCATACGGGCTTCCAGCGACACTAGGCGTTCCCGGACGTGTACGGTCAAATCGACTTTCTCGTCCAGTCGCCGAAATTCCGACAGCATTTCGTTACGGAGGGAAGAGATTTTGTCGTCAAGTTTGGCGTTGTATGCCTCAATTTTGTTATCAAGTTTGGCGCCTTGGGCGTCGATTTTCTCGTCCAGTTTGGCACTTTGCAGATCGATTTTTTCCTCCAGCCGTTTGATTTCACTCTGAAGGCCTTTCACTTCGGATTTGATGTCCCGAAGGTCGGGGACGATGAGTTCCTGGATTGCCTGTTTGATGTCCACGGACATGGGCTCTTTTACCATACTTAGAAAAACTTGTGCAACGGCGTGACACCGACGGTGGGGCGGCAGGCGGCTGAGATTCTTCGCTTCGCTCAGAATGACAGACCCAAGTTCAGCAGGACAGGCCCCGGATTAGCAGGACAGGCCCCGGCGGGACATGGACACCCTCTCCCCTTGCGGGAGAGGGCCGGGGTGAGGGGGCAATTTGGCCCTCCATCCTGGAGAATGGCAGAAGGCGCCGGTATCGCCTTTTCGGGCAGCATGAGATGCGGCCCATACAGCTACATTTGGGAGAATTGGAGAATTGTCGGGTGCCTTCTCAGGGCGCCGGGTCGCCTTTTCGGGCAGCATGAGATGCTGCCCCTACATCCTGAAGACGGTAGAATTGTAGGGCGCCATCTTATGGCGCCGGGTTTTTTCCTCAGAATGGCAGAGGGAGGGACGGGATGGAGGGCACATGCTGACGAAGTAAAAAATCCCCGCTGCGGGGGAGGCTCAGTGAGGATGGGGAGTGGGCGTGAACATCGCGGCGGTTCAGGTCCGATTTTCGTAAGCGGCCATACGGGCTTCCAGCGACACTAGGCGTTCCCGGACGTGGACGGTCAAATCGACTTTCTCGTCCAGTCTCCGAAATTCCGACAGCATTTCGTTGCGAAATGACAGCATTTCGTTACGGAGGGACGAGATTTTGTCGTCAAGCTTGGCGCCTTGGGCGTCGATTTTCTCATCCAGCCGTTTGATTTCACTCTGAAGGCCTTTCACTTCGGATTTGATGTCCCGAAGGTCGGGGACGATGAGTTCCTGGATTGCCTGTTTGATGTCAACGGACATGGGGTCTTGTACCACGTTCAGGGATCACTTTTTATCGTTCTTGGGTGACGCAGTCGGTCGTGGCGGTGACGGCTTTGCTTACAGGTTGAATTTGGTTATCTCCACATCGTGGCTTCTTCCGCCCATTCGGTGACCGCCGTCTCTCTCCGTGCCAACTCCCCAAGTTTCCGTTGTACCTCATCATCGCTGAAATTCTCAATATCATGCAACAATGCCTTCAACTCAGCCGCCACGAGACCGTATTGCATACTGATGGAGTCGCGAATTTCCGCTTTTCTTATGTACCTGGATACAAAATTCCGATAAGTGGTGAGTCCAAGAAAGACAGCTATGATAAATTCAAACACAATTAGCAACAGTTTAAGATCGTCCCCCTTTATCATGTCTGGAAGATATTTCGGTTTCAAATCAACAATATGAGCTGTGAATACCACGACAACCTCAAAGATGATCCCAGAACGCAGGATCAAATTAATAAACCGTTGCTTCCTCCAGTACTCGCCAGCACGTTTTTGGTAGTCCTGACTCAGCCGATCCGTTTCATAAAGCTTTTCCTTTATTGGCTTCCCGTGTTTGAGATGTCATCATCGACCCTGCCTACGATGGGGGAAATTGTTCAGGTCAATTTTCTATCATCATCCGCCCTCCTGTCAAGAGATATTTGAAAATGTCATCCTTCGCATCGTCCTTCAGGCATCAGGGAACATCAGGACAAGTCTTGAGCGAAACTGTACTGTCATTCTGAGCCGTAGGCGAAGAATCTGGGGCTGGGTTGAGATTCTTCGCTTCGCTCAGAATGACAAGGCTATGCAGAATGACAGGCTACGTTACGATCTCAACGGCGGAGCGGGAGGGGGAGGGACGGGGGGAGACATTCTGATGGGGTAAAAAAATCCCCGCTGAGGGGTGAGCCTCAGCGGGGATGGGAGAGGATGGACTCCTCTTTGGGTGAGAACCTTTTAGAAGTTTATCCACAGTTGGGTGTAGCCCCAGGTTTGTTTGGAAGCATCCCCACCACGACTAGGGGTATCAACGCGTTCACCCGGGAAGAAGACACCACCGCCGATTTGCCAAGCCACATGTTTGCCCGGGGTGAAGAAATGCGTGTAGACCACGTCGATTTCCTTCCCTAGGTCCTTCTCGGTGTTATTGGCACAAGGCAGTACCCCCATCGCGTTGGGGGCGCAATTTATAATGGGAGCTTGGCCAGCATGATACCACCCATCGGTTGCCTCTTTGAGAGAAAAGAAATGGCCGGTGACTTCAAAGTGGCTGTCCTTGGTCGGCCGCAACTGAAGCCCCGCGGAATAATGATTCATGTTCTTCCAAGACATGCGGTCCATGTACCCGAAGTGAATGTGGTTGGTGGGGTACAACTGATCAAAGCCGCCCCACTTATTATCACCAGCTTTCTCACCGGAGGCCGTGTTGTATTCAATGCCCAGACGCGGCTGCATGGGTACCGGCAGGGTCACACCAGCATCGATATGGAAGGCATAGGCACCAATATCCAGGCCGCGCCCATCCACAGTACCCATATCACCATCGCCTATCTTTCCAAATTGGTAGTACCCTTCAAGGGTGGCATCCAAGCGTGCGCCTCCCAGAGGCATCTTCTTCACCGCCCGACCACCGATCGTGTGCCGGGTTTGATCGGAGGGACGCGGACCTCTTGAACCAGGACCACCCGTTCCGCCGCTGTGCCAGATGTAGGTGGGTTCCAGGACCAGACCCATTACTTTCATGGGAGCGCGAACATAGATCACATCGGCATCATCGGTTGCTCTCGTTGAACCCTGCGTGGCTCCAATACATCCACCTGATGCTGGATTGGGGACTCGACCTGTTGTCGTCCCTATAGTGATTGTATTGCCGCAATTTCTCTCAGCCGTCCGCAACCAGCCGATTTGGAAGTTGGCCATTTTGTTGATCTTGTAGTTGGCGGTCAGGCCGTCGTGGGTCCATCCGACATTATTCCAGTCGAAATGTCCGAACATGCGATGGTTGCCCCAGACTACCAGTTGCCGTCCGGCCTTCACGGTCAGGTTCGGCACCAGGAAGTTCCGAATCAGCATGAAGCCCTGCCGGGCAAAGAGGGTGCCGGCAGTTCCATTGGCATCCGTCTGTGAATTGAGGTTGGCGCCCCAGTTCTTAGAATATTGGGGCTGGAAGAAAAACGTCACGTCCGGCGAAATGGAGTAGTTGAAGCCCAACCGCACCCATTGCTGCACGAAAAATGAATTCACCTTCCGTGCTCCAAAGGTGGTGTTATTCCGAAATTCCGGCCGCACCCGCAGGTCGCCGGAAATGGTCAGTTTGTTGATGTCAAAGAGTTTGCTTTTGGGCGGATCGAACTTGTGATACGGAATGAGATCCGGAATGGCACGCGGTACCGCCGGGACGGCCGAATTCTTATCCGTCGCCGGTGTGGTTTTCTCGGCCCACGCCGGAGCGGCCGACATCGCTGCGAGCAGGGCCGCGGCCGTGGTCCATTTGATTGTGGCTGCGAATGCTTTCATGGTACTCCTCCTGTGTATGATTCCCCCTGAGACAACGACTCGGCTGTCTCTTTGACTATTCATAATTCCTTAGTCCTTACGTGTCCCCTTTGTGAGAAGCGGGACTGACACTTCGTCAGAAAAATCTTTTTGTTTCTCTTTCATCTCAAGAAAAAAGCGCCGTGCGATGGCGCCGGTTCTCTCCTTCCCAAAAGTTTTTCTGATAGTTTCCCACCTCCTTTTTTAGAAGTTGTTTCAACATTTTCGGGTTTCTGTTTTTTATGATGCAGGCCATTTCTCATCACTCGTGAACATAGAAATGCGAAGTTTATGCCAAAACCATTCTGAATTGCAATATGCTGAATGTATTGATTTTTCTGTCCATTCCCGACGTCGTGATCGTCATGACTCTTGAAGATCGTGTGAAAAATACCTCGCGTTGGTCATGGATTGGTGAATTTTTGGTACGGTGGTTTTCGTTTTTTCATTATAGGGTCGCGGCGGTTTGATGGCTTGGCGGCTGCACATCGGCGGCATGAGATGCCGCCCTAGCCCGACAAAGCAGTGGCATGAGTGCCGCGCTACGCCTTTTCGTTGACGTTGGGGGATGCTGATTCTGCTGCTCCTTTGATGGTGGCTTCTGCTTCTTTCATGGACGACTCGAAGTCCTGTTCCACCATCTTCACTTCTTGTTGAATCATGTTGATCTCGGGTTCGACTTGTTGTCTCAGGTCATCCGCGGTTTCTTTGAAGCCTTTGACGGCTTTTCCTACCTGCTTGCCGATTTCCGGCAATTCTTTCGGTCCGAACAACAGGAAGGCGATGACCAGAATGATCAGGATTTCCATTGCGCCGAGGCCAAACATGGTTTGTCTCCGTCACTCCGTCTTGACGCGGTCAGACCTGCCGGGGTTCTTGCGCGTGCGGTTCGGGCTGCGCCTGGGGCGTCGGCTGCGGCACCGATTCCCCGGCAGGCGGCGCGACCGGCTGCGCAGTCATCGGCTCGTTGATTTGGCCCGGCGGCGGCTGTGTGCCGGTACTCACGTTTGCGTCTTCTGGGGGCGTGACGTCCATGGCCTCCGGCTCGTTGATGGATTTTTTGAATCCTTTGATGGCTTTTCCCAAGCCTTCTCCGAGCTGGGGGATTTTTCCTGCCCCGAAAATAATGAGGACAATGAAGAGGATGAGGAGTAATTCCATCCACCCGAAGGAACCAATCATGCTTTGCCCCTCATGAAAAGGTAATATTCCGGTCCCGGAGCTGCGCGGCACCGGACCACGTGGCGGGAGTGTAACAGGATGTTCTGAAGAAATCTAGTAAAAATTGGGGGCCACGTCTTGTTGGTCTGACTGCGTGCTTTCCTTATCAGGGGGGTGGTTCAGGATGAGATTCTTCGCTTCGCCCTTCGAGGCTCAGGGCAAGATCAGAATGAGAGAGGGGGAACATGGCAAGGGAGCTAGGGGTAAAGGGCAGGACCCCTGGAACGTCGCGGCGCATCTTATGCGCCGGGGGGCAATGGGGAGGATGGATTCCCGCTTAATACTGCGGGAATGACAGGGGGGGTGCGGGTATGACAGGTGGGCTACGGGGAATGACAGGTGGGCGCTGCGGGTATGACGGGAGCAGACAACGGAGCAGGGCACGGACAGAGGGAGAGGGGCTAATGGACAGGCCCCCCATAACGTAGCGGCGCATCTTATGCGCCGAGGGATCAGCGCCGGGGGTTCAGGACAAGGCTTCCGGGCTAAGGACAGGGAGGATGACTAACTGACAGGATGGATTCCCGCTTAATACTGCGGGAATGACAGGGAGGGGTGCGGGAATGACAGGAGGGTTGCGGGAATGACAGGTGGGCGCGGCGGGTATGACGGGAGCAGACAACGGAGCAGGGCACGGAAAGAAGGGAACAGGCTAATGGACAGGCCCCCCATAACGTAGCGGCGCATCTTATGCGCCGAGGGCTCAGGATAAGGCTTCCGGGCAAAGGATGGGGGGAGGACTCACTGATAAGATGGATTCCCGCTTAATACTGCGGGAATGACAGGTGGGGTGTGGGAATGACAGGTGGGCGGCGCGAATGACAGAAGGGCGGCGCGAATGACAAGAGGGCCGGGGGGGGCCAGGACAAGGGGGCGGGCTGAGGATGGGGTTGCAAAGGACAGGCGCGGGTTCGTCGTGTTGTTATGCGGCGGCCAGGTGGAAATGGAAATAATCGACGGGCTGCGGTGGGGCGATCAACGCGGCGTGTATGGTGCGTCGGTCGTATCCGAAGGTTTCCAGTTGGTCCGCGACGCTCATGATCTCGTGTTCCGTCACGTAGGCCACGGTATCCGCCACCCCGTGCCGGTCGAGTCCCGCGAGCAGCCGTTGTAACTCCCGTCGCGTGTCCTCAGGCGTCCCGGGATCAATCGGATAGTCCAGCGTCCGTTCATAGGGACTGGTGTACTCGCCGGCATTCAGCACGGCCATCGTGTTCAGAAGCAGTTGATCGACTTTCCAGGGTTCCCCCTCCGGCACGTTGGGATGGGAGGCGAGCACGTCCATCAGGCTCATGACGTTGGTCCCCAGATTTCGTCCGATGAATGCTTTTTGCGGCTCAATGGACACCCGTCCCGCGCCAATCTGTTTTGCCGCCTCTTCCAGCAGCACGACGTTGACCATGAACGTCCATTGCCCGCCCAGCACGGTGCAGCAGGGTTTGTCGGGATCATTCAGCACGGTTTCATCCGCGGTGCCCGCGTCAAAGCTGCTGAAGCCCAGCGCGTCGGGCGCCATCAGCCGCTGCGCTTCTTTGAGCGACAACGCGGCGCCGACGTTGGCAGGGATGAGCACTTCTTCATCCACGCGGTGCAGCACGTCCGTGATGAGTCGGCGAAAGGGCAGGGCTTTGGCTTCAATGGGGTGATATTCCCGCTCCCACACCACGTCGTCCAGAAAGTCCGGCAGTGGTTTGAGTGTCGCGAGGTCGGCTTTCCCGAAGGCCTGCACGAAGCCGGCCCAATCGGGAAAGTCGTGGAGTCGGGTTTCTTTCAAGTTCGGGCGGAGGTGTTCTTCTTGCACCTGCCCGGCTTTCCGCAGCACGAGTTTGGTCGGCAATTCGCTCCACAATTCATTGCACAGAATTCGATCCACTGATCCGTCGGGCACGCGTTCTAATTCTTTGACGGTGGCATGCATGAACCGGACGCGGTCGTGATGGTTGGCCAAGTCCGCGTTCGCCTTGGCGCTCTCCAGCACCGTTTCCGAGGCATCCATGAGCCGGTACGTCAGGCGAGGATAGAGCACCGCGTCGTGATCCAGAGCTTTCACCCGATCCAGAAAGCACGCGGCTAAATTTCCATTGCCCCCACCCCATTCCATAATGGTGAGCGGCACGTCCGCCGTCTCCGGCTTGGCCTTGTGGCGCCGGAGGGCCCGTTGGACGTAATCCGTCGCCAACGCGTACCCTAAGCGATAATCCGCCGCGGCAAAGGTTTGATAGAGTTCCCGGACGCGATGCCCTCGCAGCCCATAGAACAGGGTATTCATGTGCTGCTGCCAGACGTCGACCGGCGCAAATTCGCCTAAAACTTGCGGTAACGCTTCTTCCTGTTCCTCAACGTGAGCCACTCTTATCTCCATCCCGTTCCGTCGTTGAATCGTGAGAAGCGTAGTCGCGCCATCTCTTGGCGCCGGGGTCTCCCAGGTCACGGGCAGCATGAGATGCTGCCCCTACCTTTCTTTATAGAAGAGAATCGTGAGAAGTAGGGCGCCATCTCATGGCGCCGGGGGTCCTCCCAGATCACGGGCAGCATGAGATGTTGCCCCTACCTTTCTTTGTAGGTTTCAAGTCTGCAAACGTGACATCCGGTTCAGATGACACAAAGGGGGTGGATAGTAACAAAGGCATTTCTGGCCTCGCAAGGAACGTCGGGTCCTGGTATAGTGAGGGGAATTTGTCCGGACGGTTCCCAGGTTACGGGCAGAAGATGCGGGCAGCAGAAGATGCTGCCCCTACATTTGTAGAGTTCCAAGGCTGCAAAGATGACATCCGGTTCAGATGGCTTGGATAAACGCTTCCGATTTCGGCGTTGACAACGCCTTCGATTACGTCACTATGATTATCGGGAAAACGGGTACTATTTTGTGACCATTTGTACGAAGCATAGAACCCCCTGGTTTGCAACCTCTCAAGCCAAATGCCTTGTTCAACAAAAAATGGAACACATTCCTCAATTTTTCTCCGGGGTTTCAATCGATCAGGCCGTGGTGATGCCGAATCACCTGCACGTCATTTTTGTTTTTCAATCGTCGGATACATCGCTTGGTCAGGTCGTTCAGGTATTGAAGTCGTGGGTCACGCGGGCATGGAGAGTGGGTCATTCCTTATGGCAGTCCAATTATTATGATCACGTCATTCGAAATGACGTCGCCCTCAATACGATTCGTCAGTACATTGTGAATAACCCCGTTGTTGACCGAATAGACTGCGAGCAGTTTTATGACGTCTCATGAAATGAACCCGTCGTGCCACGGTTGACGCGGGTCGGAGAAGGCGCCATGAGATGGTGCCGCTACAAGCAGTTTTGATGAAATGACGCCGGTACAAGCAGTTTTTGTCTTGTTCTTTCTGGGCCTTTCGAGTCAGGTGCTGGCCCAGGAGACGCCGGCTCCTTTTGGTCCTAACGAGTCTCAGCACGGTTTTTCGCAGTTTGAGACGCTTCCGCCGAATCCGGAGGAAGCGGTTCCCGAGCCTTTGGACTACTACACGACGCCGAACGCTGAGTCGGCCGTTTCTCCCGACGCCCCGCCCGGCGGGCTCTTTTTGGACGTGACCCTGGCTGAAGACTTTGAAGAGGCGTTACACTTTCGGCGCGGCAACCTCTATCGCCCCATTCACCCCACGGACGAATTCTCTCCGGATACCTTAGCCGTCCACGTCGTCTTTCGCGTGTTTAAGCACTATAGCTCGTATCACGTGATCGGACGTCTCTTTCCTGAACACGTGCCCGGTTTATCAAGGGACGGGTTTTTCGATGAAGATACGGCCTCGCTCGCACCGGAAGATGAGAGCGGATACCTCAAGTTTTTCGCGCCGTCTGAGGACGGCTGGATTCCGGGACGCTACCGCATCGACATTTTCGTAGGATTTGAAGCGAATGACGTCACCCGCATGGGTACGTTGCACTTCACGGTGACTCCGAACGCCTGAACGGGGCGGGGGGCCGTTGATGAGTCCGCCGGTGTCAAACGCTTCGCTCACCCAGACGTCATTCACTCACGCCTGAAGGTATTCACCTCCATACGTGGTAAAAGCCCAAGCTGCTTTGTTGCGGTCTTTCTCGCTCAATGCACGCTATTGAACCGTGACGCGAGAATGGAACGTTTGCGTGTAACTCTCTTTTCCGGGCAGGCAATGCTGAATGAGAAACGTCCCGACGGGACGGGAGGCTTTTGCGGAAAGATAGGCTTCGAGGTCCGTCTCGTGGTCACTGACGACCGTTTCCCCTACAATGACAAGGTATTTCCCCTTGTAGCGACGGACCAAGGCACTCTGATTCATTCGGTAGTAGGCGAATTCACGATGAAGTGCCCCGTTATCCACGTTAGAGATTCCTCAACTCCTCGTATGCAAAATACAACCATTTCATCACGGGGTCAAGCCACGTCGTCCACGTTGGAGATTTGTTGATTCTTGAGTCAAGACAAGGTGATTGAGTAGAATGTTCTTCATTTGTTGAACTCACCGGCCGACATACGCTTATGACGCATGACCTCCACCCTTGGCTCTCGGTCGTGATTCCCATCAAAGATGAGCGCGACAACCTCCAGCCCCTGACGAATCAACTCACCAAGGTATTGGGAGCCCTTGAACAATCGCAACGCGCTCCGTTTGAAATCGTGTACGTGGATGACGGGAGCACTGATGGGAGTTCGGCCGTCCTTGATGAGATCAGCCGACACGTGCCGGAGGTGCGTTGCCTGCACTTTGATCGTAACCACGGGCAAACCGCGGCCTTTGACGCGGGGTTTCGTCACGCCAAAGGCGATTTGATTGCCACGTTGGACGGCGATCTGCAATACGATCCTGGGGACATCACCACACTGCTGCCGTTGATCGCGGACTACGACCTGGTGTGCGGACGCCGTCAGAAACGGCTGGACAACGTTCTTCGACGGCTCTCATCCCGCGTCGCCTACCTGGTTCGCCACGCCGTCATTCGCGACGGCGTTCACGATACCGGATGCTCCTTCAAACTGTTTCGGCGGACGGTCATTGAACGCGTGGCTCTCTTTCACAACATGCACCGGTTTTTCCCGGCCCTTGCCAAGATGCACGGGTTTTCCGTCACGGAAGTCCCGGTTCACCATTTCCCGCGGGCCCATGGGTCTTCCAAATACGGCATCGGCAATCGCCTCGTGGCGGGACTATACGATCTCTTCGCGGTCAGATGGATGCAACGACGCTGCTTTCACTACACCATCGTTGATGAGCCGATTGAGGCTTCCGACTTCCCGCCACAGAACCCGAAGTGAATCACGCCGACCTTTTCGCCCGCCTGGCTGACCCTTGGAATTCGTGATGAGCGAACTCCTGTCCGACGTGAGCGTCTACGTCGCCAATCTGACGCTGGTGGAGAGCGTCTGGTTGGGCATCGGCTTCTTCGGACAAAGCCTGTTTTTTTCTCGTTGGATCATTCAATGGATTGCGTCGGAACGACGCGCCGAAAGTCAAATGCCCCTTGCGTTCTGGTACATGAGCTTGGCCGGAGGCCTCATTGTGTTGTCGTATGCCGTCTATCGCCGCGACCCGGTGTTTATTGCCGGCCAGGGCATCGGCACCTTCGTGTATCTTCGTAACCTGATGCTGATCCACGCCAAACGAAAGCACCCGACTCGTGGCTGATTCGTCCGTCTCCCCGGCAGTCCCCTCCCCTCCGCGTTCCCCGCAACTCTTCGATCTTTTGTTCTTGCTCATTGTGGGGTGTCTCCTGCTGGTGGTCGGGCTTGGGGACGTGGGACTCACCGACCGCGACGAGGGCAGCAACGCTGAAGCCGCCCGAGAAATGCTCGAAACCGGTGAGTGGATCTCGCCGACGTTGAATGATGAGCCGCGCTACGCCAAACCCGCCTTGGTGTATTGGGTCATCAGCGGCACCTATGCCCTGTTCGGCGTGAATGAATTCACGGCTCGGCTGCCGTCCGCCCTCTTTGGACTCGGTCTGCTCATCGTCCACTATCTGTTTCTGTCTCGCGTGTTTGGGGCGACCGTCGCGTGGTGTGGGTCGCTCATGCTCCTGCTGAACGTGGAATTCGTCGGCGTTCATCGCATGGTGTTGACCGACCCGGCATTGGTCTTTTTTACCACCTCGGCCACCTACGGCTTTTGGATGGGCTTTCACGGCCGGGGTCGCGGTCGCCGGTGGTTCTGGTTGTTCTACGTCGGCATGGCCCTCGCCACGTTGACCAAGGGACCGGTCGGCCTGCTCATTCCTCTGCTGGCCGTCGTTCCCTATCTCACGCTGACCCGTCAGTGGTCGTCGTACTTTGCCACGGGAATGCCCGTCCTCGGCTGGTCCGCGTGCGTGCTCCTTGCCGCACCCTGGTACGTGGCCATGTTTGCCGTTCACGGCGCGGACTACGTGGCTGCCGCACACGCCAATACCGCCGGACGATTTGCTCATCCCATGGAAGGACACGGTGGAACGATCCTGTTCTATGTCCCGATTCTCCTGTTGGGATTTTTCCCCTGGAGTGGATTTCTTCCCGTGGCCTTGTTTCACACGCTGACGGCGTGGAAGCGATTCCGAACCGGCGAGCAGGACGCGGGCGGAGAACGGGGGCTGTTGCTCTTTTGCGCGTTGTGGGTCATGAGCATTTTTGTCTTTTTCACCCTCTCCGCCACGCGGCTTCCCCACTATATCCTGCCGCTCTATCCACCGGCCGCCCTGTTGGTGGCCGTACTCTGGTCTCGTTTCCTCACGAATGCCTCGTCCTCGGGCCTGACCGTTTCGATTCGCGTCGTGCTGATCACCGGCTACCTTCTGAGCCTCGTGCTGGTTTCAGTCCCGGCCCTGTACGACACGTTTCGTCACACCATCGCCGAACACTTTCCCGCCGCGGAACGGGTCGGCGTCGGGACGACTCCGGTCGTCTTGGGAGCCGTCGTGTTTCTGGGCGTGATTCTCTTTCGTCACGTGGTACGAAAGGAAGACCGGCGGCCTCAAGCGTTTGGCGTGCTGTCCGGCATGATGGGCATCTTTCTTCTCATCGTGATCGCGTTTGCCGTGCCGCGGTTCGGAAAATTTTTCATCAATCCGCCTCAGGAATTGGCGACGATCGCCGGGATGAATCTTGGACCCGGGGACAGGCTCATTCACTTCGGACGAAAACTGCCGTCGCTGTCGTTCTACGCGAAGCGGCACGTTTATTTCATTAATCCCGGTGAAGACGAAAAATTTTTACCGCACGTCAACGCGGATGGCCGCCTGATGGTCATTCTCCCTTCCTCTCTTCACGGGCGTCTGCCGGACCCGGTCGCGTCCTTCCCTCCGATTCTGCAACGGTACGGCTTTCTTCTTTTGTCGAGTGACCCACCCGGTGCGTTCAAGAAGGACCGGGGTGAGAGCCGGGACCGCGTAGACAGTGTCAAGCAGAATGTTAAAATGAGAATGAATAACGGCTGAATTCATTGCTATTTCAGCGAATTCACAGTTATTCACAATTATTTCTCAAAATCGCAATTAACATTTTAGTTGGCGTCCTATACCGCGTCACGGTGGGACGCCGTAGATCATCACCGCAACGATGACCAACAGGCTGGCCCCCACCACAAACGGGAGGGTTTGCCGCACGGCCTGCACGAGGTTCACCCGCCACGCTCTCAGGGGACGTGCCCACACGTACCCAATCAGGAACCCCAACAACGCTCCCCCAAGCACGTCGGTGGGAAAGTGGGACCCTCGAACGACCCGACTCACGCCGACGAAGAAGGCGGCGCCGTACCATAACCACGCGCCTTTCGGAAAATAGCGAGCCAGCACCGCGGCGACCGCCAACGAGGCCGCGGCGTGCCCGGAAGGAAACGCATCAAGCCCCGTTTGCCAGGAAGGGCCATAGTCGAACGCCTGCTGATGCGTGAATCGGGGACGGGGACGGCCGATGAGATGCTTGAGCATTTGTACGGCAATCCCCGCCACCGCGTGGGAGACGATTCCGTCGATTCCCGACCGTTGATACGCCTTGTTCTTCCGGATCGCTCCGACGCCCCACAATCCTGCACACAGAACGATCAGCGTCAGTCCATGCCCCAACTGATTGCCGAGCGTTCCCAGGCGTTCCAGGAACGGATCATGCAGGGAGCGAAGAATCAGAATCGCTTGAAAATCTGCTTGAGCGAGCTGATACAGGCAGACGACGTACACCACGCAGGAGAGCAACAAGACGATGAGGGCTTTGCATCGGGACATTCCACCCTCCCGGGTCACGCGGGGACGTTCCGGTCACGCCGACGGGGCGGGGCGTCAGGGCACCCAGTCACCGAGAAACACGTTGAACTCACCCCGTTCTTTCGCGTTTCGGTCGGAGATCCACACGAGACGCTTGCCGTCGGGAGAAAACATCGGAAAGCTGTTGAAGTGCCCTTCATGGGTGATTTGCTCAAGTCCCGTGCCGTCGTCGGCTACGAGATACACATGAAACACCGGACGTGCTTTCTCGTTGGCCGCCGCGGCTTGACTCGATGAAAAAATAATCCGGCGGCCGTCCGGATGAAAAAACGGGGCAAAGTTTGAGGCTCCGTTGTTCGTGACTTGTCGTTGGCCGGACCCGTCGGCGTTCATGACGAAGATTTCCAGATTGCCCGGCTCAACCAGATTCCTGCGCAATAAGGCTTGATAGGCCTGCACGTCCTCCGACGTCTTCGGGTGGTGCGCACGATACACGATCCGTTTGCCGTCGGGAGAGTAAAATGCCCCGCCGTCGTAGCCAACCTCCCGGGTGAGCCGCTTGACGCCGGTTCCGTCAATGTTCATCGAATACAGATCAAGATCCCCGTCCCGAACCGACGTAAAGACGATGGTCTTCCCGTTGGGCGCGATCGTGGCCTCTGCGTCGTAGCCCGGGGAAAACGTCAGGCGCTGCATCTCGCGTGCGTCAACGCGCACGGAAAAAATTTCATAATCGTCCAAGGCCCACCGATAACGGGATCCCCGTTCAGGTTTGGGCGGACACCGTAAGTCGGCCACGTGCGTTGAGGAAAACAGAACCCGCCGGCCGCCCGGGAAAAAGTATCCGCAGGTCGTTCCGCCGTACCCCGTACTCACCCTGTATCGATTGTCCCCGTGTAAATCCATGACGTAGATTTGATAACACGCTTGCAGCGTCCGGCTGACCGGGTCCTGAGTCGATTGAAAAATCAACCGTGAGCCGTCAAAGGAAAAATACGCTTCCGCGTTTTTGCCGCCGACGGTCAGTTGCCGGATATTGTTCAAATGCCGTTCGGCCGCGTCGGCCTCAGGCGGGCCGTCGGCCAACGCCGGCGTTCCGCCTGAGGCCAGAAGGTGACACGCCAGCGTCACCACGCCCGTCCACGCACGCGTCGCTGTTTTTCTTTTTGCTCGCGTCAACGTCGCTCTCCTTCGCCGTCGGACGTCTTGTCGCTGCGCCGTTCCTGCTTGAAGGCAGGGACGGACCTCACGGCGCCCGTCTTTGGGCGGATGAGACGCGACAGCTCCATGTTTTTCAGTCCTGAACACGTTCTTCGACGGCCGGCCATTCGACGGTCAGATCCGCGGTGGGGGCATCAAACGACCCGCGAGCCACGACCGTTCCGTTTTCAAAGACCAGATAGCTGTCCCATCCATAATAAAATAATAACCTGGACAGGCCGCGAATCGCCCGGGGAGAGAATCCAAAGAACACGGTTCCCACGTGTTCGGCATCGTCGGGATGGGGACAATTCACGAGCACGGCTACGCCGTCCCCTTCGTAGGTGGTGCCCTCAATCGTCAGGCTTCGATCGTTCAGCGTGACCCGCGACCCGCACCACTTCAGAACGCGTGTACTCCACGGGTTGGTGCGGGGATGGCCCATGGCTAACACCGATTGTGCCTCGATTGATGAGGTCCGGTCATCCAACCACGTGGTGTCGTCGCGTTGTGATCGGATCCGATCAATCGCCGGCTGCAATCCTCGTCGTTCGGCGTGGGACGTGGTGCGCGACACCAACACCGCTCGCCGTTGGTCCGTCACCCATAAATTGAGCATGGGCGTCATGGCTTGACGGCGGAGCCGTCGAAACGTCCGATATTCGGGATCGAGTTGCAGGCGACGGGGTTTCGCCGGCACCCACAGCGACACCGTCTGCGTTTCTTCCCGAATATCCAACCGGGCACGATGCTCTTGGTCTCGTTCCAACTGAATGACCGCGGGGATGGTCAGGCGATAGGGGGGGCCTTGCTGCGTCACGCGGAGCACCACGCGATAGCCTGCCCGGGCAGCGGGTTCGACGCGCGCGTGAGCGATCTTCACGTGCGGCAGACCGCCCCTGCTAATCCATTGGTCAAAGAACCACGATAAATCCGTTCCCGAGGCTCGTTCAAAGGTACGCTGCACGTGCGGCCAATCTGCATACCGGCCGGTGTAGTCGGCAACCAGCGTCCGAATCGCGGCAAAAAAATCCCGGCTGCCCATCCGTTCACGCAGCATGTGAAAAATCATGGCCGTCTTCTGATACCCGATGGCATTATCCCTGCGGTTCTTTTTCTGACGAAATTCGATCACCGGATACTCGTCGGTCGGCTTCACGTAGACGTTATAGTCCATCATCATGCGCCGACGGTGCGCTTTGGCCGTTTCGTCACCTTTCGATTGCTCGTCGTAATAATAATTGGCCAGATAGGTCGTCAGCCCTTCCACCCAATTCCCGGTCTCGACGTGATTATGCACCGAGTTCCCGAACCATGAATGCACGATCTCATGTCCCAACGAATAGGGTTGCGTATAGCCGCGCTTGATCACTCGACTGCCCAACAACGTAAAGGAGGGCAATCCGATCCCGCTCGGAAAGAAATTTTCGACCACGGCGAATTTGGGAAAGGGATACGGCCCCAGCCGCTTCGTATACCAATCGAGATACTGGACCGTGGCCGTCAGATACTGATCGGAGAGGTGCGCGTCTTCAGGAAACAGATACGTCGCGACCTCAACGCCCTTCCACTGCGTCGCCCGTTTCACGAATCGATTCGCCACCAGCGTCAAGGCTTCGGTCCCGGCGCGCACCTGCCACTCCGACGCGGACATGGATTCCCGCGTTTCACGTGAGACTTCCCGCCCATGCGTCACGACTTGCCACCCCTTCGGCACCGTGGCCCTGACGTGAAATGAGGCCAGCGACCCCGTGACGTGCGGATACCAGAACGTTTCGGCGGTCAAGTACACGCCTTCTTCGCCAATGTAGCCCCGCGTTCCGTCGGGACGCACAAACCGCAGGCCGGGCGAGGCCGTGGGCGCGTCATGAATGATTCCACGATAGGACACGTCCACGCTCATGGTTTGACCCGGATTCGGCGCCCGCGGCAACTGAACGGCCAGGGTCCGAAACAGGCGAGAGGCCACTGGTTCCTGATCGGCGGTATCGGAATCCACGGTGTCGTCCCAGAATCGTACGGGAGCCTTCTCCACCAACGCGGCGTCAACGGCTAAGGCCGGGTGTAAATGCAGGCGGAGCACCTCATCCGCGCCCGGGCCACCGATCACCTGGATCGTATCGTGAGCCACGATCTCATGGGCGTCGGGCCGGAGTTCGATTTCCAAATCGTGACGTTGAATCGTCACGTCAGCGGCATGAACGTTCGGACTCATGAGCGCGCCGACCCAAGACAGCCCTCCGAAGATCACGGTCCATCGTCTCACGAGCGCGGCCCCTCCACGAGCGCCTCGACGAATTCCCGCGCGCGAAACTCCTGTAAGTCTTCCTCCCGTTCTCCAACGCCGAGGAATCGAACCGGTATCGCCAACTCTTCGGCGATGGCCACGACGACCCCGCCTTTTGCCGTCCCATCCAACTTCGTGAGCGCCAATCCCGTGACGCCGATGCTTTCGTGAAATTGGCGGGCCTGGGCCAACGCATTTTGCCCGATGGTGCCGTCGAGGGTCAGCAGCACTTCATGCGGGGCCCCGGGCAATTCCCGGTTCACCACCCGTTTCATTTTTTTCAATTCATCCATTAAATTCACTTTCGTATGGAGCCGGCCGGCCGTATCGATCAACACCGCGTCCACGCCTCTGGCCTTCGCGGCCGTCAGCCCATCAAACACCACGGCCGAAGGATCGGCCCCTTGCCGGTGCTTGATCACGTCCACCCCGATCCGCTTGCCCCACGCCTCCAGTTGTTCAACGGCCGCGGCCCGGAAGGTGTCGGCCGCGACAAGAAGCGGGGTGATCCCTTGCTCGCGCAATCGACCGGCCAATTTCGCCACGCTCGTGGTTTTCCCGACGCCATTGACGCCGACCGCCACGATCACGAACGGCGTGGGCCCTGATCGAATCAACGTTTCGATCGATTCCGACTCTGCCGCGGTCAATATTTCGACCATCGCCCGTTTCAACTCATGAATCGATTCCCGGGGGTCTCCGCCAGCCCGCAGCCGCTCCATGAGACGATCCACAGCTCGAACCCCGACGTCCGCTCCCAATAACGAGGCTTCCAGGTCTTCCAATGCTTCAGGATCAAGCCCGCGGCCCATGACCTGCATCAAGGAACGGCGGACGCCCCGTCGGGTTTTTTCCAACCCGTCTTGCAGTCGATCAATCCAACCCACGTCAACCGTGCCCGTCCCCGGCAACCGTTCTCGGGGGTTCGCCGGATTCGATGACGCGGGGGGGCGGCAGAATCGTTTGCCAAAGTGCGGCTTCTTTCCGTCGCATGCGCTGCGCCTCCCGACGGCCCTGCTCATGGTCGTAGCCCACCAGATGCAGGATTCCATGAATCAGCAATCGAAGAACCTCTTCATCCAAAGAACGTTGCAGCGCCTTGGCTTGACGCTTGGCCGTGGGAATCGAAATCACGACGTCCCCCAGCACGGAAGACGCCGCATGGGGAACTTCCCGATAGGCAAACGCCAACACGTCGGTGGTTCGATCCTGACGTCGATACGTCCGGTTCAACCGTCGCATTCGGGCGTCACCGATGAACCCGATGGAGACGTCGGCCTCGGCCTCACCCAGCCGATGCAACAGTCTTCCGGTGACGCGACTCAGCGTCACCCGACGAACCGACGCACGCTTCAATGGACAGTAAATGAAGATCGACACGAATACAGAGACCGCACGGCGAGAGAAAGAAGATGGTCCATCCGACCCGAAAGCCGACGCCCGTCCCAGACGTCCGTTCTCGGTGGTTCGTCACTCATTCGTTGCTCCGGACGCGGCACGTGTGCCCGTTCCGTTTCCATGCTGGTTGTATGCCTTGATAATATCTTGCACCAACCGATGCCGGACCACGTCACGATCCTGGAAGTACACGAATTTGATCCCATTGACGTGGCGCAGGATTTCAGCAATCTGGATCAATCCCGATGGGCGATCGGGCGGCAAATCGACTTGGGTAATATCGCCGGTCACCACGGCTTTGGAATGAAAACCCAGGCGCGTGAGAAACATCTTCATTTGTTCCGACGTGGCGTTTTGCGCTTCATCCAGAATGACAAAGGCATCGTTCAAGGTACGTCCCCGCATAAACGCCAAGGGAGCCATTTCGATGTCTCCACGCTCAATCAGGCGATTCGCTCGATCCACGTCCATCATGGCGTACAGGGCATCATACAACGGACGCAGATACGGATGGACCTTGGCAATCATGTCACCCGGCAGAAATCCCAGTCGTTCACCGGCCTCAACCGCCGGCCGAGCCAACACAATGTGCCGCACTTCTTTCTTCGCCCACGCCGCAAGGGCCATGGCCATGGCCATGTACGTCTTCCCGGTGCCCGCGGGGCCAATGCCGATGACCAAGTCGTGTCGTTGAATGGCTTCAAGATACGTCCGTTGAGACGGGGTCTTCGGAACCACCGAGCCTTTCGGGGTGACGATCGGGGCAGGATCGAAAAAGGAGGCCGGTTCAGGTTGGCTGCTCTCCGACGACTTCAGGACTCGGGTCACGTCTTCCGGTCGCAACTGACGTCGGCCAATGGTGCGTTCGGCCAATTCACACAGCAGCCGCTCGGCGCGGCCGACCGACTCGGTCTGCCCTTCCAACGTCACTTCATCGCCGCGGGCCGATATCTCCACGTGCAGACTCTCTTCAATCAACCGAAGGTGTAAATCCTGGGGGCCATACAGGTTGAAGAGATCAACCCCTTCACGAAGTTTGACTTTTCGCACGTGAGATTTTCCGAACAACGTCTGAACGCAACGGAACAGCGGCTCAGTGTAACAAAGGGACTCACGCGCCTACAAGGAAACACGTGATGAGGCGACGCCTGACCCGTTGGCGCTGCACGCGTCAAAGGGGGCGGCCACGGCATACCGTCGCCTTCCGGGTCACAAGCCCAGGACGCGCGTGCCGACGACGACGGACTCGACGTCCGGCCGTCATCGCTTCTGACACGTCGGACAAAAAAACGAAGCACGCTCGGTCACGACGCGACGGATACGCGTGAGACATCCGTTCGGACAGAGCGATCCCGCTTTCTGGTACACTCGATGGTGCTTCTGAAATTGTCCCGGGCTGCCGTCCGGAGCCACAAAACTCTGAATGGACGAACCCCCCACGTGGATGGCCTGGACAAGCGTCGCCTGCATCTCGTCAAACAACGCTTCGATTTTTTTCTTCGACAGACGATGGCCACGGGCGTGGGGATGAATACCCGACCGAAACAAGGCTTCATTGGCGTAGATGTTCCCGATGCCCGCGAGTCGGCGTTGATTCAACAACAACGCCTTCACTCGACCTCGGCAGGATTTGATCAACGTCACAAACTCTGCTTTCGTGACCGTTAATGGATCCGGACCGAAGCGGCGTTGCCGATAGGCCATCCACGCTTCACGCTCCAGGAGATGGACTCGTCCGAATCGACGGGCGTTCCAATACCGTAACTCCGGCTGCCGGCCATTAACCAGTTTCATGACCACGTGTACGTGTGTGTCGCTCGGCACCGACTCGCGCGTGAACAGTAATAACCCCGTCATTCCCAGTTCTACGACGACGAACCGTTTCTCCTGCCCTCGCTCACAGATGAGCGTCACGCTCTTCCCGTACCGCCGAACGTCAACCACGCGAGTCCCTGAATACCAGGACAACGACTCCCCGCCTTGCCGAATGATATCGTCCCGTCCAATCCAGACGTGCTCAATGGTGGCCCCGCGCAAGGCGGTATCCACTTGACGACGAACCACTTCGGCCTCGGGAAGTTCCGGCATGACGCTCCTCTGAACACGAAGGATCTTCTCTGCGTCAAGCTTACCGTAGAAGGTCGCCACCCACAAATACCCAGAAGGCACCGCTGGATTCCATCCCCCGGTTGCACCGACTTCCTGATGACCCTATACTGCTCCCGTCATCGGTGATCGTCCTTCAAAAGAAATCATGGTGCCGACGCAATGACGCAACTTGCCGTGAAAGACGTTCAAGACCGGCTCACCCACGCGAAATGTGCCGTCTGCCGACACAGCCGGTTCGGGATTGATAGCCGGTCAATGAAGGAAGACGGAGAATGGAAGGGCTTGTGTCTGAATTGCTCGTATCATTTTCCGGTCTACACCGACATGGCGTTTTACCTCCGAACCCAGCCGGACGTTCCCTATCGGCTCAAAGAAATACCCTGTCCGAATTGCAACGAACGCGGGGTCACGCTTGACTTTCGCATTATCATGTCCGTCCGAGAGTCTTTATATTTCGTGACGTGTCGAGCGTGTCACCATCCGTTCACGGAACGTTCGTATCTAGAAGTGTTTGAATGATTCCAACACACGATGGGCGATCATGACCGATTCCTCTTCCTTTCCCCCACCCGATTCTCCCCCTCCTGACCAGACCCGGGACGCGCCCAAAGCCAAGAAACACCTTCACGTCGTTCCTCATGAAGACGAAATGATTGCTCAAGAAATGGCTGAACTCTTCGAAGAAGATCAGGTGACCCACAAACACGGAAGCGCCGAGCCGGAAGGGGATTAGGACGATTGGCCGTCTCCTATCCTTTGGGGAACCATGGGATGAACGCACTGGTCGTGCGTTGGTATTCTCGATACGCTTCCCCTCGACTGGCGACGGCTTGCGCTTCGGCCAAAGGAACGCCGGTCACTTTCAGTAACGCTCCAATCATGACGACGGGGCCAATCAACGTCAGCCACCAGTCAGTCCCCCCGATACTCATCACCACGTAGGCACACCAGTACACGACGTCAAAAAAATAATTCGGATGGCGGGAGTATCGCCACAGCCCTTCTCGACACACCTTGCCGTTGTTGTCCGGATTTCGGCGAAATCGACGTAATTGGTCATCCGCTAAGGATTCCCCACCCACTCCCACGGCCCACACGACGATACCGAGCAGTTCCCACGCCGTCCAAGCGGACCCATGGTTGCCCGCCACGACGAGCAATGGAATGGAAAAGATAAGAATGGCTAAGGCTTGCCCTACAAAATACAAGAAGAAATAGGTCTCAGCCCGGTCTCCCCATTTTTCACGGAGAAACCGATACCGTTGATCTTCGGAGACGTGCAGAATTCGATTCCAGACAATATACGCCGCCAAGCGGAAGGCATAGGTCGCTCCCATCGCGGCCAGCACCACCCGATGACTCACCTCACCGCCGGACGTCAGACCGACGATCACGGCGACGACGCCAAAGCCCACGCAAAAACCCACGTCCGCCCACGCGGCGTTTCTCCGTGCCGAATGAGCATAACCCAGCCACGTTCCCAGCATCACGGGTACGGCGATGGTCAACACCCACATCAGAAGTCCCCAGTCCATGATCCTGGTCCTTACGCTCCAACAACGAAGGATTGCATCATTGACCCCACTCGTCCCCTTGTGTATGGTGAGCCGCTACGTTGGGGGGGGCTACCGATGAAAGACCAGTTAATGCAGGCCTACGTGGAAGTCGAGCGTTCCATGCAACGCTATAACGAGGTCCTCAACCAATATGTGACGGCGTTGCAAACAACGGCGGGGTCGGATACCCGACTGCTTGAGCGCATGACCGCGGGAACGAAGGCCATGCGGGACAGTAGTTCCATCTACCTGTCATACGCCAAATTTGTCGCCTACGGCATGCCGGAGAGCGAAGACCTCATCGAAGATGAGGACTCGAACGATCTTCAAGCCTGACCGCCGTCCCGTTGGCTCGCGGGCTCACCCTGGAGTGGCACTGAGAAATGCCGGGTGATGCGTATGGTCGGGGCGAGCCGATTTGAACGGCCGACCTCTCGCACCCCAAGCGAGTGCGCTACCAGGCTGCGCCACGCCCCGACAATGATTTCGTGGACTGATCACGTCTGCACTTCTCTTCGACTCAATGAGGATGGGAAGTTGGGCCGGTCTTTTGGCTGTAGGAATTCAAGGTGCCCAGGATACATTGGAGTTCGGATCTGATGTGTTGAACCTGACCGGATGGTATTGACGGCGTGACCGGCTTCTTCCCTCGATGGTGACGCCAGTATCGTTTGAGGCCGGGAATGGTATACCCCTCCTCATAGAGCATGCGCTTAATTTCCAACACGGTTTCAATGGTCCGTTTATCATACACCCGATGCCGCCCCTGACTCTTTTTGGGACGAAGGAAACTGAACTGGGATTCCCAAAAACGAAGCACGGACGGCGCCAATTTCGTCATCTCACTGACTTCGCTGATTTTATAAAACGTTTTGTCTGAGAATTTTCTCTCCATGGATTCCCGGGGCCCTCTTCATAACGTCACGGGGGGCGTCCTACCTCAGGAATTCACTTCTCGCTTGAAGATTTGGCTGGCCCGAAAGGTGACCACCCTCCTTGGCGTGATGGCAATTTCTTCACCGGTTCGAGGATTCCGTCCCTTCCGCTCTCCCTTGGTCTTCACCATAAAGTTACCAAATCCCGCAATTTTCACCGGTTCGCCTTTGCGCAACGCCTCTTTCATGCAGTCCAGAACAAATTTCACCAGATCCATGGCCTCAGTTTTGGAAAGACCGAGGCGTTCACAGAGGTGATTGGCAATATCGGCTTTGCGCATCGTCTCTCGTGCCCCGGTGAGTCATTGCCCTTCCCTCTCATCTTCGCGTCGCAGGCTGAGACGCGGACCGGCACGGAAAATCAGGACGGAAAATTATCGAGAGTCCGAAGGATTGTCAAGAACAATCAACGTCTTCCCGCTCAGAGGTCAGCGGCGTTCAGCGCGTCCGTTGACTCGCTTTTCAGCAACTTATACTCAATGCCGTCGGCCAGCGCCTGCCAACTGGCTTCTATGATGTTTTCCGACACCCCGACCGTGCCCCACGTGCTTTTATGGTCGCCGGATTCTATAAGGACTCTCACCTTTGATCCCGTTCCATGATTGCCCGCCAAGACGCGCACTTTGTAGTCGATGAGTTCGACTTCTCGGAGTTCCGGGTAAAATTTTTCGAGTGCGTTCCGCAAGGCGTTGTCAAGTGCATTGACGGGCCCGTCCCCTTCTGCCGCGGTCCGTTCAACAACGTCACCGACCTTCACGGTGATCGTGGCTTGCGTCGTCGGCACTTCGTTCGCGCGTCGTTTCTGAACCGTCACCAGCAATTCCAACAGTTCAAATGACGGCCGATGCGTTCCGATGGCTTCTCGAACCATTAGCTCAAATGATCCCTCAGCCCCTTCATACTGGTAACCGTCCCGTTCCAGGTCCTTGAGCTGGGCCAAGACTTCTTGGAGACGCGGATGGTCTTTGGACATGCTGAGCCCAAAACTTTCGATTTTCTGCACCATCCCGCTTCGCCCGGTATGATCGGAAATCAGCACGCGCTGCCGATTCCCGACTGATTCCGGAGCAACGTGTTCATAGGTCCGCGCGTTTTTCTGAACGGCGTGGATATGCACGCCGCCCTTATGAGCAAAGGCTGCTTCCCCGACGTAGGGTTGGCGCTTATTCGGAAGCAGGTTGGCAATTTCCGACACAACGTTTGAGACGTTTCGGAGTTGCCGTAACCGATCACCGCCTAAAACGGACACGTTCATTTTTAATTCAAGGTTCGCCAACACGGAACAGAGATTGACGTTCCCGCATCGCTCCCCAATCCCATTAATGGTGCCTTGCACTTGTCGGGCTCCCTGCTGCACGGCGACCAGGGTATTGGCCACCGCCATTTCCGCGTCATTATGCGCGTGAATACCGAGCGGGACCGGACACACCTTTCTGACTCGCTCCCAGATGGATTGAATCTCCCACGGCATGGTGCCCCCGTTGGTGTCACAGAGAATAATCCGTTCGGCTCCGCCCTCGGTGGCCGCTCGCAACGTGTCCAACGCATAGTCCGGATCTGCCTTGAATCCGTCAAAAAAGTGTTCGGCGTCGTAAAAGACGCGTTTCTCATGGGCGCGCAAGTACGCAATGGAATCTCGAATCAACTCCACGTTTGCGTTCAGGGACGTTCCCAGCGCGTCCGTCACGTGCAACGTCCAGCTTTTCCCGAAAATCGTGAGAATCCTGGTTCCTGCAACCAACAGCGCCTGGAGATTGGCATCGGCGTCGGCTGACTGACTGGCTTTTCGAGTCGAACCAAAGGCCACGATTTTCGCACGTTGAAGCGGAATCGCCCGCATGGCCTGGAAAAACTCGATGTCCCGCGGGTTTGCTCCCGGCCACCCGCCTTCAATGAAATGCACGCCGATTTCGTCCAGTTTCCGAACGATGCGAATTTTATCCTCAACCGAAAAACTCACGTCTTCGGCCTGGGCCCCGTCTCGGAGCGTGGTATCGTAGATTTCCAAGAACGTTTTCATAATGCGCTCGCCTTCTCCCGTTTCCGGCTTTTCTCATCCCCTCTCGCTGGAATCGACGCGGCCACTACGTTATGCCCTGGTTCTCTCCTTTTGCAAGGTTCCTTCAGTGACTCGTCCCGGTTTCCCGTGGCGCCTCCAACCCAAATTCCTTGTGCAGAGCTTGAACGGCTCCGTCCAAATTCTCCTCGTCCAGCACGCAGGAAATCTTAATTTCCGAGGTGCTGATCATCATGATGTTCATGTTTTCACGGGCGAGGGTCTGAAACATCCGCGAGGCCACGCCCGAATGGGAACGCATCCCAACCCCCACGAGTGACACCTTGGCAATTTTCTCCGTCGTTTCAACCGACCGGGCACCGATCTCATTCGCCGTCCGTTTGACCAACGCCATCGCCCGCGCTAAATCATTGCGTGGCACCGTAAACGAAATATCCGTCAGTGAATCCTGATGACTCACGTTCTGAATAATCATATCCACCAGGATTGAGGAGCCGGCCACGGCCCCGAATAAATTTGCGGCAATCCCCGGTTGGTCCGGGACGCCCACCACGGTGATCTTGGCCTGGTGGCGGTCGCCCGTCACCCCGGACACGACGGCCCGTTCCATGTCCACGTCTTCATGCGTCACCAGTGTGCCTTCTCCCTCTTGAAAACTTGACTTGACTTCTACCGGAACTCTGTATTTCGCTGCAAATTCAACCGAACGCGCTTGAAGGACTTTCGCCCCTAAACTGGACAATTCCAGCATTTCCTCATAAGACAGTTTCGGAATCCGCCTGGCAGTGGGCACCACGTTGGGATCAGCGGTCGAGACGCCGTCAACGTCGGTAAAGATCACGCATCGGTCTGCCTGCAACGTGGCGGCCAACGCGACGGCCGTCAGGTCCGACCCCCCTCGTCCCAGCGTGGTGACTTCCGATCGTTCATTGACGCCTTGAAAGCCCGCCACAATCGGAAGCACGCCTTCGGCCAGAGCCCGTCTGACGGGACCGGCCGTCACTTTCGCAATGCGAGCCCGCGTGTGAGCGCCGTTGGTCACGATCCCGACCTGACGCCCCGTAAAGGAACGGGCATTGATTCCACGACTCCGCAGTTTCATCGCCAGCAGGGCAATCGTGACGCGCTCCCCGGACGATAACAGCACGTCAAGTTCGCGAGCATCCGGGTACGGAGTGACGTCGTGCGCGAGCCGCCACAAGCGATCCGTTTCCCCACTCATGGCTGATAAGACGACCACGACCTGATTGCCGGCTTGACGGGTCCGTTCGATTAATTCCGCAACGCGGTGAATTCGTTCAATAGTGCCGACGGACGTCCCACCAAATTTTTGGATCAACAGCGCCATGCTCTCCGCTTCCCGTCACCCTCACGTTTGGAGCAACGAGAACACGGCGTCCCGTGAAGCTTTGACCGTGCGGGTTTTAGGCGAGACGTTCACGGCACTATCGGGGTCCTTCAATCCATGGCCGGTTAACGTACACACGACGGTCGCCCCCTCCGGCAATCGCCCGGCTTGGCTGTCCTTGGTTAACCCGGCCACGGAGGCAGCAGACGCGGGTTCACAAAAGACGCCTTCTTCTTTGGCCAACGCCTGATACGCCGCAAGAATTTCTTCATCGGTCACCATCTCCACGGTTCCGGAAGATTCCTGCACGGCTTGGAGCGCCAGTTTCCAACTTGCCGGATTGCCGATGCGAATGGCCGTCGCCATGGTTTGCGGATGGTCAATCACGCGACCGCGAACGATCGGCGCCGCCCCTTCGGCTTGAACTCCCATCATTTTCGGGAGTTGCATGATTTGGCCGGCCGTATGGTACTCCTTGTACCCCTTCCAACAGGCGGAAATATTTCCAGCGTTCCCCACGGGCAAAAAATGATACGAGGGAGCGCGACCCAACTGATCGCAGACTTCCATCGCCGCGGTTTTTTGACCTTCCAACCGAAAGGGGTTGAGGGAATTGACCAGTTCAAATTGTCCTTCGACGCACGCGTCCTTGACGATGGACAGGGCTTGGTCAAAATTTCCTTCAATCTGAATCACGGTCGCTCCATGCGCCATGGCTTGCGCGAGTTTGCCCAACGCCACCTTTCCCGCCGGCACCAGAACGTAGACCGGCAATCCGGCGCGTCCCCCATAGGCGGCGGCAGAGGCAGACGTATTGCCGGTTGAGGCACACATCACCGCGCGCGCGCGTTTCTCCAGTGCCTTGGTCACCGCTAACGTCATCCCGCGGTCCTTGAACGACCCGGTCGGGTTGGCACCTTCCACTTTCAGATACAGGTCCGCTTGGGGACAGATTCGTTTGGCCAGCCGCGTGGCTTGAATCAACGGCGTATTCCCTTCACACAGGCTGATGATCGGGGTCTGATCCGTGACCGGAAGAAACTTTCTGAACGCCTCAATGACTCCGCACCAGGGCGTCATGATTCCTGATCTTCCACGCGGATGAGCGTAATCGGTTGCGAAACAAGAGAAGACAGCCGATTGACGTCGTGCAACGCGGTTTGCACCGCGTGTTCCGATGCGCGATGCGTCATGATCACCACGGGGACCGTTTGACCTTCTCGTCGACCCTGTTGCAACACGGAGGCGATGCTAATGGAATGATTCCCGAGGATCCCGGCGATCTTGGACAGCACCCCCGGCTGATCCGGAACCATACACCGTAAATAATAGCGCGTCGTCAATTCTTCCATTGGGCGAATCCGAATCGGCACTCTGCACTCCATTTGAAACGAAGTCGGCGGTACGCGACCACACGCCCGTTTGCGAACGTTGCGCGCGATGTCAACGACGTCGCTCACGACCGCGCTCCCCGTCGGCAACGAACCCGCCCCTTGCCCGTACAACATCACGTCACCCACGGCGTCGCCTACAACGTGCATGGCGTTATAGACGCCATGCACCTGGGCCAACGGCGCCATCTTGTCAATCATCGTGGGATGCACGCGGGCCTCGATTTCCCCGTCCCGAAACTTGGCGACGCCGAGCAGTTTAACCGTCATGCCTAACTCGGAGGCATAGCGAACGTCCAAGGCCGATAATCGTTGAATGCCTTCGGTATACACGTCCTTCACGTTGACGGGGCTTCCATAGGCCAAGCTGACCATAATGGCCAACTTGTGCATGGTATCGATCCCTTCAATATCGAACGTCGGATCCGCCTCTGCATAACCGGCGGCTTGCGCCTGGGCAAGGGCGTCCTGGAATTCCCGGCCCTCACGCTTCATCTGCGTCAACACGTAGTTGGACGTGCCGTTCATGATGCCCACGATGGAGAGGCAATGATTGGCAACCAGTCCCTCCGTCAGTGAGCGAAGAATGGGAATGCCTCCGCCCACGCTGGCTTCAAATCCCACGTCCACGCCTGCGCGATTCGCAGCGGCAAATACCTCCTCGCCGTGCATCGCCAGCAACGCCTTATTCGCGGTGACCACGTGTTTCCCTTTGCCGATGGCTTCAAGCACGACGCGTTTGGCAAAATCACACCCCCCCACTAATTCCACCACGATATCAACGGCAGGATCATTCATGAGTCCCTCAATGTCGGCACTGAGCACGCCCTCGGGAAGCACCACGCCACGATCCGAGGTCACGTCAACGTCCACGATTCGCGTCAAAGACAGAGGGACCCCAACCCGACGGGCTATCAGGTCGGCGTTGTCGAAAAGAATCTTGGCCGCCCCGGATCCGACGGTGCCGAATCCAACCAATCCTATCCTGATTTCCGCGTTCACGTTGATCGCGTCATCGTAACGCGGCCTTGATGCCGCGAACGGCTTGATGGATTCGATGTTCATTTTCCACTAACGCAAAGCGCACGTACTCGTCGCCCCCTTCTCCAAACCCGATCCCCGGCGACACCGCCACGTTGCCTTCACGGAGTAAAAACTTTGAGAATTCAAGCGAGCCCATGCCCGCGTAGGCCGGTGGGATTCGCGCCCACACAAACATCGTGGCCCGCGGAGAATCAACCGCCCAACCGATCCGATTGAGCCCGGAAACCAGGACGTTCCGGCGGCGTGCATATCGATCCACGATGGTCTTGACGCCGTCTTGCGGTCCATTGAGCGCGATGATGCTGGCAATTTGAATCGGCTGAAACATTCCGTAATCCAGATAACTTTTGATCTTGGTCAAGGCTCCGATGACGGCGCGATTCCCCACGCAGAATCCGACTCGCCACCCGGGCATGTTGTAACTTTTGGAGAGCGAGTAAAATTCCACGCCAACGTCTTTCGCCTCAGGCACTTGTAACAAACTGGGAGCCCGATAGCCGTCAAACACAATATCCGCGTAGGCGAAATCATGAATGACGTACACGTGACGTTCTCGGGCAAACGCGACGACGTTTTTGAAAAACTCTAAATCCACGACGCTGGTGGTCGGGTTGTGGGGAAAATTGAGAATCAAGGCTTTGGGTCTCGGTTGGCTTTGTCGATAGGCCCGGGTCAGATTTTCAAAGAAATCGCCAGTCGATCCAAGTTCCACCCCTCGCACGTCTCCCCCTGCAATCACCACGCTGTACATGTGAATGGGATACGTTGGCGTAGGGGTCAACACCACGTCACCCGGACTCAACATCGCCAGCACCAGATGCGCCAAGCCTTCTTTGACTCCCAGCACCACGATGGCCTCGGTCTCCGGATCAATATCCACGTGATAGCGTTGCCCGTACCAATGAGCAATGGCACGTCGGAGTTTTGTGATCCCACGAGAAGCCGAGTATCGATGGTTGCGTCCTTTTTGGGACGCCTCAACTAATTTCTCGACAACGTGGGGCGGCGTGGCTTGGTCCGGATTCCCCATGCCAAAGTCAATGATATCCTCACCACGACGGCGTGCGTCCGCTTTGAGATTTTGGACCTGACTAAAGACGTAGGCAGGGAGGCGTTGAATGCGAAAGAAGGGTTCCATCGTGCAGAACGCCGGTCGTGTTCTGATAAGAGGGGAAACCGGTTATGATGAACGATCCATCAGGGCAGTGCGATTATTGTAGTAGAGGTCGGAAAACCAGTCAATGAACGTCTTTGTTTTTTCAGCTGTTTTAGACGCCAATGACTTTGACGTCGATCCGGTTTCATTGCGACACGTTGCCTGTTTTGCCATAATGACGGACACGTTCGGTAAGCCCTCAACCTCCTCTCCATTCTCCTCTGCTGAATGGAAAGATATGGCTCGTCTCGGCGTCAATATTGACCACGTGGCCACCCTCCGACAAGCGAGAGGCGGCTATGAGCCGGATCCCATCGCCGCCGCCGTGCTCGCGGATCTTGGAGGGAGCGACGGCGTGGTCGTTCATCTGCGCGAAGACCGTCGACACGTTCAGGAACGAGACCTGACCCTGCTTCGTGACGTTGTCCATTCTTCTTTAAATTTGGAAATGGCCGCGGAAGAATCCACGGCGACTATCGCGTTGCACGTCCGACCCGATACCGTCACGCTTGTACCGGAACGACGACGGGAATTAACCACGGAGGGCGGACTGGCGGTCACGCAACACCACGACCGACTCACGCACGTGATTCGCCGTTTCCACGACGCCGCGATTCCGGTCAGTTTGTTCATCGATCCGGACCCGACGCAAATCCACGCCGCCCGCACAGTCGAGGCCGACGCCGTTGAACTGCACACGGGCCACTATGCCAATAGCCGTCAGCCACGAGAAGTCCACAAGGCCGTTGCAGCATTAATTCAGGGCGCCCAATTGGCTCGGACGTTAGGATTGGAGGTCCACGCCGGTCACGGCTTGACCTATCACAATATCCAACGGCTGACGGCAATCGATGAAATCGTGGAATTCAACGTCGGCCACAGCATTATTTCCCGTGCCGTGTTCGTCGGTCTCCAACGAGCGGTCAGGGAAATGAGAGATCTCATTCCCCTATCGTTCGGACGGTAGCGATACCACGCACGTGCGCCAACGTCATGAAAATTGTCACCGCCGACCAGATGAGAGCACTCGACCGTCGCACGATCCAAGAAGCGGGCATTCAGGGAAACACCTTGATGGAACGAGCGGGTTCCGGTGTGGTTTCAGCCATGGAACGGACCTTTGGCGCCATGAAGGGACGCACCGTCACCGTCTTCTGTGGGAAAGGAAACAACGGCGGAGACGGGTTCGTGGTTGCCAGACTCTTGCATCGCAAGCGCTGCAACGTCCGGGTCTGTCTGCTCGCTCAACCCAAAGACCTGACCGGTGACGCCAAATTGATGTATCAGCGGTTCGTCAAGGGAGCCGGCAAGTCCAAAGTCGTCACGGCTTCTTCTCTCGATCACGTGTCCCAATTGGTGCGGAACAACGATTTTCTCGTGGACGCCCTTTTGGGAACCGGGACTTCTTCCCCGATCGCTGACCCATACCAAGGGGCGATCACGACCATGAATGACTCGGATGCTCCGACCATTGCGGTCGACGTTCCTTCAGGCATTCAGGCGGATAGTGGGACGACGTTAGGAACGGCCGTTCGTGCCAGTCTGACCGTGACAATTGGGAATCCAAAGCTTGGGCTTTTTCTGGGTCAGGGCATCGACCACGTCGGCCGGCTTCAGTACGTGGACATCGGCATTCCACCTCAATACGTTGAAGAAATGAGCCTTCCTCTTGATTTGTTGACCCCTGCGACTCTTCGGCCTTGGTTGCCGACGCGCAAGGCTTCTTCACACAAGGGAACCTTTGGTCACGTCGGCATCATCGCAGGCTCGTCCGGGAAAAGCGGGGCGGCCGCCCTGGCAGCCAAAGCCGCCCTGCGAGCAGGCGCCGGGCTTGTCACCGTCGCCACGCCAACCAGTGTAAACGCCTGCCTCGAATCACGCGTTCTGGAAGTCATGACCACGCCGCTCCCGGAAACGCAAGATCATACGCTTTCGCGACGAGCCCTGCCTGAGCTTCAAACCTTTATGCAATCCCGCAGTGCCATCGGCATTGGCCCAGGACTTTCGACTCAAGCGGAAACCGCTGAGGTGGTACGCACCTTGATCTCACGCTGTGAACGCCCCAGCGTCATTGATGCCGATGCCCTGAATGCCCTGGCTGGCCATACGAGTCTCCTGCGTTCATGCCCGATTCCTCCGATTTTGACCCCACACCCTGGCGAAATGGCTCGACTGTTAGGTGAATCGTCGGCGGCAACCGTCAACCGGAACCGATTAGGGATTGCGCAAGATTTTGCACGAACCCACGCAAGTATCGTCGTCCTCAAGGGAGCTCGAACGATTATAGCAAACCCCAATGGACAAGCCGCGATCTCACCAACGGGAAACCCCGGCATGGCCACGGCTGGAACGGGAGACGTGCTCACCGGGGTCATTGCCGGTTTTCTTGCTCAAGGAGTCTCACCCTGGGAGGCCGCTCAATGCGGCGTCTACCTCCATGGATTCGCAGGCGATCTCGCTGCGAAAGAGTTTGGATATCCAAGTCTGATGGCGAGTGACCTTGTTCACTATCTTCCTCAGGCCATGAGACACGTCCTTCCGTCTGGAAACCCTGACAATGAATAAGCCGTTGTCAGACCAGACGGCCCGTACGCGAAAAAACCCCTGGACCATTCAGTTGACTTCCCGTTCGCAAACGGAGAAATTGGGGGCCATCATCGGACGTCGTCTTCAGAAGGGCGAGATCATTGCCCTCATGGGGGAATTGGGCACTGGAAAAACGACTCTCGTCCGTGGTCTTGCGGTTGGCGCGGGACTGCCGTCCCACGTCGTCAGCAGCCCCACCTTTACCTGTATTCAAGAATACGTCGGACCCATTGCTCTCGCTCACGTTGACTTGTATCGATTCGATGACCCTCGGAACGTCAATGACACAGGGTTAGCCGATTATCTGAACGGACGTTTTGCGGTCATCCTTGAATGGGCCGACCGACTGCCGGCCGACTGGTTGCCCAACGACTACCTTTCCGTCCATTTAACGCATACGGGAAAATATCGTCGTCGAGCCACGGTTCAAGCGTTTGGAACTCGCAGTCGGGGTCTCCTTCACGCGATACAGTCGGCGTTTGGATAAATCATGACCATCCGTTGACTGCTGCCGTGAAGACGGCCCCGTCCGGAAGGAAGAGCACCGGCATCCTGAAACGAAATGGGTCTGCATTTCAACGCGGCGGTGCGCGGCTCGGGACGTTTTCAAAAAGGTAACTCATGACGCAATCAGAACATACGCCGTTGATGAAACAATACTGGGACATCAAGCAGAACTATGCTGAGGCGATCGTCTTTTTTCGAGTGGGCGACTTTTATGAGATGTTTTTTGACGACGCTAAAAAGGCCTCTGCCATTCTCAACATTGCCCTGACGACCAGGGACAAGCACAGCGCACGTCCCGTTCCTCTCTGCGGGGTGCCCTATCATGCAGCCACCAGCTACATTTCCAGATTGTTGAAGTCAGGGAAAACCGTTGCGCTCTGCGAACAAGTGGAAGACCCCAAATCGGCAAAAGGGCTGGTCCGACGAGAGGTCGTCCGACTGTACACGCCAGGCACGGTCTTTGACGCTGACTTGCTTGACGCCAAAGAGGCCAACTTTCTTGCTGCAGTATCAATCAAACCGGGGGCTGCCACTACACCGACCCACTTCGGTCTTGGGGCAATTGATCTTTCAACCGGACAATTTCTCATTTCCGAATTTTCCGGTGACCGGGCTCAGGAGTCTATGATGGATGAACTCATTCGCCTTGCTCCTCAAGAAGCGATCATTCCGGAGCGAACCGAAGAGATGGTCGTCGATCTCCCAACTCTCTTAGCTCCTCTTCGATTGCCTCGCGTGACGGAACGGCCTTCCGTCTATTTTGACGTGCAGGCTTCGCAAGACCTGCTCACGTCTCATTTCCAGGTGGACCAGGTGGACGATCTGGGACTCACGCGCTCCAGTCCGGGCGTCCAAGCAGGTGGGTGTCTGTTGCGTTACCTGACGGATACGCAACCCACCTTGACTCACCAACACATTCAAAAGCCGGAAATACGCGAATCCAATCGTGAAATGCACTTGGACGCCATGACGATTCGCAACCTGGAACTGATTCAAGCATTGAATCCCGACCAAAAAAACTCCACGTTGTTGTTCATCCTTGATCAAACGGTCACGGCCATGGGCAGCCGACTGTTACGTCAATGGATCGTTCGCCCTCTTATTGAAAAAGACGCCATTCAACGACGTCTCAGGGCGGTTTCCACGTTCGTGGATAATCTGAAGTTGCGGATGGACGTTCGTGCGTTATTAAAAGACCTGTATGACCTTGAGCGATTATGCAGCCGCGTGGGGATGGGGACGGCAACGCCACGCGAAGTTCTGGCACTCCAAGAATCGCTGCAAATTCTGCCCCGGTTGTTTCTTCTGTTAGACGGACGGTCCGACCCTCTTCTCACGTCCCTGTTGCAGCGTTGGGATTCCCTGTCGGATATAACTTCCCTTATTGACGCTTCCATTGATCCCGATGCACCGGCCTCCGCTAAAGACGGCTCCATCTTTAAGCACGGGTACGATCCCGCCATTGATGAACTCCGAACCATTACGCGAGAGGGGACTCAGTGGTTGACCGATTTAGAGCAACGGGAGCGAGCGAATACCGGGATTAACTCTTTGAAAATTAAATACAATCAGGTCATGGGGTACTATTTTGAAGTGACCCAAGCCAATCTGGCACAAGTGCCTGAACACTTTCGACGGAAACAAACACTGACTCACGCCGAACGATATACCACGGACGACCTTCAAACGATTGAGTACCAGATTTCCGGCGCAACGGTGAAATTACGACATCTGGAGTACGAACGTTTTCAAACCGTTCTCAAAAATATGTCCGATCACGTTTTCCGCGTTCAAAAAATGGCCAAGCTTCTGTCTCTGCTCGACGTTCTGGCAAATTTTGCCGAGGTGGCATGCTTGAATCGGTACGTCCAACCTGAAATTCACGACGGAGGCGTCCTCTTCATAAAAGACGGACGGCATCCGGTCGTTGAACAATTTGATTTACCGGACGGATTCGTTCCCAACGATTCCTGCCTCGACTTTGACGCCCACCGGTTATTACTGATCACCGGCCCCAACATGGCTGGAAAAAGCACGTTTCTGCGGCAGACCGGGTTGATTGCACTCATGGCCCATATCGGCTGTTTCGTTCCTGCTTCAGAAGCCAAGATCGGTTTAATTGATAGAATTTTTACCAGAGTGGGGGCCTCAGACAATTTAGCCCTCGGGTTGAGCACTTTTATGGTCGAAATGTCGGAAACCGCAAAAATTTTACGTGGAGCCACGGCGAGAAGTCTGATTCTGCTTGATGAAATAGGAAGAGGAACAAGCACGTACGATGGGTTGAGTTTGGCTTGGGCCATCGCCGAATATATTCAAGATCGACGCATACTCGGATGCCGAACGCTTTTTGCCACGCATTACCATGAAATGACGGATTTGGAAAACTATCGGGAAGGTATTCACAATCTGACCTGTACGGTGAAAGAGGAAAAAAATCAGGTCATCTTCTTAAGAAAGATTCAACCAGGAAAAGCCGACCGCAGTTATGGAATTCACGTGGGGAAACTCGCGGGGTTACCGTCGGCCGTCATTGCGCGAGCGGAAAACGTTTTAGCCCAGTTGGAGAGAGGGTCTTCTGCTGAAAACCTGAACGAACGTCATGACGACCACCAACGGGATCAACCCGCTTCCTCATTACCCCAACCTCATCCGGTCATTGAAGAAATCAAACAATTAGAACTGTTTGCCATGACGCCTCTTGAGGCGTTAAATCGATTGGCAGAAATTCAAAAACGGATTGATCCTCAATAAAAAAGGGCAGAACTCTTTCACAAGTTCTGCCCTTTTTCTTTTTCACCGAAAACGATGACGTTATTGCAACAATCCTCCAAATTTTCCAGACTCGGTTCCTCTGGATTTATGAGGACTTTGATTGGAATTGGGAATAAATCCCGAAATCGGTCCCTTGCCCGGGACCATCACGTCATACTGCATCTTTTTGTTCTGTGCCCAATGGTTGTTGTCAATCGATTGCACGACGCTGATGGCCCTCAGACTATGAATGCTGCGGGGTTTGTCCGGAGTTCCCGCCACTTCCTGAATCGCTTTGACTGAGGACACGACGCGATGATTCTGGTCAGTCTCTTTCACGACGACTTCAACCAGCGTGTATTTGGAGGGCTGAGTCCCCGCCATGACGGCTTGGCTGTGGGAATCTTTCCCCAATGCTTTGAGTTTCCCCCACACCTCATCATTCGCGGCGTACACTTTCAGATTTTTTCCGGGGAAATATTTCTGCCAATAATAACCACTTTCCGCGTTCCCTCCGAAAACTGCCACGTTGATCCACGCAGCTTTTTCATAAGGGTCCACAACGGCCACCCGACCATGAAGAGTCGTAGGTTTGCTGAGGTCTCCCCACTCAAACCTTTCTTGGAATGCTTCAATGGCAAATGCACTGGAGGCCAAGCAACTCACCAAGGTCATGACAGCGAACACTGCCAACCCCGATTTACAAACTTTCATGATTCCTTCCTCCTTATGATATTAATGAAAAAAGCTTCTGAAGCGTTTTCACTCAAGTCGGTTTTCTTCACAAAGCCATCGTTACTCGCCAGCCATCACTTTGAAACCCGTGACCGTGTTCCCGTCAAGTTGGACTTCCATGGCCACCAGCTTTTGCGACGCCTCCGTCAGCTGCTTCATCAACGCGGAATCTTTTACACGCAGACGAACCGTGGTTTGTGGATTGTACCACCCCGCGTATGGGTTGTTTTTGTCTTCCCCACCTTGATACCCCCACGCGCAACAGGCGTACAACGGATCCGGAATCGCCACGTTCCGGTCGTCTGAAGCACGACCAAGCGGGTCACCGGTTTCCCCAGGGTTGCTAGTATTCCAATATTGAATCCCAAAGAGAATCTCTCCCTCAGGATTGTCCGCCCAATGAGCATACACCCGACCTTGTAAACTCGATGGCGCGGTGCCACGGAGTTTCATGCTCCCGATGCTGGAAACCTCGTCCGGATTCCCCGTACATTTTTTGTTGCTGGAACAGGGGCCCTTTTGGGCATCTGCTAGACCGATGAACCCAACCGTCATCAGACCCACAGCCATCAACCCTACGAATGCCCCACGGAAAAATGACTTCTTCATTTCCCCCTCCTTTACTTAGGATGACATAATAAAGATAACAACTCTTCTCGCTTTTTAACCAAAAAGTTTTGTGATTGCAACGATATTCTTTCCTGTATTCCTCGTGGCAACTCATTCAGAGCGGCTCATGCTACCCATCCCATTCCAGGTTGTCAAGAGGCTTTCCCTTAAAATTGGTCCGATTTTTATGGTTTCGACGCGAGCCCGTCCTGAAAGGCATCCTGATTCACCGCTCCCAGGGCAGTCACCGCCATAGAATCAAAAGCCAAGAGTTTTTGGCTTAATTCTTGAACGTCTTGTGCGGAAACTCGATCAATCTCGGATGCGAGTTCCCGAAGTGGGACGTCTCGACCTTGAAAGAGTTCATCTTTGGCTAATTTATTCATTCGTCCATAGGCCCCCTCCACCTCCAACGTTATCGTGCCTTTCAATTGGTTTTTGGTCCGCTCTAATTCCTTTGGCGCCGGCCCGCGGTTGTGTAATTTTTTAACTTCTCGACAAACCACGTCAACGACGGAAGGACTTTCTTTTGCCCCACTCGCCGCGTAGACGGTCAACAACCCCACGTCGGAAAAGCTCGATAATTGTGAATAGATCGTATAAGCCAAGCCGCGCTTCTCCCTGACTTCCTGAAAGAGTCGGGAACTCACGCCTCCTCCCAGAAGGGCGTTCAACGTATGCGCCACGTAGCGGACGGGATGAGCCACGGGAAGCCCTTTAAACCCTAAACACACGTGAGTTTGCTCCAACTGTTTGTGATGCACCAGGGTTCCACCCCGCACGTGAGGAGGTTTCTGCCGACGCACGCCGTTTCGTTCAGCCCCGACGGGATTCCACTTCCCAAACGCTGCGTTTAATCGAGTCATGAGTTCCTTCATCTGAAAATTCCCCGCCACCGCTATCACGGTTTTCGCCGGGCTATATTGCTCATTCAGATATTGGAGAACGTCCCCGCGTTGAATGCGCTTCACGGTGGCCTGATCCCCTAATATCGACCGCCCCAATGGATGGCCCCGTAACACCTGCTTGGCATGCCGTTCGTGAATAAACTCTTCCGGATCATCGCGAATCGCTCTGATCTCTTCTAAGACGACCTGTTTTTCTCGTTCGATTTCCTTGCGATCAAAACGGGAGTGATGGAATAAATCAGCCAACAAGCCGACGGCTTGTCTGACGTGTTGATCTAACACTCTGACGAACAGCGTGGTGGTTTCATGAGTGGTAAAGGCGTTCATCTCTCCGCCCAAGCTATCGATTTCTTGGGAAATTTGCGTGGCGGACCGACGACGAGTGCCTTTGAACATCATGTGCTCAAGGAAGTGTGCGAGACCTTTCTGATGAGGACCTTCATCCCTCGTCCCGACGTGTTCCCAGATCCCAATCGCTACGGACTTCAGTGACGGCATCCGTTCCAAAACCACTCGAATGCCGTTATCAAGGAAGAATTTACGCATTACGGTAATGGGCCAGATACCCGCATGAGAGCGGCCGACGCACAATCCGGAGAGGACGAGAGGATCCATCCCTCTGAGGATTTTGCATGCAAGCCTCGTGAAGGATGGAGACGCTGATGATCTATCTAGGATGCCGCCGGAGGCTGCTCCGAATCCTGTAAGGTCTCTTTCCGGCTTAGACGAATTTTTCCTTGCCTGTCGACTTCCAGGACTTTGACCAAGACTTCTTCACCTTCAGCCAGTTCATCAGTCACGGATTTGACCCGATGATGGGCTAACTGTGAAATATGCACTAACCCGTCGACGTTAGGCAAAATTTCCACGAACGCGCCGAAATCGACGATTTTTTTGACGGTCCCCAGGTAGGTCTTGCCCACTTCCACTTCTTCCGTCAACCGGTTGATCATGTCAATAGCCTGATTGACCGAGGCCTCATCCACGGCGGCAATCGTCACCTGACCGGAATCATCGACGTTCACCTTCACCCCGCATTCCGCAATGATGCCGCGAATGACCTTCCCGCCCGGTCCGATCACGTCCCGAATTTTGTCGGGTTTGATGTGCAGCGTAAAAATTCTCGGCGCATAGGGCGCAAGGGAATCCCGTGGAGACGAGAGAGATTCTTGCATTTTTTCCAACACGTGGAGGCGTCCCACGCGGGCTTGGTCAAGGGCTTCTCGCATCAAATGAGTCGTGATTCCCTCAATTTTAATATCCATTTGAAGAGCCGTCACCCCGTCTCGCGTACCCGTCACCTTGAAATCCATGTCTCCCAGATGATCTTCCAATCCGAGAATATCGGACAAAATCAGGACCCGATCTCCCTCTTTGATGAGTCCCATGGCAATCCCCGCCACCGGTTCTTTAATGGGCACCCCGGCATCCATCAAGGCCAACGTTCCCCCACAGACCGTGGCCATGGAAGACGATCCATTGGATTCTAAAATATCCGACACAATCCGAATGGTATAGGGAAACGCCTCTTTTTCCGGCAGGATGGATTGGAGCGCGCGCGCAGCCAGTTTTCCGTGCCCCACTTCGCGTCGCCCAGGGGAACGCAAGGGTCGGGTTTCGCCGACGCTAAAGGGGGGAAAATTATAATGGAGCATAAAGGTACGGAAATATTCACCCTCCAAGGCATCAATTCGTTGTTCATCTTCCGAGGTCCCGAGCGTCACCACGGCCAAGCTTTGGGTTTCACCTCGGGTAAACAGGGCAGAGCCATGGGTTCGCGGCAAAATGCCGGTCTCACAGCTGATCGGACGAATATCGCAGGGACCTCGTCCGTCGGCTCGGGTTTTCTTTTCCAGAATCATATTGCGGACTTCATGATATTCTAAATCATGATAGATCGCCCGAACCTGCCGATTGCGCGTCGGGTCCTCATCTCCCAGCGTGACGAGCGCCTCGGCAAGGATCTGGTCCAGCCGCTCCTGTCGCTCAGTTTTACCGGGGATGAGTAAGGCTTCCCTGATTGGGGCGGCCACCAACTGTTTCACCTGATTGTGCAACTCGTCGCTCACCGGTTCGGCTTCCACGACCCGCTTGGGACGCCCCACCGTTTCCTGTAACTCCACAACGTTTGAGACAATCTTCTTGATTTCCGAATGAGCCAACTCCAACGCCTCAAGCAACGTAGACTCGGAAATCCCCCTCGCCCCGGCTTCCACCATCAGGATGGCGTCCCGCGTGCCGGCGACAACGAGATCAAGTTCGCCGTTCTCAAGTTCCTGCATAGTGGGATTGATCACAAAGCGGCCTCCGACTCGTCCGATTCGGACGCCGGCTAAAGGACCGCCAAAGGGAACGTCTGAAATCGCCAGGGCAGCGGATGCCGCCGTGATACCCAAAATATCCGAGGTCATTGATTGATCAACGGAAAGGACCGACACGATCACTTGGGTTTCATAATAAAACCCGTCCGGAATTAAGGGACGAATCGGACGGTCAATCAGCCGACTGGTTAAGGTTTCTTTTTCCGACGGAGCCCCTTCTCGCTTAAAATACCCTCCGGGAATTTTGCCGGCCGAATAGGCTTTTTCCTGATAATTGACCGTCAGCGGCAAAAAATCCGCGTCCGGCTTCAACGTCTTGGAAGCCACTGCCGTTGCCAAGATCACGGTATCACCATAGGAGGCCAACACGGCCCCGTCGGCCAGCTTCGCCATCCGACCCGTTTCCAGTCGCATCCTGCGTTTCGCTACGTCAAATTCAACTGCATGCACCATGGATGGTTCTCCTTTTCGCCTGCCTTCTCTTGAACTCTTGAGACGCGAGGCTATTTCCTCAATCCTAATTTTCCGAGAATTGCGCGATATCGATCGACGTTTTTTCGATGTACATAATCCAACAAGCGTCGGCGTCGGCTCACCATTTTCAACAATCCGTGCCGCGAATGATGGTCTTTTTTATGTGTACGCAAATGGTCCGTCAGGTAGTTAATGCGGTTCGTCAACAAGGCAATTTGCACCTCTGACGAACCCGTGTCCCGTTCATGACGTTGATGTCGATTCACGAGCGTTGCTGTTTCTTCTTTGACCGCTGCCATACCCAGGCCTCCTTCGTTTGTCGGGAACACGTCATGACGCCCCTGAATTCCGCGTTACGCGTGCTCTCCGAATACTTTGATCATCTGCAATTGATTCACCGACGACTGAAGCGAGGACAACGACGCCTTCGACGGCCTCCATTGACCAAGGGCCAGTAACCGTCCTCTGCCGTCTTTCACTCGAACGGACGTTCCCGTGGGACGATCACCGGCCGCGGGCGGCAACCGGACGCCGGAGATCGGTACAGCCCCTCCGTTGAGAACCTTCGGCACCACGTCGGAATCCACGATGACGGCCGGAAGATGGGCTAAGGCCTCATCAAGGCTGAGGGAAGAGCCCGGGCGTTCCACGAATCCGCGCCCCTTGACGAGATCGGAAAGCGTCAACGCCTGGTCCACGTGCAACGGCCCTACTCGCACGCGAGTCAATCGACTCAGATATCCGCCCACGCCTAATCGTTGACCGATATCCGCACAAATGGTTCGAATGTAGGTACCTTTGGAACATCGAATCCGAAGGGCGACGGACGGCAAGTCAAGAGCCATGACCTCTATCTCATAAATGGTAATGGAGCGAGCTTGGCGGTCAAGGATCTTTCCTGCACGTGCAGCTTTGTACAGAGGTTGCCCATTCATCTTGACGGCGGAATACATGGGGGGCACTTGTTGCTGTTCACCGCGGAAGTCCTTAATGACCGTACACACGGATTCAGGATGAAGCCCCTCAATCGGCACGGTCCGTATGACCTCTCCAGTGGCATCCTGGGTTGTGGTCTCTTGTCCAAGACGCAACACCGCGTTGTATTCCTTATCCCAATGGACCAGAAATTCCGAAAGTCGCGTGCCTTGGCCAATTAACAGCGGAAGCACACCGGTGGCAGCCGGGTCCAAGGTGCCGGCGTGCCCTACCTTGCACCCTTGAAGCAGACGACGGACTTTGGCCACGACGTCATGGGACGTCCAGCCTGCCGGCTTCAAGACGTTCAGCACTCCCCGTGAGAAAACCGGAGGGGCTTCTCTCACGGGGACAACACCATCGAAACGCTCAGCCATCATGCGTTCCGCTGACCCCCGGATGCGCCATCGGCGTGGGCCTCGCGCGCCGCCCCATCCTCAACAACCGGCAGCACGTCATCAAGCAGTCGTTCAATCTTTTCCGCTCGAGACCCGCTCACGTCGAACCAGAAGGTCACCTCCGGGGTATAGCGTAAATCCAACCGTCGGCCTAATTCCGATCGGACGAACCCCGACGCGCCTCTCAACGTTTTCAAAACGGCGTCGGCTTGGGCATCGTGTCCCAACGGGGAAACGTACACTCGCGCGTGATGCAGATCATTATTCATCGCGACGTCGGTCACGGTGACGCAGTGCAGTCGCGGGTCCTTACATTTTCTGGCAAGAATGTCCGCGACTTCCATTCGAATTTGATCCGCGACTCTGACCGACCGTTTAGACTGCGGCTTTGACACCACGCCCTCTGCTGATTCCCTACAGAAGTTCTATACGAAAATCGAGCAACTCCAAGGCGGGAGTGGCCCGAATCATGTTGATTGATTGATCAAGCACCCGGTTCACGTGACTCGACTCATTGGCAATACACGCAATGCCCAACGTCGATCGTTGCCAGAGATCATGACCGTCCAGTTCAGCCACTGATACCTTGAACGTCCTGCACAGGCGCGTCTTCAGGCCGGACAGCACCTGACGTTTGGTTTTGAGCGAATGCCCTTCGGGAACATGCACTTCTATGCGACACACGCCTACGACCATCGGTTCGCATCAGGGCGGCAGATTCGCGTCGACGCCAAGTCGCGCCAAGCCACGCTCAATTCCGCGCTACAGCTTGGCCGCCTCTTTGTCGAACACGTATGCCTCAATGACGTCACCCACTTGAACGTCGTGAAAATTTTCAACGCCAATGCCGCATTCATACCCTTGTTGAACCTCTCGCACGTCATCTTTGAATCGCCGCAAGGACCCCAGTTTTCCTTCGTGGACGATGACGCTGTCGCGCACGATCCGCACCCCTTCACTGGCCCGGGCAATGTGTCCGTCGTGAACGTAACAACCGGCAATCCGGCCGATTTTGGGGACGGTAAAAACTTGTCGCACTTCGGCCCGTCCCAAAACGCGCTCAGTCACGGTCGGCTCAAGCAGCCCTTCCGCTGCGGCTCTGACGTCGGCAATCGCGTTATAAATAACGGTATGCAGTCGGATCTGAACGCCTTCACGTTCCGCAAGCGCCGATGCTTTGGGTTCAGGACGAACGTGAAACCCGATGACCAACGCCCGCGACGCAGACGCCAAGAGCACGTCCGATTCGGTGATCCCACCCACGCCCTTATGAATAACCTGCAACGTGACGGTCGTCGATGCGATGTTTTGAATCGATTCGCACAGCGCCCCCACCGAACCCTGGGCATCGGCTTTCACCAACACCAACAATTCTTTTTTGTCCGGCTCCCGGCCGTGAGAAAACAGATCTTCCATTGTCAACCGGCTGACTCCGGCACCCAGCTCGGTGGTCCGGATTTTTTGGAGTCGGGACGCCGCAATCTCTCTGGCCACGCGTTCGTCGTTGACCACGACGAACGGATCTCCGGCAGCCGGCAATCCCAAGAACCCAATCACCTCAACGGGTTGAGAAGGCCACGCTTCACGGACTTTTTGCCCGTCGTGGGAAACCATCGCCCGTACCCGACCACTGGTCGCACCAGCCACGAACGTGGCCCCGACTTTCACGGTCCCGCTTTGGACCAACACGGTGGCGACGGGACCACGACCCCTGTCCAATTTGGCCTCCAAGACGACGCCGCGCGCAGTCTGGGCCACGTCCGCTCGTAACTCCATGACCTCGGCTTGCAGCAGCAACATATCCAACAACGTATCAATCCCCCGCTTTTCTTTGGCCGACACTTCCACGTAAATCGTGTGGCCGCCCCAGGATTCAGGAATCAGGCCCCGTTCCGAAAGACTCTGTTTGACGCGGTCGGCGTTCGCTCCCGGTTTATCGATTTTGTTGATCGCCACCAGGATCGGCACGTTGGCCGCCTGCGCGTGATTGGCCGCTTCAAGAGTTTGCGGCATCACGCCGTCATCGGCGGCAACGACGAGGACCACAATGTCGGTGACTTGTGCGCCGCGCGCCCGCATGGCCGTAAACGCTTCATGGCCCGGCGTATCAAGAAACGTCACGCCGTGCTCTCGCGTCGTCACGGTGTAGGCTCCGATATGCTGCGTGATGCCGCCCGCTTCCTGATCCGTCACGTTGGTCAGGCGAATGGCGTCAAGCAACGAAGTTTTCCCATGATCGACGTGCCCCATAATGGTGACGACCGGAGCGCGAGACACGAGTTGAGGCTCGGTCCCGGTCTCCAGCATTTCTTCCAAAAGATCGTCAGCCTCTTTCTCAGCCTGAACCTCCGCCTGAATCCCGACGCCTTCAGCAATCAGCATGCCCGCATCCAGATCCATTCGTTGATTCAGCGTCAGCACGACCCCCATTTCCATCAATTTCCGAATGACGTCCGTGGCGCGGAGTCCCAGGTGTTCCGCAAATTCCTTCACGGTTATCCCGGACGACAATTTGACGATCTTTCTCCTGGGTTTCGTAACTTCAGTCGTGGTGGAAGGCGGAACGTGGCGTACGCGTTCTTCCCGCCTGAGGGTGGGAAGGGGACGCAGATCCTGCCAACGAGCCGCGTCTTCGTATCGTGCCGCAAACAAATTCTCATTTCGCGATTTTCCACCTTTCAGAATTTTTTTCGGCTTCCCCTCACCCGTCTCCTTCTTTTCGTCAACAACCGCTTTGTCTTTTCCCGGACGCGTCGCGGCCGGCTCGACGGCGACGGGAGAAGGCTTTCCGTCAACGGAGGGGAACGCGTCCGCAGGTGACGGCTCCGCGGGTCGTTCCTGAGTCACTGCTGCCGCTTGCGGTTCGCTTTCCGGAGAAGGCTCTTCAGCCGTCACGGCACTCGTCTCAGGCTGAGGTTCAACGTCTTCTTTTCGTCGTTTGATTAAAATCCGTTTCTTTTCCGGTTTCGGAACCTCTTCTGCGACCGTCTTTGATTCATCCTTGGCCTTGGTCTCGCCACGGCTTTTGGGCGTCCGGGACGGGGATTTTTTTGCGGTCTTCAACGAGCCCGATCGCTTCCGTGGAGTCGCAGCTGCAACCGGTTTTTCAGAAAGCTCCTTGAGAGCTTTCTGCACCTGCTCCTCACTCAAGCTATTGACGGGAGACGAGACCGCAATCCCGATGTTCGTCAGTTCGGGAATCAACACCCGACTTTCCCGGCCCAACTTCTTGGCTAATTCATGCACTCTCATCGTGGGGCACGCACCTTACGAGGAAATCTCTCGGGACTCCACGGTTTCTCCGGAGACCACGGCGGGCTTCTCTTCCGACGCGCGTTCGTCTTCAGCGTCCGACGGCGTTTCTTTTGGGGCGTCATGTTCGAGTTGCGCGGCAGTTTCTTCCGCTAAGACGGCTTTGATTTCTCGTTCACGCTCGATTTTTTCTTTCTCATACTCACTGGCGCTGATGATATCAATCTTCCACCCCGTCAATTTGGCGGCCAGTCTGACGTTCTGCCCATTTTTCCCGATGGCCAACGAAAGCTGAGAATCCGCCACCACCACCAGGGCCGCCCTTTTTTCTTCATCAATGCCGACTTTCTCAATCGAGGCCGGATTCAACGCCTCACCAATAAACACGCGCGGGTCGCTGGTCCAGGGGATGATATCAATCTTCTCTCCTTTGAGTTCCCGCACAATCGCCTGAACCCGGGAGCCCTTAATGCCGACGCATGCCCCAACGGGATCCACGGCTTTGTCTCGAGAAGCCACCACGATTTTCGTGCGGTCCCCTGGTTCGCGCACGACTCCCTTGATCTCGACGATCTTTTCCGTCACCTCCGGGACTTCCAATTGAAAGAGTTTCACCACGAACTGAGGATGCGCTCGGGACAAGATCACGTGAACGTCTTTGAGCGTCCGACGCACTTCCAACAGCAACGCTCGGATTCGATCGCCTCGTCGATGGGCCTCCCGCGGGATTTGCTCATTGACCGGCAATAAGGCTTCGGTCTTGCCGATTTCGACCAGATAATTTCGCCGCTCCTGTCCTAAGATGACCCCGTGAACCAACTCGCCCTCCCGCTTTGAATACTCCTGCTCCACCGCTTCCCATTCGGCTTCCCGAACTTTTTGGCAAATCACTTGTTTCGCCGCCTGCGCCGCGATTCTGCCGAATTCTTCCATTTCAATGAGAGACCCGATTTCATCACCCAACTCGGCCTCCGCGTCAATCTCACGAGCCTCAGCCAAGGAAATCTGAGAGTTGGCGTCGGTGATCGTTTCGGCAATGGTCTTTAAGGAGACAATCGAAATGTCACCCGTGTCAGAATCGATTTGCACTTGAACGTTTTCATTGTTGCCGTACCGTTTTCTGGCAGCGGTCAGCAGCGCGGACTCTATGGCCGCCAGGACCCGATGTTTGTCGATTCCCTTTTCCCGCCCGACTTGCTCAATGACTGCCATCAGTTCACGCTTCATCGTCACTCCTCTTCTTGCCTACCCTGCAAAGGAGAGACCTTTGCACCAATCGAATGAGCCACTGCCGGCAACCTCCCCCTCACCACGGTCGGCCGCCGTCGCACGTTGCGTTACCACTCAATTTCTCGCTTGGCCTGAGCAATCGCGTTCCACTGAATGTCCATCCGTCCGTTGGTTCGTGATTGTTTCGTTTGAATCTGAAGCGTCAGGCCTTGCTCGGTGACCCCGGTCAACCGACCAATAAACGTCTGGTTTCCATTAATAGGGTGAAGAACTTTGACCCGAATGGTCCGCCCCACGGCCCGTTGATAGTCTTGACGCTGCTTCAACGGACGATCAAGACCCGGGGAAGAGATCTCAAGACGATAGGAATGGGGAATCGGGTCAGCCACGTCAAGCGCCCGACTGAGCGAATGGTGACACTGCTCACAATCCGCAATCCCGACGCCTCCCTCTTTATCAACGATCACCCGAACGATGGTGTTGACCCCCTTGCCGTGACACTCAACTGCGACAACGTCCAACCCGAGGGCCAAGGCAATGGGCTCGGCAATATGATGGACTTGGCTCCCCAGATCATTCACGCCCACGGCTCCATGCCTTCTCGGGGCGGTTCGTAGAAAACAACAAACCAAAAAAAAGTGGGCTCTCGCCCACTTCACCGCGGCGATAACATATCACGTCGGAACCCCAAAGACAAGGCCCTCTCCGGGTTCACCTTTGGCACTTTGAGAGCCGTTGGAAGCCGTTGGAGCAGAAGCAACCCCAGGGGAGAGGGAACTTGAACAGGAAGGATGGACCCCTTCTGGAATTTTAGCGGTGTGGAACAGGCACAAGGGAACGCGATCATCGGAATGAATGGTGAGCCGCCTCGGGCTCGAACCGAGGGCCCTCGCCTTAAAAGGGCGATGCTCTACCAACTGAGCTAGCGGCTCACTCGAACGGGATGCTAACAACCGGCCTGATGGTTGTCAAACGTGTGAACTCGTTCACTCCACGTGAAGCCGACACTCAACGGATGTCCTGAAACCATCAGGCACTGATTTTGGAGAGTTTGCCGCGAGGACGAGTCGACGTCATGGGATTTCTGAGCATGATGGTATGTTCTCGATGGGACCCCGTGGACACGAGATCAATGGGACACGAGGTGAGTTCTTCAATGCGCCGCAGATAGCGCCGAGCTTCAACGGGTAACGCTTTGTAGGAAGTCGTCCCGCTCGTTGTCCCGGACCAGCACGGGAGGACTTCATACACGGGTTCACAATTCGTGAGGACGTCCAAATCAGCGGGCATGTCGCGATACAATTTTCCTTCATGCCGATACCCCACGGCGATTTTGAGTTCCGGTAACCCGTCCAGGACGTCCAGTTTGGTGACGGCCAGCGAGGTGCAGCCATTGACCCGAACGGCGTAGCGCAGAAGCATGGCATCCAGCCATCCGCATCGACGCTCTCGGCCGGTGGTCGCACCAAATTCCTGCCCCCGCTCCTGTAATCCACTGCCCACGTCATCCACCAGCTCCGTGGGAAAGGGTCCACTGCCTACGCGGGTGGTATAGGCTTTGGTCACCCCCAACACCGCGTCAATTTTCGTCGGCCCCACGCCACTTCCCGTACAGGCACCGCCGGCCGTCGCGTTCGAGGACGTCACGAAGGGATACGTCCCAAGGTCCACGTCAAGATGCGTCCCCTGGGCACCTTCAAACAGCACGCGACTTCCATCCTCCATGGCCTTGTGGATAAACAGAGAATCGTCAACAACGTGCCCTCTGAGGCGATGGGCATACTGATCGTATTCTTCACAGATGCGAGCGGCGTTGAACCCTCGAGTCCCGTAGACGTGACGAAGAAAATTGTTGATTTCCACCAAATTACATTCCACTTTTTCTCGAAAGACCGCGGGATGCAGAAGGTCTCCGACTCGAATCCCGGCCCGGGCCATTTTATCCACGTAGGCCGGCCCAATTCCTTTGCCGGTGGTCCCAATGCGGCGAGCCCCTTTCGCTTTTTCCGCGGCTTTGTCAATGGCCTTATGATACGGCAGAATCAGATGCGCACGTTGACTGATCGCCAGATTGCGCCCCACCTTCATTCCTCGGGACGCCAATTGGTCCAGTTCTCCGATCAATGCCACGGGGTCGATGACGACTCCGTTTCCCAGGACGCATTGTTTGCCCCTGCCCAAGATTCCCGACGGAAGTAAATGGAAAATAAACGTGCCCTTTTTCGTGACCACCGTATGGCCCGCGTTGGATCCGCCCTGGAACCGCACAATGACGTCGGCCTCATGGGCCAGGACGTCCACAATCTTCCCTTTTCCCTCATCACCCCACTGGGATCCGACCACCACGACGTTGCCCATTTACGCCTCTGGTCTTTCCATAGAAAATGGCCACAAAAAAGGCCCCAGCCACCACGAAGCCGGAGCCTATGAATGAAATCGTAGGCTGCTCCTCACCATTTGTCAATAGAATCGGACCTACATTGGATCCGCAAAACCTCTCCGAAGCCTGCCGAAAGACGACGGAGAAGGCGTGGCGGCAAAGGTCTCACCGGAGGAACGCGAGGGGGATGGGAAAAGGGAAGGCCGTCCGTTAGTGATAGCTTTCCGCGTCAGTGGGAAACTTCCGACGTTCGACTTCTTCCTTGAATCGCCGCAAGGCTTGAAGGGCATCGGCCTTGAGATGGGCGTAGGGTTTGACGAATTTCGGGACAAATTCATCAAACAAGCCGAGCAGATCATACAAGACCAGCACTTGGCCGTCGCAATGTGGGCCCGCACCAATCCCAATGGTCGGAATTGAGACCGCCTGCGTAATGGATTGCGCCAATGCCGCGGGCACGGCCTCCAGGACCAAGGAAAATGCCCCAGCGCGTTCCAAAGCTTTGGCGTCCGTCAAGAAGGTCTCGGCTTGCGCGGCTTCTCTTCCTTGAACGGTATAGCCGCCAAACCGGTTCACGGATTGCGGAGTCATGCCGAGATGTCCCATCACCGGGATGCCCGCGGCGGTCAAGGCCCTGACGCGATTCACCACGTCGCCCCCCCCTTCGACTTTCACGGCGGCGGCCCCGGCTTGAATCAATCGACCCGCGTTCTCCATGGCCCGTTCCACGCTGATCCGGTAGCTCAGAAACGGCATGTCCGCAATGACCAACGCCCGTTGACGGCCCCGCGCGACAAGCCGGGTGTGGTACACCATCTCCTCCATGGTCACGGACACCGTGTCCCGTTTCCCTTGAACCACCACTCCCAAGGAATCGCCAACGAGAATGGCTTCGATGCCCGCCTGTTCAACGATACGGGTGAACAGCGCGTCGTACGCGGTCACGACCACCAATGGCTCGTTTTCCTTTTTCCGTCGTTGAAACTCGGGCACCGTCATACGGTCAACTCGGCCTTTCGGAGAATCTCAGGAAGTCGATCGGCCAACCGTCCGGGCATGACGTGGATGCCCTGACAGAACGGACGAAGGGCTCGGATGGTTTGCACGGCAATCTCGATCCCGACTTCGGACGCCCGTGCGGCGCTGACGCGACGCAGTTCGTGGAGAATCTCCTCGGGCACGTGAATGCCGGGAACGTGCGCATTGAGATATTCTGCCATGTTTGCCGACCGGAGCACCAGGACGCCGGCCAGGACTTGACGGGAGTATCGACTCACTTCCTTCATGAACGCCTGAAACACTTCGGCTGAAAAAACGGCTTGTGTCTGAAAAAACTGGGCGCCGGCTTTGACCTTGGCCGTAAATTTTTTATGCAGGAGATCGACCGGATCAGCTCCCGGAGCCGCGGCCCCTCCGATAAAAAACGCGGTCCCCCCTTCCAGGAGGTTTCCCGACACGTCTCGTCCCTGATTGAGTTGCGTGACCGCGCGCATCACTTGAACGGTATCCAGATCAAAAACCGGCTTGGCCTCTTTATGATCGCCGACGCTGGGACTGTCCCCCGTCAGACAGAGCACGTTACGGATGCCAAGAATATGGGCTCCGAGCAGGTCGGATTGAATGCCGATTCGATTGCGGTCCCGGCAGGTGAGTTGGAGCACCGGATCATGTCCCTGTTCCCACAGCAAACGGGCAACGGCCACGGAACTCGCACACATCACCGCAGCCGTATTGTCGGTCACGTTGATCCCATGGACGCGCCCCCTTAAAGTCTTTGCCGTTTCAAGCAACCCCGACACGTCGGTACCCTTCGGAGGGTTCAACTCAAGCGTCACGGCAAATTCGCCCTGGGCTAACGCCCGTCGGAGCGTGGGTCGGTCAGTCTTCACGGCCTCCAATGCCCCTCTCCCCTCTTGGAGAGTCCCAGAGCCGGCGCCGGACGTGACGGGGGTAAAGGCATACCCTTCACCATGAGAGCGCATCAACCCGCCGTGCGTTGTGCCCCCTCCAAGGTATTCGCTAACAACATGGCAATCGTCATGGGACCGACTCCACCCGGGACCGGAGAAATCCATCCTGCGCGTTCACGCACCCGATCAAAATCCACGTCACCGACCAACCGACCGTCATCCAATCGATTGATCCCCACGTCAATCACGATGGCCCCGTCTTTCACCATGTCGCCCGTGACGAATCGGCTCTTGCCGATCGCCGCCACCAGAATATCAGCTTCCCTGCACAATGCCGGCAGGTCCCGGGTGCGAGAGTGACAAATCGTGACCGTTGCGTGTTGATGCAACAGTAACGTCGCAACCGGTTTTCCGACGATGGTACTCCGACCGACGACGACCGCCCGCTTACCGGCCACGGGTTCACCCGTCGATTCAATCATGCGGATGATCCCTTGGGGTGTACACGGAACAAACACCGGCGATCCTTCGACCAATCGACCGATATTGTACGGATGAAAGCCGTCGGCGTCTTTGTCGGGAGACACCGCGTTGAGAATAACGTGACCGTCAACGTGGGCGGGTAAGGGAAGCTGCACTAAGATCCCGTGAACCTTGCGATCCTCGTTCAATTGCTGAATGAGGTGCAACAACTCCGTTTGGCTCGTCTTTGCCGACAAATGATGATCGGCGACGTACAGGCCGGCGGACTCACACGCCTTTTTCTTATTTTTGACGTAGACCGTCGAGGCCGGATCCTCGCCGACGAGGACCACGGCCAAACCAGGACGAACGCCGGTTTGCGTTTCAAGCGTCTTGACCCGCCGGCCGATCTCATCACGAACGTCCTGGGCCAGGCGCTTCCCATCAATGATTGTGGCGGACACGGTGTCCCTCCTTTCCCGTCCGTGGAATCAGTGACAATCCACGCTACGATAGCAAGGGCTCAAATTTTGAGTCAATTGAAGAAAGACCGTCCAGAGACCGTCGTAAAACTCCCTTCTCCGTTGTTCTTGTACGGGGTCGTTCGTTCGGTGGAGTGCGAAATAGTATGCCCCCACACCCCGCCGTCTCACCCCGCCGTCATGTCTGCCCGCACTCCTCCTGCCATTCCCGCCGTTTGCTTACCCTGTCATTCTCGCAGCTTTTAGCGGGAATCCAGAGGAAGAGGCCAGGACGCCCGGCCCCCGGCCGAGGCCCCCACCAGCGCCCTTGGATTCCCCTTGCCACGGGCATGACACAAGAAAAGGGAAGGAAGTCTGTCATTCTGAGCGAAGCGAAGAATCTCGTAAGTCATTCCCACGGACCGCCCACCCGTCACTCCCATAAGGCTTGCCCCCCTGTCATCCCCACAGGCTGTCCCCCTGGCCTGCCCACAGTCTGCCCCCCTGTCCTGCCCTCAGGCTGTTCCCCTGTCATTCCCGCAGTCTTTAGCGGGAATCCAGAGGAAGTGCCCAGGACGCCCGGCCGGCCAAGCCCCCACCACCGGCGCGTGCCGGACGGGGAAAAACCCTGGATTCCCGTCTGCATGGGAATGGCACGGGGAGAGGCCGGATATGACACACGGGAAGGAAAAAGGAAAGGGAGAAGGGGTAAAGGGGTCCGCAAAGGGGAAGCCCCGGGACCCGCCATTGGAAGAAGGGGCCCGGGACGGGCAGCGGGGGCAGCGGGATCAGGCGGGGGTGAGATTCTTCGCTTCGCTCAGAATGACAGGGCGGGAGGAATGACACGGGGGGAACGAAAGGAAGCGGCGAGGCACTATTCCCGCTTCCGGGGTGCTGCGGTCCGGAGCATGGTTTCTTGACACCTCCAAAAAGGGTTCCGTACCATGCGTTCGTGAAGCGGCCTTCCCACAGCCTGCCCCGGACGCGATCCGGGGTTCAGCCTCAATCCTTTCATTTTCCAACCTCTTTCATTCATCAGTGCCTGTCTTCCTTGCTCACGACGCCAGTGGTGACGGTCGTGCTGCCGCTTCTGCTGCTGGGAGTGACTCCACGGTCGGGACAGACGCATCCCATTACCAATCTGCAAAGCCCGCAGTCCTTTATTGCCCATCCCTCAGGCAACGGGTACTTCATCGCGAACGCCAACGGAGATCCCGGCGTCGCGGATAATAACGGGTTCATTTCCAAACTCGATCAAGACGGCGAACTGCTGGACCGACGCTTTATTCAAGGCGGACGCACGGACACGATCCTCCATTCACCCAACGGCATGGCCATCATCGGACGGACCCTGTACGTGGCCGATCTCGACAGCATCCGAGGATTCGATACACAATCCGGCAAGGCCACCGTCACCGTGTCATTGCGTGCATTCCACGTTGAGGAATTAACCGATCTCATTGCCGACGGCGCGGACCAACTCTTTGTCCTGGATACGGCGGGGGCCGCCATTTATCAGATTGATACTCGCCGCGACCACGCCGTGTCCCTCTATCTCCAACACGAGGACATGGCGTCACCTCGAGGACTGGCCGTCCATCCACGGTCCGGCCGGCTGTTGGTCGCCAGTCTCGACAAAGGGACCGTGATGGAAATCGCCGAAGATCGTACCATGACCGAGACCATTTCCAATTCACTGTTTTCCGGCAAGTTTCGGAATTTAAGCGGGATCGACTTTGACCAATTCGGCAACATGTACCTGTCGGACGTGACGGCCGGGAAAATATGGCGGGTGCATCCGAACCGCTCCATGCAGGTCATTGCCGAGTTCCTCATTTCGCCGTCCACCGTCAAAATTGATCGCCGGAACCATAGGATTCTGGTTCCCTACCTCTACGCCGACGGCGCCGAAATGAATGGGCTGGAACGCCCATCCAACACGGGACATCAACGGAAACGCAAGCGAACGCTGTCAGATTATGGGTTCGGGTGGCCGGAGGGAGACGCGCAACGATGAGCAAATGCGTCTACTGCCGTGAACGCAAAGGCCGGCGTCCCTGCCCCGCGTTGAATGGGTCCATTTGCAGTCAATGTTGTGGGCAGTCCCGAGTAGTGAGCATTGCGTGCCATCCCGATTGCGTCTATCTGGATGCCAACGTGGACTATCAACAAAAACGCGTAGGTGACCATTTCGATCACGGCCGTCGGACATTGTATCGGGAATTAATGGAGACGTGGGGGGACAAGGCGACGAAGGCGTTTTATTTTCTCGAAGTCGTGACCTTCAAACATTTTCATGCCCGGAGAGACGGACAGGACGGCGAAATCATCGCCGCGATTCAGGCCCTGCGTCGGTCGTTCAGCCCCATTCACGTTCCGGAAGGCATGGCCCCGGCGTTCACCGAGGCGTTGAAAAAGGAATATCAGGCTTTTATGGAAGGCGAAAAAATAGAGGCCCAACTGGTCAGTGACGTGTTGGATCGGGGATTAACGTTCATCGTCGAATTTTCGGGAACGGGGCTTCGTTCCAACCGGTTTCTCAACGGGCTGATCGGCTTCCTTAAGCATCAATACCCCGCGGTGGCTGAAGAACTGACAAAAATGGGAAACGCCAGAGGACCCATCATCCTCCCCGGGAACGTGAAACCGGAAAATCAGCCGGCCCCCATCCTCGGTCATCAACGGGAACCGTTCTGACGTCACCACCGGACCGTTCCCTATTTCACTTCAACGGTAATTTCAACTCGTTCAAGGGGATTATCACGGCGGTCTCGAGGCTGCTGCACAATGGTATCCGCCACGTCCATGCCTCTCACCACTTCTCCGAACACCGTGTACTTCCCGTCTAAATGCGGGGCTTTGTCAATCACGATGAAAAATTGCGAGCCGGCGCTGTTGGGATCAGCCGCTCGGGCCGCGGACACAATGCCTCGTTCATGAGGAAGGCGATTAAACTCCGCCGGCAAGGTGTACCCGGGCCCGCCGTTGCCATACGACTGCCGATTGCTCGGATCTTTGGTATTCGGGTCGCCGCCTTGAATCATGAAGCCGGGGATCACGCGGTGAAAAATGGTCCCGTCATAAAATCCTTTTCTGGCCAAAGTCAAAAAGCTTTCCACGTGCTTGGGCGCCAAATCCGGGAAAAAAACCAGTTCCATTTCACCAAATCTGGTTGTGATAATCGCACGAGCCGCCTTGCCGTCTTCCGTAAGCAGCGGCTGAGGAGTCTCAGCCCAAGCCCCCGCGCCGATCACTGCCGTCAGAAGCGCGGCGGTCCCCCATGCCACGAGAATATTGTTCACCGAACGCCGTTCAATCATAACCAAACCCTCCTTCTTCATAGTGTGGAATCATCGTGCGTCATGAGATTCCGTCGTTCCCGACGTTGGGAACCGGGAATCCAACCTCATTCTATCACGTGAGCGAGTGCGTGGGGCTCAGGATCCGGTCCAACGCCTGCTTGGCCGCTTGCTGTTCGGCGACTTTCTTTCTGAACCCCTTCCCGCTGCCGTACAACGTTTGGTCAACGGTCACCGTCACGGTAAACGTCTTGTGATGATCAGGGCCGGCTTCCTCCGTCACGTGATAGACCGGCAGCGTGCGAACGTGTTGCTGACACCATTCCTGGAATTGACTTTTATAATCCTGCCGGAAGGCCGCCACGTTTTCCTGGTGCAAATCTCTCAGTTGGGGCCGGAGCAGCTTCAGCACGAACGTTCGGACGGGCACCAACCCGCCATCCAGGTAGATGGCGGCAATCACGGCCTCTAACGCGTTGGCCAACAAAGAACTTTTCTCCCTTCCCTGAGTACGTTCTTCGCCTGGACCTAATCGAAGGAGCCCACCCAGGCCCAATTGACGAGCGGCGTCCGCCAAGGAGTCCCGGCCAATCAGCCGGGCTCGGATGTGCGACAATTCCCCTTCAGTCCACTCAGGAAAAGTTTCCGCGAGATATTCGCTCACCAGCAGCCCCAAGACCGCGTCACCTAAAAACTCAAGACGTTCATTGTCCTTGTTTTCCGGGACCGACGTTCCCTGGAGATGAGACCGATGCGTTAAGGCCTCTTCCAAAAACCCAGGATTGCAGAAGCGATACCCCAACACGCGATCAGCTTCTTTCGCGGCACGCATCCCGTGTGTTCCGTGATCAGGTTGAGTGCCCGACGGGTTGCACCGCCTTGAATACCAGACAGGCGTTGACGCCGCCAAATCCAAACGCATTCGAAATCGCAGCCTTGATGGGAACCTGACGAGCCCGTGCCGGAATATAATCAAGGTCACAGACGGGATCAGGGTGCTCTAAATTGATCGTCGGCGGTAAGACGCCGTGATACAGAGCCAGACAGGTAAACACCGCCTCAACTCCACCGGCCGCCCCCAACAGATGGCCGATCATCGACTTCGTGGAACTGACCGGCAGTTGATAGGCATACGCTCCAAAGACGGTCTTGATGACCTGGGTTTCTATTTGATCTGCAAACGTCGAGGTCGCATGGGCGTTGACGTATCCAATCGTTTCTTTAGGCGTCCCCGCGTCGCGAATGGCTTTTTCCATGCAATCAACGGCCCCGGCTCCGTCATCCGGAGGCGCGGTAATATGGAAGGCGTCACTGGTCATGCCATAGCCGGCAAGTTCCGCGTACATTCTGACGCCGCGTCGCTGCGCGTGGGTCAGTTCTTCCAATACCACCACCCCCGCACCTTCCCCCATGACGAATCCGTCCCGCTCGCGATCAAAGGGACGGCTCGCGCGAACGGGGGCCTCATTGCGACGAGATAAGGCTTTCGCCGCGCTGAATCCTGCGACCGCCAACGGGCAAATCGTCGATTCGGCTCCGCCCGCCAACATGACGTCGGCGTCGCCTCGTTGAATGATCCGATAGGCGTCGCCTATGCAGTGATTCCCCGTCGCGCAAGCCGTCACGGCACACGAGTTGGGGCCTTTCGCTCCAAACCGGATCGCGACTTGGCCCGAGGCCAGATTAATGATGACCATCGGAATAAAAAACGGACTGACGCGCCCCGGTCCTTTTTCCTGGAGCACGCGGTGATACTGCTCAATGGCGGGAAGTCCCCCGATGCCGGCACCAATATACACGCCCGTCCGTTCGGCGCATTCGGGCGTGATCGTCAATCCGGCGTCATCCACCGCCTCCTGGCTGGCCGCCACGGCGTAGTGGATGAACGCATCCATCTTTTTGACGTCTTTTTTTTCGAGGTAATCGGCCGGATCGAAATCCTTCACTTCCCCGGCAATCCGGCACGCGTATCCCGAGGCGTCAAATCGAGTAATCGGACCCATGCCGGACTGGCCGCCGATCAGAGCGTGCCACGTTTTCTCGACGCCCGTTCCCAGGGGAGTGACGACGCCCAAGCCGGTAACGACGACGCGACGATGGAAGGACTCGGTCACGGGAAGCACTCACCACCATAACGTCGTTCTGAGGTTCCCCTGAGGTTCCCCTGAGCCTCGAAGGGCCTCGAAGGGCGAAGCGCCTGCCCTGAGCCTCGAAGGGAAGAACCTCACGTCAGGTTTTTTCTTTGATGTAATCAATGGCTTGAGAAACTTTTTGAATTTTTTCCGCGTCCTCATCGGGAATTTCCACGTCGAATTCTTCCTCCAACGCCATCACCAACTCGACCGTATCCAATGAGTCCGCTCCTAAATCCTCAACAAAGGACGCATCAGGCACCACGTCGTCTTCTTCCACGCCCAACTGTTCTGCGATGATCTTTTTGATACGCTCTTCAACGGCCATCGACCTTGCCACCTCCTGTTAAATGATCCTCATCAACGCGACTCGTCCCCGGCCAGTCAGATTACGCCATGTGCATCCCGCCGTTCACGTGTAACACGTGGCCCGTGACGTAGCCTGCCGCGTCCGAGGCCAAAAAATGAACGGCCGCGGCCACGTCCGCGGGTTCGCCCAATCGACCCAGCGGAATCTGGCGAGCGAGGGTATCCCTGACGTCCTGACTCAAGGCCCGGGTCATCACCGTGTCAATAAACCCCGGAGCCACGGCGTTCACGGTGACGTTCCGACTCGCGTATTCCCGAGCGACGGCTTTGGTGAACCCGACGACGGCCGCTTTCGACGCGGCGTAGTTGGCTTGTCCGGCGTTCCCGATGGCCCCCACGATGGAGGACACGTTCACAATTCGTCCGTATCGCTGTTTGGCCATCGGCCCAAGCACCGCTTTGGTGCAATAAAACGTCCCCGTCAGATTGACCTGGAGCACCGCGTTCCACTCCTCTTCTTTCATCCGAACGATCAATCCGTCACGAGTAATGCCGGCGTTATTGACCAGCACGTCAACCCGTCCCCACTCCTTCACGACGCGATCAACCATCCCTTTGACCTCTTCCCATTGCCCCACGTTCGCGGAGACCACCAGTGCGCGCCGCCCGTGTCCTTCGACGAATTGAAGCGTTTCTTGACACCGAGCCGCGTCGAGATCAACGATGGCCACGTCGGCCCCGGCCTGCGCCAAACCGTTCGCCACGGCTTGTCCGATCCCTTGAGCCGCACCCGTGACCACGACTTTTTTCCCTTCCAACGCCGTCACCTCATCTTTTCAACGTGGGAATTGCGTCTTACCGTCAATGACCCGTTTTCGTCAAGGTTTTTTCCAAAGAATCCGGATCGTGAACGTTCAGAAGCGTCGCCTCCGGCACGATCCGCTTGGCGAGTCCCGTCAACACCGTTCCCGGACCGATTTCAATAAACGTTCGGATCCCCGTCTTCCACATCGCGCGAATGGTTTGCTCCCACAACACGGACGAGGGGAGCTGACGAATCAAAGAACGTCTGACGTCTTCCGCGTGGACCAATGGCTGCGCCTCCACGTTCGTAAACAGGGGGACGGTTAAATCGCGGAGCGGAACCGCTTGCACGTGCGGAGCCAGACGGTCCGCGGCAGGCTGCATCAAGGAAGAATGCACCGGCACGCTGACCGGTAAGGGAATGATTCGGCGACACCCCCGGGATTTGGCCAACTCCATTGCTCGTTCGACCGCAGCTTTTTCCCCGGCAATGACGACTTGGCCGGGGGCGTTAAAATTGGCCGCCGTCACCACCCCCACGGAGGCAGCGACTTGACAGACTTCGGTCACGACCTCCCCCGGCAACCCGAGTATCGCTGCCACAAGTCCACTGCCGGGCGGGACGGCCTCCGCCATGTAGTGGGCCCGCTTGTTGACCAACCGGACCGCCTCAGCAAACGAGAACCCGCCGGCCGCCACGATGGCCGAATATTCCCCGACGCTGTGTCCGGCCACGGCAGACGGCCGGATCGTTGAATTAAGCGCGCGTAACGCAATGAGGCTCGTGACCAACAACGCCGGTTGGGTATACTCCGTTCGATTGAGTCGTTCCGCGGGCCCTTCCCAACATAACTGCCGAAGATCATACCCCAGAAAGGCGGTGGCCTCATCAAACGCCGTCATGAGGTCGGGACGCACCTCAGCCCACGCCCGCCCCATTCCCACGGTTTGTGACCCTTGACCCGGAAACAGAAACGCGATGGGATCCGACATCGGAACTCAGAGACGAGTGAACCCGCCGTGAACGTCAACGGGAGAACCGGCATGGAGACGCACGGCGAGGCTAATCAACGATGAACTCCCCTCCGTCAACGCAAATCACGTTGCCGGTCAACCAATGAGACTTCGGATGACTCAACAATCCGATGGCTTCAGCCACGTCTTTGGGCGTGGTTAATCGGCCCGAGGGATTCTTTCGTTGGGCCCAGGCCATCATCTCGGCGGATCCTGGAATTTTCCGTAAGGCGGGAGTATCGGTGACGCCGGCCATGATCGCGTTCGCGGTCATGCCCATCGGGGCCAATTCCAGGGTGAGTTGACGAATATGAGACTCCAGGGCGGCCTTCGCCGCAGACACGGCACCATAGGTCGTCCACACGCGCGCGCCGCCGGCGCTGGTCATCGCAAAAATTCTTCCACCCTGACCCAGCAAGCCCGCGGCCAATAACGCTTGCACCCAATACACCAGGCTGTTCGCCATCACGTCGAGCGTCATGTCGATCTGAGATTGACTGACCGCGTCGGCGGGACATTCGGCAATAAACCGCTTCAACGTGCCGAAGGCAAGAGAATGGAGCAGCACGCGAATCGTCGTGGGACCGCCGGGCTTCTGGAAGACCGGTTGGAGAGCCTTGATCACGTCCCGACGCTTCTCCGCGTCCGCCGCGTTGACGTTAAAAAACAGCGCCTCACGGCCAAGGGACCGGACGTCTTCCACGATCCGTTCCACGTTGGGAAGCGTGGACTTTCGATCCAAGTGGACGCCGGCGACGTTCATCCCCAAGCCCGCGAGCTCCAGAGCCACGGCCTGACCGAATCCGCTTGAGACGCCTAAGATTAACGCCCATTCTCCTTCCAAAGGTCGATCCGGTGTCGTCATGATTCACCCTTTCTGAGACCCGTGCAACACGTCCTTCTCCGTCTTTTCAGGAGGAACCCCTGAAATTCTTCGCTTCACTCAGAATGACACGTTCCGAGAAGACGAGGAACGTGCGGTGCCGATCCACTCGGCCCTTCGCTTCGCTCAGAATGACACGTTCCGAGAAGACGTTACCAACGCATGATCCCGGACGCCCACGTCAGACCCGCACCAAACGCCGCCATCACCACCACGTGCCCCGTCTGAATCGTCCCGTTCTTGACGGCTTCATCCAACGCCAACGGGATGGAGGCGGCCGACGTGTTTCCATAACGGGTCAGGTTCACGGCAATCCGTTCGAGCGGCAACCGCAAGCGTTGTCCCACCGCCTTCAAAATTCGGACGTTGGCTTGGTGGGGGACCAACCAATCAACGTCGTCAACGCCAAGACCATGAGCCGACACGGCTTCCCGGACGGCCTCTTCCATGGTTTTGACGGCGATTTTGAACGTTTCATTGCCCCGCATCTTGATAAACGGCAGCCGATCGGCCACCACGCGCTCCGAAGGCGGGATCCGCGATCCTCCGCCCGGCACGCCGATCAAATCAGACAACCGCCCGTCAGCATGCAAATGGAGTGAGAGAATGCCGTGATCGTCTTCCGTCGGACCGACCACTGCGGCTCCGGCTCCGTCTCCAAATAAGACGCAGGTATTACGATCCGTCCAATCAATGATCGAAGACATCACTTCCGACCCGATCACGAGGACGTATCGGGAACCGGTACACACGTAGGCGTCCGCCACGGACAGCGCGTAGACGAATCCACAGCACGCCGCCGAAACGTCACACGCCGCGGCCTTCACCGCCCCGAGGCGGTGTTGAATGAAGGACGCCGTGGAAGGAAGCGGCGAATCGCCCGTACACGTCGCGACGAGAATGAGATCAAGTTGAGAGGCGTGAACGTTCGCGTCCGCCAACGCCTGCTGGGCGGCAAGCACGCCGAGGTCCGAACACGCTTCGCCGGGGGCAGCCACGCGACGCTCATGGATCCCCGTGCGTTCCACGATCCAGGAATCCGACGTCTCAACCATTGTTTCAAGGTCGGCATTGGTCAAGACTTGCTTCGGAGCATACGAACCCGTCCCCAGTATCCGACTTCTCATGCTCAGGCCATGTGAGGACGAGAAGACGCCGATTGCGTTAAATTATCGGCAATGTCACGCTGAATGAGATCAATGACTCGCCCATGGGCTAAGGCCTCTGCCCGACTGATCGCATTTTTAACGGCCTTCGCCGAAGACCGTCCATGACAAATCATACTGATCCCGTTCACTCCCAAGAGAGGGGCTCCGCCAAATTCGGCGTAATCGGTACGCCGTTTCAGTCGCATCAACGGGCCGGTGAGCAAAAACAGTGCCAAGCGTCCCAGAGACGAATTGACGACCTCACTCATCAGCATTTTTTTCATAGCTTCAGCCAACCCCTCAGAGATTTTCAACGAGACGTTGCCGAGAAACCCGTCACACACCACCACGTCAGCCGTCCCGCTGTAGACGTCCCGCCCTTCTAAATTTCCAATAAAGTTCAAGGAACTCTCCTTCAGGAGACTGAAGGCTTCTTTGGTCATTTCATTGCCTTTCGTCGCTTCCTCTCCGATACTGAGCAATCCGACCCGAGGATTCGGCGTTCCCAGAAGGTGTTTGGCGTACTCATGGCCCATAATGCCGAACTGATACAGGTGTTGAGCGGAACAATCCACCGTGGCCCCAACGTCCAGCATAATGGCGGTCCCTTGTAACGTCGGCATGGTCGCCGCAATGGCGGGACGCTCAACCCCCGCGATGACGCCGAGGAGAAAAAAGGCCGACACCATCGTGGCCCCCGTGTTCCCGGCACTCACCACGGCTTGGGCTTCTCCGGTCTTGACCAGATTGGTCGCGACCCAAATTGACGAGTCGCGTTTTTTCCTGGCAACCTGCGTCGGCGATTCATGCATCCCAACCGTTTGAGAAGCATGGTGAATCGTCACGCGGGGGTCCCGGCAATGCAGTCGCTCCAACTCCGTCCGGAGTTGGTCTTCTTCACCCACGAGGATCACGTCAACCCCCACCTCGTTGAGGGCTTGCACCGCACCTTCAACGACGGGGGATCCTCCGTGATCCCCACCCATGGCATCAACGGCAATTTTCATGGATCGAGCGCGCCCCTCCCTTGAGGAACGTGAGAGGGAGGTCAGCTTTCTTCAACCGCGATGACCGCCACGCGCTTGTAGTATCCGCACGACAGGCAGGTCCGATGAGGTACCATGCGTTCGTGACATTGAGGACAAATGGAAAAACTCGGAGGCACGAGTTTTTTATGCGTGCGCCGTGTATCCCGTCTGGACTTGGAATGACGATGTTTCGGGTTTGCCATTGTTCTCACCTCATGAAGTCAAGCTCCACGACGGCCGAAGCCGTCGTCAACCGTTCATCACGCCAACCGATTCGAGGAGGACTTGCGCACCGCACGCAAGACGGCGAAGGGAGATTCGGTTGGGGTCTCTTCGCACCCGCACGCACTCACGTTCAGACTGTGCCCGCACGTCTGACATAATCCCCGACAGCCGTCCGAACAGAGGGGCTGCATCGGAACGGACAAAATGACGTGCTCACGCAGCAGATCGTGCAAGGCAATCCGCTGCTTGACCACGGGATAGGATTCCACCCCATCAGGGTCCCGGGTCCCTTCACGATCGTCGGTGTCTTTTCTCCTGGCTCGACGGTGACGCGGGTCTCGATAACGCGCCTGAAACGAAATATTCGCCGGCGAGGTAAACGCTCCAAGACACCGAACGCATTCATGCACCAGCAGTCCCTTCAGTTCGCCTTCTACCCGGAATTCGGAATCTTCCGCACGAATCGTTGCCGTCAACGACAGAACGTCCCGTATCCCGGGGTCGTCCTCTTCTAATTGCAAATCCTCCTGACCGACTTCACGGACGACATATAATCCGTCCGGAGGAACGTCCTGCAGACTGAAGTGTAAGCCATCCACCTTCCCCTCCTCGCTGAGACGCTCGAACGTGGAAGGCCGGACGGGACTCGTCAAGTCACGGGGGGCGGGACGCAACGTTCTCCCCAAGGCAGCGTCTACCGTTCTTCGGCAAACGCCAACAGGGCAATACTGCGTGCCCGTTTGATTGCAATCGTGAGTTTCCGTTGGTGACGCATACAGTTGCCCGACGTCCGCCTGGGCACGATGCGCCCGCGTTCCGTCAAAAAATTACGCAACAAACCCACGTCCTTAAAATCGAGAGGAGTCGTATCATGACAAAACCGGCACACTCGACGTCGCTGAAAGAATCTCCCTCGCTCCACGTTGATCTTCTCCTGTTTGTGCAGAAATCTTATGCGTATTCTCCGGGCTCATAGGCGTGGGGTTCCTGGTCATCGTCGTCGGCCCCTCCCTGCTCTGAGTCAACGTTCTGGCTTGGTCGTTTCGGGAGAAACGTGACCGATTGCGCCACCACTTCATGTTTGCTGCGGCGCTGCCCGTCCTCGGTCTCCCACTGCCGCAGGTTTAACCGTCCCTCAATGACGGCCCCGTTCCCTTTACTCAGATACTGGCCACAATGCTCGGCTTGTTTGCCAAACACCACGATATCCACGAAACACACTTCCTCTTTCTGCTCCTCCTCCTGACGAAATCGCCGACTCACGGCCAAGCCGAACTTCGCGACGGGCGTTCCGCTTTGGGTATAGCGAAGTTCAGGATGGCGCGTCAGATTCCCGATCAGAATGACTTTATTAAATCCCACCATCTTCGGGCACTCCCTTTCCGGTGGATTCGGCCTTTCCGGCCGCGGCCGGTTGAAGAACGTCTTCTTCCATTCTCACGGTGAGAAACTTGATGACCGAATCTTCCAATCGGTACAACCGTTCAAGCTCACTCACCACGTTGCCTTGAGCCGATTCAAACTGAAGCAGGACGTAGGCGCCTCGCCGCTCGTGATCAATTTCATACGCGAGTTTCTTTTTTCCCCAATTTTCGGCTTTGACAAGGGTTGCTTCGAGTTTTTCCAACGCCTTCTGCATTTTTTCTACCACCGCCGAGGCTTCTTCGTCGGTCAACGATGCACGCAGAATAAAAATGGATTCATATAAAGCCATGGCTCAACCTCACCGTCTCAGAAAGGATTTTCCCTCTCCGTCAGGGAAAAAGGGATCAGAAAGGGGAAGACGGTAGCACAGGGTACAGAGGCTGTCAAACAAGAGGGCGACATCAGCGATTATATTGATTCATGGCCTCATACACCCCGTGACGCACGAAACATTCCATGCCGTCAATGGCCCGGGCCCGTACGGGAGCAAGCCCTTCCAACTCAGCCGGGGTAAAAGGCGCCAACACAAAGTCCGCGGGATCCACGCCCGGGTCAGGACGTCCGATGCCTATTTTCAGACGAGGGAACTCGTCCGTCCCCAAGACCATGATAATGGACCGCAAACCATTATGTCCCCCGGTCCCACCGCCCGGCCTCATGCGAAGGCGCCCCACGGCAAGATCCAAATCATCATGGACCACCATCAGGTCTTGACTCCGGATGCCATACGCCGTGATTAATTCCTCCACGGCCTCGCCGGACGCGTTCATGAAGGTTGACGGCAGCGCGAGGGCACGCGGATGCCCGTCTACGCGACGGCACCCTTGGAGAGCCAAGCCTTTCGCCGTCAGCGGAAGAGACCAGTGGGTCGCGGCTTGTGCCACGACCCGCCGTCCGACGTTGTGACGAGTCGCAGCATACCGGGATCCGGGATTGCCAAGTCCGACAATAACGCGCAAGAGTTACTTTTTCGGTTCACTGGGTTTGTCGGCAGCAGTCGGCGCGTCGGATTTGTCCGCGGCAGGAGCCGCAGACGTGTCCGCGGACGGCGCCGCGGCGTCCGTGGTCAGCATGGCGGACAATTTCGCCTCGGAAATAGGCGCGGCCACGTTGACGACCATGCCATCCGGGTCGTCAAGGATTTTGAGACCCTCACCCGCCTGAACGTCCCGAACGTGGATACCCTGGTTCATCTCCAATTCCGAGGCGTCCACCTTGATTTCGTCAGGAATGGCATTGGGCAGACATTCAACGTGCAGCTCTCGCGTAGGCTGATTCAGCACCCCTTTATCGCGCCTGACGCCAATCGGCATCAACCCGGCGACGTGAACCGGCACCTTCACGCGAACCGGTTTGTCCATTGACACTTCCAACAAATCGACGTGCAACGGAACCCCCTCAATCGGGTCCCGTTGGACGTCTTGAATCACGGCGGTGCAGCGTTGGGCTTCACCGGTACCGTGAACGTTCAAGGAAATGAGACCCGTACTCCCGGCTTGGGCGATCAAGATCTTCTGAATGACTTTCGGGTCGAGTTGGATCAGAGAGGAACGACCTTGCCCATAGACCACGCCGGGGATCTTCCCCATGCGCCGGATTTGACGAGCCGCCCCTTTTCCCGCTTGGGTTCTGACTTCTGCTTCAGCAACAAACTGCATGACGGTTCCTCCTGTCTCGCTTCCTTGACGGCCGATGAGTCCTTCAACGTCCTCTCAACGCCGAAGGATCAATCAAACAATGACGTAACGGATTGCTCTTCGTGGATTCGTCTGATGGCTTCTCCAAGGAGAGGGGCAACGGAGAGAATCCGAATTTTTGAACACAATCGGGTTGGACCCTGAAGGGGAATCGAATTCGTGGCCACCACTTCAGTCAAACATGAGGCTTGAATCCGATCAACGGCAGGACCGGAAAGCACGGGATGCGTACACACGGCCCAGATGGTGGAGGCCCCGTTTTCTGCACAAGCCTTCGCGGTTTCCACGACGGTCCCCGCGGTGTCAATCATGTCGTCAATCAATAACGCGTGACGACCGTTGACGTCACCGATGATGTTCATCACCTGCGCCTGATTCGGCCCTTCTCGACGTTTATCAACGATGGCCAGATTGGCGTCGAGTCGTTGGGCGAACGCCCGCGCGCGCTCCACGCCGCCCGCGTCGGGCGAGACCACGATCACGTCGTCCGCTCGACTTTTTTTGACGTAGTCCAACAGCACGGGCCTGGCGTATAAATGATCGACCGGAATATTGAAAAAGCCTTGAATCGGGCCGGCGTGTAAATCCACCGTCAACACCCGATGCGCCCCGGCCGTGGTAATCAGATCAGCCATCAACTTGGCGGTAATCGGGACACGCGGTTGATCTTTGCGATCTTGACGCGCGTAGCCGAAATACGGAATCACCGCGGTGATCCGATACGCGGACGATCGTTTCAGCGCGTCCAGGATAATCAACAGTTCCATGATGGAGGTATTGACCGGATGACAACAGGATTGAATGACGAACACGTCTCCGCCCCGCACGTTTTCTTCGACGTTGACGCGGATTTCGCCGTCGCTGAACGTCGTGACCACGGCCTGAGACAAGGGCTTGCCCAGATAGCCGCTGATCTCTTGGGCCAAGTCAGGGTTGGAGTTCCCCGTAAACAGCTTCAGTTCACCAGCCATGAACCCGCTTCCATTCCGTGAATAAAAAAAGGCGACGAGAAAAAAAACCGAGAATTATGTATGCCATCCACGCGGGGTTGTCAACGTTGTGTCTCGGTACACCCTTGACAGTCGGAACGTCTCCCCGGGGAGCAGCTTCTTCACGTGCGGGATGTGACTGCCGGCTGCCCGTGGGCCCGTTCATTCCTCGGATTCTCGCGTTCGCGGGAACGACGAAGAAGATCAGGAGTATCGGGGCGCCGTCATTCGACTATGGCAAAAGTCTCTGCATGGGAAGCCGAACATGCTTTCAGGTCTACTCGGCTGAATTTGACGAGGCGATGCCCAACGAGATCGACCGCTGCCTGGGCTTGCTCCAGCGGGATGTATCCGATCAACGGTTCGTAATGCCCGTTGGACGTCTCCATTTCGATGAATAGGACTTCGGTGAGAACCGGTCGGAACTGGCCCATACGGAGCAGCACCGGTCCGCAAATGTCGCCGCTCACCACGGCCTGGGTTGCCGTCTCCACCGACACGGTGTCGAGTCGCGTCAGTTGCCCTAACCTGTCCCGCCACGCAAGCGGCAGAGTCAGGTAGGCGGCGCCCGTGTCGATCAACGCGTCGCTCTGGATGCGGAACGCTGAGTCGGTGCCGTTCTCAATGGTTGCTGCAATGATGATCCTTCCCATGAGCCGATCCCGGCGCGATGACTCCGTCAAGTCTCAATCTTGTTACTTCGAGCGAATGCTACTTCTCCCCCGCCGATAAAGCAACTCCTGAAAGGCACGGGGCGGGTCCGCGCGTTCCGGCTCCATGGATTCCCGTGTTCATGACCTCGTTCGAGCCTGAGCACGCGGGATGCCGCTCACGGCGGCAGGACGCCATGACGGAGAGAGGGCCCCAGCCACACCTGCGCGCCCGACGTATCGGCGAGCGCCTTTTCGGCACGCTGGGCCCCTGCCTGATCCCGAAACACGCCCACGACGGTCGCCCCGCTGCCGGACAACAACGCGCCCTCCGCTCCCAATTCCAACAACGCGCGCTTCAGCGCAGCCAACGCGGGGTAGTCGTCGAACAGGACCGCTTCAAAATCATTCTGCATTGAGGCGAGAATCTGAGGCCAGGCAAGGGTGCTCGCGTGTTCAAACACCCGAAGAGGCTCAGGCAAGGACGCCCGCCCCGGCCTCCGCTCATCCAATCGTTGAAACGCCTGCCCCGTCTTGATGGGGAACCCCGGGTTCGCCAACACCATCCAGCGAACGTCGTGAAGCGTTTTGGGAAAAATCCGTTCGCCCCATCCCCGAACAACGGCAGTCGGCGCGTCAAAAAAAAAGGGCACGTCACTGCCCAAGGTTTGCCCCAGTGCGGCCATGTCGCGGTTGGACCATCCCACGTCCAACAAACGATTCAGCCCCATGATCGTCGCCGCGGCGTCGCTGCTTCCCCCGCCGAGTCCGGCGGCAACCGGAATACGTTTGTCCAACGTCAACTCCACGCCTACCGACGCCTGCACGCGTTGTAAAACCAGTTGCGCCGCTCGATACACCAGATTGTCCGTCGGGGCAGAAGGGGAATCCGCGGAACAGACCACGCGAACGCCCGCAAATGAATTCGTGACGCGAATCGTCAACACGTCGGTCACCCCAACGGTTTGCATCAAGGACCACAGGGCATGATACCCGTTGGGCAGTCGATCAAAAATTTTGAGAATGAGATTAACCTTGGCCGGCGGACGCAGCCGCAGCGAGCGATCGAGAACGTCCATGAGTTCCACGTAACGGGCAGACGACTCCTTCGGCACACGCGAGACAGGATTGCGACGCCGCGGGCCTACGCAAACGTGGAGGCCATGGAGAAAATCGGAAGATACATGGCCACCACGATAAACCCGATCCCAACGCCTAAGACGACAATGAGCAACGGCTCCAACACGGTCGTGAACGCGGCCACGTCGCGGTCCACCTCACGTTCGTAGAGAGCCGCAATTTTTTCCAACGCGGCATCGAGAGTGCCCGTGGCCTCACCCACGGATACCATGCTGGAAACCAAGGGGGGAAACATACCGGACCGTGCCAACGGGTCAGCCAGGGTATGCCCTTCACGAACGCTCAATCGGGTTTCTTCCAGGGCCCGTTCCATGCTGATGAGTCCCGACACCTTCTTGGCGATCTCCAGACTGCGTAAAATCTCCACGCCGTTCCTCAACAACGCCCCCAAGGTGCTCATCACGTGGACCACCGCGGTCTTCCGCCACAGCGTTCCGACGAACGGGACCCGCAAGAGGACGGGCTCGACGATCCGCCGCCCGGACGGAGTCCTCGCCCACAGCGACGCGCCCAGCCCCGCGCCGACCACGCCGAGGATCGCGGCAGCCCCACGGTGTTGGAACCAGCGGCTCACTTCCAACACCACGGCAGTCGGCCACGGAAGCGCGTCACGCATATCGGCGTACATGGGGGCGAACATCGGGATGACCCACGTAAGCAGCACGCAGAGCACGAGCACGGCCACCGTCACGACGATCAGGGGATACGCCAGGGCCAACGTGACCTGCTGCTTCAGTCGCAGCACCTTGTCCAGGTGCTCGGCGAGTCGAGAGAACGTCTGGTCCAACATGCCGCCTTCCTCGCCTGCCTCAACCATACTGACGTACCAAGGGGTGAACACCGTGGGATGCCCGCGAAACGCCGCAGCCAACGAGGACCCGGACTCGACCTTTTGCGTCACCTCACGAAGAATCCGTTGCAGCGTCGAAGACGGAACCTGAGCCGCCAGCATCGCGAGACTCTGCGAAAGAGGCACACCGGCTTTGATCAACGCCTCCAGTTGATAGGTCAACGTCACCACGTCTTTTTGAGGAACCTTGGCGTTCCCGGAAAAGAACCGCCACTCGGAAGAGGACGCCAGTTTTTCGCGGAGACGGGTGACGAACACGTGCTGCCGTCGCAAAACCTGAAGCGCGGCTCGTTGGTCAACGGCATCGACCTCCCCGTGCCGAATCATCCCGTCACGGGTTTTCCCACGATACACGAACGTCGGCACGTTCAGGCACGTCCCCTTCTCAACGAGAGCGATGCGTCATCCTCCGTGGACGCGCTCATGACCTCTTCCACGGTGGTCAGGCCCCGCTTGATTTTATCCAATCCGCTTCGTCGAATCGTTTTGAACCCTTCGGCCAACGCCTGTTGCTTGAGCCGGTCGGCCATCGCCCGTTCCAGGATCCGGGATCGAAAGGCGTCGGACACCGGAAACACCTCAAACAGCCCGATACGCCCTTTATAGCCCGTTCCATGGCACGACGCGCACCCGTGCCCTCGAACCGGAGTCACCGCTGCGGCCTCCTCCTCGGTAAATCCTAAATCGAGCAGGTGGTCCCTCGGAAGAGGATCAGACCGTTGACAATCGGCGCAGACTCGACGGACGAGTCGTTGGGCCATGATCACGCTGACCGACGACGCGACCATAAACGGTTCCACGCCCATGTCAAGCAGCCGGGTCACCGCACGAGCGGCGTCGTGGGTGTGCAGCGTGGACAGCACGCGATGCCCGGTTAACGCGGCCCGGATGGAAATTTGCGCGGTGTCCAAATCCCGGATTTCACCCACCATCATAATGTCCGGGTCCTGCCGAAGAAAGGCCCGCAGCACTCTGGCAAATTCAAGACCGATGTCTTCCTTCACCTGCACTTGCGTGATGCCGGTAAAATGATACTCCACCGGGTCTTCGACCGTGACGATGTTCACGTCCGGCGTATTCAGCACTTGCAGCGCGGAATAGAGCGTGGTGGTTTTACCGCTCCCCGTGGGACCCGTCACCAGGATCATCCCGTGCGGGCGTTCCAACGCCGTGAGAAACGTATCGACCTCCGCGGGATCGAATCCCAACGCCTGCAAATCAAACGTCTGCCCCGCACGATTCAACAAACGAAGCACGGCTTTTTCCCCGTGCAGGGACGGCAGCACCGACACGCGAACGTCCAACGTCGTGGATCCCCACGACAACGTCAAACGTCCGTCCTGAGGCAGGCGGCGTTCGGCAATATCCAGCTGCGACAGAATCTTGAGTCGAGAAATCACGGCGTTCCGCAAACTTAACGAATACGTCATCATGGTGTGCAGCACGCCGTCCAACCGGAAACGCACGCGCACCGCGCTCTCATACGGTTCCACGTGGACGTCGCTCACGCCCATGCCCGCGGCCCGGTGAAGAATCGTCTTCACCAATTGCGCAACGGGAGATTCATCTTTTGCCGTCGCCTCATCACCCCCGTCCGGCTGGCCATACCGCAAACTCGACGACGCCTTTTCCAGCAAAGCCGTCATCTCATCGGACGCCAACGCCGAATCAACGCGCAGGCCGTCGGGACGACGTTCGTGAGTCGTCGGGGAACGGGGCGCCTCAGCCTGCAACGCCCCGACGCTCCCGCCGGACGGCTGAGGGGAACCCGCGGCCGGAGTCTGATCCTGACGCTGATACAACGCCTGAAGGCGTTGCTGAACCTCGGATTCCAGCGCAATCACCGGAACCGTGCGCAGCCCCGTGCGAAAACGAAGTTCGTCCAGCACGTGGACGTTGGCCGGATCCGCAACGGCGACGGTCAACCGTTGACCGACCTTGCTCACGGGCACGACCCGGTGCTGGGTCGCCCAGGCTTGAGGCACCAACGTCGCCAAGTGAGGATCAATGACGGAAGGCAGCGGACGGACGGAGGCCAACCCATACTGCTGGCCCAGAAACTTCAACAACGTGTCTTCGGACACGGCCCCTTGAGAACAGAGGATTTGGCCCAGCGGTTGTGCGGTCTCCCGATGTCGCGCCAACGCGGCATCCAGTTGTGCAGGAGTAATGCACCCGGCATCAAGAAGTAATTGTCCCATCCGGGTGCGAAGCATCGTTCCCTCATGCGCAGCGTGAGGGAAACTACGAACCCTCAGCCGCGTTCACGTGACGGCACCCCCGGACGATGTAATGCAGGCCGGAGAGGACGGTCAGCAGACTCATCATGAACAACAGGGGATCCAGCGCGGAGGTATCGACGTCATAAGCGGTCAACCCCAGCACCAGAATAACGTAGGTCAACTGAAACAGAGTGGTGGCCTTGCCCAACGACGTGGGAGAGGCGTCAAGGGGAATACCGAACAAACGGGCCAACAACGTACCGGTGAGCAGAATAGCGTCTCGGCTGACGACGACGATCACGCTCCACGCCGGCACCAAACCCATCAGGGCACACGTCACAAACGCGGTCATGAGGAGCAGCTTATCCGCCAACGGATCAAGATGCGCCCCAAATTGCGTCTTCTGATTCGCCAGCCGGGCAATGCTTCCGTCAAGCGCATCGGTCAGGGCGGCCACGATCAACGTCACCGTGGCGTACGCAAAATGATCGTACACCAGAAACCCGACGATGACGGGGATCAACAGGATGCGGAGAATCGTCAGGCTATTGGGAACGTTGAGCGGAATCACGCCGCCGACGGACACGCGCACGTCAACGACTTCGGACCCCGGAACTTGTTTCGACGCCATTACGTGGACTCCCTTGGCCGTCAAGCCTAAGCAACGAAGGGGGGAGGCGTCAACGGAAGAAGACCCTGCGCCTCATGACCGGAGCCGCGGCGCGCGGAAGCAGCACGTCAAAATTCAACGCCCAGGGAGAGCGTGCTGAACAATCCGAACGCATCCGCGTACGCAATGCGCGCCGGATGATGAGGAACGCCGTTTCCAAAATGTTCTCCTACCCGGGCATACCGCACGTTCGGAACGTGGGACAGATGTTCAAAGCCGGTTCCAAGGTGAAGCGTCATTCTTTCAAGGAACGTGACGCTCAGCGAGGCTCGCAAACCGAGGGTCGCGGCGATGGTCGAATCGCTGAGATTCAGATTGGTGTACAGATTCGATCCCGTCCCCGACGAAGACAAAACCGTTCGCTGACGCCCCTCGTAGCCGGCATCAAGGTGGTAGAGCCCCAGCGTGCCGGCAGCCAGAAAACGCCACCGTCGTTTGAACGGCACGTCGAATCGGAGACCGAGCACCCCTCCGTAATACGACGCGTGCAGGTCCTCGTGAAGGGTCATGAAGTTGACGTCGGGGTCGCGGTTGGATTCATACGCAAACACGTCGGCCGCCTGAGTCAATCTCTTGTAGCTCGGGCCGAGGAACAGCGACGTCCTGCCCCGTGCCGCCCGTCCCAAGAACGTCCCGACGACCAGGTCAACGCCGGAGAAGTCCACCGCTCGCGTCGTCGTGACGTGCATGGGATCACCCCAGGCAAAATTCGGGGTTCCCGGAAGCGCGGTGCCGTCGATCGCGCCAATCCAGCCGGCAAACCTGAGATCGTTCCTTGAAGCGATCGCCGATGACAAGGCGTTCAGTCTGGCGTCGTCGTTGAAGATTTCCCCTCTCCGCTTCTCCCTGGCGGCGTCCGTCAAGCTCCTCAGTTCTGCAACCGTGATGCCGTACTGTTCGGCTTCCAGTTCATCCCACAATGCACTCGTTCGTTCATATTCATGGACGTGGGTGGAACGGTGAAACGTGACGAACCCGCTTGCCTCGGCAAACAGCGTGCGTCCGAAGGCTTCACGTTCGCCGCCGACCGCCAGCCTGATCTGCGGTCCGGCCCGATGTGACGCATCATAATGGTCAAGGAAACCGACGACCTCCTCACGGGAGTTCGTCTCAATGAACGGACTGGACTCCGGCAGGTCCAGAAAAAACACGCCGCCGCCGACCCGGGCATACACCGTGGGCTTCGCCCCGTTCAACCCGTCGTCATCCGCCTGAACGGAGCCGCACGGCAGGAACAGAAGAAGCAGCCCGGCCACACCCACCCGAAGGCGCCGCAGAGAATCGTGCGTCACGTCCATGACCCAATGCGTATCTTGACACCCTGTATCAGTCACCTTATACAATGACGTGCCGTGTGACCATCAAGAGGAGGCTCCTTATACCTGAGGACAAAAAGGAAAGTCCACCATGCACGCCAATCAACTCATGCTGCGGTGTTACGCCAAACGAACCAACGAGGGCAAATGGTACGCCATGTGTATCGATCTGAACGTTGACGCTGAAGCCGACGGCATACCCGACGTCAAAATTTCGTTGGAACGTGCGATGATCGGGTATCTCGAAACTAAATAGTAAATACTGTCCGAATCTCTGCTCTCCCCATCGTCCCACGCCTTCCAATCCCCCTTCTGTCATTCCCGACGTTGTTAATCGGGAATCCAAGTCTTTTCCCATGCAGGCCCACACAAATAAAAGAACAAAAAAGCAAGACACTGGATTCCCGCTAACCTTGTCCCCGACATTTGTTATCGGGGAAACCGGCGGGAATGACAGAGGGGGACCGGCGGCATGACAAAGAGGGAAATATTCAGAAAGACACGTCATTCACCAATCCTCGAAAACGGGCTATCTCATCGTCATACAACTTGATATAAAAATCAAAGAGATCATCATACTTGTCAGCCATATCCTTTCCTTCCTTATGGTGTTTTAACGTTTTGGGCTGCTGTATGCTCATTTTCGTAAGAAGATAGACTGTTCTGGCGAGTGGCCTGAGATTTTGAACCGGATAAAGGATGACGTCAAATTTTTCTCTAGATACCGGCTGGTTCAACAAGATGACAGGTGGAACCAAATCAGCCGGTTTGGCGCACTGAGCAGCATGGGAGAGGTATCGCGTGGTTTTTCCAACGTTGCAGCGGGACTGGGAAACTACCTATACTGTTTGCTCCCGTATCAACAAGGAGACAATCTCATGAGTTCGCTGCCGTTGTCGTTTCGCTTGCGTCATGCCGTGGTGGAGAAGCATCAAGTAGAAGGGACCGACCCCAGCGATCGGTACTTCAATCGGATGGTGCCGGTGAAGCGCGTGGACCGGGGGTATACGGCCAACGTGATGTATGAAGCGTTGGTGACGGAAAGCGGCGTGCATCCGACGGTCGGGGGGGCCATCCGGGACGTCGTCGGCCGACTTCGGGACCTGGGCTTTACCCAACTGCGGACGCGATTGAATTTCAAAGGGCAGAAATACCTCGCAGAAAAAGAATCCTGGCTGGACCACCCTGATTAAACTCCTGCCCGCTCTCTCCCCTCTTCCTCCCTCTCCCCTTGAGGGAGAGGCCCGTGGTGAGGGGTCAGGGGTGATCACGACATGACAATGAAACGGACTCCGGCAGAAAACGAACCACAACGTCAACGTTTTCAATCCCCCTTCTGTCATTCCCAAAGCCTGCCCTCGACGGTTTCTATCGAGGGTTGGTAATCCTCCTCTGTCATTCCCGACGTTGGTAATCGGGAATCCATGGCTTCCCCCATGCAGCCCCACACGAATGAAGGAACAACAAAAAGAACAAAAAAGCAAGACACTGGATTCCCGCTAACCTTGTCCCGACATTTGTTATCGGGGAAACCAGCGGGCATGACAGAGAAGCCCGGCGGGCATGACAAAGAGGCAGAGCATGCCTTCCGTCATGCCCCATGTGGTCAATCCCCCCTTCCGTCATGCCCCCGTGTTCAATCCCCCTTCTGTCATTCCCGACATTTTTAATCGGGAATCCATGGTTTTTCCCATGCAGGGCCACACAAATAAACGAACAACAAAGCAAGACCCTGGATTCCCGCTAACCTTGTCCCCGACATTTGTTATCGGGGAAACCGGCGGGAATGACAGAGGGGGCCCGGCGGCATGACAGAGAGAGGCCGGCGGGAATGACAAAGAGGCCCGGCGGTATGACAGAGAGGGCCGGCGGGCATGACAGAGAGAGGACTGGCGGGCATGACAAAGAGGCAGAGCATGCCTTCCGTCATGCCCCACGTGGTCAATCCCCCTTCCGTCATGCCCCACGCCTTCAATCCCCCTTCTGTCATTCCCGACATTTTTAATCGGGAATCCATGGTTTTTCCCATGCAGGCCCACACAAATAGAGGAACAACAAAGCAAGATACTGGATTCCCGCTAACAACCGGCGGGAATGACAAAGGGGAAACCGGCGGGCATGACAGAGAGGGCCCGGTGGCATGACAAAGAGAACCGGCGGGCATGACAGAGAAGCCCGGCGGGCATGACAAAGAGGCAGAGCATGCCTTCCGTCATGCCCCATGTGGTCAATCCCCCCTTCCGTCATGCCCCCGTGTTCAATCCCCCTTCTGTCATTCCCGACATTTTTAATCGGGAATCCATGGTTTTTCCCATGCAGGGCCACACAAATAAACGAACAACAAAGCAAGACCCTGGATTCCCGCTAACCTTGTCCCCGACATTTGTTATCGGGGAAACCGGCGGGCATGACAGAGGGGACCCGGCGGGCATGACAGAGGCGCATCCTCCTCCCTCTCCCCTTGCGGGAGAGGGCCGGGGTGAGGGGGTGTCGGGGCATGACAAAGAGGGCCGGCAGGCATGAAGCCCGGCGGGCATGAACAAAGGGACTTGCCTTCTGGTGAAAAATGGGTAGAATCTTTTTTTGAAAAAGGGCTTGCCTTCCGGTAAAGAACGCGTATAATCAAGAGTTATCGCTTAGGTGGTGAGAGGGCGCTCCCGCTCAGCCGCACGCCGACACCCCGCCGATGAAGACCATGCGCACCAAGGAGAACACGTTGATGAAGAAATCTCGGATCAGACTCAGCCGGCTCGCCCCGTCTCCCGCTCGCCATGTCTCTCCCAGCCCGGTTGTGGGGGGGGGGGGGGGGTACGATGAATACCCCGAGAAGCAGGACGACCGGAGCCGTTCCCACATGGCCATGGGGTCACTGCCCGCTCTCCGCTCCCGCCCGTGCCTTCTGCCTGGCCGTGGCTCTCCTGACCGCCGCGGTGTTGCTCGCGCCGTCTCCGGCGTCGGCGCATAGTGCGGGTGGAGAAACTCACTCCCATATCACCGTACAGTTGAGCCCGTCCACGATTACCGAAGGCCAAACCACCACCGTGGGCTTCAGTGTCTCTGGAACCACGATCCTGACTCGCTATGGAAGTGGTAACGCCGCTCAACACAACACTGCATACCTAGATGTCACAAAGACGGCTGCCACCCCGACTGCGACCGGCGCCGGCGCCGTCAACTTCGGGAGCAATAACCGCTTCAGTTGGACGGCTTACCTGAACGGCCGTCCTGGCGCGGGAACTTTGGCTCAAAGCACCGCCAGTGGAACGGTGACGATCACGGCTGTGGACGACAGCGTCCGGACCGGCACCCGCAGCGTGACCGTAGATCTAACGTTTCCATGCACTATAGGTACCCAAGATTATTGGTATATCTATTCAGATATCTGTCCCACAACTCATTCCGCCACCCTGACGATCGAGGACAACGACGCGATTCCGATCAGCCTGGCCCTGGGCACGACGACGATCGCCGAGAGCGGGGCGGGCAATTCGACCACGGTGCGGGCGACGCTGGGGGCGGCCGCGCCGGCGACCGTGCTGGTGGCGGTCAGTCCGACGAGCTCCACGGACTTCACGTGGACGGGGGGGACGACGCTGACCATCGCGTCGGGCGCGACGACGAGTACGAATGCGCTGACGATCACGGCGACGGACGACGCCACCGGCGGGAACAAGACGGTGACGCTCACGGCGTCCCCTCCCTCATCTAGCTACAGTGCCGGGACGGCGACGCTGACCATCGTGGACGACGAAGGCCCGCCGGGCGTAACGCTGATGCTGAACCCGTCAAGCATCGCGGAGAGCGGGACGGACAACGTGGCGACGGTGACGGCGCGGCTGACGCATCCGTCAAGCGCGGCGACGACGCTGACGGTGACCCCGGTCTCGGGGGCCTTCACGGTGGGGTCAGGGACAGCGGGGACGGTCGCGATCGCGGCGGGCGCGACGACGAGCACGGACTTCGCCCTGGTGATCGCAGTGGGCAACACGACCGACGAGCCGAACCGGACGGCGACGGTGACGGGGACGGTGACGAACGCCCGGGCCACGGCCGATATGACGACCATGCCGGTGACGGGGGCGACGCTGACGCTGACGGACGACGATGATGCGCCGACGGTGGGGCTGTTCCTGGCCCCGTCAACGGTCTCGGAGAACGGCGGCGTGGCCACGGTGGCGGCGTCGCTCTCGCACTTCTCTTCCGAGCCCTCAACGGTGACGGTGACGCCGGTGCCCGGGGCCTACACGGTGGGCACGCCCGCGGCCTACGTGATCCCGGCGGGCCAGGATGTGGTGGCCTCGGGCACGGCCACGGTGCTGGTGACGGCGGTGGACAACACCATCCACGAGGGGAGCGCCGGGCGCACGACGACGGTGACGGCCACGTTCAACAACCCCCACGGCGCGGGCGCGGTGAATGGGGCCGCGCTCATCCTGACCGACGATGAGACCCGGCCGACTGCCGCCCTGGTCCTCACGCCCGCGGCCATCGCGGAGAACGGCGGCGTGGCCACGGTCACGGCCACCCTCTCAGGCCGGTCCAGCCAAGCCGTGACGCTCACGGTCGGCACCACGGTGGGCATGGGGGCCGATGCCGCGGACTTCACGCAGAGCGGCACGACGCTCATGATTGCCGCCGGAGCCACGGCCAGCACGGGCGCAGTGACGGTCACGGCCAACGACAACAACGTGGCCACGGGGAGCAAGCAAGTCACCGTCTCCGGCACGGCCACCGGCGGCCACGGGGTCACGGCCCCGACGGCCGTGACCCTGACCCTCAACGACGACGACACCCCGCAGGCCACCCTGGTGCTGACGCCGACGTCGAGGTCGATTACGGAGAACGGCGGGGTCGCCACGGTCACGGCCACCCTGGATCGGCAGTCCACCTCGCCGGTGACGGTGACGGTCTCGGCCACGGCCGGCACCGGCGCGGTGGCCGGCGACTTCACGCTGAGTACGACCCCCCGCCTGATCTTTGCGGCCAACGCCACGACCAGCACCGGCACGGTGACCATCACCGCGGTGACCAACGAGACCGACGCGCCGAACAAGTCGGTGACCGTCTCGGGCGTGGCCACCGACAGCGGCGGCCTGACGAACGACCCGCCCGACGTGACCCTGACCATCACGGACGACGACCCTGCCCCGAATGCCACCCTGACGCTGACTCCGTCCACGATTGCGACGGAGACCGGCAGCAGCACGGTACAGGCTACGCTGGATCGACCGTCGTCCGAACCGACGACGGTGACCGTGAACCCGGTGGCGGGGGCCTACACGGTGGGAGTGGGCACCGATGGGTTCATCGCGATCGCGGCGGGAGACACGTCGGTCGCGGGAGACGTCGCGTCGATCACGGGCGTGGACGACACTATTCACCAGGGCACCGCCCATCGCACGGCCACGGTGACGGCCAGGCTCACCAACTCCCAAGGCGTGGGCACGGTGGCGGGGGCCACCCTTACCCTGACCGACGACGAGACCCTGCCGACGGTGACGCTGGTCGTGACCCCGACGGCCGTCACGGAAGCCGCCGGGGTGGCGCGGGTCACGGCCACCCTCTCCGGGCTGTCCAGCCAGCCGACGACGCTCACGGTGGCGGCCGCGGCGGGCACCGGCGCGGTGGCCGGGGACTTCACGCTGAGCACGGCCACGAACACGGTGCTGACCATTGCGGCGGGGACCACGACCAGCACGGGCACGGTGACGGTCACCGCGGTGGACAATGCCGTAGACGTGCCGGATAAGCAGGTGACGGTGACGGCCATGGCCGCGGGCGGCCACGGCGTGGCCGCGCCGAGTGCCGCGACCTTGACGCTCACGGACGACGACGTGGCCGGGCTGACGGTGGCTCCGATGACCTCAACGACCCTCCGGCTACGGACGTCGGAGGATGGCGACACGGCCACGGTCCGGGTGCGGCTGGCCACCGCGCCGACGGCGACCGTGGTGCTGGACCTGGCGAGTTCGGACACCACCGAAGGTACGGTCGCGCCCGCGACCCTGACCTTCACGGCCATGACCTGGAACACGGCCCAGCCGGTGACCCTGACCGGGGTGGACGACAACATGGCCACCCCACCCAACCCGGCCGACGGCAATCAGGCCTACACCGTCACCCTGACGGCGAATGCGAGCAGCACGACGGACGACACCTACGACAGTGTCATGGCCACGGTGTACGCGACCAACCGGGACAACGAGTTCGGGCTGGTCGAGACCGCGGTGATGGGCACAGTGACGGAGGGCGGCGGCACGGCCACCTTCACGGTGGCGTTGCAGACCGATCTCATGCCGTCCTCGGCGGTCGTGACGGTGACGGTGACGAGCCTGGACGCGAGCGAGGGGACGGTCGCGCCGTCCGTGCTGGTGTTCACCACAAGCACCTGGGCGACGGCCCAGCCGGTGACGGTGACCGGGGTAGACGACAACGTCGACGACGGCAACGTGGCTTGGCAGGTGCGCCTTGACCCGTCAAGCGACGACACGAGGTACAACGGCCTGGAGAACGTAGAGGTGAACGTGACCACCGTGGACGACGACGACGCGCCCACGGTGACGCTGGTGCTCACGCCCCCGGCCATCACGGAGAACGGCGGCGTCTCGACGGTAACGGCCACGCTGGCGCACCCGTCAATCGCGGCGACAGCGGTCACGGTGTCGGCCGCGCCGGGGGCGGGGATGGACTTCACGCAGATGGGCAGCATGCTGACGATTGCCGCGGACGACACGACAAGCACCGGGGTGGTCACGCTCACCGCAAGGGACAACGCCGTGGACGCGCCGAACAAGACGGTGACCGTGACCGGGACCGCGGCGAACGCCCAGGCCGCCGCCGAGGGGATGCCCGTCACCGTGACCCCGGCGACGCTGACGCTGGAGGACGACGATGAGCGGGGCGTCGTGTTCGTGCCGCCGGCGGCTCAGGCGCTGGTGGTGGCAGCGGGCGGCACCGCGACCTACACGGTGGCCCTGGCCAGCATGCCGACCGACGGCGTGACGGTCACGGTGCCGGCCATGGTGGCGAGCGATGCGGTGCGGGTCACGGCCGCCCACGACCCGCTGGTCTTCACGGACAGCACCTGGAACACGGCGCAGACGGTCACGGTGACCGCGACGGCGGACGCCGACGCCGCCATCGAGACGGTCTTTTTGACGCACGCGGCCGCGGACGGGGACTACCCGGTGAGCGGGCGCCGGGCGGTGACCGTGAGGCCAGAGGGCGGCACGACGGAGCTCCGGATCGTGTCGGAGATGCCCGATACCCCCCTCTCCAACCGCGAGGGGCACATCGTCCTGAGAGTGGCGGTCCACAATGTCCCGGTCTGGATCACGGCCAGGGCCGTCGTGGACCCGGGCGAGTTGCCGCCGCCGGCCGCGGGGGAGGCGGTGCCGCTGCTGAGGTTCGGGCGGGAGCAGCCCGGGGACCAGCCCGTGGACGAGAGCATCATTCAGCAGGTGGCGGCGGCCGGGTTCAGGCTCGGGCCGGCGGGGGAGCAGACGCTCGTGGACAGCTCCGTTGATCACGGCCCCGTGCCGGCCCCGGGCCTGAGGCTGTGCCTGCCGGTGCGAGGGCCGGTGGAGAGGGAGGCGGAACAGGCGGGTCGGTCGTTGGTGCTGCTGCGCCGTGATGGCAGCGTTTGGCAGCGGGAAACCGGGTCGGGGGCCGACGCATCCGGGTTGTTGGTGTGCGGGCAAGTAGCGGGGAGGTTCTCGGCCTTGGCAGTGGGGTACGCGGATTGGGCCGTGGCCGGGACCGTGAAGCCGCGCACCTACACCACGGGGCAGCCGGTGAACGATGCGTTGGAGGACGTGAAGCTTAACCGGGCCTATTCTGGCATGCTCACGTACACGTTGACTCCGGCGTTCCCGGACGGGTCAGGGCTGAGCTACACGCCCCCACCACCGGCGGACAGGACGAGGCACAGCGGCACGATTGAGGGCAAGCCGACTTCGCCCATGGCGAAGCAGGAGTATACGCTGACCGTCCGGGACGCGGAGGGGGACGAGGTGACGCGGACGTTCACCATTGAAGTGAAGCCGGGCATCGAGCGCCGGGACTTGGAACTGGTCCTGGCCGGCATCGGCCGGACGCTGGCCTCGGACGCCGTCGAGATTCTGGGCAGCCGGTCTGGCCCGCCGCCGGCCCGGCTGCACGTCACCCTGGGCGGCCAAGTCCTCCGCCTGACGAACCCCGCGGGGTCGGCTCCCGCCGCCTCGCCCGCCGCCTCTGCTCCCTCTCCCCTCGCGGGAGAGGGTGGGGGTGAGGGGGCCATTCCCGCCGCCCCCTCCGGCCCCAGCCCCTGGCAGCGCGTCACGGGCGTCGCCGTTGATGTCGCCCGCGCCTTCGGCGTCACCCTCGACACCCCCGCTCTTTCTCCCGCTCCCACGGGACCAGGCCGGGGGGACGGCAGCACGTTCCAACGTGCCCACACCCTCCTGAGCCGCGCCCCGGCGGATGCCCGCCGCCCCGCCTCTCCCACGTGGCGCTCGCCTTTCCGGATCCAGCCCGTCTCCGCCAAAGACCTCCTGGCCCGCAGCGCCTTTGAACTGCCCTTGACCCGCACCGGGGACGACGGCCTGCCCACCTGGACCTTGTGGGGCCGCGGCGCGGCCAGCGGCTTCGCCGGGCAGCCCGAGGAGGGCTTCAAGATGGACGGCACCCTGTACAGCGGCTACCTGGGCCTGGACTACCGGCCCCGCTCGTCCCTGCTCATGGGCCTGGCCGTGGCTCACAGCACCGGCCAAGTGGACTACGAGCGCACCGGCGGTACGAAGGCCGGGGTGGACGTGAAACTGACGAGCCTCCTGCCGTATGCCCACTGGCAGCCCGCCGCCGGGCTGGGCGTGTGGGGCATGCTGGGCGCGGGCTTGGGGGAGATGGACCTGAAGGCCGCGGGCGACCCCACCACGCACACCACGGATCTCACCTCATGGCTGGGGGCCATCGGCGGGCGGCAGGCGTTGACCACGTGGCAGGGGATTGACTTGGCGGCGAAGACGGATGCGTTCCTGACGACGGTGCGGTCGGAGGCCAAGATGCACCTGCCGGAGGCGCGGGGCCACGCGCAGCGCGTGCGGCTGCTGCTGGAAGGGCAGACCGCGCTGGCCCTGTCGCCGGGGTCGCACCTCCGGCCGCGGATGGAGATGGGCGGGCGCTGGGACAGCGGCACCGCGGAGCAGGGGCTGGGGCTGGAACTGGGCGGCGGCTTGGCCTACATGCAGACCGACTGGGGGCTGACCATAGACATGCAGGGGCGGTATCTGCTGATGCACGAGGACGGAGCGTTTGAGGATTGGGGGGCGAGCGTGAACGTGCGGCTGGACCCGGGGATTGGCGGCGAAGGCGCGTATTTGATGGTCGCGCCGGTATGGGGGCAGCCGGGCAGCGGGGTGGACCAGCTGTGGGGGACCGCGGCCGCAGTGCCGGGCGGCACCCCGGCGGCCCAGGCCGCGGGCTGGCGGCCGGCGAACGTTGAAGTTGACGTAGGCTACGGGCTGGCCCTGTCGGACGGGCGGGGACTGCTGACCCCGTATGGCGGGCTGGTGCTGGGAGACCCGGGCACGGCGCGCTACCGGCTGGGGAGCCGCTGGGCCATGAGTACGTTGCTGGATCTGAGCATTGAAGGCGAACGGGCAGAGCAGCCCGGGCAGGCGGCAGCGCACAGTGTCTCCGTGCGGCTGGGCTGGCAGTGGTAGGGGGGTTCTTGGGGAGCAACGGCCCCCCCTCACCCCGGCCCTCTCCCGCAAGGGGAGAGGGAGGAGAAGCCGGAAGAGGGACCGGGGCTCCCTCCGGTCCGTATGGCCGCCTCTCATGCGGCCCAAAGACCTTCCCGCGCCCGTAGGGAGCCTCAGAAGTGGCGAGGGGTTCGGTCAGTCACGTCAAAGTCCTCCGGCAGAAGACCGGATCCTCCCTTGACCCCTGCGGACACACGATTCCCCCTGTCATTCCCGACATCTTCAATCCCCTTCTGTCATTCCCGACGTTGTTAATCGGGAATCCACGGCTTTCCCCATGCAGGACCACCCGAAGAAGGGACAGAAGAGCAAGACACTGGATTCCCGCTAACCTTGTCCCCGACATTTGTTATCGGGGAAACCGGCGGGAATGACAGGGAGGCCCGGCGGGCCTGACAACGGGGGCAGAGCGGGCCTGTGGGGTGTAGTCAGGGGGCGTCATTCCCCGCGTACTCGGGGAGCCGCCAAGTGCTGGCCGCGTGAGACGCGGCCCTACGTCTCATGAGTGCTCCGGCAGGAAACGACCCACAACGTCATCACGTCAAAGTCCTCCGGCAAGTGACCGGAGCCTGCCTCAACCCCTGCGGGGCCACACGATTCCGCCGTGTCATTCCCGACGCCTTCCAATCCCCTTCTGTCATTCCCGACGTTGTTAATCGGGAATCCATGGCTTTTCCCATGCAGGGCCACACGAATGAAGGAACAACAAAGCAAGATACTGGATTCCCGCTAACCTTGTCCCCGACATTTGTTATCGGGGAAACCGGCGGGCATGACAAGGGGGGACCGGCGGGAATGACAAGGGGGACCGGCGGGAATGACAGAGGGACCGGCGGGAATGACGAGGGGGCCAGAGCGGGCCTGTGGGCTGTAGTCAGGGGGCGTCATTCCCCGCGCACTCGGGGAGGCGCCAAGTGATGGCCGCGTGAGACGCGGCCCTACAAGCGGGACATGAGACGTAGGGCCGCGTCTTATGCGGCCAGAATCGCGCATGGACCTGCCCTCATCATCCGGTGGGGTGATCTTTCCCTATTTTGATCGGCCAGAAGTCAGCGCAGTTATTCCCTCCCCTCACCCCGCGCTCCTGCGAGGGGGGCGGGCGGCGTTGACGAAGGTTTCCCACACCACGTCATGAAGGAGCGGCCGGAAGGTCGTGATGCGCGTATTCGCTCGCGTGGGGTGAACCCGGTTCGTGAGAAGAATCACTTCGACTTCGTGTGCGGGGTCGATCCAGACGGACGTTCCGCTGTAGCCGAGGTGCCCGAAGGATTGCGGAGAGAAGTATGAGCCGGAAGACGAGGGACTTGACGGCGAATCCCAGCCTAATCGCCAACTCGAATTCGGGAGTTGTTTCGCGCCGACAAATTCTCGAACGAGTCCCGCGGGGAAGAAAGATTCCTGTCCCCGCGCAGCCTGAAGCCACGCTCCCGACAACGCCGCCACTGCCGGCGCCGTTCCAAAAAGCCCCGCGTGTCCCGTCACTCCGCCCAGGGCAAAGGCATTTTCATCGTGTACTTGTTTATGCACCACGCGCCCCCTCCACGGATCGTCTTCGGTCGGCGCCACGTTTTCCATCTCGTGGCCATGGCCAACGGCTTGACCCGACTGATCGATAAACCACAACGGCTTCGCGTGCAGGGGAACGTAGACGTGTTGACGGCAGTACTCCCCCAAGGACGATCCCACGCACCGTTCGACGAGCACACCCAGTGCCATAAATCCCAGGTCACTGTAAAGACTGCGCGCATCGGGCTGATACGCCACGGGTTCATCGGCCATCAGGCGTAACACGTTCTCGATTCGTTGCAGACGTTCGGCTTCGGTGCCGGGCGGGAACGCTTGGCGCGACAACGTTTGATAGTATGGCCGATAGGCGGGAAGGCCGGCGCCGTGGCGGAGCAACTGCCGAACGGTGGTTGACCGATATGCGCTCGACTTCCATTCCGTCAACCAATGACTGGCCGGCTGGTCGAGATGCAGGCGTCCTTCCCGGACCAGACACAGAATGGCCGTGGCGGTGGCCAATGGTTTGGTGAGCGACGCGAGGTCGTAGGCTGTCTCCGGCTGAACCGGTCGGTCAAAGGAACCGCGCCCCACGCTGCCGATGCCGCGATGGTACACCACGTGTCCTTGACATCGAACGTACAGCACGGCTCCGGGGAACGCGCCCTGATCAACGGCGCGTTGCAGGGCTTGGGTGACGGGGTCGGTACGACTCATGGAGGCACCCGAGCCGACGAGGCGTCACTATTGCAACCAGGCGCCGATGTCACGGATGGTTTCCACGACGGCGTACTGCAAAAACATGATGAGCAGAATTGCCAGGATGGGGGACACGTCAATGCCGCCGAGCAAGCCCACCCGTCGCCGAATGATGAACAGGACGGGATCCGTTGCCCGCGAGAGGAACTGCACAATCGTATTCCACGGGTCCGGATTCACCCATGAAATCAGCGTCCGAATGATTATGACCCACATATAGAGAAACAGGACCGTCTCCAACACGTGGGCAACGCCCTGAAAAATATTTCCCACGACAAACATGATGCCTCCTTACGCGCTACGTGCGGCTGACGTGTTCCCGGGCGCCGAATAACGCGGTGCCGACCCGCACCAGCGTCGCGCCTTCCTCCACCGCGACTTCAAAGTCATCGGACGTGCCCATGGACAGTTCACGCATGCGGACCCGCTTCAACGGCATGGCGTTGAGTTGGTCCGCGACGGATTTCAGGCGTTGAAAATAGGGGCGGGTTGTTTCGGGGTCCGGGTTCCACGGGGGAAGCGCCATGACCCCCTGCACCGCAACGTGCGAAAACTGATCGATTGCCAACGCGGCGTCCGGGAGTTCATCCGGCGAAAATCCCCCTTTGGATTCTTCTCCTCCGACGTTCACTTCAAGCAGGACGGCTTGGGAGCAATCCCGTTCCGCCGCCCGTCGTTGAATCTCCTGGGCCTGGGCCACGGATTCAACGGAATGAATCACGCCGAATCGTCCCACCAGCCACTTGAGTTTTCGTCGCTGGAGTCGGCCGATGAAATGCCACTCCACGCCGGCCCGCCGCCCCACCGCGTCCATTTTGGCTTGCGCCTCCTGCCAACGATTTTCTCCGCAGATGACGATCCCCGCACGAATGGCTTCAAGCACCCGTTGCGCGTCCACGCCTTTGGTGGCCGCCACCAATCGCACGCTCCGCGGGTCTCGCCCCACGCGCTCGGCGGCTCGACGGATTCGATCACGCGTCATCCGAACGCATGCCCTGAGCATCGAAGGGTCTGTTGAACGGTCACTCAACGGGCAACCCGGCCACTAGGTCAACATAATTCCGCTGACCATGGTCCCATGCACCCTCCCCTCCCGGCGGTAGGAAAAAAACAAATCCGACCGGCACATGGTACATACGTTCACGACGTGGACGTGGTCCTGACGGATGCCGAGAGACGTGGCTTGCCGCGCGATCAATCCTTTCAAGTCAACGTGGCCGGCGTCAGGACCGGTACGTTTGAGGAGGATGGAAGACCGCGGCACGTCCTGCGTCAGTTGTTCAATCACCGGCGCATCGACTTCGTAACAACACGGTCCGGCCGACGGCCCAATCGCCACGTGGAACGCCGTCGGGTCTCCTCCGAACCGTTCGACCATTTTCCGAACCGTCTTCGGCACAATGCCGTCCGCGATGCCCCGCCAGCCGGCGTGGACCGCCCCCACCGACCCGCGAGAGGCATCCGCAATCAACGCCGGCACACAATCCGCGGTGCGAACGGTGACGAGCGTCTTCGATTGATTCGTGACGACGGCGTCCCAGCCGTCAAGAAATTGCTCGCCGACTTTCAGGGGACGATCCAGAACCAGAATCTCCGATCCGTGCTCCTGACGGACGGACACCACCAAGGGATAGTCGGGTTCCGCGGCCTTGACCGTCCCTCGATTGCCAATGAGTCCGCCGTAGTGCGGGCCGTGTCTCGTCCCGAAGAAATGCGACACGTGTCGATTCATCTTTCCAAACGACGCGCTCGTGAATGGAACCATGGGCTTCATGCGATAGGTCACGTCTTCGGCAACCAGAACCATCTCTCGTCTCCTTCTTCACGTCGAACGGTTATTTTCCTCGTCTGCGTAAAAAGGTGGGCACGTCCAAATCTTCATCCGCCAACACGTTGCCGTTTTCCGCCGGTCGGCCTGATTCCATTCGCCTCATGTAGGTGGGACGCTCAAGGTCGTCGGCCCCTGAAGAAGCCAGGGCCGCGGCCAAGGCGGGCTCAGGAGTCGGAGGCGCGTAGAGGTCGGCCGGCTCCGGCGCGGCCGGCTGAGGCTTCGGCCGCGTGAGTTCCTGTTGGGCTTCAAACCCGGTCGCGATGATCGTGACCACCAGTTCGTCTTCCAACGACGGGTCAATCACTTGGCCGACGATAATATTGGCTTTCGGATCAGCGGCTTCTTTGGCAATGGTGGAGGCTTCATCCACTTCATGGAGAGACAGATTTTCCCCACCGCTGATGTTGACCAGAAGCCCTTTCGCGCCCTTGACGCCGCTCTCTTCCAACAGCGGACTGCAAATCGCCTGCTTGGCCGCCGCCATGGCGCGATTCGGCCCCTGAGCGGTCCCCATGCCCATCACGGCTCTTCCGGTGTAACTCATCACCGTTCGCACGTCGGCAAAATCAACGTTGACCAGGCCCGGCGTGGTGATGACCTCGGTAATGCCCTTGATCGCCTGACGCAAGACGTCATCCGCCACTTTGAAGGCCTCCAGCAACGGCGTGTCTTTCTCCACCAGGTTCAACAGTTTCTGATTCGGAATAATCAGCAGCGAATCCACGTGTCGTCGGAGTTCCCGTAAGCCTTCCTCGGCGTAGCCCATGCGACGATGTCCTTCATACTGAAACGGTTTGGTGACCACGCCGACCGTCAGGATGCCGAGCGATTTGGCAATGCCGGCGACGATGGGGGCCCCGCCCGTCCCGGTGCCTCCGCCCATGCCCGCGGTGACGAACACCATGTCCGCTCCGTCCATGGCCGCCCGGATTTCCGATTCGCTCTCCACGGCGGCCTCCTTGCCCACTTCGGGTTTGGCGCCGGCGCCGAGCCCTTTCGTGCGCTCCAGACCTAATTGAATCTTATGCGGGGCGGTGGACTTGAGGATCGCTTGGCGATCGGTATTGGCCACGACGAACTCAACGTTCGTGAGACCGGCGGCGATCATCGTGTTGACCGCGTTGCACCCGGCTCCGCCGATCCCGAGCACTTTGATTTGAATGCGGGCAATGTCTTCCTCCTGCAATGCAAACATGACTGTACCTCCTTGGTTCGTAACCCGTGGCGAGCGGCCCGTCGTCAGGCACGGATCACCAGTCACCGGCCACTATCAGAAAAAATTGACGACCCAATTTTTCATGCGCCCCAACGCGTTCCCGAAGCCGTTGCCGCTTTTCCTCCCTCCTCCGACGCTCTCAAATTCCTGGTCACGATGCGCATGCAGAATTAATCCCACGACCGTGGAATACATGGGTTTGTTGACCATGTCCCGCAGCCCGCCCACGCCCGCGGGAAGAACGCCCCGTCTCCCGGGTAAATCCAGGATGGCTTCGGCAACGTCGGGCATCCCCTTGAGCATGGACGTGCCGCCGGTGATGACCACGCCGGCGGCCAGTTTGCCTTCATATCCGGATCGACGAATTTCCCGCAGGACCAAGTCGAAGATTTCCGCCACCCGCGGTTCGATAATCTCGGCAATCTCCCGCGTGCTCACGAAACGCGCCGGCCGGCCGCCGACGCTCGGGACCGCCACGGTGTCCATGTTTTCCACCATGCTCGCGAGCGCCACGCCGTGATGAACCTTGATGTCTTCAGCGTCCGCCAACGGCGTCCGCAGCCCGATTTGCAGGTCAGTCGTCACGTGTTGACCGCCGATCGGCAGCACCGCGGAGTGACTGATCGTCCCTTCAGAAAAAATAGCCAGGTCCGACGTGCCCCCCCCCAGATCGACCATCGCAATCCCCAATTCCTTTTCCTCTTCCGTCAGCACGGCCTCGCTGGAGGCGAGCGGCTGCAACACGATATCGACCACGTCCAAGCCGGCCCGATTCACGCATTTCACCAGATTTTTCGCCGAGGTGACCGCCCCCGTCACGATGTGGACGTCCACCTCCAACCGCGACCCGGAAATCCCCACCGGCTCTCGAATGCCTTCCTGATCGTCCACGATAAACTCACGCGGCAGGACGTGAATCACCTGTCGGTCGGACGACAACACGGCCGCGGCCCGAGCCGTCTCAATGGCGCGCTGCACGTCAGAGCGGAAGACTTCCTGTCGCTTCAGCGCGACCACGCCCTTGGCGGTTTCGCTCGAAATGTGCCCACCGGCAATCCCGATGTAGACGGAGTTGATGGCCACGCCCGCCATCGTTTCCGCGGTTCCCACCGCGGTTTTAATCGACTCCACGGTGCTCTCGATGTTCACGACCACCCCTTTGCGCAGTCCTCTGGAGGGACTCGAGCCGAACCCGATAATGTTGACGCCCTGATCCGGCCCCACCGCGGCGACGATGACGCAAATCTTGGTGGTGCCAATGTCAAGTCCGACCACGATCTGTTCTTTTTTCGCCATGACGTTCGGTCATCCTTTCTTGCGGACGATCACCTTTCCGGCAAATCGTAAATCCACGTCGTGCGGGTCGTCCTGAAGACGTTCCCGTATAGACGGTTCCAGATTGAGATACCGCTGCCACGTGGGGAGAAAGTCTTCATTGACGAAGAAGACGATCTCCCCGGCTTTCCCCGTGATGAACCGTGCGTCACTCACGTCCACGGTCACCGGCGGCATAAACCGTCGCTGCAGGCGTTCGGCAAAGGCGAGCCCCTTCCGAACCCGATCCTGAGACGCCGGGTCTCCCCCCAAAAGTTTGACGGCAGAAAGACCGACGAGTCTGGGCAAGCGGCCCGTCGGCACGTCCGAGGCAATGGATAACACCGCGCCGTTGTTGTCCACAAACAGATTTCCTCCCACGTGCCGAACCACTCCCGCCGGTTTTCGCTCCACCACGACGACCGCCAAGGTATGCGGCAGGGCTCGCCCCACGGACGCCGACGACACCCATGGATGAGCCGTCACCTTCTTTTCCAACGCTGCGAGATCCAACGAAAGCAGAGACCCGTGCTCGGGCAATTCCAACAACGAAAGAACGTCTCGACGATCGACGCGGTCCACCCCGGAAATGGACACGTGCTGAATGCTCGTCCACCCGGCCACGGCTGATGGGAGCCACTGATACCCGACCAGACCCAGAATCCCCAGGCTCACGACCACCCCACACGCGATCATCCGGAATCGCCTCGCCGCCGAAGGGGACCGCGGAAGCGGTTGGGTTCTCGGACTCATGATTGGCCTCCTCTCGTTCGGAGTTGACGACCCATCCCACTCGATCGACGCTGGAACGCCGACTGTAAAATACGTGCCGTCAACGAGTCATAATCCAGACCGGCTTGAGCCGCAGCCATGGGAAGCAGACTCCTTTTCGTCATGCCGGGGGTGGTGTTGATTTCCAGAAAAACGGGACGCCCTCGCGTCGTCAGACGAAAATCAACTCGTGCCGCACCGACGCATCCCAAGACCTGGTAGGCCCGCACGGCCGACTCCTGCACCCGTTGACGCCGGCGCTCGGTCAACGGGGCCGGGCAGAGATAGCGCGTCTCGGCTTTTTCATATTTGGCGGCATAATCGTAGATCCCGCCCGGCGAGAGAATTTCAATCGGAGGCAGGGCTTCTCCGTCCAACACCGCCACGGCGATTTCACGACCCTCGATAAACGATTCCACGAGGACTTCATGATCGTGTTCAAACGCCCGCTTCAGCGCGTGCGTCCATTGCCATGGTTGTCGCACCACCGACACCCCCAGCGTGGATCCTCCGTGAGCGGGTTTGACGATAAGCGGCAGGGAAAGATGATCAGGCATGGTCGGATGCTCGGGCGTGGTCGGATGCTCAGGCGTGGTCAAATGCTCGGGCGTGGTCGGATGCTCGGGCGTGGTCAAATACTCGGGCACGGTCGAATGCTCGGGCACGGTCGAATGCTCGGTTCGTCGGATGACGACCCCGGGCGCAATCGAAACGCCATGGCGCCGAACCAACGTCTTGGCGACCGGTTTATCCATACCCATCGCACTCGCTCGGACTCCTGAACCGGTATAAGGAATGCCCATCATTTCCAACAGCCCCTGGACCGTCCCATCCTCGCCTCCCCGACCGTGGAGCGCGAGAAAGACCAACGTGACGTTGTGGCCCTGGAGTCTGAACGCCAACGAGGTATCCACGTCCAGGCACGTCACCCGATACCCCAGTCGGACCAAGGCCGCATGGACGGCCTGACCCGTTTTCAATGAAATTTCACGCTCGGAGGATTGCCCGCCCATGATCACGCCGATATGTTCGGAGATTACGTGCATCGGATCACTCCTCACCCACCACTTTCCATTCCAATTCCAACGTCACGCCCGTTCGATGCAACACGTCCCGTTGAATTTTTTTTATGAGCCGCAACACGTCCGCGGCGCGCGCGCGTCCCAGATTCACGATAAAATTGGCGTGCTTTGCCGAGACTTGCGCGTCCCCGACTCGGTACCCTTTGAGACCGGCCTCTTCAATCACGCGTCCGGCCGTGGTGCCGGGCGGGTTCTTGAAGACGGACCCGGCGTTGGGCTGCGATAAGGGCTGCGTGTGCTTTCGATACTGCAAGTATGCCTTCGTGCTGGCTTCAAGGTGTTTCTGGGACGCCGGCGTCAGACGAAGCCGTGCCCCCACCACGACGCCTTCCGGAAGATCGACGCGGCGATACGAAAACGCAAGATCCGATGCCGCGCAGGTACGGACGTGACCCTCGGGCGTCACCATTTGCACGGCGTCCAAACAGCTATGCACGTCTCCCAATCTGGTCCCGGCGTTCATGACCACCGCTCCGCCGAGGGTTCCGGGGATGCCGACGGCCCATTCAAGCCCGGACAACGACTGACTCACGGCGTAGCCCAGCAGAGTCGGCAGCCGAACTCCGGCTTCCGCACACACGATCCGTTCATCCTCTCTGGTCACGGCGGCCAACTTGGACAGACTCAGGACCAGTCCCCGGACCCCTCCGTCTTTCACTAACAGGTTCGTGCCGCCCAACACCATGAGAGGGAGGCGGGCGGTAGAAGCTTGACGAACGATCCGACGCACGTCGGAAACGTCTTCCGGCACGATCAGCACGTCCGCGGGCCCTCCGATTCGAAGCGACGTCAACTCCGCCAACGGCGCGTCGAACGTCACCTCACCGCGAACGCCCGCAAGCACCGTCGCAAATTGCGGACGCGAGACTGCCAATTGTTGATCTGCGAGTTGACAATCCATATCGACGATCCTCAATCCAACGTTCTCAGCAACTCCACGCCCAGTTTCCAGACGTCACCCGCGCCCAGGGTTAACACGCGATCTCCGGATTGCAGTTCAGGGATCAATCGGCTGACGGCGTCGTCCGCGTTCTCCATCCAATGAACCGACGGATGGCCCGCCGCACGAACGCGTTCAACCAGCGTCTCTCCCGAGACGCCCGTGACGGGTGATTCCCCTGCGGCATAAACCGGCGTCACGTACAACGCGTCCGCCTGGTCAAACGCATGGGCGAAGTCATCCAGAAGATCGCGAGTCCGGCTGTACCGGTGGGGCTGAAAGATGACCACCAGACGTCCCGGCCAGACGGTTTTGACCGTCGCCAGCGTCAAACGGATCTCCGTGGGATGATGACCGTAATCATCCACCACCACGATGCCGTTGTTTTCCCCGCGGACGTGAAATCGTCGTTCCACGCCGGAAAACGCGGCCATGCCGGTTCGAATCAGATCCAGCGGGACGTCCAGCTCCCACGCGACGGCAATGGCCGCTAAGGCGTTGGACACGTTGTGGACGCCCGGAACGTTGAGCCGAAAGGGGCCCAAGTCTTTTCCTTGACGCCGGGCACGAAAATCGGTGACCCCGCGCTGAACCGTGATCTCCGTGGCCTGGAAGTCCGGCACGTGGGCGTCCGAGGACGGGTGAATCCCATAGGTCACGTATCGTTTCCGCATCTGAGGCAGCATCGCGCGCAGTCGAACGTCATCCGCGCACAGAACGGCCGCCCCGTAAAACGGAACGTTATTGACGAATTCCAGAAACGCTGCTTCCATCCGATCCATGGACCCGTAATGATCAAGATGTTCGCGGTCAACGTTCGTCACCACGGCAATCGACGGAGACAGACGAAGGAAGGACCCGTCGCTTTCATCGGCCTCGGCAATCAGCAAGTCACTTCGGCCCAATCTCGCGTGCGTGCCCATGGCGTTCACCTTGCCGCCAACGACGAACGTCGGGTCAAGGCCCGCGTGGGCCAACACCGACGCCACCAACGACGTCGTGGTGGTTTTCCCGTGAGCCCCGGCAATCGCCACTCCGAACTTGAGCCGCATGAGTTCAGCCAACATTTCGGCCCGCGGGATCACCGGCACCAGGTTCGTTTTCGCGGCGACGACTTCGGGATTCGAATCTTGAACGGCCGAAGACACCACCACGACTTGCGCCCCGTTCACGTGGGATTCATCGTGCCCGATAAAGATCGTTCCGCCCAACGTTTCCAAACGAAGCGTCACGTCCGACGACGCGAGGTCAGAGCCGGTGACGCGGTAGCCTTGCGTCAACAACACCTCGGCGATGCCGCTCATCCCACTCCCGCCAATCCCGACGAAGTGAACGTGTTGAATTTTTCGAAACGTCACGCGTCGTCACCCCGTGCGTGCAGACGGCGGCATCCCAGCAACCGACGACACTCGTTGACCATGGTTTCGGCCGCGTCCGTTCGCCGCAACAGCAGACTCCGCTCAGCCATGGACCGAACGCGGTCAGCGTCGCGAAGCAGCGCCTCGAGCTCCTGAGCCAACCGCGCGCCGGTCAGACCGGGTTGAAGCAGGACCACGCCGGCCCCCGCTTGCTCCACGGTCCGAGCGTTGACTTCCTGATGATCGTGCGCCGCGTGAGGAAACGGAATCAGGATCGACGGTTTCCCGCACGCGGCGATCTCCGCCAACGTGACGGCTCCGCATCGAGCAATCACCAGATCCGCTTGACGCAACGCCTGAGCCATGTCCCGCACGAACGCCGTGACGTCCGCCTTCACCCCTTGATCCCGATAGGCTTCCACCACTCGTGCAAAATCCCGTGTACCCGTTTGATGAATCAGGTGGACGCGGCTGCGAAGAAGGGACGAGGACCGAACCGCCTCAACGACGACGGAGTTCAGGGTTTGGGCGCCCTGGCTTCCTCCGCAGGCCAACACCGTCCTGACCTGACCCGATCCGATACTCGGCGGCGGCGCGAGAAAGTCCCTTCGCAAGGGGGTCCCCGCCACCATGACCTTGTCTCGACGGAAATAGTGGGCGGCCCGTTCGAACGACACAAAAATTCTTTGAACCACTGGTCCCAACGCCCGGTTGGCCAGTCCCGGCACCGCGTTGGGTTCGACCAGGGCTCGCGTGATGCCCAACCGGCACGCGGCCAACACCACCGGCGGACTGGTATAGCCTCCGGTGCCAATCACAAGATTCGCCCGTGACTCGCGTAAGAAAGCCATGGAGTGCCGAATCGCTCCCGGCAGCAACAGCAGGGCCGTCAACGAAGATCTGACCCCCCGGCCCACCATCCCTTGGACGCGCAGGGCTTCAACCCTCCACGTCGTCTCCGACAGCATGGTCCGTTCAATCGCTCGCCCCGTCCCGACGAACGTCAGGGACGTCGTGGGCGCCTGCCGGCAAAACTCCTCAGCCAACGCCAAGGCCGGGTACACGTGTCCTCCGGTCCCACCCGCGGCAATCACGACGTTCATCCCATCCGTCACGCCAATCCTCGATGGTAAACGGGAGCCGCCCGAGAAACGCTGAGCAGCATACCAATGGCCCCCAGACTCACGAGTAACGATGACCCGCCGTAACTCACGAAGGGCAGCGTTAAGCCTTTCGTCGGCAGTAATCCGGACACCACGCCCATGTTGATGACCACCTGCACCCCTAACAACAAGGTCACCCCGGACGCCAGATGTCGTCCAAAGGCATCCGGGGCCCTGCCGGCAATGTGAAATCCTCTGACGATCAACACCGCAAATAATCCCAGCAGCACCCCCGTCCCTAAAAACCCGAGTTCTTCTCCGACCAGGGCCAAGACAAAATCCGAATGCACTTCCGGCAGAAAAAACAACTTCTGCCGGCCTTCTCCCAATCCCACGCCAAACATTCCACCGTTCCCCAAGGCCACAAATGATTGCGTGAGTTGAAACCCGGCGTTGGTCGGGTCTTGCCAAGGATCTAAAAAGTTCAGGAACCGGCGGCGGCGGTAATCGGATTGCATAATCAGCAGGTACGTCACGGGCAGAAGACTCAACCCCAGACACAGGAGATGAGGAATCCTCGCCCCCCCCAGAAACAATAACCCCAACGCGATGATGGTCAGCACCGTCGCCGTTCCCATGTCGGGCTCGAGCATCACCAGACCGGCCACTCCTCCCACCACCAGCAGGGGCGCCAACACCCCGCGACTCAACGAGGTCACGTCCTGCTCTTTTCTCACGAGGAACGAAGCCAGGTACAGCACGACGGCCAATTTAGAAAGTTCTCCCGGTTGCACGGAGAATCCCGCAAGCCGCAGCCACCGGCGCGCGCCGTTGACTTGCGTGCCCAGCACGGGGATCAACACGACGATCAACAGCACGACCGTCAGACCCAGCACGTACGGCGTCAGGGTTTTCCACACGTCGTACTCCCGTCGAGCCACCCAATGCAGGACCATGATCCCCAACGTCAGCCACAACAGTTGACGTTTCAGAAAAAACATCGAATCGCCGTATCGCGTTTCCGCCATGACGCCGCTGGCACTGAACACCATGATGACGCCCATGAGGGTCAACGCGTACGTCACCACCAGGACCGTCCGATCCATGGGACCGGTACAGGCGTGGTCGGCGTACGCCAAGGAGAGTTGCGCGTCGTTGGCACGAGGTCGCCGCATCTGCGTGTCTTCTTCTTATTCAACCAGAGCATTCACGAGGTCTCGAAATTGTCGGCCTCGGTCCCGATAGTCGTGAAACACGTCAAAACTGGCGCACGCCGGGGACAACAGCACCGCGTCCCCCGGCTTGGCAACGTCGGCGGCCAACGTGACTCCCTCAGCCAGGGACGCCACCCGACTCATCGCCCCTACGCCGGCAATGGCTTCGGCAATGGCTTCGGCCGTCTCTCCGAAGAGAATACAATGCCTGACGCGCGGCGTGAGCGCGGCCTTCAAGCACCGAAAATCACTCCGGCCTTTATCCTGACCACCGAGAAGAATGACGAACGGCCGCCGAAGGCTGTTGACGGCGTTCACCGTGGCGTCCACATTGGTCCCCTTGGAATCATTGATAAAGATCACCCCGCGCCGCTCACGCACGACTTCCATCACGTGTTCCAGGCCTCGAAAAGCGCGCACCGCCCGGCTGATGCCCTCCGGAGAACATCCCTGGGCCGTGCCGACCGCCGCCGCGGCCAGTACGTTGGACACGTTGTGATCCCCGAGAAGGGGAATCTCGTCTCTCCGCATGACGGTCACGTGCTGCCCCTGCCATCGAGTCACGATCTCGTCGCCGTTCACCCACGCGCCATGAGGAACCTCCCGGGTCCTGCTGAATTCCATGAGCCGACCGCGGAGCGAACGGCGGACGCCGCGGACCCGCGGATCATCGGCGTTCAGAACGGCAACGTCCGCTGAGGTCTGATTCTGAAAAATTCTGGCTTTGGTGTTCGCGTATTCGGTCAAACTCGAATGTCGGTCGAGGTGATCGGGGGTGACGTTGAGGAGGACCGCCACGTCAGGATGAAACTGGTCAACGGTTTCTAATTGAAAACTGGATACTTCCGCGACGATCACGTGGAACGGAACGGTCCCGTCACCGCCGGAGCGTTCGCGTTGAGACACGGTCAATGCCGCCTCCGCTAAGGGGGTCCCGAGGTTTCCACCCACGAACGGCGTGTACCCGCATTCTCGAAAGATTGCTCCGATGAGGGACGTGACGGTACTTTTTCCATTCGTGCCCGTCACGCCAATGAGGGGGACGGAGAACGCCCACGAGGCGACTTCCACCTCTCCGACGATGGAGACGCCTCTCCGCCGCACGGGATCCAATTCCCTCAGCGTCGGCGGGACTCCGGGGCTCAGGACAACGAGATCAGCCGACTCCAGTCCCTTGTCAAATTGCTCGCCGCCGGACAGCCTCACGCCGGCCGTCTGCAAATCAGAAACGGTCGTCGTCCATTCTGATTCAGGTTTCCGGTCAACCAAGGAAACGTCGGCTCCCCACGCCAATAACAATCGCGCCGCGGCCACGCCGCTTCGTCCTGCCCCGACCACGGTGACGGAACGACCCGGAAGATCGTTGATCCTCGCTCGCGGACGTTTGGCGGCCTGAGGACTTCGTTGAGGCATCGCTTCCACCGTCGTCAGCATGGGGTTAACGAAATTTCAAGGTACTGAGGCTCAGCAGCGTGAGCAGAATTGCCACGATCCATAATCGCACCACAATTTTGGGCTCTTCCCATCCCTTGATCTCAAAATGATGATGAATGGGCGCCATGAGAAAAATCCGCTTCCGCCGTGATCGGAACGACAACACCTGAAAGATGACGGAGACGGCTTCCATGACGAACACGCCGCCGACCAGCAGCAGCAATAATTCGTGTTTGCTGACCACGGCGACCGTGCCCAACGCCGCCCCAAGGGGCAAGGATCCGACGTCTCCCATGAACACCGACGCCGGGTACGCATTGAACCAGAGGAACCCGAGACTCGAACCGAAGACGGCCGCCATCAGGACCGCTAATTCGCCTGCGCCTTCGATGTAGGGCAGCAACAGATAGTCCGACACCACTTTATTCCCGGCGGCGTAGGACACCGCGGCATAGGCCACGGACGCCACCACCACCGGACCAATCGCCAACCCATCCAATCCGTCAGTCAGATTCACGGCGTTGGAACAGCCGACGATCACCAGAACGGCAAACGGAATGTAGAGGGGACCCAAGTCCGGCGTAAACGTTTTGAAAAAGGGCACGCTGAGTTCCGTCGAATACCCGGGGGAGGCGTAAAAAACCAGACCTATGACCAAGGCAATGCCTATTTGAGCCACGAGTTTTTGTCCGACGCTCAACCCTTCCGATCGACGCCGAGAAATTTTGACGTAATCATCGACGAATCCGATGAGTCCGAATCCGACGACGGACAACATGACGAGCCACACGTAGAGATTGCTCACGTCCGCCCACAGCAGCGTCGAAATCAACACGGCGAAGATAATGAGCAGCCCGCCCATGGTGGGAGTGCCTTCTTTTGCCAGATGACGACTCGGCCCCTCTTCTCGTATCCGTTGTCCGAGCCGAAATTCCTGCAATTTTTTAATCACGGGCGGAGCCAGGACAAACGCGAGAATAAACGCGGTCAGAGCCGCATAAATCATGCGGACGCTCAAATACCGGAAGACGTTAAAGATGGACACGTCCGTATGAAGCGGGTAGAGCCACAGATACAGCATAGGCGTTATCCGGCCGCGTGCCGAGTGAGCGCGTCCAGCACGGTTTCCATCTTCATGCCTCTCGAGGCTTTGAGTAAGACCACGTCGCCGGGTTCCGCCAAGGCACGGAGGACCGACGCCGCCTCCCGGACGCGCTGCGTTTCAATGATTCGTGAACGAGACATGCCCCGCGCCGCGGCACCGCGAGCCACGTCTTTGCCGAGTGCTCCGCACGCAATCAGAAAGGAAATCCGGCTGTCCGCGACGTGGGCACCGACTTCCCGATGGAGCGTTCTCGCGTCCTCTCCGAGTTCCAACATGTCCGCGAGCACGGCAATGGTGCGTGTGTGTTCTCCCAGATTCTTTAACAACGTCACGGCCGCCTTCATGGAATCCGGGTTGGCGTTATAACAATCCTGAATGATAGTGAGACCCCGCCGGGAGTACACGTGCGACCGCATGGCCACCGGTCGAACGCGGCTCAGGCCCTCGGCGACCTTGGCCATTGACAGCCCCAACACGTGTCCCACCGCCACCGCGGCCAGGGCATTCGACACGTTATGGGTGCCCGGGACGGCCAGGGACACGCGATGGGCCCGTTGACGTCCGGTAATCTGAAAACGGAATTCCACGCGCTTCCCCCGTCGTCGGATTTCGCTCCCTCGAACGTCCGCGTGATTGCGTAATCCAAAGGACACCACCGAACATCGGGCTCGTCGTCGAAAAAAATGGTAATACGGATCATCCGCGTTCAAGATCAGGGCGCCGTCCTTGGGAAGCGCGGGCAACAACTCGGCTTTGGCGCGGGCGGACCCGTCAACGCTACCAAAGAATTCCAGATGGTCACGCCCCACGTTCGTGATGATCCCGATCGTCGGGCGGGCGACGCGTGCCAACCGGGTCGTCTGCCCTTCGGCGTCCACTCCCAATTCCAGAACCGCGACCTGGTGCGACGCGGTCAACCGCAGGACCGTTTGAGGAAGCCCGATTCGATTGTTCAAATTGCCGATCGTCTGCAGAAGACGCCAGCGCCGCGAGAGGGCTTTCCCGACCATCTCTTTCGTGGTGGTTTTCCCGTTACTCCCAGTGACGGCAATGACCGGCACGTCAAAACGCCTTCGGTGAAAGGCCGCCAAATCCTGATAGGCTCGCAACGAATCCTTGACCTTGACCACGAGCGGCTCCGACCCACGGACGGACGCGGACGCACGCAGATATCCGCGGACGTCCGAGCCGTCCGCGGACGCGGCTTCAATCACCACGCCCTTCGCCCCTTGCTTGAACGCGCCGTCAACAAAGTGATGACCGTCGAACCGTTCGCCCTTCAAGGCCACGAACAGGTCGCCCTTGCGCACCGATCGCGAGTCGGTACACACCCGCCGAATCCGACAATCAAGGATCCCTCTCAGCAAGGTCCCGCCCGTGGCGGCGAGCACTTCTTCTCCCGTAAACGCGGACACCGCCTGACGCCTATCCTTTCCGTGCGGACGGCAAGGCCGTCAACAGTTCACGGGCCACGGCCCGGTCATCAAACGGATACCGGGTCGTGCCGATGATTTGATAATCTTCATGCCCTTTCCCCGCGATCAACACCACGTCCCCTGCCCGCGCTTCAAGCAGCGCCGCGCGAATGGCCGCTCGACGATCAGGAATCACGTGAAACGTGCCGCGCCGGGAGGCCGGCAGGTCCAACGCTCCTCGTTCAACGTCACGTAAAATCGATTCAGGATCTTCAGTGCGCGGATTGTCCGAGGTCATGAACGTCACGTCGCTGCGTTCGACGGCTACTCGGCCCATTTTCGGTCGCTTGTCCCGGTCACGATCACCCCCGCAACCGAACACCGTCAGAATCCGTCCTTCTCCGAGTCGGCGTGCCGTTGCCAACGCCTTGGCCAGGGCATCGTCGGTATGGGCGTAATCCACGATTACCGAAAAGTCCCGTCCGGCCTCCACCCGTTCAAACCGTCCCGGCACGGCCCGAAATGCCCGGATCCCTTCCTGAATAGCATCCAGGGACGTTCCGCACGCCATCGCCACGCCCATGCCGGCTAAAAGATTCGACACGTTGTGTTCCCCCACCAAGGCACTCTGCACCTTCACTGATCCAAGAGGGGTATGGGCCGTAAATCGCGTGCCGTTTCTTGAGAGGTCAAGGTTCGTCGCGTGAAAATCCGCTTCCCCGCGGATGGAATACGTCCAAACCGGTACAGGCGTCTCGCCCTTGAGTCGGATCCCCCAGTCGTCGTCAACGTTGATGATGGCACGGTTGGGCCTTCTCTCTCCCTTGACGGGAGGGGTCCGACGTCCGTCCCGGACGTGCTCCGGGGGGGAGGGTGAAGACCTGACGAAATCTCGAAAAAGACGGCGCTTCGCTTGATAGTAGGCGTCCACGTCGTGATGGAAGTCCAAATGGTCCTGGGACAAATTCGTAAAGACCACCACGTCAAACTCACACCCCTCAACCCGATCCAGGGCCAAGGCGTGAGACGAGACTTCCAGCACCGCGGAATCCATCCCAACGGCGACCATCCGGTGTAACAACGACTGGAGCGGAACGGCACTTGGCGTCGTATGACTGGCCTCCCGGTGCTCGTCGCCGATGCGGTATCCAACGGTTCCCAAGAGGCCGGCCCGACGACCGCCGGCCTCCAACAACGCGTGACCGACGTGTGCCACCGTGGTTTTCCCATTGGTTCCCGTGACGCCCACCATGGTCAGGGCGAGTGAGGGACGCCGAAAAAACTGCGCAGCCAGATGGCCGAGCGCCTTCCGGGAATCCGTCACGGTCACCCACGCGGGACCTGGACCTCTTTTCAGACGGGACGGCACCTGAAACGGGGCTTGCACCACCACGCCGCCGACGTGGGACCGGCGGACCTGCGTGAGAAAAGCGTGACCATCCTCCCGCTGCCCCTTGACGGCAACGAACACGCAATCTTTTGTGACGACTCGTGAATCGTCGGTGATCCCGGAGATTTCCACCTCAAGGTTGCCCTCCGTGCTGATCGGGTTGAGGGACATAAGTAATTCAGACAGTTTCATTCGTTGAGAACATGAGACGCTTCAACGTCGGACGTCTGCACTGAGACGGCCGCCACCTGAATCGTGTTGCGTTGACGCGGAGCCACGTTGAAATAGCGGAGCGTCTGTTCCGCCACTTCCCGAAACACCGGAGCCGCGACCACCCCGCCCCACGCGGAGCCTTGCGGTTCGTCAATCACCACGACGATGGCGAATGCGGGGTCCTCTGCAGGAACAAATCCGACAAACGACCCGATTGATTTAGTGGAAGAATACGTGCCCGTCGCCGGATCAACTTTTTGCGCCGTTCCGGTCTTCCCCGCCACGTGATACCCGGGAACGGCCGCACGCCACCCCGTCCCGTTTTCCACCGCGTTGACCAGAAGGTCCGTCACGGTTTTGGCCGTCTCGGCACGAATGGGACGGCGACGAATCTGAGGCGTATGCCTCTCGATCATCCGCCCCCGAGGGTCCGACACCTCCCGGACCAGAAAGGGCTTCATCAACCAGCCCTCATTGGCCACGGCCGACACCGCGGTCACCAGTTGCAGCGGCGTCACGGCAATTTCCTGTCCGATGGCCAACGACGCCAAGGTTCGCTGACTCCAGTGATCCGGACTTCTCAAGATTCCAACCGATTCCCCGGGGAGATCGATGCCCGTTTTTTCTCCAAAGCCGAACGCCCGCAGAAACCGATAGACCCGTTCACCGCCCAAGCCCAGCGCCGTTTTCACCAAGGCCACGTTGCTGGAGCGTCGAATCGCTTCACGAAACGTGACCCATCCGGCTTTCTCGTGGTCATGAATAATGGTGCCGCTGATCGGCATCTCGCCGTCTCCGGCGTAAATGAGGGTATCGGGTTGCACGTGCTCCGATTCCAATGCCGCGGCGGCGAGCACCACTTTGAGCGTCGATCCCGGTTCATAAGGATCGGTGAGGGCTCGATTTCTCCACACCTGGGGTGACGCCCGTTGGATGTAATTGGGGTCGAACGTGGGCCGCAGGGTCCAGGCAATGATCTCGCCGGTTTTGGGATTCATGACGATCACGGCCCCACCCTTGGCCTTGGTTTTCGTAATCGCCCGTTCCAAGGCTTGCTCCGCGACGTACTGTATGACTTCATCAATCGTCAGATGGATCGCGTGGCCGGGGAGGGCCTGGGTTTTTCTCTGCCACTCAGGAATGATCTCTCGCCCGAACGCGTCTCGATACAAGACCACCCGCCGGGCGTACCCCCGGAGGAGGGGATCGTAGCCGACTTCCAAACCCTCAAGACCCTGGTTATCGATTCCTGCAAATCCGAGGACGTGGGACAACAACGGCCCCTTCGGATAAAACCGCCGCGTTTCCATGAGGGTATTCACCCCGTCAATGGCAAGGTCCTTCATCCGGTGCTCTGAATGGTCCAGAATTTTCCGTTGAATCCAGACAAAATGTCGTTCTTTGTCCCGCAATCGCTTTTCCACGTGCTTTTGAGGAAGGTTCAACAGTGGTGCGAGTTGGCGAGCCACGAGTTTCGGGTCGTCAATGGAACTCGGTGTGGCGTACACGGACGTGACGTCAAGGTTCAAAGCCAACGGCTTGCCTTGTCGATCAAGAATGGCGCCCCGACTGGAATCAAGCGTAATCGTCTTTTCATGCTGACGGCGAGCTTTCTCCATCATCCTGTCGGCTTGCAGCACTTGAAGATCAAAAAAACGAAAGAAGAGGACGGCAAAGACCGCAAGAAAACCCAGACAAAGGAAGACCCGTCTTCCGGAATCCGTCAACTCCTGATCCGCAGATGAACGAAGCCGTTCGTAAAGATCCGCGCGTCTCCGCGGCATCCGCGCACTTGAATCACCATCCCGCCTGATACGTAAACGAAACATGGTTCGCGTCTCACTTTCGTTGGGCTACTCGAAGCGGAGGCTCCCCACTGGAGTCGGTCCCCTCGAACGCGGGGGTTCCGGGTTCAGCATTGCCATTGACGAGATACACTTGACCCGTGCTTGGAGCTCTCAACTTCAGTTTTTTCTTGGCTTCTGAGGCAATCCGTTCCGGAGAGGTCAACTGGGAGAATCTGATCCGCAATCGTTCGTGCTCCTGCTCCAGGGCGGCTTTCTTTTGTAGTAAGACATCCAGCTCATACCCCGCACGCACCCCATCCACTTTTCCCCACACGTAAAAGAGGAAGATTCCACACAAACTCCCAATGAGGAGCATCCAGAGCAATGGTTTCACGCGTGCCCCCGTGTCACCGACGTTGTCCCTATCCGCGGCAGTCGTTCAAGAACCCGCAACTTCGCGCTCCGCGCACGCGGATTGATTGTGCGTTCCTCCGGGGAAGGCACCACGGGCTTCTTCGTGAGGACGGCCCATTGGTCCGGCGCACCCTGAGCCAACCCCCGAAACGACCGTTTGACGATGCGATCTTCCAAGGAGTGAAAAGAAATCACGCACGCCCGTGCTCCCGGTGCTAAAAGGTGCGGGACGTGGGTGAGGACAGTTTGGAGCGCGTCCAATTCATCATTGACCGCGAGACGAAACGCCTGAAACGTCCGCGTCGCGGGATGCAGGCGCCCGTATCGATACGCCCCGGGCACGGTTTGCTGAATCACGCGTGACAATTCCATCGTGCTCTGAAGAGGCGCGTGGGTGCGAGCGGAGACGATGGCCCGGGCAATGCGGCGTGCATAGCGTTCTTCCCCGAACGTCTGAATCAGATGCGCCAATCGGGTTTCGGACAGCGTGTTGACGAGATGGGCAGCCGATAGTCCTTGCGTTGGATTCATGCGCATGTCCAACGGACCATCCTGTTGAAAACTGAACCCCCGCTCGGGATGAGCCAATTGAGCCGAAGACACCCCTAAATCACACACCATGCCGTCCACGTGTTTGACGTTGGCCGAATGCAACACGGATTGCACGTTTTGAAAATTTTCACAAAAGAGTTTCATCCTGGACTTGTACGCCCGCAGCTTCGTTTCAGCATAGGCGACAGCCGTGGGGTCACGGTCAATCCCGATGAGCATACCATCGGGGTCACTTGCCTCCAGGATACGCTCCGCAATGCCCGCCAAGCCGATGGTACAGTCCACGTAACACCCACGCGCCCTTGGTCGTAACCACGCGACAACTTCCCCCAATAGAACCGGAACATGGAAACCCGTATCCAACTAACCCGCCCATGCCTCCACTTAACTCCACTTTCTCCCACTTAATCGGTGAAGTATACCGCGGTCCATTGTAATGTCAAGCAAATACCGCAACATTTCAGGGGCCGGTGGTTTGTGGCCGGTCACGGGACACCAGCCCCCTGACCCAGATTGAAAGGCACGGATTCTGAAGAACAACGCAGGTCTATGGGTACAATCGATACAGCATCCGGGGGAAGGGAATGGTTTCCCGGACGTGGGAGAGACCGCAAATCCACGCGACGGCCCGCTCAATGCCCATTCCAAAGCCGGCATGAGGGACGGAACCATAACGGCGAAGGTCCAAGTACCACTGGAACGCTTCCACGGACAGGTGATGCGCTTCCAACCGTGCGGCTAACGTCTGGTAATCATGAATCCGTTGTCCGCCGCCAATGATTTCGCCGTATCCTTCAGGAGCCAACACGTCCATGCAGAGCGCCCGGTCGGGATTCACGGGATCCGCCTGCATGTAAAAGGCCTTGATCTCGGCGGGATAACGGTGGACCAGGACGGGTTTGTCGAATTGATTGGACAAGAGGGTTTCTTCTTCCGCGCCGAAATCATCGCCTTCCCGCATTGATGACCCCAGGTTCGTGAGCCGCTTCACGACCTCATCATAAGTGAGCCGGGGAAACGGCGGCACAATCGTTTCCAATTTGGAAACGTCTCGTTCCAACGTCTTTAATTCTTCTTGACGGGTTTCCAAAACCCGTTGCACCACCATTGACAACAAGGCCTCCGCCAGGTCCATCACGTCGGCCAATTCCGCAAAGGCCACTTCCGGTTCCACCATCCAGAATTCCATCAAATGGCGACGGGTTTTGGATTTCTCCGCGCGAAACGTCGGGCCCAGACAATACACCTTTCCGAAGGCCGCGGCCGCGGCTTCTCCGTACAATTGTCCGCTTTGCGTCAAATACGCCGTCTGCTCAAAATAGTCGGTCCGGAAGAGCGTCGTCGTGCCTTCACACGCGTTCGGCGTGAAAATGGGGGCGTCAATCAAGAGAAAGTCTCGTTCCTCGAAAAAGGTTCGACAGGCTTTCAGAATTTCATGCCGAATTTTCAGGACGGCTTGTTGACGGGTTGAGCGAAGCCACAGGTGCCGGTGGTCCAATAAAAATCCGACGCCGTGTTCTTTGGGTTGAACGGGAAACGGCTCGGCGACGTGAAGAATCTCGAGGGCGGTCACTTCCAACTCATAGCCGCCCTGAGCCCGCGTATCCGCACGAGGGACGCCGGTCACGACCAGGGAAGATTCCTGCGTTAAGTGATTCGCGAGTTCAAATTGTTTCTCGCCCACCGTCCCTTTATTCACCACGGCCTGAATGTCCCCCGACCCGTCGCGCACCGTGAGAAACTGGAGTTTGCCGCTTGATCGACGATGCCGAACCCATCCCTTGAGTTGAACGTCCTGCCCGACCATGGTCGCAATGCGCGCGATGGACACGTGTGGCGGGGTCCCCATACTGAAGCGTCACCTATTCGTCAAACCATGCAAAGACTGACCCTGCCCGAGAAAACGTGTGCCGCGGATGAAGGGGTACCCTCTCGGCGAATTGACACCGGCTCAAGGCCAAGACTATCATGTTCCTTTTCAAGGAGGTCTGCATCATGAGCTATACCATCACGGTTCGAGAGTTGAAGAATCGATTGGATAAAGGCGAGCAGGTGTTTTTATTGGACGTTCGGGAGCCTCATGAATATTCCCTAGCGAAAATCGAGGGGTCCACGTTGATTCCTTTAGGGACCTTACCCGCTTCGCTGAATCAGCTTGACCCGAATCATGAAATCGTGGCCTTGTGCCACAAGGGCATGCGCAGTGCCGACGCCGTGGGGTTTCTCCTGCAACAAGGGTTTGCCAACGTGAAAAACCTGATAGGCGGCATTGACGCCTGGTCCGTGGAAATTGACCCGTCCGTTCCGCGCTATTGACCGTTCCGTGCAGAGCCGACCCCAAGACCCCGGCTCGTGAGACCGTTCTATTTTTTCCACTGTCGAAAGAACTTGACGGTTTCCGCTAATCCCTCGGCCAGCGACACCGTCGGCGTCCACCCCGTCTCGTCATGCAGTTTGCCCGCATCCAGCACGCTTCGTCGTTGTTCCCCTTTTTTCGCCGGGCCGTGGATTTCCGGACACGGTGAACTCGTCAAGTTTTTGACCTGATCGAAAATCGTATTGACGTTCGTCTCGACCCCGGTGCCCACGTTGAAAATCCCCTGAACGTGGTGGTCCATTGCGGCCCGCACGGACCCCACCGCGTCCAGGACGTGGACAAAATCCCGCGTTTGGAGTCCATTGCCGTTAATCCGGGCTTGTTCACCCTTGAGCATTTGTTGACTGAAGACCGCGACCACGCCGGCCTCCCCGTCGGGATTTTGTCTCGGACCGTAAATATTGGCTAACCGGAGGGCCGCGTATCCCATTCCGGCAACGCGATGATAGTACTCCAGATAATATTCCCCCGCCAGTTTACTAATCCCATACGGGGACATCGGTTGCGTGGGATGCGATTCCGAGGCAGGAAACACCCGTTGTTCGCCGTACACCGCACCGCCCGACGAGGCAAAAATGATTTTTCTGGTGCCGTGGGCCACGGCCAATTCCAGGAGATTAATGGTCCCGAGCACGTTCACGTCCGCGTCAAACGCGGGATCCTCCGTAGATTTTCGGACGTTCATCTGTGCGGCCATGTGGACGACGACCGTGGGGCGCTCTTTTTTCAGGACTCGTTCCACGCGGGGACTGCGAACGTCCAATTTGTAGAACGCGGCTTCCCGATGAAGATTTTTGCGTTTCCCCGTCGAGAGGTCGTCAATCACGGAAACGCGATGTCCCTCCTGCACGCACTGGTCAACGACGTGAGACCCGATAAATCCTGCACCACCCGTCACTAAAATATTCATGGCTCCCCCTTCGATTAACCCCGGCGCGTGAGCATGACGTGGCGTCAATTATTGGAGGCCGGGCGCGGTCCACCGCAGCCCCAACAGAATCTCACGATTCCCCTTTTTTCCCTGAATCGGCGAATCCCGCGTCCCCATGCACTCGAATCCCAGATGTCCGGCCGTTTCCTGAATCCGTTGAGCCGCTTCCCGTCGGAGTGCATCATCCCGCACCACTCCCCCGCGCCCCACCTGCTTCACGCCCACTTCAAATTGCGGTTTGACCAGGACAATCACCGTTGCCGTCGGAGCAAGAAATTCGACTGTCCGGGGCAGCACCAACCGAAGTGAAATAAAGGAGACGTCAATGGCGACGAGGTGAATGGGCTCGGGGATGGCCGCAGGAGCGAGACGGCGAATATTACATCGTTCGAGCACGACGACCCGCTCATCCTTTCGGAGGCTCCAATCCAGCTGCCCATACCCCACGTCCACGGCATAGACCCGACGGGCGCCCTGCTTGAGGAGACAATCCGTAAACCCGCCCGTTGACGCGCCGACGTCCATGGCCACGCTCCCGGGAACGTGAACGGGAAACGCGTCGAACGCGGCAAGAAGCTTTTCCCCGCCGCGACTGACGAACGGGGGTACACCTTCCAGTTCAATAACCGCGTGGGTCGCCACCCGTTTGGCTTGCTTGTCTACGCGCGTTCCATCGACTTTGACGAATCCCGCCAAAATCATCCGCTGGGCTTGCTCTCGTGTGGGGACGAAGCGGCGCGTGACGAGCACCTCGTCAAGCCGCTGCGTTGAGACGTTGGGGTCGTAAGGCATCAATTTGGGGAGGACGTCTTCGGCACGCCATTGTCGGGACGGGTTCACCGGGTACACCAAGCGTCACGAGGAAAGGTCGGCGTTCACCTGCTTGGCCTCTTCATCAATGGAATACGCTTGTAATCGCTTTTTGCCGTCCTTGTCTTGAACCATAATTTCCACCCGCCGTTCGGCGTCATCCAGCATTTTGAGGCACGTTTTCGAAAGCTTGATCCCATCTTCAAACATCTTCAAGGAATCACTGAGCGGGAGATCCCCTTTTTCCAACTCGGCCACGATGGTCTCAAGCTTGGCCAAAGCCTCTTCAAATTTTAACGCCGCCATAGAATCCTACCCACGTCGAAGCGAAAGGAAAGTGCGGAAGGCATTATACACCGTGACCATTGAACGTCAAGGTTACGGAGAAGTCCCTCCCCGTTGCAAAGCCGACACCGTCGGCACTCGTGCGGGTCATGAGGCATTGTGAATGCCTGCTTTGGCAAGCATTCCAACGAGCCGCTGCCAACGGCAACGGGACGACGGCCGAGCGCAGTCCTCGTATGGAAGTTGACACCGGAGACTTCATGGGCATTCGGCGTCGAGTTCCAGCCTGGATGCTGATGCTACGTCGGTCGGACGCTTCAGTTCGGGATAGATTCGATGGTGCCGGCGTGGGGGGGGGGGGGGGGGGTATTGACGGGAATTTGAGAAGACGGCGAACGGTTGATGAAATCCGGTTAAGGCCAGAGAAAAACCCATCGTGAATGACCCTGAACATCCGACACGTATCTGCGTGCGGCGGATTGTCATCGTTTTGTCACGTCATAGTCAAGGGAAGAAAAATTGATCACTCTATTTTTTCAACGAGGCAGAACAATCTTCCTTCTGCTAATCGAGCCCGGAGACGGTCGCCCGGTCGGACGGATTGCGCGTCCGTCACAATCTTGTCGCCCGGACTCGTCTGAATAATACTGTAGCCGCGAGATAAAATCGCAAGCGGGCTTAACGCGTGAAGCGCGTGGGTCATGGTTTTCAGTCGATGCCGTTTTTCAGTCAGCACCCAGGGCATGGCTCGGTGCAGTCGTCGAAGCAGGTGTTGCCGCAACGTGCTGGCCCGCTGCCACGCCCGCCTCGGACCCACCCGACGCAGCGTAACGGAGACGGCGATCGGTTTCGGACGGGTCGCGGCAAGCACGGCGCGGATGCCCCGGGTCAGACGGAACCCGAGGTCGTCAACTCTTTGCACGTCTCGCTGAACGCGTTGCAACGGATCAGGAAGCGTCCGGGTGATCAATGCCACCCGATGCCGGCGAACCCGCAGCGTGTTCTGCAAGGATCGACACAGCCGTGCGTGCTTCGCTTGTATCTCCTCGATCAAGTCAACGAGCATCGGCGAGACCCATTCTGCCGCTGCCGACGGCGTCGGTGCTTGCGCATCGGCGGCAAAATCAGCCAAGGTCACGTCCACGGCGTGTCCCACCGCCGAGATGATCGGAACGTGAGAGTCGGCAATGGCTCGCACCACCACCTCTTCATTAAAGCTCCACAAATCTTCCAACGATCCTCCGCCCCTTCCAACGATGAGCACGTCCACGTCGCGGTGGCGATTGGCCAACCGTATGGCCTCCGCGATTTGCCGCGCGGCCCCGGGTCCCTGAACCGCCACGGGAAACAGATGGACGCCGATCACCGGGCAGCGCCTGCGTAACACCGTCACCACGTCGTGAAGGACGGCCCCCGTTCCCGAGGTGACGACGCCGACTCGTCCGGGGAAGAACGGAAGGGGGCGCTTGCGCGCGGGATCAAACAAGCCTTCCCGATCGAGTCTTTTTTTGAGTTGTTCGAACGCAATCTGAAGCGCCCCGATTCCTTGGGGTTCGAGACCCTCAACGAGGATTTGATATTCCCCTCTGGGTTCATAGACGCTGACGTGACCTTTGACCAACACCATGAGGCCGTCTTCTAACTGAAAGGGGAGAGACGCCGCGAAACGCCGAAATGCCACTGCGCGCATTTGCGCGTCCCGATCCTTGAGGGAAAAATAGACGTGGCCGGAAGCGGGCGCGCGGAGATTCGAAATCTCCCCTTCAACCCACACGGCCGGAAACGCGCCTTCAAGCGTCGCACGAACGGCGGCCGTCAGTTGCGTGACCGTGTACACGGGAGGAGGGACACCAGACACGAGTGCGGACCGTGGAATATTAGCGGAATGATTCGACGCGGCGAATGCGGTGAATCCCGGTCGCCGTTCCCGTCGTCGGGTCGCATTCAATCACCACCGCCCCCAGGACGGCCGGACCCGTTGCCACTTCAAATCGTCGCGGCATCTGCGTAAGAAATTTGTCGATCACCAGTTCTTTTTTCATTCCAATCACGGAATTGACCGGCCCGGTCATCCCAATGTCCGTGAGATACGCCGTGCCTTTGGGAAGAATCTGTTCATCCGCGGTTTGCACGTGGGTGTGCGTTCCCACGACCGCCGTGACGTGGCCGTCCAAGTAATGCCCCATGGCCGTCTTCTCTGAGGTCGTTTCCGCGTGGACGTCCACAATAATACAGGGGGTTCGGCCCTGAAGTTTTTTGACTTCTCGCTTGACCGCGTGAAAGGGACAATCCAACGTCGGCATAAACGCCCGACCCATGACTTGGATCAGTCCCACGTTCTCACCGTTCGGCCTCTCAATGAGCAGCGATCCTTCACCGGGAGCCCCATCGGGATAATTGGCCGGACGCACGATGCGCGGCTCTTTTTGAATGTGTTTCACCATTTCTTTTTTATCCCAGACGTGATTCCCCGTCGTGATCGCCGACACTCCGAGATCCAACAGATCATCAGCCAGGTCGGGAGTAATGCCGAACCCACCGGCCACGTTCTCCCCATTCGCAAACACCACGTCCACGCGGTGCTCTTCGATCACCTTTTGGATGGACGCGGTGATGACGCGCCTTCCCGGCTCCCCGACAATGTCGCCGATAAACAAAATGACCACGAGTGCCTTCGACCCTCGTCGTTAATTCCGGCCGCGTCGCTATTTGGCAAATTCAACGAAGCGACTTTCGCGAATGACCGTCACTTTCACTTGGCCGGGATACGTCATTTCTTTCTCAATTTTCTTGGACAAGTCGCGGGACAGATGGAAGGCTTCATGATCCGAAACGTCGTCGTGTCGAACAATGACTCGCACTTCCCGACCGGCCTGAATGGCGTAGGCTTTCTCCACTCCGTTATAGCCCGTCGCCAAGCTTTCCAATTTTTCCAATCGTTTGACGTAGGCTTCCAGCGTTTCACGTCTGGCCCCCGGTCGTGCCGCGGACAAGGCCTCGGCCGCCGCCACCAGCACGGATTCATGGCACAGGGGCGGAACCTGTTCATGATGCGCGGCAATCGCGTTCACGATTTTTTCGGACTCTCCATACTTCTTCGCAATTTCGGCCCCCAACATGGCGTGGGTGCCCTCTTCCTCATGACTCACGACTTTCCCAATATCGTGCAACAACGCCCCGCGTTTCGCCAACTTGATATCCAACCCCAATTCCGCGGCCATAATGCCGCAAATGTACGCGGCTTCACGAGCATGATACAGATTATTTTGTCCATAGCTGGTCCGGTAGCGTAACCGACCCAGGAGTTTCACGATCTCGGGATGAAAGTCGGACAGCCCGAGCTCGAAGATCACTTTTTCAGCTTCTTCTCTCATGACTTTCTCAAGGTCGCCTTTCACTTTTTCCACGACCTCTTCAATGCGCGTCGGATGGATGCGCCCGTCCTCCATGAGCCGTTCAAGCGAGATTTTGGCAATCTCTCGTCGCAAGGGATCGAACCCGGACACGATCACCGCTTCCGGCGTTTCATCGACGATTAAATCCACGCCCGTTGCCGCTTCAAGGGCTCGAATGTTTCGGCCTTCTCGTCCGATGATTCGTCCCTTCATGCCGTCACTGGCCAGGGGGACGACCGAAATCGTGGCTTCATTGACGTAATCACGGGTAATGCGTTGGATCGCGTTGGTGACGGTTTCTTGCGCTTCTCGTTCGGCGCGTTCCCGTGCTTCATCAAGGATGCGCTTCGAGAGCCCCGCGGCTTCCAAACGCACCTCACTTTCAATTTCAGCCAACAGTTGCCGTTTGCCTTCTTCTGCGGTCAACCCAGCCACGTGTTCCAACGCTTCCCGATGTTCTCGTATCGTTTGCTCACAAAGGCGTTCTTTGTTCCCCACCACCTCTTCCCGTCGCGCAAGCGCGTCTGCACGCTTGCGACATTCCTCTTCGCGACGCTCAAAATTTCCGACTTTTCGTTCCAATCCTTCTTCACGTTGCCCCAACCGTTTTTCCAGCCGTTGCAGTTCTCCTCGTTTGTCCTTTTCTCGCTTTTCGACGTCGGCGTTGGATTGAAACAACAGATCTTTCGCTTCGATTCTGGCTTCCCTGACGAGATTCTCGGCTTCCCGTTCCGCAGATCGGGTCACCTGATGAGCGCGGTCTTCGGCTTCACGACGCAGGGCGGTCAACCGAGCACGTTGAATCAGGCCGTTCAACACGAACCCAGCCCCCAGCCCAAGACCTCCGACCACTGCCATGCTCACGATTTCTGCAAAAATGGTCGTCACCCCCTTCTCTGCTCGCGCATGCGAGGTCGCTCACATACGCTTCTTCAAGGAATCCCCGTGGTTCCACCATCATCCGGCAAGACAACGTCTCCCCGGTCGACTCATGCCACGGAAACGACGTTGGGAACAAAACGGACGGGAAATAGGAAATGAAACGGTGAAAGAGCGGAAGATTCCACTCTTTATGGATTACGAGGGCGTCGTCACACGATCACAACGAGGAGAAAAACTTCTGAATTGTGACCTCGTGAATACTTTCCACCACGAACGTGTCTTCCTTATGGGGAGATACAGGCAACGCTCATGAGCCGGTTCTCTCAGCATGAGTTTTCTGCCTGATGAAGACTCTTCCTCCCAGTCGGTCATTCTTCATACAACGCAAACCTTAACGCCGGTCAATCACTCGCACCCTCACGTTTTGAAACACCGCGTTCATTTCTTGTCATGTACCGTCACGCACGGGACCTTCTCTCAAGGCCGCGTGTATCCCTCCGTCAACAGGTTAACGTTTTTACGCACGACAACGGGGGGTACGCTATCAGAAGAGTCGAGCATCATGCAAGGGATTGACGCTAGACGCTGCCATCTGATTCAAGCCGGGAATCAATACACGTCAGCAACCCATCGGCCCGACGTGCAATCTCCGCCTCACCCGCTTCGCGCCGCCGCGTTTGCTGAAACAGTTGATTCGCGATATTCATTGCGGCCAGAATCGCTATTTTTGTCGGGGTGGACCGGGTCAATCCTTGTGCCACGGCGTGCATTTGCGCTTCAACGTACCGGGCGAGCTCCCGGACGTACGCTTCATCTTCATGAGGCTGAAAGGCCAACCGCTGGCCACACACGTCAATTTCAATGCCCTTGATCACGTGTCGCCCCTTGCAATTCCGTCTCCGACAATTCAAGCCCGTCCAATTCGTCAATGATCCGTTCAATGCGGGACTTAATCGTCTTGCGTTCTTCTTCCCACTCGTGAGAAAGGGCCTCCTGCTTCATCAGTTGCTCCTGAGTCACGTGTAATTCCCGTTGAAGAGAACCATTGGTCTGTTTTAATTCCTGGACCAGGTCCACCAATTGCCGTACCCGAACCTCCAAGGCTTCCATTTTTTCAAGGCTCATCGTATCAATCCTTAGATAAAAAAATACAAAGAACAATGGTCTCGTTAAAATAAAATCTTCAGCAATCCGTGTCAAGATAAAGGGCACGACAGGTTGTGGCGTACAAGTCGAGATAGATACGATAACTCGTCATCACGCGCTTGACGTAGCGGCGGGTTTCCTTATACGAAATGAGTTCGACAAATTCATCCGGCGCTCGATGGCCGAACTTGGCGATCCACCGTTCGACGGCGTCACGACCGGCATTGTACGCGGCGACGGCCTGAATCCGATTCCCTTCATAGATCCTAAGCAATTCACCAACGTAGGCCACTCCCAGACGGACGTTGAACTCGCCTTCGAATAAATCTTCCCGGTCCACGGAGCCAAGCCCTAATCGACGCGCAAGGCGATCGGCCGTCTTCGGCATTAATTGCATCAGTCCCATGGCTCCGACCGGCGACAAGGCCGTTGGATTGTACAAACTTTCCTCACGGATAATCCCAGCCACGAGATACGGGTCCACGTGCTGAGCCGAGTGGCGCCGTATCGCGTTGACGTATCCCGTGGGATACGCCATTTTCCACAACGGAGAATCGGCGGAAATCTGACGACGGGCGAGGCGATCCCGAAAATGCCGTCGGACGATTTTCAAAGCGGATTCATCATCGCCGGCTTCCATCATCCGAAGGGCCAACGCATAGAGAATCTGAGGACGCGCGCGATAGCGTGTCTTGACCCACGACAATTCTCCGCCTGCTTCACGGCGAAGCCCGAGCGTCAACAGTTCCGTTGCTTTTTGGAAATGCACGTCGGTTTGGAGGACGGACGGGTCGGGAACGTTCATCGTCTCGGTCCCCCAAGATTCCCGTTGGGCACGTCCGACCGGCAGGGGTTCCCGGAGACGGCGCTGCGCCAGTTGGCCATAGTAGGTCATGGGCCAAGCCGCCACGCGCTGATACAACGTCTGAGCCTCACCGTCTCGCCCCATGCGTTCAAGCGTCCGCGCTTGCCAATAGTGTGCCCGGTTTCTCCAGCTTCGAGCAGAAGAGACGGCCGTGATCGAGTCAAAGGAATCAACCGCGTCTTGCCACGCGCCTCGTTGATACTGCAACCACCCCAAACGCCATAACGCTTCGACTGTGACCTTCGAATTGCCCGCCGACCGCGCGGCGCCTTCATAGGCGGTCAGTGCCTCTTGAATCTTGTTTTCTCCTTCAGCCCATACGCCGTACAACCACTGGATTCTGGCCCGTTCATCCACCCTTAACCCCGGAGGCCCGGCGTCGCGAAGCCGCATCAGTAACCGGCCCTGGTCCTGCCGCAAGTACACTTTGGCCAACCACACCGCGGCTTCTCCGGTCACTGGGGAAGCGGTCGTTGACAGTTGCCGGAACATGCGTGCGGCATGCGGATACTGCTTCAACCGTACATGGGCCATGCCTAATTGAAAGCGTCTCTTCGTATCACTCGGATTCTCGGCCAAAAACGTCCGCAAATCCTGAATCGCGTCCTCAAATCGTGCCAAGTCATAAAACGTCTCGGCTCGCCGAGCATAGTCCTTCACCGCGGGCTGCCAACGGAGCGACGCCGACTGGTCTGATTGCACGAGTTGATTGACGCGACGCGCCTCAGGTGATTCAGGATATTTCCACCAGATTCGACGAAGCCATTGTTGAGCCTCAGACGTCCGTTGCCGTTGAACGGCACAATCAACCAGCACGGACAACGCCTGAGGCGCGTGAAGAGAATCAGGATCATCTGAAGTGGCTCGTCGCAGGTGATGAGCGGCGTGCGGACAATCCCCGTCCTCATACCAGGCAAACCCCGCGTGATACATCGCGTCACGTCTCAAGGCGGACGTAGGGTCAACCTCCAACGCCGCCTCAAACGTCATCGCCGATTCACGAGCAGAACCCATCCGTCCCAATGCTTGACCGAGTTTCACGAGCACGTAGTCTTCCAAGAGTGGAACCCCCTGACGTGCCGCACGCAAATAGGGAAGGGCCTGCATCGGATCACGTTCGAGAAGAGACCATCCGATCCGAAACCCGGCGCGGCGCGCCCATATCGTTCCCGGATACTCCTCCTGGACGCGCCGAAAACGTTCCACGTGCAAGAGCACCTGCTCGGGGTTCGAATCAGCAAAATCCACGGCTTGACGAAAACAGGCTTCCGCCGATGCACAGCCGTCGTCTGCAACCGCCGGCGTGGATTGAGCACGGGTCAGAAACAGAAGAATGAGGAAACAACCCAGACAAACCAGTAAACGAGACGGCATCGTTTTCAAAAAATGTTTCAACCCAAACGGCTTCGCCCAGTAAGCCATCATCAAGGGCTTGCGTTCGGGAATGATGAAGAATCAAGCAAAAAAGGGACAGGGTTAAGATTCGGCGACTCCTTGGTCAACCAGTCTTGCAACTTCAAGTCTTACAGCTTCCAACGTGCGGTCTCGAATGAATCGATCCCGTGGCGTTACATTGAGATAGGAAATAGGAAGTTGTGAGGAATGATCGCCAAATTCTTGCAACAGATTCCCGATGGCTGCATTGAAAAATGAAGATGACGCTAATTGAATGCCTTCAAAATCCAACTCGACTGGTCGGGAATCTTTCAGCAGAGCGTACACCACACGATACAGTTTGACCCCATCCTCATACGTTCCACAATACGGACTCCCAACGATATCTTTGACGATTAACCTATTCATAAGCCCAGTCTAGAATTTTCCGATTATCAAATTCAACGTTGATACAGGTTCCGGGAAAAGAAAAGGGAAGTGTCTCTTTTAATGTAGTCCCATCGGGTTTCTGCCGCCATCTACCATCCTTGGAAATGATCTCCAAGGCCCCAGAATGTTTAAGGTAACCACGTAGAACATCCAGACCAGCCCCAGCATTTCTACCCCTGGATTTTGATGACACCCCTGATTGTTTTCTCGAACCTTGTTGTAAAAACCCTCGAATTAGAAGGGCAAGGCCCTTGCCTCCCAAGGGCCGAATAAAACACACATCCCCACAATCAAAAAGGACATCCTGGTCTGTTGCATCAATCGATTTCCAGTAGTCGTTAATAACCCTTCTATAACATTGGAGGTCGTTTTCACATTGTTCTGGGAATTTTAAAACGATCCATGGTCGGTTCTGGGTCTTCATGGAGTTTTTTCAAGTGGACCAAGAACAAGACGGCATTGATCCATAGATACTTCATCGGTAGCTTCAATGAGTCGCAATCCACAAGAAAAATCGTAAATGAGCTGACTCTTTTTTGCAGAGGAATAAATTGAACATATTGGGGTGAGTGACGGGTCTCGAACCCGCAACCTCCTGAGCCACAGTCAGGCGCTCTACCCTTGAGCTACACCCACCACCCACAGCGTTTCAGACATCCGAAGGGTTTTCAGAGTATGGGGAGCAGAGGGTAACAAAAACCCTACCGTGTCGCAAGACAATGGAGAAGACCACTCTTGAACCCTCACCCCGGTACTCTCCTGGCCAGGGAGAGCTTTGCAAATATTGTCTTTCTTGGAGATGGTCGGTTATGTGCCGACGGAATAAAAGGCTTGCCCCACCCGTGGCACTGGAGGCGAGAGCCTGAAACTCCCTCCGCTGTTCTCGCCATCATTCCCGCCGCGCACCACCCCGTCCTCCCCGTCATCTCACACCCTGTCATTCCCGCAGTTTTTTAGCGGGAATCCAAGGGAAGGGCCAATGACGCCCGCCCCCCGGCCGACCCCCTCACCAGCACGTGGCGGATGGGGAAAAGACTCTGGATTCCCGCTTTCGCGGGAATGACAAATGGGAGGCGGGCATGACACACGGGAGGCAGGTATGACACAACGGGAGACGGGCATGACACACGGGAGGCGGGCATGACACAACGGGAGGCGGGCATGACACACGGAGAGACACGGGCATGACTCTCCGGTGCAGGTCGGGGGATTGGCGTGGTGCTGGATTCCTGGTTGCACGGGAAAGGGGGAGGGGGAACTTGGTTCGGCCTGTACTGATGATTTCCCCTCCGTCAGTGGAACGTGTCCATCCGGTCATGCACCACGTTGAAGGCGCTGCTCAAAAGCTGCCTGCATCTCGTCCACAATCGCGTGAGTTGCCGCATGGGGATCAGGGGCATCCCGAATCGGCCGGCCGACCACGACGTAATCGGCTCCGGATTCTATCGCATGGTAAGGCGTGGTGGCGCGGGCATGATCGTCAACTCCTGTCCCGGCGGGCCGGACGCCGGGCGTGACGATCAAAAATGGGAACGGGATTGTCGATCGGATGGTCCTGGATTCCTGCCCTGAGGCAATGACCCCGTCACACCCTGATTGAGACGCCATTCTTGCGCGAGCCGCCACGAGGCGTTCCACGCTCCAGGTGGAACCCCATTCCTCCAGATCCGACCGATCAAAACTGGTCAACACCGTCACCCCGAGGATTTTCATCTCTGGATTGGCGGCCCGTCCTCGCACGGCCGCGGCCATGGTCTTTCGGTGAGCATGCACGGTGATGAAGGACACGCCCAGGTCGGCGACGCTCGCGGTTGTCCGTTGGACCGTCTCGTCAATATCCAGAAATTTCAAGTCGAGAAACACGGGTTTTCCCCGATTCTGAGCCAGACGGATGATTGCCGGTCCTTCGCGCGTAAAGAGTTCCAAGCCGATTTTCACCACACCGACCGACGAATGAACGCGATCAAGCAACGCTTCCGCGGCCGCAGCCGTGGACACGTCCAAGGCAAAAATGAGTCGCTCTTTGGCTTGAATCCTCGATCCTACGTGATTCCCGTCCATGCTTGCATCTTTTCCATTGACCGGTTATAAGGGGCCATGCTATCACTCACACTTTCTTGAGAAAGGATCGAAGACACATTATGGCCGTTGTTCATCAATCAGCGATCAAACGAGCCCGACAGGCAGAAAAGCGTCATCACCGAAACCGCGTGATCCTGCACGGCACCAAAACCGTCGTCAAAAAGTTCCAAGCCACGATCCGGCAACACGACGCGCAATCGGCTCAAACCCTTCTCCGGGAAGCCACTTCAGTCTTGCACAAAGCCGTGACCAAAGGGACGCTCCATCGGAACACCGCGTCCCGACGAATTTCTCAACTCGCGACCCAACTCAACCGGCTCAACGCGAAATAATCCGGGCTCTTCAATGGACGGTATAAGGCACGTCCTGGGCCGCGACCCGGGAGGCTACCGCTCCATTCACTTTCATATTTGTAGCTGCGGGATCTTATCCCGCCTCTTTCTGGCCGCATACGATGCGGCCCTACACGTGAAATACGATGCGGCTCCTACACATTAATTTCGTAAAAGGCTGCTCTACCGTGCCAATCGACACAAGTCGAAGATTAAGACGCGCATGACGCACTGAGGCGAGCCGGCGGCTCCGCCTTTCAGCGAACGATCCGTTCGAGCAAACAGGGCAAAGGCCTTTGGAAAATGTGAGAGAGGGATCCGTTTGATTCCGGCAAAGAACGCCCTTTGCCGAAACGGCGGGATTCCCAAGGATTTGCCCACCACGGACTCACCGACTCCGCGACTGAGGCCGTCCTTGGCCTTCCAAAGCCGACGGTACTGCCACAGCAACGCCCCAAGAATTTGAAGGGGAGCCTGGCCCGTTTCCAAATTCTTCTCCAACACGTTGAGGGCTCTGAAATAATCGGCTTGCACAATGGTCCCCGCCAAGTCAAACACCGAGGCACCGGGATCCATGCCTTGGACGGCTAAGACGTCCTGAGCGTTGACCGTTTCTCCCCGTGGCACGTACAGGGCCAACTTCTCTAATTCCCGCCGGACCCTGTACAACCCGTCACCGACCACGTCTTTCAACAGACCGGCCGCTTCAGGATCAAGGCGAAGGCTCAAGCGCGCGGCTTCCTGACGAATCCAACCCACTGGTTGATTCTCGCGCAAGGGAGCACAATCCACCGCCGACGCCTGCTTTTTCAACGCTTGGACCCACTTCATCCGACCGTCCAGTTTTGCCGCGGAAACGATCAAAGTCGTGGAATCGGACGGCGAGGAAAAGTACGGAACGAGTCGTTCGCCTTCTCGGGCCGGAAGCTTGTCCGCCCATTTCAGCAGCACGACTTGATGCGTGGCCAGGAACGGCACTTCCCGGACGCAAGCCAAAATTTCCTGGGCGTTGGTGTCGTCCCCATACAACACGTGAAAGGCAAAGAGGTCGGCGTCGGGGGTCTGGGTCATCCGGGCGTCGCTTGGGCTCGCGTCCGTTGAACCGGCTGAGACGTCGCGGCGAATCTTCTCAATGGCTTGATCGCGCAGACAGTCTTCTTCGCCAAGGACCAGATACACCCCCTTCCCTTGGAACGACGAGCCGCGTTTGTGAGGCTTGCTCACCATGGTCTCTCCCCAATACGTCCCCTTGACGGATTACACAACGGGGGCCGCCGACCGTGTACGCAGGCTGGTTGAAGAAGGATCCGGAGATGAAGGGTGAGCCGAAGAGAACGTTCCTTGATCCCAGGCGTGCCAAAATGCCGCGGCCAACCGTTCCATGGCTTCTTGTCCGGCCTGCTCCAGGGCACGATCTTGCAGAACTTGATTAAACTGAATGACATCCTGGCTCCCCTCAACGTCGGCGGCGCGATTTACAAAAAACTCTCCGGTACCCGTCGCCGTGTTCGTCCACAGCACGGTGCCCGTCGATCGACGTTCCACCGTGACGCGCACCACCGCTTGCACGCGACGTTCCCGTATCTGGGCAGTGGAAAACGTCAGAGAAGGGACCGTCACCGAGACGATCTCCCCCCTTACCACGTAATCGGCCTGGTCAGCCTCAGCCACGACTTGCGCTCCGCTGCTGACGGCAAATTCCTGCCGCATATAGTCGGTATAGGCGGATTCCAGGTCCCGGTAGAACGTCCGGTTCTCCACGTCTCGAATGGCTAATCGGGCCGGCGGGCCTTCAGCCCGTGGTGCGGACCCGCCCCCGATTCGCGGACCGGGGCCTTCCACTGAAAATCGGTAGCCGCACCCGATGAGGGAAGCGAGCACCATCAAGACCACGAAAAGAGACGAGAGCACTCCGTGTATCAAGGGCATTCCCCTTTCAGACGACAAAATTCACCAATTTTTTTTCGACGTAGATCACTTTTCGCGGCGTCGCGCCTTTCAGCCGTTCCAATACTTTTCCATCGCTGCGCGCGAGATCGAGAACCGCCTCTTCGTTCGCGTCGGCGGGCACGCGAATCTTGCTGCGCAATTTACCGTTCACCTGAAGGGGAATCGTCATCTCCTCGTGGGTCACGAGATCGGGATTAAACGTCGGCCAAGCCTGATGCGCAAGACTCGGCGCATTGCCCATCCCTTCCCACAATTCCTCGGCCACGTGGGGGGCAAACGGCGACAGCAACAAGACAAACGCTTCGGCAGACGCGCGCGGCAGGGGCCCATCTTTGGTGATATCCCGCACGAAAATCATCAATTTCGCAATGGCGGTGTTCAAACTCATCGCGTCGAGGTCCTGCGTCACGCCTTGAACGGTGCGGGCGGTGAGTCGCGCTTGATCCGGCGTGCCACGTCCTTCCACGATCGGGGCCGGCGCTCCGTCCCGTCCGCGGTCACTCGTCAACAGACGATAGGCGCGCTGCAAAAAACGAGACACCCCCGGAATGGATTCCGTGGACCACGGCGCACCCTTGTCCAACGGGCCCATGAACATTTCATACAGCCGCACGGCATCGGCGCCGTACTCGGCAATCACGTCATCCGGATTCACCACGTTCCCCCGGCTCTTGGACATCTTCTCCGTCACTTGTTCCAGCGCCAGCCCCTCGATCGTCGGGTGAAGGGGCACGCCTTGTTCGGACCATTGCACGTCCTGGGAAGGCACCCATCGTGCCTTGAGTTCCTTGCCGGTTTTGTCGTGGACCGGGGAGTCGTGGTCCCACCGCACCTCCGAAACGGAATACGCTTGGGCCGAACGTGAAGGATCATCCGCCAAGTTGTCGTCAAAGTACCGATAGCTGTGCCCGAGGATCATTCCGGGATTCAGCAATTTTTGAAACGGCTCGGGCGTATGCACCAACCCGAGGTCATACAGCACTTTATGCCAGAACCGCGCATACAACAGGTGCAACACCGCGTGCTCGGCGCCGCCGACGTACAAGTCCACCGGCATCCAATGGCGTTCCGCCTCTTGGGACCACGGTTCCCGGGTATTGCGGGGATCGCAAAAGCGAAGGTAATACCAACAGCTTCCGGCCCACTGCGGCATGGTATTCGTATCACGCAGGACCGTTTGTCCGGTCCGGGGATCCACGACGTTCACCCACTCGCGGGCCCGAGCCAGCGGCGGGGCACATTCCCCACTCGGCTGAAAATCTTCCAGTTCCGGGAGCAAGACCGGCAGATCCGACTCAGGAACGAGGGCCGTCGTGCCGTCTTCCAGATGCACCACGGGAAACGGCTCCCCCCAATATCGCTGCCGACTGAAGAGCCAATCGCGTAATTTATACGTCACGGCCTTTTCGCCCCTGCCGCGTTGTTCCAGCCACTCAACCATGCGCGTCTTCGCTTCGGGCGTGGGCAAGCCGTTCAAAAAGTCGGAATTCACGTTGACGCCGTCACCGGTAAACGCCTCGGTGGCACGATCGCCGCCGGAAACGACTTCGACAATCGGCAAGTGAAACCGCTTCGCAAAGGCATAGTCCCGCGTATCATGAGCCGGAACCGACATAATGGCCCCCGTCCCATAGGCAGCCACCACGTAATCCGCAATCCAGATCGGGAGGGGCTTGCCCGTGACCGGGTGAACGGCATACGCCCCGGTGAACACCCCGGTCTTCTCCCCCGACTCGGCAATACGCGCCCGTTCGCTCCGACGGGACACGGTGTCCACGTAGGTCTCCACCGCCGAACGCTGCTCAGCCGTCGTGATTGCCGACACAAGGGAATGCTCCGGAGCAAGCACCATAAAGGTCGCACCGAAGAGGGTATCGGGACGAGTGGTAAACACCTCAAGCACGTGTGGCTCATGTCCGGAGACCCCGAAGAAGATCGTGGCACCGTCCGAACGGCCGACCCATTCCCGCTGCATCCGCTTAATGGATTCGGGCCAGTCCACGAGATCAAGGTCCTCAATCAACCGGTCGGCATAGGCCGTAATCCGAAGCATCCACTGCCGCATGGGAATCCGCACCACCGGATGCCCGCCTCGTTCACTCTTCCCGTCAATGACTTCTTCATTGGCCAGCACGGTTCCCAACGCCGGGCACCAATTCACCGGCACCTCGGCCAGATACGCCAACCCTTGTTCATAGAGTTTGCGAAAGATCCACTGCGTCCACCGCACGTAGTGCGGATCGGTGGTATCGATTTCCCGCGACCAGTCGTAGTCCATGCCCAAGGCCTGGAATTGGCGTTTGAAGGTGGCAATGTTCCGCGTGGTGGTCTCTCGCGGATGGGTACCGGTTTCAATCGCGTATTGCTCGGCCGGCAGGCCGAAGGCGTCCCACCCCATCGGGTGCAGGACGTTAAACCCGCGCATCCGTTTATAGCGAGCGATGATATCCGTGGCGATGTAGCCCTTGGGATGCCCCACGTGGAGTCCGGCTCCGGATGGATACGGGAACATGTCCAGGACGTAAAATTTGGGTTTGGTGGAGTCGACGTCGGAACGAAACGTCTGATGCTCACGCCAGTAGGCCTGCCATTTCTTTTCGACGGCGTGGTGATCGTACAGTTTGGCCATGGGCTGGAGACCGCCGGTGGGGTCAGGCTTGCCTCGAAGAGACCGGATGAGCGGAAAATCTACCACAGGGACGGCCGGCCGACAAGGTAAGGAGCATCCTAAGGGACCTCCTGGTTGACCCCATTTTTCTCTCCTGCTATCTATGCGGTGGGCAATTCCCGGCCTTTTATCTACCTTTTCTAAGGAGGAGTTGTTGTGCGTTGGGAAGATTTCGTCAAGCTCTGCCCGTGCTTACTCCTGGTCTTGTCAGGCTGCGGAGGGGGCGGAAGTGGTGGCGGGGTGGCCACACAAGACGGGATGGACACACAACCAGAACCCCCTCAATCTCGGCAAGACCCCCCTCCATCTCAGCCAGAACGCCCTCCATCTCCGCCAACGTGCATGCCCCCCATTCAGTACGTAACCAAGGATGGGCTTGTCTGCAAGGCAGATTACGATAATGAAACAGTAAGGATCACCGCCCGGCATCAAGCTGATCCGGATTTTATGAATCAGTGGGGACTTGATGCGATTAACGCCGGTCAAGCGTATGCTCATCTCGAACGGGCCCCGAATACGGGGGGCGCCGTAGGTGGCGCTCATCCTGATCAATTCGGTAATCAGCTGCAAGAGGCCCCGGGTACGGGGGTCACCGTCGGTGTGGTTGATAACGGCATCAAGGAAACCCACCCCTTGTTTGACCAGAGTAAAATCTCCGAAACAATTTTCTGCCCCCCCCCTCGTTGTCTTCTATTGCCTCGTGAGGGTCATGGCACGTCGGTTGCCAGCGTCATCGTCGCCCAGCCCAACTCTGGGGTCGCGGATGGCTTTCACGGGGTTGCCTGGGGTGCCAATCTTAAAATGGTTGCTCTTCGATTGGACAGTGGCACACCACCACCGCTCTATCGGCCGACCTCCACGTCCGCGTTGAAGACGGTGGATACCGAGAATGCCGCGTGGATACAGATGGTCCTGAATCAAGGGGTGGACGTTGTGAATTTGAGCTTTTCTTATCGAGGGCTCATTGAATACTACAGCGAAAACGAACTTCGGCAAAATTTGGGAGAGACGATTGCGGCGATCGCGCAACGCGGGACAGCGGACAAAACGATTCTGGTGTTTTCTGCAAGCAATTCGCATGGCGATCCGTGTCCACCTGCCCTTGCGCGGTGCATGGGAGGGGTTCTGAACGCCAGTTCGCCCTCCATCCTCGCCGGACTCCCCGCGAAGATTCCAGAGGTGCGGGGACATACAATTGCGGTCGTGGCCGTTGCTCGTGATCGTAATAACGGCGACGTTGCTGTTGCTTCTTTTTCCAATCGGTGCGGAGAGGCCGCACGGTGGTGTCTTGCGGCTCCCGGTGTAGACGTGAAGCTCGCAAACGCCCAGAACAATGGCGTCAGGACTAGCAGTGGGACCTCATATGCCGCCCCGATGGTCACCGGCGGGCTCGCGGTCATGAAACATCGGTTTCGGGATCAAGTTCCCAATACAGACTTGGTCACACGGCTCTTTGCCACTGCCGACAAAACCGGGGAATTTGCGGATCAGTCCGTCTATGGTCAAGGCATGATGGATCTCGGCAAGGCCCTCATGCCCGTGGGCGAACCAATGGTCAGCACGGGGTCGAGCGTCAATGGAGCGGGGGTGACGCTCGCTTTGACGAACCTGCACCTGGGCACGGCCATGGGCGACGGCTTGAAGCAGTCCTTAGCCGGTCAGCAAATCGCCGCCTTTGACAGCTTGGGAGCACCCTTTTGGTTCACGCTCTCGGACTTGACCGGCATGACCACTGGCCCCTCGTCCACCTTGCAGCTCCATCAGTTGATGCAACAAGACCCCGTGGTACAGGAGATGGTCGGCCAACGGTTGACCTTTATTCCTGGTCGCGTCGGGGGGGCGGTCAAGCATGATCTCGGCTATGCCACAATACGAGTCGGTTTGAGAGAAACTCCCAACGGGGTGAAGGACGGGCATTTTCATCTGGCCCAAGATGCCAATACCTTCACACTCACGGGAGACGATGGCGTGGCATTGACGGCCTTTACGCGCGCCGGCTCTCAATCACGGGTCGTCGGCTTGCCGCCGACCTCCGGCGCGGCGCTGTCGTGGAGTCCTTTCGAGGGAACGCTGGGCTTCACAGTGGCATGGCTGCGTGAACAACACAGTCTCTTAGGCACGTCATCCGCCGGGGCTTTTGGCACAATGGCGGCCCATTCGTTCGTGAGTGGGATTGAGACCGGCGTGGACCTCGGGGCATGGCGGATTGATACTCTCGCCGAACTCGGCACCGTACAAGCCAACTTCAGCCAGGGCATGGTGACTGGGATGTCGCCGCTGGCCACCAGTGCCTTTGCTCTGAGTGTGAGCAGACGGCTCCTCCGCGACGGATCGCTGAGAATCGGCCTGTCCCAACCGCTGCGGGTGGAGGACGGACACCTTGCTTTGTCCCTCCCAGTGGGCCGCACCAAAGGCGGAGCCGTGATCCGTCAACGGCGTGCGGCCAGCCTTCGTCCGTCCGGTCGACAGATTGACGTGTCGGCACAATGGCAACAATCGTTCGCAAACGGCCACGCCCTGCGGTTGAATGCAACGTGGATGCGGCATCCCGGGCACAACGCCCACGCAACGCCGGCACTGAGTATCTTAGCGGGCTGGCAATTTGCGTTCTAGGCCACACCGCCCCCTTTGGCTCTCGGTCAGAGGAGATACCCCTTCTCGGACCTTCCCGCCTCATGGACGATAACAGCCACATTGGCATTCCCCGCAGTCTACCTCTTGTCATGACCGCAGTCCTCCTCTCGTCATGCCCCTAGTACCCCCTTTTGTCATTCCCGCAGTTTCAAGCGGGAATCCAAATTAAACATTCTACCGGTCATGACCGTGACCTTCATAGGCGACACCGCCGCCGTTTCCCTTCATGGATGTCGGTAAGTCGCTCCAATCCATTCACGTATCCCGATTGGATTGGCCGGCACCATGCTTGACCGTTTTTGCCTTACCTCATTAGAATTTTTGGTAAGGAGGCACACCATGATTGTCAAAATCACGTCGAAGCGTCAGGTCACCTTCCCTGCGCGGGTGTTGGACACGCTGGGAGTTGGCCCGGGCGATCACCTCGAACTGCAAGACAGCCCCGACGGCTTCCTTCTGCGGCCTCGGCGGATCAATCCAACTTTCATCCCGCCGCTACGGGACAAGATCGATCCTGACGCCGAACCGATTGACATGGAGACGTTCCGAAGTCAGCCCTATGACCCTTCGCTACGGGATTGACACATCCGTGCTTGTGCGGCTGCTGATCGGCAAACCTCCCGACGCGTTCTCTTATTGCGAACAAGCCCTGAGAACGTTGACGGAGAGCGGGGCAGAAATTTTTGCATCGAATCAGGTCATTGGGGAAACCTACGTCACGGTCCAGCACCATTACGGCGTGTCCGGAACCGACGCCCGCGCCGGTCTGCTCTACGTGTTACGCAGTGGACTGGTTGCTCCCCTGAACGGGCACGCTGTTATCGCGGCACTTGAATCGTCCGGCGGCCCGGGGCTGTTTGACCGATTGATTGCCGACGAGTACTCCCGCGCCGGCATGGAAGTCCTCACGCCGGATCGCAAGATGACCACTCTGCCCGCAACGCGACGTCTGTAAACAGGAACACCGGCGCATCCTTCCCATGCCCGCCAGGTTCGACAGAAACGCCGTAAGAAGCCACCTGGAGCATTTCGCGCTCCGATCGCTGTTCATTGAGGAACTGGGCTGGGACCACGGCGGTGCGGACGCCGAAGCCACCGTGGACGACCGAACGTTTGCGCTCCACGCTATCGCCCACAAGCGCGGCATGGTCGTCTACCAGTACGTCGCTGAATCCGCCGCTGCCTTCCCGAACCACCCTACCCGCCAGAAGATCGAGCGCATCGTTGCCAGAACCGTCCGCGAACACCTCATCGTGTACGCCACGCATGACCTGAACGCACAGTACTGGCAGTGGGTCAAGCGCGAGCCGGGCCGGCCGGACCTGACGCGCACCCACCTCTATAGCCGGGAGCAGGCGGGCGAAGCCCTCATCCAGAAGCTGGAGCAGTTGGTCTTCACCTTGGATGAGGAAGAAGACCTGACTCTTGTCGACGTGACGAGCCGGGCAAGCGCCGCCTTCGACGTGGAGAAGGTCACCAAGGGGTTCTATGACCGGTTCAAGAAGGAGCACACCGCTTTTCTGACCTTCATCAACGGCATCACAAACGTAGCCGACCGCGAATGGTATGCCTCGCTGATGCTGAACCGGATGATGTTCATCTACTTCATCCAGAAACGCGGCTTCCTTGATAACGACACGAACTACCTGCGCAACCGCCTGCACAAGGTGCGGCAACAACGGGGCAACGGCAACTTTCACAGCTTCTACCGGCTGTTCCTGCTGCGCCTGTTCCACGAGGGCCTTGGCCAACCTGCGGCCGACCGCGCCCCGGAATTGGCCGCGTTGCTTGGTCAGGTCCCGTACCTCAACGGCGGCCTGTTCGACGTCCACGACCTGGAGCGGGACAACCCGGATATCCAAATCCCCGACGAAGCCTTCGAGCACATTTTCGCCTTCTTCGACGGCTACCAGTGGCACCTTGACGACCGGCCGCTCCGCAAGGACAACGAGATCAACCCCGACGTGCTAGGCTACATTTTCGAGAAATACATCAACCAGAAGCAGATGGGGGCCTACTACACCAAGGAGGACATCACCGGCTACATCAGCCGCAACACCGTGCTGCCGTGCCTGTTCGACCGGGCGAAGAAAGACTGTGCCATTGCCTTCAAGCCCGGCGGCGGAGTCTGGCGCCTGCTGGCGGACGACCCGGACCGGTACATCTACGACGCCGTTCGCCACGGCATCACGTATGACGTTCACCAACAGGAAGCCCTGACGGAGAAACGCGAACTGCCGACCGAAATCGCCGCGGGGCTGGATGACGTGGCTCAACGGGCGGGATGGAACGAAGCGGCTCCGTCCGAGTATGCCCTGCCGACCGAGACGTTGCGCGAGCACGTGGCCCGACGGCAACGCTACGAGGAAATCTACGCCAAACTCAAAGCCGGGGACGTGACGTCCGGCAACGACCTGATTACCTGCAATCTGGACGTCGAGACGTTCGCCCAGGACGTGATCGCGGGCAGCGAAGGCCCGGAACTGGTGCGCGCCTTCTGGAAGGCGCTGAACGCGGTGTCCATCTTGGACCCCACCTGCGGGTCCGGCGCGTTTCTGTTCGCCGCGCTGAACGTCCTGGAGCCGTTGTACACCGCCTGCCTGGATGCCATGCGCGGCTTCCTGGACGACCTGGACCGCTCAACGCGCAAGTACCGCCCGGAGAAGCTGAGCGACTTCCGCAAGGTCCTGGAACAGATCGAACAACACGCCAGCGAACGCTACTTCATCCTCAAAGCCATCATCATCAACAACCTGTACGGCGTGGACATCATGGAAGAGGCGGTAGAAATCTGCAAACTGCGCCTGTTCCTCAAACTCGTCGCGCAACTGGACAGCTACGACCAGATCGAACCGCTGCCCGATATCGACTTCAACGTCCGCGCCGGCAACACGCTGGTGGGTTTTACGTCGCTGGACGAAATCCGGAAAGCCTTCACGATGACGGCCGGCGGTCAACGCAGAATGCTGTACGCGGAAGACGAGGAACAGCTGAGACGCATTGAAGAAGAGGCCGAACTCGCCGACCGCGCCTTTCATCAGTTCCGCGCCATGCAGACCAAGCGCGGCATGAACGCCGGCGCGTTCGCCGGCGCAAAGTCTGATCTACGGAGGCGGCTTGATGATTTGCGGAACGAATTGGACGAATATTTGTCCGGCGACTACGTCGTCAAAACCGACGACGAAGCGGCTTACCAACAATGGCGCGACAGCCACCAGCCGTTTCACTGGTTCGTGGAGTTCTACGGCATCATGCACCGGGGCGGGTTCGACGTGATTATCGGGAATCCGCCGTATGTTAACTGCAAGTCGCTTGAATATGTTGTGCAGTCGCCCAAGTCCCTTAAATTCCCAGATATTTACGGGTACGTAGTCATGCAATCCCATCGCATCACCAATCAGCGAGGACGCTGCGGGGTTATTATTCCCCTTTCCGCGACCTTCAGCTTTGAGTTTTCCGCCCTCCGGGAACAACTCACCAAAAGAGGGACACATTGGTTTTCTTCCTTTGACAATATTCCCGCATCTCTCTTTTTCGGGGTAAGTCAGCGATGCACAATCTGGCTTAGTACTTCGACGGACGGCGATTCATTTGCCACTCGTCTTTTTAGATGGCGCTCGGCGTATCGAACTTTTCTGTTGGACAACGTAACCTACAACAAGGTGGCAAATGGTGTCTCCGCTGAAAATTTTGGCATTCCCCGTTTGGCGGATCGCTCCTGTGCAAAACTGTTGGCACTGCATATCAAGTCGTCTTGCTCAAAGTCGATTTCCCCCCTCGGAGCAGATGACGCGACAATCAAATTGGGATTTTCACCCACGGCGCGGAATTTTATTTCCACCTATATTGAACAGCCACCCGTATTGCATGGAGATGGCGAACGCTTGCTTGATCCCGCTCAGTGCGGCTGGGTGACACTGCCTTCTGATGAACAAGCATTTGCCGCGTTCGCGATTACAGCGGGCGATGCCTGCTTTTGGTATTGGCTGACGCGAGGGGACGGGTTCCACGTTACAAACCGGCTACTCACGGACCTCCTCGCGCCCATCGCTTCGTTTCCAAAAGATCATCTACGCAGACTGGCCACCCTTGGAAAGCTACTGCACCAGCATAGATATTCCGCACTTGTTTTTAAGAAGAACGCAGGTAAGTACGTTGGGAATTTCAACTATCAGAAGCTGCTTGCACTAACGAGAAGGGCCGACATCGTATTTCTATCGGGACTGGGCGCGGGTTGGACGGAATTGATGGAATTATTCTCTTTTATTTCTATGGTTCGCAGCATCAACCACGAATCAGGTGAAAAGAACATCCCCCCATCCCTGAGAGAGCGTTTTCTGCCACCGGTCCCCACTGACTTGTCGGTCGATGGTCGTCTGTACGAAATTGACAAATGGATATCAACGACGTTCTCGATTGAACCCGAGCACATTGGAAAAATATAGTCGGTATAACGATTAAGGATTATTTGAAATGGCCATACTAAACAGGACAGACCTGTTCCATGCGCTGTTCGACGCTTTTCGCCAGCACACAGACTTTGTCTATTTTGCCGGCGGAGGCAATCCGTACCGCTTTTTCTTCAAAGACAGGTTCGTTACTGTTTTCATTGGTAACGTTCATTTTGCTAATCGCGCTGAGTCGGATGAATACCGGATCCAATGTCCAGGTGACTTGCCGGAGAGACTCCGTAACAGCAGGCTACGGGGAGACATCATCCTCATTCTGGGATTTTCCGCAGACATCCATACATTCAGCGCGTGGGATCCAGACAGGTTCTTGGCCCGAGACTCGCGAGTCCGGCGGTTTTCTCTCTATACTCGGTTACCGCGCATGCAGGAGGCCGTCGAACGGGGCTTATCAGCGCATATCGACACTGATGGGCAGATCGTAATCATGTTTCGCCCCGATTTCATTGGTTTGTATGCAGAGAACCCGACGGTACTTCACCAAGCCACCAATCGGACATTGCAACGGGTGGCACAATCTTATAAGCAATCCCCTGCGCGACCAATTGTGATGAACCGACAAAAAATACGGGTAACCAATATTGAGTATTTACGAAGCCCCATGTTCAGGCAAGAGGTATTGGGAGCCTACGCACACAGATGTGCAATGTGCGGGATTCAATTGGACCTTGTCGATGCCGCTCATATTGTGCCGCACGCCCACCCACAAGAGCATGATGTAATCAGCAATGGCTTGGCCCTTTGCACCCTGCATCATCGGTCTTTCGACACAGGACTGCTCTACGTTCGGGACGACTACTCGATCCATCTAAACTTGACCAGGGTCAGACACTTGAAAAAGGTGGGCAGAACCGATGGGCTGAGAAGGTACAGACGGGAACTCAGAGATGCCTTGGCCCTGCCGGACAATGATGATTGGCTTCCTGCACCGGATAACCTTGTACTCGGCAATGAGCTTCGAGGAGTCGAGTTGGACTGATCAGCCGACGAGGGTTCGGAAAGACTCGCACCATTGGTGCGAGAAGTCGGATGGCATCATAACCTCCAGCGGAAGTTTTACAACGAAGGAAAACCGAATACTGTGTACGGCTTCCCAGACAAGGAACTGGACCGCACCATGAAAGGAAAACTATGAAGATCCACGTTGATAAAGAAGCCGATGCCCTCTATCGCCTCCTTGACGACTCCGCCATCATCGAGTCCGAAGAAGTCTCGCCGGGCGTGGTCCTTGATTACAACGACGCCAACGAAGTGGTGGGCGTCGAACTGCTCCGGCTCTCGAAACGCTCTTCCGCGCTCAACCTCTCCGCCCTGCAATGTGAAACGACGTAACCGCCGGCCCAATTCCAGGGGAGGAGTTGGACTTCATCGTCAATTTCGACATCACGTATCGCATGGCGAAAGAGGCGTAGGCCAATGAACGGACCCAAGATGGTGACTATAGCTGAGGAAGCATGGACGCGCCAGGGGTGAAAAGACCAGCGAGGGCGCGGTCAGTACAATTTGTACCCGTAGATTTTTTTGAAAAAACGTAACTCTTTGAACGTTAAAGTCTTTCTTCGTTTTAATGAACGAACTGGCGCAATATGCGGGCTAGGAACGGGGCGGTCCCGTCCATTCCGTAGCGGTCGACATCAGTGTTGCGTCCCGGCGATTGGTAAACGTATCATTGCGCCATGAAGGGGAAATTCTGAGATCGGCCATCCGGACGGTACGCTCTCCCTCCAGGGAAAGCGAGACGCCATGCGCTTTACCGCAATAGTCGAACGGTGTCGGGACACCGGGTTCTATGTCGGGCACGTACCCGGGTTTGCCGGAGCTCATTCTCAAAGGGAAACGTTGGATGAGCTACACGAAAATCTGAAAGAGGCGCTCACCATGCTCCTTGAGGAAGGGGAGCCTGCTCTCGATTCCGAGTTTGTCGGCATTCAGGAAATCGTAACCCCCTGATACCCAAAGCACCCGTGCTCAAACCTCAGGAAGTGGCCCAATTGCTTGAGGCGTTGCACTTCCGGGAAGTCCGCCGGAGTAGTGGGCGTGGAGATGCCCCTTCTCTCGAAGCGATCTTCCAATCTGAAACTCTCTGCCATGGAAAGCGACGAGTAATAAAGGACGCAAGCCATGAACGAGCGCGAACCCTTATTAAAGATTCGATTTGATGGCAAAGCGGTCGGAGCGGGGACAATTCCGGTGTCGCATCTGCTGCGCTTTCTTTCCAACATGAACAAGGCGCTGCAACGAACCGGGCGCGTTCTGCAGGGTGACACCAAGAGTGTGCGTCAGGGACAACCGCTACGGAACCTCAAGAAAGAATTGGAGTTTGACCTCGTGTTGCTGACGCATGGAAGTCCGTCGGCAGTATTGGGCTTTGAACGCAGGCAGACCACCGTGCCCTTACCCGGAATGGACTTTGGTTTGGATGTGTTGGAAAAAGCGATTGGCGGACTGGCAACGGTGCAGGAGCACACGCCGGAAGAAACGCTGCCGGACGGCTACGACACCGGCGTCCTGATGGCTTGGCGCGATGCCGTCACGCCTTTTCACCAAGACTTCACGAAAATCGAATTCACCCTGCGCCAACAAGCTGCCCCCATCACCACGGCGTTTACGCCTGAAGGCTTCAGACGTATCCGAGAGCGCATCAAGGGACCGCAGACGAACATACGGACAATTGAAGGCCGACTGCTTATGGCGGATTTCAAGGAGTATGGAACCCGCTGCCGAGTGCATCCGTCGGCCGGAGACCCGGTCCTGTGTTTGTTCGACAGGGAGCAACAGGATGAGGTTCTGGACGACATCCTCCACTACGTCCGAATTGTCGGGGAAGCCAAGGAAGACCCCGTCAGCGGCAGAATTGCCAGCATAAAAATTTGCGATATCGAACGCCTGGAGGGTCGCGATGACGAAGGTCTCGACCTGTTGCCGCAGGGCACGCCGATTTCGCAGGACTTCTGGGAATCGCCGTCGCTTGACGAGTTGGCCAAGTCACAGAACGTACAGCCGATGGCAAACGTGCGGGCTCTTTTCGGTACATGGCCGGGAGACGAGAACGACGGATTCGAAGCGGTCATTGACGAATTCCGTCATTCCGGCACAAAGAAAGACAGCCGGTCATGAGCATCGCCAAAATCATCCTCGATACGAACATCGTCTCGTACTTGATGAAAGGCGAAGCTTTGGCTGCGGTCTATAGGCCACACGTCGAAAGGCGGTTGCTGGCAATTGCCTTTATCACCGTTGGTGAACTGTACTTCGGCGCAGAAAAAAAGAACTGGGGTGAACAGAAACGAAGAGAACTTGAAACGACGCTGCGAAACTTCGTGGTTATTCCTTACGACCATGAAATTGCACGTCGTTACGGACGGCTCGTCGCGAAGCGAGAGCGAAGTGGTCATTCCATTACCCCCAACGATGCCTGGATTGCTGCCTGCACCGTTCGGCACGGCGTGCCTCTGGTGACTCACAATGCCAAGGATTTCGAGGGCATTGATTCTTTGGAAATCATTACGGAACAGCCGACGGGATGAAGTTTCCATTCAACCCCGACCTCGATTCCCTTCGGGAAGCGATCTTCGTATTCAGAAGATCCTGAAGACAAAGGTGCGTCGTACCCTTTCGGCACCTGAAGCCGGAAAACCATACGCGGTGGGCAGGGAAATGATCCATCTCTCAAAACGTTCCTCCCATCTGAATCTCTCCGTCTTGCAATTCGAGACCGCGTGACCGCGGACGTTCCCGTGGAGAAGAAGCGTCTGCTTTTGTTCCCTCTCCCTCTGGAAGAGGGTGAGGGTGAGGGAACATCCAAATTGAGACACGACCCGAAAATTGAATGACGGAAAAACTCCAACCACTGGTTGGAGTAATGAGTTGAGTCAAAATTCAGGAATGGACCCTGAGCATCAAACGCTGTTAAGTCCCGGCGCCTCCGACTATCCGCCGGTGCTGCGGCGGTGCTCCGAGGATGGCCGTTCGCTTGCCGTCACGGCGCGGGGCAACCTCGGCGTGCTCAACGGAAGTCTGCTCGGGTTCTTTTGTTCCGTGCGTTCCCCCGGTGACGCGATTCTCAAAACTTACGACTTGGCCAAGACGCTGCGCCATGCCGACGTGACGATCATCGGCGGGTTCCAGTCGCCGATGGAACAAGAGTGCCTGGCTGTGCTATTGCGGGGCACGGCATCCGTCATCGTTTGCCCGGCCAGGGGATTCAATCACATGCGAACACCAAAACACTGGAAGCAGCCCGTAGCCGAAGGCCGCCTGTTGCTCCTCTCGTTCTTCGACGGCACCATCCGCCGTCCCACCGCGGCCCTTGCCGCCAAGCGTAACACTCACGTCGCGGCCCTGGCCGGCTGCCTCCTCATCGCCCACGCCGAACCGGACAGCAAAACCGAAACGTTGTGCAAGGACGCCCTGACCCAAGGCAAACCGGTCTTCACCCTGGACTCCACGGACAACGCCCGTCTGATCGAACTCGGTGCCGTTCCAATCGAACCGGCCGACCTCACCGCACTATTCGCCTAGGGACGGTTCACGCGAATGCAACGCCTCAAAGATACGCACGAATATGATAAATTCCCCTCCGCTCTTCTGTAGCTGCGCCATCTCATGGCGCCCGAACGAGCACTGAAGCATGCGGAGGGCTCCCGACCTTATTGAGAGAACCAAAGCCGGTTCCTATGATGGAGAGAAACGGAGGATTGACCAATGGAATGGATAATCGGTGGGATCATCGGATTCTTTATCGGCGGTATGTTCTGCTGGTTCATTCAGGAATTTCGGACCAGAAGCACGTTGGACAAGGAGTCGGCCAAACACAACGTGGAAGTGGCCGGATTGCAGGCACGTCTGAAGATTGACGACAACGCTCAACGGATTATTGAGTCGGCGAAAACGCAAATGGGTGAAACGTTCAGAGCGGCCGCCGCCGATGCACTGAGTGGCAACACCGATCAATTTTTGAGCTTGGCCAACGAGAACTTCAACAAGACGATGGAATCCGCGAAAGGCGAGTTTCACCGGCGACACCAGCAATTTCAGGAGATGGTGAAACCACTGGCGGAAAACTACAGCAAGCTCAATCCGCAGATTGATTCACTGATGACGCACGTGCAGGCCACCACTGCGGAAACCAACAAATTGTCTGCCGCGCTGACCGACACTCGTCGCGTCGGGAATTGGGGCGAGGTTCAACTACGACGGGTGGTTGACCTTGCCGGTATGACCGAGTATTGCGACTTTAAGGAGCAGGCGGCCGGCGGCAGTTCACAAGACCGTCCCGATTTGATTGTGACGCTGCCGGAGCGTCGTGCCGTGGTCGTGGACGCCAAAGCGTCCACCGCCGCGTACATGGAAGCGCAGCAGGCAGATGATGACGAAACCGCCAATGCCGCGTGGAAAAAACACGCCGCCGCGTTGAAACGCCAAGTCACCGAGTTAGCCCGTAGGAATTATGGCCGTAAAACCGAAGGCGCTCTTGATTTTGTCGTGATGTTCGTGCCGGGAGACCAGTTTCTCTCTGCGGCCCTGAACACCGACCGCGACCTGCTGGAATATGCGATGAGTCAGCGGGTGGCCCTCGTCACGCCGGCATCGCTGATTGCGATGCTGTGGGCCATCAACAACGGTTGGCAACAGTTTCGCCTTGCCCGAGAAGCCCGACAAATCAAAGAAGTGGGCGAGGACATGCACAAGCGGATGCTCACCTTCATCAAGCACTATCAGAACGTCGGCAAGGAATTGAAAAGCGCCATGACCGCGTTCAACAACTCGATCTGTTCGTTCGATGAGCGAATTGTCCCTAAGGGACGACAGTTCTCCGAACTGGTGACGGGCGCTAATGATCGGTTCGAGATTCCAGAGGCGATTGACCAGTCGCCGCGCACTTCCCGCTACGCCACACCCCCTGCTTTGCCCACTGAAATCGATGAACAACCTAAGTCTTCTCTCTGAGCAGAATCAAAATTGGACATCTGTCTGAAGCAAGGAGGTTACACCCCATGGCCAAGGCATATCAGTCTGAATTCAGATTCCGGAGAACAGACACAATCGGCGCTGCCAGTGCGGAGGATGATACAGAATTTCTGAAAACCTGCTTTGTTGAGACTGGAAACTATGAAAATCTCAAGGACCAACAGAACATTCGCCAAATTGTACTTGGCCGAACAGGTTCGGGAAAATCTGCACTCTTCGAACGCCTTAAGCATGAAGAGGGAGAGCGAATAATTTCTATTGAACCTGACAACCTCGCTCTTAATTACGTTTCAAATTCCTCCATGATCAAGTACTTCTCGGATCTCGGTGTAAACCTGGATCCATTTTACAAATTACTCTGGCGACACGTTTTGACAGTTGAAGTATTGAGGAAGCATTTTGGTACACATTCAAATAGTGAGGAAGGCGGGTTATGGAATACCATTATTCAGAAGTTTGCAGGGCAAACCACCAAAGACAAAAAGGCACAACAGGCCGTAGAATATCTCCGTAAATGGGGTGAAAAGTTCTGGGAAGAGACTGAATATCGAGTCAAGGAAATCACGACCACGCTAGAAAGGGAACTGGCATTTGGACTTGGAATCAAATCGGATAAGTTCAAGATAGGGGCCTCATCAGAGGAGAAAAAAATCCTCTCAGATGAGGAAAAAACTCAAGTAGTGAACCGAGCCCAGCATGTCGTCAGTCAGGCTCAAGTCCAAGACTTACGCAAGGTGATGAATCTTTTAGAAAGCGTGCTATCTGATCGACAGAAATACTACTACGTACTAATTGACCGTCTTGATGAAGACTGGATTGAAGAGAAACTGCGCTATCGACTGATCATGGCGCTCATGGACTCCTTGAAGGAGATCAGCCGAGTACCAAATGTGAAGGGTTTGGTTGCCATCAGGCGTGATCTGATCGAAAGAGTCTTCAATCTGGTGCGTGCGGCTGGATTTCAAGAGGAGAAATATCAATCTCTGTACTTGCCCATGCGCTGGTCTTCGGAGCAGATAATCGAGGTGCTTGACAAACGAGTAGGTGAACTCGTAGCTCGACGATACCAAAAAGGCAAAGTCGTTACGCATCGTGATCTGCTACCTAAACAAATAGATAAAATACCTATTAAAAATTTCATTACTGCCCGTACCCAGAGACCTCGAGATGTGATCAGCTTTTTCAACAAGTGCATCGAGGTAGCTGAGGGAAAACCGCAGTTAAATGTGGACACGCTTAAGCGCGCGGAGGGAGAGTATTCACGACAACGTCTAAGAGCCCTTGGCGACGAATGGTATGCAAACTACACAGGATTATTGGACTCTACAGACATCCTGAAGAACCGCCCTTTATCATTTTCGTTGCGTCAAGTGAGAGATGAGGATATTGCTGATCTTTGTCTAAAGTCTGCAATAGATCATCCCAAAGAGCATGGTACGCTACGAGAACATGCAAGAAACGTTACAGAGGACTTAGTAAGCGTAAAAGACTTCAAACGAACGCTATTTATGGTGTTCTACAATGTCGGTTTGATAGGTCTGAAACTTGAAAGCTTTGAGAGCGCATCTTGGGTCGATGAAGTAGGACAGTCAGTCTCGCCTTCCGAAATAGACGACAGCACGCATGTCGTAGTGCATACGACCTATCATAGGGCTCTTGGGATCAAGACAGAAAAGCGAAAATAGCGTGCGTTACGCCACACGTCTCGCGGCAGCCTTGGCAAGGTCATACGTCGCCTGCACGTTCAGCCACAGCTTCGGCGACGTACCCAGAACGTGAGCCAAGTCAAGGGCGGCCTCGGCGGTGATGCCTCGCTTGCCTCGTATCAGCTCATTCAGGCGCGCGCGGCTCCAGCCGATCTTCTGGGCAAACGCTGCTTGGGTTATTCCCAGTGGATCGAGAAATTCCTCACGAAGCATTTCGCCGGGATGAAAAGGATTTTCTGGTTGGTGATCCATTGCTTTTGCCTCCTTTAGTGATAGTCGATGATTTGCACGTTATAGGCTTGCCCCTGACTCCATTGAAACACCAATCGCCATTGGTCGTTGATTCTGATGGCATGGAATCCTTTCCTCTTGCCTTTCAGGCTCTCCAGTCGGTTGCCGGGCGGGATTCTCAGATCTTTCATCTCTACGGCATCGTGGAGGTAGAGGAGTTTACGTCGCGCGGTCCGGCGTAGATCGGGCGGAAATAATCGCGTTGCTTTCCTTCGCCTGTCATAGAACAAATCTTTTGCCAGAACGTTGCCAAACGTCTGAATCACGTTCGCATGTTATCGGAACCCGATAATGATAACAAGGTCGGCAATGGCTCACGTGACGGCTGCACGTTCGCGCTGATTGCCGGGCGTGGTCCATCTGCTGAATGACTCCGTTGTCTTCATCGTTTCACTTTTTTAGAGAATTTGTATTATTCTTGAGGCAAAGGATGGTGGATTGAGGCGTTGCGGAGGACGACACGCTGATGGTCAATCCGAGGAATTCCCGATGCCGACACTCAACGAAACCAACGTCACGCAACGTTTGAAGAACTTCGATCTCCGCACGCTGTTCATTGAGGAACTGGGTTGGGAGCACGGCGGAACCGACGCCGCCGTCACCGTGGGCACCCGAACGTTCACGTTGCAGGCCATTGCGCACGCGCGCGGCATGGTGGCCTATCAATACGTGGACGTTGACGATGTCTTCCCCGATCATCTGACCCGCCGGAAGATCGAGAGAGCCGTTGCCAAAACCGTCCGCGAACACGTCATCGTCTACCCTTCACGCGACAGAAACGCCCTGTACTGGCAGTGGGTAAAACGCAAGCAGGGAAGGCCTGATCGATCTCACGCGTCCATGTATCACCTGGACCACCCGGACGACGCGTTGATCCGGGAACTGGAGCATCTCGTCTGTACACCGGGCGAGGAAGACCACAACGTAAGCCTTGCCGACGGATCAGACCAAATGCTCGCGGCCTTCGACGTCGACAAAGCCATCCGGCAGTTCTACGACCGTTTGAAAAAACAGCGCGACAGGTTTCAGGGATTCATCAAAGGTATCCCGAACTTCGTTGACCGTGAATCGTACGCCTCGCTGATGCTGAACCGGATCATGTTTCTCTACTTCATCCAGAAACAGGGGTTCCTCGACGGCGACTCCGACTATCTGCGCAACCGCCTGGATCGCATGCAGCGGACACGGGGGATGGACCGCCTCCAACGATTCTACCGACTGTTTCTCCTGAGATTGTTCCACGAGGGGTTGAGTCGGCCCGAGGCCGAGCGCGCGCCGGAATCAGTGGCATTATTCGGCCACGTTCCGTATCTCAACGGCGGCCCGTTCGACGTGCATGACCTGGAGCGGGACAACCCGGAGGTCCGCATCCCCGACGAAGCCTTCGAGCACGTTTTCACCTTCTTCGACGCCTATCAATGGCATCTCGACGACCGGCCGCTGCGCAACGATGACGAGATCAACCTCGACGCGCTGGGCTACGTCTTCGAGAAATATATCAACCAGAAGCAGATGGACGCCTACTACACCAAGGAAGACGTCACCGGCTACATCAGCCGCAACACCATCGTGCCGTTCCTGTTCGACCGGGTACAACGGGATTGTTCGAGTGCGTTCAAGCCCGGCGGCGAAGTCTGGCGGCTGTTGGCGGACGACCCGGACCGGTACGTCTACGACGCCGTCCGCCACGGCATCACGTATGACGTTCACCAACGGGAAATCCTGGCCAACAAGCGCGAGCTGCCGCCCGAGGTCTCCGCGGGGCTGGACCACGTGGCGCAACGCGGCGGCTGGAACGACGCGGCTCCGTCCGAATATGCCCTGCCGACTGAGACGTGGCGCGAGCACGTGGCCCGCCGGCAACGCTATGAGGAAATCTACGCCACACTCAAAGCCGGGGACGTGACGTCCGTCAACGACCTGATTACCTACAATCTGAACGTCGAGAAGTTCGCCCAGGACGTGATCGCCGGCAGCGAAGGCCCGGAATTGGTCCGCGCCTTCTGGAAGGCACTCACCACCGTCTCCGTCCTTGACCCCACCTGTGGGTCCGGCGCCTTTCTGTCCGCCGCAATGGACGTCCTGGAACCGCTGTACGCCGCCTGCCTGGACGCCATGCGGGGGTTCCTTGATGACCTGACGCATTCGACGCACGCGCATGGCCCGGAGCATCTGAACGATTTTCGCACGATACTCAACCGCGTGGCGGCACGGCCCGGCGAACGCTACTTCATCCTCAAGTCCATCATCGTCAACAACGTGCATGGCGTGGACATCACGGACGAGGCCGTGGAACTCTGCGAACTGCGCCTGCTCTTGAAACTGTTCGCGCAACTGACGAGCGTCGGCCCGACCGAACCATTGCCCGACGTGGCCTTGAACCTCCGCGTGGGCAACGCGCTCGTGGGTTTCACGTCGATCAAGGAACTACAGAAAGCGTTCGTCGTGACCCACGGCGACCAGCGGAGAATGCTCTACCCCGAAGACGCGACTGAACTGACGCGCATTGAGGAGCGCGCCGAGGCCATCGACTTGGCCTTTCGCCGGTTCCGCGACGGGCCGGCTGACGACGACGCGCATGCAGGCGCGTTCGCCCGCACGGAGTCGGATCTGCGGGAACGGCTTGACGAGCTGCGCGACACGTTAGACGAGTATGTGGCCGGCGACTACGGCGTCACAACCGATGACGAAGGGGCGTACCGGCAATGGCGTCACAGCCACCGGCCGTTCCATTGGTTCATTGAATTCTACGGCGTCATGAACGGCGGCGGGTTCGACGTGATCATCGGGAATCCGCCTTACATGGAATACCGTCGGGTAAACAATCAGTACACCGTCAAGGGCTACGCCACCCGATCCTGCGGCAATCTGTTCGCGTTGACGATGGAGCGAAGCACGCGCCTCTCTCACTCGAAAAGCGTCCTGAGTATGATGGTCCCGCTGAGCGGACACAGCACAAAGAGAATGCTCACCTTGAAGAACACGTTTTATCAATCGTTTCCGTCGTGCCACTTGTTGAATCTCAGCGCCGACGCCCATCCGGGCGTGTTGCTTCCCGGAGCCAGATTCAAGTTGGCAATTTTTATTACGTCCAATCATGGCGAGGGAATCTTCACGACCGGCTATGCACGCTGGTACGCAGCGGAGCGGGACCACCTGTTCAGCCTCTTGCATTACACGCACATCGGGACCATCCGCTATCCAACCGCCATTCCAAAAGTCTCAGGTCCGCTGCATCTACGAATTTTGCAGAAACTGTACGCGTATCAAGAACGCCCGCACGACTCGCTCAGGGCCAGACCCTTGTCGGAGCAGGCGCTGTTTTACCATTCATCACCGGTGAATTGGATTCGCGCGCATACGACGACGCCATATTTTTCTACCCAGCGAGACGGGAAAAAAACATCCGTCAAGTTGAAGCCGCTCTACCAGAACGATGAGACCGGGAGTTTACAGGGGATCCTCTGTAGCACGACATTCTTTCTCTGGTGGTCGTCTCATTCGGACGGCTGCGACTTGAACAAACAGGAGATCGAGACGTTTCCCAAGTGTCGAAGTGCGAAATTAGTCTCACTGTCTCACCGGTTGGAAGATGATATGCGGGTTCGTGCGAAACGACACAGTTATCCGGACAAGACGACGGGAAGAGTTGAATACGACGAATTCGTGATGAAAACGTCCAAACCCCTTATTGACGACGTTGACGCCGTCCTGGCCGAGCACTACGGGTTCACGGACGAGGAACTGGATTTCATCATCAACTACGACGTCAAGTATCGCATGGGCTTGAACAATCTGAACCGTGACGGGGAATGACGCCACATCGTCTGAAGGGCAATCGAATGGTTCCTTGCTTTCGTGAACCAAGGCCGCGTGAGACGCGGCCCTACATCAGGTCGTGCCCATCCCACGCCCGCGGGGAACGAAGGTTGAACCGTTACGTTGATTGCATCGGATCTTCGCCCATCCCACGCACGCGGGGAATGAAGCCATCAGATGCAGGGTCGCGTCTCACGCGACCGCTTAGTCCCACGTGCATGAGAAACGAAGGCTTGGCCGCGGAGTTTTCGATGGTAGGTGAGGGCGAAACGATGCGCTTCGTCCCGGATGCGTTGGACGAATCGAAAGGCGGGCGACGTGGGAGACAGAATGAGCGGTTCACGATTCCCGGGCGCATACAGTCGTTCTTCTTTATCCCCTTTGGCTTTAGCTAACCCGACAACGGAAAGGCGGCGAAGGCCGAGCGCCCGTAAGGCGTCCAGCGCGGCCCCCAATTGTCCCATGCCGCCGTCAATCAGGATGAGATCAGGAAGCGGCAGGGGTGTTTCGCTCCGGGAACCAAGTGTTCCCCCGTACCGTCGCTGAACGACTTCATACATGCTGGCAAAGTCATTCGCTCCTTCAACCGTCTTGATACGAAACCGACGGTAATCGGCTTTCTTCATTCTTCCGTCTTCCCAGACGACCATGGAGGCCACGGAATGCGTGCCCATGGTATTGGAAATATCAAACCCTTCGACCCGACTCGGCACGGTTGCCAATCCCAGTAAACGTTGCAACGCTTCGGTTTCCTTTTGTTCCGCCGCCTTTTTGCACAAATGATCTTCAATGGCCGCGGCCGCATTGTCCTGGGCCAACCGGAGCAGTCGGGCTTTCACGCCGCGTTCGGGAGTCAGAATCCGAACGGCCCGCCCCTTCTTCCGGCTGAGCCAGCGTTGAATCAACTCGCAGTCGGACAATGGCCGAGGCACTAACAACTCCTTGGGCGGCATGGTTTCCTTATGATAAAACTGCTCAATGGTCGACCGAATCAGTTCCTCATCGGACGCCTCTTTGGCGTCAGCCCAAAAGAAGTCTTTGCGGGCAATCAACAAGCCGCCGCGCACGAACAAAAGTTGCAAGTCCGCCGCCGTTCCCACCCTGGCCAAGCCGACGACGTCCTGATCCACCGGCCCGATTTGCGCCACGCGCTGTTTTTCCAAGGTCCTGGAAACGTTCATCATCCGATCCCGCAGTCGTGCCGCTTCTTCAAAAGCCTGACGGTCGGCGGCGGCTTCCATGTCCTTACGCAATCCCTCCAGCAATTCCTTGTCCCGTCCCTCAAGAAAGCATCGAACCTGTTTGACGATGCGGTGATAATCCACCTGCGATTGGTTGCCGGTACAGGGAGCCATGCAGCGTTTGATTTCAAATTCCAGACAGGCCCGGTCCGCGGTGCCGTCGATGTCGATCGTACACGTGGCCAGCGGGAACACTTTTTTAATGACTTTCAAGGTGTCCCGAAGCGCCCCCGCCGGCACGTACGGACCAAAATACAGTGCCCCGTCGTTCGTCACGCGGCGCACAATCGAGAGACGGGGAAAATTCTCTTTCACCGGCAATCGGAGATAGGGATAGTGCTTGTCGTCGCGCAGGACGACGTTGAACCGCGGACGATGGCGTTTGACCAGATTGCTTTCCAGCAGAAGCGCCTCCAATTCAGACGTGGTGACGATCGTTTCAACGTCATGCACCAAGGTCATCAATACGCGCGTTTTGGGACTCGGGTCGCTGCCTTTCTGGAAATATGACCGCACCCGGTCCGCCAACACGCGGGCTTTTCCGACGTAGAGAATTTCGCCGTCCTTCCCTTTCATGAGGTATACGCCCGGTTGATCGGGCAGATGATCCAGACTGGATTGAAGCTGATCGGACGGCTGAATCACGTCGGTTTCAGTTCGGCTGTCCTCTCCCTTGGAGGGAGAGGGAGCCCCGCGGACGCGGGGGTGAGAGTGAGTTCGTCGCTGCGCGACCTTCTTGCATCTCCCTGCTAGGCCACGGCCGCACCCGGCGGTCGTTCAATCAACTCCACTTCGTAACCGTCCGGCGCATCAATAAAAATAAATCGGCTGCCCGACGACGTTTGCGTCGGGCCGTCCGTGATGGGGATATGCTTCGCCTGCAACTGCTCAATGGTCTGATCGAGATCATCGACTTCAAACGCCAAGTGGACCAGGTCTTCCTGCACGCGGACGGGACCACTCGCGGGGAAACTGCACAGTTCAATGAGTTCCTCGCCGTTGGGAACCGACAGAAAGGCCAACTGCGAGCCGCGGGGGGAGACTTTGCGTTCCAGGACCGCAAGCCCCAGCACGTCTCGATAAAACGCAATCGTGGCGTCCACGTCACTGACGCGCATTCGCGTATGCAGCAACTTTTTGACGATCATTGCAGTCGTCCTCTCTCGCGGGGATGTGGTTATCTCGCCTGTTTTCCGGGCCGCATGGGACGCGGCAACCACGACGGTATTGTACTGAACCCTCCGCCTTCCAACAAGACAACTCCGCTTTTGGACCCGGGGGCAGTTCAGAAATCGTATTGCCTCACCTGCGCCGTTGGCGTACACTACGTTTTCTCCGTCACGACGCGATCCCGGACGCGAGTCCGTTGCATGTCTTCTCCACGAGCGACTGTTCCGTTGTGCCTGCTTCGCCCTTCATCATGATTCGGCAAAACGCCCAACCCCGGAGTTTCCGGTACGCTCGGGTCGCGGGAACACTGTTGGCCCTCTCCATGGCAACCGTCTCTTCTCTTCCGGCTTTTGCAGAAGGGTTCAGAATCATTGACCAAAGCGCGGCAGCCACGGGTCAAGGCGGAGCCTTTGCCGCGCAAGCCGATGACCCCTCAGCCGTGCATTTCAATCCGGCCGCCATGACGGACCTGCCCGGGCTGCAACTGACGATGGGGACGCTTCTGGTGAATGGGGACATTGACGTGAGGCCCGCGTCGGGGCCAGCCGTTGCCGGCGACTTCGGCGGCACGTTCGCCAATCCGCCGCCCAGCAGTTTCTTTGTCACCGCCAGACTTCGCGATTTCGGCATTGCTTCGCTCGATTTTTTGACGCTGGGGCTTGGCGTTCATTCACCCTTCGGCAACCTCGTCCGCTATCCCCCTTCGTCCGGCCTCGCCCCGGTCCTCACGAAATCAGCCGCTCCCATCATCGACATCAAACCCACCGTGGCGTTCAGGGTTCATCCCTCTCTCGCACTCGGGTTTGGGCTGGATATTTATACGTTTTCCGGCTTATTCGGCGAAGGCCACGTGGAATCGCAGCAACGGTTGGGACCAGAATTTCTGCTCCCACAATTGAATGCTCTAGGATTAGGTCGTCCGGGAGACGACGTTGAGCTGAATGGACGTGATACCGCGCTGGGATATAACGTGAGTCTCCTGTTCACCCCGCTCCGCAATGATCGCGAGCAGCCCCTGATCAACCTCGCCGTTGTATACCGAAGCCAAGCCACCCTGAACCTGACCGGACAGTTTCTGAACAAAAACCAAGGCATGGCTTTGGGGGCACAAGCTGATCTGCCTTTGCCGCAAGTGGTGACGGCCGGCCTTGCCGCGTGGCCCATACGGAACACCCAACGCGAATGGAAGGTGGAAATGGATCTGGATTACGCCGATTGGACCTCGTTCGACAACGCTGACGTCAGGCTTTCCAACGGCGTCACGCTGCCGAGTCCGCGAAACTGGCAGGACTCCTACGTCTTCATGGCAGGCACCGAATACAAGTGGATCCGCCCCGACCCGTTGCCGGATTGGGACGTGACGGTGCGGGGTGGATATGCGTTTGCCGACAGCCCCGTGCCCGAGCGAACCTTTCGGCCTGACGTTCCGGACTCAAACTATCATGCGTACTCCGTCGGCCTTGGGTTTCTCTGTCGGAGCGGCGGCGCCTTTCTCGGCGTCATCTCATGCGGGAACGAAGGACGCCGTTCGTTGGGGGTCTCTGCCATCGGATTCGACGTGGCCTATCAGGGCATTTTCTACCAGTCCCGTGAAATTGTTCAGAACGTCGACCCTCGGATCAACGGAACGTGGGATACGACCATCCACGTGGTGTCATTGAATCTCCGCGTGAATTTCGACGCACCCCGATCATTCTGATTCGTCTGAAGCGTCACGTCGCCGGTCACGCGACGTCGGCGTATTGACCGTTCAACAACACACAATCCATCTCTATGACGGACAGATCCTTTTTTTTGCTGACGGGATAGAAGCCCGTCACAACGAACCCCCGTTCTTCGCCTTTCTTGAGAAAAGCCAGATAGGACGGCATCCTGGAATAGATGGGGATCAGAGAAATTTCCGATACGACGCACACGATGCGTTCCCTCACCTTGATCGCCCCCTCGAACACCTCAAGGTCATAGCCTTGCGTATCCATTTTCAGGAGAATTCGTCTCTTCTCAACGTTCACCACGTGAGTGGCCAAAAAGTTTTCGACCGTCCTGACTTCGACGACTTCTTCGTAGAGCACCTTTACGTCTTCGAACGTTTCTTTTGCAAAATCGTTCGGTATGAGAAAAGATGAAAAATCCGACGCTGCCGTGACGTTGACGGTTTTTTTGTCGCAAGCGTCGCCCATGGCTACGTTGTGAGCGAACCACCGAGGATCGCCGGAACATGCGGCTCTCAGAGATTCAAACGTCTTACTCACCGGTTCAAACGAATGAATGTCTCCTTTGTATCCTTCACGCCTTAACGTCGTTGCGAATTGGCCCGAATGCGCACCGACGTCCAGCACAAGGTCTATTTCATGCAGATTGATCAGATTGATCAGGTGAGAATGCAAAGTCGGGTGATTGCTGCGCTTGATCATTTCATATCCGAACAATCTCGCAATTTTCCTATGCAGTTTCATGCGTATTTCTGTCCTCTTTTTCTGAAAAATATGGATGGCGGGCAGATGTTGAATACCAGACGTTCCCTCCCCCTTGAAGGGAAGGAACGGACAAGACGGACCCACCGCATTTTCTGAAGAATCTGAAAATTTTTCAATGATCCGGCAACCCGTTCCCCAGGGGCCGGTGGGGAACCGGCGTGACGTGACCGCTGCCGACTCCACGTTGAACAGACAACGCGGCCATTTGATGATTTCTTGTCAGCGGCATAAGATGCCGAAGCCACGGGAAGCACATCCTCATGGACGTTAATGCTGAAACTCAATTGTGCGGCGTGCTCGGCCATCCGGTGAAGCATTCTCTTTCGCCGGCCATTCATAATGCGGCGTTTCAACACTTGGGCCTGAACTACGTGTATCTGGCTTTTCCCGTGGAAGACCTCCCGCACGCCATTCAGGGCATACGCGCCTTAGGGAACCTGCGAGGGTTCAGCGTCACGATTCCTCATAAGGTGTCGGTCATGCCGCACCTTGATACGATTGATCCCACGGCGCACCACGTCGGGGCCGTGAATACCATCGTCAAATCGGGCCAGACGCTTTCGGGATGGAATACCGATGCCTCCGGGGCCCTTCAGGCGTTGCAGCACGCCGGCGTTGAATTCGCGGAAACACGGGTGGTCATTCTTGGTTCCGGCGGAGCCGCCCGAGCCATTGCGTTCGGCCTCGCCCTGAACGTGCCCATCACGCACCTTACCATCCTTGGGATTGAAGAAGAGGAACGCCGGCGGCTGGCCAATGATCTTCGTGAAGGCACGAAGCTTCCCATTGACGACCGGCCGCTCACCACGGAAACGTTGGGGCCGGCCTTGGCTCACTCCCAACTCATGATTCACTGCACGCCCGTCGGGATGATTCCCCGGCCTGACGAAACCTGCGTGCCCAAAAGCCTTTTGAATCCGAAGCTGACGGTCATGGATATCGTCTACAACCCCTTGGACACTCGTTTGCTGAAGGACGCTCGGGAAACCGGATGCCGGACCATTCGCGGATTAGAGATGTTCCTGCATCAGGCCGTTGCGCAATTCGAGTTGTGGACGGGCCAACGGGCACCGATGACCGTCATGCGACGGGTGTTGGAGTCTTCCTTTTCATGAATCTCGTGCTGATTGGGTATCGAGGAACAGGGAAAAGCACCGTCGCAAAAATCCTCGCCACGCGGCTCGGGTGGCAGACGATTTCCACGGACGCCCAGATCGTTGAGCGGACGCAGAAAAGCATTTCGGACATTGTGGCGCAATACGGCTGGGACCACTTTCGAGCCCTCGAAACCGAGGCGTGCTCCGCGCTCAAAGCACGCGATCATCTGGTCATCGATACCGGCGGTGGGATTATCCTCCGAACGAAAAATCTCGACGCCCTCAAACCCAATGGCCTGGTGTTCTGGCTGACCGCAACGGTTTCGACGATTACGCAGCGCATCTCCCAAAGTACGCAACGCCCTTCGCTCACCGGCGAAAAAACGTTCATTGAAGAAATTCAGGACGTCGTAATCGAACGCACTCCGAAATACCAAGCCGCGGCCGACCACGTGATTGCCACCGACCACGCTTCCCCAGAGGACGTCGCCTCCCGGATTATGACCACGTTCCACCGCCACGTTGAGGACACCTGAACGCAGGAATTCTCTATTTGAACAAACAAAACGGCAACACTCCGAATTGACTCCGATTCCCTTCCTTTGCTAATTATTCTCCGTTCATCCCTACAGGTTGCCCGCTGTCGGGTCGCCTGTGAAATACAAGAACTGTCTCAGCCGGCCTGGGTTGATCGCCAGTCCCGGCTGATTGTTACCAAACGGTAAATACGCAGGGATACCTTTTCGCCTGTAGGGATGGGCCGGCCCGACCATGCCTGGTTGAGTCGTTCATTCATCTTTTCTCTACAGGAGGAGTTATGTCTCGCATTACTCACACATTACGCTTGGGTCTGATGGCCTGCCTGCTCGTGGGATTGTTGCCTTTGCCAGTTTTGGCAAAAGAGGGTTTGTCGTATGTGTCGATCAAGGGTGGGATCAATGGCGGTCCGGACGCTCACAAAAGAGTCGAAGACCTTTCACTCTCTATAGATTCTGAAATGGGCTTGGCGATTTTGGGATCCGTCGGCCACTACCTCACCGACGAGATTCGGATTGAGGCCGAAATTTCGTGGCGTCGGAATACTGCGGATACGTTGAAGTTCTCGGGGAATTTTCGCGGTCTCCGCTTCCCTGAGTCCGTCAACGTTGAAAGTTCCCTAAGCAATTTGGCGGCTATGGTCAATGCCGCCTATAACTGGAACATAACACCTCGCTTTCGGCCCTTCGTGTTAGCGGGTGTCGGAATGAGCAGCGTCACGATTGAACTAGATGAGATCGAGATTTCCGGGCAACGGTTTTCCATCGATTTGGATGACGACAAGATCACCTTTGCCTACCAAGGCGGCGTGGGGATTGATTATGCCTTGACGGACACGGTAAGCGTTGACGTAGGCTATCGATTTTTCGGGACTCCGACAGTAGATTTCAGCGGTACTGAGGTCAACAATGTCAACCACACGGGACTAATTGGCCTGACCTATGCCTTCTAAAGCTTCCCCCGCCGACGCGGATTCTCCTCCGCGTGTCGGCACCGAGGCTCCCTCCGGCTGAGGTCGGGGGGATCCTTCCCATCTTACGGGGCCGGCAGTGCGATAATCCCGCTCAAAAACGGAAGAGCCGGCGGAAAGCTTTTTTCTAAGCAGCCCCGACAGTGTTCATCGTGGGCAGGTCTGAGCCTTGGTCGGAAGCCGACACAATCACAAGCTGAACAAGAAAATTTCCAAAAAATGAGACCGTTATCTTTGGACAATCGGATCACCTTATCGTATTCTTCATGTATCGATTTGTTAAGCCGCATACAAGGATTGTGAAAAACGATTTGCCGGCAGTTGAAAAACGTTTCATAAGACGCATGAACGCCAGTTCCCTTGAGAACCTTCCTCCTTTCGACCTCACCTGGGTTCGGTGGCTTCTGGACAGCTATGCGTTCTGGTTGCGACGCGAACTGATTGATCGGACGGGCACGATTGAGGAACAGGGTCAACGGCTCTATTTTTCTCCTTTTGCGGTGGCTTCTCACGCCAAGGCGGACGATCCCGTTCTCAATTACGGCAATCAACGGGCGCTCCGTCTGTGGGAAGGGACGTGGGAGGAATTTACCGCAACCCCTTCTCGATTCACCGCGGAACCCGTGAATCAACTTGAGCGGGCTCAGATGCTCAATCAAGTCACCACGCACGGATGTATCACGAATTACCAAGGAACGCGCATCTCACGAACGGGCCGACGGTTTTTTGTGAAAGAGGCCACAGTCTGGAACGTCCTGGATGATCACGAGACCATACAAGGACAAGCCGCGACGTTTTCACGGTGGGAATACTTGAAGGAAAGGAGACTTCAATGACGCAGCTCACGCAATTTCCGAGGTACTCGCAGAAGGAGAATTGGGCCACAAACCACACGCTCCTGCTGATGCGTCGACTCTACGAGTTTAACCAGCCAAAATTTCGTCGTTTCTTGCAGGAACTCTTGAAGGAACTTGACGATGAGTTCACCGATATTGCATCGCATCTCGGTATTTTCTTCGCCCAACAGATTGGGGAGAGGATGAGTATTCCTGATGGTGTATTCATGCAAGAGTCGGTTAAGGTTATTGTAGAAACGAAAACCGGCACATCGTTCGACTTTGACCAGATTAACCGTCATCTCGATGGGTTGAAAAAAGTGGAGCACGGACTCCTCATACTTCTTAGTCCAACTGTTGAGCAGAGTCTCAACGAAAACCGCACGCCAGACAACAAGCCATTGCTTTCAACGACTTTTTCGGACGTCATCAGGTGCGCTCGAGGCTGTCTTGCGGATCACGATGAGGAAATGGTGTCCGTCGTAAACGACTTTGAGGGCTTTTGTAGCGAGGAGGGACTTCTACCGAGGGATGACTCCACGCTGATGGTGGTACCTTGCGGTCAATCTAGATACGTGAACCTGCACAACCATCTCTACTACTGTCCGAGCACCCGCACGCATCGAAACGCCAGATACCTGGGCATATACGCGGACAAGTCGATTCGTGGTATCGGAGAGATCAAGAAGCGCGTGGAGTGTACGGTAAACCTGAAGGCGGAAAGAGTGACCGCGGATGGCTTCTTAGAGCAAACCGAAAAGCAACGGATCTTAGATACGGTTCGAAAAGCGCAGGACTACTGGCATACTATCGAGGACGGTCGTAAATTTTACATCTGCGACGAAATAGTGCCGACAGATTTCAAAAAGAAGTCAAAGGGTGGACTACAAAATCGTCAGTATCTTGATCTCGGTCGGTATTTCGGCGATGGCGGTCTGCCCAGGGTGGAGGAGATAGCGAACCAACTCAAAAATAAGACTTGGCCGTAGAAAATTACGGCCTTAGCCGACGCTCGTTGCAAATGGTCATCAGGTTCTTTTATGGTGCATGGACATCACGTTGTTCAGCCCATTGCGTTTCAGGCTGACAGCGAGAGGGTCAGGCCGCTTCAAGCACAACAATGGGATTAGCAAACGCAACGATTCAGATAAAAAATCCCAAACTGCCTGAATTAGAAGCCGTAGAGATTGAGGCATTAGCGGATACGGGTGCGGTTCACGTGTGTATTCCGCCACACGTTCAAATGCAGTTGAAACTGGATCCCATTGATGAAAAAGAAGTCACGCTGGCGGACGGCAGCCGCAAATTCGTGCCGTACGTCGGCCCCATTGAATTGCGGTACCAAAACAGAGTGGGGTGTACCGGTGCAGTGGTTATGGGGGACCAATCTTTGCTCGGTGCAATCGCGGTGGAAGATATGGATTTGATTGTCATCCCGAAAACGCGCAAAGTCATTGTGAACCCGGATAGTCCACACGTTGCGTCGTCTATTGCGAAATCGTTCATTGACGGTGAATTGAACCTCGCCGGTTTTTCAGAGACGCCGTTTCTTTTCCCTCAGCGGTCGCTCTGACCTTGTCTTATCGAACGAGAGCAAAAAAGGAGCATCATGATTTTAGCCGGAGACGTTGGCGGGACGAAAACGTATCTCGGGTTGTTCGATTGGCACGATACGCGCGTGGCGCCTCTTCGTGAGGAAAAGTTCTGGAACGCGGATTTTGAATCGTTTGAGCAGATACTTGAAGAATTTTTAGAACCCCCCGCCGATGAGGGCGAGGGCGAACGACCTGAAGAGACTGAATCCGAACGGGTGGACGTTTCCCCGTCCATGCCTCTTCAGGCGGCCTGTTTCGGCGTGGCCGGTCCGGTCACGGACAATCGATGCCGCGCCACCAATCTCCCGTGGACCATTGACGGAAACGCGCTGACCCACACCTTGAACACGTCCGTCGTTCGGCTCCTCAACGACGTGGAAGCCACGGCTCACGGCATGCTGGTCCTTGAGACGGAAGAAACCGAGGTGGTGCATGGGGAAGCCCAAGACCACGGCACCAAAGCCCTGGTTGCCCCGGGGACCGGATTGGGAGAGGCCGTGCTCTATTGGGATGGGGAGCAGTATCACGCGTTGCCGTCCGAAGGCGGTCACGCCAGTTTTGCTCCGACCAGCGATCTTGAAATCGACCTGTTACGATACCTGCGCACGAGTTATCTGCACGTCAGTTTTGAGCGGGTGTTATCGGGAGACGGCCTTCATGCCATCTATCAATTTCTCCGCGACACCAAGAAAAACGAGCCCACCTGGTTTGCCGAACGCTTGCCCACCGGCGACCCGCCGGCACTCATCGCGGAAGCCGGGCTCAACGGCAAACCGGATATATGCGTACAAGCGTTGGACGTCTTCGTCTCGATTCTGGCCGGGGAAGCCGGGAACTGCGCCCTTAAAACCTTGGCTCGGGGGGGAGTGTATCTAGGCGGAGGCATTGTTCCCAACATCATACCGAAAATCCGCGATCAACGATTTGCTCAAACGTTTATGGCCAAAGGCCGGTACAAACGCCTGCTGGGATCAATCCCCGTCCACGTCATTTTGAACGACAAGGCCGCCGTGTTGGGTGCCGCCTCCGTGGCCGCACGCATGGGCACGTCCGGGTAAGCCGTCCATGACGATTTCCGCACCGGTTCATCATCTGCAAGAAATCGGGAAACGCGCCGCAGGCGAAGCCGCCGCGGACTTGATCCGCGATGGAGCCCGCGTGGGTCTGGGAACCGGCTCTACCGTGAAATATTTTCTGCTGGCTTTAGGCGAACGAGTCAAAGCCGGTCTGCACGTTCACGGTGTGCCCACGTCGCGCGAAACCGCCGCGTTGGCGAAACGCCTCAACATTCCCCTGCTCTCCGAGGAAGAAGAATGGGACTTGGACGTGGCAATTGACGGCGCCGATCAAGTCGATCCGCAGTTTCACTTGATGAAGGGCGGCGGCGGGGCCTTACTGCGGGAAAAAATCGTGGCGGCCGCCGCGCGCCGGTTTATTGTGCTGGTCGATCAGACCAAATGCGTGCGGGTGTTGGGCAAACCCATGCCTTTGCCCGTTGAAGTCACTCCTTTCGGATGGGTACAGTCCGCCAAACACTTGCAAGCGTTTGGGGGATCACCAAGGCTCAGGACACGAGCGGGGACGATGTTTCAGACTGACGGAGGCAATGCCATTCTCGACGTTCCGGTGGACGAGATCGAAGATCCGGCTGACCTGGAAATGCGTCTGAATCGCATCCCCGGCGTCGTAGAAAACGGTCTCTTTGTCAATCGAACCTCGACCGTGATTGTCGGGACACCGGATGGCGTTGACGTACAACACGCTTCCTCCGTTTCACGTTGATGACCAATTGAAGAGGATGATGACGATGTTCCTTCGCGTGCCGCAAAAACGTCATTCCCGACAAACCTGTCCCCGACGTTTGTTATCGGGGAGCGGGAATCCATGGTCAGGTTTTCAATGGACCCTTCGGGGCTCAGGGCTGGCCCTTCGGGGCTCAGGGCTGGCCCTTCGGGGCTCAGGGCTGGCCTTCCGGACTCTGCTCATTCTTATGCTGGCGACGATGTTGCAATGCTCGCCGTCATCAGAGGAGCCGACGTCCGTTTCGCGGCCCCCCCTTCCCGCTGCCATTCAAACGGGACTCAGCAATCCCGCACCGACGGCTCACCCCGTCGGCCTGGCCTTGCCTGCCAACGAGACGTTTATTCACGTCTCCAAAGAGGCCATGGCATCGGTTGTGAACATTGCATCAATCCAGAAATCCGAACGGTCCGGGCGCCCGACTCCCTTTCCTTTTTTCGATGATCCCTTTTTTCGCCGATTCTTCGGGGAAGAATTCGAGCGTCGGTTTCGTCGTCCTCAACCGCGTCGAGAGCAAGGACTCGGGTCCGGGGTCATTGTCAGCTCCAACGGCTACATCATCACCAACCATCACGTCGTCGAACGGGCTGATGAGGTCACGGTGCTCTTGGGCGACAAGCGAAAATTTCCTGCAAACGTGATCGGCACCGACCCGAAAACCGATCTGGCCGTCATCAAAATCGAGGCGGATGATTTACCGACGTTGCCTTGGAGCGACTCAAGCACCCTTCAGGTCGGAGAACTGGTCTTGGCGGTCGGCAACCCGTTCGGTCTGAATCAAACGGTGACCATGGGCATCATCAGCGCCGTCGGACGAGCCAACATGGGAATCGTGGATTACGAGGATTTTATCCAAACGGACGCCGCCATCAATCCCGGAAATTCCGGCGGCGCCCTGGTCAACCTTCGCGGTGAGTTGATCGGGATCAACACGGCGATCTTTTCACGAACCGGCGGGTATCAGGGCATCGGGTTCGCCATTCCCAGCAACATGGCCAAAAACGTCATGGATAATCTTATTGAGCACGGTCAGGTGATTCGGGGCTGGCTGGGCGTGTCGATTCAGGAAGTCACCCAGGAATTGGCCGAACAATTCGGGTCACCGGATGCGTCCGGGGCACTCATCGGCGACGTGGTCGAAGACAGCCCGGCTGAGGCAGGGGGGCTTCAACGCGGAGACGTGATCCGGCGCTACAACGGCACGGACGTCAAGGATTCCGCACACCTTCGAGCCCTGGTCGCGGGGACGCCGCCCAAGACAACCGCCACCGTCACGGTTCTTCGTGATGGGGTATCCCTGGAACGGTCCGTCACCATTGCGGAGCTGCCCGAGGACGTGACGGCCCTTCGAAGTTCAGAAAGCGGAACGTCCTCCAACCACGTCCTCTCGGGTCTCACCGTGGAACCGGTTCCACCCGGACGCACGCGAAACGATGAAGGCGTCCTGATTACACGGGTCAAGCCGGGCAGCCCCGCCCAGTCAGCCGGATTACGACAACACGATATCATTCTGGAGATCAATCGAAGGCCGGTCCGAACCGTTGAGGATTTCACGCACCTGACCCGGGACTTAGGTCCCCAGTCACCGGTCCTCCTGTTAGCAAAACGCGGCAACGGCACGTTTTATCTTTCCATCAGACCATAAGGGATTGCTTGCACGCACCATTGGTGCTCCATGCGAACGAGTTCCCTCCGCCTCATCAGACGCCGCCGACTTGATTGCAGATTCCGCGAGGGGAATGGTAGACTCTCGCTGATTGTTCAGAAACGACTGACGACGAACACCATGACCGGCGGTCCCATCGTCTAGCTTGGTCCAGGACGGCACCCTCTCAAGGTGCAGACACGGGTTCAAATCCCGTTGGGACCACCAGTTCCCGTTTCCCCTCCTTTTCATCAGAGGATGACGACGTTGTTTCCAACGTCACCCCGTTGCTTGGCGATATCGAACGAAGGAAACCTGATGACGAGAAGCTTTCACGACGGTGCAGACGATGGACTCGAAGCACTGGAAGCCCTTGATCCTGCACGCATTCATTCCTTCTCCGATCTTTTGACGGCCATGAGAAAAACCGCGTTCGGGGGCCGACGACTGGGAGAAGCGTTTGACGTGCTCAGAACCATGATTGCGGACCCGGATTGTCTCGTGGTGTTGACGCTTTCGGGAGCCATGACCATTGCGAAAATGGGCAAAATCATTTGCACCATGATCGACGAGCGGATGGTGCAGGCCGTTGTCTCGACCGGCGCGCTGATTGCCCACGGCATGAGCGAAGCCGTGGGACGGACTCACTACAAACATCATCCCTCCATGGATGATACCGAACTGTTCGAGAAAGGATACAACCGGGTCTACGACACGCTCGAAATGGAACGGAATCTGAACCACGTCGAACACGTGACCGCTGAAACCCTGAATCGACTCGATCCCGATCAGGAAACGTCCTCGGAGATGCTGACTCGAGAACTGGGCCGGACGCTGGCTGAACAATTTCCAGGACCCGGCATCCTCAAAAGTGCCTTCCTGCAAGGGATTCCGGTCTACGTTCCCGCGTTTACGGATTCTGAATTAGGCCTTGACACCGCGATCTGGTCCATGAAAAAGCATGGATCGATTCATTCCAAGTCAGCCAACAACCAGGTCACGTGGGAAGCTTTACAGCAACGTCATCCGGCGTTTAACCCATTTCTGGATCTCAACAGTTATACACGGACGCTCCTGGGAGCCAAACGACTCGGCATTTTTACCATTGGGGGCGGCGTTCCTCGAAATTGGGCGCAACAGATTCCTCCGTACATCGAGATTGTGAACCTGCGATTGGGCACGGACGTACAGCCGCCCCGTTTCCATTACGGCGTCCGCATTTGTCCGGAACCTGATTATTGGGGCGGCCTCAGCGGATGCACGTATCAGGAGGGGATCTCCTGGGGAAAGTTCGTCCCCCCGGAACAAGGAGGACGATTCGCAGAAGTGTTGAGTGACGCCACGGTGGTCTGGCCGCTGTTGATGATGGCCTTACTTGAAGAGACCGCCGCCGGCACGCCCGGCCAGCCCGAACCGCGTCACGCTTCGGGATGACCGGTTCAAATAAAGGTTGACAGACGTCTTTCGTCCGCTCACACTACGTTCATTCAAGTCGTTTCATCAGGAACATTATGAACACCTTTCCATTCCCAGCGCGTATGAGTCACCCCGGCACATCCAAGATGCCAAGACGTTTGAACGGGGCAATCGTGGGGTTGCTGCTGGTGTTGAGCAGCGTGCTTGTGTATGCTGCCGTGGCCCAAGACTCCCCGTTGGGAAGCAGGGAAGACGACAGGGTTCGGGGAGACCACCGCGCCCTGATTACGCTGTTGGAATATTCCGATTTTACGTGTGGGTATTGCGAAAAATTCTTTCAGGAAACGTGGCCGCTCTTGTTCACCGACTACGTCCGGACGGGGAAAGTGCGCTTGGTGTATCGTGATTATCCGCGAGCCGTCAGCGGTCCGAGCGTGGAGACGGCTTTGGCCGCCCGCTGTGCCGGTGAACAGGGACAGTATTGGGCGATGCATGATCGCTTATTTTCCAGCGGAAACAAATTTTCATCAGCGGACATCCAGCGGCACGCCGAAGCACTTCGGATCAATCTCCAACGGTTCAATTCATGCTTTGATGAAGCACGATATACCAAAGACATTTATGCCGATCGCATTACGGCGGAGCAGTTCGGGATTCGCGGCACCCCTCATTTTGTTTTATACGTGACGGACGATCCACAAGAAGCCGTCGTCATCCCCGGTGCCTTCCCTTACGAGGTCTTTAAGGAAGAGATTGATAAACTCCTTGAGACTGTTTCGTCCCGGGTCTCTTCGGATGCCCTGTAAGGTGAAGGTGACCCGTTGACGCATCAGCGTATGGCGTGACGTTTTCAACGGCCGGATCTTTGGACGCGAGGATTGAGGCGTCAAAACAGGTGACCGTGATGGCAGACGCTCCAACGTTTTGGCAGGTGGACTGTGGAGAAGGCGAACCGGATTTCTTTGTGTGCATCCAGTGTCTTGATGAGGTGTACCGCAACAAGATTCCAACGGTCTGTCCCACGTGCGGAATCATCTCCTCGTTCGAAGCCTTCACGCTGGATTCCATTAAAGATTGGGGCACCGCGGATCTCATTCGCAAAGCCACACAAGCCCTTGCTGAAACGGGGAACGTCGAACTGACTTCCTCACAACGAGAATCTGCTCTTCCTTCTCAACGTTCTGAATTTCCCGTCGTCTAGGCCGTGAACGCCGTTTCCCCTCTCCTTGTCGGATCTGAATGGCGAGAGACACCGAACCGCCTCACGGTGACCAACCCCTATTCAGGCAACCCGATTGCGGACGTCAGCTTGGCTGGCCCCCAAGACGTCGAAGAGGCCATAACACTTAGTCAACAAGCGTTTCCCACGCTTGCCCGATCCTCATCTCATACCCGGGCCACGGCATTGCAACGCCTGGCCGCCAAGGTGACGGAACAACGAGAAGCCCTGGCCCAAACCATCTGCCTGGAATCAGGCAAGCCCGTGACCGATGCCCGGCGTGAAGTGGATCGAGCCATTCAAACCTTTTCGATTGCGTGCGAGGAAGCCAAACGCATACCCGGCGAAGTCATCCCCATGGATATCAGTCCGGGCATGGACCGTCGTCTGGGCCTGTGCCAACGAGTGCCGATCGGGCCGGTCCTGTGTATTACACCGTTTAACTTTCCTTTGAATCTGGTCGCGCATAAAGTGGCTCCCTGTTTGGCCGTCGGGAATCCCGTTCTGCTCAAGCCCGCCCCCCAAACGCCGTTGACCGCGCTGCGGTTGGGGCAGATGGTTCAAGAACTCGATCTCCCGACCGGAACGTTGAGCGTGCTACCCTGCGAAAACGCGCTCGCGGAATCCATGGTCCGCGATACAAGAATTCGCGCCTTGAGCTTTACGGGGAGTGCCGCGGTCGGCTGGAGACTGAAAGAAAAAGCTGGGAAAAAACGCGTCGTGCTCGAACTGGGGGGCAATGCCGCGGTCATCATTGAACCCGATGCCGACCTCCACGCGGCCGCTCAACGCTGTACCGCGGGTGGGTTCTCCTATTCCGGACAGACCTGTATTTCCGTCCAACGCGTGTACGTCCACGAGGCGGCGTATGACGAGTTTCTCAAGCTCTTGCTTCCTCTGGTCGAATCCCTTCCGACTGGAAATCCGTCCGACGATGCCACCGTGATCGGACCGTTGATTACGGAACACGCAGCCGTCAGAGTGGAGACGTGGATACAGGAAGCCGCCCGTCAGGGCGCCCGTGTGATGACCGGCGGCACGCGTCAAGGAGCGCTGATTGCACCGACCGTCTTGACCGACGTTCAACCGGACATGAAAATTTCTTGCCAAGAAGTCTTCGGTCCGGTCATCACCCTTTCTCGGTATCAGCACCTCGATCAGGCCTTCGCCATGGTCAATGACTCCTCCTACGGCTTACAAGCCGGCGTGTTTACCCGAGACGTCAATTCGATCTTCCGGGCGTATCAGGCCCTTGACGTCGGCGCAGTGTTGGCCAACGACGTTCCAACCTTCCGAGCCGACCACATGCCCTACGGCGGGGTGAAGGACTCCGGACTCGGACGTGAAGGCGTGAAATATGCGATTGAGGAATTGACGGAGCAAAAGCTGTTGGTCTTCCACCTGTCTTCATAATCCACGTCACGTTCCGTCTCACTCGTCCATTTTCCTCCTTCGTGTATGAGACGACGCACGTGGACGCTTCGCAAAAAATCCTTGCAGGGTTCTCGGCAAATTTGTCAATATGCCGTCCGTTCTCTCCAACCACAACCGAGGCTCTCCCGGCACCAAGAGAGAAAACGATCCGAAACCCTTTGTGAGAATCCTGAACGTGGTTCTGCCGACGGCAGTCGCCGTTGCCCCTTGAACAAAGACGGCCATGAAGAAATCGGAGGAGAGATGGTTCCTACCCACGTGTTTCTGACCCGAGGGGTCGGCGTCCATCGAGAAAAATTGACCTCGTTTGAAGAAGCCTTGCGACGGGCAGGCGTCGCTTACTGCAATTTAGTCAGCGTCTCGTCCATTCTTCCCCCTAATTGCAAAATTCTCCCTCGAAAACGAGGTGAGAAACTTCTGAATCCCGGCGAAATCACCTACTGTGTGCTGGCCCGATGCGAAACGAATGAACGGAACCGGTTAATCTCCGCTTCTATTGGGGTGGCGATCCCCGAAGGCCACCAAAAGACGTATGGGTATCTCTCGGAACATCACGCGTATGGAGAAACCGACGAAGAAGCCGGCGAGTACACGGAAGACCTGGCGGCCCAGATGCTTGCCACGACCTTGGGGATTGATTTTGATCCGGACGTGGCGTGGAAAGAACGCGAACAAGTGTTCAAGATGGGCGGGAAAATTGTTCGCACGCAAAACATCACGCAGTCCGCCATCGGCAAGCCGGGGGTGTGGACGACCGTCGTGTCCCTCGCGGTCTTCATTCCACCTGAAAACGTTCCTGACCCGAAACACCCCGCGCCCAAAGGGCCGCGTTGACGACCACCCGCTCAGTGCCCGTCAGACGGCAAACGTCGCACACAAGACCGTATGATCCGACGGGTGTCTCCCTTTTCTGGGATTCACGTCCACGGTCACCGCCGTACATTTCCGGGCCAAGGGTCGGGTGGCAAGAATGTGATCGATTCTCCACCCACGGTTCGCCTTGAGGGCATCAGGTTGACGGTAATCCCAAAAGGTAAACTGCTGCCGATCCGGATGCAGCCGACGAAACACGTCTTCGAATCCCCAACGGACCGCGTGCGTGTACGCGGTTCGAGCCTCCGCGTGAAAACAGACGTGCGTCGCGTGTCGTTCCGGGTGATGCACGTCAATGGGCTCCGGAGCCACGTTCATGTCTCCGCACCAAACGGCGGGCCGATCGGGAGACAGGTGCCGACTGAAATACCGACGCAACCGGTGAAACCATTTCAATTTATAGTGATACTTCGGATGGTCGATCATGAAGCCTTGGGGGACGTAGGTGTTGATGATGGGAATGCCCTCCACCACGGCATGCAGCAATCGCGGCCCATCCGCATTCGCGCCTGTATCCAGACCAAACGAGACCCATTCGGGCTCCCGTCGGGTGCAGAGGGCTACCCCGTTGTACCCTTTCATTCCGCAAAACGTGACGTGATAGCCGGTGGAAGCCAGCTCTTCGTGAGGAAATTCCGAATCCTGCACCTTGGTTTCTTGCAGACACAGCACGTCCGGCGCATGGTACTTCAACCACCGTTTCACCACGGGCAAACGTTTCCGAATGGAATTCACGTTAAAGGTTGCCAACTTCATGACGCACGTCCCACAAGCATTGACTGCGTTCCGTCGGGACAATCACGTGACGTCGTCTCCTCGTTGGAGACTTTTACAAAACGTCATGAGGTTCCCCTGAGCCGGCCGAAGGATGACGGAGAAAGGCACGTGTGCAACGGTCTCCGTTGATGGGCCGACTCATGAATTTTACCTCAGGGGAAATTGCCGTTCTTTCCGATACGGAATTCTTTTCCGCCAAGGCACGCCTTTCCAAAAAAATTCGTCACGTGTTGGAACTGATCCACGTCTCATTTCAACGCGAACTCCACACCCATCACCTGCTGGCCCCGGAAGGCTTTACGCTCAACGTCCATCAATTCGTCAAAGGGGAACATCTGGAAGATTTCCCCTATCAATATCTCGATTATCCCCGGTTTTTTACCAGAGACGTCAAATTTTCGTTTCGTTCACTGTTCTGGTGGGGTCACCACGTGTGCTTCGCCCTGATTCTCGAAGGCGGGCACGTCCCACGCTATAAAGCCAACCTCATCAACCGTTTTTCTTCCGTCGCGGACCGCCACGTCTGCCTCTGTTTGAGCCCTTCCTTATGGGAGTGGAACCACGGTCCCGGTTATACGCTGGACCTCACGCGCAGCCGGAACTCCGACGTGGCCGCCGTGTTATCGCATCGGCCCTTTTTCAAGTTGGCGCGGTTTGTTCCCTTCACCGACCCGTCGGTGCAAAGCGGAGACGTTCCTCAACTTGCCCATCAAGCCCTTCGTGCCGTCCTTCCGGTGATTACCGAATAGCTTCTCCGTGCGTCGCTTCCCGACTTCACTCCATTTCTTGCAGTCCCAACGACTCGGTTAACCGTTCCACGCTGTACTGGGCATCGCGGTCGAGCCGAATCACCTCAATCTCTGCCTGACGAAACAGCGTCTGCATCAGGTGGTCCAGGGATTTGGAAGAAAACAAGCATTGGTCAGACTTTCGAATGACGACGGCTTTGACGGGCAACCGGGTTCCCGGATGAATCAACACCAAATCAATCGTCATGGTTCGAATGGCTCTCGCCACACGATATTTGGCAAGATCGTCATCCGCGTTCAGATGGAGAAGGCTCCGCACCGGAACTTTCGCCAGCAACAAATAGCGGTCGCGTATGACGAGATGGACAAGATTAAACAAGGCAACCTCCGACTCATCCAGCAATCGCCTGGGTCGTGCCGTGACCATTTCCACGATGCGGTCGGTCCTTGTCTTCCGTGATCTCGCGGTCTTTGTTCTCCATAGTCGCACCAACCGGATAACCAAGAATCCCATTCCAACCTCCAGCCCCCCAACCAGAACCGGAGAGAGAAACGAGAGGGATTCACTCGAAAAAGAATGAAGAAGCTGCAATGGAAAATCCATCATTCCCAGTGAATGAACGTGGATTCAGACGCGAAGAGCAATCGGGGTTCGTCCCCAGGTAATCGTGCCGAGCACGACGGGAGATCGTGCGCCGGTGACCGACGGCACGTTGGTCGGCACACCCCTGATGGTCATACAGGCCAAGACCGCAAACGCCGCGGCTTCAAACGCCTGACTTTTGATCCCAGCTTGATCCATGGAAATCACGGGACTCGGCTGGAACGCCTGTTTCAGAGACGTCATCAGCTTTCGATTGTACACGCCTCCGCCCCCGACAATGACCTCGTCCACCGGCCCCGGCAACCATCGCCGGGATTGACTCATCGATTGAGCGATCCCTGCACAGCTCGACGCCAAGGCGTCTGCGACGGAAAGTTTGAGGCGTTTCGCGGTTTGCCAGACTCGTCGAACGTAGCGTTCATCAAATTCTTCACGCCCCGTGGATTTCGGGGGACGCTTGGCAAAAAACGGATGCCTCAACAGTTCGTTCGTGAAAAGGATCCGAGTGTCACCCTGGCTGGCCAAGATCCCATTTTGATCAATCCGTCGCCGTCCGTTCGTCGCCTGAGCAAGCGTCCCATCCAACAGCAGATTGCATGGACCCGCGTCAAAGGCCACCACGTCCTTCAGTTCGCCGCCCCGCGGGAGATACGTCACGTTGGCAACGCCGCCAAGATTGACGACCAGCCGCGACTTCGTCCGAGACTGAAACACCTGATGATGCACGTATGGCGTCAACGGCGCCCCTTCCCCGCCTGCCGCCACGTCCCGAGCCCTGAAATCCGCCACGGTCGTGATGCCCGTTCGCTCGGCAATGACCGACGGATCCCCGATCTGAAGCGAGGACCGGATGTGCCCGACCCCGCGCATCATCATCTTGCGGGGGCCGTGCCACACGGTTTGTCCATGAGAGCCGATAACGGCGATGTCTTCGGCTGACAACTCCGCCTGCTTGATCGTCTGGTTTGCCACGCGGGCGAACACCTCCCCTACGGCGACGTGAAGTCGGCAGACCATTTCCGTGCTGCCGGTTCGGATGACCGACGTGATGTGTTCTCGAATCGTCGGCGGGTACGGACGAATCCGGTGTGCAAGGAGCGTGATCTGTAATCCGGCACGCCCGGGCCGAACGTCAACGATGGCACAATCCACGCCGTCGATTGAGGTTCCCGACATTAAGCCAAGACATTTCATGATCGGTGCCGCGTCGTCCTATGGATGGTTCACTGCGGTGCTCTGCTCATTTCCGCAAACCGGACGTGCCTCACACCCGTTCATCGTCGCCGGAGGATTCACGTTGTTTGCGTCGGTCCCAGACCATTCCCGTCTGCTCCTTGGCACTGAAGCCCAGCGTTTCATAGAATGCCTGCTTGTCACGGGTACAGAGCCAGAATAACTCGACCCGTTGGAGAGATGAATGATTCAATATCCGATGAATGATTTCCGTTCCAACGTCTTGTCCCTGATACGCCGAATCCACGATGACGTCCCAAATCGAGGCTCGGTAGACGTAATCCGTCAACACCCGTCCGCACCCGATGACCCGACCATCATCCCAAGCCGTAATCAACAAATCGGTATGACGCACCATGCGCGTGGTCTCGGCCACGGTCCGACCTCTGGCCCAGGGTGATTGCTCAAAAAGTGGCAACAAAGCAGCCGGATCAAAATCCTTACGGTCGGTATACGTCATCATGGACTTGAAGCACAGTCTTTTCCCGTCCTGCTGGAGAACGGCGGCTCATTTGTATTACACTAAATCAATTGTAAATACTAGGCTCCTCTCATTGTTGAGGGGAGAGCTTTGATTCAGGAAAGAGAAAACCGTTATGCCGATGCTCGTCAGAAAATGTCCGAAATGTGAGAAACTCTTTTGGATCAAAGAGCAGGACGTTGAGTATTCGGATACGAATACGTTGCGGGTGACGTGTACTCATTGCCGACAAATTTTGCGAGTCCCGCTCGTGACGGCGGGCGACAACGCCGGCGCGCCCAAGATGGGGCATTAAGCCCGGCCTTCTCGCGTTTCCGACACAAGGATTCTGATGCATCTGAAAACGTATGGCGGACTTGACGTCCGGCTTGCAGGCGGACCGGACCGTGAAGGCGGCGGGAACGGCCCCGTGGTCATTCTCCTTCATGGGTTTGGGGCACCCGGTGATGATCTGGCCTCCTTGTGGAGGATGTTACGCGTGCCCGAGACGTTTCGGTTCGTGTTTCCGGTCGCCCCCTTGCAGCTACACGGTGGCTTTCCGGACGGACGAGCGTGGTGGATGCTGGACGTGGACCGACTCGCTCGTGACGCGGCAAGCGGCCGTGGGCGCGACCTCCACGTCGTTCCCGAGGGGTTGGAAACCGCCCGCGAGCAACTGCTCGTCATGCTGGATGAACTCGACCGGCAGTACGGGCTTCCCGCGGATCAGGTCTTTCTCGGCGGATTTTCTCAAGGAGCCATGCTGGCGTGCGACGCGGTGTTTCGAACCTCCCGCGCCTTTGCAGGACTGATTATTCTTTCGGGAAGCATTATTGCGAAACAGGAATGGCAAGCGCGATGGCCCGTTCGAAAAGGGCTTCCGGTTTTTCAAAGTCACGGAACGGACGATCCGATACTGGCGCACGGCACTGCCGTAGAACTCAGAGACGGACTCCGCAGCCAGGGACTCCCCGTGACGTGGCACGAGTTTCGAGGGGGGCATGAAATTCCCTTTTCCGTGCTCGAACGGCTTGGCCCGTTTCTCACCGACCCTCGCGGCTCTCATTGAAGGCTCATATCGGAGCAGCATGTTCGCAACGTCGGAAGACATTATTGATTTTTTCAGAGAACGAGAACTCCACGAAGAAGCGCACCGTTACATCACGACGCACGCCAAGCGATATGCGTTTTTACTTGAACACGTCTCCAACGTTCGTTCCACACTCGCTCAGCCCGACGTCCCCGTCACGATTCTGGATATTGGACCTTCATTCCTGACGGAATTGCTCCGGCATTCATTTCCACAAGATTCCATCGTGACGTTGGGGTTCGACGATCCACGCAGTCGAGGCGGTCACTTCCCACTTGACGTCCGTCACGAAAAGACGACCCACTTTGAATTTGACCTGAATGACTCACTGTACCGGGATCGCTGGATTCACGTTCCCAAGGCTTCCCTGGTTATCATGGCAGAAGTCATCGAACATTTGTACACAAGCCCGATCCACGTTTTGCGCTTTGTCCGATCACTCATGGCACCCGGAGCCTACGCGTTCATCGAAACTCCCAACGCCGCCACGCTGAAAAAGCGCCTGAAGTTACTCTGGGGCGCCAACCCTTATGAAATGATTCGAGAAAGCAGAGACAATCCGGGCCATTTTCGTGAATATACAAGCCGGGAACTCACGGCACTGGCGGAGGCCGCGGGTTTTGAGGTCATTGCCGTCCGGTTATCGAATTATCACTCGCATGATTCCTCCAAATCGGTGTTCAGCCGAGTCACTCGCTCCTTTTTCAGTTATCCGAATTTTCGTCGTGGGATAACCTTGACGTTAAAAAATCCTCTGTAACGAGAAACGCCTTGCTATCGTCAGAATTGCAGAGGCACGTTGTCTTCAGTATGATGCTCGCACGTTGATTCATGATCCCGCCATTGATGGAAAGGAACCTTGACGCATGATTACGCCTGAAACCATCACGGAGTACGTCCGGAAAATCTTGACCGATGCCCAGGTCGTCGTCTCCGACCGAACCGGAACCATGGATCACTTAAACGTCCGAGTGGTATCGGATGCGTTCAAGGGGAAAAACGTCTTAGATCGTCACCGTCTCATTTACCAGGCGTTGGATGAGCCGTTGAAAGACGGGCGGATCCACGCGCTGGAACTGACTGCCGAAACACCAGATGGCTCATAAGAAAGGAGAATCACATGGCCGATCCAATCGAAGAAGAAATTCAACGGGAATTGAAACAACACAAAATCCTCATCTACGGGAAAGGAACCAAAACCGCACCCCAATGCGGGTTCACCGTCGAAACCATGCAGTTTTTCGATCAGTTCGGATATCCCTATGAAATGATCAACGTGTTGGAAAACCCGTCGAAACGAGAAACCCTGACAAAAATGACCAATTGGCCGACCCTGCCCAAAGTGTTTATCAACGGCCAATTCTACGGCGACACCGACGTCCTGGGACCCATGCAGTCGAAAGGAGAATTAAAGCCTCTCCTGGAACTAGCCTTTCAAGCGGAAGGCTAGGGCCTGTTCACACTAACCGCAACGCATCGAAGATAAGCGTGAACACGATGAACCCCTGCCAGCTTCTCATCCGGTCCGCCGTAGCGGCGCCATCTCATGGCGCCCCGTCGGGGGAGGCGAGGCGCTCTCCCTGACCCGCTGCAGGCCAGGCAGGGAGGCGCGATAAGGCATGTCCCTGCCTCCGAGCAGGGATCGCGCAGCTACGAACGACGGGGCGGGAATCAAGGACATTCAATAAGTTATAGTGTGAACAGGCCCTAATTGGAAGGGTCATTCCCGCAGTTTCTAGCGGGAATCCAGACAGACGCTTTTGCCCTCAGCCCACCCTCACCTTGTGAGGGCAAGCATTGCAGGAGGACACACACGGAACACACAACCTAGATTCCCGCTTACGACCGACGGGAATGACAGAAAGAGGAGGTCTCAACGAATTACTGAATACATACACCTTGTTGGACATCTTTCAGTGAATCCAGATACAGCGTATCGGGACATATATCCTGTTCATGGGGCCAAGCCACTGTTCCATCCAACACCTGAACTTGCTTGAAGTAATGTAAATCCCTCAATTCTTGGAACACGCCGAAATTCAATAAGCCTGAACAGTCATAGAGCCCACGTTCTCCATTTCTAAACACCAGCTTTAGTTTGTAATCATCCGTTGGAAAGACTTTCGAAACTCTTGGGTTCATCAAATCACCTCAAAGGTTCAATCTTATAAGGCTGCTGACCAGATACAGCGAGTTCCCAATCCGCCATGAGTTCGTCTTTATGGAGCTCTATCCAGGCTTGTAAAAGTTTCATCTTGGGCTTCGGTATCTTGCCTTCAAGGACTTCCCCCTCTGGTATGGCTACAATCACTTCATCGTCTTGATACTTGGCATGGACATGGGGCAACTGGTGCTGTCTATTTTCCATGAAATACATATAAATGATAATACCATAGAACATTGATATTGCAGGCATTGCTTTGTCTCCGTATCGTTTTATACCTAACAACCAAGTTCACCGACAACAAAACTCAGAGCCAAGCAGCACTTATTGCTGGCCACGTGCATGTGATTGTTATGGGAATTATATACAATTCTAGACACCGTTGAGTTAGCCATTAGTCACCAGTCACCAAACAGGCATCGAACCTTGCCACCACCACGACTCAAAACTTTTAGCCCCCAATCAAGAGCAAGCAACGCAGCAGTGGCTAGCAAGCAAGCAAATATCCCTGCTAAAGCAAAGCCTACCACTATGGCTACCCCATCAAAGGTGACGTTAAGGGCGACCATTAGCCACTCCACCACATATAGCGCTAGCAAGATCATTGCAACCTGTAAAAGCGTACAGAATCCCTTTCCAACTCTCTTTCTAACCTGTTCAAAGAACGGTGCCAGATCCTCAACGCACCACATTATTCCCGTACCTATTCCTATAAAAAGAAGGAGGACCGTTAAAGGATCGCGCCAGAACATTCCAAGATCGTACAAGAACATTGCAATATCGTAGTAGAAATTCCATCCCATCCACCCCGCTAGCAAGATCATTGCAACCTGTAAAAGCGTACAGAATCCCTTTCCAACCTGTTTAAAGAGCAGTGTGAATTTCGTCATTGTTTTGTCTCCTTACAAGATTGAACGGAATTTCTCTACAGATAAGGAGCATCTAGGATTGTATATAATTCCCATTGTTATGGGCTTTACTTGTTTTCATCGCTCTTACTCTTAATAAAGTATGAATTCCCGGATTGAGCAAACGAAAACTTGATTTCTTCCACTCTACACACGAAGCAGTTAACCATCGTCGCAGCATTAATATCGAACAGAGCAACATTCAAACCCTCTGATAGAGCACTCTTGTAGAATATTCCATCGAATCCATTGGTTTTGAATAGCTCTGCTATTATTTGCGTTGGAACATAATCCGATGATTTGTCATTCGGAGTAACGGGTTGAGCAAAGGCCCTGTCAATATCCGCCCAAACCGCCGCCACTTTTTTCTGGTCGTCGGGTTCTTCAAAATAGATTCTATATCCTCTTCTTTTGGAAGCATGCACGGAACAATCTATCAGCTTTAACTCCCTTACCGTCTTGAACTGCCCAACCGAGATATCTGACCCAAGCCATGGCCTCACTTCAGACATGGCTGTTTTTTCATCGGTGGCAAGATAGAGGCATGGAATTCCTTTGGGATTTGCTCGACCTTCTGAAGCTTCATATTGAATCGGCTTCATTCTCTCTTCCGAAAACGGCGCAGGTTCATCCACCACTATTTCGTCACTATCCGGAACGTACAGCCATTCGCTTCCTAGCTGCGCTCTCCAGAAGTTGTCAGGGTTAACGATCGTCACGCGATCTTTGCTTGTTTCTAAGACATTCAATAGGAAATCCTTTACCTCGTCGCTATGGATATACCGACTTCCCCGTTTCACTTCTTGAGAGAACACATAATAACTTCGCCATGACTTAAAACTCATACTGTTACAAGCTCACCGGCTGCAAAAACAGCATAGCTATAACGAAAGCCGCACAACATTCGACAGTCCGGTGGAGCGCCTTGTTATGCGTTGATTTCCTCATGCAGGATATTCCCAATCTTGGCACCGACAATGATTGCGGCACCCTGAATAACAGAGACGACAATGTCGCCGATGCTGGAATAATATGTTTCAGCCTGCAAGAACCCCGATAGACTCCCAACAACAGCAAGAGTAACGACTACAGCGATAAAACGTGTTGCGATCTTTGCTGCACCAATCTAGAGCCAGAATCACCGTAAATCATTTCGGCATTTTAGCCGTTGAGTCGCTGGAAAGATAGCCGCCTTGATTCAACGAGTGGACGCAACCATCACGGTGTCGGCTGTCGACACCCTAAGACGGCACTCTCTGCGGTTACTGCCGTTACCGTGGGGGTCCCGGACACCGTGCACGAGTCGCCGTTCTGGATTCCCATTTTCAGGGGAATGACGGCCTGTGTGTGTGGGAACAGCCTGTCTGACGGTTACGAAAATCCCGGAGCAGGGGGAAGGTCGGGAGTTCGGAAAGCCAGCATTTCGAACGTACTGCCTAATTGGGAAGGGCTTATTAATGTTTCAACGTCACGTTCTGAATCGTCAGAAGCAACGCCTTGTTCCTGATACTGGTCAATTCCCACGGCCTGGAGCCACGTACCTTGCCATTGGCACCCGACCGGTTCGAAGCCCGCGTGAGCGGCCGCCCGTTCGACCGCTGTAAAATCGAGATCCGCGGTCAAATCCTGCTCGCCGACTAAATCGAATGGGTCATAGACTTGTCGTTGTCGATAGTAACAGCGGAGGGAGCCGTTCCGTCGGGAGTAGTGGTAAAGGTCTGAGCCCGTCATGCCATAGTCAATCACGAGGAAATATCCGGCGGATAAAACGGAACGTGCATCAGCCATAAAGGCGTCAATCCCAAGATGAACGTCTCCGATTTGTCCGCGCCCCAAGACGATGCCTTCTGATTCGAGTCTGGCTCTGAGCAACGGCGTCGAGGGAGCGTCAAAACGTTCCACGAATTCTCCATGGCCATCCACGTCAACGTACAGTTCCTGGATCCCGCCGCGGCCATCTCCCATGACCCGATGGACGGGAAACGCGTCAAGCACTTCATTGGCCAGGAGAAACGACGGGCATAGGCTCAACTCCGACGGGTGCGCCACCGTCCGTAGCCCCAAGGCCCGTTGCTTGTTTCTCAGTCCCGGACTTGGCTCGACTACGACGTATTCATGGGGACGGTGCAGAAACGAACTCACGCGGTTGCCCAGCTCTCCGGTCCCGCCTCCGAATTCCACGATCCGCAATGGCTCTCCGACCAAGGCATCCGCTTGCTCTATCGCTCCGGCAAGACAAAACGCAAAGGGCCCATACTTGGCGTTCGTCTGAAACGGTCCGCTCAAGGAGCCGATGTCGGGTCCCCTGGTATAAAAACCGAACTCCGGATGACATAAGGCCTGCTGCATGAACTCCCGAAAAGACATGGCTCCTTCAGCACGGATTGAGTGTTTCAGAAGCCGGCTGAGTTCGGTTTCCGTGCGACGCATCATTGTTCTCAGGGTTCTTCTGCAGAAGCACCACGTGACGGACACGTTGTCCGCCGCTTCTCGCTACGGGACAAAACCCCGTAGACAAAAAAAATGGAGGCTATCGCGTCACGATAGCCTCCATTTGATTTCACGAATTTCGAGAACGTTTACTGAATGACGGTCGAAGTGGCCCCGCCTGGATTCACGTCCACCCGGTTCAAGGCACCTTCAATTTCCGGCAAGCGTCCGGCCCCTCCGGATTTTTTAATCCTCATGCGGTTGGGGTCGGTCACTTCATTCATGGATTGTGCGTCATGATACGAAGAACCCTCCATGGCCGCTTGAGACCCGACTGCGTTCTCCTGCCCGGCATCATGGCTCGTCCGTGTCCCATCCGCCGGCGATTTCGTTGCCGACATCGGGTAACCGGCGTGCGAAGGAAGCATGCCCGGATTGGCAAACGCCAGAGTCGCCGTGAATGCAGTACCCGCTACGGCAATAAGAAAAATGCGAATACCTTTCATAAGTCCGCTCCTTTGTTAAGACAGGTTATAGCCGATAAAGACGTGAAATGTTCCCGCAGTTTCTTAAAAGAAGAACGGATATTATGCCTTTTCCCTGGAAAGTGTCAAGTTCAAGATTCACGGGATCCGTCAGGAGCCAGCCTTTCTCCGTTCCGGCCCTCTTGAGGATCTGCCCGTCCGCCGATAGGGGACTCGCTGCGGCAGAGCCGGCAATTTGATGGTGACCAGTGTCCCTTCCTTCGAGTCGCTCCGGATCGCAATGTGCCCCTGATGCTCTTCAACGATCTTTTTGACCATGGCCAAGCCCAATCCCGTTCCCGACCGTTTTGTCGTGAAATAGGGTTCAAAAACCTTTTCACCTAATTCTTCGGGAATCGGAGCCCCGTCGTTGTGAATGCGGATGCTCAGGTACGGTTGACGGCCTCGTTGCTGTGACACGGTCACGTCGAGACGTCCCCCCGGCGACATGGCCTCCAAGGCATTCGTGAAAATACTGAGAAAGGCACGTTGGATTTTCTCTTGATCCCACCGAACCTGCCCGACTCGCACGGGGAATTTTTTCGTGACCTCAATCCGGTTGACTTTCAGGTCCGTGGCAATCAATTCCAGTGCCTCGTCAATCAGCGTGGTCACCCGGCACAATCGTCGATCTAATTCCAGAGGTTTGGCAAAATCTAAAATCTCATTGAGGAGGCTGTCCATCCGGATCAGATCCCGCATGGCCGCTTCGACGCGCGTCTGGCTTTCGAAGTCGAGGGTGCCGTCTCCCGTGACTTCCTCCAATTGTGCACGAATATAGCCCATGGGGTCTCGAATCTCAGTTGCGAGAAACGAACTGACTTCCTTCAAGGCGGCCTGCCGTTCCTGACGACGAATCGCCGGCTCCGAGGGACCCGACGCCTCGGACTCGGGAACGGGAGGGGCCGGTGCCTCGGATGACGCGGAGGTCAAGAGCTTGAGTGCCGGATCTTCAAAGAGTTGGGCTAATTGCGTGGCAATCGGTTCAACCTTGCGCGACTCAGATTCCGCCGATTCGTACTGTGCAGCGGTTTTCGAGGCCAGGGTCATGGTCCCGGCCACGCGCCCGCGGACGAAAAAGGGCACCACCAGCACGCATTGAAATCGGTCACGATACAATTGTCGATAGTCTTGGAAACGACCTTGCGTGGACGCCAAATTCTGATCAATACGAGGTTTCCGATGACGAATCGCCCAACCCGACGCCGATTCGTTCAGGGATAATCGCTGGCCCGGCAGGAGTTCTTTTTTATGCCCGGCCACGCACCCTAAGACTTCCAAGACCGCGGCGAACGGATCGTAGACGGTGACCCATCCTCGATCGAACGGCACCTGGGCCTCCTTCAAACTGCCGGAAATTCGCTCTTGAACCTGAGGGGAGGCATAGGTTCGCCCCGCGGCCACCTCAGAGCCGGACGTCTTGGACGAGGGTTCTTGCCATACCCAGGGGGGGGCCAAGATCACGGATTGGTCGAAGAGTCGAGCTTCCCGTAATTGGTCGGTGATCCGTTGACCGGCGGATTCCAGCGTGCTTTTTTCCCGTTTCGTAAACGGCTTACCTTCCCGTTTGCCCGCGACCAGGACGCCATAGACCCGTTTGGCGTTCTTGAGGACCATCGCCAACAGATTTTTTGAACCAGGGGTCATGATGCGGAGCTGGATGCCGACGTGGCCATTCTCCGCATTGACGCTCAAGGGACTCTCATGTTGTCGTCGCTCCTCTCCCTTGGAAAGGGCTCGAAGCACGGCCCGCACCTCCCGGTCGGAAAAACCTTTGGTCACGTGAGGCACCAAGGGGCCATCGGACTGATTCAGAATGGCCACGGTCGCATCCATGCCCAGATCGTTGACCGTCTTGGTTAAAATGCGTTGCAGCGTCGTCTGTTTTGAGATTCGCACGAAATCGCTTGCCTTGGTTCAACGTGCAGACGTGAAAGGAAACGTCGCGATTGTAACGAAGAGACGAGGGGCATTCAATTAAGATGTCGGACCCTTCTGGTCCGAGAACGGGACGCGGCGACTTCCACGCGACTACGATCAGAAACCATGACGTTCATCATGACGCTGACGAGGCTGATGAGCATGGCTCCCCCCGCTGCCGACCACAATCCGTTGACGTGAAAGCCCTTGACCAGTACCGACACCACGCCCAGTAAAAAGGCATTAATCACAATCGTAAAGACGCCAAGCGTTACCACGATGAACGGAGCCGACAGCACGTAAAGGATCGGGCGAAGCAAGGCGTTCAATATCGCTAAGACCAGCACCGCGACCGTCCCCGCGGCCAACGAATCAATAACCAGGCCGGGCACGATGTGACTCGCAACGAGCACGGCCACGCCCGTCACAACGAAACGGAGAACAAACCCCTTCACGAGAACGTCCTCATTGCGATTTTCCGATGACCGTCAGTGTGTTCATCCCGGTTCCGCCGATGGTTGGCTTAGGAACTGGCGTCGGCCAGTCCTTGTTATCATACCTGGGTCACCTCCCTCATAACAAGTCGTGCTCAAGCACGAACGGCTGCTGAAAAGGCATTCCTCTCCTTCTGAGAGTGATGAGTGAGGAAAGTGGAGAGTGGCGAGTAGGAAAAAGAGAAGAACCGTATGGCCCACTCGCCACTCTTTTGTCAGGCCGACGCAACGGGAAGCGACCGGAGGAGTTTAAGGACCGCCAAGGCCGTCAGGGGGACATAGAGAAAACATCCCACCAGACCCATCAACGGTTCTCCGATCCAAAACGTCACAAATACATTGAACAACAACACCGCATAATACAAACCACAGCCCAGAAGCACCTCCCGCGCAGGGATGGTGGGTGGAAGCCGGGGCAACGTCCCCGTGCGTCGGTCAACCCATCGGTATGCCGCCATCGCAATCAATCCCACCACGAACCACCCGAAAAAATTGGCCAGCGGAACGCCAAAATACACCCCGGCCTCGGGATACCCATAAATTTGTCCTAAAAACCATCGTCCTCCCTGAAGCGCGACCGGATCAATCACGACGTCCAGAAACGTGAACAACACGCAGGTCAGGCCGATGACCTGCCAGGAGAGCGCCGACTGACCGAGAAAGGCTCGACCCGCTCGTTGAGCAGAAGGGTCAAAGGGTAGGACAAACAACAGGGCGACGCAATAACTCGCATACAATAAAAACGTAAACGACAACGAATCCATGAACGGAACGTGGGCAAGATACAACTCCTCTCCCACGGTCGAACCCGTATAATAGTAGTCCCCAAAGGGAAATCCGACGCGGGTGGATAAAAATTCACAGACAAAAGCCGTGACCCACGTGACGCCGAACATCACGCCGGTGCGTCTCCATCCTAACGTCCGGGACGCCGCGACCAACGAAACAGCCAAAAAGAAAAAGACGTAGGGCCGAAGCAGAATGGTTTTGAACAATAACAGCGGAACGTCCATGGGGCGTGAAGGGGCTGCTTGTCAATGGCGGATGGGACGATCGACAATCGGCAATCAAACGTGGAAAAGAACCTCAGGCGTAGCCACGCGCTCGAAACCACTTCACGGCTTTTTCCAACGCCACTTCTACCGGCGTCTGAGGCAAGCCCAGTTCTCGAACGGCCTTCGAACAATCGTAGTGCATCACGTACTGCGCCATGCGTACCCCTTCAAGCGGAACGGATGGGGGTCGATGCGTCACGTAGTCCGCCATCCACGTGTTGAGACGGGCCAGGGGCAGCACCAGGCCACGGGGCAACTTCAACTTCGGCGCCTTGATCCCGGTCAATGTGCTTAAGATCTCAAACACCTCTTTCAACGTCAGATTGCGACAACCGAGGATATACCGCTCGCCTACCCGTCCGCGCTCCATGGCTTGCAAGTGTCCGACCGCCACGTCTTCCACGTCAATGAGGTTCAGACCGGTTTCGATATAGGCCGCCATGCGCCCTTTCATAAAATCCACCACGATCTGACCGGTGGGAGTCGGCTTCACGTCACCCACGCCAACCGGAGCCGACGGATTCACAATGACCACGGGCAACCCCGCGGCGCCCATCTTCAGAACGGCTTGCTCAGCCAAAAATTTCGACCGTTTATAATCACCGGCCATCTGGGACGATGAGACCGGTGTTGCTTCGGTGCCGACGCCTCCGCTCTCGGGCAATCCAATCGCCCCAATCGTGCTCGTGTAGACGATTCGTTCGACCCCGACATCCCGAGCCGCTTCCATGAGCGCCTTGGTGCCGTCCACGTTCACCTTGTAGAACACGGACGGGTCACGAGCCCACAAGGCATAATGCGCCGCCACGTGGTACACGTGCCGGCAGCCAACAAGAGCCGACCGAAGCGACGCACCATCGCACACATCGCCGAACACGGGTTCAACCGCCAGACCAGCGAGCGCCCGACGGTCCGTTTCAGGTCTGACCAACGCCCGGACCTCCACGCCCGCTTGAATCAGCGCCCGAGTCACGGCCGATCCAATGAACCCCGTTGCTCCGGTCACCAGCGTCTTCATAATAAGGAAGGAGAGGAGATTGTGAACGGCGGAGAACGTCAACAATCAGAAACCAAAAGAGCGATGATGCTTCCTTACCGTTTCCGGCTGACGACGTATTGGGCGATGCCTCTCAACGAATCAGCCTTCTCGTCAAATCCCCTGAGGTGACCGACTGCGCGGTCGGCACAGTCCTGGGCAAGTGTTTGGGCACCCTCAAGTCCGTAAAACGCGGGATACGTCTGCTTGCCCCGCTCAGCGTCCGTATTGGCGTCTTTGCCCAACTCTTCACGCGTGCCCGTCACGTTCAACACGTCATCTGCAATTTGAAAAGCCAAACCAACGTCTTCGGCATAGGCCGTGAGTTGGTCGAATTGTCTCAAATCGGCACCGGATAACAGGGCCCCCGCCCGAACCGCTGCCCGGATGAGTTTCCCGGTTTTATGCGCGTGAATCGTGCGCAACTCCTCCAATTCAACGCGTTGATTCTCGGCTTGAACGTCCATGACTTGTCCGCCCACCATCCCGTGATGGCCCGCTCCCAACGCCAATTCCTGGATGATCCGGATCTGGACGTACGGTTCAAGATCATTGACCAGATCGGCTCGGCTGCACCATTCAAACGCCATGGTGTGTAAGCCGTCACCGGCCAGAATCGCCACGCCATCACCGTACACCTTGTGGTTGGTCGGCTTCCCACGGCGAAAATCATCGTTATCCATCGCCGGCAAATCATCATGAATCAGGGAATAGGTGTGAATAAACTCAAATGCACATGCGACCGGCAGCATCGCAAGCGGCGGAGAGCCGATCGATTCTGCCGCGGCAATCGTCAAGATGGGTCGAATTCTTTTCCCGCCGGCCAGCAGGCTATACCGAATTGCTTCGTGCAACACGGCCGGTGACGTGCCGACGGGGGGAAGGTGTGCTTCTAAATACCGATCAACCGCCTGCCGTTTCTCTTCCAGATAGGTCTCAATATTGAGGGACATGCCCGACCTTTGTGAGCAGACTGTTCACGGACCGAAAACTAGCAAAGGGTTCGGGGAGTGTCAAACGGAAGGGATCGGGAAACGTTGGGCACAGGGAAGACCCTAAGAAGCCGACGACGCCGGGGTTCCCCTCGCCGTCGTTCCGCGTCACCGCGTTTCCGCATGAAAGGGGAATTTGTCATTCTCTGCCTCTCCGGGTATACTTCCTTCCCATGAGCATTCGTAGAGCAGCCGGCGAATGGCAACCCCTGATGTTGGGCGTTGAACGTGAAGCCTGTGGCGTGTGCCACCGAGGACTGTCGCGGGCCACCACTCTGGTCAAGGGAGGATGGGAACGCTGTTCCGTGTGCGGCAAGTTTGTCCACTATACGTGCCTGGCCAGCGGAAGGATCAAATTTCTTCTCAGGCGGCGGCCACGCGTCTGTCGGACGTGCGAGCACGTGTCTTGAGCATCTCACCGCGTGACAGCCTGAACCCGAAACCGACGTCATGAACGGCTCAATCCGACCGCTTCCAGAAACAGCGTGCCGTTTACCCCCGTCGGCGATCATCCACGTGATTCTCGCGGCTCTCGTCTTGGCCTGGAGCGGCTTCTTTACGATGGACTTTATCCTCAGCGGCATCTATACTTGGCCTCGTTCCAGTCGCGTCGTCGCCCTCACCTGCGCGACGATCATTTTGACCCGTGAATTTATCTACAAGGAACACCAGACCCGGTATACCGCCGTCACCGGCGTCATTCCCCTGAAAGTCGTCTTCTATTGTTGCATCATTCCATACGTGGTCGGCTCGTTGGCCCTCTTGGCACTCATCAATTTCACCTGAACGCTGCACGGAAGGAGAATCAATCATGAAAAACGTAGACGTGTCGGTCACGGGAAACGTGCTGACCATTACGGTTGATTTATCGAAAGAATTAGGCCCCTCTTCCTCGGGAAAGACCACGATCGTGGCCACCACGGAAGGGAACGTGTCGATTCCAGGTCGGGAGGAAAAACTCGGGTTAAACATCTACAAAAAGAAATCGTAAGCCGGCATCAGGCGACGTGGCCTTCTCGTAACGCCTGCACGGTCCAGGACGTCCCGGTCTTCATCAAATCGGCGGGAGTCCCCGTGGCGACAATTTCCCCTCCGCGTTCTCCACCCTCCGGGCCCAGATCCACGATCCAATCCGCGTTTCGAATCACGTCCACGTTATGCTCAATCACCAAGACGGTGTTCCCGTGCTCAACCAATTGATTCAGCACGTCAAGGAGGCGTTGCACGTCCGCAAAATGGAGCCCGGTCGTGGGTTCATCCAAGACGTACAGGGTGCGGCCCGTGGCTCGTTTGGAAAGCTCACGACTGAGTTTCACGCGCTGCGCCTCTCCCCCGGACAACGTGGTGGCCGACTGTCCGAGTTTCATGTAGTGAAGTCCTACTTCCGCCAACGTGTGCAGCTTTCTCGTGATCAACGGGACGTGGGCAAAAAATTCCAACGCTTCGGCAACCGTCAGATCCAACGCCTCCGCAACGTTCTTGCCCTTGTATCGCACGTCCAGCGTTTCCCGATTGTACCGCCGCCCCTTGCACGCCTCACACGTTACGTACACGTCCGGTAAAAAGTGCATTTCGATTTTGATGAGACCGCCTCCCTGGCATGCTTCACACCGTCCGCCTTTGACGTTAAAGCTGTAGCGTCCGGGTCTATAGCCTCGAACCCGCGACTCCGGCAGCCCGGAAAACAACTCCCGAATAAAGGTGAAAAGCCCCGTATACGTCGCGGGATTCGACCGCGGGGTCCGGCCAATCGGGGATTGATCGATATCAATCACCTTATCCAGGGCATCCGCGCCTTTCAGAGCGCGACAACCTTCCATTCTGGGATTGTTCTGATACAGCAATTGGAAAAGTGAGGGGAACAATACTTCCAGCACCAAAGTGCTCTTTCCCGACCCGGACACGCCGGTGACGCAGGTCAACAGCCCAAGCGGAATGCTGACGTTCACCGATTTCAAGTTGTGTTTGCGGGCTGCCACGACGGTCAAAAACCCTTTGGGACGACGGGTCCGTTCCGGCAACGCGACGTTCAGTTCTTCCCGCAAATACCGCCCCGTCAGCGACTCGGGCTGAGCCATCACCTCTGACGGGGTGCCTTGCGTCACCACGTATCCGCCGTGGACCCCGGCCCCCGGTCCCATGTCAATAATATGATCCGCGGCCAGCATGGTGGCGGCGTCATGCTCCACCACCAAGACGGTGTTGCTCAGATCGCGGAGCCGAAGCAGGGTTTGCAGCAATCGACGATTGTCCCGTTGATGCAGGCCAATACTGGGTTCGTCAAGGATATACACCACGCCCACGAGACCTGAGCCGATTTGGGTCGCCAGCCGAATCCGTTGCCCTTCCCCACCGGAGAGCGTCCCCGCCGGTCGATCCAACGTGAGATAGTCCAACCCCACGTTGAGTAAAAATTCCAACCGTTCCCGGATTTCTTTCAGGATGCGTTGGCCGATGGATCGCTCACGTTCGGTGAATTCGAGAAACTCGAAAAAACTCACGGCGTCGCGAATCGAAAGCCGCGTGACGTCCGCAATGGATTGTGAGCCGACCTTAATCGCCAAACTTTCACGCTTGAGCCGCGCACCTTGACACGCCGAACACACGTGATGAACGGAATACTCCTGCCCGTCCGGGCAACCGGAGACCTCAAAGCCGATCCCATCGCAAGTCGGGCACGCGCCCTGCGGACTGTTAAAAGAAAAGACGCGGGGGGTAATTTCCGGATAACTCACCCCGCACGTGATGCAGGCCAACCGTTCACTATAGAGCGTGAGCGTCTCGTCGCCCGTCAGAATCCCCACCAGGCATTGACTCAATTTCAAAGCCGTCTCCACCGAATCCGCCAGCCTTCGCCGCAGAGATTCCTCATCCTTCATGATGAGTCGATCGACGATAATCTCGATCGTATGCTTCCGCTGTTTTTCCAAAGAGATGGACTCCCCAAGGTCGACAATCTTTCCGTCAATCCTGGCGCGCACGTAGCCGGCGCGCCGAGCCTCGGCCAACTCCTTGCGATATTCTCCTTTCCTCCCCCGCACAATCGGGGCGAGCAGTTGAAACGATGACCCGACGGGCAGCGACCCAATGGCGTCAACCATCTGCTGCACGGTCTGAGCCGTGATCGGTTCCCCGCAATTGACGCAAAACGGTCGTCCGACACGGGCAAACAACAACCGAAGATAATCGTAAATCTCCGTCACCGTCCCGACCGTGGACCGGGGATTATGGCTGGTCCGTTTTTGCTCAATGGAAATGGCGGGCGACAAGCCTTCGATCGAATCAACGTCCGGCTTGCCCATTTGTTCGAGAAATTGGCGCGCGTAGGCGGACAACGATTCCACGTACCGCCGCTGACCTTCAGCGTAGATCGTGTCGAACGCCAGCGACGACTTCCCGGACCCGCTCAACCCCGTGATCACCACCAATTGGTCGCGAGGGATCACCACGTCGAGGTTTTTCAGATTATGCTCGCGAGCTCCTTTAACGTGAATGTGTTGACTCATGTCCCGTGAACCGTTCTCCGTGGAAGTGGTCAGAGTATATCATAGATTTCCCATGTCTGAGGTCGAGACGTGCGTGCCCTGACGACAAAAAGTTTTCATCCATTTGATTATGATCGAACCGTTCGTTAGAATCCGAACGGAGTCTGATGATGCGAAGGTGCTTGTTTCGGAACGGAGCGGCGTTGGTGCGGGAAGACAGGGAGAGGAGGATTTCATGCCAAGAAAGTCATTAACGGTATTGACCTGTTCGGCATTATTGATGATCCCGTTGGTCACGACGGACGTTGTAGCCAAGAAATACGAATTAACCAGGAACAACGTACAACAACCTGTTGACGTCGACAGCACGACCGTCTCTTTGTACGGCGTGCGCTTAGGTGATTCGGAAATTGACGCGGTGGAAATGCTGATTAATGAAAAAATTTCCGGAGTCCGGGCTGAACAGGAAGGCGTCTTTATTTTGTTATGGGATCAATCGAACCCGACCGGAGCCATGGCCGGTGTGCGGATCATGGACGGCCGCGTCAACCTGATTTTCATCAACAATCGCTTTGCGCATAAAACCCGTGGGATTTTCCGTCGGGTGCTCACGGCTCAAAGCGCCAAAGAAATCCGAGAACTGTTGGGACCGGAAGATTTCGGTGATGAAAACGTGATGGGGGCCATGCTGCACTACCGGAGTCAAGGATTCCTCGTGAACTACCTGGGACGAGACATTAACGTCGAGTTTGAACTGCCCTGACGCCGGCCACGAGTCATCCGTCCGCCGTGGGGTGGGAATCCGGACGCCCCACGCCTCCTTTCCCACCGTCCTTTCTTTCCGTTCGACTTCATGGAAGAGCGCGTCCTCACCAACCAACTGCTTGAAGAAGAGCAAACGGCCGAAGGGTCTCTGCGCCCGCACACACTCGACGAATACATCGGCCAGGCCCGCATGAAGGAATCGCTTCGGGTCTGCATTCAAGCCGCCACGCGCCGCGGGGAACCGCTGGACCACGCGATCTTCTACGGCCCGCCCGGATTAGGCAAAACCACGATCGCGCACGTCATCGCAAGAGAAATGGGCGGGGCCATTCGATCCACTTCCGGACTCGTCCTCAACCACGCCGGAGACCTCGCGGCCATCTTAACCAATCTCCAAACCCACGACGTCTTGTTTATTGACGAAATTCACCGACTCCCCGCCGGCGTGGAAGAAGCCCTCTATCCCGCCATGGAAGACTGTCAGATTGACCTCGTCATCGGACAAGGACCGGCCGCGCGCACCATGAAGCTGGACCTGCCGCCGTTTACCTTGGTCGGAGCCACCACCAAAGCCGGAGCCCTGACCTCCCCGCTTCGTGAACGGTTCGGGCTGGTGTACCGTCTCGATTTCTATACGCCGGAAGAGCTGGAAGTCATCGTCACCCGCTCGGCGAGACTGTTGAACGTGGCCATTGACCCCAAAGGCGCGAAAGAAATCGGCCAACGCGCACGTGGGACTCCCCGCATCGCCAACCGGCTGATCAGGCGGGCGAGAGATTTTGCGGAGATCAAAGCCGACGGCGTCATCACCGAGAAAGTGGCTCACGAGGCCCTGCACTGGCTGGGGGTGGATGACGCGGGATTAGACGAAATGGACCGAAAAATCCTGTCAACCGTCCTGGAAAAATTCAACGGCGGCCCCGTCGGCATTGAAGCCATCGCCGCAGCCGTCCAAGAAGAAAAAACCACGCTCGAAGACGTCTACGAACCCTTCCTCCTCCAGTCCGGCTACCTGGACCGCACCGCCCGCGGCCGCCAACTCACCGCCAAAGCCTTCCAGCATTTCGGCAAGAGCCGAGAAAACGATCTGTTCGGGTAAGGGTGACAATGCCGCACGCCTTTTTTTAAGCCGGCTGTGGTCCAGAAGTGGAAGGGCACGTACTGAAGACCATCTCCTTCCCACGAGGAAATCAAGAACCCGTTCGTATTTGAATGCCTCAACCTCAAGGACGAATACCCCGATATCGATCCGGAAGAAGCATTGATTCGACATCCGGAAGCTTTTCTTCTGGAACTGGGCCGAGACTTCTTTCGATTCGCTTTGATTCAATACACAACGTCAACGCCGGGCCTTGGAATTGAGCACAACTCTCGAGCACGTCCGAATACTGGTGGCGCATCACGAAGTGCGAATCTCTCTCCACGGCTACGAAGCGTCGGCGGAAGACAACGTGAAGATCCGCGACGTTATCGAAGGAGTTGATACGGCCGTTGTGGTGGAAGATTACCCTCACTACCCAAAAGGTCGATGCTGTCTGGTTCTCCGACGAGATGGACACGAACTGCCGATTCATGTAGTCTGGGGTATCCCTTCTGGTCAGAAATCACCAGCGGTCGTCGTCACGGCGTACAGACCTGATCCTGAAAAATGGGACGAAACGTGGCAAACGAGACGAACATGATTGTCAGACCGGCGAGAAAATTTGTGCATGAAGGAGCGTTCGCCGCTGAAGTAAACGTCGAACTCGTGGAATCCGACGGCGGCTGGACGCCCTACCTGTCCGTGGACGACGCGTACAAGCTGGATGACGTCCGGGACGCGCTTCGTGCGGGCGATATCGAGCGCGCCTCCCGGCTTGCAACGCACATTTACCGGTTGACTCCGGTTGATGCCTGATCAGAAAAGAAAAGCGTCGGGGCATTCACGTTTCGCAAACCGCCCGTGATGGTTGCGTGCTGATTTTCAATCAGTAACGTTCTGCTCTAATCCGCAATCCTCTCTCAGACTTGGCATCGCGGTCTTCCCAAGACGGAGATGGCACGGCGGATGTAAACCCGCCGTGGTGCCCTGGACCGTTTGCCGGACGCCACAAATGAATCGGTCACGCCGGCGACGTTGCAGAAAGCCGCCACGGCAATCGGACGCGAGATTCGCGTGGAACTGGTGTAACGGGAATACCTTGCCGAGTGGCGCGCCCGGATTCGGGTCCCGTTCTTGCGAACAACCATAAATCGTCAAGGAAGCTAAAACTGCCGCACGACGCGCAGTTCGGCGCGGTTGCGACGGTACTCGAACCCTTGGGCATTGGATTCGCCGGCCTCATACACCAGCACAAGTTGCGGGCTGAAACCGAACGTCGTCAAGACGCGATTGAGCACGGAGGCGCGTGCAATCAGAACCCTGTCTTTGCGGGGCATCCCGTCAAGCGTGAACGGCGCCCACCGACCTTCGTAATTGACCCACCGCAGTTCGACGCTGCTCCCCACCGTAAACCCCCACGGCAGCGCGATGGACGCGCCCAGACGCGACCAGAAGCTGGCATTGCGCCAGACCTTCGATTGCGGGCGTTCGCGCCAAGCCCCGACGAAAAGGTCACCACGCACGGTCGGCGTCAGCAGATAGGAGCCGCCCAGCGAGCCGGCGAAGAGCGGCCCATCCAGCGAAGCGTTGCGACGCCGATATCGGCGCTGATACCAGGATGCCCGCCCGTGGGCCGTGAGCCGCCGGCTGAGCCGGTGTTCGACTTCGACGCGGGTTCCCACGTCGTAACTCCACGCGCTGCCGGCCAACCAGCGACGGCGGCCCGCGGCAAGCAGACTGACTTTGGTGTCCCGATCAACCAGAAAGCGCGGCCCGAGGTGCAGCAACGCAAAAGTCCGATCAAAGCGCGTGCCGGCGTAATCGGTGTGGATCAGGTCGGCGCCCACGCGCAACCGGAATCGGTCGCTCAACGGATACTGATACTCACCGCCGCCCCAGCCCACCACGCCGATCCCGGAACTGGCTCGCGCCCTGCTACTCCGGCGAAACGGCAGGCCGTTGATATAGATATATTCCGCGTCCGAGACGGCGTTGACGTTGGTGTCCGGGGCAATGGAAAGGCCGAGGTAGGCACTCCAGCGACGGCGTGCCCGGATCGCCGACAGAAACCGCCGGATATTGGCGGCCATAGCCGGGGGCGACTTGCCGGCCAGCACGCGCTCGAAATGTTCACGGGACAAGGTGTCTTCGCCCTTCAAAAAAAACGCGCGGGCGAGTTCAAGGCGAACGCGCACAAGATCAGGACGGTTGATCAGAATGGCGTGCAAGGATTCAATGGCCTCGCCCAAGAGAAGGGCCCGTCGTTCGTCATCGGTGTCCGGCCGGGTGGCCGCGCCGATGCCCGCCAGGCCGATGAGAAACCGCACGTCGGTTTGGTCGGGATGATCGGGAGCCAGTAGGCGCAACGCGGCCAGGGCCTCGTCAAAGCGGCCCCGCTCCACCAAGGCCCGCGCGTGCTTCACTCTGGGGTCCGACGACAGGTGGGACCGGTCGGACGCGGCCACGGCATAAACACCCGAGACGTGGCACAACAGGACGACGACACACACGCCAAACAATCGAGGCATGAGACAAAAAAGAAGGCAATCTTGCGATTGCCTTCTTTCCGTTTAAAGAGATTGTAAAGTGGACGCGGTGTCAGTGTTATTGTTTATACGCCCCGAAAGCCCCGACAAAATTCACGAGATCATCGGCTCGTGAAGCGCCAAACGTCCCGCCGACGGACGTTGGATGAGCACTGGGGTCCCCTGAAGTGTTGCCGGCGAACTGACCGCCCCATTTGCCGGAATACCCGCCGCCGGTACTATCCGAACCGCTGGTGGCACCTCTGAAAAAGCCACCCTCGGTGGCGGTGATAGGAGCTTCCCCCAAGCTCACCTCTTGCAGAATCGAAGTCTCTCCGGTATCCAACCTGGGGTTAAACACTCTTCCGCTGACCGTTCCGAGTTCGCTGGCACTGCCAAAACTGGCCGTTAATTCGACGTCTGCATTGAACCCCCCAATGTTCGCAGCAGCATCACGAGATGCCTTTGCCGTATAGATGCCGGCCGCGTCCCCCTGATACCTTGCAGTACCGGTGAGCCTCTCGACGTTCTGGCTGGTAAACGGATCGCTGGCGTCTGCAAACGCGCCAAACGTCACATCATCAACGCTACTGGCGCTTGAGGGCACGTGCAGCCATAACCCACCGGCCATGTAGTCAGTATCATCGGCGTCTTCAATATCCGAGTAAGCAAAGACGGCGAGGGATCCATTCGTAACCTCTTGGAACAAGAATGCCCCTTGCCAATTGCTCGCGGTGCCATCCGGTTTCGTGGCGCAACGTTCGCAAATCTCAATGCCCGGTATCCTGGCTTCTAAGTCGTTCGCCGTCCCTATCCTGATTTCAGGATCTCCGCCGGATCCGTCGTCATACGTTCCGCTGAAGGTGAATTGTCTTTGAGCATCATAGCCTGCGGTGGCGCTTACCGTATCCCGCGTGACGCCGTCAGCATCCGTGTTTGAAGATTGCATCACACTGCCTGCTTTGGGAGTACTCTGTGCAGCCTTCCCAACCGCGGTCAGTCCCCTATCACCGTCATTCCGAACGGCACCGCCAATCGAAGTCGGGGCAGGATCTGGCGTCTGCGTCGGTGTTTGTGTCGGAGTCATCATGGTCGTCATTCCGCCTCCGCCCCCGCCGCCGCAACCGGACAATACGACGACAACCGTTATTGCTCCGAAGATCGATGCATAACTGATCTGATGGGATCGAAATGTCATGAATTGGTCTCCTCTCGTACCGTGTGTGGTTGATGCTTGACCCGGCAGACAATGGCGCCGGGCCATTGTCAAACCACACACGGTTAACGTGAGGAGTATCCTGCCTATTCGCCTGCCCGGGGAGCGACCCCAAGCATGGGAACTACGGCTCTTGTATTCGGCGGGTAACCCGGCTCAGCGGGAAACCGCGCGTGATTTGACGGGGGAGAAGGTAATGGAACGTGAATAGATTGTCAAATGAGCGCGTGCGAACGCGCAATGCCGTGTGGTTCGTTTTGTGCGTCACTGCGGCCGGGTAGCAGCGCGAATACACGTGACGTCACATGTCTCGCCGTACCCACTTGCCTTGACAAATCCGCCGGGCCGGTGCTACCTCCTGCCCATGGTGTCTTCCGTGGAACAGCATGTCGGCACCGCAACCGGCAAAACAGTGTCCCAATGGTCCGGCGGCCTTCGGGAACTGGCCGTCCAGCGCATGTTTACCGCAATTGCGACGCGGTATGATCTCAATAATTCCCTGCTCAGTTTCGGATTGCATTCTCGATGGAAAGCGTCGGCCGTGAGCCACGTGCCGACCCACGTCCAGGGGCGAGCCTTGGACCTGGGCGCGGGCACGGGAGATCTGGCCCTGTTGCTGCACCGCCGGATGGGGGAACGCGGCCACGTCGTGGCCATGGACTTGAACGCGGCCATGTTGAACGTCGGCGTCGAGAAGATCACACGGCGAGGATTACGTTCCCGTATCACCTGCTTTCGAGGGAACGCCGAGCGGATCGTGTTTTGCGACGATGCCTTTGACGCGGTGACCGCCGGCTTCTGCATTCGCAACGTCGGAGACCGGCTCCGGGCGTTTCGGGAAATTTACCGCGTGCTCAAACCGGGAGGCCGCTTCGTGTGTCTTGAATTTTCTCGGCCGGCGTCGGCCTGGCTTCGGCACATTTACGATTGGTACTCGTTCCGGCTCCTTCCCGCAATCGGCACGTGGGTCGCCAAGGATCACACGGACGTGTACACCTACCTGCCTGAATCCATTCGTACCTTTCCCGATCAAGACCAGTTGGCTGCCCTGCTTCGGGAGGCCGGTTTTCGTCGGGCGGACTACCAGAACCTGAGTGGTGGGATCGTGGCCATTCACGTGGCCGTGAAGTGACAAGACCATGGACGCCGTCCTGTACGTCTTTTTGCCGTGCAAGAAAGTCTACCCCACGGGGATTACCTATCTAGCCGACTTCATTCATCGCCGCCGCCCGGACGTTCGTCAGCATATTCTGGATCTTTCGCTGTTTCCCCGTGCTGAACGGCCGCGCGCACTGCGGGAAACTGCGACGCGATTCAAGCCCGACCTCGTGTGCTTTTCGTGGCGCGACATTCAGATCTTTTCCCCTCACGAAGGCGATGCGTCATTGGAACAGGCGTTTAATTTCTACTACGCCAGTAATCCCTTGAAACGAGTCGCGGCTTCATTTCAAGGACTCAAGCATCTCTATCGGTACTACCAGGACATCCGCACGAATCTTTCCTATCCGTGGCTGATTCATCACGAATTCCCGGACGCCCGCCTGATGATCGGCGGGGGCGCCTTCACGGCGTTTGCCGATCAACTCATTGACAAACTGCCCGACGGCACGCTGGGAATCTTAGGCGAAGGGGAGGATGCCATTCTGAAAGTCCTGAATGGGGATCCCTTGGGCGACGAACGGTTCATCATCAAAGAACGCGGCCGCGTCACAAAGGGAACGAAACATGCGCCGGCCCTGCTGGATTCGCTGACGGTCGACCTTCCCTATCTTACCTCGATTTTTCCGCAGTACCGCGAATACGTCGGCGAATGTATCGGCGTGCAAACGAAACGGGGCTGTCCGTATGACTGTGCCTTTTGTTTGTACCCCTACATTGAAGGGAAACGCGTCCGCTACCGGCCGGCCGAAAACGTCGTCAACGATGTGTCGCAGTATTACCGGCACTGGGGGGCGCGTCGCTTCTGGTTTACCGACGCCCAATTCATCACCGGGAAAGAGGCCTACCCGCAATGCACGGAAATCCTGGAGCGGATTATTCGTGAAGGCTTGGACATTGAATGGTCCGGCTACGTGCGGACGTCGTTGATTTCAGCCGAACTGGCAAAACTTATGGTCAAATCCGGCGTGGGTGATCTGGAAGTGGCGATCACCGCGGGTTCACAGAAGGTGCTCAACAGCTTGCACATGGGGTTCAAACTCGAACACCTGTATGACGGCTGTCGCTATCTGAAAGAGGCAGGATTCGCCGGTCGCGTGATTCTGAACTATTCGCTGAACTCCCCGGAGGAAACTGAAGAAACGCTGCTGCAAAGCATTGAGTCGTATAAAGTGGTGGCGTCGATCCTCGGCGACGATCGCGTGTTCCCGTTGATGTTCTTTTTGGGCGTTCAACCGAATACGGATTTAGAACGTCGGTTGTTGTCGGAAGGCTATCTCTCGGCGGGCTATAATCCGCTCAGCCTCGCGCCCTGGAGCGTCAAAAAATTGCTCTACAATCCGGCCCCACTCAACGCGCTCATTGCCAAAGCCTGTCTCACGGCGTGGAACAGGAAACACGGCAGTCATGACCCGCGGCACTGGTTCGGGAGCCCTTCAAGGCCCTTCGAGGATCAGGGGAATATCAAGGCCAGACTCAGCCAAAGCGCCACACAGGATCAGGGGCACACCTATGCCGATCAAAGCCTCTCCAAAGGCATCGAGACCAACTCCGGCCGTGAAGCCTTATTGACCCTGGAAGAACTGTTACGGCCCCGAAGAGCCGGGTAACAGACGACCGTGGACCGACCGCGAAGGTTGGGAACCGCTTCGTCTCGTCGGGAGTTCCGCTTGGCCTTGACAACGATAGAACGTATGACACAGGATGCACGCCATGACGACGCTCGCGTTTGACACTCATGCCGCGGTCAAGGCCCTCAAAGAAGTCGGGTTTGAGGAAGCTCAGGCCGAAGCCGTGGTGACAACAGTCGGCGATGCCATGACCGGGAACGTCGCCACCAAGGCCGAGATCGCTGAATTCCACGCCGCAACGGAACACGACATCGCTGAACTCCGCACCGAAATGAAACACGAGATCGCTGAACTCCGCGCCGAAATGAAACACGAGATCACTGAACTCCGCGCTGAAATGAAACACGACATCGCTGAACTCCGCACCGCAACGGCCGAGCAGTTTTCGATCCTGTATCGCCATCTCTGGATCATGGCTATCGGGATTGTCGGTTTCACTGCCGGTCTCACAGTCGCGCTGGTAAAGCTGATCCAGTGATCGCCGCGCACAATCGCAAACATTTTCATCAACTTCCCTGAGAAAGAAGCCGGTAGCAACACACGGTCGCCATATCTCGTGGTTCGCGGTCGCACATGTCGTACCCAGGGTGCCCTTACGGCGACCCACTTTTTCGGTTCACTCAGTAGTACGTCGATGCTGGTCGGTGTCCGCTCTCCCAGGCAGCGCACTTGGTGCTTGAAGTCGAGCGCCCAACCGCTGTTGTTATCCAAGAAAGCCGGTCGCCCGCACTCGGCATTTACGCCCTGGAGCAGATCAAGACGGTCGAAGGCGCTGGATTGCCCCAAACGCGCTTTGCGCCAGGGCCTGGGAGCTTTTCAGGCTACGAAACCAGCGATGCCGCTGGTTCGGATGGACGGAGGCGCGGATTTTATTCGCTTTCGACGTTGGGACCAGGACGTTCGCTGATGCAAACCGGCGCTCGAGGACCGGTGGACGCCCCGCCCGCTTGCCGCCATCGAATTCGCCCTGATGGTGCTGGTTGGCCCAAGCCTAACCTCTGGACCACCGCCTTCTCATAATCGGTATAACTCGTCATCCCTTACGTCTCGGAACAGTACGGTGACAGGGGAGATGGCGCATGAGATGCGCCGCTGCTTTGAACTATGCCGGGACAAGACGTCGCCGATGGGAGGCTTCTCGTCTGGCTTGGTTGCTGTGCCATCATTTCCGACGAAATAATGCTTGCTTCTGCCCGAACGTCGCGGGGCGCATTGGATCAATGCGTTGTATTCACGGCAAAGAGCATTCCGATCAACGGCGGCGATGGCGTTGGCAAGGCCCGTCGTGGGCCATTTTTTGTTGAAGAGAATTGGGAAACGACTTGGAGAGACGTTCGACATCCGTGCGGTCACGCCCGACTCTTTCTTCCCACACGCTCACCACGTCGGTAGGATCAGGCGTACAGGGTCGGGAGGCAGGAACGGACGTTTACTCGGTGATCGTAAACGTCATGGTGCCGATGGCGTTGGGTTCGTAGAGTTCCTGCCCCGGACTTTCGAAGTACAGTTTGAGCAGATATTTTCCCGTTTTCCAGCCGCCTTCCGGTTTGAAGATTTCAAGGTATCCTGATTTCTCGTTCATCTCCATAAACAGGGCATCGGTTCCCGTCAGTTGGGCAGCAGGCGTTTCCCCGTCCGGCACGTGGTACCACGCGGCTCGATATTGAGACGGCGCGTCAAGGGCCGAGACTTCAAAGACGAGATAAAAAATTTCCGTATCCGCGGAGAATTCCGAGACCCCGGGATCCACCGGTTGCACGTACGCGTCGTCGGTCATCCATCCCTGACGGCCGAACGAATCCCAAGGCGTGGTAATGTCTCGGGCCATGGCAATCCATTTGAAGGCCGATTGCGGCGTCTGCCAGTTTGTCTGATCCAAGGCCAGCAATTTGGTCTGCCCCACCACGGCGCCTTCGCTTTCCACGGCGGCGGGCTTCAGGGTAAAGCTTTTCTCTTCTTCTCCCCAGCCGACGGCCGGCATCATGACGACCATGAGGACGAGGAGGCTGCGAATGGGTCGGAATTGGCGGTGAAGCGTAGAGTCAGAAACAGGTTGAAAAGAGACGGTCCCGTTCATCTCGCACCTCCCTTGGCTTTGGAATCCTTAGCAACGTCTTAAAAAATCGCCTTGGCCAGTTCTTGAATACTGCGGTGCATATCGACGTCATCGGTGATGGGCCGACTGACTGCGGCTTCGCAGGCTCGTTCGGGGGTGATCCCCTGCCGGATCAACGTGCCGGCGTAAATCAGCAACCGCGTGCTCACGCCTTCTTCCAGCCCATGGTTGCGTAAATTCCGCACCTTCGTCCCGAGTTTGACGAGTCGGCCGGCCACGTCTTTGGAGACGCCGGCTTCACGTTCAAGAATCTTCGTTTCAACCTCCGCGGGCGGATAGGTAAAGTCAATCGCCATAAACCGTTGTTTCGTGCTTTGTTTCAACTCCTTGAGGACGCTCTGATAGCCCGGGTTGTAGGAAATCACGAGCAGAAAATCATCGACCGCTTCGATAATCTGGCCGCGCTTCTCAATCGGAAGAAACCGGCGGTCGTCACTCAGGGGATGCACCACCACCGTGGTATCTTTTCTGGCTTCGACGATCTCATCCAGGTACACAATGGCCCCATGCTTCACCCCAAGGGTCAATGGCCCATCAACCCAGACGGTTTCCTCACCCTTGAGGAGATAGCGCCCCACCAAATCCGACGCGGTTAAATCTTCATGACAGGAGATCGTAATCAGCGGTCGCCCCAACCGATGGGCCATGTATTGCACAAACCGGGTTTTTCCGCAGCCGGTCGGACCTTTGAGCATCACCGGCATGGTGGTGCGGGCGGCAATCGTCGCCAACTCGATTTCGCCGTTGACCTCTTCATAGAAAGGCGCTTCGTGTATCCGATAACGGTTGATATCCAGTTCCTGCCCTTTCACGGCTTTTCCTCTCTCATCATGAAACGATTGCTTCTGATCGACGCATTATACGTGGGGTCAGAACGATGGACAAGACAGGCAGGGGCTTTGCCTATCGAGCCACAAAGCACCAATCAATCTTGTGTATCTGAAAGGTGCCATGATACCATTCATTTTGCATGAACGCTTCACGGCCCTTCGAGACCCTTCAAGGCTCAGGGGAACCTCAGGGCAGGCCTTGACGCACACGTTCCCCCATCCATTCTGGGAAAACCGGGAAGGGCACCTTTTCTCGCGTCGTGCTCACATGACTGACCCATCGGCTGAAGGTTCCGTGATTCAAACACGTGCAGACGTCGTGCCCCCTTTCGTCTTATCTCCCGACCCAACGGAACGCCTCACTGAAGAACGGCAGCCATGCCGTTCCGTCAAACGGGCGCTTCAGGCCGCGGGGATCTTCCGGTCAGACCCTGCGTGGCGTCTCTCGCCCACGCCTTTTCCATTGACTCACCGCGACGTGACGTTTTTCCAAAAACTGGGGCCCCGACTCTGGGCCTTTTCTCAAGCACTCAATCGGCTGTATCTCCAGAGCCTCAAGGGCCATCAACCCGTCTGGGTTCATCACTATCTGGATCAAGGAAAGCCCGACGCCCTGTTGGAGTATGCCCGAATGAAACGATTCCGTGACGCCGTGCCCCAGGTCATTCGCCCTGATATCATTCCCACTGAAACAGGGATGGCCATGACGGAACTTGACTCGGTCCCGGGAGGCATTGGAACCACGGGGAGCCTCTCCCACGCCTATGGAGCCTTGGGCCATGCTCTCATTGGCGGGTCCAACGGCATGATCGAAGGCTTTGCCAAGATGCTTGAGAGTCAGCGACGCAACCAGGAAGGATGCCTCGCCATCGTGGTGTCTGATGAAGCAGAGGATTATCGCAGCGAAATGACCTGGGTCGCGTCTCAACTGCTCGCCGGCGGCATGGAAACGTATTGCATGCATCCTCGCGATCTTCGCTTCACGGAAGAGAGGGTGTTCGCCTCAACGCCTTCCGGGGATAAGCCGGTCTCGCTCATCTATCGATTCTTTGAACTCTTTGATCTCAAAAATATTCCAAAGATTGAATTACTCATGTACAGTGTCAAAAAGGGTCGCGTGAGCATCACCCCGCCGTATAAACCGTGGATGGAAGAAAAGTCGGCCTTCGCGCTCCTCCACCATCCACTGTTGGAAACGTTCTGGTCTGAGGCATTGGGACCGGATGACTTCGAGGCGCTGTCGGACGTCATCCCCAAAACCTGGGTGATTGATCCTCATCCCATTCCTCCGTCCGCGATCATCCCGAATTTATCGCCCGAGGGGCGGGCCATTGCCGATTGGCGCCAACTGGGCCAAGGCACACAAAAACAACGGCAATTTGTCCTGAAACCTTCGGGCTTTTCAGAACTGGCGTGGGGCAGTCGGGGCGTCATCATGGGCCATGACCTTTCACGGTCCGAATGGGCCGCAGCATTAGAACACGCGATGGACTCTTTTGCCTCCACACCCTACGTGTTACAGGTCTTTCACAAGGGCCGCCCGTTTGACGTGACGTACTTCGACGACCGCCGGCAACAGCTTGTTCCCATGGCTGGACGGGCTCGACTGTCGCCTTACTATTTTGTTTCCGGTGAAGACGTGACACTTGGCGGGATTCTGGCCACCATTTGTCCAAAGGATAAAAAAGTGATCCACGGCATGAGGGACGCGATTCTCTCGCCGTGTTCACTTCCCTCTTCAGCACAACCAAACCGGGCTGAAGCCTGCTGATTGAGAGCACGCGCCGTTGATGACCTTGTATCATACAGAGTGGTGCCCGGAATGCACTCTGGTACGAACCCGACTGGATGAGTTGGAGATTGAGTATGAACGTGTTATCGTTCCCGACGTCCGCCCATTCAGAAAACAACTGTTTGCCGTGTCCGGACAATACTACGTGCCCGTGTTGGTCGATGGAGACGTGGTCTTGACCGATACCCAAGATATCCTGAACTATCTCGACTCCGTTGTCTGAAACACGTAAAGAGCCTCGTGCAGGTCTACGAGAGAAGCACGCCCTGGGCGGTGCGGCGTTGCTGAACCGGACCGACGAGTTCACTCCCATTGAGGAGACCTGACTGATGGATGATTGGAAACGCGCCTTAGCCGACAGCATTACCAAACCCAAAGATCTCGCCAAACGGTTAGGCGTGGACCCGGAAGAAGTGGCGTCCGTCGTGGGACCCTATCCCATGCGGATTACGCCCACGGTGCTGTCCATGATAAAAGAAAAAGGTGACGCCATTTGGAAACAGGTCGTGCCCGAGTCCATTGAAATGGAAGACTTTGCCGCGCCGGATGACCCTTTGGAAGAAGACACCGATAGTCCCGTGCCGCACCTCGTCCATCGCTATCCGGACCGCGTGCTCTTGATGGTCACGAATCAATGCCCAATCTATTGTCGATTCTGCACGCGCAAGCGATTGGTCGGCAAACCGGGATTTTTGAAGAAAGGCGAATTGGATCAAGCCGTCGCGTATCTCCGTGACCATTCGGAAGTCCGAGACGTCATCTTATCCGGGGGAGACCCGTTGTTGTTGCCGGATCACCTGCTCGAACGCATTTTGAAGGCGTTGCGAACCATTCCACATTTAGAACTCATCCGGTTGGGCTCGCGTGTTCCCGGAACGTTACCCCAACGCATTACTCCCGAGCTGTGCGACATCGTGAAACAATACCATCCGATTTACATGAATTTACATTTTAATCATCCGGATGAACTCACACCGGAAGTCAAAGAAGCCTGTGGTCGCTTGGCGGACGCCGGCGTGCCGCTCGGGGCACAAACCGTGTTGCTGCGCGGCGTCAACGATGACCCGGCAATCATGAAACGGCTGATGCACCAGCTCCTGCTGGCCCGCGTGAAGCCCTATTATCTGTATCAGGCCGATCTGACCAAGGGGACCAACCATTTCCGCACGACCGTGGACACCGGATTGAAAATCATTCAGGCCCTCCAGGGCCATACCAGCGGCATGGCCGTTCCGCACTTTGTGATCGACGCGCCCGGCGGAGGAGGAAAAATTCCACTCCTGCCTGATCACTACGTATTGAATCTGGATGAAAACGGCGCCATGCTCAAAAACTATGAACAGAAGACCTATTACTACCCGCAGCCTGACCAAAACCGCGCGCGTGAGCTGCCCATGGTGGGCACGTCGATGGTCGGGGGGCTGTGCAGCAACGGAGCCATGGACGGGTAACGATGCGCCCGCCTCGTCAACAAGGCATTCTGCCGGACACCCACCTGAGGAAACTCATCCGGGATGAAACGATTCACGCCTCGCATGCTATTACCGATCGACAAATCCAGCCAGCCAGTTTAGACCTGCGTCTCGGCACAAAGGCGTATCGTTTACTGAGCAGCTTTCTCCCTGAACGCTCGGACATCAGCACACAATTGAACGTGCTGGATCTGTATCAATCTGATCTGGTGATGTACGACATTGACCTCACCCATGGCGCCATTCTCGAAAAAGGCCACGTGTATCTGGTACCGTTATTAGAGCACCTGTCCCTGCCCAAAGACGTTCGCGGACGGGCTAATCCCAAAAGCTCGACGGGACGGCTGGATATTTTCACGCGGGTCATCACGGACCTCAACGTCGGATTTGACGAAGTCCGCCCGGGGTACCACGGCGCACTCTACCTGGAGATCGTGCCTCGATCATTTACCATTCGCGTGGAGACGGGGTTAGCCTTAAACCAACTTCGCCTGTTGACGGGTCGTCCCACGGTCTCCGACTCTCAACTGCGAGCCCTGCACCGCTCAACCAAACTCCTTTACCATCAACGTGACGACCCGACGGAGGCCCATCCGCTTGCCGCCCGAGACGTTCGGGTGGACCGCGGTCTGTTTTTGCGCATTGACCTGGAGGGGGAAGACGCCGGCAACGCCATTGTGGGATATCGGGCAAAAAAAAATAGTCACGTGATCGATCTTTCCAAAATTGGACACTATTCAGCATGTGACTTTTGGGAACCCCTATACCGACACCCCAACGGTACGCTCTTGCTCGAGCCCGAAGAGTTTTATATTTTGGCCTCAAAGGAGCGTATTACCGTGCCGACGGGGTACGCAGCGGAAATGGTCGCCTATGAGGCTGCGTGTGGTGAGTTGCGCACACACTACGCGGGATTCTTTGATCCCGGATTTGGAGAGAACGACAGAAAAGGGACGCAGGTCGTACTCGAAGTCAGACCTCATGATGTCCCGTTTTTGATTCACGACGGCCAGACGTTTTTTAAGGTCGTGTATGAACACATGTTAGAACCACCCAAACACGGTTACGGGGCTTTCATCGGCTCCAGCTATCATCAACAAGGACTCACGCTCAGTAAACATTTCAAGTGGTAACCATGCCGTCAGAGCCGGACCAGAAGACTCAAGAAACGTCCCCCCCGTCTGAACCGCCGACGCGTCAGGTTCCCGGCGTGCCCGTGGGGCCGCCGAGTTCAGAATCGGAAGTGGATCAGGAAGCCCATGAAGCCCTGCAAATGAAGGTGGCCATGAAGATGGTGGGCTCCGCAATGGTCTTTGTGGGGTTTATCCAGGTCTTTCTGTCCGCGAGTACCGGCGCGGAAATTACCATCTTTCCCATGATTTTGTATTTTTCCGGCCTTGCCCTCTGGGCACATTCTTCGGTGAAAAACGTCTCCGTTCGGTACGTGGTGATCGGATTGTCCATCATCTGTATCTTGGGATTCCTCCAACTTGGGGAAGTGTTGTTTTGGCATAAATACGTCATTTACTGGGGCACCATTGCGATGGTGGTCTATTTTATGTTTCAAAACCCCAAGAAGCCGTCAAACTCTCAGTGATCGGTTTCTCCCCGGCCGTCGTTCGGGTCGCACGGCATGGTGACCGCCAACAAGAAGGCACGATCAACGCAAGACCCTATGCCAGCCTCCATCGCAATCATTCTTCCGACCCTGAACGAAGAACGGGTCCTCCCGCGGACGCTCCTCTATCTTCGACAATTTCAATTTACCGAAGTCATCATCGTCGACGGCGGGAGTCACGATCAGACCGTCTCCATTGCGCGGAGCCAATTGAGTGGCCTCAGCCGGCAACCCGCCCACGTCATTGAATCGGATCGTGGGCGTGCCGCACAAATGAACGCCGGAGCCGGGGCCGTTCAATCCGATGTCCTGTTGTTTCTTCATGCCGATACCCATCTCCCATCGGAGGCCAAGCATGAAATCGAACGCGTCATGGACGACCCCAAATACGTCGGGGGACGGTTTGACGTGCAGTTCGAGGATGATCGAGGGTGGGCCTGGGTCATCAGTCACATGATGAACTGGCGGTCACGATGGTCAGGTATTGCCACCGGTGATCAGGCTTTATTCGTGCGCCGATCCGTCTTTCACGATCTTGATGGATTTGCCGACGTTCCCTTGATGGAGGACGTCGAGTTTACGCAACGCCTCAAACGAGTAGGGGCCGTGGCAGCCTTACGTCCCAAGGTGACCACGTCGTTCCGGCGATGGGAACAACAAGGGGTTCTTCGCACCATTCTGCAAATGTGGCTGCTTCGCTTGTTGTACTGGATCGGCGTGAACCCTCAGACTCTGCATCGATTGTATGCGCCGATCAGGTAAACCTTCTCAGTCGCGGCGTCGCGGCAACAACGGGCAAGCCGATACGCCTTCAGGCCCTCAAACGGACGCGATCATTATTTTTGCCAAGGCTCCGATACCCACAGAGGTCAAAACACGCATGTGTCCGCCCCTGACGCCGGATGAAGCCGCCAGTCTGCACGGGAGTCTGGTCATGGATACCGTGGAACGCACCCGATCCCTTCGGGGATTCGACAGGTTCTTGGCTTGCCTGCCAGGAAAAGATCATCCGTTTTTTCAAACCCTCGCGGCCCGGCATCGCCTTCATTTGCACGATCAAGCCGGTGCGAATCTTGGACAGCGCATGAACCACGCCCTCACGACCGTCCTCAACCGTGGGTACTCATCCGCGGTGTTGGTCGGAACGGACGTTCCTGACCTTTCCGCCCAGACCTATACCCACGCGCAAAAGGCATTGCAATCGAATGACGTGGTGTTCGGTCCGACGACGGACGGAGGCTACTATCTGGTCGGCATCAAAAACCCCACGCCGGACCTGTTTGCGACGATCCCGTGGTCAACGGATCGCGTGCTGACCCAAAGCCGCACGCAGGCTCAACGCCTCGGGCTCACCGTCGCACTGCTGGATATGAAACGCGACATTGACACCATGGACGACTTGCGGGCCTTTGTGCGCGAAACAACCGGAGCCGGAAGGCGGAAATTGTCGATTCGAACGGCCAACGTCTTTCAAACGTTGATCCAAAGACATCGAATTGTGGATTGCTGATTGGCGATTTCTCAATCCACGTTCCTCATACAGTGAAGGAGAACGGTCGATGGAATCCAAAGTGGCACTCATCACGGGAGGTGCAAGGGGTATTGGACGAGGCATTGCGTTGGACCTTGCCGCGCGGGGATGGGCCGTCGCCATTTGCTATCGAACCAGTGAGCGGGACGCGGAAGCAACCACGAAGGCCGTCATCGAACGCGGCGGGCAAGGAATCGCCGTCCGCAGCGACGTCTCTGATCCCAAAGCCTGTCACGAACTGGCGAAGCGGATTGAAGAAAAATGGACAAAGATCGATGCCTTGATCAACGCGGCGGGCCCTTATCATCGCGTCAATTTGTTTGAAGAAACCCCGAAAGGTTGGGATGACAACTTCACCAACAACCTTCACCCCGTTTTTTATCTAGGCCAAGCCGTGGCCCCGGGAATGAAAACGCGCAAATACGGCCGCATTATTTCGTTCAGCATGGCCAACGCGGACAAGATGGAAGCCCAGCCCATGGTCACGGCGCATTATATTGCCAAGGTCGGCATTCTCGTTCTGACGCGAACGTTGGCCAGGATGTTGGCCGCGGATGGGATTACGGTCAACGCCATTTCACCGGGATTTATTGACTCAGGCAGCGCACCGCCCGGGGAACTCAACGGCATGGCCAAGAACGTTCCCGCGGGGTACATCGGCGACGTGAAGGATACGGTCTCCGCCGTCCGCTACCTGTTGTCAGACGAAGCGCGATACGTCACGGGAGCCAATATCCACGTCAGCGGAGGTTGGGGCCTGTGAAGAAAGAGCAGGGCGAAAGTGAGGCGGAACGTCGGTGAATCGTTCCGTCCACTCTACGTCGAACACTTGAGCAAAATGATGGGCAATCCGATTTCGGACACGTTGTACGTCGGGTCCCGTTCCCAACACCTCCGCCATTGACGTCACCCGACAACCGACAATGCCGCACGGAACAATATATTGAAACGGCTCAAGATCCATTGCTACGTTCAAGGCGAAACCGTATCGGGTCACACCACGAGAAACGTTGACGCCCATGGCAGCGATCTTGGCAAAGGGGGCCATTGAATCACGGGGGTCCCTCACCCACACGCCCACGAATTTTTCCCTTCGTTGCCCTTCGATGTTCCAGTCAGCCAACACCCGAACGAGCACGTCCTCCAACATTCGCATGTAGACCTTCGGGCCTGAGCAAAAATTCCGAAGACGCAGAATCGGGTAACCCACAATCTGCCCGGGGCCGTGATAGGTCACCGACCCTCCTCGCGCGCATGCCGTCACCTGAATGCCTCGGTCGGTGAGCCCATGAGTTTGCCCGTTCCAATGTTCCGCTTTCGTGGTTCGTCCTAACGTCACGACCGGAGCATGCTCCACGAGCACCAAGGTATCGGGTTGACGATCCGTGATCCGTTCATCGCAAAGACGCCTTTGGAGTCGACGGGCCGTGGCGAATTCCAAAAGCGGGACGGAGATCAAGACGCCAACGTGCATCGGTCGAAGCATCGCCCCCTTTCTTCTTTTATCCCTTGAAAAAACAGGCTGAACGGATCACGAGCACGAGACGGCAAGCGGTCCGACTGGATACCCCTTTCAAGGTCGTCTTCACAAGACGCTCTCGCACAACCAACCGATTCACTTCCACGAGCCGGCTGAACAACGGGAGGATGGCTGGGAGTAGACCATTCTACTCCCAGCAGTATAACCGTGAAAGGAGGGGAACTTATCTCCTCTTGGCGGGTGCTTTCTTCTTAGCAGCTTTCTTCGCAGGCGCTTTTTTCTTGGCTGGCGCCTTTTTCTTGGCGGGTGCTTTCTTCTTAGCAGCTTTCTTAGCTGGGGCCACGATGATCTCACCTCCTTCCAAGGTTATGGGAATGGTCATGAGCAACGACCCACGGTCTCCTGCTCTCTCGACTTCGTTGCCGACTCAACGCAATCCCTTCGATTTTAGACGGCCTGATTCAGGACTTTTTCAGGTTGCTCAATAATTTCAAACGTATTCGGTGCAACTTTTTTGAAACGCGGGTCGCGCTTGAGGGACGTGGCTATTGACGTGACGGGTGTTTTCCCTCGGATTTGCATCCCTCCCTCAATGAGACGTTGACACAATTCTTTGGCATGCATCGGCCGTCGCGATTCCCGCAAAATAATGAACGCCGCATCCGGGACACTCATTCCGACATATTTACTTCGTCCAAGAAGAAGTTCCTTGGATTGATCCGTAACGTCAGTGACCGGCAAAGGCGGCACGCCGGTTTCGTCCGAAATGATTTGACTGGAGAGACTGGCCAATTTCGCCTTGTCAGCTTCAACCCGGTATAACGTCTTCGCCAACTCCAAATATTTCTCAATGGTCGCAATTTCTTCATTGAGCCTCTCCCTTTGGGTCTTTGAGTCCTTGAGCTTGGTCTCATAAGCCGTAATGCGCTGCTCAAGCCCAACACTGATATCTTTGATATCCTTCAATTCATCTATGACGTTTTGCATAAGCAATCTTCAATGATTTTCTTGCTTTTAACATGACAGTCAAAGCATGTCAATAAAAAATTATTTTAAGCAAGTCATTTTATTCATCGTCACTATAATTATGTTCACATTCATAGTATATGAAATTGCTCTGATGCAATATTTATAAGCCTATATATGGTTGTGTTTTATTTATCCACTCAACATATAGAAACCATGTATGTTGCAAAATTTCTTGTGGTCATTTTTTCGCCTGTGGTAGCCTGTTTTTCTCATTCATCCTGCTTATGGCGATTGTGACTTCTCCGCTGGCCAATCTTGTTGCTCTGAATTTTGAAGACATGTCCTCCCTCGTTGCACGCCTGGGGTGGCCCTTCTATCGGACGACACAAATCCTCCGGTGGATTTACCAACAGGGGGTTCGCGAGATCGACCGGATGAGCAATCTGTCATTGGTTGACAGGGAAGCTCTCAGGGCTCGGGCCGTCATCGGACGGTTGCAGTCCCCTCATATTTTGAACAGCGTTGACGGGACTCAAAAATTCCTGTTTTCGTTGGAAGATGGCCTGACGATTGAAAGTGTCCTGATTCCGGAAGGGAGACGGCTGACGCAATGTGTCTCAACCCAGGTCGGGTGTACGCTCGACTGCGGTTTCTGCTTGACGGGACAAATGGGCCTCACGCGAAACCTGAAAGCCCATGAAATTGTTGATCTAGTGTTGACCGCCCGGGACGTGCTTGAACCCGACGGGCGCATCACGTCTTTGGTGTTCATGGGCATGGGCGAACCCCTCGCCAACGTTGATGAAGTGTCGGACGCCGTGATTCGGCTGACTAACGCCGACTGGGGGATGGGCTTCCCCAAAAAACGCCTGACGATTTCCACCGCGGGATTTTCTCAACGGCTTCACGCCATTGCCGACCTCGGAGTGAACGTGGCCATTTCATTAAATGCCTCGACTTCTGATCAACGGGACCGGCTGATGCCGATGATGAATCGCTTACACCCGTTGCCTGAACTGCTCGCCGCTTGCCGGGCCTATCCCTTGCCGCCTCACCGTCGGTTGACGTTTGAATACGTTTTATTAGGAGGGGAAAACGATTCTGCGCAGGATGCCAAACGAGTCGGCCAACTGCTGCAAGGCATTCGTTGTAAAATCAACCTTCTCCCCTTCAACGCATTTCCCAATAGTCCGTTCCGTCGACCGACGGAGACGGCAGTCACGGCCTTTCAAGCAATCCTGAGGCGAAAAGGGTATGATGTGTTCGTTCGGAAAAGTCGTGGAGCAGACGTGCTCGGGGCGTGTGGTCAACTCGGGAACGTTCGTTGAATGATTGAACAATGATGGTATTTCCTATACGGATTGCCTCACGCGACGAACGGCCACTGCCGCGTGTTCTCATGACCAAAGACCTTCGCAGCAAAACCGAAACGCTCCGTCATTTCTTTGAAAGTCTGGATGGCGCGCTCGTCGCGTTTTCCGGCGGGGTGGACAGCACCCTCGTTCTCAAAATGGCTTCGGACGCGCTAGGAGATCGGGCCATTGCCGTCACCGCGGCGTCCCCCACCTTGCCGCCTGAGGAGTTGGATGCGGTGCAACGGCTGCGTGACGAATTAGGAGTCCGATTGATCATAGCCTCAACAAATCAATTGGATCGTGAAGAGTTCGTCCGAAACGACTCCACGCGATGCTATCACTGCAAAAGCGACCTGTATCAACTCATTGATCCCGTCAAAGAAGAAACGGGAATGACTACGATTGTCGATGGAACCCACGTTGACGATCTGGGCGATGACCGACCGGGGATACAGGCGGCCCAACGGTTCGGCGTTCGCAGCCCGTTGGTGGAAAGCGGCTTCAGGAAAGCCGATATTCGCACCTTGGCAAAAACCTTGGGATTATCCAACTGGGACAAACCCGCGGCCGCCTGCCTGTCTTCTCGAATTCCTCGAGGCATGAGGATTACCGAACAGAAATTGCAACGCGTGGGCCAAGCCGAACGCCTGCTCAAAGAGGAAGGATTCGTGCAGGTTCGCGTCCGCGACCATGAAGGCATCGCCCGCGTTGAGGTGGACCCGAAGGAGTTATCCCATTTCCTTGACCCCACGCGACGCCACCGAATTACCCAAGGATTGAAAACCCTTGGGTTTCAATTCGTCACCATAGACTTGGAAGGCTATCGGCCGGGCGGCGGTGCAAAGTGATCCGGATTTCTCACTCTTGATTGTAGCAAGGGTGAAGGCTCTGTCCTCACGAGGGTTGCGACCGAGTCCACACAGTAAAAAATTCCTATGGAGCAATCACCATGGACAATGAGATTTTGAAAACTGCACAAGAGATCGCCAAAACTACAGGCCAGGGATTGCAGTGTGTGCAAAAGATGGGCACGTTTATATCCCGGTTTATAGGCGGTTCTTTGGAGTTAGGATTCGGTATAATCGAAGATAAATTGAAATACCTGAGATGGGAAAGGCAGGTTAGGCTCATGGATCGTGTTAATGATTTGATAGCCAATCGTAATACTCAAATGCCACTTAGGCCAGTTCCCCTAAATGTCGCAATTCCAATTTTTGAAGCGGCATCTTTAGAAGAGAACGATGATCTTCAGGACCTCTGGGCTAGGCTGCTGGTAAACGCGGCCGACGCTGATAGTGGGATTCAGGTGAGGCGAGGATTTGTGAGCATTCTCCAAGATTTTAGTCAAATGGAAGCTCGGCTATTGCAGGCAATACATGATGCTCCACCAATGGAGAGTGGCGTTCCAACAAAGGGGTTACCGGACAAGTATCTCCAACCTGGAGAAGAGGAGGATCCAGGCTTGCCGCCAGACCCAGTTCAGATTGGCTTATGGCATTTGATGAGACTGGGATGCATTCATTCCGCCGGCACCTGGGATAGTCTGTCTGGAATCAGACGAACCAAAATCACTGCGCTCGGCAAGGCACTTGTCAATGCGTGTTCAGCTTCACCGAAAAGCGGTTGAAAGCGTACTTCGTGAAATTTCAGAGGCTACCGCTAACGCTATTCCTTGATCATCCAAACCGTATGCATATACATCCAAACTACCTCCAACGTGCTCTTACCTCGAACTCAACCAACTCCTTCTTGGAGTTCCGTTTCCTGAGAGGGACACGTTCCACGTTGGAAAATCCGAGTTGGGACAACAACATCTCCGCATATATCTGTTCAACGAAAACGAGAACTTTATAGAACATTGAGTTGCCGACGACGTAGTGAAGTTCTGCTCCATCGTTGAGCACGTCAATGAGAGATTGAAAATGTATCCACATATCATCGAAATATTTCAACACCTACTTTGCCAGAAGTCGGCTATTCTTGTTTTCGTCGCCCCTGATTATCTCTGCTGCTTTTTGCAAAAGCTTCGCTTTGAAGCCATCTGACGAAAACCGCCGATCATTCAATCAGCTGGTCACGTTCTCCCAATCTGCAGATAACCATCTTGTCATTCCCGCAATTTTTAAGCGGGAATCCAGACTCTTTCCCTCATTTTCGTGAGGCCACGAGAGCACAAGCAAACATCCCTCCGAAGGTCTTAATCGGAGAATGGATTCCCGCTAACCCCCGGCGGGAATGACAGGAAGAGGCACAGGAAAAATTCAAGTGATGTCAGACGGACGGGATTTTCGGGGAGCGGCTCAGTTTTTCTTTATCCCTTTAATAAGATCAAACGCAGCATTCACGACGGCCTTCCTTATTTCTCTTCCTTTGTAATCACTCGACGGTTTCGTCGGCGGCCACGGCGTGTAAGGCTTCTTGCGCCAGACGACGATGGTCATCATCGGAGAGGGTCCGCGCCAGGACTTTTTCCGCGACCAGTAAGGCCATATCGGCCGCTTCGCCGCGAATGGACTGGAGAGCCTTGCGTCGTTCCCGATCAATTTCCCGTGCGGTTTCGGCCTGAATGCGCTGGGACTCCGCTCGCAATCGCTGCTCGTTTTCCTCTAAGAGCCGCTGAGCTTTGGCTTTGGCTTCTGCCACGATGGCCTCAGCTTCCTGAGTGGCCCCGCTGAGTTTGGCTTCGTAGGCTTGGAGACGCTCTTCAGCGGCCAGTCGATTATGCTCGGCCCGTTCAACATTGCCGCGAATTGTCCGTTCGCGAGTCTCCAGGGCTTCGAGAATCGGGGGAAACGCAAATTTGTACAGAATCCAGACAAGGATGCCGAACGAAACGAGTTCCCAAAAGATCAGGGACGAAAAGAACTGGCTGTCAAATTGAGGCATGGCGGTTGAATCCCTTCGAGGCTCAGGGCAAGTCTATTTTCTCAAGCCCATGATGATAAAGGCGATCACCAACCCATAGAGGGCAATTGCTTCCACTAAGGCAAACCCGATCCACATGTACTTGCCCACCCGTCCCTCGGCTTCCGGTTGACGGGCCACGGCCTCAATCATTTTTCCGAAAATATACCCGATGCCCACACCCGCGCCGGCAAAGCCCGCGGCCGCGAGACCCATTCCCAATAATGCTGAAGCTGCAGAATCCATGGTGTGTTGTTCTCCCTCGTGAGATCGTGAATAACAAGAAGTCCACGAATGGTTTCGGTTAATGGAGATGGAACGCATCTCCCATGTACACGCACGTCAAAATCGTAAAGATATATGCCTGAATAAAGGCAATTCCCAGTTCCAATCCGTACAACGCCACGGTAAAGGAAAAGGGAAGCCATCCAATCAGTAACCCACCACTGATTGTCAATCCAAACAGGACCCCGAGAATGACGTGCCCCGCGGTCATATTGGCGAACAATCGCACCGCTAAGGAAATGGGACGCGCCAATTGACTGATCACTTCAATGGGAATCATGAGTGGCACCAACCAACCGGGAGTCCCGGGGGGCACGAGAATGCCCAAAAACTTTGCCCCGTGTAATTTCAGCCCGACGACGAGACTGAGGACATACACGCTCAAGGCAAAGACGCCGGTCACGACGAGTTGACTGGTGACCGTATAGGCTCCGGGAATCAATCCCAGGAGATTGCAAAACAAAATAAACAAAAAGAGGCTCGCGATGAGCGGAAAAAACCGCATCCCTTCCGGTCCCATGGTTTCGTGAATCATCCCCCGAATAAACTCCACCAGTATTTCAGCCAAGCTTTGCAATTTGGTGGGGACAAGGGAACCAGACGAACGCGCCCTGAGCATCAAGCCCCCGACCAGCCCCACCGCCAGGAACATCATGACCACGGCCTTGTTGATTGAAACGTCAAGGCCGAACAGCGACAGGGGAACAATCGTATGCAGTTCAAAAGGATGGAGTGGATGTTCCAAAAAAACCCTCGTGTTCGCGTCAGTGGAAACGTGACGATGGATTCAGGCCCTTCGAGGCTCAGGGCAGGCGTTGGGCACTCCGGTAGGCGTTGCGCACACCCGCAATCAAGCCGAGAATGAGGCCGACCACCATTCCCCACGGGTCAGTCCCTTCAAGGCTCAGGGCAAGCGAAAACACATAGGTGTCAGCGACCCACCCTAATCCGCCGCCGACCATCAGCGTGGCCAGCAACTCCGTCCCCATTCGCACGGCTTGGCCTAACCCGGCATACAAGGGATCAGGTGATGAAGACATGGGCCTCGTCCTCGAATTCGGGAGCATCATTCAAACAGAACGTCCCTAAGATTGTCAACGTGACCGCGGAGAGCCGTTCTTTTCACCATCACCCTCTCAAGCGGGACTTTCTCTCTCACCCGACTCTCGCTATGATAGACAAATAAGGAACGGCCAGGACACGGTCAAGCCGTCCTGCTCCCGGACCGTCCCGCATCGCCGGCACCCTGACTTCTTGTGACCATGGGCCAGTCTGTTCTTCCTTCTCATTCGTCGATTCTCAAGGACGCGGGAGTGTTTCCGCTGACCCGGACCAAATCCTTGCTTGGCGACAGTCCCTGGACCCTTTTTCAACGGATGGCGACCGACGGCCAAGCTTCATGCCTGCTTGAAAGCGGGAAAGGGCCTTGGGGTTCAGCCCGCTATTCATTTCTCGCCAGCAACCCGTACCTCATTTTTTCCGGAGGGCGAGGACACTATACCCTTGAGACGGCACAAGGAAAAACGCGGCATCAAGGGGATCCTCTCACCGCCTTATTGAAGTGCCTGAGACCGTCCATTGTTCCTCGCTCTCCCTTCCTGCCGCCGTTTATTGGCGGAGCCGTCGGATATATGAGTTACGACGTTGTTCGACACTATGAACCGCTCCCCTCTCTTGCGGTCCACGACCTGCCGTTGCCGGACATGGAATTTCTGTTTTTTGATTTGATCGTCGCCATTGATCATCAGACGCAATTGCTGCACATCCTGTTCACCCCGGCCCCTGACCGGCTTCTCTCAGAATCCCATGGTGCCTTGCACCGCGAAGGCGCGACGCGAATGGCCGAGCTTGAACGGACCCTCGGCTCACCCATTCCCTCACCCCTGCCCTCTCCCGGTGGGAGAGGGGGATCAGGATATCCCCTTGACTCCCACAGTATTCAAGCCACGCAATCCGAACGGGACTACGTGCGGCGCGTTCAACGGTGCCAGGATTTCATCAGGGCCGGCGACATTTATCAGGCCAATCTGTCCCACCGATTTTCCGTGGAGTTCCATCCATCGGAGGACCATTCACTTCAGGCAATCGGCCAAACCTTGTATCACCGTCTGCGAAGCGTGAATCCCTCTCCTTTTTCCGGTTTATTCGTGACCAAGAACCTTGCCTTGGTGTCCTCGTCTCCGGAACGGCTGGTCCAGCTTACCGGCAGCCACGTGACCATGCGCCCCATTGCCGGCACGCGACCGCGCGGTCGCACGGCGCTTGAAGATCATGCCTTGGTCGATACCTTCCGGATTGATAAGAAAGAACGGGCGGAACACGTCATGTTGGTGGACCTCGCCCGCAATGATCTCGGACGTGTCTGCAACTATGGGTCGGTCCACGTTGATGAGTTCATGACGATTGAACAGTATTCCCACGTGGCACACTTGGTTTCTGAAGTCAGCGGAACCCTTAAACCTTCTTGCACGACGCTGAACCTCATTCGCTCCGCGTTCCCCGGAGGAACGATCACCGGCGCGCCCAAGATTCGCTGCATGGAAATCATCGAAGAACTGGAACCCGTTCGGCGAGGGCCGTACACCGGCTCACTGGGGTATCTGAGTTGGACCGGAGACCTGGACTTCAACATTCTTATTCGCACCATGGTGTTGACTCAGCAACGGGCTTACCTTCAAGTCGGCGCCGGCATCGTCGCGGACTCCCAGCCCCATCGTGAGTATCAAGAAACCCTCTACAAAGCCCAGGCACTGATTGAAGCTTTGCGATAAGCCACCACGTTTCTCATCCCCAGAGAGAGGATGCCAAGTCTCTCATGCGGAAAACGAGAAAGTCTTGGGTGATTCTACGTATAGGTCTTAGCAGATTGACACAGACGCAGGTTCGACGTGTGGGTGTATCTGAATGACCGGATCGTGAACGAAGACGAGGCTCGGATCTCCGTGTTCGACCGTGGATTCCTGTATGGAGACGGCGTGTTTGAAACCGTGCGGATATACGATGGATTCCCGGTCTGGTTGTCCCGTCATCTTGCACGGCTCACCCGGTCCTGCCGGGCCATGCCCCCCGGACTCCTGCTCCCGGAAAAGAATTGGCCTGACGTCTTTCAGCAAGTCATTGACCGCAATCGGTTACATCATGCGGTGATTCGCCTGACCCTTTCACGGGGAAGCCCCTCACCCTCCCCTCTCCCAGTGGGAGAGGGTCAGGGTGAGGGGGAAGCAACCCCGACGGTCGTGTTATTTCCCCGGCCACTCCCGCACGTGACGCCGCAACAACGGCGCAACGGCGTGTCGATCACCCTGCTCCGTATGCCGTTACTCCGTGCGCATCCGCCTCAAGCCAAAACGCTGAACTATTTGAACAATCTCTCAGCCAAACAAGAGGCCAGCGAACGGGGCGCCTTTGAAGGGTTGTTGCTGAACGTTGACGGCCATCTTGCCGAATGTGCCATGAGCAACGTCTTTTTCATTCAACGTGACGTGCTGCATACCCCGTCGCTGGAGTGCGGCGCGTTGCCGGGCGTCACGCGCGGAGTCATCCTTGAGGCGGCCCCAACCCTGGGCCTTCAGACACAAGAGGGCCGGTATACCCCTGACGTTCTGCACGAAGCCGATGAATGTTTCCTGACCAGCAGCGGAATCGGCATTCTGCCGGTGGCAAACGTTGACGGGAGACCCTTTCCCCGCAACCCGGCGGGATCATGGGTGGAAAGCCTTCAACACCACTACGACCGCATGTTACGGGAACAGAGCCGACGCAACGGGACGGCAACGTAGAGGCAAAACGTTATCCGGCTTGCCGGCGGGTCGTTGAAGGAAAAGCAATCGGCGTTGAAAGCCGAATCTGACTGTGGGTTTTCCAGGCCGAGCCTTTGCAACTGGGGAAGTCTTCCCGGTAATGGGCACCCAGGCTGTGTTCTCTTCCCAAGGCGGCTTCGGTAATACACCACGCGACCTGAATCATGTTTTTGACTTCGAGATCGGAGCGCGTGCGGAGAGATCCCTGAATCTGCACGTCCCAGCGAGACAGTTGGGCCAACGCCTGCACCAATGACTCGCCCGTCCTGACTACCCCGACCTTTTCCCACATCAGCCGCCGGAGGGAATTTCTCAATTTTTCACCGTCGTCCAACGTGCTGACCGGACCCGCGACCACACGGGCAGCCAAGCTGTTCACGTGACCCCGCTTGGGACCGGCAGGAAGAGACGCCGCAGACTTGGCTGCCCGGTATCCGAACACCAACCCCTCCAACAATGAATTGCTGGCCAAACGATTCGCCCCATGGACGCCGGTGCAGGCGACTTCCCCAGCGGCGAACAACCCGGCCAAGGAGGTCTCCCCGTCAATCCCGGCCTGAATGCCGCCCATGACGTAATGGGCGCTCGGGGAAACCGGAATCCATTCCTCCGTGATATCAATATCAAACCGCAGGCAGGTCCGATAAATCGTGGGGAACCGATTTCTGATGAAGATTTTCCCTAAATGGGTGACGTCCAAATACACGTGGCGCGACCGGGAAGCAGCCATTTCCGCCCAGATGGCCCGGGCGACGCTGTCTCGCGGGGCCATTTCAGCCGCGGGATGATACCGTGACAAAAACCGCTCGCCTTTTCGATTGCGCAGGACCCCGCCTTCCCCTCTCATGGCTTCGGACAAGAGAAACGGCGGGCTGGAGGGAAGGTACAACGCCGTGGGATGAAATTGCACAAATTCCATGTCCTCCAAGATGGCCCCTGCCCGATACGCCATCGCCATGCCGTCACCCGTCGCGTTGTCCGTATTGGTGGTTCTGGCGTAAATCTGTCCCACTCCGCCGGTCGTCAGCAGCACGCCGGCCGCCGGAAGGATTTGCACCGCCCCCGTGGTTTCATTGACCACCACCGCGCCGTAACACCGGCCGTCCGCAACCAACAGGTCTTTGGTAAAATGGCGATCAAACCATTGAACGTTCGGGCGTTGTCGGGCACGTTCCAGCAACACGCGAGTCATTTCATGCCCCGTGGCGTCGCCCCGAGCCCGCAGCACCCGACTTCGACTGTGCGCCCCTTCCCTGGCAAAAACAAATTGGCCGTCGACCTTGTCAAATTCCGCGCCCCAGGCAATTAACTCCTGAATACGAGTCGGCCCTTCCTCCACCAGGACGCGAGCCGCGTCTTCACGACCAAGCCGATGCCCCGCCTTGATCGTATCGGAGAAATGCAGGTTCACGTTATCTTCAGCGTTCAACGCCACGGCCACGCCGCCCTGGGCGTACATGGAATTACTTTGGAAGCGACTGCCTTTGGTCACGATGAGCACGCGCCCGTGCTCACACAATTCGAGCGCGGCGCGCAATCCCGCGGTCCCGCTCCCGATCACCAGAAAGTCAGCCTCCGGCCCCAAGGCAGACTGCGTGACGGCGTGTTTCATGGAACGCCCAAAAGGGAGGATTTTGGATTGAGGATTGAGGATTTCAGATTGAAGATTGTGGATTGAAGAAATCGGCACTGTCTATGAAGATGAAGACATTGCCTGCCTTGCGGCCATCCCGAACGGCACGTTGCCCTTCACGTCCTCCAGCAATACGGTCTCCGTGCCGTTCCAGATCAAGACGCCGTGTCCCTGATCCGTCACCGGCTTTTCTTCGGGTGACGGGTGCCACTTTCCTTCCCACCGAATATTGACCGTGGCCCGTTCGCCTCGAACGTATATTCGCTCAATGGTCATGGTTAAGGAAATCGATGAATACGCGGAAAAGTCCTTTTGCACGTCGCTTTGCAGACGTTGAAGTCCCTCCGATGCCACCAGTAACTTCCCGAGGGCTTCTGTATTATGATCCTCATACGCTCCGCGCAGGGCCTCAACCGCGTTGATAATGCGCTCATATCGAGCGTGATCCTCCGGGTACTTCTGCTTGTCGGACTGACACCCCACCACAAACACGACAAGGCCGAGGAACAGGCTCCCGACCAAAGCAGAAAGAGGAGAACGGGGTCGAGACATGGGCCTATTATAGCGAGAACGCAAGCAAATCACAAAAGCGGGCAACCATGAGAGAAATTCCAGGCCGGGTTCCGGAACGTTGGCATCCGGAGTTGACCCTGCGGTAGACTCCTCCAGATTCTAGAGGAGAACCTCAACGATCCCCGCAGTCGTGACAAGCTTGCCAGCTGTTTCCGCAGCAACGTTTCAGTATACAATAACCGGCTGAAACAAAATTTTTCACGCGAGACCTCCGCAACCCATCATGTTCACGTCGAACAACGCTTGGTAATTAGTTAGAGTGCAAAGCAACGGGACCCTTCCATGAATTCAGCGAGATCGAGCGAACCGAGATTACCATTGGCGCGCTACCGGTTCAGGTTCCGAACGACCCGGGCCATGCGCCTGCCGGACTATTCCGGTTCCGCCTGGCGCGGCGCATTCGGCAACAGTCTCAAAAAACTGGTCTGCGTCACCCGCGAACCGCAATGTGAATCCTGCCTGCTCTATCGCACCTGTCTCTACCCCTACGTCTTTGAAACCCCGCCCGACCCGGCCGTCGGCAAACTGCGGAAATACAATGCTGCGCCGCACCCGTTCGTGCTGTCTCCCGGCGAGACCATGCACGGTCCACTCACGGCGAAGACTGACCATTGCCTGGAGATCACGCTGTTCGGGCATGGGAATCGCCATCTCCCCTACGTCATTCACGCACTCGACCGAGCCGCTCAATGGGGTATCGGAACCCAACGCGGACCATTCGAATTACTTGACGTGCAACAGTTCGTGCAGGAGGCATGGCGTTCAATCTACCAGCCGGGCGGAACACTCCGGATTCATCCTGCCGAATGCTTCACCCTGCCGGATTGTCCCACGCGAATGACGATCCGGTTGCTCACACCCTTGCGCATCAAAGCCCGCGAGCATCTTGTCACACCGGATACGTTTACGTTCAAGGCCCTGTTTTCCACTGTATTGCGGCGAATTTCCCTGCTCACCACGTTTCACACCGACGCGCCGCTGGAAACCGATTTTGCCGCGCTGACACGGGCCGCCGAAACGATACCCGTGGCACGGCACACACTGCACTGGCATGACTGGACCCGGTATTCCAGCCGTCAAGACAGCCTGATGCAGCTTGGCGGACTGTTGGGCACGATGACGTTCGAGAGCGACGAGCTTGAGCCTTTCTGGCCCTACCTGTGGCTCGGACAATGGACCCACGCGGGCAAAAACACCAGCATGGGGTTGGGTAAGTACACAATCATCAGCGTCAATGAACCTCGGACGGCACCCATCCGCGAGAACCGGCGTGAAATTTCGTGATCGCAGAAGGAAACCCGTACCGGGAACCAAGCATCCGTCGGCGTCCCCTGCAAGGCCGGCAAGCGTATCTGCCGATTCTGGTTTTGAACAACGCATTTTGCTGTGTGTGGCCGGTTTATCGCCGCAGGTGATTACCGAAACGTTCTACGTCCTGGCCACGCGGGAAAACACGTTCATTCCAACCGACGTCCACGTCATCACAACTGCCGAAGGCGCCAACAGAATACACCTGACCCTGCTGGAAAACGATCCGAGAGAACGGCATTTTCACCGACTCTGCGATGATCTTGGCCTGAATCCCGAGACCATCCGCTTTCATGCCGACACGATCCACCAAATAGGCAACCATGAACCATTAGATGATATTCGTAGCATTGGCGACAATGAAACCGCCGCCGACGCCATTACGGCCCTCGTGCGAGAGCTGACTGCCGACCCGCAGACCGCGATACATGCCTCTATCGCCGGGGGGCGCAAAACCATGGGGTTCTACTTGGGCTATGCCATGAGTCTGTTCGGGCGCGAACAGGACCGCCTGTCTCACGTGCTCGTCTCACCTCCGTTCGAGTCGCATCCCCAGTTTTACTATCCGCCCAAAGCACCGAGAGTGCTGCGGGACCGCGACAACCGCCCCATCCACACGCGTGACGCCACAATCACGCTGGCCGACATCCCCTTCGTACGATTGCGCGGGCATCTGGACGGCAGCATACTCGGTGAAGAAACCAGTTACTCGGAAACCGTCCGCCGGGCACAACGCAACGTTGATCCGCCGACGCTGATGCTTGACCACGATCACAAAACGATTCACTGCGGGGATCACTCCATGACCCTCAGACCCAATCTTTTCGCCTTTTACGCCTGGATGGCCCGGCGTCTGCTGGCAGACAATCCCGGCATACACTGGACCCAGGACAACGTCCGAGAAGAATACCTTGAAGAATACGTTCGCGTCGTCGGTGAGTACAGCGGGGATTATGAGAATACGTCTCTCAGTTTAAGGCGTGGCATGGACAAGGATTTTATCGACCCGAAAGTAAGCAAAATCAACAAGCAGATTGAAAACGTGCTTGGCAAAGAACCCGCCCGCCCCTATCTGATTAGTACACTCAGCGTGATTCCAGATTCGCGCTATCGTTTGAAAGGGTTGACGTTAAAAAAACAACAGGTACGATTCCTGAAAGAATAACGAGGACGACAAGCTTGCCATCGAACAATTGGATCGAAAATCTTGTAAACTCAAGACGACAGAGAGAGGATTATCAGGTTGACCATGGAACTGCATGACCACATTGTGTTTGGCGCTTTATTGCACGATATCGGTAAATTTTTCGAGCGGGCAAACCGGCTTGGTGAATATCGTCATGATGACGAACAGAAACAACAGGACTGCCCCTGGCGACCACAAGGTGGGTACTGGAGTCACCTGCACGTCTTACACACCCGCCGTTTTTGTGAGGAATTGTGTCGCATCGTTCCAATTTTACAGCCACCATCCGAACAACGTGACTCGCAAGCAGCAGACAATTGGATCAATATGGCTGCCCATCATCACGTGGCCTCCACGGATATGGAACATCTCATTGAGGCGGCTGATCATTTCGCCAGTGCCGAACGTGAGCAGGGGAATTTTTATGAGCACGGTATTCATCGACGTACGCGCCTGGAACCTATCCTTGAGCGCATCAATCTAAAGGATGAGAACAAAACCACCGAGTTCCGCGTAAATCTTCGGCCGTTAACGACCAGTAGAAAAGATATATTCCCGCTACGAACAACTGAATTTGAACCATCCATGGAATCTGTCAAGGAAGATTCTATATGGCTCAGTCCAACGAACTTATCAGACGATTATCAGAACCTTGCCAACGGTTTGCTGAATGCCATGGAAAACATGCCGAAATATGACCGCTTGACACCGGCTTCCTTGCGTTCGTTCATGACGACGCTGTTGGCACAAATGGAACGTTTTCTGGTCACCGTTCCCGCGGCAACGAACGTCAAGCATCCGGACATATCGCTGTACGATCATTTGCGCGTGACCGCCGCAATTGCAGAAGGGTTATTCCTTCATCATCAGTCCCGTAACACGCTTGATCAGCCCGATACGTTCAAGAATAAAACCACTCCCAAATGGCGTTTGATCTGTGGCGATTTTTCCGGCATCCAGAATTTCATTTATAAGATTACCAGCAAAGGCGCGGCCAAAGGCTTACGCGGACGCTCACTGTATATACAATTGCTATGTGACGGCGTTGCGGAACATTTATTACGGAAGCTCAAACTTTACCCCACGGCCCGCATTTATTCTTCCGGCGGCAAGTTTTACCTGCTTATACCGGATTGTCTGGAGCAATCATTGAAAAACGAAGTGGCGGCAATCAATAAAGCCCTGATTAAAGAATTTCAAGGAGATGTTTTTCTCGGTATCGGTGTCGCACCGGTATGCGGAAAGGACTTTGCTGGAGGCAAGATGGGAGAACGCTGGAAAGACGTGAATGACAGCCTGATGCGTGACCGACAACAGCGATTTCGACCGCTCTTGGAAAATGATTCCTCTTTTTTTGAAGCACAGAGACTTGCCGCCGGCCCCGCTTGCGGAATTTGCGGTCGGGACGACGAGAACGCTGACATCAGATCAGATGATGGACCGATCTGCAAACAATGCAGTGATTTACAACGATTAGGGAAAAGCCTGACTGATGCAGAAGCCTTATTCTGGGTGTGGGAAAGCGACAAGGACAATTTTGGCGAAACAGGTTCGGCTTCCATCCATCTGCCAGGCACGGATTGGCATATTCACGTTTTCGATCAGGATAACATAGATGCACCCAGCAAGCTACGTTCACTGACAAACTGCTATTGGGAAACCATTAACCGAATCACTGATCCAGTATGCAACGAAAACGGTTTTTCCAGCGGGTTCCGATTACTCGGCAAGTGGTACCGAGACAAAGAGTCCGGGGGTTGGGAATTTAATGATTTCGGCGAAAACGCCAATGGTATCCAGCGTATGGGAATCTTACGACTGGATGTCGATAATTTAGGTGAAATATTCATTCGGGGACTCAAATTTCCTGGGGCAACCGGTCAAGAAGAAGAAATGGGATCATTATCCAGGGTCACGACCTTATCGCGTCAGTTACACCTGTTTTTTGCCGGTCATCTTATGGAGATACTCAGAGACTATCAACGCAGCCAAATTATTTATTCCGGCGGTGACGACATATTTCTCATCGGTTCCTGGGATGAATTGCCGGAAGTCGCCGATAAAATTCGTCGTGAATTTCAGCACTATTGTGCAGACAATCCGGCGTTTACACTTTCCGCCGGACTTATCATGGTTGATGGTAAATACCCTATATCTCGGGCAGCCGGTTTAGCTGAAGAGGCTGAATCAAGGGCAAAAGCACTGAGGCGTAACGGGCGCGAAAAAGATGCGGTCTGTTTACTTGATACGGTTATCGGCTGGGAAGAATATCCTCGTGCTCTGAAGTCAAGAAAACAAATCAAGACAATTATCGAAAAAACCGAGAATCGGGCGATACTTGACAGACTGAGGTCGGTCGTACTCGCCGTTGAAAAATTTCAACGCTTCAGTGAGAAACGAAATTTGCAGAACGAGGAAATGCGTGAACTGATACATTGGCAACAATGGCGCTGGCGGCTGGTTTACAACCTGAAACGCATGGCGAGCCGCAACCAGGAAATTAAAGCAGATTTGGACGAGTTAATTGCAACCATCACCGAGAGCCGAACTGAATCAATCCGACCAGTGATTGATTGGTTACAATTGCCCACCCGTTGGGCTGAATTTTTAACGAGGAGAACTGACTCATGAATTCAAGAAATAGAGAGAATTTCCAAATGTCTCAGCAACAACGGTGGGGAACCGAGACAAGGCAGGGGAAAAAACCAATGAATAACCTCCAAGAGACACCAGAAATAATTCAAAGCTACATTACCAAAGATGATACTGCTGAAAAAATGGTTAAAGATGCCGAAAAACTTGGGAATTATCTGAAGGAAAACAAAGTTACTACCAGTCAAATTCGCAATGCGTATGGCAACATGAAAAAACTTGAGATGTCCGGTTGGAATAATCGCACACGGCGCGAAGTGCTTCTTCTCAAACCCAGATTAGCGTATGCGGCAGGTCGACATGGTAATGGTTTAACACAATTGAAAAAAGTGATGGATAGTGCAATCGATGCTGTATCCGATGAAGCATCATTTCAGCGTTTTTGCCAATTCTTTGAAGCAATCGTCGCCTACCATAAAGCGGCAGGAGGGAAATAGTCATGACTGATATTAAGAGAGTAACCGGAAAAATTTTTGTCCGAGGGACTTTGACGGCATTAACCGGTCTGCATATCGGGGGGAATTCCGTTGGTATGGCTATCGGCGGTGCAGATTCAGTCGTCGTACGCAATCCATTGACCAACGAGCCCTACATTCCAGGTTCGTCGTTACGCGGCAAAATGAGGGCGTTACTCGAACGGGTGCGAGGCGATGAAAACAGCAATAACAACGACGAAGGTGGATTCTCTTTAAGTGAAAAAAAGAATGACGCCTTAGCGGGAAGGAAGCCGAATACATCATTAGGCAAGCTATTCGGCGTTGCCGCCGAAGACTCAAAAGAACCGACACGTTTGATCGTGCGAGATGCACTGTTGACGGGAAAAAGCAGAGAAAAGCTTCTGTCGGCACCCAATGCCGATATGCCGATGACCGAGGTTAAAACCGAAGTCTGGATTGATCGTATCACATCTGCTGCGAATCCACGACAAATCGAACGCGTGCCCGCCGGTGCGGAGTTTACATTTGAACTTGTCCTCACCTTAATCGAAGGCGATGACCACAAGCATTTTCTCAATTTGCTGTTTGAGGGATTACGTCTGGTTCAAGCGGATACACTGGGTGGTAGCGGTTCTCGTGGGTATGGGCAAGTCAAATTTTGTGTCACTTCGCTGACGCAACGGACCGCGGAACACTATAAGTCAGGCAATGATGAGGAAAACTTCGCTTCCGATTACCCAATACCGGCCGAATTCCAACCATTTGCGACAGAGGCCGAAACCGTTGCCTGAAACAGACTGTCATGCACTGCTATAAGCTCACATTCACCGCACCTTTCCACGTCGATAGCCGCGGCAATAATTTCTACGATAAATCCGAGGTCTTCATTCATTCGGATACGTTGAGTGCCGCAATTCTTTCGGCTTGGTCCTTGCTGGAACCGCATACCGCAACTGAACGGGCGGCTGCTCCACCGTTTTTGCTCAGTTCGGCTTTTCCTTATTTTCGGAACACGTATTTTTTACCCCGCCCACTTGGAAGCACGGCACCGAAATTATCTGATGAACATCTGCGCTTCTATAAGAAGCTGAAAAAGATTCAGTGGTTGGCCTCGGAACTGTGGCCCGCCGTTGCGGCAAATGGCTGGAACGTAAACCCTGATGAGATCGACGTTGTTCAATCAACGCTGTGTCTGCCCAAGGGGACTTATGGGCAAACAGAAAGATTAACGTTGTGGGCACAAGAAGAACGCCCAAGACTGGCTACGGACCGCGCCAGTGGAGCACCGGCGGAAGGACAATTATTCAACTTTGAGCGTGTCCACTTCGACGCGGAAGCAGGCTTATACTTCCTGGCGCATTTTGACGGCGGTCACGACAGAAAAGAATTCGAAGGTGTGCTGAGCCTTCTAGGCGACAGTGGCATCGGCGCAGATCGGAGTAATGGCAACGGGTTTTTTCGCTGGCAAAAAGTAGATGATTTTCCTGAATTACCGCCTACCGATGCCGGTCCTGTCACAACGTTATCACTCATCAACCCCGCCCCTGAAGATTTTTCAGATACCTGGCTTGACGGAGCGAGTTACAACTTAACCAGTCGCGGTGGATGGATTGCTCATCACGGTTTACGTCGATTGCGGGTACGCATGTTCACCGAAGGCAGTCAATTTCGCCGACCGCTCGCTGGCCGAGTCGTTGAAGTCACACCAAACAACGTCCCGGAAGGAAAAACGTCACCTTACCCAATCTATCGGGATGGCAGAGGGGTTTTTATAGGAACGGGAATCGTGTCATGAAGGGGCAACCGGAAACGATCAAACTAGCCGTTGAAATCCTGACGCCGGTACACGTCGGATCGGGTGAAGAATTGCATCGTGAACTTGATTACGTCGAACAACGAGGACAAGTTTTTGTTGTTGACCAGAACCAAACGTTCGACGCCATCGCGTCAGGAAACGCGGAACTTGACGTGTTACAGCAAGCAAATTCCAAGCTGAGCGATTTAGTCAAACTCGCGGAGGCTTATCATGGCTATTTACTGCCAAGTTTGTCGAAAGCACCTGTACCAGAACGTATCAGAGCTTGTATGAAAAATGCCATGTTTCATCCTTATCTGCCGGGCAGCTCTATCAAAGGTGCCATCCGCACTGCGCTGTTGGCTGAGTGGCTGCGCAGCAAATCGGATGAAGCGATAAAACAACGTCTTCCTCAGTGGAGTCCCGAAAAACACAAACCTTCTCAATCACCTAAGATGGCAGCGGCGAACGTTACGAAATACGTCTTTGGTACGAATCCAAATAAGGATCTCCTGCGCGCCTTGCACGTTGGCGATGCCAACTTCCAAACCGGCGATTTACGTCTTGCTGACGTTCGTTGGCTCAACGTCACCAAAACCAATGACAAAGAATCCGCGAAATGGCGCAATATGTCCAACCGACAAAACGAGAACAGGTGGCAGGATGCCAGCGGTATTTACGCGGAGGCTTTAGCACCACACGCAATCACGGCTATGGCGCTGCAATGGGACCGATTTCTACTTAGCGACCTGATGCGCTGGAAGGCACCTCAACACGGGCTTGAGTTGTTGCCGACGGATTTTACCGGGCTTCTTACAAAACTCAACACCCACGCCGAGTATATTCTCCGACAAGAAATAGAATTTTTTCAGCGTTACAGGCAGGAAACAATCGTTCAACGATGCAACACATTACTCCAAAGCGTTCAACAAGCGGATAATGCCGCCTACGTGAGATTGGCTTGGGGAAGCGGCTGGCGAGGGATGACGGGCGATTGGCAGGATACAGAGACTCTGAAAGAGATGCGCAGGCTTTATAGACTTGGAAAACGCGAATCTGATGTTTTTCCAAAAACCAGAAGATTAGCCGTACAAGGTGATCCTTGCTTGCCATTGGGGTGGATAAAACTCTCACCTTGGTCGGTTGAGGTAGAAAAACGGATCGAAAGTCAAAAAACGAATCAAATACATACTCAGATCAGCCCATGGGTTGAAGAACAATTGGCAATCATTCAAGAGAGGCTCCATGCTTCAGCCGATGACGCCCTGCGTGGCCAGCCATTAGCAAAATCCTGGCAAGCCATTGAAGATCGTGACCTGAAACAGAAGGCTTTAGCAGACATCCGAGCACTCTGGCAGAAAAGAGGCTGGTGGGATAATCCCCCAAGCAAGTCAACCAAAAAAGTATTGGCAATTTACAAAGGGGAAAATTGATACGCAATTGCGTGAAGCGGGGGAGGAATTTTCACCAACAGCATCGGCGTTATATTATCGTGACAAATCTAGAAGGAAGACGACGAAATGACAAACGAAAAAGCACGCTGGCACTATCGGTTCGATAATTTCAAGAGAGCGTACTTTCTGCTGCAAGAAGCGGCGGAGAGTCATCAGGATGGTCAGTTATCGCAATTAGCAAAAGAGGGGATGATACAACGATTCGAGTATTGTACGGAATTAGCTTGGAAAACGATCAAAGACTATTTGGAAAGCCAGAACGTGGTCTTTGAGCAAATCACGCCTCGGGCCGTCTTAAAAGAAGCGATCGCGGCAAAACTCATCTCGAATGGAGAAGATTGGATGAGCGCGTTGGACGCACGCAATAAAATGAGTCACCTGTATGACTTCAAGCAATTCGACGCCGTGATAGATCAAATCGCGTCAACTTATCTCAACTGCTTTGGTGAGTTATATGAAAAGCTGTCTGGGCCTGAGAGAGACGTCGGTGATTGACCATGGACTGAGTGAGAATCAGGTACGGTTGATCAAAAATATCCTTGAACGTTTCGCGCCTGCGGTTGAGTCTGTCTCTGTATTTGGCTCCCGGGCAACGGGGACGTACAAGAGTTATTCCGATATCGATCTGGTGCTCTACGGCGACCTCAATGAAGAGACCATTGACCGTCTATGTACCTGTTTTGCTGAAAGCAGTTTGCCGTATAAAGTGGACGTGACGGCCTATAACCTTCTGACGCATCCACCGTTGAAAGAGCATATCGATCGCGTGGCCAAGCCGTTGGTCTGAGAATAGCCGCGAAGGAAATTGTCTGACGTGGCTTGGCTGCTTCTGATCACGGAGCTAAGCGCGGAAGACAGGCGAACGTTCGGGGCACGGCTGGAAGAATACGCGGTCATAAGACTCGTCACGAGAGGCTCCGTGTAGAGTGATCTTCTGGATACCGGGTCAAGCCCGGTATGACGGCAACCCGCCCACCCTCACCCTGACCCTCTCCCAGCAAGGGAAGAGGGAAGCAGATAGAACTCAATGCAAAGCGTTGGCAAGCTCCTCCAGCGTAAACACACCACGTTCATCAAGGCGTCCATACATCCTTTTGGCATCCTGGTCGGCCCAAGCGTCAAGCTCATGCGTAGAGTTTTTGATCTTACCCTTCAGTTGCTTGAAATCCAGTGCCTTCAAATTGCGCTGCCCAAGCTCAAGATGAGCCGCAAGCTGATCGATACGCCTGTTGACGTGTTCCACGTGGTCACAGTCGGAGACGTGTTTTTCAACACTTTTAGCAAACGGTTTGCCGTAGATGATCTTTTCACTTGGAGAAGGCCAGAGTTGCTTGCGATAAATCGTTTTATGCGTCTGATCCCAAACCAAATCTCCCCACGGTGACAAGGCCACTTCGCCATCAAGGCGAAGCAAGAGCGTCTCCGGAATAGCATCAAGCGAGCACGGTTCATCAAGACGAAGATCATTTGCCAAACGCCTGAAGACGCGAAGATGGCCGCATACCACGTCCTCAGCATCCAGCCTGATGGGCAACCTTGGGATACGTAATGCCTCGCCGGATTCAAAAACGTAGATGGCTTCATCAGCATAAAACGTCGCCAACGTTTGCAGAAAACCCTGAATGCTCTTAAAGCCTCCGGTAAGATTGAACACGACGTGATGACTTTCCTGCCACGCCGCGACGTTCTCACCACACCATTTCACCAAATCGGACAGTGCGCTTTGAAAAGTGGAAGGTTCATCCGTCCGCAAATCCCTCGGCGAGTGAATTTGCGAGGAAAGACCAAGACGTTCCAGGGTTGCCTTTATCAGTTCTCCGGTTTGTCTTCCCAGCCACGTATCCGTACACAGCAACCAATGATGGTCCTGTGCCGCCTGATCGAATTGGCCGTGATACAGTTTGAACAGCGCGTTCAGTTCTGCCGACGTGGGTGGCAGGTCGCGTACATCGGCTTCTTGTAATTTCGATTGTGTACGGCGAATCAAGTCTTGCAGAACGGCGCGATCCTCAGGGCTGATATCTTGTGCATTCCGGGCGTTGGCATGATGAGTGATCACGGCGCGTTCACCGTCTCTTGCACAATTCGTCAGCAGGCTGGTTCCACACGGCGACAGCACAAAATACGGTTTCTTCATACGATACCTCTCCGTCTATTTCGATGAGTCAAACATTATGAGTTTCAGCTGACGTTCCTGCAAGAATTTCATGCGGTCTCCTTGCTGAGACCTTTGCAAAAATGGAAGGACGGCTCTCTGAGGCTTGCCAATTTTCACGGCGGCATGAGATGCCGCCCTACGGCTCGCTACGGGCCAGCCCAAAAGACGTCATGCCCGCGCCAAACGGGAATTCGGAAGAACGGGCAAGAAGCTAAGCCCGTGGGCACCGAGTTCTCCGTGGATACGGTCCACACCCGCCTTTGTACCGAAGCCCCCCCTGGCTTCCCGCTCCCCGACAACAAACGTCAAGGACAGGCTTCGCGGGAATGACGTCTTCGCCCACGGCAAGCTTGCCGTTCCTGCACGGCACGGTCAGACGTGGTTCACTGATCGGCATGAATCGCCGACTGTACCTTGCCGCGTATGACATCAGCAGCCCTCGTCGCCTGCAGGCCGCCCTGTCTTTGTTAAAGGGGGCCGCCAGCGGTCGCCAGAAATCCGTCTTTGAATGTTTTCTGACCGGGGGTGAGCGTCGTGAACTGGTCAAGGCCATGATCGAGATTATCAATCCGGCCGAAGATCGGTTTCTGCTTCTGCCGCTGACCGCCGCGGATGAAATCAAGACCTTGGGCAAAGGCGTCGCACCCGGAGATCACTCATATTGGTACATTGGTTAAGCACGATGCTGACGTTATTCATCGATCGCAAAGACCTGCAACTCGAACTGGACGGGAAACGGCTGTTGGTCCGGCGGCCCGATGCAGGGACACAGGGCCTGCCGCTCACGATGCTGGACCGGGTCGTCATCCGGAGTCAGGTGACGTTGGACAGCCGTTTGCTGGGCACGCTGGGGCAGCGTGGTATAGGCGTCACCATCATGCACGGGCGAGCCGGGCAACGACGGTTGCAGATGCTGGGTCCGGGACATAATGACGCACGACGCCGATTGGCCCAGTATCAGCTCTGGCAGAATGCGGAGCGACGTCTGACCTGGAGTCGGCAACTGGTGCAGGCGAAAATCACGGCGCAACACAAATTCTTACAATCGGCACTGGCACGCAGACCTGATCTTCGCTACCCGCTCAGCAAGGCGCTGACCGGGCTGGCTTCTCTTGAGCCGTCTCTGAAGAAGGCCATAAGCATGGAAGTGTTGCGTGGTCTGGAAGGGTCGGCATCGGCCATGTACTTCGCCGGATTTCAGCACCTGTTTGCCGACAGTCTGGATTTCACCGGCCGGAACCGTCGCCCACCACGCGACCCGGTGAACGCCTGCCTGTCGCTCACGTATACCCTGGTCCACAATGAAGCGGTCCGCGCCTGTCACGGCGCAGGACTTGACCCGCTCCTGGGGTTTTACCATGAGCCGGCCTATGGCCGCCATTCCTTGGCCTGTGACGTGATTGAGTTGTTACGCCCGAGGATTGATCGCTGGGTCTGGCACGTCTTTCGGAAACGCCTGTTGAGCGCGGACCACTTCAGCCGCGACGGTCAAGGCTGCCTGCTCAACAAAAGCGGCCGTCACACGTTTTTTGAAAATTACGAAACCTGTGCCGGGCCGTGGCGACGATATCTGCGTCTTCGCAGCTATCAGATGGCACATGCCCTGCTGGATGTGGCCCCTGATTTACCTGAGGTCGATGACGCATGACCCCCCTTTTCGTCTATACCGTTGTGTGGTTGCGTTCACATGAGTCGGCAACGCTATTTGATTACCTACGATATTGCAGATCCCAAGCGCCTTGGACGGGTTGCCAGATATATGGGGCAGCACGCGTGTCGGGTCCAGTTTTCCGTCTTCGCCGCGGTGATGGACCGATCGTGCCTGCATCACTTCCTTGCCGATCTGAAAACAATGATTGATCCGAAACACGACGACGTTCGGGCCTATCCGGTATCTCCGACGGGCGACGTGACACTGTTAGGAGAGCAGTTCCTTGCGGTCAACACGTTACTGGGAGAAAACGGGCAGAGTCGATTGGTCCTGGTCCAAGACCCTCCCGACCGAGAATATTTGTCGGATGAGGCTGACGATTGATCGAAAAAATCGTATACTCCCAGCGCCAATCAGTTTTTCTTCCATTGATTGAGAACCCCATGCACGACGACAGTGTAAGTATCAGGTTCCTCTCGCATCCCGGAAGATTTCCTACAACCCCCCTTATAGGCCGTTGTAAAAAAAGAACTTTTATCGCAAAGGAGTTTGAAATGAAGACCTGACGAAGAAGGGATTAAGACTTGCACGCGGTCAAACAAGATGCAATCGATTCCGTTGTTTGAAATGAAGACCTGACGAAGAAGGGATTAAGACCTTTGGTTGCATCTAACCTTTCCATTCTTGACATGGTTTGAAATGAAGACCTGACGAAGAAGGGATTAAGACCTGATCGGCACCACGAATGCCTTTGACGTCGGTCAGGTTTGAAATGAAGACCTGACGAAGAAGGGATTAAGACACGGTGAACGCGCCGTGATCACTCATCATGCCAACGTTTGAAATGAAGACCTGACGAAGAAGGGATTAAGACCGCTGTTCGCGTAATACATCTAATCGTTGCCGTTCCGTTTGAAATGAAGACCTGACGAAGAAGGGATTAAGACCTCAAGCCGTTCCTTGAGTACTCAAGCCGTTCCTTGGTTTGAAATGAAGACCTGACGAAGAAGGGATTAAGACGCGTGAATTGTTCTTCTCGTTTCACAATTTTTACGTTTGAAATGAAGACCTGACGAAGAAGGGATTAAGACTAGAGGAAGGAGTCAATCTCCTGCCGGTCATCAGGTTTGAAATGAAGACCTGACGAAGAAGGGATTAAGACCCGTCGGTCAATCAACGACTACACGTTGCGTAAAAGTTTGAAATGAAGACCTGACGAAGAAGGGATTAAGACGCCGGAAATACCCGACCGTAGATTTTTACGCAACGTTTGAAATGAAGACCTGACGAAGAAGGGATTAAGACGCGTGACGTTCCGCATTGTCTTGATTTTCCGTGTCGTTTGAAATGAAGACCTGACGAAGAAGGGATTAAGACAACTTCGCCGTACTTGTCAATCACGGTCGGTTGATAGTTTGAAATGAAGACCTGACGAAGAAGGGATTAAGACTGTTGAAACGGAATAACCCAACCCGAGCAATTGAGGTTTGAAATGAAGACCTGACGAAGAAGGGATTAAGACCATGCCCGGCGCTACGAAGTCTCCGCCATGCTCTACGTTTGAAATGAAGACCTGACGAAGAAGGGATTAAGACCTCATCCTTCACGCCAGGCACACAATGGGAAGTCATGTTTGAAATGAAGACCTGACGAAGAAGGGATTAAGACGGCGAGAGGGTGCGTGGCATTAGGGCAGGACCTCTGTTTGAAATGAAGACCTGACGAAGAAGGGATTAAGACAGAGGTCATTATTGAAATATTGAGGGCTTATCCATGTTTGAAATGAAGACCTGACGAAGAAGGGATTAAGACGACGCCCTCGCCGCACCAGATGCATGACAGCCCGTGTTTGAAATGAAGACCTGACGAAGAAGGGATTAAGACGATCTTGCCCGAGGTGCGGATACCGCTTGATGCCCAGTTTGAAATGAAGACCTGACGAAGAAGGGATTAAGACGTGATCGCCTGGTCGCCTTCCCGATAGGTGACATGCGTTTGAAATGAAGACCTGACGAAGAAGGGATTAAGACGCATTGGATCCATGATGCCCTCACCCCCTTTCACGTTTGAAATGAAGACCTGACGAAGAAGGGATTAAGACCTCTCCCGCAGATAGAATCATTGGCCTCTGGCCAGGTTTGAAATGAAGACCTGACGAAGAAGGGATTAAGACCCAGCAACTCATTCTGATTTTGCCCGGTGCCAAAAGTTTGAAATGAAGACCTGACGAAGAAGGGATTAAGACGTGATGCCGTATCGATAGCTCTCGATCCCGCCTTGTTTGAAATGAAGACCTGACGAAGAAGGGATTAAGACAGAGGGCGGTGAAGGGGGATTGCTTGACGTCGTCTGTTTGAAATGAAGACCTGACGAAGAAGGGATTAAGACTCTGGATCGGTCAGCGCCTGACAGGCTGGGCAGTGTTTGAAATGAAGACCTGACGAAGAAGGGATTAAGACGGGCAAAGCCTGGCCGACGTGCGGAGGATGCCGCGTTTGAAATGAAGACCTGACGAAGAAGGGATTAAGACCGCAGCGCCGGAGGCAAACGCACTGTCAGCGCCGGCGTTTGAAATGAAGACCTGACGAAGAAGGGATTAAGACGGAGCCGTTCTACATTCATAAATCACCTCCAATTAGGGTTTGAAATGAAGACCTGACGAAGAAGGGATTAAGACCGTATGGCCTGCAAGGCACATTAGACAATATTCTCGGTTTGAAATGAAGACCTGACGAAGAAGGGATTAAGACGAAATGGGCGAGACGTGCGTTGAGATGGTCATGCTGGTTTGAAATGAAGACCTGACGAAGAAGGGATTAAGACGTATCCAGATTCAGATTACAAACAAGCTTGGGCGTTGTTTGAAATGAAGACCTGACGAAGAAGGGATTAAGACTGATTTTTTTGTCCGTGACGGTCTTGCTAATGTTGAGTTTGAAATGAAGATCTGACGAATAAGAGCTGAAGACCTGGATTCCCGATGACTGACGTCGGGAATGACAGGTTTTTCTGAAATGAAGACTGGATGGAGAAGGGATTCTGACGCCCCCATGGCTGATGATTTTTCCGCAATGATTGGCTCTGTCACCCTGAGCAACGCGAAGGGTCTGCTTTTCGGAGCCGCGTGGGCGGGGGCATGGTGCAGAAGATTCTTCGCTTCGCTCAGAATGACAATATGGGGTTGGAAGGACCATACGGGGTTGGCCACGGCGTTGGATGCAGGCCAACGGCCGGCATCGGTCTCTCCTGCGGATGCAAGACGAACAATTGGCAGCCCCGTTTGACATGAAGATCTGACGAAAAAAAGATTACGCCGTATACATCATGGAAATTTTGCTCTACGTCCTTGCCACGCTAGTTGCCGCTAACCTTGTCGTTGCCATTCTTTCCCTGATCCGAATGGGAAGGCCCGATTCGGACAAAGCCGAGAAAGCCCTGCGCGAAGAGTTTCGCGTCTCGCGCGAGGAGAGTGCCAAGCAGTCGAGCCAGTTGCGCGAGGAAGTGCGCAATATGCAGACCCAATCCAACAATCTTTTGATCCAAAATGTGAACACCATGGGCAGCAAACAAGGGGAGCGGCTGGACAAGTTGACCGACGTCATTGGCAAGTCTGGAGAAACGACCCGCGAGCAAATCGAAACACTCATCAAACGGGCGGAAGTTTCCTTGAAGGAAATTCGGGCATCCAACGAGGAGCGGTTTGAAAAAATCCGAGACTCGGTGAACAAGCAGATTCAAGAAATGATGGCGAAGGAGGAGAAGAAGCTTGGGGAAGTGGTCTCTTCTCTGGATAAACTTTCTCGGTCCAACCGCGACGACCTGGAAAAGGCCAGAAAGACCTTGGAAGAAAACAGAAAAACTTTGGAGACGCAGTTTCAGCGCATTCAGGAGAGCAATGAAAAGAAACTCGACGAAATGCGGAATACAGTGGACGAGAAACTGCAAAGCACTTTAGAAAAGCGGCTGGGCGAGTCCTTCAGGCTGGTGAGCGAGCGTCTGGAAGCGGTACATAAAGGGCTTGGCGAGATGCAAGAACTGGCCACCGGCGTCGGCGATCTCAAGCGGGTGTTGTCCAACGTCAAAACCCGCGGCACATTTGCCGAAGTGCAACTTGGCGCCCTGCTGGAGCAAATCCTTACGCCCAACCAGTATGCCAAAAACGTCCGCCCGCGACCGGATTCCAATGAAATCGTTGAGTATGCCATTCGGTTGCCGGGCCCGAACGACGGCAACAAAACTCAGATCTGGTTGCCAATCGACGCAAAATTTCCTACGGCGGATTACGAACGGTTGCAAGAGGCCGCTGAATCCGGCGATGCCAAAAAAGTCAACCATGCGTCCAACGCACTGATAAAAACCGTTGAATCCTCAGCCGCCGACATTCGCACAAAATACGTCTCTCCGCCACACACCACCGATTTTGCGATTCTGTTTTTGCCGACCGAAGGGTTGTATGCCGAAGTCGTCCGCCGACCAGAAACGTTGGAGCGACTTCAACATACGCATCGGGTGGTGCCGGCCGGCCCGACTACGCTGGCCGCCATACTGAACAGCCTCCAAATGGGTTTTCGCACGCTCGCCATTGAAAAACGATCCAGTGAGGTATGGAAGGTGCTGTCGGCAGTCAAAACTGAGTTCAGTAATTTCGGCACGGTGCTGGACAAAGTGAAGAACCAGCTCGACACCGCGTCGAAATCCATTGACCAGACCGGCAGATGCTCTCGCGCCATTGAACGAAAACTCAACACGGTCGAACAGCTTCCTGCCGGCGAAGATGCCGGCGCTTTGCTGGGCCTGCCGAAGACCCAAAGCGAGACATCCGATGAGTGACGTTTCCGTCTCCATTGCAGCCTGCCTGTTGTTTGTTATTATTTTGGGCGGTAGTCTGGATGTTTTAGCTCATCCTGGTGGGATAAACAGGCAGGGGTGTCATAACGATAATGAGAAAGGTGAATGCCATTGTCACAGAGATAAACAGGGCAAAAAAATTGAGTCCGCCAGCTATTTACCCAAATAAATGTGGAAAACCTTCGCCGGGGACAGATTTTCCTCCACATCATGAGGCAAATTTTGTGGCGAAATTCTGTCTTGCGCGTAAGGGACGACTTGAGGTTCCGGTGAAACACGGAAGGGTGGACTGCCTGACCAAAACACATGCGATAGAAGGCGATTTTGCTCAGAAATGGGATGAAGCTTTTAAGCAAGCCCAGCACTATGCCATAGAGACCGACAAGGAAGCTGGGATTCTTCTGATTCTGGAGACTGAGAATGATGCGATCTACATCGAAAAACTTTGCAAGTGGATAGCGGAGAAACGAGTTTCTATTGACGTCTTTGCCATCGGCATTGGCTATGCTGAAATAGGAGAGTCTGTTCCCTGCCTCGCCCTTTCTGGAGAGGGAGGAACCGTTCTGGAGATAGAAACCTGAGTTCGTTGTTTCTGACCCGGGTTCATCGGCGTTGGGTTCTGGGGCTTGGTGAGAACGGGTTGTCTTCATCCGGAATTCGTCCAACCTTTCATTCAGTTTTTCAACGACCTGCTCCCGGGTTTCCCAGTCAAATCCGGCGAGGATAACTTCCATCCCGTTGCGCATCCCTTCTTTCACGTTGACTGCCCCCTGGTTGAGATTCTTCGCTTCGCCCTTCGAGGCTCAGGGCAAGCTCAGAATGACAATAGAGGGTTAGAAGGACGATATGGGGTTGGCCACGGCGTTGGATGCAGGTCAACGGCCGGCATCGTTCTCTCCTGCGGATGCAGGCTAAACGACTGGAATCCCGTTTGGGATGAGGACCTGATGAAGACAAGGGCGTTCAACGGGCGTTTAATGCCCATTCAATGCGTTTGGAATGATCCATGGGGACGCAGGGAGTAAGACTGAACTCCTGGATTCCCGCGTGCGCGGGAATGACGGAACTCTACTCACCGTATGAAAGAAATTGTGAAAGAGGCTGCGGTTACTGATTATTGGCTTTTCTGGTGAGGTATCGGCGAGGTCAGAGGCATTCCGACGTGTACGGCGCACGCGCCATGCCTGTGAAGGTCGTGCGCGTATTCGACGGAGATACGGTGCTGGTGCAGGGGCCGGAGTTCTTCAGCCGGCCGTTCCGTGTGCGACTCTACGGCATCGACGCGCCGGAGTCCGCTCAGCCGTTCGGCGACGAATCCCAGGCGGCACTCGCTCGACTGGTACGACGACAGTCGCTGGCACTGGATGTCTTTGCCCACGACCGTTACGGGCGAGCCGTCGGTCTGCTCTACCCCCACGACGGCGACCCGCGGGAATCCGTCAACATGGCGATGGTGCGCGGAGGGTGGGCATACTGCTACCACGGCGGCGGGCGATACAGCCACGGCTTGGACCAGGCGCAACGCGAGGCGCGGGACGCCCGCTTGGGCGTCTGGTCCAGGCCGGGCGAGGAGCGCCCCTGGCGCTACCGCCGGCGCGTCGCAGAGGAGCGGGCGGCCTCCGGCGGTTGCGCCCGCGTGCTGCTGGCGATCGGGTTTGTCGTTGTCGTGGCTCTCGCGCTCCTCTATGTCCTTGCCGGCCGATTTTAGCGCCTCCGGTCGCGTGAGACGCGACCCTACCTAGGTTTGAAATGAAGACCGGACGGAGAGGAGATGAAGACTGAGGCAGGAAGGCCACACCCATCTGCTCAAAGGCCGATTTTGCCCCATACCAACCATCGTGGATGCCGGAGTCCCTGAGCACGCCTGCAAGGACACGCGACCCGTCCCCGGAGACGCGGCCTGAGATTGCAATGAAGGCCTGACGAAGAAGGGATTGCGATCCTGCATATTCTTGACACTTCTTGAAACGCTATGCTACTTTTGAAATTTTTCACGCCTCTGGGTAGCCGCTCTCTTTGGTGGGAAGATATCCCGGGAGAGCATCCATCCTTGCCTTGGTGACGAAGAAAAGGAGTGTGAATGGCGAGTGTCGTCAAAAAGCGACGCAAAAAAATGCGGAAGCACAAGCATAAAAAGCTGCGCAGACGCATGAAATTTGCCCGTCGGCGGAATTAAGATTCGCCATTTCAGCACCGTATGCCCGCGCTGATACGGCGAGGAGACGATGCCGAAGCGGACACTGAGCAAGACAGTGGTGAGTGGCGAGTGGGAAGAACGGGATCTTCACTCATCGCGGTTGTGCTTCTCCTCATCATCTCGCTGACCCAGGCCTCTACGACGAGCCCCGTCGGAGACCCGAACTGGCGCGAAACCCTCCGCACGAACCCGAATGCACTCCGGATTCGGATCGATGAGACACAGTTCTCTCCCTACATGAATCCCCTACCTCCGGGCCGCCGAGGACATGATGTCCTGGGGTCGGCCCTCCGTCCCATGCGACAGCATCCCTTGGAGGTGGTGTCCTATCGTCGATCCCCTTGAGTACCAGCGAAATCCCTTCGTGCAGGGAACGGTGGATCAGGGGTATGATGAGATTCTTCGCTTCGCTCAGAATGACAACGTGGGGTGGGCCACGGGCAGACGTTGAAGCTCAGCAGGATTTTCGCTTCGCTCTTTGAGGCCCTTCGAAGCTCGGGGGAGGCGAAAACCAAGGTCATCCCGCGGCGGCATAAGATGCCGCCCTACGCTCAGTCGCTGGCCACGATTAAAAGCCCTGATAACCCTATGCTAGGCGGCGGTATGAGAGGCTGCCCTACTCAGGTCTCGGCACGGTGTTGAGGCCGGGTGGGGCATTATCGGGGCCGTGACTCGTTCCATGGCGACGTTGGCCTAACCCTCTTGGATTCCCGCTAAAAACATGCGGGCATGACAGTGGGGGAGAACATGGGGGCATGACAGCGGGGGAAAACGTGCGGGCATGACAGCGAGGGAAAACGTGCGGGCATGACAGCGGGGGACCCGTTCAATGGCCAAGTTGACCTAACCCTCCTGCCATTGCTTCTTGAACCTGCGACAGTTTATGTTTCTGTTTTGCAATGCTCGTCCCACTGACGGCTAAGGCTTTTGCCTGCCTATGAGTCAATTCTCTCGGTTTTTTCCCTTTCTTCGTCCTTATCTTTCGCACATGGCGTTGGCCGGCGCGTTGATTATGGGGGTCGCGGTGCTCAATCTGACCCTCCTGAGGCTCGCGGGACAATTATGGGACGTCGTGACGGTTCAACGAAACGTGACGCTCATGACCCGGACCATCTTGGTGTTTCTAGGGATCGCCGTGGTGCAAAGCGTCATGGCCATGGGACAGAGCTACCTCACCACCCGGTTGTCTCAACAGATCATCGCTGATTTTCGGACGCATCTGTTTCGTCATTTGCACACGCTGTCTCTCAGCTTTTTCGCTCGGCGACGAACCGGAGAGATTCTTTCCCGGCTGATGAACGACGTTGGTGTGATTCAACGCCTCGTGACCGACACACCCATTGATTCCGCGAAACACGTCGTGACCCTGATCGGCGGCCTTGCGTTTTTGTTCTACATGAATTGGAAATTGTGTCTGCTGATTGTCGTCCTGCTGCCGATTTTGGTCCTGGTGGCCAGAATATTCGGCAAACGCTTGAAAGTTCTCTCCACGCAAATCCAGGATCAAACCGCCGCCGTGTCCACCCTGATTGAGGAAGTGATTTCCGGCATTCGCGTCGTGAAATCTTTTGTCCGGACCGACCGCGAGGCAGGACGATTCGGGCTCGCGCTCCGCCAATTGGTGGCCCAGGCCATTCAACGGGCCAACGTGCTCTCCGTGTTCATCCCCACGATTACGCTGTTGACGCTCATCATGGCAGGCGGCGTGTTGTGGTACGGCGGCAAGCAGGTGATTGATGAATCGATGACGCCGGGGGATCTGTTGGCCTTTGTGTTGTTTGCCGGGATTTTAATCGGCCCGTTCGGGTCGGCCGCACGAATCTTTTCCCAAATCAAGGAAGGGCAAGGGGCCATGCAGCGCGTCTTTGAATTGCTTGATACCACACCAGACGTGACGGATTCCCCTGAAGCCCGCCCCCTGCCGGACGTTCACGGCCACGTCCGATTTGATCACGTAAGTTTTGCTTATGATCCCCGTCATCCGGTGATCATTGATCTCTCCTTTGAGGTACAACAGGGCGAAACCGTGGCGCTGGTCGGTCCCACCGGCTCGGGGAAAAGCACGATTGCGAATCTGTTGCACCGGTTTTATGATCCCGTTGAGGGAAGGATTACCATCGACAACCAGGATCTCCGGGACGTGCGTTTGACGAGTCTGTATCGACAACTGGCCATCGTGCCTCAAGAAACCATCCTGTTCGGAGACACGATCCGGGAAAATATTCGATACGGACGGACAGATGCCACGGACGAGGACCTCATCGCAGCCAGTCGGGCGGCCAATGCCCATGACTTTATTTCGGCTCTCCCCGACGGATATGATACGCCGGTCGGTGAAAAAGGCGTTAATCTTTCAGGTGGTCAACGCCAGCGCCTGGCCATTGCGCGGGCCATCCTGAAGAATCCTCGACTCTTAATTCTGGATGAAGCGACCTCGGCCTTGGATTCCGAATCCGAGATGCTGGTTCAACGGGCCTTGCAACGGCTCATGACGGGACGGACCACCGTGGTGATTGCCCATCGCCTCACGACCATTCAAGAAGCCGACCGGATTGTGGTGCTGAACAAGGGCCGGATCGTGGAGAAGGGAACCCATGCCACCCTGATCCAACGGGATGGTCTCTACCGCCGCTTGTATACCCTCCGCACGGTGGAATCGGAAATCGAAACGCCGCTTCCCGAGGATCCCCGACAAAAACATCGGGGACAGGCGTGAGGAAGAGGGAATTCAGCCCTCCGTCATTCCCAACCTAATCACTGGTCACTGGCTTCTGATTCACGTGAGGAACAGGGAAGCCAGCCCTCTGTCATTCCCGCCATCAGTAATCGGGAATCCCATCCCCCTCTGTCATTCCCGCCATCAGCAATCGGGAATCCCGTCCCCCCTCTGTCATTCCCGCCATCAGTAATCGGGAATCCCGTCCCCCCTTGTCATTCCCGACGTCAGTAATCGGGAATCCAGTCCCCCTTCTGTCATTCCCGACATCAGTAATCGGGAATCCAGAGAGTGGTGAGTGGACCCGGCGCTTACCGTATTGCGGAAAAGTCCGCGTCGAGGCTCACCAGTTTCCCATCGGGGAAAAAGACGACGATCTTCGTCGGGGCGTGCGGATCAAAATCCTGATAGGCAAACCTGGCGGAAAACCGCGAGACGTACTCCGTTTCTGATCCGAGAATTTTGCGTCCGCGACTGGGGTTGCCTTTATCAACGGCCATCACGTTGTTCGACCCTTGTTGCAGAGCCACGTCGGCCCCTTCCGCAAAAAACTCTTCCGTTCCACACAGTCCGATCTCAATTTCAAGATTGGGCATGTCCAAGATTTCCTGAATGTTGTCTTCCGGCATCCGGATTTCTTTCTGCGCCACCTTGGATCGTCGGCCCTCTTCACGTCCGAAATATTCGAACCAATATGTTTTCGTTCGGAGAATGGCACTGCTTCCGCAGGGTTTGGTTTCAGGATCATCTCCGATGCGCGTCTGTTTATCCGCGGATTTGATGACGTCGAACATTTCATCATTGGACGCAGCCCGTTCCATGGGTTCCCGGGCTGAAGCCATAATCTGCCTGGCTTGATCCAACGTGAGATCAACGTCAATGGCATACGCCGAAGAACCCGTTCCTCCCCACACAAACAGCAGCAGCATGAACCATGGTGTCATGTTCCGGTGGTGGTCGCGCCCATTGACGTTCATGCCGTTTCTCCTTTTCATCTTCATCAAGCAATATGAATCACGATCCCATCAGGAAGAGTACACATTGTAAGAGACCGCCTTCCCTGTTTTCAACGGCTGCCCAATAATTCTCCGACCTGACGGAATAGTAGACAAGGCCGCGTGAGACGCGGCCCTACGGCCCCTCTCCCAGGGAAGAGGGAGACGTCAAGAAGTTGACTCATCGTTTGAAGTCGGGTAGAGTGACGGCGTTTTTGCGCGGATACGCCCGTCAAAGGCTATTAGAAACAACACGTTCACGCCGTTATCTCATCTCCATTTGTAACCGGGACATGCTTCTCGCTCACACGATCCAAGATGTCTCATGGGAGAACGCATGGATCAGCAAGAACAGGCAATGAATCTCGAAAATCTTGAGCGGGTGTATACGAATTACTCGTCGGTGTATGACCTTACCTTTGGGCAAGCCTTTGATCAGTCTCGAGAATCAGCCGTCAAAGGGTTGCAATTCGCTCCCAACGACAAGGTCTTGGAAGTGGGCGTCGGCACGGGCATGGCCTTGCCGTTGTATCCGCGACATTGCCGCATTGTGGGCATTGACCTCTCCGAAGGCATGTTGAAAAAATCCAAGGAACGCATTGCCAAGCACGGACTTGATCACGTCACGCTGCAACGCATGGACGCGGGACAAATGGATTTTGAAGATAATGCGTTCGATTTAGTCATGGCGGCTTACGTCGTCACCGCGGTGCCGGATTATCGCAAAGTGGTAGCGGAGATGATTCGCGTCTGCCGTCCCGGTGGCCGCATCGTCATGTTGAATCACTTCAGCAACGGAAACAAATTGATCGCCGCCGTGGAAAAACTGATTTCGCCCATGTGCCAACGGATCGGCTTCCGTACCGACCTTTCCTTACACCACGTGTTGGAAGGGACGACCCTTCGGGTGACGAGAAAAGAAAAAATGAACCCCTTCCGATACTGGTACCTGGTGGAATGTATGAACGCCAAAAACGGCTGTCAACGTTCGTAAGTGCCGCTCGCCTCGCGCCCTTTCTTCACCAGCCTTCCCCATGAAACAAGCCGTCTGTCTCCAACACGTCCCATTCGAAGGCCCAGGCGTGTTTCGGCAGGCACTAGAAAAGCAGCACTATCAGCTTCAAACCTTTCTCGTGCCAGAACGGGGGCTTCCTTCGGCAATTCCAGATTTTCTGCTGGTCATGGGCGGGCCCATGTCGGTCAATGACCCTGACCCATGGATTGCAAAAGAATTGCCGTATATTCGACAAGCGATCATCGCCGGCATTCCCGTTCTCGGCGTCTGCCTCGGCTCTCAATTCATGGCAAAGGCATTAGGAGCACACGTCAGCCCCGGCCCTCGACTGGAAATCGGACCGGTCCCCGTGACGTGTACGGTGGGAAAAGACGCGGACGCGGTCTTTGGAACGTTTCCGCGCACCCTGGACGTGTTTCAGTGGCACGGCGAGGGCTTTACCCTTCCGCCCGGTGCCATGGGACTCGCTTCATCAGAGCACTATCCCGTTCAAGCCTTCCGGTATGGAGAACGAGCCTATGGACTCTTATTTCATTTGGAATTGGAAACAGACGGCGTCAAAGCCTTGTGTCGTGAATGCGCAAATGACGTGCAACGGGCAGGGACCACCACCGAAGCCTTGTTGCAAGCAGCCGCCGACGTTCTTCCGCGTTCTCATACACTCGCCGACCGACTCATCGCCCACCTCGCCCAATAACGCGACGCAATAACCCTGATATCCGATAACGGGGCCTCTGCCATATCATGCGCTCCATCCGGGAGACGACGTGCCATGCGCGTTCTCTACCGATGTCTGACGTTATCCACAACTTTCTGCACCATAACTTGACAATAAGTCTAACTATTAACTGACAATTAGTCGAGTTCGTAATATAGCCTTTTATAAACAAAAATATGAACTATACGAAAAAATTGATACATTTATGTATCTAAATATGACAAATAGTCGAAATAGCAAGTTGCAATTGGTCTTATAATAACATTACAATGAGCCATATGATTCAGGCCAACTATACACGCCACGTTGTGTCGCGCTTGCGGGAAGGGATGGCGGATTCTCCGGTCATCCTGATCGCGGGGCCTCGGCAGTGCGGGAAGACGACGCTTGCTCAGATGGTAGGCCAGCCCGTGGGATATGACTACGTCAGTTTTGATGATGAGGGCACGCGCAGGGCCGCCGAGGCGGACCCCGTCGGTTTTGTCAACACGTTGCCGGCGCGAGTCATTTTGGACGAGGTACAACGGGTTCCAAGTCTTTTTTCATCCATCAAGTTGGCAGTTGACCGCCATCGCACGGCCGGCCGTTTTCTCTTGACCGGTTCGGTAAACGTGCTCCAAGTACGCCAAGTCACCGATTCACTTGCCGGGCGCATGGACGTCATCAGATTGCATCCTTTTTCACAAACCGAGATTGAAGGAACCGCCCCCAAATTTCTTGACACGCTGTTTTCCACGGGCTTCAGGAGGCGGCACGTTGAATCTGCAACGGAGCCGATGATGGGCCGCATCGTGGCGGGTGGCTACCCGGCCGCGCTTCGGCGCACCGACGAGCAGCGGCGATTTGCCTGGTATCAGAATTATATCGAGGCCGTGGTACAACGTGACGTCCCGGATATTGCCGGCATTCGATCACCCGAAATCCTGTCTCAGTTACTCACGTTGGCGGCAACGCACACCGCGCAACTGGTCAGCGTCAATAGCCTGTCTTCCTCTTTTCGACTCAGCCGGAATACCATTCACGACTACCTTGCGTTACTGGAAAAAATGTTCCTGGTGGAGACCATACCGGCTTGGCACAACAATCGTTTGAAACGGTTGATCAAAACGCCCAAGCTTCACGTTGGCGACACGGGCATTGCCTGTGCCCTGATGAAGTTGAACAGCTCGGTCCTCACCTATGACGGCGCCCTGTTCGGTCACGTTCTGGAAACATTTGTGTTACAGGAATTGCGGCGACAGGCCAGCGCCCATACACAACCGCATACCTTCTTTCACTATCGGGAGAAAGACGGGGCAGAAGTGGATATTGTGATCGCGCGCGGCGCAACCGCCTTGGCGGGCGTAGAAGTCAAGGCATCTGCCACGGCCGGCACCGCTGATTTTCGCGGTCTGCGCAAGCTCAAAGCCGCCGCCGGCAGTCGTTTTGCCGCCGGCGTCCTGATCTACAACGGCGACACGTGCTTGAGGTTTGGCGACGGCTTGTATGCCGTGCCTTTGCCGATGCTTTGGCAGCCACGTCATTAAACGAGACCCGCCGGTCACTCCTGAAACAACCCGGATTCCCGTCTGTACGGGCATGAGGTCCTTTCACGGGGACGGCAGGGTTTGGTGATGCGATCAACGAATGAGTCAACACGAACGGGAAGGCATGAGAACATGAGTCACGAACAAATCAGACAACAAGACGTGAACAACGCCACGTGGAACGCATGTGACACGTTCCGCGGGGTGATGGACGCCACGGACTATAAGGACTACGTCCTTGTCACGTTGTTCCTCAAATACCTCTCGGACACCTGGAAGGCTCACGTTGAAGACTATCAAAGACGTTTCCGCGGCGATGCAACCAGAATCCGCCGCAGATTGGAACGCGAACGCTTTGTCCTGCCCGAAGACGCCGGGTTCTACGATCTCTACGAGAAGCGCCATGAAGCCAATATCGGCGAGTTGATCAACGTGGCCTTGGAGTCCATTGAAGAAAAGAACCGGACAAAACTGGACGGCGTGTTCCGCAACGTCGATTTTAATTCAGAAGCCAAGTTCGGCAAAACCCGAGACCGCAACCGCCGCTTGAAGATGCTGCTGGAAGATTTCAACAAGCCGGAACTTGACCTGAGCCCCGGACGCATCTCGGAAGACGTGATCGGCAACACCTACATCTATCTGATTGAGCGGTTTGCCTCCGACGCCGGAAAGAAAGCCGGGGAGTTCTACACGCCTCATAACGTCTCGAAACTGGTAGCGCGTCTCTGTGCGCCGAAACCCGGGGCGCGCATCTGCGACCCGGCCTGCGGGTCCGGCGGTCTGCTGATTGAGGCCGCACGGCAGGTGGGCAGCAAGAATTTCTTTCTGGCCGGCATGGAAGTGAACGGCGGGACGTGGGCGTTGTGCCGAATGAACATGTTTCTGCACGGCATGGACTCCGCTCGAATTGAATGGTGCAACACGCTCACAAGCCCGGCGCTGGTGGAAAAAGACGGGCTGATGAAGTTTGACAACGTCGTCGCCAATCCGCCGTTTTCTCTGGACAAGTGGGGAGTTGAGGAAGCCGAACACGACCGGTTCACGCGCTTCTGGCGAGGCGTGCCGCCAAAGTCCAAGGGAGATTACGCCTTTCTCACCCACATGATTGAGGTCACAGTAGAAAAGAAAGGCCGCGTGGCGGTAGTCGTGCCACACGGGGTGTTATTCCGTGGCGCGGTCGAAGGGCGGATTCGTCAGAAATTAGTAGAGGAAAATCTGCTGGATGCGGTGGTCGGCCTGCCGGGAAACCTGTTTCCGACAACGTCCATACCGGTCGCCATTCTCATCTTTGACCGTTCCCGCGAAAAAGGCGGCGTGAACGACACGCGCAACGACGTGCTGTTTATCGACGCCAGCCGCGAATACCAGTCCGGCAAAAACCAGAACGTCCTGCTGGACGAACATCTGGACAAAATCGTTCGGGCTTACCAGAAACGAGAGAAAATCGAGAGATACGCATATCCGGCCGATCGTGCAGAGATTGAAGAAAACGATTTCAACCTGAACATCCCGCGCTACGTGGACACCTTTGAGGAAGAGGAAGAGATTGACGTTGACGCGGTTCAAGAGGAAATCGATCAGTTGGAACAAGATCTGGCCGTAGTGCGGGGGGAGATGGGGAAATTATTGAAGAATATCCGCAGATGACGCAGATGGGCGCAGATTGAAGTAGGAGCAACCCGTGAAAAAGAACGTCAAAGAGATTGTCATTTACCAGGCAAAAAGCGGACAAATCGAATTCCGCGGGGATTTCGCTTGTGATACGGTGTGGGGGAGCCTCAATCAAATCGCCGAACTGTTCGGCAGAGACAAGTCGGTTATCTCACGTCATATCAAAAACATCTTCCAGTCTCAGGAATTAGAACCAGGGGCAGCTGTTGCAAAAATTGCAACAACTGCTTCAGACGGCAAAATATACCAAATTGATTACTATAATTTAGACGTCATCCTCTCCGTCGGCTATCGCGTAGATTCCAAACAGGCCACACAATTCCGCATTTGGGCGACCAGGACGCTCCGGCAACACCTGCTTGAAGGCTATACGATCAATAAAACACGGATTGTGGAAAATCATGAGAAATTTTTACAGGCGGTCTCCGATGTCAAAGCCCTGCTGCCCTCGGGCAACCTCGTACCCGCTCAAGACGTTCTGGAACTTGTGAAGGCTTTTGCCAACACGTGGGTTTCCCTGAATGCCTATGACACTCAAAACTTCCCTGAAAACGGGTCAACGAAAAAAGCGGTCACGTTTACGGCTGATGAACTGACGCAGGCCTTGCATGAGTTCAAGCAGGAACTGCTCGTGCAAAAACACGCCACGAATCTTTTCGGTCAGGAGAGGAGCGACAACGCCGTACACGGAATCATCGGCAACGTGTTTCAATCCTTCGGCAATCAGGACGTCTATTCGACGGTTGAAGAAAAAGCCTCACACCTTCTCTACTTCATGGTAAAAAATCATCCCTTCGTGGATGGCAATAAACGAAGCGGCGCATTTGCGTTCATCTGGTTCTTGCGCAAAGCAGGTCTTCTGCGGGCAAGCCTCACCCCGGAAGTTCTGACGGCTTTGACCTTGCTGGTGGCGGAAAGTAAGCCGAAGGATAAGGGAAAGATGGTCGGGTTAATATTGTTATTGCTACAGAAAAACATGAATAAATCCTAAAAAGGTTACATACGAAATTCTCAACACAATCCGCAGATGACGCAGATGGGCGCAGATAAGAGGGATGAGGAGACTTATGCGGTTATTGGGGCTGCTATGGCGGTCCATAACGAATTGGGGTGTGGATTCCTTGAGGCCGTGTATCAGGAGGCATTGGAACAAGAGTTCTTGTTCCGGGGAGTGCCGTACGTTCGTGAAAAAAAGTTCGTTGTACGGTACAAGGGCAGGGAATTGAGGTCTCACTATCAAGCCGACTTTCTATGCTTCGATTCAGTCATCGTAGAATTGAAGGCACTGCAAAAACTGTCCGGCATTGAAGAGGCTCAAGTCATAAACTACCTCAAAGCCTCGGGACTGAACAAAGCCCTCCTCATCAATTTCGGCGCCCCAAAACTGGAGTACAAAAGACTGGTGTTTCATCTGCGCCCATCTGCGCCATCTGCGGATAAATAAAAGCACAACAAAATCGGGCAAGCTGAACGTCAGAATGTAATCTGCTAAAATCTTCCCACTCTTCACATTGAAGTGTTTATTCAAATTATCATGATAGATTGAAGTCCATGTTCAAAAGAAATCTCACGCTGCCGGTTGCAGGAACCGAATCATTCTTCCTCTGGGGACCCAGGCAGACCGGAAAAAGTACATTATTGCGGGAAACCTACAAGGATGCTCACTGGATTGACTTGTTGAAATCGGAAGAGTATCGCCGATACCTCGCGCATCCCGAGTATCTTCGACAAGAAATGGACGCGATGGAACCGGCTCCCCATCGTCAGATCGTGATTGACGAGATCCAAAAGGTTCCCGCGTTGCTTGATGAAGTCCACTGGTTGATCGAAAATCGTGGGCTGCACTTCGCCCTGTGCGGTTCCAGCGCGCGCAAAGTGAAGCGGGGCGCCGCCAACCTCTTGGGGGGCAGAGCCTTTCGCTACGAATTACACGGCCTCTCAGCCAACGAGCTGGGCCGCGAATTTCATTTAGACCGAATGCTCAACCATGGCTATTTTCCGCACGTCTGCCAGTCGAAACGGCCCCTTCGTCTGCTTGACGCCTACATTGCCGATTACCTGAAAGAAGAAATCGCGGCGGAAGGGCTGGTGCGAAACCTCCCGACGTTCTCGGACTTTCTCGACGTTGCCGCATTCAGTGACGGCCAGATCGTCAACCTCTCAAACGTTGCCCGTGAATGCGGCGTATCGAGTCATACGACGAAAAGCTACTTCCAGATTTTAGAAGACACGCGGCTGGCGAGATGGCTCCCCGCTTATCAGAAACGGCCCAAACGCCGCGTCATCGGCGCACCGAAATTGTACTTCGCCGACGTCGGCATCGTGAACCGGCTGGCCAGACGCGGCGAACTGCTTGCCGGATCAGAACTGTACGGCAAAGCGTTTGAGAACTGGGTCTTCCATGAATTATCCACCTACCTGCATTACCGTGACCGCGGTCTCCGTCTTTGTTACTGGCGGCTTGCAAGCGGCGTCGAAGTGGACTTCGTCCTTGGCGACATGCAAGTGGCCATCGAAGCAAAATCAACCGAACGGACGCAGAGCGACCACGTCAAGGGTTTACGCAGCCTGGCGACGGACTACCCTCGCATCAAGCGCCGAATCATCGTCTGCCGCGAACCCCGCACACGAAAAACAACCGACGGCATCGAAATTATGCCCGCAACGGCCTTCGTCAAACATCTCTGGAACGACGACATTGTCTAGAAGCCATCTCACAATAGACCCATTCCAAGGAGTGTACGACGCCCCCCCTGATATCTGTAGGGCCGCATCTCATACGGCCAAGAGAGGGACGAGAAAATAGCCCGCTCTGGGGTACGTAGGGCCGCATCTCATGTGGCCAAAAAGAGAGCGAGAGAATATATCCCGCCCCCACCAACAAAAGATCAGCCAAACCCCATGAAACATCTCCCGGCCGCCGCCCAGGGATGACACCGTTCCAAAAACATACACCGCTACATGAGCATGAGCCAGACCAGAGAGAAAAACGAAAGCAAAAAGACAAGGTTGCGAATGAAGAGAAAAGAAGTGAAACAAAAGGCATTACCGACGGGCTGGCGGGAAGTGAAGTTGGGAGAAGTTTGTAACGTCATTACCAGTACCGTCGACAAAAAGACGGTTGATGGAGAGTTACCCATAAAATTGTGCAACTACACTGATGTTTATTACAACAACACTATCGATTCCAAAATTGACTTTATGACGGCCACAGCTAATCATCGAGAAATAGAAAAATTTTCGCTTGTCAAAGGTGATGTAATCATTACCAAAGATTCTGAAACGCCTGATGACATTGGCGTTCCTGCTTATGTTAAGGAAACTATTGATAATCTATTATGCGGCTATCATTTGACAATCCTTCGCCCCAAAAAGCAGACAATAGGAAAATATATCTGTTATGCCCTAACCTCTCCCAGAGTAAAGAATAACCTTTATAGATTTGCGAATGGAATTACACGTTTTGGGCTGACAACAGAATCCTATCAAAAAATCAAAATCCCCTTTCCTTCTTTGTCAGAACAAAAAGCCATCGCCTCCTTACTGGAAACATGGGACAAGGCAATAGAAAAAACCGAAGCACTTATTGCGGCAAAAGAGAAGCGTTCCAAGTGGTTAGTCACGTTGCTAATAAATAAGGCAAGTCACCCTAAAATCAATGTTTCTTATTTTACAAAGGATGTATCCAAAAGGAATCATGATAGTTTAATTAAACGTGTGTTGAGCGTAACCAATCATAGTGGATTTGTGCTACCAGAAGAACGGTTTGAGCGTCGCATTGCAAGTACTGATCTATCCAACTACAAAATAGTATCCAAAGGTCAATATGCCTATAATCCAGCTCGTATAAATGTCGGTTCAATTGCTCGACTGGACTATTGGGATATAGGTGTCCTCAGTCCTATGTATGTAGTCTTTGGACTGGATGAACAGAAAGTTAATAGTGATTATTTCTTACATTGCCTGTCGTCCAATTACGTAAAACAACGCATTAAAAACAGTGTTCAAGGCAGTGTCCGTAAAACGGTAAGTTTCAGTGATCTTGGCACAATACCAATTCCGTTTCACTCTATGGAGATTCAGGTACACATTGCTAAAGTATTAAATACAGCAAAAAATGAAATCATCCTGCTACAACGGCTTGCCCAAAATTACCGCACCCAAAAACGCGGCCTAATGCAGAAGTTGATCACGGGGAAGTAGAGGGTAAATGAACATGGCGCGATCAGACAATAATACGAAAGAAGGTAAGCATAATGCCCAGTGACTTTGACATAGATTTCGGACGAATTGTCCCGCGATACAGTGGTCGGCACGAAGCATTTGAGGAACTTTGCTGTCAACTCGCTCATCGCACAGTTCCAGAGAATGTTACTTATAGACGCCTTCATGGGGCTGGCGGTGATGGTGGGGTTGAATGTTTCACTGAGGTCTCGAACGGTAATCGGGAGGGTTGGCAGGCAAAATATGTGTTTGACATAGACTCTCTCCTTAATCAAGCCAATGGATCACTAACTACCGCTCTAAAAATTCACCCTAAGCTGACGCGATACACTATCTGTTTTCCATTCGATTTGACAGGACCAACAGGGCGGAGTGGGCGGAGTGGTCATGAAAAATTTAATGATTGGAAGGAGGGGCAAGAGAAAACGGCCGGACAGGAAGGTCGCCGACTTGTCATTGCAGCTTGGCCTGCCTCCGAGATCCGAAGGCTATTGCTGGATTACGATACATCTGGAGGTGTTCGAGAATATTTCTTTAATCAACGAATCCTGACCAATACATGGTTCTCAGAACATCTTGACTCAGCAAAGGGAACTGCTGGACCTCGATACACACCTGAATTGAACGTTCAAACGGACTTGTGGAAATGGTTTGCAGCCTTTGGACGGACTACCGAATGGTCTAACGAGTTTAGAAATAAATTGCGTGCATGTCGGCAAGCGCACAATCACATTGCCTCCGCACTACGCAGGGCTAACTCCGATTCAATGTCACCTGCATGGCCGGAAAATTTAAATGAAGAAATGCAGTCCGTAACGAGCGATACTGTGGCGATTTTAGACGAATGTGATCGTCTTATCATGGCAAACGACCCGGTTTTACATCGAGACTGTATTGATCGGATTGATGATCTTTTACACTGCCTCACATCTCTGGAGTCGCGACTTGTTGAAGACCTTGAGGAACGGCACGGTCAAGGACAAGCGGACTCCCCTGGCTTTCGCCAGTTCATGGCTGAATACATGTGTTCATTACCTGCGGCCAACCTTGATTACATACGCGACACAATTGCCGCGTTAAGAGATATGTATGATTGGCTTCATTCCCCTGCTTGCTCACTCGCTTATACGCGAGTATTTGTGCTTTCAGGTTTTGCGGGATCGGGAAAAACACATGGAGTATGCGACGTTGCTGAGCGTCGATTTGGAGAAAGATTCCTTACGTGCGTGACTTTTGGACACGAATTTGGAGGTGAGCCTGATCCGTGGACGCGGCTGTTGGAAAATCTTAAACTGCCCGTCACACTTGGAATGAATGGCCTTCTGGATGCACTAAACGCCGCAGGTGAAGCGTCGGGTTTTCCACTCATTCTTTGCATTGATGCAATCAATGAAACTCGGCCATTGAGGTACTGGCGCGACCGTCTATCCACTGTCTCTCAAGCAGTTCAGCATAGGCCATATTTGCGTTTCGTCACCACTTGTAGAACTCCGTTCATACCGAATTGTCTACCTAATGGTCACGGACTTCCAATCGTAAAGCACATAGGATTTGCAGGTGTAGAACGAGACGCTTGTCAGACTTTTTTCCAACACTATAAGCTTGAACCGCCGATCTCACCCATTCTTCAACCAGAACTGTCTAACCCTCTTTATTTGCGCTTGGTATGTGAAACGCTCCGCTCTCGCGGACTCCGGCATCTGCCAGCTGGCTGGCACGGTCTCGCGCCAACAATTCGAGCATTTCTACAAGAAAAGGAACGGCAGTTTGCGACAGAACATGAAACCAGCGAAGGGGCGAACATAGTAAGTGGCTCCCTTAAGGCGATTTTATGTGCAATCGCCGATGTGGGCAACGCAGCACTTTCATGGTCACAGGCGCAACGGGTAATCTCTGAGGCAAGACCACGAACCAGTACGATGCAGGTTCTTGAATGGCTTGTACGAGCGGATTTACTTATTGAGGATGCCCCGGCCCCGGATGCAGATACTTTACTTGAGGATGAAAGCACTGTCCGGCCTGCCTTTGAGCGTCTAGGAGATTTTCTTATTGCGTCAGATCTTTTAGAAAGAGGTAAGCAGAAGGAGTTTCATGTAGCATGCGAACCCGACGGTCTACTTCACGCTTTGTGGAAAGATTGTGATTCCTTGGAACGCAATAGGGGTGTCCTTACTGCGCTCTCTATTCTTGTTCCGGAACAAAATCATGGATTGGAAATCCCGGACTTAGTCGACGATGAGTCGATCAGCAGTTCATTATTGCGAATTGCCGTCCGATCATTCCCTTTGAGGGATCCTGCTACTTTCTCCTCAACATCTGTATCCCTGATTAGGAAAGCACTGAACCAGAGAGATTTTTCTTTTGACGCCATGGATGCGACATTAGCCATAGCATGGCAACCGTCTGCTATTGATGCGATATGGCTGGATGGACTTTTGAAACAGAAACCCTTTGCTAAACGTGACGCCTTTTGGTGTGGCTATCTCCATGATCGCTTTGAATCGCATGGAACGGTACTCCGCTTGATCAATGCTGCATTTGAACTGCCTTTGGATCAGCTTGATCCTGAGATCGCAGAACGGTGGGCTACGGTACTCATGTGGTTCACCGCAGCGGCTGATCGTCGGGTCAAAGATAGAGCAACACGGGCTACGACAGCTATTCTGACCGCGAAAACAAAAATCATCCCCAACGTGTTGCAACGATTTATCGGCTGTGATGATGACGAAGTCACTGAACGCGTGATACTGATTTGTTACGGAGCACTGATAGTTTCAAGAGATACCGATGTGATCAATCTTATCACTGGTATGTTACAAGAAGCCTACCACAGCAATCCGGAGAAGTTTAATAATGCTTTGATTCGTGATCACATTAGATGCGTTATTGAGTTGGCTCGAGAGCTAAACATCTTGCCCGAAAATTGTGATCCTGAATTGACTATGCAACCGATTTCTTCAGAATGGCCCCTGGAGTTGCCCTCAGAAGATCTGATTGAGGAATGGGGTGAATTATTACATTTCAGGCCGAATGAATTTCTGAGCGATTTTTTCAAATATTCAATGGGTTGCCTTCGTCCCTGGGAACATGCCTTTCCAGAAAAGAAAAAGAATATGGGAGAGTGGATTCTCAAAAGAGCAACGCGTGACTTTGGTTACCAAGGCTCAGGATGTGAAGAATATGACGCCTACATGCTTGGCAAATATGGAGGTGGTCGGGGCAAGCCTACATGGGCGGAAAGAATCGGAAAGAAGTACCAGTGGACCGCTATGTACCAATTGGCATCTCGGCTGCACGATCATGTTGAACGGAAGCGAGATAGTTGGGTGCCAGAACCATTGCGAACGCCGTTGATCCTTCTAGAGGAACGGAAGACCGATCCTACGTTGCTAGCGGACATAGTTGGGGAAGAACGTGACGCTGGTGGTTGGTGGATGAAATCATCAGCTAATCTTGTTTCAACTGAGATACACTCTGACGAGGAATGGGTTGCAAAAAAAGATGGTATTCCCACGCTTGAAGAACTTTTATCGGTTGTAGAACATGGCGGGCAAAACTGGCGTCTACTTGTTTCCTATCCATCATGGGAGCGAAGAGATGAAAATATGAATCAGAATGATCCATATCGACACGTATGGATGCATCTCCAATGTTATCTCGTCCAAAAGCAGGATATTGACCTTGCATATGACTACCTGCACCGACGTAATCTTTTTGGAAGGTGGATGCCAGAAGGTGCTCATCTTTCATACGGGTTCGCAGGTGAATACCCATGGGGTACATCATTCAATACCGAACCTGAAGAATGGCATGTTCTAGGAGAGAGCACCAATCTCCCGGTCGTCTATAAACCATGCTGGGCCTGGCTTATTATGGAATGGCAGTACGATGCTTCTGTCCCTCGGAATTTTCACATGGCCGCTCCCGCTCGCACCTTTTTCTCCTTGGCTGATTTATGGTGGGACGGGAAAGACGGCTACCGACTTGGCAACGGAAAGACCGTTTTTCGAGACCCCTCTGTCACGGAGGTGGGTACAACCTCACTCATAGCGGACGCTGATGAACTTCTCAATCGGCTGGATAAACTCGGCATGTGCTTGATATGGACGCTACTTGGAGAAAAGTTGGTTCTCGGCGACCATCATGATACGCAGATACCAAGACAAACGTTTAGTCAAATCGCCCGCATTGAGGAAGGCGGATCATTGCATATTGGTGATAGGGTGTTCTTCAATGATTATGATATGGATACAGGTCCCAAAAGAAATTGATCCATCTCATCTTATGAAAGCTTTTGCCAAAGGAAAACTATACTACCTCCAGCAACGAATTTATCTGCGTCCATCTTCGGATAAAACAGGGCACCAACAAATGAAAACCAACATCCAATCCCACGCCAACCAAACCGAAGACGGCATGGAGTTCTGATTGTCCCGCGGTCTTCAGTCTCTGCTTGGTTATACCAATTGGTGGAATTTCTTACAGGTTGTCAAGCCCGCTAAAGTGGCCTGCGACGTGGCGGGGCATGGCATTTCCGATCATCTCGTTGACGCCAACAAAATGGTCTCCCTAGGTTCCTGCAACCAGCGGGAAATGCTTGATATGATTCTCACTCCGCGCAACTGCGCGGTTATACAAAAATTTTTAACCAGCAAAAATGGCTTTTGAAATAAATGACGAGAAGGAGGCACAAAATGAAAGAGGGGTTGACAGCGGTATTTGAGAAATCTCCGCACGGATACATCGGGTACGTTGAGGAACTGCCTGGCGCCAACACGCAAGGATCGACTTTGGAAGCAACCAAGGCTCATCTGGTTGAAGCCGTCCGGCTTGTGTTGCAGGCAAATCGGCAACTCACGGAAAAAGAACCTGTATCAGGTCACTCTGACGTTGTGAAAAAAGCTTTAGAAATCCCAAGGCCATGAACGTTCGCAGTTGTATCAAGACAAAGAAATACTCTACTTCCCATTCAAGAAACACGATCTCTACCAAATCCTCTAAGCTTCAAGAGTGCATCAATTCTGACCGCACTTGCCGCATTTGAACGGGCAGAACGTCGAAAAGTTATTCATGCAAACCTCCTGATAGTGGTCAGGAACATGGCGTTGATGAGGTGATTTTTGTCCGCTAGATTGAACAAAAATGTTCAGCGTCTTGAACAAAATATGATAGAGTTGCCGGGAAATGGCGAGAATGGAATTTATCAGACCGCAGGCAACGGAGTTGGCGAGACGGTTGAAGGAACCTCGCCGGCTTATTCAGGCCATAACGGGAGCGAGGCAGGTGGGCAAGACGACTCTTGCCTTGCAAGTGGCGGAGCGGAACCATCTGCCTCATCATTTTGCAAGCGCGGATGAACCGACTCTTCGCGCGGGTGAGGGGTGGATCATCTCCCAATGGGAAGAGGCGAGGCGCCTGGCGGAGAAGTCAAAAGGGAAGGGTGCCCTGCTGATATTGGATGAAGTGCAGAAGATTCCGCAATGGTCCGTTACGGTCAAAGGGCTTTGGGATGAGGACAGCCGCAAGAAACGATTGGTGAAAGTGGTGTTGCTCGGTTCGGCGCCGCTCTTGATGGGGCGAAGGCTTGCGGAAAGTCTTGCGGGACGTTTTGAACCCCTGCATCTGCCGCATTGGAGTTTTCCTGAAATGAAGCGGGCTTTCGGGTGGAACGTGAATCAATATCTTTTCTACGGCGCCTACCCGGGGGCTGCACCCTTCATCAAGGAGCCGGCGCGCTGGTCGCGCTACATCAAAGATTCCCTTATCGAAACAAGCATTTCCCGCGACGTGCTGTTGCTCTCCCGCGTGGACAAGCCGGCCCTGCTGCGGCGGCTGTTTGAGATGGGTTGTTCGTACTCGGGACACGTTCTTTCTTACAGAAAAATGGCTGGCCAACTTGAAGATACGGGCAACGTCACCACGTTGGCTCACTATCTGGACTTGCTGGCGGGAACCGGCACACTTGCCGGGCTGCAAAAATATACGGGCAGCGTGGCAGCAAGCCGACGCTCCATTCCAAAAATTCAGGTCTTCAACACGGCACTGATCACCGCTCAATCCAGTATGACTTGGCAAGAGACGTTTGAAGATCAACGACTGTTGGGACGACTGACGGAATCTGCCGTGGGAGCCCATTTACTCAACGCAGCCGTTGCCGGTGAATGCGAATTGTTCTATTGGCGGGACAGCAACCGTGAAGTGGATTTTGTTATACGGAAAGGGAAAAAACTTACAGCGATTGAAGTAAAAAGTGGCCGAATTCCCGCTTCGTTGCACGGCCTGGATGCTTTTTCCAAAATCTACCGTCCCACAAAAAGCCTGATCGTTGGTCCAGGCGGTATCACTCTCGAACGTTTTCTGTCAACGCCCGTTGACGACTAGATATCATAAATGCCCGGCTTCCGATTTAACGAACGGCGCCTTTCCCAATGAGGTAAGGAAAATTCCGCATGGGGCTGAAACGTTCAAGCGGCTTTGGGATGACGACACACGGAAAAGGGAGAAGTGCCATGGGGTTCATCCACGCGGAAATAGACTTGTCGAATCCACGGAATAGAGAGCTGGTATCACTAAGAGTCCGTGCCTTGGTTGATACCGGCGCAATCACGCTTTGTATTCCGAAGCACGTTGCCGTTCAATTGGACTTGGCGGAATTAGAGAAGAGAGAAGTCACAACGGCAGAGGGAAGACACGTTCCCGTCCCTTACGTCGGTCCCATTCAAATAACGTTTGGGAACCGGTCCTGCTACACGGGTGCGCTTGTCTTGGGTGAGAGTGTCCTCTTGGGTTCCATACCCATGGAGGATATGGATCTCGTGGTCAATCCAAGAATGCAGACGATCACGGTGAATCCTGAAAGCCCCAACGTGCCTTCTGCCGTGGTCAAACGTGCCGGCCGGCCGTATCACTCCTGCGGACGGCTCACCTTTGAGCGGCAGACCGTCGGTCTGCGTGCAATTTCCGTAAAGGAAAAAACTGGTAGCCATTGAATGTCGTTCTGTCAACACCCGCTGAATACCGGATACAATAAATGCCCGGCTTCCGATTCAACGAAAAATATCTCTCCCAACTCCCCGCTCTCCGGGAACTCATCAACCTCGGGTACACATACCTGACGCCGGAACAGGCTTTCAGGGCACGACAAAAGAGACTCAGCAACGTGTTGCTGGAAAACGTCCTGCGGCACCGGATCAGGAAAATCAATCGTATCCGCTACAAAGGCGGCGAATACCGGTTCAGTAAGGAGAACGTCCGGTCCGCCGTTCAGAAAATGAAAAACGTCGGATACGACGGGCTGCTGAAAAGCAACGAGGCGGTGTATGACCTGCTGACGCTCGGCACGGCAATGGAGCAGGCCATAGAAGGAGATTCCAAGAGTTTCACCTTGAACTACGTGGACTGGGAAAAGCCGTCCAACAACGTCTTTCACGTCACCGCGGAGTTTCCGGTTGAGAGAACGCGCAGCCTTGAGACGGCTCGCCCGGATATTGTCCTGTTTGTCAACGGCATTCCGTTTGCCGTGATTGAATGCAAATCTCCCAGCGACAAGGTGGAAGAGGGTATCTCTCAGATGATCCGCAACCAGGGGGAAGACTACGTCCCCAGGCTTTTCATGTATGCCCAGTTGCTGATGTCAATCAACAAAAACGACGCCCGATACGCCACGGTGGGAACGGAACTGAAATTCTGGAGTCGCTGGAGAGAGCAGGAGGACCGCGAAACGGACGTGGAGCAGGCGGTCAACGGGCCGCTTGACGAAGCCATGAACAAGGCATTGTTTTCCGGTGACTTCGCCGCTGCCCGTCAATCGTTCGACGAATTGGGATCACGGCAGATCACGGAGCAGGACAGGGACATTTACAGTCTCTGTCGCCCGGAAAGACTGATGGCCATCACGCGCCTGTTCACGCTTTTTGACGCGGGCAAAAAGAAAATCGCGCGCTATCAGCAGTTTTTCGTCGTGCGTTCCGCGTTGGAACGGATCAAGCAGGTTGGCGGTGAGGGACGACGCAACGGCGGCATGATCTGGCATACGCAGGGTTCGGGGAAATCGCTGACCATGGTCTGGCTTGCGCGGCTGCTCGCCATGGATGAGGACGTAACAAATCCGCGCATCATCATGGCAACGGACAGGAAAGACTTGGACAAACAGATTGAAAAAGTGTTCCGGCACTGCGGTATCGAGCCGAGGCGCGCAGACACCGGACGCGAACTGATGCAGTTGATTCAATCGAAAACGCCCGTTGTCACCACCCTGGTACATAAATTCGACAAGGCGTTGAAGGCGGGGAACGTGCGTGACGACGACCCTGACGTCTTCGTGCTGGTTGATGAGAGTCACCGCACCCAGTTCGGAACGCTTGCGGCGAGAATGCGACAGATGCTGCCGCGAGCCTGCTACCTCGGGTTCACGGGAACTCCGCTGACGCGGGAACAGAAAAACAACTTCGCCAAATTCGGCGGGCTGATTGATCCGTCCTATTCCGTCCGGCAAGCCCTTGATGACGGGGCGATTGTGCCGCTCCTTTACGAAGGGCGCCACGTGGAGATGAAGCAGGACGGCCAAGCCGTTGATCTCTGGTTTGAACGATATACCGCGGGTCTCAGCGAAAAACAGAAAGCCGATTTGAAAAGAAAGTATGCCCGGGCCAAGACCTTGAACAAGTCGAAACGGGTCGTCTATATGCGCGCCTTCGACGTCGGCGAGCATTATCGCGCCAACTGGAAGGGCACGGGCTTCAAGGCGCAACTGGTTGCGCCGGATAAAGCCACGGCCATTCACTATCATCAGTGTCTGAAAGAGATCGGCGCCGTTTCTTCCGAAGTGGTCATCTCCCCGCCCGATATGCGGGAAGGCTTTGAAGACGTTGACGAAGGGCCGCATTCCGAGGTTCGGATGTTCTGGGACGGCATGATGAAACGCTTCGGCTCGGAATCTCGATACTCGGAACACGTGATTGAGCAGTTCAAACACGCCGAGGAACCTGAAATGTTAATCGTGGTGGACAAACTGCTGACTGGATTCGACGCTCCGGTCAACGCCGTTCTTTACCTTTGCCGAACCCTGCGCGAACACTCGCTGCTTCAGGCGATTGCACGTGTGAACCGGCTGCACCACGGCAAGGACTTCGGCTCTATCGTGGACTACGAGGGCATACTCGGTGAATTGAACGCAGCCTTGACGATGTATGACGCGCTGGAAGGGTTTGACGAGAAAGACTTGGAACAGACGCTGATTTCCGTCAATGAGCAGATTGAGAAACTGCCGCAGAAACGTTCCCATCTGTGTGACGTGTTCAGAGAAGTCACAAACCCGGCTGATGAAGAAGAGTATGAGAGGCTTCTGAGCGATGATGTACGGAGAGAGGCGTTCTACGGACTGCTTGCGGAATATGCCAAAACCCTTGCCGTGGCCCTTTCCTCTCAGAAATTTTTGACGGACACGGATGAAACAGCCTTGCGGTCTTATAAAGAGGATCTGAAACGGTTTGAAAAATTGAGAAGGTCGGTGACATTGCGCTACGCCGATGCGGTTGATTATGGAGCGCACGAGCCGAAAATCAGGAAACTCCTGGATACCCACATTCAAGCCGACAGCGTGACGCAGGTTGACAAGCCGAAGAACATTATTGACGCCCTTCCAACCCGCGAAAGCGGCGAGGACGTCGTCTACGGCAGTAAAACAGACGCCTCGCAGGCCGATACCATTGCCCATCGGATGAAGCGCACGATCAGCGAAAAAATGGAGAAAGACCCTGCCTTTTACGAAAAGTTTTCATCCCTGATTCAACGGGTCATTGATGAATTCAGAGCAGAACGTCTCTCCGGGTCGGAATATCTGAAGAGGGTCCTCACAATCGAAAAGGACTTTGACAACCGCAGGCGTGAGGACGTGCCGGAGAAATTGCGCCGTCACGGGGACGCCGCCGCGTTTTTCGGCGTCATCAAACCCATTTTTGAAACGTCGGGGTGCGGGCCAGAACAATCCGTTGACTGGTCCGCGGATACGGCGCTTGCCATCCACGAAATTTTTCAGCGCCACGACAAAGTGCATTTCTGGGATGACCCGGATGCGCGAAACCGCGTCATCAACGACGTTGAGGACTATCTGTATGACGAAGTGAAGGCCAAAAGAGGCGTGGCCCTGAGCAGCGAACAACTGGATGAGATTATTGAACGGACAATGCGGATTGCCCGCAGCAGGATGGGGGAATGAGCCGAACGGTGGAGTCCATCGCCTATGGACGTGAAGCGATTGTTTTTGACGTCCTTCACGTTCAGAGAAAAACCTTGGAGATTGCCGTCCACCCGGATCAATCCGTTGTGGTGAAGGCTCCGATTGGAAGCGATTCGGAAGAAGTTATCCGCAGGGTGCGAAGACGGGCCGGATGGATTCGCCGTCAGATTCTTTACTTTGAACAGTTTGAACCGAGAACGCCGCCTCGCCGCCACGTCAGCGGAGAGTCTTATCTTTATCTTGGGCGGAAATACCGGCTGAAAATCAGAAAGTCCCAAATCCGGCAGGTTTCGTTAAGGAACGGCTATTTTGATATTCAATCGCCAACTTCTTCTCCGAACCACGTTCAAACACTGCTTGACGAGTGGTATTGGCGAAAAGCCTCAAGCTGTTTTGACGCCGTGTTTCATCTGTGTTGGGAACAATTCAAAAAGCACGACGTGGCCATGCCCGACCTGAAGATACGAAAAATGAAGACACGGTGGGGCAGCCTGTCACCAAGCGGCCGGCTGACGCTCAATGTGGACTTGATTCAAGCGCCGAAAGGGTGCATTGAATACGTGGTCATTCACGAGTTCTGTCACCTGTTCTACCGCAATCACGACGCTGACTTTTACAGACTGCTGCACCGCTCCCTGCCGGATTGGGTTCAAAGAAAACATAAACTGGAAACGGCGCTGGTTTGATCGGTCGGCACGTGCATCCGCGCGGCGTTGCCGGTTGGTCCTGGTCAACCGTTCTTGATTATTGCCCCGTCCGTGAAGTAACGTGCCGGCGTTCGCTTCCTTCACCTTGACAGGTTTTTCTGGATTCCCGCTAAAAACTGCGGGAATGACAGAGGGGGCCGCGGGAATGACAGAAGAGGGCGCGGGAATGACAGCCTAAACTCACAAACGAAGTGCAGCACCTTGCTAAGGCGTTGGCATGGAAATCCACACGTGTACCGGTGTGGAGAGTTGTCCGTCAGAAATCAGGACGTCCGTTTGCTTTCATACGATCAGCGGACATTGGACGGAGCCAAAGCAATGGGATTACAGGTGCTGGATCCTATGATTTGAGAGGCTGTTCAGCACGGTCAGATTTCATCTGTTTGGTCCTGCCGCATCTGAAGGGACTGGAATCAACGCGGATCAAAACGGCACGAACGAACGCAGATACCGCAGCCAGGTTCTTCGGGAAAAGGGACGCAAGTGGAGGGATTGCCGGTAGAACTCACGCGCCGACCTTGTGTCCCCTTGCGACGCCGCATATTTGCCGCGATCACTGAAAAACTCCGCCCATTCCTCTTGTAGGGCTTTTCGGAGACGAGAGCTCTGACAGGATGGAGCATGTTTTTCGAGAGAGTAGGCACGGTTGGCAAAGATTCGATCCGGGTTCGCGTTCCCGCACGCACTTCCTTTGTACTGTCGATGCCGCCATAATAGCGTTTTCGGCAAGTGCGCCACACAGCCACCCGCATGTTGGTACAGTCGAATGGTGAAATCCGTGTCTTCATTCCACCAGAGTCGTTCATCAAATCCGCCGATTGCCTGAAACGCGGATTTGCGCATAAGCAGACTGATCGGACTCATCAGGTGACCATCCCGCAAAAAGTGTCCAACCTGATTATGGCGAGGCACAGAAGGGGAGACGGTCGGGACTTCGTGCAGAATCCGATTCTCCGCATCGACGTTATAGCCACCCGTATAGATGCAGGCCGTGGTTGGTTGCATGGCTTGGAGTAGCGTCACCGTGGTTTCCAAAAACGTCGGTTCCCACAGATCATCTTGGTCCAAGAATGCTACAAACTCGCCGTTGGCTCGCTTGGCACCGTCATTCCGGGCAGCGGACGGGCCACCGTTGGTTTCTCTCCGATAGTAAATAACGTGCGGTGGGTCTGCCCATCGTGGGGGGGGGGGGGGGGGGGTGAAGATATGAGGTTGGATATCACTGCTTGGACATGCTCCGGCGTCCCATCCGTTGAGGCATCATCAACAATGATGAGTTCAAAATCCTGAAACGTTTGGGAGAGGACGCTGGCAAGAGCTTGGTCAACGTAGCGATTGACGCCGTTGCAGGTAGGGATGACGACGCTCACAAGAGGCATAGAGGACTCCTTTTTCTTTTTTCGTGATCAAATTTGTGGCAACAGAATGGAATGGAACGTCTTGTTTGCTTATCATTTTCGTCCGTGGCGGTCAACCGTGGAGGTTTTTTCGGCCGATCACCGGCGCGTCGTCGCCGGCTGATTCTTGTGAGTCGTTCTTGATTATCGCCACGTCCGTGAAGTAACGTGCCGGTGTTCACTTGCTACACCACGTCATGCTTCTCTGGATTCCCGCTAAAAACTGCGGGAATGACAGAGGGGGACGCGGGAATGACAGAGAGGACACTGGGATGATAGAGGGGGCGGGCGTGACGGAGGGTGTGGGATGATGGGGGAACGGTGGTAATGACAGAGGGAGTAGGCAAAAACCTCCGAAACCAGGAAACGATTGTTGTCAACGAGAGTGAAAAAAGGAGCAGGCCGGAATGAGTGGGTTCCCCGTTACGTATGCCGAACGCATTAAGACGTTGCCGCCCTATTTGTTTGCCGCCATTGACGACATGAAGCAACGGGCCATGGCTCGCGGGGTGGATATTATCAACCTGGGGGTCGGTGACCCCGATTTGCCCACGCCTGCGCCGATTATTGAGCGTTTGCGAGAGGCCGCGGCTGATCCCGCCCATCATCAATACCCGTCATATGACGGGATGCTCTCGTTTCGGACGGCCGTCGCGAACTGGTACAAGAAACGCTTTCACGTGACGGCCGACCCCACGTCCGAGGTGCTGACGCTCATCGGGTCCAAGGAAGGGATCGCGCACGTGCCGATGGCGTTTATTGATCCCGGGGACGTGGTGCTCGTCCCGAGTCCCGGGTACCCCGTGTATCCCGTGGCCACCGGCTTTGCCGGAGGAACGACTTACGAGATGCCGCTGGTGAAGCAGCACGGATTTTTGCCTGATCTTGACGCCGTTCCTCAGGACGTTCTCAAACGGGCCAAGCTGATGTATTTGAATTCTCCGAACAATCCCACGTCGGTCATTGCGGACGTGACGTTTTTTCAACGGGTCGTTGATTTTGCCAAAGCGCATCACGTCATCGTGTGCCACGACGCGGCGTATTCTGAAATTTTCTACGATGGGCAACGCCCACCGAGTTTTCTGGAAGCCGACGGGGCCATGGACGTGGGCATTGAGTTTCACTCCTTGTCCAAAACGTTCAACATGACGGGATGGCGCCTTGGGTTTGCGGTGGGCCGGCAAGAGGTCATCGCGGGCCTGGGCAAGGTCAAAAGCAACGTGGATTCCGGAGTCTTTCAGGCGATTCAAGAGGCGGGCATCACGGCCCTGGAATCGGACGATCAACTGACCGATGACCTGCGAACCATCTATCAAGAGCGGCGGGACGTGCTGGTGGCAGGATTGAGGAGCCTTGGTTTGACGTTTGCTCCACCCTCAGCCGCCTTTTACGTCTGGATCGAAGTGCCTGAAGGCTTTACCTCAACCTCCTTCACGGCCCATCTTCTGGAGCACGCCGGCATCGTGACGACTCCGGGAAACGGCTTTGGAGCTCCGGGCGAAGGCTACGTTCGCATGACGATCACGACGCCCCAAGAGCGACTCGCCGAAGCCGTGGATCGCATGAAGCACGTCGGCTGGTAGACGAGGGCGTCAACGGAACGCATGAGTACCGAAACCGTCTTCATTGCGTTTGGATCGAATCAAGGGGACCGGCAGGATTTGTGTGACCGGGCCGTTGCCTTAATGCGTCTGCTTCCTCTTTCCGCGCTCACGGGCACGTCGTCGTATTACGAAACCGAGCCGGTCGGTCTGGAGAACGAGTCGGCACCGCTCTGGTTCTATAACGGCGTCGTTCGGATTGAAACCCGCCTCCGACCTGAACCGCTGTTGGCCATTTGTCAGGAAACCGAACGGAGCCTGGGCCGTGACCCTGAACGTCGGAACGGGTCCCGCCCCATTGATCTGGACGTGTTGTTCTATGGGCAGCGGGTGATCGAGACGCCGCCGCTCACCATTCCACACGCCCGTCTTCATCAACGTCGATTCGTCTTAGCGCCCATGGTTGAACTCGCTCCGGACTGGATACATCCGCGACAACGCCAAACCGTTCAAACCCTGCTCAACAATCTCACCGATTTCCATCACGTTCGTAAACTTGCCCTTACGCCCGGCTCGCGATACGCAACCCGGCCCTCCTGTCCCCTGCCTGCTTTTTCTTGACGACATGCGCGTCATCCGAACGACTCAGGCCCTTCGAACGTGGCGGCGAGCACAAGACCGGCGCGGGGCCCTGATCGGGTATATCCCCACCATGGGAGCGTTGCACGACGGGCACCGCTCCTTGATTCAACGAGCCGGGAAACAGTGCGAAACGGTCGTCGTCAGTATTTTTGTGAATCCGCTCCAATTCGGTCCCACCGAGGACTACCGTCGCTACCCGCGGGACCTCGCCGGAGACCTCAGCCTGTGTCGAGAGGAACACGTTGACGTCGTGTTTCTTCCGCAATCGGCCGGCCTGTACCCGTCACGTTTTCAGACGAGCGTCATCGTGCATGAACTGTCCCGACGATGGGAGGGGGAACATCGACCGACTCATTTTCAAGGCGTGACCACCGTTGTGACCAAACTCTTGAACCTTGTCCGTCCGGTTCGCACGTTCCTGGGCCAAAAAGATTACCAACAATTCCTGGTGATCCGGCAATTAGTCAAAGACCTCGCCTTGGACACCCGCGTCGTTCTGTGTCCGACCATTCGCGCCGCCGACGGCTTCGCTCTCAGTTCCCGAAACCGCTACGTGTCCCCATCACAACGCCGACGAGCGCTGCTGTTGTATCAAGCCCTGTCAGCCGGAAAAGCCGCCATCGCCCAGGGCGCCCGCCGTTCGCGTACGGTCGAACGAACCATGGCCACGATCATCGACGCGGAACCGCGGAGCCGTCTCGATTACCTGGCGTGTTGTGACGCACGCACCCTTGAACCGGTGACGCGGTTGCAGGGAACAATCGTCCTAGCGGGCGCTCTGCGAATCGGATCGATTCGATTCCTTGATAATCTCATCGTACGGATTCGGCAAGACAACACGTCGTAATCCGCTATTCTGATCGGACGGATCGGGCACAACGAAAGCCGAGCGTGGGCGACCGCGTCGTCGGAACGGCTCCATTGCGGGTGGCGGTTCGTAACAGATGAGGCCGACTCCGCCACGACCCGCCCCGCACGCTTTTATACCGCCCGGCTTTTGGCCCTTGCGGATTCCGTTCGGGCATCAGCGGATAGGAATCCGGACCGAACCAATCCTTCACCCATTCCCGCACGTTGCCCGCCATGTGATTGAGTCCGTAAGGGCTTCGGCCTTCTGCAAAACCATCCACGGCAGCAACCAGAGGAATCTGGTGAACGTGAGATAACCCTGAGACGGCCAAATCAGCGTTGGGCGGGTCATCCCCCCATGGGAACAGACGGCCTTCCGTCCCTCGTGCCGCCTTCTCCCATTCGGCTTCCGTCGGTAATCGCTTGCCACGGGTCCGGCAAAACTGATCGGCCTCCTCCCAGTCCACGTACATGGCCGGCCATCTGGCCATGACGTCATCCGGGAGAACGTGGACGTCAATCAGATGCCAAATGAGACCGCGAAGTTTGTACGGAACCGGCAAATCCTGTTCGTGGAGGAAGGCCAGATACTCTGCCAGACTCACTTCATCGCGGTCGATGAAATAGGCGTCCAGCTTGATGCGTCGTCGTGGAAACTCCGTATCATCATACTGTGTGGCAAACCCAAAGGGATCGTCGTCCTTCCGGACGGTTCCCATTAAAAACCAGCCCTCGGGAATCTTCACCATCGGCGAGGGCTGCGCCAACGTTGTCATCTCGATCAGATGCTGATGTAACTCCGGGGGAGCAGGCGTCTGCTCTTTGGCCAAGGCGCTTCCCCCTCCACTCAGGAAAAGGACCCACGGCAGAGAGAGAATGGTCAAGACGGCGTGAAGGCACACGCTACCTGCGATCTTTTGAGAAAACATCGAATACCTGCACAACGTTATCCTCGCGCAGGCGCCGTCATTCTTCAAAAATGGCCCAGCCTCCATACGGTCCCGGTCGTTTACGTCACGAGCAAACGCCTCCGGTTCCCTTCCATGACCATTCCCGACATGGTATACTCCGACCATTATTTCTTCGACCGACGGCGAGGACCAGTCAAATCCGTGAGATCGTCAATCAACCATAAAACGTCAGCGTCCACAAAAGCCAATCCGCAGCGGAAGACCCATTCCTATTGTGTGATAGCGAGCCCCGTCGGCCGGTTGCTCTTGGCGGGGAACGCTCAAGCCTTGACGCACGTCTCCTTTCAAGACGGCCGACGTCCGACCAAACCGGATACCCAGTGGACGTATTCGGAAACGCCGTTTCACAAGTCCATTCAACAATTGAACGAATACTTTTCCGGCAAACGGAAAACGTTCACGATCAAACTCGCTCCGGAAGGAACCCCCTTCCAACGAAAGGTATGGGACGCTCTGCAAACCATCCCGTATGGACGCACGCTCTCATATGGGCAGATTGCGAACGCCATCGGCAAGCCTCAGGCCGTCCGTGCCGTCGGGGCGGCAAACGGGCAGAATCCCTTGTCGATTGTGATTCCCTGTCACCGGGTCATCGGAAGCAATGGAAAGCTGGTTGGGTTCGGGGGAGGCCTCTCCATTAAAGAAGCGTTATTGTCTCACGAACGTCATGCTCAGGCCGTCTCGTTCACTCCTCCGTCGTTCGTCCGTCCTGCCCCGTCGTCGGATTGCTTTGGCGCGCAAGAATGGGCTCAACGTTCGCGGGTGAATACGTCGGAGGTTTGACCCACTTGCCGTCCGCTCGGCTATATCCGCCTGCTTTGCTCATGTTTGAACGCTGGACTTCCCGGAACACCGGCTCCACGTCAATCCCATAGGAGACCGCTGTGCCGTACACGACGTAGAGCAGATCAGCCAGTTCCTTGGCCACGTGCGGAAGATGCTTGGCCTTGACGGCTTCCTTGAGTTCATCGAATTCTTCCTGAATGAGTCGCACACGCAACGTTTCGGTTTTCTCATCCGGCACGCCGGGACGCCCCGCAACGTGCAAACCAAACGTCTTGTGAAACTCCCGAACCATCTTTTGCGCTTCGTGCATGTTTCATCCTTTCGGTTAGCCAACGTCACTAAGAATGTTAAAATGAGAATAAAAAGCAGATAATTACGCTTTAATTTCACAGTTTTTCACAATTTTTCACAGTTTTTCACAGTTTTTTCTCAAAGTCGCAATTAACGTTCTTCGTGACGTCCTATATCGGTCAAGAACGGGTGAAACGACCACAATCATAGAACGGCCGTTGACGGTGACGTCGGTTGATTTCTCAATGATGACATGATGCTCAGGATGCGCAACCTTACAGTCCTGCACCGGCACATTGCCGATTGCACGCAGTGTCCCCGACTGACCGCCTACCGCCGAGAAATCGCCGCCACCAAGGTCAAACGATTTCAGGAATGGGACTATTGGGGACGCCCCGTTCCAGGGTTTGGTGATCCTCATGCCAAGCTCTACGTGATGGGATTGGCTCCTGCTGCTCACGGCGGGAATCGAACCGGACGAGTCTTTACCGGTGACCGCAGTGGTGATTGGCTGTATGAAGCCCTGTTTCGCTTCGGGTTCGCCAACCAGGCCACGTCCACCCATCGGGGCGATGGACTTCAGTTGACGGATTGTTACGTGGCGGCAGCCGTGCGATGCGCCCCGCCCGCCAACAAGCCGTCGAAAGAAGAGTTTGAAGCGTGCCGGCCATACGTCCTGGCGGAACTGCGTTTATTGAGACGCTTGACGGTGGTGGTCGCCTTGGGGAACGTCGCCTTCAACGAATACGTGAAAGCCGCAAGAGCATCAGGACACACAGTCAAGAAACCGGTTCCAACGTTTCAGCATGGATCGATCTGCTCCACGCCTTGGGGAGTCACCCTCTTGGGATCCTACCACCCCAGCCAACAAAATACGTTTACGGGAAGACTCACGCGCCCCATGTTTCACGACGTCTTCAGGCGTGCTCGTCAACTCGTGGACGACGACCGGTAAACGTCGGAGATTATCCTTTCGTGACGTTCTTCGCTTCCCAATCGGCCAGGAATTTTTTCAGTCCACTGTCCGTCAGAGGATGCTTCACCAGGCTTTGAAAGACGCCGTAGGGCATGGTGCAGACGTGACCGCCCGCCAGAGCCGCTTCGACCACGTGTTGAGGATGTCTCACGCTCGCCACGAGGACCAGGGTGGGAAAGTCGTAATTGCAGAAAATGGTCACGATTTGCCGAATCAGGTCCATGCCGTTGCTGCTGACGTCGTCCAAACGGCCGATGAAAGGCGACACGCACCAAGCGCCGGCTTTGGCGGCCAGCAGAGCTTGCGTCGGCGAAAAGCACAGCGTGACGTTCACCCGAATGCCTTCGTCGGCCAAGCGTTTCGTGGCTTTGAGCCCTTCGGGAATTAACGGACACTTCACGACGACGTTGGGATGAACGTTCGCCAATTCGCGCCCCTCTTTGACCATGGCATCCGCCTCAACACTCACAACCTCCGCGCTCACCGGGCCGTTGACGATCCGACAAATTTCCAGAATGAGATCCTTGAAATCCCTGCCTTCCTTTGAGACCAACGACGGGTTCGTGGTGACGCCGTCCAGAATCCCCATGCTGGCGGCTTCGGTAATTTCTTTCACGTTGCCGGTATCCAAATAAATCTTCATGGCATGGCTCCCTTACACAATGTTTAGAGAACGATTTCTCAGTCAGATCGTGTTGTACCACCGATCAATGATCCCTCGTGATGCTCATTCTAATTGAGGCCGTTCGACGTTGACAATCCAAAATACCCCGGAGGCTTCTGGACGGAACCCCTCTCCCTTTCCTGCATCCGTTCAAAAACCTTTGGCACTCCGCATCCCCCAGGAGTGCGTCTTTGACGGACATGCCAGGGAATGCCCCCTCTTCCCCCTTATTTGTCAGGAGGGGCCAGGGCGGTAGAGTTCAAGATAGAGTGCTCCGCATTCCTGCCGTCATTCCCACACCCTCCCTTCTCAACCAAATGCCTAACGCCAGATGCCTAACGGCCCGATGATGCAGCCTCCCCCTCGGCATTCCCGCCCCCCTGTCACTCCTGCTGACTGCCTCCCCGTCATTCCCACCGATTGCCTCCCCGTCATTCCCACCGATTGCCCCCCCGTCATTCCCGCCGATTGCCCTCCCCATCATTCCCGCCGATTGCCCCCTGTCATTCCCGCCGATTGCCCTCTGTCATTCCCGCAGTTTTTAGCGGGAATCCAGCGGAAGGGCACCGACATCCTCGCGACCGGCACTGCCCCCACCGCGTTGCGGAGGGGAAAAAACCCCGGCTTCCCTTACACAAGAATGACACAAGGGAAAAAGTCTGTCATTCTGAGCGAAGCGAAGAATCTCTGCTCGGAGACACGGGCATGACACAGGGAAGCGACAAGAGGAACAAAGGAAGGCTCCGCAAAGGGGCCCCCGGGTGCCGCCTCTGGAAGAAGGGACCCGGGCGGGACGCCTGGGGAAGCGGGATCAGGCGGGGGCGAGATTCTTCGCTTCGCTCAGAATGACAGGAGGGGATCAGCATGACAGGGGACTGACGGCGGGATGTGGGGCAGCACCCTCCGGGAAAGCCTCGCGGATGCTCGCGAGGCTCTGCCGACCGGCTGTTTCCTGATAATGTTATGTTTCCTCGCCATAACCTTATCCTGCACGCCAGTACACATATCTGATCCCACGACAACCCACGTGCCAAAGGTGGTGGACCCATACAGTTATTTGACTGCACCCGACGCATGGATTACAATTTTTTGGGACACTGACGTGAAAGGACCCACGCTCTTTGACGATCTTTTCCCTCCGCCACGACGTGGCCGGCCGATACGTCCCCCAATCTGCTTCACAATGGAGGCAACGCCTTCGCATACTGATCCTCCTGGTGCTGAGCCTGACCTTGGTGGGATGTAGTCGTCATCTCAATCAGGACGCGTCACTGAATTCCGCTGAATTCCATGGGAAATCCCAAGCTTGGTTTCTCGAACAGTGGGGCAAACCGCGCGCCAGAGCAAAGCGGTTTTTCGGAGGAGAGACCTGGGTGTATTTCCGCATTGCCGACGGCACACGCTCCTTTCCGTTTTTGAATTTTGGTCCAGCCGGATGCCAAGTACGTCTGGCGTTTGATAAAGAAGGCCTCCTTCAAGATTTGACCTCTTCCGACTGCTGACGCGATTACACACGTCCCCGCCGTGGCTCCCATGCCCGCTCGCCAAAAAGACGTCGACGTTTACCCCAATTCCCAGGGATTGATGGCAGCCGCAGCGCGACACGTCGTTCATCATGCGCGACGAGCCATCCGGGAACGAAAGGTGTTTACCATCGCGTTGGCCGGAGGCTCTACGCCGAAACGTCTCTATGAACTGCTCGCGACTTCCCCCTTCCGCACGCAAGTTGATTGGACCGACGTCCAAGTTTTTTGGGGGGATGAACGCCACGTTTCGCCGGACCATGCGGACAGCAATTACCGCATGGCCTCTGAGACCTTCCTCAAACACGTGCCCATTCCCACTGATCACGTTCATCGCGTGCCCAGTGAACTTCCGAATGCTCAAACGATCGCCGAAACATATGAAGCCGTGATTCGTGAGAATTTTCACGTGCCCGATGCTGAAATCCCTCGTTTCGATTTGATTCTTTTGGGGATGGGGCCGGATGGTCATACCGCTTCCCTGTTTCCTGGCACGCCGGCCGTTGCCGAGAACCGTCGGCTGGTGGTCGCCCCCTGGGTCAAGACGTTTCAGTCCCATCGGATCACCTTGACGCCGGTTCTGATCAATCAGGCCCGGCAGGTCACGTTTCTGATCGACGGCGTTGAAAAAGCGGAAACGCTGGCCGCGGTACTGGAAGGGCCGCGACAACCACACGCCTTACCCGCTCAACTCATCCGGCCCCACCCCGGACGTCTGAGCTGGTTGCTGACTCAAGAGGCCGCCGGTCACCTGACGTGACCACGGTCGGCATCAGGGCCATGGACGACCCCACACCGACCCACGTTCCCGATTCAGTGAAATGGGTGACAAGATTTTTCCGAAAGATTTCAGTATAGTATGAACGGTGTTCTGAAATGAAGGACCGCGGAAATCAACCGGGCTTGGATTCCCGATGAAAGATGTCGGGAATGACAGAACGTGTTCTGAAATGAAGGACCGGGAGCATCAGCCGGAAATCCTCACCTGATGAAAGCATCTGCGATGCCGATTCCTTCCGTTCGGACCTTTTCGCAAACCTTGACGGACCATCAATTGCCCGCCCTGCGTGCTCAGAGCCTTCACACGTTGCAGGTGAACGTGGGAAAACGGTGCAACCAAACCTGTCACCATTGTCACGTGGACGCCGGTCCCTCCCGAACGGAAATGATGACGCGGGAGACCGTTGACACAATCCTGAAGGTGCTTCGACGGCATCCTCAGATGACCACGGTGGATATTACCGGCGGCGCCCCGGAAATGAATCCGTGTTTTGAATATCTGGTGTCCGAATGCCGCGCCCTCGGCCGGACGGTCATCGATCGATGTAATTTGACGGTCTTCTTTGTTAAAGGAAAATCGCATCTTCCCGAATTTCTGGCTCGTCATCAGGTTGAGGTCATCGCGTCCTTGCCGTGCTATCTGGAGGAAAACGTGGATCAGCAACGGGGAACCGGCGTCTTTGGCCGAAGTATCACGGCCTTACAACGATTGAACGCGCTGGGATATGGCCAAGAAAGCCGGGGACTCGTCTTGAATCTCGTCTACAATCCATTGGGGCCGCGGCTTCCTCCCCATCAACGTGAATTGGAGGACACCTACAAGGAGGAGTTGTTCGCACGTTTTGGAATCCGATTTAATCGACTGTATACCGTCACCAATATGCCCATTAATCGTTTCTTGAAAGATCTCTACGCCCAGGGCCGACGTGACGAGTACATGAATCTGCTCGTTGAGCATTTCAACCCGCGTTCGGTTGAGAACGTGATGTGTCGCACGTTACTCAGCGTGGGATGGGACGGACGATTGTACGATTGCGATTTTAATCAGATGGTGGATCTGCCCCTCGGACGCAACCTGCCGCAAACGATTGCCGACTTTGATGCCGACGTCTTGGCCCAGCGTGCCATTACGATCGGCCAACATTGTTATGGATGCACGGCCGGCGCAGGGTCATCCTGCGGCGGAGCACTCACCTGACGCGAACGTCCTCCCGCGGCGACCGACTGCGACGATCGACTGATGCATGCTTGACGGCCCGCCGAACCCTAGCCGGACATGTAGCTTTTGAATTTCACGGCGCATTCGTGACTGCAAAAGTGGTAGTGCTGACCGCCGATGCGTTCAACGACGGCGGACCCCGCCGCAATGTACAGTTTACAGACGGGGTCCTGCACCATCATATCCTTTGACGGCAAAGGTGGGGCAGCGTTCTTGTGACGAAAATCACGGATGGATTTCCGAATCATCAGAAATAAAATAATGAGAAGCACTAAGACGATGATGATTCGCCACATACGTTCCGTTCTCGCGCGTGATACGGGATGAGGGACGATTCAGTATACTGGTTTCTTTTCTTGCAAGCCAACGACTTCAACGCCCCGACGACGCCTCCGTGAACCCTGCCCTCCGATCAATTGCCGCGTGGATTTCAATCCTGATAGGATGGAGGATTATCCACTCTTCAGCACACGTCGGCACGGGAAACGGCCGCGGTATTTCTGAAACGTGGTCAGCACACGGAGAGGTCGGTTATGGTCACGATCACCCTCATGGGAGAGTTAGAAACATCTGACGGAGAACGAAATCTAGCCTGCGAACTTGATGACCCCCTGACGGTCAAGCAACTGATTCAACGGCAGGGACGCAAATTACGGCAGGTCACCAGACTGTTGCGAGAAAATAAGGTGATGGTCACGATTAATCGCCGAGTCGCAAGCGAAGATACTCACGTCCACGATGGAGACGACGTGAGTCTCGTGGCCCATGACGGCATGAGCACCAAAGGGTTAGGTCCATCGTATTATTAACGGAACGGGTCAGCAACGAGACTGGGCACACGCATAAAAAAAGGGTAGCCTCTTTGTGAGACTACCCTCCCTGATAAGAATGAAGTTTTCAGTTCATTAAGAAATGTTGAGACGACACGATTCTCATTGAAGATCACAAACCCTCGGGCTGTCCTCGCTCCCCGAATTTGAGGGAACCTCTCCGTTCCCAGCAAGGACACGTCAATCCATCCCCTTTTTGTTTATTTCTTTCCTAAGATGGCATCCTTCGCCGCTTTGGCAACGCGGAATTTCACGACTTTCTTCGCCGGAACCTTAATCGGTGCGCCGGTTTGGGGATTTCTTGCGGTACGCGCCTTTCGGTGAGCCAGCACTAACTTCCCGATCCCCGGCATGGTAAAAGAGTTTTTCGCTTCTTTGTAAGCCAGGGTCGCCAAGTTGTCGAGCATTTCGGTTGCGGTCTTCTTCGTCACTCCAGCCTTCCCCGCCAAGTGATCAGCAATTTGTGACTTGGTCATCGCTTTGCCCATAAGAACCTCCTCTTCAAAGTTATTCAGGTTTGGGTGGAAATCACAGGGAGTAGTCCCGAGGTGAATTCTCTCACGACGATAGTGATAACGGCTGATTTATTTCAAATGAAGCACGTCACGATTACATGAAGAAAGGTGGGAGTCTATCGAAAACATGATACCCTGTCAAACCGGTCTACGACCTGCGTCACTCGGGTTACCGGCGGACGAGACATTGTCCCGAAGCGTGCAGGCCAAGGCTATGGCGGGGCACCCGGACGTTACGTTGAAAAATGCGGAAATATCTGGATAATGGTTGTCTGCTCGTTCTTTTTCCGCGGTTAGGGTTCCACGCGACCAGACGCATACCGGCACGTTCAAGGAGAACGTTGACGCAAGAAAACGGAGTCCCCGGCAGTCAGTACACACCTTGGATGAAGAGACCTATTCATTCGTGAAAGGGCGACCGTATGGCTGACCGGAAGAATTTCTTCGACGAAATGATCGGAAGCGGCGAACGGCGTCGCGAGCCGTATCGTGACTATCAGCAATGGCTTGAGTCCCAAGATACCGCTTGGCTGCATCACAAGTCAGCCGAAGCCGAGACCGTGTTTCGCAGAATCGGGATTACCTTCAGCGTGTATGGAGAGGAGGAAGCCAGCGAACGACTGATCCCGTTCGACGTTGTCCCGCGCATCATTTCCGCTCGTGAATGGTCAAAGCTTGTTCGAGGGATTCAGCAACGGGTCCAGGCAATCAACGCCTTTCTGCACGACATTTATCATCGCCAGGAAATACTGCGGGCGGGTCGCATTCCGGTCGCGTCGATTACTGACAATGACGCGTTTCTCCCGCACATGATCGGCGTCTCGCCACCCGGTAATGTGTATACCCACGTTGTCGGAGTCGATATCGTCCGCACCGGCGAGGACGAATTTCACGTCCTGGAAGACAATGCCCGCACGCCGTCCGGCGTGTCCTACATGCTGGAAAACCGGGAAATCATGCTCCAGATGTTTCCGGAACTGTTCGCGCGAATCAACGTACAGGCCGTCGGCGACTATCCCAAAAACCTGAGGCGCTCCCTCGGGGCATGCGCGCCACGTTCCTGCAACGACGCGCCGGTCATTGCGGTGTTGACGCCAGGCATTTACAATTCAGCCTATTTTGAACATGCCTTTTTAGCTGGACAGATGGGGGCTGAGCTTGTTGAAGGTCATGATTTGCGCGTGGTCAACGGACGCATCGCCATGCGGACCACCCAAGGGTACGCGCCCATTGACGTCATTTACAGACGCGTGGACGACGAGTACCTGGATCCACTGAATTTCAATCCGCAGTCCCTCTTGGGTGTGCCGGGGATCTTTGACGTCTACAGGGCGGGCGGGGTCACCATTGCCAACGCGCCCGGTACGGGCATTGCCGATGATAAGGCCATTTATTCGTATATGCCGGAGATCATTGAGTTCTACACGGGTGAAAAGGCGCGGCTGAACAACGTCCCGACGTGGCGTTGCTCCGAGCCGGACGCCTTACACTACGTCCTGGACAATCTGTCCGAACTGGTCGTGAAGGAGGTCCATGGTTCCGGTGGGTATGGAATGCTGGTAGGGCCCGCCGCGACCAACAAGGAACTGGCCGCGTTCCGAGACACGTTGAAGGCCGCGCCCGCCAATTATATTGCTCAGCCCACCCTTTCGCTTTCAACGTCGCCGATTCTGACCAAGGACGGCCTGGAGTCGCGCCACGTGGACCTGCGTGCCTTCGTCCTGGTCTCACCGGACGGCATTCGCACGACGCCGGGCGGGCTGACCCGCGTGGCGTTGAAGAAGGCGTCGCTCGTCGTCAATTCCAGCCAAGGCGGCGGGACCAAGGACACCTGGGTGCTGGAGGAATAACCACGATGCTTGGGAAAACCGCCGCCGGCCTGTTCTGGATGTTTCGTTACCTCGAACGAAGCGAAAACACTGCGCGCCTGCTTGACGCCGGGTTTCGACTCGCGCTGACTCGCTCAACCGCCGCGGAGAACGAGTGGGTGTCCGTGATGACCTCAGCCGGCATTAAGCATGCCTTTCTAGAAAAATACGAACGGTTCGATACGACTCACGTCATCGATTTCCTGTTACGCGATCAATCAAATCCTTCCAGCGTCATGTCGATGATTCAGTCGGCACGCGACAACGCCCGGCTCCTGCGCACGGCTCTGACTCGGGAATTGTGGGAAGTCACCAATGAATGCTGGTTGACGCTCAAGGAATTGCTGGCCCGTCCCATCCGAGAACGGGAACTGCCCTTGGCCCTCAGCACGATTCAACAGCAAAACGCCCTGCTCGGCGGCACGCTCCACGGCACCATGATGCGAAACGAGATTTTCGATTTCGCCCGCCTCGGCACCTTTCTGGAACGGGCCGACAGCACGGCTCGCATTCTCGACGTCAAGTATTATCTGCTGTTGCCGTCCGTCTCATTAGTCGGCAGTTCTCTTGACAACCTCCAGTGGGAAACCATTCTCCGGTCCGTTTCGGCTCAACGCGCCTACCACCGGCACCATCAGGGCGACGTTCATCCGAAAGGGATCGCGGATTTTCTCATTCTGGATCGTCGGATGCCGCGCTCACTCACGTTCTGCTATTTAAAGATCGTCGATAACCTGACGTATCTCGCCAAAGACTACGGGGTGCGCCATCCCTGCTTTGAGCAGGCGGAGCGGGTGCTTGCCAGGCTCATGGACCGCTCCATTGACGATATTGTGGAATCCGGGTTGCACGAATGTATCCAAGAATTCATTCGGGACAACAATGCCCTCGGCGTCCAGATTGAGAAAGACTATCGCTTTTACGGATAACCGCATGAGACTGCACGTTTCCCATCTCACGACGTATCAATACGACAAACCCGTCCATTACGCGTTACAACAGGTTCGTCTGACGCCAACGTCGCAGGAATCGCAAAAGGTCGTGACGTGGAACCTGACCGTTGAAGGCGGTCGCAAACAGCTCGAGTTTGAAGATCAGCACCATAACCGCGTGACCCTGATCAGCCTTGAGAAAGATCAGTCGGCGATCAGCATCCGTTGTACGGGTGAGGTTGAGACGACCAATCAAAACGGGATATCCGGCCAACGGCTCGGCTACGCGCCGTTGTGGTATTTCAAACGGTCAACCGCGCTCACCAAGCCTGGCCCGCGGACCCACGCGCTCGTCAAGTCCCTGGGCATTGACGCACGGGATGACGTGACGCGCCTGCACGCACTGTCACGTCTCGTTGCGAACACCGTGTCCTATGAGAAGGGGAGAACCGGCACCAGGACTACGGCGGAAGACGCACTCCGGGCAGGGTACGGCGTCTGCCAGGACCACGCACACGTGTTTATCACCGCGGCACGTCTCCTTGGCTTTCCCGCTCGATACGTCAGCGGTTATCTCATGATGAAGACCGCCGTTGAGCAAGACGCAAGCCATTCCTGGGCGGAGGCATGGATCGCGAACGTCGGATGGACCGGTTTTGACGTGTCAAACGGGATCTCGCCGGATGAGCACTACGTGCGCGTGGCCACCGGTCTTGATTATCGAGACGCCGCCCCCACGTCCGGCATTCGGATAGGGGACGCCCAGGAATCCATGACTGTCGCCGTCCGCGTTGAACAATAATCCGTTCGGACGTTTTCCGTTACGTTGGAACGCATCACGCATCATGGCTGACCACACTGTACGGCATTGGACTCTGCCCACGGACGTCCTTCTTGATCGGCACGTGGGAACCACGGGGGCCGACGTTCAGGAGATGCTGAGCATCCTCGGCTTCCCATCGCCGGAGGCATTGATCCGTGCGGCCGTCCCTGAAGACATTCGCCTCCGTGACGCGCTTCACTTACCGGATCCACGGAGCGAGCAGGAGGTGTTATCCGACCTTCGGCACGTGGCTCAGGCCAACCAAGTGTTCCGTTCGTTTATCGGGATGGGATATTACGATTGTTACACGCCTCCGGTCATTCTCCGAAACATGTTGGAAAACCCGGCGTGGTATACCCCCTATACCCCCTATCAAGCGGAAATTGCTCAAGGACGCCTGGAAGCCCTCCTCAATTTCCAAACCATGGTGGCCGATCTCACCGGCCTCCCCCTGGCCAATGCTTCGCTTCTGGATGAGGCAACCGCGGCAGCAGAAGCCATGGCCATGTGCCACACCATCAGCGGATCGACTCGACGGTCGTTCTTCGCATCGCAAGCGTGTCACCCGCAGACGCTGGCCGTCCTCAAGACGCGAGCCCATTCCATCGGGCTCCGTCTGGATATTGGCGCGGTCGATGGGATCGACTGGAAACGGGAAGGGTATTGCGGTCTCCTCCTCCAATATCCCACGACGACCGGCGCACTTCGCGATGACCGTCAGCTGATTCAACAAGCCCATGAAGCAGGGACCCTGGTCGTGGTCGCCACGGATTTGCTCGCGCTCACCCTTCTCGAACCACCGGGAGCTTTCGGCGCAGACGTTGCCGTGGGGTCCAGTCAACGCTTTGGGGTGCCTTTAGGATTCGGCGGTCCGCACGCCGCGTTCCTTTCGACGCGAGAGATCTACAAGCGACACGTCCCCGGACGAATCGTGGGCGTATCCAAGGATCGTCACGGACGAACGGCGTACCGACTCGCGCTGCAGACCCGCGAGCAACACATTCGTCGCGACCGAGCCACGAGCAACGTCTGCACGGCGCAAGTGTTGTTGGCCAACGTCGCCGGCATGTACGCCGTGTATCACGGTCCCGCCGGGCTGACGCGCATTGCCGAGCGCGTCCACGGCTTGACCGTCGTCCTCGCCGAAGGGTTGACCCGTCTCGGGTGCCGCGTTTCGGACGAACTCTTTTTTGATACGGTGCGGGTGTCCACCGACGAACTCACGGCGGACCAAATTCGCAAACGAACGGAACGGGATCGTCTCAATCTTCGAGAATTCGAAGACGGCTCCTTTGGCATCGCCTTGGATGAAACCACGACCCTGAACGACGTGGAGACCCTTTGGAAAACGTTTTCACAAGACGGGCGGTTGCGGTTGACGGCTAAAGAAACGGCGGACACGCTCTCCGTCTCACTGCCGGCACCGTTTGCTCGCACCACGCCCTTTCTGACTCACGAAGTCTTTCATCGGTATCATTCCGAACATGAACTCTTGCGCTACCTGAATCGGCTGCAATCGCGAGACCTGTCGCTGGTCCACGCCATGATTCCCCTGGGCTCCTGCACCATGAAACTCAACGCGACGGTGGAAATGCTTCCCGTAACGTGGCCGGAATTCAGTCGCATTCATCCGTTTGCGCCTGCCGACCAAACGGCAGGATACGGCCAACTCTTCCAGGAATTGGAGGAGTGGCTGGCGGACATGACGGGATTGTCGGGCGTCTCGCTCCAACCCAACGCCGGGTCTCAGGGTGAATATGCCGGATTGCTGGTGATCCGCGCGTATCACGAGAGTCGAGGACACACGCGACGAACGACCTGTTTGATTCCGGTTTCTGCTCACGGGACCAATCCGGCAAGTGCCGTGATTGCCGGACTGACGGTCGTGCCCGTGGCCTGTGACGAACGCGGCAACGTCGATCTCGACGATTTGCGTGCCAAGGCCATCCGCCATCACGACACGTTGGCCGCGCTCATGGTGACCTACCCGTCAACGCATGGCGTGTTTGAAGAAACCATCCAAGACGTTTGTCGCATCGTTCACGAGCACGGAGGACAAGTCTACATGGATGGGGCGAACATGAACGCGATGGTGGGGCTGTGCCGACCCGCGGACATCGGAGCCGACGTCTGTCATCTCAATCTGCACAAGACGTTCTGCATTCCTCACGGGGGCGGTGGGCCGGGGATGGGACCGATTGCCGTTGCCGATCACCTGGTCCCATTTATGCCCGGGCATCCCATCCGCAGCCCCGGCGGAGCACGCGGCATTGGTCCGGTCTCCGCCGCCCCATACGGGAGCCCGAGTATTCTGCCGATTTCCTGGGCGTTTATTGCCCTCATGGGCACACGGGGGTTGACGCACGCCACCACCGTCGCCATTCTTCACGCCAATTACATGGCCAAGCGATTGGAGAAAGACTTTGCCATTCTGTACACCGGCACGAGCGGGTTGTGCGCCCATGAATTTATCGTTGACGTCCGACCGTTCAAACAGTCGGCTGACGTTGGCGTGGAAGACATCGCCAAACGCCTCATGGACTTTGGATTTCACGCCCCGACCATTTCATGGCCCGTGGCCGGCACAATGATGATTGAACCCACGGAAAGCGAATCCAAAGCCGAACTGGATCGGTATTGCGACGCGCTTCTGACGATCCGACAAGAGATTGCGGATATTGAAGAAGGGCGACTCCCGCGAGACGACAATCCCCTGAAACGTGCCCCGCACACGATTGAAGACGTCACGAGATCCGACTGGAACCATCCCTACAGCCGCGAACGGGCCGCATTTCCTCTGCCTTGGCTCAGAGAGCATAAATTCTGGCCGTCCGTCTCACGCATTGATAGTGCCTATGGAGATCGCCATTTAGTCTGCACCTGCCCTCCTCTCGATCACGATCAACCGTCCCTGAATGAGGAGGCTGATTGAAAGGGTTAACCAACGCGCCATGAAAACACAATCATCAAACACGCTGTTGTGGGCCATTCTGACCGGCATTGTTTCCGGCACGATCCTCGGGGGAACCTTGCCGGACGTCGGACGTTCCGTCTCGTTCCTTGGGGAATTGTTCCTCAAAGCCTTATTCGTCCTCGTGGTTCCTCTGGTCATGAGTTCCATCATCGTGGGGGTCAGCAGTCTGGGAGACGTGCGGCGACTCGGTCCGCTCGGCGGCCGCACGGTCCTGTACTTCATGACGACCACGGGCATCGCGGTCGTGATCGGGCTGGTCCTGGTCTTACTGATTCAGCCGGGATCCTCGGGGTCGTCGGCAGCCGATGCCGAGGCCATGGCCAGCGTCTCCGAACGACTGGAAGATAAACCCGCCAGCGTGACGGAGCTGCTTCAGACCATCCTGATCGGACTCGTTCCCAAAAACCTGTTCGCGGCCATGGCCAACGCCGACGTGCTCCCGTTGATTGTGTTTTCCCTGGTCTTCGGCAGCGTTCTGACCACGATTGGAGAACGCGGCACGTTCGTCATTCGATTTTTTGAAGGGGCGAACGCAGCCATCATGGCCATGGTGCATCTGCTGATGTGGACCGCACCGGTCGGCATCGGGGCCTTGATTGCCGGCCGGTTGGGCGAAGCCGGCGGGTTCAGCGGCTTTTGGCCGCAACTGGTGCAGTTGGGGGCCTACGCCGGCACCGTCATTCTGGGATTATTGACGCATGCCCTGATTGTCCTTCCTCTGATCCTCTACTTCGTCGGCAAACACAACGTCGTCCGGTACGCAAGAAATCTCGGGACGGCCCTCACGACGGCGTTCTCCACCAGTTCCAGCTCGGCCACGCTTCCGCTCACGATGGAGGCCGTCATCGACGAACACGGCGTGTCGTCACGAACGGCCCGCTTCGTGCTCCCCGTCGGCGCCACGATCAACATGGACGGCACGGCGCTCTACGAGGCGGTGGCCGCCGTGTTTATTGCACAATCCTATGGCATCGAACTGACCTTGGCTCACACGGTGATCATCGTCCTGACGGCGACGTTGGCCGCCATCGGCGCCGCCGGCATCCCGGAAGCCGGCCTCGTCACGATGGTCCTCGTGCTCAAAGCCGTCAACCTTCCCATTGAAGGCATTGCGCTCATTCTCGTGATCGACTGGTTCCTGGACCGCTGCCGAACCACGATCAACGTCTGGGGAGACGCCGTCGGCGCCGCCGTGATTGATACGTTGGAGAAAAAGACAGGCCATGCCGGTGAGTGACGTGCCGGGCGGAGGAACGGGGCAAACGGGATGCCGTGCAGGCTTGAGAGCCACGCTCATATCCGTGCGCAATTCGCCGCGGCTTCCGCTCGCGCTCTTGCTGCTGGCGCTGTCTACGGTGTTCCTGTTCGGCAACGACCGGGGGTACTTCTACCGACCCACGGCCCACAGTATGTTGTCGGCAGACCATTTGGCCGTGGCGGCGAATCTCTCGCCCGCCCACAACTTCCTGGGCTTCCGCCGACAAACCCTGGATGCCGCCGGCGCCCCGACCTATGTGGTCTACAATCGCTTTCCGATTGGCGGCTACCTCCTCATCAAGCTGGCCATCCTCCCCTTCGCCGATGACTCGTCGGCACAACTCTACGCCGCCAGGCTGCTGATGCTGCTGTGCTTTACGGCCACCGCGGTCCTGGCCTATCTCTCCCTCGCCCGGCTGACGGCTCATCGCTGGATGGCCCTGACGGCCACGATCCTGGCGTTCTCTTCAGCCTACTGCCTGTATTACAACAACATGGTGGAGACCAGTGTGTGGCCGGACCTTTTCGGCATATTCCTCGTGTTCCACGGCATGGTCCTGTTTGTACAGGAGGGGCGTTTCCGACAACTGCTGGGGAAGACGTGCCTCGCGCTGCTGCTGGGCTGGCACGTCTACGCGCTGCTGCTGCCGTTTGTCGTGCTGGGATTGGCCGGGGCGCTGGTCCGGGCCGTTCGGAGTGGGGGAGGGATCAGTGCTTGGGAGCACCTGCCCCGCGTGACCGCCTCGCTGCTGCGCAGCCGCTACCTGACGCTGGGCGTCGTCGCCCTGCTGTTCGGCACGGCCATACTGAGTTTCAACTTCGCCAATGAATACGTCGCACTGAACGGGGAAACAGACCTGACAAACCTCCCGTCTTTCCGGTCAATGCTGAAACGCACCGGACAGCGCGAGGACTTTACCGCCTTCTATGCCAAGTGGCTGGCTTGGCCGTATTTCCCGAAAACACAATTCTACCGCATCGCCGGAATGTCTCTCCCCTTCGCCTTCACCGAGCACGACGTCCGCGATCCATCTCCTGGAACACCATTGGGATGGCAGCACGTGATCGGAATCGTCGTGTCCGGCACCTGCCTGGTCGGGCTGGCATTCGTCCGCTATCAAATCCTGTGGGCCACCCTGGTGCTGTCCGGCTTCTGTTGGGGGTTGCTCATGCGCCATTCCGGCGCCCCCCCTTTCCATAATTTCGAGGGTCTGGTCTATATCGGCCTTCCGCTGTTCTTTTTCTCGCTTGTTCTGCTGTTCATCCACCGGCTATCCGGTCGCCGCCTTGTTCTCGGCCTGTCCGTCGCCGCGCTGCTGGTCTTTGTTCTTTCCAACTTTCAGATGTCCCGCGTCGGCGACACCGTCGAAGACGCCGAGAGCCGGTTCCAAAAAGACGTCATGACCGACTTTGACGTGATCCGGAAAATGACGGCCGGGAACGTGGTGGCAATGCCCACAAGCCTCACGTATATGCGTTACGCTCTCACTGGAACCGTTCTTCTCTTCGAACCGGGCAGGCTCGCCGACTTTGTCATCAGTCGCTCCCGTCATGAGAGTGCCGCGCTGCTGACGCCGGACAATCGGCGGGTGTTCCTTTACCGGCATGACGAGTACGAGAGGCATATCGAGCACATGCTTGACACCACACCACTCATCCATGCTCACTATCGTCAGCACATCGTTGACGTCTATCTCTACGACGGCCATCTGTATTACGTCAGGCGTCACCCGCGCAGCGTCGTCGCCTTACTTGACTGGCACGTTCCGGTGGTGGGGGAACCGGTCCAGGCCACGCTCTCGAGTCCTCTCAGGGCCACACGGCCATGGCAGTGGGAGCGCGGCAGCGACCGCGACGGCTGGACCACGGTACGGGCAACAATCTCCGACGGCTCGCACCGGTACGTTCCCACCGCCGCGGACCTGGGCTCTCGCCTGCGGGCACACGTGGAATACCTGGACAGCGAGGGCCAGTGGGTCACGGCAAGCACCGACTCCTCCCCCCCCGTAGTGGCGCCGGGCACGGGACAGCGAGCGCAACGCAGACTCCCCCCGGGGCACGCCAAATTCTTTCTGCACGTCATCCCCGTGGACGTGAGCGACCTTCCCAATCGCCGCAAGCCGTGGAAGTTCGACAACCTGGACTTCTTTTTCAGAGAGTACCCGCCATACAGGGCGCAAGCCATTGCCGTGCGCGAACTGCCCGCCTACGACATCGCCGGCATCCGCACCGGCCAATTTACGAAGGAAGCTAACCACTATCACACCCTCTGGGCCGGCGAAGTCAGCTTCGATGAAGCACCAAGCCGTAACCGTCACGTCCCAGCCCCATCTCGCGGTGGTCAGTGGGATGGCTTGGAGAAGAAGAACGTCCATGATGGTGCGTGACGTGCTGTGCGGAGGAACAGAGCAACCGAGATGCCGTGCAGGCTTGAGAGGCACGCTCACATCCGTACGCAATTCGCCGCGGCTTCCGCTCGCGCTCTTGCTGCTGGCGCTGTTCACGGTGTTCCTGTTCGGCAGCGACCGGGGGTACTTCTACCGATTCATAAGCGACCGTGTGTCGGCAAATTTTTTGGCAATAAGTGCGAATCGCTCGCCCGCCCACAACTTCCTGGGCTTCCGCCGACAAACCCTGGATGCCGCCGGCGCCCCTTCCTATGCGTTCTACAATCGCTTTCCGATTGGCGGCTACCTCCTCATCAAGCTGGCCATCCTCCCCTTCGCCGATGACTCGTCGGCACAACTCTACGCCGCCAGGCTGCTGATGCTGCTGTGCTTTACGGCCACCGCGGTCCTGGCCTATCTCTCCCTCGCCCGGCTGACGGCTCATCGCTGGATGGCCCTGACGGCCACGATCCTGGCGTTCTCTTCAGCCTACTGCCTGTATTACAACGACGTCGTGGACACCGAGGTGTGGCCGGACCTTTTCGGCATATTCCTCGTGTTCCACGGCATGGTCCTGTTTGTGCAGGAGGGCCGTTTCCGACAACTGCTGGGGAAGACGTGCCTCGCGCTGCTGCTGGGCTGGCACGTCTACGCGCTGCTGCTGCCGTTTGTCGTGCTGGGATTGGCCGGGGCGCTGGTCCGGGCCGTTCGGAGTGGGGGAGGGATCAGTGCTTGGGAGCACCTGCCCCGCGTGACCGCCTCGCTGCTGCGCAGCCGCTACCTGACGCTGGGCGTCGTCGCCCTGCTGTTCGGCACGGCCGTACTGAGTTTCAACTTCGCCAACGAATACGTCGCACTGAACGGGGAAACAGACCTGACAAACCTCCCGTCTTTCCGGTCGATGCTGAAACGCACCGGACAGCGCGAGGACTTTACCGCCTTCTATGCCAAGTGGACGGCTTGGCCGTATTTCCCGAAAACACAATTCTACCGCATCGCCGGAATGTCTCTCCCCTTCGCCTTCACCGAGCACGACCTCTTCGATCCATCTCCTGGAACACCATTGGGATGGCAGCACGTGACAGGAATCGTCGTGTCCGGCACCTGCCTGATCGGGCTGGCATTCGTCCGCTATCAAATCCTGTGGGCCACCCTGGTGCTGTCCGGCTTCTGTTGGGCACTGCCCATGCGCCATATGACATCCCCCCCTTTCCATAATTTCGAGGGTCTGGTCTATATCGGCCTTCCGCTGTTCTTTTTCTCGCTTGTTCTGCTGTTCATCCACCGGCTATCCGGTCGCCGCCTTGTTCTCGGCCTGTCCGTCGCCGCGCTGCTGGTCTTTGTTCTTTCCAACTTTCAGATGTCCCGCGGTGGCTACTACGCCGTCGAAGACGCCGGGAGCCGGTACTGGAAAGACGTCATGACCGACTTTGACGTGATCCGGAAAATGACGGCCGGGAACGTGGTGGCAATGCCCACAAGCCTCACGTATATGCGTTACGCTCTCACTGGAACCGTTCTTCTCTTCGAACCGGGCAGGCTCGCCGACTTTGTCATCAGTCGCTCCCGTCATGAGAGTGCCGCGCTGCTGACGCCGGACAATCGGCGGGTGTTCCTTTACCGGCATGACGAGTACGAGAGGCATATCGAGCACATGCTTGACACCACACCACTCATCCATGCTCACTATCGTCAGCACATCGTTGACGTCTATCTCTACGACGGCCATCTGTATTACGTCAGGCGTCACCCGCGCAGCGTCGTCGCCTTACTTGACTGGCACGTTCCGGTGGTGGGGGAACCGGTCCAGGCCACGCTCTCGAGTCCTCTCAGGGCCACACGGCCATGGCAGTGGGAGCGCGGCAGCGACCGCGACGGCTGGACCACGGTACGGGCAACAATCTCCGACGGCTCGCACCGGTACGTTCCCACCGCCGCGGACCTGGGCTCTCGCCTGCGGGCACACGTGGAATACCTGGACAGCGAGGGCCAGTGGGTCACGGCAAGCACCGACTCCTCCCCCCCCGTAGTGGCGCCGGGCACGGGACAGCGAGCCCAGCGCAGGCTCCCCCCGGGGCACGCCAAATTCTTTCTGCACGTCATCCCCGTGGACGTGAGCGACCTTCCCAATCGCCGCAAGCCGTGGAAGTTCGACAACCTGGACTTCTTTTTCAGAGAGTACCCGCCATACAGGGCGCAAGCCATTGCCGTGCGCGAACTGCCCGCCTACGACATCGCCGGCATCCGCACCGGCCAATTTACGAAGGAAGCTAACCACTATCACACCCTCTGGGCCGGCGAAGTCAGCTTCGATGAAGCACCAAGCCGTAACCGTCACGTCCCAACCCCATCTCGCGGTGGTCAGTGGGATGGCTTGGAGAAGCCAGAACATCCATGATGGTGCGTGACGTGCTGTGCGGAGGAACAGAGCAACCGAGATGCCGTGCAGGCTTGAGAGCCACGCTCATGTCCGTGCGCAATTCGCCGCGGCTTCCGCTCGCGCTCTTGTTGCTGGCGCTGTCTACGGTGTTCCTGTTCGGCAACGACCGGGGCTACTTCTACCGATTCCTGAGCGACCGTAAGTCGGCACACCATTTGGCCGTGGCGGCGAATCGCTCGCCCGCCCACAACTTCCTGGGCTTCCGCCGACAAACCCTGGATGCCGCCGGCGCCCCGACCTATGTGGTCTACAATCGCTTTCCGATTGGCGGCTACCTCCTCATCAAGCTGGCCATCCTCCCCTTCGCCGATGACTCGTCGGCACAACTCTACGCCGCCAGGCTGCTGATGCTGCTGTGCTTTACGGCCACCGCGGTCCTGGCCTATCTCTCCCTCGCCCGGCTGACGGCTCATCGCTGGATGGCCCTGACGGCCACGATCCTGGCGTTCTCTTCAGCCTACTGCCTGTATTACAACGACATCGTGGACACCGAGGTGTGGCCGGACCTTTTCGGCATATTCCTCGTGTTCCACGGCATGGTCCTGTTTGTACAGGAGGGGCGTTTCCGACAACTGCTGGGGAAGACGTGCCTCGCGCTGCTGCTGGGCTGGCACGTCTACGCGCTGCTGCTGCCGTTTGTCGTGCTGGGATTGGCCGGGGCGCTGGTCCGGGCCGTTCGGAGTGGGGGAGGGATCAGTGCTTGGGAGCACCTGCCCCGCGTGACCGCCTCGCTGCTGCGCAGCCGCTACCTGACGCTGGGCGTCGTCGCCCTGCTGTTCGGCACGGCCGTACTGAGTTTCAACTTCGCCAACGAATACGTCGCACTGAACGGGGAAACAGACCTGACAAACCTCCCGTCTTTCCGGTCGATGCTGAAACGCACCGGACAGCGCGAGGACTTTACCGCCTTCTATGCCAAGTGGACGGCTTGGCCGTATTTCCCGAAAACACAATTCTACCGCATCGCCGGAATGTCTCTCCCCTTCGCCTTCACCGAGCACGACCTCTTCGATCCATCTCCTGGAACACCATTGGGATGGCAGCACGTGACAGGAATCGTCGTGTCCGGCACCTGCCTGATCGGGCTGGCATTCGTCCGCTATCAAATCCTGTGGGCCACCCTGGTGCTGTCCGGCTTCTGTTGGGCACTGCCCATGCGCCATGTGACATCCCCCCCTTTCCATAATTTCGAGGGTCTGGTCTATATCGGCCTTCCGCTGTTCTTTTTCTCGCTTGTTCTGCTGTTCATCCACCGGCTATCCGGTCGCCGCCTTGTTCTCGGCCTGTCCGTCGCCGCGCTGCTGGTCTTTGTTCTTTCCAACTTTCAGATGTCCCGCGGTGGCTACTACGCCGTCGAAGACGCCGGGAGCCGGTACTGGAAAGACGTCATGACCGACTTTGACGTGATCCGGAAAATGACGGCCGGGAACGTGGTGGCAATGCCCACAAGCCTCACGTATATGCGTTACGCTCTCACTGGAACCGTTCTTCTCTTCGAACCGGGCAGGCTCGCCGACTTTGTCATCAGTCGCTCCCGTCATGAGAGTGCCGCGCTGCTGACGCCGGACAATCGGCGGGTGTTCCTTTACCGGCATGACGAGTACGAGAGGCATATCGAGCACATGCTTGACACCACACCACTCATCCATGCTCACTATCGTCAGCACATCGTTGACGTCTATCTCTACGACGGCCATCTGTATTACGTCAGGCGTCACCCGCGCAGCGTCGTCGCCTTACTTGACTGGCACGTTCCGGTGGTGGGGGAACCGGTCCAGGCCACGCTCTCGAGTCCTCTCAGGGCCACACGGCCATGGCAGTGGGAGCGCGGCAGCGACCGCGACGGCTGGACCACGGTACGGGCAACAATCTCCGACGGCTCGCACCGGTACGTTCCCACCGCCGCGGACCTGGGCTCGCGCCTGCGGGCACACGTGGAATACCTGGACAGCGGGGGCCAGTGGGTCAAGGCGAGGACCGACTCCTCCCCCCCAGTGGTGGCGCCGGGCACGGGACAGCGAGCGCAGCGCAGACTGCCCCCGGGACACGCCAAATTTTTTCTGCACGTCATCCCCGTGGACGTGAGCGACCTGCCCAATCTCCGCAAGCCGTGGAAGTTCGACAACCTGGACTTCTATTTCAGAGAATACCCGCCATACAGGGCGCGAGCCATTGCCGTGCGCGAACTGCCCGCCTACGACATCGCCGGCATCCGCACCGGCCAATTTACGAAGGAAGCTAACCACTATCACACCCTCTGGGCCGGCGAAGTCAGCTTCGATGAAGCACCAAGCCGGAACCGTCACGTCCCAACCCCATCTCGTGGTGGTCAGTGGCTCTACAGGAGACTCAGTGATTGATGGCTTGGGGAAGAAGCAACACGGCTCACCCCGGGATTGTTTCCGTGGGGCAACCATCGTCGCCGACACCCTGACGTGGGATTGGGAAACAGCCGACCAGTGACCGGCTACTCATTGACGCTGGCTTCGGCTTGCCAGAGTCGATCGTCGTCAATGTATTCGCCGGTGCGGAGGCGGGCGACGTCGTAATCGGGAAGCCTGCGCACGCTGATGCATCGCCCATCCGGCGGGAATACGTTGGAATCGTTGAAACGGAAGTCCAGGTTGTCGAAGCCATACGGCTTTCTGTCGTCGGGAAGGTCGTCCGCGTCAACGGGGATGAGGTGGACGAACACCCTCGGGGCTGACGGTCGAAGATCGGACGGTCGGCACTGATTCTTGACGTAGACGAGACTGTTTTTCTCGCGGTTGAGATATACTTCGAAATCACCGGAACGAATCAGACGTTCCGATTCAATGCTGATCTTCCCTCCCAATTTCTCAAATATTCCGGTGGCGACGTCTGCCTTTGCCAGCACGGTCAGTTCCGGATTTCGATCAGTGCCGACGAAAAATTGCTTGACGATCACATACGCTTCTCCCTCAAGAAATTCACGAAACCGAAGTTGCCCCTTATCGGACAAAATGAACGGCGGGGCATACTTGCCCTCACGCAAGTGTCTCGAAGCATTCGTGACCCCAACGTACTCCAACCGGGGCACCTCGCTCAGACGTTCCTTCAACAAGACCCATAGCGGATATTCATAGATAGTGGTCTCCGCATAGAGTCCGACTTCTCGTGGACGGTATGCCGCGATCAAGTTCACGGCATCAACGTAGGGCTGAAAGACCGCAGGGTTATCCTTGAAATACATTTCCACTCTATCCGTAGAAAAAATCGACGAGTCGTCAGATGCACGGAGAGGCCTGAGTTCATTCGCGACCACCCACGGAAGGCTCAGCGCGCAAAACGCTCCGGCCACAATGCTGATTCGCCTGCTGCCGGTATTGGCCACGCGACGCTCAGGTTTGACTGAAAACCGGAACGCTGCCACGAAGACGGCCACGATGGGCGCATCGAGCATGAACAACGGAGTATGATACCGACTGTCCCATTGTTGCCATTGGAAGAGACCATAAAAGGAACATTCTCCCAGAACGACGGCAAGTGCAAAGAAGACAGTCAGCGCGCTGACTTGGAAACGCCTTCTGAACAGCAACACTCCACACAGAGAGGCGGCGAAAAACCAGAAGTGAAGAAAATTGCCCGTAAAGGATTCATGGGTCCTGAAAGGAATACGCGGAGATTGCGAACCTTGCCCCTCGGAACTCCATCATGCTCCGTGCAGCCTCTGTACCGTGGCCTGACGGTCGCCATACCTCCAAAGATAAAGGGCCGAAAGAACGGTCAGGCCGGCCCACAACGCCAACAGCGTCTCACGCTGCAAGACGTTCCACGTCGACAACGTCTCAGTGGCAACAACCAGGCAAAGCGTATACACGACCGCGGCGTACACAAAGCCCTGCCGAAGGCCACTCCTGCCGACAAAAGCCAGCCAAAGCAGGGAGAAAAACATCCAAGGGATCATGATGGGCATGGATTCAGTTCCTAAAACCCGCACCTGAGGCCGAGACTGATCTCATAAGACCGAGGCGGCAGTGTTTCTTGGGTCAAACTATTTTTTTCCTTTTCGGCTCTTTGAGAATTTCTTGAGCCGCTTCCGTATCGCGTCTTCCAATTTTGGCGGGACGATGAACCACGTCGGATGACCTGAGGATTGTGGATTCCCGATCTCCTTGTCTTCGGAGCCGTTCCAGCGTATGGCAAGCACCTGTTCCCCATCCCACTGACCTTCCGCGGCGGCCCACTTTTCTTCGCCGCCATCATACAGAACCTTGTCCAACTGCCAAAGGCTTCGTGGACTGGTCACATCTTCGGGTTTGATGTAGCTCATGATAGAGACCTCCTCTTTATATCCGTATGCTTCCCAACCAATCGCGCCTGAATCTCGGAGTCCCGGCCTAGAACCCATACCTGAGGCCGAGGCTGATCTCGTGTCCGCCGATTTCCGCGTCGAACTCGGCACCCGTCACCGCCCCCTTGAACGTCGGGTCCGCGGTTCTGAAGTATCGCCAGTCCAGGCTGACGGTGATGGCGTGATCCGCCGACGTGGCAAACTCGTAACCGACGCCTCCACCTGCCTGATACGCGAACACGGTGTCTTTGTCGTCAGCCAACGTGCCGGACGCCGTCGACTTCGACTCCAGCGAAATCGAAGCAACCCCAAGGCCACCGCCGACGTAAGGTTTCCAGCCTAATCCCAGATCGAAATCATAAGACACGTTGCCCATGAAGGTCAGCACCGAAATGTCGCCGCTGAGAGACTGCGTGCTCGTCGCGAGACCCTGGGCTAACGTTTGGAGATCAGAAGGGAGATCATTATACGTTGTCGTAGCTGGATTAGGATAGACAGACCTGCCGGTGAGGTCGTTGACTCTAGCGGCGACCTCTGGCGCAGCGAGTTCTACGAGGCTGCCCGGGCTTTTGACGTTCATGTCGTCGAGATTGTTCTTGCGGTAGCCGATCTCACCTTCGACGCGCAAGCCGTTGGTCAAGGCGTATCCGGCCGTGCCCTTCACGACAAACCCCGCGTCAAGGCTGGCCTCGGCGTTGAGCGCCGGATACGGTACACGGACCGGAGCCGTCACGTCGGAATCGTTGAGCATGCTGAGACCGCCCCCGATACCGACGTACGGCCCATCAGCGGCGCGGGCACTCACGCCGAAGGACACAAGCGCAAAGGCGAGTGCGGCCACCAAACTGTTCGTGGCAGTCGAGAGACGAACGCGAATGACGTCGGGATTCATATTGTCCTCCTAGTTACAATGTGCGTATCCCCTGCTTCACGAGGGGACGCCCTTCATCGTGAAATTTGTCGAACTCTACCCGTTTCGTCGTGATATAATCAATGAAGCGAGCATGAACCATGCGTGCGTCTCACACTATCGGGTCCCTGCTGCTTGATCGCCTCTATCAACTCGGGTTGAAGCACGTCTTCGGCATCCCGGGCGACTACGTGCTTACGCTCTATCAGCTGATTGAAGAATCGCCCATTCAGCACGTCGGGACCACCCGCGAAGATTGCGCCGGCTTTGCGGCTGATGCCTACGCCCGACTTCACGGCATAGGCGGGGCCTGCGTCACGTATTGCGTCGGCGGCCTCAATATCGTCAACGCCATTGCGTGCGCCTACGCGGAGCGGTCGCCGGTCGTGCTGCTGTCGGGTTCGCCGGGATTAGCGGAACGGGTGCGCACCCCCTTCCTCCATCACATGGTTCGGGATTTTTCCACCCAACGCGACGTGTTTGAAAAAGTCACGGTCGCGTCGGTGGTCCTTGATGACCCGCTCACCGCGGAACGGGAACTCGATCGCGCCTTGACCGCCTTGCTGAAATATAAACGACCCATCTATCTGGAAATTCCTCGTGACGTGGTGCTCACCCCGGTTCAGGTTTCTTCATCCGCGCCTCCCACGACGGCGGAATGCGAAAGCAATCCCGCGGCGTTACAGGAGGCCGTACACGAAGTGCGGGGCATTCTGTCGAAGTCGGATCGGCCGGTGGTCCTGGCCGGTGCAGAACTGTACCGGTTTGGCCTTCAGAACGACCTCACGGACCTGGTCGAACGCATGAATGCACCGGTGGCCACGACGCTGCTCGGGAAATCGGTCATTCGGGAAGATCATCCTTTGTACATCGGCGTGTACGGCGGATTAGTCGGGCGCGAGGAAATTCTGGCATTCGTCGATCAGGCGGACTGCTTGTTGACGTTGGGGACGCTCCTGACCGACATCGAAGACGTCAACGTTCATTCCAAGCTCTTAGCCGCCGGACGGACGATTCACGCCACGGCCGATTCGATTACCATTCAGCACCATCGCTACGAAGGCATCCGATTCGAAGACTTCATCCGAGCGCTGTCCACGGCTCCGCTTCCCTCTTTTCCCGCTCGTCCCCTGCCCACTCAGGACCGCATCGAATTTGAAGCGCCTTCGCCGGATGCGCCGGTGACGCTTCGTCATCTGTTCGGCTACCTTGACGGGCTCCTGCACGAGAAAACCGTGGTCGTGGCCGACGTGGGTGAATCGCTTTTTTCCGGCGCGGATTTACACGTGCGGCGGAGCGCGGAATTTCTTGCGCCGGCCTACTATACGTCCATGGGATTCAGTGTGCCCGCGGCGTTGGGGGTCAGTGTGGCCGACCCGTCCCTTCGGCCCGTGGTCCTGGTTGGCGACGGGGCCTTTCAGATGACTGGGACCGAACTGGCGACGTGCCTGCGACACCAGCACGCGCCCATCGTCATCATTCTCAATAACCGCGGCTATTCCACGGAACGGGAAATTCTGGAGGGCCCGTTTAACGACGTCCATGAATGGCATTATGACAAAATCTGCGACGTCCTGGGCGGGGGAATCGGGCATCGGGTCGAGACGTTCGGAGACGTGGTGCGGGTTTTGGATTCGGCCATGGCGGACACGCAACGCCTGTACGTGATCAACGTCATCCTCGATCCTCAAGACCGGTCCACGGCCATGACTCGGGTTGGGCAACGATTAGCTAAACGCCTCATGCCGTCTTGACCCTTCCCGCTCCGTTCCCTTACCCTCGTTGATGACCGTCCGACTGCCTCCCGGCTGGTTGACGTGCGGCGGACCCGTCTCCATGAAAGTCCCGTTCCATCAATTTCATTCCAGAAACTTTTCTTTTCATACGGACCCCGTCCTGGTGATCGAAGACATTTGGACGGAACCGGAAATGGCAGCGTTTCGAGCGGCCATGGTCCGCTCAACCTGGACGAGTTTGTCGGACATGCCCGCGGTGGCCAAGGCGTTTCCCAATACCGGCAACTGGCGGAAAGCCGAAATCAGCCCACCCGAGGCGCGCCTGTTTCTGGATAAATTGTCGCTGGCGTGCATTTCGGAGTACGTGGAATCTTTTCCCAACATCACGCAGCGACACGTGAACTTTAATTACTATTCGTATGGAGTCGGAGACTGCCTGCCGACCCATGATGATACGGATGACGCCTATACGGCCAAGCGCGACCCTCCGCCGCCGCTGAGACGGCTGGCACTGGTCACCTACGTGCATCCCGAATGGCACACGGATTGGGGCGGAGAACTCATCATCTATCACGCGAAAAACGATCGACGGGGAAAACGTGCGTTGGACATCGCCTACTGCATTGCCCCACGTCCGGGGTCGGTGGTCATCTTTGCGGTGCCCCGGTTCCATCGCGTGTGTCGGGTCGATGCCTTGGCCGGTGAGCACAAACGGCTCTCGATCGCGGGGTGGTTCATGACGGAACACAGCGGCTGACGAACCGAGTCCCAGCGAACGAGCAGGGTTCATGTTGGTCTCCATGCGTAGACCCTTCGCTTCACTCAGGGTGACAGAGGAAAGCTCAAGGGTGACAAAGGAAAAAGCAAGAAAGGAAAAAGCAAGTTGAGGGGGACTTTGAGGGCAGCATTCAGTGTTCGCCCAACGTCTTGAGATACACGGTCTGGAGGCCGATGATGGTTTTGGCATCGTTGATGGTGCCGTCCTTGATGAGATCCATGGTTCGGGCAAGAGGCAGTTCGATAATCTCCAGGACTTCATCCGCACCCAGATTCTGCGTGCCCGGCATGAGTTCTTTTCCACAAAAAATATGGATGATTTCGTTGGTAAAGCCGGGAGTGGTCAACAAACTGACGAGCGGCTCCAGCGTGCCGACCTTGTACCCGATTTCTTCTTCGACTTCTCGCCGTGCGCAATCCCATGGGTCTTCGCCGGGCCGGAGTGTGCCCGCGGGGATTTCATAGATAACACCGCCGACGGCGTGACGATATTGTCGAATCATGATGACGGTCCCGTCGTCCTTGAACGGCACGACGGCCGCGGCACCCGGATGGGCGATGAGTTCCACGTCGGCCATGGCCCCATTCGGCAACCTCACGGTCTCGACCGACAGCTCAAGGATTTTGCCTTTATAGATTGGTTGCTTCATGGTGGGACGTGGCTCACCGTTCGCCACGGCGTCTCGTCACGAGGATTGTGCGGCTTGGCGATTGGGCCTTTTATAAAACGGCAGGGATACCACGTGCGCGGGAACTCGTCTTCCGCGAATCTCGACCTCGAACGTGGTACCCGCCCATGCATGGGCTGAGACGACGTAGGCTAAGCCAATGCCTTTTTGGAGAACGGGAGACAGGTTGCCGCTGGTGACCGTGCCGACGTGGTTGTCCCGGACGAACACGGGCATGGCGTGACGGGGCACGGCTTTTTCCAACAATTCAAACGCCACTAGGCGTTTGGCCGTCCCGTGTTCCACTTGTCGTCTGATGACGGCCTCGCCGACGAACGATCCTTTTTCCAAATTCACGACCCCTGCAGCATTGGCTTCGATCGGGGTCACGTCTTCGTTGAGATCATTGCCGTATAACAAGTAGCCCACGTCGAGCCGTAATAAATCCCGCGCGCCTAACCCTGCCGGCTTCAGGCCGACCTTCTCTCCGACCCGTCGAAGCTGATTCCACGTCTCACTCGCCTGATCCGCCGGCACGTATAATTCATATCCGAGTTCTCCGGTATAGCCGGTCCGTGTAATCATACACTGCGCCCTGCCCAACGTGACCTCCAGACATTGTCGCGGCTTCAGACCTTGAATCGTTGATCCCACGTATTCCTGCAACAGTGCCCGGGACTCCGGCCCTTGCAGCGCGAGTTGAGCCACGTCTTCCGATTGATCGACGATGGCCACGTTCTCTTGCCCCTCATCCCGTTGTCGGGCAAGCCAGTCTTTCATCTTGTTCAGATTCGCGGCATTCACGCACAGAAGAAAGGTGTCCCCGCCCAACCGATAAACGAACACGTCGTCTTTGACGCCCCCGTCGGGGTTGCAGATCATCGAATAGTGCGAAGACATCGGCTCGACTCGCCGGACGTCATTCGTGGTGACTCGCTGAAGGAACGCCACGGCCCCGGCTCCTGCGACCCGAAGGCGCCCCATGTGGCTCACGTCGAATAAGCCGACCTTGGTGCGAACGGCGTGATATTCCTCCAACACGCCCGAATACTGCATGGGCATGGCCCACCCCGTGAAATCCACGATCTTGGCCTTGTGGGCGACGTGGATTTCATAGAGGGGGGTGTATTTCATGAAATGAAGAAAGGGATCCGCGAGGTCGTTGGCGATGCAGGGAACGACCGGAGGCCCTCAATCCTTACCGGAGATCCAGCAGTTCCACTTCAAAAATGAGGGTGGCGTCGGGGGGAATGATCTTGCCCGCGCCGCGAGGGCCATAGCCCAGGTGCGAAGGAATCGTCAATTTCCGTTTCGTGCCGATCTTCATCCCGACGACGCCTTCATCCCATCCTTTGATGACTCGACCGGCACCCAATTGGAACGAGAAGGGCGTGCCGCGATCAACCGAACTATCGAATTTCGTGCCATCCTCCAGCCAGCCCGTATAGTGGACGACGGCGGTTTCTCCGACATGCGCCTCACGGCCGTCGCCTTTCACAAGATCAACGTATTGCAACCCGGACGGGGTCGTCACCGATTCAGATTCCTGTCCCTGGGCCGGGGTCATTCCTTGACCGGAGAACAGGCCGAGTATTGCAAGCATGCATGACCAGTGGATGAGTGTCTTGAGTTTCATGTTTCTCCTCTCCTTTCGTGTGCAGTGATGGAAACAGCGGGTGACGCACGTGGGGAATCAGGCCCGGCAAACAACGCGACACTGGCGGTATAACCGTGAATAAAGTTTTTCCCACCCACCGGGCCGATTTCACCGGAGGCAAAAAACCCGGCAACCGGAATCCCCTCGGTGCGTCGCTGAAGAGCCGTGATATCATGATTCGGTTCGGCGAAAAAACGCTGGCCCCGGCCATGACAACTGAACAACAAGGCTCCCTTGAGCGCAGCCTGCGGGTAAGTCAAACGATCCTGGGCAAGCAACAGATTGAAATCCTCACTGGCAGCCTTGGGGTCCCTCACGTGAAATTGAATGGTTTGCCCTTCTTTGACGACGTCGGAAATCGCCACGCCCCCGGATCGCTGATCCGCGCCCACCAAGCCGCGTATGAGAAAATCGCCCCGACCAAAACGTTCGCGTTGTTCATCAAACGCCACGCCGACTTGCACCGACGCTGCCGCTTGTTGTCCCGCTTCCGGACCCAGGCTTCGAAGCGTCTCCTGCAGACGCGCCAAGGTCGGGGCCCCACCTAACTCATAGATAATATTTCTCTCGGCTCTGGTCACCACGAACCGTTCCCCGATGGGCTGGCAGCCCTGAGACACCAAGGTTCGAATCGACACCGGCCCCCACAAGGCAACCCCAACGAGGCCGTGGTCCATGATCCGGCGGTTGAGGACTAACCGATTCTCGCCAAGATCTGACCCGCCGCTGGCAAGGCCTCCAATCGCCAGGGCACCCGGGCAATGGCGTTCCATGGTCAGAAACACGTCCTCCACCGGCGTCGAAAAAGGGTCGGCAAATACCAGAAACGTCGGCCGCTCCGCCAGTGCGTCTAATTCCCGTGGCCACCCCTCCATGACGTAAGATTTCCCTTCCTCTTCATGAAACGTCACGTGAAGCGGGACCATCTGCACTCCGGGCACGTGCATCGCCCACAAGGTCACGGCCGGTTTGTCCTCGTACTCTTCCGTGGACCCGATAATGCCTTGGCCCATGCACCCCACCATCAAACCCGGGGCTAATTGCCGGTCAAGTGAACGAACCAGTTTCTCTGAGGATTTGGCATAATGAGGTGAAAAGAACAGGCAGGCCAGATGAACCTCCCGCTGACCGAACGCCTCCCGGACGGAGTTGGTCAACGTCTGGGTGACGTGGGTCGTACCGAACTCACGCGCTGTCGCAACGTGACACTGCATAGAGGACATTCACTCGGCCAAAAGTCTAACAGCGAGTTCGTCTGCTTGTCTACTCAGAAGCCTGCCCCGTCCTCGATACGGGGGGAACCGCGTGCTCCTCAAGTATTCGTTGCAGCGTAGGAATGGAGATGGCCTCGACGCGACGCCCATCCCGACCCACCACCGTGGTTGCCGCCACCATGGCGTTGAAGATGGCTTCCACCGTTGCGGCGAGAAGAGGGTTGAGATGCGTATCGGCCAGACGAGTCACCGTAAAGGTCGGAGCATCAGGATAATGAGGATGTTTCTTCATCATCCGACTGATCACGCCCGTTGGCCACGCGAGGAACGTTGAGTGTATTGGTCAAGGCAATGGGATATTCCAGAAAACCTGATTCGGCAACCTAGGCCAACCCCGTCATCTCCCCGGTTCCATTCAGCATGTAGGCCCCCGCGGGAGCCTTTTGCTTCCAGACATTTTCCCGTGGAATGATCACCGTCACCCCCGTTCGCACCGGGCCCTTGCCGGGAACCAACACGCCATCCCCCTCAATAAGCGTCGCGTGCCCCACCATGACGCCCTCCACATCCGTAATCGCGTTCCACGGCCCAGGATGATAACGGCCGATCGTCACCCTAAATCCCGCACGCGCAGGGTCTTCGTCTCCCGTTCCACCCCCTGCGCTAACGCTGGACCAAAGCACGAGATCAAAACGCATACACTCCAAACCACCATGAGAAACGCGAGATACCGAACCATCCAATTTGTTCTTCGCCCGTTCACATAGCCGTTCATCGAAGTTTCAAACATCAGATCGCACTGAGAGAATGCGTCAAAACCCGACGTAAATGTGTTGTCGTATGACTTTCAAGTATTGCAGGGTTCGTCCTCAATTGCGTAATACTCCCGCAGTCTTTTCAGCACATAGTCATGGTTTGCTTTCAATTCGACCAAAGTCCATCGATCATTATTTTGCAGCACCCTAAGTGAGTTGGGGCGAGTGCTTATAAGTCTCTTGAAATATTTTTCCTTCTTCTGTGTGTAATCCCACCGGCCCTGCGAAGAATTCTTGCGAGTTGAAATGAGTACGAGATTCCCGAGACGGTCCGTCCACTTGTCTCGTTCAGTTTCACTGAAATCCCTTATCCATTGACTGTCGGGTAAAGGAGACTGAGGCAAAATGTGCTCAACGGAAAGGTTCCCCACGCTTATCCGGTCCGAGTGATCTTGATGCAAATAATCCAATTTAAGCAACAAATATCTGACGTGTCTCTTGCCGTACACACAATCCGAAACATTGGTCATGAAGGAACGACCATCAATGTGGAAGCAAGCCGCTCCAAGGACTTTCTCTGGTGTACTCGCCTTGTCAATGACCTGAATGACTTTATTCATCCGCTCAATGCACTCCGTGGGCGTGTATTTTGAAATCCAATCTGCAGAGAATTTGTTATCGAGTTTTTTCAGAAACTCCAGCAGTCGGTCAAACTGAAACCGGTCAAAATACCGAAGAAGTGGAGGTATCCAATCCGTCGCGGGTAACCCTTTTACCATCACATTTACGAGATTATGGAACTTAAAATTACCAAATTGATCGTCGTTGTGATCATGACAAACTGTTCTATAGCAACCAAGATATCGTTCTATCAATTGGAAGGTCGCTTTCCCTTTTTCAAGTAATCTGGGCTCGTAAATTTCGTCCTCAAACTCCGAGAGCAGACTCTTGCGGGCTTTCTTCTTGACCAAGATAGTTCGAACATGGTTGAGGAAACGTTCAAATTCGTCACCTCCCAATTCGTTCTCGGCTTCCTCCCACATCTTTGCGTACCTACCCTCATTCTCCTCAGTATCCAAAACACCGAGATTCCTAGACTTGAGAATATCACTATTACGTAGAGGGATGCCTCGATTATTCAGAATCGTGAACAGACGGAAAGCATCTTCAAACCTATCTGTCGAAACGTAAATGAGAATAACCTTATTCAGCAGGAACTCAAATAAATTTTCGATGTCGGCAGTTCCCTTTTCTGAAAAGGACTTATTCATCTCCAAAATAGCTTCTGCCATTCGAGATATGTCCTTGTCACCCTCAGCGATCGTACCCAAATATCTTTCTTTAGTGCCATCCTTCGTCTTAACATACTTATCAATGAATTGTTCCACCGCGGGACGAATAGGGAACACCAAGCGGGGACGCTCTGGAATCTTCGTAAATTTGTTAGCCTTCTGGTAGAGATACTTCTGACAGGTTTCCTTGGCATTTGTATCGTCCAGACGATCACGTATAACGGCAAACAACATCAGGAGCGTTGTCATGCGCTGCTGTCCGTCGAGTAAATCATTCTCATCGAATTCTTCTCCTTTGGAGTGGTCGACGCGATTTGATTGAAAAACAAAGGACCCCAGAAAATATTCATCGTTAGGTTTATTGGCTTGCGCGAAAGTCAGGTCGTTAAGGAGTTCTGCCACTTCATCACGAGTCCAGACATAGGGCCGTTGATATCTGGGAACCCGAAACCACATTCGTTCAAAGATATCCTTCACCAGAATTTTTCCGCTTTTGATTTCGCCACTCTCCTGCATAGTCACTTGCTCCTTTCACAAGGGTGATTCGTGATGATGAGACATTCCGTCTTGACTTTGCACCCCATTGATGAGTTCGAGCCACCCATAGTTACCGTCGTTTCCACCGCATCGCCTCCGGTCCCATAATGGCCGTAAGCTCTTTATCCTGTGTTTGTATCGTCAAGGTCGTCGATATTCAGCTTTTTTCACTTAGCCTACCCGGCAGGATGAAATCTTTTTCAAACATTCTGTATGGGGCGGCGGTCAATCCTGCGCGGTCATAGACTTTTTGTGCGGCGGCGTTGTCTTGTTCTACGTATAAACGCAGGCCGGCTACGTTTCCTTGACCTTCTGCTTTCTGTAACACGTACTCGTACAAGTTCTTGAACACGCCTCGTCGTCTCCATTCTTTGTGGACGTACACGCTTTGGAGCCACCAGAAGACTGCGTTGCGCCAGTCACTCCATTCGAAGGTGATTAGCAGTTGTCCGATGATCTGCCTGGACGGCAGATGTTCCATGACCACGTAAAAGCCCTTGGTGGCGTCGGCAAGGACGGCTTGGACGCCGGCTTCCAGAAGGGGCTGATCTAATCGTCTGCCTTCTGTTTCCCACGCGAGTGCCGCGTTGAAGGTGACGATGGACTTCAGGTCCCGGCTTTCGGCTAAACGGATATGGACGTCTGACAATGGTTTTTTGTTCATCGTTCTACGACGGCAAGGTCATAGGCCAGCTTGTACTATACATAAATTTCTGGATTCCCGCTAAAAACTGCGGGAATGACAGGGGGGGACATGGGAATGACGGGGGGACGTGAGAATGACAGGGGGGACTGCGGGAATGACAGGGGGGACTGCGGGATGACAGGGGGACTGCGGGAATGACAGGGGGGACTGCGGGAATGACAGGGGGACTGCGGGATGACAAGGGGGACTGCGGGAATGACGTGGCACATTAGGTATATTCATTGCCATTGACCTGGCCCGGTGCCATTGCCTTGGCTCGGGGGTGGGGTTCTCCGGCCCAGCCCACGGCACAGGTGACGCCCGTCGCATTGCCCTGGCCCGGGGTGGGGTTCTCCATCCATCGTCGGAGTGTCAGGGATTCGGTCAAGCATGAGGGGAGGCTGCCAACCATCCCTGCGGCGGCCGGTACAGACCCGCGGAGAATTCCAGTTTCATGGCTTCGTGCGGGCCCAGGTTGATGCGGTGTGTCTTCGATTTCGGCACGAAGGCCAGATATCCGGTAAAGGGATGAATAGCGGTCGGCACGAAGATCATGAGGAGTGAGTCATCCCGGACGATCTGGAGCATCGTCGGTGCGGTTCCCATGACGAATCCGATGGCCCACGTGCCGGTGCGGGGGAACGGAAACACGACGACCGTGCTCTTCCCGAATCGTTTGCGAAATTGAAACACGTCGGCCATGCCCTTGAGGGTGTGATAGATGCTTCGCACCAACGGGATGCGCTGGAACGGTTCTTCTATCCGTTTCACGAATCGTTGCCCGACGAGATGGGTGCCGAGCATTCCGCTGACCATAATCAGGATCAGCAAAAGGGCAATGCCTACTCCAGGCATTTCGCTTGTCAAATAGGAGCCCAGGAGGTCCGTCCACAAGCCGTCCAGCGTCACAAACAACGTGGATAATATCAGGAACGTTCCCCACGCCGGGACCACGATCAATAATCCCGTAATGAAATAGCGTTTGAGTTTTACCATGGGACTATTCTGACGTACAGACGCACTTGCATCGCCTCATGACTGCGCACAGCCACTCGCCGATGAGTTTCGGCTTCTGGATTCCCGCCTTCGCGGGAATGACAGAAGGGGACATGGGCATACCAAGAAGGGACTGCCTGTTGCCCGTCAATCTAGCTCGAACGAACCCACATGATGCAAGGGAACGTGGGCATGACGGTTCTGCATGGGTCTCTCTTTTGTACGGGTCTCGGCTTGCCGGACGGCCTCCGTTTTCCTTGCAATCGCTCAACGTCTTGATTAGTGTAGGAAAGCCCGTTGGTGAACACAAACCACAAAGTGGTGAAGGAACGTCATGACTCGTGAAGGCGATTCAACCCGATCCGTGACGATTGATCCGAGTCTGGTGGCTATTCTCTGCTGCCCGGAAACCAGACAACCCGTCTCCCTCCTGGATGCCGCTTCCCTTGCACGATTGAATCAGAAAATTGCAGCCGGGGCCTTGCAGAATAAAGGCGGCACCGTGGTCAATGATCCTCTCGACGGCGGGTTCATCAGAAGTGACCGCTCCGTGGTCTATCCCATCCGGGATTCGATTCCGATCATGCTGATTGGGGAGGGGATCCCGACCGACGGGATCTTGTAGGCAGAAGTGCTCGTGCCACCGTTCACACGAACGGCCGGGGCGGAATCATTTACGTCTCGTCCTGCGATTCAGCCTTTTCTGACCGCTCTCCTCTGACGAACCACCAGACGGATCGAATCACCTGCACGCCCACGTAGACGGAGAATGAGATCGAGAGGGAAAATCCGACGACGTAGAACCATGGGGCCCGGTCCGGCCATTGGTCCGCCGGAGCGTGCAACAAGAGGGCCAATGCAATGTGACCACCCAGACCTATGCAGACGGCAAAAATGACCCACTCTTTGATCGCTCTCGATTTGGATGCGTCGGTCCACATCAACGGACGTGTGCCTTTTTTCTTGCCGGGCCGTTCCTGTCAAACGCCACCCACCCGTGGAAGACGTCACGCTTGGCTTTTCGCGGATTCGATTTCCGTGGCCGTGATCAAACTGGCCAGGTAATCGGTCACGAAAATAAGAGCTTCCTCTCGTCCATCGGCCCGTCTGCCTTTTTCCCTGCGTTGGATGGACAATTCATGATCCAGGTCAGATTTGACGTCTCCTAACAGTTTTTGGAGGGAAGCCGTGGTGAGATTCTGATCCACGTTTTCAAATTCCTGACATCGATCAAGGACCCAATTCAGTCCCTCGACGCGCCCCACGTATCGGTCCTGGTCGGCGGAATCGATCCGCCCCATGGCGGTGGCAAAAGCCTGGGCTTCATAAATCAGATTGTAAAAACTGGAAATCGCTCGATGTAAAGTTGGGTTCAACGTTGGGTTCATGAGTCCTCCTGCAATCCTGATGTTTCCGGCTATTATACAGGCTTCGTGATCAATCCGCTACGTGGACGCATCCCTTTTTCGTGAACCCACCGATGGGCAGAACGACCTTCCGCAGGGTGAGGAAGAATCAGAGTCAGGTAAACAACAGAGGATGAAATTCAGCCATGAATCCGTAATACAGAGACGCAAATTCCTGCAAACTGTGAGGACTGGTTTCTTTGAGTCGTTTGAAAAAGAAGACCTGTTGCCGTGGATCAATCTGTTCAAGGATCACGGACAGTTGGGGCATGGAAATGGATTTTGAGGGAACGCTCAACACGTAATGAACCAACCGTTCAACGAACTGTTGCGTCACGTACTCGGTGCAGAGATATTCCCGGGGGATTTTCCCGCTCTCTAACAGATCCCCAAAAGGAATGGCTTGGGCCGCCAGCGGAAGGGGACATGGAGGAGCGTTACGCATTGTCGTACTTGATTCGGGTTGTGGCCGTCATATTTCTGACGGCCATAGACACGTTCTATCTGAGTGAACCTCAAACTTAGAATACACCATTTACGAAACGGACGCGAAGAAAATTTGAACGGTGAAGGCACGGGGTCGTTCCAGCACAGTCCGACCCGTGAATAAAAAAAGCCGGAGGTCCGAAAACCTCCGGCTTTTTTCCCAACCGTGTGGCTCTTACAGCCACGTGACGCGTTCGGCTGGCCGAATGTAGATCGGCTCTTCAACTTGCTGCCGCACGGCTTCCTTGCCCGACTTATTGAAGCCCAACACGGTGTCGTTGTACATCTCGAACTTCCGCCCGTGAATTTGGGTCTCAAAGACTTTCGGTCCAGGAATCACGTCATACCGGAAGATGATTTGCTGGCTGGCTCGCCACAATTGCAACACCGCCAACAACTCCCGGCTCGGCACCAAGTACTTCTCGATCGCGTTGTCCACCCCCGGCCCGAACATCTGCCGGATGTAGCCTCGTGGGGATTGCCGCGGTGGAATGTAGAATCCATTCGGCTCCGTGCCCCATTGGGGATACAGCGGCAACGCCACTTGTTCCACCCGAATGGTGTAATACAAGGGGTTCCACCGATCTTCCGCCCACAGTCCATCCTCGCCGATCTTGACCAGGTTCTGTAAGCGAATCTTCCCCACGCACGCTGCCATACACCGCGTTTCCATGGGCTCTCCACCGGTGAGCGGATCTTTCCCTTCCACCCGTGGATAACACGCGATACACTTCTCCGTGACCCGCGTCGTGCCGCGATACATCGGCTTTTTGAACGGGCATTGCTCCACACACTTCTTGTACCCACGGCACCGGTTCTGGTCAATCAGCACGATCCCGTCCTCCGGCCGTTTATAGATGGCCTTCCGCGGACAGGCGGCCAAACACCCCGGATACGTACAGTGGTTACAAATGCGTTGGAGATAGAAGAAGTAGGTTTCATGTTCCGGCAAGCTGCTACCGGTCATCCGCCACGGTTCCTCTTTCGTAAACCCGGTTTTGTCAATGCCTTCCACAATGGCCCGCATCGACGTCGCCGTGTCTTCGTAAATGTTCACGAACCGCCATTCTTGGTCCGTCGGAATGTACCCGATCGCGGCTTGGCCGACTTTGGCCCCCGCGTCGAAGATCGTCATCCCTTCGAACACCCCGTACGGCGCATGGTGTTTGCGGCCCACTCGGACGTTCCATACCTGTCCGCCGGGATTGACTTGCTCGATCAACTGCGTGATCTTCACGTCGTAGAACTGAGGATACCCCCCATAGGGTTTGGTCTCCACGTTGTTCCACCACATGTACTCTTGGCCTTTCGAGAACAGCCAGGTGGATTTATCCGCCATTGAACAGGTCTGACAGGCCAAGCAGCGATTGATGTTAAACACAAAGGCAAACTGCCACTTCGGATGCCGTTCCTCATACGGATACAGCATCTTCCGTCCAAGTTGCCAATTATAGACTTCTGGCATAGTTTCCTCCGTTTCTTTGAACCAAACGAAAAGCGTTCAATGTTCTAAATGTCCACATCTGATCTTGGTCTTTGTTCATTACACCTTGATCTTAATGTGGTCGCCCTTGAGCCACTTGATCATAAACTCATTTTCCTGTCCAGGCGTAAATCCGGTCCGGACTGGCTCCCACGGGCCACGGCCGCCAATACCGCCGTCTTCTGCCTTCGTAATCCGCATCAGACATTCCTTCGGAGTCGTATTGACCGCGTGGTTGTCCACTTGGTACCCGAATTTGAACTTCCAACCCACCGCGTGTTTGCCCGGCAGTGAGTCGGTCTGATGCATCGGCATCAACCAATCCCGGGTAAAGGACTGTTGCGCCCCGTACCGGAAGTTCGATTGATACCCCGTATCCATCGCGATGGCCCGTCCGTCCGGCCGCGTTTCATGGCCTTTCACGGATTTCGCGGTTGCCACGTACGGCGCATGTTTCGCCATCGTGACGTGATACGGGAAGGCTGGGTTGTATTTCGACCGAATCATCAACCGCGCCACTTTGTAATACGGATCTGATGGTTTCCAGCCCCGATACGGACGATCCACCGGGTTGCCGTCAACGTACACGTAGTCCCCGTCGTTGATCCCACGGTCTTTCGCCGCTTGCGGGTTCATGTGCAATTGATGCTCCCCGACGCCCGGGGTCCGTTTATCCATCCGATACGCGTCCCCGAAGTTCGATTCATACATCTGGACCCAGTCGTTCACGGACCATTGACTGTGTACCCGATGCCGCGTCTTCGGCGTCACGCAGTAGAATTGATACCCCTTCTCCCACAGCGGGTTGGAGTACCGTTTGATTTCCTGCCACGGCAACGCAATGTTCCGCACCGTCTTGTCGTCATGGTGCTGCGCCGTGATCGGAATCCCGTAGTCATCCGGCCGTACATACGGGTTCGTCGTCATAATCGCATTCGGCAAGTACGGAGTGGCCTCCGTGCCTTCCCGGTGCGAAATGAAGTTTTCCCCGTATTCAATGGCTTCCGGCTCCGTCCGGTAGTTTTCATACCGTCCGGTCCGCGTCCATTGCGGCTTCGATTCGTTCGTCTCTTCCCAGAACGGTTGCCGCGGATAGGTCCGGCACAACACCATCCAGCCCTTCTCGGACTTGAGCATGGTGTCTACGCTGTACCCATACCCCGTACAACTGGCATCCAACAACCGTTGCACGTACACGTCCACCCGGTTGTCGTAGACGAACTTGAAGTAATCCCGGAACCGCTTATCACCGGTCATCTCGGTCAATTTCGCGGCAACCCCGGCAGTCGTATCCAAATCGTTCCGCGTGTCATACAAGGGCCGAATCCCGCCCTTCCACACTTGGAACCACGGATTAGACACTGTCGCCGTATGTTCGGGATAGGTAAATTCCATCCACGTATTGACACCCATGGCGACATCCGCGTGGTTCACGTCGGACGTCATCTCAATATCCTGGGTGACGATACATTCAATGTGCGGATCCACGTTCTTCACCATGTCATAGTGATGTTTCGCGTTGTTCAACACGTTCACGTTTGCCACCCAACGGAACTTCGTCGGGGTCGGCATGTGGGTTTTACCCGTGAACACCCGACGACCATATTTGGGCGTGTTCACGATCAACGCCGTATCGCCATGGTTCCAGTACGCCACCTCTTCACCGTAGTAATACCCGCGCACGTGGACTTCTTTCCCGTGTGCGTTCGGATCCAAGGTAATCTTGAACGGATTCTCCGCGGTATGGGTTCCGAGACCGCCACCGGACCACGGCGTGGCGTTCCAGATGCCCGCCTTGTAGTTACCGGCCCAGGTATGTTGTCCGGTCCCGAACTTCCCAACGTTCCCCGTGATAATCAACACCATCGCCGCGCCCCGCGCAATGATGGTCTGATGGAAATAGTGGTTCGTTCCTTCACCATTGTGAATCGTCGCCGGCTTAATGGCACCTGAATCTCTCGCCCAACGAACGATCAAGTCCTTGGGTGACCGGTTGATCTGATGCACCGTGTCCAGGTCATAGTCCTGCAAATGCACCTGATACAACTGGAAGATCGGAGCCACGTCCACTTCCCGGCCATTGAGCAACTGCACCCGATACGTCCCGGTCAATGCCGGCTCAATGCCGCTCGTGCGGAAGTGCCATCCCACTAATTCCCGATGAATCGGGACAGCCTGATTCTTATTGGTGTCCCACACCATGAATCCGCCCAACCGCGCAATCTTCGCCGGATTCAAGGTTTGCACTTTCCCGGAATACGTCTTGGAGAAATCCGGGAATTGCCATCCTTTAATCACGTCCCGCGGATCCAGATATTGCAACGTATCCGTCCGCACCAGAATCGGCATATCCGTATAGGCTGCGCAGAAATCATGATCGTGCATGTTCTCATCAAAGATGATCTTGCACGCCCCCAGGAACAACGCCGCGTCCGTCTCCGGCCGCACCGGAATCCAGTAATCCGCGCGATATGCCGTCGGGTTGTACTCCGGCGTAATCACCACGACCCGCGCCCCACGCTCAATGCTCTCGAGCTTCCAGTGCGCTTCCGGCATCTTGTTCTCGACGAAGTTCTTGCCCCAGCTTGTGTTCAGCTTGGCAAACCGCATGTCGCTCATGTCAATGTCCGAGGTTTGCACCCCAGACCAGAACGGATGCGCCGGATTCTGGTCGCCGTGCCACGTGTAGTTCGACCAGTACCGTCCGCCCTGAGCTTGATTGGGCTTCACTTTCCGAATGTAGGTATCCAACAGGGCACCACAACCCCCGTTCATCCGGGTGACCGACATTTTTCCAATCACGCCCAGAATGGGCATCCCTGCCCGGAATTTCATGGTCCGGACGCCCGAACCCTTGGTCATTTCGATCATTTCCGGCGGATAGCCTTGCTCCCGCAACCGACGGGCTCCGGCTTCACCGCTGTACCGCTCCGCGATGATGACCATGGCTTTGGCCAGATACGTAAACGCCGTATCCCAGCTGACCCGCAACATGTCATCCAAGTACCGGGAAGTAAATTTGTACTTGTTCATGACGTCAGGCGTGAATTCCGGGCTTCCGGCATCCATCCAGGCTTTCCAGCCGCGCCGCATCAAGGGCCCCTTCAACCGATACGGCCCATACACCCGACGATGCATGGTGTACCCCTTCAAACACATCCGGGGATTATGGGCAAACGTCCCACGATTCCCATAAAGGTCTTCGTAGGTCTGGTGGTCATAGTTCTGCTCAACCCGCATCACGACCCCGTTTCGCACAAAGGACCGCACGCGGCAGGCGTGGGTGTCGTTGGGAGAGCAGACCCAGGTAAAGGACGAATCATACCGATACTGATCGTGGTATACCCGCTCCCAGGCCCGGTCAGGATACTCGCCCAGCGGATTCCCCACTTCGACAACCGGTTGCAGCGCGGTCAAGGCCAAGGCTTTGTCCGCCAACGCCACGGCCGCCACCGTCCCGGTGGTCACTTTCAAAAATTGCCGTCTAGAAAGAAACATTCTTCATACCTCCTCGTGTAAAGGCCTTGTTCTGAAGACCTAACGTGGAATAGATGAACTTGAAAACCCCACGAGTTCCCGTCATTCTGAGCGAAGCGAAGAATCTCGGGGTCTGGTGAAACGTGAACATCACCACCTCCTTTCATGACTCCGTTGGATTGATTGTTCATAAAAATGTCCACATCCTCTTTCACGATACCTGAGTAGCAAATTCCAAGCCATTTTAGTGAAGGTCGTGTATGATCCTTAACATATTGAAAATAAAGAGAAAAATTTCATATCGACATCTCAGTAACATATTGAGAGACGTTTCCAACCGGTAGCACTAATCATGCTCGCATGGTGAACGAAAAGGACGGATGAAAGAGGTTTCAAATGAGCATTGTCATCGAACAAAAATTTTATCAAATAAAACAATACGTTATGGTTTTTCAAGAAAAAGAGGTCTGATTGATTTTCTCGATTGTTTACTTTAAGTAACGCAATCTCACTGAAACCCACAACATCACCGCAACCTGCCTGTTGTTACCGAATGGTAGCAATCATGACTCAAAAATCTTGTAGATTGCCGCAAAATAGACCTTCTAACAGACGTTGACGGCCGTGATTCGATTGCGCGGCCTCGATACGTCGGAAGTGCGCGGACCGAGATGCGACCAGGATTTGGAACGACCTCACTGCGCATGAGAAATCAAGGTTAAGGGGACGGGGGTCCAGGAATCCCCACCATCTTGACTACGGAATAACCCGCCGCCGTTCGTTCCGACGTACAGCACTCGTGGGTCGGTGGGGTCCATGGCGATGGTTCGAATATTGCGATTGGTTAATCCCTCATTGTGGGCCGTCCATGATTGACCGCCGTCCTGACTCCGAAACATGCCTTTGCTCGTGCCCATGTACAGGTGGTACACGTTTCCCGGATCCAGGATCAGACAGCTCACGTAATGATCGCCCAACTCCATCGCCATTCTGGCCCACGCCTCCCCTTTATTGACGGTTTTGAACAACCCCCGCGTGGTCCCGGCATAGACTTCATCCGGGTTGGCCGGATTGATGAGCAATTGGTTCACGCCCAGGGCCATGGACGCCATTTTGGCATCATCCGGGACAAGCCCGTTATTGACTTTGACCCAATGGTCTGCTCCGTCAAAACTCCGGTAGACGCCCCCGCTGGTTCCGGCATAGATGATGTTGGGACGCCTCGGGTCCACGGCCAACGTCACGATAAAATTGATCTCGGTCATGCCGCGCACGTGCTCGCTCCAGGACTGTCCGCCGTCGGTGCTTCGGAACACGCCCACGGTGGTCGCCGCGTACAGGATTTGGGTGTCCGTCGGGTGAAAAACCAGTTGATTCACGTTGGCGGAAATCGTCCCTTTCTGAATTCCGGTATTTCTGGGAAGCCAACGCCGTCCCCCGTCAGGGCTTTTGTACACCCCATCGGCAAGTGTTCCGACAAAGACGTTGGCCGGAAGTTGGGGATCAATCACCACGTTCATCACCCGAATGCGGCTCAACCCCTCGGAGAAACGCTTCCATGACCGTCCTCGGTCTCGGGTTTTATAGACGGCTTCGTCTGTCGCGACGTAGATGATCTTGGGCTTGGTGGGATGGACCGCGACCGAGACGACGCGATCACTGCGCTGGCTGCACCCTGCCGCCATGAGCAGTACCACCCCAAAAACGACCGCATGTCGGACTCTGGTTGGCATGAAAGGGGTAGGGCGTCATCTCATGACGCCGGATTGATCAATGATTCAATTTCAGGGGCTTTGCATATCCGGTGAGTTCAACGTACCCACGTCCCGTCATGGGATTCCCCTGGTACTGACCTTGCACGTCAACCGCCCCTTCCCAATAGGTCACCCGGGTGCTTTTCGTGGTACGCAATTCTTGATCGGCAAGCACGGGGGTCACGGCCAACTTCAGGTGACTCGCCGGCACTTCCAGAACCCATTCAGCAGGATATTGCGCGTGGCTGCGTGGACTGATCCACTGTTTCACCGCGCGGACCTTGATCTCTTCCCGCGTGAGATGTCTGGCGGTGCCATCCTGAAAAATAAGCGTCCCACCGGACGCCGGATCAGCGGACCCATCGGCTTTGCGCAACAGATAGACCATCAATTCCATATTCGAGGCCAATTGCAGGCTGAACCAATCCCACCCGACTTGATCCCTGCCTGATTCGCCAGAGCCGAATTCATGGTCCATCCAACTCGTCCCGTCCACGACGAACGATTGCCGGTTCATCCACACCGTGCCCGTCGTCGCCAAACGAGTGAGGGAATAATAATGGGACGCTTGGCCGGGCGCGGCCCCCTTGCGGCTGATCCCTTCGCGTCCGTGGATAACGGGCGGCTTTTGGAGCGTCAGCAGAAGATCAACGCCGAACGTGGGATCACGTGCCGTGAGACGCAACCGGTGATGCGCTTCCGTCACCGGTTCGAGTCTCCAACGGTCAATCCAGACTTTCATCCGCTCCGGGTGGGCTCCTGCTTTCCCGAAGGCGGCTCGACTTAATTTTTCGGAAAAGTGAAAGGTGTTCCCTTGAACGTCGGTTAACGCGAGGTGGGCCACGTAGACTTGCCGCAACGCCCAGCGTGAAGGATGCCTGGTCACGCGCTGATCATCAATCGCCTTACGGAAAAAGGTGACCTCATAGCCGAATCGCCGTGCTGACCGGTCATACACGTGGCCGGTGACGTACCACCATTCCAACCCATACGTCTCATGGGACCCATGGTCCCGGGGAAAGGAATACGTGTACCCGGGGACCGCGCGGTCCAAGGTTGACGATGAGGCGTTCGCAAAAGCCGCCCCACTCGGCTGCACGATGAGAGCGGAAAGTCCACAGCACGGGCCCATCACCCCGACGATCAGTTGCCGGGCCCACGTCCCACAACGGTCTCCCGCAGCAGAAGAACTTTCACGAGAAGGGAACATCGCTTACGGCTTATAGCACGCGGACGGGAAACGTGCAATCGCCTTTCCTGGACGGACGATTCGTTATTGATCAATCCTTCAGGATGAGATTCGCCCCGTTGACAAAACTTTTGAGCGTCGGCTATCGTATCTCATGCCTGAATTCGATAACGTCACGTCGTCCGACGCCTTTTCCATTCCACGGATTATTCCGATTTTTCCCCTGCCCAACGTGGTCCTGTTTCCCGATACGTACTTACCCCTGCACGTTTTCGAGCCTCGATATCGGGACATGGTGGCCGATGCCGGTCCCGAGGGAGGCTGTATCGGCATGGCGTTACTCAAGGAAGGATGGGAACACGATTATGAGGGGAATCCCCCGGTGTTTTCTCTGGGGTGCGTCGGACGAATAAAAAAGATCCAGCTTCTTCCGGACGGACGGTCAAATCTGATCCTTCAGGGCTTACATCGGTATGAGATTGAAGAAGAACTGTTTGATGCGCCGTATCGCAAAGCCAGAATCACCGTGCGCTCACGCGCCCCCTATGACGCCCTGACGGAAGATTCCGTTCGATCGGTGCTGGTTGGGTTGACCGTACGCTATCTTCAATCCCGAGAGGCCCACGAACTCTGTCAACTCGTCACCAATGAATCCCTCACGGCTTCCGTGCTGGTGAACAGTCTGTCGTCATGCTTGGACTTTACGACGTTTGACAAACAATTCCTGCTCGAATCCGAAAGCTTATCCCAACAGGCTCGCCGTTTACGTGATCTCCTGAAATTCAAACTGTCCGACGACGCGCAACCGGCAGGGTGGGGATAATGCATCCCTCTCCGGCAATCGAGGTCACACGTTTAGGGAAAACTTATGGCACAGTAACGGCCATCGAAGATTTGTCCCTCACCGTGCGGGCCGGCGAAATTTTCGGACTTCTTGGCCCGAACGGCGCGGGGAAAAGCACGACGCTTCGTATTTTGATCACCGTGTTGCCGCCCTCTTCCGGAACGGCCAGGGTGCTGGGACACGACGTTCGGACGGAGGCCGACACCGTCAGAAGTCTCATTGGCTACGTGCCGCAAGAACGGGCCATTGATCGGTTTCTGACCGGCCGCGAGCATCTTGAACTGCTGGGGAACCTCTACCACCTGCCCAAACACGACGCCACAACACGGATTGACGAACTGTTACGACTCGTCAACCTCGAAGAACACGCGGATCGGGTGGCCAAAACCTATTCGGGCGGCATGAAACGCAAACTGGACATTGCGTGCGGGTTGCTGCCCAATCCCAAACTCGTGTTTCTGGACGAACCGACCTTAGGCCTTGACGTCCAAAGTCGATTGCGGATTTGGGACTATATTCGTCAACTCCGCGACAACGGCCTGACGATCGTCATGACCACCAATTACCTGGAAGAAGCCGACCAACTCTGCGACCGACTTGCCATTATCGACCACGGAACCATTCGAGTCACCGGTTCACCCAAAGAACTCAAAGCAGGGTTGGGCGGTGACCGATTATCGGTGACCGTTCAACACTCGACGCCGGAGAAACTGGCCAAACTGAGCGGCGGGGTCCGCCCGCTCCCCTTTGTTCGGGACATTCGAGAAAGCAGGAACGGCCTGCACATTCGCGTCGAATCACCAGAAAAGTCACTCCCGGCCGTCATGGAAGTCGCCAATTCCCTGGATTGTGCCATAGACGGCATTGAGTACCAACGCCCCAGACTGGAAGACGTCTTCGTGACGTACACCGGTCACCCGTTTACAGAAGAACGTCCCGACGAGGCAGCGGCATAGCCCCCGTTAAAGGCCGGACACGATGAACGTTCACCACTATAGACAAGAAGTGTGGGCCTTGACCATGCGGTGGGTTCGCCGACTCAGTCGAGAGAAATTCAGCATGCTGTTTACGTTGGTGCAACCGATGCTGTTCTGGTTGATCTTTTTCGGCAGCCTCTTCCAACGCACCGCGGATATTCAGATCATTCAGGCCCCGAACTACATGAGTTTTCTGGTGGGCGGCGTGGTGGTTATGACGGTCCTCAATAACGGATTAGCCGGCGGGGTCGATCTGTTGTTCGATAAAGAAAACGGCTTTTTGGAACGCCTGATGTCTACCCCCATTCACCGGACGTCCGTGATCGTCAGTCGATACCTCTTTGTCATCACCATCACCGGGATGCAGATTCTGGTTATCCTGAGCATCGCGTTTCTCTTTGGCGTGCGTCCCGAAACCGGTCTTCCGGGTATCGCCGTGATGCTGGTGATCGGGATGTTATTCGGCGTGGGCCTGACGGCTATTTCCATGGCCATGGCGTTTTCCGTGAAAAGCCATGGAGATTTTTTTTCCGTGCTGGGATTTCTGTCCCTCCCCATGATTTTTTTGAGTTCGGCGCTCGTCCCTCTTTCGGCCATGCCCGGTTGGATGCAGATGCTGGCGTTGATGAATCCGATGACGTGGGTCATTGACGCCGTTCGGCCCCTCATTATCACGGGATGGGACGCGGCCATCCCGCAAGTCGCCCTCGCCTTGGGCATCCTGGCGCTCTTTGATGCGATCTGCTTGTACGGCGGGGCCCGAGCCTTCCGACGAGCCATTGGGTAATCGTCATCCGACCGGCACGTTCATGAACCGCCATGACACACGAGTCACCTTCCTCTCCTGCCCGTCCTGAAGGATCCGCGACGCACGTCACGTCCCTGATCCGCCTGCTCTCAGACCCTGACCCCCGCATCGCCCGCCGCATTCACCGTCGGCTTGTCGACGTAGGCCGCGTGGCCACGCCTTTTCTGCAACAAGCCTGCGTGGACGTTGACGACCCGCTCATGGTTGAACGCCTTCAAGCGGTGAGCGCGGAGATTGAACGAGCGGAGATTGAACGACAATGGGGCCGGCTGCTTCAACAACCGCGGCCCGAGGTGGATCTTGAAACCGGGGCCTTTCTCATTGCCCAAGCCGCCGAACCGCAATTGGATGTGCCGTTCTATCAACGACGCTTGGATGACGTGGCCGCCGCACTCAAAAAAACCGTGGACCCGTCACGTGACCCTCGCCACGCCGTGCTCACGATCAACGAGTATCTGTTTCACACGCTGAAATTCAGAGGCAACACCCGAACGTACTACGACCCCGACAATAGTTTTCTGCACCGCGTGTTGGATCGCCGGGTCGGAATTCCGATCAGCCTGTCGGTGCTGTATATTCTCGTCAGTCGCCGGCTCAATCTGCCGGTGGCGGGGGTTGGGATGCCCGGACATTTTATCGTGAGGCTCCAGGCACAACCCGTGTTTATCGACTGCTTCAACCAGGGGGCACTGCTCACGCAAAAAGATTGTGAGACCTTGTTGCAACCCTACGGCATCGAATTGAACCGCCGATATCTTGAACCCTGTTCCTCTGATCAGATTTTGGCTCGTATGCTCCGCAATCTCATCGCCATTTTCGAACATCGCGGGGAGTTCGCAACCAGGGAAAAATTTTCTCGACTGTTCGCCATGCTGAAAAACGGAGCGGAGTGTTCAGATTTTCGCTAATGTCGCCCACGTCATCACCGGTCATCGCCAACCACGGGTCTTCATCTCATCCCAACGCCCAACGGGGACACGCCAATCTGACCACGGTATGGGTTCTCCTCATTCTGGTCGTCGGCGCGGTCTGGATTTGGAACCATCTGGACTTTGACGCGCAAGATTTTATTATCGATGAAATCGTCCCGGTCCTGCTTCTCGTACTCGCGGGCACGCTCCTCGGTTGGATCACCGTTCGAAAGATCAAACAAAAGAAAAACCGACTCAAACGCCGCGAGGACCTCATTCAACGCTTTATCCAAGAAAAGGCGCCGAGAAAACGGTTTGAACTCGCAACGGAACTCATTGAACTCAATCAGTATAAACTGGAAGGGCTGGAACGCATCGCGTCGGCAATGGCCGAGGTGTTTGTGATGACGTTCAAACGATCGCTGGGCGATAAACAGCACCGCATTCGAGGCATGGCGGCCAGTTACCTGGGAATCGTGCAACATCGAGACGGCATTCCGCTGTTAATGAAGGCGTTAGAAGACGATCACGCCTACGTCCGGGGGTCCGCGGCCTTAGCCCTGGGCCGCATGCGCGCCACCGAGGCGAAGGCCAAGTTGGAATTCATCATGGAAGAAGATTGGGATCAGACCGTGCGAAGCCGCTCCCGTGAAGCGGTGGAGAGAATGAAGTAGCAAGCAAGGAGAGGGTCATGCAGGATCAGGGATCTCCCGTCACGCGCCCCATCGCGGACTGGTCTTCATGGGTGAGACGATATCCCTTGTCGTAGAGCGCCTGCATGCCCTGGGTCAACGCCGTAAACTCGGCGGCATGCCGCACGTCGTCGAATTTTCCATTCAGCCTGGCAAGGACATCAAGGGGAAGCCCCCCCTCAACGGGAACCACGTGCAGTGAGTCCAAGACGTCGCTCAACTCAACGGCGTCGTACCGTTCATCATCATCGCGGTCGGCGACCAAGGCGAATTGATAGAACGTCAGGCTTAAAGAAAGGAAGGATTGGCTCTGAGCAAAGGCTGCCCGGGCTTCATCGATTCCCGGATATCGCTTGGCACAGAAGTGCCGGTCGGGGTCCTCGTTTGCCAAAGAGAGGCGTTGAACCTCAGGCCGGTCCCTCAAGGCCTTCTTCAATTCCCGATAAAACCAGAAGATACACGACTCCGCCTCGGCAAAATCGACTTTGTCCTTGGCAATCTGCCGCGTGATGTGCCCGGTAAATCCTTGGAACACTCCCCTCCCCATCGCCGCGCCACTTCCCTCAGCCAGCCAAATGGTCACAACCAAGCAGCCCACCAGGCCCACGCTCAGTCTTCTCAGTCTTTCCGCCGGACGCATGGCCGTAGTATACCACCCGCCCTGATGAACGGCCAGCCTGAATTGCTCCTCTCCGCTTTCCCGCGACACCGCCATCATCCACCCCACCAACGGCTTCCGCCAAGCATGAGAACCCTCAGAGCGTGCAACACTCAGCCGCGCGTCGAGACAGAGAAGACAGATGAAAAATCCGTGAAACTCCGTTACACTCACTTGAGGCAGACGCCCCCTTACCGAAAGGAGCACCATGGCAACGACGGACACACCGATGGCAAGACACTTTACACTTGAATACTGGATGGATGACGAATGGTACGTCGGGAAACTAAAGGAAGTTCCCGGCGTCTTTAGTCAAGGGGAAACCTTGGACAAATTAGAGGCAAACATTAGAGACGCCTATCACGTGATGGTAGAGACAGAGCCCTCCTTAGAGCACCCAGGCGTGTGACTGCGGAACGCTCGTGATAAACAAGAGCGTTTCGATTCCTCCTTTCTCAGGAGGGGCGAGAGGAGGGGAGAAGCCTTCATGCCCCCTGATCCGTACTTCGAAATCGACCCGGACCCGGAGACAGCCAAACGTCTTCGCAAAGAGCGGGACAAGGCCCGCGCCCTCAAACGAACGCCCTGGTGGAAACAGCAACTCCAGAAAGGCCGCTGCCACTACTGCGGCCACCCGTTTCCGCCTGACCACCTGTCGATGGACCACGTCGTCCCCTTAGCCAGAGGCGGACGATCAACCAAGGGCAACGTCGTGCCGGCGTGTATGGCGTGCAATCGAAAGAAAAAATTAGAAACGCCGGCGGAGGCCGTGCTTAGGAAACTATCAGAGTCAATGTCCGTTCTTTGAAAAAAATCTCATTTTTATTCTTCGTTTAACATGACGGAATCGATCAAAAAATTTGCTTTCCTGACGGCCTCTTAGGTTTTGGTAGAGGAAATCTTCCAGAGACGTGTTCGTTCAAAAAACGTGTCATGATCGATGCAGAAATTAGAAAAGCAGGTTGGTCAAGGCTTCTTCAACTTTATGTACTATCGTTCAAGCAAATTTTCGCGATTTCTTTCAGTTTCCTCCATCGACCCTCTCCGTAAGCTTTCCGTAATCTCTTTATTTCCCAAATTACTGAGCCACTAGCAATTATTTCCATATTCGTGATTTCGCCAATAACGTTAACGTCCATACACCCTTACCGTCGCATGAGCATGATCCACCGCCAGACGTTCAGCAATCCCCCAAGAGACGCGGCGACGTAGGTAAGGGCCGCCGCCGTTAAAATTTTCCGGGCACCCTCCATATCCGTTGAAGAAATATAATGGCCTTGTTCCAACACCGGCAGCGCCCGGCGAAAACTGGCGTCCCATTCCACGGGCAGCGTCACCAGATGGACCAACGCCCCGATGGACATCACGGCAAGCCCCGCGAGCAACACCAACACCCCGCCGGCCGGGGAACGGGTGAGTCCGGCTACGAGAGGAATGCCCAGCATGACAAAGGACCCGACCTTTTCCGCGCCTTGCGCCAATCGAACGAGTCTGGTGCGTTCGCGGAGCGGACCGTAACCGGTATGATCTTGAATGGCATGTCCTACCTCATGCGCCGCGACCGTGACCGCGGTCAACGATTTGCCGTGATAGTTGGCCGGGAGCAATCGGACCACTTTGGCTACAGGGTCATAGTGGTCCCCGAAGTCGGTCGTCTCAACATGCACGTGCGGCATCTGAAAGCGATCAAGCAAATGTCTGGCCATGTCCCCGCCGGTCCCGGCATACTCTTCCCGATGACCGCGATATGTCTTGAAGACCCATTTGGTCCACAGTTGCGGCCCCAGCAGAACGGCGAGGATCATGAGGAAAAGAAAAACGCCACGGATCATGGTCTACCACGTCACGGACGACACCGGATGACCAAGGATACCAATTTCTCACGCGGATGGCACCACGAACCCCGCACATCCGACCCCCTCCACAACGTTGACAAGAAGCGCACCAAGCCATCACGGGCACCATCCACGGCTTCGTTTCATTGTCAGGAATCCGTTGGCTGTGCTAGACTAACCGGCGAGTGGGCGATTAGCTCAGTGGGAGAGCGCTTCCCTCACACGGAAGAGGTCACTGGTTCGATACCAGTATCGCCCACCATTTCACTCTGTAACTAGGTGGGCACGCTTGACACCGCCTCACGCTTCCCGCATTCGGACATCCGGCGTGGTTCCGGGGATCCTGGCACTGTGTCTGGCAGGCGGCCTCACGGCTTGCGGTGCCTCTTCTCCTCCGCCTTCCTATCCCATGCTTCCCCCATCGGCAAGCGACCTTCCGCTGTTGGGCGAGACGCGGCTGTGTGATACGAAACAACAAATCGTCAAACGGTGGCAAGGCACCCTCTATCACCTGATGCCCTGGGGCTCGGGTGAACAACTGCAACGATCGGCCCAACGCACCCAACCCGACCCCGATCGTTTTTACTTTTTCGATGACGAACGGCGCTTGGTGGGAGCCGTCTTCCGGTTTGCACCAGGGTTGGACTTAACGCCCTATCCCGTCCTGCGGGAAACCTTATCCGAGCTTGAGCCTTCCTCAACGTTTTATTTCGATCCCACGCAACTCATCCATCGCGATCAGGCCACGTCAGGCGTGTTGTATCGGACGGGAGACCACACCAGTACGACTCAATATCTCGTGCTTGACAATGAAGACGAGCCCGTGCTGCTCGTGGCCTCCATGGCACTTGATCCGTATGAGCAACTGCTGTCGAGTTATCATGAAAAGTATCTGCCCAGTCTCAACCGAAGTTCAGGTGGCACATCGAACGCGTCCGCGCCGTCATCCAAGGCGCCACTGAATCCGGATTTTCTGGGGCTGCAACAATTCGCCCGCGGGGAAACGGCGTTATTTGCATCGTGCGGCCTCAAGCAGCCGACGATTGCGGTTGACGCCTATCGGCGATCCATTCAACACGGGATCAAAGACGAGGCACGCTTAGCCGAAGCCCACCATCGCCTCGGCTTGGCGCTTCAGGATCAAGGCCAATTGCCCGACGCTCAGCGGGAGTTCGAGTACGCCTTGACGCTGAGCCCCAACGTTCCCGAGATCATCAACAATCTGGGTCGGGTACTGGCGCAACAGCGACAACGCGAACTCGCCATTCAACTCTTTGAACGGGCCCTCGTGTTACGCCCGAATTTTGCCGAAGCCCGGTTTAACCTGGCCGAGAGTCTGGAACGGAGTAACGTGCGGCGGGCCATCCAGGAATACGAGACCTACCTGGCCCTTGTTGAAGGGCTGCCTTGGGAAGCAAAGCGAATCAATCACGTCGTGCAACGCCTGAAACTATTAAAGGGCGAATAGGATTCGTGAAATATTACGCCGTCCGCGCAGGACGCATGCCGGGGATCTATACCACGTGGCCCTCATGTGAAACCCAGGTCAAGGGATTTCCCGGGGCCGTCTATCAAGCCTTTTCCTCAAAAGAACGCGCCGAAGCGTTTATGGCCGACGCTTCTCTGCCCCCACCGGCCACGACACCCACGCGAAGCCCTCTCCCCTCTCCCCTCGCGGGAGAGGACCATCGTGAGGGGGGGAACTCACCCCATCAACCGGTCACCGCACGGCCGGCAACGGACACCGTTCACGTTTGGGTTGATGGCGCCTGTCTGCCTCATGGTGACAAACCGATGCAATTCGGGTGGGCGTATCTCATTCTTGACGGTGAACGGGAACTCCATCGTGCCAGTGGGCATGACGTGCCGGCCGAAGCGCGACGGCATCGAAACGTCGCCGGAGAAATCCAAGCGGTCTTGCACGCGCTGGCTTGGTGTCGGGACCATGGGATTGCGACCGCCACGATCTACGTTGACTACCAGGGCTTAGCCAGTTGGGTGCAAGGCACATGGAAAACCAACACGCCCTTTACGCAATCATACGTCGAACGGGTCCGGGCCTTCGGCATGAATCTCACGTGGCAAAAGGTTCGAGCGCATTCCGGCAACCCCTATAACGACATCGTGGATCACTTGGCCAGAGACGCCGCACGGTTTTCTTTGGTGAACAGCAGACCATAGAGAAAAGTCCGCGGGTGAATGATCTATCTTATTGACAGACCAATCATCCCACGTTAAGCGATCGAAATGCTCCGGATACTTGGGATGTATAGCGTACATCAAGTTGGCGGTGGACAGAGAGCATATAATTCTCCTCGTGGCAGGAGATGCAGTTGACCATGATCCTAAACTTCTGGAAAAAGGGTAAGTGACATGAGGAGAGTTCTCCAGTTGGCTTACGGATTGACCACTTTTCTGCCGGTTTTAGGCCCTTTCTTAATCCGATGGCGATATAACACCAAAGGAACAGGAGGGACGTGTTCTGCTCGATATTGCTACTCGGTTTGGCTACGCCATTTAATCCACGCTAAAAAGAATGGATATGATGACCAACCTGAGACCATGGCAGAATTGGGTCCTGGCGATTCGTTGGGTGTCGGACTAGCGGCTTTGATCTCCGGCACTGCTCGATATCATGCTCTCGATGTTTTCGAATACGTGAATATTGAAAGAAATATTCGCATATTCGAAGAATTGGTCGAATTATTCCGTCGGCGAGAAAAAATCCTCGTTGATGATGAATCTGATTTCTACGATTTCCCCAGCCACATATTGGATGAAAATCGGTTGCGTGACAGTTTGGCAGAGAAGCGACTTGAACGCATCAGGCACTCCATCCTTACGGCTGCAGGTGGGAGGGGGGGTGACTTAATCACTTACAAAGTTCCCTGGACTGCTGACGATGTTATCGAAAAACATAGCGTTGATATGATTTTGTCGCAGGCGGTCATAGAGCATATAGACGAGCGGAATCTATCTAACGCCTATCGGTTGATGAATCTGTGGCTCAAGCCAACGGGATACATTTCGCACCAAATAGATTTTAGGTCACATGGATACGCCACAACGTGGGACGGTCATTGGACTTATAATGATTTCACTTGGAAATTGCTTCGTGGCAGACGGCCATTTTTCATAAACCGAGTGCCTTTTTCAGAACACGTGGTGTTACTCAAAGAACATGGATTTGAAATTCGGTGCATCATAAAGAAAAAAACAGAATCGACTATTCGACCAGAGAAACTGCCTCCCAGGTTTTATGGGATGTCTGAGGATGATTTGTCCACGAGTGACGTGTTTATACAGGCGTCAAAAAAGGCTTTGCCGGACGGCTTCCAGGAGACCGTGGTTTAACGTGATCAAGGGGAAGTCGAAAAATTTCTCCCGTTGTTCCAGAGTTGATTCGCATCGTGATGGGTGGGGAAACTGCTCCACACTGCGCGGACTTTTTCGTCATGCTTCATTCAGGGTGGGGCATAGAGACACGCATCCAAGATGCTCAGAACCTCGTCAAGCACGGGTCCAGGTGCTTTTTCAACAAACTTCACCCGTCGGCTGACGCAATCAACGGACTTGATCCGTTCAACCATCATGGACCCCGTAAGGGACGACTCGGCGGGGACTGCCACGTGAAAGGGAATATTCCTGAACGTGCTGGTTATGGGACACACCATGGCAAGCCCGGTATGTCGATTGAACAAGGTGTGGCTGACCACCAATGCAGGACGACGCCCTCTTTGCTCACGTCCTGCCTGCGGGTCGAAGGTCAAGATCACAAAATCCCCTTTCTCTGGAACGTATCCGGGCATCTACCACACTTCCTTCCCAACGGGTAATCCCCAGTCCAGTTCTTTAGCCCGATACCCTTTCGGCATCCTGGATATCAACGTCTTCAGATTATACCTGCCCCGCACTCTGGTCACGGGCTCCACGACAATCCGCCCTTTCCGGACGGAAACGTTCACGGCATCGCCCACGTTAATCCGGGCTTCGTCCAGAAGCGCCTTCGTGACCCGAAGCCCCTGACTGTTTCCCCATTTCTGAACTTTGGTCAACATACCCTGCCTCCTCAGATAACCAAATGTATATCCTACGTATATCCTCACGCAACTCGAAACACGACGGTCAATGATGCAGATCTTCGTTCTCGATTCCGTTCAACAGAAAGATGAAAACCCGTGATATGGGCCAAGACATCGTAACCCACGGCAGGCTTCAGGGAAAGCACGGCGACCCTCAGCGAACGTGTCGTTGCTGGATTATGACCGGCGGACGTGGACGAGACCGACGCACGAAGTGGGGTGTGGTCTGAAGTCGGCCACCCCTAGAGTGTGCCTTCGCCTTTGAGGTAGGTGCGGAAGCGGTCCATGAGCTCTTCGCCGAGCACGCCGACTTCCGGCTTTTCTTTGGTCATAAACTCTCGAATTTCCTCCAACCGTTGCTCGGCCTGGTTGTTGCCCTTGAGGCGTTTGACTTTGGCTAAGGCGTCATCGAACGCGTCAAAAGTCAATTCTTTGTATCCAAAACTTCTGATCCGCTTGACGGCTTTCATCATGGCTTCGTTGCGAAACGTGGTGAGGTGGTCGGAATCGATTTCCTGTAACCCGAGTTTTCTGGCCCGTCGCTCCGCGGCTTTTCGAATCCCGCTTCGGACAAAATCCGGGGACGTGAGCAACCGTTTCCAAGCCTCATCCGTCCAGGCGACGCGTTGCTGCGGGGCGTCCCATAGCTTGACCAGCGTCCGTTCATCAATAGTGGTCCATCCGGCTTCCCTCGCCAAGTCTTCCGCGTCACGCTTCAGCATGTCCGTGACAAAATCCAAGGCAATGGGCGGCGAATGCTTGACTTTGTCGTGCAGCAGGGCCAACGCGCCCTCGGTCCATTCCACCGGCGCGACCGCGGCGTCGGCCCGTTCTCCCATGGCTTCGACTTTTTCAAACAATTCCACGTTGACTTCCAAATGTCCCCGTTCCCGTGCGACTTCTTCGGTAATGCGTCGAATCATGGCTCGCATGAACTCCGGCACGTCGTCCAACCGTTTGCGCGCTTCCGCGGTCCAAGGGATTTTGCCTTGGGCCATCTGGTCGGCGGCTTCGGCCATCCCGGCTTCTCCGCCCATGCTGCCCATCATCTGACGCTTCAATTGATCCAGGAATGGCCCGGTGATTTCGGTTTTCTGCAATTCGCGCGCTTTCTTCTCCGCCAACCGCTTGACCATGCCCCGCAAAAAGACAGGCGCACGCGCGAGGCGACCCAGGGCTTCAGGGGTCCAGGTCACGTCGGTGAGCGTGGTGTCGACCTCAGGCGTACTCATGGGTTGTCTTCCTCATCAGGCTCCACGGCGTTCAAGAGTTCCTTGACTTCTTTCCCCGCCTTGAAAAACGGCATTCGTTTTTCCGGCACGGACACGGTCTCGCCTGTTTTGGGATTCCGTCCGTCCTTCGTCCGGCGAATGCGTAAGCGGAAACTGCCAAACCCGCGGATCTCAGTTTTTTCCCCTCGTTTCGAGGCATCACGGATTGAATCGAAAATACCATTCACCACCCGTTCCGCGTCACGCCGGCTGAGGGTGGGCGCTTTCTCCGTGACTCTTTCAATCAAGTGGGCTTTGGTCATGCCGCCTCTCCTTCATCCCCTTTGCCTCTCCCGACGGCACGGTCTCGCCGTCACCGCCTCTCCCGTGCCGTTCCCGTGTTCCGACCGGTCTACCACGTCATCACGTACATGAGGTTCATGCCCGTCCGGATAGGCAACGCAGGCGCTTCTCCGATTAAGGATCCGACGATCCAGTCACGGAAGGAATACGGACGGGGCGTTTCGACGACCGGCGGCGATTGCAATCCGCTCATGTCTGCCGCCAGCTTGACGGCATCCGTCAGATCTCCCAGATCATCGACCAACAGCACGTCTTTGGCTTGCTGCCCCGTAAAGATCCGTCCGTCCGCCAACGCCTCCACGTCTGCCGCGTCCAACGAGCGGCCCGTGGCCACGGCTTCGATAAACTGCCGATGGGCGTCATCCAGGACCGACTGCAACAGGTGCCGATCTTCTTCTCCCATCATGCGGAAGGGCGATCCGACGTCTTTATAGCGTCCGCTTTTAATCACAATGTTTTTGACGCCGATTTTGTTCATGAGATTTTCCAGATTGGCCAATTGCATGACCACGCCGATGCTCCCCGTGAGGCTCCCCGGGTTGGCCAGGATGCGATCAGAGGCCACCGCAATATAATACCCACCCGAGGCGGCCACGTTGCCCATGGAGGCCACGACGGTTTTATGCTTGTCCAGCCTCACCCGTTTGACGGCATTATAGATTTCTTGCGAGGGCGCGACTCCACCGCCCGGAGTATCCAGTCGCAGCACAATGGCTTTGACCAGCGGATCGTCGCCATACGTTTCCAACTCATCAACCGTGGCTCGTGAGTCAAGAATCGGACCTTCAATGCGAATCAGCGCGATCCGCTCTTTCCCCACTAGGGCAAGTTCCGGTAACAGGGCTTTCCCGAACGCGGTCAACGCCCCCGCAATGACGAGGATCCACACGATCCGCCGCCACCGGGAAGAGCGTGTTCGTGAAGAAGGGTCTTCTGCCATTGGCGCATCCACTCTGACACTGGGCTAGGCGCCTGGTGGGTCCGCCGGGGGTCCTGCCTCCGTCGAATCCACCGAATCCGCCGTTTCCTTCCCTTGCACGACTTGGCCGATACTCTGATCCGCCTCGCCTTGGGCGTGATGAAACGCTTCGAGTGCCTGATGGTCTGAATCGTGCGTATATGCTTTGACGCTCAACGCAATTTTCCGTTCTTCACAATCGACTTTGACGATCTTGGCCGTCACGGGCTGACCGACGTGAAAGTGCTCTTCCAACGAAGTCGGTCCTTCCGTTGCGACCTCACTGACGTGGATCAATCCTTCCACCTCACCGTCCAGTTCGACAAACACGCCGAAGTCCGCGACTTTGGACACGACGCCCGTCGTCACGTCCCCGACGTGATACCGCGACGGAATCGTTGATCCCCACGGATCCGGGGTGAGTTGTTTGTAGCCCAGCGACAACCGCTCTTTTTCTTTGTCAATGCGCAAAATGACGGCGTCCACCCGTTGGCCCTTCTTAAATAATTCCGACGGGTGCTTAATATGCTTGGTCCAGGACATATCCGAAATATGAATGAGCCCGTCAATGCCCTCATCCAACCCCACGAAGGCCCCAAAATCCATGACGCTTTTCACTTTGCCTTCGATCTGCGTGCCCACGGGATACCGCGACTGAATCACGTCCCACGGATTGGGCGCGGTCTGTTTCATGCCCAGCGAAATCTTTCGGCCTTGCTGGTCCACGTGCAGCACCTGCGCGTCAATGACGTCGCCCACCGCGACGACCCGGGACGGATGGCGGATTTCATGCGTCCAGGACATTTCCGAGACGTGGACCAAACCTTCCACGCCCGGTTCCAGTTCGACAAACGCGCCGTAATCAGTCAGGCTGACCACCTTGCCGGTCACGCGCGACCCCTCCGGGTATTTGACGGCGATATCCATCCAGGGATCGGCGGTCTTCTGCTTGAGTCCCAAGGAGATGCGGCCGGACTCGCTGTCATACTTGAGCAGCAGCACCTCCACCCGATCGCCGATCGAAAACATATCGGACGGATGCCCCACGCGCCCCCAGGAAATGTCCGTGATGTGCAGCAAGCCGTCGATGCCGCCCAAATCCAAAAACGCGCCGTAGTCCGTGATATTTTTGACCGTCCCGTGAATCAACTGTCCTTCGGCCAGGGTTGACAACGTGCTTTGCCGCCGTTTATCGCGCGTTTCTTCCAACAACGCTCGACGGGAAATCACGACGTTGCTCCGCCGATGATTGATTTTAATGATTTTGAATCGAAAGGTTTTGCCCACCAGGCCATCTAAATCGCGAACCGGAGAGAGATCAATCTGTGAACCCGGCAAAAAGGCCTTGACCCCAATATCAACCATCATCCCGCCTTTAATGCGGGACATGACTTTGCCTTCCACCTCCCGTTCCTCTCGATGCGCGACTTCCAGGTCCTCCCAGATTTTCATCTTGTCCGCTTTTTCCTTGGAAAGCAGCAAGTTGCCTTCCGCGTCTTCACGTTGTTCGATATACACCTGGACCTGGTGACCGACGGCCAGCGTGGTCAGTTCATCGGGCAGAAATTGATTCGTGGAGATGATGCCTTCGGATTTGTAGCCGATGTCCACGATCACCTTGTCTTTTTGAATGGCCACCACGCGACCGTGCGTAATGGTGCCTTCTTCAAAATTCTTAAAGGTCTCTTCATACAGAGCTTCCAAGGCCCCTTGATCCATGTCTTCGACCGCGTTGAGTAACGTGTTCATTCGTACATCCTATACGATCGCGTGGCGACCGTGGTCACGGAGATTCCGCCGTCGTTGACGTGGGGGCGTCATCTCCCGGGTTCATGTCATCGGAACGGCTGAACGGTCCACGCCACTGAGTTCAGCAATCCGCGCCATTACCGTGTCACTGATGTGTGTATACAACTTCTTCCCCTGGTGCTCTCGACATGCACGACGAAAATCCATGGCCCCTCCGAACAGGACTTCCACCGGATGCAGCCTGAGCATCCACGCCCCGGGGGGCAACACTTGATGCGTGCCCCGGAGATACACCGGCACCACGGGACATTGTGCTTCGGCCACGATGGCCCCGATCCCCGGCTTGCCCGGCTGCAACGTGCCGTCCGGCGAGCGCCCTCCTTCGGGAAAAATCACCACGGCCTGACCCGCTTTGATCAGATCCACGGCTGATTGAAACGCTCGGCGATCCCACCGCTGGGGTTTTAAGGGAATCCACCCGAGCCAGCGCAGGGTGCGATGCACAAACGGCTGAGGAAATAAATTGGCCCGTCCCAGATAAAAAAGCCTGCGCCTGACGCCGCATCCCAATAACGGGATATCCACGTAACTCGCGTGATTGGCCGCTAAAAGCACGCCTCCCGACGCCGGCACGTGGTCCGCCCCGTGCGTGCGATACCGCAACAACGTCCGACTCAGGCCGCGACACAACACCCACACGATTCCATAGACCACGCTGCTCACGGACGAACCGGAAGAATCCACTTCATCAAACGTTCAACCACTTGGTCAACCGTCAACGACGAAGAATCAATGACGACCGCATCGTCAGCCGGCGTTAAGGGCGCCACGTCCCGCGATCGATCGTTGTCGTCCCGTTCCTGAATCTGCCGACGAATCTCACCGGACGTGTCGGGAGAGCCGACTTGCACCCTCTCACGATACCGACGAGCCGTCCGCGTTTCCAGATCAGCCTCCAGGAAAAATTTCACCTCAGCATCAGGAAACACGCGGGTTCCGATATCCCTCCCTTCTGCCACGATCCCGCCCCTTCGGCCATACCGGCGTTGAATCGGCAACAATCGCTCGCGCACCTGAGGCAACGCAGCTACAGTGGACGCCAACCGGCTCATTTCCGGAGAACGCAGGTGCGCCGTCACGTCTTCGTTGTCAATGATGGTCCGCGTCACCCCTTCTTCCAGGGACACGTGAATATCTATCGACGCAAGAAAAGCCTTCATCGCCGATGTATCCCGACAATCAATCCCTGCTTGATGAACCCCCCACGCGATGGCTCGATAGAGCGCGCCCGTATCGAAATAGGCATATCCCAACCGTAACGCCAACGCCCGAGCCGTCGTGCTCTTCCCCGCACCCGCAGGGCCGTCAATCGTCACGACGAGACCTTGCCGCTGGATCTGCCGATGACGCGGATGCACGCACATATCCGTCTTCACGGACGTGGCCTTCCCCCCAAATTCCCTCTCCGTGGATGTGAAAGGGCAAGGGTGCGTATTATAGAATCTCGTGAGAAAATGTCAATAAATCCAATAAGTTGTCATGGAATTGTGGGTAGGACGTCGCGATACAGTCAGTGTCGTGAATGGTGATCGGTGTATTTCCAGTCAGGGCTGCAATGGCCACGGCCATGGCCACCCGGTGGTCGCCGTGGCTGAGGCAGGGCCCACCCTTGACGGTCGCGCGCCCTTGCAGAATAAACCCATCCGGGGTTTCCTGAACGGCGACGTTGAGTTTCGTCAACTCCGTGGCCATGGTGTGAATACGATCGGTTTCCTTGACGCGCAATTCCTCCGCCCCCGTCACCGTGGTTTCTCCCTCAGCCAAAGCCGCGGCCACGCAGAAAATGGGAAATTCATCAATCATTGTTGGGACTTGGGTGGAGGAAATGGAAAGTCCCCGAAGCGGCGCATGGCGCACGACCAGATCGCCGACCGGCTCCCCACCCTGGTCCCGCCGGTTCAGAATCCGGATGTCCGCCCCCATTTCGCCCAGAACCTCCAGGATACCGGTCCTGGCTGGATTCAGCCCGACGTTCACGATCGTGATCTCAGAGTCCGGCACCAGCGAGGCCCCGACAATAAAAAACGCCGCGGCTGACACGTCCCCGGGCACAACGAGATCTTTGGCCGCAAAGGTGGGATGACCGGACAGCACAAGGGTCTGCCCCTTGACTTCGCACGGAATCCCCAGAGACCGGAACAGGCGCTCGGTATGATCACGAGACGGCAAGGGCTCTGAAAACCGGGTCTCGCCCTCGGCAAAGAGCCCGGCCAAGAGCACCGCGGATTTGATTTGAGCACTCGACACCGGCGAGTGATACGTGATTCCCTTCAACGCCCCGCCCTGAATCGCCAATGGCGCCAACGCGCCGCCCTTTCTGCCCTGAATCGTGGCGCCCATCATGCGCAGAGGATTGACGACCCGGCCCATGGGCCGGCTGCGGAGCGAGGCATCACCCGTGAGAATGGAACAGAACGATTGACCGGCCAACACACCGGCTAATAAGCGCAGACCCGTGCCGGAATTGCCGCAGTCCAAGGGCTGCTCCGGCTCGGTCAAGCCCGATAACCCCTTGCCGGAGACCAGAACCCTGTCGGATTCCACCTGAATAGAAACGCCCAAGGCTTGAAGCGCGCGAAGGGTATTGAGGCAATCTTCTCCGTGACAGTATCCCGTAATGGTGGATGACCCTTCGGCCAAGGCACTGACAATCAACGCACGGTGCGTGATGGATTTATCCCCCGGCACCTGAATGGTGCCCCGTAAGGGACCGTGCGGGGTGATAGTCAGCGAGTTCACGGATATCCTTCACTCAGAGTGCGTGCCCGTCGCCGGTCCTTCCGTCCGTCATCCTGAGCATATCCCCTCTGTCATCCTGAGCGAAGCGAAGGGTCGGCGTTCCCGTTGCTCAGGACAAGCCGCCGTCGCGCTTCCCGGGCTTTGACGATGGCTTGCTCCAACCCCGGCCCGTCTTTGGCTTCCACCAACGCTTTGAAGTGGTGTACGTGCTTTTCCAAGGCTTCAATCATGACCAGCAGATTGTCCTGATTCCACAGAAAAATATCTCTCCACATTTCCGGTGAACTGGCCGCAATGCGGGTGGTATCCCGCAACCCGCCGCCGGCATAGTCCAACAATTCCGTCACGCCCCGTTGTTGCAGGTCCATCACGGCATTCATGAGAGCGAACGCCGCCACGTGCGGGAGATGGCTGACCGCGCCCAGGATCCAATCATGCTCCGCCGGATCAAGCAACCGCACGACCGAGCCTGCGGCTTCCCATACCCGTTGCACGCGACGTAAGGCCTCCGGGTTCGTGCGGGAGGTCGGGGTGATGAGGCACAAGGCTCCGGTGAACAACTCCTCAAACGCCGCGCCGACCCCTGATTGTTCCTTGCCCGCGATGGGATGCGCACCCACAAACGACACGTGATCGGGTACCAATGATTCCGCCTGCTCCACTAAGGATCCTTTGACGCTCCCCACGTCGCTCACGATCGTCCCGGGTTCCAGAACGCTTCCCCACGTCTTGAGATGCGCGGCATAACTTTCCACGGGAGTAGCGAGAATGACCAGATCCGCGCCCGACATCGCGGCGATGGGGTCGCGTTCATACGCGTCAATGGCCCCGCGTTCAACCGCCAATTTCAGATTATCCGGGCTTCGCCCCACGCCCACCACGCGATCAGCCAAGCCCCGACGCCTCAAGAGCATCCCGAGGGACCCCCCGATCAATCCGACGCCGACAATCGTCACCTGTTTGAAATGCACGGTCATGATGGGAAAGACGTGTCTAGGCAAATCCAAATCGAAGGAGAAGTATAAAGTGCGTCCTCATGGAACTGCAATCCATTCGTCTGGAGACACCGTTGACACTCGGAGAGCGGCACAAGATTTTTTCAAACGTCATCCTCTTGACATTGCGTTCGCTTAAACGTACGCTTTGGAAAACGGAGGTGACCCATGACGACGCTGAACGCAACCGAAGCCCGGGCCAGGCTCTACAAGTTGATTGACGAGGTGTCCCAAGTCCATGAACCCGTCGTGATTACAGGAAAAAGAAGGAATGCCGTCCTTCTTGCAGAGGAAGATTGGAACGCGATCAATGAAACACTCTACCTGACCTCTATTCCAGGAGTGCGAGAATCCATCATTGAAGGAATGGCAACCAGCCTTGATGCGTGTGAGAAAGAACTTGACTGGTAATGTGGGCCCTGTATTTCACCCGGCAAGCCAGGAAGGACGCCAAAAAGCTGGCTGCCGCCGGCTTAAAAGACAAAGCCGAAGACCTGCTTGATCTCCTTCGAGACAATCCCTACCAGAACCCCCCACCGTATGAAAAATTAGTCGGCGACCTAGCCGGTGCGTGTTCTCGGAGAATCACGATACAGCATCGGCTCGTGTATCAGATACTTGAAACAAGGAAAGCCATAAAGGTGTTACGTCTATGGACGCATTATGAATAGAGGCCACCTTCATCATCATGAGCGTCTCTCCGCGAGTCCCTTCAAGGCTCAGGGGAACCTCATGGGGCAGTCAGGCTTCGATGACGGCACACTGGCCGATGACGTCGGCCAAGGCATTGAGGAAGCGTCGGTTTTCCTCAGGCTTCCCGATGGTCACCCGAATCATGGACCCGCGAACGTGTCGAACGATGACGCCGTGATGCAGCAGTCGGGTAAAGACCTCATGCCCGTCCCGGCGGGTGTCAACGTACACGAAGTTCGCCTGACTGGGCAGCGGATCAAATCCTAAGCGTCGAAGCCCGTCGTCCATCAACGCCATTCCCGTTTCATTGATCGCATAACTGGCGGCGACATGTTCATCATCCCCTAAGGCCGCCAAGGCCGCGCGTTGGGCCAACGTATTGGTGTTGAAGGGATTGCGCACCCGTTGAAGGTAGCCGGCGATCTCCGGCGTCGTGATGCCGTAGCCGATCCGCAGCCCGGCCAACCCATAAATTTTCGAAAACGTCCGCAGCACCGCCACCGGGCGTCCTTGCTGCACGTAGGCGACGGCGTTGGGAAAGTGCGGGTCCCGCACGTACTCATAATACGCTTCATCGAACACCACGATCACGTGGTCCGGCACGGCGTTCATGAACGCCCGGACGGCCTCGTGCGTGACCACTGTCCCCGTGGGATTGTTCGGGTTACAGACAAACAGCAACCGCGTGCGGCTCGTGATCGCCCGGGCCATGGCCGAAAGATCGTACCGCCAGTCTTTCAGCGGCACTTCCACGCAAATTCCACGTCCCCCGGTCACGGCGAGCTTATACATGACGAAGGTCTGATCCGCCATCACGGCTTCATCCCCCGGGGACACGAACGTTTTCACCAGCAAGCTGAGAATTTCATCGGATCCATTGCCCACCACGACGTGATCGGGTCCCACTGCCCACCGCTCGGCCAGCGCGCGGGTGAGATCATGCGCGCCCCCGTCGGGATAGCGGTGCAGGGTGGCAGCGTTCGGGGTCAGCGCGGCAAGAGCTTTGGGTGAAGGACCCAGCGGATTTTCATTTGAGGCCAGCTTAATCACCCCATGAATGCCGAGTTCCCGCTCGGTCTCTTCCAGAGGCTTTCCCGGCGAGTACGGGACTAATCCGGCGATGGTGGGATGGACGCGGATGGGCACGTGGGTCCTCAGGTGTGCATGGGATACGAGCCGAGAATCTTCAAGAACAAACACCGGCTCTTCAATTCTTCCAACGTCCGCCGGATTCTCGCCTCCTTGACGTGTCCCTCACAATCGACAAAAAAGATATATTCCCAGGCTTTTCGACGCGAGGGCCTGGATTCGAGCTTGGTCATGTTGATGCCGTTGTCGGCAAAGGGTCGCAGGGCGTCATAGAGCGCGCCGGCCTTATCCTTCACGGAGAACATCACCGTGGTTTTCTCTTTGCCGGTCGGGTCCGAGGCGTGTTGGCACAAGACCAGAAATCTCGTGAAATTGTTGACGTTGTCTTCGATCCTCGATTGCAGCACGTGAAGCCCGTACAGGCGAGCGGCGAGGTCCGAAGCAATGGCCGCGGCGCCGGGCTCCGCGGCACAGCGTTCCGCCGCGCGGGAGGTGCTGGGCGTCTCGGCCACGGGGACGTTGAGCATATGGGTGTCCAACCAATTGCGGCACTGCGCCAAGGCATGAGGATGGGAATAAATCGTCGTGACGTCTTCGACCCGCTCACTTCTTGACATCAGGTGATGAGAAATTTCCTGCATGACCTCCCCATAGATCGTCAAATTAGAGTCGATAAACATGTCAAGGGTGTAATTCACCACGCCTTCCGTCGAATTCTCGATGGGGACGACGCCATACAGCGCGCGGCCGCGTTCCACTTCATCAAACACTTCCTTAATCCCGCTGACCGGCACGTAGTGGGCGGATTGCCCGAATTTTCCCAACGCGGCCAAATGCGTGAACGTGGCCGGCGGCCCGAGGTAAGCCACGGTTTGCCGCCCCTCCAACGACAGGGAGGCGGACATGATTTCCCGATAGACCGGAAGAATGGCCGCGTTGGGGAAAGGCCCGGAGTTGTGGCGCGTGAGACGGTCAACGATATCCGCTTCGCGGCCCGGGGTGTGCAGCAGGGCATTCGGGTCCGTCCGGAGTTTGGCCTGACCGATCGCAATGACGTGACGCGACCGCTCATTGAGGAGCGTCAGGATCTCATCGTCCAGCCGATCAATCTCCTTCCGGGAATCATCTATGTGTCGCTGCGCCGACATACCATGCCCCACGTGCGCACGAGGATACGCAGACGCTCCCGTTTTTGCAAGAAAACCGATGCCTCACGTCAAGAAACACGATGCATCAGGATGGTTCTGATACAGCAGTCGTTCTTCTAATTCTTCTAATGGCATTGAACTGACTCTCCGTCTTTTCAAAACATCAAACCTGACCCGTGCAACGTGCTTCGCAAAACTTTTTCTGGGGTTGTATGGTACGAAGGAGTGGCCTGCATCGCCTTACGCACCTTGGGCGATGAAGCAAGAAGGGCTCTTGCTCGAATTGATTTACGCGGGGACGTGATCTCCGACGTCATCAGGTGCTTCGTCGTGCCGTTCTGCTCCAATCTCAGATTCGCGCCGAACAATGCGAAACGTTTCATCGCCTACCGTAATACTGATGCTGTCATCGGACATCGTGGAGACAAACTTCGGAAGTATCGGAGGGATTTCTTTGACGAGCCGGTCAATGGGGCCGCGTATGTAGTGATCAAGGAACAGAGACATGGTAGGACCGGCTAAATGCTCGAGATGTTTCCATGCGGAAATACCCGTATAGACCTCACCATCCTGACAAAGGAAGGCGTGCTCTAATTCCGACAACTTCGGATTTGGAGTGCCGTCAAGCACAACAAGGACGGGTTGATATCCGCTTTCTTTGCAGTCAATGGGGAAGTCCAGTTCCTCTCGCCAACGTCCTTGACCTGAAGCCGCCATCGTAACTCGTATTTTGAGTTCGTATGCTTTTTTGCCCAAAAGGCAATCGACCTGTCGGCTTTTCTTATTATTCTTATGCCGCTTGATTGGACTTTTCTTTGCCGGGACTGGAATTCCGCCAACGGCAGAGGCGATGACCGGTTCAAAAAGGTAGCCCGTCTCCTGACCAGCCCTGTTATCAATATCAAAAAACCATTTCCGCCAGAACAAAAGGCCAGTCAACGCTGCAGGACCTAGCTTTCCGTATTGAAGCAGCCCACGCGGTCCTACCTGTTCAAGAGTTGGAATTGGCTGTGTTTCGAGTATGGTCTCATACTTGAGTCTAGCTTTGTGAACGGTTGATAAACAGGCAAAGTACATGTCCGCATCAGCGTTCTGTTTCGTCAGACGTTCGAAGAGACCTTGGGCATTGACACCGGGAACCACAAGCGAATCCAAATCATCCGTTTCAAAAAAAGGCGGCACACTCCTTGGGACTTCTGGGAACGTGTTCTGTAGGCCAAGATCGTGAACGATGCGACAGACTAAATACGCGCACATCTCATCGGTAAGACCGACGGCTTGGTCACCGGAACCATAAGCCCGCGCTTTTTCCCATATTGTCTGTTGCGTTTTCGTCAGAGACATAGGGGCAGTTGCTCACACCGCTGCACTGAAAGGAAACGCGCATGCACTTCGTCGGATACCGCTTGAAGAACCGGGCTCATTCCATCAGCTAACGTTGGCACAAAGCTCAAGAGACGGCCTCTCTTCTGCGTCGGATTGGCGATCGTGATGCCCGCTTTAAGCGTGAGGGCTATACACTGTGCCAGCAGTATTGGCACGGCATTTCCGATCATGTGGATTTTTTCACTTTGGGTTCCGGCAAACACAAAGTCATCGGGAAAAGTCTGGAGTCTCGCACACTCTCGAATCGTAAGCGGACGATCTTCCGTTGGGTGAACAAAATCTCTCAGCGTGCCTCCGGTAATTGCCTTAGACGGTTCATCCATGGATAATCGACGCATGCCCGCAGGCGCGCCCCCGCGACGTTCTGACGGGGTTCCATCCATGACTCGACGATACGCTCGTTTTCGGTAACTTTCGTGCCGAAGCCCTTCAGGGAGGTTTCGCATGTTCTGCCCTGGTTTCAGCAAATGCGCCCTGTGTCGGTCTGCTTCGCTGAACGGCGAATAGCGATGATCAAAAAAATCTTGCTCCCCGTTGCAACGGACTGTTGCATGAGGAAGCCCCGAAAGTGCCTCTCTCAAAGCCGTCGTCACTGGTAAATGAGAGGCATTCGCGCATTGCGCCCCAGGAGCACCGAGAGCAGAACGAGTGGGCTCTGGGAAGGGAGGGTCCCATCCCAATCCGCCGATAGCCAACACACGCTTTCGATGCTGCGGAACACCATAATGAGCGGCATTGACTTTCCGAAGGTGGATGCGATATCCCGCCTCGACCAGGGGTTCCAGAAGATCAAAGACGAAACGACCGTGGTCCTGAGTAAGAAACCCCTCAACGTTCTCGAACACAAAAGATAAGGGTTGATACCGTGCAATGAGTTTCGCAAAAACGCGAACAAGCGTGTTTCGATCGTCTTCCGCCCGCCGCCGTCCGGCCGAGGAAAACCCCTGACACGGCGGACCACCGACGATGACCGCCGCTTGAGGAAGCACAGAATGATCAGTGAGTTCTAACCGGTGAGCCGTATGATGAAAATTCATACCGTAAGTCTCAACAGCGGGTTTCCAATGATCGTACGCCGCTACGACCTCAAAGCCTGCGTTCTCAAATCCAAGGGAAAATCCGCCGCAACCTGAAAATAAATCCACAATGGTGAGTCTTGGTTTCATTCCTTCCGGGAATCATCTATGTGTCGCTGCGCCGACATACCGTGCCCCACGTGCGCACGAGGATACGCAGACGCTCCCGTTTTTGCAAGAAGGCTCACCGTCGTCCTCCGTGGCGCCGGCATTTCTTCGTCTCCCTCACGCCCTTCTGTCATTCCCGTGAAGGTGGGAATCCATGGGAAGGGCTTGGAGCCGGAAGGCCGCGTGAGACGCGGCCCTACCTCCAGCCCGGCCCATCCCATCCCCGGTCATGCCCGCGGCTGCCCTGGCCCCTAACCACAGGCCGCTGAAAAAAACAAAAGTAGCATCCCGAGTGCGTTCGCCCTGGCCCCTAACCCCTGGCCCCTAACCCCTGGCCCCTGGCCCCTGCCCCCTAGCCCCTAGTCCCTGGCCCCTAGCCCCTGGCCTCTAGCCATTGGCCCCTACCCATTCCCGCAGTGCCCCCTCTGTCATTCCCGCAGTTTTTAGCGGGAATCCACGTCGGAGCAGTTGCATGCAGATGTTGCATTCCTTACCCCGATGATGTATATTTGTCCGCCTTTGAGGTCTCTCGGCCACAAGGATACCAGTGACGGGCCACCGGCCACTGCTAAAACGGGATGATGCCGTCAGTCATTTTCCATCCAGAAAAGAGGAACGCATGAGAATGGCCAAGTCGGAGTGTTCTCATTTCAGGAACGGACAACGCAGCCCCATTGACCAACGTGTTCTTCATGGTGCGTGGGGGGGGGGGGGGGGGGTGAATCTTTCCTGGGAACGAAAGCGCAGGCGCTCCGTCCGCGCCCGGCTCGCGCTGTGCGCGGTGGCCGTCGTCTTCTTCGCGGCGCCCGCGGACTTGGCTGTGGCGCAGACCGGGCCGGCGACGCCGGTGAACATCCCCGACGCCAACCTGCGGACGCTCCTGGAAGCTCGTCTGGGCAAGGCCGCCGGAGCGACGATCACCCGTGCGGAGATGGCGCGCAATTGGGGCACCGGCGTAGTGCGCTTGGAGCACGCCGACTGGCGATCCCTGAGTGTGCCCCCTCCCTCGCCCCCCGCTACCGTCGTCAGAGATCTGACGGGATTGGAATACCTCACGCTGGCCTACGCGGTCTCTCTCAACTACCACCGGATCACGGACCTCTCGCCGCTGGCCGGCCTCACCAATACGCGCCGCCTGTGGCTTCGCGACAACCTGATCAGGGACCTCTCGCCGCTGGCCGGCCTCACCCTGGACCACCTGAGTATCAGCGACAACCCGGTCTCGGACCTCTCGCCGCTTTCCGGCCAGGTCTGGCTGGCCACCTTCTACGCCGCCAACACCGGGATCTCGGACCTCTCGCCGCTGGCCGGCCTGACGCGCATCAGGTTGCTGGACCTCCAGGGCAACCACATCAGCGACATCTCGCCGCTGACCCGCGTCAACGACCTGACGGAGGTGTTCCTCTCGGGCAACCAGATCGAGGACCTCTCGCCGCTGGCCAACCGCAACCTGCAGACCCTGACCGCCGCCAACAACCGGATCACGGACCTCTCGCCGCTGCGAAACTCGCTGGCCATGGAAACGCTGGACCTCAATGGCAACGAAGGGCTCGAGGACCTTTCCGTGGTGGAGCGCATGACCGCGTTGAAGGTCTTGAGGCTGGACGGGACCGGCGTCAGGGACCTCAAGCCGCTGGTCGACAACACCGGGCTGGGTTCCGGGGACCAGGTCTATCTGCGGAACGTCCCGAATCTGAACGCCGACGCCGAACAGCACGTCGCGACCCTGCGAGGCAGGGGCGTCCAGGTACGTACGAGCAGTCCGCTGCGGACGGTGCGGACGGTGCGGGGCGTGTCGGTGACGCCCGGGGTGGAGGAGCTGACGGTCAGCTGGAACCCGCTGACGCCGACGGCGACGTTCAGCCCCTCAGGCTACCGGGTCTATTGGTGGTCCGCCGGGGCGCGCCGTACGTCGGGAGTACCCGGGAACTACCATACGTCGAGAGCCGGGCAGTACAACGTCGTCGGCCTGACCACGGCCAGCTACACCATCCCGAACCTCACCCCCGGCGTCGAGTACAAGGTGAGGATTCTCCCCGGCACCCCGTGGGGGGATTTCTCCACCATAGTCGCCGGCACGCCGTATGCGGCACTCAGAGTGGAGGGGGAGGGGGAAGGCAAGGCCGTGACGGTGACGCCGGGCGTGGAGAGCCTCGACGTGTCGTGGAACCAAGTTGACGGCGCGGCCGACTACAAGGTGCAGTGGAAGTCCGGCGAAGAGGGCTACGACTCCGCCCGGCAGGAACGGACCGGCGGCAAGACGAGCTACACCATCCCGGACCTCACCGCCGGCGTCGAGTACACGGTGCGCGTCATCGCCACCACGGACGACGGAGCCGACGGCCCGCCCTCCGACGAAGCCACCGGCACGCCGCTGGACACCATAGACATCAGCCTGAAGGGGGACATAAAGAGCCTGCACGTGACCTGGGACCTAGTCGACGGCGCGGAGAGCTACAGGGTACAGTGGAAGTCCGCCGAGCAGGAGGACTACACCGATGCCCGGCAGTCTCCCGTCCTTATGGCGGGCACGACGAGCTACACCATCACCGACCTCACCCCCGCCACCGAATACACGGTGCGCGTCACCGCCACCACGGCCGACGGCCAGATCTCCATGAGGGGCACCGCCACGACGGGGCTCAGCCAGGTCACCGGCTTGAATGTGGAGCCGGGCGAGGAGAGCCTGGACGTGACATGGAACCCAGTCAACGGCGCGGACGGCTACAAGGTACAGTGGAAGTCCGGCGAGCAGGATTACGACCCCGCCAGGCAGGCCCTCGTCCGTGGTGCGGACACGACGAGCTACACCATCCCCGGCCTCACCCCCGACATCGCGTACACGGTGCGCGTCAGGGCCACCGCGACCAACGTCTCCGACGGCGTTTGGTCGAAGGAGGAGACCGGGCGGCCCTCGCAAGATCGTGACCAGCAACGTCGGGTGCTGAGCATGGTCCTGGCAGGCGTGGGGCGGACGCTGGCCGCGGATGCCGTCGAGATACTGAGCAGCCGCTCCGGCACCCCCGCGTCCCGGCTGCACGTCACCCTGGACGGCCACGTTCTCCCCCTCACCGCCTCTCCTGACCCGTCTCCCTCTCTTTCCCCAAACACTCCCTCTCCCCTCACGGGAGAGGGCCGGGGTGAGGGGGCACCCGCAGCCAAGCCCGGCACCGGCACTTGGCAGCGCGTCACGGGCGTGGCACTCGGCGTGGCCCGGGCGCTCGGCGTCACCGTGGATGTTCCCGCTTCCCTTTCGGGAGAGTCCCGGGGTGAGGGGAGCATCCTCCAAGAAAACCGGAGTCTCCCAAGCCGCTTCCCGGCCGGCGCGCTCAGACGGAACGCCCGGCAGTCCCCCCTGCGCCTTCGACCCGTCTCCGCCAAAGACCTGCTGGCTCGGAGTGCGTTCAATCTGCCGCTGACCAGCACCGGCGAGGATGGGATGCCGGCCTGGACGTTATGGGGCCGGGGGGCGGCGAGTGGGTTCTCCGGGCAGCCCCAGAACGATTTCACGATGACGGGCAACCTCTACAGCGGCTACGTGGGGGTTGATTACCGGCCCAAGTCGGCCGTGCTGCTGGGGCTGGCGGTGGCCCACAGTACGGGCGACGTGGACTACACGCTCACCGGGGCAAGCCAGGCCGCGGTGGACGTAGAGGTGACCAGCATCTTGCCGTATGCGCACTGGCAGCCCACCCCCAGCCTGGGGGTGTGGAGCATGCTGGGCGCCGGCTGGGGGAACATGGCGGTCGAGACCGCCGTGTCCGCGGGCCTGAGGCGGACGACGGATCTGTCGTCCTGGATGGGGGCCGTGGGCGGACGGCAGGCGTTGATCACGTGGCGGGGGATTGACGTGGCGGCCAAGACGGACGCCTTTCTGACGACAATGAAGTCGGACGGCAGGGTAGGCCTGGCGGCGGCGCGGGGCCGCGCGCAGCGGGTGCGGCTGCTGATGGAAGGACGCACGGCCGTGGACCTCTCCCCGGTCTCCCGGGTGCAGCCGCGCCTTGAGTTGGGCGGACGCTGGGACAGCGGCACGGCGGAGCAGGGGTTGGGCCTGGAAATGGGCGGCGGGCTGTCGTATACGCAGACGGATTGGGGCCTGAGCGTGGACACGCAGGGACGGTATCTGCTGGCCCATCAGGACGGAGCGTTTGAAAACTGGGGTGCCAGTGTCAACATGCGGCTGGACCCGGGGATTGGCGGCGAAGGCGCCTATCTGACGGTGGCGCCGGTGTGGGGGCAGCCGGGCAGCGGGGTTGCGCAGCTGTGGGGGAACGCGGCCGCGGTGCCGGGCGGCCCCACGCCGGCCCGGGCGGCAGGCTGGCGGCCGGCGAACGTCGCAGTCGACGTGGGCTACGGGCTGGCCCTGGCGGACGGGCGCGATCTCCTGACCCCCTATGGCGGGCTGGTGCTGGGAGACCCGGGCGCGGCGCGCTACCGGCTGGGGAGCCGCTGGGCCGTGAGTACGTTGCTGGATCTGAGCGTTGAAGGCGAACGGGCAGAGCAGCCCGGGCAGGCGGCAGCGCACCGTGTCTCCGTGCGGCTGGGCTGGCAGTGGTAGCGGCGTCTTCTGCGGGGAGCAGAGCCCCCTCACCCCGGCCCTCTCCCGCAAGGGGAGAGGGAGCGGGGATCCTCCCCGCGTAGGGCCGCATCTCATGCGGCCCAAAGACCTTCCCGCGCATGCAGGGAGCCTCAGAAGTGGCGAGTGGTTCGGTCAGTCCCCGTGCTCGGGGAGCCGCCAAGTGAAGGCCGCGTAAGACGCGGCCCTACGTCTCATGTCCCGCATACGCGGGAGCCCCTTGTAGCCTTGTAGGGCCGCGTCTCACGCGGCCAAACGAACCACAACATCGAAGTTCTCCGGCAGGGGGGCCGGAGCCTGCCTTGTGACCCATGCGGGGGCACACGATTCCGCCCCGTCATTCCTTGACGTTTTTAATCCCCTCCGTCATTCCCGATGTTTTCAATCCCCTTCTGTCATTCCCGACGTTGTTAATCGGGAATTCATTCCCATGCAGGGCCACACGAATGAAGGGACAGAAAAGAAAGACACTGGATTCCCGCTAAAAACCGGCGGGAATGACAGAGGGGACCGGCTGGCAGGACAGAAGGGGGCCGTAGGCAGGACAGAAGGGGGCCGTGGGCAGGACAGAAGGGGGGCCGTGGGCAGGACAGAAGGGGGCCGTGGGCAGGACAGAAGGGGGGCCGTGGGCAGGACAGAAGGGAGGCCGTAGGCAGGACAGAAGGGGGCCGTGGGCAGGACAGAAGGGGGCTGTGGGCAGGACAAAAGGAGGGCAGTGGGCAGGACAAGAAGGGGCAACAGGCAGGACAGGGAAGTGTGCTCCAGCAGGAAACGAACCACAACATTGAACTCCTCCGGCAGAGGGCCGGAGACTGCCTTGACCCATGCGGGGCACACGATTCCGCCCTGTCATTCCCGACATTTTTAATCCCCTCCGTCATTCCCTACATTTTTAATCCCCCTCTGTCATTCCCGACGTTTTTAATCGGGAATCCATTCCCATGCAGGGCCACACGAATGAAGGGACGGAAGAGAAAGACACTGGATTCCCGCTAACCTTGTCCCCGACATTTGTTATCGGGGAAACCGGCGGGAATGACAGAGGGGGTAGCGGGAACGACAGGGCTCGTCCCTCACCCCTCGCCCCGCGTCCCTTGTCCCTCGCCCCGCGTCCCTTGTCCCTCGCCCCGCGTCCCTTGTCCCTCGCCCCGCGTCCCTTGTCCCTCGCCCCGCGTCCCTCGCCCCTGCCCCGCGTCCCTCGTCCCTCACCCCGCGTCCCTTGCCCCTCGTCCCTTGCCCCTCGTCCCTGCCCCTCGTCCCTCACCCCTCGTCACTCGTCACTTTTTTGCCTGCGCCTTGAAGGATCCGTTTTGCGTGGGTGTATCGGCGTTTCCGTTCCGGCCCGATTCTGGGATACGCAAGACCAAGCCCCTTTAGCGTGTTCACGATAATCTCGGCGATACACGTTCGCATGTAGGGCTTGTTGTCCGCGGGAACGGCATACCACGGCGCCCACGGTCGCGAGGTGGCATTCAGGCACGCTTCATAGGCCGTCATGTAGTGATGCCAGAGCTTCCGCTCTTTCAGATCGTCCTCGGCAAATTTCCAATATTTTTCGGGCTGTTCAAGCCTGGAAAGCAGCCGTTTCTTTTGTTCGGCCTTGGACACGTTCAACCAGAATTTCAGGATGATCGTGCCGTTGCGCGCCAGATGCTTCTCATGGTCGCGAATGGATTCGTATCGCTCCGCCCAGAGCCGGTTCAGATCGACGGGATGCCGCCCGTCTTTTTCCAGCCATTCAGGGTGGACGCGCACAATGAGCACGTCTTCATAATAACTTCGATTGAAGATGCCGATTTTGCCCCGTTCCGGCAGTCGAAGCGTCGTCCGCCACAGAAAATCATGCGCCCGCTCGAAGGTCGTCGGCGTTTTGAACGAAAAAACCTGGCATCCGGAGGGATCGACGCCGCTCATCACGGCTCGAATGGTACTATCCTTTCCCGCTGCGTCCATTGCTTGAAAAATCAGCAGCAGCGCGTACCGTTCATCGGCGTAGAGCATCCGCTGCCACCCATCCAGTTCGTTGACGAGCCGGCGCAGCCTTGACGCGCAGATTTTTTTGCCCGGGGCCTCGGCCGGCGGACGGGCCCGCGCCTCCTTGACGGCAAATGATCCGTCAAACGGAACAAGACACGGATGCGAAAGTACCGGAATCATCGTGCGTGCCACACCACCCCCGTCATTCCCGATACCCCCCTGTCATTCCCGACGTTAGTAATCGGGAATCCAAAACCGTCGGCGCCATCAGTCACCGGACCGGTGCCGCCCCAGGATATCTTCGACAATGACGTACACCGAGGGGACGATCGTGAGAATAATCACCGTCCCGAAGAGAATCCCGAATCCCAGAGACACGGCCATCGGAACGATAAACCGAGCCTGGAGCGACGTCTCCAACATCATCGGGGCTAATCCGAAGAACGTGGTCAAGGACGTCAGGACAATGGGACGGAAGCGTTTCATCGCGCCGCGCACGACCGCGTCGTGCAGGGAAACCCCTTCCTCGCCGCGCATGCGATTCGTTTCGACGATCAACACCAGCGAATCATTCACCACGACGCCCGCCAAGGCCACGATGCCGAACAAACTGATGATGCTGAGTCCATAGCCTAAAAGAATATGCCCGATCACCGCGCCGATAATGCCGAACGGGATACACAGCATCACGATCAGCGGTTGCACGTAACTTCTGAACGGCACGGCTAATAACCCGTAGATCAGCAGCAGGGCCAAGGTAAATCCAACGGCCATCGCATCCAGCGTCTCTTGTTGTGACGCTTGCTGGCCTTCCAGCGAATACGTGAGGCCCGGATATTTCCGTTTGAGCGCCTCCAATTCATTGGCGGTGACGTTCCCCAGGACGGCGTTGGCATTGGCGATCCGCTCGTCCACGTCGGCCGTGACCGCGACGATTCGACGTCCGTCACGGCGTTTGATCTCCGTATAGGCGTGGCCAGGATCAACCTCCACGGCCTCGGTCAAGGGAATTTCTCCCCCCGCCTCCGTGAACAACACCAGGTGTTCAACCGTGAAATAGGAACGGCGTTCCTCTTCGGGCAGCCTCACCATCACCTTCACTTCATCGCGTTTGCGTTGTTGCCGCAAAGCCTCCACGCCGTAAAAGGCCCCGCGCACCTGCCGGGCCACGTCCGTCGTATTGAGTCCGAGGCTTCGCGCTTCCGGTTTGATTCGAAAACTCATTTGCGGTTTCCCCAATGATACGCCGTCGTCAATATCAATGACCCCTTGATAGCGTGACAGCGCCTCGGCCAACTCCCGGGCGGCGGCTTCAAGCGTGGTTCTCGACCGATGCGTGAGTTGCACGTCAATGGCCACGCCGCCCGTCGGACCGGTATTGGCTTTGAAATTGAGCGTTTCCACGCCTGGGATCACCCCGACGGCCGCTCGCCAGTCATTGGCAAAATCCGCTCCGCTGAAATTCCGTTGATCCTCGGGCACTAAAAACACCATCATCCCGGCGAGGTGACTGCCCGACGTTCCCACGGCTTGATTATCCGGCCCCATTCGCGGCAACGGTGAACCGATCTGGCCGTAGATCCCTCGCAACACGGCGTCGCCCCCGAGTCGTTCGATCGTGGCGGTGGCCGCCTTTTCAAGGCGGGTCAAGACGGCCCCGGAACGTTCCACCGGTACCCCATAGGGGAGGGTGGCCTGGACCATAATGATTTCCGAATCAATCGCCGGGATAAAATGAAAGGGGACGTGGCCGCCGGCCACGAGACCCACGGTCATAATCAACATCGCCACGGCCACGGCAACCGTGACGTACCGAGTGGTCAACACGAAGCGAAGAAACGGCTGATAGCGTGCATGGATGAAGGTCTGCATGGCGCGGCCGAACCACCGTCGAGGGCGATCAAGCACGTCCCATCCCGTGGAGTGGCCCCCCGCTGCGCCCAAATGCGCCGGCAAGACGAACAAGGACTCGATCAGCGAAACCACAAACACCGCCACCACCACGGAGGGAATCTGTCGCATGAAATTGCCCGTGTCGCCAGGGATGAAAAACATGGGCAAGAACGCCGCCACGTTGGTGAGCACGGCAAAGGTAATGGGACCGGCAATCTCCCGAGCGCCGACAATGGACGCCTGGAGAAACGGTAATCCTTGTTCTCGTTTCTGGTAAACGATTTCCCCCGCCATCACGGCGTCATCGACGATGATGCCCAACGTGACGATGAACGCAAACAAGGAAATCATGTTAATGGAGGCCCCGGTCAGGGGAATGAACAAAAACGAGCCGATGATGGCCGTGGGCAGGCCGACCGTGACCCAGAAGGCCAGCTTGAAGTCCAGAAATAAGCCAAGCAGCACCAGGACGAGCATCAATCCAAGAAACGCGTTCTTCAATAACAACTGCATGCGGTCTCGATAGATTTCGGCGTAGTCGTTCCAGATCGCCAGATCAATGCCGGCCGGCAACTCCGGCCGCAGTTCAGCCACGTACGCCCGGACGTTGTCGGAGACCGACTGAGGCGTTTCGCTGCCGACTCGAAACACTTTGACTTGGACCGCCGGTTGTCCGTTATAGAAGGCTTTTTCATCCGTTTCCGCAAACCCATCGCGGATCGTGGCAACATCGCCCACCGTGATCCTGGTGCCGTCCGGCGTCACAATCACGGGCACGTCGGCGAATTCGCGAGCAAAATCACGACGCTCCTGCGTGCGCAGCAACACTTCGCCGCTGGTCGTTTTGATCCCGCCCCCCGGCAGTTCGATGGCGGCTTCGCCGACCTCCCGGGCAATTTGGGTGAGGGTCAAGCCATGGGCCCGCAGGTGCCGCTGCGGCACTTCAATGGCAATTTCTCGGGGACGGGCCACTCCCAGTTCCACGAGTGTAATGCCGGGGCGCTGCAACAGTTCATCACGGAGACGGTCGGCGACGTCACGGAGGATCTGTTCTTCCTGATCGCCGTACACCATCACCGTCAACACCTGACTGCGAACTTCGACCAGACTGATGACGGGTTCTTCCGCCAATTCCGGAAACGACTGAAGGCTTTCAATTTCGTTGTTGACGTCTTGCAGGAGACCGTTGACGTTGGCGCCGGCGACCAGTTCAACGTTGACCACGGCTCGATTCTCCTTGGCCGTGGACGTGACGGTGTCGACCCCATCCAACCCTCGCACGGCGTTTTCGATGCCCAGAATAATACCTTGCTCGATTTCTTCCGGGCTGGCCCCGGGATAGTCCACGGAGACGCGAATCACGTCGACTTCAAACTGCGGATACACTTCCTGCTTGAGCTGCGTGCTGACGACCAACCCCCCGAGAATAAACGACGCCATGACGAGATTCGCCGCCACCGTGTGGCGCGCCATCCACGCAATCGGCCCGGAATCGGAGGAGGGGTGGTCAGTCGGCATAGATGGGGGTTACTCGGGTACAGGCGTCGCAGGGTCGTCGGGCGTATCGAACTTCGGAGAAGAACCCGTCGGAGGCGTCGCGTCGTCAACGGTTCGGAGCAAAAGACCAGGAATCGCCGCGGTTAACTGACTCGTGATGACCTGCTCCCCATCTCGAAGTCCCCGGCTGATGAGGACCGTCTCTTTCCGCGAAAGCACGACGTCAACCTGACGAACGTCTAAGTGATTCTCCGCGTTTTTCACCCAGACGCGGGAACCTTCACGAATCGTGGGACGCGGCAGGACGATCACGTCGCGCAGCACGGGCCCTTCGATCTCGACCCGCACGTATTCGCCCAATAACAAAGGACGACGCCCGTTGTCCGGTTTTGCTAATTCCAGCGGATCCTGAACGGCCACCAGCACTTGAGCCATCCGGCCGTTCTCCGTGACGTCGCCCAGCAATTCAACCACCGTTCCCCGCCGGACCACCGGTTCGTCGTTGCCGATTTCACGAATCACCCGCGCGCGCGCGCCTTGGGACCGGCCGGAGCCGGGAAACGCGATCCATTCGAGCTGATGAATGGGGACGCTCACCTGAACCCGAAATTCGTCTACGTCCACGAGCGTCGCCACGGAACGCTGCGCGTTGACGAGTTGGCCCTTCTCGACGGATTCTTGCAGCACCAAGGCGTGAAAGGGGGTTCGGACGATCGTGCGCTGCAAATCCAATCGCGCTTTCTGAAACCGACTCCTAGCTGCCTGCAAGGCCACGTACTTTTCTTTGAGATGCGGTCGGCGAAGGGCAAGCTGTTGACTGAGCGCGCTGACTTCACCGCTTGACGGTTTCAACAAATTCCACTCGCGCTTGGCCACCGCCTGATTGCCAAGTTCCACCTTCAGATCAAACTCGGCCTCGGCCAAGGAGGCCCGTTCCTCATCCAGGGCGAATTGATAATCACGCGGGTCGATCCGCAGCAACACCGCACCGTTCTCAAGGATGCCGCCGATGACGAGTTTGGGATTCAATTGCACCACTCGCCCGTCGACTTCCGGCTGTACGATCAATTGCCGATGCGCCTGCACGGTCCCATAGGCGGTGACGACGGCTCGCTCATCCCGCGTGCGGGCGGTGATCACTTCGACAAGGGTCGGCTTGAGGTTTCTGTCGGCTTTCGGCACGGGCGGACGATTGAGAATCAGGACCTGGGCTCCGACCACGGCCACCCCGATGATGAGCAGCGGCAGGCCGACCCGCAACAGTGCGGCGTTGGTCCAGGCAGAACGCGGCAGGCCGGTCACGGACGCACCTCCTGCATGGCGACATCGGATGATCCGGGTTCCGGATTCCATCCGCCCCCGAGGGCTTTATACAATTGCACCACGGCGATCAACTGATCGCGCCGCGTCCGAGCCAGGCTGACTTCCGCGTTGAACGCCTCCCGCTGAGCCGCCAGCACGTCTAAAGACGTGGCTCGTCCGTTCAGGTATTCAAGCTGCGCCAACTGCACGGCCTCACGCGAGGCGTTGACGAGGCGTTCCCGGGTTGTGAGGATTTCTCGGATTTTGTGATACGCCAGAAGGGCGTCTTCCACTTCTCGAAACGCTTGTTGAATGGTTTGTTCATAGGCAATGCGTGCCCGTTCCTGTTGGGCTCGACTCACGGCCAAATTGGCTCGATTGCGGCCCGCGTTAAAAATCGGAACCGTGACGGCCGGTCCAAACGTCCAGATCCGTGAGGCCCCGACGAAAAGATCGGAAAATTCCAGACTTTGTGCGCCAAAATTTCCCGTGAGACTGATTTGAGGGAAAAAGGCGGCCTTGGCCACTCCGATTTTGGCGTTGGCCGCAATCAACCGCTGTTCGGCTTCCAGAATATCCGGACGTCGCTCCAGCAAAGCCGACGGCAACCCGGCGGGCACGTCGGGCGGCAGGGATTGCTCCCGCAGCGACGTCCCTCGAACCACGTGCGCGGGATTCCGTCCCATCAGGATGCTGAGGTGATGTTCCCGCTGCCCGATTTGACGCTCGAGGTCGGGGACCACGGCGTGCGCGCGGGCCACGTCCTGTTCCGCCCGACGAACGTCCAGAGCCGAACGCTGTCCCATCAGTTTGCGCAACCGGATCATCTCACGCTCCTCCCGTCGGCTTTTGAGCGTACGTTTGGCGATCTCGAGTTCCACGTCCAACTCGTGAAGTTCGAAATAGACCCGGGCGAGATCACTGACCAGCGTCAAGGCGACCGCATGGCGCGCCCACTCTTGCGCGAGCAAGTCGGCCTGGGCCGCCTCCGTGGCTCGACGAAGTTTTCCCCAGAGATCAATTTCAAAGGAGAGATCCGCCGTGGCTTTGTATTGCGTCGTGGCCGGGATTTGCGAATCCCCCTGCTGCACGTTATCCGTGTCCGTCGTCAAACCCCGATCAATCCCAAGCCCGAACTGCCGTGCCATGGCACTTGACGGTTGAACGTGCTGCACGCTGGTGTTCCCCGTCACCTGCGGGAATTGATCGGCACTGGTCGCGCTGAGTCGAGCACGAGATTCTTGTACGCGGGAGGCCGCTATTCTCAGGTCCTTGTTGTCCGTTAAGGCCCGTCGGATGAGGGCCTGCAAGTGCTCATCCTGAAAGAGCTCCCACCACCCCAAATCCGCCAAGGACGCCTCCTCGGCAGTCAAGGCCGGCTGCATCCGAAATCCATCGGCGTCGGGCAGCATCGGCCGTTCATAATCCGGCCCCAGGGTACACCCGCCCATGGTCACGACGAAGAAACTGATTGCAACAAATCGGGGCATTCCGACGACTTTGCTCAAGATCGGGCTGAAATTCATCATTTCCTGCACGTGGACGTTGACGTGAGATATATTTTAATGGGCAACCACGTTGATGTCGAGTTGGTCGGGTCGTGGCGTGACGTGGCGAAATGGCGGATGAAACCGGACAGTTCGCCTGAAATGACGTGGACGGTGCGGGTAAGACTGGGAAAGAATTCCGTATGCCGGAGATCGTCTCTACCCGTGAAAATTGAAAAGTGGCCGGTGGTCAGTCACGAACCACCGGCCACTGCCCACCGGTCAGGAAAAGCCGACAAGCTGCCCCTTGCCGTCACTCGGCACCACGGGCCTCATCCACGCTCCAGATCCCGGCACCCCGTGCCGAGATGTACAGGAAGGCAAAGCAAAACAGCACGGCCAAGTCTCCCCCGTTCATGATCGGGAAAAACGCCTTCGTTCCATGAGCCATCCAATACGCCGCGGCCATCAGGCCGCTGCACAGGAACGCGGCCCATCGGGTCAACAACCCCACCATGACCAGCACGCCGCCGATCAATTCAATGGGCCCGGCGATATACACCACGAACGGCGGGGCGTCATGGATATGGGCGGGAAAGTCGAAGAGTTTTTCCGTGCCGTGCCAGAGAAACAACAACCCGGTGAAAATCCGCATCAAGGCATAGGTCTGGTTCGTGTAGGCTTGCATGAACATCATGACACCTCCCTTGTTTGCTCAAGAACCGATTGTCCGTCCGGCAGCAACTTCATACGCAATACTCAAGCAAAAAATCCTTTCTGTCAATGACGAACCCGCAGGGTTGAGCAGGAATCCAGTGTCTTGTTTCTTTTCCTTCATTCGTGTCTCCCTGCTTGGAGAAAAACCCCTGGATTCCCGATTAAAAACGTCGGGAATGACAATAGCGGATGATTAAAAACGTCAGGCATGACTGAGGGTGCGTCGGGCATGACAGAGGCGGATTCGTGTCGCCCCGTTGTCCCCCTCTGTCATTCCCGCAGGGTTTTAGCGGGAATCCAGTGTCTTGTTTCTTTCCCTTCATTCGTGTCGCCCTGCTTGGGGAAAAACCCCTGGATTCCCGATTAAAAACATCGGGAATGACAATAGCGGATGATTAATAACGTCGGGCACGACAGAGGCGGATGATTAAAAACGTCAGGCACGACAGAGGGTGCGTCGGGCATGACAGAGGCGGATTCGTGTCGCCCCGTTGACCCGGCTGTCATTCCCGCAGGGTTTTAGCGGGAATCCAGTGTCTTGTTTCTTTCCCTTCATTCGTGCGGCCTCATGGTCAGCATCAACGCTCCGCCGATTGTTGCATCAGACGGCGGGCGCCGTGGGTCCGGCAAACCCGTCCCGACTCACGCCGACCCGATTCGTGTCGGCAAAGACTTCACGGAACAGGTCTACGATTTCCTGAAATTTTCGTAACGTCGTCCATTCGCCGTAGCCCGCTTCCATTAACAGGCGCGGCAATGCCGTCCGTTCGGTCCGTTGCCCGTCCGGGCTACCGTCCCCGAGCACATAATGATCCAGGACGACCCGGGTACAGGCCCGCTCCAACTCGGCGGCGAATCGCACGGGATCATCCAACGGCAACAAGGGACTCACCGTCGCCACCGCGTGCAGGCCCGCGGACCGCAAGACATGCAGGGCCTGAATGCGAGAACTGGGGGAATAGGCGTGATTCGGAAACGGCGCCGGCAATTTGGGGGAATCGGTCTCCACCGTCACGTGAACGCGAACGTCGCACCGTTGCTGAAGGCGTTGCAACAAAGCCAAATCCTCAACCACCAAGGGCGTGTGCGATTGAATGACCAACAGATCCGGCGCGCGATCCACCATCGCGTGCAGCAGTTGCCGCGTGGACCGCCGGGTCCGTTCCTGCGGCGGATACGGCTCGGTCACGCTGGACAGAAAAACCTTGAGGGACTTGGGGTCGCCGGACCTGGGATGCTTCAGTCGATCATACTGCGTACAATAGGCATCCACCGCGCCTGCCTTGACGTCCAGGAACCCTCCCCACGTCCGTCTCCGGACGTGATACGGATTCCACTGCGCGTAGCAGTACACGCCGCAGAGCGTCTTGCCCAGCGCACATCCCCGGTATAAATTTATCGTATGGGTAAACCCTGCTCCCAAATATCCCCCCGTAGGATTCAAAATGGTTGTGCAGGGAATTTCTCTGATTTCCATGGTAAGCTTGACCACCCGTCAGAAAGGGCTCTTGTAAAGGAATACGGGGGTAGAGAACAGCAAGGATCGAGATTTGTCATAGAAGAAGCAAGCATGTACAAGGATAACAGAGAAGGGATTTCTCATCTTGTTGGATGTACCACGGTCTGCGCATCCCACCTCCTATCTCAGGAACGCCTTCCTCATTCGTCATGGTGTCGTGTTCAGCGGTCCGGAACATCCTGGGCCGCGGATGGTTTTGGCCGCCACTCCCGCGACAGCCGTTGCGCCTCGGCGAGTTGGGTCCGGGTCATTTTCCGCCCGACCCGGTTGCGGGCTTTCACGACTCTATCGCGCCGCTGATCTGAACTCGAAATCCGAGAAGCCGCAAGGTTGTACCATTTGTGTGCTTGAACGTCGTCCTGCGGCACGCCCCGGCCTTCCTCGTACATGGCCCCGAGCCAGTACTGGGCGTCGGCATCCCCCTGGTCCGCGGCCAGCCGGTACCACCGAACCGCTTCGCCGTCGTCCTGCGGCACCCCCCGGCCCTCCTCATACATGACCCCGAGGTTGACTTGGGCGTCGGCGTCCCCCTGCTCTGCCGCTAGCCGGTACCACCGGACCGCCTCACCATCGTCCTGCGGCACGCCCCGGCCTTCCCCGTACATGACCCCGAGGTTGACTTGGGCGTCGGCGTCCCCCTGCTCTGCCGCTAGCCGGTACCACCGGACCGCCTCACCATCGTCCTGCGGCACCCCCCGGCCTTCCTCGTACATGTACCCGAGGTTGAACTGAGCGACGGCATCCCCCTGCTCCGCCGCTAGCCGGTACCACCGAACCGCTTCGCCGTCGTCCTGCGGCACCCCCCGGCCCTCCTCATACATGACCCCGAGGTTGACTTGGGCGTCGGCGTCCCCCTGCTCTGCCGCTAGCCGGTACCACCGGACCGCCTCACCATCGTCCTGCGGCACGCCCCGGCCTTCCCCGTACATGTACCCGAGCCAGCCCTGGGCGTCGATATTCCCCTGCTCCGACGCTAGCCGGTACCACCGAACCGCTTCGCCGTCGTCCTGCGGCACCCCCCGGCCTTCCTCGTACATGACCCCGAGGTTGACTTGGGCGTCGGCGTCCCCCTGCTCTGCCGCTAGCCGGTACCACCGGACCGCCTCACCATCGTCCTGCGGCACCCCCCGGCCTTCCTCGTACATGTACCCGAGGTTGAACTGAGCGACGGCATCCCCCTGCTCCGCCGCTAGCCGGTACCACCGAACCGCTTCGCCGTCGTCCTGCGGCACCCCCTGGCCCTCCGCGTACATGACCCCGAGGTTGACTTGGGCGAAGGCATCCCCCTGCTCCGACGCTAGCCGGTACCACCGGACCGCTTTGCCGTCGTCCTGCGGCACCCCCCGGCCTTCGACATACATGAACCCAAGTCTGAACTGGGCTTTGGCATGTCCCTGCTCCGCGGCCAGCCGATACCACCGGACCGCTTCACCATCGTCCTGCGGCACGCCTTGGCCTTCCTCGTACATGACCCCCAGCCTGAACTGGGCGAGGGCACTCCCCTGCTCAACAAAGACGCTGAACGTTTCGATTGCAGCGGCGTAGTCGCCGCGCTTCCACGCTGACACGGCGTCGTCAAGCGTCTGTGCCGTCGTGGCCGGGGCGCCGAGCAGGGCGAGCACCAGGAGCGTTGAGGCAACCAACCCTTGTACTTTGAAGGACAACACGGTGCGTTTCTCATCTTGTCGGATGGACGACGACCGGCGCATCTCCCCTCCCATCTCGGGAACGCCTTTCTCGTTCGTCATGGTGTCGTGCTCAGCTGGCTGGAACATCCTGGACCGCGGATGGTTTCGGCTGCCACTCCCGCGCCAGCCGTTGCGCTTCAGCAAGTTGGGCCGGGGTCATTTTCGACTCGATACGATCGCGAGTTCGTGCGACCGTTTCACGCTGCGGCTCGGACTTCGGAAGCCTCGCAGTCGCGACGTTCAGCCATTTGTGTGCCTGGATGTAGTCCTGCGGCACGCCTTCGCCCTCGGCGTACATGAGACCGAGATGGACCTGGGCGTCGGCGACCCCCTGGTCCGCGGCCCGACGGTACCACCGCATGGCTTCCGCGGCATCCTGCGGCACGCCTCGGCCTTCGGCGTACATGAGTCCCAGCTTGACCTGGGCGTCGGCGACCCCCTGGTCCGCGGCCCGGCGATACCAGCGCATAGCCTCCGCGGCATCCTGCGGCACGTCTCGGCCTTCGGCGTACATGAACCCCAGCTTGAACTGGGCGTTGGCGTGGCCCTGGTCCGCGGCCCGGCGGTACCACCGCACCGCTTCCGCGTCGTCCTGCGTCACGCCTTGCCCCACGTCGTACATGAGTCCGAGACCGAACTGGGCCGTGGCGTGGCCCTGCTCGGCAGCCAGACGGTACCACCGCTCGGCCTCCGCGGCATCCCGTGACACGCCTCGGCCCTCGGCGTACATGAACCCGAGATTGACCTGGGCCCCGACGTTCCCTTGTTCCGCGGCTCGACGGTACCAACGCAAGGCCTCGTCTTCGTCCTGCGAGACACCTTCACCGTCGGCGTACATGAGCCCGATCCTGAACTGGGCGTCGGCGTGGCCCTGGTCCGCGGCCAGACGGTACCAGCGCACGGCCTCCGCGACGTCCTGCGACGCGCCCTCCCCCACGTCGTACATAAGCGCGAGACCGAATTGGGCCGTGGCGTCACCCTGGGCCGCCGCCTGATGGAACCAGCGCACGGCTTCAGCCTCATCCCGCGGGACGCCATCCCCCTCGGCGTACTTGTTCCCGAGGATGACCTGGGCCGTCGCGTGGCCCTGGTCCGCGGCCAGATGAAACCAGCGCACGGCTTCGGCCTCGTCCCGCGGCACACCCTTCCCTTTCTCGTACATGACCCCGAGACTGACTTGGGCGGTGGCGTCACCTTCCGCCGCCGCCTGACGGTACCAGCGTGCCGCCTCGGTCTCGTCCTGCGACACGCCACGGCCTTCGGCGTACATAAGCCCGAGTTTGAACTGAGCGAAGGCGTCGCCCTGCTCCGCGGCCAGACGGTACCAGCGTACCGCTTCGCCGTCATCCTGCGACACGCCCCGGCCCTCGGCGTACATGTCCCCAAGACTGGCTTGGGCGGTGGCATCGTCCTGGTCCGCGGCCAGACGGAACCAGCGTGCCGCTTCGCCGTCGTCCTGCGGCACACCCCGGCCCTCGGCGTACATGAGTCCCAGATTGAATTGAGCGAAGAGGTCGTCCTGGTCCGCGGCCAGACGGAACCAGCGTACCGCTTCGCCGTCGTCCTGCGGCACACCCCGGCCCTCGGCGTACATGAGTCCCAGATTGAATTGGGCGAAGAGGTCGTCCTGATCCGCAAGGCCGCGGAACGCCTCCAATGCGGCGGCGTAGTCACCTCGCTCATACGCGGCCATCGCGTCCTCCCACGCCGGAGTTGTCGCGGCCGGGGCATCCCCCTCCGCGTCAGCCGCCCCTTCCCCACCTTCAGAAGACGCCACGGGTGCCGCGCCCCCAGCCGGAACGTCCCCCTCCGCGTCAGCCGCCTCTTCCCCGCCTTCAGAAGACGCCACGGGTGCCGCGCCCCCAGCCGGAACGTCCCCCTCCGCGTCAGCCGCCTCTTCCTCGCCTTCAGAAGACGCCACGGGTGCCGCGCCCCCAGCCGGAACGTCCCCCTCCGCGTCAGCCGCCTCTTCCCCGCCTTCAGAAGACGCCACGGGTGCCGCGCCCCCAGCCGGAACGTCCCCCTCCGCGTCAGCCGCCTCTTCCCCGCCTTCAGAAGACGCCACGGGTGCCGCACCTCCAGCCGGAACGTCCCCCTCCGCGTCAGCCGCCTCTTCCCCGCCTTCAGAAGACGGCATGGGTGCCGCAACCGCAGCCGGAACGTCACTCACCGCGTCAGCCGCCTCTTCCTCGCCTTCGGAAGACGCTACGGGTGCCGCGCCCCCAGCCGGAACGTCCCCCTCCGCGTCAGCCGCCCCTTCCTCGCCTTCGGAAGACGGCACGGGTGCCGCGCCACTCGCCACTCCTGCCAAGGGTTGCGCCGGAGCGGCAGGTGCGCTAATCAGGACCGCCATCAGTACTGCGGCGGCTATCCCTTGTCTCCGGACGGGCCTCGCGGGGGATTCTTCATCCCGTTGAACGTCAGATTGCTCACACGTTTCAACGTTCCCATGGTTTTTCGGTTGTCTCCACGGACTCACCAACTTTTTCCCGGTTTTCACAATCGACACGGCATTCATCCTTTCCTCAACGCGTATGGTCACACTGGCTCACAAAGGACGGCATTATACAAACCTCTCAGGGAGATTCCAACAATCCTTCAGTGCCGGGACGCCGTTATTATGAAGAGGGAGCGTGACCGGACCGGCTCTGCCCGGGAAGCGGAAACGGCTCAGGTTTTCCGAATGGCAGGGTTTCCACGTACAACGAGGTTGAGGGGAAGGCAAACGCGGCACCGTGGCGTTCGACGACGTTCTTGACGGTATAGGCCAATCGTTCCTTACACGCCAACCATTCTCCCCATTCCGTGGTCCTGGTAAAACAATACAGCATGACGTTGATGCTTGAGGCCCCAAAGGCATCCACGAAGACAAAGGTCTCCGTTTTGGCGGGGTCACGTTCAAAGTCCCCGCTGCCGTTCACGTATTCCCCAATATCGTGAATGATCCCGCGCAGTTGGTCTTGCGTCGTGCGATATTCCACGCCGATGGTCCAATAAATTCTCCGATTGGTCATTCGAGAAAAATTCACGAGGGCTTCCCCAGCCAACTTTCCGTTCGGAATGGTCACCAGGGCTTTGTCAAAGCGTCGAATTTTCGTGGCGCGAAAGCCGATATCCTCTACGACTCCTTCCACGTCCGGTGTGCGAATCCAATTATCTTTTTCGAACATCCGATCCAGAAAAATGGTCAGCCCCGCGAATAAGTTCGCAATGAAATCTCTGGCGCCCAAGGCCACGGCCATCCCGACGAGTCCTAAACTCCCCAGCACGGCCGCCACGTTAAATCCCCACTCTTGAAAGACGGCCGCGACCCCCAAGCAGATCACGAGAAACTTGGCAAGCCGCACGAAGAAGCTCTTCATGGTATCGCGCATGCTCGAACTTCCCATCACGGCGATCCCGCGGTCCATGAACGACGACAGCGGATCGACGGCTCGAAACAGCATCCAGAACAGCGTCAGCGCGATCAGGGACCGAATGAGCTTCTCGAACGCCTCGCCGACGGGCGCGGACGTGGGGAGGATCTGACCCGCCGCGTAGACCCCCACGACCACGAATCCGAATTCCAAGGGCTTTTCCACGGCCGAGAGCAAGAGATCATCCACGTCCGTTCTGGTCTTCCTGGTCACGTGATGAAGCGAGGTCACCACGAACCTGAAAAAGACGCGGCGCAATCCGAGAAAAATCAGCAGCACCAAGATGGCCGCCACGACTCGGCCCAGACTGATCCCGAAGACGCCCGTCTGCCACACCATGGCCACGTGTTCACCAAATTCCGTCATCATCTCACGCTTCCGATCCTCAGTCCGGTTCTCCGCACGTGAACGTTTCGAACGCGGACTTCACCATAATGAAAATCCTTCAGGCTTGACAAGACACGGCCCATTTGCTCGTTTGCCGGTCGGGACGAGACCCTTCGCTTCGCTCAGGGTGACAGGACCTGATCATGCCGCCTAGGCATCCGAACGCCGACCGAGTTTATTCAGCACACGTTCCGGACGATGTGACCGTACCTGCTCATGCCGCCCGGGCATCCGAACGAGACGTTGACATTCCTGAACCCGAATGCGTCAAATTGTCGTTCGACGGACGCGGCACCGACCACCTGCCACGTGACGCCGTCCGGGACATTGCACGCATGAGCATCATTGAGGAGACCGCGGTCCCGTGCCCACGAATCGACAACGGCTTCCGAATCTCCACGCTTTGGATTGGGCGTCCATCGAAGACTCGATTGTGGCGAGCGGGCACGTCCACGTGCCGCGGATGCTCCGCGCTTCGACGTGTCGGTCCCTGCGAACGCTGTACGACGACGATTGTCGTTTTCGATCCAGAATCGTGATGGCACGCCATGGATTCGGACAAGGCGAATACTCGTATTTTGCGTATCCCTTGCCGGCGCCTGTGTCCCATTTACGCACTCGGCTGTACGCCGCTCTGTCGCCCATTGCCAATCGGATGATGGAAACGATGAACCGACCCCATCGGTATCCCTCAACCCTTGCCGCCTTTCGACGCGCGTGTCAACGTCAGGGGCAAACACAGCCAACGCCCCTCCTGCTTCGATACCGCCGTGGGGATTTTAATTGTCTGCACCGGGACCTCTACGGTCCGACGTTCTTTCCTCTTCAAGCGATGGTCATGTTGAGCCGCAAAGACCACGAGTTTGAAGGAGGAGAATTTGTCCTCGTCGAACACCGGCCGCGCCAACAATCCCGCGTCACCGTGTTGAATCCCGACCTTGGTGATCTGATTATTTTCCCGGTCTGTGAACGCCCCGTGGCCGGACGCCGTGGACTCACGCGCACGAACGTGCGTCACGGCGTGAGCCGCGTTACCGCCGGTCACCGGTGCGTGCTGGGCATCATCTTTCATGACGCACGGTGACGCACGCCGGAGAACCCGGGCGACTGCCGACTCGGCCGCGTGAATGAACGCCCTCATTGCGCAGGATCAAACCGTGGTGCTGGGAACCATCTTAGTGGTGGCGGCGTTCCTGGGCCTCTGGAGTGAACGGTACGCGTGGGGGGCCGCGGTGTCGGGCGCCGTCGTCACCATGCTGACCACGGTCATCCTGTCAAACGTCGGCGTCCTGCCTCCCGCGTCACCCGTCTACGACCTCGTGTGGGCCTACCTCGTTCCCGTGGCCATCCCGCTTTTATTATTCAAAGCCAATCTCTTCCGAATGATCCGCGAAGCCGGCCGCACCCTGGTGGCCTTCGCATTTGGTACCATCGGGACGGTGGTCGGCGTCATCATTGCGTTTTATCTGATACCGACGGGAGAAGAGGGCTGGAAACTGGCCGCGATATTTTCGGCGACGTACATCGGCGGGTCCGTGAATTACATGTCCGCGGCAGAAGCCGTGGGCATGCGTTCCGGCGACCTCCTCGCCGCCGGAGCCGCCGCGGATAATTTAACAATGACGCTCTATTTCCTCATCCTGTTCGCCTTCCCGTCAATAAAAATCGTGCAGCAAACGTTCGCCCCCGCACCCCCCGTAGGGCAGCATCTCATGCGGCCTCCCGCACCCCAGCCACGGCCCTCCGGCTTTTTTGAAGGATGTCGGCAACTGACCTTCACGTCCACCGGTTTGGCCCTCCTGCTCGCCGTCACGTGTTGCGGGGTAGGGTATCAAGCCGCAACGTGGTTGGGAACGCCGAGCGCCGGCATTCTGTTCGTCACGGCCTTGGTCGTACTGATCGCGACGACGTGCGGCCCTCGGCTTGATCGCCTGAGCGGAGCCGAAACCATCGGGACGGCCTTCATGCAAATCTTTTTCGCCGTGATTGGCGCAACGGCAAACGTTGACGTCGTGCTGACGGTGGGTCCCTGGCTCTTCGGGTACGCCGTCGTCATCGTCAGCGTCCACTTCGTGATCGTTCTGACTCTGGGGAAACTCGCCAAACTCAGCCTGCCCGATATTCTCGTTGCCTCCAATGCCAACATGGGCGGCCCGACGACCGCTGCCGCCATGGCGGCAGCCCGCAAGTGGGACGCATTCATTGTCCCCGCGATCGTATGCGGGACCCTCGGGTACGCCGTGGCGACGTTTCTGGGCGTGCTGGTCGGGCACGCGTTAAAAGCGTGACGGCTGACGCGGCTCGGACGCGGGCACGATCAGGAATTTCCATTTTCACGCGGAGTGGTGTACGATGATTGTCACGATAACGACGTTCTCTTTGTGACGAACTCTCTTTACTCATCCCATGACAGGAGGCACACAATGACCGGCAACAAGAGAAAGCAGGACCATCCGGGCGTCGTCAACGAATTTCACCCTCGCCGGATGCTGATTCTGGGACTCCTGCTGACGCTTCTGACTGTTCAAACCGCAGCGGCCCAAACCCAAACGGCATTTTCGCTTCATCTCCCGTCTGGCCTGGAAAAAGATAAACTCGTGATTCCCGAGGACAACCCGTTAACCAAAGAAAAAGTGGACCTGGGGAAACTCTTGTTTTTTGATAAACGGTTATCGGCCAATGATACGATCGCCTGTGCAAGCTGCCACGTGCCGGCACTGGCCTTTACCGATGGACAACCCGTTTCCACCGGCATTCATGGACAAAAGGGGGGACGAAGTGCGCCGACCGCCGTCAATCGCGTCTTCAGCACGGCCCAATTTTGGGACGGCCGGGCAGCCATGCTCGAAGACCAATCCGTGGGCCCGTTCGTCAACCCCGTGGAGCACGGGTTTGCCGACCACGATGCCCTGGTGGCAAAAGTCAAGACGATTGCCGGCTATCACCCCCTCTTCGAACGCGCGTTCGGACCCGTTCCCATCACGCTCGACCTGATCGGCAAAGCCATAGCCAGCTTTCAACGCACCCTGCTGTCCGGGAACAGCGAGTACGATCGATTCGTCACGGAAGACGACTCGCAAGCGTTATCCGAAACGGCCCAAAACGGATTCCGCGTCTTCGTCGGCAAAGGGCGGTGTTTATCCTGCCACTCCGGGTTCAATTTTACGGACGAGCGATTTCATAATCTCGGCGTGGGATGGGACCGCGATCAGATCGACGTGGGCCGCTACGCCGTGACGAAACAAGCCGAAGACCTCGGCGCGTTCAAAACGCCGACGCTGAGGGAAATCGCCCGAACGGCCCCGTACATGCACGACGGCCGTTTTGCCACCTTACGCCAAGTGATCGAGTTTTACGACCGCGGGGGCGTGCCGAATCCGTATCTGGATTCCGCCGTCAAACCGTTACAGCTCACGGAGCAGGAAAAAGAAGACGTCATCGAATTTCTCCGGTCCTTGAACGGAGAAGGCTGGGCAGTCACGCCGCCGACCGATTTCCCGAAGTAAAGGCCATGCCTCAGGGGAAGGGAAAAGGGGAACGCCGGCGGTCAGGTGGGGTCACGGCACCGGAACGCCGGCGCGTCGGGTTATTTTTCAAACGTGCCGCTGAAATGCCCTTGGTACACTTCAGCTACCGGACCCGTCATCGTCAGGTTGTAGGACGGGTCAACCGTGACGCTCAACGTTCCGCCGGGAGCCACGACCGTGACTGGGCTTTTGACTAATTTCAAGCGCACGCCCGCACTGGCCACCGCGCACGCCGAAGAACCCGACGCCTGCGTCTCTCCCACTCCGCGTTCCCAGATGAAAAGAGAAATGGTCTGCGGGCCGGTGGGCACGGCCAGTTGAACGTTGACGCGCCGCGGAAAGGTGGGGTGGGTTTCTAATTCGGGCCCCATGCGGAGCAAATCCGCCCGCGTCCAGGTCCCGCCCGCGTGCTTGAACACCACGCAATGGGGGTTGCCCACGCTGACGCCCGTAAAGCGCAGAGACTGCCCAACGGCCTTGATCGGTTGGCGGAGCAACTCCGGCGCCTTAATGGTACAGGGCAAGTCGCTCGGCCGAAACGAGGCCCGGCCCATCTCCACGGTGGCACCGTTGACCCGCCCCTTCCGATCAAACGCCAACTCCACGCGGACGATGCCGCCTTTCGTTTCAACTGAAAACGAACGGCGCCGCGTCCGGTTCGTGGCATAGAGGAAACAGCCGAAAATTCGCAGCCCGTTGCCTGATTTTTCCGCTTCACTCCCGTCCGGGTTGAACACGCGCAATCCGAAGTCCGCCCGTCTTGAAGGCACCAAGGCCACAATGCCGTCGCTGCCCACGCCCCAATGTCGATCACAGATCGCACGAATGGCTTTGGGGGTGAGCCGAAACGTCAACTGTCTGGGTTCAAGGGCAATATAATCATTGCCCAGCCCGTGGCCTTTGAAAAATGAATTGAGGGTGGGTGACTTGCTCATGACGTTGGAGCAAAATGTACACGGAATACCATGCCGCGGTCAAAGGTCCCCTCGCTCCGGTCGTCAAACTTTCCCGGTCGGACGTGAGTGTGCTACATCGTTTCCCCACGGGGGTCTCCGCGAAGACACTAGACGCCCAGGAACCGGGACGCAACGACCATGACGTTGCAAGATCAGAATTCGACTCGTCAACGCCTGTGTTTGGTGGACGGGTCCGGTTTTATCTTTCGAGCGTTCCACGCGCTTCCGGTGCTGACCCGTTCCGATCAGACCCCCGTCAACGCCGTGCTCGGATTCAGCAACATGTTGCTGAAACTGCTGGATGACCTGCATGCCACGCATCTGGCCGTGATCTTTGATTCGGCACGGGAGTCGTTTCGGAATGAACTGGCTCCGGACTATAAGGCCAATCGCCCCGACCCGCCCGATGAACTCATCCCCCAATTTCCCCTGGTTCGCGAGGCCACGCGCGCGTTTAACGTGGAATGTCTCGAAAGGCCGGGCTTTGAAGCCGACGACCTGATCGCCACCTACGCGCGACAAGCCGAAGCCGCGGAGATGGACGTCATCATTATCTCGTCGGATAAAGATCTGATGCAGTTGGTTTCCGATCGCATCAGCATGTTCGACGCCATTAAAAATCGGACAATCGGTCGAACGGAAGTCAAGGAAAAATTCGGGGTGGGCCCGGAAAAGGTGGTGGACGTGCAAGCCCTGGCCGGCGATTCGACGGACAACGTGCCGGGGGTCCCGGGCATTGGGATCAAAACCGCGGCCCTCCTCATTCAAGAATACGGGGACTTGGATGCACTCCTGTCCCGAGCCGGAGAAATCAAGCAACCGAAGCGACGGCAAAGCCTCATTGATTTTGCCGATCAAGCCAGACTCTCGCGGGAACTCGTTCGTCTCCGGGACGACGTGCCCACGGACCTGACCGTGCATCGGTTACAACGACGAGACCCTGATCCCCAACGACTGCTGACCTTCCTCAAGGAACAAGGGTTCAAAGCCCTCATGGCCAAAATACAAAGCCGGGCGGCGTCTGGCGAGGATGGTCCGCAGATCGAAGGCGTCCCGACGTCAACGCCTGATGAGCCGACCGCCACGCACTACGAACTGGTGCAATCCCATGCCGTCTTGCAGGATTGGATCACTCAGGCCCGTTACGGGGGCGTGGTGGCGATCAAGACCGCAACCACGTTGACGGACGAAAACCGAACGGAACCGGTGGGACTTTCGCTGTGCGTCAGGCCCGGCCGGGCGTGCTACGTCCCCTTCGCCCATCGCCCTCCTGCCCCAGACTCCGAATCGGATGACGCCGACTCCGCCGAAGAAGAGGACGCCGCTCACCCACGCGTGCCGCTCATCCAGATTCCCCGCGAAGAGGCCCTTGCTTGCCTGCGTCCGCTCTTCGCGGACCCGTCCGTGCTCAAAATCGGTCATCACGTCAAAGACGACCTGGTCGTCCTTCGACGGTACGGCGTCACCCTCTCACCGGTGGACGACACCATGTTGATGTCCTACGTCCTGGACGGCGGCAGCCACGGCCACGGTCTGGATGAATTAGCCGAACGCCATTTCGGTCAGACGACGATCACCTTCAAAGACGTCGCCGGCACGGGCAAAGCACGACGCACCTTCGACCGGGTCCCGCCGGAGCACGCCCTGGCCTATGCGGCAGAAGCTGCCGACGTGACCCTCCGGCTGCATCAGTTCCTCAAACCGCGCTTGTCGGCGGAGCGCATGGTCACGACGTATGAAACACTCGAACGGCCCTTGATCTCCGTCTTGGCAGACGTGGAAGCCGCGGGCATCCGCGTTGACCGGGAGAAACTCGAGTCGCTCAGCCGGGAATTTGCCGAACGCCAAGCCGCGCTGGAGAAAGACGTGTACGACTTGGCCGGTCACACCTTCAACCTGGGGTCGCCCAAACAACTGGGCAAAGTCCTGTTTGACGAAATGCGGTTGGAAGGCGGACAAAAAGGCAAATCCGGTGCCTACGCGACCGGCGCCGACGTCCTGGAAACCCTGGCGGCCGATGGGCACGAACTCCCGGCAAAAGTCCTGGACTGGCGACAACTCGACAAATTACAACGCACGTACGCCGATGCCCTGGTGGAGCAGATCGATGCGCGAACCGGGCGCGTCCACACGTCCTTCGCCATGGCGGCGACCTCAACCGGCCGCCTGTCTTCCACTGATCCCAATCTGCAAAACATTCCCATTCGAACCGAAGACGGCCGAAAAATTCGGCACGCCTTCGTGACCACGCCCGGCCGGCTCCTGCTGTCGCTGGATTACTCGCAAATTGAACTCCGTCTGCTCGCCCACGTCGCCGACGTCGGTGCGCTGAAACAGGCGTTCCACGAGGGGCAGGACGTTCACGCCCTGACCGCCGGTCAACTGTTCGGCGTCGCCCCAGACGAGGTGGACCCGGCCATGCGTCGAAAAGCCAAGGCCATCAATTTCGGCATCATCTACGGCATCAGCTCATTCGGCCTCGGGCGCCAGTTGGGGATGACCGGCGAAGAAGCCGCCGCATACATGAAAACCTATTTTGACCGATACCCGGGCATTCAGGAATACATGGACCGCACCAAACGATTCTGCCGCGAACGTGGATACGTGGAGACGCTCTTCGGTCGCCGATGCCACGTGCCGGGCATCCACGACAAAAACGCCGTCCTTCGAAATTTTTCAGAACGGGCGGCAATCAACGCCCCGATCCAAGGCACGGCCGCCGACGTGCTTAAACGCGCCATGATTCGCGTTCCCCCGGCCTTGGCACGTCACCGCCTCAATGCCAAAGCCGCCATGCTGTTGACGGTCCACGACGAATTAGTCTTTGAAGCGGACGCAGACGCCGCGGAGCAGACGGGCGAAGTCGTGAAGCACGTCATGGAATCAGCGACACTGCCGGCACTCCGACTCTCCGTCCCGCTCACCGTGGACGTAAGACAGGGAAACTCCTGGGGAGAGGCGCACTGAGGACGAAAATTCGGCGCCGCGGTCGCGCCCCTCGCGGAACCGCTTCAGGGAAGAGGAAGCACTCCACGACGTCCTTTCCGCGCCCTTCCTGTCCTTCCCACCCCCTTCCTGTCCTTCCCACCCCCTTCTGGCCTTCCCGCCCCCCTCTGGCCTTCCCGCCCCCCTCTGTCATTCCCGCCCCCCCTTCTGTCATTCCCGCAGTTTTTAGCGGGAATCCACAGAAGAGCATGGCGGCACCGGATTCTCGTTATTGAAACCCCGTCGCCCGCCTCAACACCGCACAGAGCGGAGACGCACGGTGTTGCACAACGACGCCCGTTATGCTGGATTCCCGATAAACGATGTCGGGAATGACAGAAAGTGTATTTCCGCCCCCCTTCTGGCCTTTCCCGCCCCCCCTTCTGGCCTTCCCGCCCCCCCTTCTGGCCTTCCCGCCGCCCCCTTCTGTCATTCCCGCAGTTTTTAGCGGGAATCCACAGAAGAGCATGGCGGCCCCGGATTCTCGTTATTGAAAACCCCGTCGCCCGCCTCAACACCGCACAGACCGGAGACGCACGGTGTTGCACAACGACGCCCGTTATGCTGGATTCCCGATAAACGATGTCGGGAATGACAGAAAGTGTATTTCCGCCCTCCCTTCTGGCCTTCCCGCCCCCCCTTCTGTCATTCCCGCAGTTTTTAGCGGGAATCCACAGAAGAGCATGGCGGCCCCGGATTCTCGTTATTGAAACCCCGTCGCCCGCCTCAACACCGCACAGAGCGGCGACGCACGGTGTTGCACAACGACGCCCGTTATGCTGGATTCCCGATAAACGATGTCGGGAATGACAGAAAGTGTATTTCCGCCCCCCTTCTGGCCTTCCCGCCCCCCTTCTGGCCTTCCCGCCGCCCCTTCTGGCCTTCCCGCCGCCCCTTCTGTCATTCCCGCCGCCCCCCTTCTGTCATTCCCGCAGTTTTTAGCGGGAATCCATGGAAAAGCGTGGCCCCGGATTCTCGTTATTGAAGAACCCGTCGCCCGCCTCGACACCGCGAGCCGGGGAGCGGCGTGTTATCGCGGGAGCAAAGGCCCCTCACCCAGGCCCTCTCCCACAGGGAGAGGGAGGGAACAGGAGGCCTTTTCGCACCTCCTCTGGCATACCCGCCTCCCGCTCTGGATTCCCGCTAAAACCCCACGGGAATGACAGGCTCGCTGCCCTTCCCACACCTCTCTGGCCTTCCCGCGAAGGCGGGAATGACGGAACGGGTCCCGGGGTTCTCGACGTCGTTGGCACTGGCTCTCATCTGACCCGTGTTACGGCAGATGCCTCCTCTTGGGTTCATCCTTTTTCTGCGCTATGATAGGCACAGTTGTTCTCCCTCGGCACAGAAGGGATTTCCCCCAGCCTGGGGGCACGGGGATGATGAACCACGTCTCCGCAACGTTGAATCGATTACAGATTCCCTGAAAAGAAGGGACGCTCTTCCGGTGAAAATCGCCACGTGGAACGTGAATTCGATTCGATCCCGACTGCCGCACGTGACGGCGTATCTCGAAACGGCGAGTCCCGACGTCCTGTTGCTCCAGGAACTCAAATGTCAGGAAGAGGCGTTCCCGCTGAACGAACTGGACGACGTCGGGTATCACGTTGCCCTCGTGGGACAGAAAACGTACAACGGGGTCGGGATTCTGTCGAAACGGCCCGTTGAGGTGACACACCGAATCCTGCCCGGTGATTCCAGTGACCCGCAGGCTCGCTACATTGAGGCCGTGATTCAGCACGCCCGGGGTATTGTCCGGGTCGCCTCACTGTATGTACCCAACGGCAATCCCATCGAGACGGAAAAGTTTGCGTACAAGCTGGATTGGATGGATCGCCTGATTGCCCACGTCCGCACGCTGCTCACCTATGAAGAGCCGTTGGTTCTGGGCGGCGACTATAACGTCTGTCCCACGGATGAGGACGTGTACGATCCTGAAGGTTTTGCCGGCGATGCCCTGTGTCATCCGGACACCCGTGCGCGGTTTCGCACGTTGTGCTACCTGGGACTGACGGATGCGCTTCGTGCCTTCCACGCGCAATCAGGGCTCTACACGTTCTGGGATTATCAAGCCGGGTGCTGGAATAAAGATCAGGGCTTGCGCCTTGACCATATGCTTCTTTCGCCGCAGGCGGCGGATCGGCTCACGGCCTCCGGGGTTGACAAAGGACCACGCGGGCAGGAGAAACCTTCTGATCACACACCCGTCTGGTGTGAACTGGCTGATGACTGAGACGTGGTGAAGAGCGTGGCCAACAAGAAGGACCCAAGACGGACCCGCAAGACGAACCCACCTTCAACGCCACACACCTTGGAGACGTGCGCCCCCTCGTCAACCCCGGCGACGACGGCGGGACTTGCCATGAGGCACCGGCACGCGCTGGGCATCCTGTCGCTGACCCTGTTGGTGGCCGTCAGCTATCTGCCGGCGATGCTGTGGGGCGGCTTCGTCTGGGACGACGTTGACCACATTCCCGGGGAGCCGGCCATCCGGGACTGGTCCGGTCTCTGGCGTATCTGGTTCGTGCCGAGCGAAGTCCAAGAGCCGCATTACCGGCCCGTGACGTATACCAGCTTCTGGCTGGAGCACAAGCTGTGGGGGTTCGCCCCGGCCGGGTACCACGTCGTCAACGTGCTGTTGCACCTGACGAATACGCTGCTGCTGTGGTTATTGCTGCGGCGGTGGGCAGTCCCGGGCGACTGGGTCATCGCCGCGGTCTTTGCCGTCCATCCTTTGCACGTCGAATCCGTCGCATGGACGATTGAGCGCAAGGACGTGCTCTCCGGCACGTTCTATCTGACCTGCGTCCTGACGTGGTTTCGTTTTCTGGAAGAGCCGCGCCGGTGGCGGTACGGCCTGGCCCTGGTGCTGCTGGCGGCAGGGACGTTAGCTAAAAACATGGTGGTCACGCTGCCCGCCGCGTTGGTGATTCTCGACTGGTGGCGGGACGGCCGGGTGACCACGCGGCACGTGCTGCGACTGGCGCCGTTTTTTGTCGTGGCGCTGGGCCTGGTCGCGGTTGACTTGCGGATGGTCACGACGGCGACGCCTGCGTCGTTCGGCTACTCCATTCTTGAGCGCGTCCTCATCGCGTCGCATGCCTTCTGGTTCTACGTGGGGAAGTTCTTGTATCCCGCGGGTCTCGCCGTCATCTATCCCCATTGGGACGTTCACGTCGGGGACCTGCTGGGGTGGGCATACCTGGTCGCCGCGGCGTCGGCGGTCGGGATGCTCTGGTTCTTCCGACGTCGGATTGGTCGGGGGCCTCTGGCCGGCATCTTGTTCTTCGCCGTGACGCTGTCGCCGACGCTTGGCTTCGTTGACCACACCTATATGCTGTTCTCCTTCGTGGCGGACCGGTATCAATACTTGGCCGGCATCGGGTTGACGGCGGTGGTCATCGGGGCCGCGGCCGACGCGACCGGCCGGTTGCCGGACGCGTGGCGCCACGCCGTCCTGGGTCTCACCGTCGTGGCCCTGCTGGTCCTGGGGACGCTGACGTGGCGACAGGCGGGGATTTACAGCGATGACGTGACGTTCTTTCGTCACGTCATCGCTCATAATCCGCAGGCGGCGGGGGCTCACCTCAATCTTGCCAAGGCGCTGACCGCGCTGAACCGTTCGGAGGAGGCGGTGGCGGCGGCCCGCGTCGCCGTGGAGCAACGGCCGGATTCTCATGATGCCCACATCAATCTGGGCGTGGCGCTCAGCCACCTGGAACGGTTCGACGAGGCGGAAACACACTTCCGTCGCGCCGTGAAGCTTGCTCCGCACGAGAGCGGCCCCGTGGCCAACCTGGGCGTCCTGCTCCAGCGACGGAATCGGTTGGACGAGGCGGAAACGTCCCTGCGCCGCGCGCTGGTCATGGCCCCGCGGGACCTGAGCGTCCTCGGCAATTTGGCCAAGCTGCTTGACATGCGGCAGCGTCCCGAAGAGGCGCTCGAGTTGTATGATCGTCTGATCGATCTCGGAGCCGTTGACCCTTTGGTATACGCCGCCAAGAGCACTATCCTGTACCGGTTGCAACGCTACGACGAGGCCGTGGCGTCGTCCCGTCGGGCGCTGTCCTTTGACCCGGATCCGCCGACGGCGTTTTCCCTGCACATCCTGATGGGCCAAGCTTCGTGGGCCATGACGCATTCCGCTGATGCTGCCGCGCCACACTATGAGCGTGCGCTGCTGATAAATCCGAACCACCCCACCGTTCTTGCTGACTTGGCCTCGTTACGGATTGCGCAAGAGCGTTATGAACAAGCCTTGCAGCTCTTTCAGATTGCCGTCAGGATACAGCCCGACGTTGCGAAGTTTCATTCCGGCATGGGGTTTGCGCTGTACCGTCTGGGCCGGAAGGACGAGGCGATCCAACGCCTTGAACGGGCCCTCTCCCTTGATCCGACGCTGGACGAGGCACGGGCGTATCTGGAACTGGCGCGGCAGAACCGGGAGTGAAGTCCCGCGGGCATTTTCCTCTCTTGACGGAAACACCATGGCGAAGAGGAAAAAGACAACCGGTCCCGGTCACGTCGCAAGCGACAAGCCCTTTGAAGGACGACGGAACGGTTCGGGACATACCCTTGCTTCATCCATCCTCGAATCGCTTGCCGCAGGGTCAGCGTTCTCACGACGCGGCCTCCTGGACGTGCTGATACTCGGATGCTTGGTCGTCGGCAGCTACGCTCCGGTCATGCTGTGGGGCGGCTTCGTCTGGGACGACGTCAGCTTTCTCGTCGAGAGTTCGGTCATCCGTGACTGGTCCGGCCTCCGGCGGATCTGGTTCGTGCCGGGCGAGATCAAGGAGCCACACTACTGGCCGATGACCTATACCAGCTTCTGGCTGGAGCATAAGCTGTGGGGGTTCACCGCGGCCGGGTACCACGTGGGCAACGTGCTGCTGCACGTGGCCAACACCCTGTTGCTCCGGCAGATTCTGCTGCGGTTGGCCGTGCCCGGCGCCTGGATCATCGCCGCCGTGTTCGCCGTCCATCCCCTGCACGTCGAATCCGTCGCCTGGGTGATTGAGCGTAAAGACCTGCTGGCCGGCTTGTCGTATTTGGCCTGCGTCCTGACCTGGCTGCGCTTCTTGGAACACCCCGCGGCGTGGCGCTACGGCGTGGCGTTGGCCCTGCTGGCCGCGGCGGGGTTGGCCAAGACGATGGCCGTCACCCTGCCGGCCGCGTTGTTGATTCTGCACTGGTGGCAGCATGGTCGCGTGACCGTGCGGGATTTGGCTCTCTTGTCCCCATTCTTTGTCGTGGCCTTCGGGATCACCGCCATTGATCTGAGTGTCTTCGCCGCCGAGTCCTCCCTCTCCTTGCCGTATTCCATGCCTGAGCGCGCGCTCATAGCGTCGCGCGCCTTCTGGTTCTACGTGGGCAAGCTGTTGTGGCCCACCGATCTGGCCGTCATTTATCCCATCTGGGACGTTCATCTGGCTGACGCGCAGGCGTGGGCCGGCGTGGTTGCCGGGGCCGTACTGATCGGCGCGCTCTGGTTCTTCCGGCATCGGATCGGCCGGGGACCGCTGGCGGGCACGTTGTTTTTCGCCGTGACCCTGTCCCCGACGCTCGGCTTCGTGGATCACAGCTACATGGCGTATTCCTTCGTGGCGGAGCGGTATCAATACTTGGCCGGCATCGGGTTCATGGCGGTCGTTCTGGGTACGGCGACACACGCGGTCGGCCGATTGCCGGACGCGTGGCGCAGGGCGGCACGGGGTCTCGCCATGGTCGCCCTGCTGCTCCTGGGGACGTTGACGTGGCGGCAGTCGAGTCTCTACAGCGATGAGGTGACGTTCTTCAGCCACGTCATCGCTCATAATCCGCAGGCCCAGGCGGCGCATCTCAATCTCTCCAAGGCGTTGTTCAAGCAGGAACGTTGGGAAGAAGCGGCTGCCGCCGCCCGCATCGCGGTACGGCAAAGACCGGATTCTCATAAGGCGCATCTTAATCTGGGCGCGGCACTCAACAAACTGGAACGGTTCGACGAGGCGGAGCAACACCTTCGTCAGGCCGTGGCGATCGCTCCGCACGAAAGCCAACCTGCTGCCCATCTGGGTGTGCTGCTCTCCTCCAAGGGTGAGCCGGACGAGGCGGAACAAACCCTGCGCCGGGCGCTGGATGTCGCTCCCGGTGACCTCGTCATCGTTCGCACGCTGGCCACGCTGCTCAATACGTGGGAGCGTTACGAAGCCGCGCTTGACTTGTGCAACCGCACGATCGAACGCGGCACCGCGGACGCTTCGATTTACGCTGCCCGGGGTCACAGCCTGTACCGGATGCAACGATACGACGAGGCACTGGGATCGGCGAGGCAGGCGCTTTCTTTTGACCCGGCCCCACCGACGGCGTTTTCCCTGCACGTCTTGATGGGACAAGCGTCATGGGCCATGACGCACAACGCTGAGGCTGCCGCGGAACACTATACGCGGGCGATGCTGATAGACCCGAACCATCCGAACGTTCTGGCCGATCTGGCGTCATTACGGATCGTGCAACGTCGGGACGAAGACGCGCTGGATCTCTTTCAGACCGCCGCCGGGCTACAACCCGACGTGGCGAGGTTCCACGCCGGCGTGGGCTTCACGCTGTACCGCCTGGGCCGGACTAACGAGGCGATCCTGAGTCTTGAGCGGGCGCTGGCCCTGGACCCGACGCTGGCCGAGGCGCGGGCCCATCTGGAACTTGCCCGGCAGCGTCAGGGCAGTGGGCAGTGACCCGTGGCCTGGTCAGTGACCTGTGGCCAGTGGTCCGTGGTCAGTTTCTTCTCCTTCGGCTGTTACGGCGCATCGGGAGAGGACCAGCCTGCCCCCGCGAACGTGGGTGAGGGGCGCGGCTGCGCCTGAGGGTTACGGCTTGGTGAAAGAAAACTCCCCGTGCCAGATGGGTTGACCACGTCCAAGTTGACCGGTGACGACTCGTTTGATCTCGTATTCCGGGAGCCTCCGTATCATGGCGCATCGTTCTCCCATCCAGAGCATATAGATTCTGGCGTTGGCATAGACAAAACTGTCAAAACCACGTCGCTGGCGATGGTCGGGAAGGTCCTTGGCGTGCATCGGCCACACGTTCAGAAAGAACAGCGGCTGCACGTCCTTTTCCGTGCAGGACGCTTTCGTGTAGATCAATAATTTGCGATGACGGTACACGTCAAAGTCGGAGCGGATGATGGGGTCCCATTGACCCTTGACGCTCCCGGTCTCGTTGTTCTCTCTCAACGTGCCGCGGAGCACGCCTGGGACGTCGTCCGCGACGTACTGGGTCCAGGCCGGTCTCGGCGTGCTCGTTGAGACGGAGTACCGGACGTGCTGGTATCGGAACGTTCCGAAACTTTCATAGGCCCCGACCAACTCGTGCAGCGGCGTGACGGCGCCGATGACCAGCAGCAACACCATCAGACAGACAAGGATGACGTGGGTTCGGTTCTGCCGCGCTCCGGGTTCGCTCGTTTGTCCGGGCCTCCGTTTCACGGGGTTCTTCGAGCGATGTCCCGTGACTCGTGGCCGGAGGATCGTCGCTGACCACGGTCCACGGGGCACCGACGTCGAGACGGCACCGGCGCAATGCCAGCAGAGGATCATCAGTGCGGGCAGGGACGTTCGCATACCCAGGTCATTGAACTGCCCATACGTATACAGCGGCAGCAACAGCAGCGTCGCGACGCCGGCCATGAAGAACGGGTCCCGGCGAACCTGCGGCCGTACCAGCCAGAGCAGCAGAACCAGCACCAGGAATTCCGTCAGATAAAATACCGGAAACCACGTGACCAGTACCGCCCAGTCGGCCTTGTGCCATAACCAGCCCTTTGGAATCTCCCGGAGGTCGCTCGTCAGATAGGCAACCAGGAATCCGGCCAGTGGCCCGGCCAGGAGCAGATTCCGCCAGTGCAGGAACGGTCGGATACCGTTGTCACGGAACAACACGATCGCCAGCGGTAACAAGCCGAGGGCCACGAAAGGCGACCAGAACGGGCTGGTGGCCAGCAGGATGCCGCTGACGGTCAGAAATTGCGGCTGCCGGCGGAGTTGAATCAGCAACGTGGTATACAGCCCACTCGCGATGAAGTGCTGCGGCACCCATAGTAACGCCGTCGTATTGGACGAGTATTGGACCGTGAACGTCAGAAATTCGTCGTTCTCGACGTGTGAACCGTCGAAGAGTGGAACCACGTCTCCGGACAACAGTACGATGCGCAGGAAATCCATGCCGCTGAAGCCCATCAGGATCACTGCTGCGACGAGGGCAGCCCGGGGTTCGCGGAAACGCCGCGTGAACAGCAGCATGAGGAGGGCGACCCCACACCAGGTCCAGAGCGGGACGGCCCAGTTCAAGGCCGCGAGGCCGAACCAGCGACCGACCAGCCCCGGCGTCAGGTAGTAGCCAAGGTAGTAACGCAGGAAGGAATCCGGACGGGCGCGCGCGTCGGGAGACAGAAACGCGACGAGAGGATCCGGCAGACGGACCGGCCAAGCGTATTGCACCAGGTCAGTCAGGATCGCCCTGTGTTTGATCCAGTCACTGTTGCTGAGACCGAACACACCGCCGGCCGCCGTCGTCATCACCCAGCCCAAGGCCATCACCAGCAACGCGAACGTCACCGGCCGCGGCGAGACCCGCCAGGAGCCGCGCATCGCCGGCCAAAGCCCGGCCACGACCAGCGCAGCGGCAGGGATGCCGACCCACCACCGGAACCAGCCCACCAGCCAGATGACCATGGGCAGCATCAGGTACACGATGGTGAGCCGGTACAGGACGGGAAGATCCGCCGCGGACGACCGCTGCGTCACGTGTGAACTCCTCAAAGACGGTTTCCGTCGGAGACGGCACGGTATCCCAGGACCAGAGGTTCCCTGACGTTGACCGTTCTGGTTGCGCAGACCCTCATAAGGCCCATGCTTGCACGGGACGGCAACACGGCGAGCATTGATCGACGGCCGGCACGGCAGAGCTTGGAGTCAAGCCATTCCTGATTCTGATTCGGGCCAAATCCCCAGGTCTGCTGAACTGGCGACGGTGGCTCCGGCCGCCTGCATGGCGTGAACGGCCCGTTGAGCATCGCCGGGCCGGACGTCAAAGCCGCGCACCCCGTCTTGCACCACGACGACGCGAAATCCCAGGCGACGGGCGTCAAGCACCGTCCGTTTGACGCCATAGTCCGTCGCAAATCCGATCACGTACAACGTGTCCGCTTCCAAATCTTCAAGATGATCCTCCAGACTGGTGCCGTCGAATCCCGAATGGGCTTCCTTGTTCGGATTGGTGGCGCACGACACAATCAGCGTGCCCGGGGGGATACTGAGATCCGGATGCAGTTGCGAGCCCAAAGACCCCTGCACGCAATGCGGCGGCCATGGCCCGCCCCGTTCCTGAAAGGAACAGTGATTCGGCGGATGCCAATCCCGGGTGGCCACGACGCCGTATCCCCGCCCGGCAAAAAAGCGAATCCACGCGTTGGCCACGGGGATGACGTGGTCGCCCTCAGGCACCGGTACGGCCCCGTTCCGGCAAAAGTCATTTTGGAGATGCACCAACAGCAGGACGGATTGTTCTCCGGGCTTCGGGGTCGCCCGGTTTCCCGCGTCACCTGAGATTTTTGTCAATTTCATCAGGCCACGATCTCCGTGCCGATACCCGTGTCCGTGAAAATCTCCAGTAACGCGGCGTGTTCAACTCGACCGTCAATGACGTGGGTTTTATGGACCCCGGCTGCAATCCCGGTGAGGCAGGCCCGTACTTTGGGCAACATGCCTTCACTGATCGTTCCCGTCCTCACCATGCGTTCGGCTTCTTTTCTGGATAGGGTGGACACGTGACGCTGATCGGCACCACGAATGCCTTTGACGTCGGTCAGCACCAACAGTTTTTCCGCTTTCAACGCCCCGGCCACGGCACCGGCCACCAGGTCCGCGTTGATATTGTGCGATTGTCCCTTGCGGTCCACCCCGATGGGGGCAATGACCGGAATGAAGTGGTCTTGCTGTAATCTGGTGAGAATGTGCGGATCCACGTGATCCACTTCGCCCACGAACCCGTAATCGTCATCGACGCGCTTTTGAGCATCCTTGCTTAACCCGCGGGCCCAGGCCTTCGCGGAAAATGGTTTGCAGACAATCAACTGTCCGTCTTTTCCGGTGATCCCCACGGCTTTGCCGCCGTGATGATTGAGGAGCGTCACGATCTCTTTATTGATCTTCCCCCCCAGCACCATTTCGACGACGTCCATGGTCGCGCGGTCGGTGACTCTGACGCCTCGCTTAAAGGTCGGCTTCATGCCTAACCGACCCAGCATCTGATCAATTTGCGGTCCGCCGCCATGCACGATCACCGGATTCAATCCGACGTATTTCATCAAGACCACGTCTTCGGCAAAGCCGTCTTTCAGGGCTTCTTGCGTCATGGCGCTGCCCCCGTACTTGATCACGATGGTTTTGCCCGCGAAGGTCCGAATGTAGGGCAACGCTTCAACGAGGACGTCGGCTTTTTTGATGAGTCGGTTCACGATGGGTCTCGACGTTGGTCGTTCACGCGTCGTCTCGTCCACCGGCGAGAGACGAACCGGAGGGCACGGGAGGGTCTACAGAATGTACCGGCTCAGGTCCTGATCTTTGACGATATCCTTCAAATGATCCTTCACGTACGTCGCGTCAATGACCACGTTTTTCTCCTTCAGTTCCTGCGCTTCGAAGGAGACCTCTTCCAACAACCGTTCCACGATCGTAAAGAGCCGGCGGGCCCCGATGTTTTCCGTTTGCTCATTGACCTCGACCGCAATGGCGGCAATGGTTTCAATGCCTTCTCGCGTAAAATCCAGGGTGATGCCTTCGGTGTCCAGCAACGCCTGATATTGTTTGACCAAGGCGTTACGGGGTTCCGTCAGTATTCGAACCAGATCGTCCTGGGTCAACGGCTCCAATTCCACTCGAATGGGAAATCGCCCTTGCAGTTCGGGAATCAAATCCGCCGGCTTGGCCACGTGGAACGCCCCGGCGGCAATAAAAAGCACGTGGTCGGTCTTCACGGGGCCGTACTTGGTGTTGATCGTCGATCCTTCCACGATCGGCAGGAGATCCCGCTGCACGCCTTCGCGGGAGACGTCGGGCCCCATACTCTTTTCTCGACCGGCAATTTTATCGACTTCGTCTAAAAACACGATGCCGGATTGCTCCACCCGCTCAATCGCGTCCCGCGTCACTTCATCCACATCAATGAGTTTCTGGGCTTCTTCCTGCGTAAAATACTTCACGGCATCGGGAATTTTCATGACGCGATTTTTTTTCTTCCCGGAAATCAAGCCCCCCAACATTTCACGGAGACTGTTTTCGAGTTCTTCCATGCCTCCCACGTTGGAGATAATGCCCACCGGCAGGCTCCGTTCCTTGACTTCGATTTCTACGGTCCGGGCATCGAGTTTGCCTTCCCGGAGTTGTTTGCGGAGTTTCTGTCGCGTGCCGTCCCCCGGCTTTCCAGAGGGATTGGCCGCCGCATCAGCGTTTTGCCCGTCAAACCCCGTTCGCGGCTGACTCGGCGGGAGAAGCAAATCCAGCACGCGATCTTCCGCCAAATCTTCGGCCTTGCGTTCGACCCGCTTCAGCGATGCGCCCTTCACCATCGTGACTGACTGTTCCGTCAAGTCTCGAATGATCGATTCCACGTCGCGCCCGACGTATCCCACTTCGGTAAATTTCGACGCCTCAACCTTAATGAACGGCGCATCGGCCAGTTTTGCCAATCTTCTGGAAATTTCCGTTTTTCCGACGCCCGTGGGACCGATCATGATGATGTTCTTCGGGAAAATTTCATCTCGCAATTCCGGGCTGAGTTGTTGCCGACGCCATCGATTCCGCAGCGCAATGGCCACCATGCGTTTGGCGTCGCGTTGTCCGATCACGTATCGGTCAAGGACTTCGACGATTTCACGAGGCGACAAACGACTGAATGCCCCGGTTTCCGCCGTTTCTCCTGGTAAGGACCGTTTCATGAAGACACCTTCAATTCTTCAATGACGATTTCTTGATTGGTGTAAATATCGATCCCGGCCGCAATGCGCATCGCCTGGTCAACAACGTCGGTCGCTCCTAAGGAGGAATGCCTCATCAACGCACGGGCCGCAGCCAGCGCATACGGCCCGCCTGATCCAATGGCCAGCATTCCATCTTCCGGTTCGACCACGTCCCCCGTCCCGGAAATGATAAAGGACTGACGTGGATCCGCCACGGCCAACAGTGCTTCCAGACGGCGCAGCACGCGATCCGTCCGCCAATCTTTCGCCAGTTCCACCGCGGCACGGGTCAAATTTCCTCGATATTCTTCTAACTTCACCTCAAATTTTTCAAAGAGGGTAAAGGCATCCGCGGTGGCCCCGGCAAAGCCCGCCACCACTTGATTGTGATATAAGCGGCGCACTTTGCGGGCGTTGGCCTTCATGACCGTGGTTCCCACCGTCACTTGGCCGTCGGACCCCATGGCGACGCTTTCATCACGGCGAACGGAAAGAATCGTCGTGGCCCGTATCTTCATGAGGGGTTTCCCTTGGGTCGGGACGACGGTGACGTCGTGAGGGTACCGGCACGAGGATGTGCCTGATCGTAGACTTCCATCAACCGGTCCGTGGCCAGATGCGTGTATTTTTGCGTCGTGGCTAAGGACGCATGACCCAGCATTTCCTGAATGACCCGCAGGTCGGCACCTTCATCCAATAAATGGGTCGCATAGGAATGCCGGAGCGTATGCGGGGTCACGGTGCCGCCCTGCAACCACGAGGCATACCGCTGCACGATCCGCTCGACGCTTCGCACGGACAACCGGCCTCCTCGATTATTTCGAAACACGGGAACGTCCCCTCTCGGTTCAAGGCGGGCAACTGCGCTCATCATCCGTTTCGACGACGAGGGGTCCGCGACGTGTAAATCGGTGCGGACGCACGCACCCACCGCCAGATAGCGTTGAATGGCATCCAACGCCACGTGTCCGATCGGCACCAGACGTTCCTTTTTGCCTTTGCCTCGCAACTGGACCATCCCGGCATCCCAACTGAGATCGCTCCAATTCATGCCCACCAGTTCACTGACTCGCGCGCCGGTTGAATAGAGTGTCTCCAAAATGGCCTGGTCCCGTGCGGCCCGCGCCCCTTCGTTCGAATCCGGTGATTCCATCAATCGTTCCGCCTCATCCTTGGTCAAGACTTGGGGTAAGCGTTGACCGAGTCGCGGAGAGCGCACGTGAGCCGCCGGATTGCTCGGGACTTGTCCGCGTTGGTGCAAAAATTTGAACAGACTCCGCAGCACGGCGAGTTTCCGTGCCTGTGATGATTTTTTCTCCCTCCGGTTGGACAACCACACGAGAAATCGACGAATGAGGGAGGCGTCAACCTGCTCAGGGGCCGTTCCTTCGTCATCTGATCCTTTTCGGAGAAAGATCATAAATTGCCGAAGATCCGATCGATAACTCCGAATCGTTTCTCCGGACGCCCCGCGCTCCACGTCCAGATACGTCAGGAAACGGCGAATTGCGTCTTCCATGCTTGAAACTCATCCAGAGCCCGTTGGTGGATCATGCGTCGCCTCTGGGCTTTGTCCCGAATCTTGACGGGAAGGGGTGGAAACAATCCAAAGTTGGTATTCATGGGCTGGAAGTATCGGGCGTCACTGGTCGCCAGATAATTGATCAACGCTCCGTGCGCCGTGGTGAGCGGCGGCGTCACCATCGGCCGGTTGGCCAACGCCCGCGCGGCGTTGATGCCGGCTAATCCGCCGGTTGCCGCTGATTCCACGTAGCCCTCGACGCCGATCAGACACCCCGCTAACCACGTCGTCCCGCGACTCTTCATCTGCAAGGTCTTCTTCAACAATGCCGGAGCATTCACGAACGTATTGCGATGGACGCTCCCGAATCGGAGAAATTCGGCCCGTTCAAGACCCGGAATCATCCGAAACACCCGCCGTTGTTCAGGATACGTTAACTTGGTCTGGAAGCCGACCATGTTATAACAGGAACGATACCGATTTTCCGATCGTAATTGCAGGACCGCGTGAGATTGTTTCCCGGTGTGCGGATCAATCAATCCCACGGGTTTCATCGGCCCGAAGGTTAACGTCTGCTTTCCGCGTTCCGCCATGATTTCAATCGGGATACACCCTTCAAAGTAGGGGACACGTTCAAAGTCTTTGGCTTGCACCTTCTCCGCCGTCATCAGCGCGTCGTAAAAGGCCGTATACGTTTCGTCATCCATCGGACAATTGAGATAGTCCGCGCCCCCTTTATCATAGCGAGACGCTCTGAACACTTTCTGCATGTCAATGGATTCCGCGTCAATGATCGGCGAAATGGCGTCAACGAAGGCCAAGTTCTTTTTCTGCGTCAGCGCGGTCAAGGCTTGACTCATTCGTTCTGAGGTCAAGGGACCCGTCGCCACGATGCAGAGGGCATCAGTCGGAATCTCTTGAACCTCTTCGCGCACGATCCGAACGTTGGGATGGGTCGCCAACGTGTTCGTCACTTCCCGCGCGAAGAGATCGCGATCCACGGCCAGCGCCGCCCCGGCAGGCACCCGCGCGAGTTCCGCTGCCCGCATCACCAGGGAATTCAACAGGCGCATCTCTTCTTTCAACAGGCCGGGCGCACTCACCGGGTCGGCTGACCCCAAGGAATTGGAGCACACGATTTCCGCCAACTGATCGGTTTTATGCGCCGCGGTTCCCTGCATGGACCGCATCTCGTACAGGGTGACGTTGGCCCCTCGTTCCGCGGCCTGCCACGCGGCTTCTGACCCCGCCAGCCCGCCCCCTATGACCATCACGTCATCGCGCATCATGCGTTGGTTCTCCAATCCAAAGCAGTCGGTTCGGTGCCCTGCCTCAGCCGCGCTCAAGTCTGAACGTACAAGAAGGCCATTCACGTTGCAGCAGCGTAGAGATTCTCCAGAAATGAAACGGAAAAACTAATGCCCATGAGATTTTTCCCGTACTGTGATCATACAGGTTTTGTGATCTGAGAAACGTAACAGGTGCGGAGCTATCACGTCATGCTCTTCCAATTGCGCTGAGATCCGTTGGTCATCGGGTTCGGCACACGCAACCGCCGCCAGGGCTGACGTATCAATGACTTTCACGGCCATCTCGGTCTTTCCTCACGATCGGCACCGATTCCTTGGGAGTGCGTAAGACCCGTTGCCGCAATTCTGCCAACGGACATTGTGGGGAAATCTTGTCCTGCTGATTCAGGCTGTCTTTCAAAATGGAAAGTAATTCACCCTGAAGCGAACGATGGCGTTGACTGGCACGTTGCCGTAGATGCTGCACCCATTCTTTCGGAACGTTTTTGATGGAAAGATTGATGAACATCGTGTCTCCTTGTGGTTCTAGCGGGGGGCTGTTTGAGCGGAACGAGTTCCCGAGTCATGAGGTTAAGCGAGTAATGCCTGGAAACCCGTCAAAGCCTTCATCGAAACTGATGATCCGCGTAATGCCATGACGTGCCATGACGGCAAGATGGAGGGCGTCCCTGGCAGACAATCGTTCGCTGGAAAGCACGATATCCCTGGCTCGCTCCACGTCCCGTCGTTCCACGGGAAAGACTTCGTCCACAATGCCAGTCAAGGCTTCAAACGTCGGACCAATGGCTTCACGCCGGGCAATCGCTACGTACCGGTGAAGGATTTCCTGTAAGACCTCTACGTCCGTAACCAGCCGCTCATCATGAGCGATCCAGGTTTCCAATGCCCGTTGGGCGAGAACTTTGTTGGGATGGGCCGCTCCAACCAGATACATCGGGATGTTGGAGTCGATGAAAATCATGAAGGGCTCTTGACGTGATACCCTTGGTCGATCTCTCGAAGAATCTGATTGACGTCGCCAGTCGGAAAATCATGCCGGGCCGCCGTACCAACCACTCCAAGCTTCTTTTTCGCGTCGGTCATCGGCACTTGGCGATGCGCGGCCCGCAATGCTCGCCGAACCCATTCCGCCACCGTCACCTGTTGCCGCTTGGCGGTTCGTTGAATGTCCCGCATTTCCTTGTCGTCAAGGATCACTTGCAGTCGCTTACTCATGCATATGAGTATAGAATGGTCCATACCATGAGTCAAGTATCACGATTGCGGAGGCGATAGGGGAGATTGTGAAAAATTCCTTACTCAAAGTCGCATCAAAAATTTGAATTCGACGTCCGACGTTGGGCTACACGTTATCACGTGATTCCATCCTGGGATTTCAACCTTAACGCGTCGAGAAGGGGTTCTAAAGCCTGAACGACTCGTGCATGGCAGAACCCGTTGGTGGCTAACAATCCGTGCGCGTTGTTGAGTTGGGAGACGCCGTATATCAAAGGCTGCCCACGCATGTCGGTCAATTGTCCGCCGGCCGCACGCAGGATCGCTTCGGGACCGCAGGCATCCCAACGTTTCGTGTACGGGCCGGGCTCCACGTACACGTCGGCTTCTCCTCCGGCAATCAGACCGATTTTCAATCCTACGCTTCCCAAGGGAATTTCTCTTCCCACGCCTAAACCCTGGCTGACCGTTCCTAACAGGGGATGCCGATGAGAGCGAGAGACCGTCATGGTCATCGGTTTTCCGGGGTCTCGTTCTTGTGTCACCAACGACGTGCGCGTGTTTTCGTGTTCCATCCACGCCCCCCTTCCCACAATGCCGGCATACAGCACGTCTCCACACGGTCGATAGACTGCACCCAGTTGTGCCCGTCCGTTCACCGCTAAGCCGACCATCACGGAAAATTCTCCGTTTTTGCTAATAAACTCTTTTGTGCCGTCAAGCGGGTCAACGTACCACACCCGAGTTGCAGATGGAGGGACATCGCGGTTTGGACTTTCCTCGGCCACCACGAGATCGTGCGGAAAGGCTTGTTCCAATCTCTTCACAATCAAGTCGTTGGCTCGTTGATCGGCTTCCGTCACGGGATCGTTTTGACTTTTATAGGCCACGGCAAAATCGGTGGCATACACGTCCATCACGATTTGGCCCGCTTCCCTGACGACTTCTACCACCAGTGACAATTCTTTATCCATTTCGGAAACGTCGTTTGTCAGAAGTCCACGCGGGCGCACTATCTCATGCCCTCAGAATCTTCTGCACACAAAAAGAAAAGCCCACGGATGTGATGATCCGTGGGCTGACACAAAACCCGGCAACATCCTACTTTCCCACAGCCTCACGGCTGCAGTATCATCGGCCCTGGAGGGCTTAACTTCCGTGTTCGGGATGGGTACGGGTGTGGCCCCTCCGGTATGATCACCGGGAATTCCTTTTTCAGGTCACGTCTATCAGAAGTAACATGATGTTAAGTCGCACGGCCGATTAGTACTGGTTAGCTTCAAGCCTCACGGCTCTTCCACACCCAGCCTATCAAACTCCTCGTCTCGAAGTGGCCTTTAGGGAGGTTACCCTCCGGGAGATCTTATCTTGAGGCTGGCTTCCCGCTTAGATGCTTTCAGCGGTTATCCACACCGGACATAGCTACCCGGCACTGCCGCTGGCGCGACAACCGGCACACTAGAGGTCCGTCCATCTCAATCCTCTCGTACTAGAGACAGCCCCTCTCAAATCTCCTCCGCCCACAACAGATAGGGACCGAACTGTCTCTCGACGTTCTGAACCCAACTCTCGTACCGCTTTAACGGGCGAACAGCCCGACCCTTGGGACCCGCTTCAGCCCCAGGATGCGATGAGTCGACATCGAGGTGCCAAACCTCCCCGTCGATGTGAACTCTTGGGGGAGATCAGCCTGTTATCCCCGGCGTACCTTTTATCCGTTGAGCGATGGCCCTTCCACCCAGGACCACCGGATCACTAAGCCCGACTTTCGTCCCTGCTCGACGTGTCCGTCTCGCAGTCAAGCTCCCTTTTGCCTTTACACTCAGCGGCTGATTGCCGACCAGCCTGAGGGAACCTTTGGGCGCCTCCGTTACCGTTTGGGAGGCGACCGCCCCAGTCAAACTACCCACCAGACACTGTCCCTACTCTGGCTCACAGAGTCAGGTTAGAATGTCGGAAAACTAAGGGTGGTATTTCAAGGATGACTCCACGAGAGCTAGCGCCCCCGCTTCACCGTCTCCCACCTATCCTACACATAGTCGCCCAACACCCAATGTCAAGTTGTAGTAAAGGTGCACAGGGTCTTTCCGTCTAGTTGCGGGCACCCGGCGTCTTCACCGGAACCACAAGTTCGCTGAGTCACTCCCCGAGACAGCGCTCCAATCGTTATGCCATTCATGCAGGTCGGAACTTCACGTTATCCACGGTTTCCCGTGGCATAGACTATACCTTCATCTGGGAAAAGCGAGTTGAGAATTTCGCGTTCAGAATATTTCCGTTTCCCTGATGGATTCATTGTCATGGCAATCCGTACAATTTCAGCCAGGGACTAAATCCATCATGAAATCCCAGAGCCGGCGTGTTATGGAACTTTGAGTTCCATCCAGGGGTCTCATTCCCTGAGTCGTTACGGGGATCGTCAATGAACGATCTTACCCTCGGTATTACCCGCGATAATCCTGCAATTATTATCGTGAGGGCTTCACCGATTTGAGCCGGTTATGTGGACGAGATCGCTCTCGCCACGGGCAAGGTTACTTACCCGACAAGGAATTTCGCTACCTTAGGACCGTTATAGTTACGGCCGCCGTTTACTGGGGCTTCCCTTCGAAGCTTCGCCTTGCGGCTGACATCTCCAGTTAACCTTCCAGCACCGGGCAGGCATCAGACCCTATACGTCCTCTTACGAGTTTGCAGAGTCCTGTGTTTTTGGTAAACAGTCGCCAGAGCCATTTCACTGCGACCTCGTTCCGCTCAAGGAGCAAGTCCTCTCACGTACGCGAGGCACCCCTTCTCCCGAAGTTACGGGGCTAGTTTGCAGAGTTCCTTAGGGAGTGTTCTCTCACGCCCCTGAGTGTCTTCCACTCGCCTACCTGTGTCGGTTTGCGGTACGGTCACCATGCTCACTCACTACGAGGCTTTTCTCGGCAGTGTGGGATCAGTCCGTTTGTGGCCTTGCGGCCTCCCCATCACGTCTCAGCGTTTGCAGATTCGCGGATTTGCCTGCGAATCCCGCCTACACGTTTGGACCGGGTATTCCAGGGACCCGGCGGTGCCTACCCTTCTGCGTCCCCCCTTCGTTGATAACGCGAACACGGTGGTACAGGAATGTTGACCTGTTTTCCATCGACTACGCCTTTCGGCCTCGCCTTAGGGACCGACTAACCCTGACCTGACGAACATTGGCCAGGAAACCTTAGGCTTACGGGGACGATGATTCTCACATCGTTTAACGCTACTTATGCCGGCATAATCTCTTCTCTGCGATCCAGTTGTCCTTGCCGGTCAACCTTCACCTCACAGAGAATGCTCCCCTACCGCTCATACCGTCTCGACTGGTACAACGATCGACCGGTATAAGCCCGCAGCTTCGGTTGTACACTTGAGCCCCGTTACATTTTCGGCGCAGGCGCACTCGACCAGTGAGCTATTACGCACTCTTTCAAGGATGGCTGCTTCTAAGCCAACCTCCTGGCTGTCTGAGCATTCCCACAACCTTTCCCACTTAGCGTACAATTCGGGACCTTAGCTGGCGGTCTGGGCTGTTTCCCTTTTGACCACGGACCTTAGCACCCATAGTCTGACTCCTGGAGATCCAGTGACGGCATTCGGAGTTTGGTTGAGTTCGGTAGCGCGGAAACGCCCCTAGCCCATCCAGTGCTCTACCTCCGCCACGGTAACCCCAAGGCTAGCCCTAGAGCTATTTCGGGGAGAACCAGCTATCACGAGGTTTGATTAGCCTTTCACTCCTACCCACAGCTCATCCGAGCTTTTTGCAACAAACAACGGTTCGGGCCTCCTCCATCTGTTACGACGGATTCACCCTGGCCATGGGTAGATCACCTCGCTTCGGGTCTATTCTATGCAACTCAACGCCCTATTCGGACTCGCTTTCGCTGCGGCTCCGTCTTTTCAACTTAACCTTGCTCCATAGAATAACTCGCCGGCTCATTAAGCAAAAGGCACGCGATCAGGCATTTCCGTCGCCCGGTTCCTTCGCTTTCGCTCAGGACAAGCTCCGGACATAGCCCTCTCGCTGCTTGTAGGTATACGGTTTCAGGTTCTCTTTCACTCCCCTCACCGGGGTTCTTTTCGCCTTTCCCTCACGGTACTGGTTCACTATCGGTCATCAGAGAGTATTTAGCCTTAGAAGGTGGTCCTCCTGGATTCCCACAAGGTTTCTCGAGCCCCGTGGTACTCAGGACCTGTATCCAACGAGCCAACGTTCTTTCGCCTACAGGACTATCACCTTCTCTGGTCGGGCTTTCCAGCCCGTTCCGCTAGAACGTTGGTTTGTCACTCGTCGACACCACTGTACTGGTGTCCAATACAGGCCTCCAACCCCTCATGTACAACGCGTACAGGCTTGACATACATGAGGTTTAGGCTCTTCCCGTTTCGCTCGCCGCTACTCAGGGAATCGCTGTTGCTTTCTGTTCCTGCGGGTACTGAGATGTTTCACTTCCCCGCGTTGGCTTCACGTCGCCTATGGATTCAGCGACGGATAGGCGGCATTCATCGCCTGGGTTTCCCCATTCGGGCATCCCCGGATCACGGCCTGCTTGCGGCTTCCCGAG
>OZ243124.1:0-2120000 GCA_965212625.1 Nitrospirales bacterium | reverse complement strand
CTGCACGTGCGGGTGTTTGAAGAATCCGATCAACACCATCCCCGCGACGAACCCGCCGATATGAGCAAAAAACGCGACGCCGCCGCCTTCCGTCCCAAGACTCATTCCTCCGCTGAGAACCTGCATCAAAAACCACAAACCCAGCACAAGCACGGCCGGCACGTAGATCAATTGGCTGAAAAACCCCAATGGAATGAGCACCAGCACCCGGGCACGAGGATAGAGCAACATGTAGGCACCCAAGATTCCTGATATGGCCCCACTGGCCCCCACCATGGGGACGGGAGACGTCGGGTCAATAGCGGCATGACTCAAGCCGCAATCACCCCGCACAACCCGTAAAACACGATAAATCGTCCATGCCCCATCACGTCTTCAATGTTGTTTCCGAAAATCCACAGATACATCATATTGCCGATCAAGTGCATCCATCCGCCGTGGAGAAACATGCTGGTGAGCAAACTCCCATACGGTGACACCGCGCCGAATTCCAGAGGAAGTTCCGCATACCCGAACACCACGGCCGGAATGGCCCCGTATTGATACACAAACATGTTGCCGCCACGATTCCCCAGCGTGACTTGGTGAAGAAAAACCAGCGCACAGATGACCATAAACCCGATGGTGAAGATGGGTTTGATTTCCGTGGGGTTATCGTCACGTAAAGGAATCACGGACGCCTTCGTTTACCATAGCGGTGGGCACATAACGTGGAATCAGGGAAACAGGTCGCGGATGGGATGAAGAATATCCGAAGCCTGCGAGTCAATCGGCCGCGAAAAACCGGCAGCGTTCACGTGTCCGCCGCCCCCATAGCGGGAGGCAACAGCGGAGACGTCGGCGGTCCCGGGTTTCGAACGCAGACTGAAATACCGGAGGCCGTCCCGCTCGTGCCAAATGAGACAAAACGGAAAACCCTGGCATAAGCGTTCTCCAATCTGACTGGCCATCACCGGACTATACACCGCCGGCACGGTTTCCCCCTCAAACTCCACCAGGACGGCTTCCTCAACAATTTTGTCAATCAACGACTGGTCCCGGCGAAGAATCGCCCGGCCTTCCACTTCCAGCATGTCCCGGGTCAGTCCTTCCCACACCTGAAAATCAAACGGATACGAAGCCAAGGCCGCATTTATTTCCCGACTGTGAGGCAGCCGCCATTCCCACAAATCCTTATCTTGCACGTACTGAAGCAACCAGGGAATCGGCTCCGCGTGCGCCCATTCCCACGCCAACACCGCCCCGGATTTCTTCACGTCGAAATACGCATAGGGAAGTCCAGCCAACGCCGCCTGCGCCGTGACGTGATGATCCAGAATGAGCAAACTCGCAGCAGATTGAGCCAACCGTTCAATCACCTCACGCCGATAACTGAAATCCACCATCACCACGTGCGCATCGTCCAATCCCTCAGGCGGCGGTTGCCCATGTTTGACCGGAATGTATCGCGCATCAGGATACTTCTTCCACAACGCCCACGCTGCACCGAACCCATCAGCACAATCCGCATGATACAGCACCACCGTCGGGGCATGCTGCAACTGTGGTTTTTCCATGGACGCTTTCCTCACTCAAAAAAATCGCAACCTGAATCCACGCCGGAGCTTCGGCATTTCTGATCGTAGAGGGACATGCCTCACGCCGCCCTGATGACTCACGCTGTACTCGAAAGACCATAACATGGAATCCGCCTGAAGACAAAGCCTTGGATGGGTTCAATCCCCTCGGCACTCGGGGCGGAGAGTTAGGAGACGTGCCGATGCGTCGGATCGGCTTTTCCTTTTTCTGTATCGAATTCGTCAACGCGGCCTAGTCTCGATGGTGCCGCATTTTGAGGCCAAAGGAGAACGTACACTTGAAGGATGGACGGAAGTAATCCTTGACGACAGAAATAAAAATAGAGAAGGTTCCCTAATGAACAAAAGTGCGGCCAACAAGGATAAAACTTTTATTGAGAAAAATTATCTTGAGAGGGCCTGAATTTCTGGCCTCACATGCCACGACCCGTCATCGGGTTGGCGCCCATGGATGGGGTGACGGATATTGCGTTCCGGCACATTGTGCCTACTTATGGCGGGCCGGACGTCGTCTTTACCGAATTTACCAACGTCCATGACATTTGCCATGGCCGGCAGATGGGATGGAAACCGCTGAGGTTTACCGGCTGTCAACGACCGATCGTGGCCCAACTCTATGGGAAACATCCTGATTTGTTTTACCAGGCGGCGCACGTGGATTGCCGCATGTCGTTCGCCAACGTTCTGGAAACCTCCATCGTTGTGGAAAGCCGCGCCGGCACGGCGGCAGGACACGCCTTGATGTATTCCTGGAAAGGGTAGATGTCGCGTTAGTGCCGGTCACGGCCGAACACGTTGAAGCAGCCCGTCATGCTTGGCGGCGCTTCGGCAAGGGGAATCACCGGGCGGCGTTGAATGTCGGCGACTGTCTTGCCTACGCGCTCGCGAAAACAACGGGCGAGCCACTCCTGTTCAAGGGCGAAGATTTCATTCATACCGATGTCGAGCCAGCTTGATTGAGAAAGAAAATCCGTGTCACCGTCTTTTGGCTGCGGCCCACCACCAACGAAAGCAAACTCAAGGCATGCGAACACCTGAAAGGTCGCATGCAGGACGAAACAACAAACGGTCACGAATAGACCATGCAAAAGAATAAAGGACAATCGTCGTGGATATCTCTGTCTGACTTGATGACGGGACTGATGTTGATCTTCCTGCTCATCGTGGTCATGATGCAGGAGAATACACAAAAAACGTTGGTGCGATATGAAAACACCAAACGAGAAATTCACGATGCGCTACAGAAAAAATTCGCTTACGAACTCCAGAGCGATAAGGTGAAAATTTCGCAAGATTTAGTTGTTCGTTTTCAGGAGACAGAGGCGCTCTTTGAGCAAGATCAAGCGACACTCTCACCATATTACAAAAAAGTTTTGGATAATTTTATACCCAAATATCTGACGGTTTTGCAGGATGAAAGATTCAAAGAGAATATCCAGGAAGTACGCATCGAAGGGCATACGGGTAACGTTTCGCAACGGCATCCGGAGTACACGGATTTGGTGGAGCTTTCTCAGAACAGGGCACGAGCGATTTTGCGATACTTTGTGTCCAGTGGGGCCTTTAAGGATTTGCCCAAGCGCGACAAACAGTTTTTGCGATTTAAGTTAATGGCAAATGGCTTTGGGAATGGGCGCATGGTAGACGAAGGGGGAAAATATGTCCTCAATTCCAGCAAATCACCTCAGAATACCAGACGTGTTGAGTTCCGCATTATGACGGATGCAGAGCAAAAATTAGAGGAGGCATTGCGGCAATTATGAATTGGTTGCTCTCCATCGTGGAAGAGATATCCCCTCACGCGGGCGCTCTCACGTTCGTGGGAGTGGTCATTATCGTGGTCATGAGTTTGTATAAGCGCCAAAAAATCCATGCCAATGACATTGCCAATTTTGCCACGACAGCAGGAATAGCTTTCACATTTTTGGGCATTATCCTGGCTCTCGGGGGACTTGGCAATCTAGGCGAACAGGCAGATATCCGGCAAAAAATAGACGCTCTGCTTGGTGGTATCTTTGTCGCCTTTATTCCCTCCATTTTTGGAGCCGCCATAGCGGTTTCAACGCACTTGCTCCCTGAATTTTGGCGCAAACCCATTGAGGAAAATGAACAAGAGACCGATATTGATGCGCAGATTTTGCAGGAACTCAGGCGACTCAATACGAATCTCGTGGGCGACGGCGAGACGTCCTTGACCACCAGACTTGAAAAATTCCAACTAAAAGTAACCGAGAATCAAGATGCCCTAAGAAGGGAGTTTCAAGAATTTGCCCAAAATGTCTCCGACAACATTATTGAGGCACTGAAACAATCCATGGCTGATCTCAACGAGAAACTGGGGCAACAATTCGGCGAGAACTTTGGAAGGTTTGCCGATGTTATTCCCAGACTATTGGAGTGGCAGGAAAATTATCGCGAGACGATCGAGAACACCCAACAGCAACTGGAGGAGCAGATTGGTCATCTGAAAAGTCTTCTGGAATCACTTGATCGTGCGAATGTATCGTTTACAGACATCACCAAACATGTTGACAGAATCGCCGAATGTGCCAACCATATTGACCAAGCGACGGACAAGATATCCACCAGTCTTACCCAAGCCGCTATAGGAATAGAGAACATGAGCGTAGACGCCGAGCAGTTTCAGAAGGCCGCCCAATCGCTTACTGAAAACATTACAAAACAAACCGAATTGGCAGTGAGTCAAAGGAATACTTTTCAGCAGTCTGCAAATGATCTGGAGCACATCGCTAAAAATGTTGTTATTTTCGACAACACTGCGCAACAACTTAACCAGCATATAGAAACAATGTCGCTAACGTTGGGAGGCGTGAGTCGCCTGTCTGACGCCATCCAAGGCAAAGCCGAGTCCATTGAGCAAAATATGAAAGACATAACAGGAAAAGCTGTCAGCGAACTTGCCGGTAATCTACGAGGCATATCCGAAGCCTTGGTGAACGACTATCGATCAGTGCAGATGACTATAAATGAGATCAAGCAGATTGGAAGTCGCCTTGGCGAAAGACGATGAACGAAAACACAGGGACAGAGGACGTGAGAGAACAGAAAGGTGAACAATGCCGGATGTAGAAACGATAATAGGAGAGTGGTCGTTTATGGAAACAATCGGCGCCAGACCCTCTACCAAGCCTTTTGAGCCCATCCCTATCCCTCTTCTCTCTAAAACTACCGACATTCTAAGGCAGGGTGACACCATTTCTCTCACGGATGTTCCTGAAGAGTGGAAGCGTCTACCGATATTTCTGGACGAGCATTCACTACCCTTTGTGTTCTATATTTCCGATCAATCCTGGGACTATAAATATAAATTCCATTTTAAGTGGTGCCATACACTTGAAAATATGCAAAGAGAGGGAAGAATACAGCGATACCGGGCCAAGTACGATATTTGTAATCCTGCCTTTGAAATCAATGATGGACATGGTCGTGCGACAGAAAATCTCACAGTCTGCAAAAATTGTTGTAACGAATTTCCATTGGTATACGAGTTTTTTGATGCCAACAATTGGAATATCGAAAAAAACTTTCTCATGCCGGAATTCTTTGAGAAATTCGGCAAAATAGATTTACCGTCATCAACCCACCCCGGTGGGAGAGACGGTTATACCAGAGATTGGCCCAAAGTAGCTCAACGGGAGAAAGAGAAAGCTGAGTGGATATGCATGGATTGCAGGAGAGATTTCAGTCATAACAGGAAAGATTTACACGTGCATCATAAAACCGGCGTAAAGAGCGATAACGTGTCGGCCAATTTAGAGGTTGTCTGCAGTGCCTGTCACGCTAAAAAGCCAGGGCATGGGCATATGCAAGCATGAGTTTCTGGCAACACCTTCCGCGGCCCATCATCGGGTTGACTCTGATGGACGGCGCCAACGCTTCAATAACCGACGCCGTTTTGCTGCTGTCGGAGGCGCGTAGTTGATTGACTTGTTACGAACGTTATCCAAAATTTGGTATAGGTATATATTGGTATTGAAGGGGTGTGAGATGGCTAAAAATACTAGCATGACTCTTGGCGAACATTTTGACGGATTCATTGATCATCAGATTGAGAGCGGCCGCTATGGCTCGGCCAGCGAAGTGGTGAGGGCCGCTCTCCGGTTGCTTGAGAACTCCGAGAACAGACTTGAAACCCTGCGCCGCTTGCTGGAAAAAGGCGAACAAAGCGGTATTGCTGACTACGGCTATGAGGCATTTCTTGCTGAACTGGATGAAGAAGCCCGTCAATGAAGCCGTTTGTGCTCACCAACGCGGCAAAGGCTGATCTGAAAGCGATTGCGAGATTTACCGAAAAGCGGTGGGGACGCAAACAGCGCAATATCTACATGAAGCATTTCGACGATGCCTTCCATTTGCTCGCCAACACCCCATCAATGGGCAAAACATGTGATTTCATAAAAAGTGGCTACCAAAAGTTTCCTCACGCAAGCCATATTATTTTTTACCGAAAGGGCACTGAAAGTATTATTGAGATTGTCAGAATTCTTCACAAGAGTATGGATAGTGTTTCAAAATTTTCATGACGCTCAGCGAAGAGGTGAACCACACTCGTGCGTCCCTTTACGTTGCTTATGATGCGTCTCTTTCCTTGAGTCAGAAGAGACTCCCTTTCCTCTGAACCCTCATGAGTTTCTGGCATCACCTTCCACGGCCCGTTATCGGGTTGGCGCCCATGGATGGGGTGACGGATATTGCGTTCCGGCACATCGTGGCGACCTATGGCCGGCCGGACGTCGTCTTTACCGAATTTACGAACGTTCATGACGTTTGCCAGGGCCGGCAGATGGGATGGGAACCGCTGCGGTTTACCGACTGTCAACGACCGATTGTCGCCCAACTCTATGGGAAACATCCTGATTTGTTTTACCAGGCGGCGCACGTGGTGAGTGAACTCGGGTTTGACGGGCTGGACATCAACATGGGGTGTCCGTCAAAAAACGTGGCTTCGTCCGGGAGTGGCGCAGGGCTTATCAGAACGCCGGAATTGGCGCTGGAGATCATGGCGGCAACCAGACGGGGTCTGCACGATTGGGCCAATGGACAAACGTTAGCCGAAGCCGGACTCAAACCCGCGATTGTCGAACGGGTGGCCGGGTTTCGTACTCCTCAAGCGCGTCATTCACCACGGACCGACCGCCAAGCCCTTCCCTTGTCAGTCAAAACGCGCCTGGGGTATGACTCCGTGATTATCAAGGAATGGAGTGCCTGTCTCGCGCAAGGACGACCGGAGGTCATCTCGGTCCACGGCCGAACCTTGCAACAACTGTATCGGGGCGAAGCGGATTGGGAGGCCATTGCCGAAGCCGCGGCGCAGATTCGTCGGCATGGCATCCTCGTGTTCGGCAACGGCGACATCGGGTCTTTGAATGAATCCGCTGCTCGCATCCAAGCCGGCGGGGTGGACGGCATCCTCATCGGCCGGGCGGCATTAGGCAACCCATGGATCTTCCAAGGCAACGAGTTGATCCGTGAGGCCGTCAGGGAACGCTGCCGTCAGCCCATACCGGAGACACGGGTGTCGTTGGAAGAACGGTTCGACGTGCTTCTCATGCACGCCCGCACGTTTGAACGGTTCCATGACGCCGCCCGTTTTCCGCGAATGCGCAAACATCTGGGATGGTATTGCAGCGGCTTCCCCCATGCGGCATCTCTCCGCGCCGGTATGGTTAAAACGAACCAGGCCCGAGACGTCGAACGCTTGCTGGAAACATACGTCGCCCAACACGTCGCGCCAGAGGTCGAAGCTCTCACGGCTTGAGTTCGATCACCCGTTCATCTTGGAATACCTCGTCCGTGCGCGTCATCTTGGCTTCCACCTCACCCCGCCGCCGAGAATTGCTGGCCTTGCTTGGCGTTGCCTTCGAAATCATACCGCCAGCGTGTGAAGAAGTTCCTTCCCCAAAGCTTGCGCCTCGTGACCAGGCGCAACAATTTGCGCTTGATAAAGCGCAATCCATTGCTGACCGGTATCCGGATGCTCTCGTCCTGGGCAGCGATACGGTGATTGACGTTGACGGAACCCTGTTGGGCAAACCGCACGATCTCAACCAGGCGGCAATCATGTTGCGTCAACTCCAAGGACGCGATCATCAGGTCCACACGGGCCTCGCGCTGATTCACCACAAGACGACGGTCTCCGTGACAATGGTGGAAACCGCCCGCGTCAGGATGAAACCGTGTCACGACGAAGAACTCCGCGACTACCTCAAGACCAAAGAAAGTCTGGGGAAGGCCGGCGGCTATTCCATTCAAGGCGAAGGCACGCGGATCATTGAAAAAATCGAGGGGGATTACCCTACCGTGGTCGGGCTACCCTTGCGGCAAACTGCCAACCTGCTGGCGCAACGGGGCGTTGCACTCCCGAAGTCCGTTGAAGAAATTTACCGCCTGAAGCCGTATGCGAATTGGAAGGAGTTTGCGTAAAGCGTTTGTTTGTTGCCCATTGAATGTCCATTGAACCCCACGCCGTCATGCCCGCAGTCGTTAGCGGGCATCCAGAGTTTCTTTTACGTTTGGTCAGTCGGGACAGACTTTTGTTTCGGCAAAAGAATCCGAAACATTAATCGCTCTTACGCGACGTGGGCCACGTCGAAATCAGGGAAGAGAATGACTGCAGGATGCACGTGCAAGGCATTCGCCAAGACTAAAGCCCTGTCCCGACCGATTTGGCTTACGTTGTTTTCCATCGCCGAAAGGTTGGATTGGGAAAGGCCGGTTCGGTTGGCCAACTCTTGTTACGTCAAGTTCTGCAATTCTCTCAGCGTCCGAAGCATTTCCCCAGGGGTAATCTTCCGATTCACCTTGGCCCGTACAAAACCCCGTTTGTTCATGGTCCCGATGTATCCGGTGATTAATCTTTTAATAATTTCCTGGTTCCAGCGTCCAGCCGCTTTGTGTCGCCAATCGAGCAAGGGCTATCCTCAAAAGTCTAAAGGCTTTGTTTTTCTTACCGTCAGATCCAAAAAACTTCGGTTCAACAACGATTCGAGCATGAGCTTTATTTTGGGGAGTTGGATCCGCACGGATATCAACGGCATGATTGACTTTTCTGCCCTCATCGTTATTGGTAACAACGTCACCAATCTGTCGCACCTTTCGCGTAAGAAGGGTCACGACCCCATCTTTTCCCCTTATTCTGGATTGTTCAGGATCAAGATTTTTTAATTGTGCGCGGTCAACGGAAGGCTCTGTATCTCGGTCCAGGAAGGCTTTGCTTTCGATAATCAGATGGCCCGTGGTTGGATCATAAAAGTATTCATCGGCTCCTTCACCACGAACGTTCCTGTAGAGTTCTTCTTCATCAGAGACATAATCTTGAGTCATTCGTTCAACCAGTCCCATAACTTGAAAAAGTCTTCTGGTTTCAGAATGCCCAAGTGCATATCATTCTCAACGTTCGCACCCCAAACCTTAATATATTCAGTCCCTTCTTCTCTTATTTCCAGATGAAGTTCATGATTTCCACTGTTCCATTGAATAGTGACATGGCCATCTTCATTGCTGGAAACAAACGGGGTTTTCCAAAGTCGGCCACTGTTTACAATAGAATATAAAAAATGCTCCAGTGTAACATGCGCGTTACTCAATACAAGAGAACTCGGCTTTTTTGACCCTTTCCCATCCCAATTATCTTCCCGCTCGGCTATTTTCTGAAGTCGTCCCTTAAATGTTTCCAACAAGGACGGATAAAGATCTTGTTGCCATCTTCTATAAAGCTGATCCCGTTGAGAGAGCGTTGGGCCTTCAGCCCTTGTTGAATGTTCTTCATTGAGACTGGCGACAATCCCATCAGGCGAAAACGAAACCACGTCAACCACATCCTCAAAGCCATTCGTCCACTCAGTCCTATTCTGCGATCGGGTCCATAGCTTCTCGGAGAGAATCGGTGATGCTCCACTGGAAAATGTTTCGGATATTTCCTTGATTGAAGGATCTACTTGCGGTAATGGCATCTTCGACCTTTCGTATTTTTTCAGTGGTGAAACAGTCTATATCAATCATATATGACTTTTCATCATTCAGATGATATTTTCCAAATTTTCCTGAGAGTTCTCCATAAACATAGCGGACGTTGACTGTAGAAGTCTCATCTTTTAGTTGAAGAGTTTTTTCAATAACTTCTACCTCATCGCTTATGGATTTATGCAGTTCCTGAGCTACATGTGAAGGCACAAATTTCCGAATGTCTCCATCAATCCCGAATGTTTTGTTGTTTGCCAAGTTTCGATACCTGAGGCCAATACGGTTAAAATAACTGGGTTCATATTCATTCCAAAAAACTTCCAACGTTGTTTTCAGACGGTCTTCAAATTCAGTGTAATTTTTATAATCCGTACATTGAAGAGCGATAAAATCTTTCGTCAGGACAATTCGCCACTCCCCATTTTCAGAAAAAAACATATGCTCGTCATCACCTAAGCCGAATACGGCCTTGCGTATTTGCTCAGGGGTGGCAGGAAGAAAATCTTCTGTCTTTTTTATTTTGGTTTCAGGAAACCCCTTTTTTCTTATTCGATCCTGAAAGGATACAGGTTGTTCGTTGGCAATCCTGATAATCAGGGGAAAGCGAGCCTGAAAAATAACCTCGAAGAGGATATTGTTTTTATATTCAGTTCTTGGGTGTTTCGTAAGGTTCATAACGAAAACAGCCTATTCTCTGCCTTAAAGATGTCTTGCACGGCTTAGGCTCGCAATCCCGTTCCTTGCAGAAGTAACTATGGCACTCGTCCTCATGTGAGGATCGTGCGGCTTTGATAAGACGATCTGCAACACTCATAAGTATAAGTACCACGCCGACGACTTCAAGCGGCGTTCTGGCACGGACGAGGGCACGGACGAGGGAGGGACAAGCAATGACCAACCCCTGTAAAACAGTCAGCGTTACAAAACCGTTGAAGGTGGCACTGACCGTACTCTTGACGGTGTCCATTACAGCCTGTTCGCCAGATTTACGTCCACGCTTCCAGTGAAGGGTATTTTCCAGTCCAGATACGATGGCTTCTGTAGCGGCGACCTTTTTCACGCCCTTGACAGTCGCCTTAACTCTTATTTCGATCGCTGAAGCTTGATTTACCCACTTTGCGGCAGCCTGGTCAGCAGGGGTCATGTTCCTACTGCCCCGGGACCGATTTTTCCGTGCGCATTCCAAGACTATGTTACTGGGCGCTTTGGCTTTGCTGGAATCGTTCGCTATCGATGTGATGTGACTGAATTCTTTCCCTTTTATGTACTCCCAAACGGCCGGTTCTCCCCTGATGGCGCGGATATCCTCAGGGATATTATTTTCGTATAATCTTTGCGCCATTACATGGGAGCGAGGGCCAAGGCCACGCCCAAGTCCTCTGGTCCTGAACTGTTTTTGCATGTCTGGGGAAAGCTTATCCCATTCTGCCGATTTCAAGGCAGAAGCCCAAGCAGAGACGCCAGAACCCGCGCCATCGACTTTCGCATACCTGTACTCCCTTTTTATTTTGTCGTTTTGCAATTCCGGCATCTATCTTAAACCCAAATGACCCATATCGGGGCCGTCTCTGAAACATTCACCCCGCCTTACATAAACTTCATGAACTTTTCCTTGGCTTCGTCCATGAGTTCGGCGGAGACCGTGGTGGCGCCGCGGTCTTGGGCTAGGCGTTCAATCTCTTTGCGGGCCATGGGTTGAATGAAGTCCGGGATGTTTTTCAATCGCTGTTCGGCTTCGGGAGACCACGTCAGGCCGTTGGAGGAATGTTTTGAATCATCCATGACTTGAAGCGTGACCGTCGTATAGCCACGTTTGCGCGCATACGATTCCACGCTGCCCTTGACCATCGGCTGCACAAACGACGGCAATTGACCCAACCGTTCCTGGGCGTCGGGGCTCCATGGAAGATCGGATGGTTTCGTGCCGGCGGAGGAGTCCCCGGTCGTCAATCCCATTTGTGCCACCATCGCGGAAAACGGACACCCGCCGGATTCCCCCTCTTTCGCGGGCAAACCGGACGCGGGGGTGGCGCTCTGTCCCGCGTGAATTTTTTCGTTCAGATAGGCCGCCATTGATCCGGCCTCGGCCGGCGCGCTGACTTCTTCTTTCAGCGTGCCCCGCGTCATTTCCAACGGGGACGCCTCCGTGGTCCGCCCACCAAGCTGGACCCCAAGGGAACTGACCATTTGCGTCTCACCCGGATTCGTCACCATGGAAAACTTCGCCTCACAGGACGGGCAGGCAAAAAAGACCCCGAGCGAGCCTTCCGCCGGTTTTTCCACCTTCTCAAAACTCATATAGGTTTCGCAGTTCAAGCAGACAAATTTCATGATAACCTCACGTGGGAGAGTGGAAAGAAAAATAAGTCCCCTGAGTCCCTTTTAGATTTTTAAGATTAGGATGGATTCTCCTTGCAGTGCTTGGTATTTTTCAGCTCTCTCAACGCATCAAGACGATTGTTCGCACTTTCAATGGCCGCACCTTTTTCCATTGCATTCCCTATCCCAAAATCGCCCAATATGGCCAGCACGTCTCTCCCACTAAACTCGCTCTCTTTATTCACATGATCAATAAACCCTCGCACTTTTGCCAATTCAAGATCAATCTCTCTGCACGACATTGTTTCCTTTTCATACGCAGAGAGAATACCTTGCCGGCCATAGTGCTTGGTCGCGCAACTTAGTAATACCAAAGAAAGTCCAATGACTATTGCTGCACGCATCATTTACACACATCCCAAGGGTAGGCCACTTCCTCTGCCTACAGGTTTTCAGCCAGCACTTTTTTATAGTCCAGGATCGATTGAATGCGTCCCACCACGTCGTCGTATCGCCGGTTGGTCGGATAGTCGCCATCCAGCAACGGCGCACCCTTATCAAAGGTTTTCGCAAAGTTCCGATCAAACGGGATGCGTCCCAGCAATGGGAGGTTCAAGGCGTCGCACATGCCTTGGGTATTGCCCTCAAAGAGTTCATGCTCTTCGCCACAAGACGGGCACCGGTAGTGGCTCATGTTTTCAATCACGCCCAACACGTTCACCCCCAGTTCCGTGGCGTAGCCAATCGACTTCTGCACGACGTTCGAGGCCACTTCCGAAGGCGTCGTGACCACAACCGCGCCGGCAAGGTCGGGAAGGAGACTCGCCAGTACGGGCGGTTTATCCGCTGCAGCACCAGGGGGAAGATCAGCCAACAAATAATCCAGGTCGCCCCAGACCATATCGGCGAGGAACTCCCTGATCACGTTCATTTCCATGAGGCCCAACCACACCGGGCTCAAATCCATCGGGCCTTTCCATCGAACCGGCGCGGTGTCACTGAGCAGGAAATCCATGGAAGCCACTTTGATGCCATAGGGACCTTCCGGCGGCCGTGCCCCTTCCGGTGTGATCTCCACGCCTTTGCCGTGCATCCCCAACATCCGGGGCACACAGGGACCGTTGAGGTCCACGTCAATGACCCCGACTGTCGAACCTTGCCGTGCCCACGCCAACGCCAGATTGACCGTCGTCATGCTCTTGCCGACCCCGCCTTTGCCGCTCATCACCACGATCTTTTGCTTGATCCCGGACATGCGGTCCTGAACTTGCCGGGTTTGCCGGGTGATCTGCTCAACAACCTTCGCGTCGTCGGTATAGTGTAATTTTCCTAAGATGCTTTTCAGATCTTTGTCCATGGCGGGTCGGTCTGCCGTCAGAACAGAAGAGACCTTGGCAAAAAGCCCTTCTCTGTCATCCCTCGGCAGGCTAGGTGAGGATCAGATTCTTCGCTTCGCTCAGAATGACATCTTGTGTTCAGAATGACATTTTGTGATCAGAATGACTATTCTGCATAGGTCTTCTTTGCAAAGGCCTTCATAAAGCAGAACGGATGTAGATTGAAGAAAAAAGTATCATAGCGATTTTTGGCCCGTCAATTTAAGGAAGACACGTCTGAAACGGAGGCCATCCCTGCTTCAGAAACTTGTCAACGCGGACGGCCCAATTCCAGAACCAACGTTCCCAACTGCTTCAGCCGTTCAAAATAGCCCAGGGATTCTTGGTCCAATTCCGGCAGCACGGTCTCTAAATCAGACAGACAATCTTCAAGGATGGTCACACGCGGCGGATCAAGGTGGTGATCCTCAACAAAATAGGTGACGCAGCCACCCACCACGGTATCCAAGGTCATGAGTGCGCCTTCATGAGTCCCCAGTGACGCCGGCCATTCCGCTGCCTGGTGAACCGCCCACAACCGGGCCAAATCCGGGTGTACGGCTTGAGGATCAGCCATGGAGCATGACGTCCGCCGCTAATAACACGGTCAAGACCACGGAAACCATTCCGTTGCACCGATGCAGCCACACCGGCCACGTGCCGACTTTGTGCAGCACCCGATCCCGAAACGATGCTGAGGTCCCAAGCACAAGACAGGCTTTGGCCACGGCAATTTCGCCGCACGCCACCCACAGCCAAAATCCTCGGAGGCCGGTCGTGCCGACGATCAAGACCAACCCCATGAGCATCATCGCATACGCGATCCAGAAGCGCCGCCAGTTATCAAGAATCGAACGTCGGATCCACGCGAATCCCACCATGGGCACAATCGTCATCAACAATCCTCCCGCCCCCCAGAGCAGGCACGTCAACCCCATGACCACGTGTGCAACCAAACCTTCGGCCCCGTCTCGTTATTGTGCCCCGAATCCACCCAACGCATGAATCAACAGCATCGAGAGCGCACACAACCCCAGCCCCCAAAACCGATAATCCACGGCCTCCCGACTCAAACACCACTGCAACGCGGAACGGCACGTGTCCTCATTCGACAACAGCAAGACCCCGCCCTTCACCACCATGGCCACGAGGGTTTGCCTGATTGGTCCAATCATGGGAATTGGGGATTTTAGATTGAGGATTGTTGATTTGAGATTTGAGATTTTCAAATCTGCAATCTCAAATTCTTCAATCGAAAATGCTTTTCATGAGGAGATAGGTCATCGCGTTGACTTACCGATCGTGTCACCATCAGGACGGTGGGATGAGAGCGCACGCGAAAAGCAAGCATGGCATTCACCGGATTTCAGTGTCAACGCACCGGTCAAACACAGAGCCATCAGCGAACGTTCCCGGAACGACTGATTCGCGGCCTTGAAGTCCACCAAAGAATTTCAAACCGAGACACTCCCCATCCTTGAAGTCCGTAATCCGAACACGATACACTAGGCCCCATGATTTGAATTGCCCAACGTTGATCCGACAAAAAGAGGCAATGGGAAAAGAACTCTCCGTCATCTCCCTGACACAATCCGACGAAGCGGGAAACGAATTTCTCTATTGTCGGGTCTTCTGCCAACGACAGGACCCGCCTCCCCTCCGCCTGCTCCTGGATTTCTTAAAATCGAAAAGCCAAGTGCCGCTCATCCCTCAGACGGCACCCGACGTTCTCGATGATTACTCCTGGGTCCAGATCGCCCTGGGCTACCACCGGGAGAGAAAGCCGATCCAACTGTTCTGCATTCGCAATGACGGCACCTATCAGGACGTGTTTGAAAAAGAACGGGCCGGCTTTTCCGGACACCTGTCCGCGTTCGGCGACGTGGAGGCCGATCTGGCGAGAGAATTTGTGGTTCGCGCCTCATTCATTCTGACGACGCGCCTCATCAAAAACGATATAACGGATGAGGGGTACGACTTTAACGGATGGATTCTGGAATTCTTTCAAGAGAACTGTAACGGGATCGTGCAGATTGATGAACAGGGATTTTTCTCGCCCAAAGGGGACCTCATCGTAGACATGCAAGGGGGCCCCGCCCAACACGACTTCTCCAAAACCGAAATCCAACCTTCCTGACTCCTGCATGGGAGGAGGCCATGCCCGTGCAGACGGGCAATCTAGGCGGACGGAGGCGTCGCCAACAGCTCTCGTACCCCGGAGCGAAAGGTTTTTTGAGGCAGTCCGTTCAGGTAACCGCGATACCCCACGCCATCTTTCACCACTTCCGCCAGCACTCCCTCATCCAATAAGTGAGGGTCTGCAATCACGTCATCCGTGCAGAGCAGCAAGTCGGCCCGATACCCGGGAAGCAATTTGCCGGCGTCGCGTTGTTCAATACGCTCGGCAGCCAGGCCCGTTCCGCTGTACCAGGCCGCCAACGGGGGCAGCCCGTCTTTGACCAGCGAGACCATCTCCATGTAGTTCCGGCCGTGCATGTGCGGGAAAATCGAGTCAGTGCCCGCGAGCATGGTCAGGCCACTCCTATAAGCAATGCGCACGGCTTCGGCGTGGACCCGGGCCACTTGTTCAACTTTCTCCGCGACGGACGCGGATAAGCCTTCGACCCGCGGCAACTCATAACTGATCCACGACGTGGGCGTGACCGTACAGCCTTTGACGTAGGCTTTTTCCGCCAAGGCTTCATCCAGAAACGAGACGTGCTGAACGTCCTGCACCCCGCAGTCAATGGCCAACGCAATGCCGCGCCGGCTATGGGCGTGCGCCGCGACCATCATGCCGCGGCCTGCGGCTTCATCGCAAATGGCTTCAATTTCCGCTTGCGTCAAATCCCGATGCTCTAATTTATCCGAGGGAGACACGACCCCCGGGCTCGTACAAATTTTCACCAGGTCCCCGCCGCACGCGGCGATTTCACGAACCCGCTTTCGACATTCCCAGGGGCCGTCCACGATACTTGACGGCCGCCCCGGACCAGGCGGCCACAACCGCGACACCGTCTCATGACACCGGTCCGTGCCTCGAAAATCAGCATGACCGCCGGTCGTGGACAACATGCAAATGGCAATTTTCAACCGGGGACCAATCAGAAGGCCCTCTTCCACCAACCGTTTCACCGCGTGCGTGGCTCCCCCCACGTCACGCACCGTTGTGACGCCGCCGTGGACCAACGTCGCGTATAAAATACGCTCCGTATAGAGCATGCCGGCCGGACCATTCATGGCCGCCAAGTCTTCATCACGGACGCCCAGCACCGTGACGTGACTATGACAATCAATGAGACCGGGCGTCACCGTGAGCGAGGAACAATCAACGCGGCACACGTCCCGTCCATGAGAAGGATGAGCCTCATGAGGTTTCACCGCTTCGATTGTGCCCCCGTCAACCCACACGTCCACGCCTTCATGAACCGCCGCGGTCGTGCCGGCGGTCCCGTCGTACAATTTCTTGACGTTGGAGAGCACGATCATAGGATGACCCTTCGTGAAAATCGGATTCTCTCTACCGTACTCCGGAACATTTCTCAAGCACTTGGAAGAGGGGCGTGTCTCAGTTTGAGAATTTCTCTCCCCCAGCCCCTCTCCCGCTGGAAAAGGGAAAGACCAGACCCCCTCTCCCGCGTCTGTCATTCCCGACATCCTTTATCGGGAATCCATCCCGCTGGGAGAGGGAAGCCCAGGCCACCACTCTCATCTTGGGAGAGGCTCTGGGGTGAGGGGGGCCCGGCCCGTAGCGATACATCCGCCAAAGAGTTTCAAACTGAGACACGACCGAAGGACACGGTGGTTGCGAATCGCCGATTTTGATTGTTGATTTCTCGCAATTCTCACTCCACAATCACCCATTCACCATCCGCCATGCCGACACGTCATGACCGATCTCGCCCATCAGACGGCACAAGAGCTCGTCCGCCTTATCCCGCCGTCGGCCACCCCGGACTTCTTCGAAGACTATGGGCTGACGCTGACCGCCCAACAGGCGCAAGCCGTCACCATGGAATTGCTCGCATTGACCACCTATTGGATCACCTGCGCCATTCGCGTGAGTATCCCCGAACCCATTGGCCGGCGGATGCACCAAGCCGTTCATCAGCAAATCAGGGAACAATGGGCCGGCAAATTCGGGCTGATTCAGGTGCCCATTGATCAAGTCTTCCACGTGATGAAAGAAAAACATCAGACGTGGGAGCAGATCAGCCGACACGGCGGGGAACCCATTGCCGTCTTCAGTGAAGCCGCCGGAGGTCTTGAGGCCGACAACGTGATCTCGTCACAAGACGAACAAAAACTCCTGGCCGTGTTTCTCGACCTCGTGCCGATTGACGAGATTGGCGCACGCATCGCCGAACTCGAACAACGCTTGCGATAACGAATGTACAACGGACCGGCATGGCGACAAAATTTTTCACCAATGATGACGGCAACACCCTGCTGAACAAGTTCAGTGGCGTGTTCAAGCACAACCCCCACGTTGAGGAATTTGACGCGCTGGTCGGGTATTTTCGCTCCACGGGCTATTTCAAGATCCGTCCGTTTCTGGAAGACGTGCCGCGGATCCGAATTCTGGTCGGCATGAACGTTGACGCCGTTACCGCCCAGTACAAAAGCAAAGGGCTGCTGTTGCAGTCCATCGGCGACCCGGAAGAAACCAAGCGGGATTACCTGAACGCCCTCAAGCGGGAAATAGACGACGCAGACTACTCGCGGGAATTGGAACACAGTATTCTTCAATTCATTGAAGATATTGCCAGTAAAAAGATCAGGATCAAGGCGCATCCCACGCGCAAACTGCACGCCAAGATTTACATGTTCCGTCCCAAAGACTTTAACCCTCACAGCGGGTGTGAGGTGATCACCGGATCATCTAACCTGACCGAGGCCGGTCTGGGAACGGACGATCAGACCGCAAACTATGAGTTCAACGTCTCTCTCAGAGATTACGACGACGTCAGGTTCGCCACCGATGAGTTTGAAAAACTCTGGGCAGAAGCCGTTGACATACTTTCCACGGAAATAGAAGAGACAAAAAACAAGACGTTCCTGAAAGACGAATTCACGCCGTTTGAGCTGTATATCAAACTGTTGATTGAATATTTCGATAAAGAGATTGACTTTGATCCCAACAACATAAAGGACCTGCCCAAGGGATTTATGCCGCTGACCTACCAGTTGGACGCGGTGCATCAGGGGTTTGAGATATTGAAGAAACACAACGGCTTCTTTCTCGCCGACGTCGTGGGGCTAGGCAAAACCATCGTGGCGATACTGATTGCCCGACAATTTTTCTATTCCAACAACTACCCGGAACATCTATCCAGAACGCTCATCATCATGCCACCGGCACTGAAAAGCCAATGGCAAGATACCGTCAGAACGTTCCGGTTGCAGAACGTGGAGTATGTCACCAACGGCAGTTTGCACGGGGTTGAGCACCTTGAGGACTACGATTTGGTGATCGTGGACGAGGCACACAAATTTAGAAACGATACAACGGTTGGCTACGAATATCTTCAGCGAATCTGCAAAGCTCCATGCCGGAACGGCAAGAAGAAAAACGTCATCCTGGTATCCGCGACACCCCTCAACAACCGGCCCGATGATATCCGCAATCAGGTCTTGTTGTTTCAGGACGCGAACGACGGCACAATGGAGATCAACGTCGGTCACTTCTTCGCGAACATCAGCAAGCGATACAAGGCCATCATCCACAAAAAGGCATCCGGCACAGCCAAGAAAGCCGCAGAACTCTATGCTGAAGTCCGCGACAAGGTAATAGAACCGCTGACCGTCCGCCGCACCCGCACCGACCTGCTTGAACATGAGTTGTACGCGAAAGACCTGGCACAGCAGGGCATTGTCTTTCCTGAGGTCAGCGCACCGAAGAAACTCCTGTACCCCCTGGAATCCCGATTGAATAAGCTCTACGACGAAACAATACGGCTGATACACGGTGAGGATGGGCTGCAATACATACGCTACCGCGCCATAGAATTTATGAAGTCGGAGCACGCCAAGGACTACCAACGCCCCGAATTCATTTCCAAATTGTTGGCAAGAATCATGAAATCTCTGCTGATCAAAAGGTTGGACAGCAGCTTTTACGCCTTTCACTGTACGTTGCAGCGTTTTGTCAAGGCATCCGAAGCCATGCTGAAGATGGTGGCGAACAATCGCATCATCATCGCTCCGAATCACAAGGTCGAAGACTACATTCTGGAAGAAGACGAAGATGAACTGCTCAAGACACTCGCTGAAGAGCCATTCACCGATCCCGGCATCAAGATCCTGTCGAAGGACGATTTTCAATCCGGATTTCTTGAGGGACTGAAAAGCGACCATACAATCCTGAAGGACATGGAGCAAAAATGGGAACGAATCGTTGCAAACGAAGAGGACCCGAAACTGGAGAAATTTCTATCCGTTCTGGAACCCGAATTATTGTCAAAAAATCAGAACCCGGAACAGAAACTGGTGATTTTCTCGGAATCACTGGATACCACGGCGTATCTGACGGAAAAACTCAGGTCAAAACAAAACGTCCTGTCGATCAATTCAAAAAACAGAAACAGGCTGCGAAACGAAATCGAACGGAATTTTGATGCCAACGTTCCAATGAACCGGCAATGCTCCGAGTACAACGTCATCATCACGACCGAAGTCCTTGCAGAAGGCGTGAACCTGCACCGCGCCAATACCATCCTGAACTACGATACCCCTTGGAACGCCACGCGCCTGATGCAGAGGATCGGACGGATCAACCGCATCGGGACAAAAGCGAGCAACATCTACATCTACAATTTCTTCCCCACCGAAAAAGTGGAAGACGACATCCAATTACGGCACAAGGCGATGGTCAAACTTCAGGCGTTCCACTCCGCGTTGGGTGAAGATTCCCAGGTGTACTCTGCCGATGAACGGGTGGAAACCTTCGGTTTGTTTGACAAGAAACCGCAAGACGACGAGGGCGTCAATGAACGCCTGCAATACTTGATGGAAATTCGCAAATTCAGGGAGGAGTCACCGGATGAATTCCGTCGCATCAAAAACCTGCCGATGAAAATCCGCAACGCGGTCAAAAATCGGCAGAGACAACGCGGCACCATCTCCTATCTCCGCAATAACACGCATCACGCCTTTTACGCAGTGGATCAAGAGAACACGTTAGAGGAACTGAGCTTTCTTCAAGCGGTCCCCGTCTTCAAATGTGACCCGACCGTCAAGGCGCAGCCCTTACACGAACGTCACCACGTCCACGTGCAACGGGCACTGACGCATTTCCTGCGGCAGGTGGAAGAAAAAACCATCATCGCCCGGCAGAAGCAATCCCTGACGACGCAGCACAGGCGCGCGATCCACTACATCAAAGCACTGCAAAATTGGGAACACATTGGCGAGAAAGAAAAACAGGACTTGGCCGGCGCGATTGACACCATAAAAATGGGACGATTTCAAGGCTTGCCGCGAGACATCAACAAGCTGCACACCGGCGCAAAGAAGGGACGTCTGAATCCTGCGGTTCAACTCCAATCCCTGTTGGAAATCCTACACAAACACATACCCAATGCGGATGGGGCAGATGCACGGGATACGCAACACACTGGCAACGGAGCGCCGACCGAGGCAGCGGATGACCGGCCCAGAGTCATTATTTCTCAGTCGTATATCTAAAATCTTGAAGCAAGAAGAACCATTCATACGTCAGTCATGGCAACAAAAGACAAGCTGAAACGTCTCTTCGGACGGGCATACGATCGTCGCCAATGGCTCAGGATGCTTGGCGAACACCTGTCGATCAATCAGTTTTCACGGCCCATCTCTATCAAGGGCAGTGCAAAGGCATTCTATCAGTTAGGCAACGTGTCCCTTGCCGATGCCAAAACATTGGGAATTTACGAAATAACCACCAATCCTGAAACCCGACTCCACCGCAATCGCGTGCAGATGCGTCAACTGGTCGCAACACAATGTCAGCACAGCGCCCTTGACGGCGCACTCACGGTGTATACATGTCCCCAAGTCCCATCAGGAAACGACGCCGGTGGTCACTGGCGTTTCAGCTTCATCAGCATGGAATACAGGTTGAACGAGCAAGGATCGATCAACAAACGGGAGAGCGCCCCCAAACGCTACACGTACCTCCTGGGAAGAGGCGCCAAAATTCGCACGGCCGTTGAGCGATTCAGTCGTCTCCAAAAAACCGCCACGCTGGACGACTTAAAAACGGCCTTCGCGGTGGAACAACTGAACAAGGAATTCTATGAAAAACTGTTCAAGTGGTACGAACAAGCCAAATCTCACGTCGTGTTCCCCAACGATGAACGGGAAGAGGAAGACACGCACGTCTCCACAAGCCTGATTCGCCTACTGACCCGATTGCTGTTTGTCTGGTTTCTCAAGGAAAAGGGACTGATCAATCAGGATTTCTTTGCTCCCGAGAAGGTCAGGCACATGATTGATTGGGACAAAGAGAGCGGCTATTACAAAGCCATTCTGCAAAACCTGTTTTTTGCGACCCTCAACCGGGAAATGACGGACCGCACGTTCCGCACCACCACCAACGGCAAGCCGAACAGCAACAACTATCTGGTGACCAATATCTACCGCTATCAGCATCTCTTTGTCCAACGGGACACACGTGCCATTGTCCGACTGTTTGAACGCACGCCGTTTCTCAACGGCGGACTGTTTGAATGCCTGGACAGAGAAGCCAATGAAGAGGAGCAGCTGGCTTACGAGAAAGACGGGACCCTTCGCAAAGAGAGACGGGCAATCCGCGTTGACGGATTTTCCGACCGGGACGACAACGTGTTACACGTCCCCAACGACCTCTTTTTCAACGAAGACGAAACACGACTTGGACTCATGACCCTGCTCAACCGATACCAGTTCACCGTGGAAGAGAGCACGCCGTTGGATGCAGACGTGGCGTTGGACCCCGAACTGCTGGGATTGGTGTTTGAAAATCTGTTGGCGTCCTATAACCCCGAAACCCAGCAAACCGCCCGCAAAGCCTCTGGCTCCTATTACACCCCACGGGAAATCGTCGACTACATGGTAGACGAAAGCCTGAAAGCCTATTTGGCTCAAGCCACCGACGTGGCCGACACAAAGATCAGCCGGGTCTTCATGCCCCTGCAAGCCAGTCAGGAACCGACGACCGGCGTGGAAAGCGAACTCACCGAGAATGAGACGGCGGCCCTCATTCAGGCAATCGACACCATCAAGATCATCGATCCCGCGGTCGGCAGCGGCGCCTTCCCGATGGGGATATTACAGCGACTCGTGCAGATACTCGGCATCGTTGATCCCGAAAACAAACGATGGAAATCACGGCAAACGGACATTATCGACAAACTGCCGGACGTCGAGAGTCGCGAGCAGGCACGAAAGGACGTTGAGACGATTTTCAGCGAAACCAATCGTTTTAACGATTTCGGACGCAAGCTGTATCTGATCGAAAAATGCATCTACGGCGTGGACGTCCAGCCCATCGCCTGCCAAATTGCCAAGCTGCGCTTCTTCATCTCACTGACCATTGAGCAGGAGCCGACCGATGACGCTCACGACAACTACGGCGTCAAACCGCTCCCCAACCTCGAAACCAAGTTCGTCGCCGCCGATACGCTGCTGGGACTTGACAAACCGGCCCAACGCACGTTGGGGCACACCGATGCCGTCAATCGGTTGTTACGGAAACTGAACGCCAATCGGGAGCGGCATTTCCGCGCCACCACGCGCCAAACCAAGGAGAAGTACCGGAAAGAGGACAAGGATCTGCGAGACCGACTGGCCACTGAGTTGAAACAGGCCGGCTTTCCCGTGACCGATGCCGACAAAATTGCCCGATGGGACCCCTACGACCAGAATGCCCGCGCCGACTGGTTTGACCCTGAATATATGTTCGGCGTGGACGACGGTTTCAACGTCGTCATCGGCAACCCGCCGTATATTCAGTTGCAGAAAGACGGAGGGAAACTGGGCAATCTCTATAAAGACGCCGGCTTTGACACCTTCGCCCGCACCGGCGACGTCTACCAGCTTTTTTATGAAAAAGGTTGCCGGCTGCTCACAGGCCAGGGCCATCTCTGCTTCATCACGTCCAATAGCTGGCTGAAAGCCGAATACGGCAAAAAGACCCGCCGCCACCTCGCCGAGCAACATACGCCGTTGCGGTTGTTGGAAATAGGCAAAGACGTGTTTGAAAATGCGATTGTTGATACCAACATATTGATAGCGCGCGACGGCAAGAGCAATGAGACCGGCAAATCAGTGGACATGGATCGCCTGCCCGACAAAGCGTTCCCGCCGGACGAGAAACTTTGGGGCCAGCTGCGCCTGCAAGGAGAAAGACCGTGGCTGACGATCTCGGCCACGGAACAATCCGTCATGGACAAGATGGAAACCGCGGGAACGTCGTTGAAAAAGTGGGATGTGTCTATCTATCGCGGCGTAACGTCGGGACTTAATGACGCATTCATCATTGATAATAAAACCAAAGAGGCGTTGGTCGCCGAAGACCCTAAGTCCGCCGCGATTATCAAGCCCGTCCTGCGCGGCCGGGACATTCAGCGGTATCAGGCACGGTGGGCAGGTTTGTGGTTAGTCTATACCCGAAAGAGTGTAGAAATTGACCGCTACCCGGCCGTGTATCGCCACTTGCGGCAACACCAACGCGCACTCTCCAAGAAAGCCGGAACCAACCAATGGTACGAATTGCAGGCAAGCCCGAGTGATAGGCTTGATTCGCTTTTCGGAGAGGAAAAGCTGTTCTGGATGGATATGTCCGATAGAGGACGCTTCGCCTACTCCGACACAGAAATATACTGCAACGACAAAGGGTTTATGATGACGGGGTCATCCCTGAAATACCTCTGCGCGGTTTTGAACAGTTCCCTCATCACTTGGCTGATGCAAAATACCGCGCTGACAACCGGAGTGGGTCTTACCCAATGGAAGAAGTTTGCCGTGGAGCGTTTGCCTGTCCCCCAAATATCCGCCACCAAGCAGCGCCCATTCATCCGCTTAGTTGACCGCATCCTGTCGGCCAAAGCCGCCGACCCGAAAGCCGACACCGCCGAGCAAGAAGCCGAGATCGACCGACTAGTGTATGGGCTCTATGGCTTGACCCCGAAAGAAATCGCGGCGGTGGAAGGGCGATAAAAGACTTGACGTATAGGCTTTTCCTTCAATATCTTCCCGCTAGATCCCCCCGAGACGAAGGAGGCGTAACCTCCGATTCCGTGAGACGACGTCAAGAAAAACGTCAAAATGAGAATGAAACGTAGCGAATTCAACTTTGATTTCAATGGGTTTCACCGGTTTTCACCATTTTTTCTCAAAATCGCAATTGACAGTCATTCTGACGTCCGATGATATGACAACTCCCAACCCCAATTCAGAGAACAGAACAAAAGTGTCGAGATTAAAAGCCGTTGACTTTTTCTGTGGCGGAGGTGGAATGACCTGCGGCCTGAAACAGGCAGGCATCACGGTACTCGCAGGTTTGGATCATGATTATCATTGTGAAGAAACTTATAGAAAAAATCACCATGACACTCAGTTTATTCTTGCCGACATTACCAGGGTAGACGTGAATATTTTGTCCGCTATCGGCATTGCTATGAACGACAGCAATCTTGTGTTTATCGGCTGTAGTCCTTGCCAGCATTGGAGTGTGATAAACACCGATCGTAGAAAATCCGAGAAACATACAAATCTCCTCACCTATTTTCAGAAATTTGTTCAATACTATAACCCAGGATACGTCGTCATTGAGAACGTTCCGGGAATCAAACGCTTTGCCGAGAAAAGCAAGCTCAACATCTTCATCAGGTTTCTGTCCCAACGCGGATACTGCGTTGATGACCGTGTTATTAACGCGAATGACTACGGAGTTCCTCAAAGCAGAAAACGGTACGTGCTGATTGCTTCTCGTGTGAATAACCACATACGGTTGCCGGTCCCCAATGAATCCAGGCCCGTTGTCAGAGATTTTATCGGACAAAAAAACGGATTCAAGAAAATTGACGCAGGCCATAGAGATAAAACGGATTTTAAGCACAGTTGTTCCGGTCTCAATAAGATTAGCCTGAAAAGGCTTTACTTAACTCCGAAAAACGGGGGCACAAGAAAATCTTGGAGCAAACACAAAAATTTGCAGATTGATGCGTACCGGGGACGCGATCATTGTTTTCGGGATGTCTATGGAAGAATGTTTTGGGACAAGCCGGCACCGACGATTACCACTCGTTTTAACAGCATATCCAACGGTAGATTCGGACACCCGGATGAAGATCGAGCGATCTCGTTGCGAGAAGGTGCGACGTTACAAACATTTCCGAACAATTACCTGTTCTGCTCTGACAGCATATCAACTGTTGCGAGGCTGATCGGCAACGCTGTACCGCCTGAGTTGGCAAGAAGATTGGCGTTGGCACTGCAAGCCCAAGATGGTGCAAGTATGGAGCATAAACCATGACAAACAAGACTGTAAAAATGGGGTTTGACCCGAACACCATTGAACATTTGGGGGTCCAAATGTACAGCACGCTGCCGCCGGTTATTGCGGAATTGGTAGCCAATGCCTATGACGCCGATGCAAAAAGCGTAAGGATATTCTTGGAAGACAAAGGTGAGAAAAAAATTACTGTTGCGGATACAGGACATGGGATGTCCTTTGAAAATTTGGAGGCCAAATTTCTGAAGATCGGTCGCAATAGAAGGGAAGAAGGAAATCAATGCTCGGAATCAGGAAGAAGAAAGGTCATCGGGAAAAAAGGCATCGGGAAGCTGTCGTTTTTCGGAATCGCAAATCATGTGGAAATTATTACCCGAAGAGAAGGTAAAGAGAATGCTTTTACGTTGGATTGGGCTGCTATAAAAAGGTCGGGCAGTGAATATAATGCGCCGGTGCATAGGTACAATGCCGAATGCTCCGAAGATCGATCCGGAACCACAATCGTTTTGACCCAAATAAGACGAAAGACCTCATTTCAGCCAAAGGATTTGGCAGCCAGTCTGGCCAGAACCTTCGCCGTATTTAATGAACGCGAGTTTGAAGTAGAGATCATTCACAATAATGAAAACCCCAGAAAGATAACTAACGAGATGAAATACGATGATATTAAGATCGAGAATGGTTGGGATTTTCCGTATCAGGATGCTGGTTTTGAATATGAATATACCGAGCAAATTACTGGAAAGATCATCTCGGCAAAGACTCCTGTCGGCCCGTCAATGAAAGGAATAGCCTTGTTTTCAAGAGGGAAGTTGGTAAACAACCATGAATTTTACGGAGAAAAAGCATCCAGCCATGGCTATGCGTACCTCACCGGATGGCTGAATATAGATTTTGTTGACGATTGGGAGCAGGATGTTATCGGAACAAACAGGCAGTCCTTGAATTGGGAAAATGAGAAGACATCCGAACTCCGTAGCTATCTGCAGCAGGTTGTACAGAAAATCTACACCGAACAACGCAAGAAAAGGGCAGAATCTAAAAAGAATGCCATCAGGGAGCGTACCGGGACTGATGTCGATCATTGGCTGAAAGAATTGCCGAGACATGAAAGATCACTGGCTCAAAAAATAACCGACCAGATAATTGAAAACGAAGGCATAGACACGGAAAAGGCCGATGGGTTGCTCAGATATATACAAGATGCTTTCCAATTTGAGGCATTCAAAGAATTCGCCAACGACGTTGCTGATATGCAAGAAGTTGATAGCGCCGAATTCATTGCATTACTTAAAGAATGGCAACTTGTCGAAGCGAAAGAACTGTATCGGCTTTCATTAGGCAGGATTTCTACAATCGACGAACTTCGGAAGCATATAGACAGCAATTCCTGGGAAGTTCCGACTATGCATCAATTTTTTAAGCAGTTCCCCTGGTTGCTGGATCCCAGAATTATTGAGTTCCAAGACGAGGTTTCCTATTCAGGCCTTCTCAGGAAAAAATATCCGGAAAAAGAACTAACAGAATCGAATAGAAGAATAGATTTCGTTTGCACGAGTGTTTCCAACAGTCGTTTTATCATTGAGTTGAAAAGACCCCATCACACGGTAAACGCAAAGGATATAGACCAAGCCGCACATTATAGAAATTTTTTAGAGTGTCACATCGGCACCACGCCGGAGTCTGCAAGTCAGGTCGTTGCCTATATAGTCGGAGGCAAGCAATCAAATGATCCTTTTGCTCAATCGCAAATGAGGACGTACAGGACATCCCGTCAAATCCATGTCAAGACGTATAGGGAACTCTTGGAGAATGCAAAAAGCTATCATCAGGAGTTCATTGAAAAATACGAACAATTACAAAACTTGGCAACGAAATGAGTGACAAATATTCGCCTCGGAAACGTAGCGAGATTATGTCGCATATATCCTCCAAGGACACAGTACCCGAGGGTTTAGTTCGTAAATACCTGTTCTCCGAAGGATTCAGATACAGAAAATATGTCAGCAATTTGCCCGGAAATCCCGATGTGGTTTTAGCCAAATATAAGACGGTTATTTTCGTTCATGGATGCTTCTGGCACGGCCACACGTGTCCGCGTGGGAAATTACCCGCAACAAACAAGGATTTTTGGCGCGAAAAAATAACCCGGAACAAACAAAGAGATAGGAGAAACCTCAACGAATTGAAACATGCGGGATGGCATGTACTTGTTATTTGGCAATGTGAAATCAGCAACAAACAAACGGAACGCTGGAAAATGAATGCGGTTTGTGAAGAAATCAAATCATATGGACGACCTTCAGGGTAAAACACCCGATTTGCTTTACATCAATCAGACATAGTTATTGCCGGCGGCAATCCGAATTTGGATGAGAACGGGAAGGGAAAGTCTGATGGCAAAGGATGAATTCAACGAGGGCAGGAACTCTACAACAATAAAAAAGGGGGCCTCGGAAAAACGAGTGGGGCCTCACGTCCCCATGATTGGACAAAAACCACCGGGGGGCAAGCCGGAGGTGAATCCGCGTACCCTGGCGAGCGAGTCCAACAAACGCTCCTGACGTGGTTGCTCTTTATTCCGACCAGATGTTCGAAAGGCGGTTGTCTTGGTTTTGTAGTAGCCGCATCTCATGCGGCTTGGCTGCTCTAACGGCCCCCTCAAGGAGTACAGTGCCTAGCCAAAAAATGCCTTTACAAATACCGATGGGCCACGGCCTGGCCCCGATCATCCAGTTCGTACAGCAATGGAGCACCCGTGGGAACGTTGAGTTCGAGCACGTCTTCTCTGGAGAGTTGATCCAAGTACATCACCAGGGCGCGCAAACTGTTCCCGTGGGCCACCACCAACGGGGTCTCGCCTTGCGCCAGTCGCGGCCAGATGTGTTGTTGGTAATAGGGAACGACGCGTTCGGCGGTATCCTGTAGACTTTCTCCGCCGGGAGGACGCACGTCATAACTTCTCCTCCACAATTTCACCTGGTCCGCTCCATATTTTTCAGCGGTCTCCGCTTTATTCAGCCCTTGTAATTCCCCGTACAGCCGTTCATTCAGGGCCTGCGTTCTCTCTATCGGGAGTTGAGGTTGGGCAATGACCTCCAGCACGATCTCCAACGTGCGGATGGCCCGAATCAACACGGAAGTAAACGCACGGTCAAAGCGAAAGTGCTGCAATTTTGCTCCCGCCGTTCGCGCTTCCCGTTCGCCCCTGGAGCTTAAGGGAACGTCCACCCAGCCGGTAAATCGATTTTCAAGATTCCATTGCGATTCGCCGTGACGAATCAGGATGATCTGTTTCATGCGTTTTCCTCATATTCAATTCGCTATTTCTGGATTCCCGCTAAAAACTGCGGGAATGACAAGAGGGAGACTGCGGGAATGACAGGAGGGGGCCTACGGGAATGACAGGAGAGGACCTACGGGAATGCCTGCCCCCGGAACCTGCCCCCGACATTAGCAATCAGGGATAGTAATCAGGGTGCCGAAGCCACCCAATGCCAACCCGCTTCACCAGAGCCTGCCCCCGACATTAGCAATCGGGGATAGTAATCAGGGTGCCGAAGCCACCCAATGCCAACCCGCTTCACCAGAGCCTGCCCTCAACGCCTGCCCCCGACATTAGCAATCGGGGATGAGTAATCGGGGGACAAGAGGATTGCCCGCGGGAATGACGGAACGACCTGTCTCATGCTGCATTCTTCCTCCGGGCAAATCTTCAACCTCAAGACGTGGTGTCCGTTCCTCTGCCCTTGCTTTGCTTACTGCCACGCCGTACCATGCCGGTCACGCTTCACCGTCGTTTCCTGAACCTGCTCGCTCATCATCTCCGGAATCGGCACAGATGGCTCAACCTGACCTGCCTCAACCGCCCGTGCAGTGGTGGAACACGCTGGCTCAACGCCTCAACGTTCAGGAGAAAGTCGAACGCTTCTTTCACCATGCCACGACTCCCCCCAACGTGCTGAACCGCGTCGCGGAGGTCAACGGAGACCTGCACTATCTGCTCTTTGTCCTGGTCCGCCATTGGGTTCCGATTGTCCTGCCTCCCCCGGGCCGGGAGCGCACGTCCAAACACGAGCAGGATTATTGGTTAGAATCCGCGGCGATTCTTCAGACGGCCGTGACGCGCCTGCGCGAATTAAAACCCCTGATTGACCTGCTGACCACGGCCCACCCGTTCGACCGGAAGCAGGAGTCCCCGACACCCCCCGTCATTGAAGTTGAATTAGCCAACGTGTTGCAAGGCATTGCCGAAGTCGCCGGACGTTACGGCGGGCCGGACTATACGTCGATCATCAAAAATTTTGATCCCATTCCCCTTCGACAAACGCAGCCGTTCAAACACAACAAAAAATACAGCGCCGAGTTATGGGTCGTGTTTCTCCTGCGCGAGCATTTTCGATCCCTCGGCATGGGAAAAGATCGGTATTGGCCGCTTGTCACGGACGTGGTGACCGCGGCCGGCATTCGCCAACCCAACGACCACGCGTTCACGGCCGGCGAACTCAAATCATGGTGGACAAAGAATTGGCCTCGAACCTACACCCTGTTGAAGGAAAAACCCGACGGCCCCGACGGGATTCATACGGCGTACCAGAGCGACTACGCCTGGTTTCAGTCGTGGTTCACGTGGCAGTCGTCGTATGCTGAGCACCCGGACCGCTGAGCGTTTCCGTTAAAACACCCGACGGTCCCCTTGTTCTTCGGCGTCGGGCAGGGGGACCGCTTCGTCTTGAAGAGGAAGATCGTCCAGCAGCGCATACAAGACCCCGATTTTCAGCAGGGTCAACGCCACGACCAACCACAACACGTAGGGTTGAATGCCCCCTTCCTCGGCGAGTTCACGCAGTCGAGCCGACTGGTCAAGCGCCGCCCGTTTTTTCACCCGCAGCACAATGTCTTTCAGATGCCAATAATAAAGATAATTCGCACTCGCGCCGGCAATGACGGACCACACGATGGAAACCGAGACGTCACTGGTTAAAAAGACGGAAACCAGCGGGCCGAAAAAATAGACCAGCGCAAACAGGTACATTTTTCGATACAGAAACCAGAGAAAGGGCTCCAACAAAAACGGCGCCCAGTTCCACGTCAGCGAAAATCGAGGACCTTCCCTGGAGTCAAATCGTTGAAACACCCGTCGATAATAGTCCCACGCGGGTTTCCAGGCCCATCCGCTACTGAGCGTAAAATGAAGACATTTACTGGGACCGATCAACACGCGCCAATACTGTTCCTCCTCCGCGTGGAGTGAATCAGCAGCAACCGTGTCCTCTTCAGCGGGAAACGCCTTTCCGCATCGAAGGCAAAACAGGGCATCGTCGGGATTTTGTTGTTCGCAGGACCCGCAGGGTTTCATGGCGGAGGTTATAACACGAGACCGACGAAAAAGCACGTGCATGGATAAGTCCGGCACCCGTATGGCGATGACTTCTGCTTCCCTGGCAACGCCACGCGGGTGTGTGTGCAACTCGGCCGCGCGGGCGCGTGCAACTGTAGCGGCGCATCTCATGCGCCGACGCTGACTTATTGCACCTCTGAAAATCCCTATGCTAGATTCGCCTGCATTCGCGGGGAGTTTCGTCTCTATGCTGACTGAAGATATTCAACGACGTTCGGCCCACGCCATCATGAACACCTATGCCCGATTCCCCGTCAATCTGGTGCGGGGCAAAGGGTGCAAGCTCTATGACGCCGAAGACCGTGAATATCTGGACTTTGTGGCGGGCGTCGCGGTGAATGCGCTCGGTCACGGGCACCCTGATCTGGTGACCGCCGTTGTGCGACAGGCGCAACAACTCATTCATGCGTCCAATCTGTTTTATTCGGAACCGCAGGTACGACTTGCCGAGCAATTGGTGTCACGTTCCTTTGCCGACAAAGTCTTCTTCTGCAACAGTGGGGCGGAAGCCAACGAAACGGCCTTGAAGCTGGCCCGCAAATATTCCTTTCAGAAGTATGGGCCAAACCGTCACGACGTCATCTGCATGAACCATTCCTTTCACGGTCGGACGTTGGCCACGTTGACCGCGACCGGACAATCCAAAGTCCGGCACGGGTTTGCGCCGCTCCCGCAAGGATTCAAATATGCCGACTTGAACGATTGCTCTTCGGTCGAACGCCTGATTGACGACAACACGGCCGCGGTCATGCTTGAACCCATTCAGGGTGAGGGTGGCGTGGTCGTCGCCGACGGTTCGTTTCTGAAACACGTACAGGCGCTGTGTCGCCAGCGCGACGTCCTGTTGATTGTCGACGAAGTTCAGACGGGAATGGGGAGAACCGGCACCCTCTTTGCGTATGAACGCTACGCGGTCCGCCCGGATATCATGACCTTGGCCAAGGGGCTGGGCGGCGGACTGCCCATCGGCGCCTGTCTGGCAACCGATGCCGTGGCCCAAGCGTTTGATCCGGGATCCCACGGGTCCACGTTCGGAGGGAATCCGCTGGCTTGTGCCGCGGCCCTCGTCGTTCTCAATGCCTTGATTGACGACAATCTGCTTGAACGCAGTCGAACCACGGGGGCGTACCTGTCCAAAGGACTCCATGAACTCCAGCACCGCATTCCCCTGATCCGGGAAGTCCGGGGACTGGGCCTGTTACAAGGTATTGCCCTCTCCATGGAAGGGAAGCCGATCGTGGAAAGCTGTTTAGCCCGACGCATCCTGATTAACTGCACCATGGATACCGTTCTCCGCTTTGTGCCTCCGCTGATCGTGACCAACGATGAGGTTGACCGATTGCTGGAGGTATTGTCCGACGTGTTCACAAGACGGCTCGAATCGTTTGAGCATCAGTCGCAGGGCAATGCCCCCTTCTTGAGACGGGGGACGTGAGTCCACGTTCATGGCCATCCCAGGACGTTCCACTCCCGACCAAAGGACGCCCCCCGTGCCGCGAGACCCTTCGGAGATCAGGGGAACCTCAGGGCAGGCCCTTCGAGGCTCAGGACAGGCGTCACCGACCGGTTTGAAAGATTTGCTGTCCGTGGGAGACGTGTCGCGGGATCAGCTTTTTCGCCTGTTCGACCTTGCTCATGAACTCAAAACCGCCCCGCGGACCGGCCACGCGACCCAACGGCTGGCCGGATTGACGCTCGGCCTGCTGTTTGAAAAGCCCTCTACCCGGACGCGGGTCTCATTCGAAGTCGGGATGAATCAATTAGGCGGCAGGGCGTTATTCCTGCCGGCGGAAGAAATCCAGTACGGTCGAGGGGAGAGCCTGGCTGATACCGCGCTGGTGCTGTCACGCTATCTCGACGGTCTGGTGATTCGAACGTTTGAACAGGCCACGTTGGAGGAGTGGGCTCAACGGACCACCATTCCGGTCATCAACGGGTTGACGGACCTGTGTCATCCATGCCAGGCCATAGCCGATCTCTTCACCATCATGGAAGCCAAAGGCCGAAGCCCGTGGCCAGAACCCCGTGGCCAGAACCCAGGCCACGGACCACGGGACACCAGCCACTGTTTAGAAGGTCTCACACTCGCGTACCTCGGCGATGGCAATAACGTGGCGAATTCCTTGATTGAAGCCGGTGCGAAGGTCGGGATGCACGTCGCCATCGGCTGTCATCCTGACTACCCACCGGACCCGGGGGCCATTGAACGAAGCAAGGAAGACGCCAAGCAAACGGGGGCCACCTTCGTCATGACCCACGACCCGGCAGAGGCGGTTGAGCAGGCCGACGTCCTGTATACTGACGTCTGGGCCAGTATGGGCAAAGAGCACGAACAACGCGAACGAATGAAGGCCCTCGCTCCATACCAACTCAATAAACGACTCCTCAAACGAGCCAAACCTTCGGCGATTGTGCTGCATTGCCTGCCGGCCCACCGGGGACAGGAAATTACGGCCGAGGTCCTGGACGGCCCGCAATCCGTGGTTGTTGAACAAGCCGAAAATCGTCTGCACGTGCAAAAAGCGATCTTGACGGAATGGTTGGGAGCCTGAAGGGAATCGTTGATTGAACGTTCTGTCATTCCCCCAGTTTTCTGTCATGCCCGTCCCTCCCTCTGTCATGCCCGCACTCCCCTCTGTCATTCCCGCAGTTTTAAGCGGGAATCCAGAGGGGGACGGGAATGAAAAGAGAGGGGGGAATCCGGGGAGGGGCAGGCATGGGAGGAGGGACGGGCATGGCGGCGACACGTATCGGGGCGCAGCCATTCGATTTTTGCTAAGGGTTTAGTTACAGGGAGGTTGAAAATTCAAAATCCAAAATCCAAAATCCAAAATCCAAAATCAACAATCAATCGAATCGTGCTCGCCTATTCAGGTGGGCTGGATACCTCGGTGATTCTGCACTGGTTGCGAGAGGAATATCAGGCGGACGTCATCGCCTTTTGCGCGGATCTCGGCCAAGGCGAAGACCTGCACGCCATAGAACAGAAAGCCCTGGCCGTCGGCGCCTCGAAAGTCTACGTTGAGGATCTCCGCGAAACCTTCGTCAAACACTACGTCTTTCCCATGCTCCGGGCCAACGCCGTGTATGAGGGGGGGTACTTATTGGGGACCTCCATTGCTCGTCCGTTGATTGCCCGCCGACAGATTGAAATTGCACGGCAGGAAAAAGCCCGGGCCGTGAGTCACGGGGCCACCGGCAAGGGCAACGATCAAGTCCGGTTTGAACTGACCTATACGGCCATGAATCCCCGAATCACCGTCATCGCACCGTGGCGGGAATGGTCGTTTCAATCCCGTGGCGACTTGATCCGATTTGCACGAACGCGTCGCATTCCCGTGACCGCCACCAAAGCCAAGCCCTACAGCATGGATCTGAATCTGTTCCACGTGAGTTATGAAGGCGGCGTGCTGGAAGATCCGTGGCAAGCCCCGCCGGAATCCATGTTTCAGATGACCGTGTCGCCTGAGCGCGCGCCGAACAAGCCGCAATGGATCGACGTTTCGTTTGAGCGGGGCAATCCGGTTGCCGTGGACGGCCAACGCCTGTCGCCGGCCCAATTACTCGCGTTCCTCAATCAGCTTGGCGGCAAACACGGCGTCGGCCGAGCGGATATCGTGGAAAATCGATACGTGGGCATGAAGTCACGCGGCGTCTATGAAACTCCGGGGGGCACGATTCTGCACGTGGCGCATCGCGGCGTGGAATCATTGACCATGGATCGAGAAGTCCTCCACCTCCGCGACAGTCTGATTTCGCGGTACGCCGAACTCGTGTATTATGGATATTGGTTTGCCCCTGAGCGCGTGATGTTGCAGAAGGCCATGGATGAAGCCCAACGCACGGTGAACGGGACGGTCCGGCTCAAATTGTACAAAGGGACCTGTACGGTCACGGGCCGACGATCTGATTGGTCGCTCTACAGGAAAGCGTTGGCCACGTTTGAAGAAGATCAGGAGTATCACCAACGGGACGCCGACGGGTTTATCCGGCTCAATGCCTTGCGCCTGGCCCTGAACACGTCCCAAAGGACGCCGCGCTCCCGAACGCCCGCCCGTCAGAAAGCCTCACGGTCGAAATGAAATCCGGGACTCCGGAGCGCCGTCGCCGTTTGATTGCTGATTGTTGATTGGAGATCGAAAATTGAAAATCAACAATCAACAATCAAAGGCCTGGGCAGGGCGATTTACCGAACCAACCCATGCCGTCGTCGAACGATTCACCTCCTCGCTTCCTTTCGACCGACAATTATTCGAATATGACATCCTGGGCAGTCTCGCCCATTGTCAAACTCTGGAAAAAGCCAAGATTCTCACCCGGACGGAATGCCGTTTGCTCATGCGCGGGCTCCGGCACGTCCGAACGGAATTGCGGGAACGTCGGTTCCCCTTCGCGGATTCGGACGAGGACGTTCACATGGCCGTGGAACGTCGGGTCACGGAACTCATCGGTCCCGTCGGCGGAAAACTGCACACCGGACGCAGTCGGAACGATCAAGTGACGCTGGATATCAGGCTGTATCTCCGAGACCACCTTCAGATGGTCACCCTTCGCCTCCGGGAACTTCAACGGGCGTTTCTGCAACAGGCTCGTCAGACGATCGACGTCATCCTGCCCGGGTATACCCACCTTCAGCGGGCCCAGCCGGTGCTGCTGGCCCATCATTTTCTGGCATACGTGGAAATGCTGGAACGAGACAACGCGCGCGCGCGGGACGCCTCTAAGCGGGTCAACGTGATGCCCCTGGGGTCAGGCGCACTCGCCGGCACGAATTATCCCCTTGACCGAGCCTTCACCGCGAAAGTGCTGGGGTTTCCCGCAGTGACCCAGAACAGCGTGGACGCGGTTTCCGACCGCGATTACGTGGCGGAAACGCTTGGCGTCCTTTCCATCATCATGATGCACCTCTCGCGTCTGAGTGAAGAACTCGTCCTATGGTCATCCCAGGAATTCTCCTTCGTGGAACTGCCGGACGGCTTCTGTACGGGCAGCAGCATGATGCCCCAGAAAAAAAACCCGGACGTACCCGAACTGATTCGCGGAAAAACCGGGCGCGTGTACGGACATCTGTTGTCGATCATGACCACGCTCAAAGGGCTCCCCCTGAGCTACAACCGAGATCTGCAAGAAGACAAAGAACTTCTTTTTGACGCCATGGAAACTGTGCTGGAGTGTCTCACCGTCTCCGCCGAACTGATTCAGCGGCTGCGAATCCGGCGGGACGTGCTGACGGACACCCTCCAATCGGGGTTTGTCCTTGCCACTGAATTGGCGGACTACCTCGTCCAAAAGGGGGTGCCCTTTCGAGACGCCCATCGCATCGTGGGGCAACTGGTTCGGCACTGCACGGAGCACAAGGTCACGCTGCATGACCTCTCCTTCGCTGATCTGACAACGGTGTCGCCTCATTTTTCCCAGGACGCACTGGCTTTTCTGACGCTTGACGGGGCCATCAACAGGAAAACGCAAATCGGGGGGACGTCCCGAAAACAAGTTGTTCGGCAAATGCACGCCTGGGAATCGCGTCTCGCCAAGCAATCGAAGGCGCCATAAGATGGCGCCCCACAGCCTGGGGGAGGCATGAGATGAAGGAGCAGCAGGGGGGTGTATGCGGACGTCGCAGGGTCGCCGCGTTGACCGCGTGCATCGGCATGGTGTGTGCGTGGGGAACGGGTTGTGGGATGGTGGGCGACCCTCTCCCGCCGGAGGATATCGGCATTGAAGCCAAAGTTCGGGCGCAAGCCGAACGCGCCCGCTCGGCTCAGGAGGAAAACCAGGCGGCTCCCGGTGAGAAGTCGGAATCGGACGTTGCGCTGCCCCCGTTGCGCCCCCTCGGCATACAATAAATGGAACTCATCATCTTAATGAGTGGTGGGCACGATGTTGCTTTGGAAGCCGACCAGAGGTCATTCTCGCAACCTCACCCCGTCATTCCCGCCGGTCCTTAGCGGGAATCCAGAAAGGAACAACATGACCAAATTCATGATCCTGTTGATTGTGGTCTTACTCATCCCAGCCGGAGCGACCGGAGCGGAAACCGGCGGGAGTGCGTTGCACCGAGACCACGGGGCGACCGTCGTGCTTGTCTCTCATAAGACTGGAGAGGAAGGAGGATGGACGCCGCTGCATAGGGCGGCATACAGTGGCGACGTGGACGACGTCAAGGCTCTGTTGGCAGCCGGGGTCGACGCGGACGCCAGGGATGAGAACGGCATGACGCCGTTGCACGGGGCGGCACTGGAAGGACACGTCGACGTCGTCAAGATGCTCGTGGCAGCCGGGGCCGACGTGGGGGCCATGGATAAGAACGGAGTGACGCCAGTCGATCTAGCCGAGAACAAGGAAATCCTCAAGCTGCTCACCAGAAAGGAACGCCCATGACCAAATGAGAGCCTTCTTCATAGCATGATTCAGGAACAGCCCACGAAACCAAAACCCAGGAACAACCGAAGAAAAAGCAGGTACCCAACGAAGCTGTACAAGAAAAAGTGGTCAAGCATTTTCAAAGTGACGCTGAGCCGACGGCACTGGATACAGTCTGGACTTCACCCGGCAGAATTTTCAAAATTGGCGTGAGAAATAATGGATTTTCGTTCAATGGGTATGCTCAATAGGTTTGCATGACTCTCATGTTCGACTATGGCTTCAAAAGTCATCCGGTTTGGGTTCAAATCGTAGACTACTTGACGCAGAAGAAAAAATCCGTCAAGCCTCTTGCGCCGATGGCCTCGTCCCAGACCAAGAGGACGAGGCATCTGTCATTCCCGCCGGTAGTCAGCGGGAATCCAGGGATTTACTCTTTGTCATTGATGCCTCGGACCGGGTTCCCGATTGGATTCCCGATTAAAAACGTCGGGAATGACAGAGCGGGTAAGGAGACCAGGCCGACACCCCGTCATTCCCGCCGTTCCCCGATAACAAACGTCGGGGACAGGCTTAAGCGGGAATCCAGAGAACGCCATGAGAGAAACCGGCATCATCCATGTCTTCGCCGAATGCGACGCCTGTCTGCGTGCCTGTCTGCCCGGGCACAGGCAGGCAAACCCGCACAGGCAGAAAAGGAAATCCCATGACCAGGTTCAGATTCATTGTGCTGTTCATCCTGCTGCTCATCCCCACCGCCGCGACTGGAGAAGAAACCGAATTGACGCCGTTGCATAAGGCGGCAGCGAAGGGCGATGCCGACGCCATCAAGGAACGAATCGCAGCCGGGGCCGACGTAGACACCAAAGATTGGGGCGGATGGACGCCGTTGTATAGGGCGGCAGTCTATGGTCACGTAGAAGCCATCAAGGTGCTGGTGGCGGCCGGGGCCGACATGGGAGCGAGGACGAAGGGCGGATGGACGCCGTTGCACGCGGCGGCATTCCATGGCAACAGGGCCGTCAAGTGGTTTGTGGCCCTCATCAAGGAGCTTGTGAGGGCCGGGGCCGACGTGGGGGCCAGGACGAAGAACGGCAGGACGCCAAGCGATCTCACCGACAAGCCGGAGATTCTCGAAATTCTCAACGGCAAGCAATGAACACCCAGGAGCGTTCTGCATCACCCAGCGTTCCGAACCCGTCATTCCCGCCGGTAGTCAGCGGGAATCCAGGTTTTTACTCTTTGTCATTGAGGCCTCGGACCGGGTTCCCGATTGGACTCCCGATTAAAAACGTCGGGAATGACAGAGCGGGAACGACAGGAACAACAGAGTGGGAACGACAGGGACAACAGTCGAGTGGCTCGATTGTGGTCAATTGCCCGAGGAGGCGTTCACAATCGTTATGAAATACCAAGCGCATTTGGATAGATGAAGTCGAACGTTCGCCAGAGGCATCATGGACGTTGCGCGTTCATTCGCCGAGCGGCTTCGCCTGGGGCTATGGCGGCAGTGGACCAAGCCAACTTGCCTTGGCCACCCTCTATTGCATGACCGGCGACAAAGCGTAAAGGACCTTGAGTCGGAGAACCCGATTCGGATAAGTTGCGTCAACGTGTCACCCATTTTTTCAACAAAACGAGGAACGTATTTGAAATGGACGTGAATGCAAAGAACAAGAATAGTCGGACGTTACTGCTCCTTGATCCGTACCCGAGAAACAATCCGTACCAGATGACGGCCAGCGAGCGGCGGTCCATCTGGTTTCCCAAACTCAGCTTGCCGGTCATTGCCGCCTACACTCCTCCGGGGTGGGACGTGCGTCTGGTTGATGAGGCGGTGCAGGAAATCGACGTTGACCAGCCGTGTGATCTAGTCGGCATTTCCGTGATGACGTGCTACGCGCCTCGGGCCTACGAATTGTCGATGGCCTTCCGCCAACGCGGCAAAACCGTCGTTCTCGGGGGCGTCCACCCGACTTATTGTCCCGAAGAGGCCCTTCGCTACTGCGACGCCGTCGTCTGCGGGGAAGCGGAAGACCTCTGGCCGCAAGTCGTGGCTGATTTTGAAGCCGGCCACGTGAAACGCCTGTATCGGATGGAACACTTTCCGGGGCTGGACCATTATCAATCCCCTCGCGTCCAACTCCTCAGCCCGGACTCCTACATGACCAGGCATTGTACCTTCACCACGCGCGGCTGCCATTTTGATTGTGAGTTTTGCAGCGTGTCGCCCTTCAACGGGAAGACCACCAGACGGCGCCCGGTGCCGGAAGTGATTCAGGAGATGCAGCACGTCAAAGAATGGCTCCGTTCCGAGATCGTTGAGCGCATGAGCACGGGTTCGTTGTGGAACGCCGTGAAAACCTCCGCCAAAATATGGGTCGGTCTGGAAGAAGGGTCCATCGTCGCGTTTGTCGATGATCTGCACAACAGCCATCGAGCCTATTGCCGCGAATTATGGCAAGCCATGAAAGCGTTAAACATCAAATGGGGGTGCCAATCCACGCTGTTTTTAGGGGACGATCCGGAGATGGTCAAACTCGCGGCGGAAAGCGGGTGCGTGTCGGTCTTCGTCGGCATGGAATCGATTTCCGAGGATTCCCTGGGTGAAACGAACAAGGGGTTCAATCAGGTCAGAAAATTTGAAGACCAGATCAGGATGTTTCACGACCACGGCATCATGGTCAACCCGGGCATCGTCTTCGGGTTTGATAACGACGATGAATCCGTGTTCGAATCAACGCTGAACTTTCTGATCCGCAACGGCGTGGAATTGGCGTATTTTAACGTCTTGACGCCGCTGCCCGGTACGGCGTTGCACGAGCGGTATGAACGCGAAGGCCGGATCTTTGATCGGGATTGGGCCAAATACGACGGCAAGCACGTGGTGTTTCACCCCAAGCGGATGACGCCCGACCAACTGCAGGAAGGATTCTATTGGGCCAATCATCACTTTTATTCGTGGGGATCCATCTGGCATCGGCTTCGGCATACCGGACAGCGCCTGGTCCCTCGTCTTGAAATGAATTACGAATTCCGTCAACTCATCAAACGGACCTGTCCGCAGGGGACGCTCTCTCCCATCGCAACGGTCCTCAAAAATCTCCAGGCCAAACTCCCGACCATGGACACCGGCTTGCTCATTCCCAGCGCGCTCCACACCATGACGCAAACCGTCCCGTCGAAACCCCAGGACTTGTTTCTCAAGATCAAGGGCCGACGTCACGATACCTTGACCGCCTTATTCATCGATCTCGAAGGTACGTTGGACCACTTGAACGCCCAAGAACTGCTGAACCGCATCAAAGACGCAGCCCAAAAGGCCAGACTGGACATTGTCGTCAACTTTGAGCATCTGCGGCAGGCGACTCCGAAGGCGCTCCAGATGCTCCTCGATCAGGAAATTCTCAAGGCGGTGGCACCCTATGCCACGCTGCGTTACCGTAAATTGCGAGGCGCGTTTCATTCCGCCTTGGAAGGCGTGACCGTGTCGGAGTTCGAACCGTTGGAAGAGTTGCCGCACGATGCATGATTTTCACTATCGCGATGATGCCTGCTTTTGTGAAGACGTGCCGCTCGAACGGATTGCCAAGGAACGGGACACGCCCTGCTACGTGTATAGTCACGCGACGCTGATTCGGCACTTCCACGCGTTCGACCGTGCGTTTGCGGCGGTCCCGCACGTCGTGGCGTTCGCGGTGAAAGCCAATTCGAACGTGGCCGTGCTTCGACTCATGGCGTCCTGCGGAAGCGGGGCCGACATCGTGTCCGGCGGTGAACTCTTTCGGGCGTTGCACGCCGGGATCCCGCCAAACAGGATCGTCTTTGCGGGCGTCGGGAAACGTGCCGAGGAAATCGCCTTTGCCCTCAAATCCGACATCCTGCTCTTCAACGTGGAATCTTCGGCCGAATTGGAGGCCATCAACGACGTGGCCCGCGGAATGGGGCGGCAGGCGCGAGTCGCGCTTCGGATCAACCCGGACGTCGATCCCCACACCCATCCCTACATCTCGACGGGGATGAAAAAAAGTAAATTCGGGATCGCCGCGGACCGTGCCGACGAGGTATTCCGGAAGGCGGCGGCACTGTCCCACGTCCACGTCATCGGGGTGCATGCCCACGTCGGCTCGCAACTGACGCACGTCAGCCCCTTTGTCGATTCGCTGAAACGGGTCATCGCGCTGACCCGAAACTTGAAGGCCCAGGGCATTCCGATTCGATACGTGAACGTCGGCGGCGGACTCGGGATCACGTATTCGAACGAAACCCCGCCGCATCCCAATGAACTCGCCGCGGCCGTCGTCCCGCTGCTGAAGGAAGCCGACTGTGACATCATTCTGGAACCCGGCCGGGTCATCGTGGGCAACGCCGGCGTTCTGTTGACGCGGGTGCTCTACCGAAAGGAGACGGCCACAAAAACGTTTGTCATCGTGGACGCGGCAATGAACGATTTGCTTCGGCCCAGCCTGTACGACGCGCATCATGACGTCGTGCCGGTTCACCGCGTTCCGAATGCATCGGAAGAGACGTATGACGTGGTGGGGCCCGTTTGCGAATCCGGCGATTTTCTCGCGCAGAATCGAACCATGCCCGCGGTCAAGGCCGGCGACCTGTTGGCCGTGATGTCTGCCGGAGCTTACGGGTTCACCATGGCGTCCAATTACAATTCGAGACCACGGATTCCGGAGATTCTCGTCAAAGGCGGAGAAAGTTTTGTCATCCGGGAACGTGAGACGTTCGAAGATTTGATTCGCGGAGAACGGGTCCCGGAATTTCTTTGTTCCACGGCGTAGGTAAAACGATGTTTTCAGGATCCCTCGTTGCGATCGTCACGCCGTTTCGGCAGGGCGCCTTTGACGAACAATCGTACAGCGAGTTGGTTGAGTTCCAAATCGCCAACGGCACGAACGGGATCGTTCCGTGCGGAACCACCGGCGAATCCGCCACCCTCTCGCACGCGGAACACGAGCGCGTCGTGGCGTTGACTGTGGAGATCGTCAATCAACGGGTCCCTGTGATTGCCGGCACCGGATCCAACGCCACGGACGAGGCGATTGCCTTTACCAGGCACGCCAAGCGCGTCGGCGCCGACGGCGCCCTGCTGATTACGCCCTATTACAATAAACCCACGCAGGAAGGCCTGTATCAACATTATGCGGCAGTGGCCCAAGCCGTGGACCTTCCGCTGATCATCTACAACATCCAAGGCCGAACCAGCATCAACATGACGCCGGAGACCATTGCCCGAACCGCCCAACTTCCCAACGTGGTAGGCATTAAAGAAGGAAGCGGGTCACTCGGGCAGGTCTCCGAGATCATTCACCAATGCGGAGAGGCATTCACGATTCTCTCCGGGGATGACCCGCTGACCGTGCCGATGATGGCGCTTGGGGCCAAAGGCGTGATTACGGTGACCGCCAACGTGGCCCCGAAAGAGATGGCGAACATGGTGAACGCCGCCTTGGCCGGCAACTTTGCCGAAGCGCGCACGTGGCATTTCAAACTCGCCCCCCTGTTCAAAGCCTTGTTCTATGAGACCAACCCCATTCCGGTCAAAGAAGCGTTGTCTATCATGAACAAAATTGACCCGGATATTCGTCTCCCCCTCACCCGCCTTTCGTCGGACAATCGAGACCGTCTTGGCCGCGTCATGCAGGAAGTCGGGGTGATCTAGACCCAGCGTCTTTCATGATGCCGCATCATCCTCAATACTGTCCTCTCCGCCATTCCCGCTACCCTCTGTCATTCCCGCAGTTATTAGCGGGAATCCAGCATGAGCCATTATTGACCTCGTTGAATCCGTCATGACTTCCCCAACCAACGTCATTATCACCGGCGCCGCGGGCCGAATGGGAAAACGCCTCGTTGCCCTCGTCGCGGCATCGTCGCGTCTGCAACTGACCGGAGCCACCGAAGCCAAACGCCACCCGGCATTGGGAACGGACGCCGGAGAGTTGGCCGGGTGCGGACGACTCGACGTCACCGTGACCGACGACCTCACCGCGATTCTGCCCCAGGCCGACGTCGTGATTGATTTCACCGCACCCGCGGCCACGTTGGGCCATCTCTCTCAAGCCGTCCGGTACACACGCGCCATCGTCATCGGCACCACCGGGTTGTCGCCGGATGACGTGACTCAACTTCGTCGGCACGCCGAGTCCATCCCCTGCGTGCAGGCGCCCAACATGAGCGTCGGAATCAACGTCCTGCTCCGGACAATCGGAACCGTCGCGCACGCACTCGGAGAGGACTATGATCTCGAAATCGTCGAGGCTCACCACAACAAGAAAAAGGATGCCCCAAGCGGAACCGCGCTGAAACTCGCCGAAGCCTTAGCCTCGGCCAAAGGCTGGAACCTGGACCAAACCGGGGTGTATGCCCGGCACGGCATGACGGGAGAGCGACCCCAGCAAACCATCGGCATCCAGACCCTTCGAGCCGGCGATATTGTGGGCGATCATACCGTGCTGTACGGCGGCCCCGGAGAACGGATCGAAATCACGCATCGCGCTCATAACCGCGACCCCTTTGCCCGGGGAGCCTTACGTGCGGCAGAATGGGTGGTGCATCAGCCGCCCGGGTTGTACGGCATGGCCGACGTGCTCGGATTCTAACCATGCGGTTGTTATGCCTAGCCAGTTCAGATATGCCGGGCGGCCGTTGCATCGCTGGCAAGGAACTACTAGCGAACGGCGACACTGGCAGGTGGCATATTGGCAAGTGGATTCGGTTGGTAAGCGACCGCGCAGGGGAGGGAGTAAAATGTCGGTACACCGACGGCACGGAACCTCACGTTCTTGACGTCATGGACGTGCCCGTTCTCGAACCGCACCCAGAAGGTTACCAACAGGAAAACTGGCTGCTTGACCCAGGTCGTTGGAGAAAAGTTCGTCGCATGGCGCCGAATGATCTGACGCAATTCACAGACCCTACATCTTCACTCTGGATTGATGGGGATAGCTCCCTCAAAGGCCAGAATGATCAAATCCCGCCGTGCAAGTTTGCCGACATTGACAACTCGCTACGCCTCATCAAAATTGACGGGATGGATGTACGTGTATTCACTTATTACAGTAAGCGAAGAGTGCAGGGGTGTTTCCGGTATAACAAAACAAATTACTGGCTTAAGATTACTGACCCCGATTATAAGGAGCAGTATTGGCAAAAAGGTGATGGTTGTTACTCAATCGGAGAATGTTTTCTCACCATAAGCCTCACCGCCAAACCTTTTGACGACGGCTATGCTTACAAACTCATCGCCGCCGTCATGAAACCCTGATGGAGAAAATGTATCGTGGCCATTACTCAATGTCCGGTGTTCACGGTAGGTCATTCCAACCATTCGCCTGAAGCGTTCATCAAACTTCTGCAACGGCATAACGTGGAGGAAGTGGCCGACGTGCGTTCGGCTCCCTACAGCCGCTATATTCCCCATTTCAACCATGAGCCGCTGAACGGCATCCTGGAGAACGCGGGAATCGGCTATACGTTCCTGGGAGAAACACTTGGCGGCCGGCCGACCGACCGCTCGTGCTACGACGCCGACGGGCGAGTCCAATACGAACGGGTCGCGGACACCGACCCGTTCGATGACGGCATCAGGCGCATCATTCGCCACGCCGAGGAGCGTCGTCTTGCCCTCATGTGTACCGAAAAAGAGCCGCTCGAATGCCACCGCACCCTGCTGATTGCCAGAACCCTGACGGAGCGCGGCGTGGCCGTTGCGCATATCCTCGCCAACGGCAATCTGGAAAATCACGCGGCAACGATGGATCGGCTGATGGACCTTCTCAAGCTGCCCCACAACGGCGACATGTTCCGGTCTCGAGATGACGTCATTGCCGATGCGCTGAACCGGCAGGCACGGAAAGTGGCCTACGTCGCCGAAAAGCTCCCCGCATACGGCAACGGCCGGAAGGAACCGTTGTGAACGTGTACACGATCGGATTCACAAAAAAATCCGCCGCCGATTTCTTTGAAAAGCTGCGGGAGTCCGGGGCAACACGCCTGGTTGACGTCCGGCTGAACAACGTCTCACAGCTGGCGGGTTTTGCCAAGAAAGATGACTTGGCGTATTTTCTGCGTAAAGTTTGCCGTATGAAATACGTCCATTTGCCGGAGTTGGCCCCCACCCAAGAGATGCTGGATGCGTATCGGAAAGACCATCACGATTGGGAAACCTACGAGCGCCAGTTTCTTGCCCTGATGGACGAGCGGAGCATTGAAAAAAAGAGCATAAAAAGAACAATTTCCAACGGCTGCCTGCTCTGTAGTGAGGACACACCTGACCATTGTCATCGGCGGCTGGTAGCGGAATACCTGCAAACAAAATGGAAAGACGTGGAGATCATTCATCTCTAGCCGGGGCACGGTGTCTCAAATTGCCTTTCCTTCTTTCGTTTTCGTACACGTTGTGCGTTTCTTGAATAAGGAGGTTGTTGCCATGGATATGTTCGGAAAAATTCCCCTCATCGAAATTCCACTCCACGTCACACCGGACCAGAAAAAATGGCTGGACAAAATGGTAGAAGAGGGCCGGATTGCCGTCCCCCCGGGCGGGACCTTGGAAAAAGGGTCCGTGATTTCCATGTTCATCCGCATGTTGATTCACAACGCCATGGAAGAGCAGATGCGCCAAGCCGCCCTGGAAGCCGAAGATGAGGATGACGATGAATAGGGAGGATTTTGCGTCCGTTGCTGTTTCTACGTCTGTTCTGTTTTATGTTCTGATCGCTACCAACCCTTACGTATATGCAGTTGAGTCTCCTTGGTGGGGTTTAAGTAAAAACCAACGCACAATACAGTGGATGAAGACATCGGACTATGACTTCCCTTGCTGGATGACAAAGAATAAAGACGGCGATTTCTATTGTTATATTCAGGAAGAAGTTTACTTTCCGGAAGAGGAAGACTATGTCTTTCCATATTGATTGGTAAAGGGTGAAGTGGAAAAGCCTTTGGACTACGATGGAGTATTCTATCTCATTAAACGATTCCGACGGTTGGAAGATGAGGCTTATCAAGGAACTAAAAAGTGATGGATTCCAAGTCGACGGAACCGGGCATTGTAGGCATGAACGCGCATATCCACATACCGGGAGACGATATCACCGCCTTTTGTAAACGGTGGCAGGTGACGGAATTGGCTTTGTTCGGTTCCGTGCTGCGGGACGATTTCGGTCCCAAAAGCGACGTGGACGTGCTGGTGTGCTTCGGCCCGCGAACACGACACACTCTTCTGGATATCGCGCAAATGCAGGACGAGCTAAGCTCGACACTCGGGCGCGAAGTGGATCTGATTGAACGCGCGGCCGTCGAACAAAGCCCAAACTACTTACGTCGCAAGACTATCCTTCAGTCCGCCGAGACGATCTATGCGGCATGATGACGCCTATCTGCTTGACATGCTATTGGCGGCGCGCGAGGCAGGAACGTTCACCGACGGCCTGACTTTCGCGGAATTCAAGCGAAACCGCATGGCACAGCTTGCAATCCTGAAGGCGGTGGAAGTCGTTGGTGAGGCCGCATCTCAGGTCAGCACTGAAGGCAAGAAAGCACATCCCGAAATCCCCTGGGCCAAGATCATCGGCATGCGGAATCGTCTCGTGCATGGATATTTCAACGTCAATTTGGAGAGGGTGTGGGAAACCGTGCAGCAGGACCTTCCCCTTCTCATCGCTCTGCTTGAACCACTTGTGCCGCCTGAGGAGACATAGGGGTACCGGCCAACGAGGTCGTGGTTCGTCAAACACGGCCGTTACCTTTTGTTTAGCCAGCGTTTAACACCGCTTAAATGCCTCGTGCGCGGCTTCCACGGTCCGGTCAACGTCCGCGGCCGTGTGGGCGGTGGAGACGAAGGCCGCTTCGAATTGAGAAGGGGCGAAGTAGGAACCGCGTTTCAACATATGGTGGAAAAACTTGGCGTACCGCGCCGTGTCTGACTGTTTCGCTGAGACGTAATCCACCACCGGCCCGTCCGTAAAAAACCCACCCATCAGGGAGCCGACTCGCGTTTGATAAAACGGGACTCCGGCGTGACGTGCGGCTTTTGCCAGTCCTTCGGCTAACTGCGCACCCCGCCGGGCTAATTGTTCATACACCCCTGATTTTCTGAGTTGTGTCAACGTTTCGATTCCCGCGGTCACGGCCAACGGATTGCCGGAAAGCGTCCCGGCCTGATAGACCGGACCCGCGGGAGCCACAAGGTCCATGATCTCGTGCGAACCGCCGTAGGCTCCGACGGGCAGGCCCCCACCGATGATTTTTCCCAGGCACGTCAGATCCGGGGTGACGCCGTACACGGTTTGCGCGCCGCCGTAGGCAACGCGAAACCCGGAAATCACTTCATCGAAAATCAGCAGGATGCCGTGCTGCCGGGTCAACGTGCGCAACTGCCGAAGAAAGTCCTCACGGGGCAACACCACCCCCATGTTGCCCGCAATCGGCTCGACAATGATACAGGCCAGTTTTCGCCAATGTTTCCGAACCATGCTCCTGACCGCGGCGATATCATTATACGCAGCGGTGAGGGTCTGTCCCGCGGCGGCCTTGGGCACGCCCGGGCTGTCGGGAAGTCCCAGCGTTGCCGCCCCGGACCCGGCCTTGACCAGGAGATGATCCGCGTGGCCATGGTAACACCCTTCGAATTTCAGGATGGCATCCCGTTTGGTCACTCCGCGGGCCACCCGGATGGCGCTCATCACCGCTTCTGTGCCCGAACTGACGAGTCGAACCTTTTCGACGGAAGGCAAGGCGTCACAAATCATTCGAGCCAGCGTCACTTCCCGTTCGGTCGGCGCGCCGTAACTGGTCCCGTGACGTGCCGCTTGCTGAATCGTCCGGGTCACCACCGGATGAGCATGCCCCAAGATCATGGGTCCCCATGAGGCCACGTAATCCAGGTACACGTTGCCGTCGGCGTCGGTTAGTCTCGCTCCCCGCGCTCGGGTGATAAACAGCGGGGTTCCTCCCACCGACCGGAACGCACGGACCGGACTGTTGACGCCCCCGGGAATATACCGCTGGGCTTGGCGAAATAATTTGTTCGACGTTGCACGTTTCACGATCTCAAGCTCTTCCATGAACGTTGACGTTCGGCTCCCGTCCATTCGCGTTCGGGACCGAGGTTTCGTCGGCGGTAGAGAGCGCGCTGACTATGCCTCGCACGACGGAAACGATGCGGCCTTGTACCACCCCTCTTCCCCATTCTTCTGCACGTCTCGACCACTCATGCCTCACCTGAAAGCTGAATGCCACGTCAAGGGACTTCTTGAAAGAACCAGGCAAGCCCCATCGGTGGGCCTTTGGGTGTCCTGAGCCGCCGGCGCGTTGCTTTCCCTGGAATCCCCTCATAACGCCCCTACTCAGGATCGCTGAAGCGCTGGCCTTCCTCACCCGACCAGCGCACGATGCCGATTTCTTCTGATTCCCACAATGCCTCCTGTTCTCGTGCCGCCAAGTCGGCCTCTCTCTGTTTGTCTTCCAAACTAAGCTTTGCCTCCCGCTCGCTCCCAGAGAACCACCCTGGCGGTTTTTGCCCTTTTGGAACGTCTTTTCGGAGAACGTTGACTGGCATTGGCCCCTCCCTTTCATCCGCCAAGCTTACGGCCGATTTTTGGACTTAGCCTTAGCATCCACGGATTGTCAAGGTTCGGCAACCTCTGCCACGTGGTCCGAACGGCGGAGCAAAGGATGCTGAACGCGATAGGCATACAATGCCATGCTCACGGCAGCGACGGCGTTTAAGGATTCAACCGATTCCGTCATGGGGATGGCGAGCCGTTTGCCGGAAGAGCACGGCGGCAGCCCCGGGCCCTCTTCTCCAACGAGTATCCGAACGTCTTTCGGCCATTGAAACCCGGGTATCCCCTCACCTTCCACGTGCAGCGTCACCCACGCAGCAGGGCCTGCACTGGGCCGCGAAGGGCTTGCCCTGAGCTTGCCCTGAGCCTCGAAGGGCCTTGAAGGGGCAGGCAGGTCCCGGACCGAAGGTCCTTGAGTCAGAGGCACTTCAAATATCGATCCGCTGGCGGCTCGTATGGACTTGGGATGATAGGGATGAGCCGACTCTTTGAGCAGGATGACTCGGTTGACGCCCATTGCCAACGCCGTCCGCAACAAAGCCCCCACGTTCGCCGGATATCCCAAAGGACACAGGAGTTCCAAACCCCGCGGTGGCGTCTCGATGTCTGCACAAGGAAGGGGAAGGGCCGTACAGACTAAAATCGGACAGCCCGTCCCAAAGATGTCAACGTGGTTGAAACACGTTGGGGACAAGGTATAGGTGGCGACGTGAACCGGAATCGAGAGAGACACGCGAGCCTGCCCTGAGGTTCGAAGGGTCTTGGCAGAATGGAGAAGTTCCAGACAACGAGCAGGGTGCCGGCTGAGGGTTTCCTGCACGATTTTTTTTCCAAAGACGAGACATTGCCGAAATCGTTCAATCCCGCGCGCGTCCCGTAACGACACCCATCGCTTCACGTGGGAATTTTGCAAGCTGCTGATGGTACGAGTCGTTGACATTGACACCCACCCTGAGGTTCCCCTGAGCCGCGAAGGGCTTGCCCTGAGCCGCGAAAGGTCCGGCTATTCTGCGGGACGGAAGTGTTTCGATCTCCCGCGAAGTTTCACGTCGTCGGTGTCGATCAAGACTTCCCAATCGTCGCGACCCCTGTCGGTCACGTATCCAATCCGGTGAGCTTTTTTCTCAAACGCGGCGGCCAGCTCAAGCGTCCGGTCTGCTTGGCGTTCCGGCACCACGAGACAGAAGCCGATTCCCATGTTGAACACCTCAAACATTTCCGAATCGGCGATTCCGCCGAGCTGTTGCACGATGGTGAAGATGGGAGGAGGAAGAGGAAGCGCATCAATCACAAAGCTGACCGGAGACGGCACGCGACTCAGATTCATGAAGCCGTCGCCGGTCACGTGAATCAATGCTTTGACGTCAATGGCGTGTTCCGCCTTGAGGACGTGTAAGACTTCCCGGGTGTAGATCAACGTCGGTCGGAGTAATTCCTCGCCTAAGGATCGATGCAGTCCGGGAAACCGTTTGTCGTATAAGGACCCGTCGTTTCCTATGGCTTTTCGTGCCAAGGTGAGTCCATTACTATGCACGCCGTTGCTCTCAATGCCGATGATGACGTCGCCTTTGTGAACCGCGTCCCCGACGATGATCTTGTCCAGATCCACGATGCCTATGGCCGATCCTGCTAAATCAAACCCTTCGCCTTCCTTGCCGGCTTCACTCTTGATGACGTCCTTGAGCTGAGCAATTTCCCCTCCGGGAATGGACACGCCGGCCATCCGGGCCCCCTCCGTCAAGCCCTTTGCCATTTCATGCAGGCAGCCCGGATCGAGATCCTGCACCGCGATATAATCCACCATGGCCAGGGGCGTCGCCCCGACGCAGAGCAGATCGTTGACGTTCATGGCGACACAATCAATGCCGATGGTCTCGTATTTTCCCATTCGTTGGGCAATCAGGACCTTTGATCCTACGCCGTCCGTGGTCACGGCGATGCCCTGATTGTTCCCGACCTCAATCACGTTGGCGAATAATCCGAAGTCCAGACGCACGCTGCCGACTTCTCCCTTAGACCGCGTCCACGTCCGTCTGAATTGGTTCGTAATACCGGCCAGAGATTGAACGGCTCGTTCACTATTGACCCCGGCACCCTGATAGGTCATGGCATGCGAACGACTCAATTTCCAGGTCACCTTCTTTCAGGTCTGACGAAAAGAATTGTTCATCGTCGAATGAACGATGCCTGCCCTGGGCCTGCCCTGAGCCTCGACAACTCTCCTTTTGCAATCACGCAAGTTTTCACGTGAGTATCCTTCAATTCCTGTAATTTTCTTACTATTCCCTGATTCTTATTAAGCGGGTGTGAACAATGAGTTGTGCTATGGATGATTATGCGACCCAGAGGGGATTGAGAGAACGGCATCCTCGGTCTGACGTCGGCCCAGGCATAGGCTTCTGTATCACAAGCCACCAAAGATTTCATTGCTGAAGAAGCAAACCAAGTCGATGTATCCGTAGGACCACTATGTACCGCTCTTCCTTGTTCCTGCACCTCTATAGAGTTTGGCAGGTTTTCGAAGGGTGTGGAGTCAGCAATTCGCTTAGCTGGCAAGCCCGCGCTTTGTACCCTGGAGGCGATCATCTCATGAGTTTCAGTCACACTCATGATGACCAAAGAATGGCTGGGGGACCAGGAATCGAACCTGGGTTCACAGATCCAAAATCTGTTGTCTTGCCCCTAGACGATCCCCCAACCGGGGAATCACCTTATCGGCTCGGTCTTAGCCAGTCAAGGATTGTGACGGGTGTTGCCAACGATCATCTGCTAATACACCCGACCGGAGACCACCCAATGCCGATCATCGGGCACGTCGATCAGCAGGCGGCTCAAATTCATTTCCGCCAAGTGAGCCGCGACTTCATCCTCGGTGAAGGCACTCAATAAAGAATGATAAAAATCGTGTCGCAGTTGGCCCGGCTCATCAGCGGCGTAGCGGTCCACTAACGCCTGGGCCTCCTCTTCAGTATCGGGCCGCAACAGATCCATGATAAGCACCGGCGCCCCGGGCTTGGCCAAGGTTTTGACCGCGTACCAGAACTGAAACGGGTTGGGCACGTGATGCGCAAGGCTGTTGGAGATCAGGGCATCTGCCGGCGGATCCAACCGGAGTTCCTGAAACCGCTGACGGATGAGCCGGATTCGTCCTTGCAGTCCTGCCCGGTGCATGGCTTCTTCAGCCCACTGAATCATGGGGCCGGAGGCATCCACGCCGATGACGTCCAGAGCGGGACGACTCCGGAGCAACCGGATGGGAACGTCCGCCGGGCCACATCCCAGATCCAAGACGGTGCCCTCTTGAAAATCAGGGTACAAGGCCAGGAATTGATCGACGAATCCTTGATTTTCTTCCGCGAAATCGGCGTTCGCATACGCTCGTACCTGCGCTTCGCCGTCCATGATTTCCGGTTCCACCGTGCGTTCCATGGATCTGCTTCCTTTCCAGAATCGTCTCTGTTCCATCAACGCCAAGCACGATCCTACCCGCCCTCTCCTTCTGATTCAAGGTCGTGAACGCATGGCCCTTTACAGGCACCCCTTGCACCAAGCCGCGGTTCCGGCTAAGGTTGGCCCGATGAGCGTACCGTAAGGAACCCCAATGGCCACCTATGCCGTCGGCGACATTCAGGGGTGCCTGGCCCCACTGCACAGACTGTTGGAGCATATTCGATTCAATCCTGCCGCGGATCGGCTCTGGTGCGTAGGTGATTTAGTCAACCGCGGCCCCCAATCCTTGGAAGTCTTGCGATTTCTGAAAAATCTCGATTGCGTAGTCGTGCTTGGCAATCATGATCTGCACTTATTGGCGGTCCATTCCGGCGTCGCGCAACTCCGGACAAAGGATACGCTTCAGCCGGTCCTGGAGGCACCTGATGCAGAAGAACTGTTGGACTGGCTTCGACGGCAACGCCTGCTCTACCGCGAGGGGGGATACGTGCTGGTCCACGCGGGGGTCCTTCCCCAATGGTCAATCGACCAAGCAGTCGGGTTGGCCCAGGAAGTGGAACACGTCCTGAGATCCGAACGGTACGACGACGTGTTACCGTTCATCTACCGAAGCGAGGAAACCCGTTGGAACGATGCCTTCCCTTCCCCGGCCCGGCTGGGACTGATTACGAACGTGTTCACCAGAATGCGGATGTGTTCTGAAGACGGCACCCTCGACCTTTCGTTCAAGGGCCCACCGGAACGGGCCCCTGCCGGCCTTGTTCCCTGGTTTCGCGTTCCTCCGCGGACCACACGAAAAGAAACCGTGATTTTCGGCCATTGGTCGGCGTTAGGATTACGTGAGGGTGAAGGGTTTCTTGCCTTGGACGCCGGATGCGTCTGGGGAAAGGAACTCGGCTGCGTTCGTCTGGAAGACGGGAAACGCTATACGGTCTCGTGCCGAGACTGACGTTGCTTCATGCGTGCCGGATTGCCCGCCCAGCCTCACTCTGAACCCGAGACCACGCTGTTTCCGAAAGATCGGTCCATCATCGAGAGACCCTTGATGCAGTTTCGCCCGTTCGGTGTGACACCGGACGGGCAAAAGATTCGCGACGTCAGCGGGGTCACGGTCAAGGCCAACGTCGACTACCTGGAAGAGGTTTCCCAGAAGACCAAAGGGGACGACGCGGCCCGCGACGCGGTTGACCGGCTCTGCGAGTCGTTGAACGCACGGATCACTGATCCGGCTTACCACGTCACTCCCAAGTTTCTCCGAAACGTCTGGAACAGTTATTCTTATGAGTTTGTCTGTTATCTTACGGAATTCTGCATCCGGATCACCGACGACCCGCACTTCCCATTCAAAATAGGCAAACACAAATATATTTCTCCCCTCATTCAGAACTTGGGCCGTCCGTTCTCCGTGCCACAAATCTTCAGAATGTTTCCACACTTCGGAGAAAAATTCGCCAAGGGATCAATCGATTTCCACGTTGGGTCAGTGACGAATGACTCCGCGGTCCTCGGCATGAAATTTACCGATCACGTTTATGAGCAATTCGGCCCCTTTCGAAAGCGGTGCGCCCATCTGATTTGTCTCTCGGCCAAAGCCGGCCTCGCTGCGGTGCCTCAACGCATTCATCACTTGGCATTCGCCGATATCCGCGACCGGCAATGTATCGCGGACGGGGACGAATACTGTGAATGGGAATTTCATTGGCCCGCTCAGCCTCCCGTCGCAACCCACGCGGCATGGACCGCGAGCGGCCTCGTCGTGAGCAGCGTCGTTTTCGCCGCCGTTCGATGGTGGCACCCGGAGTTTTCCTGGCCGGAGGCCGGCGCGTGGGCCGTCGTGTCAGGCACGGGGTACTGGTTTGCCGGGAATTGGTACCGGCTGAAGAAACAGGCAAAAGAACGGGAAACCCTGATCCATGAACAAATCGTCTCCGCCGACACCCGCCATGAAGAACTGCGCGAAGCCTACCTGGAACAGGAACACACCGCCGTAGAACTCCGTCGTAAGGTGAGTCAACTCACCACCCTTTTCCAAGCGGGATTAGTGTTCAGTTCCACGATCGATCGGGAAACCCTGCTGGAGCACGTTCTGGAAACGATCAGAAGCGAACTGCCGTACGAGCGCGTCATGATTGCGTTTTTTGATCAGGATCGACACTGTGCGCACGACGCCAGAATGCTCGGCGCCTCGCCCGAGGTGGTCCGTTACGCGCGAACCCTGGAAGTCCCCGTCATCGATCCCTCCAGTCTCGAAGGCGTGGTGTTGCTTCAGGGACAACCATTGTTGATCCGTGATCTCGCACGGGAATGGGACCGGCTGCACCCACTCAATCAGCAATTGGCTCGATTGACTCGCGCAAAATCGCTGATTTCGGTTCCCCTGAAGGCACAGGGGACGGTCATCGGGTCGCTGACCGTCGAACCTCCTCACGAACACGCGTTGACCCAGGATGACGTGCAAGTCATGGTGACCGTGGCGAATCAAATCGCCGTGGCCTTGGATAACTCCGCAGCCTACCACCGGATCGAAGAACTGAACGTGGGCTTGGAGAAACGAATTCACGAACGAACCCGCGAGCTCGAAGTCGCCAATGAGAAACTTCGAGAACTGGATCGCCTCAAATCCACCTTTGTGTCCATGGTCTCCCACGAATTACGCACCCCGTTAACGTCCATGAAGGGGCTCGTGGAAAACATGCGGCACGGTTTCATCGGCGCAGTCAGCGAGCGGCAGGCCTTTTTTCTGACGCGGGTCAACCATAACATTGACCGCTTGACCCACATGGTGAACGATCTGCTTGATCTGTCCCGTATTGAGGCCGGCCGCATGGAGTTACGGATCACGGACGTGTCCCTACGCGAATTAGTGGACGAACTGCTTGACAATTTGCGCCCCCAGGCAGAGGAAAAATCGATCCGACTTCATGCCGTGTATCCCCCGCACCTCCCGTCCGTCCCTGGTGACCGGGATAAGATTTTCCAAATCCTGACCAATCTCACGTACAATGCCGTGAAATTTACTCCGGCCGGCGGACGCATTTCCGTGTCCCTCACCGCTCCGGAGGAGCACGGCGTCCAAATCTGCGTCACCGACACGGGCTGCGGCATTGCTCCGGCAGACGTCACGCACGTGTTTGACCGCTTTTATCGGGGACGGGAAGGAGCAAGCGAAACGCGGGGAGCCGGACTGGGATTAGCGATTACCAAAAGTCTCGTGGAACTGCACCACGGACGCATCTGGGTGGAAAGTCAACGGGGAGCGGGGTCTCAATTCTATTTCACGCTTTCAACCCGGTGACAACGCCGCTCCGCGTAGCGCGGAGCATCACGCTTTTCGTCCGGGTCCGGCCCCCCACGCTTCCATGACGGCCGCGGCCAACAGGGGAATCAGAATTTCATGATGCCCTATTAATGCGTAGCCCTTGCCGCCCTTCTGGGTGGGGCGCTTCACGACGTTGGTCATGGGACGGTAATGCGGAAAACAATCCAGGTTCGCGGTGGTAATGTTCTTCAACGCCTTGCCCAAATTCCGGCTCAGCGTGACGGTCTTGAGAAAGACTTCGGGCAAGAGGACCGCGGACCCGACGTTCAGGTAGACGCCCCCTTCCATGTTCGACACGACTGCGGTCAATCTTCGAAAGTCCAGCAGCGACCCCTTCCCCCACGCGGCGCCGTCCGCCGACGGGTGCATGTGGACGATATCCGTGCCAATGGCCACGTGGACGGTCACGGGCACGCCCAGTTGTGCGCCCACGGCCAGCAGGCTCGTTTTCCAATGCGGAAACCGTTGACGCTGCCGAAGGATGGACTGCCCCACGGCTTCGCCGATTCCGCAGCCTTCCCGCACGCCGGTCAGGACGGCTTCGTTAATCATGCGGCCCGTTTCCTCGGCCATCCCAAACCGGCCGGAATCGATTTCGGCATCGACTTCCTCAGACGTATGCCCCATCAACGCCAGTTCGAAATCATGAACGACGACGGCCCCATTGATCGCGATCGCGGTGACGATTTCCCGTTGCATCATATCGACGAGAACGGGATTGAGTCCCACTTTGGTCGGGTGTGCCCCCATCCCCAGAATCACCGGACGATTGCGGGTGCGGGCCCGGACAATGTCCCGGACTAACCCGCGCAGGGTTTTGACCGCCAGCACGTCGGGAAGAGACGAGAGAAACGCGGACAACGATTGTCCCTGCTTCCAGGGCACGGCCCCGTCGGACACCCGGACCTTGCTCCGACGCGCGTTCAGCGGATAGGTTTTCAGGCGTGAGACGTCAATTGGGCCGACGGACGCCGGCGTCTTACGAGGAGTGCGCAACGATTTTCTCTTCGACCAGTTCACACAACACGTGGCCGAGCGTGATGTGGCATTCCTGAATGCGCGCGGTGACGGTTGACGGAACAATGAAGGGATGATCGACCAGGGGAGCGAGGGAGCCGCCGTCGTGTCCGGTCCACGCGACGGTAATCAGGCCTTTGCGTCGGGCCGTCTCTGCTCCTTTCACGACGTTGGATGAATTCCCGCTGGTGCTGATGGCCACGGCGAGATCGTTCGGACGCCCGAGTGCGTCGATCTGCCGGGCAAAGACGTCGTCATAGCCGTAATCATTGGCAATACACGTCACGGCCGCCATGTCCGTCGCCAGGGCCAAGGCAGGCCACGGCGCCCGGTCTCGGGCATATCGGCCCACAAACTCGGCCGCAAGGTGGGACGCATCCGTCGCACTCCCTCCATTGCCGAAGAACAGCAGTTTCCCGCCCGCCTCAATGGTGGTGAGGATGCACTCCGCGACCCGCGCAATCCGGTCGGCATGGGCTCGCACAAATTGGCGTTTGACTTCTGCACTTTCCTGAAATCGCTGTTCTATTTGCTCCGGCGTCATAGTCAACAAACAGATGCTTCACTTCGTTCAGCATGACGGAACGGATTGCTCTGGCGTCATCGGAGGCGATTCTAGGCTGCCGTTCCAAAAATCTCAACCGGAGGTGCGGCCGAAGGATCTTCCCGAGTCCGTTGAGGGAAAAAAGATGCTTTCCTTCGAGGCTCAGGACAGGCACTTCGTTCAGCATGACAGAAGGGGGTTCGGCATAAGAAGGACCACTCTCCACTCGCCCGTTACTGCGCGGCAGCATGACAGAAGAGGAGCAGACGTCAACGTCACCCGACGCTTGGCGTTCGCCCGGGGCAATGGTATAGTCCCGTCACGATGCACGCGGACTATCGGACCAAAGCCTTACTCATCGCCGTCTCGGCGGATCTCCGACCCGTGCAAGCCTGCATCAATCGCCTCATTCCCGAGTTTCTCTGTTTCGTGGTATCCGAATCGCAGAAAGGCTTCATCGAATCAGACGTTCAACCGACGATCACCACAATGCCGCAACGTTGGGATTGGATTCTGACGGATGATTCCGGAAGTTTTACCACCGCTCATCAGACCGTCACCCAACGCCTGCACGACACGTTGACGACCTGGGGCATACAACCCGGAGACTTGGTGGTCGATTTCAGCAGCGCCGATCCGGCCGTGGCCGCGGCCATGGCTCTTGCCGGCCGACCATGGACCTCGCGGATCGTTCACGTGACCACCCCGGGCACGGGGACGTCGAAACGGGACCTGGTTGAGTTCGAAGGACGGACCTTCGTGTGGGAAGACGGTAACCCCTGGAATGAAGAAGCCGTCTCTGCACGACGAGACGCCGCTCTGTCGTTTACCCACGGTGAATTCTCCGTGGCGGCCAAACAGTTTCGGCGCATGGAATCGTTGGTCAGTGGAAATCAGAAACCCTTCTATCACGCGCTCGCGGATCTGGCCGAGGGGTACGCCTCCTGGGAAGGTTTTCATTATCGCGGGGCCTGGGACAAACTCAAAACCGCGCTCAAAGCCCTGGAGTTAGCCTCAGTCTGGGGAAGTCCACCCGGGATGGCGTCCTTGCTCGGCAGCGTCAAACGCAACCTGACGTTCCTGGAACGCCTCGTCACGGACCCCAATGACGCCAAGCTCTCCGTAGCGCACGATTTACTTGCCCACGCCAAACGACGCGGAGAACGCAACCGTCACGTGGACCTGGCCCTCCACCTGTTGCTTCGAGCCCTGGAAGCGTATGCCCAGCACCAATTGTGGAATCGTTATCAAATCAAAAGCTGGGACGTGCGGGTAGAACAATTACCGCCAGAGTTACAGGAACCCTGTCGTGCGTGTTATACCAACGAGGTTGACGGGAAATTCCACCTGCCGCTCTACGCACAATTGCGCACCCTGGCCGGGCTGGGACACCCCATGGGGGAAACCTTTCTGCATGAATGGCCGAAGATGAAAACCCTTTGGGACGCGGCGCATCACAGCGTCCTGGGTCACGGGTTTCAGACCTCGAAAGCCGACCGCTTCGCTCAATTCTACGCCTGGGCACTCAAACTCACCAACGTCACGGAATCCGACGTCCCGACCTTTCCAACGATGACGTTATAGGGTCAGCGCGAACGATCCTATGGCTTTTCTCGAAACCACCAAGCCAAGTACAGGCCGGCGATGGCCAGGGTGACCAACTCCACGGTCTGGAGGACTCGACTCACCACGGCCTCGGGCTGCGGAGGAGACAGGAGAAAGTGCATCCCCAAGTAGGCGGGAGGGTCACCGGGCGGTGATTCCCACGGCGGAAACAGCACCGCCGCAATCAACGCCCCCACCATGACGTACAAAATCCGAAGATTGAGAATTTCCCGTGACCGAGACGCCCCTCGCGGCTCCTGAAAACCCTGCTTCCCGCAATCGGGACAAAAACGAGCCGCCGAAGGCACGGCCCGCCCGCAAGCCCGACACGTCTTGGGATCATTCATCACGGACACGTCAGATGAGAACCAGATAACTCCTTGACAACTGGAGAAAAAGCGGGTTAGCGTTGCATTCTGCAAAAAACAGAAAGGACCGGACTATCAGTTTGATTCACGATTTCTCCTCAGGCACGTCATGGACAAAGACATAATGACATATTGTGGTCCAGGTACCGGGCCTATTGTGTAGGCATCACACCTTGAAGCTATTCCGGTCCGGGGACGGGTTGGTCTTTCCCCTGTTCGCTCGTTTGAGGAAGCGATGTGCCTCCAGAACTTTCATCGCTTCTTTTGCATATTTGAGTGTTTCCTTCTGATATTTTTCACACACCTTCCATAATTCCAGTTTTCTATCCGGCGTCCAGCCTCTCACAAACTCCTTGTCGAAACTTTGCCCAAGCGCGCTAAGCACCATCTGGGTATAAAAATAGGACGACACGGCCTTTTCTCCATCTTCATCCAGCCATTCCATCACATCGATAACATGCTCATACGTAAGATCATCTGCAGATGAATGTGCTGCATAAGGCGTGTAGGAATTGTTGCTCTTGATTTTTTCTTGAATCAAGTGATTCTTTTTCTGCTGGTACTGGAGAGCTTCTATGGCGTACTTCGTATGGTAATAGATAGTGTTGACAAGTTTTCGCCGTTTCCGGCGACGCGCCTGTGTCCAATTATAAAAGCTGAGAATCAGCGCAGAAAACGCAGTGAACGGTGTGAGGAATTCAAACATTCTGGTACTCCTGACGTGATGTCCCGGAAATAGCCGCCTTGGTGAAAATCTTGCGAGTCTAGCACATGGGAATAGGCGGGGCTAGGACAACTGATTGAAGTGGGAAGTGTGAAGCGTGAGTCCAGCACATCTTGGAAGATTGTCTGCGCCCACGACGAAGGCAGGCGGACAGACTGCTTCAAATTGCACTTGGAACGGCACCCTCCCCCTCACCCCGGCCCTCTCCCGCAGGGGGGAGAGGGAGGAATTGGGAAAGGGAAGAGGTTGGCGAGCATTGAAAATTGACAGTTCTGGAACGGCGTTTTTATAATCCCGCACCCGTTTTTCTGGGCAATGTTTGCGAACGTGATGACAACTGCTTACCCTGCCATTCATGCTGCGTCGGTTATTGGGGCCGGGGCCTGGGGCACGACGCTGGCTCGGCATTTGGTGAATCAGGGGCTGAGGGTTACGCTTTGGACGTATGAGCAAGACGTCGTCGACCACATCAATCGCCGCCGGGAAAATTCCGTGTTTCTGCCAGGAGTCACGCTGCCGACGGGTCTCTCCGCTACTCATTCTTTTGAGGAAGCGGTCGCTGGCGTTGATGTGATCGTACTGGCCGTGCCGTCTCATGCCATGAGATCGGTGGTCCAGGCGTTGAGGCCCTCGCTTGCCGACCCGATGCCGGTTGTCGTGGCCTCCAAGGGCATTGAGGAAGAGTCGCTGTATCTAATGTCTCAGGTTCTTGACGAACTCCTGCCCGCGGCCTGGGCTCCGGGCGTGACCGTGCTCACGGGGCCAAGCTTTGCGGCGGAAGTGTGTCGATACAAGCCGACGACGGTGTTGTTGGCCGGTCGTGACGCGGGGATCACGGCTCATCTCCAACGGGTGTTCATGTCTGCGTCTTTCCGCGTCTACACCGGAACCGATCTCATTGGGGCGCAATTGGGCGGGGCGCTGAAGAACGTGATGGCCATTGCCGCGGGTGTGGTGGATGGGTTGGAGTTGGGCCTGAACGCCCGGGCTGCGCTGATGACCCGCGGCTTGGCTGAGGTGATTCGGCTCGGCGTCGCGGCCGGTGCCGACGTCCATACGTTCTACGGCCTGTCGGGCTTAGGTGATCTGGTCCTCACCGGCACGGGGTGCTTGAGTCGGAATCATGCCGTGGGAGTGGAGGTGGCTCGCGGCCGACGGCCGGAGGATATTCTGAAAAAGACCGTGACGGTGGCCGAAGGCGTCCGGACCACCAAGGCTGCCATGGCTTTGGCTCAACGGTTGCAAGTGGAGATGCCGATTGTCCAATGCGTGTACGCGATCCTGTTCGAGGGGCAGTCGGCAACTCACGCGGTCGCTGAATTGATGACCCGTTCGGCCAAGGAAGAAAGGGTAAATCAAGGGGGAGGGTGAAGGAGAGTATGGACCCCTCGGTTCTTCACGATCTTCTCTTGTCGGTGCAAAACGGGGCGGTGTCGGTTGAGCACGCGCTTCACCGCCTGCGCACCCTTCCCTATGCCGATCTGGGATTTGCCAAGGTGGACCACCATCGCGCGCTCCGCCACGGCGCACCGGAGGCGATTTTCTGCGAAGGCAAGACCGAGGCGCAAATCCTGCAGATCGCCCGGGGATTACTGAAACACAAGGTTCCGGTTCTCGCCACGAGGGTCGATGACCACGTGGCTCGCGCACTCAAACGGTTGCGTCGAAAAGCCGTGTATCATCGAGAGGCACGCATCGTCGTGATTCCGTCAACGCCCCCCAAGCCCCTGCAAGGCGATATCGTCGTGGTCACGGCCGGCACGGCCGACGTTCCGGTGGCGGAAGAGGCCAAAGTGACCGCCGTGACGCTGGGCAGTGCCGTGGACACGCTGTTCGACGTGGGCGTGGCCGGAATCCATCGCTTGTTCGATCAGCTTGATCGCCTGAGACAAGCCCGCGTGGTGATCGTCGTCGCGGGGATGGACGGGGTCTTACCGACCGTGGTGGGCGGGCTGATCCCGACTCCCGTCATTGCCGTGCCCACCAGCCGGGGTTACGGTGCGCATTTCGGGGGGTTGGCGCCGTTACTCACGATGCTGAACGCGTGTTCCGCGGGAATCGGAGTGGTGAATATCGACAACGGCTTTGGCGCCGGGCATCTGGCGCATCGCATCAATACCCTGGCCACGTGAACCCCGTCGTCACGGGTTGCCCGTCCCGTGCAGCGTTGGTGCGTTGTTGAGGCCACGCCACTTCCACCGTGCCGCGCGCGCGCCGCGAGACCATTTTGGCCTTCATAAATCCGTTCTCATCGGCCATCAATTTGGCTCGGACTTCGTAGGCATAGGTCCCCTCAGTCATATACCGCCGGAACTGATCCTTCCCATCCCAGAGCAGGGTGGCCCTCATGCGAGGCTTTCCACGTTCCATGATCACGTGATCCAGTCGTTGTCGGCTGAATAAAAAGCGGATGACGCGCTTGGACGGACTACTAATCAGGGAAGACACCTCCAGGACCTCGACGTCGCTGAGGTCCTCGGGCAACTCGACCTCCACGGTCATGGACATGGAATGGTTCCCGGGGGTAAAGGGCTCCGGCGAGGTGGTGACGTCGACGATTTGAAGCGGCGGCGGGGGTGGCTTTTTTCGTTTGGCTTCCAGAGCCGCCGGCGTGCTCAACAAGGCCAGAAGCGTGACGAGGCTGATGAAGGCTTGACTCATGATTGCGGATTGTGGATTGTGGACTTCCGACTTGTCAATCTCCCATCAGCAATTCACAATCAACAATCAGCACAACCATGTATCTGCACTTCGATTGTTTCTCGGGCATCAGCGGGGACATGACGTTGGGAGCCCTGATTGACGCGGGGCTGTCTCCGCACAAGCTGCGCAAGGGCCTCAAGGCGCTGCCGGTCTCCGGCTATCGTCTCACCGTCTCAAAGGTCCACCGCGGCGGGATTCATGCGACGAAAGTGAACGTCGTCATTGCCAAAGGCCGTGCCGCTCCTCTTTCCTGGCCGCAAATCCGACGACTTCTTTCGACGAGCCGGTTGCCGCCCTGGGTGAAAACCCAGGCGCTTTCGGTCTTCGAGCGGCTCGCCCAAGCCGAAGGCACCGTGCATGGACGAGACCGTGCCACCGTCCGTTTCCATGAAGTCGGCGTGATCGATTCCCTGGTGGATATTGTGGGGAGCCTGTTGGGCTGTCATGAACTCGGGATTCAGACGTTCGGGGCCACGCCCGTCAACGTGGGGTCCGGAACGGTCCACGGGGCCCACGGCACGTTCCCGGTCCCTGGTCCCGCGGTCACCGAGTTAGCCAAAGGGTTTTCCATCTATGCTCGAGGGCCGGCGATGGAATTCACGACCCCCACCGGAATGGCCCTGTTGACCACGCTGACTCGGCCGTGCAGCCACCTGCCGCCCGTCGTTCCCCGTTCCATCGGGTACGGCGCAGGCACAGCCGATCCGCCCGACTGGCCGAACGTGTTGCGCGTGGTTCTGTCATCTTCAACGCCCGCCCCGAACTTCGAAGGGCTTGCCCCGAATTTCGAAGGGCTTGCCCTGAGCTTCGAAGGGTCAACGGAGTCGCTTGAGGCCGACCGGGTGATCCAATTAGAAACCACGATCGACGACCTGAATCCTCAACTGTATGAATCAGTCATGACGCAGCTGTTTGAGAACGGTGCCCTTGACGTCACCTTGACCTCGACCATGATGAAGCGGTCTCGCCCCGGGATTCTCCTGACGGTGCTGGCCCCTCCCGAGCGGGCCGGGGTCCTGACTCAGACGCTGTTTCGGGAAACCACGACGCTTGGGGTGCGTCACCAGTTCATCAACCGCGTGACGTTGCCGCGTTCCATGAAAACGATCCGTCTCCCCCAAGGCCGGGTGCGCGTGAAAATCGTTCACGTGGGGAAGACCGTCACGTATCGACCGGAATTTCAAGACTGCCAGACCCTTGCCCGGAAGACCGGCCTTCCCGTTCAAGACGTGATCGACATGGTGAAGAAGAAAATGGCAGAGTGAGAATGGCCGAGTGAAAATCCACACTCAACCATCCGCCGTCAACAATCCACCGTCACCCCGACCGTATCTCGCCGTGACCATGGGCGACCCCGCGGGGATTGGCCCGGAGGTCGTGGTCAAGGCCCTGGCTTCCCCGCTCGTGTGGCGTCTGTGTCGGCCCATCGTGATCGGGTCGGTTCCGGTTTTCCAACGCGAAATCCGCCGGCTTTCTTCTTCGCTCACGGTGGTGCCCTTGCCTTGGGACCACGGTCCTGTACCGGCGCCGTCTCATGGTGCGAAAGAACGCCACACCTTCAGACGAGGTCATCTTCCGGTGCTTGATCCGTTGCACACTCCGCTGGGTCGATTTCGAGCAGGCCGAGCCGGCCGTGCTTCGGGCGCGGCGTCCATTGCCTTCATTCAAACCGCCGTGCAGGTAGCCCAAGCCGGGTGCGCGTCGGCCGTGGTCACGGCTCCGATTAACAAAGAGGCCATCCACCTTGCCGGGTATGCGTACCCCGGGCATACGGAACTCCTGGCCGAGCTGACGGGTTCGAAACGGGTCGGGATGATGTTGGTGGGTGGGCCGTTAAAAATTCTGTTTGTGACCACGCATCTGCCCCTTCGGCAGGTTCCCCGGACCCTGACGGTGCAGCGCGTGTTGACGGCCATTCAACTCGCTCATCAAGCCGTGAAGGACGATTTCCAGGTTGGTCGTCCGCGTATCGGCGTCGCCGCGCTCAATCCACACGCAGGCGAACGCGGAGTCTTGGGTCACGAAGAGCAAGACGTCATTGCGCCCGCGGTTCGCATGGCCCGACGCGGTAACGTCCAGGCCGCCGGTCCCCTGCCGGCCGATACGTTGTTCGGGGCGGCCGTTCGCGGAGCGTATGACGTCGTGGTGGCCATGTATCACGACCAGGGACTGATCCCGCTCAAAACCGTGGCATTCGGTCGGTGCGTGAACCTGACGGTCGGCCTGCCGATCATTCGGACTTCCGTCGATCACGGTACCGCGTATGATATTGTCGGAACGGGTCAGGCCGACCCCCACAGCCTGTTGGAAGCGATCAAACTGGCGAGACAATTGATTGACGCCAGAGGCGTGGATTGAAGATTGCGGATTGGCGATTGAAAATCAAACATCCACGATCAAACATCCGCAATCCGCAAGACTCTTCCAGGGCAGCATTCGATGCTGCCGCTACGTCTCGGCGGTTGGCCCTTCAAACACTTGGTGCCGTGGAACGCGACCGTGGCTTTGCGGATGAGGCGTTTGCCCGATTCGCCGCGGCCGCGAAGTTGTCGGCCCAAGACCAGGCCTTGGCGTTTGAACTGGTGTATGGGGTCCTCCGTCACCGGGCAACGTTGGATTGGCGGTTGAACGCGGTGGCCAGTCGTCCGATGGAGCGACTCCCTCTTGTCGTGGCCAACGTGCTCCGTCTTGGGGCCTACCAAATGCTGTATCTGGACCGCATCCCGGTTTCCGCGGCCGTGAATGAATCCGTCACGCTCGCCAGGAGGGTGAAAGGCCGGGATTGGCGAGGGATGGTCAACGGGATTCTTCGGAATCTGGATCGACGACGCGAGGTGGAGTGGCCTGACGTCGCGCACGACCCCGTTGAAGGGTTGTCCGTCACGTACTCCTGCCCTCACTGGTTGACGCAACGCTGGATTGACCAATGGGGGCGTGAACTGGCCGAACAACTGTGCCGACGCACCCTCACCGTTCCACCCCTGACGTTGCGAACGAACACGCTTCGCTGTTCTCGTGAGCAACTGGAATCGACCCTTCGGGAACAAGGGTACGCGGTCTCTCGAACGGCAATCAGCCCGCAGGGCCTCGTCCTGGAGCATTGCGGGCCGCTGCATCCGTTGGCCGTGCTCCGGGAGGGATGGTGTTACGTGGAGGATGAAGCCGCGCAACTGGTGCCGTTACTCCTGGACGTCCGGCCCGGTCACCGCGTGTTGGATGCCTGCGCCGCTCCCGGGGGAAAATGCTCACACGTCGCGGCATTGATGCAGAATCAGGGAGAAATTATCGCCACCGACCCAGACCCCAGGCGCCTGAAACGCCTGGAATCGAATCTGCGAACCCTGGGCATCACCTGCGCACAACCCGTCCGTCTCTCCCATGACGCCCGTCACCCTGCCTTTCCCCCTCACCCTAGCCCTCTCCCACCAGGGGAGAGGGAAGAAGAAGGGAGGCCTCTTGCCCTCTCCCGGTGGGAGAAGGAGGAGGGTGGGTTTGACCGGATTCTGGCGGACGTGCCCTGTTCAGGGTTAGGGGTCTTGCGTCGACACCCCGAAGCCAAGTGGCAGAAACCCGACCGCCATGCATACGCAATCCGTCCCCGACCTGCCTGTGCCCCGGCAGACGGGCATTTGTTATCGGGGAATGGGAATCCGGAAGACGGTGCAGGGACAGGGATTGGGTATCCGACGGCGCGTGAACCATGGCTCGACCGGCACGGGGAACGCCAATTCACCATCCTGCAACGGGTGTCCCGTTACTTGAGACCCAATGGAGTGTTAGTCTATAGTGCCTGCTCAACCGAGCCTGAGGAAACTACGGACGTCATTTCCCGTTTCTGCCGAGAGCATCCGGATTTCTGCCACGAACCATCGGCCCCGTGGCTTCCTCCACGGGCTCGTTCCCTCACGAACCCGGCGGGAGATTTCCTGACCGTGGGTTCCCCCTATAACATGGACGGATTCTTTGCCGCCCGACTTCGACGGACGTAAAGGATGAGGAACAAGGAGTTTTCTTAGGATGTTCCCCCGATGACAACCCCATCACCCGTAACAATTGCGCCGTCGATTCTGTCCGCGGACTTTGCGCGGTTGGCGGAGGAGGTGGCCGCGGTAGAAGCGGGCGGGGCCGATTGGCTGCACGTGGACGTCATGGACGGGCATTTTGTGCCCAATCTCACGGTCGGCCCGCCCATTGTGGAGTCATTGCGGAAAGTCACGGCTCTGCCTCTGGACGTTCATCTCATGATGACCAATCCGGACGCATTTATTCCCGACTTTGCGCAAGCCGGGGCCGATTATCTCACGGTACACGTGGAAGCCTGCCCTCACTTGCACCGGACCATTCACGCCATCAAAGAACATGGGGTAAAGGCCGGCGTGACGCTCAACCCCTCCACGTCCCTGAACGCCATCGAAGAAGTCGTGACGGATGTTGACCTGGTGCTGATTATGTCGGTCAATCCAGGGTTCGGGGGACAGACCTTTATTCCGTCTTCGTTCGACAAAATCCGTCGTGCGAGACATCTGCTCAACCGTACCGGCAGTCAGGCCTTTCTTGAGGTGGACGGCGGCGTCAACCTTGAGAACGCGGCAGCGATCCTTCGCGCCGCTCAGGATGACGGAAGAGCCGGCACTACGGTGCTGGTGGCGGGATCGGCAATTTTTGCTCAACCCGATTATGCGGCGACGATTGCCGCGTTCCGGGAAATTCCCCCCTCACCCTTGCCCTCTCCCTCCATGGGAGAGGGAAGAAGGAGTGAGCCCTCTCCTGCCAACCCAACCGTCATTCCCGCAAAAGCGGGAATCCAGGAAGCGGGACAGGACCGAGGACTGGGTTCCCGTGGACGTGGGAACAAGGTTGAGGGCGGAGCATTCTGATGAATGCCGTGTACGACAGTTTGCATCCGCTGGAAATCAATCTGCTGGCAGCGTTCGGGCAATCCGATTCGCCGGTCTCCGATTCCTCCCTGCAAACGCGCTCGCAATTGGAACCGTCCCAAGTCAGTATGGCCATGGGATGGCTGCAAGCGAAGGCGTTGGTGCAACTCCACGCGGAAACCAGAACGCCCTGGGTGAGCTTGACGGAGGTGGGGCGGAGGTATCTGGCCACCGGCTCTCCGGCCGAATGGATCCTCACGACGTGTCGGCAAGGCGCGCAAGAAGGGCGCTCGTTCACCGTGAAAGATTTACAGGGGATGGGGACGTTTCAGCTGACCGAATTCAGTCGGGCCCTTGGGCTGCTCAAAAAAGAGTCGGCCATCCGCTTGGCATCCGGCGGCTACGTCGCCGCAATGGAGACGTCCAGCCCCACGACGGAGCAGTTTCACGATCTCCTTCGCCAATTGAGCGAGACCAGTCGAGCGATGCAGTCCTTTGCTTCCGATCAACAAACCCTGTTACGCCAGTACTCGGTGAAGCGGGGAAACGCTCAGGAACCGTTTCGTATTGAGGACCGCATTCAACGCGACTATACGCTGACCGAAACCGGGAAAGACGTAGCGAAACTCTGCCGTCCGGGTGCCGTGGAAGAAATTTCCCAACTGACGCCGGACGTGCTCAAGGACGGGTCCTGGCGCAAGAAGCCCTTTCGGAAATACACCATTACCCTCAGACCGCCGCGCGTGGCCCCGGGACGGCGGCATCCCTATCGGGAATTTCTTGACTCGGTCAAACTCAAACTGGTCGGGATGGGGTTTCAGGAAATGAGAGGCCCGTTGGTGGAAACCGAATTCTGGGACATGGATGCCCTGTACATGCCTCAATTTCATCCTGCCCGAGCCATTCACGACGTGTACTTTGTGAAAACCCCCACTCATGCGGATACGATTGCGGAACCGTTTTTGTCTCAAGTCGCCGATACCCACGAACGCGGCGGCGGCACGGGGTCAAGCGGGTGGGGCTATCAGTATGACCGGACCCGGGCGCGCCGCTTGATTTTGCGAAGCCAAGGTACCGCGGTGTCGGCTCGAACCATGGCGGCGAAGCCTCTGATCCCGGGCAAATATTTTTCTATGGCCCGGTGCTTTCGCTACGACCAGGTTGATGCAACCCATGCCACGGACTTTTTCCAAGTGGAAGGCATCGTGTTGGGCGAGGCTATTCACTTTCGGACGCTGCTCGGCCTGCTGACCCTGTTTGCCAAAGAAATGGCTCAGGCACAGGAGAGCAAATTTTTGCCGGCTTACTTTCCGTTCACGGAACCGTCCGTGGAACTCCACGTCCGGCATCCGAAACTCGGCTGGATGGAATTAGGCGGAGCCGGCTTGTTTCGGCCGGAAGTGACGCAACCCCTCGGGGTCACCGTCCCGGTGATTGCCTGGGGATTGGGTCTGGATCGAATGGCGATGGTCGCCCTCGGAATTCACGACATCCGCGACCTGTTTTCCGTGGACCTTGAAAAAATTCGCACGATGCGGGGACGGTTTTCTTAAGCGCCGGACGGCATGTACAACGAATCCCCCGTGCAGGCTTGCCCTTGCTCTGTCATTTCCGACGTTTTTAATCGGGAATCCATGCTGAGACGTTGATGACAAAGCGTAAACCCCTGGATTCCCGCTAACTGCCGGCGGGAGTGACAGCAAGGAAAGTCCGAGTCTTTCCTTACTGATGACGTGATGCCGACGCTTTCTCTGTTTCATAACGATTTTGAACGCCTCCTCGGGCAATCGACCACGATCGAGCAACTCGAGTCGTGGTTGCCTCTGGTCAAAGGGGAATTGAAAGAATTCACCCAGACCACCGGCGAAATGCGCGTTGAGCTGCAAGACAGCAACCGGCCGGATTTGTGGAGCGTGGAAGGGATTGCCCGACAGATTCGGACGAAGCTCCAAGGGGCGCCGTCCGATTATCCCTTTTTCTACACCAAGACTCGCCCCAAACGCCGCGTGACGGTGGCCGTGGGCATGGAACGGGTGCGACCCTACGTGGCGGCCTGTGCCGCCACCGGCTACACCCTCACCGAGGAAGGCTTGACGCAACTCATTCAGTTTCAGGAGAAGCTTGCGGATATTTTCGGCCATAAACGAAAAACGATTTCCGTGGGGCTGTATCGACTGTCTCAGATTCAGTTCCCGGTGACGTATGGCCTCGTCAAACCCACTGAGGCCCGGTTTACCCCTCTTGGGTTTTCCGAAACCATGACGCTTCAAGACGTGCTGACGGTTCATCCGAAAGGCCTGGAGTACGGGCACATTCTCGCCGATCAACCGTTGCTGCCGTTGCTGTGGGATAAAGAAGGGCAAATTCTCTCCTTTCCCCCCATCATCAACAGCCGGGAAATTGGTGAACTCCAGGTCGGGGACGCGGAAGTCTTCGTGGAAGTGACCGGAACCGATCTGAGAATGGTGCTGCTGTCCCTCAACATTTTTGCCGCGAATCTGGCGGACCGGGGCGCCGCCATTGACCCGGTCGACGTGGTATATCCGTACTCCACCGAATGGGGAACGTCGCTCAAAACTCCTTGCGACGTCACCAGGACGCAGACAATTCCTCTGACCGAGCTTGAATCGGCCCTCGGCCTGCCCATGGCCGTTGAACAGGTTCAGCAAGCCTTGCGGGCCTATGGGTATGCCGTCAAAGGGCGGGGCAAGAAACTGATGGTGCGGTTACCACCCTATCGCGGCGACCTCATGCACGCGGTGGACGTGGCTGAAGACGTGGCGATCAGCCGCGGGTATGACTCGTTTATTCCCGAGATGCCGGCCCAATTCACCGTGGGCGCGCCGTCTGCGCTTGATGAGACCTCTGATTCTCTCCGGGGGCACATGATCGGACAGGGGTTCCAGGAAATCTTCTCCAACATTCTGATGTCCCATCAGGACCTCGTTGAACGGATGCGCCTGACCGCGTCCGACCGGCAGCACGTCGTGGAAGTGGAGAACGTCATGTCGCAAAGTTTTTCGTGTCTCCGCTCCTGGATCGTGCCGTCGTTGTTGCGCGTGGAAACGGCTTCCGCGCGCGCGTTTTACCCGCATCGGCTTTTTGAAATCGGGGAAGTCGCCCTTCCCGACATGAGCCAGGCACTCGGCTCCCGCACGGTGATGCGGCTTGGGATTCTCATCGCGCATCCCACGGCGAACTTTTCTGAAGTCCATACCTGTCTGGACGTCCTGATGTTTTATCTCGTGAAAGCCTATGACCTCGAACCCATACACCATCGATCCTTCATTGAGGGACGCTCCGGCAACGTTCTGTGCGACGGGCAATCCATCGGCCTGATCGGAGAACTCCACCCGGAAGTCCTGGAACACTGGCAAATCTCCATGCCCATCTCCGTCGTCGAACTCGACGTGGACTGGCTGTGCCGCGACGATTCGTCAATAGGATAAGCGTGAAGGATGACGGAAGTGGACCTATTCCGACTGCTCACTCCTAGAAAATCCGGCCCTCGTTGTAGGTAAACACGTCAAGCGTTCTTGCGAGTCTTCGTTCTTCGCAAGACCTTTTCACCTCGGCCCAAGTGAGATAGCCATAACGCGACACATCCCAACACGGAACGGATGGGAACTGTGATTGACGGAGCGTGCAGAAGAATTCCTCGGCACGTGTATCCCTATCGGGAATAAGCATCAAGTAGAACACCTTGGCGCCATGTCTTTTAATGCACTCAATCGTACGGAGCACGACTGGATTATCGCCGATTTTCCGTATTTGTTTCGATGACCATGGCGGGAAAGTCTACTCTTTTTTGCAACCCCGCGACGCCGCTACTTTCGAGTGCCGACACCAGTCTTTGTATTTATTTGCCTTTACTCCACGGCATAATCAGCAATTGCCCAACAAGATATTGCACCCGACGGCTTACAGCCACGTGCGACTGGAACCGTTGAGCAGGCTTGAGTACGAGGCTCATGGGATTGGCAGAAAAAAGATAAAAATCAAAACGATTTTTGGATGAACGGCTATGAAAAAGCACCCCGCAGAATCTCGATTTGCGCTTTGCATTGAAAACAGCGATTGCGAGAATCTGGAGAAGCGAAAGATATATCAAATCCTGCCTGACGAAGAAGCGGCTCAAGAGGGGTATCTGAGAGTCGTAGACGAATCCAAGGAAGAGTACTTGTATCCCGAATCCTATTTCATTCTCATCGAACTGACCCGTAAAGCACATGAAGCACTGGCAGCGGCGGGCTGAGTGTATTGCCCACTTCTTGCCGTAACGGACGTCGCGTGCCGTTGACCTTGAAGATGTTGGCATACCAAATCCAGAGTGCATTGTCCGGGCGAAGTATTAAAGGAACTCTGCTTGGCGCCTTTAGGATTAGGCGTCACCCGGGCAGCGGAAGCACTCGGGGTGAGTCGCAAGACGTTGTCATCGATTTTGAACGGCCACGCTGGGGTCAGTCCCGAGATGGCTATTCGTTTGTCCAAAGCTTTTGGTACGTCAGCGGAAAGTTGGCTCAATCAGCAAGCCCTCTATGAGAGGTGGGTGACGCAACGGGCTCTTGGCAAGATCAAGGTCAAACGATTATCTGCGGCCTGACAACTCGTCGAAGCTGACGTTTCTCCCCTGACGTGCAGAGTCTGTCAATGTATGAAGAGCTTAGGCCGGCGCCGTGCAGGCGGGTACGTCGTTGTGGGGAGCATTCACGACGGTCGTGACGGGAAATCCTTCCACGTCGGCGGCGGGATAGGGTCGGAGGAGGGGAAGAACGTTTTGAAGGTCATCTACGGTTGGGTCGAGCCAGTGGGCTTCAACTTCACGGGGAAGAATCACCGGCATACGATGGTGAATCCGTTTCAGGAAGGCATTCGCCGCTGTGGTGATAATCGCACACGACTGAATCGTTTCCCCGGATGGATCAGACCAGCTTTCCCATAGGCCGGCAAAACCAAATGGCTCACGAGATTTCAGCCGAATATAGTGGGGCACTCTGAAGGCACCCTCTTGTTTCCATTCATAAAACCCATCGGCCAACACCAGACAGCGACGTGTCCGAATCGCGCGGCGAAAGCTCGGTTTTTCCGCAATCCCTTCAGACCGGGCGTTAATCATGCGGGTGCCCATCGCCTTGTCCTTTGCCCATGAGGGAATCAGTCCCCAATGCAGCGCCACGATCCTTGGTTCCTCGTCATGGACCACCGCCCAGACCGGCTGAGACGGAGCGACGTTATAGCGTGCCCCTCGTGCGGGCAGCCGCGCCTCAGACGTTGATTGCCCGACAAATCGTTCCGTGATCACGTCTGCTTCCGTCGTCAAGCTGTACCGGCCACACATAGGACACGCCTCCAAGCCTCTCCTGGACTGGCACGATTCCCGATGGAAAACGTCGGGAATGACGGAGAGGGACTGGCACTCCCCACGTCATCTTTCAGGCTCCCTGTCTTCCTTCTGGGAATCTCCGTGTTGACAAGCGTCGATTGACACATTACATTCCAAATGAATGATACGGAGCTTTCGTCATCGCGGACTCAAACGTCTTTATGAACACGGCGACCGTAGCCTCATCCGTCCTGATCTGCAAGAACGGGTCGAAGTGATGCTCGCCCAGCTTGATGTCGCCAGTTCACCCGAGGCAATGCGCATTCCCCACTACCGACTTCATGCACTCAAAGGTGATCGAAAAGGTTATTGGTCGTTAACCGTGAAGACCAACTGGCGTCTCATCTTCCACTTCGAAGGTGAAGACGTCTACGATGTCGAATTGATTGACTACCACTAAGAAACGGAGAACCACGATGCCTATGAAAAATCCGCCGCATCCGGGCACGGTGGTGCGGGTGTCCTGTCTGGAACCGCTTGGCCTCAACGTCACCAACGGCGCGAAGGTCCTCGGCGTCAGTCGTCAGGCACTCTCGAATCTGGTGAACGGTCGCGCACGTCTGTCGAGCGAAATGGCCATACGGCTGGCGAAGGCTTTCGGCTCCACGACGGAAACGTGGATACGCCTGCAAACCGCCTACGACGTGATGCAGGCCCAAGCGCGCGAGGATGAGATTGAGATTGAGCCCTACGAGCCGCAACCAGCAGCATAGGAAGCTACAGAGGGCAGGCCATCAAAGCCCCGACAACGTGCAGGCATTGTCACTCAGGGTGACAAGAAAGGAATCGGGTGCGTCCTCAGCACCCTTGATGGTGTGACAGAGTCAGGCGGAGGCTTTTGCGAGATCCGTGAGAGACTTGAACCCCGCCGGATCGTGGATGGCCATTTCTGACAGCATCTTCCGGTTCACGGCCACGTTGGCTTCGGCCAACGCATGGATGAATCGGCTGTACGATAAGCCATGCGCTTTGACCGCCGCGGAAATTCTGGTAATCCACAATCGCCGAAAATCCCGTTTGCGATGTCGCCGGCCAACGTAGGCGTAGGCTTGACCTTTATCGACGGACTCCGTGGCCGTCCGAAACAGTTTGCTTCTGGCACCGTATTGCCCTTTGGCTAACTTCAACCGCTTCTTTCTGCGGCGGCGAGTTTGCGGGCCGCCTTTTACGCGTGGCATGAGGTAGCACTCCTTCGTTGAGATGGCTTGAACCTGGTTGCCGTTTCTCCGGTTTCTCCAGTCAGGAATAAGGTAAGAGTCGGGACAGCGAATCCCGATCTGATTTCGAAACGACGACCGTATCATTCAGCCGTTTTTTCCGTTTGGCGCTCTTCGTGGTGAGGATGTGTCGCAATCCCGCCTTCCGCCTCATGAATTTCCCCGTTCCCGTTCGCGTAAACCGTTTGGCTGCTCCCGAATGACTTTTTAACTTCATACGCGCCATGTGCTGCTCCCTTACGAGACCTTTGCAAAACTCCCGTTCTTCGTCATCTTTCAGCAGGCCCTTGAAATTCTTCGCTTCAAGGCCCTTCGAGGCTCAGGGGAACCTCAGAATGACACGTGACAAAGGGCCCCTTAATGCTTCGGGGCCACGATCATATACAGATTGCGCCCTTCCATTCTGGGTTCCATTTCGATCATGCATGCGTCTTGAATTTCTTCCCGCACCTTCCCCATTGCCACGCGACCAAGTTCCTGGTTGGCCATTTCTCGCCCCCGAAACATGACCGTCACTTTGGTTTTGTTTCCATCTGCCAGAAATTCTAAAATTCGACGAACCTTGGTCTCCAGATCATGCTTGTCCGTGCGGGGACGAAATTTGATTTCCTTGACCTGGGTCGATTTCTGGTGCTGGCGAATTTTATGTTCTTTCTTGCTCTGCTCATACTTGAATTTTCCATAATCCATGATGCGGCAGACCGGCGGGGTGGAGTTGGGGGCAACTTCCACTAGATCATACCCGCTTTTCACGGCCTGCTTGAGAGCGTCACCGGTCTTGAGAACACCCAGTTGCTCCCCTTCCGGGCCAATGACTCGGACTTCGGGGACTCGAATCAAATGATTGACCCGATATTTGGCAATGACCGTTCTACTCATTCGTGCCAGAGGAACGGGTCAATTGGTCTGAGGGCACGTCTTGTCGAATCAGATCTCTTACCCCTGTGATCGGCATGGCCCCTACGTTGGTTCCGCTTCGTTTTCGGACGGAGACCGTCTGCGTCTCCCGTTCCCGGTCCCCGACCACGAGCATGTAGGGAATTTTGGCTTTTTCGGCTTCACGGATTTTGAACCCTATCTTTTCATTTCGCAAGTCCAGTTCGACGCGCAGACCCACGTCCGTTAATTGCTCGCGCACGTGTGACGCATAATCCGCCTGTTTGTCGCTAATGGGCAGGACTTTCGCTTGGACGGGTGCCAGCCATGTCGGAAAGACCCCGGCGTAATGTTCAACGAGGATGCCGAAAAATCGCTCAATGGACCCCAGCAGCGCCCGATGAATCATGATCGGCCGGTGCGCCGCCCCGTCTTCCCCAACGTAAGACAGCCCAAACCGTTCAGGATTATTAAAGTCGATTTGAACCGTCGAACATTGCCACGCACGCCCTAAGGCGTCGCGGATTTTCAGATCGATCTTCGGGCCGTAAAACACGCCTTCGCCCGGGTCAATGGTATACGGGAACCCGCTCCCCTTCAGGGCAGCTTCAAGTGCCTGCGTCGCCTGGTCCCACTTCTCCACGGTGCCCACCGCCTGCTCCGGTCTCGTGGACAGATACAAATCACATTCCGTAAACCCGAATCTCCTCAGCATGAACGTGGTGAAATCAAGGACGCTTCGCACTTCGGATTCGATCTGGTCGGGACGACAAAAGATGTGCGCGTCGTCCTGGGTAAAGCCCCGCACCCGCATGAGTCCGTGCAACACCCCCGAGCGCTCGTAGCGATACACCGTGCCCAATTCACCATAGCGAAGGGGAAGTTCCCGATAACTCCGCAAGTGCGACTTGTACACCATGAGATGAAACGGACAATTCATGGGTTTCAACTGATATTCACCGGCCTCAACGGTCATGGGGGCAAACATGTTCTCCTGGTAATAATCCACGTGCCCGCTGGTCTTCCATAAATCCAACCGCGCGACGTGCGGAGAATAGAGCAAATCATAGCCATGTTTGACGTGCTGGTCGCGCCAAAAATTTTCGATCAACAATCGAATCAACGAGCCCTTGGGATGCCAGAGGATCAAACCCGGACCCGTTTCATCCTGAATGCTGAAAAGATCCAGTTCCTTCCCGAGTTTGCGATGATCTCGCCGTTTAATTTCTTCAAGCTTATGGAGATGCGCGTCCAGTTCCCGTTGCGTCGGAAACGAGGTGCCATAAATGCGTTGCAGCATCGGGTTGCGTTCATCGCCTCGCCAATACGCTCCGGCGGCGTGTAACAGCTTGATCGCCTTCACTTGCCCGGTCGCGCTCACGTGAGGCCCCCGACACAAATCGATGAAATCGCCTTGCCGGTAGAGCGAGACGGTCTCGTCCTCGATCTGCTCAATAATCTCCACCTTAAAGGTTTCCCCTTTTTCTTGAAACAACTTGACCGCGGCCGCCTTCGACATCTCAAGCCGATGCACGGGATAATTCTCGCGGAGAATCTCATGCGCCCGCGCCTCTATTTTCTCGAGATCCTCCGGAGTGAACGGACGTTCAAAGGAAAAATCGTAATAAAAGCCGTCGTCTATGGCAGGCCCGATGGTCAGATTGGCCGAAGGAAACACGTCTTTCACCGCTTGTGCCATAATGTGCGTGCTGCTGTGGCGATACACCTCTTTCCCGTCGTCCGACGCAAACGTCAACGGCTCGACCGTGGCACTCTCCGTCAGAGGCGCATTTAAATCCCCGGGTGCCCCGTTAATCTTCACCGCAAACACCTCAGGGGACAGCGTGCCGGTCATCTCAGTCAACACGTCACGCGCCGTGACCCCGGCCCGGAAGGTTTTCGTCCCCGTTCCTGGCAACGAAATTTCGATGCGTTCACCTTGAACGTTCTCAGCCTCGACCGAAACCGACACGACTCCCCCTCCGACCCTCACGTGGATACTCATGGTAGGCGCGGGCGGTATTGAACCGCCGACCTCTACCGTGTCAAGGTAGCGCTCTCCCCCTGAGCTACGCGCCTATCACGAACGAAACATGCTAGAGAAGCCTCTTGCATCCTGTCAAGAAATCCGGGATTCCTGCGTTCCGTAGTTGTGCCGCCACCTCAGTTTGACGTTCTGACAAACGCCGGAGCCTGTTTTTTCCATATCCACTCCTTTCACGCAATTCCCATCCCTTCACGTCAGAAACTCCATGCCGCGGAGACGGCCAATCAGATCGTCCGGCTTTTTGATACCCGGGCGCGATGACTTACGGCGACCAAAGTTCCACCGCGGTTTCGTATAAGCGCGTTGGTTGTGTCACCGTCCCGATTCTGACCGACGAATTCACGATGCCGTTGCCCGTGCGCTTTTTACGTACTTCATGCAGCGCGACGACCCCAAAACCCTCGTGTTCCGCAATTTCGGCAAACAGCTTGTCCGTTTGAAACTCCATGCCTTGCAGAACGTTGTTGCCGATGACAACGACAACCTTTCCCCCGGGCCGCATACGAGTCCGCGTGAGAGCGCAAAAGCGTTGACAATCGTTAAAGTAGGCCGCAACGTAGTTTGCCCACCCTCGCCCGCCATAGGCACCTTTCTCTGCATGACGCGCTCTGAGGTCTTCAAGTTGTTCGGCCAGATGGGGCAGGGGCGGCCGTAACGTAATCTCCGGCCCAGACCGAACCGTCTGCCAAAATTGACCAAAGCTCTTGCGTTCAATGGTCTTCAGATCGGACGACGTGCGTACCATCCCGAGCCAGAACAGATGCGGCCGCGTGTTGCGAACGTAATGATAGTTGTTGAGATACGGAGGTGAGGTAATGAGCACGTCGATACTGTGCGGGGTGATCCGCCGGGCATGGTCCAAATACGACAGGGGATACACCTTCGTTCGCGGCATCCGCTTGTGCTTGGTCATCCACCGTTGAAACGTGACGATATCCTCGTGCATGTCCCGGAGCTTGCGCTTCACAATGCTGAACACGTCGGCACGATCGATATTGGGCTTTCCAACGCCGGCCCGCGTCCCAAGGCTCGGCTCATACGAGTAGTTTGAGAAACTCACCATGACGGCGCCGAACGCCACCTGAAACAAGTCCGTGACCCAACCCGTCGTTTCTTGCGCAATAAAATCCTGACAGGTCAGGACTTGCCGTTCCACTTCCTGGCTGAAAAACGGGACCCGGCTTGAAAATCCCCAGGGAGGAAGAGACGCGGCCTTCTCGTTGAACGACAATTTTTCCTCGCCGTATTCTTCGAAACGGTCGAGCGTTGCCGCCAGCATCTCAGCATCGTAGTGAGCAGCTTGGACCTTTGCCTTACATGCCAGCGCCGCGTACGGATTGATCTCAAATCCGACCGCGTCGCATTCCTGCTTGAGGGCTTCGATCAACGTCGTCCCGACGCTGGCAAACGGGTCCAACACCCGCAACTTCCGGCGCTTGCGTTTCACGCCTTCAAGCACGCCGGCAACAAACGACCCGGAGAATCCAGCGATCCAGGGCACCCAGCGATGCACGGTACAGTCGTGGTTCTCTGAAAAAGCCGTATCGCGAACGTTCGAAAGCGGCAGTTCGTATTGCAACACCGATTCGGCGACGCCCGGCCGGTCGTGGGCGACAACGTCCGTTCGTCCGGCGTCATCACGAATTCCTGCTCCGACCAGCCACGCTTCCAGTGCGCGACGTAAAAAGCGCCACTCCCGGCCGACCTTCTGTGATGGAATCCGTCGGGTTCTGGCCATCTCTCCAAGCGTCTTTTCGCTTACGCGAATAAACGCCGCGGCTTCGGTGCGATTAAAAATCTCCTTTGTTCCCGTATCTTCCTTTATCATTCTTCAGATTCCTTTTACTTTCTCGAAACGAAGCTAGGGCGTCGTTGCAAAAAATGTCAAATGAAGAGGTCGAATTTGATGCCGTTGACGGCACGATGACCACGGTCTCGACCCGTCGAAAATCGGATGCCAACTGGTTGACATAGGCTCATTGTTCCTTCAACATCCCGTCCCTTTACCAAGACGAGATAGTAGAGAAAAATAAGACTTGGCAAACTCAAAGCAATCATTTTCCCATGTGCCGGCTTCTTCCGGCGGTGCCGATGGTGCCGGCGGTGCCGACGGTGAAGCGACTCACCGACAACGTGTACATGATGAGCGAGTTCCACTATACCAGCCTGGTGGTGGTGGGCGAAGACGGGGTGCTGATCACCGACCCTGCGTTTCCGGGACGGGCCCAGTCGCTGAAACGTGCCATCGCCGACATCACCGACAAGCCCGTCACGAGAATCGTCCTGTCCCACGAACACTACGACCACGTGGGCGGCACCGGAGTCTTCCCCGAGGCTCAGGTGATCTGCCACGCCGCATGCCAAGCCGTGTTCGACCTGGATGTGGGGGGAGTAGCTCCTGAAAAAGTGGTCGTGACGTTCACCGACTCTCTGCGGGTGGACTTTCGCGGGCCACCGGTGGACCTGCACTACTATGGTCCGGGCGACGGGTTCGCCTCCATCGTGGTGCATTTGCCCGAGGAGCGCATCGCGTTTACCGCCGACCTCTATGAACGCCGCGCGCTGACGCCGGGGAAGTGGATGGACGACGCCAACTACCTGGCCATCCTCCGGATGTTGAAGGAGTTGCAAAAGAAAGACCTGCGCCACGCGGTGAACGCCCACTCGGCGGACGCCTCCGTGGCAATCGTTGACGAGAACGTGAAGTTCATGAGTGATTTATTCAACTTGGTGAACGGCGAAATTCGCAAGGCCATGGAGGCCGGTGGGCCAATGCAGGTGATGGCCAGCATGGAAACGTGGCCGCGTGACTTGAAACTTCCGCAATACGCCGACTGGGAGGGCTACAATGAACACCTGCCGGCTCACGTTCGTCGCATGACGTACTCAATTGTTCACGGGGGCCGATCCGCGGGCCGGTCGCGGCAGCAAGCGCGTATCCTGTCAAGAAATCAGGGATTTCTGCGTTCCTTCATATTTCACGTCCGGGCGGTTTCTCAAACGAAGCACAAGAACACTCTCACCGTTTGTCTAGTGCAGCGTGATCGAACAGAGGGCTTGCGGAGCCAACGGCGCGATATCTGGCCGGCCGCCGAGGGAGTTTTTCAAGGACGCCTCCGGCGACCAGGCGTTTCAGCCAATCTCGAGCCTGAGGTCTCGAGACGTCAAGGGCTTCTGCTACTTCAGTTTCGGTCTTAGGCACATCCATGCACGCTCGTTTCAGGATATCTCCGACCTTATCAAGCAACTCGTCCGCGGGTCCAGGAGTGACCGCAACGCGAACGTCAGGCACGGCTTCCGAAGTTGTTGCCTTGACCTGCCGATCGTGCTCAGACGGCATCCGTTCTTCTTGGACACTGAGCGGAAGAATCTCTTGCTTCAACGTGATCCCTTCCACGAGTGATGGTCCCTTCAGAATGTCTTCGAGAACTTCCGAAGCACGTGGATTCGGCCACGGTTGAGCACCTCGTTTCCGAAGTCCGTCAAGACCCTTATTCCTCTCGTCATTGGTACGGACGTACACTGGAACGAACTTGAGCTTATCCAGTTGCTCCACGGCTCCGGTCCATGTGCCTCCTTTCTCGTAGTCCGAGCTCACGACCAGGGCCGCATCCGATAGCGCGTAGATTAGCTTGTTACGTTCCATGGCACGCCCGACGTGGAAACCGGCAGCGGGATCGTATGGACAAATCAACGTCAACCGACCGTCCATCAACGTTTCGCGGTGCTCCCGGTGCATCACGGCCTTTTCGAGACCGTCGGCTAGAACTCCTACCACCCTTCCGCCTGCTTCCAGCGCCCCGCGCATCGCGGCCTGATCAACGCCTCGGGCACCTCCCGATACCAGCGTGCATCGCGCCTCGGCAGTGAGCCGCCCCACGCCCTCGGTGTATTCTATCAGTCGATCGTCCACGTTCCGGGAGCCGACGACCGCCAGACCGCCGGTCTCCAGGAGCGTGACATCGCCACAGCCGTAGAGCACCGGAGGCGTATGATCACCAAGACGCTTTTTCAGGCATCGCGGGTAGTCTGTATCGGCTCGACTCACGACCCAGATCGCTCGCGTTCGCCAACGGTCCACCGCCTGACTGAGGAGGAAGCCTCGTCCGAGCAGACGTTCTATCCGTTCATGATCCAAGCCGAGACGGCAATCTTTCAACGCCACGTTCGCTCCGGTGTCCAACAAGTCGGTGGGGTCGCGCCGTCGCTCTCGAAGCCATTGTTCAAGACCGTTATACTCGCGGGCAGTCAGAGGGCTGACGGCGGACTGACTCCGCCCGACGATCAGCGGCGCGGTCAGCAGCAGCATCGCCTGCGTGTTCAGAGAAAGTTCAGTGTTCATTGGTCATGGCCTGCAAAGGCAAGGGCGAGGGGCCAGACGTGTCCGCAGCCGTTGGATCGCAGCAACCATGCAGCGACCGTCAACGTCCAGCGCGAGTCCACCACGTCGTCCACCAGGAGGACCGACCCACCCGGCAACGGTCCCGTAGAGATCGCGATCGAGCCGTCCACGTTACGCGCCTGCCGGACGCTGTTCGCCATCGACTTCTGCTCGGCACGGTCCTTGACCTTCGAAAGCGAGCGATGGAACGGCAGGCCCATCTCCGTCGCCAAGCGTCCGGCGAAATCCGGGACGAGATTCGGCTGCCGTCGTGACGGAATGCAGGTCACCCATTCGGGCGCCGGCCGCGGGGTCCATTGGGCCATCAGCGCAGCACAGGCGCGGACGAGATCATCCGCGAATCGGCCGTCATGGCATTTGCCACGCCGAACGAGCCCGCCCCAGCCGGCGTCGCCCCAGACGCAGAGCGCCTTTCCGGTCTCGGCCCGGTGCTCCGCGGGGATCAATCTGCGCCGCACTCCGTATTGCGGCATACCGCCAGCCGGCCATTGCTTGCGCGGTTCGATGGGCAAGCTGGTTATAGGACGTCAATCAAAATGTTAATTGCGATTTTGAGAAATATTTGTGAATAATCGTGAATGCCTTGCAAATAAAGGCGTTTTCGCTTGTTTCTATTCTCATTTTAACATTCTGCTTGACGTCGTATACTGGTACGGCGGAGGAACGTGACCGCCTCCTGCAAGAGCCTCGGATCGACCTCCGTAGGCAGCGGCGGCAGGTCCGGCGGGCGAACGGTTCCCGGATCTCCATCCAGCGCCCGGATGAGAAACTCCATGTGTCCGGATTCGAGCCTCACGTACTCCTGCATCTGGCGCTGCTCCTCATGCCGCAGGGTGGTCAGGCGCTCCGCCCGCTCCCAGAATTCGTCGCTCAGGTTTGCGGCGGTCAACTGCCACGTGGTCCCTTGTTTTGCGATGGGCGCCGGTGATTCGAGTGAGAGCAGTGCTATCGTCTTCTCGATGCGTCCACGGCTGAGATTGATGCTTCCGAGCAGATCCGGGACGGACAGGCCGCTCGGTGCGGCTTCGAGCGCTTCGATCACCTGCCGAACTTCATCACGGGTCGGGAACGCACTGGCAATGAAGTAATCCGTGATGTCGGTCTCTTCCTCGCCGCTCAACAGCACGCCATAGGCCACGTCAAGCGCACGACCGGCACGGCCCACCTGCTGGTAATAAGCCACGACCGATCCCGGGGTCTGGTAGTGGATCACGAAGCCGAGATCCGGTTTGTCGAAGCCCATTCCCAGCGCGGTCGTCGCGACCAGCGCCTTCACGCGATTCTCAAGCAACGACCGTTCAAGGGCCTCGCGCCGGTCTCCGGTTTGTCCCGTATAGGATTCCACGGCCAGTCCTCGTGACCGGAGCCATTCCGCCACCTGAATCGCATCCCGGACGGTGAGCGTGTAGATGATTCCGCAGCCGGGCAACGCGGGAAGCTGCTCCGCAAGCCACCCCAACCGTTGCGACTGCCGAGGTAATCGTATCGTCCGGAGCATGAGCGACGGCCGGTCGAGATCGCCGCGAAGCACCTCCAGGCCGGGGCCAAGCACCGCGGCGAGATCGTCCATCACCCGATCGTTTGCGGTCGCGGTGGTGGCGAGAAGGCGGAGGTTCGCCGGAAGGTCGCGGGCGATCCGTTCGATCCGCCGGTAGTCGGGCCTGAAATCGTGTCCCCAATCCGAGATGCAGTGGGCTTCGTCAATGACCAGCAGGCTGATGCGTTCGGCAACTTCCGCCAACACCTCGGTACGGAAGCGTTCGTTGCCAAGTCGCTCGGGGGAAATGAGCAGGACGTCCGCCTTGCCGCATCGCACCTCTTCTTCTCCGACCTTCCAGTCATCCTGGTTGTCGGAAGCGATACGGATTGCGTGAATCCCCATCCGCTCCGCGGCGGCGATCTAGTTCCGCATCAACGCAAGCAGTGGGGAGACGAGAAGCGCGGGACCCTCTCTGGCTTCACGCAGGAGTTTGGCCGCAATGAAGTACACAACGCTCTTGCCCCAACCGGTTTTCTGGACAACGAGAAGGCGACCGCGTCCTTCCACGAGACGGCGAATAGCCTCTTCCTGTCCCTCCCGGAACGCGGCATCAGGTCGGCCGGTGCCGGACTTCAGTAATGCGCGAGCTCGATGGGAATCGTACTTCACTTCGTCTTTTCCTCTTGCTTGTTTTACGGACACGCCGAATTAAATGCCGTTGACGGCGAAGAGTCAAACGGTCCGAAGAGTCAAACGGTCTCAAGGTGATCAAAGCCCGACCGCGGTCTCGACCCGTCGAAAATCGGCTGCCAACCGGTTGACATCGGCTCACGGCTCTTTCACAATCTCTCTCCCTTTCCCAGGACGAGACAGGAAGAAGACTTGGCAAACTCAAAGCAATCATCTTCCCATGTGCCGGCTTCTTCCGGCGGTGCCGATGGTGCCGGCGGCGGCGCAGAGGCAACGGGCATGAAGCTGCGTCGGGTCGAATTTAAGAAACTGAGTGCGAGACAGAAGGAAATATACAATTTTCAGAAATCCGCAGCCGTCCTCGCCGAATATGGATTCAACTGCATCAAGCTGGCGGACGACTGGCAAGGCGCCGATTTTCTCGCATACCACAAGGATGCAGACACAACCCTCAAGGTCCAACTGAAAAGCCGCCTGGGAATAGACAAAAAGTATGAAGGGAAAGAGATATGGATGAACTTCCCCATTGAGGGAGTCTGGTATCTCGTGCCCCACGATACACTGCTGGAGTTCGCGCCTGACGCTTGGAAGAAGTCGGAATCGTGGCTGAAGGGCGGCAAGTATACCACCGCCAACCCTTCCAAAGAACTACGCAAAAAGCTTCGACCCTACGCGCTTGAAACAGCACGGCCGACGCGCCAAGACCAGACAAAGCAGGACGAGCCAAACCACGGCACGGCCGACGCGGCCATGCCGTGCCCTACACAAAGCCGGAGAGAACGGAGACGAGCCCGACCCCGCCGAAGAAGAGAATGAGGATGAAGACGAAAAAGAAGATTAACGGCATCATGACGATCACCCAGCGGCCCCACGTGGGCCGGATTGTGACCGCCACAACGATTGAGACGACCCCGTTTATAGCAGACGCGGAACGAGTTTGCAATGAGACAAACCGGTATCATCCGCGTCTTCGCCGAATGCGACGATTGCGTACACCATTGAGGACCATCAACGCGGAATTTTTCACGGCGGTTGAGCCGCTGGCCGGTCGCGGCAGTACGCGCGTCACGTGTCACCGTTCCCGAGCCGGGTGCGCTGCACGATGGCCCGATCGATCAGACCCTCAACGGTCGGATCGACGTTCCGCATGTCGATTCGCGTCATGAAGGCACGCGGTCCCATCTCGACGAACAAACGCCCGAAAACTTCGTCGGCGAAACTGCTTGATATGACGCCGACGCCGTTGAAATCGAGAATAACCGGATGATTCAGATTCAGGAGATTCCGGATCACGCTGCGAATCTTCACTCCCCCCTGACGAGAGCCGAAGTCACCCCACGCCTGCTCTCTCATGTTGAGCGTCACGTCACCCCGACCACGCTCGAATGTACGCTCAATATAATCAAAGGGCGGATCATGCGGCACATCTTTGAATCGGAGAGCCTTATTGAGCAATTCATGGTCGCCGACCGTGATGGCACATCGAACGGACGTCCCATTGTAGGGCACCGCCTCCTGACTATTTCTGATTCCCTCGTCAGGATTGTTGACGGATAACAGGCCGTGCAAGGAATGGATCTCAAATTGACCGCCCGACAGCAAGGCAACGCGATAACTTCCGTAAAGGCCGTTGCCGGCGTTTTGGGTTGGATCTCTGGTAACCCCTTCGTGAATGGCTTCTCTGAGTGCCGTCGCGTGATTGTCTATTTGCATGCTCGCGGGAATACCGATGCCGGCGTCGGACACGACGAACTCCACTTGGTTCCTGTTTGTATATGCCGTGGCCTGCACGAATCCACCGACCGGTGATTGGGCGTGATTGGATACGTTATCCATGATTTCCCCAAGTGACCACTCAATCGCCTTCAGGGTTGACCGATCCGTTTCCAGTTGCCTCAGAATCAATCTCATGACGTTATCGAGAATTTCGTTTTGATCGTCCATCCCACCGAAGCGAAGGGCAGGAACGTGGCCGCCTTCGTGTGAAGAACGGTCATACCGTTCCGGTTTGATATGGTGTCCCCAGTTGGCATTGAGAAAAAGCCGATTGAGCTGGGCATCCGCCGGTAGAATCAAATCGAAGCCGATTCCCCGTCTGCGATAGTCCGTAATGATTGGCATCAGTGGAAGCATCACGGCTTCCGTCACGCCGTCGCACGCAGAAAAGTCCAAGACAACGTCGGAAAAGCCACGATCAACTATCGTTTGATGGAGAGACGCACACAGGCGCCGTAAATGGTGACGTTGCACGCCACCTTGTATCGAAATGCGATTCGAACTTCGTTCGACGTGGAAATCCATTCGGCGACTCCAGAGTGAAATGAACGGGTTGATTAGACGCCGTTGACGCCGAAGAGTCAAACACGCACAGGCATGGGATGTGAGTTTTCCCTCAGAAGCGAAATCGGTTCCGTCTTGACGGCACAGCGGACAACGGAACTCAGGGCCTGGCCGGTCTTGCGGCGGGAGCGTTCACCTTGTCGAACAGGGCCACCGCCGCCGTGGACGGCCTAGGCGTCAGCACGGTCACGACGGCGGCCGCCAGCACCGCCGTCAGGCAGCCGGGAGTGGCGGGTTGCAGGTCCATGATCCCGGCGGGACCGCCCGAAGCGTATCCCCAGATTGACGCCGCAGCCGTACCGGTCACCATGGCCGCAACCGCACCCTGAACGTTGAACCGGCGCCAGTACAGCGCCATGATCGTGACCGGGGCAAACGCCGCCCCCATGCCGCCCCAGGCGTACGACACCAGGACGAACACCGATTCCGGGTTGACAATCGAGAACGCCGCGGCCACGACGCCCGTCACCACGAGCAGAACCCGGGCCAACCGGACCCGGGCACCGGCCCCCAGCGCAGCGGTGTACCGTTTGACGAAAGGCAGATCATTGGTGGTGACCACCGACGCCAACAACAGTTGCGAATCCGCCGTGCTCATCACCGCGGCAATCACCGCGGACAGCAACAGCCCGCCCACGATCGGGTGGAAGAACACCTGCGTCGCCACAAGATAGACGCGCTCGGGGTCGGCCGTCACCTCGTCCAGCCGGCCTGCCTCCGACAGCGCCGGCAGGGCAACCAGCCCCAGCAACAGCGCAAACAGATAGACGAGGAACATCCACGCCGTGCCGATGGCGCGGCTTTGCGGAATCCTGGCCTCGCTTCCCACCGCCATGAAACGCTGCACCACGCGCTGCGAGCCCAAGTAGCCCAATCCCCATCCTACCGTCGAGAGCAAAAAGATCGCGTTGAGAGGATCGCCCTTCCGGTCAGTGAAGGGATTCCAGAAGCCGGGCGTCGTCTCACCCAGGCCCTCGAACGGGTTGTCCGTCACGACGATTAACCACAACGGCAGGATGACGAACGCCGCCAGCATCAGCGCCGCCTGAAACACGTCGGTCCTGGACACCGCCAGGAAGCCGCCGATGAACGTGTAGGACCCCACGGCCGCGAGCGTCACCACCACCCCCAGCATCTCATCCAGTCCGAACACCGTCCCCAACAACTTGGAACCCGCGATCAAGCCGGAACTGAGGTAGAAGACGATGAAAAAGAGGGTGATGAGCGCCGCCACCGTGCGCACGGTCCCGGTGGCGTCCCCGAACCGCTTTTCCAGGAACTCCGGCAGGGTGAGGGAATCCTCCGCGGCAATGGTGTAGCGACGCAGCCGTTTCGCGAGCACCGTCCAACCGGACCAGATGCCCGCCACCAACGCCAGAGCCGTCCACGCCTCCACCAACCCATGCTGGAAGGCCAACGCCGGAAACACCAGAATCGCCCAACCGCTGGTGCCGGACGAACTGGCACTGAGCGCCGACGTGAAACTGCTCATCCGCCGCCCCCCAAGCACGTAATCGGACATCACCCGCATCCGCCGGCCGCGAAAGACGGCAATGCCGATCAGCGTCGCACAATACCCGACGAAGACGACCAGTATCCAAGAACGGTCCATGAGCGAACGGTTCATTCTTGACGAGTGGAAAAGCGTGGCTGATAGACGCAAAGGAACCCAGCGATCAAACAAGGAAGGGGTGGCCGCTGGTCAAGACCGGAAACCTCGGCGACACACGCGGTCGGGACCTTGAAACGATCACCATCTAAGCCGGCACTGTCTCGAACAGTTCATAATGAACCGCACCCTTCCACTTTCGCTGAAGTGCCTTTTCGCATAGCGTAATCGGAGAGTCAAACACACAAACGGCGCGGGCGGGTAGGCGTGAGGTTCAAGTTTTCCTCGGGAGTTGAAATCAGTTTTTCCTTGCAGCGAAGGAGGCAACCTGGAGGCTTGGTCCCTAGCCAAGCTAGGCGTTGACAGTACCGGGCATGTCGCTACATAGTCTTAATGGATATCGGCCAAGGTGGTTGGCTTGGCATCAGGGGAAGGAATTCACCAACCGGGATTGTGAAATTGCCCAAATATGGAGTTCACTTCATGAGACGAGAATATTACGGTGGTCAGAATGCCCGCGACTGGCGGCGTAAAGTAGCCGCATTGGCGCGCCGACAGAAGGAAAGCGTCTTTACGTACAAGTTCAAGCTGGACGTCCAGGACGGCGATATAGACTTCGACACGGCTGCTCGGACATACGACGTCACCGAGGGGATTGCACGGGGGAGCTTGATCGGCTTGGTCTGTGCGATTCACCTATCCGGGTTCCGGCTGTTTTCCAAAGAAGTGGAAACACGCCAGTTCGTGAATCGAAGGCACTACCCCGAAGCTGCCTTTGCCGCGGCGCTCACCGTACACGCCAAAATCACGAACCCTGCCGTTACAGTCCGGTCAATCGAAAAGGTCCTTACCACTTCCCCACAAAGTAGAGGCGGGGTTGAGCGCCCGTGGTCGGCGGACGAACTTACACGACGATTGTTTCAAGACTGGAACAACCGTTCACCGAAGGAGACGGAGAAAGATCAGCCTGAATTATCGTTGGCTAAGGGAATAGCCTCAGAAGTCACCGCAAAATTCTCCGGATGGAAGTACCTCGCCGACGCTGTCGAGGGCGCGTTGGCGTGCGCAGACGAGTATTTTGCAACTCTTGGAGATTCTTTTCCAAAGATCGGCGCGCTTCCACCTGTATGTAACCGCAGAAGAGGTCCGTCCGGCACACTCGCCCACGATCCCGAATCGCCGTTCGTGGACATGGACGGCAACGAAGCAATTTGGCTTCATCAGGTGGTGGCGGTTTGCGCCGGCAGACTGCAACGGGACATGCCCGGGCTCGATCCGACATCGTCCAAATTTGCCGGCCGTTTGAATGGAGAGGTCGTCACCAGCCAGAATAACGGGTTGTCCTGGTTGTTCGGCAAGGGTCTGTGCTTCCTTCGTCAATCAAGTATTGAGCACCTCGTTGAAGCCCTCGCCGTCCCTCACACAGAACTGCGACGGGTAGAGCAACTCAAAGTGTTCGCAGACGCGATTCCGGTCAACCCGATCTTCGAGACGGACGGCTACGCCGAGTTCCGCGGCTCGGTCGGCGGCAAGATCGCCTCATGGGTCTCGAACTACTGGAAACGGATTTGTCAACTCACCGCGCTGTATTCTCAGCCGCCAGATATCTTGATCCCTGAACGACTGACAGACGCCGAAAACGCCTCGCTGTTTTCGGGGCAGCACACTGACGTGGCCGGTCTGGTCGCCCTCTCCGATCGTGTTCCCGAGCGAGTCCAAGAAGCCGGCGCCGCGCTCGCCATCTTGAGAGGTGGCGATATTCCAGGGCCGCAGGAGATCGAAACTATCGACACCGTGGCAAGTGAATTGACCGAACTGAGGGGTCAATTCGCCATGTTGGACAACCGTCTTGAGCAGGAAAGAGAATCCGCCGAAGACGAAGCTCGCGCAAACCGCCTCGAATCGCTTAAGCGGGAATTCTCTAAGGAATTGAAAAAGCTCCCCAAGCTGCCGAAGCTGAACAGGATATCCGGCGGAACCGACGACGCGCGCGGCGAGATTCAACGCCTGGAAACCCGCCTGAATGGCGCCATGCAGGGGCGTCGAGAGCACTTCCGGCGGCTTACCGAATGGGTGGGCGGTGCTGCTCTTGATCCGTTTCCCGCTTTGGAAGAACGCGAGCGAAAGGCGCTCTCCGACCGTAAGATAGATTCTAGTCTTGCGGCCGAATACGCCCTTCGACGCCTGCTTCACCGCATCGCTGCCATGTCGCGCAGGCTGTCGTCCCGCGCAGCCAGGCGAGTTCGGGAAGCAATGACGCCGATTTTTCTGAATGAGAAGGAAGCCAATCGTTACTTCCACAACCGCAGCGGCGCCATCTATCGGCACCCTTTCAGTACATCCCGTCATCAAGCATACGGTCTCGATATGGACCGCGCCCGGGCAATTGACTGGCTCGCCTGGTTGGAGCAGCGCGCAGCGGAAATCCGCAAGGAACTTAGGTCGGTTCCAGACGCGAATCACGCGCATTTCCGGGACCTGTTGTTGGTTGAAGAGTTCGTCTTTACGACGCGGCTCGCCGGACTGCCCGACTCTGTTCCCGGGCACTTGGCAAGACCGGCCACCGCCGCCGTCGACATTCCGCCCTTGCTCGCGGCGCAACTCGACGCAGAAACAGTTCCCCGTAACGTCGCCGTGCGCGCGTTTAATCTCTTCAACAGCGACATCAATGGACTTTCGTTTCGTGCGTTTCGTGACAGTTTCATCGTGCGCGCAAAGTTTTTGCGCCTTGACCACGAAGAGTTGTTTTATGTCCCGAAGGACCGCCCTTGGCAGCCGCCCGCGGACTATTCCTCAGCCAAGGGCGAGATTGCCAAAGGCTTGGCACTCCCAGCGGTCGTGCGTGATCAAACCATCGCGGTTCTACCCCGGAAGACAGTGGAGGGCTTGAGCAAGGCGAACTTTCCCGAGCCGGGTTCGCGGGCACTGTTGCGCCAAGCGCCCCACGACTGGTTCGTCGAACTCAACCTCCGCTCTGGTACGGCGCCGCGGCTAGCCGGATTGCCCGTGAAGAAGAACGCGACCGATCTCAAACGGTGGAGACCTCTCAAACGGCCGGCCTTTCGATTGGTCGGACCGCCTTCGTTCAAGACATGGCTGGACCGCACCTTGACGGAGACCGTGAGGGACAAGGACGTGAAACTCGGCGACTACACGTTGCTCCTGGACCGGGTGTTCAAGCAGTCCTTGAAACTGGAAGGTGAGAATGTGCGCCTTTCGGCGGAGCCGGTGAAAATTCGGGCTGAGCTTGCCGTTCCCGTCGTTGACAAACGGCCTTATCCCGAAACCAAGGACGCCCTGCTTTTCGACAACATCGTTGCCATCGACCTTGGCGAACGGCGCATCGGATACGCGATCTTCTCGCTGAAGAAGTTCGTGGAAAGCGGCTGCCGAGACCCGTTCGAGGTCGGTAGCGTCGCAATTCCCACCTTCAGGAAATTGCAAGCCGCGGTCCGCCGGCACCGCGGTTCGCGGCAACCCAACCAGAAGGTCGGCCAGACCTACTCGAACGCCCTGATGCAGTTCCGGGAAAACATCGTGGGAGACGTCTGCAACCGCATTGAGACCCTGTGCGAACGGTTCCGTGGGTTTCCCATACTCGAAAGATCGGTTGGCAATTTTGAATCGGGGGGCCGGCAGCTAGAGATGATCTACGGGTCGGTCCTGCGGCGTTACGTGTATTCGGAAGTGGACGCGCACAAGACCATTCGCCGTCAACACTGGTTCACGGCAGATACCTGGGAACACCCTTACATCTACGTCCAGAACTGGAACACGACGGAAAATCAGTATTCCGGCCCGTCCAAGCCGCTTCGCCTCTTCCCCGGCATCAAGGTAAACCCCGCCGGCACCAGCCAGACCTGCCACCGGTGCGGCCGGAACGCACTTCAGGAGCTTCGGAACATGCCGGACAAGATCGAGGTGGGAGAATCTGGCCACGTTGCCCTTAAAAACGGGACGATACGGCTTCTCAACCGAGCTGATTATCCGCCCAATGCTTTGAAGAACTTCCGCCACCGCAAGGAAAGACCGCCGCTGAACGTCCCAATCTCAAAAGGGACCGAACCGCGTCATCGCGTCGAGTCTATCGCTAAGCGAAACATGCGCCAACCTCCGGCATCCGAAATGTCTTCCGACACCACGCAGTCCCGTTTCAGATGCGTCTATCTAGATTGCGGTTTCGAGGGACACGCGGATGAAAACGCATCGATCAACATCGGACGGCGTTTTTTTGAACGGATTGACTCCGAAAAATCACGGCGGGACTTGACCCAGCAGCGATAATAACCGACCATGTCCCCACATTCCCTTCCAGGCACAAGGATTAACATCCATACCTCAACCTGGAAGGCGCCCCCGCCTCCCCGGGTGCCCTTCAAAAAGGGGAGGCACTTTCACCTCGAAGGAATATCACCCGGCAGCCAGTACGAAACTTTTGGCGGCCGCCCCCCTTTGCGTTCCCCCGCGGTGGGAATGACGAACCGACGCATGTCGCCGGCAAGATAGGCCCGTAGTGCCAGCACGTTTCCGTGCAACAGGTTTTTGCGGCGGACGGACTGACGGGTCGCGGGAACGTAGACAACCTTTTCCAAGTTGTTTTTTATTGCGGATAAAGTCGATTTCGTCAGCGAGTCAGCATCGCCGTCCGGGAGATGAGACTTGCACGCAACGGCGAGTGCCTCTTCAATCATGTACCGTGCCGGCTCCATGAGATCGTACACAAGCCCCATGTAATCGGTCCCTTCATGGAGGAAGCCGTGACTGGGTGAAAGCCGGTGGATCAACAGCCAGCGGAGGAGAATCCCCGACAGAAACATGGAACCGGCATCGAGCGCAGCGGGGAGCGGCCCTTTCTCCCGCCGTGTGACGTCCGGATGGCCCAGGCTGGCGAAATACTTCCTCCAGTATTTGCGTGAGTGCTCGGCCTCCCAGAGGCGGACCTGCCCGAGGGTGCGCGTCAGGGCAAGCCGCCGATAGGCCGTATCGGGGAGAGAGAAGGTGCCTGCCACGCCTCGGAACCGCTCGCGCACCAGGGTTCGCGCAAGGTAGGCGCGTTTCGGGCCATGCGTGCGGGCGACGATCTGTTTCGTCAGAATGTCGTCGGCATCGGCTCTGGGCGCCGGCAAAAAGACGGCGGGGCGGCCGATGTTGCGCCGGTGGACCAGCAGCGGCACGCGGAGCGCGGCAAGATCGTCAATGAGCGCAATGGGAATCTGTCCCGTCGCGCCATAAAACATGACGCAATCAAGCCGTGCCACATCGGTGTCGACCTCGCCTCCGTTATATGTAAACCGCCAGACTCTCTTCTTGACACTCTCCACCCGAGAGACATAAGGCAGCCACAAGGTTGTCTTTCTCCTACGCTTATTTGACTTCCATGTCCAAATTGAATCTGGATGTTGAAATTCACTAATTTCAGGCATAAATAACTCTTTGAAAAAATCAAAAATTTGTTGAAATATACATGGTTAACTGATATATGACCAGTTTTGAAGGGGAATTGGAGGGCCGACGCGGACGGCGGCACCAGTTTTGAAGGGGAATTGGAGGCATTTTTCAGATCACCAAACCAGTTTTGAAGGGGAATTGGAGGCCGCCACGCGTTGCGATAACCAGTTTTGAAGGGGAATTGGAGGTCCTGCGCGGATGGACTCACCAGTTTTGAAGGGGAATTGGAGGAAGGAGAGACGATGATCAACCAGTTTTGAAGGGGAATTGGAGGACCTCCAGTCTCTTTGAGACCAGTTTTGAAGGGGAATTGGAGGCTCAGGTTGAGTTCCTGGACCAGTTTTGAAGGGGAATTGGAGGTTGCGATCGGCACCACGACCAGTTTTGAAGGGGAATTGGAGGCGAAATTGTTTTTTGGCTACCAGTTTTGAAGGGGAATTGGAGGACCCTGCCGTTGCTGGAAACCAGTTTTGAAGGGGAATTGGAGGAAAACGACTATCTTGGGAACCAGTTTTGAAGGGGAATTGGAGGCCATAATTTGGCGAGTGAACCAGTTTTGAAGGGGAATTGGAGGTCGCCAAAGGAAAGTTGAACCAGTTTTGAAGGGGAATTGGAGGCAAATACATCTGCCTCAGGCCAGTTTTGAAGGGGAATTGGAGGCATCGCCAAGACCGCGCAGCCAGTTTTGAAGGGGAATTGGAGGAAGGACATCGTGATGATGCCAGTTTTGAAGGGGAATTGGAGGCTGGACAAACGTCTTCAGGCCAGTTTTGAAGGGGAATTGGAGGCTGTGGCGCGCGTATCAAACCAGTTTTGAAGGGGAATTGGAGGTTTGGTCATGATGTTCCTTACCAGTTTTGAAGGAGAATTGGAGGAAGGACGGATCATGACACACCAGTTTTGAAGGGGAATTGGAGGCGCACCGCTGTAGTCGTCATCAGTTTTGAAGGGGAATTGGAGGTTCCTCCCACCGTTGCAGACCAGTTTTGAAGGGAAATTGGAGGGAGTTGGGCACGGTAGTCACCAATTTTGAAGGGGAATTGGAGGATCGATACCCAAGCTGGCACCAGTTTTGAAGGGGAATTGGAGGCCTACGGACGCTGGATTCACTCAACGTTCACCGTTTCCGATAAACCCAGGTCGGTGAGGATTTGTTTCAACTCGTCCGTGAGTCCCTGGGCCATCCGGCCTTCGACTGTTACTGAGAATTCAATGCCGATGGTCAGGTGTGCTCCACTGCGTAACTTCGGCAGCAACTTGGTGCCGAGTCGGTTCCAGATCTCCGGCGGAACGTCGCCGCGCAGGCGGATGGTCCGGGGGGCTTCGCTCACCGGCGCGTCGGATTGCGACGTGGATTCGGGGCCCGGTGACGGTGCCGGGCCACACTCTGGCTTCGGGGAAGGATCGGGGATTGGTTGCGGTTCCGGCATGGCCTTCAGCGCCAACGCTTTGTCCTTGCGAAGCAAAAACACGCCGGGGTCGAAGGTGACTTCTTCAATCGGGACCGGTTCGTTGATCCAGGTCCGTTCGTAAGTGCCGTCCGACTGCCGGCCTGAGGCCAAGCCAAAGTCGCCCCGACTGACGAACTCGACGATCTTGGCGCGAAGCGTGGCATCCGGATCGAGCAGCCGCGTGAGCGACCCATTCAAAAAACTCTGACGGAGGCTCGTCAGCGGCCACGCCCCGGACTCCATCAGGGCCGGTGGCCAGTTTCGTTCGACGTAGCCGGCGCCGATGGAATCGTTGAGGATCGCTTGGGACTTCAGAGCCGTCACGACGCGAGCACACAGCGTTTCAACTCCGCTCGAATGCCCCGCACCCAGATCAATGCTCTTCAGGCCGTCCGACTCGTGGCCCGCCTGCGCGGGCAGGCCGTCGGCCATGACCACGAAACGGTAACTGCCCCAAATCGCGTCCTTCACGGCCATCTCAGCCTCGGCCACCTTGGATTGGATTTCGGTGCGGTCCGTCCGGTCGAAATCCCCACCCAAGGTACCGTCGGTGATCTCCTTAGCCACGCGCTTCCAGGCCAGCATCCATTCGACTGTATCCCGCAGGTCGCGTCCGGGTTTCTTGACGCACCAGACAAGCGAAGCAGGGTACAGCCTGGGTGACGTGCCGCGCTGTTTCGTCCATTCCCGGATTTGCTCACGGACGTTGCCGGTGCCCGCCTGCCCGTGCTGCGGCAGACCGGTCCAGTCCGACTCCGGTGCAACGACGACAAGCGTCAACTTCGGCGTATCCTGCACCGATGAACCGTCGGCCGGAAACGGCACGATGGGGAGCGTCGCGCCCCGGTCGAATTCCCTTTGGACCATTGAACGCATGACCGGACGTATCTCCGTTTCTTCATCCAGAGAAGCGCGCCGGTCGCTGACAACTTTCTTCATGGTGGGCTGGTGACTGATCTTGAATCCGTCCGACCCGATGCGCCGGATGAAGTACGTTTTGTCCTCAAGCGCGAAGGCGGCGTGATCAATCGACGTGGTATCGACGTCCGGTTCACCGAGCGCAAAGCGCAGTTCCGGCAGGTGGGCCACTTTGTCGATCTGGCCGCCGGAGGACTCGAAAAGGATCGTCGTTCCGGCGCGCCGGTGGATGTTTCGCAAGGCACCCTTGGTATCCGCGTCCAAGGCGCGGGCGTGCGCCTGCGCACCGGAAACGTCGGCGTCAATGGCGGCCACCAGCCGGGACTCACCGAGTTGACCGAGCACCACGCTAAGGAATTCCGGCACGTCAAGCGGTGCGGACCCCAGCGTGATGAGCGGCTCCGTTCTGGCCATCGTGAACCCTTCCCTGAAGGCCCACGATATCCATTGGGCCAGCATGGCCAGCGTGCCGCGGGTTTGTTGGTATTGGGCCAGGGCCTGCCACTTGCGTTGAAAGACGGAGAGCGTTGACGGGTGGAACGGGAAGCACGCCTCGAAACGGCTGCGCAAATATTCTCTGGCCTTGCTCTCCGTTGTGACGCTGTCCACCGCCGTCCATTCGGGCGGGAGTTGTGCTCGCCGCTCAAAGCACCAGTCCGCATACGCCTTCGAGACCTTCTTCCGGTGGCGGTCATGGCCGACGTTCTCGAACAGCCGACGCCGGATCACGTCGCTGATTTCCGCCTCGTCGTTGGCGATCAAATCCTTGGCCACGCGCCGGACCACCTTCGTGATCTTCTCCTGCCACTGCACGTCCCAGTCGGTCATCTCGACTTGGCTGCGAGGCAGGCTGATGACCGCCGCACCGTGCGTCGTGGCGGTCGCGGCGACCGTCAGGTTCTGGAGAAAAGCGTGGAACGGTTCGGCCAATCCACGATGCCGATTCAGAAAATTCAGGACCTCATCGAACAGAAGGAGGACCGGCGCGTTGGCCGCTTTGAAGACGCGGGCAATCGCCTCGGTGCCGGGAGGCGTGGTTCTGGCCGCGGGTCCGAGTTCCTTGACGCCTTTCTCCCCGGCGAGTTGCCGGGCGACGTCGATCCACGGCGTTTCCCTGCCGTCTTGCGGGTCCCAGGCGTTGCCGACGAAGATACCGACGCGAGCGGCGGGAGCGGCGGCGATCCCGGCCTCGTTCAGAAGATCCCCCACGCCCGGGAGTTGAGAGGCACTCGCGCCGGCTCGCGCGAGGTGATAAAGCGAGGTGAGCGTATGCGTCTTGCCGCCGCCGAACTGGGTTATCAGGGTCAAAACCGGCGACGTGTTTTCCGTTCGGCCGGAGAGGCGCCGGAGCACCATGCCGGTATGGTCCTTGAGCGCGCGCGTGAAGCAGGTACGGGCGAAAAACTGCGCCGGGTCCCGGTAGTCCTCCGGCGCGGTCCCGGCGACGACCTGTTCCAGCGCAATCGCGAACTCATCCGGGCTGAACGACCGGCCTTCGCGCACTTCCCGGCGAGGCGTGACAGCTTTGTACCAAGGTTCAAGCGCCATTGGACATCTCCCTCCTCGATCGTTTCCCCGCGCAGCGATTCACACCGGATTCCCCAGTGACTCTAAGCGCGTCACCCATTCGCAAAACCGCGGGCAATTTGACCTTCCACCGATATGGCGAGACGGATCACGGACGGCCACCGAGAAGATTCTTTTGCCAAAGCTCGCCCGTCGTATATTCCTTCAACCAGTTTTGATACTCATCTGGATCAAGCCGGCGGATCTTCGTTTCGCCGTCTTGCAGTTCCAGCACAATAATTTCATTGAGACTGAACGTATCCACAAGCAGAGGCGATTGTGTTGCGACGATAACCTGCCTGTCATATCCAAATGCTTGAATCATGCCGCCGACCAAGGTCATCGCCGCCGGATGCAAACCTAACTCCGGTTCGTCCAGGAAGATCACGTCGGTGAGCATCTCGGGCGGGAGATTCAACAATGTCGTCAGGGCAAAAAAACGAAGCGACCCGTCGGACGTCAGGTGCGCACCGAAAGTTTTGTCCGTCCCCTTCGCTTTCCATCTCAACGAGGCTCTACCGTAACTCTCTTCTATCTGGAAACGGTCAAAGACCGGCAGCACCCGACCAATGTGGTGACATATCCTCTCGAATCGTTGGAAATCTTCACGTTCCAGGAGAAGCAGAACCGAAGCCAGATTGCCGCCGTGTGCATGAAGATAGTTATTGTCTCCCACGTCCCACTTCTTTTTGAAATGCGAGGCAAGCGGATGAAGTTGGACTTCCCGGATCCATTGGCGCCGATCAAGACGGCGACCCTCGGCAAATCGTCGATCTTGACGTCGGCGAGGGAACGGAAGCCTTTGACGTGAATGGCGTCAATCAGGTTTTGCATAAATCTTGCCTGCCAAGCAGCCGTTTATGTGTCCTTGTGAAATTTTTGTTCTGTCGTGTTGAGTAGATATTTCCTTGAGGACGGTCAATCAAGTCTTTGTTTTTGAAATCCTGCTGCAACTTCGCATCGTTGGAGTACAACAAGCGGGCGCCGCTCAGTTGGGCCAAGGCGAGCACGTGAGGATCATTTGACGTGTGCAGCCTCTCTTGCTCGATCCGGTCGGTCCTTGTGCTGACTTTATTTTTGTCCAACACTTTCATCTTTCCGGTACGCATGGCCCGACTCATCCACTTTCTAAAGTCCTGCGAACTCTTTGCGAGTTCACCAAGCAGTTTGCCACCGACTACCAGACGGTGACTTCCCCCGTTGACCCAGTCAAGGAACTTCTCTCCCGCCGGAGTCGGGTGGGGGCCGAACACCTCATTGGCGACATTGGCGTCAACGATTGCACACATTTCAGATTCTTATTTTTTATGGCGCTTCCAGACGGACCGTTCCGTTTCTTCCATGAAGAACGCGCCGTAACTCGGTGGCGCATCCAGGACGTTTCCCTCTTCATCCAGCCGTAGAGAATGAATGCGAACGTCCAAGCCGTCGCGCTCGAAATACAGAATGGACACGTCCTCGGGCTTGAGATTCCCTACGCCGTCGCGGACGTCCATGCGCACCCGGTCAAGCAGGTGGTCGCTGTGTGTTTCAACCACCAGTTGACGCCAGGGCGTGGCGACCTGACACAGCAGGCTTCCGAGAGCAGCTTGGGCGCTGGGATGAAGATGTACTTCCGGTTGCTGCAAGAGGAAAATCGGTGGAGCGTCGTCGCGCAGCAATTCGGTAATGACGGGCAGCACTTGGCTGACTCCGTAGCCAACGTCAATCAGGTTGCGCTGCGGCCCTTTTGCCTTACGCCCAAATTTCCTGATCTGTAACTGAAACGGTCCGCTCGCTGTTTTTCCAAGAGGCATCACCGAGATTTCGTCGAAAAGACCAGCCTCCTTTCCGAACTTTTCGAGTGCATCTTTGAGAGCCTTCCATCGTGTCACGTCTCGAAAATATAAGTCGGCAAGATACATCGGAACGTAATCGCCTTCGGGGTCCCGCGTGGGGCGCGAGGGATCGTACGTTCGATGCGGTTTAGATCGAACCGGCGCGCTGGCATACAACGGTTTGCAACCACGGAATCTCTGTTCTGCATCGTAAATCCGTTTAATCAGTTCCCAATCACTGTCGTCAGGTTGTCCGGAACCGCGTCGTACAACGAGACTATAATCTGCAAGATCCAGCCAGGATTTCCCGCCTATCCCGCCCAGATAAGAATCCCGAAAAAAGTCCGCTGACAACATGTGATCGTCATCAAGCCAAAGTATGCCATCATCAATCGTCCACTCTCCTTTCGGCGTGACGACGGAAAATTTCCATGATACATCTTTATAAGGGTCTTGACTGCGGCTGAATTCGATCCGAATACCCTCTTCTTCATTGGAAAAACATCTCTTCATCAGAACTGGGACAGTTCCTTTCTTTCCAAAAACGACGTTGAGCCGATAGCTGACATCCTTCGTCGTTCGCCAGTCTTTTTGCCGGTCTTCATGAGTGACAACAAACCCTGCCTCAAATGTCTCAGCCTGACTTCCCCTCCCTCCCCGGTGATGAGCGATTTCGTCAAAGCTGCCCAGATCATAGGGCTCTTCCTTGAAATTAGGAACACGATTCCGGCGGGCAAGGTCCCACAGCGCCCGGATCAGGGCCAGGAAGGAGGTTTTGCCGGTGCTGTTTTCGCCGACGAGGAGGGTCAGAGGGGCCAGGCGGGCGGTCTGTTCTTCGCGGAAGCAGCGGAAGTTTTTTAGTGTAATTTGGTCCATGAGTTAACCGATTCCTGCAAGATCTCTCACCCCGTCTCGAAATACCTGAAAACTTTTCGACCGGTTCCGATGCACGTCCACGTGGGGAGCGATTTTTTCGGCCCATTCACGTTTTGCCGTTCCCGTCTCGGGATAGCCGGATTGCCCGAGCCGTGCGGCCCCGCCGGGACGGACGGCATTCGCAAGCACTTCCCACGTGCCGCAGATACTGTCCGGCACGTACCTGTTCAGAACGGAATCCTTTGCGCCGGGATAGGCCGCCTTGACCGCGGCACGATCTCCCAACAACCACGCTTCGCTTTCCTCAATGGCAATCCTGAACAGCGTTCTCGGACGCGGCCGGCACGCATTCAACACGCCAAGCAACTCCCGCTTGAATGCCCTGCAATCCCTGCGATCCAAGTCCACGACGACCACCACCGCGTCAGATTGCGGGAGACTCCGCCCGTATCCCCGCAAGAGTTTCGGCAGTCGATCCAGAAGAATCCGTTTCCTCGGATCCGTGACCCCGCGCAAATTCTTCGGGATGCGACCAAGACCTTTGTAGGCGAACGTTTTCCAGGAATGCACTGCTCCGTTTGCACCGAGAATCTTTTCCAACAGACAGTCAAGCGCAACGCTTCCCGACTTGTCCTCGACCAGCACCTCGAAATGCACCGGCCTATCCCCGATCCAGATAGTCGCTGTACCAGAGGCCGCCGAGCGGCAGGCCCTCGTCCACCATAGCCTTGACGGTGGCATCGTCGCTGGCCCTGCGAATGGTCGCAAAACCGTCAGCGCCCTTTTCCAGAATCCACGTTTCCTCGGGTTTGAGCGCGTCAATCAGATAGGGCTGGTGGGTGGTCATGAAAATCTGCGGCGTATTCTGCTCTCCGGTGGCGTGGCTACGAAACTCCGCGGCCAAGACTTCCAGCAGTGTGTGATACAGACCATTCTCCGGTTCTTCAATACAGATGAACGGCGGCGGTGATGGATCGTACACCATCAGCAGGTAAGCAAATACCTTCAAAGTACCGTCGGACATTTGCTGGGCATAAAAGGGGTCTTGAAAGCCCTTGTCGTTGAAGCACAGCAGCAACCGTCCGTCCGGGCTTTGCTGCGTATCAATGCGGTCAATGCCCGGAACCTTTTCGGCAATCCGCTCCAGGATGCTCGCAAATCGGTCCGGGTGTTCCCGCTGCATGAACTGCACGACGTTGCCGAGATTATCCCCGTGGACGTTCAAGTGCTTCTGAGGGCCGGCCAAGGGCAAGCTGCGAGCCGCGTCCGGCGTAAAATAGCTCAGATACCAGCCTTCGATGAACCGGCGAAAAGCCGCGATCCGGGGATGCTGCTTCAAAGTGCCGAGCGTGGCGATGGCGAGCGTGCGTTTGTCCTCAAGCTCAATGCGTTCTTCTTCTGAGTTCATCTCGCCGATTAATAGTTTGATTACCAGATCACCCAACGGCTCAGAATGGGAGAACTTCGGATCGTCCGCATCAATCCGTTGTCCTTGCACCTTTCCTTCCCACGCCGAGCCCTTTCCTTCATTCATCGACAACAACAAACCGCTTCCCTGTTCTCCGGCGTATTGGACAAGATGTTCGGATAAGACGTAAGGTCGGTCAGAATCGTCTTTAGCGATCCGCAGACTATACGTCGTAAGAGGACGGGCATGCGGCTCTTCCCTGTAACAGACTTTGAATTCTATCGGGTCGTCGCTCCCCTGAGAACGGATACGATCGAATCCGCCACGTCCTCGGGCATCGCAAGCCTCTTCCACACCCACTTTCATGCAGTCCACAAGAAAACCAAAGGCATCGAACAGCGAACTTTTGCCCACCCCGTTTTTTCCGATGACCGCGGTGATCGGAGTCAAAGGTTGGACATGCGGTAGCCCCAAGTTTCCAAGCACGACGTCTTTCAACACCCGGTAATTCCTGATCCTGATGCCTTCAATTTGTGCCACGAGTCAATTCCTCTCATCACCTTGGCACCGCCGGCAGCACGGCGGCAAACTGCGTGACGCCGCACGCACGTCAAGCAGAAACTTCACGAGGTTCCCCGTATAGGAGCACGATCATACACGTGCTCACCCGCCGGAGAGCGGTGGGCACACAGTAGGCACGCCTGAACGTCCTCGGGGGTCAAATCAGGATACTCCTTAATAATCGTCTCGGCCGTGTCACCGGCCGCCAGCATTCCCAGAACGTGCTCCACGGCAATACGCACGTCACGAATGATCGGTTTGCCGCCAAAGACGTCGGGACACGCAGTGATGCGCGACAACAGTTCAGCATGTGTCATCGTCTTCCTCCCTGGCTACGGGCAGCAACGAGTCCCTCTCCCTCACCACTCGCGACCCACGGCTCACGTCCTAGGCCCCCCCGTTTCTGTCATTCCCGCGAAAGCGGGAATCCAGCCCGCATCACCCACGCCCCACGGCTCATGTCGCAGGCCCCCGCTTCTGTCATTCCCGCGCAAGCGGGAATCCAGCCCGCACCACCCACAACCCACGGCTCACGCCGCAGGCCCCCGCTTCTGTCATTCCTGCGCAAGCGGGAATCCAGCCCGCATCACCCACAACCCACGGCTCACGCCGCAGGCCCCCGCTTCTGTCATTCCCGCGAAAGCGGGAATCCAGCCCGCACCACCCACAACCCACGGCTCACGCCGCAGGCCCCCGCTTCTGTCATTCCCGCGAAAGCGGGAATCCAGCCCGCATCACCCACGCCCCACGGATCACCCCACGCCCCACGGCTCATGTCGCAGGGGGGATGAGAGCTCCCGCAGCATTTTCTCACGGATTCCCACGATTGAGAGTCCGACGACTTCACCGCGGACCTCATCGTATCGGACAACGACACCCTCTCCAATATCAACGCCTACTGCGGGTTTCGGCGAATCAACGGAGATGTACAGGACGTCTGCCTCTCCGTCGTAATCCCAGCCCACGTTGTGCGTGCTCTCGAGAATTCTCAACGCTTCCATACGATTCTTCTCCTTGATGATGGTCGGCTGCTCAAGGAGGCCGTCAAGATGAAACCATCCGTCTCGCGACATTCTCGGTAGGCTACCATGACGTACATCGCATTCATGGGGCGTTTAATCGTGCGTGAATGGGCCGTCACTTGGGCACGGCCAGGAGCATGGCGTCAAGGAGGCGTTTTTCCTCGCTGGGCGAAGGGTACAAGGCGGACAGGGCATTGGCAAGACGAAGGAAATCCGGGCCGCGGTCCTGCTCGGCTTTGAGAAGATTGCGCAGGGCGTGGGTCCGGCCGCCGGCCTGAAAGAGCATGGCCGCGTGGACGCGGTCCAACGTTGTGGCCTGCCGGTCGCCCACAAGCTCTGCGTCGGGGTCCATGACCGCCTTCCCACGCCGGCCGCGCTTGCGGGCGTTGGGCGCGTGGGTGTGCTCCGTTTCCGGGAACAGCACTTGCTGAAGGCTTTGCTCGGGGTCGCGTTCGATCCAGACGGCAGCGGCCTCGGCTCCGTCCTCGCCAAACAGTTGCGTAGCGCGTTCGGCCACGGCCAGCAAGCGCACGATGCCCTTCTTCGTTTCGACGATCCGGCCTTCCCACTTGGGAAGGTCAATGCCCAGGGGCTGCGCGAAACGGCGCACCACGTCGAACACCAAGCTGTAGCCCTTCGTCTTGCCTTGCGGCGCGGCTTCGTCGTCGTCCTCGTCCCCGGAATCCGCTTCGCCGTTCTCACCGGAACTGCCGTTCACGCCGTGCTGTCCGTCGGTAGCCTGCAACGTCCAGAGAAACAAAGCCGTGAGCCGGGCATCCTCTTCAACGGCCCCGGCCGCACCGTTGCGTGCCTTTGCCTCGGCAGTGCCGAGCACCTGTTCCAAAGCCGTGCGGCCGACGACTTCCCAGACCCTCTCCAAATACTCGGACAGACCCACCTCGCGGCCTTCCACGGTTTCGACGGCGCGGTACCGGCTGAATATCTCCAGGGCCGGGCCGATGCAGGCGAACACCAAGTCCGCACCCCGCACGCCTTCGCCTTGCAGCCGTTCCATCCAGTCGCCCACGCGGGTCGGCAACTCACGCAGAACAGCGGCCCAATCGCCGACCGGCGCGTTGACGGGACGGGGCCGGCAGACGAGGTGGACACTGGTGGCAAGCGCGGCGGAGTCACGGGCGCGAAGGCGCGAACCCATTTCGGTAGCGATAGGCCAGGACCCGGTGATGGTCCAGCCACCGTGGATCATACCGGAGAGCAACGCCTCCCAGCCTTCGGTGGTCTTGTGAGCGAAGACCACGGAGCCAACCCCGTCCTCGCTCAACACACGACGACCTTCGGCGAAGGCCCCACCCATCGTGTCCTCGAAGAATGCTCGATCCTTGACGCGACCGTCGCATTTCTTGGTTTCGTCCTGCACCGCTTCGCGGTCCTTGGGTGACAGCGGGTTGGCTGGGTCGAAGGAGTCCCGTAACAACGGGTGATTGGGCAGGACACGCTTGAGCCAGACAAGGAAGAAGTCGGAAAGGTCCGAATATGGAATCGCGTCGTAGTAGGGCGGGTCGGTAAACCAAACGCCGGCGGCTTGGTCGGGAAGCGGGTGTTGGGTGGCGTCTGCGGGTTGGATTTGACCAGTGAATTCAAACCCTGTCGATTTTTCGACGACTTGCTTTATCCAATTCAGATTGCTGTCAAATCCGCCAGTCCCCAAGGAAAAGAGATTCGCTTCGCAGAAGTCCCAAACCATTGGTAACGCTTGCCTGCCAAACACATGTTCTACTTTTTCACCGATATTATTCCAAACAACCAAGGAGGCATATTTATCTGCAGAGCGCCCCATGAAGCAGGCTAAAGCGCGTGAAACATTCTTGTTCCTAGATTCCTTAGCAATCCATCGGTTCATCAATACCAACGCCACCTTCTGCCGCGCCGAGAACAGATCGCCCCAGTGCAGCATCCCGTACCGCTGCACGCGAAAGCCCAACGTACCAATCGGCGGCAGCGGCTCATCCGGCACCGGACACAGCCCCTGCTTCCCGCCCTGCTCCCACTCGCCGAGAATTTCGGCAAGCCGCTTCTGCGCCTTGCGCACCGTCGCGTAATCGGCATCCGTGGGCAGCCGGTAATGGCGGCCCGTCTCACCCGGCTTCAGCGTCACCACCGCAGTCATGCGCGCGCCGCCGATGCGCTTGCCCTTGCCGTCGAAGATCACTTCCGCGCCGCCGCGCTCCTCGGCCAACTGCGCCCGCACCCGCTCCGGCGGCAGGACGATCCCGCAGCACAAGCAGGACGCCTTGGCCCGCGTGACCGTGCCCGTGCGCACCTCCCCGTCACCCTCCGGCTCGAATACCTCGAACTCGACGCACGGCGGCTTCCCCTTGGGCCGCACCACCTTCGGACGCAGCGCCCGCTTGCGTGTCGGCTTCTTGCACAACCAGAACGAGCGCATCAGCGGAATCTCCGCCCCGCAGTTCGGGGACTCACACCGCACCGTGCGCGCCCACAGATAGGCAATCGGCGTCGCCCCATCCCGGTCTGCGGGATACAGGTCGGCCAACTCCCTTTCCGCCGCGGCCTTGATCTCCCCGCCGACCTTGCGCAACTCCTCAGCCAGCCCCGGCCCATGGCGGGGAATATCCTCCAGCATCACCTTGAGAATCAGGCAGGCGACCGGATTCAAGTCACTGGCAAACGCCTCGCACCCCAACCGCAACGCCTCCAGCGGAATCGACCCGCCCCCGGCAAAGGGGTCCACCACCAACGGCACCTCCTCCCCGTGAGCAGCCCGCACCAGACCGCGGCCAACTTCCAGATACGCGGCTTTCCCCGCGTGGTCCCAATTCGCAAAGTCGCCGATAAACTTCAACAACTTCGCCCGCAACTCCCGGTCGCCGTCTCCCACCGGCCCTGACGTCTTCGGCAGCAGTTCACGCGCCTGCCTCTTGAAGTCCTCAGGACAGGCCGAATCGCCCGGGTCCGGCAACAGCAACGCCAACAACACCGCCCGACACGACGCCAACGGCCGCCGCGCCCACCACAAATGCAGCGTGGACGGATGCCCATGCCGAATCGACTTCTCCCGTGCCGCGTGCTTCGACACCACCGCAATCGGAAAATCCACTTCGGCCAGCCGCTTACAGTCTGTCGGTATCACGGGTTCACCTCCAATGCATGCCGCTCAAGCGCACGACTTCGCTTCAGCCCCCCTCACCCTGGCCCTCTCCCGCCAGGGGAGAGGGAAATACTCGGAACCGCATTCAAGACACCGGCGACATGTTTCACCCTCACCCTGGTCCGCTCCCGAAGGGAGAGGGAAACACTCGGCCCCCCCCTGTTCCCTCGCCCGGAGGGAAAGGAAAACACCCGTAGCGGCGCATCTCATGCGCCGACCCCGACACCCCTTGCCCTGATCACCCGCCGCGTGAGACGCGGCGCTACACAGGGCGCCTCTCATGCGCTGACGCTGACTCGTTGACGGGGTTCGACGCCACGGCAATCGGACAATCTACCTCCGCCGGCCGCTTGCACTTCTTGGGAATCATTCGGATTCTGGCTTTTTCCACAGGCGGACGATGAAGCGGTGTTCTTCTTCTATCAGGTCGGGCTCGGTGCCGTTGTGCTCGCGCATGGCTCCGATGATTCTGTTGCGCACGCCCATGCCGAGATGTTCCACGTAGCCGTAATCGCGCAGCACGTCCTTGACGAGTTCGTTTCTGGAGACGCGCAACACGCCTTCGCGCATCTTGGCGACCGTCACGCTGTTGGGCAACCGTCCCGGGGAGATGACTTCGAGGCGGTCGCGGTATACGGACACTTCGACGTCCGTGCCCGTCAGCGTGTAGTCCCTGTGGGTGACGGCGTTGGCGATCGCTTCCCGAACCGCCTCCAGGGGCAACGCCTTCTTCCGTAGTCGTCGCCCGCCGTCAAGCCACGCGACGGTATGCAGGTTGCGGGCGACGAAGTCCACGGCGCGGTCGATGACGCCCTTGTCCTCGGCACGCCCGCGTTCCGACATGATCGAGACAAGCGGGCCACGAATCACTTCCTCATCAACCGTATCGTAGTCCTTGTCGGTGCGGGGAAAGGCCGTCGCCGTGATCCCGGCCTGCGGCACGCGGCGATTCGGGTGTTCGCCGAACAGCAGCAATCCGGCGACGGTGGCGGCCGTCGTTCCCGCTGCCTCAACAAGCAAGCCGGTATTCACGAGCAACCGACGCCACGCTTCATGGTCGGTCACGGGCGGCGCATCGCGCTTCAACGGCACCCGGAAATAGTTGCTGAGCCGATCCCGATCGAGACTGTCCAGGCCCGTATCAAGCACGGGCTTGATCTCGTACCGCATCAGCCGGCCGGCCTGATACAATCGACCCTCTTCATCCCGGGTCGCTTCTCTTGACGTGCTGCCGACGCGCACGAACGTCACCCAGTTGGAACCGCGCTTGGCCTTGTAGGGTTTGCCCGGGCCATCCGCTCCGACCCGGATGACCCCCACGCATTTGCTGCCGTCAAGGATGACGGAACACCAGGACGGGATGAAGTCCGGCTGCACGTGCGTGCGCGCGATTTCCATGACCCATCGCTCGGCTTCCTGCCGACTCTTCGTCAAGCCGGAGATGCAACCGTCGTCGTCCACTCCCAGCAAAATGAGGCCGCCCTCGAAATTGAGCAGGGCGGACATCTCTTTTGCCATGGACTCGGGATGGATATCGTCCCGCTTGAACTCGACGCCCGAGTTTTCACCGTTGCGGATCAGTTCCGTCAATTCGACCTCGTTCACGATCACCCTCCATCCTGGATTTTTCGACACACATTCATAAGATTTTCCTTTTTTGTGGATTCCCGCTAGAAGCTGCGGGAATGACAGGATGGGGGTTCCCTTCGCGGTCGTCGCGATAGACGGGCCATGCGCCGTAGTTCGTCGCGCACGTCCTCGGGGACGCCTCGTATGGTGATCTGGACCGACATGTCCGCATTATGTCGGTAGGGACCGCATTGAGCAAGCAGTTTCCAAGGCAGGGAGACGACCACGTTGAGATGCGTGTGAATCCGTCGTTCTATGGTCAACCATCGTCCCCTCTTCCCCTTTGATTGAGCAGGCAGGATCTCAGTTTGAGAATGGCCCTCTCCCGGAGGGAGAGGGAAACACTTGTAGCGGCGCATCTCATGCGCCGACCCCGACACCCCTTGCCCTGATCACCCGCCGCGTGAGACGCGGCGCTACACAGGGCGCCTCTCATGCGCCGACGCTGATTCGTTGACGAGTTTCAACGCCACGGCAATGGGACAATCCACCTCCGCCGGCCGCTTGCACTCCTTGGGAATCATGCGAATTCCGGTTCCTTCCACAGGCGGACGATGAAGCGGTGTTCTTCCTCAATCAGGTCTGGCTCGGTGCCATTGTGTGCGCGCATTCCGGGAATGATCTTGTTCCGCACGCCCATGCCGCGCGCGTCAACGTAGCCATAATCACGCATGACGTTGACCATGGTCTGATTGCGCGCGTAACGCATCCCCGCCTTCATGCCATTGGGCGTCACCGTATTGGGCAGCCGCCCCGGACTCACGATTTCAAGACGATTGGAGTAGATGGCCAATAGGATGTCGGTACCTGAGATACTGTAGTCACGGTGGACCAAGGCGTTGCCTACGGCCTCACGCACGACTTCTTCGGGAAAATCCCAGCGGTCGATACGGCGCGCGCCTTCGAGTCGGGCGGACGGCGTCGTGTTGCGTCGTATGAAGTCCCAGGCCTGGTCGACAAGACCGGATTCCACGAGACTGCCGTCCGCGGCGCACAGAGGAGTCATGGCGCCTCGCAGATCCTCATCGGCGCGCGTCGCGTAGTCGGGTTCGACCCCAGGATAACACACGGCGCGCACGCCCGATTGCGGAAGAAAGCGGCTGGGCGTGCGGCCGAACAGCAACAGCCCATCAATGGTTGCCACGTGCTGGCCTGCTGCGGCAGTCGTCATGAGGTCCAGGTTCCGCAGCAGCGTCTCCCAGCCGAGCACGTCATCGTCGTTCGGGACCGTTCCGCTGGTGACGCGCACGAAGTAATCCTTCAGACGGCGCAGGTCCAAGACCCCAAAGTCGGCGCCGGGAACCGGTTTCAGTCCATAGTGGAGCCGGCCGGATGCCTGGAACATGCGTTCGAGTTCCTCCCGGCTGGCCTCCCGCGTCGTTTTCCCGACCCGGATGTAGTACGTCTTTCGGTTCTTGTGGACCCGTGCATACGGTTTGTTCGGTCCTAGTGAGACGCGAACCGCCAGCACGTGCCGACCTGGTTCGGCGTCTCTGGTCCAGGAAAGCACCGGGATAACCGGGGGTTCGATCTTGACGCGGCAGAGTTCGCTGACCCACTCCTCCATGCCGTCGCGCGTCGTGCCGGAAATGCCGCCGTCGTCCTCAACGCCGAGCAGCACGATGCCGCCCTCCAAATTGAGGAACGCGACCAACTCCTTGGCGATCTCGTCATTCCGGACGTCGGCTCGCTTGAACTCCAAGATCGAGTCTTCGCCGTTGCGGATACGTTCCATCAATTCGGTTCTGTTCATGCTCGTCCTCAAAATCCATACTTGCGGCGACGGCGTTCGAAGGCTTCCTTGCCGCCTTCAAGGACTTCTTCAATCAATTTCCGCACGTCCTGTACATCGATTGAGCCGATATGCTCAGGCGCGATACGCGCGGTTACTCCCTCCGGCCCGCCAGAGGCCGTCAGCCCAAGAATCATCTCGGCGTCGCCCAGCACCGGGACGTTGGCGTTATGGGTGGAGAAGACGAACTGCCGCCTGCGTTTTGCCTCACGCATCCTGGGAATGATGCTTTCGGTGATGAATCGGTTGTCGAGATCGTCCTCGGGTTGATCAACAATCAGCGGTGCGTCGGATTCCAGCAACAGGAGCAGTAGCACCGCGGTGGCCTTTTGACCCGTCGAGAGTTCTTCAAGGGCTTGCCATTGCGGTGGGTCGCCGGCGGGGGCCGTGTTGAGACGTATTGCCGTCGTTGCCGGCAACTCCAATTCTTCAACGTGCATGAAGACCTCGGGTGACGCCCCGGCGAGGCGTTCGGCCTGGGACATCGGGACTGCGTAGGTTTCGTGGACCGCCTTCGCTCCGGTCTTGCAACACCGGACGAACTCCGGCAATGAAAGGTCAGATGCTTGTTTAACTTTGTCGATTGCCTCAGAAAGGCGTCCGCCAATTTTGGCTTTCAGTACGTTGAAGAGCGGCTCCCGATTGCCCGCCGCGGTCACCGTCACGCCGACGTGGTTGCGAAGTTCCTTGTTGACCGTCTTTGCGGCGCGGTACAAGCCCCGAAATTCTTCCGCTTTCACGTCCTCCCATTCCGCAAGCAACGCGCTTCGCCTGCTTGTGTGCTCTTTTTCCAGCCGTTCCAGAAGCGGCCGGCGTTCGCGAAGCGGACGCAGTTCTTCGATTTTCCTCCGAAGGCGAATGAACTCTTCAGCGTCAACGGCCGATTTCTGAAGTTCGCGCAGGATCTTCTGATAAGAGTCCTGCACCTCGCTTTTGCGTTGATTCCAACGGGAACGGACTCCGGTCAACCCATTCTCGGCATGCTGCAACGCCGTTTCGAGTTGTTGAACCACTTTTTCGAGATCGGCGTTGAGACTTTCCAGAATCGCATTGGCCCCTGCGAGGATTTCCTTGCCGGGCAAATCCGCCAGTGACTTCTGCGACAGAAAGAGCCGGTCGATGGGAAGTTCCTGGCGAAGCAAATTCAGGCATTCGCGGAAGGGTTCCAGACGTTCCGGGATCGAGTCAAGCACCCGTTCCTCTCGAACGAGCAGGCTCTGCTCACGCAAGCGACCTTCGAGTCCGGCGTCCCGAAAACGCTTGAGCGTCTCCTCCACGCCCGGCAAGGCGGCCAAGCGTTCATCGATTTGCCGGAGGTCCGCCCTGACGTCAAGGATGGATCGCCTCGTCTTCTCAAGGGAGCGGCGCAGGTCGGCCTTGCGCCGGCCGAGATCAGCATCCTGCTTCACGAAGCGATGGAGAAGACGGGTGAGTTTTTCCCGACTCCTGGTGAGTTCTGATATCTCGTGCTGCCCATAGACTTCAACGCGAGGGAGGATCTCTTCCGGCAACAAGCCGGAAACTTCTCCGCGCTCTTCTCGCACGACGGGAGGATTTGGGACGGTTCGTTCGATCCGGTACTCCCGTTCCGTCGGGCCACGGGAGCGGATGAGCAGCGATATCTTCGTCCCGCTTCGCAGCACGTGGCGAACGATTCCGTCACGGGCTTTACGGGCTTCCTCTCCGACGGGCTCCAAGCCGAGCACGTACCGCAGGCTCTCAACGATCGTCGATTTGCCGGCGCCGCGTCCGCCGATCAGCACGTTCAGGTTCGGATTGAAGCGAAAGGCCGTGCCGTCAAGAAATCCGCCTTCCCAGGACAAAGACATCAGTTCGGCATGTTCTTCAAGTGGGGGGTCGCTCGCCAGCCGAATCCTTGATCCCGGATCGAGAAAAGCCTGCCGGAGGCCTTCAATGCTGACGTCGGACATTTTGATCCAGCACGTGGCCGAAGGGATTTCCAAATCCTCCGGCTTCACAACGTCCTTTGCATTGATCACGGCAACCCCCAGATTGTCCGCCGCAGAAGTGCGTCGATAATCGCCGTTCTTGTTCTCGACAATCTGACGTATATCCTGGGGCAGGTCCTTGACGGGTCCCGGAATCTGAATCGCCAGGAGTTCTTCACTCCGCCATGCCTTGATTCGCGCCTGTCCGTGAAGAACCTTGAAGAGTCCTTTGTCGGTGGTGACGTGTGCAACGACACTAATGCCTTCTTGCGTTTGGACCTTTGTGAGAATTTGGACGACAGTATGGTCCGACGGGGCCGAGGAAGGACTGGTTTGCCTGATCCCAAACTCCCCGAGGAACCTTTCGAGTTCCCTTCCGTCGGTGTCCTGGGGATAGATGCAAAGAACGTGAACGCCCTCCGCGGAATAAAGTTCAAAACCGGGAAATATCGTGACCTCTCGACCCTCGGCGGCACTCCGAAACGCAGGCACGTCACTCACGCTGTTATGATCGGTCACGGCGAGCACGGAAACGCCGAGTTCGACGGCCTTTTCGACGATGGCGTTGGCGTGTGACTCGGTGTCGCCGCCGGTTTCCTGACCGCGGAACGTGCCCGCGTAGTGACGTGGGTTCACTTGCAGCGCACACCGATGAAAGACGGCGCCGGCCGGGTGCGTCCCCGTATGAGTGATGGGATTTTTGGATGTCACGTTCTCTCCGTCAGTCGGCATGCTCTCGCTTACATCGATAGCCTTCCTTCGCACACGGAAGCATCAACAACGATTGACTCATCCGGTGATCTGCCGCGACATGACCGCAGTATGCCAGCATACCCGGCCTCAAACAAGCAATCGCCGGAGCCGACCAAGGGTCACTTCGCGCCGGTTCGCGGACGAACTGCGGGACGACGTGCGAGTACTGAGTCGACGCGAAAAACGTGGCCATTTGGCGAAACGGCCGGTTCACGTTCACCCGTTCGAGCACGGTCTGCGTCAGACGCTCGCGGTCTTTTCCGTCTTCTTCGTCAGGCCGACGGACGAATTTTTGAGCGTCACGGAGCACGCTCACCGTAATCGTCATAGCCATAACGGAAGCCCATCTTATCACAGTTCAAACGGGCGTTCGCTCCGGCTGCACTGCGGTTGTCCGTCTGCGTGCCCCCACGGGCAGGTATGCGCTTCTTCCCCGGCGGACGCCGCTCCCGAGAGTTCTACCTCAAGGGCCTCGTTCTCCGTACTGGAGTTCCTTTTCCCAAATTTCCATCGGCTGCTTCAGGGCGTCGACGTTCAGCGAATAATGCTGCACGTTGGTGACCTCGTGCCACGGGAATCGGGCGGGGTCCTTGATCGGCTCCTGAAGCTTGGGACCCGCGGCGCAGCCGGTGACGACGTAGAGCCAGTAGCAGTCGCGGCGGTCTTCGGCGACCCGTCGTTCATTCGGCGTGAGCAGGATGCTCCCGGTCTCGCCGGCGAGACCCTTGACCTCTATCAGACGCAACTCGCCGGACCCCAGGTCAAGGCTGGTCACGTCGTACCCCAGATTTTTCTCGTGGACGTCAGCGACTCGGCGTCCCTGCCCGGTCTCGTGTTCCATGACCACCCGCATGGCCGTCATCTCGGTGTCGGGATTCGGACGCAGGCGCCGAATATCCACGGTCTCGCGTTCGGGGTGAGGCAGGATGAGCGCACTTGCCAGTCGATCGACGCCTTGGAGCGTCACCGCTCGCTGTCGTTCGAGTTCCTCGCGCCGGCGCGCGCGGCGCGCCATCACGTCGGCATGGCGGGTTTCGGCCTGGGCCAGGCGTGCCTCGGCACCCGTGACCTTTTTGTCCACGTCTTCCGCCGCCCGGCCGATTTCCGCGTCGATTCGATGAAGCACCTCGGTCAAGGACAGCTCGACGTGCTCGGCAATGCGCCGGACTTCGGCCAAGCGTTCCGTCCGAACTTCGTTGAGAAAGGGCGTCAGGGCACGTTCGTTGAGCCAAGCCGTCGCCTCCGGGAGTGCGGCGACGGGCGGCAGCGTCCCCGACGCTCCGGCCGGACCCTGCCCCGTGCTTGACACGAGGTTGAGGTTGCCGAGGACGTCCGGTTCACGCAGAGACGGCGTGCCGTCTTCCGCCAGTTCCACGACGAATACCCGCTCGTGAATGACGTGTCCGAGACCGTCCACGACCCGCGCCCGGTAAAAGTCGAGGCGTGCCGGTGCCTCGTGCGCCAATGAATGGAAGCAGGCACCCTTGGCGAACGCCTCCTGGGCACGATCAAGGACGTAACGGCGCAGGGCCTCAAATAACGGATGTCCGGGGGTGACCCATTCGAGATTGTGCTCTTCCGCTGTTTCGCGGTCAGTCGAGAGGCGCGGATAGCGACCGGCCAACTCCGGGTGCTGCCGGTCCGTTTCGCGCTCATACTTCTTCAAGCCGGACGGTACGCGGCCCGGGTCGAACGTGTGCGCCATGCCGTTCACCGGCTTCAGGGTCAAGGCCGCGTCCCAGGCGCACTCCTTGATGAATCGCGCAATTATTTCGGGCACCACGCGCCGTTCCTGTGCCCGGGCCCGGCGTTCAATGAGCATGGTGAGGTTGAGCCGTTTGGCGGCCAAGCCTTCCAACGCCGTTTGACAAATGTCCCGGAAATGACCTTCATCCACGTCCTGCAAGAGCCGGTCTTCGAAGTCGGCCTCGCCCAGTTTCCCCGCGTAGTAGTCTCGAAGCACGCGCTCCACGTGGGCGGACGGCAAGATTTCCCCCACCACGTTGAACACCGCGTCGTCATCCAGGGCGTCGCGGATTTCCTGAAGTTTGTCCAGGAGGCGCCGGAGCACTCGTCCCTCAATGGTGTTGGTCGCCACGAAATTGAAGATCAGGCAATCATGCCGCTGGCCGTAGCGATGGATGCGGCCCATGCGCTGTTCGAGCCGGTTCGGATTCCAGGGAACGTCGTAGTTGAAGAGAACGTGACAACATTGAAGGTTGATGCCTTCGCCCGCGGCCTCGGTGGCCACCAGAACCTGAATGGCGCCTTCGCGGAACTGCTGTTCGGTGTAGAGCCGGCTCCCGGGTTCGTCACGCGACCCGGTCTTCATGCCGCCATGGATGCAGCCGACGTTGAAGCCCCAGGCCCGCAGTCGGTCCATCAGGTAGTCAAGGGTGTCCTTGAACTCGGTAAAGATGAGCAATCGCTGGTCAGGACGATCGAAAAATCCCTCGTCCCGCATGATGGTCCGAAGGTGCCCGAGTTTCGCCTCGCTGCCTGCGGTTTCAACGGTCTTGGCCTCTCTGGCCAGCTCCAGGAGTTCGGCGATCTCTTTGCGTACCTGACCGGCGTTCCCGGCCAGCGTGACCGCCTCCAGCATGCGTTCCAAGCGTTCGCGCTCGACGTCCTCGAATTCTTCAAGCTCTTCCAGGTCGGGAAGAGCCGGCGGCGCGGTTTCCACCAGATCCTGAGCGCGTGTGAGGCCCCGTTCCAGACGCTTGGCGCGGTTCTCAAGCGACCGCCGCATGGCGTGCGTGCTGGAGGCCAACCGCCGCTGGTACAGGGACATCAGGAACCCGACTGCCCGAGTCCGCGGGTCGTCACCCTGCGCGGCAGCCTGGGCGCTCTGCCGTTTCACGAACCGGGTGACGTTCTCATACAGCTGGAATTCGGGACCATCAATCGCGAAGTCCGCGGTGCGCGGGATACGCTGGGTGAAGACCGGTTTCGCGGCCCACGTTCCGTCCTTTTGCCGTTCAGGGAAGTACACCATCGCCTCCTTGGTCCGGCGCAGATAGAAGGGCGCTCGTCTCCGCCCCATGGCTTCGCGGATCGATTTGACGTCGGCGTAGGCGTCCCGGTCGAGCAGCTGCAAAAACAGCGTGAAGTTTTGCGGGTCGCCCTTGTGAGGCGTCGCCGTGAGCAGAAGCACGTGATCGGCACCGTCGCGCAGCAACTCTCCCAGTTTGTAGCGTTGGCTTTTGTGGGTCTCATCTCGTGCCGACATGCGGTGCGCCTCGTCAACGATCACCAGGTCCCAACGCACCTGCCGAAGTCCGGGTAAGATCTCGGTGCGCTTGGCGAGGTCGAGTGACGTGATGATCTGCTTCTGCTCCAGCCACTGATTGACGCCGAACTGATCGCGGAGATCGCCACCCTTGAGCACCATGAATTTCTCGTCGAACTTTTCTTTGAGTTCGCGCTGCCACTGGAACGTCAGATTCGCCGGGCAGACGACCAGTACCCGCTCAACGAGACCCCGGAGCTTGAGTTCGCGGACTAGCAGTCCCGCCATGACGGTCTTGCCGGCCCCCGCGTCGTCGGCAAGTAGAAAACGCACGCTGGGCAGTTTGAGGAGATGCTCATAGACTGCCTCAAGTTGGTGCGGCAGGGGGTCCACGCGCGAGACGGAGAGTCCGAAGTACGGGTCAAATTCGTGGGCGATGCCGAGGGAATAGGCTTGCAGTCCAAGCCGCAGAAGCCGGCCGTCGCCGTCGTAGGAGGAGACGGAGTCGGTGATGATCAGACGGGCAGCGTCTGCGGACGTGAGCGTGACCCGACGAAACTGCTCAGACCGCCGGCCGACGAGGCCCACGACCAGGATCTCCGGTCCGTTCGAGTGAACGGTCTCCACTCGCATCGGCTCGTTGAACAGCGGGCCGGAGAGAATCTGTCCTTCCCGGATGATGGGTTCGGAACTCAACGAGTCTTCCCCGTTCTCAGCCATTTCGACGCGGGTCTCTTCTCGAATCGGTCAATGATGATCCCGATTGACGGCGCCGGCGAGATTGCGAACGGCGTTCGACGTGAAGGCCGTAGGCCTCAATCTTCTTTCGGAGGGTGTTGCGGTGCAGACCGAGCAGTTGCGCGGCTTGAATCTGGTTGCCGCCCGCTTCTCGCAGCGCGTGTCGGATCAACGGCCGTTCGACCGCTTGGACGACGGTCGCGTGTAAACTCGTGGCCGAACTCGTTTTCATGGATCGAACGAACTCGCTGAACTTTGACTCCACGTAGTCTTCGAGATTCAGATCCTTCCCTTCGAGGCTCAGGGCAGGCGCGTCGCTCAGGACGACGGATTGTTGACGATCCGGTTTGTCTTGAGCTTGCTGCGGCGTCATGGTCTGTCGTGACGGACGTCCGTTCCGGTCTTAGACGAACCCCAGGAGCGGACACAGCAGGTACAGCGTCAGCCAAATGAGGGCTGCCCCCAGCACGTTTAACACGACCCCCACTTTGAGCATCGTCGGAAGCGGAACGAAGCCGGTGCCGTAGACAATGGCATTCGGCGCCGTGGCGACCGGCATCATGAACGCCAGGCTTGCGCCCAGACAGACGCCGAGGGTCGGCGGGATGGGGGAAATCCCGGCCGCGGTGGCAATGGAGATGACCACGGGAACGAGCATGCTCGCCGACGCGGTATTCGACACAATCTCCGTGAGCGACACCGCGAGCATAATCGAGACCGCCGTCAACATCCACAACGTGTTGCTCCCAAAGAGCGAGACCACGTTTTCTCCGATGATCTCGGCCAGATTGGTTTGGACCATAAAACGTCCGAACGTCAACCCGCCGCCGAACAAGAGGATGGTGCCCCAATTGATGCGCGCGGCCTGGGTCCAGTTCAACGTAAATTCGCCGACTCTGAAGTTGACGGGCAAGATGAACAGCAGTCCCGCGGCGAAAATCGGCACCATTTCTTTGGGAAGACGGGCGTTGATGAACGTCACGACCTCGGAATCCCGGCCCAACGCCACGCCCAGCATCCCCGGCCCGACCCAACAGATGATGGCCAGGGCAAACGCGATGCAGGTATTCACTTGGCCGCGTGTCCAGGGCTCCCGTGGTTGACCAAGCATGCGAAGATGTTCGCCGCTCGCCGGAAACGTCTTCGGCAGTGGGTGAAACCACAAGAGCACGACGGCAATGCAGACGCCGAGCACGCCCGCGAGCGGCAGACCAATGCCCATCCAGCCAAAAAAGGAGAGGGACACGTCCGCTTGCTGAGACAGAAAGCCCACGGCAATGAGGTTGGGAGGCGTGCCGATCATCGTGGCAATGCCGCCTGCCGCGGACACGTAGGCCAAGAACAGGAGCATCCCGGGCTCGTGACGATCTCCTTGCGCGTGAGAGCCGCGAATCGTCGAGAGAATTCCCAGGGCCACGGGAAGCATAATGGCCACGGACGCGGTGTTACTGATCCACATGGACAGGACGGCCGTCGCGATTCCCATGGTCCCGAAAATCGCAATCGGCCGGCCCTGCAGCCATTTTCTGGACAACAGCCAGAGGGCGAAGCGTCGGTCTATCCCATGTACCGTAAAGGCTTCTGCTAACAAGAAGCTGCCGATAAAGAGGAAGATGATGGGATGGGCAAACGTGGCCAGCACCTCCTTTGCCGGTCCCAATCCCGCGGCAATACACAAGGCCGCGCCGAGGAGCGAGGTCACGGCGAGCGGAAGGGCTTCCGTGCTCCAACTCACCACGACCCAGGTCAGAATGGCTGAGAGCGTATGCGCGGAGGGCGGCAGCGTGGACAAGGGGTTGGCGTACACCAGGAGCGCGAGCACGGGTGCCGCGTACAGGCCGACTCGTTGTCTCATTCCCCACGTCTTCTGGTTTCCGGTGGTCATGCCGATGAGGGAGAATGAGTCTGAACGGGGTTGACGTGATTGGCTTAAGAAGTCCAGTGCGGTCCAAGCATGAACGGGGCAATACTGTAGCATAGGAAGGGTGGAAAAACCATTCTCATATCCTGTAGCATCTTCGCCTGTGACCTCACCTTCGTCTTGACCCCTTCCCGTCAAGGGAGAAGGGGCATGAGGAATTCCAGGATCCGACGCGCCGATCATGGCCAACAAATCCTTCATGACCGTCGAAGAACTCCTGCCCGTGGTGACGCGGCGACGCGCACGAGGCGACCGCGTGGTTTTGACGAACGGATGCTTTGATTTGCTTCACGTGGGGCACGTTCGATATCTCCGTGCGGCTCGGGAATTGGGAGACATCTTGATCGTGGGCGTGAACAGTGACGCGTCCGTACAGACTCTGGACAAAGGGCCGGGGCGGCCCATTATTCCAGACGGCCAACGCATGGAAGTGCTCAGTGCGCTCTCGTGCGTTGACTACGTCGTCACGTTTGCGGAACCCGACCCGCTGCGTTTGATTGACATGATCCGGCCCGATGTCTTAGTGAAGGGGGGAGATTGGCCGATTGAGAAGATCGTCGGCCGTGACGCGGTTGAAGCCCGGAGGGGCACCGTTGTCAGCATCCCCCTGGTTCCTGATGTTTCAACGAGTCGTATTATGGAGCGGATCCAACGTCTCGGGTCAGGCCCGGGGAAACCGGGAACAGCACCGGCGTCATAGCAACCCGTTGTCGTGAACACCCAACCTATGAACAATTTGGCCCAATCCTCGTGGGCGCGCCTGCTGATGCCCATGCTGGAAGCCTGCACCACCCCGGGCACGAAACCCTTCGTGGTCGGCCCGCACGGACCCAGCCTCGCCTACCTGCTCAGCCTGTTCGCAGCCCTGTCGCAGAGCCGGAACCAAGCGGGGGATCCCCTCTCCCTCTCGATGCAGCCCGCCCATCCTCCGGTACAGGCATCTTGTCATCCTGAGCGAAGCGCCTGCCCTGAGGTTCCCCTGAGCCTTGAAGGGCCTCGAAGGGAAGGTTCTGCCCTTTCCCAGCCTTGGCTTGTGCTCACCCCGACGCAGGAAGAAGCGGAGTCTCTCTTTCAGGACATGAAATTTTTCTTTACCTGCTTCAACCTTCCCGTTGAGTCACTGACCGTGTACCCGGACCGCGTGGACTCTCCGACGGACGCCGGCACCCCATCCATTGACGTGACCGCGCAACGCATGGGTACGTTGCGGCGGCTCCAAGCCCAGGGCAGGCATCCCGCGGTGGTCATCACGACTCCCAACGCTGCCCTCCGGTTGCTGGTGCCGCCGTCTGTGTTGACCGCCTCTTGTCTCACCTTCACCGCCGGCACCGTGATTGATCGGGAATCGCTGATTCGCCATTTGCTGGCCACGGGATACCGGCGCGTGTCCCTCGTGGACGTTCCGGGTGAATTCAGCATTCGCGGCGGGATCGTCGATATTTTTTCCACCGGTGAGACGGATCCCTATCGGATCGAGTGTTTGGGCGATACCGTGGAGTCCATCCGTCAATTTGATCCGGGCACGCAAGAGTCCACCCGAGTGATACACACCGCTGAAATTCTTCCCGCACGGGAAGACTTCCTCCAGTCCAAGCACGCTGAGGCGTCACAGTCGGACGGCCTGCCGGATACGGAACGGCCTGCCTGGGCGCCGCACGTAGACGGATTTGAAGGCTCTCCCCCAACGGCGACGCTGCTGGATTATTTTCCAACCCAGGCGTCGCCGTTCGTGGTGATGGACCGCCCCGGTACCTTGGCCCAGGTCGCTCAGGACTGGTGGGAGGGCTTACTGGAAGCATGGGAAGCCCACGCCGCCGCCAATCCGGGCGGTTCGTTCCCTGATCCTTATCACCAATACCTTGTCTGGGACGCGTTCACGTCGTCTCTTGCCGATTGCCCGTCTCTGGCGGTTGACGTGTTCGAGCCGCCTGAGAAGAGGTGGCACCCGGTGTTCACCCTCCCCATTCAATCAACGCAGAGCGTGGGGGTGGGGTCCCGCGTCACGTCGTTTACCGAGACGCTCGCCATTCTGGAACGGTTTCGACGAGAGGGGCCGGTGATGGTGGTGGTTCGATCGGCCGGACAGGCGGGACGATTGTCGGGATTATTCGCGGAACATCAGGTGCCCGCAACGGAACAGCCCATCTTGACGCACGCGCTCGACTCCGCCGACCGCACGCCGTTTTACCTGAATCAAGGCTTTTTGTCTGCCGGGTTCGTGGCGCCCTCGTTTCCGTTCACGGTGGTCACGGAAGAAGAGGTATTCGCAAAAATGTCACGGCATCGCCCTCAACCAAAAAGCAAGGCCGCGACGTTTCTTTCCTCGTTGGACGACTTGAACGTCGGCGACTACGTCGTCCACGTACACCACGGGGTCAGCCGATACCGGGGGCTTCGACGCTTGTCCGTCCAGGACTTCGAAAGCGACTACCTGATTCTGGAATTTGCCGGACGGGATACCGTCTACGTTCCTCTGGACCGGTTGGGCCTCGTCCAAAAATATCGCGCAGGGGATCACCCCGCCCCGACGCTCGACGCCTTAGGGGGAACCCGCTGGGCCAAGACCAAGGCGTCGGTCAAAAAAAGTATCGAAGAGATGACGACGGAACTGGTTGAATTATACGCCAACCGGGAACTTGTCACGCGACGCCCCTATCAGCCGGACGCGACCTTGTCGCATGAATTCGACGCGGCCTTTGATTACGAAGAAACCCCGGATCAACTGCAAGCCATTCAAGATATTCTCCGAGACCTCGCCCTTCCGAAACCCATGGATCGGTTGGTGTGCGGCGACGTGGGGTATGGAAAAACCGAAGTCGCGATGCGGGCGGCGTTTCAAGCCGTCCAGGATGATCGTCAGGTGGCCGTGCTGGTTCCTACCACCATCCTGGCACAACAACATTATGAAACCTTTTCCCGACGTTTCGCCCCGTTTCCCGTCCGCGTCGCGGTCCTGTCCCGGTTTCAAAGCCCCAAAGAGGTCAAAGCGTTGTTGCCCGACCTCGCGTCCAGCGTCGTCGACATCGTCATCGGCACGCATCGGCTCCTGCAAAAACAGGTGCAATTCAAGAATCTGGGACTGGTCATTATCGATGAGGAACAATGGTTCGGCGTCCGCCATAAGGAACGGCTCAAACAACTTCGCACGCACGTCGACGTCTTGACGCTCACGGCCACCCCCATTCCGCGCACGCTGCACATGGCGTTTTCCGGGGTGCGCGATCTGTCGATCATCGACACGCCTCCGCCGGGACGCCTGGCCATTCGGACCCAAGTCGTGCGCTTCAATCCCAATTTCATTCGAGACGCCGTCCGGCGGGAATTGGCGAGGAAGGGCCAGGTCTTCTACGTCCATAATCGGGTTGAAACCATCGAGCGCACCGCCGAATGGCTCCGGACCCTGGTGCCCGAAGCCCGGATGGTCATGGCCCACGGGCAGATGAACGAACGTGCTCTTGAAGGCGTCATGTGGAAATTTTTTCACGGGGACGCGGATATCCTGATTGCCACCGCAATTATTCAGTCCGGGTTAGACGTACCGCGGGCCAACACCATCCTGGTGGATCGAGCCGATCAGTTCGGGCTTGCGCAACTCTATCAGCTTCGGGGTCGCGTGGGCCGGGCCGGAGACCAAGCCTACGCGTACTTTTTCTTCCCCGACGAAGGGACGTTGAGTACCGACGCCCAGAAACGACTCACGGCCATTCAGGAATTTGCCGATTTAGGATCGGGCTTTCGCATTGCCGCCGCTGACTTGGAAATTCGAGGAGCCGGCAATCTGTTAGGCAAACAACAATCCGGCAACATTGCCGCGGTCGGCGTGGACCTGTATATGCAAATGGTTGAAGAAGCGGTCCATCAGATGAAAGGTGAGCGGGTGGAAGAAGAGATTGATCCGACTTTGCACGTTCCCGTCTCGGCTTTTATTCCGGACGACTACATTGAGGACGGCCATCAACGCTTGTCGCTGTACAAACGGCTGTCGGCCAGTCAGACCATCGGTGATCTCGCTCTGCTCCATGAGGAAACACGGGATCGCTATGGAACGCTGCCTGAGCCGGTTGAACGATTGTTCGAAGTCATGCACGTTCGCCTGCTCGCCAAGAAGTTGCAATTAGCGTCGCTGGATGCGACGAAGAACACCGTGACGATGACCTTTTCCCCCAAGGCCACGATTTCTCAAGAGGGCCTCAATTGGCTCATGCAGTACGCACGTGAGGAAATCCGGTTTCTCTCGCCGGTTTCTTTGGCCATTGACGCCGGTCTGAACAACGGGGAAGACGTGGTGTCCCACTTGAAAACGACGTTACACGGCTTGTTGGACGCCTCCCAGGAGGCCGTCGCCCCTTCACGACCATGAATCGATTCCTCTATGACCCGTTGCCGCGTCATTCTGCGCGAAGGGAAGACTCTCGCCTTGAGAATGACAAGGCGGCTCCATTGTCGCCCGATGCGTCCCGAATGCGTCAAGGTCTGCGAGCTGCGCTCGTCGTCATCGTGACCGCGCTGGCCGGGGGCTGGGCCGGCTTGGGCCTGGCCCAACCGCTGTCTGACGGCATCGCCGCCATTGTCAACTCGGAGATCATTACGATTTCCGAGTTGCAGACCGAAATGGCGGACCAGACCGTTCGCCTGAAAGCCCGCTATGATGGGACTGAATTCACGGATCGCCTGATTCAAAAACAATATGAAGTCCTGAATCGGATGATTGAACGGAAACTGCAACTGCAGGAAGCCGGAGCCAAGGGCATCGCGGTCAGCGAGGCGGAGGTGGAACAAGCGTGGGAGCAGTTGAACCAGAATTCGACGACCCCTGGGCCGTTACGGCAATCAAAGGAGTCCCTGCGCGAAGAGTTGACGATACGCCGAATCACGAACTTCGAAGTCCGGCAAGACTTGATGGTCTCTCCTGAAGAAATTCGGGCCTTCTACACGGAACGGCAGGCACGCTTTACGTCTCCACCCGAATATCACCTCAGACAAATTCTCTTGTTACCCGACCCGGGTGAGAGCATGGAGGAGGTCAAAACCCGGGCGGAGCATCTGGTGCGTCAACTCAACGAGGGGGCTGATTTTTTTGAATTGGCTGCAGAATTTTCCGACGGGTCTGAAAACCTCAAAGGAGGGGACTTGGGATTCCTCAAGAAAGCCGATCTCTTGGCCCCGCTCCGTGCGGCCTTGGAGGCACTCAACCCGGGGGAGGTGAGCCCGGCGATTGCAACGGACCTCGGGGTCCACGTTCTCCGACTCGAAGGTCTCAAGGCGGGGACCCTGCAACCATTTGAAGAGGTCAAGGCTTCTCTTGAAAGCCAATTGTATCAACGGAAAACGCAACGCGCCCACGAAGCCTGGTTGGCGTCGTTAAAAGATAAAGCCTACATCGAAATCCGCTTGTAAGCTCCCGCGCGTTCGTGCTGCCACCGGACGCAGCGATCTCTCAACTCGCGCCACAGTTCCTGACGTCCCTCATGGGTTGTGGCGGAGTACGCCATCACGTCGTCAAGCGAGTCCAACTCCAGGTCGTGACACACGGCCATCAGGGTTGACCGGCGCCGGCTCCGAGTGAGTTTGTCAATTTTCGTGCTTACCACGATCGGCACGTGGCCGACGTGTCGCAACCAGCGTTGCGTGGTCACGTCATGCCGTTCCACTCCGCGTGAATCCACGAGTTGAATCACGCTGCACAACTGCTTCCGACCGGAGAGATACGCTTCAATCATCGGCCCCCACCGTTCGCGGACGGACCGTGACGTTTTGGCGTAGCCATACCCGGGCAAGTCCACAAAGAACAGCTGATTCACCGCCCGGTCACCGACCACGACTTTGAAAAAATTCAGGGTCTGCGTTTTCCCGGGGGTGGCACTGATCCGGGCCATTCCTTTCCGATTCAACAGACTGTTAATGAGGGAGGATTTCCCGACGTTGGACCGCCCGACAAAGGCGACCTCGGGAAGCCGTTCGCGTGGGTATTGATCGGACGTCGCGTAACTCCCGATACATTCAACGGAGAGAATCTTCATGCGGTCAACGCGGCCTCAAGCCCGGCGGTCCACGTCCAGGCGTCGGGTTTTCATGACTCGTTCCATTTCACGGCCGGCTTCCCGTTGTTTCACGGTCTCCCGCCGATCATAGTGTTTCTTCCCGCGTGCCAGCCCCAACTCGACCTTGGCCACGCCGCGAGGTGAAAAATAGAGGCGCAATGGAATGAGGGTGAGGCCTTTCTGTTGGACTTTTGCCGCCAACTTCTGAAGCTCTTTTTTGTGCAACAGCAGCCCCCGCGGCCGTAACGGCTCATGATTCATGACGTTGCCGTGGCTGTACTCAGCAATGTGACAGTTATGCAGGATGGCCTTGCCCGCGGCCACCGTGGCATAGGCCTCTCGCAAGTTGACGCGCCCTTCCCGCAGAGACTTCACTTCGGTCCCGGTCAGAATCAGGCCCGCTTCTATTTTTTCCTCAATAGAATACTCGTGAAACGCTCTGCGATTGCTGCCGACGACTTTCGGTTCTTGCGACATGATTTGCCATCAGGGGGCGCTTGCTATCAATGGGTCCGGGACTTTATCAAGCGGGTGCGGCGGCGGCGTGCCCCTCACGGCTCCCACCGGGCCGCATCCAGCACCGACCACAAGTGAATCAGCCAACCCATCAAGACAAGCCATAACACAACGGCCCCGACAAATTGGATGACGGCCATGAGCAGGCGTCCTTGGGTCAATTGGCCCAAACCCGGTAGAAAAAAGCTGCACAACGCTGCAAGGACGTTGCCGCCTGAACCTCGCCCTGCCATACGTTCTTCCCCTTGTTGTGTGCCGGTTTTATCGCCGGAGGGGCGCCCTCCGTCAGTTGCTCCCGCCCGTGAACGGCCCTAGAATAACATTCCATGCACGCCTTTGCATCCGCCAAATCCGTCATCAACGAAATCTCCCAGAGCCATGGGTTTGCCGGTCGACTGTGGGAATATCGGCTGCAAAAGCAGTGGAAAACGCTCGTGGGTGAGGCGACCGCTGCCCATACGTGGCCGACCAGAATCAAGTTTCATAAGCTGCACGTGCTCGTCAATAATTCCGTCTGGCTTCACCAACTCACGTATCTGAAACGCTCACTGTTGGAGAAGATTCAAGCGGAGATGACGGAACTTTCCGTGGACGATATTATTTTCCGGATCGGCGAACTCCCCGAAGCTTCAAAAGAAGACTCACTGAGGCGTTGGACCGAACCGATGGAACCTGAGGGGGCCGAAAAAGAAATTTTTATTGGGGACGTTGAGGAGAATCTTTCCTAGGACGTGGAACGTTGGACAAGCGACGTGTACGTTTGGTTCACGTTTGCCTCCTTCATTCTTTACTTTGGAATCAGCACCGGAATGACGTGACGGCTGTGTTTTCGATAGATGCGAAAGTCCTGGTCCAGGGTGAAGACCATACGTTGGGCGTGCTGTTCCGCCATCCGAACCAGACAGGCATCGGCCAGGGACATGGGGACGTCGGCATAGCGTTGGATGAGATTGATGAGTGAACGGACTTCTTCTTCCAGGTTGAAGATGGGCTGAATGACTCCCCGGTTCACCAGTTCGAGGACGGCCTGATTTCCTCCCGGAAGGTGCCGCAACAGAAAACAGGTCTCGGCCAGAACCGGTTCACACGTGAAGAGCGGCGGGCGTATTCGCTCCCAGTGCTGTTTTGTCCAATTGTGGAAGCGGTCGGCTCGGTTAAGAAATGCGACAAGGGGGCCTGTATCCACAATGACGGACGTGTCCACGTACCTTACCGGCCAAAATCTTCGAGATGAGCTTTGTTGACGGAGAGGTCGGTTGGCCCGGTCAACGTCCCTGCCAGATCATGGGCTAATTCAAATGCTGAGCCGTTTGAGGATGCGTGGCCTTTTTCATAGCAGAGGTTCAGCGCCTCCCGGACGACCTCCGACCGAGTCGTGTTTCGTCGTTCGGCCATGGATGAGACTTTGGCATAGAGGGCTTCATCAAGTCTAAGCGTTACAGTTTTCATGGTTTTCCTTTCTCTCCTGGTTTCACATGTAAGACGGATGTGGCAGTATTGTAATTCATGACGCGTCGGCCGTCAACATCGTTTTCACAATCCATCGAAACTCGTCATTCCCGCGTGCGCGGGAATGACACACAAAGAGACATGGAAATGACCTAGCGAGAAGAGAAAAAGGGAAACGAGGAAAGAACTCTGCAAAGAGGAGTCATTCCTGGCCGTGTGAGATGCGGCCCTACAAGGCTACAAGGTGGCTCCCGCGTATGCGGGACATGAGACGTAGGGCCGCGTCTTACGCGGCCTTCTTCACTCCCCGCGTGCGCGGGGAATGACCGAACCACTCGCCCCTTCTGAGGCTCCCTACGTGCGCGGGACGGTCTTGTGGCCGCATGAGATGCGGCCCTACGGACCGGAGGGCTCCCCGGTCCCTCTCCCCTGGCCTCTCCTCCCTCTCCCCTTGCGGGAGAGGGCCGGGGTGAGGGGGTTCTGCTCCCCGCAGAAGATGTCCCTACCACTGCCAGCCCAGCCGCACGGAGACCGTATGCGCCGCCGCCTGCCCGGGCTGCTCCGCCCGTTCGCCTTCAACGCTCAGATCCAGCAACGCACTCATGGCCCAGCGGCTCCCCAGCCGGTAGCGCGCCGTGCCCGGCTCTCCCAGCACCAGCCCGCCATACGGGGTCAGCAGCCCCCGCCCGTCCGCCAGCGCCAGCCCGTAGCCCACGTCGACTTCGACGTTTGCCGGCCGCCAGCCCGCTGCCTGGGCCGGCGTGGTGCCGCCCGGCACCGCGGCCGCGGTCCCCCACAGCTGCTCCACCCCGCTGCCCGGCTGCCCCCACACCGGCGCCACCGTCAGATACGCTCCTTCGCCCCCAAGCCCCGGGTCCAGCCGCACATTCACACTGGCCCCCCAATCCTCAAACGCTCCGTCCTCGTGAACCAGCAGATACCGCCCCTGCATGTCTACGCTCAGCCCCCATTCGGTCTGCGTGTACGCCAGCCCCCCGCCCAGTTCCATCCCCAGCCCCTGCTCCGCGGTGCCGCTGTCCCAGCGCCCGCCTACTTCCAGGCGCGGCTGCACCCGGGAGACCGGGGAGAGGGCCACCGCGGTCTGCCCTTCCAGCAGTAGCCGCACGCGCTCCGCGTGCCCCCGGCAGATTCGTCTTGGCCTCGGACCGGAGCGTCGTCAGGAACGCATCCGTCTTGGCCGCCAGGTCAATCCCCTGCCACGTGGTCAACGCCTGCCGCCCGCCCACGGCTCCCAGCCATGAGGTGAGGGCCGTAGTGTAGGTGGTGGGGTCGCCCACCGCCTTGAGGTCCATCTCTCCCCAGCCCGCGCCCAGCAGACCCCACACGCCCAGCCCGGCATAGGGCTGCCAGTGCGCATACGGCAGGAGGCTCGTCAGTTGCACGTCCACCCCGGCCTTGGTGCCGCCGGTGCGTTCGTAGTCCACCGTGCCGGTGCTGTGAGCCACGGCCAGCCCCATGAGCAGGGAATCCTGCCGATAGTCGAGACCCAGGTAGCCGCTGTACAGGGTGCCATCCATCTTGAAGCCCTCCTCGGGCTGGCCAGCGAAGCCGCTGGCCGCGCCGCGGCCCCACAAGGTCCAGGTGGGGAGGCCGTCGTCCCCGGTGCGGGTCAAGGGCAATTCAAAGGCGCTGCGGGCCAGGAGGTCTTTGGCGGAGACGGGCTGGATACTCAGGGGCGAGCGCCACGTGGGGGAAGAGGGGCGGCGGGGGTCCGCCGGGGCGCGGTCCAAGAGGCGTTGGGCACTTGGGACCGTGCTTCCCTCACTTTGGCCTGCTCCTGCGGGAGCGGAAGGCAAGGTAGGGGTGTCGAGGGTGACGCCGAGGGCGCGGGCCACGCCGAGGGCCACGCCGGTGACGCGCTGCCAGGGGCTGGGGCCGGGGGTGGCGGCGGGCGCGGCAGCGTCAGCCCCCTCACCCCGACCCTCTCCCGCGAGGGGAGAGGGAGCAGAGGCGAGGGGAGAGGGAGTCCCGGAGGCCGAGGGCGAGGCGGCGGGCGCCGACTCCGCGGGGTCGGTCAGGCGGAGGACTTGGCCGCCCAGGGTGACGTGCAGCCGGGCCGGCGGCGGGCCAGCCCGGCTGCCCAGAATCTCCACGGCGTCCGTGGCCAGCGTCCGGCCGATGCCGGCCAGGACCAGGGCCAAGTCCCGGCTCTCGATGCCCGGCTTCACTTCAATCGTGAACTGCCACGTCGCTTCCTCTTTGTTGTAGGACTCGTCCGTCGCCTTCAGCGTGTAGGTCCGCTCCGGCATGGTGGCGGTCGCCGTGCCCGTGATCGTGCCGCCGTGCTTGGCCCCGGCCTCCGAGTTATCGTAGGACAGCCCGGCCGGGAGGGTCTCCGCCTCCAGCACCATGTAGGAGTACTCCCCGCTGCCCCCCCTAGCCGCCGGCAATGTTTTTTCGTCCGCCTGGCCCGTCCGGAAGACGAAGGTCTGCTTCTCCAGGGAAAATTCCACCCCCCGGTACCCCACGGCAAACGGCGAGGACGGCGAGAACGCCTCCACGTCGGCGCAGACCCGGACCGGGGGGTGTCCGGCCGCATCCGGCTCCGGCTCCGAGCCATCCACCGGCTCGCCCGCGTGCAACAGCACCAGAGCCCGGCCATGCGCATCCCTCACCAGCTCCTTGGTCACCCCCAGGCACAGGCGTCCGGGCACACTCGGGGTGACCGTCACGGCCAGAGCCACATGAACCGTTGGCGTCCCGGGACCCATTGGCGTCCCGAGCCGGAACCCGTTTCTCGCCGCCTGGTCCTTCGCGGCCATCTTCTCGTCCTCGCTTAAGGGCCTGTAATACCTCTCCACCTCCCCCTCCACCGGCGTGAAACTCGTCTCCCTGCTAATCTCCTCCGGCACGTCCTCCGCAAACGTCCCAGAATCCTCGTACCCCACAGCAAAGGGGGAGAGTCTCCCCACGTCGTCGCAGACTTCCGGCTCGTCCGGGGACCACTCCGCCAAGACCGTCCACACGCCGTCGCCGTCAGCGTCATGCAGGAGATGCACCGGGCTTGACCCCGCGGCCTGCCCTACCTCCGGGCTCACCGGCAGGCAGACCGCCAGTTCCCCGTCCAGCACCGCGGGCAGCCCCCCCTCCGGGTTGGTGGTCACCGTGACGTCCACCATCAGCCGCGCCGCCTCGGGCCCCAGGGAGAACCGCCGGGCCTGCCCCGCGTCGGGCGCCGCCGTCGTGACGGCCGCCGGCCCCGCCACCCGCTGAATCGTGACCGTCAGGTCGCCGCGCAAGGTGCGCAAGGTGCGCTCCGGCAGGGTCACGCGCACCCCCGCCGGCACGTCGGACATACGCGTGATCCTCCACGTGTGATCATTGACCGCTCCCGTGGTGGTGCCGCCCACCACCGTCACCGCCGGCAGAGCGGTGGTGTCGGTCACCGCCACCGCCACGGTCCTGTCATCCAGCCCGGCATAGGCGCCGTCCCCGCTGCTGACCGCGTGCGTCAGCGTGGCCGTCTCGTGCCGGTGGTCGGCGTCCGCCGCCGCCCGCACCGTCACCGCCCACGCCGTGTTCCACGTCATCGGCGTGAAGAGCAGGGTGCGCGGGGCCGGCGTGGCGCCCGTCTCCACCGTCACGGCCGTGCTGCCGCTGGCCACCGTCACCGTCACCGCCGCGGCCGGCTCCGTCGCCAGCGCGACGGGGTAGACGTCCTCGCTCCCTTCGTCCAGGCGCAAGGCCGTCGGCGTCGTCACGCCCGCGGTGTCGTCGTCGGTGATCGTCAGCGTCACGGCCGCCGGCGCGGCCACCCGGTCGTCGGTGCTCGCCACGGTTCCCGTTACCGTCACCTGCTTGTCCGCGGCGTCCACCGCGTTGTCCACCGCCGTCAGCGTCACCGTGCCCGTGCTCGTCGTCGCCCCCGTCGCGAAGGTCAGCGTCGGCCCCGCACTCAGCGTGAAGTCTCCCGCGACCGCCGGCGATACCGCCGTGGCCCCCACCGTCAGCGTCACCGCCGCGCTCGGCGCGCTCGACAGCCGCGCCGTCACCGTCGCCACCCCGCCGGCCTCCGTGATCGTCGCCGGCGCCAGCACCAGCGTCGGCGTCTTGGGCGTGTCCAGCGGGACCCACTCCGTGTAGAAGAACCGGTAGGCGAACGACGTCGATGAATTCCCGATCCCGATGACCACCCCGCCGTTGTCCCGCATCGCCTGCGTCGGGGTGATCGGCGAACTCAGCGTCAAGCCATTCACGTTCGGCCGGTCGTTGATGAGCGTACACCCGGCCGGCACCGCGGTGTTTAGGGCGGGGATCGGGCGCACCGCCGTCCAGGCGCAGGCCACGATCCGGCGCGTACTCCAACTCTGCACGAACGGCCCCTGCACGACCACGGTCTGCGCCCTCGGCGGCGTGTAGGTGAAGAGGACCGGCGTGAGCACGTCGAAACTCAGCCCGCTGCTCGTCCACGTCTGCCGGTCGTCGTCGCGCACCTGCACCGTCACCGTCACCGCCGCCAGCGTCGTCGGGTACGAGGTCGTATCCGCCGTCCCGCTCACCGTGTGCGTCACCGTCACCGTCTCCCGGTCCCCCTGGTCCGCATCGGCCACCGCGGTCGCCGTCACCGTCCGCGCCGTGTTCCAATTCGTCGGGCTGAACACCAGCGCCGCCGGGGCGACCGTCACCTCGGTCGCGTCCCCGCTCGCCACCCCCACCGTCACCGCCCCGCCCACCGGCTGGGCCGTCAACACCACCGTGTACGCCGCCCGCCCCAGCGTCGCGTCTTCTTCCGTCACCACCAGATCCCCCGTCTGCACCCCCGGCGTCCCCGGCGTCGTGTCCACCTCGATGCCCGCGGTCTCGTCGTCGTTCACCGTGAACGCCAACTCCGCGGCCGCCACGGTCCCGTAGTCCGCCCCGCTCGTCGCGTGCGTCCACGTCACCGCGTCGTCCGCCGCGTCGGCGTCCTCTCCCGCCCGCACCGTCACCGCCTGGGCCGTCGCCCAACTCGCCGTCGTGTACGTCAGCGTCGTCTGTGCCCCGTTGCCCGCGTCCCCGTCCACGTCCGCCGGCACGTCCGCGTTGTCACTGCTCACCGTCACCGTCACCGTCTGCGGCCCCGTCCCCGTCGGTTGCGTGTTCAACCGCACCGTGTACGTCGCCGTCCCGCCCTCATTCACCCCGTTCGTCGTCAGGTCCGTCGCGCTCACCACCAGCCCCGGCGCGTCGTCGTCCGTCACCGTCACCGTCACGTCCGCCGCCGTCAGCGCCAGCGTCGTCGGGTACGACGTCGGGTCCGCCGTCCCGCTCACCGCGTGCGTCACCGTCACCGTCTCCCCGTCGTCGTCCGCGTCGGCCACCGCGGTCGCCGTCACCGTCTGTGCCGTGTTCCACGTCGTCGCGCTGTACGTCAGCGATGTCGGTGCCACCGTCACCGCCGCGTCCCCGCTCGTCACGCTCACCGTCACCGGCCCGCTCGGCAGCGTCGCCAACGCGACCGTGTACGTCCCGCTCCCCGCGCTCGCATCCTGCTCCGTCAACATCAGCGTCGTCGGGTCCACCGCCAACCCCTCGTCGTCCACGGTGGTCACGCTCACCGTCCGGGCCGCCAGCCCGCTGTAATTGCCGTCCGCGCTCGTCGGCGCCCCCAGATCGACGTCCCAGGTCACCGTCCCGTCGGCCACGCTGTCGTCCACCCCCGTCACCGTCACCGTCTGCGCCGTGTTCCACGTCGTCGTCGTGAAATCGAGCGCCGCCGGCGCTACCCGCCCCTCCCCCGAATCCCCGCTGCTCACTCCGATCCGCACGTTCGCCGAAGGCGGCCCGGTGAGCCGCACCGTGAACGTCGCCGTCCCCCCCGCCTCCGTCGCTTGCCCGCTCACCGCGCCGACCGCCACGCCCGCCTTGTAGATCGTGACGGTGAAAGTCTGGAGGACGGTGGTGAGTCCGTCCCGAATCTGCACCTGGATGACGGTCGCCCCGGTAGTACTCAGGGTGTGGTCGGCATCCGTCCCGGCACTGAAACTCCCGGTGAGTCCCTCCCTCCGGTATATCCCGTGTGTGCTGCCTCCGTTCACGCGAAGCTGGACCGCGGTCACCGCCGCGGGGAGGGTGGCCGTGTAGGCCGTCCCGCTGCAACAGGCCGGCGAAAAGCTGAAGTCGGTGTTCCCCGTCCGGCCCGGCGTTCGGTCCTGAATGCGCAGTAATGTGAGCGGGGAGGACTCGTCGTCGGTGATCGTCAGCGTCACGGCCGCCGGGGCGACGACGAGGCCGTCGGTGCTCGCCACGGTTCCCGACACCGTCACCCGTTTGTCCGCGGCGAACACCGCGTTGTTCACGGCCGTCAGCGTCACCGTGCCCGTGCTCGTCGTCGCGCTCGCCGCGAAGGTCAGCGTCGGCCCCGCGCTCAGCGTGAAGTCCCCCGCCACCGCCGGCGATACCGCCGCGGCCGCCACCGTCAGCGTCACGGCCGCGGTCGGCGCGCTCGACAGCGTCGCCGTCACCGTCGAGACTCCGCCGTTCTCCGTGATCGACGTCGGCGACAGGACCAGCGTCGGCGTCTTGGGCGTGCTCAGCGGCACCCACTGGCCGAAAACAACACTGCTGGGGTTGAGATACTCAATCGCGAGGACAAACCCGCCGTTGTCGATCATGGCCTGGGTCACGCTGACGTTCGTAGTTATGTTGTGACTCGCACCACTCGCGGGTTGAGGAGAAGTTTGTACACATCCCGACTGCAGATAGGAGCCCTGAGAGCTTGTCGGCGTCGAAGTTTTGGTGCAGGCGTGAAATCTCGTGTTATTCCAGGCAACAGAAGCTACGATAGTGATACTCTTCGAACCCATCGTGGCCAGGACGCTCCCGGAGACGCCGGTTACGTACCTCCCGAAGCTACTCTGCCATGTATTTCTGTTCTGTGCGGATGCCGCCTCGGGGAAAGACGACACGCCCGCGGCGAACACCAGCAGCAGGAGTAAAGCCCGCATCATACAATGAATGAGGAAGCGCCCGTAGCCCTCACCGTCTGCCTCCTCCGCGCTCATTGACACTACCCCCCCCCCCCCCCCCAACCCCTCAAAATTTCTGGGGGCCTTGGTCGGAACACGCACGCGATCATTTCGCGGGTTCACGTGACCGGCTCCTGGCATCGTCTGGCGGGGTTCGCTTCGGCGTGGCATGGGACACTCGCTCCTTTCCGTTCGGTGAGACACTGCGTTCGGGGGGCACATACCCGCTGGTCCCGGCCCGGTCAGCACGGCTTGCCGGCGGCCACTCCCAGCCCGGCGCTCCTGAAGTTGAGACAGTCGATTCATTTCACACGATTCACGTTCGCGGTGACGGCATGGCGTCCGCCTTGAAAATTTGGGGAAAGTTTTTAGCATAACCGGGCGTCGTCATGCAAGCCCGTGCGTCTCCGCTCTTCGCGGTGTCAAGGCCGGCGACGGGTTTTTCAATAACGGGAATCCGGGGCCGCTACGTCTTTCTGTGGATTCCCGCTAAAAACTGCGGGAATGACAGAGGGGGACAGCGGGATTGAACAGAGGGGGAGAGAGTGCGAAGGCCAGAAGGGGAGGCGGGACGGCCAGAAGGAGGGCGGGACGGCCAGAAGGGGGATTGAATGACAGAAGCGGGAGGCGGGAATACATGCATGGCTCTCTTTCTTGTCATTCCCGATGTCTTTTATCGGGAATCCACGGCTTTTCCCATGCAGGGGCCCACGAATGAAAGGCCGGAAGAGAAAGACGCCGGATTCCCGCTAACCTTGTCCTCGACATTTGTTATCGGGGAAACCGGCGGGAATGACAGAGGGGGATAGAGCGGGAATGACAGAGGGGATAGAGCGGAAAGGCCAGAAGGGCGCGGGACAGACAGAAGGGGGCGGGGCTGACAGAAAGGGGCGGGGCTGACAGAAGGGGGCGCGGGGCTGACAAACATGCCCCCTGTTCCAAGATTCCTTCGCTTGGCTCAGCATGACGTTACATGCTTGTGGTTATTGCAGCTTGGGAAGGTCCTCAACCCAGAGCATTCGCCTTCCATAGCGGTTCGTTGTCAACGAAGCATAGAATTTTCGATCCGCCGTCACGACCTGCCCGTCAATGGCTTCAGCCAAGGCTAAATACAGACAATCGTATAAACTTTGCTGGGTTTGAACGGTCAGGGCAAACGCAGGGTTCACTAATCGTTCATTCGCATGTTTGTGTAAGGGAAGACGGTGAAGTTCCTTGAGCATTGCTTCTCCTTCTTCGGGAGTCAGTTCATTCCGGCGGATTCTTTTGGAGAGGACGCTGCTTAGCTCCAAACTGAAAAACTCCGGCACGTGGAGCGACGCATTCAAACTTGGCCATCGGCTGGCCGCTTCAGAATGAACTTCAGGAAGAAACCACTTGATTCCCACACTCGCATCCACCACGTAGCGGATCACCGATCGCGGTCCTCTCGAATGAGGGGCGTGCTATCGCTGAACGTTTTTCCTGCTTGTTCAAGCTTTTTCTGCAGCTTCGCAATTCGTTTCCATGCGGCTTCATAGTCGGGGACAGCTTCTTCAAGAATGGTCTTCACTTCCGACTGCAACGATCTGCCGTGTTCTTTAGCCCGTTTCTTTAATCGTTCTACCAGTTTGTCGTTCAATTGCCGAACCAGAACTTGTGCCATGTTTCCCTCATTCCCTTATCAAGACGTTCAATGACCCTTGTTGTGATAGCAAAATGCTAACGTGACTCCCGTCAAGGGTCAAGGCTTTCTTCTTGATAATCACGCGACTTGTTCCGTTTCAGGTTGGGGGCAGGGCAAAGTCGTCAAACAGGACATGGATCGTTGGGGATTTCCCGGGGGGTGATCGGTCAGGAACGGGGCCCAGCCAGCCCTTGGTTTTGCCGCGGCCATAGAGAAATCCGCCGCGGGCGGATCGTTCGAATGCACGCCGAAACGTCTCTTCTCTTTCGCCCGGGTGCTTGGCCAGGTACCGGTGCAGCACGTCTCGTTCGGTCCAGGCGGGATCGGAGAAAATATAGAGGATGACTTCCCCGTACAGGGTGTTCGGATCATCCGGGGTGGTCGGGCGCACTTTCAGGGACCGGAAATCACGCCGAGTCACGCCGACTTTCCTGAAGCGACGGATTAAGGATTCGATTTCCGGATCGCTTGTCCACGCCGGCACGTGTACGGTCACGACCGCGTTCTCCTGGGCGCCTATGCTAAACGGGGGAATGGTGCGATCGGGTCTGGACAGGAACATGCCGCCCGCAATCAGCGCGATCCCTCCGATGAGGACGCTCAGTCCTATTTTGACAACGGGATCGAACGGCGTTCGGGCAGGTGTGATTTTCGAATCCACTGGGAGAGGGAGCAAAGAGATCAGGAGACGCCATTTGTTTCAGCGGACGGACCGGTTTCATCGGGGCCGTTGTCTTCTTCAGTGTCGGCACTCTCTGCAAGTTTGGCGACGCTCACGACGCGGTCGGGGTCTTCCATGTCAATCAGCCGTACTCCTTGCGCGTTGCGGCCGATGTCCCGGAGCGCGTCCACTTTGGTTCTGAGAATCTTGCCTTCGGCGGTCATGATCATGATTTCGTCGGATTCTCTGACTTGATGGAACGAGACGGCTCGTCCGTTTTTGTCGGTGACTTTGATGCTGATGACCCCGCGCCCCCCGCGCCCTTGCGTGCGGTATTCGGTCGCCACCGTCCGTTTCCCGAATCCCCGTTCGGTCACGGTCAAAATCGAGGCGTCCGCGTCCGGCCGGATGACGGCCATCCCTATAACGTGATTGGTCCCCGCCACGCGCATGCCCCTGACCCCTCGGGCGGTCCGGCCCACGGATCGGACGTCTTGTTCCCGAAACCGAATGACCAGTCCCGTTCGGGTCCCCAGGATGACGTCGCTTTGGCCGTTCGTGATTTCGACGCCGATGAGTTTATCCCCGTGTTCCAACGACAGCGCGATGATCCCGCCCTGCCGAGGGTGGCCATACGCCGACAACGGCGTCTTCTTGATGTATCCCGCGCGCGTGGCCATCACGACGTAGGACGCATCGGAAAATTCCCGCACCGGCAGGGTCGCGGTGACCCGTTCTTCCGGCCCTAACGCCAGCACGTTGACCATGGCCTTGCCTTTACTGGTTCGCCCGGCTTCCGGGATCTCATGGACTTTGAGCCAATAGACTTTTCCGGCGTCGGTAAAGAACAGGATGAAGTCGTGCGTGGAGGCGGTCAGGATGGTTTCGACGAAATCTTCGTCTTTCACGCCCATGCCGATCTTGCCTTTCCCTCCCCGGTGTTGCGCTCGATAGTCGGAGACCGGACCGCGTTTAATGTACCCGGCGTGGGAAATGCTGACCGCCATTTCTTCATCGGCGATCAAATCTTCCGCGTTGATCTCCGCTTCTTGCGGAATGATCCGGGTGCGGCGGGTGTCCTGATAGGAGTCTTTGAGGCGGATCAACTCGTCTTTGATGATCCGTTTGACTAAATCCTCGGACCCGAGGATGGCCTGAAGGGAAGCGATTTTGGCCTGGAGTTCTTCAGATTCTTGAGAAAGTTTCCGTTGTTCGAGTTGAGTCAATCGTTGGAGCCGCATGTCCAGAATCGCTTGCGCCTGCACGTTGGACAACGGAAAGCGTTGCGTGAGGCCGGTCTTCGCCTCATCGGGTGAGGCGGCTTGACGGATCAAGGCAATCACGTCGTCCAACTGCTCGATCGCGACTTTGAGGCCTTCTAACACGTGGGCGCGTTCTTCGGCTTTCCGCAACTCATAGGCGGATCGCCGCATGACCACTTCCCGTCGATGCTCAAGAAAGGCCACCAGGATTTGTTTGAGGTTCAAAATCTCCGGCCGGTTATTCACGAGCGCGAGCATGATGACCCCAAACGTATTTTGAAGCGGCGTGTGTTTATACAATTGATTCAGGATCACGGGTGCCATTTCGCCCTTTTTGAGTTCAATCACGACGCGGATGCCGTCCCGGTCCGATTCATCTCGAATGTCGGCAATCCCTTCGACGCGCTTGTCATGAACCAGATCGGCGATTTTCTCGATCAACTTGGCCTTGTTCACCTGGTATGGAATTTCAGTGACGATGAGGCTCTCCCGATCTCTTTTTTCATCCGCTTCCACGTGAGTGTTGGCCCGAAGCGTCAGGAGTCCCCGCCCCGTTTTATAGGCGTCCGTGATTCCTTGGGTTCCGTAAATGAAGCCGGCCGTCGGAAAATCGGGACCCGGCAGACTCTCCATCAACTGCGCGATGGAGACGTCCGGGTCGTCAAGGACGCGCAGCAACGCCGTGACGACTTCGCCAAGGTTGTGCGTGGGAATATTGGTCGCGTAGCCGACGGCGATGCCGCCGGCCCCGTTGATTAAGAGGTTGGGCACGTTGGCCGGCAACACCAATGGCTCGACGTCCGATTCGTCATACGTGGGACCGAAATCCACGGTGTCACGATCGATATCCGCCAGCATTTCGCCGGCGAGTTTCATCAGCCGGGCTTCGGTATAACGCATGGCCGCCGGCGGGTCGCCGTCCACCGAGCCGTAATTCCCCTGGCCGTCCACCAGGGTGTAGCGCAAGTTGAAGTCCTGGGCCATGCGCACCAGCGTGTCGTAAATGGCGGAATCACCGTGCGGATGATAGTTGCCCATGATTTCGCCCACGATCTTGGCCGACTTGCGGTAGGCCCGGTTGTGCGCCAGGCCCATCTGGTTCATGCCGTACAAAATGCGCCGATGCACGGGTTTCAACCCGTCACGCACGTCTGGCAAGGCGCGACCGACGATCACGCTCATAGCGTAATCCAGATACGACAAGCGCATCTCGTCTTCGATGGTGACTTGGGTTAAGCGGACGGCCTCAGGCATCGTGGGGTTGGACCGGAAGGTTGGAGATGAGGCGGCGACGGCTATACGTCTAAATTCCGGACTTCCATCGCGTGCTGCTGAATAAAATTTCGTCGCGGTTCGACTTCATCGCCCATGAGAATGGTGCAAATTTCATCCACGCCGGTCACGTCCTCCAATTTCACTTGAAGCAGGGATCGTGTGTCCGGGTTCATGGTGGTTTCCCAAAGCTGCGAGGGATTCATTTCACCCAGTCCTTTGTAACGCTGAAGGTTCAATCCCTTTTTCCCGACGTCAAGGATTCCTTGAACGAGTGCATCCGTGGAGGCGAAGGTGGTTTCCACGTCCTGCGTTTTCATTCGGTACATGGGATGGCCCAGGCCAATGGCGTGGGGCGCGCGTTTTTGTAATTCCCGAAAATCCGCGGATCCCACTAATGCATGGTTCACTTCGAGCGTCGCCGTTACGCCGTTGGTGGGCACCCGACAGACGATGGCGTTGGAGTGATGTTCTTCATCTTCCACGACGTTCATCTGAATCGACGCCTGGGGGTAGGCGAGGGTCAACCGTTCCTGCACTCGTGCCATCAGCGCTTGGACCTCGTCCCGGTTTCGTAACAGGTCGCGCCCCAAGGTTGGCTCGTTGACAAACGCCCGTAAGATCCCGGTGTCCTGGTGTTTCTGACTCCGCCTCCCTAACAGTCCTTCGAACTCGATCAGTTTCTTGAGGATCGGATTGAGGGCGTGGCCGCCGATAAACGCGCGTTCGGTTTCCACGTAGACTTCGACGTCTTGTCCCGCCAGCTCGGTGAGGTAGTCATTCAGCGCGTGTTCATCTTTGAGAAAGCGTTCGGTTTTACCTTTTTTCACCTTAAAGAGCGGCGGCTGCGCAATGTACACGTAGCCCCGATCAATCAGTTCGTGCATCTGACGAAACAAAAACGTGAGGAGCAGCGTGCGAATGTGGCTGCCGTCCACGTCGGCATCCGTCATCAAAATGATCTTGTGATACCGGGCCCGGGCCACGTCAAACGTTTCTTTATCGTCCTTGCCTTTTTCCGCGTCCTCGCGCTTTCGTCCGATGCCGGTGCCCAAGGCCACGATCATCGTGCGAATTTCTTCACTCGAGAGCATTTTGTCGAACCGCGCTTTTTCGACGTTGAGAATTTTGCCCTTGAGCGGAAGAATGGCTTGAAATTTTCGATCCCGCCCCTGCTTCGCCGACCCGCCGGCTGAATCCCCTTCGACGATAAACAATTCGCTGAGGGCCGGATCTTTCTCTGAACAATCAGCGAGTTTTCCGGGAAGTGAGCCACCGTCCAAGGCGTTCTTCCGACGGATGAGTTCCTTGGCCTTCCGGGCGGCTTCCCTCGCTCGTGCCGCGTCCGCGGCTTTGCCGATCACGCGTTTGGCCACGGACGGATTTTCTTCAAAGTACGTCCCGAGTCCTTCGTTCACGGCAGCCTCGACGATGCCCTTGACTTCACTGTTTCCCAACTTGGCTTTGGTTTGTCCCTCGAACTGCGGAAAGCGGACTTTGACGCTCACGACCGCGGTGAGTCCTTCCCGCACGTCGTCACCCGTGAGCGAGTCCATGTCCTTTTTCAAGAGGTCATTCGAACTCGCGTAGGAATTGATCGTTCGGGTCAGGGCGGTCTTGAATCCAACCAAGTGCGTTCCCCCTTCCCGCGTATTGATGTTATTGGCAAAGGAGAACAGGTTTTCCGCGTAGCCGTCGTTATACTGGAGTGCGACGTCCAACAGGACGTCCGGTTTTTCGACGGAGAGAAAAATCGGTTTGTGGAGCGGGACTTTGGCCTCATTCAGATGTTCAACGAACGACACGATCCCGCCCTTGTAACAGAAGACTTGTTCTTTCTCTTTTCGCTTATCGGTGAGCGAAATCGATAATCCTTTATTCAGGAAAGCCAATTCCCGAAGGCGTTGGGCCAGGACGTCAAAGCTGCATTCTACGACCTCGAAGATTTCCGGGTCGGGTTTGAAGGTGATTTTCGTGCCGCGTTTTTTGGTCACTCCCGTCACGTTCAACGGGGCGTTCGGGATTCCTCGTTGATAGACCTGTTCAAAGACTTGCCCATCTTGCCAGATTTCCAACTCCAACCATTCCGATAACGCGTTGACCACGGAAATGCCCACGCCGTGCAGACCACCGGAGACGGTGTAGGCCCCCTGTTCAAACTTTCCGCCTGCGTGGAGCACGGTCAAGGCGACCTCGGCCGCAGATTTGTTCTGCGTGGAATGCATGCCCGTAGGAATGCCGCGGCCATTGTCCGTCACCGTCATGCTGCCGTCGATTTCCAACGAGACCTCGATCGTCTCTCCATACCCGGCCATGTGTTCATCGACGCTGTTATCCACGACTTCATATACGAGATGGTGCAGGCCATCGACGCCGGTACTGCCGATGTACATGGCCGGTCGTTTCCGAACGGCTTCGAGGCCCTCAAGCACGCGGATCTGGTCCGCACCGTACCCACTCGGCTCGACTTGTGGGGCAAAGGGAGGAGAGGACCCCACACGTGCAGTCGGCGGTGTCTCGTGTGATTCGTGAGGCATGCGCTGCGGTTTCGCGTGGGTTAGACTTTGACCGGCATGACCACGGTTTGAAAGAAGGGGTTCTCGTGTTCTTGAATCAAACACGGGCTGAGAGCGGCGTCCATGTAGAGGATCACCGTTTCGCTGTCCATGACGCCCAACGCGTCAAGCAGATATTGCGCGTTAAACCCCGTGGAGAATTCCTCACCGTGACACTCGGCGGGCACGTCTTCCACGGCTTCTCCCATGTCCGGATGACTGGTAAAGAGGGTGATGGACGTCTTGGCAAACGTCAGTTTGACGGCGTGGCTTTTATCCTTCGCCAGGACGGAGACGCGCCGAAGCGCACCTTCGAGGTCAGCCCGATTCACGGTGATCTTTTGCTTGCCGGGCTTGGGAATGACCTGTTGATAGTTGGGATAATTGCCTTCCATCAACCGCGACGTCAGCACGAGTCCGCTTTTTCTGAAAATCAGCACGTTCTTCGTAAAGCCGATCATCGGCCCGTTTCCGTTTTCTTCCAATAATCGACGAATTTCAAACGCCGCCTTTTTGGGGACAATGACTTTGACTTCGTCCGCGGGCGCGTGCTGCGCGTCGATGTCTAATTGCTGATCCGCCACCGCTAATCGATGCCCGTCCGTCCCGACTAATCGAATGACGTTCGTGCCGCCGGTTTTCATCAGCGTAATCAACAATCCGTTGAGGACGTACCGCGTATCGTTGTCCCCCACGGCAAACAAGGTCTTCCGAATCAGCCGGAGCAACTCTGCCCCAGGCAACGGAATGAGGCCTTCTCGTTCAATGCCGGGCAGCGGAGGAAAATCCTTACTGGGAAGTCCGACGACCTTAAATTGACTGCGGCCGGCCTTCATGGTGATGACGCAATGGTCCGTCACCGTCATGGCCACGTCGGCTTCTCTGATTTCTTTGAGAATCTCATAGAGTTTTCTGGCAGAAAACGTCACTGATCCCGGCTCTTCGACCTGCGCCTTATAGAGACCACGCATTCCGAGTTCCAGGTCCGTGGCGACAATCTCCAGGCCTTCCGGTTTGGCTTCTAACAAGACGTTGGCCAGAGTCGGCATGGTATTACGTTTTTCGACGACGCCCTGAACGCGCTGGAGGGCCGTCAGTAGTTCATTTCGTTCCACCGTCACTCGCATGGAGGGGCTCCCTTCTGTTAGGCGTTGCCTATTTCATCTCTCAGGCTGTTGATGGTGGTTTGGATGGCGTGGTCTTTATCAACGGCTTTTTCGATCTGCCGGCACGCGTGAATAATCGTGGTGTGATCCTTCCCGCCGAACTCCCGCCCGATCTCCGGGAAGGAGGCATCCGTGAGTTCTCGAGAGAGAAACATGGCAATTTGCCTTGGATAGACCAACGTTTTGGTTCGTCGCTTCGATTTCAACTCAGACACTTTCATCTGAAACCGACGGGCGACAACTTCCTGCACGTCTTCCATCGTGATGATTTTTCTTTTTCTCCCCAACAGATCAGGAAGAATGTTTTTGGCCATCTCAATGCTAATCGTTCGGCCGGTCAGGGTTGCATACGCTCCCAACCGGATCAACGCGCCTTCCAATTCTCGAATGTTGTTCTTCAAACTCTCCGCAAGCAGTTGAACGATTTCATCTCCAATGGCGATGCCTTCTTCTTCTGATTTTTTTCTGAGGATCGCCACGCGCGTTTCGACGTCAGGTTGCTGCAGATCAGCGGTTAACCCCCACTCAAATCTCGACGTCAACCGCTCTTCCATTGAAGGCATTTCTTTGGGAAACCGATCACTGGACAGGACAATCTGTTTTTGTGCCTCATACAGCGTATTGAAGGTATGAAAAAATTCTTCCTGCGTCTGTTCTTTTCTTGCGAGAAACTGAATGTCATCGATCAGGAGCATGTCCGTATTCCGATAGCGCCTTCGGAATTCTTCCATCTTACCATGTCGGATCGAATTGATGACCTCATTGGTGAATTGCTCCGTCGTCACGTAGGCAATCCGAAGATCGCCTTTTCCCATCACCAGATTTCCAATGGAATGCAGAAGGTGCGTTTTCCCCAAGCCTACGCCACCACAAATAAAGAGCGGGTTATAACGATCAGCCGGCGCGTCGGCAACGGCCAGACTGGCGGCGTGGGCAAACTGGTTGCTCGCCCCAACGACAAAATTCTCAAACGTATATTTAGGATTTGGTGCCTGTCTTCGGATTCGATTCGGTGAAGACGGGAGCGGGGATGGTTCCTTCTCACCTGCGGACGCGGACCGTGACGCTGCTTGTTCGTTCACCACAAACTCGACGTCAATTTCTCCTTCTCCCACCGACTGAACTGATTGCAATGCCTCAATAATAACCTGCCGATATTTTGTCTCCAACCAATCCCCAAAAAATCTATTCGGCACAACGATCGTGGCCTTCGACCCATTCATCTCCTCCAGCCTGACCGGCTGAAACCACGTTTCGACGTTTTCACTCCCTATGCTCGACTCGATACACGTCAGGGCCTTTTCCCATACGTCCGCGGTCTCACCCTGGGCTTTCTTCAAGTTATTCAACATGGAGCGTGACCATTCACAATCTTATCAACCACTCACGGGACGACTTCCTCTTTCACTTCTTTTCTTGGTCTCGTCTTCACCATTCACAAAATATTCCAACCCCGCTCACACGTCTTCACCAGAAAATTCTTCTTCATTTCCCCACGTTCTTGGTGACGATCTGCCATAGAAATCATAGAGATAGAGAGAACTCCTCCTCATCCACAATCACTACTCCGATTCCTACGACGACTGTCTTGATCATAACGGTTTAAGAAGAAGTAGCTGAGTCACGTCCTGTTGATGATGAGGACTTCCAGGAACAAGAAATAACGCTGTCCGCTTCAAAGATTTTTTGGAGCAGGTCAGCATAGTGAATTCTTGAATATGCAATACTCATCCGTCCGTCGTGGTTTTCGGAATCAAGAACACAACAAGGAAAAGGAAATTTTTTGTCCGATCGTTGATCGACCTGAAGCAAGACGCCACTGACTGAATACGTCGAACCATCATGTTGCTCAATGCAGTCCTGAACGAACGACGTGGTTGTTGAAAGAAGAACGAGAACGTTTCTCATGAAATTAAAACACCAACACGCGGTCGGCTTGGCACAGCAACGAGGTTATTCCAGATTGAGGGACTTCACGAACGGCAAAATCTTGATCCATGGGAAAGTCGGCTGAACTTCCCTCTGGAACCACGATGGCAAGTTGAAGTTCCTGAATCACCGGGAGATGCCGTTCCAAGATTTCTGCATCAACGACGTCGCTTGCTTGCTGAGTCAGTAACAGTCTGGCTTGTCCCAACAGAACAATGGTTAATGACGTCGCGCTTGTTGATAAACCGAGTGCGATGCGAAGTCCCTCCGTCGGACGATGCGTGACCAAGGGATTGCTCTGAATCACGACAAGAATAGACGGTGCCATGAAACGGGATTCTTGAAGGAAGGTCCACGCGTTAGAACGTGGAACCGTTAATCAGTGAGATGAAAAAACCACAATATCCCCGTGAAGTTATCAACGTCATTACCTATTGAAATAAAAGAAAAAATCGTATTCCGAACGAAGAAAAAAGTCAATCAAGGTTTCTACGTGCTGAAGATGCCTGAAATTTCGTCACTATGGTTGAGAGTGCCGCGTCAAGGGGATGAATTTCTTGTTCCTTTGTGGTCATGTTTCGCAAGATGACCTGATTATTTTTCACTTCATCGTCGCCGATGATCGCAACGTATGGTGCGCTGAAGCGGTGAGCCGATTTCAGGAGAGTTTTTAACGTGGAGGCTTGGTAATCCGTATCGGCTTTCACGTGTTGTCGACGAAGATCATGCATGAGGGAGAAACCGGCTTCTCTCCCTTTTTCCCCAAACGACGCGATAAAGAACCAAGGCTTGGGAGGCGGCACGGCTGATTCAGGAAGCGCGAGAATGACTCGTTCCAGACCAATAGCGAACCCGACTGCCGGAGTGGAGTCGCCGCCCAACGTTTCAACTAATCCGTTATACCGTCCTCCGGCCCCAATGGCATTTTGAGCCCCAAGTGCAGAGCACGAGACCTCGAACGTCGTCAAGGAATAGTAGTCCAATCCCCTGACAAGCCGGGGATTGATTCTATACGGAATCGCTAACGTCCGGAGTTGACGTAACACCCCGTCAAAATGCAATTGAGCGGATGGGGAAAGACAAGCCGTGACGGATGGGACGTCTTTCGTGGCTTGTCGACATCGTGGAACTTTACAATCCAACGTTCGTAAGGGATTCGTCTCGATGCGTCTCTGACAGTTTTCGCAAAGCAGGGCTTGCCGGCTCTGAAGAAAAGCCCCTAATTCTTTGACGTAGACGTGGCGGTCAGCGGTCTCTCCAAGGGAATTGATCTCCAACGCGAGTCCAGGTAATTGCAGTGACGTCAAATAACTCCAGAGCAGGGCAATCACTTCCGCGTCAGCGGCGGGTTCAGCTTTCCCAATGGATTCAACCCCAAATTGATGAAATTGACGAAATCGCCCGGCCTGCGGACGTTCATGGCGAAACATCGGACCGATGTAGTAGAGCTTTCTGGACGACGGGTGATTGTGCAAACCTTGTTCAATATACGCACGCACGACGCCGGCGGTTCCTTCCGGGCGAAGCGTCAGCGAGGTCCCGTCCTTATCAGGAAACGTATACATTTCCTTTTCAACAATATCGGTAGCACCGCCGATACTGCGAACAAAGAGTTCCGTTTTTTCAAACGTTGGAATCCGGATTTCATGAAATCCAAAGGCATGGGCCAAGGAATGAGCAGCTTGCTCAACGGTGGTCCACTTCGGCACGTGCTCCGGTGTAACGTCCTTCACGCCTTTTATACCTTGAATCACCGTCATGTTCCTTCTCTCACGCCGGCCCGCGGGCCAACACCCGTCCGTGACGTTTGTCATCAAGGAGCGGTGGACCTATGGGCCATTTGACACTCACGGCCTGGAAATTTACAATCCTTGGAAATTGACACTCATCCTTTGAACGTCCTCGTATCACGGACGGGACGCGGATTGAGGAAAGAGGTTACTTACCATGTCCATGACGTACAGACAACCGTCGAATCTGAAAAGAAAGCGCGACCATGGATTTCGCAAGCGCATGAGCACCAAAAACGGCAGAAAAGTGCTTGCTCGCCGTCGCCGAAAAGGCCGATACCGCCTCTCAGTATCCGATGAGTGACGTCCCCCGACCTTCTCCACTGCTCTTCCTGAAAAAATCAGAGGACTTTAATCGAGTCAAGCGGGAAGGCAAGCGCATCGCGACCAGATTCTTCAACCTCGTCTCATGCACGTCTTCGCTTGGGAACACCCGTGTCGGAATCGTGGTGGGACGCCGGTTCGGCAACGCGGTGGTGAGGAACCGTGGAAAACGGATTTTTCGAGAATTGGTCAGGAACACGGACACGCTTCTCGTAACGGGGCATGATATTATTATTTTTCCTAAACCTTCAGCCCTGACGCTTGACCATCGCACCCTCTACGAGACGTGGATGCAGACCCTCATGCGCCAAGGTCTCACGGCTTCCACCAAACCCCGCTCATGCGCAAAATAGTTTTGTGGCTCATCATGGTGTACCAGCACGTGGTTTCTCCCCATCTTGGGCTGAATTGTCGCTTTGAACCAACCTGTTCATGCTACACCAGTCATGCGATAACCCGTCACGGGCTGATTCGCGGCGCGTCGTTAGGGGTCTGCCGGCTTCTGAAGTGCCATCCATTCCATCCAGGCGGGGTTGACCCTGTTCCCTGATCGGATGAACGTCGTGCCTCTCCCCGACGGTCCTCATCGGGGACGCCTACCCCCGGATCAAGGACGGGGCAGACACTCGGTTTCACGAGAAGCAGACGTTTCAGGTAAGGGGACCGTGGCCCCCCCGTCCCTGACTATCGGACAGTAAACGCTTGCACGGATCATAGGGTTTTCAGCTTTATGGAAATACGGATCATTGTCTTCCTTCTGATATCGTTCGGTATCATTTTCGGCTCTGATTTTGTCATGAGAGAGTTGGGAGTGTTGCCGGAACCTCCACCCATTGAGGAAGGGCAAGAACGGGTCACCGGCGACGGTCTGGACTCCGTTCCGCCAACCGGCACCCTTCAAGGCTCAGGGCAAACTCAGCAGGCTCATGAACCGGAATTCTCCGACGTGAGTGAGGTTCCGCTGAACGTCGAAGGGTCGATTGAGACAATAGAAACGCCGCTCTATCGTGCAGCGTTCAACACCCGTGGCGCCCAGATTCAAAGCTGGAAACTCACACGCTATTTGACTCAAGACGAAGAAGACCCTCAACCCATCGAGTTTGTTTATCCGGAAGGTCGCTTTGCCGGTCCCATGTCGTTACGAGTCGCGGCCCAGGCCGTCAACGACGCGCTGACACGCGGCGTATTTGAAGTGAGCCGGGACTTTGACGCGCTGTCTGATCTCAATCCTACCGGTCACGTGACGTTTACGTACCGCGACGAGGACGTTCTGGTCGAAAAGGATTTTACCTTTCATCATGACTCCTATCTGGTGGACGTTGCATTTCGCGTTGACGGCCTTGACGACGCGGTTGAGGTGTTATTGGGCACCAATTTCGGCGTGGTGGAATGGGGGCAAGGGTTTATCGGTGCCCTCGGGTCGGCGTGGATGATTGATGACGTGCTGGAAAAAGAAACGCCTGAACCTGAAATTCGACGTTCAGGAAACGTCGGGTGGGCGGCGCTTCAAGATAAATATTTTATCAGCGTCCTGATTCCGCAAGGCGCCCAAGGGGTGTTTGCCAAGGCAGAAGCGGAACACGTGGTGACGTCGGGCGTGGAGTTCCCCCTTGACGCCGGCGGCAGTGAACTCCGGTTTCAACTGTATGCGGGGCCCAAACAATTCGACGTGATGCGTTCCTTGGGCCACGGCTTGGAGGATACGATCGATTTTGGATGGTTTATCTACGGCAGTTGGGCCATCGTGAAGGCAGTGGCGAAGCCGCTGTTTTACGTGCTTCGATTTCTTTACGACTACACCCAGAACTACGGGGTGGCCATTATTCTCTTAACGTGCGGCATCAAACTGTTGTTCGTCCCCCTGCAATATAAGAGCTATAAATCCATGCAGGGGATGCAGAAGATTCAACCGAAAGTCCAGGCCGTGCAGGCCAAATTCAAAGACGATCGAGAACGTCTCAATCGCGAGCTGATGAAGTTATACAAAGAGCATAAGGTCAACCCCGTCGGCGGGTGTTTGCCCATGGTGTTACAGATGCCCGTCTTTATTTCGCTGTTTAATATTTTATACATGACCGTGGATCTTCGTCGTGCGCCCTTTCTGTTGTGGATCACGGATTTATCCGTCCCGGACCCGTATTACGTGTTTCCCATTCTGATGGGAGCGTCGATGGTGATTCAACAAAAAATCATGCCTACTACCATGGACCCCACGCAAGCGAAAATGATGTTGCTATTACCCGTGTTTCTGACGTTTCTCTTTTTGACCTTTCCGGCAGGCCTGGTCATCTATTGGTTGACCAATAACGTCCTGACGATTGCCCAACAGTTTATTACGGACCGCTTTATTCTCAAAAAACCGCCGGCCTCCGCCGGCGCCGGGTCCGTGCCAGAGTCTGATCCGGAGGCAAATGACGGCAGCGCGCAAAAGAAAAAGAAAAAAGGAAAGGGCTGTCAACAAGACGGTGTATAACGTGCCTCAGCGTAGTCGAAGGGCACACGATTCATTGGGTTATTCCCGAAAGTCGTAATCGGGAATCCATGGTTTTCCCGATGGAAGGCTTCGTTGACGATACCATCTGTGCGGTCGCCACTCCCGTAGGGGAAGGGGGCGTCGGCATCATCCGCGTCAGTGGCTCCCACGCCATTGACGTGGCCTCTCGCGTCATCCGTCCTCGCAATTGCCACTTGCTTCATCAACTGGAAAATCACCGCCTGTACGTGAGCGATATTGTGTGCGCGCAGGACCCCTCTCCCAGTGGGAGAGGGGAGGGTGAGGGGGGGGAGGGTCACGCGCTGATTGATGAAGCCCTGGTGGTGGTCATGCGTCAGCCTCGTTCGTATACCGGCGAGGACGTCGTGGAAATCCAGACGCATGGCGGCACGTGGATTTTACACGCCACCTGCAACGCGTTGATTCATCATGGGGCGAAATTGGCCCAACCCGGAGAATTCACCAAACGGGCGTTCTTGAATGGGCGGTTGGACCTGACTCAGGCGGAGGCCGTGCTTGATACGATTCAGGCCACGACGTCCCGGAGTCTTCAGGCTGCCCAATCCTTATTGCGCGGATCCCTTTCACGAGAAATCGACGCGCTCAGGGAGCGAGTGCTTCGCGTCTTGGCGCATCTGGAAGCCGGCATGGATTTTGTTGAGGAAGACGTTGAATATATTCAGCGTGCCGAGGTGCAACGGGTCTTGGAGGAAACGCAAGGGGCATTGGAGAAGTTGATCGCGTCCTTTGAGCAGGGACGCATGATTCGAGAAGGCGTGAAAGTGGCCATCGTCGGGCGCCCCAACGTCGGTAAATCAAGTCTCCTCAATGCGCTGTTGAACGTGGAGCGAGCCATTGTCTCCGACCAACCGGGAACGACACGCGACGTTATTGATGAATCAATCAACGTCAACGGCATCGCGCTGCGCCTGTTGGATACCGCGGGACTTCGACGGACGCAGGATGCGGTCGAAGGAGAGGGCATTCGCCGAACCGAGGAAGCGATTGCCGATGCCGACGTGGTGCTGCTCGTGGTCGACGGCGCCATAGGGATAACCGACGAAGACCGTGCCGTGTTCGAAACGTATGGTTCCCGAAGACCTCTGCTCGTGATGAACAAAATGGATCTCCCCGAATCCCGGTCCTTTGACGCACGCAAGATCGTCTTCCCTCTCCCCTCGGGAGAGGGCCAGGGAGAGGGGCTGGAGTTCGTGAAAGTATCGGCCAAAACAGGGGAAGGCCTTGATCATTTGACGGCGGTTATTCAAGGTGTCTGCCTCAAAGAAGGACTGGAAGCGACGCCCTCCGTTCTCGTGACGCGGCTTCGACACAAGGCAAGCCTGGAGCGAGCGCACCACTCCGTTGAAGAGGCCATGCACTCGCTTGCAAGGAAAGAATCCGGAGAATGTGTGGCCTTGGACATTCGCGTTGCCCTTGATGCGCTAGGTGAAATCACCGGCGCGGTAAGCACGGAGGATATCCTGGACCGCATTTTCCAGGATTTCTGCATAGGCAAATGAGAAGTTTCTTTGAGATAGAGGGAGACGGTGTGTTTAGGCATACCCTGGAGTCATTCCCGCCGGTTGTTAGCGGGAATCCATTCTCCTCTTAGAAACGTCGGAAACCGGCCTCTGATTACGACCATCGGAGACGGGTGTCTTGCTTCTGTGCCGGCCCTGACGAACGCAGGAGAGTCGGAAGAGATGGATCCCCGTTACAAAAACTGGATTCCCGATGACGACCTTCGGGAATGACACAATAATTTCCATGCTCAAACATTAGGCAAATATACTCATGTCCATTCAACGAGACATCATCGTGATCGGAGGGGGCCACGCCGGATGTGAAGCGGCGTTGGCGGCGGCCAGAATGGGATGCCGTGTCTTATTGCTGACTATTGAGCGGGATAAGATCGCGCATATGCCGTGCAATCCGGCGGTGGGAGGAATCGGCAAAGGACATCTGGTGAAAGAAATTGACGCCTTGGGAGGAGAGATTGGACGCAACACCGATCAGGCCGGCATTCAATTTCGAACACTGAACACGAAAAAAGGGCCGGCGGTCAGAGCCACACGTGTTCAATGCGATAAATCCCTGTATCGAAAGGCCATGCAGGAAACCCTCGCCAACCAGCCGTCTCTTGAAATCGTCTCAGGGACGGCCCAGAACATTTTGACGAAAGGCGGCGCCATTCATGCGGTGGTCACCGACCGCGGCGAAACCATTCAGGCCAACGCCGTGATTATCACGTCCGGTACGTTCTTAAAAGGGTTGATTCACATCGGCATGAACCAGATGCCCGGAGGACGAGCCGGAGAAGCTCCTGCTGAATCGCTCTCTGATTGTATGCGGGACTTCGGGTTTGAAGTCGGCCGGTTGAAAACCGGAACGCCGCCGCGGTTGGACCGGGATTCCATTAACTTCGAAGTTATGGGGGTTCAACCCGGCGATGTGCCGCCCCGTCCCTTTTCCTGTCGGACCACCCACGTGACGAACCCCCAAATCTGCTGTCACCTGACGTATACGAATGAACGCACGCATGAGATTATCCTGAACAACCTTGACCGATCACCCATGTACATGGGGGTGATTGATTCCGTAGGCCCGCGGTATTGCCCGTCAATCGAAGATAAAGTTGTCCGATTTCAAGACAAACCCCAACACCAGATTTTTGTGGAACCCGAGGAACTTGGTTCTCCCTCGTTTTACCCCAACGGGATATCCACCAGTCTGCCGGTTGACGTCCAAGCCGCCATTCTGAAAACCATCCCGGGCTTTGAATGCGCCACCATGCTGAAACCCGGATATGCGATCGAATATGACTACTTTCCCCCGTATCAGCTTCATCAGACGCTTGAAACCAAAAAGGTTCAGGGTTTGTATCATGCCGGCCAAATCAACGGAACGTCCGGGTATGAGGAAGCGGCGGCACAAGGAATCATCGCCGGGGTCAATGCGGCCTTGCGCGTCAAAGGGGAGGCTCCGCTGATTTTGGATCGGTCCCAGGCATATCTAGGGGTGCTCATTGATGATCTCATCACCAAGGACGCGAGAGAGCCCTACCGCATGTTTACCTCTCGGGCAGAATACCGATTGCTCTTGCGCGAAGATAATGCGGACCAGCGCCTGATGGAAACGGGATATCGGTTGGGCATCGTGCCGGACGTCATCTATGAGAAATTTCAACGAAAGCAGGATGGTATACACAAAGAAATTCATCGCCTGTCACGGACACGGCCACAATGGACGCAGGAAAAGGCACGGCGTTGGAGACAAACCGGGCAGGAGGTCCCTGACCCGGGTGCCACGCTTGCGCAATTACTCAAGCGTCCGGAGTTGACCTATCACCAACTCATAGACATGATGGGGGAAGCGGAAACAGCCAACCGTGAAATCGGCGAATCCGTGGAAATCTCAATAAAATATGATGGATACATTAAGAGACAACACGAACAGATCGAACGATTTCACAAGCTGGAAAGCAAGGTGATTCCCCCATCCTTTCAGTATGCAAGCGTAACGGGGTTTTCCAACGAGGTCGCGGAAAAACTGTCAAGAGTCAAACCTGCAACCGTCGGGCAAGCTTCAAGAATTTCCGGCGTCACTCCCGCAGCGATTTCGTTGCTCATCGTGGCGTTGGAACGCTTCCAACGATCTGCCAAGGTCGCCTGACGTTCAGGATATTGTCCGGCGCTCCCGTCCGCCGACAACGACTATCGGGGGCAGGCCTGAATGTTCCACGTGGAACACGTGTCCTGATCCCCGAAGGAATGGAAATGAAAACGGTATCGGATCTCCCTTTGAGGAACTTCGAGACCCTTCAAGGATCAGGGGAACCTCAGGGCAAGATCAGGGAAATCTTTCGTGAAGGGTGCGCCGTTCTGGACTTGGACGTTCACCCAGTGGCACTAGAACAACTATGGCTGTATTATCAAGAACTTATTCGATGGAACGCGAGAATCAATCTTACCGGTCACAAAGATGCAACGGCGATCATCGGCAACCTGTTTATGGATTCCCTTGCCTATACCAAGGCGTTCGCACCGGAACGATCCCTTCGAGACCCTTCGGGCCCCTTCGAGACCCTTCGCGGCGCAGGGGACCACGCTGTCATTCTGAGCGAAGCGAAGAATCTTCGAGACCCCAATAGTCGCTGTCGCGGTTCAGGGGGGCCTTATACGATTCTCGACGTTGGAAGCGGTGCGGGGTTTCCCGGCCTGCCGATAAAGATTTTCTCCCCTGAACACCACGTCACCCTCCTTGATTCAAATTTGAAAAAAGTGGCCTTTCTTCATCATATGGTCGGGCTCCTGCAACTGGAAAGCATCCACGTCAAATCAAACAGGGTGGAAGATTTTTCAGCGCAACGGGCGTGCCATGGAAAATTTGATTGGATTTTCATGAAAGCATTGCGATTAGGCAAGGGTTTCTCTTATATTATGAGACCCTTGCTTTCCGAATATGGGAACGTTGTGTTTCATCGGGCAAAACCCATGAGGCCTGACCAGAGATTACAAGGGTTCCGTTTGATAGAGGAAATTTCTTACACATTGCCGTTTGGATTGGGTGAACGTGTCCTCAGCATTGCTCGGCCGTGTCCATGATTGCTTTGCCGAAATGTTCCACGTGGAACACTTGTCCTGAGCCTCGAAGGATCAAAACGTGAACACATGGAGGTTCTCCTGAGGTTCCCCTGAGCCTCGAAGGGCCGCGAAGGGCCTTGAAGGACTTCGAAGGGTCGTGATGGCGAAAATCGTCGCAGTGGCCAACCAGAAAGGCGGGGTCGGAAAGACCACAACCGCCGTGAATCTCTCTGCCGCGCTTGCCCTCTCGGGGCAGAAGATTTTACTGGTCGATATTGACCCTCAGGCCAACGCAACCAGCGGTCTGGGAATCGAACGTGCTCCTCATACGGTGTATGATTGTTTGTTCAAAGAGATCCCTGCCTCTGATGCTATTGTCACCACGGCAATAGCGAAGTTAGATCTGTTACCCTCGGATGCGGACCTTGGAGGAGCAGAAGTCGAATTAGCTCAGGTGGACCATCGAGAGGGACGATTGCGGGTTCTGCTGTCAAGCGTGGCTCAGCACTATGATTTCGTCATTCTGGATTGTCCCCCGGCTTTAGGCCTTCTGACGATCAATGCGCTGACGACCGCGGATTCGGTCTTGGTCCCGGTCCAATGTGAATATTATGCGATGGAGGGTCTGGGCAGACTGATGGCGAACATCGAGACGGTGCGCGGCGGACTCAACAAGGACTTGGCACTCGAAGGTATACTCTTGACCATGTGCGATACAAGACTCACGCTGTCCAGGCAAGTTTCTGAGGAAGTGAAAAAATTTTTCCCCGATAACGTGTATCGATCCACCATCCCGAGGAACGTGGCATTAGCCGAGGCCCCGAGTTACGGACGCCCGGGGTTGCTCTATAATTCGGCATCCAACGGGGCCAAAGCCTATATCGAGTTTGCAAAGGAGTTTATGGCGAATGGAAAAGAAAGCCCTGGGCAGGGGGCTGGCAACCCTTCTGCCCGTGAGTGACGCAACGGCAACCGAGACGATCCACACGATTCCGCTGACGCACATTCTGCCGAATCGATTTCAGCCCAGACAGGCGTTTGACGACCGGGACCTTAAAGAATTAGCGGACTCCGTCAAACGACACGGGATCCTGCAACCCGTCCTGCTGCGCAGAAAAGGTGACGGTCGCTATGAACTCATTGCCGGAGAACGGCGATTGCGTGCGGCAAAATTGGCAAATTTGTCCGCCGTGCCTGCCGTCATTCGACATTCAAAAGATGAGGAATCTACGCTATTTGCCCTAGTTGAAAATATCCAAAGGACCGATTTGAACCCGATCGAAGAAGCCAAAGCGTATCAACGGCTGAGGGATGAATTCGGTTTGACGCAAGAAGCGGTGGCTGAACGGGTGGGACGCGACCGGGCGTCCGTGGCCAATATTTCCAGGATCCTCTCATTACCGTCTGAAGTTCAGGACATGGTGGCGTCCCACCAATTGACATTAGGGCACGCAAAGGTCATTCTAGGGCTGAAACACGTGGGATCGCAATTGTCCGTGGCACGGCGCATTCTGCGTGATCGGCTTTCGGTCAGACAGGCAGAGCAATTCATCAGAAAAAGAGAACGTGACCCTCACAAAGCCAAACCTTCCCGACGCGCGTCCGGCATGGCAGACCTTGAAGATCGTCTCCGAACCCACCTCGGAACGAAGGTCGCGATTCGCCCAAAAAAACAAGGGGGAGAATTGATTCTCCGATATTATGCCGATGAAGAGTTGACACGAATTGCGGACGTGATTTTGTCGTGACCGTCTCACGGCAGACGCGGTGACGTGAAAATGCTGAATGATAACGCGGACATGATTCGAAAGGTGAGTGGCCTTTCACCGGAACAAGAACGGAGAGTTCGAGATTTTCTCCAAGGTGCGGTGCATTGTTGGTGCAGAAGCAAAAAAAACCAGTGGTTCTCATGCCGGGACCTGATTGGTCAAGACAATGGTGAAGACAAGAGAGATTGGCAAGAAACGGCTATGCAAGAGCTTTACGGCAACAATCAAAGAAAACAAAGTTCCGACCCGTACAAGCAGGCGGCTGTCGATGCGGGATGGTTATTAAAATCCGTACTCCGTGATGAGAGAAGAGGATTTGACCAGGGAGAAACGAAAAACGGGGTGAAGCGTTACCGGTGGAACGGAGGATGAGGAGGCGTTCCTATGTGGGGAGAAAAAGACAATAAAAAACGGGAAACCATCTTTCAGGACAATCAATACACCTTCGTCGGCAAAGACGCATTCTTCAAAGGAAAAGCCAATTTCAAAGGGACGGTCCGAGTGGACGGACAGTATGAAGGCGAGATTACAACGACGGATACCCTGATCATTGGCGAACATGCGGTCATTAAGGCAACGGTTGAGGCGGAGACCATTATTTGCGGAGGCAAGGTTGAGGGAAGCATAACGGCCTCCCAGAAAATCCAACTCCTGAAACCGGCCGTGGTCATCGGCGACATCCATTCCCCGTCGTTTTCTATGGAAGAAGGCGTCCTGTTCCACGGCACGAGCGATATGGGCGTGAGTAGCCTGGATGACGTCCCATCCGCATCCGGTGAAAAAGTCCACAATCCGTCGGCCAACCGCGACCATCGGCTGCAATCTCAAGACGCCTGATTCCCTATGGCCAAACCAACGGTCCTCCTCGGTATGAGCGGCGGCGTGGACAGCTCCGTGGCGGCACTGTTGCTGACGGAATGGGGCTATGACGTCACGGGTGTGACCCTTCAGGTGTGGGAACACGAAGATGACGCCGCGGTAACGAAAAAATGGGAGGAGCGGGGCTGTTGCAAAATCGGGTTGGCCCGGCACGTCGCCAAGCAATTAGGCATTCCGCATCGCGTCGTTGATACCCGCGAGACGTTTCGCAAGAACGTCGTGGATGATTTTATTTCCGGATATCTGGCCGGGACCACCCCCAATCCTTGCGTGCGCTGCAATGAACGAGTGAAGTTCGGGACGCTCTACCAACTGGCCAAAGCCGGCGGCGCCGACTTTGTGGCCACGGGGCATTATGCCCGCGTGTTACCCCTCCACGACTCATCCGTCATGCTGAGCGAAGCGCCTGCCCTGAGTCTCGAAGGGAAGAATCTCAAAGGGTATGGCTTATTCAGAGGCGTCGATAAGAAAAAAGACCAGTCCTATTTTTTGTACAGGATTGCCGCGGCCTGGCTTCCCCACGTCCTCTTTCCCGTGGGACATCTTCACAAAGAAGACGTATGGCAACGTGTCGAAGAATTAGACCTGCCCGCTGATGAAATGAAAGAAAGCCAGGAAATCTGTTTTGTCACCCAGGGAGATTATCGAGAATTTTTAACCGAAGAGGCCCCACAAGCCCAACGCCCGGGCCCGTTTCTTGATCCCGAGGGTCGAACAATCGGAGAACATCGCGGCATTGCGTTTTATACGCCCGGGCAACGCAAAGGGTTGGGACTGGCCACCGGCGAACGCCTCTACGTCCAGGAAGTACACCCTGAGACAAACGCCGTCGTCGTAGGACGATCCGAAAACCTGTTTCGGAAACAATGCACGATTCACGACCTCAACTGGCTGGCCGCAGACGTGCCTCAGACCCTGGCCCATGCCGACATCAAATATCGGTATGCCTCACCTGCCGTCCCCGGCCAAGTTCAGCCACAGCCGGACGAGAACCTCCTCATAGAATTCCAAGACCCGCAAAAAGCCCTGAGTTCCGGTCAATCCCTGGTCCTCTACCACGGTGACCGGGTTCTTGGCGGCGGAATGATTCAATCATTCCACAAACGTCATATCCCGCTGCCACCCAACGAAACAACGAGTCGCGGCGGTCGTGCAGCGTCCCCAGACCGAAGCCCACGAATAGGAGGTTCACAATCGTGAAACGGGTGGAACCATCCTCATTGCGAAGAGGAATCATGCCGGCAGTTTTGACCATCATGTTCGTTGTCCTGACGGATACAGGAAGTTTTGCCCAAATGGATGCCGATAAAATGAGTGAAAGGGGACGCGAATACCTTGGTTACTACTGCGTGTATCAAAGCCTGTTGGAAAAGCACTGGATCGCTGAATTAGAGGAAAAAGTTTCAGATGGAGCTTTAGATGCAATCAGGGAAAAAGCCGTAAAAGACAAGGATTACAAAGCCTCGTCTCTTTCGGAGGAAACACGTTCAGCGTTGCGTCGCAGAGGAAGAGCGATCTACAAGAAGAAACTGGCTGAAACGCTTATCGCGGAGATAGAGACACGGCTGTTCAAGAAAGGAGGACTGCTGACACTGCTGCACACTAAAAGACTGCCCGAGATCATCTACACGGGAGACCTTCCTTCTAAGACGGACTGCGATAAATTTCCCCGGACGCTTCCTTATATTTTGTATATGGACTGAACCCACACATGAAAGTTCGCGCAATCAAGGATCTGACACAGCTTGCTGACCCGGAGTTCTTCGCCGCAGTCGAGGAAGGTCTCAACCTGATTGTCAAGAACGTGACCAAGCTCTGGGATGCCGCCGTGATTCTCAGCGAGAAAAAAAATGAGTATCCCGCCCGTCTTCTGGAAATCATTGCAGAGGAAGAGGCAGCAAAGGCCCTGATCCTGATGGACGCTGTTCGCTGTCCGAGAAAGCCTGACGATCGTTTTGCCAAGCAATTGAGTCGCTTTAATGACCATCTCGCCAAGGGTTTATACGCGTACGCCTACTGGCTGTGTCCAGCGACGCTGGAGGAACTTCAGACATATGTAGACAGACATCGGAAGGAATTTTATCTTGACGGCCCCAACGATGTTGATTGGATCTTTCGTAACGACGTGATCCAGAAACGCGAAGGTGCTTTCTATGTAGATTATGTCGCCTATGACGAGGAGAAAAGGTGGTACGATCCAAGTGCCCTCGCCGAAGATATCGGACTACTGGATGGAAGAGAGCCAGCGTCTGTTAGGATGGCACAAGGTTTCTATGATGCCGGTTTCTTTACAAAAAAATCGCTGGAAACCATAGCCGAAATTTGGCGGCCCAGCCCACCCACCATGAATACGCATTTCCAGGAACTCAGAAGATTGAATTCTTCCACTCTTGAGTTGATGAAGTCGCGTGGCTTGTTGGTTGAACCTCCGTCGTCCACCTATTCGTGGTCGATTGATGGATGGCAATTTCCGATGTATGACTTTGACCTGTCACAAATCCGTGTGAGTCCTAGCACCCTCCGTGAGCAGCAAAACAATTGGACCGGAGAATCGCTCTTGTAATGAAATATTAGGGCGGGTTCTCAAAAACAAATACGGTAGTCTGGAGAGAAAAAGAATAGGAGAAATTATCGAGACTATTGCCGACGGCGGTTTGCGGCTTGTTAATTTTGTGCTGAAGGATGAAAAAGAGATAGCCGATTGTGCGCGTTATCTTCACGAAAAATACCCCACTGGCGACATCAACAAGATTAGGAATTTTCTTCAAATTTTCTCTTTTTTCTGGACAATGATAAATGTTAATCACATAGTCAGTACCATAAACCACCCGGAGATTAGAGAGATTGTTGATGGAGTAGTACACCGACGAGCAACTCCAGCGTATGACCTCATTGGATACTTCAGCCGATTGGATAGCGCAACAAAATTCACGAGAGAAATCAAAAAAGAACTGAACACCTTGTTAAAAAAGCACGATGATCAGTTCTTGAAAAGTGTGTTGTCAATAAGAACACAACACTATCTGAATACGCACCGTAACGATGTAAGTATTGAACAATCTGTTTGTTCTGTGTTGGGGATTAAATATGTCCCTAGGCTACAGCCTAGGAGAATGGTGAAGAAAGAAGGGTGAAAGTAGGTTCGCAACCGTGAAACGAGTGAAACCATCCTCATTGCGAAGAAGAGTTGTGTTGGCGGTTTTGACGATCATGTTCTTTATCCTGACGGGGACGGGAACTTTTGCGCAGATTGATGTCGATAAAATGAGTGAATTAGAACGTGAATACCTTAATTATTACTGCTCTTATCAAGGAGTGTTGAAAAAGCACAATTAGAGGAAAAAGTTTCGGATGGAGTCTTAGATGCAATCAGGGAAAAAGCCGTAAAAGACAAGGATTACAAAGCTTCGTCTCTCTCACTGGAGGCACTTTCAGCGTTACATCGCCGAGGAGGAGCGATCTACAAGAAGAAATTGGCTGAACGTTATATCAAGTTCTTGGAGCCCAAGCTGCTTGGCCCACCCGAGTATCAACCTGACGCTTGGCTTGCTTTACCCCTGCAAGCATACTGGACAGAACTTCCTTCTAAGGCGGACTGCGAAAAACTTTATGCGGATCAAGCCAAGCAGCGGCAAAAGAAAGAGCGAGAAAAAGCCGAACGGCAGCAACGGGAAGCGCAGCAACGACAAGCAAAAGTTAAGAAATTGCTTGAACAGCCAACACAGGTGATGGTCCACGTCCCCGGCGGATCTTTTACCATGGGGTGTACGCTGGTAGAGAGGAATTGTGACAGTGATAGAAGACCCCACCATCGGGTGAAGGTGAGCGACTTTGAGATCGGCAAATACGAGGTGACACAGGAACTCTGGGCGGCGGTGATGGGATCCAAGGTTGCGGACTGCGCTCAGTGCCCCGTGGAAGAAGTCAGTTGGAATTACGTCCAAACATTTCTCAAGAAATTGAATGATATGACGGGAGAACAATATCGATTGCCGACGGAGGCGGAGTGGGAGTATGCCGCCAGAGGCGGACAACAGAGCAAGGGGTACGAATACGCCGGGAGTAATGAACCGGATTCAGTGGCTTGGCATAAAGGAAATAGTGGGGACCACCCAAATCAGGGAGGACTAAAGCAGCCTAATGATCTGGGGATCTACGATATGAGCGGGAACGTGAGCGAATGGGTGCAGGATTGCTGGAATAGTTCCTAGGTGGGGGCACCGAGTGACGGGAGTGCCTGGCAGAGTAGGAATTGTGTTCTGCGCGTGGTGCGGGGCGGCTCCTGGTACTTCGATCCCAGGTACCTCCGCTCCGCGCTCCGCTTCAGGTCCTCCGCCGGGTACCGGTATTTCAACCTCTTCGGCTTCCGTCTGGCTCGGACGCTTTCTTACCTCGTGTATCCTTACTGCTTTACCTCTTACCTTGGGGGGCGCAAGTATCTGTTGCATGTTACAAGTCAAAATTGCTAATATTCTTACACTTACAGATTGGTCTTGCTGCTTGTGAGACCGGGATACCGTCGCGGGGGGCTGCGTGTCCCCCGCTTTTTTTATGGAGAGGAATGATGCGATCTTGCGTCTTTATTGACGGCGAAAACCTCCGCTACTCGCTTGTCAATCTTTTCTCTGCTGATTTTGATAAAACCGATTATCTACCCAAGAATGCTCGCTGGAAAGATTTTTTTAATTTCCTTGTTCAGGAATGTCATGAAGGATCTTATAGGCTTCGAACCTATTGGTATGTGGTCGAACGAATAGATTTCAGACCTTGGGAAATACCACTTGACAATATTCAAAAACTTCTTAAGGTACTCAACAAAGCTTCAGAGTGTAAAAATGCTATTTCTCAAGCTCCAAATCAAGAAGAGAAAGCACAATCAATTGGCAAACAACTTATAAAAGATCGCCAGAAAATGGAGAATAGATTTTCTGGCTGGCAACGTGTTCATAATGCAATTGCAGTAGAACACGATGCTGTGGAATTCAGGCGTGCGGGAATGATCCAATATAATTTGTTCAATGAAACGTTCGGACAGGAAAAAGCCGTAGACGTGAAATTAGCCGTTGATCTTCTGGAATTCGTAGACATTTATGACACGGCTATTATCGTATCAGGAGATGGAGATTATGTCCCTGCCGTCCAAGCCGTTAAGAATCGAGGCAAGCAAGTTGTGAATGTTTCTTTTGAAACCAGGGGTGGAAAGCTTCTCCCCGGCGGCGCTCGAAGTTTGAATCAAATAACGGACAAAAGTTTAATTGTTCAATATGATCGGATGAGAGAGTTTATGGTCAATCCCTAACACCGGAGAACCTCCCATTCCGTTGCTGCTTGACAAAATCCTCACCCTGCTTGCCATGCCGCTGGGCATGGTTCTGGGCGCAGGGTTGCTCGCGTTGGTGGCACTGGGGTTCAATCGCCGCCGCACCGCGGCAGGGTTGCTCGCGTTTGCGTGCGTCTGGCTCTGGCTCTGGTCCACGCCGCTTGTCAGCAACGCCATCGTCGGTTCACTGTTTGATCAATACTCACTCCAGCGCGTTGAGACGTTGCCTGCCGCGGACGCCATCGTGGTGCTCGGCGGCGGTATCAAGCCGGTTTCGAAATATCGGGTCTATCCCAGTCTGGGCCACACCTCGGACCGCGTCTGGCACGCCGCACGGATCTATCACGCCGGCAAGGCGCCGCTCGTCGTTGCCTCCGCCGGGAACGTCTGGGGCAGATCACCGAACGTGCAGTCTGGGGCGGACGCCATGCGCATCCTCCTGGAGGCGCTCGGTGTGCCGGAGGCCGCCATTCTCGTCGAAGAAAGCAGCCGAACCACTCATGAAAACGCCGTGTTCACCGCGAAACTCGCCGCCGAACGGGGAATCAAGCGCGTGCTACTCGTCACTGCGGCTTGGCATTTGCCGCGCGCCGAGGCCACGTTCCGGCAAGTGGGGCTGGAAGTGGTCCCGGTTCCGACCCACTACATGCCCAAGCGTGCCCGTCCCGGGATTTTCATGATCCTGCCTAGCGCCTGGGTCCTGAACAACAGCAGCGTGGCGCTCAAGGAATATCTTGGGTTTCTGGTCTACCGCCTTCGCGGGTGGGTCTGAACGCGTGAGTGCCGGTGACACCGGGACGCTCTCCGTTGCGTCGAGTGCGACGTGATACCCGTCGGCGTCTTTGCGGCTGGCCCCTTGAAGTCTCCCTTCCTCGCCGGTCTACGCCCCTATACCGGTCGGTTGACACCCCAATGGCCACGTGATAGCGTACTTCCTTTTTGTGTCTCTGGCGCGGACGCTCAGGTTTGACCTTTTTCCCGACCACTGATTCATGACGAAAACGACCATAGCGCGACGATATGCCCTGGCCCTGTATCGCCTGCTGGATCCGGGGAACGTCGAAGCCGCTCGGGTAGGCTTGCATGCTCTGTGTCAAGCGTTGAAGGACTCCTCCGCGTTGGCACACGTGCTTGCCTCGCCGGCCTTCACCGTCTCAGAAAAAACCGGCATCCTCACGGAGCTGGGTGAACGGACGGGTTGCCCGCCGGTGGTGGGGCGATTCTGTGAGCAACTGTTGAAAAAAAGTCGAATGGGAGCGTTGCCGGACGTAACGGAGGCCTTTCAACGATTGGTTGATCAGCAACGCGGCAAACAACACGTCGCCGTCGTGTCGGCTCACGGCATTGATGACGCGCTGAAACACGACGTGCTGACACGATTGCGCTCCACGTTACGGACAGAGGTAGACGTGGACTTTCAATCGGACCCCTCTCTGATTGCAGGCGTTCAGATCAAAATCGGCAGCAAAGTCTATGACGGTTCGATCAAGAGCCGACTCCGGAAGATGCGGGCGCAATTGGTGAAAGAGCCCGCCCTGAGTCACGAAGGGCCGTCCGAGCCCCGAAGAGCAGATCCTTCGCTTCGCTCAGGATGACAACATGATGCTCAGGATGACAACGTGGGCCCTTCGGGGCGAAGGGTAAGGCCATCATGCAGATCAAGGCAGAGGAAATCAGTTCCATCATTCAAGACAAGATCAAGGACTTCGACCGGCGCGTGGACGTGACCGAAACCGGGTACGTCATTCAGGTCGGAGACGGGATTGCCAAAGTCTATGGCCTCGAAGGGGCGATGGCCGGGGAATTACTGGAGTTTCCAGGGGACGTCTTCGGCGTGGCCCTGAATCTGGAGGAAGACAGCGTGGGCGCGGTGTTGATGGGCTCCGACACGGGGATTAAAGAAGGCGATCCGGTCAAGCGAACGGGCCGCATTGCCGAGGTTCCGGTTGGTGATGCCCTCGTCGGGCGCGTCGTGGATGCCATTGGGCAGCCCATAGATGGAAAAGGTCCGATTCAATCCACGGAGACCAGTTTGATCGAAGTCCGGGCTCCGGGGGTGGTCGAGCGCCAATCCGTGAGTGAACCCTTGCAGACCGGGTTGAAAGCGATCGACGCCATGATTCCCATTGGCCGCGGCCAACGCGAGCTCATTATCGGTGATCGCCAGACGGGGAAAACCGCGATTGCCACCGATACCATCATCAATCAGAAGGGGTTGAACGTCTACTGCATTTACGTGGCCATCGGTCAAAAACGGTCCACGGTCGCCCGCGTCGTCAAAACCTTGGAAGACCACGGGGCCATGGCGTACACCACCGTGGTCTCGGCCACGGCGAGTGACGCGGCTCCCCTTCAGTTTTTTGCGCCGTATGCCGGAGTCGCGATGGGGGAATACTTCCGGGACAACGGCAAACATGCCTTGATCGTCTATGATGATTTATCCAAACACGCGGTCGCGTATCGACAACTCTCGTTGTTGCTCCGTCGCCCCCCGGGGCGGGAGGCTTTTCCCGGTGACGTGTTCTTCCTGCACTCCCGGTTGTTGGAACGTGCCGCCAAATTGAGTGACGAGAAGGGCGCCGGCAGTCTGACGGCCCTGCCCATTATTGAAACGCAGGCGGGTGACGTCTCGGCCTATATTCCCACCAACGTCATTTCGATTACCGACGGACAGATTTATTTGGCGGGCGACTTGTTTTATTCAGGCATTCGGCCGGCCATCAACGTGGGATTATCCGTGTCCCGCGTGGGCGGCGCGGCGCAAATTAAAACCATGAAACAGGTTGCGGGAACGCTGCGGCTCGATTTAGCACAATATCGGGAAATGGCCGCGTTCGCCCAATTCGGCAGCGAGTTGGACAAGGCCACACAAGCCCAACTGTCGCGCGGGGCGCGGATGGTCGAACTGCTGAAACAAGAGCAATACAAACCCATGCCGGTGGCCGATCAAGTGTTGTCGATTTTTGCCGGGGTCAATGGGTTTGTCGATGACGTGCCCGTGAATAACGTTCGTGAATTTGAGGAAGGGCTGTTGGCCTACGTCAAAGACCGACACCCACAATTACGGGATGACGTGGTTGCCAAAAAGAAGATTGATGAGGAGTTCGGTGCCCGACTCAAGCAGGTTATGTCCGACTATAAACGGACACTTGCCCTGACTGACGGAGGAGATTCTTCCCTTCGGTCAGAATGACAAGAGTGGATAGAATGCCAAGAGCCGCCTGTCATTCCCGACATTCCTCGATTAAAAACGTCGAGGACAAGCTTTAATCGGGAATCTATTCATCGGGAATCCAGGCACAACATCCGCGTGACCGCGTGCCTTGTTTTTTGTGTGCCTCATTCTGATCACGTTAGCGCGATAACGCTTCATGCCCAGTTTACAAAGTCTGAGACGGAAGATCGCTTCCGTCAAAAACACCCAGAAGATCACCAAAGCGATGAAAATGGTCGCGGCCGCCAAGCTCAAGCGTGCCCAGGATCGCATTCTCTCGGCCCGACCGTATGCGCATAAACTGCGGGACGTCGTCGCCAATCTGAGCGAGCATACCGACCGGATGTCCCATCTGCTTCTCCGGAAACGCCAGGGGAAAAAAACGGAACTGCTTGTGGTGACCAGTGATCGCGGGCTCTGCGGAGCGTTTAATGCCAACATTCTCAGACGCGCCTTCGAGTTTCTCAATGAACGCCAGCAAGCCGGAGAGGAAATGTCGGTGAGCGTCGTCGGACGAAAAAGCATCGACTTTTTCCGGCGACGGTCCTGGACCATTCGGCAAGAATGGCCGGGGGTCTTCGATCGTCTCAGTTTTGAACACGCCCTGGATATTGGGCAGGATATCGTTCACCAGTACAACAACGGGACCTTTGATCGACTGTTCGTGGTGTACAACGAATTCAAATCCGTCATGCAGCAACGGGTGATGGTTGAACAACTTCTGCCTCTTGAGGCTCTCGACAATGAACCCTCTGCCCAAGATGGCGCGGCAGGTTCAACGGGGGCCTATCTGTATGAACCCGACGAGCATCAACTGCTGGAGGCCTTGCTGCCCAAACACTTTCAAGTACAGGCGTTTCGCGTATTATTGGAGTCCGCGGCCGCCGAACAAGCCGCTCGGATGACCGCGATGGACGGGGCAACGAGAAATGCCGGAGAACTGATTCAGAGGGTCACCTTGTTTTACAATAAAACGCGGCAGGCCGCGATCACGAAGGAATTGATGGATATTGTCGGCGGAGCGGAAGCATTGAAGTGAAACGTTCCTTGACGCCACTGTCATTCTTGACGCCACCGTCGTTCCCGACAACACCCTGTCATTCCCGACGGCACCCCGTCATTTCCGATGTTGTTAATCGGGAATCCAGTATCAGGATCCACCATCCGCTATCCAGAAAGGGAGTCATCAGGTGAGGACCGAAACAGGAAAAGTCATTCAGGTCATCGGGCCCGTGGTTGACGTTGAGTTTCCTCCTGGGCATCTTCCCAACATTTACAATGCGATTACGATTCAACCGGGCGCCGGCAAGGAGTCCACGGCCATGGCCGTAACCATGGAAGTCGCGCAGCATCTGGGAGAAAACCGGGCCCGCGCGGTGGCCATGTCTTCGACGGATGGACTCGTGCGCGGCATGGACGTCGAAGATACGGGAGCACCCATCTCGGTCCCCGTCGGCCGCGAGACGTTGGGCCGGGTGGTCAACGTGTTGGGGGACCCCGTAGATGGATTCGGTCCCATTCCCGCCAAGAAAACGTATTCGATTCATCGACCGGCCCCACCTCTGGAAGATCAAGAAACCAGAACCGAAGTGTTGGAAACGGGCATAAAAGTCGTGGACCTGTTGGAACCCTATGCCAAGGGCGGGAAGGTCGGTCTGTTTGGTGGGGCCGGAGTCGGCAAAACCGTCATCATCATGGAACTGATTAACAACATTGCCTTGCATCACGGCGGCTTTTCCGTGTTTGCGGGCGTGGGAGAACGGACGCGGGAAGGCAACGACCTCTGGCATGAAATGCAGGAGTCCAACGTCATTGATCCCCAGGACTACACGAAATCCAAAGCGTCCTTGGTGTATGGTCAGATGAATGAGCCGCCTGGCGCGCGCCTTCGCGTCGGATTGACGGGATTGACCATTGCCGAATATTTCCGCGACGAAGAACATCAGGACGTGCTCTTGTTTATTGATAACATTTTCCGGTTCACGCAGGCCGGGTCGGAAGTGTCGGCCCTCTTGGGCCGTATGCCGTCGGCGGTGGGGTATCAACCGACCCTGGGGACGGAGATGGGAGCGTTGCAAGAGCGCATTACCTCAACGAAAAAAGGGTCAATCACGTCAGTGCAAGCCATTTACGTGCCGGCGGACGATCTGACGGACCCCGCGCCCGCCACCGCGTTCGCCCACTTGGACGCGACGACCGTGTTGTCCCGACAATTGGCGGAACTGGGCATTTATCCGGCGGTTGATCCGCTGGATTCCACGTCCAGAATTCTCGATCCTCACGTCCTCGGAGAAGAACATTATCACGTCGTGCAGCGGGTCCAACGCACGTTGCAGCGGTATAAGGACTTGCAGGACATCATTGCCATCCTTGGAATGGATGAGTTGTCGGAAGAAGACAAACAGATCGTGGCGCGGGCGCGAAAGCTGCAACGGTTCCTGTCTCAGCCGTTCCACGTCGCTGAAGCCTTTACGGGCACCCCGGGCAAATACGTCAAACTCACGGATACGGTCCGGAGTTTCAAGGAAATCGTCGAAGGCAAGCACGATGAATTACCGGAGCAAGCGTTTTACATGGTCGGCGCGATTGAAGAAGTGATCGAGAAGGCGGAAACACTGGGACACAAGCCATAATGGCGGCGACGAGCAAGTCAGCACAACCGGGAAAACTCCTGTTGGAAGTGGTCACGCCGGATAAACTGCTCCTCAGTGAACACGTCGATCAGGTCTCGGCCCCTGGAACGGACGGCGACTTTGGCGTGTTGCCGGGCCATTGTTATTTCCTGACGACCCTTCGGATCGGCGAACTCCACTATCGCAGCGGAGAAACGGAGCGGTACATGTCGGTGTTGTGGGGATTCGCCGACGTGACGCCTCACAAGGTCACCGTGCTTGCGGAGGTCGCGGAAAAGGCGGAAGATATTGACGTTGAACGCGCCCAAGCCGCGGTGGCCCAAGCCGAACGACGTCTGGAACGCGGCGGCCTGCCCTCGGACGTGGAAGAGGCCAGGGTAAGCTTGGAAAAAGCACGGCTTCGCCGGAAGGTGGCCGAACGGCTTCGAAAGCAAGGCCGCGCCTGACCGGGGACGTTCTGAGTGGTGAGTGGAGCGTGACGAGGGGGCAGCCGTCTTCACTTCCTCTTCATTCACCGCTCTTCACGCACCACGAGTCATGTCCCGAAGGGTTGACACGCGGACGGAGATTATCATTTCACCGGGAGAAGGTCCCAAACGGTTGGACCACTTTTTGGCCAACCGCGACCCGGATTTCTCTCGCACGGCCCTTCAGCGATTGATCCTCAACGGCCACGTCACCGTTGGCGGTCACGTCGCCAAGCCCAGCCACAGAATCAAACCAGGCGACACCATCCGGCTCATGGTGCCTAGGGCCGAACCGCTGGACATCAAACCGGAACCCATTCCTCTTGAAATCCTCTATGAAGACGACGCACTGTTGGTCTTGAACAAGCAAGCCGGCATCGTGGTGCATCCGGCGCCAGGCAACTGGACGGGAACCCTGGTCAATGCCTTACTCCACCACGTGCAGGGAACGGCCCTCGCCGACGTCGGAGAAAGGGAACGGCCCGGACTGGTTCACCGGTTGGACAAACACACCACGGGAGTCATGGTCGTGGCCAAACGGGATCAGGCCCACGCGAGCTTGGCCAGCCAGTTTAAGCGGCATACCATCAAGCGAGTCTATGAGGCGGTCATCTGGGGCGTCCCCAACAAACGCGAAGGCACGATTGACTTGGCCATCGGGAGAGATACCAAAGAACGAAAAAAGTTTTCCGTGCGAACGGCGAAACCCAAAGCATCGTCCACGACGTACCGAGTCACCGAACGCTTCGACACGCTCGCGGCGCGGGTGGATTTATTCCCTCAAACCGGGCGAACCCATCAACTTCGGGTTCATTTGTCGGCCATTGGGTGTCCGATCGCGGGCGACCCAACCTATGGCAGAAAAAAAGCGGGCATGACCCACGACGTCGCCGTTCCCCGCGTCATGCTTCACGCCAAAGTGCTTGGGTTCATCCACCCATCAACCCAGGAGTCCATGGATTTTGAAGCCCCACTGCCCGCGGATATGGCCGACGTTGTGAGCCGATTACGAGAGAAGACCGGACCTGCCCCTGACATGATCCGGGAACTCTCCGCTAGCCACTGGCCGCTAGCCACGGAGAAGACCGGACCCTGTCCCGGACGTCATCCGGGGGTGAGAATGCCATGACCCCACGAACAGAAATGGAAGCCGCCCAGGTGCTGGAGACACTCGGGGAATTCATCGCGGCCTTGGCAGCCCTGGCAGCGAAAGTGCCGGCGAAGTCGGCCGCGTCGATTCCCGGCGGGATACGTCCCACGGAAGAAGCCGTTGAAAGCTATGAAACCATTGTCTACCGGTTTCGAGACCGAGCCGGATCGACCTATCGAGTCCTCAATCAATTGTTCATGGACTCCCTGGAGGCATTTGAAACCGGCAAAATCTTTGATGCCGTCCCTCCGCTGCTTCAGGCGATAGAGCAGGTGGTTGAACTTCACAAAGAAGGAAAGGTCCGGTTTCGTCCCGCAGAACAAGATCGCATTCGGGACTTTCAACAACGCCTGGAAAAGCTTCTTCCCGAAGCGAGCCAGCCGGAAGTGGACCTGCCCACACCCGAGACCTATTAACCATCTCCATACTCTGTCGTTCTGAACCCTTCGGCCGGAAACCGGAGCGTCCCACGTTCATTCCCCGGTGTCCAGGCTGCAAACCCGTGTGAGGGCTTCCCGTGACGGCGCAAACCAGTACGAACTCGTGACCGGTTTGGAATAGCGGATGAGCTTGTCGGACACCCCGTCTCCCGACGTGCCGAACATCCGTTCCAGCAAGACCTGAAATCGGCGAAGTTCACAAGAGAAGGCGAGAAAGTACAAGCCATGCTCCTTGACCGTTCCGTAAGGCGCGCTCCGCCGAAAAATCTTCAACGCCTTCCCGTTTTCTTTATAATCGGTCCGGCTCACGTGTGCAGTCGGCGGCATGGCCTCGCCTTCGAGTTCAATGCTGTCAGGCTTGGTCCGGCCTATGACCCGTTCCTGTTCGGACTGAGAAAGTGCATGGAAGGCGGGCAGGTTATGCACCCACTGCTGAGACAACACAAACGCCCCTCCCGCCCCAGGCTTCCCTTCAGGGATCAGCGCAGCCTCACGAGCCTTGTCCTCCTTGGGGTTCGCAGTGCCGTCAATGAATCCGATCAGGTCCCGTGAATCCAAGTACTGAAACCCGGCCAAATCAAGCTGGAGTGCTCCCACCGCCTGCATGAACGAATGAATGGCCAACGCCACCTGCATCGTAACGTCCCGGCGACCGCTCTGAATCCAGAACAGCACGTCCCGTTGCGTTGAAGGAACGGAAGCGCCATCAACCCCTGCGAGAACTGAAAAAGCCCGGAACCCCTCAGGGTGCCGCGCGGGATTCAACCGATCCCATGCGCCTTTGCCGAACGCCACGACGGTATCGGATGCCTCTTCTCCTTGGACAGCAAGCGCCGATCGGATAGCCTGTCGCACGTCTTGCGTCGCAGCCTCAGGGGGAAGCTGGTACTCCAAATAATAAAAATGCGTGCGGCCTTCAGTAAAAATCCCTGCCTGCGGTAACGTCATCAGATTCAGATCCTTTCTCTCTTAATCAAGCGACTCCCCCCACGCACGGAATTTCTGACACTCACTGACGGACTTGTTATGTTTCCTCTCTTCCTTGAATACTTCCCTCATTGGTATCGCTTCAAGATTACCTTCTCGATACGCACGCAGCCGCTTTTCTGCTTCCTCGGCCCATATGGCGTCAAGCGACGTATCCGGTTCGTCAAGACTTCTTAAAATACCTTCGACGACCGAGAACCTTTCATCCGGCCTGAGAGCCAGGGCTTGTTCAAGTACTTCTTTGCTATTCATCGAATGCACCTCCGGTTTTCCGAAACATAATGGATCAGGTATGTAGCTGATATCGATGACCTGTGCTGGTCCGGTACAAATGAGACATCAGATGACCCGGAGTTGGCAAAATACGGCATGGGAGTCATGAGTTGCAACACGCGGACGTTTTCAACCGTCTATCGTCAGGTTCTCTGCCGTAGTGCCCCCTGTGAGAACGTCACGAGTTGACAGACCATCACAAATAGTCGAAAAAGATGATCGGAAGCGCCCGTAGCTCAATGGATAGAGCATCAGACTTCGGATCTGAGGGTTGGGGGTTCGACTCCCTCCGGGCGCGCCATCGTGTAACGGATCGTATTCCCACCCGTTGATTTCCAAAACACGGCAAAATCGCTTTCCGCTGACTGACTTCAAATTGCAATCTCCATTACCTTATCTTTTTCTGAGGTCGTGATATTTTGAACATCGACGGACAAGCAGCCTTCGACAGCTTCGTAAATGTTCGACAGCAATTCGTCAAAAGATTCACCCTGCGTCGCACATCCCGGAATCGATGGGACTTCTGCCCAATAACCACCTTCCTCTGCCTCATGGACGACGACCTGTAATTTCATAATAGACCCTCATTTATTGAAAGGGAACTGTCGTTTTTACTGCCACCTACCTTTCAGCAGGATAGCATCATTCGTGTATGAACCCAAGAGATGACACGTTCACCATGATCTCGAATCGGTATCCGGCACGGGCAGATAAACGGAAACCTTCAGGCAATCGAGATTCAGCCATAAATTGACTCAATGCTCGTTATCGAGAACATCATCTGCTGCCTGGACCCGTGCAGGCACATAAGACGCCACCTTAATCTTTCGGTTGCCGTCGCATTTCGTTGGCATCGTGCCACGCCTGCATCCGTAAGAGCATGTCCATATTGAGGTTGAATGCCTTTTCAAGCCGCAAGGCCATTTTGGGGGAGAGTGCGGCTTTTTCATTTAACAAATCGGAAAGGGTCGCTCGCCGCACGCCCAACACGTTAGCGGCTTCCGTGACACGTAAGCCCAGTTCCTCAATAATTTCCGTCTTGATAAAGGCACCCGGATGGGAAGGTATCATGCCGATCTTGATGGGGTGTTTCTTCATCAGTGATAGTCCTCCGAATTCAGCGAGTCTCTATTGGGAATGCTGATGGAAGTCAGGGCACCGGTCAAAACAACAAACCGAGAAATGGTCTCTAGTGTCTCCCTTTTGCCGAACCATGCACAAGATCAGGGCTGATCGATCAATTCGTGGATGTCAAGGAGGTTGCGATAGGCGCCGTTGTAATCGAGACCGTAGCCAACGACGAACGTATCAGGGATCTCGAATCCGGTATAGGTGACCGTCACGTCTTCGACTCGTCGTGAGGGTTTATTGAGCAACGTGCAGACGTTCACGGATGCCGCGCCAAGCTTGGTCAGGGCCTTGATAAGTGCGGAGACCGTCGCACCGGTGTCCACAACGTCTTCCACAATCAGCAGAGGCCTCCCTTCGATACGTTTGCGGGGAGGCAGCCACGCGACGTTCAATGCGCCCGCTTCCGTCCCGTCGTAACTCGAAGCGCGCACCGTGGTGGCATCAATCGATCCAGGCAGCGCGCGGAGCAAGTCTGCGAGAAAGCAGGCGGCGCCGTCCATGACGCCGACAAGGAGAAGATCGGAGAGATCGTAGTCCTCGGCGACCCCCGTAGCGATCTTCTGAACCGCGTGCGCGATCTCAGTCTCCGATATCAGAACGTCTCCAGGTATCAAGACGCCCTCCTCACCGTGCTCCCGAATCCCCGGTTTTGTTTCAAAAGACTTCCTCCGGCCACGACTGGCAACCAGGACACCATACGCTTCCCGACCGTGCAAATACGATCAACATGTCTTCTTTGAGAGAAACAACCACGGAAGTCTACACTTTGGCATCTTCACGCCGTCGTCAAGAAAGGGGTCACCGTGATCGACGGAATCATTATCGGAAGCTATTTCATCATCATTCTGATCATCGGCCTTCGGTCGCGGCGCAAGACGGAAGGCGTCACCGTGAACGAGTATTTTCTCAGCTCGCGGAGCCTGCGGTGGCCCACCATCGCCATGTCCACGATCGGCACGAACGTTCACGCCGGCCATTTTCTCGGGATGATGGGCTCGGCGTACCTGTACGGCCTGGCCCAGGCCAATTTCGAGATCAATGCGATTGTCGGCATTCTCGTGGCCGCGTTTGTCTTTGTGCCCGTTTATCTGAAACACAGGGTCATGACCATCTCGCAGTTTTTTGAGGAGACATTCGGCCCCCGCGTGGCCCTGACCTACTCTCTGTTGAGCATCGCCTTGTTTGCCACGGTGTACGTAGGTGCAGCCCTGTTCTGGGGAGCCTATGCCGTCAACGCCGTGTTTGGCGATCACTTGCACTTCATCAGCGACCGTGCGGTGATCAGGGTGGCCGTGCTTCTCGTCCTGTTGGGGGCGTTCTCAGCGACCTACACGCTCTTGGGCGGGCTCACGGCCGTTGTACGGACGGACGTTGTGCAATGTCTTCTGTTGATGCTGGGCGGGGTCGTGCTCTTGTATCTTTCCGTGACGGAAGTGGGAGGCTGGGGGCAACTGTACGAGAAGACGCCTCACTTGATGCACCTCCACCTTCCGGCGGATCATCCCACGTTACCATGGACGGCCATCTTCGGCATGTTACTGCTCAATCTCAATTACTGGGGGTGCAATCAGGTCATTCTCCAGCGGGCCTTGGCCGCGAAGAATTTGCGGGAAGCCCAGATCGGGCTGTTGGTAGGGGGTGTCCTCAAATACGTCATGGCCGCGATCATCATTCTCCCCGGCGTGGCCCTTGCCGGCATGGTGCTTGACCATCCGCTTCAAGACCCCGACCGGAGCTATATCGTCTTGATTGACAGGCTTCTCCCCACGGGCTTGCGGGGTCTCATTCTTGTAGGACTGTTTGCTTCGCTGATGAGTTCGGTGGATTCCATGTTTCACTCCTTATCGACGTTGTGGTCCATCGACGTTTACAGACGCTACCTCAATCCGGCGGCCGACGATCGGCAAGTCGTCAGGGTCGGCCAATGGGCCATCGTGGTGTGTCTGATGACCGGAATCCTGTTCGGCTTTGTGCAACTGTACGTCAAATATCAGGACCCGGGCTTTGCCCTGACTCATTGGTTCAACGACGTGTCGTACTACATTAAGAATGGCTTTGTGGTCCTGATCAGCGCGGCGGTGTTGTTGGTCAAGCCCTCCCCCAGGCTCGTGTTCTCTGCACTCCTTTTGAGTATCGTGCTGTCCCTGGGGTTAAAGGTGGCCATTCCCGATCTGGCGTATTTTAACCGTGCCTTGTTGACCATCGTGCTGACGTTTGCAGTGGTGGCGATTCCCACGATGATAACCAACGGCTGGCGCATCAACGTGCGCGGCCTTGTCCGGATTGCCGGCCCAAACGTCGGCTACGGTGCCCTCGCCCTGGGCATTTCCTTAATTGCCGTACATGTCTTGTTTCACTGAAGTGTCATCCCGCCTTCCTGTCATCCCGTCTTCCTGTCATCCCGTCCCTCTGGCATCCCGGCCCCCTGTCGTTCCGTTCCCTGTCATTCCGTTCTCCCGTCATCCCGTCCCCCCGTCATTCCGTCCCCCGTCATCCCACCCCCCCTGTCATCCCCCCCACCCTGTCATCCTGAGCGAAGCGAAGGATCTGCATTTTCAGTCAAAACTTCTTTCCCTTGAGCCATGCTGAGAATCACGGCTCGGTGTCACGTGCATACTGACTCGCCATCCTGCCGCACTCTTCATCAATACCCATCCCTTTGAGGCCCTTCGAGGCTCAGGGCAAGCTCAGGGCAGGCATGGCAATCCCTCCGTTGTGAGACAATCGATTTTCCGGTATAACGCCCTTCAAGCCCTTTGAGGCCCTTCGAGGCTCAGGGCAAGCCAAGCAACTCCTATGACGAAAGGATCCACAATGCGACAATCTCTCGGATGGATCATCCTGCTGCTCCTGTTCCCTTCCCCGTGTCTTGCCGAGATTCAAACCAAAGCGATTGCCTATCACCATGGCGACGTGCCGCTCGAAGGCACGTTGGCGTGGGATGATGCACGGACAGAAAAACAGCCCGGCGTCTTAGTGATTCACGAATGGTGGGGACTGAATGACTATGCCCGCGACCGAGCCCGACAACTTGCGGAACTCGGATACGTGGCCTTTGCCGCGGACATGTACGGAAACGGCCAAGTCACCACGCATCCGGACCAGGCCAGCACCTGGGCCAAACGGGTCCAAACCGACGCGACGCAGTGGCAAGCACGGGCGCTCAAAGGCTTGGCCGTGCTTCGGAGCCAGGACGCGGTCGACCCGCAGCGCGTGGCGGCGATTGGCTATTGCTTCGGCGGGTCCACGGTGCTTCAACTCGCCTATAGTGGGGCGGACGTGAAGGGCGTGGTCAGCTTTCACGGCGCATTGCCGCTGCCGACGGACGCGCAAGCCCAACGCACCACAGCGAAAATCCTGATCGCGCACGGTCACGCCGATCCGTTTCTCAACGAGGAACACGTCCGCACGTTCCGCCGCGCGCTGGATCGAGCGAACCTCGACTGGCACATGATCCTGTACGCCGGCGCGCGGCACAGCTTCACCAACCCCGGCGCCGACGTGTATGGGATAGACGGCGTGCAGTACAACCAACGGGCCGATGAGCGGTCCTGGAAACACATGCAGCTGTTTTTCGATGAAATCTTTCACGGCCCCTGACGGGCCGGCTCGGGACCGTTATCCATTACGCACGTCAACCGGCAAACCTTCTCGCTCTCGCCCATGGATTTATTTGACATCCTCGCCATCGTCATCAGCCTGACCGCGGGATTCTCCTATCTCAACTATCGGTTCGTGGGATTACCCGTCACCATCGGCGTGATGCTGATGGCCTTAGTGGTGTCCCTTCTGCTGCAAGTCATTGATCTCCTGGGATTCCACTTGGAAGACCAAGCCGCCGGCTGGCTTCAATCCATCGACTTTAACAAGACGCTGCTTCACGGCATGTTGAGCTTCTTGCTCTTTGCCGGAGCCTTGCACGTCAATCTCAACGATCTCTTCAACCAGAAATGGGTCATCGGCTCGCTGGCCACCGTCGGAATCCTGCTCTCGACCATGCTGGTCGGCACGTTCACGTATGGCGTGTTAACCATGCTCGGCGTTCCGCTTGCCTATCTCACCTGCCTCGTCTTCGGCGCCCTGATTTCCCCCACCGATCCCATTGCGGTGCTGAGCATCCTGAAAAATGCCGACGCTCCGAAAAGTTTGGAAGTGAAGATTACCGGAGAATCGCTCTTTAACGACGGCGTCGGCGTCGTGGTCTTCCTCGTCCTCGTCGAATTAGCGGCCGGCACGCACGAACCCACCGTGACCCACGTCGTCGGCCTGTTTGCCCAGGAAGCCGTCGGCGGCATCGTCTTCGGATTCGGATTGGGCTATCTGACCTATTGGCTGGTCAAAAGCATTGACAACTATCAAATCGAAGTGATGCTCACCCTCGCCGCGGTGACCGGCGGCTATGCGCTGGCCAGTGCGCTTCATCTGTCCGGCCCCCTGGCCGTCGTCGTGGCTGGATTGCTGGTCGGGAATCACGGCCGGGCTTCAGGAATGTCGGACAAAACCCGGGAACATCTGGATACGTTCTGGGAATTGGTGGATGAAATCCTGAACGCGATCCTCTTTGTGCTGATCGGCCTGGAAGTGCTCGTTCTCACGTTCACCCGGGAATATCTCCTCGCCGGCGCGTTGATGATACCCCTCATTCTCCTGTCACGGGCCGTAGCGATCGGGCTGCCCATCGCCCTACTGAGTCGCATACGATCATTCACCCCCGGCGCCACGCGGCTCATGACGTGGGGCGGCCTGCGCGGCGGAATCAGCGTAGCCCTGGCCCTGTCCTTACCCCCCGGCCCGGACCGCGACATCATCCTGGCGATGACCTACGTCGCCGTCGTCTTCTCCATCATCGTCCAAGGCCTGACCATTGAAAAGCTGGTCAAATCCCTGATCCCGCGGTGAATAAAAGAAGAAAATCTCAAACAAAAATCAGGCTTCACGCCTCTCCCCGCCCGCGCCGACGACGGGCCGCGACGCCGTGGACGCCGGTCTCCCCCTCTGTCATGCCCGCCTACCCTCTGTCATTCCCGACATCCTTAATCGGGAATCCATCCCCATCCCCAAAATTTTTTGCCCGAGAATGCGTTTGAAGCCCCCGAAAATCCCGAACGCGATGTATCCATCCCGCCCAAACGCCATCATTCCGGCCCCCGCGTCCGCCGGCGGCCACGCCGACGCCGTGGACGCCGGACGCCATGAGGATCCCGACGCAGACGCCGGACACCCACCCGGTCACCGCCCCGTCTCCCCTCTTGTCATGCCCGCCGGCAGTTAGCGGGAATCCATCCTCATCCCCATAATTTTTTGCCCGAGAATGCGTTTGAAGCCCCCGAAAATCCCAAGCGCGACCCAACCCATCCCGCCACAATGCCATCATTCCGGCCACCCCGTCCGCCGCCGGACACGCCGACGACGTGGCCGCCGGACGCCGGTCTCCCCTCTTGTCATTCCCGCCGGTTTCTAGCGGGAATCCATCCTCATCCCCAAAATTTTTTGCCCGAGAATGCGTTTGAAGCCCCCGAAAATCCCAAGCGCGACCCAACCCATCCCGCCACAATGCCATCATTCCGGCCACCCCGTCCGCCGCCGGCCACGCCGACGACCTGGACGCCGGACGCCGTGAGGATCCCGACGCAGACGCCGGACACCCACCCGGTCACCGCCCCGCCCCCTCTGTCATGCCCGCCGGTCTCCCCTCTGTCATGCCCAAAGCTTGCCCTTGACGGTTTCTATCGAGGGTCCTTAATCGGGAATCCATCCTCCTCCCTCACCAGCCGCGGCCACGGCCGAACCCGGCCAAGCCCCCCTCACCCCACCACTTGACATCACGTCCGGCATGTGGTAGCAAGGCCAAAGCGTTCGGGTTCACATCCTGCTCCAGGAGGTTGGGTCATGCCGCAGTCATGCTTCCGTGTGGTCTTCCGCCGCCCGTACCTCACGCTGGCAATCCTGACCAGCCTTCTCTTCACCCCAACCTTCACGTCCGCCAACGAAACCGATCAAGAGATGCCCGTCAGTGCCGTCGGCGGGGCCGTCCATGCCGACCTCTTCACCGGCACCGCCACCACCAGCATCCCCATCGCCGTCCCCCCGGGCCGCGGCGGCGTCCACCCCAACCTTGCCCTCGTCTACAACAGCGCCAACGGCAACGGCTGGGTCGGCCTCGGCTGGAAACTCGAAAAAAGCGTCATCGAACGCCAAACCAAATTCGGCCTGAATTACGCCGGCGATGCGTACGTCTTCCGCCTGGCCGGCATCAACGTCGACCTGGTCAACGTCGGCACCAACCAATACCGGGCCAAAATCGAAGGCGGCTTCACCCGCGTACAGAAACTGACGGCCAGTGACGGCAAGCCGTACTTCCTGGCCACGGACAAGACCGGCCAGAAGTTCTACTTCGGCCGCACCGCGGCCACGCGAGTCGCCCATCCGTCGGACGCCAATAAGATCTTCCGGTGGTGTCTAGAGCGCGTAGAAGACCCGGACGGCAACTACATGACCATCAGCTACACCGGCGATCAAGGCCAAGGCTACCTGTCCCGAATCGACTACACCGGCCACGGCAGCACCCGGCCGACGAACAGCGTCATCTTTCACCTGGAAACCCGGACGGACGCCGTGCCGATGTACACGAGCCACTTCCTGATAAAGACGGCCAAACGGCTGAAGACCATTGAGGTGCGGGCGAACAACCGCCTGGTGCGAGCCTACAAGCTGACCTACACCAGCAGCGCGGGCACCAGCCGTTCCCTGCTCCGGAGCGTCACCCAATACGGCAAAGACGCCACAATCCGAAGCGGCAGCATCACGGGCGGCAGCAGCCTGCCGCCGGTCACGATGCACTATGGCGGCGAGACGTCGGTAGGCAACTGGCAAACGGCCACGGCGTTTAACCCACCGGTTTCCATCGCGGCTGATGGCCAGTCGGATCAGGGTACACGGTTTGTCGATCTGAACGGCGATGGGCGCATGGATTTCGTCTATCGCAGCAGTGCCACCACCAAAGGGGCGTATCTGAACACCGGCAACGGGTGGCGCTGGACGTCTGGATTTGCGCCGCCATATGATATCGTCACCACGTCCGGGCAGGACAAGGGGGCCCGGTTTGTGGACCTCAACGGGGATGGGCGGCTGGATTTCGTCTATCGCAGCAGTGCCACCACCAAAGGGGCGTATCTGAACACCGGCAGCGGGTGGCGCAGCACGTCTGGATTTGCGCCGCCATATGATATCGTCACCACATCCGGGCAGGACAAGGGGGCCCGGTTTGTGGACCTCAACGGGGATGGGCGGCTGGATTTCGTCTATCGCACGAGCAGCACCAACAAAGGCGCCTACCTGAACACCGGCACGGGCTGGCGCAGCACACCCGGGTTTGCGCCACCATATGATATCGTCGCCATGTCCGGGCAGGACAGGGGCGCCCGGTTTGTGGACCTCAACGGGGATGGGCGGCTGGATTTCGTCTATCGCACGAGCAGCACCAACAAAGGCGCCTACCTGAACACCGGCACGGGCTGGCGCAGCACACCCGGGTTTGCGCCACCATATGATATTAGGACTCCCCTACCTAGCGGCGGCCCACTACGTGCTATACTTTTTCTATTCGGTAACCGCTTAGGCTTAGGTAACGACTACGCGGGCACCCGCTTCGTCGATCTCAACGGCGATGGGCTTGTCGATTTCGTCTATCGCACGAGCAGCACCAACAAAGGCGCCTACCTGAACACGGGCACGGGCTGGCAGAGCACGTCGGCGTTTGCCCCGCCGGCCGATATCATAACAAATGCCAAGAACGCGGGCGCGCGGTTCGTCGATCTGAACGGCGATGCCCTCATCGATTTCGTCTATCGCACAAGCAGCACCAACAAAGGGGCCTACCTGAATACGGGCACAGGCTGGGTCAGCGCATCGGCGTTTGCCCCACCGTATGAGATTGCCGCCGATGGCAAAGACCGAGGGGCGCGGTTTGTCGATCTGAACGGCGATGGCCGCGTGGATTTCCTCTATCACCGCCGGATCACCTCCAGCAACAAACCCAAAGGCGCCTACCTGAATACCAACGTCCCCGTCCTCCTGAAGACCCTCACCAACGGCCTGGGCGCCACCACCACCCTCACCTACAAACCCTCCACCCAGTACGCCAATACCCAACTCCCCTACCCCACCCAGACCGTCGCCACCATCACCACCAACGACGGCAACGGCAACATCGCCACCACCACCTACACCTATTCCGGCGGCTACCACCATATCGGCGAACGCGAATTCCGGGGCTTCCACTACGCCAAAGTCACCGGCCCCGCCGGGCCCTCCGGCGAGAAGACCATCACCGAAACCTGGTTCCACCAAGGCAACGACCTGGCCGTGGGCACCAACAACCCCGCCGTGGCCCACGGCTACCTCAAAGGCGCTCCCTATCGCGTCAAAGTCACCGACGCCCGCGGCAGACGTTACTCCGAAACCACCACCACCTACACCGCGGACGCCAACGGCCGCGCCCCCTTCTTCACCCCGCCCGCCTCCGTGGTCATCAAGACCTGTGACGGCAACGCCACCTGTCGCACCACGCGCACGGACTACACCTACGACGCCTACGGCAACGTCACCCAGGAACGGCAATACGGCGACACCGCCACCACCACGGATGACCGCACCGTGGTCCGCACCTTTGCCGCCAATACCACCAAATGGATCGTGACCCTGCCCACGCGGGAGACCATCCGGGCGGGTCTCGGCACCACGGGCACGCAACTGGCCCGCACCGACTTCTACTACGACGGCACCACGAGTTGCGCCGCGGCGTCCGCGAACCAGACCCCCGCCAAAGGCCACCTGACGCGCAGCGTGCGCTGGTTGTCGGGCGCCACGACCCACCCCGAGACCCGTATGGCGTACAACAGCCAAGGCAACCTCATCTGCACGCGGGACGCCAACGGCCACACCACGACGACGGGATATGACCCCACCGGCACCTTCGTCACCACCGTGACCAATGCCCAAGGGCACGTCACCACCACCGCCTACTATGGCGTCAACGGCGTAGCCACGACCCGCGGGGTGTACGGGCAAGTCCAGAGCGTCACGGATGCCAACGGGGCCGTGGTGAGCACGGAATACGACGCCCTGGGCCGGCGCACCAAAGTCACCCAACCGGATGGCTTCTGGACGACCACCAGCTACGTCAGCTTCGGCACGGTGGGGAGCCAACACGTGCGCACCGCGTCCCAACTGGGTCTGTCCACCTGGACCTACTTCGACGGCCTGGGCCGGACCATCAAGCAGCAGAGCACCGGCGCGGAGAACAGTCAGATCATCACGGAGACCCAATACGACGCCCGGGGCGCGGTGACACGCACCAGAGTCCCCTACACCTACAAAGTCATCTTCCGCACCATCGTCCCCTTCATCGGCGAAATCACCATCACGAGGGATCAGGCCCAACGATTGGCCCCTGGAACCACAAGGTCGTACGTGGTCGCGCCCACCAGACAATGGACCACGTCCACCTACGATCCCCTGGGCCGGGTCCTGCAGACCACCCACCCCGACGGCACCCGCACCCGCGCCTGCTACGACGACGGCGTGACCGTGACCCTGGATGCCAAGAACCACAAAAAGCGCACCACCCGCGACGCCTACGGCCGCGTGGTGAAAGTGGAAGAATACACCGGCACCTACAGCACCTGCACCACGGCCCGGGGCACACCCTACGCCACCACCACCTACGCCCATGACCGGTTGGGCAACCTCACCACCGTCACGGACGCCCTGGGCAACCGCACCACCCTGACCTATGACACTCTGTCGCGCAAGACGAGCATGAGAGACCCGGACCTGGGCACCTGGACCTACGCCTACGACCGGCACGGCAACCTGATCCGGCAGACGGACGCCAAGCGGCAGCAGACCCACTTTCGCTACGATGCCCTGCACCGGCGCACGCAAAAAGACTACGGCACGCAAAAAGCCGCGGGCGCGGGCGACGTGCGCTACACCTATGACGGGCTTGGCTCTAACCGGCAAGGCCGCCTGCAGCAGGTCGTGGATACCTCCGGCACCACGCAGTTCCATTACGACCGGGCGGGGCGGGTGACGCAGACGGACAAGGTGGTAGGGGGCACCGTCTACACCACGCGGAGCGCCTACGACGGCCTGGGGCGGGTGACGCATCTGAGCTATCCGACGGCGGCGGGGATTGCCACCCGGGTGGGCACGGCCACGAACTTTGGGGCCAACGTGGTGAGGGTAAGGAGTATGACCGAGCATCAGGGCACCCTCTACCTTGCGGGGAGCACCACCGCCGCCATCGGCACCACCATGGCCCTGTACCGGCTGAATCCCACCACGGGCGTGGCCACCCGGGTGGGCACGGCCACGAACTTTGGGGTCAATGAGACATCCGTGCCGGGCTTGGCCTCGCATGGCGGCAAGCTCTACATGGTGGGCAATGTCGCCCATGCGCTGTATACGCTGAATCCGACGACGGGGGTGGCCACCCGGGTGGGCACGGCCACCAAATTCGGGGTGAACGAGGGGGCCCGCGCCTTCACGTCGCACCAGGGCACCCTCTACATGGCGGGGGGCCATACCAAGGCGCTGTATACACTGAATCCGACGACGGGGGTGGCCACGCGGGTGGGCACGGCCACCAAATTCGGGGTGAAGGAGACCCACGTGCGGGCGCTCGCCTCCTATCAGGGCGCGCTCTACATGGTGGGGGGCCGGACGCGGCGGCTCTATCGGGTGGATCCGACCACGGGCGTGGCGACCCCCGTGAGCCGCACCCGGGGCTTTGGGCAGCGGCTGAACCCGAACGGCCTGGCCGCCTATCAGGGCCGGCTCTACATGACCATCAACACCCACAACGCCAGCGCCGCCAATGCCCTCTACACCCTCTCGCCGCCACCCCCGCCGCCCCGGGCCGGGGCAGCGTTCCGGGAGCCGGGAACCGCCACGCGGGTGGGCACGGCCGCGCGGCTCGGCGTGAATGAGGGGTGGATGTTCGGCCTGACCTCGCACAACGGGACCCTCTACATGGCGGGCACCACCACGGATGCGCTGTACACGGTGAACCCCTCAACGGGGCGGGCCACGCGGGTGGGCACGGCCACCAAATTCGGGATCAATGAGGATCACCCGACGGGCTTAACCTCCCATCAAGGGAAGCTCTACATGGTCGGGTACCGAAGCCGCACCCTCTACACGGTGAATCCGACGACGGGCGTGGCCACGCGGGTGGGCACGGCAGGAGCCAATGAGGACTATACGTTGGGCTTGGCCTCGCACAACGGGCAACTCTACATGCTGGGCGACTTCACCAATGCCCTGTACACGCTGAATACGACGACGGGGGCGGCCACGCGGGTGGGCACGGCGAGTTCGTTCGGGGTGAATGAGACCACGCCCTACGGGTTGGTCTCGCACAATGGGGACTTATACATGACGGGAGCGGCCACGGATGCGCTGTATCGGCTGGACCCGGCGACGGGGGTGGCCACGCGGGTGGGCACGGCCACCAAATTCGGCGTGAATGAGAACTACCCGATGGAGTTGGCTTCCCACCATGGGACGCTCTACATGCTGGGCAACAGCACCGGAGCCCTCTACACCCTCTCGCTGTCCCTGCCGCCGCCCCGGGCCGGGGCAGCGTTGCAGGAACCGGGGCTGGCCGCGCGGATCGGCACGGCCACCAAATTCGGCGTGAATACACGCTGGGTGTACGGCTTGGCCTCGCACAACGGGCAACTCTACATGACGGCCTCCCGCCCCGATGCGCTGTTCACCGTGAATCCGACGACGGGGGTGGCCACGCGGGTCGGCACGGCCACCAAATTCGGCGTGAATGAGGGGGTCTCGCACGGCTTGGCCTCGCATGGCGGCACGCTCTACATGGTGGGGTCGGACACCGATGCGCTGTACACGGTGAATCCGACGACGGGGGTGGCCACGCGGGTCGGCACGGCCACGCGCTTTGGAGTGAATGAGGGGAACCCGACGGGGTTGACCTCGCATGACGGCACGCTCTACATGGTGGGGGATGCCGCCGATGCGCTGTACACGGTGAATCCGACGACGGGGGTGGCCACGCGGGTGGGCACGGCCACCAAATTCGGGGTGAAGGAGGGGATCCCCCACGGCTTGGCCTCGCATGGCGGCACGCTCTACTTGGTGGGGTGGAACACCGGGGCGCTGCACACGCTGAATCCGGCGACGGGGGTGGCCGCGCGGGTGGGGAGGGGCACGAAATTCGGGCTGAATGAAGGGAAACCGACGGGGATGACCTCGCATGACGGCAGGCTCTACGTCCTGGGCAACATCAACGGAGCCCTCTACACGCTTTCGCTGTCCCTGCCGCCCTCCACCGTCACCTACACCTACAGCGGCCCGCAGTTGCAGAGTGTGCAGGAAGGCAGCACCACCTACGCCCGCTACAGCGGCTTCAACGCCCTGGGCCAACCCAGCACCGTGACCCTGGGCAACGGCACCACGACGAATTACACCTACGACAGCCGGAACTACCGCCTCAAGACCCTGCGCACGGTCAAAGGCAGCACCGTCTTGCAAAACCTGGGCTACACCTTCGACGCCGCGGGCAACGTGACGAGCCTGACCGACCCCCGCCACGGCACCCAGACCTTTGCCTATGACGGGCTGGACCGCCTCACGGAGGCCACGGGCGGGTATGGCACCGCCACCTACACCTACAACCAGATCGGCAACATGCTGCACAATGAGATCGGGGAGCCCGCCAAACGGGTGGGGACGGCGACGCAATTCGGGGTCAATGAGACGTGGCCGAAAGGCTTGGCCTCGCACAATGGGAAACTCTACATGGTGGGCCGGGGCGGGCTGTACACGCTGAATCCCACGACGGGGGGCGCGACGCGGGTCGGGCGGGCTTACCGGTTTGGTGTGGGTGAGACGTGGCCGCTGGGGTTGGCCTCGCACAATGGGAAACTCTACATGCTGGGGTACCGCAACAAAACCCTCTATACGGTGAATCCCACGACGGGCGTAGCCACGCGGGTGGGCACGGCGACGCGGTTCGGGGTGAATGAGTGGGATCCACGGGGGTTGGCCTCGCACAATGGGAAACTCTACATGACGGGCAATAGCACCGATGCCCTCTACACGCTGAATCCCACGACGGGGGTCGCCACGCGAGTGGGCACGGTGACGAAATTCGGGGTGAATGAGACATATTCAAGCATGTTGGCCTCGCACAATGGCAAGCTCTACATGCTGGGGATCAGCTCTCTCTACACGGTGAATCCCACGACGGGCGTAGCCACGCGGGTGGGCAAAGTCACGGGGTTGCCGACGGGGTTAGCCTCGCACAATGGGAAACTCTACAGGGTGGATAGTGGCACCGATGCGCTACATACGCTGAATCCCGCAAGCATGAGCGCAAGCCCCTACACCTACAACCCCAGCGGCACCACGAGCACCCGGCCGCACGCCGTGACCCGGGCCGGCACCAAGACCTACAGCTACGACGCCAACGGCAACATGCTCCTCGGCGACGGCCGCATCATGACCTATGACTATGAGAATCGCCTCAGCACCGTCCGCAAGAACGGCGCCACCACCACCTTCGTCTACGACGGCGACGGCGGCCGAGTGAAGAAGACGGTTACGAGCGGCAGCACCACCACGACTACGACCTACATCGGCAAACTCTACGTCTGTGAAGGCACCTCATGCAGCCGACTGATCTATGCCGGCAGTCAGCGCATTGCCCTGGTGCCGATGCCGCCGTCCGGACGGACGCCCTCCCCCAGCTACTTTCATCCCGATCATCTGGGCTCGACCAGCGTCTTGACCAACGCCCAAGGCGCGGCCGAGGAACACAACAGCTACCAGCCGTATGGGAAGCTGCACACGCACACGGGCACGGCAGACGTCGCCTACAAATACACGGGGCAAGAACGTGACCCCAGCACGGGCCTCTACTTCTACAACGCGAGATACTACGACCCGGCCCTGGGCCGGTTTATCTCGCCGGATACCATTGTGGAGAGCCCGTTGCATCCGCAGACGTTGAACCGCTACGCCTACGCCGGGAATAATCCGGTGTTGTACAACGATCCCACGGGGCATTGCTTTTTCATCTGTCTCGGCTTTCTCATTGGCGCAATCTCGGCCGGCATCGCCAGCGATTGGGACCCGGGGGCGATGATCCTGGGCGGCCTCATTGGCGGCATATCCGGCGGGGTAGGAGGCAAGGTCGGGGGCTTTGTCGGGACGACGGTAGGGAGTCAGTATGGGGCCGTAGCGGGGACGGCCGCCGGGCTGGCCGCGGGCGGAGCCGCGGCCGGGGGCACCAGTGCCCTTCTCTATCGGGCCGCGGGGTATAACGTGAACATCGGGTTGTCTGCCGGTGCCGGGGCCGCGGGAGCGTTAGTTGGGGGCGGGGTGGGGGCCAAGTTGGGGTTCTTGGCCGGCGCCGCGGCCGGCGGGGCCGTTTCATCCACCATCATGGGCAGCGACCCGGGTGAAGGCGCGTTATACGCCGTCGCCGCCGCCGCTATCGCTGTAGGCGTCCAGTACGCGCACTACAAAATTCAGCAATACCAAGCCGGCAAAGACCAACACGTGGCCCGTCGAATGCTGATAAAGGTATCGATGAAAGGTGATTACGTAGCCCATGACTCCATTGCCATTTCGAACAAGAGAGAATTATGGTTTGACGTCATAGTGGCAAATCATGAAAGCAGGATGGGTGATATCTTAGAAGTTACTCTCTATTCAGGTAGCGCCCTTGACGGACCGGGTGGAATAATTACCGATCCTAGACTTACGGGAAGAACCCCATTTCGAACACTGACGGGAGAAATTGGCGGGTCCTTTGTCCGGTTTAGTACTTCTCTCTCGCGTCTTCAGGATACGTATCTAAGGATAATAATCTATGGGGAGCCACTCGGTCGTAAGCCTACTATTCTGACAGGCTTTGGACCGTGTGGCGGAAATGCCGTAAAGTGCAGAGTGCTACCCGGCTATGGAGGAGCCGGCCGGACCTGATTGAACATAGGCTGGTGAAGGATGGTTATGAATAAGTTTGGGGTTCAATGCCTAGTGGGAATTCTTGTCGTGCTCATTGCTTGGAGCAGTGACCCTTCTTATGCAGAACCTCCGAATGATGACGTGCTGATTCCCACTGCTGACTGGATGGTTCCCACAATTACCGGGCTTGACTTTGCAAAAGTGAGTTTCGTCGTCTTCGCACCAAGAGAGTTCCGGGACAGACTCCAGGAACGAGCGGAGAAACAGCTTGAGGCAGAGCTTGGGCCAACGGATATAAATGCTGAAACGGTGGGCACCCTGATCCTAAACCTTAACTGTTTGCCAAGCGTGATTGCTGGTCACAAAATCTTTCAGTGCAATCGTAAGTTGGAATTTGAAGAACGAGTTGTTGCAGTCAGAAATTTAGAGATGGGGGAGGGAAATCGGCCTTGGGCTTGGGCTACGACTTGGGCATATCATGCCACAATGCCAGACATTCGAGAGTCTATTTCCATTGAGGAACTGGAAGCTGAAGCGGATAAGTTTATTGAACAGTTTATAACGGCATACAAACTTGGCCGATGGTGGGCGAAGAAGTGGGAGAAGGAGTCAAACGCCAACCAGAAGGATGAAGCCGCCGCCCCAGGCCCGGCTGACACCGACTAGGTAAAATCCCGACCGCGATGAATCCGCCCCGCCCCCTCTTGTCATTCCCGCCGGTCTCCCCTCTGTCATTCCCGCCGGTTTCTAGCGGGAATCCATCCTCTCACCCCGCCCGCGCCGACGACATGGCCGCGACGATGTGGCCGCCGGCCGCCGGTCTCCCCCTCCGTCATGCCCGCCACTCTCCCCTTCCGTCATTCCCGCAGGTATCCGACGACGGGGCGGGTGACGCGGGTGGGGACGGCCACGAAATTCGGGGTGAACGAGGGGTATCCGCGGAGTTTGGCCACGCACAACGGGATCCTCTACATGGCGGGGAGCGGCGACGGGGTGAGGGTCACCCAGCGGGGAAGGCTTTACCGGCTGACGTCCACACCCGCGCGCACGACCCCCTACACCTACAACCCCAGCGGCTCCGCCAGCACCCGGCCGCACGCCGTGACCCGGGCCGGCACCAAGACCTACAGCTACGACGCCAACGGCAACATGCTCCTCGGCGACGGCCGCATCATGACCTATGACTATGAAAACCGCCTCAGCACCGTCCGCAAGAACGGCGCCACCACCACCTTCGTCTACGACGGCGACGGCGGGCGGGTGAAAAAGACGGTCACGAGCGGCAGCACCACCACGACTACGACCTACATCGGCAAACTCTACGTCTGTGAAGGCACCTCATGCAGCCGACTGATCTATGCCGGCAGTCAGCGCATTGCCCTGGTGCCGATGCCGCCGTCCGGACGGACGCCCTCCCCCAGCTACTTTCATCCCGATCATCTGGGCTCGACCAGCGTCTTGACCAACGCCCAAGGCGCGGCCGAGGAACACAACAGCTACCGGCCGTATGGCCAGCTGCACACGCACACGGGCACGGCAGACGTCGCCTACAAATACACGGGGCAAGAACGTGACCCCAGCACGGGCCTCTACTTCTACAACGCGAGATACTACGACCCGGCCCTGGGGCGGTTTATCTCGCCGGATACCCTTGTAGAAAGCCCGTTGCATCCGCAGACGTTGAACCGCTACGCCTACGCCGGGAATAATCCGGTGTTGTACAACGATCCCACGGGCCATTGTTTCCTCGTCTGTATTATCATCGGCGCTATCGTGGGCACGGTCTCCGCCGGCATTGCCAGCGATTGGGACCCGGGGGCGACCCTGTTAGGCGGGGCGATAGGCGCCTTTTCCGGCGGGGTGGGCGGCAAGGTAGGGGGCTTTGTTGCGGGGACGGTGAAAGGGACCGCCGGGAGCATTCTAGGGGGGGCCGCGGGCGGAGCCGCGGCCGGCGGCACGAGTTCCCTTCTCTATCGGGCCGCGGGGTATAACGTGAACGTCGGGTTGGCTATTGGGGCCGGGGCCGCGGCCGGCCTCGTGGGGGGCGCGGTGGGGTTTGGCGGGTACGAGTGGGGGCTAGACCCAGTTGCCGCCTATTTTGCCGGCGCCGCGTCCGGCGGGGCCGTTTCATCCACCATCATGGGCGGCGACCCAGGTGAAGGCGCGTTATACGCCGTGGCCGCCGCCGCTATCGCTGTCGGCGTCCAGTATGCGCACAACAAAATTCAGGAATACCAAGCCGCGAAGGCCTACCGCGCCGCCCACGCGCCCACCGCAGACCAAGCCGGCAAGGTCTCACCCGCGAATCATGGATATGTCAGGAGGGTGGGGCTTAGGAAATTCACCCTCTCCAAACCCGCAACGACGGAGATAGGAAAGCAAGTCCAAGCCGGGGTGCGCATTAACCCAACGCCTGACTCTAACCATCCACAGCATCGTCCCTATAAGGTTGACGTCTCTGTCAGAGTACCGGGGTTGACAAACCCGATACGGATATTTGGCCGATATAATGAGGTGATCCGCAACTTGCCGAAAGTGTTCGGTCAGATTCAGACCGGTGGCGATATATCGTTTAATATTACGATTGAAATTTATGGACAAGGTGGTAGACCTATAGATAACATAATCTATCAAGGCCCGGGGTTTAATTATGTACGCCCGGGAGGGAGTTCGGGATTATGATCACGATGCGACGCGTATTCATCAGCCTTGGCATCCTTCTCGTCCTTGGCACCGCTGGACACGCTGGATACCAGCCCCCACTTATGCAGGACGCCAACCGCGGACACGTAGCCGGCGTGCAAAGACTGCTGGCGGCCGGGGCTGATCCGAACGTCAGGTCAGACGACGGCGTGCCGGCCCTGTATGGAGCCGCCTACTATGGCCAGGCCGACGTGGTCAAGATCTTGCTGGATGCCGGGGCTGATCCGAACGGCACAAGAGATGACGACGACTCAACGGCCCTGCATATCGCCGCCTACTTTGGTCATGTCAACGTGGTGAAGGTCTTGCTGGCGGCCGGGGCTGATGTCCACGCGAAGGATAAGTTCGGCGACGAGGTACTTATCATGGCTTCCACCGTTGACGTGGTGAAGGTCTTGCTGGCGGCCGGGGCTGATCCGACCGGCACGGAAAAAGGCGGCCGGAATCCGCTGACTGGAGTCGCATTGGGGGACGTCGACGCGGTCAAGGTCTTGCTGGCGGCCGGGGCTGATCCGAACGGCACAACGAAAATGGGATCGACGCCGCTGCATGGAGCCGCATCGGGGGACGTCGACGTGGTGAAGGTCTTGCTGGATGCCGGGGCTGATCCGAACGCCAAGTGGAAAAGGATGTATAACTGGACGCCGCTGCATTTTGCCGTCAACGTCGACGTGGTAAAGGTCTTGCTGGCGGCCGGGGCTGATCCGAACGCCAAGGGTAATTTCTCTGGCATCCCGCCGCTACACGGTGTCGTCCGATACAATAAAGTGGACGCGGTGAAGGTCTTGCTGGATGCCGGGGCTGATCCGAACGCCACGTTCTCCGACGGCGCCGGAGAGACGCTGTTGGAACTGGCAGAACATTACAACCACACCGAAGTTATCAACCTCCTCAAATCGGCCGGCGCATTATCCAGAAGCCCAGCCGAGCGTCCGGGCCCTGATGAACAGGCTGACGCCAACCGGTGAGCGAACGCTCCGTCATGCCCGCCGGTCTCCCCCTCTTGTCATGCCCGCCGGTTTCTAGCGGGAATCCATCCTCTTCACCCCGCCCGCGCTGACGATGTGGCCGCCGCCCGCCGGTCTCCCCCTCTGTCATGTCCAAAGCCTGCCCTTGACGGTTTCTATCGAGGGTTATGAAGCGGGAATCCATCCGTCTCTGCCGCCCGCCCCCGCCGGTCCCGCCGACCGGAGCCCCGCCCCAGGCCCGCCCGTCTCAGTTGTAGACAATGTGTAGACAACCCCGACAACTGTCTACAACCTCATCACCTTCCCCCCTCCGGCCAGTCGCTTCGTCGAAATCCACGCCTAATTGAAGAGCCCTGTAAGGTCCTCTTAGTATCCTTCTTCTTATGAAAAGCTTATAGTAGCACGATCGGCAGATGCCGCGCCGCGCCGGAACGAGGCCATGGTAGCGTGCCGCGTGCCCTCGGCAGAATTTCCGGTCTGACGGACAACGCGGGAGATTTCCGAGGCAAGCTTGCCTCGGCCTCATTGAAGTACCGGTCGCGTGAGACGCGACCCTACATCATTGAAGAGGCGTTTAATGGTGATAAAATGCTTGTTGAAGTGTCATTTACGCCCCTTCCCCTTCACCCTCCCCGCCGCCGCGTCTGGGGGGGCGAGTTTTCTTTTCTCCCGTCAGGAGGGCTCTGCAAAAATCATCATTCCTGGGAATGGTTCGCCATGGGGTGACACATGGATTCTATATGGACTTGTCTGGCGAAGGGCCTCATGTCATTCTAAAGTTGCGTGACAGAAGAATTGCCGATTGTAGATTGTCGATTTGAAAATCAACAATCCTTAAATCAAAAATCAAAAATCCCCAAGAGCGGCCGTGGACACTCACTTCATCCAATTAAGTCTTGCGATTGTGGCGGCGGGCTTTTGGGGTCCCGCGGGCATCTGGCTCATGCTCAAGCGTCGGGCGTTGACGGTATTGGCAACCGTGCCGGTGGAAGCCCGTCAAGAGCTGCCGAGGGTTTCCATCGTGATCCCCGCTCGCAATGAAGAACGAAATCTGGACCAGGCGCTCCGGTCGGTCTTGAGGTTGGATTATCCCGGACTGGAGATTGTGGCGGTGAACGATCGGTCTACGGATGGGACGGGGGCGATTCTTGAAACGTGGGCGAAGCGAGATAAGCGCCTCACCGTGTTGACCGTGGAAACGTTGCCGGCCGGATGGGTCGGAAAGACGTATGCGCTGCATACGGGAGCGCAGCAGGTGCAGGGGGACTACGTTCTGTTCACTGACGCGGACGTGGTGTTTCATCCCTCAACGCTCAGGAGGGCCGTGAATTATATGCAGATGCACCAGGTCGATCATCTGACGGCGATTCCCGACGTCACCGTGCCCGGGACTCTCCTGGACGCGCTCTGTGCGACTTTCAGGTTCGTGATGTTCATCGTCTTTGCCCCGTGGAACGCACGCAATCCCAGAAGTCGCCGGTACGTGGGCATTGGCGCCTTCAACTTCATCCGGCGGTCCGTATATCAGAAAATCGGCGGACATACGTCCGTTGCTCTCAGGCCGGATGACGATATCAAGTTCGGAAAACTGGTGAAGAATCGTGGCTATCAACAGGACGTGGTGAACGGACGCGGCATGGTGGCGGTGGAGTGGTACCGGTCACTCCCTGAGTTTATCAACGGCCTTACGAAAAACATGTTCTCCGGCGTGGAGTATCGCGTGTCTTCGGTCGTCCTCGTGAACGTCGGCTCACTGCTGGTGAACGTGTGGCCGTGGGTGGGGGTCTGGCTCACCACGGGACTTTCTCAAGCCTTGTTGGCCGTGGCCGTTGTCATGATGGTCACCAGTTTTGGCGTTGCCGGGACTCCGTTTGGGGTGAAGCCGTGGCATGGGCTGTTGCTGCCGGTGACCTTCAACCTGTTGGCCTACACTCAGTGCCGCGCGATGACCTTGACACTGCTGCGGGGCGGCATCCATTGGCGCGGGACCTTTTATTCGTTACGTGAACTGAAGGCGAATAAAGTAGGGCCGCGTCTCACGCGGCCTCCTCAACGATGATCATCATCGCAAGAAAGCCGTGGTTTTCTTCTTTCGAGTTAAGCCGTGTCGGAGATTTGGCTTGCTCTGGAAGAAAGGGTGTATGATGTCCATAGGGAAAAGGGGGCTTGTGAACATCTTCGGCTCCGTGACCTGTCCGCCAAGGTACAGACACGTGTCCCCGTCAAAACGGTGAGGCCATGAAGAGACAAAAATTCTGCACGGTGATGGGATTGTCGCTCCTGCTTACCTCATGGAGCGTCGCCGCGTTGACGCCCGTGAGGATTCAAATGGAATCATGGTCTCCGTATTATGTCCCGGCCGCGGCCACGGTGATGGCTCAACACCCTGTTCAATGGGAAAATCCCACGGCAACTCACCACACGGTGACGCACGACGGTTGTCGGGAAAAGGGTCCCTGTCTTTTTGATTCCGGATCGATCCCGCCTGCCGGCGTGTATGAAATACCGGGATTACCTCCCGGACGGTATCCCTACCACTGTACCGTCCATCCCATTATGCGCGGCACCGTCGTCGTCACGAGCGCGGACCATCCATCCGAGATTTGATCTGACGTCGTACATGGAAGCGTGCTGGTTTCTGAAAAGACAAAAATTTTGCCGGCAACCCTTGACTCTTGCCGATGTTTTTTTATTTTATGGAGAAGAACAGGGGAACGCTTTCTGTCGAGCGTCGATTGTCCGATCGTTCTTTTCTCAGCATCTCACGATTGAAAAGGGACCACCGTGGGCTCAATGGTTGAAATACGGCAGCTTCGGAAAAGCTTCGGTCCGATCGTGGCCGTGGACCACGTATCGTTTAGCGTGGGCCAGGGGGAAGTTCTAGGATTTTTAGGGCCGAACGGCGCCGGGAAATCGACGACGATGAAGATGATCACGGGGTTCCTGACCCCAACAAAGGGAACCGTCACCGTCAATGGATTCGATATTCAACAGCAACCCCTCGGGGCCAAAAAGAATCTGGGATATCTTCCTGAAGGGGCCCCCGCCTACGGGGATATGACGCCTCTGAGTTTTCTGTCGTTCATCGGCGCAATGCGAGGGTTTCGGGGTGATGACCTTCGTCGGCGCGTGAGGGAGACGGTCAAGAGGGTGAATCTTGACGGTGTGTTGCACCAGCCCATTGAAACCTTGTCGAAAGGCTTTAAGCGACGGGTGGGATTGGCCCAAGCCATTCTTCATGATCCGTCCGTGCTGATTCTGGATGAGCCCACCGACGGTCTGGACCCCAACCAAAAGCACGAAGTTCGGTCCCTCATTCGAGAAATGGCAAAACAGAAGGCCATTATTCTCTCCACGCATATCTTGGAGGAAGTGCAGGCGGTTTGTACGCGGGCGATGATCATTGCCAAGGGCAAGGTCGTGACGGACGGCACCCCGGCAGAGCTTGAAGCACGATCTCGCTATTACAACTCGGTCATCTTACGCCTGAAGGGTGAGGCCGCGGACGTTCAGGCCGTTCTTCAACGTCTGCCGGGCGTGAAAACCGTTGAGGTTCCGGAGGAGCCATCCGGCACGCGGGGGTTTCGTGTCATTCCGGAACGCGGGCAGACGATCATCGGTGTCGTGAGTCAGTGCGTCCACGACCACTCTTGGGACGTGATGGAGTTGTCCGTGGACCGCGGGCACTTGGATGACGTGTTCCGGTCGTTGACCATGCCCGCCCAGGCCCTGACCTAGAACAACGAAGGACCGCATCGGAACAAGGGCACTCCATGAGCAGAATCGGCGTCATCTTCAAACGGGAGTTGATCGGATACTTTGCCACGCCGATTGCCGCGGTGTTCATCGTTATTTTCTTGATGCTCGCCGGGGCCTTTACGTTTTACCTGGGAGACTTCTTTGCCCGAGGTCAGGCTGACCTTCTGCCTTTTTTCAATTTTCATCCGTGGCTCTATCTGGTCCTGATTCCGGCCCTGGCCATGCGGCTCTGGGCGGAAGAGCGGCGGGGCGGGACGATCGAATTATTGTTCACGCTGCCCGTGACCTTGTGGGAGGCGGTGGTCGGGAAGTTTTTGGCGGCGTGGTGTTTTACGGGCATTGTCCTTGCCTTGACCTTTCCCCTGTGGGTCACCGTCAACGTGTTGGGTGAACCCGATAACGGCGTGATTCTCGCGGGCTACGTCGGAAGTTTGCTGATGGCCGGCGGATTTATGGCGATTGGCTCATGCGTGTCGGCCATGACCAAAAACCAGGTGATTGCGTTTGTCGTCAGCGTCGTCGTGGGCTTGGGGTTTGTGTTGAGCGGCTTTCCGCTCGTGTTGGATTTCTTCAGCGGATGGACGCCTCAATTTTTTCTGGACCTCATCAGTTCCTTCAGCTTCCTCACGCATTTTGATGACGTGAGTCGCGGGGTCATTGATCTCCGCGACGTGGTGTATTTTCTGTCCCTGATCGTGTTCTGGTTGTTTGCCACCGCCCTGGTTCTCGAATGGAAAAAAGCAGAATAGAAACCGTCATTCCCGACACGAGAGCCCTGTCATTCCCGAAATAGGGGCCCCTGTCATTCCCGACGTTAGTAATCGGGAATCCATTAATCGGGAATCCAGTAATCAAGAACGCCCATGAATACCAGACTTCTCACCGGAAGCGGATTGGCGATGGCCGTCGTGCTCTTTTTCGCCGTGAACGTGTTCAGTACCGTGGCCTTTCGCTCGGCTCGGTTTGATCTGACGGAACAGCAGATCTACACGTTGTCCGACGGCACGAGAAATATTCTGGAGAGCATTGACGAACCGGTGACGTTGCGGTTGTACCTGTCGAAGAAGTTGGCGACGAGATTGCCCGGGATCAAGAGTTACACCACCCGCGTGGCGGAGTTGTTACAGGAATATGAGCAGGCTGCCGGGGGAAACCTGCCCCTGCACGTCATTGACCCTGAACCCTTTTCGGAAGAAGAGGATCGAGCCGTGGGATATGGACTCCAGGGCGTGCCGTTGGATAATGGAAACCTGCACTTTTACTTTGGCTTGGTGGGTGCCAATGCCACGGGTGAACGTGAACTCATTCCATTCTTTCAACCGGAGCGGGAAGAGTTTCTGGAATACGATCTCACCAAATTGATTTATCGGTTAGCCAACCCCACACAACGGGTCGTTGGGCTTCTGAGCACGCTTCCTTTGGAAGGAGGCCCCCCCATGCCGTTCATGGGAGGGCAAGGCGGAACGGGTCCGTGGATGATTATGGAGAGCATCCGGGACGTGATGCAGGTCACGTCTCTTGACAAAGACGTGACGGATATCCCCGAAGACGTGGCGGTGCTCATGGTGGTACATCCCAAGGGATTAGGGGAGCCGACGTTGTATGCCATTGATCAGTTTGTGTTACGGGGGGGGCGGGCCCTGGTCTTCGTGGACCCGCACAGTGAAGCGGACCGTATCCCGCCCAATCCTCAAAACCCGATGGGCATGCAGGGCCCTCGCAATTCTGATCTAGGGAAGGTGTTTGAGTCCTGGGGCATTGAATTGGTGAAGGGCAAGGTGGCCGGTGACTTGCCGCTCGCCAAAAAGGTGAACTTTCAAACGGGGTCCCGCACGTTTGTCGCCGATTATCCCATTTGGATTGATCTTCCTCCGCAATCCCTGAATGCAGAGGACATTGTGACCGCCAAGCTCCCGAGTCTGACCATGGCGTCTGCCGGCATTTTGAAAAAAAGGGAAGGAAGTGACGTGCAGGTCACCCCACTGGTCGAAACCGATGAGCGTGCCATGCAGATCGACGCCTCGCGTCTGACGTTCATGCCGGATATTCAGGGTCTGTTGCAGGAGTATCGCCCGGAAGGTGAGAAGTTCACGTTAGTTGCACGACTGACCGGCAAGGTGAACACGGCTTTTCCTGAGGGGAGGCCGCCAGTGGAGAAATCAGAACAATCAGACAATCCCGACGTCGAGAACGAATCACGCGAGCACCCGCATCTTGCCGAATCGGCGGAACCGATCAACGTCATCGTGGTGGCCGACACCGACGTGCTGCAAGACCGGTTCTGGGTGCAAACGCAACAGTTCCTGGGCCAGCGCATCGCCATTCCTCTGGCGGCGAATAACAGTTTCGTGACCAATGCGTTGGACAATTTGACGGGGAGTCATGACCTGATCAGCGTCAGGAATCGGGGGAGCTCTTCGCGTCCGTTCACGCTGGTTCGAGCGATCCAACAGGAAGCCGAGCAGCGGTTCCGGCAGAAAGAACAGGCGCTGCAACAACGCCTGAAGGACACGGAACGGAAGATTCAGGAGTTGCAGAACAAGAAAGAAGATCAAACCACCGTCATTCTGAGTGCTGAACAGCAGGCCGCGCTGGATGGGTTCCGGCAAGAATTAGTCGCCACCCGCAAAGAACTGCGGAGCGTGCAGCATGAACTCCAGAAAAACATTGAAAGTCTTGAAGGCATCGTGAAGTTTCTCAACGTCGGGTTCATGCCGTTGGTCGTGGTCGTAGGCGGATTGCTTATCAGTGCATATAACGTTCGTCGACGGCAGCGCGCCACCGCAGCGCCATGAATACCAGAACTTTTACCATCATGGGTGCCGTCACCCTCGTCCTGGTCGGTGCGGCAGTGTGGGTGTCCCAACACAAGGACCCCGTTCTTCCTCAGACGGGACAACGCGTCTTCCCGGACTTAATGGCGAAAATCAACGAGGTGGCGGCCATACGCGTTTCGGCTGCCGAGGGAACCTTCACGATTGTCAGGGAAGGCGAATCCTGGAACGTCAAAGAGAAGCACCGGTATCCTGCCCACGTGGGAAAAATTCGAGAGGCCCTCATCGGTTTGGGAGAGTTAACCATTCTCGAACCTAAAACCAGCAAGCCTGAATTCTATGAAAAGCTGGGAGTGCAGGACGTGGAAGCGGAGGGTGCCTCGTCTACGGAAGTGACGTTGACGGATGCCGCGGCGACCACCTTGGCCAAGCTGATTGTAGGAAATCAGCATCCTGCCGGAACCCCCGGTCAGGATGAAGTATACGTTCGCAAATCCGGGGACCCACGGACTTGGCTGGCCATGGGAAACCTCTCCGTCCCGGCGATGGCCGATGAATGGTTGGACAAGGATTTCCTGGAAGTCGAGCCGAAGCGAGTCCGGTCTCTCCGGATCAGGCACCCTGACGCGACCACTTTACGAATGGCGAAAGAAAAACCCGATGAACACGATTTCACCGTGGTCAATCTTCCTACGGGAACGGAAGTTGAATCACAATTTGCGGTGAACAATCTTGTGTCCACGATCACGTCCCTGTCGTTCGATGACGTCAAACCCAAGAGCGAGATCGCGTTCGACGATCAATCCGTCGTCACGGCCGTGTTTGAGACCTTTGACGGCCTTGAAGTGACGGTGACGTTGCTTCCGGAAGACGAGAAGCATTACGTGAAAGTCTCGGCCGCCTTCAAGGACGATCTGATCTGGAAACCCGAATCCGAAGAAGGTGCGGACGCGGAAAAACACGCTGAAGAGACTCAGGAAGCGGATAACGCAGAGAAAGAAGAAACTGACGTTCCAACACCTGAGAAACCCACGATAAAACCGGCAGCAGAAGTCAAAGCTGAAATCGAAGCTCTCAACAAACGAGTCGCGGAATGGGTGTACGTCCTTCCCACGTTCCGCGCTGAGACCCTCCTCAAAAAACCTGAAGACCTCGTCAAACGGTCCTCATAGCGTTCCATGGAGTGTTTCTTCCGTGGGGGCGGGAAGTGACCCTGCCTCTTCGGACGGAAGAGATCCGGATGGGCTCTCATTCTTTTTTGGCCACGCATCCAGGAGTTCGTGATAGACCTGCATCAGTCGGGAGTCTTCGAGGCGATAAGCCAGGGAAACCATCATCAATCCGAAGAGCAGGACCAGGATGCCGAATCCGGTGACGCCCAACGCGACGAGCAGCCCACCGGCTGAAGACAATCCACCGTCAATCGCAAACATAATCAGAAACGCGACGGTTCCAAGGGACACCAAGCCTAACCAGGCTATCGTGATAAGACTCGAAGACCAGGGCATGCGCTTGGTCAGTCGCAGTTCCACGCCGGCATCCACGTCATGCAGTTCGATGATGCCTTTCAACGGCCACGCCGTGCGAAACCGCATGGAACATAATTGGTAAGACGGACGCAGCACGACCACCGCTTGCTCGTCAAACCAACGGGCGACGCCGTGCGGCAGTTCGATGGTCCCGCGTTTGCCGAATCGTTGGAGAAGGGAGTGAAGGGACAGGTCGTCCAGTCGGTCTTTCCGTCGAGCCACCGTGACCCCGTATTGCGCGGACAAGGGCCGCAGATTGCCGAACTGATACCAGTCGCCAATGAGGAGGAACAGAAAAAGCATGCTGCCGAAAATACCAGCCAACATCATGGTGCCCCACCATAACACAACGGGACCCAATCCTGTGAATACGTCCTTTCCCTCAGTCAGTTATCGCATTCTTTCAGAAACAGGTGAGGCCGTCCCCGATTACCAACAAGTTGGTTATCCGGCTCAAACTTCTGGACGTGCCAGGTTTCCCGCCGTTTCTTGACTTCCCTCGTTTCGCTTCGCTACTATCCGGTTGCGGGGTGGAGCAGTCTGGTAGCTCGTTGGGCTCAATGCCGTAGGAAACACTATCCGCTGATTGCCGCAGAGACGTGCAATCAATCCTACGGGGGGCTGTGCAGGAGGAAACTTCTGTACGATCACCTGCCAAATTCGGGGAAACCGGTAGCGGGGTAATCCCGAGCCAAGCTCTGATTGACGAATCGGAGAAGGTGTAGAGACTTGACGGCAGGATCCCTAACGTCGGCGAGGAGCCGGTTCGAGGGAAAAGAGAAAGTCCAGACCACAAACTGGTTCATCCAGGCAGCGAAAGCTGTAGTGGTATGCATAACCCAAAGGTCGGGGGTTCAAATCCCTCCCCCGCAACCAACGAATCCTGTGTCCGGATGAGGCCTTGTCGTGACAAACGGCAGGGCCTTTTTTTCCATTTTGTTGCGCGAATCACCCACGAATTTGCACGTATTTTCAAGTTATTTCGCTTTTTTTCGGGTTTTTTACAGTTTTTCTCGTTTTATCGTGATCTCCTTCGCATGATCCTGAAGCCGAGTGTTGGGAAGTCGTCGTGACGTGGTGAGGAGAAAGCGTGGTCAACGTCAGATGGTTGTGGGTTCCCCTGGTCGGGGCGAGCGTGGCGCTGGCGTTACCCGGCAACACGATGAGCGGCGTGCTGGGAGACGTGGTGGGACACTTTTTTTCTGCGGCCCTCCTCGCCGTCGTGCCTATCGCAGGGTATCGCCTGATGTATAAACGGATCGGTGAAAAGGAAATAACCTATATTTTTGCCGCTGCCTGGGCGTATCTCGTCGTGGCACAAGTGTTGAGTGCCTGAACCAAGTTCTCCATTGCGTGATTCGGATGTCAAGACCGGCATCTCCTCCTGATCAAGTCTGGGAGAGCAGAGATTTGTTCAGCAACCCGTCAGGAAAAGCGGCGCAAAGAACTGGCGAGCCCGACGCGGGAAAGGCCGTAGATGAGCCATTTGGAGGGATCGAAATTATACCACTTCGGCCCATTCCGGTAATCGCTTTGATACATGTGGTGATAATTATGATAACCCTCTCCGAACGTGATGAGCGAAACCCACCAACTGTCATGACTGGAATCGGAAGCTCCGTGAGGCTGGGTTCCCCACAGGTGGCAGATGGAGTTAATACAAAACGTGGAATTCAGGACAAAAAAGGTTCGTCCGAGTCCGGCAAGCAGGAAACATCCCAATCCCCCGGTCCAGCCGCCGTACAAGACCCCCACCACGAAGGGAAGCACCAAGCCGGAAACGACGATGGGGATATAATAACGATGTTGCCACATCACGACCGGGTCCTGTTTCAGTTTGGTGGCGTATTTTTCGTCTTTGTGCGGGTCCTTCCAGAAGAGCCATCCACAATGGCTGTACCAGAATCCAAGCTGGGCATTATACGGGTCCTCTTCGCGGTCGCACCGGGCGTGATGGCGAATGTGATCTGATGCCCATTTAAGGCCCGAGTTTTGAAGTGCCCACCCTCCTGCGACGAGAAACACCCCTTTCACCCAATCGGGACACGTGAAACTTCGATGCGCCAATAAGCGATGATACCCGACCGTGATGCCCAGGCCGGTAATGATGTAGAGCGTGACGAACATGGTCCAATCCACCCATGAATAATCATAAAAATATGCGTAGGTGGGTAATCCGATGATGGCCCCGACCGTGACAAGACAAAACAGGGTGATCGTCAACGGGTCAGTGGGGCGTATTGGGGGGGATGCCGTCTTGGAATCCATCAGTGTCGACATGACGTTATCGTCTCCCGCGATCAATCGAGATCGGATCAGCCAAACGGATTACCTGCTCAAGGGAGGATTGGTAGAGACAGGAAATGATGCTCACTATCTTCAAAAAGAAGTCAGATGTCAAGGGAGGAGACCACCGCCTTGGGTCCAAAACCTTCAACGAGACGTTTCGAACGATGGAGTCAAGGCGTAGGGGACGTTACGAACCGGGTTTTTCCCGGAATTTTTTGATCTCCGTCGTCGCAGCCCGGAAAGCAGCGCGAATGGCTTCCTCGAAGCTTTTCGCTTCTTTGCGGGCGGTAATGGTGTGGCGCGGCGGTAGATTCAAAAGAAGCAGGGCTTCGGCGTTGTCGGCTCCCTTTTTATGATGTGGATTTTTAGTGAGTGTCACTCGGGCATGGGTAATGTTGTCGTATTCCGCTTGGAGATTGGCTATCCGGGTTTCAATCTCCTGTTTCCATCGGGGCGTCATGCCCACGTGCCGACTTTCAATTTTGACGTCCATCATTTCCCTCACCGCTTGAGTGTATCAAGATCACGAGGTTGTCACGTCTTCCCGTAAGATTATCTCATGGATGATCTGAGATTGCCACGACGCGTTCCATTTCATTCTTGTATGTCGAAAAGTTCCTACGGTATTATACCTTTTTTCATTGTGAAGGAGGCATCATGGTCACAGCCAAAGGGTCTGATCAAGAGAAAACCCGCTCGCTTGACGAGCAGATTGACCGATTTCGTCAACACGTTGCGAATTTGAAAACGTTTATCGTGGGAAGTGCGTCTGATCGTCCGATTGAAGAATTCGACTTGGCCACGGAAGAACTCATTGCCGAGGTGTTGGGAAGTTCCTCGCGGATGGTGGAAGCCTATGATTATGCGCAGTTGGGAGAGGCCGGCGGGCTGGTGAATCTCACAAAGGAAGCTCCCGAAGGGGCAGAGTTGGATAATGAACGGGAAGCCCTCCGACAGCGTCAACGAGTGTTGGAAAGTTGTATTGCAGAACTGGAAGCCCGACGGGCTCAGGCGAATTCAGGACCACGGAATAAGAAGTTGGGTGGCCCCAAAGTGAGTGACTTTATGTCCGGTGTGCTCCGGTTCGTGTCGCATGATGCAACCCTTCGTGACGCCGGGATTTTACTCCGGGATTGGAAAATCGGGTCACTGTTAGTGGACAGCGGAGAGGAATTCATCGGATATATCACGGAAACCGAATTGAGCGGCGAGGTCGTCGTCAATGGTGTGGATCCTGCGAGCACGACGGTCAAAACCTGCATGAGAGAGCCGCTCCTGACGATTGAAAATAGTGATACCGTGGTTGAGGCCGTGCGGTTGATGAAAGAAAAAGCGACGCGCCATCTCTGCGTGACCGAAAGTGGAAAAATTATCGGACTGATTTCCGTGTCGGACATCCTGCGATATTATTCTGGCGTCAAGTAAGAAAAACACGTCCACGTTCACGAGTCGAATTTCTCTCATGTGACCACTGCCTCCGCCATCCTCGTCCCAAGTTCGAAAACCAGCCTCTTCCCTTCGCACTCTTCCCTTAGTGTCATTCCCGCCCCTCACTCTGTCATTCCCGCCCCCCCACTCTGCCATTCCCGGCCCTCACTCTGCCATTCCCACCCCTCACCCTGTCATTCCCGCCGGTAGTTAGCGGGAATCTAGATGACCCCAGCTTGTCGTGCTGAACCCCACTCTGTCATACTGCCCGCACATTGCCATGCTGACCACCCCCCTTTGTCATGCTGACCTCCCTGACCCCCACGTTGTCATGCTGAACGAAGTGAAGCATCTGCATTGTCGATAAAAGCACCCGGCATCATCCACGCCTGTGCCCAATGCAACAAGTGCGAGTACACCACGCAGAACCACATCACCGGCCGCCGGAACGCCAAAACCCACGCCAAGCGCCACGGCCCCCGCGTCAAACTCGACGTAGGCACAATCGAAATTGTCGATCACAGACAGGAAACCCCATGACACCTATCAATCCTTCAAGTCCGCCTTCCTGGTCAAGCCGTCCCCAGCACGAAGATTTGGACATTCCACGAGCCGAAGTCTCTTATTTTTGACGTAAGCAAAATTGAGGCCACGTGGAAAAATATCTTTCCCCAGAATCTGTTGATAAATTGGTGAAAACTTTTTGGAAATCAAAATTTCTATCTCTATGACATGTCAACCGAGCAAATTGACCATTCTTTGTGCATTGTAGCAGAATATTTTTTACCACTAAATATAGTATGAGAAAATTGTTTATGTCGTATTTGAAGACATTTGTCACGAATTCTTCAGAAAAACCAAGCAATTATGTGGATTTCTATCGTAAGACTCCATCAGGGAGGTTGAAGGATTGCACTTATCCACAAAGGGTGTTGAAAAGTACGAAGTCAGACGGGGCAATGTAGAATGAGAAATTCCACTCAGCCCATCTTTCAGGTATCGTCGTTGGTTTTAGATTCGATCATCATCCGGCTATCAGCATGAGGGGAATTTCCACACTCGCCGCCATCATGTCGGTTTTCAGTTTTTCGTTCGTGTTTGTCACCTTGCTGTACCCGCAATTATCGAAATTCAACAGTCGATGGAAGGGACCGGCATTTTACGGAGGCATCTCAGGGACCACGTTACTGGTGGCGGCCTTGACGTCCCCTGCTCCGAACGTGTCGGAGCAAGAATGGTCTTGGATTGATTGGGTCGTCATCGGGCTGGGTGGCGGGATAGGGCTTACGGTGGTGACGAAAGGTTTGTGGTGGCCTCGAAAAAAGCAGGCGGACGTCCCCGCTGTGCAGAAGAGCGGGGAGAAGCCCATTAACGCACGTGGGAAACAGTCCAGGTTTGCGAAGAAGCCGTCGCGGTAACGCCCTCCTCATGAACCCCCGATTGGAAAGAGGAGAAATTTCAGCGTATACTCCGGCACTGACGACATGCAGGGCATGAGACGTGAAATCATGATGAGGACGCGAAGCTCAACACCTAAGACGTTGGCGGTGATTCTTCTGATCGGGCTGTTGAGCGCACCATGTGCCTTGCCGTATGAGGTTGCGCCGCCGACACAATTTCAGCACCAATCCGTTCCGATTCTGGGTGTCACCTTCACGCAGACTCATCAACCGGTTGGCATCGTGATGTACGTGATGATTCACTTTCAGAACCGATCAGATCATGAGGGACTCAAAATCCACTTTCGAACAATCCCGGGTCGGTTCGGCACCATTGCGCGAAAAGCCGTGGCCACGGCCATAGCCCGTGCCGCACAATCTGCCAATCTCTCGACGGATTCGTGGACGGTGGTCCTCACGTTTCCATATTCAGGGTTGACCATGTACGGAGACAGTCTCTCGGCGATGGTGGCCTTAAGCGTCCTGGCTCTCGCCAAGGGTGACGCGGTGATGTATGGCCGGACCCTGACCGGCACCATTACCGAAGATGGTCAGATCGGGAGCGTCACCGGCGTTCCGTATAAAGTCTATGCGGCGCATTCAGAACGCTTGGACCGCGTGCTCATTCCGGACGAGCACGATCCACGGGATAACGAATGGCAAATCCCCTTCCTCATGCACGTGTCGCACGTTGGGACGTTAGAAAAAGCCTATCAAGGATTAACGGGCCATTCGTTGTTGACCGCAACCTTTTCCCAATAAGCCGGAACGACGTTGTTCCACTGTGTGGTCTGATGAGAAGGGGCGTGGCAGCCGGACCATCCCGTTCGTGGGGGATGACCGTGCTTCTCGGCGTCCATTTGGTGCTGCTCTCGGTGGGGATGAACGTGGCGTCCGAACTCTTCGCACAACCGTATCCTCGACAACGTGAACGTGACCGCATGGTCCAGGAGCAACTCTTGGCGCGGGGGATCAGCGACCAGGCGGTCATCCAAGCCATGAGAGACGTGCCTCGGCATGAATTTGTGTCAACGGAGCATTCAGCCGAAGCCTACGACGATCATCCGCTGCCCATCGGCTACGGACAAACCATTTCGCAACCCTACGTCGTGGCCTATATGACCGAAGCTCTCCGCGTGAAACGGCATCACCGCGTGTTGGAGATTGGAACGGGATCGGGCTATCAAGCCGCGGTCTTGGCAAGGTTGGTCGATCAGGTGTGGACCATTGAGATCGTTGAAGCACTGGCCGAACGAGCGAGGCAGACGTTTCATCGATTGAGGATTTCCAACGTCACGAATCGGGCGGGAGACGGCTATCAAGGTTGGCCGAAAGAGGCACCCTTTGACGTGATTATTCTTACGGCAGCGCCGGACCATGTCCCTCAACCGTTACTGGATCAACTCGCGGGAGGCGGTCGCATGATTCTGCCGCTGGGAAAGACGATGCAACGACTCATCCTCCTCACCAAGACGGCGGACGGTGTGACCCGTAAAGATTTATTCCCGGTGGCGTTCGTGCCGATGACCGGTGAGGCGCAAAGCCCTTCGCCGACGCATTAGAAACGACGGCGCGTTCACGGCGTGGGTGGAATCATAAACAGAACGGGAAAGGGAAAAGCCGAATGGAAAAAGGAACCGTGCGTGGGTATCGAAAAACAAGATGGACACTCACAATAGGGGCAGTGGCGTTGAGCATCACGACCGGTGGGCTGGTTCCGGTGCATGCTCAACCATTGCACAAGGAAACGGTCTTGCCCCTGGCTTTGGCACAACAAGCCGCGGCCGCGGGATTAGCGAAATGCGAACGCGACGGGTACCGCGTGAGCGTGGCAGTGGCGGATCGCGGAGGAAATCTGAAAGTGCTGGTACGCGGCGATGGTGCGGGGCCTCATACCACGGACAGTAGTTTTCGGAAAGCCTATACCGCGGCAAGCTTGCGGCAGTCCACGCAGCATTTGGCCGAACTGCTCACCAAGCTTCCCACTATCCAGGCGTTACGTGACATGAACGACAAGATTCTGATCCTTGGCGGAGGCCTGCCCATTGAAATCGAAGGCGAAGTCGTCGGCGGAATCGGCGTCGGCGGAGCTCCCGGGGCACACCTTGACGAAGCCTGCGCAGCAGCCGGCCTCGCCAGTATCGGGGCGGCACCCCAGGGATCCCAAGCCGAATAGTCTGTAGTGCCGCGTCTCATGCTGCCAGGAGACAAGACTGACGTGCTCATGAACATACCCGTCTGGACGGAAATTCTGAACATAGCCAAATCCCTACCCGAGGCCGATCTGCATAAGCTGCTAACTGACCTTGCTGCCAATCATGATCATTACTTTTTCCATGATGTTGATGCGGAAGCGGAAGATAACGCAAGTGTTGACAACAGATCGACACTTTGAGCAAGAAGGCTTTGATGTCCTCATCATGGCAACTCCAATCCGGCAGTAAGTCGGGAAGCCCCAGGAGTTAAGGCCGATAATGGGAGACAAGACCCATTAAGGAAACATTGAATCTATTAGCACTCTGGCTATAATATAGCCCGAATGCGACATGAGATTAGATTGGCTCCTGAGGCCAAGGAAGATTTCCATAGCCTCAGGGCCAACATACGGGCCACGGTTCGGGACGGCATTGAAGAGCATCTTCGGCATCAACCTTCGAAGACGAGCAAGAGCCGCATCAAAAGACTACAAGGTATTTCGCGTCCCCAGTTTCGACTTCGTATTGGTGAGGTTCGTGTGTTTTATGACGTTAGAGAAGGAGCCGTTGAAATTTTAGCCATCATCCCAAAATCTGAGACTCAAGAGTGGCTCAAGCAATATGGAGAATCGCCATGAAGGAAATTGCGCTATCAGAAGTCAAAGATGACCTGTCGAAATACTTGCGACTTGCGGAAAAAGAGAAAATCGTGATCACAAGGCACGGGAAACCAGCAGGCGTGTTGATCGGGTTTGAATCAGAAGATGAATGGTTCGATTATCGACTGGAACACGATCCTCGATTTCTCCAACGTGTTGAGAAAGCCAGACGAAGTCTACGAGCCGGACGTGGCGTCACGCTCGAAGATATTGGGGCGATAACTCCGTGAAAATTCCGAAGACGCGAGGACGTGGTATTATTTCAGCCCGTTGCTCAAGGACGAAGCAAGGAAAGTCACAGGCTTGACGAAGCTACTTCAAGTGTTTCCGGAACTATTGCCAGCCGTTCGTCAAGACCCCGGCCCCGTTGATCATCCCGGCCTTCAACGCTTGAAGCGCGTGATTGGCCTCCTCCAGCCGAAACGCTTGGGTATGCGTGCGAATGGGAATTTCTGCTGCGAGGTGGAATAAATCCAACCCATCCTGTCTTGTATTAGCCGTCACGCTTTGGAGCGTTCGTTCCTGAAACAGATCGCGGTCATACACTAACGGGGGAACGTCGGAGGAATAAATCCCGGCCATGGCCACGGTCCCGCCTCGTTCCAGGGCTTGCAGTGCCAAAGGCACGAGATGCCCGACTGGGGCAAATATGATTGACGCATGAAGTTTCTCTGGCGGCGATTCGGTCGCCTGCCCCACCCACGAGGCACCTAACTGTTTGGCGAGGCGTTGATGTTCCGTTCGACGCGAAAACACATAGACCGGACAGCCCCAATGCCGCGCGATTTGAATGGTGATATGAGCAGCCGCGCCAAACCCGTACAAGCCGAGCCGCTGCCCGGGCTTGAGATGACTCCGGCGTAAGGCCCGATACCCGATCATGCCGGCACAGAGAAGCGGCGCGGCTTCTGCGTCGGAAAACGTCGAAGGAATGGGATAAGCAAAGCGTGCAGAGACCAGAGCATATTCAGCAAACCCACCGTGGACGTGATACCCGGAGAACGTCGCGGCCCGACACAGATTTTCACGGCCCGACGTACAAAACTCACACGTCTCACACGTATTCTGCAGCCACGCAATTCCCACGCGATCCCCAAGTTTGAGCGTCGTCACGTTCGTCCCGAGACGGTCCACGACGCCGACGGCTTGATGTCCCGGAATAATGGGCCTCGTGGAAGGCGGCAACTCCCCTTCGACCACGTGCAAGTCCGTCCGGCATATGCCGCACACGTGAACGTTCACTCGTACTTGCCCGGGGCCCGGCTCCGGGGCCGGCATATCCCGAAGTTGCAACGGGGCAGTGCCGACATCTGCATGGTGGTCAAGGATCATCGTTTTCACGGCACACTCCTTTCCCCTGCATCAGGTTTTTATCTCCCAAAACCAAGCCGCATGGAATATAATAGGCAAACATGAAACTGGACAAACACTCTACCGCGTTACACAAGATGTCCAAAGAAGAGGACAATTTTGTTGACGCCTCTCCCGCTGAACGGGTCTCAATGATCTGGGACCTCACTGCAGAAGTATGGAGATTGACTGATCCGCAACGTGTTGAACGAAGATTACAAAAACATGTTACAAAGCTTATCCGTCCACGGAAAAATCCGCGGCAAGCCTTGAACGTTTCTATTGACATGCTCAAAAAAGAGGCATAGGATCCTCTTCAGGCTATCAAACAATTGATACTTAACAAGAGGGGGTCAACCATGAATGACCTCAGCCCACCGAAAGCGTAAGGCCCGTAGCGAGCGAAGGAGACACCTTCTTCGGAATGCGGGCGCACAGGGTTGCCGAGAGGCTTCGCTCTCATCTCCGGACAGTGCTGAGAAGCACACGGTCGGACGGATCAATAAAAAGCCGGAACATTGAGCAGGCCGGCATTCCAAAAGAGGATGCTCCCTCCGGCAACGGCCCTTCAGAAGAAGGCAGTTCTCGCCACTAGCGGGTCCCTGACAATCGAGAAAACAGAACGCGCATCACGCGCACGACGCAGACGGGCCGGCTTTCGAAAGAAAGCGGGCCCGTCGTCATTTTGTCCGATTGTAGAGAAATACGATGACGCCAATACCGTTTGGGAAAATAGCTTGCCGGAGGGGACACACGTTTGTGGTGCTCAATTAGACGAAGGCAAGGGCGTCGGGACGCTCAGTTCCACGTCCGCCACCACCCACTTCAACGGTTCTTCCCGTGCCAGACGCCCCAGATTCTCCAGAAAAAACTCCGTCGTCCGCTCAAACGACGCCTCCACGTAACACGCATCGTGCGGCGTAATCAGACAATTCGGCAATTCCCACAGGGGTGACTCCGCACTCAGCGGCTCATCCGGCGTCACGTCCAGCACCGCGCCCCCAATTTCCCCGGCCCGTAGCGATGCCGCCAACGCCGTATGATCGACCACTCGCCCCCGCGCGACGTTGATCAACAATGCCTCCGCCTGCATCACCGCCAACTCCTGAGCTCCGATCAATCCCACCGTCGCGTCCGTCAGCGGTACACACAGCACCACGTAATCGCTTTTCGCCAGCAGATCGCTCAGTTGTTCCGGCACCAGACGCACGTCCGGCCCGCCATCCGCAGCCGCGCTCCGTTTCGTTCCCATCGTCCTCATTTCGAAAGCCCGCGCCCGCGATGCAATGGCCGCTCCGATCCCCCCATATCCGACGATCCCGATCGTCTGACCGGCCAACTCCATCGACTGCAATCGACGCCACTCCCGCCGCCGCATCTGCGTCCGATGCTCCTCTAGCCGTTTCGCGTGCCCCAGCATATGGGCAAAGACATACTCCGCAATGGGTCCCCCGTGTACTCCCGGCGCATTCGTCAGCACGCTTCCCGATGCCAGCAGATCGGCATAAATCGAGAAATCCACCCCAGTCGAAGCTGTTTGAAGCCACCGCGGCGGAGCACGCCGTACCACGTCCGCCAACGCGCCCATTGCCTCCGTCAACACGTACAAGTCTTCCGACAGAAAAAATCCGTCCAGCCCCGCCGGGTCTCCCCGCCACTCGCCGTCCGACCCCAGGACCACGATCTCCGCCCCCGGTGCAGCCGATGCCATGCGTTCGCCCCAACGCTCAACGACCGCCTCCGTCACCCCCACTCGAAGTTTCATCATTGCTCCATCCGAGATTTATCCCTTAACTTCCATCCCTTCGTTCCCGAGGCCAAGGGACGGCGACGTGGTCTCCATGGGGCTTGCCCGTGATTGAGCGAACGTCAGAGCAGGACGCCGGAGTTGAGTCGCTGCTGCCATCGGCCTTATGCATGCTGTTCGGGCCGCGATTCCACTCGACGATACGTGAGAGTGAAGACGGCATCCGTCAGCCACCGCTTGAAACTCGCATCGTCCGCGAAGTGCTTGAACAACTGCGTATCATCGTTCACGATGGCGGTCATCACGCGCGACAGAGCCTTGTCATGCTCGATCCGCGCGTTCTGCCGGTCGGAGTATTTTTGCGCGTTCCGGTACGACGTATCGGCCTCCACGCGGGCCGGAATGTCTTCCGTGATGAGACGACGCACCCGGTCGGCGTCCTCCCAGGGAACGTTGCCGAACCGCTCGTTGAACACGTTGACGATGTTCGAGAGCCGATCCAACTCCGGGTCGGGTTTGCCGATGACGTTCTTCGTCGGGACCGGCTCGATCTCGCCGTTCTCGTCAGGCAGTCGGATGGGCATCGCCGTCTGCTTCTCGACGCGGAAGCTGTCCACGTCGATCGCTTCGAGAATGCCTCTCGACGGATCCTCTTCCCGAGGGGCGGGCAGCTTCGGTATCAGCAACGTGAGAAACATCGAACGCTTCTCCCACTCCGCGTTGGTGTACGGCAGCACCATCGAGAGAAATCCGTAGGTACGGATGAAGGTTTTCGCCTTGCCTTTGAACGCAATCTGAGCCGTTTCGTCCAAGTCGGTTCGATACACCGCCACGCAAGCGTCAAGGGTGGGGTCGAGACGGTCGCGCGTCTCGCCGTTCAGATAACGCTTCGTCACGTCGTCCACGTGCGTCTGCGAGTAGACCTCAAATCCGTCCAGGTCGGCTTGCAGATCGTGCAGCTTGTCGGGATCGGTTTCGTCAGCCAGGACCGTGGCGCGGTAGTACGGTTCGAATGCCTCCCGAATGGTATCGGCATCGTTCATGAAATCGAGGACGAACACGTCGTACTTTTTCGGATGTGACCGGTTGAGACGCGACAACGTCTGCACCGCCTTGATGCCGGCAAGCATCTTGTCCACGTACATCGTGTGCAGAAGCGGCTCATCGTATCCGGTCTGAAACTTGTCGGCGCAAATCAGGAACCGGTAGGGATCCTCTCGAATGGCGTCGGCAATGCGTGAGGACGGAAAGCCGTTCAATGAGGCTTCACTCACCTTCGCTCCGCCGTATTCGTGTTCGCCGGAGAACGCGACGATCGCACGGGACGGACTCTTGCGCTCGGTCAGATAGCCGCTGATTGCGTGGTAATAGTGTATCGCGCGGTCAACGCTGCCGGTCACCACCATGGCCCGAGCCTGCCCGCCGATTTTGCCGGAGGCCAGCACGTGTTCGTGAAAGTGGTCCACCATGATCTCGGCCTTGAGTCGGATGGCGTCGTCGTGGCTCTCGACGTAGCGGCGCAACTTCTTCTGCGCCTTCTTCGTGTCAAACTCGGGGTCGTCCGTCACCGTTTTGGCGAGACGGTAGTAACTCCGCACCGGCGTATAGCCGGACAACACGTCAAGGATGAAGCCTTCCTGGGTCGCCTGCTTCATCGTGTACGTGTGGAAAGGGAAACGCTTGACCGTGCCGTCCGCTTGGGGTGCCGCGGTACCGAAAATCTCCAGCGTCTTGTTCTTTGGCGTGGCGGTGAACGCGAAATAGCTGGCGTTGGGCAGCAGTTTGCGCGTCTCCATGAGCCGGTTCATCGCGTCCTCGAAAGTCTCCTCTTCCGCTTCGTCTCCCGTTCTCCTCCCGTCCTCCGAGAGCGCCTGAGACATCGCCGCGGACGTTTTGCCGCCTTGGCTTGAATGCGCCTCGTCAATGATGATCGCAAACGTTCGGCCGCGCTGGTGACTGTCGATCTCCTCAAGAATGAACGGGAACTTCTACACGGTAGAAATGATGATCTTTTTCCCGCTTTCGATGAACGTGCGGAGATCGCTCGCGTGCTGCGCGTGGCCGACCGTCGCGCCGACTTGAGCGAATTGCTTGACGGTATCGCGGATTTGCTGATCCAGAAGGCGCCGGTCGGTCACGACGATGATCGAATCGAAGAGCGGTGCGTCGTCTTTCGCCAAGCCGATCAACTGGTGCGCGAGCCAGGCGATGGAGTTGGACTTCCCGCTGCCCGCCGAATGCTGAATCAGGTAGCGTCGGCTCGGACCGTGCCGACGCACGTCGGCGAGGAGTGTGCGCACCACGTCAAGTTGGTGGTAGCGCGGCCAGATCTGGGTACGGGTTTTGCTGCCGGTTTTCTCGTCCTTTGTGGTGAGGATCTGGGCGTAGTTCTCCAGAACGTCGGTCAGGCTTTCACGGGTGAGAATCTCCCGCCACACGTAATCGGTTTTCAGACCATCGGGATTTGGTGGATTGCCCGCGCCGTCGTTCCACCCCTTGTTGAAGGGCAAAAACCACGACGCCTTGCCCCGCAGGTGCGTGCAGAATTTCACCTCGTGTCCATCAACGGCGAAGTGGACCACGCACCGGCCCAACTCGAAGAGCGTGTCGTGCGGGTCGCGGTCGCGTCGATATTGCTCAACGGCGTCGTTCACCGTTTGCTTGGTGAGGTTGTTCTTCAACTCGAAGGTTGCAACCGGCAGACCGTTGATGAACAGAGCGAGGTCCAGCGCAAGTCTCGTCTGCTCCCGGCTATAACGCAACTGGCGCGTGACCGAAAACCGATTTGCCTTATGGCGTGCCCGTGCCGTCTCGTTGCCGGCGGATGGCGTGCCGAAGAACAGATCGACGTGACGCGACCCGTGCTTGACGCCCTTGCGCAAGACATCAACGATGCCGCGCTTGCTGACCTCACCCCGCAAACGGGCCAGAAACTTCCGGCGGGTCGGGCCATCGTCAGCCAAGGCGAGCCTCTCGACCACCTCGGGTTGGGTATCCGACAAAAATGCCGCAAGCTGCGCCACATCCACACAATATTCGCGGTCGTAGTCCTCCGTGTCGCCGGAGATCCAGCCGACGTTGTAAGCGGCCGGCCGTTCCAGCGATTCCTCAATTCGTGTCTCGCCCGGTTCACAAGGTGATCCGGTCAGGACCGTACAGATCAGCCGTTCCAGCCCGCGTTCGGAGGTATCGGTCATCCCCGGGGTTTTTGCCTTCACCTGTCCCCCCGCCACTCTCTCACGGCCTGCGTCAGAAAAACCACAACCAGGATGCCGTCAATGAAATGCCAGAGCCAGAAGAGTTCCAACAGGGCCAGATTGAGGATGCAACCGACGACAACGACGGCAAACCCGACGATCAAAAATCGGTTCATGCCCGTGCAGGGTTCGGCCAGCAGCCTGGCGAGGGAGAAACCGCAGAGCGCCGTATAGAGCGCATCGATCCAGACCCATGAATCCAGATACCCACCCGGAGACCCGATGATTTTGCCGTCCGGCGTTTCTATCAAACCGACAATCCACATGTTCGCAGCGACGATACCGGCAGTGACCACAAGTGCCACGGCCATGACTTTGTGCCATAATCCGGACATGCTTCCTCCTCTTTTTTCGAAAGACTCCGTGAGCCGTGAGTTTCAATGAGACCCTCGGGTGTGCCCGTTGGTCAATCTCGACGTTCTCGTCGTTCGTTGAGCCGACCCGGGCGGTGCAGAACCGTCATCTCATGCCACGCTCGGTGTCAATGCCGTCATCGTGTATCCGGTATCCTGGGATTCTCGATCCAACCTTTCCCTGACAGCACGTCAACCGCAATCTTGAGTTGCCGTTCAGAAAACTGCCGTTTTCTTGGATTCCAGGCATACGTGCGCTGCACGACGTTGTCAAAGCTCTGAGCCTGTTCCTTGCTGACAACCCAGTGAACCGTGGACAACAGTTTCAGACCGAAGGAGGACTCGAATCCTTCGATAAGAGCCGTGACCCTGTTAAAACGGTCGTGCGTGTTCAGGTGGCTTTCAAGAAAGGCGGTTGCATCATCAACGGCACCTGGCACCAATTCCAATTGCCTATCTGGCACATCGCCACCATCGGCGTATCCGGATATCAAGTACCCTTCCACGGCATTCAGCACGTGCCGAAGGTTCTCCGCGTACGGTCCATATCGGCCTTTGGCGAATCTCAGTTTTAACGGCTCGCCTGCGGCCTGCATGAAATACATGAGTTTATGGACTTCCAGCAGCGTCACGAACGGATCCAACAGGCCGAGAAGATAGCGGTCCATCAGTGCGACCAGCGCGGCTCGCGGTGCCGTCATGTTCGGAACCTTGCTCAATCGGGTAGCCCGCTCGTCCGCCGGCCCGCCGCACGGTTCGAATATGACCACCTTCACGTCAGTCAATTTCTCCAGAGTCACCTGTATTCGTTCGCGTACGTCCGACCAGGACAAACCGCCCAGCCCGCTCCCGAGTGGAGGAATGGCAACCGACCGGATGCCGTGTGCCCGAATGGCCTCTGTGAGTGACGCCAGACCGGATTCAACGTCTTCCATGCGGCTTTTGCCCCGCCAGTGCCGCTTGGTTGGGAAGTTGATGATGTAGCGGGGATGGATCATTTCCTCCGTCTTGAAGACGAACACGTGCCCCGGTTTCATTTCCTTACGCTTGCATCGGGCGGCGTAAGCTTTGAAATTGTCGGGAAAAGCGTGCTTGAATTGCAGCGAGAGGCCTCGTCCCATGACACCGACGCAGTTAACCGGGTTGACCAGGGCTTCGGCATCTTCCGTGAGGATGTTACCGATCTTGTATTCGATCATGGTACCCCTCCTTTCCGTCAATAATACCACTCTGGCTTGATGTCGATTGGTGGTTGATGCACACCGGCTTCAATGGCCGATAGAGTCTGTTGGCAAACTTGTAGCGACCGCACGGCCGACCCGCGAAACCAGTTTCCAGGGGAACCGCTGCTCAATCAGGAATTCCGCCTGTTTACCCTCCTTATGTTGCCGCCAGTCCTTGGCTTGTACGGCCTCCCAATCAATCTTGTCCATTTGCCCCAAGTCACACCAATCTTCGAAGTAAACGGCACCCGCATTCGAATGCGTGAACGCCCAACGTTGATTATGTTTCTTCGCCCAAGAGATCGTCTGCTGCAAGTCCGCTTCCAAGTGAACGATGGGGTCCTGTCCGCCTTGATAAGTCAATTCCAGGGTGATTCGCCTGCGAAATCACGTAGAGCATAACGGAGCGCGGACAAAAATAGAACGGTACACAATCGCCCACGCACAAGTCTGGATGGCTGCTCAGGGCATTCGTGAGTCGTCGTTGTTTGATGCTGTTCATGCCGATCGTGGTGCCAGACGATTCGCACTGACCGATCTTCGCGTCGCACCAAAGGTAGTTGTCCGCGACGATGGAGGCGAGTCGGTCAATATGGACAATGTGGTATATTTTCGGTTCAGCCGGCATTGACATGGTCAATCTTCAAATTCTCCTAGGTCGCCTCGCATCCTGCGCTTGGTGAGGCAGCGCCGAGCAGCCTTCCGGCCCGCGTTCAGTGGTATCGGTCGTCATGGGTGGGACAGTCAAGCGCCATTCCAACAACAAATCATTTCATTTTCAACGGGTTACGTGAAATGTAAGATTGATCTCCGGTTTTATCCGTCAATTACCCATCAATTAAAAAACATCTTTATATTCAATAGGTTGCGATTTTTCATCTGGATTGTTCACGCTATCTGTCAATTAAAATCAGGCACAAGAAGGGGGCGTATGCATCATTTTCCCGTCGGTATTGTCATTCACGTTCTTCCGTCAATTACCCATCAATTAAAAAACATCTTTATATTCAATGGGTTGTGATTTTTCAGCCGGATTATTCACGCTATCTGTCAATTACCCATGAACGAAAGTCAGGCCCAGAAAGGGACATATTTCATCCATTTCTTGCCGGCATGTTCGTCAAAAGCTTTGATCATACCCGCGTCCGCCGTTTCTCGGATATAGCGGGAAACGGTAGCCTTGTTGTTCTGCCTGATACCGAACCGTTCCCTCAAGGATGTATTGGTCAGAAAGTCTCGCGTCACGTATTTCAGGCAAGCGTGCAGGTAACAGGCCCGCACCCGCTCTATTCTGTCCATGTCGACCAGGGCCTTATGGGCAAAGAGAACGACCCGGGTGAAATTCGGCTGCGTCTCGAAGAGGGGCGCGGGAAGCTGGTAGCGTTCGATCTCGGCTACCACCTTGTCGATACCACTGCCGCGTTCTTCGCAGATTTCAAAGCGACGCATGAGCGACGTCAGCGTTTCATTGCGGGAGGCCGGTGGGTTGTCAAGGAAGCGACGGGTGTCCACCAGCGGTTCACCGGGATTCGTAATCTCGATACGGCGTTCGAATATTTCCACCATCGGCCCGGCGCCGGTCACGGAGAAGTCCTGATGGATGAGCGCGTTCGCGACCAGTTCACGTACCGCTGATTCGGGAAATTCCGGGATTGTCCGGCGAAACGCCTGCCCCATGACCTCGTGCGTGCGCAGCCGGGCGTTGATGTAATCAATCAGTCCCTCAAAGTCGGCAGCGTATCCCTTCTTTCCTTCCTGCTCTCCGGACGCCTCAAGACGCCCGCTGCCGCGATACTCAACGACGCGCAGAGCCTTGCGCTTCAGTCCGGGAAAGTCACCAAGGTTTCTAGCGAACAGAATCGCCCCCAGATTCGTGACGTCGAAGCCTCCCGCTTCGCAGGGTGCAATCAGTCGATCTTGCCGTAACGCGTCGAGAATGGCGGCGCGACCGTCGGGCAGTGGCGCGTTGAGCAGGTCGAAGTACGCCGGATAATCAAGCTTGAGCAGAACGTCCTCACCACGGAGCCGTTCGGCGGCGATGCCGTCTTCGAAATTCACCCGGTCGAACACGCGCTGGAGCGTTCGTTCCTTCTCGGGATAGTCCTTGAGTTTTCTCGTCGTGCTGCCCACGCGGATGTACTCAATGCTCTCGAACGCGACCGGATGGCGTGACGCACGATCAATCTCCAGAAGCACGACGCGCCCGGCGTCGGCCATGATTTCGTGAAAGTGGAAGTCGATACGAGGATTCAGAAGCCGCAGCAACCACGTCTCAAGCGGCTCGTTGCCTTTGCTTGTGCAGAGCGTCCGGAGTGCCGCGTAATAATGGACGAGAAGCTCGGTGCAAAATATCGTTATAGACTTCTTCAAAGTGAAGTTCCCGTGCTGCATACAGCGACAAGAAACCGGGTGCGTTCGAAAGCATTTCTTTGACCGGTATATACACGCATTCCATCGGCCGGCTTGTCCAACGACGGTTAGCGCGCGTCAATCCGGTTGGCGACCGCGCTGTGACGTGGTTTGAAAACGAGGTACGCAGTTTCCCGTCGGCACGACGGACCGTTATCACACTTCTTGTACTGACGTTTTGGCGTTTGACCAGTCGTCCCAATGCCAGATCTGAAGGAAGGAAAACTCGAATCAGTTTCTCCGTGAAGGACGTACCCGTTTTGGAAACGTCGGTGGCGGCGTAACGGACCTTCATAAGGTGGGTTTTCCCCGTGCCGTTTGCGCCAACGAGAACGTTGATGCCGGGAGAAAGCGTCAGTTTCAGATTTGAGAACGCGGTGAAACGTTCCAGTTCTATTTTTGCCAGGGCCATCACACCCTCCTCCTCAATTGGATGGTTCGCACGCTAAATCAGCCGATCGATTTCGTCAAGCAATCCCATTGCATCGCATACGTTCGCCACCACCGCGCGCACTTTGATATTCGACGCGAAATCCAGTTCTAAGACGAGCCGTCATGGGTCGTACAGATCAGCCGTTCCAAGCCGCGTTCTGAAGTATCGGTGGTCAGGGGGACACCTCCAGTCAAAATGGACGTCAATCTCTCGTAGCATTTCAAAAGTGTCTCGATAACCAAGACCGAACGGTTGGCAGACGTTGGGCAGAGGCACTCGTTTCTTTGCATCTGCGTGAAATACCTCATGAGTCACCACGATGGCGTCATGAACCTTGGCGTAGGCCGCGACCCATCCATCGGCGACGCTTGCGAACTCCGCTTTCGCTTCGGGCCGAAACTGTCCATTCCTCTGAACCCAATCCATCATTTCCGCGAACGCATTGACAACCGGTTGCTCTGCAGAGAATACGAACAGCTCATTCGGTGCTTGCTTCGCCCACGCAGTCAGCGAATCCTTGTTGATCCGTATCTCGTCACGAACTCGATCAATGCTCAATATTTGTCCTTTGCTGCAGTAGTGAGTCAAACATTTCCAGAATCCCGGGCACAGATCTTGTGCGTAGTAGCGACGGTGCGCTTCTATGAAGATGTTTGTATCCAGTACGAACAAGAGGCGAGCCTGCTTTATCAAGACGACATTCCCACCTTTTCGGACATTTTCTCAAAGACCTCTCCTTTTAAGCCGGTGAGGCTGTACGCTTCCCGATAGAGCAGACGGCCTTCCTTGACCGCGCGGATGACTGCGGTGCCAAAGCGTGGACCTATGCGCCATTTCTGAGAGTTCCAAAAATTGCCGCCACCCGTCTGGTCCTGCTTCGTGTGCCGTTCTTTGTCCGTATATTTTTGGTAGAACCTGAAAAATTGATCTTTGCTGATTAAGTCGAGATCGAGTGTGCGACGTGCTGCCACGATAGAACTCACTTTGAATTTGCGTGCCATGACTTCATAAGGCTGAGGTGCTTGCATGACCGTCCGCCAGCAATCCCGTAAATCTTCCTCCGGCACCAGGAACTCAGCCGCCGTCCGATTACAGAAATCCTCTATGGCATGAGGCGACGGTTGAAGGTTTTGAAAAGCGGAGACACCAGACTCTCCGACAAAGAGGTGTGCCAACTCGTGGGCCAGGGTGAACATCTGCGCGGCCTTGAAGTCGGCGGCATTCACAAAGATGAGAGGGGCATACTCGTCAACGAGCGCGAAACCTTGAAATTCATCAGGATCAAGTTTGCGTCGCGTGCTGTTTCCCACGATGCCGTTGAACACCACCAGGACCCCAGACTTTTCAATCTGATCCCTTAGAACCCCCAGTGCCTCGGTCCATGTGGACTCCTGCGAGGCCCAGCGATAGTCCAGTTGCAGCGCTTCACGCATGGCGGCAGCAACTTCCCTGGGGTGTATGTCGCTTCTGAATGCTCCAACGAAGTCCAGCGGCTCGGCTCCATCTTCAATGAGTTCATCACGCATCCAAGCTTGACGGCGCTGCATCGTCTCCACGGTTTCGAGCAGGTCGGGACTCAGCCGTTTCGGTGTGCCCCTCCTCCGTGTTCGAAAATCAGGGATGGGCAGGCGGTCCTTGGGCGGCTCTGCCAAATAGAGAAAACCCAAAGGGGTATGCGTGCATTGGGCAAGCCTGTCTGCCCGGGCGATACTAATCCTGCCGGACCGTTCCCACTCCAAGACGATAGTCGATTTCACGTGCATCTTTTTGGCCAGTTCTTCCCGGCTAATGCCCGTCCGCTCCCGTGCCCACCGCAACACATCGGGCTGCAACGCGACCTGTAAGCGTCCGCTACTCACGGAGTACGCCTTTCATCATTGGCCTCGACAGGCGAATCAGACCCTGGGCTGGCCATTGTCTCGCGCACGTCCAGCGTGCCGGTGACCACGTTTAGTAGTCAGGTAAGTGCGGCGCTGGCCATCGTCGGCGGACATGCCGTCAACCTTTGGAAAACCAACCTTGCAGGGTGCTTTTGAATTCATGAAACGCCGTGTCGCGGCATCCATGCAAGGAAACCTTGTTCGCAATCTGCTCATACAGGGACGCGCTTCGGGGCGTTTGTGCCTTACGCAAGGCTGCCCTGAACGCCTCTTTGGGCTGCCTGGGTTTGGCCTCGTCCTTTTGTACCCAGCCCTGATCGGCCAACCAGCGACGAAGCGGAGGATTTCGATTTTTCCACCCTGCCACATCGTCAACGTGGGGGGAATCGCTCCAGACCCATGACTCAAGCTCCGGCGACAAAACAATGGCTCTGGCCAGCGTTCCCCACGTTGAGCGCAAAAATTCCTCATTGATCTTCTTTTGCAAATCCAGAGCAGGAATATGTTCTTTTCCGCTTCCCTCATGATCGAACATGAGCAGACCATACTCATACTGGTTCGAGAAACCGGCCAGGAACGGAACCCCGCGCTGAGCACAGGCAGCGTCATGTTGTGGATGAACCAGAATATCCGCGTTGACTGATCGAATACCCAATGCCGCCGGCCTTGCCAACAGCCCTTTCAGCGCGTGCTCCATATCTTTGTCGGCAACGAGAACAATCAGATCCTTTTTGCTCATCCCAAAACTCCTGACGCGAGTAGCGTGCCAAGATCGGCGTCACCCTGCCATTGCCGAAGCGTGGGATGTTCGGAACCAAGGACAATATCGGTCGAACCGTCATCATTTTTCGCAAAGCACAGTACGTGTTCCATGCGAGCTTCGTTCAGCACCACGGGAGAATGGGTCGCCAACAGCACCTGCGCTTCATACATTGAGGAAAGGGAATCATACGCCGTGGCCACGGCTTTCGGATGAATGCCATTTTCCGGTTCCTCTATCAGATAGATTCCCCGATGACCGGACATATAGGCCGGCAACGTCAGGGCCGTCAGCCGCAGCGTGCCGTCGGAAACCAGCCATGAAGGCACGTGCAGGCCGCTCGCATACTTGTAGATCATGTAGCAATGTTTATCTTCCGGACGCTCAGTCGTCGTGATGTCCGCCAGATCGGGAAGCGCCGTCTGAAGGTGGGCAATCCAGTTACGATGTCGTTCGGCATGGTCTTCCCGCAGTCGGGCAACGACCCAGGGCAGATTCGAGCCGTCTTGGAAAAATCCCGTCACGCGGGTCGGCGGGCTCGGCAGTCTCATCTTGCTGCTGTTCAGGACAAACCGCTGAACGCCAACAATGAGATATTCCCGAAACCACGTGGCCACCGGAAACAATTTTGTATCTTCCGGAAGATTGCCGAGGGCCGATTTCTGAGGCCCCAGTTTGAACGAAGGCGCCCAGCCTTTTCCCGACCGCGGGTAGGTCTCACTGTAAAAATTATCATTCCCTCCCTGCACTTTATTGACGACGACTTTGTTGTTTCGTCTGCCTTTAGGCGTGAGCAACGAATCCGGCGCGTTGGGCAAACAAGGAAATAAGGATGGTCGCACCGGTTTCGAAGCCCCAGCCTTCTTCAGCAAGAACTTCTCAGCCTTGAACTCGAACCGGCGTTGTGTTTCGTCGAACCCGATAGCCACTTCGTACCTTGCCGTGTCCATTGCCGGGTTTGCCGTCAATCGGCCCAGGTGGTCGGGGATCTGCACCTCCACCGCAAGTTCGAACGTGTCACCTTGGCGTTGAAAGAGGAGGTCTTGAGGATTTGTGGTCCGATTCGACAACGCCGCATCCAGGTTTTCGGACACCACGTCCTTCAGAAACGCGACAACGTCCAGAAACGTCGTCTTTCCCGACGCGTTCGGGCCAACCAGGACGTGAAACGGTCCAAGCGATCTGGATAGATAGCGCAGACATCGATAGTTCAGTGCCTCAATCCGCGTGATCATTTGCTGTCTCCGGTTCGAGGCATTCGTCCGTCTCGCCAAGCCTGTTGGATTCGTCAGCCTTTTCCGATAGCACCATTGCCGCCTCGCGCACGTCCAGCTTGCCGGTGACCACGTCGGCAATCAGGCGGGTGCGGTATTCGCGCAGCAACTCGACGTGGCGGCGAGCGCGGGCAATGGCGGCGTCAACGTCCGCGGTGGCCTTGTCAAGATACTTGACGATGGCGACTTGTTCGGGGAGGGGCGGAACGCATACATGAAACGAACTCAATCGGCTTTCAGCGATGGCGGGATACGCAATGCCAACTGATTCCGCCGTTACGCGGTCGGTAAATGCGTTGCTCTGTGCCAGGTAACTCACGAACTTTGGCGCAGTCTCTTGTCGCGGAGTAAGTACTGCAAATCCCGTTGAGCATATCAGGTCATCGTTCACATCTTCGGCAAACCAAACTGCCTTCAAGTACGTCCTGACGGTGGAGATGATAGTATCCCCGCTTCTGACAATGCGCCTGGCCCTTGACGGTGCATCAGCGAAGCGAATGGTAGAAGGCTTATCTATGAGCACACCGGTGCCTACTGCACCGATTTCCAGATAGCGAAACTCAAAGTCGGGATTAGTTGTTTCAGGCAGTACCGTCTCATTTATTCCCACCCAGTGTTTCAGCCGCCGCACTTCCCAATGCACCGGCACGTCGCCAAGCCACTCAATGCTGGAGGGCTTCAGCCGCACATCGGGATCAAGCCCACGAGTCACGGCATGGTGAATGACGGCCTGCCGCTGCTCCTCCAACAACCCGATAAGCCGATCCTTAGCACTGATGGAACGACGAATGCGCCCATCAATGCGGTCAAGATAGCGCACAATGGCGGCCTGCTCGGGGAGGGGTGGGAGAGGAAGTGAGTAATTTTCCACAAACGCTTGCGGTACCCGCTGTTGTCCTGCGGCTCCGGTCATCGCGTCTGCGCCTGATTGCCGAAAGTCAGGGAGTGTCGTCAAAAGGTGGAGAAACCGGGGTGAAATATCGTGTCCCGCTCTCAGAACGTGAAACTCAGTAGACCCGAAACCGACCTCTGTCGGCAAAGTATTGAGGCACGCGCCTTTGCCATTCTCAAAGCATGGCGTAATTTTCGCAACAAGAACATCATTTCGCCGAAAATAAGAAAAGCCGTTCCAGACTGCAGACGCGGATAGCAACTCTCCATCTATTCTTCCGTCCGTCCTTACTCGCTCCATAGGAAGAAACGTCACGGGCGTGTCAGCCTTAAGGAACCTACGCGCTTCGGCCTTGCTCGGATTCAAGGATGCAATCCGCTTCATCCGTCGCACCTCCCAATGCGCCGGCACGTCGCCAAGCCACTTGACGCCGGAACCTCTATAGTCAGGGTATGGATTGAGAGCAATAATCATCCATACACCTTGTAAGTTAATTGGCCCACAATTATCTTAGGATAGGTTACCACTAACAGATATCCCCGATTCTTCTCCTGCTCGGTGTAGCAACTTAAATTCGTCACTTCCCATCTGCACTGCTGCCTGTCGAAGCACTTGCAGTACCCTTGTTTTCCGTAATTCTGTTGCTGATTTTCATTACGCTGGTGAAGGCGGCAACGGGGGGTGTTGAGGGTCTTCCCACAGAGCGCAAAACCGCCTTGAAAACTTCTGGGATGCTGGTACGGTCTGAAAACGACTCACGATGACGATTTTGCTCCACTGCTCTCTGCCGTTGCATGCTTGGACTTTCGCTTTGATAGCAGCCCGCTCATCTGCTCCTAACACTTCAATGGGCACTACGAGTATCTCGTCGTCGAAGACGAGCCACCACAGTAGATGTCGGTGTGACCGATTGCCCCTTTGAACCTTATTGGTCTTCTCCTTGACACATGCGACGACTCGGTCGCCTAGTGTTTGTGCGACTAGGTCACCCTCGTCCACGCTGACGCCTACAAAACTCCCTTCGTTGCTGACAGGCTCCAGAATGAGCCTCACTCCGCGTCCCCGTCTGATCTTTGGAGATAAGAGTTGGATTTTTTCTCCTGTGCCTTTAGTTCGGAGAGCTTTCCGGACTTTTTCCTTCCATGCCGTGCATTCCGGCCTCGGCGGCTGGGGCTCTTTGGGGTCGTATTCGCAGTACGTGTGCCACTTTGGCGCGTCTTTTTCTTGTGCCACCTCTTCAATTAGGCATTTAAGTTCTTTCTCGAACGCCATCTGTTTGTTCCTGGGCCATCCTGTGATGTCGTCTAAAAGTCGTACCTCCACGCCGATTTGCTCACCCACGTATTGTATCGTGTAGTCAGGGGGACCACCCTCAGACTCGCCGCCGACAAACTGAATCTCCGTCGCTCCGATTTGCTCAAGCCAATCCTTGATCGAATGCTCGCTGCCCTTTGGCTTTTGCTTAGCCATTCGTTGACATATTCCAGGATTTCATAAAAGTGGCGGGCGAAACAGGATTTCGCAGCCGATGTTGACGCTTGGGGGGCGTGCCAAGCATCAGGTGTGTAGGGGTACACTTAGCGTTGCAGGAAGTCCTTGCCGATGTCGTTAAGTACGGGCACGCAGCGACTTCGTTTTACGAATCATGTCGCACGCTGGACGTTCCACCGTCAGTTTGCTTAAAAGACGGAGGATTTACGATCTTGAGATCCGAAACAAAGACGACAACCGTGTTTTTCATCATGGATGAAAGGTTGTCAGTTGCCGCAGTTCCCTGAGAAATGGATGGCGCGACTCCTGAATGCCGCGAAAGTTTGTTGTTTTGATTTTGACCGCTGGAGGCGTTCTTCATTTATATCTTCCAACAATCTATCTGCTTCTTTTTCTCGTGTCAGTATATCCTTACGAATTTCCTCCGGCAAACGCACGGGCGGCCTAGACTTCAAAAAGAAGGTGAACCATGCGTGCCAATAGCGATCATCGACCAATCTCCGATTCGGTGTCGTGGAACAGGTTGATGTAGCTCTGATACATGAATCGCCGGTTGCGAGCCTGTTTCGTGTACTCTTGCAAGATGCCGTGGTTGACCATCCGGGCGACCAGATTATTGGCTGCCGCGTAGGTCGTTCCGATCAAGTTCTGCACGTTGCTTACTGAAACGATCGGGCATTCGTAGAGATATTCCAGCACACGATGACCGTTGCCGGCGGCACGGCCGAAGTTCTCAGTGATCGCGTGGCGGTGCTCTTCACGCATGGTGAGTATTCGCCGCGCCGTCTCAGTAGCCTGTCTGCTCACGTCTACAATGCCGCGTAGGAAAAAACCAATCCACTGCTCCCACGTTCCGGTCTTGCGCACCGATTGCAGTTCTTCGTAATACTGATGGCGATATCGTTTGAAGAACCAGGACAGATAAAGAACGGGCTTGAGCAACACCTGTCGCTCGCAGAGCAGAAAGGTAATGAGCAACCTTCCAACGCGGCCATTGCCATCGAGGAACGGGTGAATCGTCTCAAACTGGACGTGAGCCAGCCCGATTTTAATCAGCAACGGCAATTTTGTGTCGGTGTGGAGAAACTTTTCCAGATCGGCCAGTTTTTGGGGAACTTCGTGAGGCGGCGGTGGAACAAACGTGGCTTCGTTCAACGTACAGCCTGCTGGCCCGATCCAGTTCTGGCTGGTTCGTAATTCGCCCGGCGTGAGATGAGAACCCCGCGTGTCTTCCAAGAGTTCAGCATGGATTTCACGTATCAGCCGAACCGATACGGGAAGTTCAGAGAGTCGTTTGAGCCCATGATTCATGGCCCTGACGTAGTTCACCACCTCTTTCACGTCATTCGGTTGATTCGGTGTGAATATCTTTGCTTCTGCGGCCAGTACGTCCTGCAATGAGCTTTGTGTCCCTTCGATCTGGCTCGATAGCACGGCTTCTTTACGAACGTACATGTAAACGAAAAGATCCGGATTCGGGAGTGTCTGGATTGATCCGTCAAGCCGACCCAGTGCGCTATCGGCCTGAGAGAGCAGCACTTGCAATTCTTTGGTGAACCGGAACGGTGGATCGGGGGGTAACGGTGCCGGAATAAAAGCCCTGTAACCGGTTGGTTGTGCGACGTATCGTCCTCCTCGGCTTGACGTTACAGAGTGAGTTTCAGAAAATTCCATATTCTTGTCAGCTGCTCTTTTAATTCTTTTAATATAGCTGTCCACTCATTCCATATTAAATTTTGTATTTAGTATAACCGGTTTTATTTTTCATGCTAAATTTTACGTTTAATATAGAAAGGTGATTTAGCCTTGTCAAAGGCAATGTTTAATATGGCGGAGATGAGAGAGTTCAAGAAGCGAAATATATTGTACTCCTACGCATGATACCCTCCGATTATGTTTCCCAACAATCCTTCGCTTTCTTTTTCCAGGGCCAGGATGTCAGCACGGATTTCTTCGAGGGAACGCATGGGCTGGGGTTTGTAGAAGTGGCGGGTGAAGCTGATTTCGTAGCCGATTTTCACGCTGCCGGGGTTGTACCAGGCGTCAGGAGCATAGGGGAGCACTTCACGGTGCAGGAACCCGTCGATGCCGCCGTCGTTGAGCAGCGATACGTGTTCGGTGTCGCGCAACTCGCCGTCGGGTTCGTATTCGACCACAGCGGGCTTGCCGGTGCCGGTCGTGGCGAACAGGCCGTGCATGGGGTCGGGTTGGGTTCCCTTCTTGTGGACTTTGCGGATGATCGGTGGGGCTTCTTCGCTGCGCTCGCGGGTCTCTTTGAGGCGCTTGATCTCGGCCGGCTTGTAGACGCGGCCGGGTTTGACCCCGTTCAGCCTGAGCGCCCGTTCGACCGTAACCTTCCAGTACCCGAACGCCTCGTTCGGGCATATCTTCGATTGTTCGGTTGCCTCGAACGCGAGAAAGGCGTCACAGATGTGCCGAACGTCGTCCTCCGATAGTTCACAATTCTTTTTGCCGAGGTTCTTGCGGAGTGGCCTGAACCACTGGGTTGCGTCAATGAGTTGCACGTGGCCGCGGCGGTGGGCCGGCTTCCGGTTGGTGAGCACCCAGACGTAGGTGGCAATACCGGTGTTGTAGAACATGTTGAGCGGCAGGGCGATGATGGCTTCCAGCCAGTCGTTCTCGATGATCCAGCGGCGGACGTTGCTCTCGCCCTGGCCGGCGTCGCCGGTGAAGAGAGAACTGCCGTTGTGGACTTCGGCGATGCGGCTGCCGAGCGTGGTCCTCTGCTTCATTTTGCTCAGCATGTTGGCGAGAAACAGCATCTGGCCATCGCTGGAGCGGGTGACCAGCGAGTATTCGGGGTCACCGGCGTGTTCGATCAGAAAACGCGGGTCACGCACGTCCCGTTTGTTGCCCATGCGGTCCAGGTCGCTCTTCCAGCTTTTCCCGTAGGGCGGATTGGAGAGCATGAAGTCGAACTCATGGGATGGGAACGCGTCGTGGGCCAGCGTCGAGTGCGTCGCTCCGCCGACGATGTTGTCTGCGGCGTCGCCTTCGCCCTTGAGCAGCAGGTCGGCCTTGCAGATGGCGTAGGTTTCGGCGTTGATTTCCTGGCCGTAGAGATGGGTGGAGACCTCTTTGCCCCGTTTCCGGGCGAGTTCCCGGAGCGTGTCTTCGGCCACGGTCAACATGCCGCCGGTGCCGCAGGCGCCGTCGTAGAGCAGGTAGGTGCCGGACTCGATCTCATCGGCAATCGGCAGGAAGAGGAGATTGGCCATCAGCTTGACGGCGTCGCGCGGCGTCCAGTGTTCGCCGGCTTCTTCGTTGTTTTCCTCGTTGAACCGTCGCACCAACTCCTCAAAGATCGTGCCCATGCCGTGATTGTCGAGGCCGGGGTGCTTGACGGAGCCGTCGGAATTCTTCACCGGATAGGGGCTCAGGTTGACGTCGGGTGCGGTCAGTTTCTCGATCAGCGTGCCGAGCGCGTCGGCTTTGGAGAGGCGCGGGATCTGGTTGTGGAATTCGAAGTGTTCGAGGACGTCCTTGACGTTGGGCGAGAAGCCGTCCAGGTATGCCTCGAAGTCTACCCGAAGTTGTTGCTGCGTGGTGCGGGCTTTCAGGTCCCGCAAGGTGAACGCGGACGTGTTGTAGAAGGCGTGCTTCGCGGCGGCCCGTAACGGTCCGTCCTGTTCGACCACGCCGGCCGCGTCGAGTTTGTCCCGCATGGCCAGTACGTCCTCTTTGCCGTCTTCCAGTACCGCGTCCAGCCGGCGCAGCACGGTCATTGGCAGAATCACGTCGCGGTACTTGCCGCGAACGTACAGGTCGCGCAGCACGTCGTCTGCGATGTTCCAAATAAAATTGGCGATCCAATGCAGGTCTCCGTTGCTCATGCGGGTTGAATGCTACCCGACTATTGGGAAAAAGGAAAGATTCGGGTGAATGTGATAGGCTCAATGGACGTGGATTGAGATTCTTCGCTAGGCTCAGGGGAACCTCAGGGGAACTTCAGAATGACGGTCTTGACGATTCTTTTTGTTGGCGCGTTTTTGTTCGTCCTGCCGGTCGCCGAAGGGGAAAAGCATGCCCTCAACGTTCGTAATCGGGTGCCTGATCTTCTGCTTGCCGAAACGTACCGGGAGGATATTGACCCGTCCGCCTATTGGGTAAGCGAAAAGTTGGACGGGGTGCGGGCCTTCTGGGATGGCGAACGGCTGATTTCTCGCGGTGGCAACGCGTTCGCGGCCCCGTCGTGGTTTACCGCCGGGTTTCCGTTGGTCGTGCTGGATGGGGAATTGTGGGTCGGGCGCGGCCGGTTTGAAGAAACAGTGTCCATCGTCACACGTGACGCCCCGCACGACGGGTGGCGCCGGGTGCGCTACATGGTCTTTGATTTGCCTGAAACCCCTGACGTGTTCGACGCGCGTCTGTCTACGCTGCGTGCCGTCGTTGCTGCCTCGCCCAATGAATTTCTCATGGCCGTTGCCCAGGAAAAAGTCGCCGACCCCGAGGCGTTGCTGAAAAAACTGGACGCCGTCGTCTCCGCCGGCGGTGAAGGGCTGATGCTGCATCGCGGCCGTTCACGCTACCGCGGCGGACGCCGCGTGGATTTGTTGAAGCTGAAACGATTCGACGACGCTGAAGGCATCGTCATCGCCCATAACCCCGGCAAGGGAAAGTTCACCGGCCTGATGGGCAGCGTCACCGTGCGAACCGCGGACGGACTCACCGTCAAGGTCGGCAGCGGATTTTCCGACGCCGAGCGCAGAACGCCCCCGCCCATCGGCGCGATCATTACCTTCACGCACCAGGGGTTGACCGCCACGGGCAAGCCGCGATTCCCCGTCTTCCTGCGAATCCGCAACGATGAACCGCCTGGGAAGAAGAAGGACGGATCACCTGATTCCCTCCGGTGACGCCTTGAAGGGGCAGCCCGACCCTTCCTGAGTAGCGGGTTCAGGCCGGGACGTGCGCTTCGGCACGATGGGTCGCCCCGGTCGGATCCTGTGCGGCGAACGGCCGTGTGTTCACCTGCGTCCGGTGGAGGTCCGGTGTTTCTTTTGGAGCAGGCGGCCTGCTTGTTCACTCACTTCTTTGAGGAGGATTCCCATTTTGGGATGGGTGGGTTCCACGTCAATGGGGAATTGATGATGACGCAGCCGCCGGCTGGTCATGGGGCCGATCGAGGCGACGATGGTATGCCGGAGGGCTTGACGGAAGGCATCGATTTCATTCGTGGTCCGGAGCACGTCCACAACATGGTCAACTTGAACGGCGCTGGTATAGCAGACCACGTGGACGTGTCCGTCCAACACGCTGCGAAGCGTCCGTTTCAGTGGTTTCACGTCATCGGGCAGGGCCCATCGGTAGACGGGCACGGTGGTCACCGTTGCTCCGCGTTGCACCAACCCCTTGACGAGGGCTTCGTTCGGCAGACCGTATTCTTGCACGCCGACGTTCAGGCGTCGGAGGCCTTCGGGTTTGAAGGCATCAAGTGCGTGAAGAACGTCCTCCCACGTGTTCGGTTCGGGAACGACGAGGTGCGGTTTCACGTCCAATTCTTTTAAGACGGCAACGGGTTTGGGACCGCGAGCCACGAGGGTGGTCCGCGTCAACGCGGGCTTGACGTCGTCCCATGGGAACCGCGTGGTCCATACGTCAAGCAGCGTCCTGGTCCCCACGCCCGTGAGCAGAATCAGCACGTCGATCGTTCCGGAAAGGAGTCGATGGCCGAAGTCCAGGGCCTCAACGTTGTTCTCCAGCGGAATCTCCTGCATGGAGGGCCCCACGACGGGCTTGCCGCCGTAACGTACAATGAGCGTCGCCATTTCCGTTGCCATCCGGCTTTCGAAGGCGGCAACGGTCATCCCCGCGAATCCACGTTGTCCGTCGGATCTCTCGGTCATGAATGGCAAGCCTCGGAACGGGCGCGCAATGAGTCGTCCTCTCTGAAAGGACGGGCGCGTCACGGCTTCCTGATGGTATCACACCACGTGCGTGATTCGAAATCCAACGTCGCCGTCAGGGAAACGGGACACAGAGGACGGCGGATGCGAGAGGGTTGCCCCACCCCGTGGGCACGGCTAAGATGCCCGCTTGATGTCGGAATCCAAGGTGACCATGTCTGCGAATGACCGACACGAAATTCCCACGGGAAAAGGTTTTCGACACGTGGCCTTGAAGGTGAGCGACCTTGCCGTCTCCAAGGCATTTTATCAGAGGTGGTTTCATATGGAAGTGGTATGGGAACCTGACGCGGAGAACGTCTATCTGAGTTCGGGCGTGGATAATCTGGCTCTTCATCAGATTCCTGAAGGAGACGGACAGGGTCGTCGGCCGGATCGTGGACAGGTGCTGGATCATCTCGGGTTTTTGATGGAGTCTCCGCAGCGAGTGGATCAACTGTATGCTCTGGCCGTTGAGCAGGGGGTGACCATCGTGCATCATCCCAAGCAACACCGTGACGGGAGTTACTCCTTTTACTTGGCTGATCCCGATCAGATTGTCATCCAAATCCTCTACGAACCTGCGATCAGCGGGATGGATGTGGGTTGAGAAGATGAAGCGGCCCTTTTGGAAGACCTGCCCCCGACGTTTGGAATCGGGGGCGGTCCTTGTTTCCATGACGGTTTTCTACGGCCGATCGTGACGAAAGCGTGAGGGTAACGAATGGCGACGTGGGATCGCTTTGGCTCGAATCAGTATCTGGGGTTTCAGCCGTGGGCGTGGGCCCAACTGGAGAGTGCCGACCCTCCCGGTCCGTTCCCCTTTATGGGGGGGGTGGATCCTGCGGTGGTGGACAGTCTGCACGAAGTTCACGGCATTCTGATGAGTGCCGTTGAAACGGCGATCAGCGACGTCTTTGCCCATCGAACTTCAGTGAATGATCCGGCTCTTCGCGGACGTCTGGAGGATGCCTACGCCGAAGTGGTGGCGTCGCGCCCTCGATTGAAGAACCATATCCAGTGCGGGCGGAATCCTGACGGAAGTTTCCTGTGGGCGTTTCCGTTTGATCGCCACCAATCCGCGGTGATGCAGTACGCGGGGGTACGGATCTTTAACGCGGTGACCCGCCAGGCCTTTCCCTTTGCGTTTGATCGCCCTCTGGCTCCTGAAGTCGGGCGCCTGCTCGGGTTTCTGGACGGGACCCGCACGATCGCCGAAATCCGCACGATGACCGCGGGCTCCGGGCGTGACGCGGAACGGCACCTCACGCGCCTCCTTGACCAACTCGTGACCCACGAGTGCCTTGCGGTTTCCGACGCGGCCTCGGTGGGCTCGCGGTGGCAAACGGTGACGCACGATCAAGACGTGGTTCACCTCGGCCACGCGGCGTTGATGTATCGACACCGCGATCAGTTTCTGTGGTTTGATCCCTGGTTGATGCCGTGGTTTGCCGAATCTCCCGTTCCCTCGCCGTGGACGTCGTTGCTGCCGCCGCCGGCCGCGGTGTTTTTGACGCATGACCACGATGACCACGTTGACCCGCGCACCTTGTTGCACCTTCCCAAGCACGTGCCGGTGATCGTGCCGAGCCGGAAAAACCGGCAATCCTTCTATTTCGATTATCTCTCCCTCATGCGGGAGCTTGGGTTTACCAACGTCATCGAACTCGCCCATGGCGAATCATGGACGTTTGACGGCGGGCAGGTGGTGTCGGTGCCGTTTTTTGGTGAAGATCCGTGCGACTTGGCGCTTCCGCGGAATTGCTATCTGATTGCGGACCGCGGCCACAATACGTTGGTTCATGCCGATAGTGGGCCGACCAACGACGGCCGTTCCGCGATTAAAGACGGCGTGATCACGCAACTCGTTGAGCAGTACGGCCCCATGACGACCATCTATGCGTCTCAACAGCAGTTGAAGGAGATTCGTTCGTATGCGGCCCACGCCTGTTTGTCGCATCCCGGCCAATGGTTGGACGTTGGAGAAAACGGCTTTTTGACGAATCAGTATTTGTCGGACGTTGCGGCGCACGCTCAGGCCAAGCTGTTCGTTTCATATGCCACCGGTGGCGCGGATTGGTATCCGGACCATCTGTCGTTCATGTTCAGTCGTCGCAACCCTGCCCGCACCGCGTTGCTGACCGCACACTGGGACCCGCCCGAATCTCTGAAGGATGGGTTAGCCCCGTTGGGCTGTGCGTATCATTACGGACAAGCGTTGGACGTCGTTCACGTGTCGGGACCCGGACAGGTTCAGGTCATCCCCGGAAACGATGCCGTCACGCCGATCTCGCTGTATCAGCTCGATCATGACCTGCCGACTTTCCTGAAAGGCGCTCCTCGCTAGGGATTGAACTTATTTTATTTTGAGGGAGCGAGGTGGGTTGAGGGAGCTTTCTTGAGATGCAAGACATTCACCCAATTGGAAACACCAGATCTCTGCTTGATTTGTTGTATTTCCACGTCATCAAAAAGCTGAGTCAAATTTGTTGCGACCATCATCGCCTGTTCGTCGGTTTCAACAAAAGGTAGAGCCCTTATCTCTGCAACGGAGATTGTTCTTTCCTTAAGAAGAATCGCTGCAGCAATTCTGGTTGCAATTGAATTTATAGTTTCTATAGCTTCAGAATGTGTCATTTTTTCTATTTCTGTATTTTCTTTCACTGGTCAAGTATACCCGGTGGAAGGTCTTTGATTGTTTTCTTCATCTGTTCTCTTCTTCTGTTGGCATCTTGATCGCTCTTTTTAACACTTAGCTTATGTAAATCCCATATGAGTTGCCGTTGGTCACCTTCTATTATATCGACCTTGAGTCCAATATTAATAGCTTCTTTTGCATTGATACATGCACCATGATCTGCATACCCTTCGGTTAGCTTTTTGGCAATATCCTTAGCTTTCTCTTTATCATCCTTTAACATTCGACTTCCCAATAATGTTTCCAGGTACCCCTTTGATATTTCCATGCTTTTCTTATAGCTGCCAAGGGTTAGAGGAAATTGAAGTCTTTCCATTAATTTATCAGCCATCTGCTGGTGTCCGGCTTGATACTCCTTTCTTATAAGCGAGAGGGTTGAGTCAATGTGTAAAGGGGAAAAATTTTCCATTCTTTTCTCAAGAGGATTAAAGACAGTAATTTGTGGGTCAACGGGTCCGAGTTCCGCAATTGGAGTCATGGAAATTTTGTTACCGCAGCAAGCAAGTAGGGTCGCGGCACTTTTTGCCCATCTGGGGACCACAAATTCTAAATAATTAGAGCCAATATCTCTAAATAAATTTGCTAAATTATATGCTGCATCTATATCTCCACCGCTGGAATCTATGATTATCACCATGTTTCCATTTTCACACTTGTACTTTTTTTGTAATAATTCTTCGTAGACGTCGTCAACCAGTCTGGGACTGATGAACGACTGTCTTATGAAAAGTGGGTAACATATGCTGTCTTTTCTGAGATTACGGTACTCTTCAACCAGTTCTTTTATTCGAGAATCTAAAGATTTGTGTGACTTAACGGGCTTCTTAGATTGAGACATTCGACTGGCCTAATCTGACTCTATGGTGTTTTCATCCACCTCATTTGCGCAGCTTTCCTGGAAATTTTTATTCGCTCTTCTTTAGAAAGCTTCTCCGCTCTTGCCTTTCCCCCCTTCATTCCTCCTAGCCTTCCTAAGACCATAGCAGCCGGGTTCTTTTTCTGTGTAGTTTTTTCCTTTTTGGGCTTCTGACCCCCTGTTGCAGCCTTGACGATATCGAGAGCAATCTTGTTGGGAGCGATTGATTTCTTGCTTGACCGAACAAGCATACTTCAGTATGACGGGTACGGCCAATAATCACAACCCCTACCGAAGGCAAACCCGTCTTGCCGTTCAGCGTTCAATGTGATAGGACTAGCGGGCTGGTGCTCAGGAGGATGAGGTATGACCGATCAGTCGATATCCGATGCCGAGCTTGATCAGGAACAGTCGTTCCCTGAATCGGTCACGGTCGTGGGCGTGAAAGTTCGTGAGCGTGGTGAGGTCAAAACGGCTCGGACCGATGACCCCACCATAGGTGCCGGTGACGCCGTGCTTCTGGAATTAGACGACGATGTCACCTATGGCATCGTCTTTTCTCCTCCCCGTTCGCAACCGTTTACCCCCCCGATGCGAGTGATGCGGAGCGTGCTTCGAAAGGCCACCGAAGAAGACCACGTGGCGATTGACCATCAAAAACGACTGTCTTCGTCGGGCATGGAATTCTGTCGGGAGCGAGCGGTGGCGTTGGGTTTGCAAATGAAGTTGGTGGAAGTCTACGGATCGTTTCAGCGGAGGGCGTTGACGTTTTGCTACACGGCCGAATCTCGCGTGGATTTTCGGCAACTCGTGAAAGACTTGGCGCGCCACTTCAGTTGTCGGATTGAGATGCGGCAAATTTCCAGCAGGGAGGAGGCTCGTCGGCTGAGCGGGATTGATACGTGTGGGCTTGTCTTGTGTTGCGCGAGTTTTCTCACCGATTTTAAGGCGGTGAATCTGAGGCTTTCCCGTCGAGAAGCGGCGTGGTCCAATGATTTACATCGCGTCGGGGTCTGCGGCCGGCTGAAATGTTGCCTGATGTTTGAAACCGATGATTGGCCAACTGCCAAGTCGCCCGGTCAACAACTTATTCAACCCACTCGGTCTTGACCGCGTCGGATTGCCGGCCATCTGAACGGTCGTGTCAGTATGAGTGCTTCACCTCGGTTCATCATTTATGCCCATAACGCCACCTATGACAAACTCCACCAAGTGGCAACCCTCGCCCTCACGGCCTCGGCCATGGGCAAAGACGTGGTGGTCGTGCTGTTGTTCTGGACCATCAAAAAGCTGGCTGAGGGCAAACTCAACGATGTCGATTTCCCTCCCGAGTATGAACCCTATCACGAGGAAGTGTCCCGCTTGCTTGCCGAACGAAAGGTTCCGCGTATTTCGGACATGTTCGATGAGGCCGGAAAGGTGGGAAAGTTTCGACTCATCGCGTGCAGCGCCGGGTTGGAATACATGGGCGTGGACCAGGATGCCGTTGCCGAACGGGTTGATGAGGTGATGGGCCTTCCCTCAATCCTGTCGCTGGCCTCCGGTGCGGAGACGACCCTGTTCATTTAGCCCGGGATTCCCACGTGGGAATTTGATCCCTCATCCCGGCAGTTTGTCGGGACCAACGTCGTTCAGATCAGAAGTTCGAGTGTCCCGGCGTGGTGTTGATATTCGTCACACGCTCGTCGGCATCGTATTCAATGGACACTGTGAACGTATCCCCACTGAATCCTTCAATCGGAGTTCCAACGAACTCCCATAAACCTAACGTCAGGACATCCATCGCGGTGTGGCCCGCGGCTCGGCCCGTAGAAGGTTGATTGCCGCGTTCGAGATGAAACACATCCGTGCGTATTCCTTCTTTGGCGAAGGTTTTTGTAGGTTGTCCAAGATTTAGCAGAACAATATCCCGTTTTTGGCCGACCTCCAAGACTCCGATATTGGGGTCGGGCTTCCCTGACATTGCCATCCCGACCGAACAGCCTTGCAGAACAACAAGGGCATACAAAAGAACACAACGTGTGACGATGGAAGTCAGCATGATCACTCCTTTCGCAATGGTCAACATTGTGTTGATTCTTGTGAGATATCGTGAATGTCAAGGTATCCAACCGGGAAATTCTCTCAGCAATAAAGGGAATTGGAATGGATCACGACTGCGGGCTAGGGCCTACCGAGACGTTCGAACGCCGACCTGCTTGCAGTAGGGCCGCACCGGACATTGACTGCAAAAAGGGGAAACCGGGCGACAGAGATGTTGTCCGAAGGGAACCAGCCGGTCGTTTAACGTGATCCAGTATTTTCTGGGAAGTTTTTGGCGGAGCGCGAATTCGGTGGCCTCCGGCGTAGGCGTCTGCACGTATCCCCACCGGTTGCTGATTCGATGCACGTGAATATCCACGCAAATGCCCGGTTTCCGGTAGCCGATGGTCACCACCAAATTGGCCGTCTTGCGTCCGACGCCCTTCAGGGTGAGGAGTTCGTCAATGGTCTCCGGCACCCGACCGCCAAAGTCATGGATCAGACTGTGGCAGATCGCACGAATCTGTTTGGCCTTGTTTTTGTAAAACCCGACCGGATAGATGGCCTTCTCGATGGTTTTCGAGGGGAGTGCGCGCATACGTTCCGGCGCGTCGGCTAACCGGAATAAACGTTGGCTGGCTTGGGCGGTGGTGTGATCTTTGGTCCGGAGACTCAGAAGGCAGGCAATCAGAATGCGGAAGGGGTCCCGCGTTTCTCGGGCCACGACACCTACCACCGGTTCTTCCCAGCGGCGAATGGTGCGTGTGACTCCGGAGAGGACCGCGTGAATATCAGCATCACGCATGGGGAAAACGTGAAGCGTTGAGTTCGAAGGGACGAAACGAGGACATGCAGGGGGCAACTATCGAAACGACCGCTTGGACAACCATTTTTGTCGTCGACGGGCGGCTTCTCGCTCTTTGGCCTTACGCTTCACACTCGGTTTTTCGTAAAACCGGCGACGCTTCAACTCACGGAACAACCCATCGGCCGCAAGTTTTTTCTTGGCAACCCGAAGAGCTTTTTCGACATTGTTATTGACAACTTTGATTTCCATGTCGGCCCCTGACGTATAGAATGTTTACGTTTTGCAAGGTTGCAATGTAGCATACTGTTTTCATTTGAGACAAGTTTGCCGATAAACCTGAGATAAAATATAAAATCACAATATATTCAATAAGTTATGAGAAAATTCCTTTTTGGATTTTGATTAACGTCAAATAGGTTATGAATATTTTTATCTAGGTAAAAATACTCCTATCGAGTGGATACGACGATGAGGATGAACTCAGGCTTCTTTTAAGGCGGTAATAATATCCAACACCATTTTTTTCCCGTCTCCAAAAAGCATGAGGGAATGATCCAAGGCAAAAAGCGGATTCGGGATTCCGGCAAACCCGGGACTTAAACTCCGTTTGATAATGACCACGGTTTTCGCCTTGTCCACGTCAATGATCGGCATTCCGGCAATGGGGCTCGTGGGGTCGGTTCTAGCCATGGGATTGACCACGTCGTTGGCCCCGATGATCAGGGCCACGTCAATTTGATCGATGTCGGGGTTGATGTCGTCCATGTCCTTGAGGGATTCGTAGGGAACGTCAGCCTCGGCCAACAGCACGTTCATGTGTCCGGGCATCCGACCGGCCACGGGATGGACGGCATAGTCAACCTGAATGCCGCGCTCCGTGAGTAAGGACGCCAAGTTGGCCACGGGATGCTGAGCCTGGGACACCGCCATGCCGTACCCTGGAACAATGGCGACCCTGCGAGCCGCATCGAACAGCAGAGCGACTTCTTCCGGCGAAGCGGACTTCACCCGTCCCGTATAGACCTCATCGGCGCTGGCTCCGCCTCCCGTCGGAGCCAACACGCCAAAAAGGACGTTGGTCAGGGAACGATTCATGGCTTTGCACATGATATTCGTCAGAATGAGTCCCGATGCCCCGACCAGGGACCCGGTAATGATGAGGACGTTATTGGACAAGACGAACCCGGTTGCGGCAGCCGCTAAGCCTGAATAGGAGTTTAAGAGCGCCACGACCACTGGCATGTCGGCACCACCGATGGGGATGACGAGCAGCACGCCCAGGAGAGACGCCACCGTCACCAGCGCCCAGTAGAGGAGGACGTTGGTCGGGTCCATGACCACGCCCGCACTGAGGGCCAAGGCAATGATGGCCAACGCGGCATTGATGACCTGTTGCCCAGAAAACAGCACGGCATTTTCGCTGATGAGGCCCTTGAGTTTTCCGAAGGCCACCAGACTTCCCCAAAACGTGACGGCCCCGATCAATCCGGAGGCAGCCGTGGCGACCGTGGTCTGCACGAAGGAACTGCCGCCGCCGAGCGTGCTTTCGATCAAGGCGGCTCCCGCCACCAACACCGAGGCAATCCCACCGAAGCCGTTGAACAGGGCCACGAGTTCGGGCATGGCCGTCATTTCAATCTTCAGGGCCAGGACGGCCCCGATGGCTGCCCCGAGAATGACGCCGGCAAGGATGACCTCAAAGCCGACGATACGCTGATCCGTCAACGTAATGACGATGGCGAGCAACATGCCGCAGGCGCCGAGCAAATTGCCGCGAACCGCGGTACGAGGATGCGTCAGGCCCTTCAGACCGAAAATAAAGAGGATGGCCGCAAGCAAATATCCGACGTTGATGAGGAATTCCGTCATGAGTTACGACTTCTTTTTGAACATTTCCAACATGCGATTGGTGACCATGAACCCGCCGACCACGTTGATGGTCGCGAAGACCACGGCCAGAAACCCCAACGTGGTGGTGAGCAGGGTGTGTTGGGCGCCTGCCGAAAGAATGGCTCCGACGAGCGTGATGCCGGAGATGGCGTTGGACCCCGACATCAGCGGCGTATGCAGGGTGGGAGGAATTTTGGTGATAATCTCAAAGCCCACAAAGATGGCCAGGACGAAGATCGTCATGCCGGAAATCAACAGTTCCATGTTTTTACTTTCCTCTATTCGGCCGTCTGCGAGAGTCCCAACAGCGTTCGGACGTGAGGGTGTACAATTTCTCCGTCACGGGTCAAAAGCGTTTCCCTCGTGATTTCGTCTTCCACGTCAAGCGTGAGTTCACCTTTTTTCACCAAGTGCAACAAAAACGTGGCAATGTTTTTGCTGTACATCTGGCTCGCGTGATACGGAACCAGCGAGGCTGGATTGTCAGGCCCGATAATGGTCACGCCGTGCTCAACCACCGTCTGATTTAATCGGGTTAATGCACAATTTCCGCCCCGTTCCGCGGCTAAATCAACAATCACCGACCCCGGAGACATGCCGGCCACCATGTCAGCCGTAATCAGGATGGGAGCCTTTTTCCCCGGGACGGCCGCCGTGGTAATGACCACGTCGCTTGAGGTCAACACTTTGGTCAGCAGGTCCCGCTGGCGTCGATAAAATTCTTCATCCTGAGCCTTGGCGTATCCGCCTTTGTCTTCGGCATCGTCCGCGTCCAAGGGTAAATCCACGAATTTGGCTCCCAGACTCAGCACCTGTTCTTTGACCGCGGGTCTCACGTCATACGCTTCAACCGCGGCCCCCAGGCGGCGGGCCATCGAAATCGCTTGAAGCCCGGCGACGCCGGCCCCAATGATAAAGACCTTCGCGGGCGTCACGGTGCCCGCGGCCGTCATCAGCATCGGCACCATTTTCGGAAGTGCATTCGCGGCCATGAGCACGGCCTTATAGCCCGACACGGTGCCCATGGAGGAGAGCACGTCCATACTTTGCGCCCGGGTGATCCGAGGCATCAATTCCATGGCAAAGGCTCGAACGTGTTGCGTCTGCAATTCCCGGATGGCCTGAGGATTGGAAAGGGCCTCAGCGATTCCGACAATGACCTGATCCCGTTGCATCATGGGCAGATCGGCTCTCCCGTGTTCAGGATTCGCTCCCAACGTTCGGACTTGCACAACAATCCGGGCGCGTTCAAACAGTTCCCGGCGCGAGGCGACAATAGTGCCCCCTTTCTCGCTATAGGCCACATCAGGATATCCGGATTCAACCCCGGCTCCGCTTTCAAGATGGACCTCCATCCCTCCTTTCTGGAGAGACGGAATAACGGCGGGAATCAAGGCCACCCGCTTTTCACCAGGAAAGGTCTCTTTGGGGACACCGATAATCATGATTCACCCGATGCACTACATCTGAGGCAAAGCGAGAACCAATACCATAAGTGTTTGATAAAAATCAACGGGTTTTAATCAGGTGGGACGCATTCTCAGCAGGGGATCTCAGTCCCCATAGAGGGTCTCGACCACGTGGCTGATTTGAAAAAGCAAGGCGTCAAGCCGCGTATAGCAGGCGTGGCCATAGAGATGTTCGTCAGGGGATCCATCTGGGATTCCATAATCAATCAAGAGGCACTCCCCGTCGTTGGGGCAACGGGTCGCTCGGCGAGCGCACTCCAACCAACGTTCAAATCCGTCATACGGTTCCAGATTGTCACGTAAGGCCTGATTCAGTTGCTCTTCCCATGGTGTCGCGGGCACGGCATCGGTGCCCGCGACGGCAAGTTGATGCACGTAGTCGCCACCGGAAGCCATGGGCATTTCCATGACGATTTGAGGCAGGTCCATTTTGGCCAGCCAACGTTTTCCATCTTGTCGGATGGGTCGATGATTCACGACGTGGAGGAGTTTGCTCATGCCCGCGGTGTCCCATCCATACCGAATGGGCGTGCCCAGAGTCACCACGTCAAGGGATGGCCATGCTTCAAATTGGTTCTCGGCTAACAATCGGTCCAGTTCCTGCAAATGGTGCATCGACGTCGATGGTGGGTCCAGTTGCTCGTAAGACGCGGCCAATGTTTCAAACACGGTGTCTCGAACCGATGATTCGCCCGGGGCCATCAAGTTGGACAAGAGAGCCGGTAATTGGCCGGCATGGCCATGGGCCACAATCAATAGGCGTTCGTTGGCACCCAAGTTTTGTTGGATTGTGAGGTGATGGAGTTCGTGCAAGAGAGCCAGTGCCCCTTCCATGCGACCTAGATGATGGTGACGGGAAGACCACAGGTAGCGTTGCACCGTCAACGGAAGCGCGTGGGAACCGGAGAGGCCGTTCCGAAGACCACGGACGTATGGCTCAGAAAAATTTCCTTTATCGTTGAGCAGGCCGTCCAGTTTGATTTTCGTGGCTTCGTCGTTGGCAAAAGGCGGTTTGCAGGAAGGATTTCGGGTCAAGAGTGAATCGTCTTTGGGGCGGATTTGAGCAAGGAGCGATTCGACACCTGGAATCCCGCGGGAATAGCCACGCTTGAGTCCCCCGACTTCATCAAGCCGGCCTGATCCAAACAGATCTGCCCCCAAATAGGAGCCATAGACCAGAATGACTGCGCGAACCCCCGCGTCCCATATCCGCTTGCCCAGGCCCCCTAAAGCATCCTGCCAAGCAGGTGAAAAAGCCGGGGCCCCGGGTTCAAACGTCAAATATGTGACCCGATCACCCGGGTCCGCACGGGAATACTTGGCATGAAGAAAATTATTGTCCTTGGGCACGTTCAGATATCCTTGCTGAGAAAATGACGGGACTTTACATCATCTCCCGTGGTTTCGCTTTCCATTGTGTTACATCACGATTACCGTGGATGCCTCCGTTAATAGTGGTCAGTGATCAATGGGGATGAGACTGGACACCGGCACCGGTAATGATTTTTTCGGCAACCTGCTTGGCAAATAATGTCGGGGGCAGACCCCCGATTACTTCCGTCGGGGGCATGCATTCCCGCAGTTCCTCCTCTCTGTCATTCCCGCAGTCTTTTAGCGGGAATCCAGAAGAATAGGCAAGTTCCCCCCAGACATCCCAATGCAGGTGGGGTGGGGAGGTGGTTCTCGACGGCGGCTCGGTCGTTTCTCACTTCCGTTACCCGTTTTTGAGACACTAACTTGGATTCCCGCTAAAAACTTGCGGGAATGACGGAGGGGGCGCGGGAATGACGGGATTCCAAAGGCGGCATGAGGCATGTCCCCGCCTACGCCTTCGCTCACCAGAATCTGACTGGAGGAATTTCCATTGAAATCGTTATTCTTCAATATTCAATACACGATATTAAGCAGTGACAGACTCGTCATCTTCTAAATTATCATCGTCGTGCTCAAGCGGTGCCTTCCACGCATCGCCAACGACATCCGTTATCCTCTTGATTATCATTTTGGCTCGATCTTCGAGAAATGTGTCGAACGATTCAATTCGAACTTTTTTGCCAAAGTCACTATCACCGCTGGAGTAAGGTATAAAACAATCACGAAATCTTCTGTCCAAATCTGCTAAATTTCCTTGCGTTTTATGGTTTTTTACCAACTCTATTAGGTATTTATCTGGGTTCTCGTCCCCAAGTCTTCTGTTGGTTTCCCTAGAGACTATGACTTTATTGGCTATCGAATTGAGCCGACTTTTGTTGATCCCGGACTTGTTCGACGCTTTCGGATAAATATGATGATCTTCCAGATCGTCATCAAGCAAATTCCCGGTTACCAAATCTTCCCTAACGGTTGTCCTCATAAGTGCTTGAATTGCGTTATAACGGCTATCGTAAGTATGTTTTATGTCTATGATATCGCTAGGGGTGAAATGAACACTGGGATATTGAATCGACTCATCCCTATTATCCAAGTAGTCACAAAATCTCCTAAAATCATCTCCGATCTTATAGTTGTTGGCTGGTGACGGATTAGCAGCAAGTGTTGAACAGAAATACCACCTCCTGATGATGGTAGAGAATGTGGTGTCCGAAAGGCTCCCTGGAAAGCACATTAAAGTTGCTGCAATAGACACTAATGTTCCCTGCGGAGGCTTCGTCTTCGCCGTTGATCCAAGTTTTTTGACCCACTGATAGACGTCTGATAAACAATGTGCAGCGTGATACCATTGATCGACTATGAATTCGGGAGGCAAGGACAAAAGCACAGACCGCGTTGCTTCGGGATATTTCTTCGCTTCTCGAAGGGAATAGAGTGACAAGACCTGAAGTATACGTTCCCCGTCTATCTCATACTCTGCCAATATCGGATGTTGATCATTCGAATTGTCATGAAATGCCTTGAGGTCTGGACGTGGAAAATAACGAGCGACAGCTAGGTCAAATGTCGTCAAACGGGTTCCCGTCGAGTTGATCGTTTCGAAAACCCTGCATACCGATTCTAATGGTGCCTCACTGTCAAGTGCTACGAATGGAATGGAGAATTTTCTGATTGTTTCGAATACTCCTTTCAATTTCGCGGCAGCCTGACGAGCCGCATCTTTATCGAATTCAGGGAAATCGCCGGAATCCTCCATATATTCTGATATGTAGACATCACTTTTTTGTTGATTCAAGGCAATGTCCGTTCTTATAAGCCTGTTATTGTCTTTTCGTTCGTGGTTTTTCTTTCCTCGTGCCCTGCTGACAATCCAATTAGGATTCTCACGAGCAAAATCCTCATACATCCTCCGTAAATCGAAATAGTAATTACGTTTTGGGTGAGCATCTAGAAACACTCGTGCCAATGATGTCAATCTCTGCTGACCGTCCAAAACATAATAGGACTCAGAACTAGGCTCATCGGGAGGCATCGAATCATTGTTGATATCCTCGTCGCTATTCGGAACGTATGTTGCGTCCAGCTTCCTGGATTTTAGTGTTACTTCCTTGTGCTTCCCCAAGATCAATAACGAGCCGATAGGATAATTTCTGGCAATAGAGTCAATGAGAAGTTTTGTCTGGCCTTCTTTCCACGTGAAATCTCTTTGGAACTGAGGAATTAAGAAATGTCCAGCTCGAATCTTTTTAAGCAGTTGGCCTAAATCGAAATTAATGGTCTGCATCGTGCTTCCCCCTGCTCCCATCCCGGTGTTATATTTCGTAAGTTGACCCTGGAAAAATGAGCGTGATAAGTTCCTACTATGGCTTGAATCATGGGATATTTCAAGTTTTTGAAACGCAAAAAGAAACAACCGGCTCGGGTGTCACCTTCACACCAACAACCATGGGAGTTCTTGTGAAAACCTGTCTCCGCGTCACTGTTGTGCTTCTGGGACTTTCCTCGCTTGGATTTTTGGCGGAGAGTTCCGTTTTGGCTTCCACAGCGGTCCGGACGGATCACGTGCTGCTTTTTGTCCTGGAAGGCGTGGGGAATGACGTCATTCAGAACGGCGACATGCCGAATCTTCAGAAACTCGCGAACGAAGGGGCGGTGACGTGGAACGCCCAATCATTATCGCCTCCGCTCACGGTGCCGGCCATGGCAACTCTGTTGACGGGGGTGCCCGTCAGCAAGCACCGGGTGAATCACGAATGGGAAACATATGATTTTTCCCGCTCGTTTCTCCGGGCCCCGACGCTGTTCGATTATCTGGACCTCGCCGGCGGGGTCGATACGGCGCTCTTCATCATGGATGAGCGGTTTTATCAACTGGCCAGGCCGGAAATTTACGTGGACATGCAAACGTGTGGGAAGGCCAAACCGCAGTGTACGCCCTCCCTCCTGGTCGAATATATTAAAGATTACCTCAAAAAAGTCACGAGTGAAGGCGGCTTTAATTTTCGTATCTTCACGGTCCCCGGGTTACTGGTCGCGCACCTTCCCGAACCCGCGGACGTTGCCGCAAAACGGGGATGGAATTCGCGGCAGTATACAACGTCCCTCCGAACGGTTGATACGGCGATTGCCGACGTTCTGGAGATATATCAACACTACGGCGTGCTGGGCCACACCACGGTGATGGTGACCGGCTTAAACGGAGGGGGCGCGCGTCAACCCTCAAAGGGGAACCGGACGGTCGGCACGAACGGGCAACGCCAATCGGTGGTGCCTTGGATTGCATGGGGGGCGAACGTGAAACCCGGGCATGAAATTTCCGATCCCGTGAGCATCATGGACACCGGCGCGACCGTGCTTGAAGCCCTGGGCCTGGACACGTACACGGAATGGGACAGTCGCGCGCTGGCAGACATTTTTCAAACCGTTCCCGAACGAAGGACCACTGGAAATGAAACGTTTGCTCCTTAACGTCATGCTCGCTTCACCCATAAGGGCGCTCCTTGTGGTGATCAGTCTCATGGGCAGTGTCCTCCCGGTTGACGTGAGTGGGGCACGGGAACCCGTGAACCCCTTGACGCGGGAGTATCCGATTACCATTGACCCGACGTCTCTTGATCCGCCGACGTGGTGGCACGTCCCCGGCGTGACCCCCTTAATCTGGACCAATGATCCGCTGACTTTTGAATCCTATAGGACGACAGACGTGCGGGAAATTCAGTTAAAACCCGGGGAGTATCGTTTTGGAACGTTTACGTTTGACTTTGCGTTTCGGATCACGTTGGACGGCACGTTGGATTTTGCGCAATCCTTAACGCAATGCGTGGAGGGACGCGGCACGAGAACCCTGGTGATCCGGTGCAGCCATACGCAACCATATAAACAAGAACGGGATTACGAGTACCCGTCCGATTAAGTCCTCAAGGATAGCATGTCGCAGAGTGTGTCACATTGGCTGGAGGCGCTGGAAGACGTTGATGACGCCACGCGGGAAGAAGCGGCGAAGGCCCTGGCTGAATTGAGGGATCCGACGACCGTGGACGCTCTCACGTCGGCCTTGGAGGATGAGTATTGGGCCGTTCGCGTTCACGTAGGGTGGGCGTTGGCGAACATCGGCGGGAACGCGGCCGTTGACGCCCTGATGACCTTATTCAACGACAACATGATGGAGGTCCAACGTGAGGCCGTTGACGCGATGGCCTCAATGGGCAAAGGGCCACTTCCCAAACTCCTTGCCTGTTTGAAGGACGACCGGTGGCGGGTTCGGGAACAAGCGGCAAAAACGTTGGGATGCCTCAAAGACCCCGAGGCCGTCCCACCGTTGATGATCGGGTGTCGTGACCGTGACGGGGCCGTCAAAAGCGCGGCAGCGGAAGCACTCGGTCGCATCGGTGACGCAAAAGCCGTTCCGGCGTTAATCAAGTTATTTACGGACACCTCGAAGATCGTCCGTGAGACCGCGGGGACCGCCCTGGTGTCTATCGGAGAGGCGGCCATCCCCGCTCTGCTGGAGACCTTGGCCGATCCCCACTTTGTGGTCCGCTGTCACGGGGTTCGGGCGTTGGGCGGGATGACCACGGACTATCAAATGGGGCGAGCGTGGACGAAGGATCGCCGCGTGGTTGAGGCGTTGATCCACGCGTTAAAAGATGAGGACCGAGCCGTTCGCGAAGACGCGACGATTGCGTTAGGGATTATCGGTGACCCTCTGGCCGTGGATGGGCTCATTGAAGCCATGAAAGACGGGGCGGTGAAGCGTCACGCGATTGCGTCGCTCGGCATGGTCGGCGATGCCCGCGCCTTGCCCGCGGTGTTGAATGCCTTGAAAGGCAAAGGCATTGCGCAACAAGGCAGGCCGACGCCGGGTTGTATCATCAGCGAAGAACAACTCATCAAAGAAGCCGCGGCCACGGCGCTGGGCCATTTTCGTGATCCCAAGGTCATTCCTGACCTGATTCTGCTGTTGAAGGACATTGTGTTGCGGGACTATGCCGCTTCCTCGTTGGTGTTGATCGGGGACGCGGCCGTGGAACCGCTGGTGGCCTTTCTCCATGATCCGGATGCCTCAAAGGTCGAAAAAGAAAGTGAGCGGGTACTCGCGTTTGCCTCAACCCGCCTGACGGCGTCCAGTGCGTTAAAGAAAACCGTCCTGGAAACCTTGGCCAAACTCGGCTGGGAGCCCCCCAAGGGGGAGGACCATCGGGATTTGAAGGCTATGGAATATACCGACCCGGACAAGGTGCTTGGACAAGAAGGTCGTTTCGGCCCGTCGGGAGATTTCGCCCAACCAGCCAAACCCTACCGCATTGAACGCTGAGGCCGCCTGATCTCCCCTTCCCTCCATACCTGCATCCTCTCATACATGACGCCTCCTCGCGGTCAGTCTCCCCTCTGGCATTCTTGTGGTCAGTGGCCGGTGACCAGTGGCCGGTGGGTTTGTCGTGCTGGCCACTGGCTCCTGGTCACTGACCACTAGCCACTGGTCACGAGCCACTGCCCACGACCTTCTTACCCTTTTTGGAAGTGGAGAATGCCCCAGGTGAGATGGCCGTTTGCCCCGCCGTTGACCCAGTGTTGCAGACCGGTTTTCATCCGTTCGATGTAGTCCTCGCTACAGACTTTCAGCAAATTCCATTGATTGGCGTGAACTTCTTCAAGGACTCGTGCGTAATGGCGGGGCAACTGGTCCGAGAGGTCACAAATTTCGAGCTCTTTGAACCCCAAGTCCAAGAGCATCTCTTTATAGAGCCCGACGGACCCCAGCGAGTCAAGGTGAATGCGATTCAGGATGGGTTGCAAGGCGTCCTTGGGGCAGTGGTCACTCTGCATCGGATCGGTAAAAATAAACTGCCCTCCCTGGGCGAGCACGCGGTTGACTTCTTTGAACACTTTCGTCCGGTCTCCACTGTGCAATATGGCATCCTGTGACCACACCACGTCCACACTCTCGTTCGGCGTAGGAATCTCTTCAAAATTTCCGTCAACCACGTTCATCACCAGAGAGTAATTGGAGCGGGCGTTGAGTTCACGGTTTCTGGCGTTTTGCGTTTCGCTCAGATTCAAACAACCCACGTGGCAGCCGTAATGCTCAATCAGGTACCGGGCCGACCCGCCGTACCCCGAGCCGATATCCAACACCCGAGTCGTGGGCCCAAGATTTTGAATCATGGAGGCCATTTTCATGACCGTCTTGCGACTGGCGTCGAAAATCGTATCCGTATCGTGTTCATAGAGGCCGATGTGAATATCTTCCCCGCCCCAGACCGTGGCATAAAATCGATCGGCATCATTGCTGTTGTAATAGCTTCGGGCGGTTTCGACGGGCTGTGAATAATTGGTCCCCACGGGAATCTTCATTGCCCGTTCTTCGTTCTTATAGAGCTTTTCAGCCACGTGGATAAAGAAATCCGGATCTTCGACGCGATGGGTCTCTTGGAAATCCGCATAGGTCTTGACCTGCTGAAAGCCCACTTCACCCATGAGTTTTCTGACGTAATCCTTTCGGAGGGGGAACATGTTCAGGTGATATTCCGAATTGTCCGGGAATTGATACCGGAACCGGGCCAAGCCTTCATCCACGTACTCGGGCTCGGCCCGGACGTTGTCCCCGCAGTAGTAATAGACGTGTTTCGACGTGAAGCCGTTATCCAGGATGCCGTCGTAATTCCGTTGATCCAGGATCAACACGCCGTCGTGGTGCAGAACCGAATAAAATTCAGCGAGGGCTTTTCGGCGGTCCTGTTCGGAAAACAGATGCGTCAACGAGTTTCCCAGGCAGATGACGGCGTCATATTGGGTGTGAATGTCTCGGCTCAGCCACCGCCAGTCAGCATGGAGAGTTTTCATGATAAAGCCGGCCCGTTTGGCGTTGTCAAATGCCTGCGCCAGCATTTCAGGGCTGCCGTCCGCACTGGTCACGTCGAATCCGGCTTTCAGGAGTCGAATCGAGTGAAATCCCGTGCCGGCCGCCACGTCTAAGACCCGTTGGACTCCGCGTTCCTTGAGAATATTGATAAAAAAGTCGCCTTCGCTGGCGGCCCGGGCATCCCAGTCAATGAGTTCATCCCACTTCAGGACAAAGCTATGGACGTATTCTCGTTTATATTGGTCGGTTTTGCGTTGGGCAATCGGATTATCACCGTACAACTGTTCTGTGCCCATGGTCCACCTCCTCGGCTGTAGGGCTGACGATGCCTTTCCCCCTACGAATCCCCCTTCTCGGCGTGACGTCCGGCTGAAGGAAAAGCAGGAAAGGCTCACTGAATGACGTACTCTAACGATTCAGGCTAGTCTGAGCAACCTTCAATCTGTCCGACGCATCCCGATTCAATGGCTCCCGATGTCCCCGTCGTCCCGTCAGGAGGACCGTGCTGACGACGTACTTTCGGCATTCAGGCCACCAAATTCATCGTAACTATTTGATTGTAAATGAATTTTGGTGAGTGCGCCCCCATCCTTCCAGACGGTCCCCTTCCGTCATTCCCGCTCCCTCCGTCATTCCCGCTCCCCCTCTGTCATTCCCGCGAAAGCGGGAATCCAGAGGCACGGGTCGGGAGCCAGGGGCCGGCCGTGTTGGGGGTGGAGGTGCGCCGCATGTCTGCCTTCGTGGGAGGAGAAAAGACCATGGATTCCCGCTTACAACCTGCGGGAATGACAGAGGGGGGACTGGCGGGAATGATGGAGGGGACAGGTGGGAATGACGAGGTGACCGGCGGGAAGGACGGAAGGTGACCGACGGGAGTGACGGAGGGGGCTGGGGTGGTCGTGGGGTGGTCCCCGCGTCGCACACGACTGTCATTCCCGCGTAAGCGGGAATCCAGAGGCACGGGTCGGGAGCCAGGGGCCGGCCGTGTTGGGGTGGTGGGACGCCGCATGTCTGCCTTCGTGGGAGGAGAAGAGACCATGGATTCCCGCTTACAACCTGCGGGAATGACAGAAAGGGGGGACCGGCGGGCATGACGGACGGGACGGGTGGGAGTGACGGAGGGGGACGGGCGGGCATGACGGAGGGGCCCGGCGGGAAGGACGGAGGGGACCGACGGGAGTGACGGAGGGGGCTGGGGTGGTCGTGGGGTGGTCCCCGCGTCGCACACGACTGTCATTCCCGCGTAAGCGGGAATCCAGAGGCATGGTCGAGATAAACGGAAATTAAATTACCAATAAACGGAGCTGTCATTCCCGCGTAAGCGGGAATCCAGAGGCATGGGCCGGGAGCCAGGGGCCGGCCGTGTTGGGGGTGGTGGGGCGCTCCATGTCTGCCTTCGGGGGAGGAGAAAAGACCATGGATTCCCGCTTACAACCTGTGGGAATGACAGAAAGGGGGGCCCGGCGGGCATGACGGACGGGACGGGTGGGAGTGACGGAGGGGGACGGGCGGGCATGACGGAGGGGCCCGGCGGGAAGGACGGAGGGGACCGACGGGAGTGACGGAGGGGGCTGGGGTGGTCGTGGGGTGGTCCCCGCGTCGCACACGACTGTCATTCCCGCGTAAGCGGGAATCCAGAGGCATGGTCGAGATAAACGGAAATTAAATTACCAATAAACGGAGCTGTCATTCCCGCGTAAGCGGGAATCCAGAGGCATGGGCCGGGAGCCAGGGGCCGGCCGTGTTGGGGGTGGTGGGGCGCTCCATGTCTGCCTTCGGGGGAGGAGAAAAGACCATGGATTCCCGCTTACAACCTGTGGGAATGACAGAAAGGGGGGCCCGGCGGGCATGACGGATGGGACGGGCGGGAGTGACGGAGGGGGACGGGCGGGCATGACGGAGGGGACCGGCGGGAAGGACGGAAGGGGACCGACGGAAGTGACGGAGGGGGCTGGGTTGGTCGTGGGGTGGTCCCTGCGTCGTACACGACTGTCATTCCCGCGTAAGCGGGAATCCAGAGGCACGGGCCGGGAGCCAGGGGCCGGCCGTGTTGGGGTGGTGGGGCGCTTCATGTCTGCCTTCGGGGGGAGGAGAAAAGACCATGGATTCCCGCTTACAACCTGCGGGAATGACAGAAAGGGGAGCGGCGGGAAGGACAGAGGAGGACCGGAGGGAGTGACGGAGGGGGCTGGGGTGGTCGTGGGGCGCTCCCCGCGTCTCACACGACTGTCATTCCCGCGCAAGCGGGAATCCAGAGGCACGGGCCGGGAGCCAGGGGCGGCCGCGTTGGGGGTGGTGGGACGCCGCATGGCTGTCTTCGGGGGAGGAGAAAAGACCTTGGATTCCCGCTTACAACCTGCGGGAATGACAGAAAGGGGGTACCGGCGGGCATGATGGAGAGGGGACCGGTGGGCATGACGGAGGGGACCGGTGGGCATGACGGAGGGGGACCGGCGGGCATGGCGGAGGGGGACCGGCGGGCATGGCGGAGGGGGACCGGCGGGCATGGCGGAGGGGGACCGGTGGGCATGATGGAGGGGACCGGCGGGCATGGCGGAAAACCCCTGCGGGCATGACAGAGAACCCCGCAGGGATAGGGAAGGGGGGCTGGTCGGGGCCGGTCCTAGAAATAATACCCGAAGTTGATGTTGAAGCGTTGTTTCATGTCGTCGCGGCCGCTGGCCCCGTTGGCCCCGCCGGTATTATAGATGTTGCAATAGTTGCATCCTCCATAGTCGTTGCCGACGAAGAGGTTGCCGGTGGAAAAGACCCAATCGGTGTAAATGTACCACCCTTTCTTGGCCCAGGCAGCCCCGACGGTCAACAACGAATTGTCGTTGAAGGCCTTGCCCGCGACATTTGCCGGAGCACGACCGCCATGCACCACGGCGGGGATTCCCATCGGCACGTGGCCCAGTTTCATGATGGAACTCCACTCGATGTACGGCGTAATGCTTTCAGGCTGAATGCTGGAGAGTAACTTTGGCCATATTGCCTCTACATCCAGACCGGAGTAACGGAGATTGACCGCGGGGATCCATCCCCTGGATGCCACCAGCCAGGCATAATCATAGCCCCCCATCGGAATAAGGTCTCCGGTCCCCCAGGGCGTATTATCCGTAATGTCGTACTCGTAGTACGTAATTTGTGAATAGAGCGTGAAATCGCCGATAGGGTTCTTCGCGTGTGCGGAAAAGGCATAGTGGTTGCCGCCGTCGTCAACACCACCATATTTAGAATTTCCCTTCCTTCCATCCAGCATGCCGTACTGAAACGACGCGCCGAACTCCCCGATATTCTCCACCGCGTAGATCGCCCTCACGTTGAATTGATGCTGTTCCTGATACCCGCAATTGCAAGGGATGCCTCCTCTTGTCCATCCAGGGAATTCAACATCCCCGTCGGGTTGGATCTGCAAATCCCACTTGGCCACATCATAGTCGTATCGGATGCTGTCCCGGGTGGTGCCTCCCTCCCCATTGGGTTGGGACTGAAGAAAGTAAGCTAGATCAAGGGTCAGGTTATCAAAGGTGTTGGTCCACCTGATGCCCGTATCCCTGTCGTCGGAGAGCCCGACGTAAAAATGCTGGTCATAGAACCAACTGCTGGAAATTCCATAGGGGCCAGGTCCGAACGGCACGCGTACGATCCCTGCCTTGAGTGTGCCGGCGTTATCGAACTCGTATCCCAACCATGCTCTGGACAGGGAACTGTAGCCGGCGTTTTTCAGATACCACCACCAGCGGTGTTCGAAGGACCCGATAATGTTGTCATAGGTGAAATCAACGTTGATGCGGAAGGTATCAAACATAAACCCGCCGACGTTTCTGCCCCGACGGTCGCCTGTGTAGGCGGGGGCGGTAGTGACATAGGGATTCCCCTCCTCAGGAACCTCAACATAAGCTCCAGAGTCAAAATACCAGGGATTTTGGTGATAATCACCATAAACATAACTCGCCCGTATGGCCCCACCGATGTTCAACTCTCGTTTTTTGGAGGATTCCACCGGTTCAACTTTTGGGGGTTCCGGCTCAATCCCCGCCTCTGCCTCTGTCTCGGCAAGTTCTTTTCGAGCTTGCTCCAGTTCTTTTTCCAACGCCTCAATGCGTTGTTGAATCTTCGCTGCCGTAGCGGCCAGAGCCGGTGGAGCACAAAGCACGATCGCCATACCCGCCGTCAGAATAAGCAGTGCTAAAGATTTTCGACTCAGCATTACAATGATCCTTCCGTTAAAGAGAGACTCTGTAAGAGAGACTCTGTAAGAGAGACTCTGTAAGAGAGACTCTGTAAGAGAGACTCTGTAAGAGAGACTCTGTAAGAGAGACTCTGTAAGAGAGACTCTGTAAGAGAGACTCTGTAAGAGAGACTCTGTAAGAGAGACTCTGTAAGAGAGACTCTCAGAATTTTCTAAACATCGGCGGCCAACGTTATCACATTTGCTCTGGAAAGTCACCCCTGAAGGCATAGGGGAAGTTGACACGAGTTCTTATCTATGTCATCTATAACCGGGATTCCTGAGAGTCGCGCGGTTTTCGATACCTCTCAATGATGGATTCCCGATAGAAAACGTCGGGAATGACAGAATTCTTCAGAGGTGCGCGGTCTTCGATACCTCTCAATGTGCCAAGTAAGGAAACGGGGGAGGCCCTGAGCACAATGAACGCTAATGATCCTCTGGTTCGCTTCGTCAATATCCAGAAAAGCTACGATGGGGAGACGCTTATTGTGAAGGACCTCAATCTGAGCGTCGCCAAGGGCGAATTTCTGACCATGCTTGGGCCATCGGGGTCCGGGAAGACGACGTGTCTGATGATGCTGGCCGGGTTCGAACCGGCCACCCACGGTGAGATTTATTTGGAGGATCAGCCGATTAATCGTGTGCCGCCGCACAAACGCGGCATCGGCATGGTGTTCCAGAACTATGCGTTGTTTCCCCACATGACCGTTGCCGAGAATCTCGCTTTTCCCCTGGACGTGCGGGGCATGAGCAAGTCGGAAAAGACGCAGCGGGTCAAGCGTGCCCTGAATATGGTGCAACTGGGGGAGTTCGGCGACCGGCGGCCGGCGCAGCTCTCCGGCGGCCAGCAGCAGCGCGTGGCGGTGGCGCGGTCCCTCGTCTTTGACCCCGATCTGGTGTTGATGGACGAGCCCTTGGGCGCACTTGACAAGAATCTGCGCGAGCAGATGCAGTATGAAATCAAGTCCATTCACGAAAATCTCGGAATCACGGTCGTGTACGTCACCCACGACCAGAGTGAAGCCTTGACCTTGTCCAACCGCATCGCGGTGTTCGACGACGGCGTCATTCAGCAATGCGCCCCGCCGGACGTGCTGTACGAGGAACCTGAAAACGCCTTCGTCGCCAACTTTATTGGTGAAAACAATCGACTGATGGGCACCGTGGCCGAAGACCACGGCCACACCGTCAAGGTGGCGGTCAACCACGGCCACGTCGTGGAGGCGAAAAAGGTCAAGGTGGAGGGGGTCGGGTCGCCGTCCACCTTGTCGCTGCGACCGGAGCGCGTGGTCGTGGGTCCCGAGCCGGCCAGCTTGCCGAACATCTTTCCGGCGAAAACCGAAGAGTTGATCTATCTGGGTGATCATATCCGTACACGGTTTTCCGTGTGCGGAACGGATGATTTTGTCGTGAAGATTCCGAATTCTTCCGTCCACGTTTCCCTCTCTGAGGGAGACGAAGTGAGCATCGGGTGGAAGGCGGAAGATTGTCGGGCGTTGGATGCGTGACCCTGCCAAGTTGCTCATTCGCAGGTCAGGCGAATTTATCAGGCGAATTCACGTGGGACACTCACTTTATGGGAAAAAAGGAGAAAAGACGATGCACAATTCTGTACGCACCATCCTCTTATGCGCCGCCGTTGTCGTAGGAACGTTGGGAACCGCTCAAGCCGAGATCAACATGGTGACGTGGGGCGGGGCCTACGCCGTGTCGCAACAGAAGGCCTACGGCGACACGTGGAAGGGAGACAAGATCAATTGGATCAACTACAACGGCGGTCTCGGCGAGATTCGCACACAGGTTGAATCCGGCACCGTGACGTGGGACGTCGTTGACGTGCTGCCCGATCAAGCCCGCACGGGTTGTGATGAAGGCTTATTCGAGCCGCTTGATCGCGGCATGTTCGTTCCCGCCCCGGACGGGACGCCGATGGATCAAGACACCATGAGGGCCTTGCCGAACGACTGCGTGGTGCCGAATATCTTCTGGTCGTACCTCGCGTTCTATGAGGAAGGAACGTTCAAGGGCGAGCAACCGTCGACCATTGCGGATTTCTTCGACGTGAAGAAGTTCCCGGGCAAACGCGGCATTCATACCTGGCCCAATGCCTTGATTGAAATGGCGCTGTTGGCCGACGGCGTGGCCATTGACCGGATTTACGAGGTCATGAGCACTCCCGAGGGCATTGATCGCGCGTTCGCCAAACTGGATCAGATCAAGGAACACGCGGTGTTCTGGTCGTCCGGCTCAAAACCCATCGAACTCGTCAAGAGCGGCGAAACGTCGATGTCCCTGGCCTACAACGGCCGGGTCGGTGCCGCGATCATGAGCCAAGGCGAGAAGTTGGTGCCGATCTGGGACGGACAGGTGTTGGAAGAACAATGGTTTACGCTGATGAAAGGAGCGCCGAATGCCGAGGAGGCCAAGAAGTTCCTGGTCCATATCTCTGCTCCCCAACAGCAGGCTGGACAAGCCAAATGGATCAACTATGGCCCGATGCGGAAGTCCGCCATGGAGATGATCAAGGCTAATGAGCCATGGTATAACACCGGCGTCAACGTCATGCCCCACATGCCGAATCGGGACGACGTTCTGGCGACCTCCATTTTCTCCAACGCGGCTTGGTGGGCCGACTACGGTGAAGAGCTCAAAGAGCGCTATACGGCGTGGATGAGCCAATAATCCGATAACGTGAACGGCTGACGTCGGGGCTGGTTTTCAGGCCAGTCCCGCCTTCCGCCTTCGCTGTTTCGGGAAAACGTTTCGACAATGCCCACGGCTTCAGCCAATCCCGTCGGTCCTCTCCTGACCGCTGACGGGACACCCTTGAAAACCAGCCTGGAGCGTTCCCTGAAGCTCAGCAGACTCCGGGCCGTCGGGCTGGTCTTTCCGCCCTTGTTGTTTCTGATTTTCCTCTTTGTCATTCCCATCGGGAGTTTGTTGACGCGCAGCATCGACGATAGTTTGAGCAATACGGTCTTGCCCAGGACCCTGGCGGCATTCGAGCGGTGGGATAAGATTTCGGAGCCTGATGAGGCCATGTTCGAGGCCTTATATCTCGACATGAAGGCGGCGGACAAGCTCGACCTCAGCAAGCTCGGCACCCGCATGAATTACGAAAAATCCGGATGGCGCAGCCTGATCAAAATTACGACGCGCGGGTTGAAACGCATCGAAGGGCCGCCGTACAAGCCGGCGATGCTGCAACTCAACACGCGATGGGGAGATATCGAGTTCTGGCGATCGCTCGGCGCGGTGAAAGACCCGGTCACCTTTGGCTATTACCTGAACGCCGTCGATCTCAAATATGATGGAAACAAGAACGTCATGCGGGTCGACAAACACCGCAGGATTTACCAGTTACTGTGGTGGCGCACGCTTCTGGTGAGCACGATTGTCACCGTCGGCTGTCTCATCCTGGCCTATCCGGTGGCCCACCTGTTGGCGACCCTGCCGCTTCGGATCTCCAACCTGTTGATGATCTGCGTGCTGATGCCGTTCTGGACGTCGCTGTTGGTGCGGATCGTGGCCTGGATGGTCATGCTGCAACAGAACGGGGTCATCAATGATTCGCTGGTGTCCCTGGGTCTTCTCCACGACGACAACCGGTTGGCGATGATGTACAACTTCACCGGCACGGTCATCGTCATGATCCAAATCCTCCTGCCGTTCATGATTCTGCCGATTTACAGCGTGATGAAAACCATTCCGCCGAGCTACATGAAGGCGGCTCAGAATCTGGGCGCCACGCCGGCTCTGGCTTTTCTCAAGGTCTACCTGCCGCAAACGATTCCCGGCGTCGGGGCGGGATGTATTCTGGTGTTCATTGTCGCCATCGGGTACTACATCACGCCCGAACTCGTCGGCGGCAAAGACGGGCGATTAATCGGCAACCTGATTGCCCATCACATGCAGCACTCGCTGAACTGGGGGCTGGCCGCGGCCATGGGGGCAACCCTGTTGGCCGCGATCCTTCTCCTGTATTGGGTCTATGATAAGTTGATCGGCGTCGATAACATGAAGATGGGTTGACACGTGGGACTTCCGATCTATGCCACCCCCGGCCAGCGACTCTGGCACTACTCCTACTTGACGTTCTGTGCGCTGGTGCTGTTTTTTCTGGTGTCACCGTTGCTCGTCGTCATTCCGCTGTCGTTCAATGCCTCGCCCTTTTTGCACTTTACTCAGGACATGTTGGCGCTGGACCCGAAAGGGTACTCCACGCTCTGGTATAAATCCCTGTTCGGCATGTGCGACGCGGAAGAGGCTTCGCTGTGGACTTCGTGTACGGACAAATGGAAGGTCGGGACCCTCAACAGTTTCATTATCGCCATCGCGGCGACGGGCCTCGCCACCGCGCTTGGCACGCTTGCGGCCCTGGGCTTGAGTCGGGAGCACGTGCCCTTTCGTCGAACCATCATGGCCCTGATGATTTCCCCGCTGATCGTGCCGTTCGTCATCACGGCGTCGGGCATGTTCTTTTTTTTCGCCAAGGTCAATCTGGTCGCGACGATGCCCGGCATCGTGTTGGCCCATACGATTCTGGGGCTTCCGTTCGTCGTGATTACCGTGACCTCGACGCTGGTCGGGTTCGACCATAACCTGATGAAGGCGGCGGCAAACCTTGGCGGAACCCCATTCTACAATTTTTTCAAGATTCAGATGCCGCTGATTGCGCCGGGCGTCATCTCCGGAGCCTTGTTTGCGTTTATCACCTCATTCGATGAAGTCGTGATTATTCTGTTCATCGGCGGCCCCGATCAATATACGCTGCCGCGGCAGATGTGGTCGGGGCTGCGTGAAGAAATCAGTCCGACGATTCTTGCCGCGGCCACGATTCTCGTGTTGTTGTCGATCGTGGTATTGACGACGCTCGAGTTGTTGCGCCGCCGCAGCGAACGCCTGCGCGGCATCTCGCCGGCGTAGGTTGCCGGACGTTCATCCGCCACTGTCCCCGTCTCCCATCGGCGATTTCATTGACCCTTAAAAAATCACTGTGGTAAGTTGCCAAGGTGATACGTCTTGAACGTGCGCCGGCGTTCTTCTTTTTCTCTGTCATTCCCGCGAACCTGTCCCCGATATTGGTTATCGGGGAGTGGGAATTCAGAAGAAGAGGCCGGCTCCCCCCCGGCCATCCCGGGGCAGGGGGAGTGGGCGGGGGGGGGCCGCCGCCGGCTCGGTTGTTGCTCGCTCCCGTGGCCCGTCTTTGCAAAACCCTTCTGGATTCCCGCTTAATCCTGCGGGAATGACAGAGGGGCGGCGGGAATGACAAAGGGGGGGCGGGAAGGCCAGAGGGCGGCGGCGGGAAGGCCAGCGTGACCTGAAGACGACCGCTCTACAACAAGAACGAAAAGACACGGGTCTCTTTCTGTCATTCCCGACATCTTTTATCGGGAATCTAGCAGTTTTGCTTGTTCCGCCGTCTGCAACGATACTACCCGTGGATTCCCGCTTACAACCGGCGGGAATGACAGAGGGGAACTTCGGGAATGACAGAGGGGAATGTCTGCCCCGACATCCTGTATCGGGGGACAGAGGGGGGTGAGTCCGTCACCGAATGATTGACCATCTGCAAGAATGACACGTTGCAAAGGTCTCCATAAGGGAGAAGCGGCCCATGGCCGATAGCGTGGCGGAACACATTGCCGCCTTAAAAGACGAGGATTGGGGTATCCGGGAAGATGCGGCGACGGCGCTTGGGGAATCGCGTGACCCCAGGGGCGTGCAGCCGTTGATCGAAGCGTTGCGCGATTCAGACCGAGCCGTGAAAACGACGGCCGCGACTGCGTTGACCGTGATTGGCGATCCGGCCGTGGAGGCGGTCGGCCGGTGTTTGCAGGATCCTGATTCGTCGGTGCAAGAGGCGGCAGCGTCCATTTTGTCGATCATTGGCGATGCGCGCGTCATCGAACCGCTCCATTCGGCTCTTCTGAGCCAGAATTGGATCGTCCGCGTGCATGCCGCGCGCGCGGTAGGGCGGCTGGCTGACCCGCGTTCCGTCGAGACTCTGATGCTTCTGTTGCAGGATACCGTTCCGGCGGTTCGTGATGAGGCCGTTGCGGCCCTTCGGGCCATTGGTGAACTGGCTTCAGGGCCGTTAGTAGAGGCCCTGGATCATCAAGATTGGCGGATACGCCTGCGAGCTACGGAGGCGTTGTGTGTCGTGAAGTCCCCAACGGCCGTCATGCCGTTGGGGACGCTGTTGAAACGTGACCCTGATACGGCCGTGCGGCAGGAGGCCGCGCGGGCCCTGGGCAATATTGGCGACCCCATGGCCGTTGACGCGCTCTTGGAGGTCATGGAAGATCCCCGTCTTCAGGTGCGCGCCATCGAAGCGTTAGGGAAGATCGGTGACCGTCGGGTTCTTCCTTTTCTGTTTCGATTGATCGGCGAGTTGAAAACCGGCGACTATCGGGATCGCACGCCGGCCTGTGAGGATAATCGGTATGAACAGGAGTTGGCCGGCGTGGAGGAGGCCATTCGGGCGCTGGCACGCATTCAGGACGAGGAGGCCGTTCCCGTGTTGATCCGGGCGTTGCAAAGTACGCTCATCCGGAAGGAAGCCGGTGACGCCTTGGTCCAATTTGGGCAAAAGGCCGTGGCCCCCCTGGTCAGTCAGCTGAAACGTGAACCGGATGAAAACATTCGCTACCACGTCACGGAAACGTTAAAACAATTGGGCTGGAACCCTAATCGGGTTCGGTTCCAACCTTAGAAAACCGTCAGGAAGGACACGTCGCCATGCCGAAAGAATCTCTTGAGGTGATCGTCTCCGAACTCGCTCATGAAGAAGATTGGCGTCGCATGCGCGCCACGGCCACGTGCCTCAAGGGAGGGCCGCACGTCGTTGATCTGGTTATTGCGGCCATGCGGACCGGGTCTCCGTCTTATAAAGTGGAAGCGGCCCGCATGTTGGCGCGGGTCCGGGATCCTCGAGCCGGCGTGCCTCTGGTGCAGTTGATGGAAGGCGAAGAAGAGAGCGTCCGTGACGCGGTGGTTCTCTCGTTGGAACAGATGGCAGGTATCGTGAGCGACGAGGCCGCGGCCACGCTGGTTGAGTTATTGAAAAACGACGCGCTTCGGCCTTCGGTGACCAAGTTACTGGGAATGATTCCGACCTCCATCGGTCCGTTGACCGCGATGCTCAAAGATCCTGATGCGTCGGCCCGGGTGAATGCCGCTCAAATCCTGGATCATCTCCTTGACCCGCGTTCCGCGGATGCCCTGGTTGACGCCATGGGGGACCCCGCCATCAGCGATGTGGCGATTCAAACCCTGAAAAAACTTGGGGCCATCCGGGACCGCGTTGATGCCATCATGGATGAATTGCGTGACGTGGAACAATCTGAACTTCGCGAAGCTGCCCGTCAGGAAGCGGTGCAGAAGCTTCATCCGATTGGCCGTCCCCTCGTCGAGATTTTGATTGAATACCTTGAAGATGATGATTGGGTGGTGCGTGAGGCTGCCGCCGACGTGTTGGGAAAAATCGGAGACGTGCGAGCGGTGGAGCCGTTGATTGAGCGACTGAAGCGGGACAACGATACGGGAGTCAAGGAACTGGCCACCAAGGGGCTGGGCTTAATCGGCGACGCCAGGCCCGTTGATCTCCTGATTGACATGATTCCCATTCGACCGTTGCGCGTCTTGGCGGTGGAAGCCCTGGAGAAAATCAAAGACGTGGATGCCTTGCGCCCTCACGCGGAGTTGTTTAAGAAAATGAAGAATGACCGCGACGGGCTGGTTTCGTATAATTCAGGCGTCATCCTTGATAAGTTGGCAGCGGCGGAGGCGCAGATGGATGAAGAGCTGTGGGCCGAGAAGGAGAACGTGAATGGCTGAGCATCATCGTCTTGAACAATTACTGTCCGCCCTTCGTGACGACAACGAGGGGTTGCGCAATCACGCGGCCGTTGGGCTGGGACAAATCGGCGAGTCGGCAATCCCTCGGTTGATTGACCTGTTCGGGGATGATGATTCGGTGATTCGTGAGGCAGCGGTCAACGCCGTCGTTCAGGTGGGGGACGCCGCGATGGATCCCCTGATTGAGGCGTTGACCGATGATGAATGGGCCGTTCGAGAGCAGGCGGCTTCTGCGTTGGGCAAACTCAAGAGCCCTCAAGCCGTGGACGCACTGGTGAAGGCGTTGAACGATAAAGACGGAGGCGTGCGCACCGCCGCGGTCTGGGCATTGGAGAAGATCGGGGACCCCGAAGCCGTACCGGCCCTGGTCGGCTGTTTGACGGACGCGGTGCTGCGGGAAGACGTCGCCCGCGTGTTGAAAAAGATCGGAGACACGCGAGCCACCGATGCGTTGATTGAGGGGCTGAAAGGGTCCAATTGGATCGTTCGCCGGCACGCGGCCGAAGCTCTCGGAAAAATCGGGGACGGTAAAGGGTTTGCTCCGTTGGTTGAGGCCTTGACGGATGAGGACTGGCTCGTTCGTCGAAACGCCGCTGAATCGCTGGCCAGGTTGGGTGACGCCCGAGCCATTCAGCCGGTGTCGGCCTTATTGGAAGATGAGAATGAAATGGTGCGCGATACCGCGGAAGGGGTGTTGGCAAGCTTAGGCTGGACCCCTGAATAGCTTGGTGGCCGGTGTTCAGTTCAGGATGAACTGCTTGCCACTTGCCTAAAAAGGAGAAATCGTCATGGCAGACGCAGGTCCGAGTCCTCTTGTTCAGGTCAGTCCCAAACGTGCCAAGAAGGATGGCTTTAATCTTGTCACGGAAAACGTCGTGGCGGTGAACGTGGAGGCCAGGCAACTCGAAGTGGAGTTATTGGCCTATGACGGGAAAACCGTGTTGTTGGACGTGGCTGAAGACGTGCTCAACGATCTTCAAACAATTAAACCGGGTGACGGGGCAACCCTCCGCATCGTGGAGGAAGACGGAAAGCGGCTGGTCAAGCAGTTCCGCGTTCGGGCGAAAGATCCGAACGTCGTCAAGGTTGATGCCGCGTTGATGGATTTACAGGATTCTCATTGGCTCAATCGTAAATATGCCGTTGAAGTGTTGGGAGAACTCAAGGCCGCCTCTGCCGTGAATGACTTGGTGGAACGTTTAGACGACGAAGTGGGTGACGTGCGGCATCGGGCGTATGAAGCCTTGATTAAGATCGGCGCCCCTTCCGTTCCGCGAGTCATTCCGCTGTTGGTGTCGGAAGAAGATGAATTGCGTCAGTCCGCCACCGAGATTCTGCGAAAAATCGGCAAGCCGGCCGTGGAACCGTTGGCCACCGCCTTGGCCGAAGCCGAGGCGCCGTTGAAAAAGCGGATTACCAAAGTGTTGGATCGCATGGGATATAAACCGAAAGAAGCGTAAGCCCGTTCCCGCCGACGAGCAGACGGGTGACGCCGTTACGCGGGTGCATAAGGATTCACGCCGACGGACGGGCGTCCCACGGACACGTAATGAAATCCGCACGCGGCGGCCCGCCCGGGGTCATAGACGTTGCGAAGGTCAATCATCACCGGCGCGCGAAGCAGCGATTTCATGCGATCCATGTCCAAGTTGCGAAATTGATTCCATTCGGTGGCCACCACCACGGCGTGTGCCCCTTTCATCGCGTCATAGGCGTCGTGACAGGCGACCAAGCCGGATACCGTCTTCCGTGCTCCCGCCAATCCTTCCGGGTCATAGGCTCGCACGGTACAGCCTTCCTTCAGCAGGTGTTCCGCAATCATCAAGGCGGGAGAATCCCGAAGGTCATCGGTGTTGGGTTTGAAGGACAATCCTAAAAACGCAAGCGTCTTGCCTTGAAGGCCGTTCATGGTCGCGCGGATTTTCTCGATCATGCGTAACCGCTGTCGGGCGTTCACTCGTTTGGTCGTCGCCGCCAACAGCATCTCATACCCGGCTTGTGTGCCGACGTGCATCAGCGCGGCAGTGTCTTTCCCAAAACACGACCCACCGTAGCCGGGGCCGGCGTGTAAGAATTTTGCCCCGATCCGTTTGTCGAGCCCCATGGCTTTGGACACGGTTTGCACGTTGGCGTCCGCCAATTCACACAAATTGGCGATCTCGTTGATAAAAGAAATCTTGGTGGCCAAAAACACGTTTGAGGCGTATTTGATCATTTCCGCCGTTGAAAAATTCGTGACGACAAACGGCGTTTCAATGAGATACAACGGGCGATACAAATCTTTCATGATGGCCGTGGCTTGCTCGCTGTCTACGCCGAGGACCACGCGATCCGGACGCATAAAGTCTTCGATGGCCGACCCTTCGCGCAGGAATTCCGGATTCGACGCCACGTCGAAATTGACGGGCGTCGGCTGACTCACTCGAATCAGGTCGCGCACGCGCTCGGCCGTTCCAACGGGAACGGTGGATTTGGTGACCACGACTTTATAGTCGGCCATCCGGCTTCCGACGTTGCGTGCCACTTCGTCAACAGCGGACAGATCCACCGAACCATCGGGCCGTGAGGGCGTGCCGACCGCGATGAAAATCACCAAAGCCGCGTCCACGGCCTTATGCAGGTCCGTGGAAAAGGTGAGCCGTCCGGCTTTGTGGCCTTTGACCACCAATTCGGCTAGTCCGGGTTCATAAAACGGCACCTCACCACGTTCTAATTTTTCAATGCGGGCGTGGTCCGCGTCCATACACGTCACGTTGAGTCCGAATTCGGCAAAACACGCGCCCGTGACGAGTCCCACGTAGCCCGTCCCAAGAACACTAATATGCATGACCACCTCTCGGTTGGGAAGGAACGATCAGGTTCACAACGGTGGAACAGGAAAGTACGCGGAGGGAAAAGAGCAAAAGCAGTCCCCGTTCCCTCCCTGACGGAGCCCAATGGTTTCTTGACAGGATAGCATACCCGAATTAGAATCAACATCCCCCTTCATCTCAAGAGCGGGAATAGCTCAGTGGTAGAGCATCGCCTTGCCAAGGCGAGGGTCGGGGGTTCAAATCCCCTTTCCCGCTCCAAATCTTCAATAAGTTATCAGATTTCTCCTCAGACTCGAAGGAACGGCATCTTACGTCTGAGGATATGGAGTCTGCTGATATGTGGGCTTTGGGCAAGTCGAACGAAGACCATCAATATGTTCAAACAGGGAACTATCAATTCGTTTCCACATTGGATCCAAGACAAAATCGATTCCTTCCCGCCTCGCAAGTTTAGCAGCAGACACAAAATCACTGTCCCCTGATACAAGAATAATTCTGCCTACCAGCCTTTTATAGGCTAAAGAAGCAATATCCAATCCTATTTTTAGGATCAACGCCTTTTTGTTGAATTTGAAAGAAAACATCCTTTTCGTTTAGTTGTTGTATTGTTTTATTCTGGTTCAACAGCTCTTTTGTCGGGTCAGGTCGCAAAAGCCAATGACCGCTATCCTTGAGATAACCCATCCGAAGAGCAACTTTTCTTAACTTTTTTAGTTCTTCATGAAATTGCGACCGAAATTGCGCATGTTTTGATTTGGAGAAATCAATACTTTTTTGTGTAATGGGGTTATGGGCCTTCTTTCCAAGAGGAGGACAATCATAATAGAGGATCCGATACAGTTTTTCCTGTTCGACGTGCTTGAGAAGCATAGAGTACATGTTTTTGGCGACATTATTGGGACGGTGAAAATACAAATCTCCGTAGCAACGGCGATACCTTTTCAGGAAAAAACCACCATCCACTAAAATAGCCACGGGCTTTTCTGTTTTGAAATGATCGGGTATCTTCGACGTTGCCATGAGGTCGGGTCTGGGTTTCACAGGATATAGGATAAAAATAAAAAACCCTTGGGGCCGGCATCTCCGCTATTGATACAAATTGGAAATGCGTACTGCCAAGGGTTTGAATTTCGCTTTCTTTATTTTTATTAGAAGCCTTTGTATACTTTTCGTCCTAAGAATGTCAATTGGTAAAACATCTTGAGCTTTATTTCAAAGCTATTGAATTGAAAGATTTTTAGGAATTCTTTTTTCTCTTACCTTCCTGCAAAGTTTCTAGAGGCACTGCTTTTTCTTTTAATGATGTCAAGTCAAAAGCGGCGTTTCCCATAAAGGTGACCAGTCCATCATCCAGACTTGTAGCGGAAATCACAAGGCCACCATGAATACGTTTTTTTCTTCCTGCACACAAACCACACAATAATGAATCGGGAAGATGTTCAGGGCCAATCCAGAAAAATCGAAGCCCACGACGTGGTCGAAATTTTGGAGCATGCGATTGACAGCGACAATGACCATGAAGAGGATCAGAATTTTTTCCAGATGCCATAATTTAAGACTTTTACAAAGGGCATTATATACAATTCTAGACACCGTTGAGTTAGCCATTAGTCACCAGTCACAACAGGCCTCGAATCTTGCCACCACCACGACTCAAAACTCTTAGCCCCCAATCAAGAGCAAGCAACGCAGGGGCTGGCAGTCCTATAGCAACTATCCCTGCTAAAGGAAAGCCTTCCACTGCTATCCCATCAGAGACGACGATTAGCAAGGAATACGTCCACCCACCACCTATACCGCTAGCAAGATCATTGCAACCTGTAAAAGCGTACAGAATTCCCTTCCAACCTGTTTAAAGAGCAGTGTGAGTTTCGTCATTGTTTTGTCTCCTTACAAGATTGAACGGGATTTCTCTACAGATAAGGAGCGTCTAGAATTGTCTATAATTCCCTTGACAAACTTTGAAGAGAGTAGACGAGGAAGGTCGATATCCGTTGTTTTTTCCATTGCAATGATTTCTTTTGGATCGAGGTCTATTTTTTGGGCGAGTTGCCTGACGGTGAGACCATGTGACGGTCTGAGTTTTTTGATGATCTCTTGATAAACGTATCGAATGCTGCTCCCTTCTGATTTCTTGGTATCATGAAGACGGTAAGCCGATGATTCAGGGCCTTTGCGATTCGATTAAGCATAGAAAGAGAATGCCCTTCGTAATCAGCATCTTCAAGCCTGCTGATGGCTGATTGGGTCGTTCCAACAAGAACAGCCAGTTCTTTTTGATTTAAGCCGGCATCCTTCCGAAGGTCATGAATGATCTTCGCTACTTCTGCATTGACCCGTTCGGTTTCAAGCGAAGATATTCGGTCGGGTCTGTCCTTGATGAACTTGCGGTGGAGGATTTCAACGGCGTCATTGATGTTTTTCTTTTTTACCATAGTGGTTAGTCTAACTGTGCTGCGTGGATCTGAGGGTTTTCCGAGTAACGTAGCTTTCTCTTAATCGCAAGATTGATCTCTCTATCAGGGACGTCACGTTCTTTGACGAGACCGTGAGATAGAACGGCCTTTCTCTTATTGAAGAAATAGAGTACACGATAGTGAATGTTCCGATGACAAATTCGCAGTTCATAAATACCGTCTCTTAGGTAATCAGCCTCGGGGCGTCGTAATTCGTGTCCCAACCTCTTTAATCGTTCTATCCGTACAATACATTTGTCCTGCACTTTTGAGGGGAGACCGTCAAGCCATTCAATAAGGGGAGCGGAACCATTCGATTCAGCGAAGAGAAGTACATCAGTTTTTGGCACTGACAGATCCCTTCATTTGTAGATTATTATTACGATGTTTAAGAAAATGTCAATCTCAAATTTGCGATAAATGACAGCTTGTGGAAAGCATGTAAATAGCTTGATCTGCCAATAAAACGCGACGAAATAAGGCTTCGTTAAAGATTTGTTCCAAATACGTTCTGGTCGTTTCACCCCGTCGGCACCCGTTCCGGCACGAGAACCAGATGCCAGGGGGGGACTTCTTCGCTCATGTGGGCGAATTGGCGGGCGGTGAAGCTGGCGGGCACGTCGGGAAACACGGCGCCGCGTCGGATTTCCACGAATCGGAAACGGTAGGAAACGGATCTCCGTTCGAGGGGAGTTGTGCCCTCGGGAACGTTCCGTCGAAGAGGGATGACATCCGACAGGGTACAGCGTTCTCCGATTTTTAATGAAGACAGCACTTGGTAAACGTGGCCGAAAACGTCGGGAAGCGTTTCCGGGGAGAACGTGACGTCAGCGGGTCGCATATCGGGGTCATCAACCAGTTGAGCGAGGATTTCCCAGAACACTTCATCATCAACGGCAGCGAGCACACCGACGGCCCCGCGACGAGCCACAAGATTCAACAGGGCCAGCGGGCCTTGAATCGCAAATTTCCACGTGGGAAACGTCAAGCATGTTCCCCGGTGCTTCACTTCTAAGGCTTCCTCTCCATGGATTCGAACCTTTCGATACCGGCCTTTGCTCTTCGTGAGGTGAGCATGGAGCGTGGGACGCGATATTCGCGTGGGCTCATACGCAAAGGTTGGCGTTGCCGGAGCATGGCAGGTGACGATGGTGTACTGAGGGAGACATTGGGGGTGCTTCGGAAATGCCATCATGTCGATGCCGCCCCAGAACCGGAATTGAAGATGCTCAGGACCGACGCGGGCAAATCGGTCGAGACGTTCCTGGTTGGCGTGGTACTGGCCGCCGAATTGAGACCCGGGTTGTAAACGATCCAATGCGTGAAGCGTGAGGGTTTTTCCACCGTTCTGCAATCGGGAGAGATAGCGATCGAGAAAATCTTCTTCAAATGATAAATCGCCGGCCCCCAGATCCAATAAAGAAGGCTGATCCGCCTGAAGAAGCAGATCATAGGGGGAGGACCCACTTCGGATGAAGGCTTCGACGTCTTCAGGGGTCGGACACGACGAAACGGGAACTCCCGTTTGCACGACGGAAAAGTACAGGCACAAGGATCGAATGGCTTTCGTGGGCGGCAGACCGGTTAATTCTTTGAGCAAAACGTGGTTGACTGGGACTCGTTGATGAGAGGCCGCGTGGCTTTTCCCCAAGCCGGCGATCAGGGTGTGTTGCAGCGCGTCCGGTAAGGTGCTGTGGCGGATGCGTTCCGTCAGTTGGGTCAGGGTATTGGAAAGTTGAGAGGGGTGAACCAGTTTTCTGGTCAACGCCCACGTCACGGGGTCCGCGTGCTTGCCGTCTTTGACCTGCCGTCGAAATTGAGCGTCGAAAGCGGATGATGGAGAAGGCTTGGTCGACACGAGGCAAGCGTAGCCGTCGATTTGCAGGGACGTCAAGAAAGGAGCAATCAGTTGCAGACGAGTGAATCCTGTGCTACACCACGCGTATGCTGCCAATCGCCGATGTTTTTTTGAGAAAATTGGTGGGCTTGGGCTTTGCCTGTTGGGTGATGGTCGCCACCCCGGCCTGTGCTGGAGTTCCTCCCGTTCCGTATCAAGAAGGCCAGATTCTTGACCTGACAAAGAAGACGATCATTGCCGATTCGGCATTCCGCTCAATTCTTCAATCCGTTGACGTTGTCTATCTTGGTGAAGCGCATTATACCCCTTCTCACGTTGCCGCCGCGCTTCACGTCCTGCAAATCCTTCTCGACGCGGACCGGACTCCAATTTTGGGGATGGAAATGTTCAGCTGGGACGGTCAGGCTGCTCTTGATCAATACGTCAAGGGCGAACCGATGACCAAAGAGGAGTTTGTCGCCGAATCCCAATGGACCAGCAATTGGGGAGGGAACTATGATGAGTATGCCCCGCTCGTCGATTTTGCCAGAACGCATGGCGTGCAACTGCTGGGACTCAATCCACCGCGCCCGCTGGTAAGGAACGTGGCAAAACGAGGAGTCGCGGGAATTGGTGATGATCCGGTTTTGACAAAATGGAACGTTCCCGACCCGTTCCCTCCCGACGACCCCGCCTATCGTCGGGTGATTTACGAGCAAATCGAACAGTGTCATCAGGGTCTCACTCAGGAGGTCTATCAGAACATTTATGAAGCCTCCGTCTTTCGAGACGAGGGAATGGCCGCGGTCATTGCGGCAACGGCGAGAAGGGGTTCTCAAGGTCCAACCACGTTCGTCAGTTATACGGGGGCCGGCCATATCCAATATGGGCTTCCCATTCCCAAACGGGTCAATCGGCAATTTGGAAGTCCAATCCAATCCGTCACCGTGTATCTTCACGCACTGGACCCTGAATACCCGGAAGACGTTGAGCAGTTAATGGAAGAAAACATTGCTGACTACGTCTGGCTCACGGCCTTGGGGCCAGAGGGGAGGCAGCCACGGTGCGGGGAGTAGAACGCATCGTTCAGTGAGACGAACGAATGGAGGGAAAGCATGGGTGATCCGATCGTGATTCCGCAGCGTATGCCCTACGTGATGGAGATGGAGCCCGGCACGTACTATTGGTGTCGGTGTGGCCGATCCAAGACGCAACCCTTTTGTGATGGTTCACATACGGGCACGGACCATTCTCCGGTGGAAGTCGAACTCACCGAGAAAAAGCGAGTGGCTTGGTGTGGGTGTAAGCATACGAAACATCAGCCTTTTTGTGATGGTACTCATTCCGGGCTTGAGGAATAACCCACCCGGAACGCATGATTGCCTCGTGCCGTAGAGTTTTAATAAAATGAGGCATCTTTGCCGTTTATCGGATACGAATTGAACGTTTCACCCGTTGATGACGAAAAGGAGGATCAGAGGTATGAAGCAGACGATTCAGAGAATGGTCAGCATTGCGTTCCTGGTACTGGCAAGTACACCGGCGGCCTTAGCCAATGAACCTGGTGGTGGGTATGAGGGTATCAGCGCCATGTATTATGGTCTCATTGCGGTCATCCTGATGTACGGGGCCTACGACATTTTTTTCAAAAAAGATTGATTCTTTTTTCATCCTGTGTCCGTTCGGACGGACCCCCACGTTTTCAGGGGGCGGCACCGGTCTTTGCCCGGCCAAGGCGTTCCCCCTGTCCTGTGACGTCGCGGAGCAGTGGGGTGAGAACGGTCATCACGTTCTGTGCCACAACGTGGTACCCCTCAGCATTGGGATGCAGACCATCGGCCTGATTGAGTTCAGGGACGGTTGCCACGCCTTCAAGCAAAAATGGAATAAGCGGAACGTCATAGGCACGCGCCAGTTTTTCATACATGGCGGAAAAAGTTGAGGTGTACTCGTCCCCATAGTTGGGGGGAATTTTCATGCCTGCTAAGACCACCCGAACACCGGCCGCTTGCAATCGTTGAATGATCCGTTCCAAATTCGAATAGGCATCAGCCAACGACTGGCCGCGTAACCCATCATTGGCCCCTAATTCAAGAATCACGAGAGAAGGCTTGCCTTTCAACACCCAATCAAGACGGCGAAGGCCTCCCGCGGTGGTCTCTCCGCTCACTCCGGCGTTTATCACTTCAACCTGATAGCCTGCTTGATCCAGCCGACGCTGAAGCACGGCGGGATACGTCTGGGCAGGGGAGACCCCCAAGCCCGCGGTGAGACTGTTCCCGAAGGCCACAATGCGAGGAAAGCCCGATTGTTTCTGAAGCGCAGGAGAAATAGACTCGGGGTCTTGAAGACCGGTTTGGGGAGATGATGGGGTGGTATTGGTGTCGCACCCAACCGGAACAATGAGCAACCAGAGACCAAGGACCGGCATCATCAAACTCATTGCAAAAGGAGAACGGCGGAACAGATGGGTGAGGGACGGAAGAAAGCCGGGCCGACGATTGAGAATCCGTCCGCGCTCATCGCGTATAATAGAAGGCGTGTCTTTTCTTGTTTCAACGAAGAATAACGGCGTCATCCTATGATCCGCGTCGAAAATTTGACCATGCGACTGCACGCAGGCGGCCACGTGGTCCACGTCCTTCACGATCTCACCTTTGACGTGCAGCAGAAGCAGGTTGTCGCCGTGGTGGGACCATCCGGCAGCGGGAAATCGACGCTGCTCGGCCTTCTGGCGGGTCTGGATAAGCCCACGTCCGGCTCCATCTACCTGGACGGTCATGAAATCACATCTTGGAACGAATATCAATTGGCGCACTTCCGACGACAACGTATCGGGTATATTTTTCAAGCCTTCCATCTGATTCCCACGTGTACGGCGTTGGAGAACGTGGCGCTTCCGTTGGAATTGTCCGGTGAGCCGATGGCCGCGGAACGTGCCCGAGAGTTGTTGCAGTCGGTCGGTCTTCAGGGTCGCCACGGTCATTATCCGGCCCAATTATCCGGCGGAGAACAGCAGCGCATCGCCGTGGCCCGAGCCTTTGCCTGTCGCCCTCCCATTTTACTGGCAGACGAGCCGACCGGGAATTTGGACAGCGCGACGGGCCAGCGGGTGATCGATTTGTTGTTCACACTGCACCGCGACCATGGGAGTACGTTGGTTCTGGTCACGCACGATTCGAACCTGGCCAAACGCGCTGACCGGATCATCACGCTTCACGACGGCGCGATCGCGTCAGACAAGCTGATTGGTTCGTAGCCCATGCCGGCCCCCTCATTCATTCTTGCCCTCACCATGGCGTGGCGAGAAACGCGAGGCCATGGGCGGCAGTTTGTCTTCTTTTTCGGATGTCTGGCCGTGGGAGTGGGAGCCGTGGTGGGCATTGACCTGTTTGCGACCAACGTGGAACGCCTCATTCTCCGCGACGCGAGAAGTCTGTTGGGGGGCGACGTGGAAATTCGTCTCGCTCGTCCGTTGAGCGCATCCGGCGGCACGGTGGTGGGGTCTCTTCGGAAACGCAACGTTGACGTCACGCACGTGAGCGAACTCGTGGCCATGGCGGCCGCGTCCGTTGCAGAGGGTTCGGACAAACCCGACGCGCCATCAACGCAGTTGGTTGAACTCAAGGCCGTTGAAGCCAATTATCCGTTGTATGGAACCGTGGACGTCAACCCGCCTCAGTCGCTCCGGTCCTTGCTGGCTTCACGAGAGACGGACTGTCCGGCCCGTCCCTGCTTCGGAATCGTGGTTCAGGAATCGTTGTTGATCGGCTTGGGGATTCAGCTTCACGATCACCTCACAATCGGGCACGCCCGGTTTCGCGTGACGGGGATTCTCGGCAAAGAGCCGGATCGCGTGGCCAGCGCCTTTCGGCTGGGTCCCCGGGTCCTCATGTCCCGGCAGGCCCTGGCGGCGACGGACCTGGTGAAGCGTGGGAGTCGCATTCGTGAACGCTACTTGCTTCGCGTTCCGGAATCGCGTGTCCTCGATCCGCTCGTGGAAGAACTGCAAGGACGTTTGAGCAAAGAAGGGGCAAACGTCTCATCGTATCGTGACGCCCAGCCGCGCATTCGGAGATTTTTGGATCAGCTGTCTACGTATCTGGGACTCATTGGTTTGACGGCGTTGTTCGTAGGTGGGATTGGTATCGCCTGCACCGTTCACGGATTCATGAAACACAAACTCATGACCGTGGCGATCTGCAAAACGTTGGGTGCCGACGCGGGTTTCATCATGAAGGTGTATCTGTTGCAGAGCGTGTTCCTGGGGTGCCTCGGCAGCGTCGTGGGCGTGGCGTTGGGCGTCGGATTGCAAAGGTTGTTGCCGGTGCTCTTCGGAGAACTCATTCCTTTGGCCGTCGGGAGTCGGGTTGACGTGCTGCCCCTGAGTAAAGGCATGTTGCTGGGATCGTTGACGACGCTCTGTTTTGTGCTGTGGCCGTTGCTGACGATCAGATCGATCCCGCCGGCCATCGTCTTTCGGCGTGAGGTGGATCAAGAACGCGCTTCGGTCTCCGCGGGGTCCCATTTCCGAAGAATGAAGGAAACCCTGATGAAGTTCGTACAGGATCGCCATCGCCTGGGCACCGCCTTGTTGATGGGGTGCGGGCTCACCGTCTTATCCGTCTGGCAGGCACGATCCCTCACGTTGGGATTTCTCTTTATCGTTGCCTTTGGCGCAGCCTTGCTGTTCATTCAGTTCGGAGTGTGGGCGTTGCTGCACGGTCTCCGGAAAATTCCCCGTTCACGTTCGTTCGCCGTCAGGCACGCGATGGGCAACGTGCAACGCCCCGGAAACTACACGCTGGGCATGGCGGTGGCGATTGGGGTCGGCGTGATGGTCATCGTGACGGTGGCGTTGGTCAAATCCTCTTTGCTTGTCGCCCTCGGGGAACGTATCCCGGAAGATGCTCCGACGTTTTTCTTCATTGACGTTCAGCCGGACCAACGAGAACGGTTTGAACGAGTCATGCAACGGGAAGCCCGCACGGCTCCGTATCGGCTCACGCCCGTTGTTCGGTCGCGGTTAAGTGCGATTGACGGCCGTGCGATTCATCCCGATGAACACAAAGACAAACGGAACGGCTGGTATTTTACACGGGAGTACGTGCTCACGGCGCTCTCTGAACTTCCCAGAGATAATATCGTCGCAAAAGGACGATGGTGGCCATCTGAGTCAGAAGACGAGCGGGACGAGGACCATACCCGGAATCCCATTCGCGTGTCGGTCGAAGATGAAGCCGCTGAAAACCTTGGCGTGGATCTGGGGTCCACGCTGGAGTTCGATATACAAGGGACTCCCCTGCGTGCCGTCGTCGAAAGCACGAGAACCGTTGATTGGGGAAGCTTCTCCACAAATTTTTTCATGATTCTGTCACCGGGGGCGTTGGACGGGGCGCCGATGACGTACATTGCCAGCGCGAAAGTCGAACCTGAAGAGGAGATGCCCCTCCAGCGCGCTCTTGTGCGAGCCCTTCCCAACGTGACGGCGATCAAGATCGGTGACGTGCTCGCCAACGTGGCACGATTGCTCGAACAGTTGGCCTGGGCCATTCAAGGCGTTGCCCTGTTGAGTATGACGAGCTGCGCCGTCGTCATGATTGCCGCGTTGTCTTCCACCCGATACCGAAGACTCTATGAGTCCGCCATTCTGAAAGCGATAGGCGGCACGCGGCAGATCATTGTCAAATCGTTTGCCGTGGAGTTTGCCTTGGTGGGGGGATTGGCCGGTCTGATCGGCGTAGGCTTAGCCAGCGCGCTCTCCTGGGTCATTCTGCATTTTTTTCTGGACGTTGCCTGGACCGTTCAACCCATGGTGCTCGGATGGGGCCTGCTGACAACCGTGGGACTCGCCGTGGGAGTGGGCTTTCTGAGCACCTTCAAAATTCTCGGCGAACCCCCGCTGGCGGTGTTGCGGCAAGAATAATTCAACGGGTCTCTCTTCTCTCATCCGGAGACCTTCGCAACGTGTCATTCTGAGCTTGACCTGAGCCTCGAAGGGCGAAGCGAAGAATCTAAGTGAATTTCGTTCTATCGGACACCATCATGGCACCTACGATGACGAGTTGTTCTAGCCGGCTCACAAAGAAGACCGTGAATGGCAACGTTCAGCATGGTACAAGGCAGACGTTGACGGAGACGAAGAATTCCTACAAGATAGGTAAGAAAGTAAGAATTCAGGAGTAAGAACATGCGCGTCACCGAAAAAGGACAAATTACGATCCCCATTTCCCTTCGAAAACGATATGGGCTTCAACCGAACGTCGAAGTGGAATTTGTGGCTGAAGTTGGCGGCATTCGAATACAAAAACAGGGAAGTGGATCCGCGAATCCTTTTCGTGCATTGAGAGGGGTCGTAAAGAAGCGGCTTGCGGTTGATCGGTACATCGAAGATATTCGAGGGCGATGATTACGTCGGTAGATACCAGCATCCTCCTGGATGTCTTTGTTGACGCTGATGACGCCGACCAATCGGAAGCACTGCTCGTCCAAGCATACGAACGAGGAAGTCTTATCATTTCTCCGGCAGTCTATGCCGAGCTCGTGCCACAGGTACAAAACCAGGACGAACTGGACCGCTGGCTGAGCCTTGGCGGAATCGAAGTCATCCCTTTTACACAAAAGCATGCGTACACTGCAGGTAACGCTCATGCAGCCTATCGAAAGGCGGGCGGGAAACGCGATCGTATCCTGGCTGACTTTTTGATTGGTGCGCACGCCCTCCATGAAGCTGACGCGTTGCTCACGCGCGACCGCGGCTTCTATCGGAAATATTTTTCTGGTCTAGCAATAGTTTCTGGTCAAGGAAAGTGATGATGACACAAGCAGCGGAAGATTTGAGGCGAACCGCTGTGGCGGTATTAAGGGGAGAATAATTCAACGGTGATGTCTTCTCTCATCTGAGGTTGACTTTCCGACGAGCAATCAGGTATTCGGGGCCTCATAATTCAGACAGGGAGCGTGTTCATGCCACAAACCCTTGAAGCCAAACTTACAAGAAAACCAAAATCAAAGATTCAGATCGAGATCACGAAAGAGAACTTTGAGTCCTTTTGTGATGCGATTGGGCTTTACCGGACCCCTTTCCTTGAAGCTCTTGATTCTTCTGAGCGTGACCACCGTGCCGGTCGGGTGACCAAGCGAAAAGGCATGGAATCTTTGTCGCAAATTGGGAAAAAAGTTTAAAGAATTCTAAAACCGCCATGCACAGATTCAATAAATTTAGTTGGAAAAAAGTCGCAACCCATTTCTGCCTTGCCGGAATAGTTTGCATTTCCTTAGAAGGATGTTCCGTTTATATGGCAGCGAATCAGCCGAGCCAAAAAGATCTTTCAGTGATAAAAGAAGGAACTGAGAGGAGTCTTGTAATTAGTGAACTTGGAGTCCCGAAAGTAAGTGAAGAAAGAAATGGGCAAAAAGTAGAGATTTATATGTTTAAACAGGGTTACGATGGTTTTGTGAAGACGGGACGGGCTGTCTTTCATGGAGCGGCTGATGTTTTTACGCTCGGGTTGTGGGAAATTGTTGGCATACCTGGAGAGTCTCATTTTGATGGTACTGATATGACCATAGAAGTCACGTATGATGAAAATAATAAAGTTGAATCCTCAAGAATTTTAAAAGGAGCGGATTAAAAATGTCATCTGTCAAATGGAGAAAATGGAAGTGAACAGATATTCTTTCATAATTCCCTGCCTGTTTCTGATGAATTTTTTGAGCGCATGTGCGTTTGAGCAAAAGGCAGTATTAAACCCAGATTTACTTGTAATCGAAAATAATATCGGGAATGGAAAAGAAATTGGGGTAGAAGTTGTTGACGAAAGACCTGAAGACACTTTGGGTTATAGAGGGGGTCCATATGGGAGTAGAGGAGAACCGATTACAACAGATCAGGACGTTGAGGAAGTATTTGATCGAAAAATAAGAGAAGGGCTTAGAAGAAAAGGTTTTCAACCGATCTTACGGACTGAGGAAACCTTACGAAGCTTGAGGTTAGAAATTCGATCTCTTGAATATTACACGTCAACAAGCTTCTGGGCTGGTGTAATTCATACAAAAACCGCACTCAAGGTGATTGCCAAGAATGCGGGGAAGAAATATGAACAATTTTATCGTGGAGGAAACGAGGAGCGTGTGCATATCATTCCCTCTGCGGAAGAAAATGAAAAGTTAATAAATACGGCTATTTCTGAAGTTCTCTTGTCACTTTTCAGCGACAAAAAACTATTTCAGTTTCTATCCAATTAAAAGCCGCGATAGGTCAAAGGCTGAGTCTCTGCCAGCCTTTCTGTTTTTTCTGGTACGTCTCTAATCCCCCGACCGGATGAAGACGGCGTTCTCGATTCTTTCGAATGCGTTTGTGTAAACTTGGACGTCCAGAATCGGAGTGTCTCGTCGGGTGGTCTGACCCTGGGCTGAGGATGATTGTCTCTTCGTCACAAAATTCAATCGTACTCGCGTCCTGTCTCCGATCTCCTCTATGAACGCGGTGGCCGCCGTTTGTTCAATGCTCTGAGTGGCCGGCGTACCTGATAAGATGCTGTGCGTACCCGATAAGATGCCGTGGAAGATTTCCACGCCGCCCGTCGCGTTCTGTGTTGCGCTTTCCGCGGTGATGAATCCGGTCTCGCGGTCTGCGCCGTTGATCGTGTACCCCAAATCCTGCAAGACCGACATCACGCTGGCGAACACGGTCTTTTTGGGGGATTCATACTCTCTCGTCTGCATGCTCTGAATTTCCAGAGGAGTCATGGTTGGAGGTTGATCTTGGAATCCTGCGCATCCGGTAAACGTGAGTGCCGCGGTGGTCAGAGTCATCACTACGCTTGCGTGAAGCCCTTTCATGTTTTTCTCCTGAAAAGTGATCGGCCGGATCGATATCTAGTGGAGTTCTGAGAAGTCAGAACTTGGACGTTCGGCTTCGAAAGTCTTTCACCACGTCGTTCTCGTCGAATTTGATGATGAGAGTAATCATGCTCGAACTGCTTTCGAACCCGGATGAGCGTGAACTTTGACCGGCAAGAATGATCGTCCAATATCCCGATTTGCCTGATGATTGAGAAATCTGCGCCGCTCGCTGGTACGTCCAGACTTCGCGTCCCGACCCGTCGCGGGTAGTGATGTTCGGGGCCCCGAATTTTTCCAACACCTCGGCTTTTCTTGTCTGACCGACGATCAGATTCATCTGGACGTTGCCTTGCGTGAGTTGAGAATTTCGCTGGGTCAAGGGTTGAGGCGTGTCCATACATGCGCTCAGGGTCAGAACGACGCCGAGAATGAGGAGCAGCTTTCGAATCTGCATCATCGTTTTCTCCATTCATTTGAAAACTGGATTAAAAGGAAACTGCCGGAATTTCCAGGACGCGGTCAGGCTCATGATGTCGATCAAAGACGTTGTGGAACACGTGATCTAATCGTTTCAGCGTGTGAGCTGTAAAATATTTTTCCCCGCATTGTTGACAGACCCCGGCAGGCACGTTATTGATGACGAGCAAGTGCGCGCGACGCCTGTAGTCGTATTCAATTTTCTTTTCTTCGACTTCACCTTGACAAAACGAGCAATCTCCGTATTCGTTCATTGTTTGCTTCCTCCTCTTCTCCAAGGGGTTTGCCATTTTGGGGGTTGCGGGACATAGACGGTAATGATTCGCACGCCCTTTTTGTCACGGAATTTTCTCGTGGACCAACCCACAACGATATGAAGAGGACTTTTCTTTATGTATCCCAAAAGCAGACAGCTTTCTCCTCGTGGATCATCAGGATAGTTTTCTAACATTACCCCATCCATGATAGCCGCTTCAATGTCCGTGATATCAAGATCGTCTTCAAGCCTCTCCTGCTGAGCATGAATGCTGAATTCGTAGCTTCCTTCTATGAGGCGTTGCTTAATATCATTGATGGTCATGCCTGTTTTTCTGGTTTCATGGTAGAGACGGTGAGGGAATCCGCTCAAACGTTCAGAAGAACGTTCGTGTCTCTCCCTCTGCCAAGCAGAAGATTGTCAATTCTGGAAAGAAAAAAAGGAAACCCTGCAGAGAGACTCGCCAAATCGGAATACGGAATATTGAGAGAGAAAGTGCAACGTTAGTGGTGCCGAAGCCGGGACTCGAACCCGGATGGGTTGCCCCACACGCCCCTCAAACGTGCGTGTCTACCAGTTCCACCACTTCGGCATGGCCGAAATTATAGGGAGGGGTCAAAATGGTTGTCAATCAACGAGCCCGTCGATACACTTCGCTGACGTAGAAAGTTGAAAATGCAATGGAGCGACTGAACATTATTCACACCGTCGTAGAAATGACGCGGGCGAAAACCTACTTGGAAATAGGGGTGGCCAGTGGGGCTAGAGTGAAAGCCAGGTCCAAGATCGCCGTGGACCCCCGATTCGAGTTCTCGACGATGAAACAAATCAGATATCTCATCAAGAACCCTTGGAACGTCAGGAACAGATACTATGAAATGACCAGCGACGAGTATTTTCAGAACGAAGGGGCAAACGTTGAACGACGCGGTTTGGATGTCGCGTTCGTTGACGGCCTTCATACCTTTGAGCAATCCCTGAGAGACGTATCGAATTGCCTTCGGTATTTGAACCAAGGTGGAGTCATCATTTTGCACGATTGCCATCCGCCGTCTGAAGCTGCCGCCTTTCCCGCGGCCTCATTCGACCACGCCAGGAACGCGAACGTTCCCGGGTGGACGGGTGATTGGTGTGGGGACACGTGGAAAACCATTGTGTACTTGAGGTCCGTCAATGCCAACTTACGAATCTTTGTTTTGGACTGTGATACGGGCGTTGGAATCATTACTCGTGGCTCTCCCGATGCCACGTTGGATTTTACGAAAGAACAGATTGATCGGTTATCATACGACCGGTTAAGAAAAAACAGAGCGGAATGGTTGAACCTGAAAAAGCCCCACCTCATTCGGGACTTGCTTGAACGTGCGGGGTGCGGGGCGTCGGAATCCGTGCAGGACGGCAAGAAAGTCGGAGACGTGTTTCATGTCTGATTCACCGCAGCCATTGACGACGGCGCTTTCCGGGTGTCGGCACGTCGCGGCATTTTTTGACGTGGACAATACGTTGATTCCCGGACAATCCATAGAAATCCGCTTTGTCCGGTATCTGTGGAAAAACAGTTTTTTATCCGGGCGCGTGTTCATCGACAGTGCGCTCTATTTGCTGTTCAACGTCCTCGAATTTTCCTTGAGGCCTTTGCGGGAACGGAAGATCTATCTGACCGATAAACGCCCGGAAGGCGTCGAACCCCTGGCGAAATGGTTTGTGCGTTCGGAAATCTGTCCGCGGCTGTCCCTCAAAGGCACCGCGGCGTTGGCTCAGCATCAGCAAGCCGGCCATCACGTCGCGTTGGTCAGCGGGACGCCGGAATTTCTGGTCAGACCGCTTGCGCATTTTCTGGACGTGCCGAACGTACTCGCGGCGCAATTGGAAACCAACGAAGACGGCTATACGGGGCGGGTTCTGCAGCCCTATCCGTATGGTGAAGGCAAGCGACGCTTACTCCAAACGTTTGCCGACGCGCGGGGGGTGGATCTTGCTCAAAGCTACGCCTATGGTGACAGCCCGGGCGACATCCAGGCTTTGGAATCCGTGGGGCATCCCCTTGTGGTGAATCCCATTCGCGGCATGGCCCGCGTGGCGAGACAGCATCGATGGCCCGTTACCCTTTGGGCATGACACGTCATTTTTTCCGGTTTTTCCATGAATCAGGCTTCTGACTCTGATTCTCCCGCGGCCCTCCGGGTCACGGAGATTTTTCATAGTATCCAAGGGGAGTCCACGTTCGCGGGCGAACCGTGCGTCTTTGTTCGTTTGACGGGGTGTCCGCTCCGATGCACGTGGTGTGATACGGCCTATGCGTTTGACGGCGGCAGGGACATGAGCGTGGACGCCGTGTTGGATCACGTCAAACGGTACGACTGTTCTTTGGTGGAACTCACGGGGGGGGAACCGCTGTCGCAAGCATCGGCGTTCCCGTTGACCGTCCGTCTGTGTGACGAAGGATTTGCGGTGTTAATCGAAACCAGCGGGGCCCTTGACGTGTCTCCGGTCGATTCCCGTGCAACCATCATCATGGACGTCAAGTGTCCCGGCAGTGCCATGGAGCACCGAATGCAGTGGGACAATCTGAAGCATCTGACCTCGAAGGATCAAATTAAATTTGTCATCAGCGACCGTCGGGATTACGATTGGGCCGTTGACGTGGTCACGCGGCATCAGCTCGCGGAGCGGTGTCCCGTGTTGTTCAGTCCGGCGTTCGGGGAGCAAGCGGTCAGGCAGTTGGCGGAATGGATTCTTCAAGACCGGTTGCCGGTGCGCTTTCAAGTGCAATTGCACAAAGTGATCTGGGACCCGGACGCGCGAGGCGTGTAAGAGGAAATGAAGAAAACAAAAAGGAGAGACGATGAATTGTCAAGTCAAGCAACGAGCCCTTATCACGGAATCGACGGACGTGTTGGTGTTGGAGGGGTATGAAGACGCGAGAACGTGGCCGAAGGCGTATCAAGAATTGGATGACGCGCTGGGCGGACAACTTCGGGAATTGAGAACAAACGGAGAGTTTTCAGGGAAGAACCAACAGACCGCGTTGATTCATACGCGAGGGGCGGTTCCGGCCCGGCGGATTCTGCTGGTGGGGTTGGGCAAGGAAACGGAAGTCACCGTGGATCGTATTCGTCAAGCCATGGGAACCGCGTTGAAAACAGTGCGTCAAACCGGAGCACGGCGGTGTTCTGCGCCCGTGATCGGGTCAGCCGCATCAGGGTCCTCGCCGTCCGTCGTTGCTCAGGCAATGGTGGAAGGAATGATTTTGGGGAATTACCGATTCAATCATTACCGGTCGGACAACGAAGAGTCGTCGAAAACTATTCGATCCCTGACCTTGCTGGCGGTGAACGCGGCGCAAGCGAAAGAAATCAAGACGGGCGTCCGTCTTGGCGAGGCCAGCGCCGCCGCCACGTCGTTTGCCCGTGATCTCTGTAACCACCCGGCCAACGTCATGACCCCTTCCCGAGTCGTCCAGGAAGCGAAACGCGTGGCCAAAGACCTGAAAATCAAATTGACCGTGCTGGAACGGAAGGAGCAGGAACGGTTAGGCATGGGCGGCCTTCTGGGCGTCTCACGGGGAAGCCAGGAACCTCCGAAATTCATCATCCTTGAATATTTGAGAGGCCAGAAAAAAAAGGCGCCCATCGTGCTGGTGGGGAAAACCGTTACCTTTGATTCCGGTGGGATTTCTCTCAAGCCTTCGGAAAACATGGAACAGATGAAAGCGGACATGACGGGAGGGGCGGACGTGTTGGGGGCCGTGCGGGCCGCGGCGCAATTACGTCTTCCTCTCAACCTCGTGGGCATCCTGCCGGTAACGGAAAACATGCCCGGCGGTCGTGCCACGAAGCCGGGGGATATCCTGCGGATGCTCAATGGCAAGACCGTTGAAGTCCAGAACACGGACGCCGAAGGACGGTTGATTCTGGCTGACGGGCTGGCCTATGCCGCTCGGCTCAACCCGGTGTGCGTGGTGGATATCGCCACGTTGACGGGCGCGTGTATCATCGCCCTCGGTCAATTTGCCATCGGCATGTTCGGGAATGATGACAAGCTGAAGGCCGAATTCACGCGAGCAGGCCGGCAAGCGGGCGAACGCGTGTGGGAAATGCCGCTGTGGGACGAATATTTCGAACAACTCAAGAGCGACGTGGCGGACATGCGCAATGTCGGCGGCCGAGGAGGCGGGATGATTACCGCGGCGATGTTTTTGAGTAAATTCGTGGGAACGTGCCCGTGGATACACCTCGATATTGCGAGCACGGATTGGAGCGCGAGTGAGCGTCCGTATCTCAGCAAAGGTCCCACGGCCATCGGCACGCGATTATTGGTGCAGTTTTTAATCAATCGGTCGGGCAAGCCCGGGAAGTGAATCGTCGATGACGGTTCGAGCCACCGTCGGACAGCTCCTGATGGTGGGATTCCACGGCACGGAACTCTCTCCGGCGTTGATCGAGTGGCTTCAGGAATATCAACCCGGCGGGATCATTCTCTTTTCGCGCAACTTGGTGGATCCCGAACAAATTGCGCGACTGACCAATGCCCTTCAAGAACAGGCCCCGGTCACGCCCCTCTTGATTGCGATCGATCAAGAAGGTGGGCGCATTTCGCGCTTACCTCCAGGCTTTACCGTTTTTCCTTCGGCGTCAACGATGGCTGCCCGTCAAGCTCCGGACGTGGCCTATGGCGCGGCGGAGGTCACCGCCAAAGAACTCCGTGCAGTCGGGATCAACATGAACATGGCGCCCGTGTTGGACGTGAGCAGCAATCCCACGAATCCCATTATCGGCAATCGGGCGTATGGAGCACACCCCGAACAGGTTTGCAGATTCGGCGTGGCCGTGATGAATGGCCTGCTGGACAATGGCGTGATTCCTTGCGGCAAGCATTTCCCCGGGCATGGAGACACGTTGACGGATTCACACAAGGGTTTGCCGGTTGTCAATGCCGACCGGACGCGACTTGAGCATGTGGAACTGGAGCCGTTTCGCTATGCCGTCCGACGCGGACTGCCCACGGTGATGACCGCCCACGTTCGCTACCCGGCGCTTGACCCGGCAGTGCCCGCGACGTTGTCTCGCCCCATCCTGACCGATCTGTTGCGTCACGAGTTAGGATTTGAAGGCATGACGCTGACCGATGACGTGGAAATGCGGGCCATTCTCGATCATGGGACCGTGGGCGAGGCGTCGGTTCGTGCCGTGCAAGCGGGTGCCGATATGCTGCTGATTTGTCATCGACGGGAACGACAAACGGAAGCGGTGTTGGCAATCGAACGCGCGCTGGACCGCGAAGAATTGTCGTTGGAGACGCTGAACGCCCGGGTTGATCGCATACGAGCACTGAAGCGGAAACACGTTTCGTCGATGCACGCGGTTGATCCTTCGCGGGTCTTTCACGTGGTCGGTCAACCCCGACACGGGGCATTATTGGAAACCATTCAACGAGGCGGAGACCGAATGGAATAGGGACGACCGGCTGGTTGTGGACGCGCACCACCGCATGTTTCGTTTGACCAAAGCTGGGTTCGAATGGAGTAGGGACAACCGACTAATCGTGGATGCCCCCACCGTCATACCTTGGATGCCCCCACTGTCGTACCTGGGATGCCCCCACCGTCGTACCTGGGATGCCCCCACTGTCGTACCCGGGATGCCCCCACCGTCATGCCCGGATACCCCCACTGTCATACCCGAAGTCTTTATCGGGTATCCAGAAAAAATCATGGATTCCCGACCCCTGATAAGAGATGCCTGTCTGCCGTGGCACAGGCAGGCCGGTGACGGGTGTCGCGGGAAAATTTGCGTACCGTACAACGTGGTGTCCTTCGGAGGGATTCATGAGTTTGAAAAAAGGCGACATCATTGATGAACACAAGCACCACCCGGAGAGTTGCGGGCTGATGATTAAAGTCATGGCCGGCGGAGAAGGGTTTGAAAAAGTCGTGTGCTGCGGACATGAATTAACGGAGGCCGACGTAACCCCTACGTTTTCACGCGGCAGAGGACGAAAGCGTGGAACGCTCGCACCGGCCGTCCTGCTTGACGAAAAAAAGTTGCACCCCGGTTCCTGCGGTCTGCGCGTGATGATTCTGGACGGCGGAGCAGGGTTTCAGGAAATCATGTGTTGCGGCCATTCGCTCAGACTCAATTCCGTGAAAGAATTCAAATACGGCGACGACCAGCGTGGTGACCCGTCTGCCACGGGTCCCTTGGGGAACGCCTAGGGCGTCTTGACTTCGGCCTTGCGTCATGAAAATCGGGTATGGCAGCATAAAAATCGGAGCCTGCCATGAGTTCAATCCCTGAATTTGTCGGTACGATTCATATTTATCTCGGTCCCTATCGAGGCAACCCGATAGCCCTGTATTCGCGTCACGCGGACGGGGCCGTCCGCGTCTCCCCGACCATGTATCCCTGGAATCGATTCGTCGGCATTGGAGAAACGGTCAACAAGGCCGCGGCGGATTTCGATGCCAAGTGGAAAGCAGGCGACCTCGCACCGGACGTGTACTCCGGCCCGCATTGGGAAGGCGGCATTAAGCCGGAAAAACCCAAACCCCCTCCCAAACCCAAACCGCCCGCCGCGACAAAACCGGCAACCCCGGAAGCACCACAACCCTCAGAGCCCTCGGCTCCGACGAAGCCAGACGCCGGCACGGCCGCGGCATCACCAACGACGACCGGTGATTCAGCCTCCCCGGGGTCGGCGTCATCTCCCCCTCTCGCATCTTCCCCCGCCGCTCCTGCTGAAGCAAATCCCGATACCAGCCCGGAAAACGTTTGATTAAGAAGGGCGTACCAAACTATTTAATGGACTGAACGGAGTAGGCGATGCCTTCCAGCCATTCCCGGTCAGTCCGCGGCATAAAGAGTCCGCCGGTCAACCGGTTCGTGGAAGTAGTCGTTGTCTTCCGAGGCCAGTTCTACCGGAACTTGGAAAACGGCGGTGAGTGCTTCTTGGAGTCCGAAGTAGCGGCGCAGACCCCGTTGACCCAGGGGTTCTGTCTCTCCGAACTTGACCAGAAGTTTCAACCTGCCGGGTTCGGATCCGATGCAGGGCATCGGGATTTCCAGTTTGGCTACCCCGTAATCCAAGCAGACGGCATCCAAGGTTTTAAGGCACTGGTCGGCGGCCCTGGTCATAGACTTTCCTCCTTAAAAGGTAATCATAGGAAATTGGGCACCGCACCTGCAACGTGCTCATAACGCGCTCTTCCAAGGGTCAGGAGTTGTTGCGATGTCCGCCCGGGATTCACGGAGTCTCCGGTCCAGTTCGTCGGATTTATCCTCTGTAGAGACCTCCCGTCGGGTATCTTGAGGTATGAAATAATCCTTTGAAAGCTTGCTCAAGGCGGGGGTTGGCACACGTAGCAATAGCGAAGCTCGCAACGCCCGGGTGAATCGCTTTGCCGCCAACGGTGAATTCAGGGCGTTCCGGGGGAGCCGGGGAAGGATAAGCCCAACGAGTTTCACTTGGTACACGGCATGAGGGTAGGCGCCGATTGTCTGCGACCGGAACACCTGGATTCCCGATAAAAGATGTCGGGAATGACAGAAAGCGCCGACGGCTTGCTCTCTGTCTGCGAATGGGACCCTGTTTGAAGCGGGAAATCATTCCGACCGAAGGAAAAAATCGGGGGGTGGTGCCGGGGCGGCGATTTGGATCACCCCGGCACCGGAGGAGACTGGTTAGAATCCGAAACGCAGATTGGTTTGAAAGATATCTTCCTTCGTTCCTTCGTTACCTGGCCCCGTGGTTTTGTCCGCGTGGTACGTACTCAAAGCTTGGGAACGATGCCGCAATGAACGTCGATCATCCCCACGCGCTGAAACCGTTCAACGTCTGGTCCGGGCGAATTTCTTCCCTGCTCTCACCAGTGCCCGAAACAGACGCCTTTGGACGGGGTCCTGGTCGTGAAGGAATTCCGGATGCCATTGCACGCCGAGGATGAATGAGCGGTCCGGCGCTTCAATGGCTTCAATGACACCGTCAGGCGCGACGGCGGTCTGAATCAGTTGCGGCGCAACTGCCTTGACTGATTGATGGTGTGAGCTGTTCACCTCAATGCAGGCGGTTCCGGCAATACGGCGTAGCAGGGAACGCGGAGCAATGTGGATGGAATGGGCCGTTTGTGTCGCCGAATGCGTGGGGAGATGGTCAATCGGCGTGTTGAGTTGTGCGTGAATGTCTTGATACAACGTGCCGCCGAGGGCCACGTTGATGGATTGCATCCCTCCGCAAATGCCTAACGTGGGAACGTCGGCCCGATAGGCCACGTTCGTGATGCCGAGTTCCAACGTCGCCCGTTCTTGACTCATCCGTCGAAACTTGTGTCGTTGTCGTTCCCCGTACAATTCCGGTGCCAGATCGGCTCCGCTTCCCGTGAGAAGCAGCCCGTGGACGTGTGCCGCCATCCGGCGCCATTCGGCTTTGGTTGACAACAGCGGCAACATGAAGGGGATGCCGCCGGCGTCCTCAATGGCCTGCACGTATCGGGCGCGCAGAAAGTACGTCGGTTCTCGGCCCCCCATGTCCGTGCGATCGCCGGCGTTATAGTCGGGGGTGACCCCGATGATCGGTTTGTTCATGGCCTGTCCTGAGCGTAGCCGAAGGGAATGAGAAAGAGGGGCAACGGGGCGTTACTCTGAATCGCCGTCGTCCTGGTCAGAAGATCGGCCGAAAAATCGAACGGCTTCCTTGCCGCGCAGATGTTCCGGGGTGATGACGTAGGTTCCGTTCAGGCTGGGGGCCCACACGGCTTCTGCGGCGTCTGTATCGCCTCCGCTCAGGACCCAGGCGAATCCGCCAACCACGCCACCCACCCCGGCGTAGAGCATTTTGCTCACGCCATAAGGAACGGTCAAGAGCGCGCTGGCGACGCCGAGACCTGCTTCTTCAACGGTGCTCTCCTTCCCCTCGTCCGCCTGAACCGGCCCGCAGGTGAACACGAAGAGGCACAGCAGGACGCCGAACGATCGCGTCATCCGTGACGTGGGCTGCTCGAAGGTGCCTCGCCTGCTTGTGGGGTCACGTCGTTTCATGTTCCCTCCTCTCTCTTTCATCGGGCAGAGCACGTATGGTGCCTGCATGGCTGAATTCAGGCGCGTGAAGACGGGTCCTGTAAAATAGATACTCCATCACGTCACAACTTGCAAATGGATTTCTTGGAACCTTACTCCACCCCCGGCGCGTCCAGTTCGGCGAGTACGTATTCTTTCAGAGCATGGCCGCTCTCCTGGATCGTCCTCTCAAGTTCCGCGGTCAACGCGTCCTGAGATAACCGGGACGTTTCCCGACGAAGGCCCTGATTGATGGCGAGTTGCAATTTTGTCCGACACAGATATTGAAGAAACAGATCGTGGCCGCGCTGAAAATATTCAGCATAGTCGTGTTGCGGAAGATGAAACAGGACGTTCTGTAACCAAGCCTCGATCTGAAGGAACCGGTTCAACCGGTCGGCTTGGGTTCCGGCCATTTCAACCGCGAGTTGAATGCCACTTTTCCAACTCCGCTTTTTGACGTTAAACACACAATACACAACGTTGGAATCGGTTTCATGAACTTCCGGTCCGAAAAACAACGTGATTCGATACGCAGGAATTTTTGAAGAAGGTAACGCGGTCATTGAGACGATTCTACCACGTCGCGTCTTGAACACAAGAAGCAGCATTCTCAAAATGACATTGTGCAAAGGCCGCTTGTTGAGCAGGTTGACACGGCCCATCCGTGGTCTTTACAGTCAACTTTCCTTTTACTTCTGCGTCGTTCCGTTTGGGGATGGGCTATGTTCGGCACGCTTGGATTTTCAGAACTGATCATTATTCTGGTCATTGTTCTGATTATTTTTGGAGCAGGACGGCTTCCTCAAATTGGAGAGGGCGTCGGCAAAGCCCTCAAGGGGTTCAAAAAGGAAGTCAATGAGGTTCCCCCTCCCGCGGAAGAGCAAAGTACACAGGCGGCCTTACCCGAATCTGCATCTGAGCCTACGGGCCAACCTCTTCCTGCCCAAGAAATTTCAACCGCCGAACCTGTATCCCAACTTGGCTCTCAACGGCCTCACCAGCCCGGTCCCGAAAGGACCCCGGGAACGTTGGCGGCCCAGGTGTACGGAGGATTTGCTCCCGAGGCCGTTCGACCTCCTGAACCGGCGGCCGCAACGGGTCCGGCACCGACGGCGACCCATCAAGAACACGCTCAACCCGTGACCATGGAGCAGCGTGCGGCGAGTGCCGTCCCGCGGCCAACGGCGCAGTATCCCCCCGTTCCGCCCTCGGCCGCGTCGTCACCGGCGGGGAAACGCCCGGCTGCCGTCGTCAATAAACAGGCGGTCGCTCGTGTTCAGGCGCAGCGTGCCGCCATGCAAGCCCAGAAAGCGAAAGCGCAGGCAGCGTCCGGGACGGACGATCTGCAATCAATGGGGGAAGGCTTGGGCAGTGCCCTCCGAACCTTCCGCGAAGCCACGGCCGACGTGCGCAATGCCGTTGATCCGGAGATGCGGACCATTCAGGCCGAGCTGGAGTCGGCTCAAAAAGAAGTTGAACAATCCATTGAAGCGGCGAAACAACCGCCGGCCCCCAAAGAACCTCCGACGTCATCGTAACCGGCTCTCCGAAAAAGACCCGTTCTGCCCGTCCGAATGCGAAGCCTTTCTTCTGTGAGAACACGCTTCTTTGCCCCGCTGCTTGCTCTGTGCGTGTCGGTGACCGTGAGTTGCCAACTCGAGACTCCGCCGGCCGATCCGCTCACGGTCACTACCCGTCTCGTGACGCTTCTTGAAGACCCGTCGGATGACGTTCGACGAACGGCTGCCCTCTCTCTTGGAAAAATTGGTCATGCCGCGGGGTTGCCCGCCTTAGTGCAGGCGTTATCCGATCCCGACCCCCAAGTTCGTGAATACAGTGCGTGGGCCTTGGGGCAAATAGAAGAAGACGTGAACGCCGCGGCCGTCATCGGCCTCGTTGAAGCATTGGGGGATGAGCACCATGCCGTCAAGCGGGCGGCCGCGCGTGCGTTAGGAAACGTCGGCTCCGGTCAACCGATCGTTGCACTGTTGACGGAAGCCTTGGCCGTGGGCACGGTCAGCAGTCGGCGAGCCGTGGTGGAGGCTCTCATGCAGCTTGAAGCCAGACGTGCCTTTTCGGATTTGCAGAAGGCCGTCGCCGACCCCGATCCGCTTGTCAGACAGGGGGCGCTCGCCGCCTTGGGCGAGTTGGCGGATCGCCGGGCGCTCGTTGATTTTCGGCATCGGCTCTTGTTTGACGCGAATGCGGGCGTGCGTGCCGAAGCCGCCTACCGACTCGGCAAATTAGGAGACGCCGAAGACGTTCCCACCTTGGAACGGGCGGCGAATCATGATCCGACCCCCGCTGTTCGCTTATGGGCGGCCTGGGCCAAGGCTTCAATTACCGGTGAGGAAGGCACGTAGACCCCGGCGTTCGGTGAGGACGTGCTGACGCCGTAACTTCTTGCATTCAGAGGCGTGAAACACCTCGGCGAGTGCCGCTTGGTTGAAAGGCGGCAAAAGCGGCTACACGGCGAACATGGCGTTCAGCCGTTTCTCCCATTCATCTTCATCAACAATTTCAAAGCGCATGATCCTGTTGCGCATAGCCGGCACGAATTCCGCCCAGTCCGTCTTCTTGGCGTGCTTGGAACAGAGGCTGAATACCGACCGTTTGTAGTCGGTGTCCGTGTGTTTCTTGATGTGGATGCCCTTGGTTTCCATGACAAAGACCTGATGATATTCGTCGCCGACGTCCGGCTCATCCGGCCGTAACGTCACGATGAAGTCCGCGTAAATTCGCCCGGGCTTCCATCCCTGCACGTAGTAATCCTTGCGCGAGCGATTTCGATACCAGAAAAACAGGCGCTCCTGTTGATCCAGGTAGGTTGCAACTTTATTCTCCAGTCCGTTCAGATCATCCTCATTTGTCCGGTCGAACAGGTTGAGCAGGTATTGACCGCCGTCCTCACGGTTGCTCTGTTTTCCGGTTGTCGCCTCAATGGTCCGCGGCAGGCAATTGAACTTCAGATCGTCCGTCACGACGAGAAACCGCATCGTTCCCTTGTTGAGCAGTTCGGAGAACACCTGTTTTGACAGCCGGTCGCGTTCGAGCTCCAGGCGTTTGCGGAGTTCTTCAAGAATGAACAGATAATTCGAGGCCACCCGTTCGCGTGGGTGCTTTTCGAGGAGTGCGCTGAATACCCGCTGGGCAAGCTCACGGCCTCGCCACGGGTTGGGGATGACGTCCAACAGGTGACTGGCCGAGAAGAAATAATCGATCACGCCTTCTTCATGAGTGGGCGTCATGGCGGCCCCGGTTTCGGGGTCGGTCATCAGGGCTTCTCCATCCAATTTGGCGCGCCACTCGAAGGTTCGACGGCCCTGGGCACTGAGCGGCAGATTGAACAACGCACTGACGTCCACGTCACCCCACGGCACGCGCGACAGAATATCCGCTTCGTAATGCACTAGGCGCCATTCTTGTCCGTCCATAACCATGAACGCCGGCAGCACGAGGTCGCACGCCGCGTTCCGAAACCGCTCGCGTTGCCTGAACACCGCCTTTTCGCTTGGCCGGGCCGACTCGTCGACGTCGGTGACAACCTTGCCTTCCAAGCCTTGCAGCCCCTCCAATCCGAAGCCCCGACGGACCTCTTGCAGCAAATCGGCGCCCCTGCGCTGGAAGCAGAACACGTAACTTTCGTCCAGCCAGGCAACGTGAGTCTTCTTGGCGTAGGGCTGCCGGAGAATGCGGCCGACCAACTGCGTCAACGCGCTCTTGGAACCGGGATTCGTCAGGATCGTCAGGACGTAGGCGAACGAGCAATCCCATCCCTCCTGCAACGCCTGTTTCGTGATGATGAAACGAATCGGACAGTCGCGCGACATGAGGCCGCCGATTTCGTCCGCGTCTTTCAATTCATCCCGTTCGCTTGTCTTGACCGCGATCTGGTCTTCGCCGACGTCGGGATAGTGCAACAGATAGTCCCGGACGTCGTCGGCATGGACCACGCCCGGACGCCGTTGATCCTTCCCCGTGCGTTCCACCTGAATCAAACAGATGGGGCGGATATACTCGCCGGTTTCCGCTTCATACCCGCGGGCCGTCGCCTCAAGCCGTTTGCGATGCTCAAGAGACGCGACCAACGTATCCTTCCAGTCTGTTTTCGCGCTGTTCTTGACGTGCAGATCCAGCTTGATCATTTCCTCCGCGTTCAACTCGCTGCCCCGGATATCGACCAACACGTTCGCCCCTTTGGGTGGCGTTGCCGATAGCTCGACGATCATGCCCGGATTAAATCCTTCAAGCGTCGTTCTGGCGCTCATACTGTACGCCTTGTGTCCTTCGTCGAGAATGATCACCGGCCGCAGCAGACGCAACGCGTTGCCGAGAGAAGTTTTCACCTGCCGTCCCCAGAGGCCGCCCTCTCGTTCAAACGTGTCGAGGTTCGGCACGTCGTTGAGCAGCGCCTTATGGGCCGCTGCATCGTCGTCTGAAGGGAAAAAACGGTCGAAACCGCCGCTGTCCCGGAACATCCGCAGTTGATCCTTGGTTTCTCGATTGGCCGAAGGCAACATCAGCAACAACGTGCATAGGTTCTCCGAGACGTCCCGAGGACTGAACCTGCTGGTCTTTTCCAATACGCAAGTCCGGCCGGCCGACGCCAGATCGAGTTGCTGCCGGTACGGATGATCCCGATCCTTCAGCGCCGTCAACGTCTGGTTGTAGATTTGTGTGGTCGGGACGATCCATAACACCAACCCCGTCTGCCGTCTCCGGTAGTGCGTATTGACCAGATCAATCACCTTCGTCGCCAGCAAGGTTTTGCCGCCGCCCGTGGGAATCTTGAGACAAAACGACGGCAGCCATTCCCCTAACCCGTTTCGGCGCGGCAGGTAGGCGCGCCCGGGGACGGTCTTCGCCCATGCGTTGCCCACCCAATCGACGTCCAACTCCGCGTCCGCCTCTCGCGCCTTTGCCGCCTTGTCGCGCCATTCCGTCAGTTGTTCAAGGAACTCCCGAACGGTGGTCAGTGCGCGCTGTTGATAGTCCTTCAGGATCATCTGGCCAATTTGTCTATGGTATCGTAGATTTGAAACGGGAGTTGCTGAAAGGTGACGTGGTAGCGGTGCAGAAACTCCCGATCAAGGTACTTGGTGGGCGCGAAGACGAGTTTGTTTCGATGGTTGCTGGGCAACATCCGGGCGACGTCCAGCGTCAGCGCCATGTTCTTGAGCTGCTCAACGTCAGCTTCGTAGATCAGGAATACGTCGTAGAGCCGGCTCCGGCCGATGAACCACGTCTTCTTCCTGATCTGCTCCGGCTCGAACTCCTCGCCGGTGGCGGTGAAGAAAACGTAAGCAGCCAGCTTCTCGTAACTTGGCAGATTCGAGCCGTCAAGCAGCGACTCCTGACGCATCGGAAGTCCAAGTTTGAAGTAGCTGAACGTACCACCCAGTCCGGCCTTGAGCGATTCGTCCTTCGCGGAAGGAATACCTTTGGCGACGCGCCGCACCCGTTCGGCGGTGAGCGAGTCCACGTAATCCTCGCACTCGATCAGCACGAAGCGACGGTTGCCGCCGTCTTCCTTGTTCAGCGCCAGCACCGCGTGCGCGGTCGTGCCGGAACCGGCGAAGGAGTCGAGGATGATGGAGTCCTTGTCCGTGGCAATTTGCAGGATTCTTTTTATTAAACTTGCTGGTTTGACAGTATTGAATACATCCTCTGATTTTCCGAAATCCAATACGGACAGAATCTCCTTTTTTGCATCTTGTGTATGTCCTACATCTGAATGGAGCCACATCGTTTGCGGCACGATTCCGCTCTTGACTTCGGATAAATATCGTTTGAGTCGAGGCATGCTGTCGCCATCCGGTCCCCACCAAATACGGCTGTCCCTATCGAGTTCACGGAATTTCTCGATGGACACTCGAAAATAGTTCCCAAGAGAAGGTTTGAATTTCCTTCTAGACGGGCTGACGACTTCATAAGTACCCTGACTATAATAATTTCGCGCAGTCAGATCGCTTGAAGACCATTTCCCACGTGGGTCTCTGTCGGGATTCTTATATCGCTTGATTGCCTGTTCACGCCGCGCCAACAGATTCGGGGTCCATTTTTCAATACTACGTGCATAGACAAGAATAAAATCGTGATCTTCCGAGAAATACTTGGCCGTATTTTTAGGGGAGAATATCTTCTGCCAGATCGTGGTTGCCACGAAGTTATCCTCCCCGAACACCTCGTCCATAAGACAACGCAGCCGATGAACCTCGTTATCGTCAATAGAGACGAAAATCGCGCCGTCGTCGCGGAGAAGTTCGCGCAGCAGCTTCAGCCGCGGAAGCATCATGCAGCACCACTTGTCGTGGCGGGTGAGATCCTCACGATCCACGACCTTGCCTAGCCAGTCCTGCATCATGGGGGAGTTGACGTTGTCGTTGTAGGCCCAGCCCTCGTTACCCGTGTTGTAGGGCGGGTCAATATAGATGCACTTGACCTTGCCGTGATACGTGGGCAACAGCGCCTTCAGCGCGGCCAAATTGTCGCCTTCGACAATCAGATTATCATGCAAGCTGGCCTTCTTGCTCATCCCCTTGGACCGGACCGGCTTCAACTCGTGGAACGGAACCCCCAGATGGTAGTTCTCCACAAACACCTTTCCTTTGAATTGCAGCGACGACATGACCCGCTCTCAAAATTGTTTGAAAAGAATGACGACCTTATGGACCAACCGACCTGGATAACGTTGACGGTGGAGACGTGCCGCACACATGCGCGTTCAATCACTCTACCGTCGAAGTCAGAAATAAAACTGTAGCCGGCCAGGAGCGCAAAGAGAAAAACACGACGCACTTTTTTTCAGTAATCGACTGGGAAATTCAGCAAGTCTGATCCCTTGGCTTACAGATGTCATGAAAAAAAGCTATCCCAATGTCGCTCATTCAGTTTTTGGGTATAGTCTTTATCCAGTCGTTTGCCGGCAGGCATCAAAAATATCTCGCCCTTGTTGGTACCAGGCAAGGCATCCAGAAGTGTGCTTCGCAACATATAATCCCGCAAATCCCATTCATATACGTTATCAGGCGTTTGTGCGCGGTGTTGTTGCCAAGCCTCGCAAAGTTCAATACCCCCCCTTTTATTGCCGAATCATTTATCGGGTTTCCCTTAAACAGTCCGCTAATGTGTTTCCCAGGCCCCTCAAGATCAAGGTCAATAATGAGAACTTTTCTCCCCTGCATCGCCTGCCAACAAGCAAGGTTGGCAAGCACCGTACTGCGTCCCAATCCTCCTTTATAAGAGTAGAAGGATACGAATTGAGTCGATTGATCAGACATTTGTTCATGCTGACGGCTGTGGGGCGGCATAGCGGTTGTCCATGTATCCATGCCCGGGTTTGCGCATGTTGGTTTCATCTTCAGAAGGTGGTCGGATGAGTTTGTTCAAGCTCTCAATTCAGTAACGATCGCTTTCCCTCATCCAGGCATTTGAAACTTTTCAAATTAAACAATTCACTGGCTTCACGCAGAGCCTCGCCGAGTATCATTTTTTTCTCGCGGGGTAAGTTGTAGAACAGTTGTCCCTGAGTTTTTAGAAGATCATTGACCAATTCTCTCTGGCATCTCTTCTGTTCCTCAATATCGGTCTCGGTCATCTTATTTCCACACAGGCGTAGACGATGCAAGAAATACTGGTTGTAAAAAGTGTTCGGCAGGTTCCCCCTGTCCAGTGCCCACTGGAACAACTGCATGGTTTTCCCTGCATCCCACTTCAGGTGTTGGGTGACAATCAACATAAGCTCAAATTGGGCTTCGTTATTCTCACCGCTTGTTCTCACAATATTCTCGTACAATCTTATCCATCGCTCATCTGACCACAGATTCCAGATATGGACCAAACTCAAATTTTGGACGTACACCAGATTTTTTTCTTGCTCAGCATACGGAGTTTCTCCAAGATTTTGAGCGTTCAGTTCTTCTTGCCAACGCTCTTTTTCTTCGCCAAACGCTTCTTCGTGGTGGTGGGTAACCTGACGGATCAGGTAAGTGAGTTCACAGAGACCTTTCGCACGCTTGCGATCAGCTTTATCGGGGTCTCGCCATTCTTTGAATAACCGGAAGCAAGCATTCCAGAAAATGGTTGTATCCTCAAGGTCATCAACAAGGCGTTGCAGGAGATCCGTTGGAAATTCTTCGATAAAACGGTCACTGATTGGCGGCGGCGCTTCGTCGAAATTGCCCAGTAAGCGATTTCGGATATACGACATTGCCGTAGTCTCATCCTTGAAGAATTGCTGGATGATTTGCTGTTCATCCATACTCATTTTTACCCGTGGATCCTTTGCGCATTATTTTTATAATAGTTGTCCATGTTTACTTCTATTTTTTGACGGCTGAAGAGACCACCGACACATGTAATCGTATCGCCATCGACCTCTTCCAACAACCATTCCTCCATATCCGGTTCACCTGTTTCCATGTTTCGTGTCCTGCCGGGCTCTTGCCCCGGCGTTTGATGAAAGTAGAATGCCAGACCGGCATCCAGTGCGTGAGGCTTGACACAGTCTATATTATGCAATTCCAGACAAAAAACAGGCGTCTGCAACGGAATCCTGCGCCAATGATACAAGCCTAAACGACATACCAAATCATGGATATCACGCTCCGATTGGAGGGTTAAGCGGTCTATGGTCACCCACCTCTTTCCGCGTTTCTGATCTTTTTCAAGTTTTTCCCAAAGTTGGGGAAAGTCATCGGCATTTATTATGTCAAATTGTGAATCATCCCTAAATCTTTTCAGGGAGTAGGCAAGCTTGATCTTTTTGTTATTTCTTTGGGTTTGACAGGCTTGGACTAACCCTGAACGATCAGGTACAGGCCGTTCCCCTGATGCGGCATCCAGGAGAGAGTAGTCAGGGTGGGCAAGAATTTTCTTGGTCATCTCGTTGGGAAGGTGTTGCCAATTTTCGTATTGGAGTGCTTTCTGCACCGATGCGTGTGAAGGATCCCCGTTATGAATCAGTCCATACGCTTCCTGTATTGCCTCAAAATATGTCATAACCGTAACGACGTTCGATAGTGTCCCTTTCTCCTTTTACTCTCCCTGTTTCAACCCGTTCACATTATCCACAAGAGTATGATTCTTTCAATTCTATCGTATTCAATTCGTCGTTCTGCGTGGCGTGAGCGTGAATGGGACCTATTCAGGTTTTGGATTGGCAAGGAGTCCGATGGTTCGGTGAACGGCGTCTTGAGTGCCGAGCAGCACCACGACGTCCTCGGCTTCAAGCACGGTGTCGTCGGAAGGATTGGAATGGGTGACCCCGGCACGCATGAGGGCCATGACGGAGACCCCGGTCCTTGAGTGAAGAGCCAACTCATTCAACGTCCGGCCGAGAGTCGGGGAGTCTTCATCAATCCGGCACGTCTGGACCGCGACGTCCCCGAGGGTGCCGGTCCGAAGGTGGTGAGTCAGTTCAGACCGTTCCCCTCGTCGGAGAAGCGCGTAGCCTTCACGACGAATGTGGTCCGCCTTTTCAAGGATGACGTGTTTCGGAAGGTCAAACAACTGGAGGACCAGCACCGACATTTCAATGGACGTTTCAAATTCTTCGGGAATGATTTCATCGGCTCCGAGTTGGTGCAGTTCGTCGATCTCGTTGAGATACCGCGTTCGGACAATCGTATGAATCGTCGGGTTGAGGCTTTTCGCCAGTTGGACGATCCGCCGGGACCCGAAAGGGTCGGACACGGCGACCACCAGGACTTTCGCCGCTTGGACGTGGACCTGGTGTAACACCGTGGGATTGGTGGCGTCACCGTAGTGCAGGGGCGTGCCGCTTCCCACTTCGAGTTGCACGACTTCGCCGCGCATGTCCAACACGACGTGGGGAATCGCAAATTCTCGAAGAACTCGGGCGAGATTGCGGCCGTTCAAGCCGTATCCAACGATAATGACGTGATCGCTGAGTTTGAATTGGACGGGTTCCGTGCGGAGGGACACCCGGCCGGGAAACCAGTGGTGCAACCGTTGCACGGCTTCGACCCGTCGGGCGATTTTGGGAGACCATTGAATCAGGAACGGCGTCATGATCATCGTGAGGACGGAGACGGCGAGAAAAATATTGTACGTTTCATGAGAGAGCAGATCGACCTTCAGTCCTTCTTGCGCCAGGATAAAGGCAAATTCTCCGACTTGCGCCAACGCCACGCCGGCCAGGATTGCTGATCGAAGCGGCGCCCCGGCGGCGATCACGGCCACGGCTCCCGTCACAAATTTTCCAACGATAATGGCTCCGACCAAGGTCATGATGAGCAGGGGGTACGCCACAAGCACCGTTGGGTTCATGAGCATGCCGATTGAGACAAAAAACAGGCCGTTGAAACTATCCCGAAACGGAAGCACGTCGGCAATGGCCTGGTGGCTGTATTCTGATTCAGAAATGAGGAATCCGGCGATAAACGCTCCGAGTGCCAAAGATAACCCCACCAGTGACGTCAACCACGCAGTGCCCAGACAGAGGACGACGATGGTCAGGAGAAATAATTCCCGGCTTCTCGTCCTGACGATCTGTTCGAGGAGCTTGGGCACGAAGACGCGGGCGGCCAACACAATCACGAACACGAGGAGGAGCGATTTTCCAAGGGTGAACAGAATGTGACCGATTCCCTCCGCTTCCCGATTGGCCAACAGGGGAGTCATGAGCATCATGGGGACGATGGCCAGGTCTTGAAAGATTAAAATACCGACGGTGGATCGTCCGTGGAGGGTGTCGTGTTCCCCCCGTTGGGCCAACGTTTTCAGGACGATGGCCGTACTGCTCAGGGTCACTAAGAGTCCCCAGAAGATGGCCGCGTTGATATCGATGTCAAACAGCAACGCGCTCCCGACGAAGACGATCAGAACGCCTGCAATCTGGGCGGACCCTCCCACGACAAACAAGAGCTTCGAGGATTTCAATCTGGCCAGCGAAAATTCCAGCCCGATCGTGAACAGCAGGAGGATGACCCCGATCTCAGCCAGCACGTGAACTTGTTCTCGGTCGGAAATGAGGTTGAGCCCGTGGGGACCGACCAGCGTCCCGGCCACGAGAAATCCGGCAATGGAGGGCAAGTTGAGTTTTTGAAACAGGAAGATCACCGCGATGGACACGGAAAAAATAAGGATGATGTCCCTGAGTGCGCTGATTTCGTCCATACGTCCTTTTCGTGGAAGCGAAAGAAGTGACGGAACCGTTGACCGCCTCGCCGTGGTTCCCGTGCTGATTGCTCCCGTGAGACGCCCGTCTTGCTTGTCCCGACCGGAACGACTGTGCAACAACGCGGCCGTTCAGGCAACACGGACCGCGTCAGCAGAGATTCCTATGCGTTGGTTGTGAGGACGCCGGCCGCTGCGTCGTGGAACGGCGAAGCGTGTCCTGAGGCTTGCCCTGAGGTTCCCCTGAGCTTCGACGTGCCTCGAAGGGTTACGAACAGAGGTCTTGAAACAGCCAGGGAACGTCCTGTTTTCGTCGTGCGACGTAGTGCTCGATATCTTTTTCGCGTTGGAGGGTTAACCCTATCGAGTCCAACCCTTGCAGGAGGCAATTTTTTCGAAAGGCGTCGATCGAGAATGAAAACGTCGAGTTCTGCGGCGTCGAGACCGTTTGAGCAGATAAGTCGATCGTCAGGTGACCCTGCGGATTCGCGCCCACGTCATCAAAGAGGGCTTGAACGTCTTGTGCCGGCAAGACAACGGGGAGAAGGCCGTTTTGTAAACAATTATTGTAAAAAATGTCGGCAAAACTGGGAGCGAGAATCGAACGAATCCCATAATCCAGAAGCGCCCAAGGCGCGTGCTCTCTGGAAGAGCCGCAGCCGAAATTCTCACGAGTCAGCAGAATGGTGGCATCGGCGTACCGGGGTTGATTCATGAAGAAATCGGGATCGGGCGAGCCGTCCGGGAGACGTCGCCAATCGGCAAAGAGCCCTTCTTTCAGTCCGGTTCGATGAATGGTTTTCAGATATTGTTTGGGGATAATCTGATCGGTATCGACGTTCACGCGATCCAGCGTCGCCACTCGTCCGGTATGGGTCGTAAAGGGAGTCATGACGGACTCAGGACCAATGACGAATATCGACGAAACGTCCGGCGACGGCCGCGGCCGCGGCCATCGCCGGGGAGACCAGATGCGTCCGGCCGCCTTTTCCCTGCCGGCCTTCAAAATTCCGGTTACTGGTTGACGCACAACGCTCACCGGGTTGAAGAACGTCGGCGTTCATGGCCAGACACATGCTGCAGCCGGATTCCCGCCATTCCGCTCCCGCTGCGCGAAAGATGGCGTCCAATCCTTCTTCTTCGGCTTGTTGTTTGACGAGACCTGACCCGGGGACCACCATCGCATGCACGCCGGGGGCCACCGTTCTTCCTTTGAAATAGGACGCCGCCTCGCGTAAATCTTCAATGCGGGAATTCGTACACGATCCGATAAACACTCGATCAACGCGGATGTGCTCAATCGGGGTGCCGGGGGTCAACGCCATGTAGGTCAGCGCCCGTTCAGCCGACTCCCGCGTCTCCGCGTCGGCATAGGCGTCAGGGTCCGGCACGGTACCGTCCACGCCCGTCACCATGCCTGGATTCGTCCCCCACGTCACTTGAGGTGACACGTCCTCCCCGTTCACCTTCACGACGCGGTCGTAGGTGGCTCCGGGGTCCGTCTGTAACCCGCGCCAATGGGTGACGGCCTGGGTCCAGAGGTCATCAGCGGGAGCCATGGGACGTCCCTTGACGTAGGAAAAGGTGGTCTCGTCCGGGGCAATCATCCCGGCGCGGGCACCGGCCTCAATCGACATATTGCAGAGGGTCATCCGGCCTTCCATTGATAAGGAGCGAACCGCGTCGCCCGTGTATTCCACCACGTACCCCGTTCCGCCGGAAGTGCCGAGGTGCCCGATAATGGCCAGAATCATATCTTTAGCCGAACAATGGGGAGAGACGTGACCCTCGACGTGGATTTGCATGGTGTGCGGTCGTTTTTGAATCAAACATTGCGTGGCCAGGACGTGTTCGACTTCACTCGTACCGATACCAAACGCCAAGGCTCCGAAGGCCCCATGGGTGGACGTATGGGAATCGCCGCACACAATCGTCATGCCGGGCAAGGTCAACCCCTGTTCCGGGCCGATCACGTGGACGATGCCTTGACGAACGTCGTTCATCGAGAACGTCGGAATACCGAATTCAGTACAGTGACGTTCAAGGGTTTGAACTTGCAGACGACTCAACGGGTCAGGAATGCCTGACGCGCGGTCGGTGGTCGGGACGTTATGGTCCGGCACCGCGAGGGTTGCCTTGGGACGACGCGGTCGTCGTCCGGCAAGTCTGAGCCCTTCAAAGGCTTGTGGCGACGTCACTTCGTGGACCAAGTGCCGGTCAACGTACAACAGCGTCGTTCCATCCGCCTCCTCGTGAACCACGTGCGAGTCCCAGATTTTGTCGAACAACGTGTGTGGTGCCATGACGAACCCCCCCTTGTCCCCGGGAACTATGGCGCAGAGGGGACGCCACGTGCAACCCCGTCATCCGGCAGACGTCTGACGAACGAATACGATCAAGTAGGTTATTTTGAGGTCACGCGAGAGTTCTGCTATACTTGAAAATTGTTTTGTTTCCAGAGCGAATCTTTGCACGTGCGGCGTGGGTGCATGGGAGGGTCCTCCCAAGACGCGGGTCAGCACGCAACGCGGTGCCACGTGAAGGGATTCACCACGTGTGAGCGAGAAGATGATGAATTGGGTCAGTCGGTGTGTGAGTCTGTTTTCGAGTGACATGGCCATTGACCTGGGGACGGCCCATACGTTGGTCTACATCCAGGGGATGGGGATCGTCCTGAATGAACCGTCGGTGGTGGCCGTTGAACGGCAGTCGGGTAAAGTCTTAGCGGTGGGGAGCGTCGCCAAACGCATGGTGGGACGCACGCCCGGCAACATCTCAGCCGTTCATCCCATGAAAGAAGGCGTGATTGCCGACTTTGAAATGGCCGAGCACATGCTGCGCTATTTTATCACGCGGGTTCACCATCGCAGTACGTTTTTCCGGCCTCGGATCGTCATTGGCGTGCCATCGCGGATTACGCAAGTGGAACGGCGAGCCGTGAAAGAGTCGGCTGAATTAGCAGGGGCCCGTGAGGTCTATTTAATAGAAGAACCGCTGGCCGCGGCCATTGGAGCGGGGCTGCCCATCACCGAGCCCGCGGGGAACATGGTGGTCGATATTGGCGGGGGCACCACCGATATCGCGGTCATTTCATTGGGGGGGATCGTCTACAGTGAGTCCGTGAGAACGGCCGGCTACCAACTGGACTCGGCAATCATTCAATACGTCAAACGCGAATACAATTTGTTGATCGGCGAGCCTATGGCGGAGCGCGTGAAATTGGAAATCGGGTCGGCCTATCCGTTGCAAGAGAAAGCCCAAATGATGGTGAAAGGGCGGGACGTGGTTTCAGGCATTCCGCGGACCATTGCGTTGGAGGACGCGGAAATCCGAGAAGCCTTGGAAGGGTCCACGACGGCGATTGTGTCGGCCATCAAATTAGCTTTGGAAAATACGCCTCCCGAATTAGCAGGGGACATCATTGATCGAGGGATTGTCTTGACGGGCGGGGGATCATTGTTACGAGGATTGGATGCCCGGTTGCGAGAAGAAACCGCGCTTCCGATCATCATGGTTGATGATCCGCTGACCTCCGTCGTCTTGGGAGTAGGGAAAACGCTCGAAGAGATGACCCTGCTGCGGAGTATTGCCTCCTCCAAGGCGACGGTTCATTCGTAAAAGGAACGAGTGGGTATGAACGGCCGGTTTCGGCCTTCGATCCTTGTGGGGTCCGGTACGAGACGGATCATTGTGGTCGTGTTCGTCCTCGCGGGCGTGGCGGTCGTCCTCCTTCCTCGGCACGCGCAATTCCTCCTCCGCGCCGTTGGCCAACCCGTTGCCGACGTCGTGGCGATTCCCATCGAAAGCATGGCCCCCCTGACGCGCGGACTCCGCGACGGATGGAACCAGGTGTTTCCCTCTCACAATCTCTCCGAACACAACCGCGAACTCCACCAACGGGTCCAGCAACTTCGTGGAGAAGTGAATCAGTGGCGGGAACGGGCCATGGCTGCGGAGCGACGCGCCGCGTTAGTGGAATTTCAGCAACGCACCCCGATTCAGACGGTGGCGGCCCAAGTCATCGGCCGCAGTACGTCGAATTGGTATCAAGGCGTCGTGCTCAACAAGGGCGAACGTGACGGGATTCGCGTGGAAATGGGTGTGATGACGCCGGCCGGAGTCGTCGGGCCAATCGTCAAGACCGCCGGGTCCACGAGCATTGTCTTACTGATGACCGATCCGAACGTCGCGATTCTTGGATTGGTGCAACGCACGCGGGATGAGGGGATTGTTCAGGGGACGCCCCGGAGTCACGTCCGGATGAAGTATCTTCCGCCGCTCTCACCCGTTCGAAAGGGGGACGTGGTGGTCACGTCGGGATTCACCGACGGATTTCCGCGAGGGGCGTTGATCGGGGAGGTGGCCCGGATTGAAAAACGTGAAGGCGATTTGTTTCAGACGGCGGAACTTGTGCCCGTGGTGAATTTTCAACGGATGGAAGAAGTCCTGATCGTCACGTCCGCTCAACCGGTGGCAGCCGTGCCCTCCATTGAGCAAGCGTTGGATTCCCGCGAGAACGAGAACGCCGCTCAATGAAGAAGCTTGCCTCGATCCCGTTCATGCTGTTGCTTGTGCCCGTTCAGGTCACGATTGTCCCGTCCGTGAGTCTCTTTGGGATTCGCCCGGATCTCTGTCTGGTCGCCGCCTGTTTGGTCGGATTGTTCGCGGGACGGGTGCATGGAGGGATCGTGGGCTTCTTCGTGGGGTTTGTTCAGGATTTTTTTTTCGCCGGCACGCCGTGGCTGAATACGCTCACCAAAACTGCCGTCGGCTACCTGTCCGGCGTTGTCGCGGAAAACGTCTCGACGACGAGGTGGTATTCGGCGTTTTTCACAATGCTGGTGTTGTCCTGTGCGTCCGGCGTGGTGTTTTTGCTGGCTGCGCGTCAGGGAATGGATATGGGAGCGGTGGTTCACGGGATCTCCGCGGTCCTGGTTCCCCAGGCGGTGTTGGACGGAGTGGTGGCCCTCCTTCCCCATAGGATTCTTGCACGGTGGATGGGCCACGCGACGAGTGCATGGTGATGATCCGGAGATCTGCCGAATGGTCGTGCCGGTGAATGGAATCATGACGAATCCTGGTTTCTCAGCAAGAGAACTCGGAGAGGTGCAGCGACGAGTAGGATTCCTGAAAATCGGGGTCGTGATCGTGGTCGGGCTGTTGGTCCTGCGGTTATGGCAACTGCAAGTGCGCGACGGGCCTCATTATCAAGAACTCTCGCAACACAATCGCACCCGGTCGATCGTGTTACATCCCGCTCGAGGACTCATTTATGACCGGAACGGGCTTTTACTGGCGAACAGCGTGCCGAGTTTCAACGTCTACGTGGAACTCAGCGACGTGCGGAACAGAGAAAGGCTGTTGCAGAAACTCGAGGAATTGTTGGCGTTGGACGCGCGTGAACTGAACAAGACAATGCTGACGCAGGGCCGAACGCGGGTAAAACTGAAGGCGGGGCTCAGCCTGAAAGAGGCGGCCATTGTCGAATCGCATCGGTTGGATTTACCCGGGGTGGTGGTTCACCCCGAATATCAGCGGAATTATCCTCAAGGGGCCTACGCCGCGCACGTGATCGGGTACGTCGGGGAAATTTCGGAGGATCAACTCGGGCAGGAGAAATTTCATGGACTCGTGCAGGGCAGCATTATCGGCCGGTACGGCGTGGAACGCGTGTATGATCGGGCCTTGCGAGGTCAAGCAGGAAGAAAACTCATCGAAGTTGACGCGCTCGGTCATGAGAAACGGACGATTTTCGTGGATAACCCGCAGGCGGGCAACGACGTCTATCTCACCCTCGACTTCCGGTTACAACAATTGGCGGAAGACGCGTTGGGAGATGAAGCCGGAGCGATTGTGGCCTTGGATCCTCAAACGGGAGAAACGCTGGCGTTAGCCAGTCGACCCGGTTTCGATCTGAACGCCTTGTCGCGTGGCTTATCCGTTGAAGAATGGAACGGCCTTCTTCAGGACCCGCGACACCCGCTGACGAATCGAGCGATTCAAGGACAATATCCTCCGGGGTCCGTCTTCAAGATTATTATGGCGGGGGCGGTGCTTGGGACCAGAGCCATGGATCCGACTGAGCGAATCCGATGTGGCGGAGGGTTTCGATTCGGGAGGCGAACGTTTCGGGACTGGAAGGCAGGCGGACATGGAAACGTCGATCTGCACGCGGCCATGATGCAGTCGTGCGACGTGTACTTTTATCGGTTAGGCCATCGCCTGGGGATCGAAACCATTGCCACCCACGCGAAACGATTCGGATTAGGCCGGCGAACGGGCGTGGATCTCCCCGCGGAGGCGACCGGGATCGTCCCCTCCCCAGACTGGAAACAGCAAACGCAAGGAGAAGCCTGGTATCCGGGTGAAACCATTTCGGTCTCGATCGGACAAGGCTTCGTCACGGTCACGCCCCTGCAAATGGCGAACGTGATGGCCGCGGTCGGCAATAATGGAACGGTGTATACCCCCCACGTGGTTCGTGGCGTGCGACAACGCGAGCACGGAGTGATTCAGGAGTGGAATCCCTCACGCGGCCACGCCGTTCAACTGGTGCAGCCGCAAGGCCTGCACCGCATTCGAACCGCGCTCGCCGCGGTGGTCGCCGAAGGCACGGGACGAAGGGCGCGTTCGTCCGTGGTGGGGATCGCGGGCAAGACCGGGACGGCACAAGTCGTGGGCTTGCGTGAAGAATCCGAAGACGACACGCCGAAGAAATTTCGAGACCATGCCTGGTTCGTCGCCTATGCGCCGTTAGCCCGTCCCAGGATTGCCGTGGCGGTGCTCGTGGAGCACATGGGCCAAGGCGGCGTCGTGTCGGCTCCGCTCGCCAAAGCACTCATTGAAGCCTATCTGTCGGATCCGTCGGACGTGGAGAGCACGACGCCGGCGTCGTCCGCGCTGCACTCACGCGCGCGTCAGAAGGGAGAAGCCGGTCATGGATGAACCGTGGACGCGCAGTCGAGGGCCGGATGGGTTTGAGTGGGGATTTGTGGGGGTCATCTGTGCGTTGGTGTCCATTGGGGTTGTCACCATTGCCAGTGGGACCGCCGGAGAGTCGGGACCCTTTCCCATTTACGCCAAACAAGCGGTATGGGTCGGGGTGGGCAGTTTGGCGTTTCTGGCGATGTCCATGATTGATTACCACAAATTAGCCGTCGCGTCGTATGTCCTGTATGGAGTAGGGTTGCTCCTCCTCGTGGTTGTCATGGTCAATGGCAAGAGTACTCGTGGGGCGCAACGATGGATTGCGCTCGGGCCGGTGGCGGTGCAGCCGTCGGAATTCGTGAAGATTCCTCTGCTCCTGGTCTTGGCGACGTATTATGCCACCCAACCCCGGCATGGGTGGTGGTATCGGGTCATTGTGCCCGTGTTGATCACGCTTCCCGGGTTTTTCTTGATTCTGAAGCAACCGGATTTGGGGAACAGCCTCAGCTTTCTGGCCATTTACGTCACGTTGTTGCTGGCCGTGGGCGTCAAATCGAAAACGTTGGGTCTGGTGTGCTTGTCGGCGTTGATGATGTTTCCCTTTGTCTGGGGGGAAGTCTGGGGTTCGCTGCACGACTATCAAAAGGAAAGAATTATCAGTTTCGTGGACCCGGGGTATGATCCGGAGGGCAAAGGCTATCAGGGACTGCAATCGCGTATTGCCGTGGGCTCCGGTGAATTACTGGGAAAAGGGTTTCACGGGAACACGCAAACGCAATTCAAGTTTCTTCCGGATGGTCACACGGATTTTATCTTTGCGGTCTACGCCGAGGAATGGGGATTCGTGGGGACCGTCCCGTTAATCGGTCTGTTTCTGGCGTTATTGCTCTTGGGACTGGACGTGGCGGCGAACGCCAAAGATCTGTTGGGAACCTTGTTGGCCGTTGGGGTCGTGGGCATGATGACCTTTAACGTGGTGGTCAACGTGGGGATGACCATTGGGCTGGCGCCCATCGTCGGGATTCCGTTGCCGTTGCTGAGTTATGGGGGGAGTACGACCATTATGACGATGGCGGCCTTGGGATTATTGTGGAACGTGAGGAAAGGACGGCTGACGTCGTGGTCGTGACGTCGGCCCCGTCGTCGCAGCGTGCCGACGGAATGAGGAGGCCGCACTTTTGCCGGGGGCGGGGAACGGCCCATTCGAACGTGGCAAAAGTCTTGTTGGAGAAGATGATACGGACACAACGGGTTCCCCACGGAGACGCCTCCGTCGTCCGGTGAGGAAACAAAGGAGCGTATATGGGCGTAGAAATTGCCATCAACGTGACCCCTCAAGAAACGCGCGTCGCGGTACTTGAGAATAAGGTGGTCACGGAATTATTCGTGGACCGAGCCAAGAAAAAGGATTTTGTGGGCAACGTGTATAAGGGGAAAGTCGTGAAAGTGCTCCCGGGCATGCAGGCGGCGTTCGTTGACGTTGGTCTGGAGCGTGCCGCGTTTGTCCACGTGTCGGATCTCTCGGTGGGGACGGAACCCGGGGACATTCTGGTTGACGGCGACGACGATGAGAAGGGAGCGGAATTTCCGCATCCGCGACGACAAACCGTTCGGCCGATTGAAGAATTGCTGGAAGAAGGCCAAGAACTCATCGTCCAGATTTCCAAAGGCCCGATCGGCACCAAAGGTCCGCGCGTGACCTCCTACTGTTCGTTGCCCGGACGCTTTTTAGTGCTCATGCCGAACGTGGATCACATCGGCGTCTCACGCCGCATTCCCCAGGACGATGAGCGCAGTCGCCTCAAAGACGTGATGAAGCGCATCCGGGAACCGGGGTACGGCTACATTGTGCGAACCGTGAGTGAAGGGGTGAGTGAAGAGGAACTCAAATCAGACGTCGAGTTTTTAACCGCGATGTGGCAAGACATCGTCAACAGGCAAGAAGCGTCTCCGGCCCCGGCGGCCCTGCATACGGATTTGAGTCTGACGCTCAGAGTCGTGCGGGATTTATTTACCAAAAACGTCAAGCGGCTGCTGATCGATTCAAAAGCAGAATATGAAGCGGTCAAAGAATTCGTGCGACGGTACCTGCCTCAACAAACCTCTCGAATCTTTCATTACGAAAAAGACGAAGGATTGTTTGATTCGTTAGGGATTGAGATGGAAATTGCTCGAGCGTTGAGCCGAAAAGTCTGGCTCAAGTCCGGCGGGCACATTGTCATCGATCATACGGAAGCCATGACGGTCATCGACGTCAACACCGGGCGGTTCGTCGGCAAACGCGATCCCGAAGAGACGATCCTGAAAAATAACCTGGAAGCGACGCGGGAAATTGCCTATCAACTGAAACTCCGCGGCATCGGAGGCATCATCATCATCGACTTCATTGACATGAAACGAGAACGGAATCGGGAGAAAGTGTATCAGGCCCTGGTGGACGCGATGGCCAATGATAAGGCGCGAACGCGGATTTCCCGCATCAGCGACCTGGGATTAATCGAAATTTCGCGTGAACGGGTTCGAGAAGATTTACTCCGGACGCTCTCCGACCTGTGCGCCGATTGTGACGGCCGCGGGTATACGAAGTCCGCGCTCACGGTGATGTACGATATTTTTCGAGACGTTCGACGACTCGAACGAGCAGCCGGACACCAACGCGTCGTGATCGGAGCCCACCCGCACGTGGTGGAGTTGCTTCACGACGTTGAGCACGGCGAACTTGAACGGATCGAACGCGAACGTCATTGTCAGGTCACCATGAAGGCCGACCCGCTCCTGCCTCTTGAACACTATGACATTGTGGTGTCAGGAGAAGGGTAGGGATCGACTCGCCGTGGTCCATGCCCGACGGGGGTGCGTGCCGTTGCCCCGTCAGAGTCATGGACGACCTCGGCCAAGCCTGGGACTCCGCCGTCGAAGCCTTAACCCCCACGTGGACCAAAGAAGTGAAGAGTGAAGAAGCGGAGCGGGAAGTGGACCCTGTCATTCCCGCAGTCCCACACCCTGTCATTCCCGACACCTTCAATCGGGAATCTAGCAAGAACCGCCACCCGCAACGGTCATTCCCGACATCTTCAATCGGGAATCCACAAAAAGGAAAGCTTCCATGAACTTGTGTCGAAAAATCCACACATTCGGACGGAAACTGGCCCAAAAACGGCCACATGCCCTTAAAATCGCCGTGAATGCCCTTGTACGGCGTCAAGTATTCCTAGCCATAGCAACACTCATCTCACTGTATCACGTGGAACGCGCGAACGGGCGTCACGGACGGTGTTCGTAAGCGAGCGCAATCGTGAAGTCACTGGAAGCCTGGCTCATTCTGCGGTCACTTCGGGGAGTGAGTGACGGCACCCTCTGTCAGCTGGTTCGATTGTTTGGCGGCCCGGACGAGGTGCTGTCGGCTTCTTCAAGCGATTTGCAGAACGCGGGGGTGCGGTCGTCCGTGGTGAAATCCATACGGAAAGGACCGGACCGAAGCGTGCTGAAAAAAGTGGCCGACGACGTTCGCCTGATTCAGAAGGGGGCGTGCGCGATTGTCACGGTGTTGGACTCGGCCTATCCCAGCCGGCTGGCGCTGATACCGGATCCGCCGCCGCTGTTGTACGTGCGAGGGACGCTTCCCGCTGACGATCACGTGATCGCCGTCGTCGGGTCCCGAAGAGCGACGCCCTCGGGGATGCAAGTCACGCAGGAACTCAGTGAACGGTTGGCGGCCCTTGGCTTTACCATCGTGAGCGGCATGGCACGGGGCATTGATGCCGCGGCACATCAGGGTGCCCTCAAGGCCAAGGCTCGCACCGTGGCGGTCTTGGGATGCGGCGTGGACCGCACGTATCCTCCCGAACATCAGCCGTTACGAAACGAAATTGAAGCCCATGGGGCCGTGGTGTCGGAATTGCCGCTCGGCTCCCCACCCCTGTCGCATCATTTTCCTCGCCGAAACCGGATCATCAGCGGATGGTCGTTAGGCGTCATTGTCTCGGAAGCCAGTCAGAAAAGCGGATCGTTAATCACGGCCAGATTGGCACTCGAACAGAACCGGGAGGTGTTTGCGATCCCGGGTTCCATCAAAAACGGGAAACATGAAGGGGCACACGGGCTGATTAAACAAGGAGCGAAACTGGTGGAAGATGCCTGGGACATCGTTGAAGAATTGCTCCCGCAACTTGACGGCTCCTTTCGTGATCGAGTAAAGAACGCGGGCCCCACGGAAAAAGTCGATCCGGTGTTGACCGACAAAGAACGGAACCTCCTGGCGCTGTTCAACGATGTCAACGATGAGCCCGTCCCGATTGATGAAATCCTGGCTGCCGCGCCGTTTGCGCTCGCCGAAGTCATGAGTCTCCTGTTAAGCCTGGAATTAAAAGGCGTCCTCAAGCAGGCCCCGGGGTCCTGCTATCTCAAATGTTAAAACATGGGAAAAAGACGGCGCGCCCGCGTCTTGCCGAAGAAGCGGGCAAGACCTTAATCATTACGGAGAAGCCCTCAGTGGCTCGCGACATCACCCGGGCGCTCGGTGGGTTTCAGAAGAAACAAGACTTCTTCGAAGGGCCGCGTGACGTCGTGACCTTCGCGGTGGGGCACATGCTTGAGCTGGTCCCCCCCGAAGGCGTCGAAGTCGAGCGCGGGAAGTGGAAGATCGCCAACCTCCCGGTCATTCCCGACCACTTCGACCTGAAACCGATCCCGAAGACTGAATCGCAACTCAAACTCATCAAGAAACTCTACGCGCGTCAAGATATTGCCCGAGTCATCAACGCCTGCGACGCCGGACGCGAAGGTGAGTTGATCTTCCATTACCTGATCCGCCATTTCAACGGCTCAAAGCCGGTGCAGCGGTTGTGGCTGCAATCCATGACGCCGCACGCGATCCGCGACGGCTTTGAACGTCTTCGCGAGGGCGAGGCGTTAGTGCCGCTCCGGCGTGCCGCCGTGTGTCGATCGGAGTCCGACTGGATCATCGGGATCAACGCCACCCGGGCCATGACGGCCCTGAATTCAAGCGGCGGCGGATTTTCACTGACCACGGTCGGGCGAGTGCAAACCCCGACCCTGGCGATCCTCGTAGACCGCGAAAAAGAAATCCGGAACTTCGAACCGCGGGAATATTGGGAGGTCAACGCCACCTTCGCGATGGCCTCCGGTCAGTACGAGGGAATCTGGATTGATCCGCAGTCACACGCGCGGACGAAGCCGAGCACCCAAGGTGCGGCAAAGGACCCGCACGGCACCGCGAAGCCGGATCGCATCTGGGACAAAACCCGGGCCGAGGCCATCGTGGCAACGTGTACGAATCAGGAGGGCAGCGTGTCCGAAACCACGAAGCCGTCAAGCCAGCAGGCACCGATGCTGTTCGACCTGACCTCGCTCCAGCGTGAAGCGAACCGACGGTTTGGGTTCTCGGCGAAGTCCACGCTCAGCATCGCCCAGGCCCTGTACGAGCGCCACAAAGTCCTGACCTACCCACGCACGGATTCGCGGACGTTACCTGAGGATTACCCCGACGTGGCCAGAAAGATCATGCAGTCGCTGGTGGCGTCCGACGTTGGCGGCCGCGTCGGACAATCGGGCGGTGAGAAAGATGTCCGACCCCTCAGCCACTGGGCCGAACGGGCGATCCGGGAAAACTACATCAACGGCAACAATACACGCATCTTCAACGACGCGCAGGTATCCGACCACTTTGCCATCATTCCAACCGGAGAGGTGCCGGGGAAACTGAAAGAACAGGAACGTCGCGTCTATGAACTGGTCACGCGCTGTTTCATCGCGGCGTTCTACCCCGCGGCCCGCTTTGAAAACACGGTGCGGCGCACCGTCGTCAAAGAGCAGACCTTTGAGACCCGCGGACGGGTGATGATCGAGAGCGGCTGGTTGCAGGTGATGGAGCGCAAGGAACACAACGAGACGCTGCCCCCGCTTGCGGGGACCAAGGACGGGTCCGAAAAAGCCAGAACCGTCGAAATCGGCGTGGAGAGCAAACACACAAAAGCGCCGCCGCGCTACAGCGAAGCGACCCTGTTGTCCGCGATGGAAGGCGCGGGCAAACTGATGGAGGACGAGGCGTTGCGCGAAGCGATGCAGGGCCGTGGGCTTGGCACGCCCGCGACGCGCGCGTCGATCATTGAAGAATTGATCCACAATCGCTACGTCCTGCGCGACGCCCGTGAATTGATCCCGACGTCCAAAGCCACGACGCTGCTCAGGTTGCTGCGTGCCCTCAAGATTGACGAATTGACGAAGGCCGAATTAACCGGCGAGTGGGAAAAGAAATTGAAGCAGATCGAAAGCGACCAGTTTTCCGCCGATGAATTCATGCGTCACATTCGCGGGATGACTCAGGAGATTGTTGCGGCCGCGCGGGAGTGTGACGTTGACCGGATTGACGATGAGTACGTCATGCTTGACGCGTCGTGTCCCAAGTGCGGCAAGGGCAAAGTACGGGAAACCTATCGCAAGTTTGTGTGCGAGACGGGTGATTTCTCAATCTGGAAATCCATCGCCGGACGGGAGTTGTCCCCCGACGAGGTAACGACCTTGTTGCGCGACCGGCGCCTGGGGCAGTTGAGCGGGTTCCGCAGTCGTCTCGGCCGAGAATTTACCGCGGACGTGATCATCAAGGACGATTGGACCGTGGCCTTTGATTTTGGCGAGGCCACCGAGGACGACGACGTGGATCCGCGGACGTGCGACCAAGTCGGTCCCTGTCCCAAGTGTGGCGCGATGGTGCTTGAGACGCCGAGACGCTACGTCTGTCTCAACGGGCTGGGGGACCAAGCGGCCTGCGATTTCAGCATCAGCCGGCAGATCCTGAATCGTCCGATTGTGGCCGGTGAAGTGCGGCAACTCTTGGGCAACGGGAAGACCGATCTCCTACAGGGCTTCGTGTCAAAAAAGAACAAACGCACGTTCGCGGCCCATCTCACGATCGATCGGTCCAATGGCGCCGGCACGTTCGGCTTCGAGTTCGCCCCACGCAAGAATGAAGCAGGCAGCAAAGGCAAGAAAAAGAGCGTCGGTCACAAAAAACCCGCTCAAGGCCCCCGCGTCTGACCAGTGTGAAGGCGAAAGATGGAGGCGCGTTATACCTTTTTGGCAAACCTGATTGTATCGACTATCGCCCCTTCTTAAATCTCAAGTCAAAAATCGTGTGGTATCAGCCCAGCCGTTTGGCGCAGGGAAGGTTGAGTTACACAAACAACTACGACGTTATTGCCTATTTCATCAAAGGCAGAAAACCTCGTTGCTATAATTTTGAGGAAATCCGCGTGCCTCAACTGGTGGAACTGGAGCATCGAACTCGTTGCGAAAACGTTCCTTCGGTAAAGAACGGCCGATACGGGAAGACAAAATTCAACGGGAAAGGAAAAAATCCCGGCGATGTGGGGGGATATCAAACAGCTCACGTACAAGTCGAAAGGACTGATTTCGCGAGATGCGCTTCATACCATTCAAAAACCGGAGAAGTTAATCGAAAGGCTTGTGCGTGCGAGCTCGTTGGAAGGCGACTTGGGTTTAGATCCGTTTGCCGGAGTCGGCACCTGTCCCGCAGTGTGCAAAAAGAACAAGCGGGACTATGTAGCTTTTGAACTTCGTCCGGAATTCGTCGAAGAGGCGGAGTCCTGACTACCGGTTACTCCATCTCCCCTTGAGGGAGAGGGCCGGGTGAGGGGTCAGGGGTTATCGGGACATGACAATGAAGCGTGCTCCGGCAGAAAACGAACCACAACGTCAAAGTCCTCCGGCAGGGGACCGGAGCCTGCCTTGACCCATGCGGGGCCACACGCATTCCGCCCATGTCATTCCCGACGTGTTCAATCCCCCTCCGTCATTCCCGACGTTTTCAATCGGGAATCCAGGGCTTTTCCCATACAGGACCACGAATGAAGGGACAGAAGAGAAAGACGATGGATTCCCGCTAAAACCTGCGGGAATGACAGACTCCCCCTTTGGCCTTCCCGCGCACGTGGGGAGCGTCAGGCTACGAGCCGACTGCGGGCTTCATTCCCTGGTCGAAAATTTTCATCGCGGCGGCCTTCTTTGTAATCACGTCCTCGGTAATGACCACTTCTTTGATCTCCGCTTGCGAAGGAACTTCATACATGACGTCAAGCATGACTTCTTCCAGGATGGCGCGAAGGCCGCGTGCCCCGGTTTTTTGCGCGTGGGCTTTTCTGGCCACGGCGCTGAGTGCCCCGTCGGTAAATTTGAGTTTCACGTTGTCGAAAGACAGGAACTTTTGATACTGCTTGACGAGGGCGTTCTTGGGTTCGGTCAAAATCCGAACCAGCGCGTGTTCATCCAATTCTTCCAGCGTCGTCACCACCGGCAGTCGGCCGATGAATTCGGGAATCAACCCATATTGCAGCAAGTCTTCCGGTTGCACGTGAGCCAACAGGGAGCGCGGGCGATCCGACGCGGTGATGTCGGCCTTGAATCCCATGCGTCGTTGATTGAGCCGTTGTTCAATGATGGGTTCCAGCCCGACAAAGGCGCCCCCGCAAATGACCAGAATGTTTTTGGTGTCAACTTGAATGAATTCCTGATGCGGATGTTTCCTCCCGCCTTGAGGCGGCACGTTGGCCACGGTGCCTTCAATGAGTTTGAGGAGGGCTTGCTGGACGCCTTCACCGGAGACGTCGCGGGTAATGGAGGGGCTGTCGGATTTTCTCGTGATTTTATCGATTTCATCGATGTAAATGATGCCGCGCTCGGCGCGGTCCACTTCATAGTCCGTGGCTTGCAGCAATTTCAGAATCGTATTTTCAACGTCCTCCCCCACGTACCCGGCTTCGGTTAAGGTGGTCGCGTCCGCCAGCGTAAACGGCACGTCAAGATAATCGGCGAGGGTTTGGGCGAAGAGCGTTTTCCCCGTTCCCGTCGGCCCGATCATGAGGACGTTGCCTTTTTGCAGTTCGACGTCTCCGGTTTCGTTGGCGGCGATGCGCTTATAGTGATTGTGGACGGCGACCGAGAGAATTTTTTTGGCCCGGTCCTGATCGATGATGTATTGATCGAGGTGACGATTGATCTCGGCGGGCTTGCGCAGTTTCGAGGAGATTTCTTCTTTGGCCTCTTGCCACTCTTCGGCCATGATTTCGTTGCACAGATGCACGCATTCATCACAAATATAGACGGTGGGACCGGCGATCAATTTGCGGACTTGATCCCGGCTCTTCCCGCAGAACGAACACCGGAGATTGGCCTCGGTTTTGGCTTGCTTCGCCATGGTCGTCAGGGGTACACGGCAATGCAGGGATTAGGAGCCATTCGAACGGGACTTCTCTTTTTCCGGAGCACGGACGATGACTTCATCAATGAGGCCGTAGTCTTTGGCTTCGGTCCCGGACATGAAATAGTCTCGTTCCGTATCCCGGGAAATTTTATCCAAGGGCTGACCCGAATGTTGCGAAACAATCTGGTTGAGTCGCTCTCGAATTTTCAAAATCTCACGGGCGTGAATATCGACTTCGGTCGCCTGTCCTTGAAAGCCCCCCATCGGTTGATGAATCATCACGCGAGCGTTGGGAAGGGCAAATCGGTTGCCTTTGGTGCCGGCCGCCAGCAGCAGCGCGCCCATACTGGCGGCTTGTCCTAAACAAATCGTGGTAATCGGCGGTTTGACGTATTGCATGGTATCGTAAATGCCGAGACCCGCCGTGACGCTCCCCCCCGGAGAATTAATGTAGAGGTTAATATCCTTTTCCGGGTCTTCAGCTTCCAGAAACAATAATTGCGCGATGACGAGGTTGGAGAACACGTCATCAATGGGAGCACCGAGAAAGATAATGCGATCTTTTAAGAGACGGGAGTAAATATCATACGCGCGCTCCCCGCGGTTTGTACTCTCAATGACCATTGGAATTAACATACAACTTGACCCTTTCCGTTGACGCGCCGATGCGTCGAGCGCGTTACCCTTGAATCACGGCGTGTTGATACACCAGTTGAAGTGCGCGTTCGGCCCGGATGCGATCTTCAAATTCTTGACGCGACGTTTCCCCGCCGGAGGCGACCATCTTTTGCACGTCTTCCACCGGGATTTGAAGGGCTTGCGCAAGTCTGGTGAATTCCGCTTGAATCTCCTCCTCCGTCACGGAGACGCCTTCTTTGTCCGCAATCGCTTCCAGGATTAATCCGAGTTTCACCCGTTTTTTCGCTTCAGGGGCGACCTCCCGTTGAATGCGTTTCGCCTCCTCTTCCACGTGGACGTGTTCATCCACGGAGAGCCCGCCGCCCTTGTTCCGTTGTTCTTCCATCAGGCGCTGCCGAACCATCGCGCTGATTTCCCGTTCGATCATGACTTCGGGAAGGTCGAAATGGTGCATCTGGAGCAGACGTTCGGTAATCTGATTTTTATAGCCTTCTTCCACGTCTCGTTTGAGCACCGATTCCAGTTCGGACCGAATCTTCTCCTTGAGTTGCTCCAAGGTGTCATAGGCCCCGCAATCTTTGGCAAATTCATCGTCAAGCACCGGAAGAATTTTTTGTTTGACCCCGAGAACGGAGAGCGTGAACGTGACGGATTGGCCGGCCAGCCGGGTATCCGGATGCGTAGCCGGATAGGCTTGGACGACCTCGACGCGGTCACCTTCAAGTTTTCCCATCAAGGCATCGTCAATGGTCACGCCCAGCAGAGGGACGTGAGAACCCATTTTGTGGAGATGCCCCTCTTTTTTCGAACCGTCCACCGGCGTTCCATCCAGAAAGCCTTCCATCGTCACGATGGCGTACAGGCCTTCATCCAAGGGCGTGGCCGCGGGAGCGGCTTCAAGCCGGGACTGCCGTTCCCGAAATCGTTCAAGGGCCTGGTCCACGTCCTCATCGCTGATGGTACGGGAATCGCGTTTCAAAGAAACAGGATTGGGTGGACGGTACTCGCGTAATTCAATGGCGGGTTTAATCTCAACGGTGGCGGTAAAGGTAAGGGAGGCATGGCGTTGGGCTTTCAACCGTTCCATGGACGGCATGTCAACCAGCACCGGGGCCACGCCCGTTTCTTTGATCGCTTTCCGATAGTAGTCCGGCACCAGGCGTTGAATGACGTCCTGTTCCACGGCCTTGGCGTAACGTTTTTCCAGCATGGCGAGCGGAGCCTTGCCCGGCCGGAAGCCTGGGACTCGTACTTGGCGTTTCAGGTCGGCATACACTCGGTCGAAGGCTTCGTTCACGACGTCCTCAGGCACTTCAATTTTAATGGCCCGCTTGACCGGCCCTAATTCAGTGACTTCCAATTTCATATTCATCCGTTATCGAAGAGAACTTCATTCAAAATGACACGTCGCATCCCTGGCATCCGCCCCGTTGTAGGGCCGCATCTCATACGGCCAAGGCAGGCGCCATGAGATGGCGCCGCTACAAAGACATATGCCTATGGTCGTGTAGAAGCTGGTGCGAGAGGGGGGACTCGAACCCCCACGGTCTCCCACGAGATCCTAAATCTCGCGCGTCTGCCTGTTCCGCCACTCTCGCGTATCGGAATTCGGTCCTTCTCGCCGGATGACTGGACTGTGTCGGCTTTGCCGTGGTGCAACACGAGAAGCATGATGTTCGGTTAAATAGAAAGCTCCATGCTGTTTGTTCTATTTACCCACACCGTGCCGTACAGTGTCAACGCCCCGTCTGCACGCCTGTTTGCTCAAATCTGATCGGACGCGATGGAGTCTTCGTCCGCGAATTGGTCTTGCCAGCCTTCAATCAAGTAGGCTATGGTGCCTCACATGGGCCTGAAGAACTTGTATCGTGACGTGTACGAGCATTTCGTCAAAACACGCGACACGCAGAAAGGGTTCGATTTCCATGAAGGGAAACTCAAAAGCGTGTCGCCCAAATCCGTGTCGTTTACGGATCGAGTCCGATGGTGGACCGTTGACCGTCCTCAACGGTTACAGAGGATCAAGCAGGAACGGGACCGCCAACAACGGGAAATTCTTGCCCTCAAAGATCAGACGAACCCTTCATCGCCTTCCCTTCGAACCTCAGGGCAAACTTCGTAATTGCCTTCACGACGACGCATGTCGGAGATCGTCCACGCGACTGTTCAACTGTATCGTCACGCGTTGCTCGCCACGTGGAAATCCCTGAAGAACAACTGGCTGCTCGTGCCGGCGGTCGTCATTCTGGCGGGACTCATGTTGTTCGTGACCGGCGTGGCGATGTCCCTGGGGCTGATCGGCGGCTTGTTGCTGGGTGCGGCCAACGCCTTTGTCGTCGGCGCGTTTCTGAGCTTGATCGAACAGGCGGTGATCAACTCCCGGCGCATGGTCTGGGGAGATCTGCGGAACGTGGCCGGTCACTATTTCTGGGACGTCATCACCATCGGATTTATCGTGTGGGTCCCCCTCCAACTTCTCGAATTAGGCGTGCAAGCCAACCCCTACGGCCCCGCGATCGTCTCCGCGGTCTTTTTCCTCTTGTTTATCGTGCTCAACCCGGTGCCGGAACTGATTTATCAAGGGCGGACGGGTGCGTCACTTGACACCCTCAAAGACAGTTACGAATTCGTCCTAGAAAACTGGATCGAATGGTTTTTACCGCTCGCCGTCGTCTTCGCTCCGTTCGGATTGACCTTTTTCTTTTCAATTTCAAGTCAAGGCGGGCGCCTGACGGGCCTCGATTTTTTCCAACTGTTGACGCTGCCCTTCGCGGTGCTGCGTCAATGGTTCCACTATCTCGGCGTGCCTTCTTCATGGTCCACGCCCCTGATTCTTCTACTCACGCCCGTCGGCCTGGTCCTCATGATGCTCTTTCGCGGCCATCTCTATCGCGCCCTGACCGGCTCGTCCCGCCGCCAACGAATCTTCCAAAACCGGGCAAGAGGCACCTGATGGGGCTGCCCCGAATGCACGCGCTCAAACCTTATTAATGACGTTCGCATCGAAACGTCACCTCCCGACCGATGGCGTTGCCTTGTTGCTCCAAGTGCCTCATGGTAAAATAACGCCCCCGAACGTCGCAGACGAACCGACGCGGAGAGGTGCGAGAGCGGCCGAATCGGCGTGCCTGGAGAGCACGTGTGCTGGCAACGGCACCGTGGGTTCGAATCCCACCCTCTCCGCCACAACGTCAAGAGCGGGAAGATGAAACGGGGAACCACCGCCCGACTTCATTGCGGTCCTTAGCAAAAAAGACCGCGTGATCCATCGTCTAACGTCATTCCTGCCGGTTGTTAGCGGGAATCCAGAGGCAATATCCACTCTGTCATGCTGAACCCCCATGTTGTCACGCTGAACCCCCACATTGTCATGCTGAACGAAGTGAAGCATCTGCATCAGAAAGGAGCGCACATGAACGGCACGCCAGAGTCCTTCCATGCCGGCGCCATCGTATGAACCCGAGATACGGCGAGGCGAGGCGAGACCACACGTAGGGCGTGCTCGCATCACGCCAAGTAGGGACACCCCATGACCCGATTCCTCATGATTCAGCAACACCCACGTTTTAACCCGAAAGGAAAGCGCACCATGCCTAGCTTCGCAAGCATCGTTCTCGTGTTCGTGGTGGCCGGATGCGAAGGCGTCGGCACCAAGCAGATGATCGGCACCGGCGCCGGCGCCGCAATCGGCGGCTACGCCGGATCCCTGATCGGCAAGGATAAAGGTCGGTTGGCCGCCACCGCCGGCGGGGCCTTGCTAGGGTCGTAGTTGGGGTCAGAAATCGGGAAGAGCTTGGATAAAGCCGACCAACTCTATCAAGCCCAAGCGACCCAGGCCGCCTTAAAGCACAATAAATCAGGCCAGGCCACGACGTGGACGAATCCCGATTCCAACCACAGCGGCAGCGTGACCCCCGTCAAGACCGTCGAAGCCAACGGCAAGGTATGCCGAGAGTTCACCCAGACCGTCATGATTGAAGGCAAGCAAGAAACCGTCACAGGCAAAGCGTGCCGCGATCAACAAGGATGGGTGATGCAATGATTCTTGAAGGCAAGGACGTCAACGCCAAGGATGAGAACGGATTCACGGCGTTGCATGTCGCGGCCTTTGAGGGAGACGTTGAAATGGTGACGGTGTTGCTGGAGGAGGAGGCGGACATAGAGGCGCAGACGAAGGAAGGACTCACGGCGTTGCATTACGCGGCCACGGTGGGCAAGGCGGACGTGGTGACGGGGTTGCTGGAGCAGGGTGCGGACATGGGGGCGCGGGATGAGAACGGATTGACGGCGTTGCATTGGGCGGCCGTGGAGGGCAAGGCGGACGTGGTGAAGCTGCTGCTGGAGCAGGGGGCGGACGCGGGGGCGCGGGATGAGGACGGATGGACGGCGTTGCATTGGGCGGCCTACCATGGCCACGGCCATAGTGACGGTGTTGCTGAAGCATGGGGCGGACGCGGAGGCGCGGACCACGGCCGGACACACCCCCCGCGACTTTGCCAAGAACGAACACCCAGACATCATTCGCTTGCTTGACCAAGCCACCAGAAAGGAGACCCCATGACCACAGTCAGATTCATATTACTGTTCATCCTGATCCTTGCCATGCTCCCCAGCGCCTTGGCGACCGACTACAAGTATACGCCCACGCGCACGGACACGTATGACGCGGCCATCACGATCACCGCCGGCGCCGAGGTGCTCAACGTCATCGACGGGGACACCATCCGCGTTCGGGCCCATATGTGGCCAGGGCAGAAGTGGGAAGGCAATATCCGCTTGTTCGGTATCGACACACCGGAGTTGAGGGGCAGCGCGTGCCCCGCCGAAAAAGCTCAAGGCATCCTGGCCAGAGATACCTTGGTCTCCCTCGTGCCGCCCCGCGTGCTCTTGGCCAACATCCAGTTCGGGAAATTCGCCGGCCGATACGTGGCCACCGTGATGGACGGCGACCAAGCCCTTAGCCACATCCTCATGAAAAACGGCGTGGGCCGCCCCTACTTCAAAGGCAAGCGGAAAACCTGGTGTAACGAATCCGCGGAGAGCATCAAGGAACGCCACAAACGTATGAAGCCGAGCCACCAACCGACACCCCCGCCGCAGAGAAGTCAAAAAAGTACCTGGACGATCTGAAAAAGAACCTGTTGTAACCGCTTGTTTGACTCGCAACCAGAAGGGAGACCGCCGCCGGTCTCCCTTCTGTCATTCCCGCCGGTTGTAAGCGGGAATCCAGAGAAACGTAGGGCGTGATCTCATCACACCAAGAAAGGAGACCCCATGATAGAGATGAGAGCGGCAGGCTTAGCGACCGAAGCCGTAAAGGCGTTGTTGAATAAAGTGAATAAAGCGGATAAGGGCGGGGCGTTGCCGGCGTTGCATCTGGCGGCAGGGAATGGCAAGGCGGAGATGATTTCTGAGCGGAAGAGGGGTGCCTTGGTCAAAAAGCATCTTCATGCCGGCTTCCCGACTGCTAGACTTGCGACGGCGTGTTCGAAAACCGCCTCTACCTGAGATCGGGTCACACCAGGAAACCAATCAAGGAAGTCGTTGACCGTCGCTCCGTCCTCAATGTTTTCGAAAAGTGCCCGAACTGGCACTCGCGTGCCTTTGAACACGTAGTCGCCGCTGACGACTTGAGGGTTGCGACTGACTTCGGTACATGTTTGCCACTTCATCATGACCGAGTCATGATAACCACCCGAAGGCAGACGACTCAATCCTGTGGGTCATCACGGTCATCGTCCGCTGATATGAGACCTTTGCAAAAGTGGAATGGGCCGCTACCGAGGACTTCCCCTCACCCCCGCGTTCGCGGGGGCAGGCTCTTGGCTTCTCCTAGGGTACCATGAGATGGCACAGCTATATCTAGCGGAGAGGGTAGAAGGTTCAATTCGATGCGTTTCAATAGTTCTCGATCCTGCGCATGGTCAGCCTCCGTAGTGGCAACCTCTCTCCACGGAGGATGTTATCTTGTCCCACACCAGTAAAAAGCCTTTTGCCCGGATTCAGCGCTTTATGAGACGATCAGTCTTTAGGCTTGACACTTACCTGGAAAAACCTATATTTTTTACAAATGCTAAATGGCACCATACCACTCGGCGTCTAGTCCCTACACTTACCCAAATGCAAGGCGGTTTCTGCTACTTTTCCCCATTCCCCGTGGTAAGTGGTATTAGATGTTCGGCATCTTCGATTCTCCACTAATTGCAACCCTCATTGCTCTTACCGGCGGATATATCTTCGTTCGCTACCAAATACAAAAGCAGAGAAAGCTCCAACAGGAAATTCTCAGCATTCAAGAGGTGCAACGCTTGTGGAGGGATGAATCCTTTCAGACCGACATCATCGCTGTTATGAAAATCGGGAGAGAAGAAGATATCGCCCAATATGCAGAAGATCGGCAACATGCCCCAGTCAATGAAGAATGGGAGAAAAAAAGAACATTAATTGTGAGATCTATTAATTACTTTGAAATGATCAGCGTAGGTGTCCACGTAGGTATTTACGACTCAGATATCATTAAACTCACAATCAAAAGCACAATACTTGGATTTTATGATAACACCGAGCCTTTCGTAAAAAAGATACGGGAAGAGATACGGAAAAAGCATCCGAAGATAGAAGATGTCGCCACAGAATTTGAGAATTTTGTGAAACGTCTGAAAGACTTGTGAACCGGCGCTTTTCAGGTCGTCGCATCTGTTTGCTTCAACACGTCGGACAACGTGCCAGACAGATCGGGGCCGCTCTTGGTGGGTGGAGATGAAGGTAAACACGGATGTCGCCGCAACCCGCTCGTGAGACCTTTCCACCACTCCTTTTTCTCTCCCCCTCACCCTGACCCTCTCCTACCAGAGGAAAGGGAAGAGTAGGGAGGCCAGAATCCTTCCATTCTTCCGCGGGGTTGTTCACCCGAACGCCAAGAATTCATTCCTTTGTAGCTGCGTCATTCCCCGCTTGATATGGATCCGGCGGGCTTTCTTGACAGAAGGATGGTAAGTCGGAAACAATTCGGTTCCCTGTTTTTTAGTATTCGGGAATCATTACCGACAAACGAAAGGGGCTGGGCCCTGTGCAATGGAATCTTGTGAACCCCGCCAGATCCGGAAGGAAGCAACGGTAAGCAGGCGAGTCCGTGTGCCGCAGGATCACCTGGCCCCGGTTTTCAGATTGTAGGGCGTACAGGCGGGTGCCGTTTCCGACGCGCGCTTTGTGCGTACCGGTCCTTCGAAGCCCTTCGAGACTCAGGGCAAGCATCAGGACAGGCTTATGGACTACCAGGTCTCCGCGAGAAAATTCCGTCCGTCCACGTTTGACCAGTTAATCGGACAGCCGCACGTCGTCCAAACGCTGCGGAACGCCATCCTTCGCAAACACGTCGCCCATGCCTATCTGTTTTCCGGTATGCGCGGGGTCGGCAAGACCACGGTCGCCCGCATTCTGGCCAAGGCGCTGAATTGCAAAAACGGTCCGACTCCGGAACCGTGCGAACAGTGCGAAAGCTGCGAGGAGATTACTCGCGGGAACTCGGTGGACGTCATTGAAATCGATGGCGCTTCGAATACCGGGGTCGATGACGTCCGGGAACTTCGTGAAAACGTCAAATTTTCTCCCTTCCGCGGCTCCTATCGCATTTACATCATCGATGAAGTCCACATGCTCTCGAATTCGGCGTTTAACGCGCTGTTGAAAACGTTGGAAGAGCCGCCCCCGCACGCGGTGTTTGTGTTTGCGACGACCGAGGTCCACAAGATTCCCGCGACGATTACGTCTCGCTGTCAACATTTCAACTTTCGGCGTATTCCTCGACAGGAAATCATGGCTCGTCTCCAAGCCGTCGTGGACCACATGAACGTCACAATCGGAAAACAAAGCGTGGGCGCGATTGCCCGAGCGAGTGAAGGAAGCATGAGGGATGCCCTCAGTTTGTTGGATCAGGCCGTCGCGTTCGGCGGCACCGAGGTGAAGGACCATGACGTGGAAGACATGCTTGGGACCGTGCCGGACGTTCTGGTGCGTCGATTAGTTGACACGGTGGTGACACAGGACGCCGCGGCAGCCGTGGAACTCATCGGCGAGGTGATCGACCACGGGTACGACCTTCGGGCCTATTGCAGCGCGGTCGTGGAACGAATGCGCAATTTGATGATCGGAGCCGTGGTGCCGAACGTTGAGCAGGCTCAAAGCCTGATGGATTTGCCCGGCGAAGAAGTCAAACAGTTGTTGGCGGAAGCCGGATCGTTTTCGATTGAGTCGTTACAGGACCTGTTCAATCTTTTTGCTCAGGCCGAAGACCGGCTTCGGTCAACGGGGTATCCCCGTTTCGTCTTTGAAGTGGCCGCGGTTCGTGCGGCGCGTTCGGTGACACGCGAGGTCAAGACGCCTCAAGGAGAGCAAACCCCTAGCCGTGAACAAGCCCCAAGTGCGCGAACATCGGTTGAACCTGGATTTCCGCTAAAACCTGCGGGAATGACAGGCCGCGAACAAGCCCCAAGTGCGCGAACGCCGGTTGAACCGCGCGGGCCGGAACGCGGGGAGGGACGTCCCGCGTCAAAACCGCCGGATGAGCCAATCAGAAAACCTGCCTCCCCATCGGCCGCACGATCAAGTCAGGGAGGACGCCAATCTGCTCCCGGACAAAGGGAACGTCCTGTGCCCCAAAATCCGGCCGATGCTCCGCCGCCCGCACGGTCCGGGGAGGAGGCGAAACAGATGCCCCGAACTCCTGCCCCGCCGCGGAGAAACCCTTCCCCGGCGACCCTTCAAGGCTCAGGAGAAGCCTCACCCGTCATCGGGAGGGAAGACTGGCAGCGCGTGGTGGAATCGGTGGATCGCAATCATCCCAACGTCGGAACCTTTTTAGGAATGGGGACGTTGGTGAAAATCGAAGGCCAACAGGTCATCGTCGGGTTTCCGAAAAAGGCGTCGGTGGCGTGTTCACGAATTCAGAAAGAAGAAACGAGGGCGTTGATCGCAAAAGTCTGTCGGGAGGTGGTCGGGGCGACCATTCACCTGCGCGTGGTCGAATTAGCCGAAGATCCGGGAGAGGGGAGCACCATCAAGCAGATGCGGGCCCAACGGCAACAACGAGACGATGACACCTTGCTACAAGAAGCCCGCGAGAATCCTCTGGTGAAACACGCGATGGACCTGTTTGGAGGAGAAGTGGTGAAGGTGAGTCGGGAGCCGGAACAGAAGGAGGTGTAAACGTGTCCAAGAATCCCTTCGGCAACATGGGGAATTTGTTCAAGCAAGCCCAGGCCATGCAGGAGAAATTAGGCAAAATCCAGGAGGAAGCCGCGGCCAAAACCGTCAAAGCGTCCGTTGGGGGTGGGATGGTCACGGTGACGGCCAATGGGGGGATGCAGCTTACCAACGTGGAAATTGATCCCCAAGTCTTGCAGTCCGGGGATCACGAAATGTTGCGGGACCTTCTGGTTTCCGCCGTCAACGAAGCCTTACGGAAAGCCAAAGAATTGATGGCTGAAGAGGTGAAGGGATTGACCGGAGGGATGGGCATCCCCGGGATGTTCTGAGGGAAGGGCGCCTCAATGACCGGGCAACGGCACCAGGGACGACTCGCAAAACTGGCAAAAGAATTCGTTCGGTTGCCCGGCATTGGACAAAAAACCTCGCAGCGCCTCGCCTTTCACGTGATGAAGGCGAACAAAGAAGACGCCTTGCGCTTGGCCGATGCGATCCGGGACGTCAAAGAATTTGTGACGTTTTGCGTGCAATGCCGGAACATTGCCGAAAACGAATTGTGCGAGATTTGCCAGGACCCGCAACGGGACCGCAGCAAAATTCTGGTCGTGGAAGAACCCAGCACCTTACACGCGATTGATCAATGCCGTGGCTATAAAGGCTTGTATCACGTCCTGATGGGGTCGCTTTCCCCTTTGGACGGCGTGGGCCCGTCCGATATTCGTGCGAAGGAACTGGAGTTGCGCGTCAAGGACGGCGAAGTCGGAGAAGTCATCGTCGCGACGAGTCCGACCATCGAAGGGGAAGCCACGGCCATTTATCTCACGAAACTCTTAACGCCCCACGGCGTCACGGTCTCACGCATTGCGTATGGCATTCCCGTCGGGATGGATATCGAATACGCCGACGAAGTGACGCTGACCAAATCCATCGAAGGCCGCCGCGAACTCTCGTAGCCGGATTGAGCAATCCCCTGAATCTCCTCTCATTTCTCCTCACCTTCTCAGGATTTTCGAGACGAGACAATGAGTCAAGAACTGGAAGTCCTTCAAATGGTCACGGACCGACTGGCGGAAGCCAACGTTCCCTACATGGTCACGGGGTCCATTGCGATGAACTATTACGTGGTTCCACGGATGACGAGAGATATCGATATTGTGGTCGAGTTGTCCGAGGAGGACGTAGAGAAAACGGTCAGATTGTTTCAGCGGGATTTCTACGTTGATCGCGAAATGGTAGAACGGGCCGTGAAAGACCGATTGATGTTCAATGTGATTCACAATGCGCACGTGATCAAGGTGGACTTGATTGTTCGAAAGAACGGCGACTATCGAAAAGAAGAATTTTCTCGCAGGCGAACCGTGAAGATTGGAGATCATTCATTGCAGATTGTGTCACCGGAAGACCTCATTCTCTCCAAGCTTGATTGGGCTAAAGATTCTCATTCCGAGATGCAGTTGAGAGACGTCCAAAATCTCTTGACAGGCGTCCAACGTCTGGATCACCACTATTTGATTGCCTGGGTCGATCGCCTTGGGTTAAGAGATCTGTATCAGGAGGTAATTTCATGAAAGATACGTCACCCGAGATGGAACAACGATTTCGACGCATGATGCTGGCCCGGTCGGGAGAAGACCGTCTGAAAATGGGATGTTCGATGTATGAGACGGCGCAAGCCTTGATTGTGGCGTCCTTGGAAGAACACACTCCCAACCCGACGCGGGACGATGTACGACGGGCACTCTTCCTTCGATTGTATGGAGGTGATTTCGATAAGGAAACGTCAGAGAACATTCTGGCATCGTTGGCACGTGCCGGTTGAATCGGTTGCCCCAAAGGCGAGACTCACGTGAAAGCGTTGGTGAAGGTTCTTCTTCTGATTGGCGTCCTTGGATGCCTCGCTCTCGTTCTCGTCGTCATGTCGGTCAGGACCTTAGTCAAAAGCGGGATCGAGACCATGGGTCCCAAAGTGTTGGGCGTACCGGTGACGCTGGGGGACGTGGATATTGACTGGGTGTCCGGTGCGACCGTGCAGGCCGGTTTGACTCGGCTGATCATCAAAAATCCTCAAGGCTACAAAACCCGATCGGCCTTGTCCCTCCCGCACGTTCGAGCGCAATTCGATTGGAACTCCGTGTTGGCCGATACCGTCATCGTGGAAGAGGTGCTGATCGTCGAACCGGCCATTACGTTTGAATGGTCGTTACGTCGGGGCAGTAACCTCAGCAGGATTCAAGAGAACGTGACGCGCAAGACGCAATCCGGTTCCGACGCCAAAGTGAAAGAAAAGGGCGACACGCATGAGAAAGGAGAGGACTCCGAGACCACCGTCTACATTAAAAAAGTGACCGTCAAAGACGCGATCATCAACGTGAGCCTCATCGGTGGTCAAAACCAGATCATTCAGTTGCCGTTGGATGATTTTGAATTACGTGACATCGGTAACCCCTCCGAAGGCACCACGTTCTCAAACGCCTTAGCCGTGATCTTCGACGAACTGCTACACCGGGCCATTATCAAAGCCGTCAAGAAGACGGGCATGCTGATCCCCAAAGGAGTCCTCCAACTCGGCCAATCCGTCGGGAAGATAGGGAAGGAGTTGTTGAAAGGGCTGTTTGGCAAGTAATCTTCCCAAACCATAACAATCCGTTATGGTTGAATGTCCGGGCAAAGTTCGCGCCTTTCCTCTACGGTAACTGATTCTCCTATTCCTTGATAGTTCAGCCAAGTCGTTTCAGGTGTTGCCTGCATGGATCAACTTCTGTACATTTTCTTGTGCATGTTCTATGTTTTAGATGTACTTGTCCAATAATATGTACAACCGAGAATGAGGTTTCGTATGCGTATTGTCTCATTTACCGAAGCAAGGAATGGTCTGAAGTCAGTTCTTGACGGTGTTGTGAATGATGCCGACTGCGCAGTCATCACGCGTCGAGATGCAAAAGATGCGGTTGTGATGTCAATGGATTATTACAACAGCTTAATGGAAACCGTCCATTTACTGAAATCACCGGCCAATGCTGCTCACTTGGCCCAATCAATCAAGCAATTTAAGACGGGGCAGATCACGGAACGAGACGTGATTGATGAGTAGGACGTTAGCGTGGACCGACGCGGCTTGGGATGATTATCTGTATTGGCAGGAACAAGATAAAAAAACGCTCAAACGAATCAACAAATTGATAGCAGAGACAAAGCGTTCGCCGTTTGGAGGTATCGGGAGACCAGAGGCCTTGAAAGAAAATCTATCAGGTTTTTGGTCAAGACGTATCGATGAGTTTCATCGTTTGGTTTATGCGGTAGACGAGACCTGCATCACCGTCATTTCTTGTCGCTATGACTATTGATTGTCATAAGATTATGGAATTTAGTCAGGCTTGGAATCCGCTTAGGTCAGCCTTGGAGAATGATTTTTCGTTCAACCAGATCAAGCAAATAGTAGGTCTGGCAGGACTTGATTTGACGGGTATCTCCCATCTTGAGCAAAAAGCAGGAGGAGGCGCATCTAAAGGCCAACTCATGACCGGAATAGATAGAATTATTCGTGATGTAGACGATGAGAGGAAACAAAAATTTATTGAAATTGTTGCTGAAGAGGTTATTCCAAAACTGTCCACCAAAATTCGAGAGGAATTGGAATCCCACCTTGGGAAATGGGGGTTAGGTATTGCCGGACATGCTGTCGTCCCGTTGAAAATATTCGATCCTTCTGAATTAGCTGAACTTCCGCTATCATCCAGGGATGATATGGTAAAAGCATCCCAAAGGTTTAGAGATGGAGATTTAAGTGGTGCCGTGTCAGCAGCTTGTGGTGCGGTAGATGCTGCGACATCAGCCGTGTACAGGAGTTCAGACCTTGGCGACCCGGGGAGGGCTTCGTTTCAAGAAAAGTGCAAGCAAGCTTTGAGGGTTAAAGGGGTATTTGAGAGGTTAGAGCAAAACTTACGATGCCTTGGCTGGAAGGATTCCGATATTACGGGGTTCATAAAGAATTTTGAAGGAGCTTTAAACCAAGCCGCATACGTCATGCAAACACTCCGCTCTCGAATGGGCGACGTACATGGTACGAAACCTACTCTCAAACCTTTGGTGTTCGATAGTCTGAAATGGGCGGAGTTGATTGTGCGAGCGTTATGATCGGACTAATCTTCTGGCAAAGTACGTTATCAAAATGCTGAAGGCTTGACCCGGACCCAAGCCGCCCAAGTTATGGGATAGCTTCTAAAGTTATCGGGGAGCGGGAATCCACAAGGATAGGCAAGATTGACCTGAACATAACAGGGAAGGGGGTTGGGCGGAGTTTCCTGATGGCGGATCGGTCGCTTCTTGCTCCCGTTGCCCTTTCTTGAAAAACCGACACGGATTCCCGCTTAAGCTTGTCTCCGACGTTTGTTATCGGGGAACTGCGGGAATGACGGGAGGGGCAGAATGACGATTTTGCAAATGTCCCGATAGGGCAGCATGAGGCATGTCTTGGGCTGTGACCCGGGATGCTGCTGCTACGGAAATGGGGTCACTGAGAAAACGTGATTCCCGTTTCCTGCACTTCGCGGTAGGGGAGCATCCAGACGAGGGATTCGTCGTGCAGGTCGCCGACTTGGATGCGGTTGCCCCAGGGGTCGCGGAAGTCACAACGGAAAGGCGGTTGCAACGTCAGGCCGTATTTGTTGATGAGTTTCTCCCGGATTTCATTGATTTGTGCTTCATCCCTGACCATGAGGCCGAAATGTTTCGTGCGATCGGGTTGCAGGGTTTCCACTTCAAAAATGGCCAGAAATTGATGTTCGCCCAGTTTGCACCAGGCTGCTCCCTCCCCTCCCCGCAGCATTTCCAGATTAAACACGTCTGAATAAAACTCCACGGCTTTTTGCGCGTCATCCACTTCGATGACGACGTGATTGCACCCATAGACTTGAACGGCCATGTCTCTGTCCTCCGGTTTTTGTTCGTGGGTCTCCGGTTCTTTGTCTATCAGAAACTACCACGTCCATTCAGTACAATCCCAATTAGAGCCTGACGGTACGTTCGGATCAAGAAGCTGGTCTTCTTTCCTTGATGCTATTTTCTCAAATGCCTGTTTCCAGCCCGTTCTCGGTTTTGTCAGGGGGCGGAGAATCAGTTGTGTGTTTTTCACTTCCAGTTCGACTGAATCTCCTGACTGCCATTGTTTGAAAAGGGCTTTCGGGATCCGAATGCCACGGGAATTTCCGATCTGGACAATTCTGGTTTTCATCGCGTCATCCCATCTCCAGAAGGTCGTGGTCGGGGTTTCGTTCTTTGGCAAAGTTTTTGGACCAGGGGGAGCGGAAGAGGACCACGGGACGGCCGCGTTGGTCTTTCACCACCAGGGCATCCGATGGGGCACGGAAGGTGTCAAGGTCGCCGTGTAACCAGGCGCTGCACTCATACGGCAGAGATTCCAGTCGAGTGTCCACGCGATATTCGTTTCGCAAGCGGAATTGCAGCACGTCGCATTGCAGGCGGCCCACGGCTCCGATGAGAAATTCCAGATCGTCAAGGCTCCGGAGAATTTGCACCGTACCTTCGGCGGCCATTTGTTCCACGCCTTTGTCAAAGGCTTTGCGTTTGCCCACGTCGGTGGGGTGAATCCTGGCAAAGACCTCGGGTTGAAACTGGGGAAGCGGCTTGTAGTTGAATCCGTTATCCAGCGAGATCGTGTCGCCGATGGCAAACTGGCCCGGGTTGATGATGCCGATGACGTCGCCGGGATACGCCACGTCTACGGTGTGGCGGCTCTGAGCCACGAGACTATGGGGACGAGACAGACGAATCTCAGTGCCCAGTCGATGATGCGTGACCGTCATGTCGCGTTCGAATCGTCCGGAACAGACTCGCAAGAAGGCGGTGCTGTCTCGATGTCGGGGATTCATGTTCGCTTGGATTTTGAACACGTAGGCGCTGAACGGCGTTGCTACGGGGTCTACGATGATTTCGCTTCCGTCAGGTCGGTCGGCCGTTCGAGGCAGTGCCGCGGGCGCCACGTCCACAAAGGCGTCGAAGAAATTTTCAATCCCGAAGTTCGTCAGCGCGGACGCAAAAAAGACGGGCGTCACGTCGCCGGAGAGAAATGCCTCGTGCGTATAGGGATTGCCGGCCACTTCCAGGAGTTCTAAATCGTGGTTGACCCGTTGCCACGCCTCGTCGTCGATCAACTCCTTGACTTCAGGGGCGTCCATGGACAGTTCAGCCCGGCCGGCTTTTGCCGACCCGCCGGCCGCCTTTTTCTGAAACACCGAAACCCGTCGCGTGGCCCGGTCAACGACGCCGACGAATTGTTGCCCCGACCCCACGGGCCAATTGACGGCGCTGGCGTGAATACCCAGGACGTCTTCCACTTCTGCCATAAGATCGAGTGGATCACGTCCCGGCAGGTCCATTTTGTTGATGAGGGTCAACACGGGGATTCTGCGCAATCGACACACCGCAAAGAGTTTCCGCGTTTGGGTCTCCACGCCTTTGGCCGCGTCAATGACCATGACGGCGCTGTCCGCGGCGGTCAGCGTGCGATAGGTGTCCTCACAGAAATCCTGATGGCCCGGCGTGTCAAGGAGGTTGATGACCGCCCGTTTGTAGGGGAACTGCATGGCTGACGCCGTAATCGAAATCCCGCGTTCTTGTTCCACGTCCATCCAATCGGACGCCGCGCTCTTGGCGCTTTTTCGGCTGCCGACCATGCCGGCGGTGCGGACCATTCCTGAATAGAGCAGCAGTTTTTCCGTCACCGTGGTTTTTCCGGCGTCGGGATGGCTGATGATGGCAAAGGTCCGGCGTTTCTTGGCGTGGGACCGAACCGCGTTGTGAACGTGTGCATGGTTCGTGGACATCTGACCTTCCGGGGAAGGGAACGGCTAGAGATCTTCCAGCCGACCTTGGGCGCGGGCGAGATCCACGCGCGAGGCGTTGAAACGAAACAGGGCTTCAATGAGGTTGTCCCTGGCCTGCGCCACCGAGGTTTGGGCGTCCGTGACCTCAATGTTTGTGGCCACGCCCACGGCGAAACGCTGACGGGCAAGATGCAGTTCCTGTAAGGCCAGACGCAGTCCCTTTCGGGCCACGCCGACTTGTCGTCGGGTTGATCCCATGGTCAGGAGGGCGTCCCGGACTTCCAGCGCCACCTGATATTCAATGTCTCTGGTTCTGATGTCTTCCTGGCGGACGAGACTTCGACTCTCAGACACGCGACCTTCCCATTGGCCTCCGTCAAAAATGGGAATGGATGCCAGAAGTTGCAGGTTGTCGGTGGTCAACGCGTCGGCGGGTTGATTGCCGATCACCCCCACGTCTCCGCTGGCCGTCAGAGAAGGCAACCGTTCCATGGTGACGGAACTTAACGTGAGTTCCGCCAGCCGTTTGCGCTTTTTCTGGGCTTTGAGTTCCACGCGGTTTTCATTGGCGATTTGTAAGGCATCGTGGATGGTTTGAGTCGCCACCTCGGTCAACGTGAGTTTGTCGGTCAGCACGAGTTTCACGTCGAAGGGCAGGCCGATGGCTCGGCTCAAATTCAGTCGAGCCCGATTCTCATCATCTCCGGCCACGAGCAACCGTTGTTTTTCGTTTTCGAATTGGACTCTGGCCCGCGTCACGTCCAGGCTGGTGGCCATCCCCGCGGCCTTGCGTTCCACGGACAAGCGCAGCAGTGCCTTGTTCAGTTTGGCGTCTGCCCAGCGGGCTTCCACGGCTTTCTGTGCCCGTAATGCTTCCAGGTAGGCGAGGCCGACGACGGCCATGGTGTCCATTTTCGTGGTTTCCGAGTCGAGGGTGGCCACCTCGACGTTTGTACGTGCGGCACGCCATTTCTGAATGAGGCTGAGGCTGAAAATATTCTGGGTCAACGCCACGCGGCTTTCGTAAAAATCTATTGGGGATTCCGAAACTTTCGCGCCTCCTCCGAATGAGCCAAGAAAGAATCGCCGTCTCGCTCCGCTGACTCTGGCGGACAGGTTCGGCAGCAGGGTTCCGCGCTGGGTGAAGGCTTGCTCTTCGGCCTGGGTGATTCGTTCTTGAAAGAGCCGTACCGTGGGGTTGTCACCCACGGCGGCTTGCATGGCGTCGCGCATGCTGAGCCGCAGTTTCGCCGGCGTCTGAGGGGAGACGGCTGCGCCCTGGGCCCAAGAGAGTTGAGACGGGTCACACAACGACGCGATTCCAGCTAGAATCAGGATGAGCAGATGGATTCGGTGGATGGACGTGTTCCCGCTGGAACCAGCGTGACGTTGTAACGTTGCGCTCATGAGTGAGGAACCTCCGGAACCAGGGTATCGGCTGAAGATTCGGCGTCTCTTTTCAGTTTCCAGTCCATCACGAGGCTGAACAGCGCCGGCACCACGAAGATCGTAAACACGGTGGAGAGGATCAGGCCGCCGAGGACCACGCTGCCGATGCCTCGATACAATTCCGAGCCTGCGCCGGAAGCCAGAACCAAGGGCAGCAGGCCGAACGTCGTCGTCAACGTGCTCATCATGATGGGCCGCACGCGAGTTCGCACGGCGTCGCTGACGGCTTCACGGACCGACGTGCCGGCCGCGGCTTCGCCTTCATCCGACTGCCACGGGTTTCGCCGGGTCGGGTCCATGAAGTTCAAGGCTTGATGCACGACCAGAATGGCGTTGTTGACGACCACGCCGATCAGAATAACGAATCCCAACATGGTCAAGACGTCCAAGGGTTGATAGGCGATCACGCGATTGACGACGAACAGGCCGAGAACGCCGCCGGCCGCGGCCAACGGTACACTGAAGATAATCACAAAGGGATAGAGGAAGCTTTCAAACAAGGCGGCCATGAGCAAATACGTGATGAGCAGGGCGAGGAGCAGATTGTACTTCAGAGCGTCGTAGGTGTTCGTGAGGTCATCCGCGGTGCCCGACAGACGGATATTATACAGCCGACCGAGTTGTCCCTCTTCTTTGATGGGGCGGAGGATCTTCTCTTCGATCAACTCCATGGCCGTTTCCAGCGGCATCTGGTCAGGCGGAATGACCTGGATGGTGATCGCCCGTTCTCGTTCAATGTGATTGATTTGTTCGGGGCCTGCAATGAGTCGAACGTCGGCCACGTCTCCCACCGTGGCCAAGCGGCCACCGCGAGTAAAGATGGGCAGATTCGCCAAGTCTTGCGTTCGATCGGCATAATGATCCATGCCGCGAATGGTGAGGTCGATTTCGTCTCCTTCAAACTGGTAGTCACTGGCCTTTGCCCCGTCAACCAACGCATCCACCGTAAAGCCGAGTTCCTGATTCGTCATTTGCACGTCGGCCGCCCGTTCTCGTTTCAGACTCACCCGGACTTCAGGACTGCCCAGGTCGAGGCTTGGGATCGGTCGAACCTGTGCGCCCGGCAAGAGTCCTCGAACGCTTCCAAAAATTTGTCCGCCCAGCGCCACGAGCCGATTGAGGTCCGGTCCCGTAATTTCCACGTCGATGTTTCGTCCTTCGCCCAACCCCCGTTGAAACAGACTGCTTTGCGTCACGATCCCGATGATTCCGGGAATATCGGCAAAGGCTTTGCGAAAAACCGGAATCAACTCTCGGATCCGGCCGTCGTCGTTCGTGCGGCCACCCATGAACACGGAACGTCCGCGAGCCACGTAGAAGAAATTCCTGATACTGGGGCCATCCAACGCCGCTTCCTCCGGGGACCCGGGTTCAGCGTTCCAATAGGGGGCCAGGACGTTCTCAATCGTTTCTCCCAAACGAACGAATTTCTCCGTATTATATCCGGGTGGCGGGAGAACGATCCCGATGATCAGATTTCGGTTTCCACTGGGAAGATATTCGGCTTTTGGCATCAACAGCACGGAAATGCCCACGGCGAACGCGGTGAGTCCGACGACGATGGCCACGCGACGGCGGAAGTTGCCGCACATCCAATGAATCAAATCTCCCACGCGGTCGGCGTTCAATCCCAGTCGGTCGGCCATTCGACCGCGACGGTCCGCCGGCACGTTCGCACGAGCAGAAGCACGACTCTGAGATGCCCCGCGGGTTCGGGTCGTGAGCACGCGGGCGGACAGGCAAGGAATCACGGTGATGGAGACCAGCAGACTCAGACCGACGCCGGCGCTGATGGCAATGGCGATGTCTCGAAAGAGTTGCCCGGCTTGTTCTTCAACGAAGATGATCGGCACGAAGACGGCAATGGTGGTCAGCGTACTGGCCAGCACCGCGCCCCACACTTCGACGGTGCCGTCATAGGCCGCTTGAACGAGCGGTTTTCCCGACTCGCGATGCCGGTAAATGTTTTCGAGGACCACGATCGAGTTATCGACCAACATGCCGGCGGCGAACGTCATGCCCGCGAGACTGATGACGTTGACGTTCCGGTCAAGGGCCCACAGGGCAATGAAGGTCCCCATGATGCTGATCGGGATGGCTAATCCGATTATGAGCGTCGTGCTGCCCGTGCGTAAAAACAGAAACAGAATCGTCACGGCGAAGATGCTGCCGATCACCAGATTTTGTTGAACCAACGAGAGGGAGTCATAAATGTAGTCCGTCTCGTCGTAGACTTGAAACAGTTGTAATCCGCGTCGGTGAAGAATCTCCTCGTTTAACTCCTGCACGGCTTCGTGGAGGTTCTCCATCGTGTCGAGAATGTTGGCGCCGGTTTCGCGAATGGCGTTGACGGCAATGGAATTCCGGCCCATTTCCCGGACGACGTGTAACGGGTCTTTGTACGCAATATGCACGTCGGCGACGTCCCGCACGTACACGGGCGCGCCGTTTCGCCTGGCAATGATGACGTTTCCCACGTCTTCAGGGCTTTGATATTCCCCGATGGTTCTCACGACGTACGTCCGTTTGCCTTCGTCGAAATCTCCCGCACTGAAGTCTCGATTTGCCTGATCCAGTGCTTGCGCCAAGTCGCGCACGGTCAGGGAGCGCGTGGCCAGTTTCATCGGGTCCACGAGCACGCGCAGCTCTCGCGTGCGGCCGCCGTAGACGTTTGACGCGGCCACCCCGGGGATTCGTTCGAACCGCGCCTTGATCACGTCTTCGGTAAAGTCCCGCATCGTGTCGATTTCCACGAAGGCGTGTTCCAATGGTTCGAGAATAAACCAGGCCATGGCATTGCCGCGCGTATCGGCGCTGCTGATCACGGGTTCATCGGCGTCATCGGGATATTCCTTGACCTGATTCAAACGATTGGAGACGCGAAGAAGTGCCGTGTCGTTGTTCGTCCCCGAGGGAAAACGAAGGACGATTTTCGCGGAATCGTAGGAACTTTCCCCAAACATCCTCTCGTGTCCTTCCACGCCTTTCAACTGTTCCTCTTGTTCATCCACGATCTCGCGTTCCACTTCTTTAGGGCTGGCACCTTGCCATCGTGTTTCAACCGTGATTTCGGCTTTGGAGACGTCGGGGGTGAGTTGAATCGGAAGCCTGGTGAGCGACACGAACCCGAAAAGAACCACCAGAATGACGACGACGGTGGTCGTCACGGGATAGCGGACGGCGAATTGAATGACGTTCATGATTGCGTCACGGGTGAGGCGATAATGCGTACGGGTTGACCCGGGAACAATCGTTCATTGCCTTCCACCACGACGGTCATGCCCTTCTGGAGTTTCCCCTTGACCTCAAGGCGGTCGTCGAAGTGCATGACCGGGGTCACCGGCACTTGCTGAACGATTCCCTCATTGACCAGAAACACAAACTCCTTGCCGCCCCGCAGGACCATGGCATCTTTGGGAATGACAATGCCTTCGTGAGCATGACCCACCGGGAGCGTCACGCGCGACACCATGCCGCTTTTAATCGCCAACGACGGATTCGGAATATCCACGTTGATCGGAAACGTTCTTGCCACTCGGTCGGCCTGGGCAATCACGGAGAAGACCGTGCCCTGAGTCACAAACCCGTGGAGGCCGTCAAAGACGGCCTCCACGGGGTCGTGGAGTTGAACGTGATGCACGTAACGCTCCGGAAGCGGGACCTCGATCTGGACGTGAGACAGGTCAACCATCTCGATAATCTCACCGCCTTCTTCCACCCACTGTCCGATCTCGGTAAATTCCTGCGTAATCCATCCATCGAAAGGCGCCACGATTCTGGATTTGGAGAGCAGGTCTCGGACGCGCCGGATTTCAGCGCCTAATTGAGCCAGCCGTTCCCGAAGCGCGCCGGCCTCGGCCAGAGCGTCGTCAAAATCCTTTTGGGTGACGAGTTCTTTTGCAAAGAGCACGCGCATTCGATTCAGATCCCGTTTGGCTTGGCGATAGCGGGTTTTGGCCTCTCGGTGCGAGGCCAGGGCGGAATCGAGTTGGATGCGCCACGTGCGCGTTCGTAATTGCGCCAACAATTGCCCGCGTGTGACCTTCATGCCCTCTTCAGCCGGAAACGCTTGGACGACTCCCTCCACCTCACTTGCCACGACGCTTCGTTTCCATGGTTCGACGGACCCGACCAACGTGACCGTTTGCTTGACCTCCTGCATAAGGACCGGCGCCACCCGAACGGGCGTGGGCGACGGACCTTGGGGCGGAGCCGCGGCTTGTTGCTCGCTACACGCCGCCATCGTCACCAAGCCCAGAAACAGAACGGGCCAGGTTGTGCGAAAGAATGATGGTAAGGGGGATAAGATGGTCATAGCAGAAATAACCGGTTCATCGTTTTGCGAGAGAACTCCATATCAGATTATGAAAGAACGCTTCTCATTTATGATAGGTCATTTCACAAAACAGGACAACCGTTCCGTTTTTCGCTAGTTTCACACCAGCCTTCATTTGACCGGTGTAGCCCAAGATAATCCGCAGGCCCGTGGTGAGGGTAAGAAGACGCCGGATGGTCTCGCGGGTGTACCTCCGGATGCGGACGCGCTCGGGTTCCTGTTCCGGCGCCGAACATGCGTCAGCGTGAACCGCTGATGGAGGGGACGTTTCGGGAGTACGGACGACCTGGACGAGATCAATATAAAAATTTGGGGGGTGCGCGGGTTTCGTTCGGGCGAGCACCCGTCAGGCCCGTCGCCGGTGCCGTGCGGTCAGGTCAGATCAAGGCGACGACGAGCGTGACGATCACGCCGCCTTGAGCGATCAGGGCGCCGAACATCCATTTCAACAAGTCGGACTTGAGGTTTGCGATGTCGGCCTTGGTTTCCTGCCGCAGGATTTCAATATCCCGCTGGATGAGAGCGATGTCGGTTTTGGTGGCCTGTTGCAGGGCTTCGATATCGGTTTTGGTGGCCTGTTGCAGGGCTTCGATATCGGTTTTGGTGGCCTGTTGCAGGGCTTCGATATCGGTTTTGGTGGCCTGTTGCAGGGCTTCGATGTCGGTTTTGGTGGCCTGCTGCAGGGCTTCGATGTCGGTTTTGGTGGCCTGCTGCAGGGCTTCGATGTCGGTTTTGGTGGCCTGCTGCAGGGCTTCGATGCCGGCCTTGGTTTCTTTTCGCAGGACTTCAATGTCCCGCTGAATGAGTGCGATGTCGGTTTTGGTGGCCAGATTGCTGTTGATCAGGTTGACTTGCTCGTTCGCCAGCACCTCGGCCTGTTCTTCGGTGAACCCGTGACCCGTCAGGTTTTTGATAAAGCGATGGGTGTCGAAGGCGATGGCTTCACTCATGGCCGTCACTTTACGTCATCTCCTCACCGGATGCAACACAGGATCCATGCTCCACGTGTCTGAGAAACGATGATCGTCCGCCGACTTCCTGGTTCCGGCTGCTCAATGCACGGGTCAGGGACGTTCACTCAGGAAATTTTTGAGTCGCTGAGGGGTGGGGAAGGGACGGAGTCACGTTCAGCGTTGAAGACACGTTCTGGTTAGTTCCGTTGGCCGGCGCACCGGAGACGCCGCCGGAGACGATAAAGGTCATGATATCCGCACTGTCGGCTTTGATTGGGCGGATTTGGCTGCGAGGAAAGACTAACAGGTGGCCGGCGAAGTTGTAGGATTGAGGAAAATAGACGGCGACCCGATCGTCCAACCCGAACGTGTTCAAATTCTGGCACGTGACGAACCCGATGGCTTCGGCGTGTCCGCCGGGGATAAGCGTCACGAGGACGGGTTGGTCAAAACGTTTTTTCTCACCCATGAACGCTTCAATGAGATCTTTCAGCGACGTGTACACCAGTTTGACAAAGGGAGTGCGCGTGAGAATTTTTTCTAATGAGCCTAATGCTCCCTGGAAGAACACGTTCGAAGCAAGCCGCCCGACGAGAATCATCATGCCGATGGTCAGGAGAAACCCGATGCCCGGAATGGGAATGTTCAACCAGCCGTCAATAAAACTGAAAACCACAAAGACGACGTAGATGGTGACGGCCACCGGGACGACGAGAAACAGACCTTCAAAGAAGTTTCTTGCCAATTCCTGCATGTCCCACCGCTTGGGAATGGCTTCGTCTTTCAGCGATTTGAGTATGTGTTTCCAATCAACGCTCATGGGGCGGGTCTTGATTCAGGGTGCCTGTCCGTGCTCATCGGGTTGACGGATGCCTTTGACTCTAACCGGTGGGACGGGTTTGAGACAACCCCCGTTTGAGATTTATTTGGTACGTCAGTCTGCGGGATTCGGGGTCTGAACCATTTGACACTCGGAAGACAAAACCGTCACAGTCTTTCTCATCCACACGATGCCAGAGAGGACCCCATCGTGACGGACCACGATTCAGAGCAGAAACCATCGATATCAGAGACCAAACAAACCCGCGTGGAAACCGAAATCCTGACGGTTCACGTTGAACGTGACGGTCAGCACGTCAGCGCGAAATGGGGCCTGCATCCACAATTGAAAGAAGAATTGACGCCGGAAGAATGGAAAGAGGTGACGCACATCATGGGGAAAGTCACCGACGTTGTGGGAAAACGGTTCTCAGAAATTCTGGCGCGGGGACAGGCTGAAGCAGGCGGGACCGCCTGAATTCGTCACCGGTTTTCTTCACAATCCCATCTTACGGATACGTGACTGGTTGTCTGCTCCCGCCCCTCTTGCAAGATTCCCCCTCACCCCGGCCCTCTCCCGCCAAGGGAGAGGGAGGAGGCTCCACCTTATGGCGTCCCGGCTTCCAGCTGCGTCTCTTTTGTGGTCCCACCGGGACCTACAGGTGAGGATTGGCCGGTAGCGCGAGGGTAAAGTATCGACCTCTATCTTCAATCAGGAGGCGTTGAGCCACGAGGGTGGAGACGGCCGCGTCAATGGAAGTCTCGGAGGAGCGCGTGAACGTGGATGCCGACGGATGATCGGCTCCGGCCCGTCGGATTTGATCAGGCGTTTTCGGGGTCTCGTTGCAGTACTCAATGATAAATGAATAGGGCCAATCAAAGCGCCGGTTCGTCGGGTGGTCGGTTCGGCCGTCATAGACGGTCACGTAACTCATGGCTTTGACGTAGAACAGAAAGGGACGGTCTTGCGAGAAATACCGCGCCCGCCACTCTTGCACGAGGTTGGTCAATCGTTCATACAGCGCCACGTCCACTTTCCAATCCATCGTATATTCAAAGTCATAGGCAATCTTCTGAAGGTCCACTTTCCTCGCGTCATACACGTATTCATAGGCGGCACCCGGTCCGGTAATGCGGATTCCATAGTCGTGGGGTCGCATGAAATACGGGCTGAAGCGTTCGAGCCACAATTTGCCGATGCTTTCGGGTGGCTGAAGGTGAAAAAGTGAGGGAATGAGCGCAATTTGACGCTGATAGTCCTCGTCGGTTTCTTGTGGGAATCCCAGAAGGATGTTCCAGTTGACGTCCACGTTGTAATAGCGGCTCCATTTGAGGCACTGAACGTTCTGGAGCGGACTGACCCCTTTATCCATTTCCTTCAACTGGGCCGCGCTCAAACTTTCAAGGCCCGGCTGCATACACTTCACGCCCCCTTGGGCCAACGTTTGAATTTGTCGTTTGGTCAAATTGGCTTTGGTTTCGATAAACACGTCCAAGTCATAATGACCGGCGGCAAAGGTTCCGAACACGTTGTCGATATATTTCAAATCAATAATATTATCGACGAGCCGGAACCGAGTCGCGTCATAGCGGCTGGACAGCGCATCCATGTCCCGGATGACGTGTTCGGAAGACTTGGCCCGAAACCGCATGGATTGCGCGTTCAACCCGCAGAACGTACAATGGTGTTTCTCGCCCCACCAGCATCCGCGTGACCCTTCATACAACAAAATTCGATTGAGTCCGGTTGATGTCCGTCCCTCAAGTTCCCGCACCAGTTCAAAATAATCGTCGTAGTCCGGCGGGCCGACCTCCGCAAAATCGGCAAAGAGCGTCGGATTGGGGTGAAAACAAATCTGCCCGTCTTTCCGGTACGCGACGCCCGCGGGAACATGATCTTCCTGTCCTTGAAGAATTTGCTTGACCAACGCGGGAAAGACCTCTTCCCCCTCGCCCACCACGACGTAATCCATCCAGGGAAACGCCCGGAAATGTTCCAAGCCCATCTCCCCGTCAAAGTTGGCCCCGCCAAACACAATGCGAACGGAGGGATGCAACTCCTTAATCAATTTCGCCAGGGTGAGGCTGGCGACGTTTTGATCAAAGGTCGAGGTAAATCCCACGATTTTGTATTGATCCCAGTCGTAGGAAGTCGCCAACTCGGTGAGAAATTGAGGCGCCATGGTATGGGCCACGTCTTCAAGGAATCCCGTGGAACATCCGGCCTCCCGAGCCGTGCTCTCAAACACGGGCTTGAACACCTTGGGGTACTCCGCGTGTTTCGGATTGTCGTGGAAGAGGAGAGAAGAGAAGAGCCATTCTCCGATCATCCCGCGCTTCTCGCACAACACGTCATAGAGCGGCACGCCGAGGCGATGCGCAAAAAGAAGATTGAAATGATAACTCTTGGACCCGATGGCGTGGTTTTTCAACACGCGCGACAGCGTGCCTAACTGGATGGAGGGGAATTTCGAATACCCGAACGGCATGGTGATTAACGCCACCTGCGGCCGCCCACTCGGATCAACCCGGGGCGCGTCATCGAGCCTTTGGCTGGTTCGAGCGCCTGTCCCCGACGTTTTGAATCGGGGAATGGTGATGAGCGGATCAGGCATGACTCGTAAACACGCGGTCGGCCTTGGCCGCGAGATAAAAATCGCTTTCCGTCAGGCCGTGAATTTTGTGCGTCCAGATTTCCACTTTGCACCGTCCCCACGCGAGATGCAGATCGGGATGATGCCCCTCCTCCTCGGCAACGGCCCCGACGTTGTTCACAAAACCCAGGGCTTCGGCAAAATTGGAAAATTCGTACAGGCGCTCAATGTGCCCCTCGGCGTTCAAGCTCCAGCCTTGCCCTAATTGACCCAACAACTCCTGCACCTTCGCCGGTTCCAGCGGCGGCACCCCACCCCGACACGGCACGCATTTCTGATCGGCCAGACTCATGACGCTCCTCCTCTCGTTCGTTCACGAAGCTTTATGGCTTCCTTTTCACTTTCACTATCCACAAAAGACACCCCTTGCTCTCCTCTCGCTGTCCTTTCCCCTCTCCCTGCCGGGAGAGGGCCAGGGTGAGGGCGACCATTAGAAAAAAATTATAGTCTCCCAAAATGGCAAGGCACAAATCGGCTTGTTTTTTAAGCAGAAAATGCGAATAGTCTTGTGAAATTTGAGTGAAGAATGAAGGGTCCCAGCAAAAAGGTCGTCACGGACGTGAAACTCATGGATCCGGTGGCAAGGAAGGAACGTCATGATTCCGTGAGCGAGAGGGAGAAAAGTGAACGCGAAAAGTTATACGGCGGTTATGGTTATGTGCTTCGGCGCTTTGATAGAGGCTTGAAAAATTTTCACGTCGTGTATCGCTCATTGGCTGATACCTGGACGGTGTATGACAATTCCGGGGAAGTTCCTCGGCTCTTAGAGGAGGGCCCATGAAATCCCCGAAAGTCCAAGAAGAAAGGAAAGCGTTTGTGCGTAGTGTTGGCCGTGCCTTGCGTCGGGCCGCCAACGTTGCCCGAAAGACCGCCCGTCTCCATCACACGCCGATCTACATTTGGAAAGACGGCAAAGTCGTCGTAGTCAAAAATCCCTGATTGATTCTTTATAAAAGATTACACTGCCCCCGCGGAGCAGGCGGGAGTCAATTAGGGAGAGTGTCAATGGCTCCTGATATGTAAGACATGATTGGTGGAGGTGGCGGGAATTGAACCCGCGTCCGAAGACATTCAGCGCAACGGTCCTACGTGTGTAGTCAATGTTTTGCGATTCGTGGTCGCCCACGCCCACTGACCGGCTTAGGGCGCCCACTAGCCCAGAGAAGTCTCATCCGCCGCCGCTGAGCACCGGCATTGGACCAGCCTGCTGAAGTAGCGCCTCATCCACGCCCGCAGACAAAGAATGGTGAGACGTCGCAGTCAATTAAGCCGCGAGAGCCAATGGTTCGTTGGCACTTATAGGTTTCCCGAAGGTTTAACGAGACTCCGAGAGCTCGACACGCACCGTTGACCTCCTGATCCCCGTCGAAACCAGTCACCCCCTTTGTTGTCAGTTGGCACGTTCTTTCATCTGTCCTCTTGACTCCTACACTATAGCCCACTTAGAAGTCGATTACTAGGTGAAGAATCCGGTAGAAGAAGCGGGAGAAATCCCTTATACTTCCTTCATTTCTCTCCATCAGGGATCGAAATTTCGATGATCACGGTCGGCGTGATGTCTACACAATGTCCTCAGAGACGATTCAATATACAGAATATAGAAAATATGAAACAAGAGCGGAAATAAACGATGCCCGAGGTTTATAGAAGTGCCCTGGAGATAGGGAAAAAGTATCGGATTTCGGGTCACGAGACGTTTCCATGCCGCTATGCGTGGTTGCCCAAGGCCGTGCGTGGTCTACAAAAAAATTCGGAACTTTTTGGGGACGAAACCAATGCCATGGTCAATTTGGGCGTCGGGAAAAATATGGTTCGTTCCATTCGCTTTTGGTCACAAGCGATGGGCATGGCGGAAGGAGAGACAAAAGGGCAAAATGCTGAGGTGACTGAAATCGGAAGAGTCCTGCTTGCTGAAAACGGGCTTGATCCTTTTCTCGAAGACATTCGAACACTTTGGCTTCTTCACTGGAATCTCTCCACCAATAGAACGAATCCACTATTAGCATGGGACTTTCTGCTGAATCACTGGCAGGATCCTGAACTCCTGCCAAGTGCGGTTCTTAAGGCACTCCAAAAGGAGGTGCAGAAGCAGGAAAATCAGGTTTCGGTGGTCACGTTGGAACAACACTTCAACACGTTTCTCCACACCTACTATCCGACTCGGGGCCGAAAAGGAGAGGTTCAGGAAGACAATCTTGATTGTCCGCTCGTCGAACTTGAATTCATCACGAAAATGGGAGAACGCGAACTCGACCGCCGGTCAGGTAAACATGAAACGATTTATGGATTTCATCGTGAGGAAAAACCCGACATCAGTTCAGCACTCTTTGTTTACTGCCTCAATGATTTTTGGCAAAAACGACACAGTGTGGAATCCACCTTGACGTTACGGGAGATTGCCCATGGCCACGGCAGCCCCGGTCAGATATTCAAACTTCCGGAAGAAGACATCCGCACACGAGTCGAAACTTTAGAGCAACAGAAGAAAGAATTCTTCACGTACATGGAATCGGCAACCCTTCAACAAGTCCAAAAAACCGGAGACGGGGATAGCATCGAGTTGCTGAGGGACGTGTATTCAGGTGCGTTGGATGATGGCTAAAGAAAAAATCAGCGATCTGTTTCAAATCAGAAGCCGTTTCCTTCGGTCTGCAAATCTTGAACGAGACTTTGAAGACCCTGCCTGTTTGTCAGGGTACGTCATGACCGATTTCACTCGTTCCTGTTTGGCACACGTGGCCAATGGGCTGAAGCCATGTTCCGGGCAACGAGCATGGCGAATAACGGGTGATTACGGCAACGGCAAGTCGAGTTTTGCGCTGTTGCTTGCACACTGGTTCGCCGGCCGTACAAGAGCCTTCCCTCAAGAAATTCGCAAAGTCGTTGGTGGTGTGACACAGCCACGTTTTGTTCCCGTGTTGGTGACGTGCTCGCGTCAGGCATTGGGAACTTCAATCCTTAACTCGCTGTACCAAACTCTCACCCAGATTTATAGAGGCAGAGCCAAGATAAATCTTGTGCGTGAAGTTCAGCGTCTGCTTGAGACAAATCAGGAACCAACGGAAGATCAAATCTTCAAACTCGTTCTCAAAGTGCATTCCCGAATTATTGAAGATTCGAAAGGCAAGGGGCTGCTCTTAATTCTCGATGAACTCGGGAAATTTTTAGAATTTGCCGCTTTGCATCCACAACGACAAGACGTATTTCTGCTGCAACGTTTGGCCGAAGCCGCCTCGCGTAGCGGAGATCAACCGTTATTTGTCGTTAGCCTTCTCCATCAGGGTTTCAATGCTTACTCAGATATGCTCAGCCAGTCCGCTCAACGCGAATGGGAAAAAATTGCAGGGCGTTTTGAAGAAATCGTCTTCAGTCAGCCTATCGATCAAGTCGCCAACGTCGTTGCTTCAGCTCTAAACGTTCGCACAAGGGCGATACCGAAAACGGAATCTCTGGAGTTGAGACAAGCCATGAGCCAAACCATGGCACTGGGCTGGTTTGGCTCTGGCTCAACCAAATCGTTGTCGAACGTCTTGCCTCGGCTTTACCCACTTCATCCGACGGTACTACCGATCCTCATCCGAACGTTCCGACGGTTTGGGCAGAACGAACGGTCGCTCTTCAGTTTCCTGTTATCGAATGAACCGTTTGGTTTGCAGGCATTTTCAGAACAAAATTTACGAGCGGGAAACCTGTATCGCTTGCATAATTTTTACGATTATGTACGGACAAATTTCGGCCATCGCCTTGCCGTCCAAAGCTACCGCAGCCATTGGAACCTTATTGATTCCGTCGTCGAAAGTTTTGCGACGGAAGACGAACTCCAAGTCAAGATTCTAAAAACAGTGGGAATCCTCAACCTCATCAACGATGGGGACCTGTTGCCAAACGAGGAATCAGTTGTGGTGGCGTTGTCAAGAGTTCGCGAGACCGAAAAACGGGTTCGGAATACCTTAGGAAAACTCCACCGGGAGAAGCGGGCTCTCTACGACCGTGGTCGGTCTCGTGGCCTCTGCCTGTGGCCGCACACGTCTGTCGATTTAGAAAAAGCTTACGAGGATGCACGTCGAGCCGTTGATACACCCCAGCACGTAGCCGGTCTTATCAAGGATTTTCTTGATTCCCGTCCTATCGTCGCTCGGCGGCATTACATTGAAACGGGCAATCTCCGTCACTTCGATATCCGCTATTGCTCAGTGGATGAGTTGTCGGATCTGTCTGAACAACGCCTGACTCACGCCGATGGCTTCATTGTCGTGCCGTTGTGTGAAACACCAACTGAGCATCAGACGGCCTTAGCGTTCGCAAGAAAATCACGATTTAAGCAATGTTCGCACTGGCTTGTTGCCGTTCCTCGTCCGTTGAATCACTTGGTGAGTCTTGTTCAAGAAGTTCAACGCTGGGAATGGGTTTCCACGAATACGCTTGAACTGAACGCGGATAAGTTTGCCCGTGAAGAAGTTTCGCGCCAAAACGCCGCGGCACGTTTGCAGTTGGAAAGAAGAATTCAAAGCTACGTGGGATTCAAACAATCCAACGGCCAAACGTTGATTGAATGGTTTCACAAAGGGCGTCGGCTCAACGTTCAAAATAGTCGAGATTTACTATCTAGGCTGTCTGGAATATTCGACACGGTGTACAAGCTTGCTCCACGCATTCACAATGAACTTGTTAATCGCCGCAATCTGAGTCCGGCGGCCGCAGCGGCGAGAATGCGACTTATCGAGCGCATGTTCACGGATGCGGGAACTGAATTCTTAGGCATGATTCCCGAGAAAAAACCACCAGAAATGAGCATGTATCTCTCGGTGCTCAAAGATACAGGACTCCACTGTGAAAGAGAAAGCGGTTGGCAAATCAGTGAACCCCATTCCAAGACCGACAAGAAATGTCACGTCCTTCCCACGTTGCGACGAATTCGTGAAATTGTGCTGAAAGAACCCGACAGCCGCGTCAACGTAGCCACGATGTTTGCTGAGTTGAGGAAACCACCTTACGGAGTTCGTAACGGACTCATTCCACTCCTTCTAGCTGCGTTTGCCATTACGCATGAAAAAGACGTGGCCTTTTACAAAGAGGGAACGTTTCTGCGTGAACTGAACGGTGAAGCGATGCTCTTGCTTACGAAAGCGCCGGAGCGATTTGATATTCAACATTGCAAGATTGAAGGTGTCCGGGCTGAACTGTTTCAACGGCTCCTGACCGTGTTGGATATCAAAGCCCCGGCACGGCGAGAATTTGAACTTCTTGACGTAGTAAAGCAACTCTGCGTTTTCGTTGCTCAACTCCCGACCTACGTGTTGAGTACAAAGAAACTCTCTGGCACGACGTTAGCCGTTCGAGACACCATCCTGAATGCTCGTGAACCAGTAAAACTGGTATTCACGGAACTGCCGAGGGCCTGTGGCTTTGAACCCATCCGGGCTGAGGTTTCTACCAAAGAAACCGTGCCGGCTTTCGTGAAAACGTTAAAAGTCGCATTGGACGATTTGAAAGCGACGTTTCCAGAATTGCAGGAACGGCTGCGGAAAGAGCTTCGCACCGCATTTAACGTGCCTGGCACTTTTCAACAGTTCAGGACGGCACTCTCGTCCCGGTCGAAGCAGATGTTGCTCACGGTTACAGAACCGAAACTTCGTGCCTTTTGTCTGCGTTTGATGGATGATAGCTTGCCGGAATCAGATTGGCTTGAATCTATCGCGAGCCACCTTGCGCTCAAACCACCATCTAAATGGCACGATATGGAAGAAGAAGTCTTCAGCCACGAACTTGCCCAATACGCGGCAAAATTTCATCGCGTAGAAAGCATTGCATTCGCCGGGAGCAAATCGCTCAAGCATTCCATTGGGGTGCGGCTAGCAGTAACTCAAGCCGACGGCGTTGAACGTGAACAAGTGGTACACTACGCGGCAAACGAAGAAGATCAACTGCAAGATCTGCAAAGGCAATTTGAAGATTTGTTGACTGAAGACAAACGTCTTGGTCTCGTGGCGGCATCGCGGGCCATTCAGGCGAACTTGGGACAGGCGGAAGAAACGAAGACGTGAACCAGTCCACACGACATATCCTCTGCATGTCGGGAGGCAAGGATAGCACCGCACTCGCGCTGTATATGCGTGACCGCGTGGAGGACATGGAATATATCTTTTGCGATACCGACAAGGAGTTGACCGAAACGTATGAGTACTTGAATCGTGTTGAGGCGTTTTTGGGCAAGAAAATCGTCCGACTGAACGCCAAAGCTGGATTCGACCACTGGCTAGAGGTTTTTGGCGGGTATCTTCCAGCACCGAATATGCGATGGTGTACAAGATTGCTGAAATTGAAGCCTTTTGAGGAGTACGTCGGTGAAGATTCCGTCGTCAGCTACGTTGGCCTTCGCGCCGATGAAGACAGAGTCGGCTACATCAGCACCAAGCCAAATATAAAGGCAGTGTTCCCCTTCAAAGAAGATGGAATTGACTACGCAGGCGTCATGACAATATTGCAAGACAGCGGCATTGGAATGCCGCCCTATCTCCAATGGGGTAGAACGCACTCGGGATGCTACTTCTGTTTTTTTCAGCGTCCGATAGAATGGGTGCGACTCCTTGAAACACATCCCGACCAATTCGAGGAGGCCCAGAAGTATGAGAAGATTACGGATGATCCCAGTAAATCATTCACGTGGATTCAGGGCATGCCCTTGAGTGAACTTCGAAAACCGGAAAACGTCGCCAAAATCAAGAATCGTTACGCTGAATCTGAGGAACGGAAAAAAACTAACCGAGGGAACAAAAGACTTATCGAAGTCTTGGGCGGAATGGAAGAGGACGACGACGAACCAAGGGCGTGTCTGATTTGTCAGTTGTGACTCAGGAATCAATTAGTGACAAGAGAACTTGAAGATTGCTTGGGAGATAATCCGGCAGTGTTACCGGACTCCTCAGTGACCACATTGGGAAAGCAGTCACTACGGTCGCTTGACGGAATCCGTCCACTGTACATGCTGCCGGTCGACCCGCTTGTCGAAGAAGTCCTGATTTCCGGTTTTCAAGTGGCAGGTAAGGTTGACTGCATGGTGGGCTTTTTCTCAAGCGAAGTTCTAGTTTCGCTCGCGTCCGGCTTGGCGACCTATATTGCCGCGTCGGAAAACAGCTTTCGGTTGATCATTAGTCCTCTGCTCAGCGCTGAAGATCAAGCCGCCATGGAAGACAGTGTAGAAACTAGAGAATCCATCGCCCGTGAAGTCCTAGAAGAGATGATCGTCACAGAAGACCTTCTTCAACAACACACTTTGAAATGTCTTTCATGGTTGCTGCGTGCAGGCCGAATGGAAATCAAGGTTGCCTTGATGAAAGACGCGCTCTTCCATCCGAAGGTGTGGCTCTTTACCACAGGTGACGACATTATGGCGGTACATGGATCAAGCAACGTGACGCAAGCCGGTATTCGGAAGAATGTTGAGCAGGTTGCCGTTTCCAAATCTTGGGAAGACCCGAACCAACGTTATATCGCGGAAAGGCTTTGCAATCAGTTCCGGAAGTTGTGGGACAACAAGTACGATGGGTGTCTTGTTATTGCAATGCCGCATGCAATCCGCGACCGGTTGTTGCAGACCTATCATTCCGACGCTCCGCCAACAGAAGCGGATTTGCGCGAGCTTTACCGTCGGGCAGCGGAAGTTGTAACTGTCAAGGAATCTCCTGTGCTCTATGCAGATCCTGCGTTTCGCAACACTTCATTTAGACTTCCAGACAAACTCCGGTTCAACGATGGGCCGTTCAAACACCAAGGAAAAGCCGTAAAAGCTTGGTGTGAAGCCGGCTACAGGGGCATTCTGGAAATGGCGACCGGATCGGGCAAAACAATTACGGCGATGATCTGTGCCTACAGGTTATACGAGTTCAGCAAGCCACTACTAATCGTCGTGGCTGCACCCTATGTGCCACTGATCAAACAATGGTGCGATGAAGTCGCGCCCTTTGGGTTGAATCCAGTTAATCTTACGATGTCAGGTAGCACCGGGAGGCGGGCGCGTGAACTCCAAAGGCTGAAACGTCGACTGCGCAACGGCCTGTCCGAAGTCGAAACGGTTGTGGTCAGTCACGATACGCTTTGCACGTCAGAGTTCATGGGGGCGATAAATGGGTTCGACTGTGTCCGACTTTTGATTGCTGATGAAGTTCATAATCTTGGGCGTCCATCTTTCGTCAAGGCTCCTCCCGAGTTTTTTGAGTATCGGCTAGGGCTGTCAGCTACACTAATACGTCAGTACGATGAGGAAGGAACAGAATTGTTGTTGGGATTTTTCGGTCCCACGGTTTTCCAATTCACGCTTGAAGAAGCGATTGGCCACTGCCTTGTTGAGTATGATTACTATATCCACCCCGTCTATCTGACCGACAGCGAGATGGACGAATGGTTCGACCTGACGGGCAGAATCAAACAGAATGCTTGGCGCGACGAAGGAGGTAAGCCTGACGATTACCTCTCGAGGCTGTTGCGTGACCGCCGGGCGCTGTTGGAAACCGCATCGGACAAGGTGTCCACGTTGGAGATTCTTCTTGGTAAAGAAGACACAAGCTTCAAACATACACTCATCTACACCTCGGACAAGGGACCGGAGCAGCTCGACAAAGTCAATAAGTTGCTACGCGATAGAAACATCCTGTTTCATCAACTCACGGCGGAAGAAACGGTCAAACATGACCAGACGAAACGGATTATCCAGTCATTCCAAAACGGCGAGATACAAGTTCTGACTGCCAAGCGCGTGCTTGACGAAGGGGTGAATATCCCTCAGATTTGCAAGGCATTCATCTTGGCGAGCACCACTGTTGAACGTCAATGGGTGCAGCGACGCGGACGTTTGTTACGCACATGTAACGCTATAGGCAAGACGCACAGCATTATTCACGACCTACTGGCACTACCGCCGGGAATGGACGAAGGGCTTGATTCAGACGCACGCAGTCTTGTGCGCTCTGAGTTGCGCCGTGCACAGGAATTTGCGCGGCTCGCAAGGAATGCAGGAAGACCAGATGGGCCGTTAAGGATGATAGACAAAATGGTTGACGTTGCTTATCTGTAGAAGCGGGGAACATAGAGAGATGCCGCTGAACGACAGAAAGATAATTTCAATCATCCATGAGCAATGCGTCGGTATCGAAGAACGGTGCGACGGTTATAGAGAAGAAATTATTGAAGTGGTTTCCGATATTCTTCTATATGAAAGGGGACATCGCGTCTCGGCTACAAACATCCAGCAGAAAATAAACGACAAGTTCAACGCCGTCGCGCGGTTTCTAGCCGAGCAACGTGCTCAAGAGACGAGGACGGAGGGACCGAACTCATGAGGCTGCTCCGTGCGAAATTTGAGAACTTTCGACTGCTCCGTGATCTAGAACTTCAATTTGCGAGTGATCTAGACAAGAACCTAACGGTTATCCGTGCAGCAAACGAGTCCGGCAAGACCACGATTCTTCATGCGTTGCAATGGGCGCTCTATGGAGACGCCGCGTTGCCTGGTAAAGGTGCAGATTTCCGTCTCCATCCTATTGACTGGGATACAAACGACATCAAGCGTGTCCCTGTCACCGCCACAGTCGAGTTCGAGATAACGACTCACCGGCAAGTGTCTGGCAAACTACGAGAAACGCGGCGGCAGTATCGCCTAGTGCGTTCCGCTTTTGAGAACGTGGATGGTCAAGTGCATCGAACTGCCTCCACCGTTCAACTGTTTGCGCTGAGTGACATCGGTGCTGATCCGATTGATGCTCCAGAGTCGCTGATTAACGAGGAATTACCGTCGGAACTGCGCGAGGTCTTTTTCACGGACGGCGATCGTGCCCTAAGCTTTATTGAAGCAGATGTCGCTCAGTCAACTAAGCGGGAGCGTGTGCAAGGAGCTATACGTTCTCTTCTTGGCCTAGGCGTCATTGATGATGCGCTCAAGCATGTCCGTAAGTCAGTAGCTGAAGTAAACAGGAAGGCAAAACAGGTCGGTAGTGGTAGTGAGTTGGACAAAATCGCTGGCCGTCTCGAAGATATTGAGAAGGACCAGGTCCATCTTGAATCTAGTCTCGAAGACGCGAAACAGCAATTTTCGGCGTTTGAGGAGAAGGTGAACAAAACTGAACGAACGATTGCCGTGGTTCTTCAGAAAGGCGATAAGGAAGAGTTGCAAAAGAACCGCGAAGATGTACAACGCGAGATCAAACGGCTTGATGATCAGCTCAAGGCCGCAAACAAAGACCACTCGGCGTTGTTCCGCAGTTGCTCAATTGCAACCGACCTGCTCGCCCCCTTGTTCACTCGTGCTTATGAGAGACTGGAAGATCTGCATGACCAAGGCAAAATTCCAAATACGACGGTCCCGGTACTTCAGGACCGCCTCTCGGCGGGGGTCTGTATTTGCGGGGAGACGCTCGACTCCAATAATCCAGGCGGAGAGAAACGTCATGCGAATATCCAGAAACTCATTGATGACAGCCAGCGCGCGGACGAAATTCAAGAGATCATCACGGATCTCTACTACAGTGCAAAGCCGTTGCAAACCGGAGAAGATAATAGACTGGGCGCTTGGTTGGAAGATTATAAGAAGGTCGTAGAACGCCGGGACGGAATTCAGGAGTTGCGCGACGAAGCGGGCCGTAAATATCGGGCGCTAGAGATGCAACTAGACGCACTACCCGAAACAGACATACAAAGTCTACGTGCTACACTCCGACAATACAAGGAACAACGCGACCGATGCCTTTCAAAAAGTTCGTCTATCGATACACAACTCAGGAATTTGCGGGACGAACAAGAAGGACTTGCGAGTAAACGTGATAGGTTGTTGCGGGATCAAAAAAAGGGTGCTCGCATTCTGGCTGAACTTGAGGTCACGCAGGATGTCACAAAGGTTCTACAAAGCGCCTATGAACGAATTACCAATGATGAACTTGCCAAAGTCAGCGATCTGATGAACAGCATTTTCCTCGAAATGATCGGAGCCGACCCTGAACAGGGCGCTATTATTCGGCGTGCCAAGATCAGCCGAGAATTTGATATTATCGTCTATGGTCCCAATGAGAGAACACTCAATCCTGACCGTGACCTGAACGGCGCATCGCGTCGAGCCTTGACGCTCGCCTTCATTTTAGCACTGACGAAAATCAGCGAAGTCGAAGCGCCTAACGTCATTGATACGCCACTCGGCATGACAAGCGGCTATGTAAAGCGCTCTATCTTGAGAACGACAATACAGAAAAGCGCGCAACTCGTATTGCTCCTTACACATGATGAAATTGTCGGGTGCGATGAGATTATTGATGAGGCGGCGGGTGAGGTTTTCACACTGACAAACCCGGCACATTATCCAAAGATGCTTGTCAACGATCCCTGCGTGTCCGAAAGCAAGGTTCTCCGTTGTGAATGTAATCACCGAAACGACTGCCAACTTTGCCGGCGCCGCCTAGATATGCAGGTCGCTCCGGGAATGGCATCATAAGAGACACTATGGCAGATCGCTACTTCAATCCTTTTCAGGCGATAGACATCAACGTGCCGGTCGAATTCCACGAAGCGTTTAGCCGGTACTGCCAAGGGAACGCTGGCGCCGTCATTGACCAAAGCCCGTTCCCACGTATGGTTGATCTCTGGTTCTTGTCGGTGTGTGTCGCTGTACGGCTTGGCCTAGAACCGACTGATATCAGCAAATACAATACCAAGAAAATCATTGATGGCTCGATCTTCAGCAGCGATCCGTGGCGGGTACATACGTTGATGCTAATCGCTATCGGCAAGATGGGCGATGTTCAGATCGTTTCAGAACCACGAAAGATTATATCGCTAGCTAGCGGCTTGGCTTTGTCCGGGCTACCAAAAGTCATTGAAATGCTGAAGAATGGGGATTCGGAACCTATCTGGAATTTGTCGGATGCAATTAGTGACTTATTGGGGAAGGGAAGGTTCTCTTAGGTAAGAATAATAAGAAAGACAACGATGGTCCACTGGAACTCAAGCCCGCACCCTATTTCGGACATTAGAGACTGGAATGATGCAGGCCGGCTCGAACTCAGACCTGACTTTCAACGTCGTGACGTGTGGTCATCATCTGCTCGCATCATGCTGATGGATACCATCTTGCGTGGTATTCCAATGCCCAAAATTTTTTTGGCTAACAGCGTGCGTAACGGTTCCACGTATCGGGTCGTCATTGATGGTCAACAGCGTATTTCCGCAATTCTTGACTTTCTTCGTGACAAGTTCTCTTTAGAATTCCCGTTCGAAGGCGAAAGCAAAGGAAAAACATTTTCGGAATTGGATTCCGATACACGGGATAAGTTCCTGAGCTATCAAATTGATTTTAACGAAACATTGAAACCGACAGATGAGGAAGTGCGTGAAGTGTATGCACGTGTTAACAAATATACTGTACCTCTCACGAAACAAGAACTGAGGAGGGCAGATTTTCCTGGCGAATTTCTAAAGGTCTCGGAAGAGCTTGCGGTAGAAGACGATCTCGATAAAGTAGGGATTTTCACGCCTGCAGATAGACGTCGTTATGCCGACGTCGAATATGTATCGGAATTGTTAGCCGCCATGATTGAAGGCATACAAGATAAAAAGAAAAATTTAGACTCGTTTTATATCCGATATTCGAGCTGGGATAATGACCACAAAAGGCGCATCAAGACGCGGTTTACCGCTGTTTTGAAAGAGCTGAGTATCATATTTGGCAACTCCATCGATATTTCTGATACGAGATTTAAACAGAAAGCTGACTTCTACACCCTATTCCTTGTGATTGATGAACTATTGTCCGAAAGACTATCTACGGAGGGCAAAGATAGTTCTCATTTAGAGGCTGATCTTGAAATTTTGCATAAGTACATAAGGCCAGAATCCGATATCTCTGTATGTGCAGAATATGCCATCAAGTGCGTATCTCAGGCGAATTCTGCATCGAGTCGTCGCTGGAGGCAAAGCTTTTTGAAGCCGATACTTGCGGGCACCTATGCCGGCAGGCTTCCAGATGATCAAGGAGCGAGAATTTTCTATGGGATCTGCGAGGGCATATGTCTCGACGTCCCAACTGGTTGGGATTGCCCAACAAATCCCGTATGTCCAGTTTGCGACGATGAAATCCATGAAAAATTCGATGATTGTAAGATGGTTTGGCATCGGTCAGAGACGGTGTATCAGGTCGCTAACTCACAATGGGCGCATAGTAATTGTCTTGGCAACAGTAATGATTGGCTGGCATTGGAGCGTCCGAAAAATGATTGATCAGATATATTTTGATTCCGAAGAATTACGACGAGGAAATTTTTTCAAGCTGTCTTCCAAAAAATTGACCACGAAGGAAGAAAAATCCTATGAGTTAGAAGACTATATTGGCCGCGGGGGACATGCCGCTGTATTTCGCTGTCGAGATCGAATTACAGGTGAAGAATATGCCGTAAAGTTTCTCATGAAACACGGATGGCGGAATACCAAACGATTCTTGCGCGAAATGAAGCTTCTCGAATTAGTAGAAGAGGATCATACACCAAAGTACTATGGAAGCGGTCGAGTCACAGTTACAGATAACAAGAGCAAAAGCACTCGAAATATTCCATTTGTGATCATGGAATTGACGGACTGCAATTTACAAGAACTTATGATGGCCGAATCGCGAGCATTAAGCTATGAACGATATGCAGGCCAGTTTCGGGGGCTAGCGAAAGCGCTGGCATCTCTCCACGATCATGCCGTTCATCGTGATATCAAACCGGAGAACGTGCTCGTTGCGGGTGACCGTTGGTTATTGAGCGATTATGGTCTCTGTACGTTCGTAAACCCCGACGAGGAAGACCTTACAGGAGACGTTCAGAACGTGGGGCCAAAATTTTGGCTTTCTCCGGAAGCGCACAATCGCAGGCTAAGATGCGGTGATGAAATAAGTCCGGCATCTGATGTGTTTCAGTTGGCTGCGATATTTTGGTATGTCGTCACAGGTCGTCATCCTAGCGGAATTGTTACAAAAGACGACTGGACGGGGCCTAGGAAACTTTTTCATTTGCTGCATCGATCGCTTTTTCACGACTGTACAAAACGTCCGCAGAATGGGAGTGAGTTTTTTAGGGATTTGGTGGACGCATTAAGCCAATAGTATCCTTCCGGCTTGATTGCTTTCGAGAGTTCCAAGGGCATTCGTCTTCTCGCCATGAGGTTAAGCGGTTCGCAAGCAGATGCGGCCCGCTTAGACGATAGACGGCTTAGATATTACGGTTTCTCGCTTCGCTTCCCCGTCAAGCCTTATGCCGCACAATCGAGGGAGACTCACCTTTGGACAGTTGAGTCGTTGCATACGCATACGTTTTTTTCCACCCCCGGTTGTGTTACAAAACATCTTTTACCCGTTTGGGAAAGGAGGAAGCGATGGGGTGGGTGTATCTATTCGTGGCGGGTGGGTTTGAGATTGTCTGGGTGGTCGGGCTTCGATATTCGGATGGGTTGACGCGGCTGTGGCCCAGCGTGGGGACGGTGGCGGCGCTGAGCGTCAGTATGGTGTGTTTGGCACTTGCCTTGCGCGCCATCCCCATTGGAACGGCGTATGCGATCTGGACGGGAATCGGCGCGGTGGGGACGGCGATGATGGGCATTCTGTTGTTTCATGAGCCGCGCGACGTGGCCCGTTTGTTTTTTATCTTTTTGATTATTGCCGGCATTGTCGGGTTGAAACTGTCTACGCCCGGTTAGCTGGATTTTCGTCCCCGTTCGGGACCAACGATTGATGGTACTGAGTCGATCTTTTGGCTCTCCACCGCATCAAGGCCCCCCACCGCATCAGCCGGCGCCTGGCGGCTTGGCTTTTGCGACTCCCCCTCAAGGGGGGAGTGATTGTTAGATTGAGAATTGAGAAGTGGGGTCGTTCTTCATGGTTTCCGCCAGAACGTCTTTGCGTTTCAGCGTTTCCAGAACGTCATGAGCCGTGGCCGTGAAATCTTCAGGACCGGCGAAGGAAAGATCCGACTCCATGGGCGAAGGGCCGGGGTCTTGACTCATGTAGACCGTCAGCACCGTGACGGGATGGACCAAGGTACGGATGGCTTCGACGACGTGATCCGCCGGCAGGTTGAACGAGTTCGTCGTGGAAATCAGGACGAGACCGGTATCAAGTAGCAACCGGGCCACTTCGCCGTAGCGACGAATGGTTTCCTCTGCGTCTCCTTCTCGCAAATCCGCGTCAAGTCCGCGTCGGAGGTTTTCCGGATCCAGCATGTACGCATACCGGCGGTCGGCCACGAGCATGGACTCCAACTGTTTGGCCAGGAAGGTTTTGCCCGTAACGTCCGGGCCGATGAGAAGAACCAACGCCGCACGATGGCCGTAGTGTTTGGCGCGGTCTCCTACGGTGACGTTCCCTTTGATCCAGGCAAAGTCGCGTTGTCGGGCTTCAGTCCGAAGGGTTTCTTCACGATCATGCACCATCTCGGTGATGATGCCTCCCCCGGACACGTCATAGTCGTCCACGAGGACGAAGCGTCCCGTGGTTTCAAAGTCGGCGTGCAGATCAAAGGCAAGCGGGGCTTTGGCTTGGATCGTGACCTCCGCCACCTCGTTCCGCTGCACGACGGTTCCGGCGTCCCCTCTCGCCAGCGAGAGGCTGTCGGCATCGACGATGCGATGAACGGCGGTCACGTGACATTCGACTTCGCGCGTGCCCAGCCGTATCAGATAGGCGGCGTGCAGCGTCAGGGGGCGTCGACCGAGCCAGAAGAGATTGGCACGCACGGTGGTCGAGACGAGAGGAATCGAATCGTCGTGACTGATGATCTCTCCGCGTTCGACGAAAATCTGTTCGTCCAGGGTGATTCCCACGGATTGGCCGGCCTCGGCGTGCGTTGGGGGTGGGTCGCTGTTAAACGCTTCCACGGTTTGGACGACCGCGGTTTTGTTGGAGGGGGCGAAAATCAACCGGTCTCCGACGTTGAGGCGTCCGGAGGCGAGGCGTCCCGTCAGGATCCGACGAGCGTCAAATTTGTACACGTCTTGAAGCGGCAACCGCAAGGGTTGCGCCGTCTTGTCGGACGTCGAAGAAAATTCGGCCAGCGAATCCAACACCGTGGGACCGGTGAACCAGGACGTGTGCGGACTGGGACGTGCGATGTTATCCCCGAGTCTGGCGCTGGCAGGAATCACGAACTGCGGCGTGACCTTGAGTTGGGAAAGGAATTCTCGATACGCTTTCTCAATGCCCTGAAAGGTATCCCGTCGGTATCCCACCAGGTCCATTTTGTTCACGACCACCGTCACCTGTTTGACGCCCAACATGGAAAGCAGGAGCCCGTGCCGTTTGGATTGCTCCTTGATGCCTTCGAGTGCGTCAATGAGCAGCAAGGCGGCTTCGGCTCGTGCGGCGCCGGACACCATGTTTTTCAAGAATTCTTTATGCCCGGGGGCATCAAGAATGACGTATTGGCGCCCGGCCCACTGAAAAAACGTTCGAGCGGTATCAATCGTAATGCCTTGCTGTTGTTCTTCCAGGAACGCGTCGAATAAAAAGGCGTATTCAAATTCTTTGCCTTGTTGTTTGCAAATGGCCTGAATTTTCTCGATCTTGCCCTCCGGCAGGGTGCCCGTGTCCGCGTACAAACGCCCCAGCAGGGTGGACTTGCCGTGGTCCACGCTTCCCACGATGACGACGTTCATGCTGCTCCGGCTCTCAGTCGCGGTCTGAGGATTACATGTAGCCATCTTTGCGGAGTAACTCCATGCCTCGGCCTTCGTCCTGGGCCCGACCGGCTCGTTCGGCCACGTTCGTGGCGCGCAGTTCTTCGATAATTTCATCAACGGTGCTGGCCGTGGACGTGATGGGGAAGGTACAGGGGGCGCATCCCAAACTCCGATACCGGGTGCCGTTCCCTTTGTTGAGGTACAAATCCATGAAGGGAATGCTTTCGAGTTTGATGTATTCCCAGATGTTGATCTCGGTCCAATCCAGGAGGGGATGGATCCGAACGTGGGTGCCGGGGGGAAACGAGGTTTTGAATTGATCCCACAGTTCCGGCGGTTGGTCACGAAAATCCCAATCGTTGTTTTTGTCGCGGGGAGAAAAGTATCGCTCTTTGGCGCGGGTGCCTTCCTCGTCGGCGCGCACGCCCAGGATGATGCCCGTATATCCCTTTTCTTCCAGCAGGAGTTTCAGGCCTTTGGTTTTTAACGCGGTGCAGCATTCGACGCGCCCACGCTCGTGGTTCATGCCTTCGGCCAGAGCTTTTTTGTTCTGGCCCACGACCAGGTTGAGACGCCATTCACGTGCCAGACGATCGCGATACTCGATCATGGCGGGAATTTTGTAACTGGTATCGACATGCAGAAGCGGAAAGGGCACGTGGCCGAAGAAGGCTTTGCGAGCCAACCACAACAGCACGGTGGAATCTTTTCCCATGGACCAGAGCATGGCCAGGTTATCGAAGTGTCGATAGGCTTCACGAAAAATGTAGACGCTTTGATCTTCTAACCGTCGAAGATGGTTCATGCGAGGCTCCCTTTGTTTGCAGGGCTCTGCTGGATTCCCGCGTGCGCGGGAATGACGGCGGATCGAAGATGGTTCATGCGTGAACCACCTTGTGCTCCGGCAAACGTGAAGGCGCGGGAGCGGAGGCGAGGTCCGCCAATTTGTGTGCGGCAGCGCCCGACGCCAGGGCACGTTGGGCCAACGGAACCCCGGCGGCAACGGACGACGCTTGTCCCGCCGCGTACAGCAACGTCGCGGCATTGTAGATGACCCAATCGCGAAACCGGTCTCGAATCCGGTTGTGCAGAACCTTGTCAATCATCGCAGCCTCCTGAACCGGCACGGCTTCCGAAGAGGACAAGGTCGGAAGGGCCATCGTGGGAAATGAACCCAGGGGGAGATGAACGTCTTGAGGCGTGAGGGTCAGGGGAGTCACGCGGTCTTGGCGCAGTTCCCGCATGATGGTTGGGGTCGCAATGGACAATTCCGGGAAGCCTTCGACCCCCTGAAATACGAGAAGACGCCGCCCGCCGAGCATGGATGCCGCTTCAGGGATTTTTTCCAGGTACGGAGGATGGGCCACGCCCACCACTTGCGAGTGCGCGCGTAAGGGATTCAGCAGTCGGGCGACTTGATGAAACACGTTTTGAGCACCCAGTTCCTCGCGCAGGCTTAATAATCTGGCCAACGGCGGGTGATACAACGCCATGTCCAGGTACGCGAATCCTTTCTCTTGCAAAACGTCGGGCAGGTCCGGCGCCTGCACGGTCACGGGAATGCCCAGTTCCCCTAACAGCCGAGGCAGGTCGGAGGCCGCGGACGACGTTTCGATGCCGTGAAACAGGATGGTGGCGCCCGCGGACGCGGCAACGAGGGCCGCGGGAACACAGACGTGCAGGGTATTGTGTTTTTCAGCGTACACCGGCACGTCTACCACGTTGAGATCGGCCGGCGTCTTGACGGGGAGACGTAGCTTCGCGTTGCCGCGGTGAACGAGGCTAATTCCGCCACCGCTTCCAGCTTGATTCGCATGGCCATCAAAAAGGCACCGACTTGATACGGGGTGGCCTTGCCCTCAATCAGCGCGTGGGTCGCCTGTTTCGCCTCCTCCCAGGAAAGGTCTTTCGTGCCTCGTTGGCCCTTTCCGATTTTGGTAATGAGTTGGTGCATCGGTGGCGTCGAACGTCCGGAAGCGTGGCGGACGTTCCTCAATGACTGATGAAGCTTACTGATGAAGCCCACATTCGGTTTTTTCAGTGCTCTGCCATCGACCGGATCGCGGATCATCGCCCGGACGAACGGGCGCGGTACAATGCGTGCATCCGATGCTGGGATAGTGTTGATCGTGCAGGCGGTTGTACGGCACGTCGTGCGTTTTGATGTAGGTCCACACGTCATCGTTGGTCCATGCCGCAAGCGGATTCAATTTGACGAGGCCGAACGTGGCATCCCACTCAATCAGACCCGCACGGGCTCGCGTCGGCGTCTGGTCCCGGCGAATGCCGGTTATCCAAGCGGCATAGCGTTGTAAGACGTTGGTCAGCGGCTCGACCTTGCGAAGTCGGCAGCATTGATCGGGTTGTCGGATCCACAAGAGATCGCCGAATCGCTCAGCCTGTTGGGCGGGCGTGAGGTCCGGCTTGACTTGAATCACCTGCTCGGAGGACACGCGGTATCGAGCCATCAGGCGGTCGCGTACCCCGTAGGTTTCCGGAAAGAGGAAGTCCGTGTCCAAATAAAAGAGAGAGGCCTGAGGATTGATCCGATGCATCATGTCCCAGAGCACCATGTCTTCTGCACTGAAACTACACGCCAACGCGATCTTCGGGAAAAACCGTTGGAAGGCATCGTGCAACACGTCTTGAGGGGATTGGGCCTCAAAGCGTTGATTCAGTGCTTGCAGTTCTTCCGTTGACAAATTCGCGTGTACCACGTCCGTCACGTGCGGATCCTGATCGTAGGGAATTGCCGATGGTTGATCGGATGATCCGCAATCAGCCGTCAGCAATCGAAAATCAACAATAAGGCTACGCTCCGACTTTTTCCACCAACACCTTGAAATGTTGCGCCGCCGGGTCCAATGGATCTTCCGCGAGTACGGTATGTCCATCGTTGCGAAGACTCATCGGCACGTTGGTAATGGGGTCGCCGGCATCCAGCCAGACTTCCAAGCGTTCGCCTTCATCCATCATTTCGAGCTTCAACTTGGTTTTCACGTAGTTGAGCGGACACGTGACCCCGCGAAGGTCCAGCACCGTCGCCTCTTCAGTGGGTTTGCTGCTCGCCGGGGGACTGCCCGGAACGTGTTGAAGGGTTTCGGCTTCGGGAGTGGGACGGGTTTCATCCGACGTGTTTCCGAGTGTGAGATCCTGCCCCATTTGCTCAGTCAGTTGACGGCAGACCTCCACGAAACCCTTGGCAAACGTCATTTTCTCTTGGGTGTAGTCGGCAGTGCTTTTGTCTTTGGAGCCGAGATCGCCGGTTTTGCCGGAAAGCGTTCGATAGGCTTCGGGGATCAATCCGTCTTGCCGGGTCGCAAACTGATCAAATTCAGCCAAGGTGTCGGCATCGGAATTCGGATCAATGCCTTCGGTCACCAGCAATGCCTTGGCCCCGGCGACCACCGCACGGTACGCCTTGTTGATGGCCATGGCGAACTGATGTTTCTCGGCGAGCATGCGAGCCTGATACAGTTCTTGCTCTGCTTCCAGGATGCGGTTGTCGATCATCTCCAGGGCTCCGCCGGCACATTCCCCCGGACCAAGGTCTTCCACGGAAAATTCCTCGTCCGCCTCCCAATCGAAATAGTGTGAGGGATCGTCTTCGTAGGCGGGCAGAATCGAATGAGGAATCAGTTCTTCTTTCAATTTGGCCTTGCCCGTGCGTTTGATGAAGTCGAAGAGACGTTCTCCGTCTTGCCGGTCCCGTCGATACAAATCGATCACGTGCGAAATCGCCGCGGGAACGTTTTTGGCCGGCAGTTTGACGGTCATGTGCCCGATCTGTGCCGTTCCATTGATTTGTCCGCCCAGATGGAGTTCATACACGGGGGCCACGTGAGAGCCGACGCGTTTTCCGACGCCGTGCAATCCAATGGTGGCCGTATGGTGTTGGGCACAGGAATTGTGGCAACCACTGACGTGAACCGTGGTACCTTTCAGATCATCCGGGACCCGGCCGGGAGGGAAAACGTCGGCTAAGGCCCGGGCCAAGCCCTTGGATGACGTGATGCCTAAGCCGCACGTGTCCGTGCCCGGGCAGACGACGATATCTTCGGTTTGATTGGCCCCGGGTTGGCCTAAGCCGTGCGTCTCCAGTTCTTGATACACCGACGCCAATCGGCTTTCAGGAATCCATCGAACGATCACGTTCTGGCCGATGGTGGTACGGACGTTGCCGTTGGCGTGTTGCTCAGCCAGATCGGCCACCGCCAACATTTGATCCGCCGTGATGTCGCCGGTCGGCAGTCGCAGCACGGCCGCGACAAATCCTTCCTGCCGTTGCTTGACGACGTTGGTGCGTCGCCACGTCGCAAACGGCGAGTCCGACGCGAGGCCCTGCCCGTTGCTGCCATGATGCTTCGTCCCATTCGGCACGGGCATGAGTAAGGGTGCCGGGTCGTGGTGTTCCAGCAACGTGAGGGGCTGCCGTGACGGTGCGTTGCCGAACGTGTCGTGATACGCGCGTTCCCAGCGACGCCGGAATTCTTCAAACCCCAGTTTTTCAATCACGAATTTCATTCTCGCCTTGCTCCGGTTCTTCCGGTTGCCGAGGGTGTCGAACACCTTGATCACGGCCTCGATAGACGGGATCACGTCGTCCGGCGGCACGAATTCCTGTAGAAGATGGGCAATACGCGGTGCCGCTCCAAGCCCTCCTCCGACGGACATCCTGAAGCCGATGGTGCCGTCTCCGGCTTTGACGGCCAGGAGACCCACGTCGTGGATCGGGGTCATGGCGCAATCATGCCGGCATCCGGACAGGGCAATTTTGAATTTCCGCGGCAGGCTTTGGTTCAGCGGATTTCGCAACAAATGAGAGGCAATGGTCTTGGCATAAGGCGTCACGTCAAAGACTTCCCCCTGACACACGCCGGCCAAGTGGCAGGCCGTCACGTTGCGCACGGTATTGGCGCACGCTTCTCGCGTGGTGAGTCCTACTTCCGCGAGTTTTCGCATGACCGTACTGACTTGAGGCAAGGGAACAAAGTGGAGTTGAACGTCTTGCCGCGTGGTGACGTGGCCGACGCCGGTGGCATAGGTATCGGCCAGTTCGGCGAGGCGGCGGAGTTGGTTCGACGTCAGGCCGCCGAATGGAATTTTGATTCGCACCATTTGCACGTCCGGTTGCCGTTGTCCGTAGATGCCGTATTGCAACCGGAACGGCTTAAAGAGGTCCATGGGGGTTTCCCCGTCCCGTACCCGTTTCACTTCATCTTCAAAGGTTTCAATTTCCTCCTGAATTTCTTGAGGAATGGGTATGGTGTGAATTTCAGGAACGGTGGCGAAACGATCTGTCTTCATGGTGTCCCTCCGGGGTGTCGGTGGTCGGTGCCCCGTGGTCAGTGTGTGCAGCGTCTTCATCGGGTCACTGGCCACTGTCATGGTTTCAAATTAAATGTGATACATCGGTGCCCGGGTTTGTTCGATCTGCCGATGCCGTTCGATCAAGGTTTCAAGCGTGACGGACTGCAAGACTTCTCGTTCGGCTTGGCGAACGCGCTCCCACGTTGTTGACAACAATGACTCTTGCCGGAGAGTTCGTAATGAACGGCCGTTCATCTCTGCGTCTGCGTTGGATTCGGCAGACCCGTTCAGTGCTTCCACGATGGAACTCACCGACACCTGAGACGGGGGGTATCGAAGCACGTATCCTCCCTGGGGACCTCTGATGCTCTCAACCACCCCGCCTTGTTTTAAGGCATGAAGCACGTGCTCAAGATAGCGGGTGGGGATGGATTGCCGGCGGGCAATGACTTTGGCTTGAATGGGCCCCTCGCCGTATCGTAACGCGAGGTCCAACGTCGCAAAGACGGCATATCGGACTTTCAGGGGAATTTTGAACATGGCTCCGTTTATTTCTTAATCTACATTTCCGATAGGAATTGTCAGATTCTAGTATCAGACTCACACCGTGTCAACACCACGTTCGTTGAATGATGTGGCGTGACGAGCGTTGATCCCCAACGCATTCAACTGATGAAGCACGTGGGGCCGGCCGTCTTTGATAACGATGGGGGTGTTGGCAAATTCTCTCCGAGGCGGATAGTCCCTGCGGAGCCGTTCGAAGGCGCGCGGACGCATGATCTCGGGAAGCGTCAGCACGTGCTTCATCCGCCGATGGTCTCCTGCGAGATCATACAGCGTGGTGGTCACGTCATAGGCCAGGGTTTGCAAATCTTTGTCGGTCGCGTGAAATTCAGGTTGGGGCGACCTCTCCGTTTCGGGATTGGCCGTTGATGGAAGCGTGGGCGGCGGAGCCCACGTCGGTTCAATGCCCCAAAAGCGGCAGCACGCTTGATACATCATCACCGTTCCATTGACTTTCCCGTCATACGAGTGACCGGCAACGTGAGGCGTGCCGATGAGGGCGTGACTGAACAGATCCCAACGAATCGATGGTTCACCTTCCCAGACGTCCAGGACGGCTCCGCCTATGGTCCGTCGCGTCAAAGCCTGAAGCAGGGCGTTCGTGTCCACAACTTCTCCTCGTGCGGCGTTGATGAGAACGGCGGAGGGGGACATCCGGGACAGTTCTTGTTCTCCGATCACATGCAGCGTGGGGTCTGGCCCATCGACGGTCAACGGAACGTGCAGAGTCACCACGTCGGCGCGTAGGGCCTCCGTGATGGATCGATAGTGCGGGTTGCCCGTTTCCCGTGCCAACGGCGGATCATTCAGAATAGGCTCCATGCCCAACGCCCGCACTTTGTCGGCCACCAGGCTGCCGACCCGGCCGACCCCAATCAGTCCGATCGTTTTCCCCGTCAGGGAAATTCCACGTCGGTGCGCCGTCGTCAACAACGCGGTCAGGACGTACTCGGCCACGGAATTCGCGTTGCACCCCAGGGCCGCGGCAAATCCAATGCGCCGCTCGGCTAAATATCGTTGGTCCACGTGATCAACGCCCGTGGTCGCCGTTCCTACGAATCGCACGTCGGTGTCGGTCAACAGATCCGCGTTGACTGTCGTATTGGAACGGGTAATCAGGGTCTGGGCTTTCCGAAGCGTGGCCGGGGTCATCTCGTGAGCGGGAAGCACCGTGACCGAACCCAGATGCGAAAACGCTTCGCGGGCAAACGGAATATTTTCATCGACAACGAGAGACATTTTGTCTAACCTTGAAAGCATTGAGGCTTTTTCCCCGTCGCCGTCCAGCATAAAATTTTCACGCCGGTTTTGGAAAGAGGGAACGCTTGCGAAACGATTATCGATGCCTACAATATTGATGCAATTGCCTGACGCCATTGGCGTGGACGTGGCCGGAAATGCACTGAGCGTGGAATTGAGCGATGGGAGAACGATTTCGGTTCCCGTTGATTGGTACCCCAGGCTTGCTCACGCAACGGAGAAAGAGAGAGCGAACTGGAGAATCATCGGGAGAGGGCAAGGCATTCACTGGGAAGACGTCAATGAAGATGTAAGCGTCCGTGATCTGTTGCTGGGAAAGCGATCTGAAGAAAGTCAAACTTCTTTGATGAAGTGGCTGAATGGGAGACCTTCCTGATGTTCCAACTGCTGATTGGCTGGTTCGACGGTGTGAGTTTCCCAAAAAACAGAGAGCCGCAGTCTACTCTAGACAGTTACCGCCATTCTGAAGGTCATAGCGTCGTCCTGGCCCACCATCCTTCGTAGAAACGCTATCAACCTTTCGTTTGGCATCCAGTAGTAAAGCGGTTCTTGGATTGGAGATGATGAATTGACCAGGAAAGGGGGAGTAATGGTCCAAAAACCCAAAGGAACGAAAAAAGCAACGGCATCCGGGGCAACAAAAAAGGCCCCGACAAAAAAAGCCGCCACGCCGAGCACGAGCAAGTCCAAAAAGACGAAAGTCGCCAAGGCCGTGCCCGGACCAACGGTACAGTTAAAAGCGGGGCAAAAAGCGCCGGCGTTTTCCCTGCCGAATCAGGATGGCAACGTGGTGAGTCTCTCTCAATTCAAAGGGAAGAAAGTCGTCCTGTATTTCTATCCCAAAGATGATACGCCGGGATGCACCAAAGAGTCGTGCGCCTTTCGGGACGGCATGGATGAAATCCGGGAGAGCGGCGCGGTCGTGTTGGGAGTCAGCGGCGATTCCGTGGACTCCCATAAGAAGTTTGCGAAAAAGTTCAATCTCAATTTTCCCTTGCTGAGTGATGAGCGGAAAACCGTCTTACAGGCCTATGGCGTGTGGAAAGAAAAATCGCTCTACGGCCGGAAGTTCATGGGCATCGAACGCACAACCTTCATCATTGATGAGCAAGGCACAATCGATGATATTTTCCAAAAGGTCAAGGTGGACGGCCATTTGGAAGAAGTGCTGGGCGAACTGGATATCATGCCGTAGACTGCCCGCGAACCCCGTCTTCACCCAATGAGCCTTCAGCAACAACAAGTCCGTCCTTCCCGCACCCTCGGGCATGATAGAGGAGAGGTGAGAAGCCCCCGGCAGTGCAAGAAACGTTCTCCCTTGTTTTCTCCCTCTCCCCTTGCGGGAGAGGGCCGGGGTGAGGGGTTGTCGGGGCATGACAAAGAGGCAGAGCATGCCTTCCGTCATGCCCCCCGCCTTCAATCCTCCTTCTGTCATTCCCGACATTTTTAATCGGGAATCCAAGTCTTCCTCCATGCAGGCCCACACAAATAAAAGAACAACAAAGCAAGATGCTGGATTCCCGCTAACCTTGTCCCCGACATTTGTTATCGGGGAAACCGGCGGGCATGACAGAGGGGGCCCATCGGGCATGACAAAGAGGCAGAGCAGACATTCCGTCATGCCCCCCGTGTTCAATCCCCCTTCTGTCATTCCCGACGTTTTTAATCGGGAATCCATGGCTTCTCCCATGCAGGGGCCATACAAATAAAAGAACAACAAAGCAAGATGCTGGATTCCCGCTGACAACCGGCGGGAATGACAGAGGGGGGCCGGCGGGCATGACAGAGGGGGCCGGCGGGAATGACAGAGAGGACTGGCGGGAATGACAAAGGGGCCTGGCGGGCATGACAAAGAGGCAGAGCAGACATTCCGTCATGCCCGACGCCTTCAATTCCCCTTCTGTCATTCCCGACGTTTTTAATCGGGAATCCATGGCTTTTCCCATGCAGGGCCACACGAATGAAAGAACAACAAAGCAAGATGCTGGATTCCCGCTAACAACCGGCGGGAATGACAGAGGGGGGCCGGCGGGAATGACAGAGGGGAAACCGGCAGGCATGACAAAGGGGGCCGGCAGGCATAAAGCCCGGCGGGCAGGAACAAAGGGGGTTGCCTTGGTGAAAAATGGGTAGAATCTTTTTTTGAAAAAGGGCTTGCCTTCCGGTAAAGAACGGGTATAATCAAGGATTATCGCTTAGGCGGTGAGAGGGCGCTCCCGCTCAGCCGCACGCCGACACCCCGCCGATGAAGACCATGCGCACCCAGGAGAACACGTCAATGAAGAGAGCTTGGATCAGACTCAGCCGACTCGCCCCGTCTCCCGCTCGCCATGTCTCTCCCAGCCCGGTTGTGGGGGGGGGGGGGGGGGGGTACGATGAATACCCCGAGGAGCAGGACGACCGGACCCGTTCCCCCATGGCCATGGGGTCACTGGGCGGTCTCCGCTCCCGCCCGGGGCGTCGGGCTGGCCGCGGCTCTCCTGACCGCCGCGGTGCTGCTCGCGCCGTCATCGGCGGCGGCGCATTCGCGCGGGGGAGATCCCCACTCCCATGTCACCGTAGAGTTGAACCCGTCCACGATTACCGAAGGCCAAACCACCACCGTGGGCCTCAGTGTCTCTGGAGACACAACCCTGGATTACTATTCAGGTGCTGCCGGCCGCTCTCGACACGCCACCGCATACATGGATGTCACAAAGACGGCTGCCGCCCCGACTGCGACCGGCGCCGGCGCCGTCACCTTCAGTACCAATACCCGATTCAGTTGGGAGTCTTACCTGAACGGCCGTACTGGCGCGGGAACTTTTGCTCAAAGCACCGCCAGTGGAACGGTGACGATCACGGCTGCGGACGACAGCGTCAGGACCGGCACCCGCACCGTCACCGTAGGTCTAACGTTTCTATGCAATCCAACTCCGACCCACTATTGGTATAACTATACAGATTTCTGTCCCGAAGTTCATACCGCCACCCTGACGATCGAGGACAACGATACGATTCCGATCAGCCTGGCCCTGGGCGCGCCGACGATCAACGAGAGCGGGGCGGGCAATTCAACCACGGTGCGGGCGACGCTGGGGTCGGCCGCGACGGCGACCGTGCTGGTGGCGGTCAGTCCGACGAGCTCCACGGACTTCACGTGGACGGGGGGGACGACGCTGACCATCGCGTCGGGCGCGACGACGAGTACCAATATGCTGACGATCACGGCGACGGACGACGCCACCGGCGGGAACAAGACGGTGACGCTCACGGGGTCCCCTCCCTCATCCAGCTACAGTGCCGGGACGGCGACGCTGACCATCGTGGACGACGACGCGAGGATCGTGCTGAGCGAGAGCGCGCTGACCGTCAGGGAGGAGACGACGGGCACGTACACGGTGGCCCTCAGCATGGCGCCCACGGGGAACGTACAAGTGCGGGTGGAAAGGGGGGCCTCGGACTATGTCCTGAACCAAGCGGGCGGGACGCAGGCGGTGCGCCAGGACCTGACGTTCACGACGAGTACCTGGAACACGGGGCAGGTGATCACGGTCATCGCGCTGCAGGACAACGACGCGATCGGCTCAAGTGCGGATATCTCCCATTACACGATAAACGGCGCCACCGCGGACGACTACGACGACGCGGCGACGTCGCTGCCGCTGACGATCATGGACGACGACGCGGGGATCGTGGTGAGCCGGGGCACCGGCCCGCTGGCGCTCACGGAACCGAACGCCGCGACGTACACTGTGACGCTCGGGGGGGCGCCGGGAGGGACCGTGGTGGTCGGAGTCTCGAGCGACGACGCGGGAGCGGTGACGGTGGGGCCGGCGTCGCTCACCTTCTCGACGAGTACGTGGAACACGGGACGGGTCGTGACGGTGACCGCGGTGGACGACGCGGACGGGACCAACGAGACGGTGACGGTGACGCACGCCGTGAATGACGCGAGCAGTTCGGACGAGTTCGATCCCGCGCCCGACGTGACGTTCACGGTCACCGTGACGGACGACGAATTCGGGCTGGTCGTGGGCAGCGTCACGGGCCAGGCCACGGAGGGCGGCGGCACGGCCGCCTTCCCGGTGACGCTGCTGTCCGCCCCCGCGGCCGCGGTGACCGTGGCCGTGGCCAGCCAGGATACGACCGAAGGCACGGCGGCGCCGGCGGCGCTCACCTTCTCGCCGACCACGTGGAACACGGCCCAGACCGTAATCGTGACCGGAGCGGACGACGCCGCGGACGACGGGAACGCAGCCTGGGACGTGCGGCTCACGACGACGAGCACCACCGGCGACCGATATCACGGCCTTCAGGAAGACGTGGCCGTGACCACCACGGACAACGACGGCCCGCCGGGCGTGACGGTGATGCTGAACCCGGCGGCGGTGTCGGAGAGTGCGGGGGTGGCGACGGTGACGGCGCGGCTGGCGTATCCGTCAAGCGCGGCGACGACGCTGACGGTGACCGCGGTCTCGGGGGCCTTCACGGTGGGGGCAGGGACAGCGGGGACGGTCGCGATCGCGGCGGGCGCGACGACGAGCACGGACTTCGCCCTGGTGACCGCAGTGGGCAACACGACCGACGAGCCGAGCCGGACGGCGACGGTGACGGGGACGGCGGCGAACGCCCGGGCCACGGCCGATTCGACGACCATGATGGTGACGGGGGCGACCTTGACCTTGACCGACGACGACGCGGCGCCGGGGGTGACGCTGTCTCTGGCCCCGGCGTCGATCGCGGAGCCCAGCGGGGTCTCGACGGTGAGCGCGACGCTGTCGCATCCGTCGAGCGAGCCGACGACGCTGACGGTGACGGCGGTTTCCGGGGCCTACACGGCGGGTACGGACGCGACCATCGTCATCGCTGCGGGGGCGACGACGGCGGCGGCGGACACGGCGACGATCAGGGTGGTGGACGACGACCTCCACCATGGGAGCGGGGGGCGCAGCGCGACGGTGACGGGGTCGCTGACCAACAGCCAGGGCGCGGGCGCGGTGACGGGGGCGGCGCTGACGATCACCGACGACGAGAACCTGCCGACGGCGTCGCTGTTGCTCTCCCCCCTTTCCGGTTTGATTTCGGAGAACGGCGGCGTCGCCACGATAACGGCGCAGCTGGCGGGGCTGTCGGGCAAGTCGAGCGAGGCGACGACGGTGACGGTGGCGGTGACGCCGGTGGCCTCGTCGGGGGCGGTGGCGGGCGACTTCACGCAGACGGGGACGACGCTGACCATCGCGGCGGGTTCGCTGACCAGCATGGGGCTGGTGACGGTGACGGGCGTGGACAACAACGTGGACGCGGCCGACAAGCTGTTGCGGATTTCGGCGACGGCGGCGGGCGGCAACGGCATACAGAACCCGGGTCTCGCCGCGCTGACCCTGACCAACGACGACGACGCGACGGCGACGCTGGTGCTGACGCCGGCGGCGATCTCGGAGGAAGCCGGCATCTCGACGGTGTCGGCGCAGCTGTCGCATCCGACGACGGCGGCGGCGATGCTGACGGTCTCGACGACGGCGGTGGCGCCGGCGGTGGCGGGCGACTTCACGCAGACGGGAACGAGTCTGACCATCGCGGCGGGGATGACGACGAGCACGGGGCTGGTGACGGTGCTGGCGGTGGGCAACAGCGCGATCACGGGGAACAAGCAGGTGAGGGTGTCGGCGACGGCGGCCGGCGGGCGCGGCGTGGCCAACCCGGCTGCCAAGACGCTGATCATCCGCGACGACGAGTTCGGGCTGTCGGAGAGCGCGGTGAGCGGGCAGGCGACGGAGGCGGGCGGGCAGGCGACGTTCACGGTGCGGCTGAACACGCAGCCTATGGCGGCGGTGGCAGTGGCGGTGACGAGCCAGGATACGGGCGAGGGGACGGTCTCGCCGTCGACGATGACCTTCTCCGCCGGCACCTGGAACACGGAGCAGACGGTGACGGTGACGGGCGTGGACGACAACGTCGACGACGGGACGGTGACGTGGCAGGTGCGCCTGGATACGTCAAGCAGCGGCGACAGCGACTACAACGCCCTCAACGACGTGGACGTGGACGTGACGACGACGGACAACGACGGCCCGCCGACGGTGACGATGGCGCTGAACCCGTCGTCGGTGGCGGAGATGGGCGGGGTGGCGACGGTGACGGCGACGCTGTCGCACGCCTCCGGGGCGGAGACGGCGCTGACGGTGACGGCGGTCTCCGGGTTCTTCACGGCGGGGTCGGGGGCGGCGGGGGTGGTCGTGATCCCGGCGGAGCAGACGACGAGCACGGACGTGGCGACGGTGACGGCGGTGGACAACACGACCGACGAGCCGGACCGGACGGCGACGGTGACGGCGACGGTCGGCAACGCCCGGGCGGCGGCGGATGGGACGACCATGACGGTGACGGGGGCGACGCTGACGCTGACCGACGACGATGATGCGCCGGGGGTGATGCTGTCGGTGAACCCGGCGTCGGTGGCGGAGAACGGCGGGGTGGCGACGGTGACGGCGACCTTGGCGCACCCGTCAAGCAATCCATCGACGGTGACGGTGACGGCGGTGCCGGGGGCCTACACGGTTTCGGACGCGACGATCATCATCGCGGCGGGTTCGACGACGGCGGCTTCGGACACGGCGGCGGTCGCGGGCGTGGACGACGACGTCCACCAGGGGAGCGCGGGCCGCAGCGTGACGGTGACGGGGAGGCTCACCAACCCCCAGGGCGCGGGCATGGTGACGGGCGCCGCGCTCACCCTGACCGACGATGAGACGCTGCCTGTGGTGATGCTGGCTCTGGGGCCGACGTCGGTTTCGGAGAACGGCGGGGTGTCGATGGTGACGGCGACGCTGACGGGTCCGTCGAGCATGGCCGTGATGGTGACGGTGGCGGCGGCGCCAGTGGCCTCAACCGGGGCGGTGGCGGGGGACTTCACGCTGAGCCCGGCGCCCACCCTGACCATCGCGGCGGGCGAGACGACCAGCACGGGCACGGTGACGGTGACGGGCGTTGACAACGACGTGGACGTCGGGACCGGGACCAAGTCGGTGACGGTGACGGGGACGGCGGCGGGCGGCAACGGCGTGGCGGCGCCGTCCGCCGCGACCTTGACGATCACCGACGACGACGCCACGACGGCGACGCTGGTGCTGACGCCGTCGGCGATCCTGGAGGACATGGGGGTGTCAACGGTGACGGCGCGTCTGTCGCACCGGACGACGCAGGCGACGACGCTGACGGTCTCCGCGGCGGCGGGGGCGAACGCGGGGGCGGGCAACTTCATGCTGAGCACGGCGTCCACCCTGAACATTGGGGCGAACGCGACGACCAGCACGGGCCTGGTGACGGTGACGGCGGTGAACGACAACGATGCCACGGGGAACAAGCAGGTGACGGTGTCGGCGACGGCGGCGGGCGGCAACGGCGTGGCCGACCCGGGTGACAAGACGCTGATCATCCGCGACGACGAGTTTGGGCTGGACCTGGGGGTGACCGTGGCGGCCGGCCTGACGGTGACGGAGGCGGGGGGGACGGCGACATTCACGTTGGCGCTGCTGACGCAGCCCTCGGCGGCGGTGGCGGTGGCGGTGTCGAGCCGCGATCCGGGGGAGGGGACGGCCTCGCCGTCGTCTCTGACGTTCACGACGGGGAACTGGAACACGGCGCAGACGGTGACGGTGACGGGCGTGGACGACAATGTCGACGACGGGCCGGTGACGTGGCAGGTGTGGCTCAACCCGGGGAGCGACGACGCCAGCTATGACGGCATTGACGAAGACGTGGACGTGACCACCACCGACGACGACGACGCGCCGGGGGTGACGCTGGTCCTCACGCCCCCGGCCATCACGGAAGCCGGCGGCGTCTCGACGGTCACGGCCACGCTGGCGCACCCGTCGGGCGCGGCCACAACGGTCACGGTGAGGGCCACGCCGGTAGCCCCGGCAGTGCCGGCCGACGCGGCCGACGTCACGCTGAGCACCCCGGCGACGCTGATCGTCGCCGCGGGGGCAACGGGAAGCACGGGCACGGTGACGGTCACGGCGAACGACAACGCGGTGGATACGGCGGACAAGGCGGTCACGGTGTCGGCGACCGTGGAGAACGCCCTGGGCGGGGGCATGGTGCGCGAGGCGACCCTGACCCTCCGCGACGACGACGAGCGAGGGATGACGTTCGTGCCGGCGGCCCTGGTGGTGGCCGCGGGCGGCACCGCGACCTACACCGTGGCGCTGACGAGCAAGCCGACCGGCCCCGTGACGGTCACGCTCACCCCGGACGCAACCGTGACGGTGGATCCCACCAGTCTGCCCTTCACGGCCACGAGTTGGGCCACGGCCCAGCCCGTGACGCTGACCGTGGCGGCGGGGACCACCGCTCCCGCCAACCTGGTGGACCACCGGGGGACGGGGGGCGACTATGAGGGAACGACGCAGGCTCTGCCGGTGACGCGGATGAGCGTGCCCGTGATTGAGCCGAACGAGCCGATCGAGACGACGGACGAGGCGGGGGTGCATCACGTCCTCCGGGACAACCAGCTCGTCACGGTGACGCAGGCGGCCGGCGTGCCGGCGAGGGTGACGTTCAGGCCGCAGACATCCCTCACCCGCCCGCTGACCGTGGCGGTCCGGCCGTTGAGCGAGGCCGAGGCGGATGATGCGGTGGGGAGCGGGATCAGCCTCGGGCTGCCGACGGAGCGGGTGGCCCTGGACGTGCGGGTCATCCCGAGTCGGCCCGGGCGCCTGTGCCTGCCGGTGAGCGGCGCGCTGTGGGATCGGGCGGCGGGGCGGACCCTGAGGTTGTTGCGCGCGGGCGAGCCGGTGGCAGGCTCGGCGGAGGAACGGGGGACGGATGAGACCGGGCGAACCCGGGTGCTCCGGGTCTGCGCCCGCGTGGAGGCGTTCTCGCCGTTTGCCGTGGGGTTTGAGGATCAGGAGGTGGCCTTTGGCGCGGGCGCGCGGGCGCGGCGCTGGGAGTTCATCTTCCAGACGGGTCGCCCGGAGGAGAGCGAGCCGTTCCCGCGGGCCACGGGGGATGGGCGGATCACCTACGGGGTGAAGGAGGCGGACGCTCTCCCGGCCGGGCTGGCCCACGTGCGGCCGGAGGAGGCGGCACACGGCGGCACGATCAAGGGCACGGCGACGGCCCCCATGGCGCAGCGGGCGTACACGCTGGTCGCGACGGACGCGGACAATCAGACGGCTGAGTTGCCGTTCACGATCGAAGTGAAACCGGGCATTGAGAGCCGGGACTTGGCCCTGGTGCTGGCCGGGGTTGGCCGGACCCTGGCCTCGGACGCCGTGGAGATTCTAGGCAGCCGGTCTGGCCCGCCGCCGGCCCGGCTGCACGTCACCCTGGGCGGCCAAGTCCTCCGCCTGACGAACCCCGCGGGGTCGGCCCCCGCCGCCTCACCCTCCGCCTCTGCTCCCTCTCCCCTCGCGGGAGAGGGTGGGGGTGAGGGGGCCATTCCCGCCGCCCCCTCCGGCCCCAGCCCCTGGCAGCGCGTCACGGGCGTCGCCGTTGATGTCGCCCGCGCCCTCGGCGTCACCCTTGACACCCCCGCTCTTTCTCCCGCTCCCACGGGACCAGGCCGGGGTGACGGCAGCACGTTCCAACGTGCCCACACCCTCCTGAGCCGGGCCCCGGTGGATGCCCGCCGCCCCGCCTCTCCCACGTGGCGCTCGCCTTTCCGGATCCAGCCCGTCTCCGCCAAAGACCTCCTGGCCCGCAGCGCCTTTGAATTGCCCTTGACCCGCACCGGGGACGACGGCCTGCCCACCTGGACCTTGTGGGGCCGGGGCGCGGCCAGCGGCTTCGCCGGCCAGCCCGAGGAGGGCTTCAAGATGGACGGCACCCTGTACAGCGGCTACCTGGGCCTGGACTACCGGCCCCGCTCGTCCCTGCTCATGGGCCTGGCCGTGGCTCACAGCACCGGCCAAGTGGACTACGAGCGCACCGGCGGTACGAAGGCCGGGGTGGACGTGAAACTGACGAGCCTCCTGCCGTATGCCCACTGGCAGCCCGCCGCCGGGCTGGGCGTGTGGGGCATGCTGGGCGCGGGCTTGGGGGAGATGGACCTGAAGGCCGCGGGCGACCCCAGGACGCACACCACGGATCTCACCTCATGGCTGGGCGCCATCGGCGGGCGGCAGGCGTTGACCACGTGGCAGGGGATTGACTTGGCGGCGAAGACGGATGCGTTCCTGACGACGGTGCGATCCGAGGCCAAGATGCACCTGCCGGAGGCGCGGGGACACGCGCAGCGCGTGCGGCTGCTGCTGGAAGGGCAGACCGCGCTGGCCCTGTCGCCGGGGTCGCACCTCCGGCCGCGGATGGAGATGGGCGGGCGCTGGGACAGCGGCACCGCGGAGCAGGGGCTGGGGCTGGAACTGGGCGGGGGCCTGGCCTACATGCAGACCGAGTGGGGTCTGAGCATAGACATGCAGGGGCGGTATCTGCTGATGCACGAGGACGGAGCGTTTGAAGATTGGGGGGCGAGCGTGAACGTGCGGCTGGACCCGGGGATTGGCGGCGAAGGCGCGTATCTGATGGTCGCGCCGGTGTGGGGGCAGCCGGGCAGCGGGGTGGACCAGCTGTGGGGGAACGCGGCCGCGGTGCCGGGCGGCACCCCGGCGGCCCGGGCCGCGGGCTGGCGGCCGGCGAACGTTGAAGTTGACGTAGGCTACGGGCTGGCCCTGTCGGACGGGCGGGGACTCCTGACCCCGTATGGCGGGCTGGTGCTGGGAGACCCGGGCACGGCGCGCTACCGGCTGGGGAGCCGCTGGGCCGTGAATACGTTGCTGGATCTGAGCATTGAGGGCGAACGGGCAGAGCAGCCCGGGCAGGCGGCAGCGCACAGTGTCTCCGTGCGGCTGGGCTGGCAGTGGTAGGGGCGTCTCCTGCGGGGAGCAGAGCCCCCTCACCCCGCCCCTCTCCCGCAAGGGGAGAGGGAGGAGACGGGCAGCCTTCCCGGGCATGTGGGGAGCATAGAAGTGGCGAGCCAAGGCTGGGCTGGCAGTGGTAGGGGGTTTTGGGGGAGCAACGGCCGCCCCTCACCCCTGCCCTCTCCCGGGAGGGGAGAGTGAGGTTAGGAGTGGGGAGCCGCCAAGTGATGGCCGCGTGAGACGCGGCCCTACGTCTCATTTTCCGCGTCCGCGTGAAGTCACCCTGTAACCGTGTGGGCCGCGTCTCACGCGGCCAGAAGTTAGGTCATTTTCCGCGTCCGCGTGAGTCGCCCTGTAGCCGTGTAGGGCCGCGTCTTACGCGGTCAGAAGCCAGAAGCGGCATTCCCGCGCCCGCGGGGAGGCACCCTCGTCACGCTCCATGGATTTCCGCTGGACTCTTTCTGTCATTCTGAGCGAAGCGAAGAATCTCGGTCGCTCCGGAGACGGAGAGGCGCTTCGGGGCAAGCAGAGAAAAGCAGATCCTTCGCTCCGCTCAGGCTGACAGCGTCGTTTGGGGATGTCCTGGGTTCCCTCTGGAATCCTTGTGCGTCTTCACGAACGTGAAGATTCGAACTCCTTGAAAAGAAAGGGAATTTCTCGGTCATGGGAATTTTTATTTGACAAACCGGGCAGACTTCTTTTTATTAATGGCACGTGCGAGTCCAAATTGGGGATTTCGTGTGCGCCTCAAATACTCACTGAGCTGATACAGGTTTTACGTCTCACGCAGGCGTTCCTTACCTTGGAATTCGTGAGGAGGGGATGCCGTTGTGTTGTAACGGAAGGGTCATTGTCATGAGCCAACAGAATTTCTTGTTTACCTCGGAATCCGTGACCGAAGGACATCCGGACAAAATTGCCGACCAGATTTCCGACGGCATCCTGGATGCCATTATGGCGAAGGATAAGAATTGTCGGGTGGCGTGTGAAACGATTCTGACCACGGGCTTGGCGTTCGTCGCCGGGGAAATCTCGACCAAAGCCTACGTGGAAATCCCGGACATCATTCGGGACACCATCCGTGACGTGGGCTATACCGACGCAACCTGGGGGTTTGATTACCGCACGTGTTCGGTGTTGACGGCCATTGACGCGCAGTCGGGCGATATTGCGATGGGCGTGGATACCGGGGGCGCGGGGGATCAAGGGTTGATGTTCGGCTACGCCACCAATGACACCGCCGAATTGATGCCCATGCCCATTGTGTTGGCGCATCGATTGACCAGACGCTTGGCCGAAGTCAGGAAAAAGAACATTTTGCCCTGGGTGAGACCCGATGGAAAGTCCCAAGTCACGGTTGAGTATCGAAACGGCCGACCGGTCCGGATCGATACGATTGTGGTTTCCACCCAACACAGCGACAAGGTCACGACCAAAAAAATCGAACGGGAGATTAAGGAGAAAGTCATTGCGCCCGCGATGCCGAAATGGGTACGTGACACCGGCAAGAGCAAATCCGCGATCTTCGATCCGAACGCGGTCACGTTTCACATTAATCCGACCGGCCGGTTTGTAACGGGAGGCCCCATGGGAGACACCGGGCTGACCGGTCGGAAGATCATCGTGGATACGTATGGCGGCGTCGGGAGCCATGGTGGCGGGGCTTTTTCCGGGAAGGACCCCAGTAAAGTGGATCGATCTGCTTCGTATATGGCCCGGTATATCGCAAAAAATATCGTTGCCGCGAAACTGGCTGATAAATGTGAGGTCCAATTAGCGTATGCGATCGGAGTGCCCGAACCCGTCTCCGTACTGGTTGACGCCAAAGGCACCGAGCACGTCGCGCTTGCGGTGATCGACAAACTGGTGAGAAAGCATTTTCCCATGACGCCGAGGGGGATCATTGAGTATTTGAAACTTCGCCGGCCCATTTACAAAGAGACGGCCGCCTATGGACATTTTGGCCGGAGCGGCCCGGGGTTCACCTGGGAAAAAACGGACAAGGCCGCGGCGTTGCGGCAGGAAGCGGGACGGTGACGCGTGGGCTTTCACGTTGATTGATGACCAGAAGAAGGGAGTAGCCCGATGACGACGATGACGACGGAAATGGAAAAAACAGTGGGTGACTATAAGGTTGCCGATATCAGCTTGGCCGACTGGGGGCGAAAAGAAATTCAGATTGCCGAAACGGAGATGCCGGCACTCATGGCCTTGCGGGACAAGTATCGGGCCTCCCAACCGCTCAAGGGGGCGCGCATTCTCGGCTGCATTCATATGACCATTCAAACGGCCGTGTTGATTGAAACGCTGATGGAATTGGGTGCCGAGGTGCGATGGTCCTCCTGCAACATTTTTTCCACTCAGGATCACGCGGCCGCGGCTATGGCTGCCCGCGGCGTTCCCGTGTACGCCTGGAAAGGTGAAACTCTTGAGGAATACGACTGGTGCATCGAGCAAACCATCGTCAAGGACGGCAAACCCTGGGATGCCAACATGGTTCTGGATGACGGGGGCGATTTGACCAACGTGCTGCACGACAAATATCCGGCGACGTTGGACAGGATCCACGGGGTCACGGAAGAAACCACCACCGGCGTGCATCGTCTGCAAGAGCGGTTGGCGAAAGGCACGCTGAAAATTCCGGCGATTAACGTGAATGATTCGGTCACGAAGTCGAAAAACGATAATAAATATGGGTGCCGCCACAGTTTGAGCGACGCCATTAAGCGCGGCACCGATCATCTCTTGGCGGGCAAGAAGGCCCTGGTGATCGGGTATGGGGACGTGGGAAAAGGATCGGCGCAATCCCTCCGCCAAGAAGGCATGATCGTGACGGTCTCGGAAATTGATCCCATTTGCGCGATGCAGGCCTGCATGGATGGTTTTGAAGTGGCGTCGCCCTACGTACACGGCGTCAATACGGGGAACGTTCAGGATCTGAACGCTGCGCTCTTGCGCAAAACGGATCTGGTGGTGACCGCCACCGGCAATTACAACGTCTGTGACGCCGCCATGCTCCAAACTCTCAAGAAAGGCGCCGTGGTCTGCAACGTCGGCCATTTCGATAATGAAATTGATACCGCCTTCATGCGGAAACAGTGGGAATGGGAAGAGGTCAAGCCCCAAGTGCATAAAGTCTATCGCGACGTGCTCACCAACGACCATCTGATCCTGTTATCCGAAGGGCGTCTCGTGAATTTGGGAAATGCCACCGGTCATCCTTCACGGGTGATGGACGGGTCCTTTTCCAACCAGGTGCTTGCGCAAATGTTCTTGTTTGAAAGAAAGTTTGCCGATAATCCCGGTGCGCCGCTGACCGTCGAAGTCTTGCCCAAGAAGCTGGACGAGGAAGTCGCAGCCCACATGGTGCGCGGGTTTGGCGGGGTCATCACCACGCTCACCAAAGAACAGGCCGATTACGTGAACGTTCCGATTGAAGGCCCGTATAAAGAAGAAACCTATCGGTACTAACATATGCGAAGTCCCGGTTTTACGAAACGCGTCAAAGTCTTCTTGGGGAGGCTTCTTCCTGGGATGGTCGGATGGGGTCTCGAGCCCGGCTGCGAGTGCTGCGAGGAGCAATTCCTGAATTGACAAAATCTCACGGAAATTCTTATGGTGATTTTTCTGAACGGAGAAGGCAATGCTGGGGCGAAAGCCTCATGCTGCTGATCCCCAAAATAGCCTAAATATCGGGGTTGTTGGGGCTTTTTCGAGGTTGCTAAATTGCCTGGACCGGCTTAGAGTAGGCTCACGTTTACACTGGAGGGACACATTTTTTATGGAAGGTGGAGAGTAGCCAATGTCAACGACGTATCAAGTGTTACGGGGGCCGGAACATTTTCTTCCCCCGGCGGCTGCGACGATGGGCATTCGTCTGCCGGACCCGGGTCAAGCACACATTCATGGATCCATTGTGAATGAAGAGGAAGCGATGGAAGTGGCGGCCCGGCGGTTTTTATCAGCCAAAGTGCCGACCATTTTCCCTGGACCTCTTGTCCTGTGGGCGTGGAATGAAAAAGCAGCCGGAAAAGCCACCGCCGTCAGGCACTTGTATGAAACCGTGAAGGAGTGCGTCGCCCCGTCCCAACAAGCCATGCTCATCCCCATGCCTGATTATCGGCCCAAGTATCCGAAGATCAATCCTGAAATCGAAATCAATCCCAATCATCCGAATCTCACCATTTGGCATAATAGAATCGACGCCTGCATGTTTGTCGGCGTGCATTGCCATCAGGCCAATCTCTCTCTGAAAATTATTCGAGGCGGCACCTATTGTTACACCATCGCCATGTGTGCGCAGGCCGGGCATGAAGACGCGATGCTGTCGTTCCGTGACGCCACGGCCGAAAAGATCATGAGGTTGGCCGATTGGGTAAAAAAATTAAAAGGATCAGTTGAGCCCCCAAAAGACTAAGCGAGAACGGCTGGGAGCCCTAACGCCCTAATCCAGAAGGAGGTGCAATCATGGCAACTCAGACGGTAATCGGGACACAAAATAAGATCGGTCAGACGATCACTGACCCATGGAAGATGATGCACGAAGCCGAGCGCACGCCCTGTTTTTTTACAGGGAGCGAGGTCATTAAAGAAGCCATTCGGCGGGCGAATTGCGACGTGATGATTGCGTATCCCATTACCCCACAAAGTGAGGCGGCGGCGTTGATCGGCGAATTATTCGCCGAAGGCTACATCGGGGACTACTTTCGCGGAGAAAGTGAGTTCGCGGTCATGTCCGAATGTGCCGGTGCCGCGTTCGGTGGGGCGCGAGTCTTCACGACCACCGCGGGGCCGGGCACCATGCGGGCCATGGAGAATTTCCCGATGTGGGCCGGAGCACGGCTGCCCATTCAAATGATCGTGACCTGTCGCGGCATTAACTCGCCGCTGTCCATTCAACCCGACACGTTGGAAATATCCTATCTGTTAAACACCGGCATGTTGGTCTGGCACGCTGAAACGGCGCAAGACTTTTTTGATTGGATTCTGAAGGGGTACATGGTCTCGGAAGAGCCGGACGTCCATTTGCCGCTGGCCCTGTGTTGTGACGGATTTTTCGTCACGCACACCAAAGACGTGGTCAATCTGACTCCTGCCGACATGTGTCTCCCTCCCTATGACCCGTACCGCTCCCCCGTTCCCTGCATGGACATGGAATGCCCGCCGGTTCGGATGATGCGTGATCCGTTCGTCATGAAAAGTAATTACATCAGTTATGCCACGCATGCCAGTTGGCAGCAGGAAGTCTGGGCCGCGGTGGAGCGTTCCCGCAAGCATACCATTCGATGGTTGGACGGTATGGTGGAGGTGGATAATCCCGATGCGGACATTTTGATTGTCTCCTCCGGGACAGCTGTTTCCCAAGGACGTGAAGCCAAGGCGGTTCTGGAAGAAGACGGCGTCGACCTCGGCATCGTGAAAGTGAAAAGCTTGCGGCCCTGGCCCGAAGAAGAAATCCGGGAAGCCACGAAACACGCAAAGCACATTATTGTTCCTGAATTTAACGTGACGGGGTGGCTGGCCAAAGAAATTCGTGCCACGATTCCGAATCCTGACCGCGTGTACGCAGGCCCGCACGTCTGCGGAGGCATGACCATGCCGCCGGAGATTATTGCCGCCGACATTAAAAAACTGTTGGGAATTAAAGCCGAAAGCTTGGCCGGGCGTGGAAGTTGACGACGGCCCCTCACGCGGGACACGTCGCCTGACCATGAACCTTCTGAAGATGAGGTAGGAGGCCCACATGAGTAAAGAACGAATTAAAATCGCTCCTGAAATGTTCGATATCATGCCGTCGGAGTATCAGGATCTGGTCGAACGCGCCACCTATGGCAATGAAAATCACCGTGGGTGGAAGGACATTGGGACGTCCAAGGAACTCATTGAAGAGCATTCGTTGTGTGCCGGATGTCCTGAATCCATGGCCTTTCGGTACATTTTAGCGTCATTACCCGCGCCCGCGGATACCGTCATGGTGGGGTCAACGGGCTGTACCAGTCTCGTCTTCCCGCACGTCGGCGTCCACAACATTCACTCCCTGTTCGGCAATCAGAACGCCATTGCCTCCGGGCTCAAACGAGCGTTGAGCGTGCGATTTCCCGGACGGGTCAAGGACGTCGTGGTCTTGGCGGGCGATGGGGCCACCGTTGACATCGGGCTCGACATGACCTTGCAGGCGTGGTTCCGTCAGGAAAAGTTCACGACCATTTGTTTTGATAATGAGCTCTACGCCAATACCGGCGGTCAGGAAAGCGGATTGATGCAAAAAGGGTTCGTGGCCAAGATGGCGCCGGTGGGCAAGACGTTTGAAAAGGTCCGGTTGCCGGAAATCGCACGTGAGTCAGGCTGTCACTACGTGGTGAACTGTACGGTCAGCAAACCGAACCTCGTGGAAAAAGTCATCAAAAACGCCATCTACGTCGCACGTGAAATTGGTCCCACCTACTTGCAGATGTATACGCCGTGTATCCTGGAAATCGGCAAAAACAGCATGGAAGGCCTGCAAGAGATGCGCGATTCAGAAAAACCAACGGAACGCTTCGCCTATAAAGAATACGTCAGTGACCAGGCCAAGGAACTGTTGACCGAAATCGCAGCGAAGGAAAAAGAGCGAAAAGCCGCGGCGAAAAAGCAGTTGGCGGGGAAAGCCTGACGCGGGTTCGGACCAGGGAAAAGGGGAAACGATAATGATTAAACGCAGATTAAACATTCGCATGTCCGGCCTTGGGGGCCAAGGTGCCGTGACTGCCGCCCACGTGATGGCCATGGCGGCGTCTCGTGATGGGAAATTTGCCATCTCCAATCCATTTTTTGGAGCGGAAAAGCGAATGGCTCCCGCCGAGAGTTATTGTCGGATCGGCGTCAGCCGCATCTATGATCGGGGGGAATTGGTCTTTCCCGACGTCATCGAAGTCTTCCATCCCCAGGTCATTACGATGGGGAAGAGCTATACCATGCCGTTTTACTCCGGGATTAAGGAAAACGGCGTCGTGATTATCAACTCCGACGTTCCGCTGTTGGATGATGAGGACGTGCAGCGGTTGAAAAATTTGGACGTGGCGGTGTTCTACATCAAGGGAACTCAGATCGCCTTGGACGTGGCCGGCACCGAGTTGTCCACGAACATGACCATGATTGGATCGGCCGCCGGGATTACGAAATGTGTGTCGTTGGAGGCGCTGGACGGGGCGCTGCAAGAGCGGTTTGGGAAAAAGTTCGTGGCGTCGGGGGGAACCGCCACGTTGGATGAAGCCATCAAAAAGAAATTTGCCAAAAAGGAAATGTTGTTAAAGAAAAACCTGGAGACGGTGGTCCGGTCGTATGAAATGGCCGCGGAATGGGCGGAAAAGAACAACGTCGAACTCGCCGTCGCCGCGGCATGATTGCAAAGGGAGAAGGTCGTCATCCATGTATAACGTAGCGCAAGTGACCGATGAAAAATGTGTCGCCAAAAAAGGGTGCCGATTGTGCATCATGTACTGCCCTGAGGCCAATTGCCTTGATCTGAACGTCGAGAAATTGGTGGCGGAAGTGTATATCAATCGATGTAAGGGATGTGAATTGTGCAAAGTCGTGTGTGACGCGGCCAAACATGAAGCCATCGACATGGTTGCGGTCAGCGCGAATGGCGCGTTGATGGAGGCGGCAGGCGAAGCCGCGGAATTAGGACAGGCCTATCAGGGGTAATGCACGCACCGTTCAACGGAGCAAGGCCCCGCTGCAGAACGCTGAGTGCCTGTTGCGGGGCTTTATTTTTGTATCGATCAAGGAAACAACGCGCCGTGGATCCAACGGAGAGGGCGGGACGTGAGCGATGACCTCAGGCAACTCATGGGAGACATTGAACGGCACATGAGCCGATTCCATGAGAGATTGGAAAGTCGCGCCCAGGAAATGGAACTCATGGGAGAGGCCCCTGACGTCGTCAAAAAATTGACGATGGGAGCCGATGCCATGAAGGATAGCGCCAATATTTACTTGTCCTGGGCGCGCCATTACGTTGCCCTCTCGGAAGGCGGCGCGGCGGAGGCTGACGAAGGCGAAGAAGATTCAGAGGATTTTCAATTTTAGCACGCGAAAGAGGGGTCGGCGGGAACTGTTGATCGACGTCGGAATTATGGTATCATCACCCTCCGCCTTCACCATTGGAGAAAAGACGCCAACGATTGTGTTCCTCGGTAGCTCAGTTGGTAGAGCGGTCGGCTGTAAAGAGAGGCGCATGATGGCAGCAAGGAGACGGCACGTTGATCGTCGAGAATACGTGATCCGTTGCGCCGACTGCCGTCGGAGATTGACGCCGGATTGCAGCTTCCACGGGAAACCGTGGTTGAAAAATCGGGTGAATTCAGGGAAGCCTTCCCCGCGTTCGTCACGAACGCGGAAGGGGAATCCTGAGCGAAGCTTGCCGAAGGGTCATGGGTAGGCAAGAACGTGCAGAGACTAGAGGTTGAGGAACCCGAACCGATAAGACCTCACAAGCGCCCGACACCCTGACCTGATTCGTCAGCCGGGTGATGAGATAGTCCGAGCCCAGTAGAAATACTGGGGAACTCGTAACCGATTGGTCGCAGGTTCGAGTCCTGCCCGAGGAGCCAAATTTCCAACCGCCGGTTCCGGTGGTCCATGAGGAAACGCGAGACCCCGAGGGGGAACCCCTTCGGGGTCTCGTCATATCTGGCCTTCTTCGAGTGATAACCCCATGGGCAAAAAGAGACGAACGTCCGCCGAGACGTCGGCGAGGGAGCGGCCGCACCGCGAACCGCTGATGCCTCTGGTGCTCCCTCAGTTGCACCCGTTTCACGTCAGCAGGGACCTGGTTGGCCTGGTCCTGCTCTTCATCGGCGCGTTTGTTCTGTACGCCGCGTCCACGCCGCGCACCGTGATGCTGGAGGATGACGGGGGATTCATCGCCACCGCGAAGTACGCGAGCGTCGCACACGCGCCAGGGTATCCCCTGTTCATCATGCTCGGCTGGCTCTCCTCGCACGTCCCGTTCGGCAGCGTCGCGTGGCGCGTGCATACGGCAAGCGGTCTGATGGGCGCGTTCACCTGCGCCTGCATCGCCTGGACCGTGCTGCGTCGAACCGGCAGCCGGCCGGCCGCGTATCTGGCCGGCGCGGCACTCGCGGTCTCCGAACATTTCTGGTCGCAGGCGATCATCGCCGACGTCTACACGACCAACGCCGCGCTGGTGTTTCTGACGTTGGCCCTTGTACAGGAAGCGGCGGCCAACCGGAGCACGCGGTTATGGGTCGCGGCCGCGCTAGTGTACGGCCTCGGCTTCGCCAATCACTATCCGCTCCTGATTCTGGGCAGCCCCGTCTTTCTCGCTTACGTCGTTGCGGCGAAAAAGGACTTCCGGAGCAGGGTGTACTATCTGATTCCCGTTGCCGTGCTGAGCGCGTCCGCACTCTACGGTTGGATGCTGTGGCGCTCACACCAGCCGGGGCCGATCAATTTCTTTGGCCCCATCGGGTCATGGGGAGAGTTTTTCTCGTTCGTTGACCGAAGCATCTACGCGGGCACCGACACCAACGTCAACGCCGGCTTGATCGACAAGGGACGGTACGCCGGATACTTCGTCACCCAAGCGTTGTGGCAATTCAGCGTGGTGGGAGGAATCGTCGCGCTGTGGGGCGTGGTGGCGTCGTCTCGCACCGGCTGGCGTCTTGGGCTGTTGTGCGAGACCCTCACGTTCGCGGCCAGTAGTTTCCTGCTGATCTTTTTGCTCGGGTTCAACTACGAACCCCTGATGATCGCCGCGTTTCGACCCTATCCGCTGGTCGCCTACGGTATCTTCGCCCTCTGGCTGGGGTATGGTCTGCACGCGCTGCTGCAAAGCGCGTGGGCCAAGCGCACGTCAATGCGTTCAATGGCTTACATCGCGTCCGTGCTCTTCCTGGCGGCCCTGGGCGTGTGGAACGGCATGATCAACTACCGGCCGCACGATACGTTCGCGGAAGATCAGGCGCAGATGGTCCTGGACCTTGTGGAGCAGGACGGCGTCATCGTCCTGTACCAGGACGCCTACATCGGGCCGATGGCCTACCTTCGCTGGGTAGACGGCCGGCGCCCGGACGTTCGGATGCTGGAGGCGCATGGCCTGCTGTTCAGCGACCGGGTGGTGCAGCCGTCGTGGACGCAGGCGCGTCGCGACGCGGCATGGGATGAGTTCTTCCGGGACGCCGAACGACCGAGTTATTTCCAGTGGCGTGGCCCCGCGCTGTCCGGGGTGGGACAAATGCACCTGGGGTTCCTGAGGCGCGCGGATGCGAGCGTCACGCCCGGATCCATCGGGGTCGAACTCAACGATGCCGCCAAGAAATACTTCAAGAAGCTGATCATGATGCCGGAGCCGGAGGATGCCTGGATTGCCTACCACCGCAACCAGTTGCTCGAAACATACGGCGAATACCTGGGACTGCTTCAGGCCGGCGACTACCCGACGTTCAATGAGTACGCCGAGGACGTCCTGCCGTTGGCGAAACGTAACTATTGGTCGTTGATGGGCATGGCCAGCGCGCTGGCCCCGCAGAACAGCGATCGGTCACGACGGCTGACGGACGATTACCTGCGTAAGGCCAGGCAACGCTCGGGAGATGACCGCAGCAAGGCACAGCGGGCGTCGGTGTTCTACCTGGAAGGGCTGCTTGAGCAGCAGAAAGGCAACGTCAACGGGGCCATGGCCTCGTTCCGTGAGTCCTTGCAAATCAACCGAGAGCCTTCAAACCAAGCCTACCGGAAACTCAGAGAGCTGAGTTTCTCTCGTCAGAAGCAATGAGAGAAAGAATGATCCCGGGGATTGTCTGTGCCCCGTCAGCAAATTCCGACGTTGAATCGTTATCGGGGCTTGGGGACCGGATCGTCAATCGTTTGCATTGATGGGACCGGCGTTATACGATGTTCCTCGTCACCTCCGACTGCAATTCATTGTGAGAACGGTTCTCATGACCCCATTCCAGACGCGAGTGTGTTTCGTCGTTCCTACGTACAACGAAGCGCTCAACGTCACGTTGTTGCTGCAACGATTGACCGAACTGTACCCGAGCCCGGACGTGACGTTTCTGATCGTTGACGACGAAAGCCCGGATGGGACGGGCCACTTGGTTCGAGCGTTTGCCGCGACGGATGATCGCGTCCGTCTGCTGGAAGGCAAGCGGCGCGGGTTCGGACAGGCCTACGTGCGGGGGATGACCTACGCCTTGGACGTCCTCGGTCCGGACGTCGTCGTACAGATGGACGCCGATTTCTCCCATGACCCCGCGGACGCGGGTAAGCTGCTGGCCAGGCTGGCGGACGGGGCAGACGTGGTGATCGGCAGCCGCTACGTCTCCGGCGGTGCCGTTGACCGGCGCTGGCACGTCGGACGACGATTGCTGTCCCGATGGGGCAATCGTTTTGCCCGGTTGATCGCCGGCATGAAAGCCGTTCGCGATTGTACCGCGGGGTTCAAGGCGATCAAGGCGACCGCGCTCCGGGCCGCGAAAGTGGAAGAGATCCGGGTGCTAGGCCATACGTTCCAGGTGGTCTTGCTGCACCGCCTGATTCGGACCGGCGCGAAGGTCATCGAAGAACCGATCTATTTTCGCGACCGCGACCGCGGACGCACCAAACTCGGCGTCGGGAGCATCCTGGAATTCTTCTACAACGTCTGGTGGCTGTACGTGGCGAGTCACTGGACCTTCGTCAAATTCGTTGTGACGGGTCTCACCGGCATACTGGTCAACCTCGGGTCGTTCTTCCTTCTGATCAAGTTGGGCATGCACAAATTCTTGGCGTCGCCGATTGCCATCGAGCTGTCGATCATTTCGAACTTCTTGATTAACAACTACTGGAGCTTTGCCGACCGCGTCATGATCGATCACGCGCGTACCCGGATCGTGAAGTACAACCTCGTCGCGTTGTCCACGCTGGTGCTGAGTTACGTCACGTTCATCGTTTTGTCGTTTCTGTTTTCTGAGGCGTCACCCGTTTTGCTGCAAGGATGTGGAATCCTGCCGGCCGGATTCCTCAATTATTTCATGAATTCCTCCTGGACGTTTCGTGAAACGGACCGTGACGGTCCCCGTTGAGTGCTGCCTTCGATTGAACAAAGAACGGCCGTATGGGAGCGCGTGCAATCGAAAGCCGTCTCACCGGTAGCCGGCGGACCCGTTGCGACGCCGCGAACCGCAGTCCCGCGTTGAGTGGCAACGTGTCACGCCGGGACGGAATGAAGGCACGCAGACCGCGCCGCGGACGAGCAACGCTTGCCCCGACTTCCCCGCCGCCGAAGCGCGAGTTGCGGGACGGAGCCGGGACGACGCCCACGGTCCCGATTCGCGCGGATGAGGAACGCGCGTTCGCGGGTCGGCGAGCCGTGGTCCTCCTGGGGCTGGGGCTCGGACTGCTGGTGGCGGTCAGCTACTACCCGGCGGTGCTGGGCGGTTTCGTGTGGGACGACCGGGCGTTTACCGAGGCTGCGCCGGTGCGTGAGCCCTCCGGCCTCCGGCACATCTGGTTTTCGCCAAGCGAGATCCAAGGCGAGGGACACTACTGGCCGTTGACCTACACCACCTTCTGGCTGGATCACCGGCTGTGGGGATTCGCCCCTGCCGGCTTTCACGCCGTCAACCTGCTGTTGCATTTCGCCAACGTGCTGCTACTCTGGCGGCTCTTGTTGCGGATGGCCGTGCCCGGCGCCTGGATGATCGCCGCGCTGTTCGCGGTGCATCCGGTACACGTGGAAGCCGTCGCGTGGGTGATAGGACGCAAGGACTTGCTCGCGATGTTGTTCTATCTGTCAGCCGGACGCGCGTGGCTGCGTTTTCTGGATGAACCGCACCCGTCTCGACAATACACGTGCTATGGTCTGGCGCTGGCGTTGTTCGCCGCCGGCTTGCTCTGCAAATCCATCGGGGTCACCCTGCCCGTGGCCCTGCTGATCTGCCAGTGGTGGAGACACGGTCACGTGACCTGGGTTGACCTGCGCCGGGTTGCCCCGTTCTTTGCGGTGGGACTGGGCATTGCCGCGGCGGATCTGTCTTACTACCGGGAGGACGTTGCCGCCTGGATTACCCGCTACTCGCCGGTTGAACGGGTGCTACTTGCAGCCCACGCACTGTGGTTCTACCTCGGCAAGTTGCTCTGGCCCACCGGGCTGGCCGTGATCTACCCACACTGGGAGGTCACCGTCGCGGACCCATTGGCCTTGGGATACGTTGCTGCCGCCGTCGCCGTGGCCGCGGCGCTCTGGTTCCTGCGGCATCGGATTGGCCGGGGACCGCTGGCGGGCGTTCTGTTTTTCGCGGTCACGTTGTCGCCGGTGCTCGGGTTCGTGAATTACGGCTACATGCAGTTCTCCTTTGTCGCGGACCGTTACCAGTACTTGGCCGGGATCGGTCCGCTGGCCGTCATCGTCGGGGCCGCGGCCTGGGGCTTGACCAAACTGCCCGAAATCGTGGGGAAGGTCGCGCTGTGCCTCGTCTTGGGCGTGCTGGTGCTGCTGGGAACGCTGAGTTGGCGGCAGGCGGGCATCTACCGGGATGAGATCACCTTCTTCAATCACGTCATCTCGTACAACCCGACGGCGTGGAACGCCCATCTCAATCTCGGCAAGGCGTTGTTCGAGTCGGGACGCAGGGAAGAAGGGCTTGCTGCCATCCGCACCGAGTTGACACTGCGACCGGACTCCTTCAAGGCGCACTACAGTGCCGGTTTGATGTTTCTGCACCTGGACCGGCTTGACGAGTCGGAGAAACACATGCGCCGCGCCTTTGAACTCAACCCGCGCTACCCTGATACCATCCTGAACCTTGGCGGGTTGCATCTCAAGCGAGGGGAATATGAGGAGGCGTTGGCTCTCTATCGACGCGCCGTCGAGATGACGGCCGACAACGCGGCGGCTTGGTCCAACATGGGCATTGCGCTGTACTCGCTGGACAGGGCCGACGAGGCGTTGCAAAGCTTTGACCGGGCCCTTGCCTTGGACCCGACGTTGGAAGTGGCGCGTACCAACCGCGAAGCGGTACTGGCTTCCAGGGAGCATTGAGCGGTCCACCGATGGGTAAGACGGGAGGGAAAAAGAAAAGCAGGGACAGGCGCGGAGAGCGCGGCCGTCCGTCAACCACGCGCCGGGAGCCGCGCGCCCGGGGTTTGGCGCGCCTGCACTCGGTGCTGGACGGTCTATTGCACGTGCAGATGCCTGACGAACCGGTGTGGAGACATTTCTGGCCGGTGCTGGCGCTGGCCTTCGCGGCGCGCGCGATCGTTGCCCTGTCGGGTGATTTCATCCTGCACCCTGATGAAATCATGCAGTTGTTGGAGCAGGGCCATCGTTTGGCCTTCGGCAACGGCGTCATCTACTGGGAGTTTTTCTACGGGGCGCGGTCGTGGCTGCTGCCCGGCCTGATTGCCGGGGTGCTGAAGCTGTTTGACGCTTTAGGGCTCGGCCAGCCGTCCTGGTACGTCGGCGGCATCAAGCTGGTGTTCTGCGCGATCTCCCTGGTGATTCCCGCCGGGATGTATTTTTTCTCTCGCCGGCACTTCGGCGAACCCGCGGCACGGGTCGCGCTGGTGGCCGGGGCGTTCTGGTACGAACTGGTCGGTTTTGCTCACAAGCCGCTGACCGGGCTGGTCGCTACGGCCGTGTTGATGGCGTTGCTCGCGTTGTGCGTGCGTCCCCCCGCTTGCGCGGAGGCAGACGTGCGGACCAGGCTGGCGATGGCGTGGCTCATTGCTTTTCTGTCGGTGTTGGCGATGATGATACGGATGCAGTACGCGCCGTTCGCGCTGGTTCTGCTCGGTCTGTTTTTCCTGCGTGCCGGGCCGGAGCCCGGGACCGGCAAGGGCATCACGGGAGCCAGAGTCCATCTCACGCTCGCTGCGGCTGTCTTCCTCCTCGCGGTTGGGGCGTTCGATGCGGTCACGTGGAACGCCGGATGGTTCCACTCCTATCTTGCCAACGTCCACTTCAATTTCGAACTCCGACAGACGAGTGCCTCCGGCGACAGTCCCGCGTACCAGTACCTGTGGTGGCTCGTGATCGCCGGTGCGGGGCTGAGCGTGCTGATCGTCGCGATGACGGTGCATGACCTGCGCCGCTATGGATTTCTGCTCATGCTCATCACGCTGATCCTGTTCATTCATTCCGCGCAGGCGCACAAGGAGTATCGCTACGTCTTTGCCGTAATTCCGCTCTGGCTGATCGTCGGCGCCGGCCTCGTGGCGCGGCTCGCCGCGGGGACGCGCATGCCGGCGTGGGTGTACGGCGCGTCCGGCGTCGCGTTCGCAGCGGTGTCACTGGCGGGGATTCTGAACGCCCTGCCTTCGCAACACGACGTATACGAGAGCACGCATACGCCGAAGGAAACCGTCGTCAGGTTCATCCGCGGCCAGGACCCTCGATTCGCCGCGTACCGCTACCTCGCTGCCGCGCCGGGCGTCCTCGCGGTGTGGCAGATCGACCGTCATTATCACAGCCTCCCTGGGTACTATTACCTGCACCGCACGATCCCGTTTTATGACGCATCGACCGGTCCAGGCAACAATCTGCACAAGGACCTGAAAACGCTTCAGGCCTCGGTCAGCCACGTCGTCTCCGGGGACCCCACGCTGACCGTGCCTGGTTACGCGGTGGAGAAGGAGTTCGGCAACGTCCGCGTCCTGCGCCGTATAGAGAATGATGCCCCGGTCCGCCAATGGCAGGACTTTGCCCCGATCATGACTGGAGAACTTGCCGACCGGATCATGCGAAAGATGGACGCCGTCTTCCCTGATCCGCCGGTCAACGCCGGGATTCGCTTCGCCGCGTCGGAACGGCCGGGCACGTCGCCCGCAAATCGGAGCAAAACCCAGAAGTTGCCATGAATGTCACCCTGATGTATGGTTCTCTCCCGTTCCTCGCCGGTGGTTCCCATCGTCTACATTCGTTCCCGACAGGGAGAGTATTCCAATGGACAAGGCCACGAGCCCGCGCCATCTCCGCCGCCTTGCGCGGATGAAATCACCGAAGCCGGCTGAGGGAAGTGCGGAAGAGCACGCGGATCAGACCCATCCGTCCCCCAATCAGATCAAGGAGGCCGTCCGCTACATCCTGATCGTCTTCCTTGCCTCGCGGGTTGTCCTCACGTTCATCGGCGTGCTGGCCCGCGTCCTGATCGGCCGTGTAAAAAACATAGGCGGTTACGCCGAAGAGTTGGTGCAAGTCGACGCGACGCACGGCCTCTGGCTCAGCATCTGGGGGGTCTGGGACACGAGCCCGTACTTGAGAATCGCGGACAACTGGTATCCCACGGGGGCGTCAGCGGATTATGGCACGTATGCGTTCTTCCCGTTGTATCCCTTGCTGATGCGCGTGGTCGGCTTTCCGTTCGGGAGCAGTTTCATCGGCGGCGTCATGGTCTCCAACCTCGCGCTGCTCGCGGCCGCGTGGTTTCTCTATCGGTTGACCGCAATGGAAACGGACCACCGCACCGGCCTGAGGGCGGTCTTGTTTCTTTTTTTGTGCCCGGCCGGGTTCATCTTCTCCGGTGTGTTCACCGAAGCCGCCTTTCTCGCCTTCACCATCGCAGCGTTCTATTGCGCGCGCCGTGGGGGGAGGGGATACTGGCTGTACGCCTGCGCTCTCGGCGGTTTGGCCGCGATGACCCGGGTGCCCGGCGTGTTCATCGCGCCGCTGTTACTATGGGAGTACCTGAAATCGCGCGACTACGACGTTCGCAAAATCCGTCCCGACGTGTTGTTGCTGGCCCTGACTCCGCTGGGGCTTGGCCTTTTCATGCTCCAGTGCTACTGGCTCACCGGAGATGCTCTGGCCTTTAGCACCGTCCAGACACTCTGGGGCCGCGAGTTGACCAATCCCGTCTCCGCTCTCGCCACCGCAATCGGCAGCGGGTATCTTCCTTACATCATGGGTAGCTGTTATTCCATCGCCGTTCTGCTGGCCGTCACCGTCTTCCACCGACGAATCGGCCCGATCTTTCTGGTATGGACGCTGATCCTGATGTCCTTACCGCTGTTGTCAGCGTATCTCCATAATTCCCTCAGCATGCTCCGCTTCGCGCTCGTCGCGTTTCCGCTCTTCATCCTCATGGCGAAGATTCCGGAAGCCAGCCCGTGGAATCAGGCGCTGATTATTGCTCTCGCGTTGCTGCAAGGATGCCTGATGGTGTTCTGGACGAATAATTTTATGGTGATCATCTAAGGGGTGGGATTCCAGGTAGCGGATAGCCGGAGTGATGGGCAAGGCAACCCGACACAAGAAGGTGAGAAGGACGAGCCAGGAGGGGCGTGTCTCGCCTGATCGTGGGGTGCCGGCAGGGGGGGGGCGCCTAGCCAGACGCCTGCGCGCGGCGGCGGACGGGCTGTTGCACGTGCAGATGGCCGAACCGGTGTGGAGATATTTCTGGCCCGTGCTGGCGCTGGCCTTCGCGGCGCGGGCGGCCGTTGCCTTGTCCGGGGATTTTTTCATGCACCCCGACGAGATCATGCAGTACCTGGAACAGGGGTACCGCCTAGTCTTCGGCAGCGGCGTCATGTATTGGGAAATCTTCTACGGCGCCCGTTCGTGGCTGGTGCCCGGTCTGATCGCCGGCGTGTTGAAGTTGTTCGACGTCCTCGGTTTGGGCCAGCCGTTCTGGTACGTCGGCGGGGTCAAGCTGGTGTTCTGCGCAATCTCTCTGCTGATCCCCGTGGGCATGTACTTCTTCGCGCGGCGGCATTTCGGTGAGCCCACGGCGCGGGTCGCGCTGCTGGCCGGGGCCTTCTGGTACGAACTGGTCGGTTTCGCCCACAAGCCGCAGCCCGAGCTCATCGCCACCGCCCTGTTGACGGCGCTGCTCATGCTCGTTGTCACTCCCCCCGCTTATGCGGAATGCTCGCGGGATAAGCTGGCGACGGTGTGGCTGGTTGCCTTCCTGGCCGTCTTGTCGGCGGCGATACGGGTCCAGTACGCCCCGCTTGCCCTTGTGCTGATCGGCCTGTTCTTCCTGCGTGCCGGGAGTGGTGCGAAAATCCAGCTTGCGGTCGCGGCCACGGTGTTCTTCCTTGCGGTCGGCGCATTCGACGGGGCGACGTGGGACGCCGGGCCGTTTCACTCTTACCTGAACTATTTCCGCTTTCATGCCGCGTTACCGCGCTTCGGCGAGAGTCCGGTTTATCAGTACGTGTGGTGGATCACGCTTGCCAGCGGGGGGCTCGTCGTGTTGTGTGCAGGAATGGCGCTGCGCGACGTGCGTCGCTATGGATTTCTGCTGGGGGGAGGTGCATTGATCCTGCTGATCCATTCCATGGCGGGTCACAAGGAGTACCGCTACGTCTTCATTGCGATTCCATGCTGGCTGCTGCTCAGTTCCGACGTCGTGACGCGACTTGCCCGGCGTAGGACCACGTCCATTTGGATTTACGGAACCGCCGGCGCTCTGTTCATGGCGGTGTCCCTGGCCGGGATCCTGAATGCACTGCCGCGTCAGGATGAAGGGCTCAGTGCAAACGTGATTCCCCCCATCCGTTTCATCCGCGATCAGGACCCCATTTTCGCCGCGTACCGCTACCTCGCCCGTGCGCCCGGGGTGAAAGCGGTCTGGCAGGTTGACCGCGGCTACCACGATCTGCCCAGTTATTACTACCTGCACCGGAAAATACCGTTCTACGACAGTCGAACCGGCCGCGCCAACCACCTGCACGCCGACGTGGAAACGCTCCAAGCCTCGGTCAGCCACCTCGTGACTTACGACCCGAACCTTGCCGCCCCCGGTTACGCGGTGGAGAAGCAATTCGGCGGCGTCCGCATCCTCCGCCGTGAGGAGAATGAATCCCCGGTGCGTCAGTGGCAAGAGTTTACCCCGACCATTACCGACACCTTCGGCGACCGCCTGATACGCCGCATATACCCGAACGTGCCGCCCCCGCCAGCCAATTTCGGCATCCGCTTCGTTGAGTCGGAACAATCAACAAGACAACCACTCCAATGAGCCACGCAGCGTACCCGCGCCGTTCGCGGATGACACACCGGATATCCGACTTCGCGCTGCTCGGGGGCGCCTGAGTTCTCTCGGCTGACGGCAATGGAAACGGACCACCGTACACGTGAAAGACGGCAGGGGATAACGTTGACGGTGCAAGCACGTCGGGTAAAACCCGGAGGGATCAAGCGGCGCGGCGACCCGTGATGGCTTCGCGGAGGCCTTCAAGCAGACCTTCAAGGTGGGCCATTCGTTCCCGGAGCATCACCACTTCGGCGCGTAATGTTTCAATTTCGCCCTTGAGTTCGCGTTTGAGTTCGCGCTGTCCGTTCAGGATGAGACCGGCCAACCCGACGCCGACCAGGAGAATCGTGGAGATGATGCTGATGACGGCAAGTGTGATCGTCATGACGGCGGATTGTAGCAGTGAAAGAGGCCGATGGCAATGCCAAACGTCCGGGTCTTGTCATCCCGTCATCTCTCCCCTTGTTGCCCGTTTCAGCGGTCTGATCATACGTCGCGCTGCTCGGGGGCGCCTGGGTTCTCTCGGCTGACGGCAATGGAAACGGACCACCGTACACGTGAACGGTGGCAGGGGATAAGGTTGACGGTGCAAGCAAGCTGGGGTGAAACCCGGAGGGATCAAGCGGCGCGGCGACCCGTGATGGCTTCGCGGAGGCCTTCAAGCAGACCTTCAAGGGGGGCCATTCGTTCCCGGAGCATCAACACTTCGGCGCGTAACGCTTCAAGTTCGCGTTTGAACTCGCGCTGTCCGTTCAGGATGAGACCGGCTAAACCGATGCCGACCAGGAGAATCGTGGAGATGATGCTGAGCACGGCAAGTGTTGTCGTCATGACGTGACAGAGTCTAGCATTGAAGGAATTTGAGTGCAACGCACAACGTCCGAAGTTCTTGTCTTAACGTTGACTGGCCCTTCAGATTGTTGTAGGCACATCTTTTTTTCGTGAAATCCCGGGCAAGGACGGCGCGTTTATCCTGCGCCGCTGGGACAAGCTACCGTCGTGCCGCTGTCGCTGAATTAAAGAGCACCCAATGCTGTGAGATTCTTCACTTCGTTCAGAATGACAGTGTCGTGCCGCCGTTGTTGAATTGAGGAGCACCCGATGGGTCAGAGGAGCAGACGAGCGAAGAGAGAGGCAGCCCCCAGGAAGGATTCCAACCGGATGGCCGCCGCGCGGGTGCGCGCAGCGTTGAACGGGAATACGTTCTGGGTGCTCGTCTTCGTTCTGACCATTGGTGTGACGCAGATTGGAAGTCTCGAACGTGAAGTGATTGACTGGGACGAAAGCGTCTTCATCCTGATAGCCGCGAACGTGCTTGACGGCCACCTGCCCTACGTCGAGCTGTTTGACAACAAGCCGCCGATGATCTTCTTCATGCTCGCCGGTGTAATGGCGGTGTTCGGTGAGTCGCTGCTCGTCGTGCGGCTGTTCGGCGACGTCTGCATCCTGGCGTCCTGCGCCGCGGTCTTCGCGATTGCGCGCCGCTGGACCGACCCGGTCTCGGCGGGTCTCGGGACGCTGACGGTCATCGCTATCTCGTCCGCAGATTTTTTCGGCCAGCACACCAGCAGCGAACTCCCGGCCACGGCTCTGCTCATGACGGCGCTGTGGCTGCTTCTGGCGCGGCGGGACCGGCTTTGGGGTGTCGCCTGTGCCGGCCTGTTGGTGTCGCTGGCGACGTTGACGCGCAGCAATCTCGGCGTCGCGGCCGTGGCGTTTGCCGTCTGGCTGATCGTCGCGCACGTTCGGCCGTCGTTTGGTGCCCACCGCTGGGCGTTCGCGGCCTTCGTGGGTGCAGGAGCGGTTCCACCCGGCCTTCTCGTTCTGCTCTACTGGGCGGCGGACGCACTTTTCGAGTTACGGGTCTCGATCATCGATACCCCGCTTGCTTACGCGGGCAATCAGTTCAGCGTGCTTGAAGCCCTTGCTGAACATACCAACATGTGGTGGGCCATGGCGACTCAGGTTGACCCGTCTCTCATCGGGACCTATACGGTGCTGACGGCGGGTGGGCTGACGTGGGTCTCCATGCGCGCACTTCGTAATCTTGTGGGGGGGGGGGGGGGGGGGGAGTCCGGTGCTTCGGACGGGTTGCTGTGGGTCACGTTCGCTGCGGTTTTGCTGTCCATCATGATGGGCGGTGCCGCGTATCTTCATTACTGGCTGCAACTCTTTCCGCTGTACGGGGTTTTCTGTGCCCGCGCGTTTGGCTGGGCGCATTCGAGGAGTGCGCTTCGCCGACTCGGCGCTGCGCTCGTTCTGGGTTGCGTCGCCAGTGTCTCCTGCGAAAAAATGCCATTACGAAGCCGCTCGTTCGCTCTGGCTATCTTGCGCCGGATGAGCTACAGAGGATCATGGATACTCGGCCTGCCTATCTGGTGACGGGAATAGAAAACACTCTCTTCTCTCATCTTATGAGAGGGGCGCTCAGAGATCCGACCGTCCGCAAGGATGCCGAGGCCATCATCACGTTTATCAATGATCACTATTCCGTTTTTCATGAGAGCGGGCTCCTTCGTGTCTACAAACTCCGGAGTCAAGGCGGCACAACCCGCTGATCCGGATAGCGGGGGAATGGCCCGGCCGTCAATTTGAGTACGGAGCGTATGGGACGGGCAATGGTTCAATCGAGAGCGCATCGAAACGCGGGCAGAAAAAGAACGGCGAGCAAGAGAGGCCGCGGGGAGCGGTCCCGGTTGATGTTGGCCGCGGTCCCGGACGTGCTGCTCCACCCGCAAACGCCCGCTGATCCGGTGTGGGCGTACTTCTGGCCGGTGCTCGCGCTGGCGTTCGTCGTCCGTGCGGCCGTCGCGCTCTCCGGCGACTTCATGCTGCACCCCGACGAGATCATGCAGCACTTGGAGCCGGCGCATCGCCTGGCCTTCGGCAACGGCGTCGTCTTTTGGGAATTCTACTACGGCGCGCGCTCGTGGTTGACGCCCGGGCTGGTCGCCGGCGTCTTGACGCTGTTCGACGCCGTTGGGCTTGGCGAGCCGGTCTGGTACGTCGGTGGGGTCAAGCTGACGTTCTGCGCGATTTCTCTGTTGATCCCCGCCGGCATGTATTGTTTCGCGCGGCGGCACTTCGGGGAAACCGAGGCCCGGGTTGCGTTGCTGGCCGGCGCCTTCTGGTACGAACTGGTCGGTTTCGCCCACAAGCCGATGACCGAGTTCACGGGGACCGCCGCGTTGATGGTGCTGCTTGCGTTATGCATGAGACCGTCACCGGACGGACCGGGAATCGTCTGGCCGGCTGCCTTCCTGTCGGTGCTGGCGGCGGCGGTACGGATCCAGTACGCGCCGCTTGCACTCGCGCTACTCGGACTGGTATTTTTCCGCGTTGGAAAAGGCGCCAAGGCGCAACTCGTTCTCGCTGCGACCGTGTTTTCCCTCGCGGTCGGCGTCTTCGACGCGGTCTCGTGGAACGCCGGGTTGTTTCACTCGTTTCGCACCTATCTCCGTTTCAATCTCCTGGTCGACCGCGGTGCCGAAGCGAGGCCGGTGTACGAATATCTGTGGTGGCTGCTGTTTACCGGTGGGGGATTGAGCGCATTGTGTCTCGCCGTGGCGTTGCGTGATCTCCGCCGCTATGGATTCGTGCTCGTGGCACTCGCCCTGATCCTGATCACCCATTCCGCGTCTGCACACAAGGACTATCGCTACCTCTTCGTCTTCACGCCGCTGTGGCTGCTCCTCGGCGCCGGCGTCGTCACCAGGCTCGCCACCGGCATACACAAGCCGATGCGAGTGTACGCGTTGGCCGGCATCGTATTTGCGTCGGTTTCTCTCGCGGGGATTCTGAATACGTTGCCGTACCAGGACAAGGTGTACGCTTCAACCAATGCATGGAGCCTCCGGTTCATCAGCAAGCAGGATCCGGTCTTCGCAGCGTACCGCTACCTCGCCGAGGCGCCGGGCGTCGCCGCAGTGTGGCACGTTGACCGTGGGTATGAGTTTGCCCCAGGCTATTATTACCTTCACCGCACGATACCGCTCTACGACTCGCGTACCGGACCCGCCAATCACCTGCACGAGAACCTGGGAACACTCCGGGCCTCGGTCAGCCACATCGTGACCGGCTCCACGCAACTCACCGTTCCCGGCTACGTGGTGGAGAAGACGTTCGGTGACATCCGAATCCTGCGCCGAGAAGACAATGAATCTCCGGTCCGTGGGTGGCAGAATTTTACTCCGACCATCACCGATAATCTCTATCCGCAATTTCTGCGCCGCATCTACGCCGATACTCCGCCTGCCCCGGCCAATTTCGGGATTCGCTTCATCGGACCCTCTGACCGTCCTATCGTGGGAAAAAGTCATCGTTGAATCGAGAAGCACCTGATGGGTCAGAGGATCAGACAAGGGAAGAAGGCAGCCTCAGGAAGGATTCCAACCAGGTGATGGCCGCACGGGTGCGCGCAGCGTTGAACGGGAATACGTTCTGGGTGCTCGTCTTCGTCCTGACCGTTGGCGTGACGCAAATTGGAAGTCTCGAACGTGAAGTGATTGACTGGGACGAAAGCGTCTTCATCCTGATAGCCGCGAACGTGCTTGACGGCCACCTGCCCTACGTCGAGCTGTTTGACAACAAGCCGCCGATGATCTTCTTCATGCTCGCCGGTGTAATGGCGGTGTTCGGTGAGTCGCTGCTCGTCGTGCGGCTGTTCGGCGACGTCTGCATCCTGGCGTCCTGCGCCGCGGTCTTCGCGATTGCGCGCCGCTGGACCGACCCGGTCTCGGCGGGTCTCGGGACGCTGACGGTCATCGCTATCTCGTCCGCAGATTTTTTCGGCCAGCACACCAGCAGCGAACTCCCGGCCACGGCTCTGCTCATGACGGCGCTGTGGCTGCTTCTGGCGCGGCGGGACCGGCTTTGGGGTGTCGCCTGTGCCGGCCTGTTGGTGTCGCTGGCGACGTTGACGCGCAGCAATCTCGGCGTCGCGGCCGTGGCGTTTGCCGTCTGGCTGATCGTCGCGCACGTTCGGCCGTCGTTTGGTGCCCACCGCTGGGCGTTCGCGGCCTTCGTGGGTGCAGGAGCGGTTCCACCCGGCCTTCTCGTTCTGCTCTACTGGGCGGCGGACGCACTTTTCGAGTTACGGGTCTCGATCATCGATACCCCGCTTGCTTACGCGGGCAATCAGTTCAGCGTGCTTGAAGCCCTTGCTGAACATACCAACATGTGGTGGGCCATGGCGACTCAGGTTGACCCGTCTCTCATCGGGACCTATACGGTGCTGACGGCGGGTGGGCTGACGTGGGTCTCCATGCGCGCACTTCGTAATCTTGTGGGGGGGGGGGGGGGGGAGTCCGGTGCTTCGGACGGGTTGCTGTGGGTCACGTTCGCTGCGGTTTTGCTGTCCATCATGATGGGCGGTGCCGCGTATCTTCATTACTGGCTGCAACTCTTTCTGCTGTACGGGGTTTTCTGTGCTCTCGCGTTAGGCTGGGCGCATTCGAGGAGTGCGCTTCGCCGACTCGGCGCTGCGCTCGTTCTGGTTTGCGTCGCCAGTGCTCTGTGGAACACCGTGCCGTCCGCTGCTCGACTGATCGTCGATCCGGATCACTTGTCCAAATCGCATTATATCCGGCACGCCGCCCGCGTGGTCGCGGCGGACAGACAACCGGGCGATACAGTCTGGGCGCTCTATGACTTGCCTATCCTTTGGTATCTGAATGAGAAACCGATCTCGAAAATGCCCTCACCCCTGACTCTCCTGGTAAAAAATGCCATTACGAAGCCGCTCGTTCGCTCCGGCTATCTTGCTCCGGATGAGCTACAGAGGATCATGGATATTCGGCCTGCCTATCTGGTGACGGGAATAGAAAACACTCTCTTCTATTCTATCATGGCGTGGGCGATCAGAGAGGATCCAACCGTCCGCAAGGACGTTGATGCCATCTTCAAATTTATCAATGACCACTATTCCGTTTTTCATGAGAGCGGACTTCTTCGTGTCTACAAACTCCGGAGTCAAGGCGGCACAACCCGCTGACCTCATCCGTCACCGTGCCCGTAACTCGCGGGAGTCTCTCCGGTCAACGGTCAGTTGACACGGTCCACGTGTTACACTATTTTTGTCGCATGAAAAACGTCACCATCACACTGCCGGAGAACGTCGCCAAGTGGCTGCGGGTCAGGGCCGCGGAAAATGACCGCAGCGTCTCTCAATGGCTGGCGGAGCTGATTGAAGGGATACAACGCCAGGAGGATGAGTACGACGGGGCGATGAAACGCTATCTGGCGATGGAACCGCGCACGATCAATTGGCCGGACGGCCGAAGGCCGACACGCGACGAATTGTATGATCGGCCCCGTCTTCGTTGACCCCAACGTCTTCGTTTACCGCCACGACGTCCGGTTTTTCCGTCCTTGAAGGCAGAGGCCGCCGGATATCAGGCATCGTACTTTCCCCGCACCCGCCCGAAAGCCTGAAACACTGCCTGTCTTCGTCGAGACGACATCAGGCGGACGTTGAATGCCAAACGTGGAAAGACGATTGTGAGGTCAGATTGATTTTTTGCATGACAAATGCATAATATTCACCTCCTCTCATGAACGTGCCGTATATCAGACGGTCGTTGGAACCGGTGCTGAAAAAGGCCGTGGCGGAGTTTCCCGCGGTGGTTCTGACCGGGCCGCGCCAATCCGGAAAAACGACGCTGTTGAAACGTCTCTTCGGCAGGCGTTATCGGTACGTTTCCTTGGAAGCCCCGGACGTTCGCGCCTCCGCCGTGGAAGACCCGCGAACCTTCTTGGACGTCCACTCGCCTCCCGTCATCTTTGATGAGGTGCAACATCTCCCGGCGCTGCTTTCCTACGTCAAAGAGAAGATCGACGCGGACCGGGGCAAGTACGGTCAATTTCTGTTGACCGGCTCCCAGAACCTGTTGCTTGCGGAGCAGGTGACCGAATCATTGGCAGGTCGTGGGGCCATGCTTCGCCTGTTGCCGCTTTCCAGGAGGGAGGCAGAGGGAAGGCCGCAGCTTTCTTTGCCTTGGGAGGCCAAGTGTCGTTCATCCCGGAACACGGCCTGTGGCTTCGTCGAACGGTGGCAAGGATTCTTGAGAGGTGGATACCCGGAACTCGTCGCACGCCCCGACCGGGATGCACACCGGTGGCACGCCAGCTATATTCAGACGTATCTCGAACGGGACGTGCGCACGCTCAGACAGGTCGGGGATCTGACGCAATATCAGAATTTTCTTCGGGTCCTGGCCGCCCGGAGTGCGCAACTCCTGAACCTGACCGACGTCGCCCGAGACCTCGGCGTCGCGGTGAACACGATCAAGGCTTGGCTTTCCGTACTCGAAGCGACGTACCAGGTGATCGTCCTTCGGCCGTACTTTGCCAACGTCGGGAAACGACTCGTGAAAACGGCCAAAGTGTATTTCACGGACATGGGCACGCTCTGCTACCTCGCCGGACTCAAGGACCCCGAACACGCGGCTGCAGGCCCCATGGGAGGCGCCATCATGGAAACGGCGGTTCTCTCGGAAATCGTGAAGACGCTGACCCATCGCGGCGTTGACCCGCGCGTCTACTTTTGGAGAACCAGTGCAGGCACGGAAGTGGATTTCGTGATCGACGCAGGCGGGAAACTGGTGCCCATTGAGGTCAAGTTGTCCGCGACGCCGCGCCCGGTCATGGCGTCTTCAATCAGGAGCGTGCAGGAAGACTTCAGAGAGACGGCGCTGCCCGGGTACGTGGTGCATCCGGGTGACGTCTGCCTTCCGCTCTCCCCGGGCGTCACGGCGTTGCCGTTCGCCGACCTGTAAACTGCTTGCTCCGACGGTGCCGGTTTGCAGCGAAGTGGGCAACCGCCGTATACACGATTCACCGGATGGGAAAGGTGAGGAGAGAAAAGAAGGCGCCTCGCGTGAGACTGGCAACGGAGCTTGGTTCCTCCGCGCTCGCGTCTACCGTTGCAAATCCCACGGGCGGAGAGGCGTGTACGGGGCGGCCGGCTCTCGGCGTCTTGGCACTCGGCCTGCTGGTCGGGGTCAGTTACCTCCCGGCCGTGTTGTGGGGTGGCTTTGTCTGGGACGACCGGGGTATCACCGAGTCCAGGGCGATTCACGAACTGTCCGGCCTGTGGCGAATCTGGTTCTCTCCGAGGGACGCGCTGAGATGGGAGGCGCACTACTGGCCCGTGGTCTATACGACCTTCTGGCTGGAGCACAAGCTGTGGGGGTTGAACCCCGTCGGCTATCACGTCGTCAACGTGGTGCTGCACTTCGTGAATACGGTGTTGCTCCGGCGGCGGCTGGGGCGCTTGGCCGTGCCCGGGGCCTGGGTGGTCGCCGCGGTGTTTGCCGTCCATCCCGTCCACGTGGAATCCGTCGCCTGGGTGATTGAGCGCAAGGACCTGCTGTCAACCGGGTTCTACCTTGCCGCGTGTTTGACCTGGGTGCGATTCGGGGCGGCGCCGCGCGTGGGATCCGGCCGCTATCTGCTGACTCTGGCGCTGTTCGTCGGGGGGCTGCTCTGCAAGTCCATCGTGGTCACCTTGCCGGCGGCTCTGGTGCTCTGGCCCTGGTGGAAGCAGGGGCGCGTGTCGGGTGCCGATTGGCTGCGGGTGGTGCCGTTCTTCGCCGTCGGGCTGGGCATCGTGGGGGCGGACGCGGCTTTCTCCCGCTTGAAGGAGAGCGTCGTCCTTGACTATTCAATGGTGGAGCGGGTGCTCATTGCGGCGCATGCCGTGTGGTTCTACGCCGGGAAGCTGCTGTGGCCGGCCGGGCTGGCGGTCATTTATCCGCATTGGGACGTGAGCGTGACGAATCCATTGGCCTGGGGGTACGTAGTGGCGGCGGGGGCGGTGGTGGCGGTGCTGTGGGGGCAGCGGCGGCGGATCGGTCGGGGGCCGCTGGCGGGCGTTCTGTTTTTCGGGGTGACGCTGGGGCCGGTGCTGGGCTTTGTGGATTACGGCTACATGCAGTTTTCTTTTGTGGCGGATCGCTATCAGTACCTGGCGAGCATTGGGGTGCTGGGGGCGGTGGTTGGGGCGGCGGCGTGCGGGCTGACTCATGTATGCGCCGGGGGCGTGGGGCGGTGGGGGGCAGCGGGCGTTGTGCTGCTTGCGGTTGGTGTGTTGGGGACGTTGACGTGGCGGCAGGCGGGCATTTATCAGGATAAGTTGACCTTCTACAGTCATATTGTTTCGCACAATCCGACGGCGCGGAGTGCGCAATATAATCTCGGCACCGCGCTGCTTGACGCGCAACGCCCGGAGGACGCGCTCGCGGCCTTTCGTCTTGCTACGGAACAACGCCCGGACCACGTCAAGGCGCATACCAACACGGGCACGTCGCTCATGCGTCTGGGTCGGACCGACGAAGCAGCAAAGTCCTTGCGCCGTGCCCTGGAAATTAACCCCCGTCACGGGATCTCGCTCCTGAACTTGGCGGCGGTGGAGATCTGTCGGGGGCGCTACGGAGAGGCGCTGACCCTCTATCAACGTCTGATTGAAGTTGAACCCCGCCGTGCCGCGGCCCACGCCGGCATGAGCATTGCGCTACGGAACCTGGGCAGGACGGACGAAGCGTTGCGGAGCATTGATCTGGCCCTTGCCCTGGACCCGACGCAGAAACACGCGCTGCGCAGCCGTGAATTGATACAAAAGAGCCTGCAACAAAGCGGACAATAGCCGGAACGCGACCTCTACCGATGGGAAAGGCGAGCAGAGAGAAGAAGCCCGGTAAGATGAGCCGGGTTGAATCGGTACCGTCCGCGTCTCCGACCGTTCCCGGGTCACCACCCATGGAGACGTGGACGCGCCGGCAAGCCCTGGGCCTGCTGGTGCTGGGCCTGCTGGTGGTCGGCAGCTATGTTCCGGCGTTCTTCGCCGATTTCGTCTGGGACGATCGTATCTTCACCCAAACCCACGTGGTTCGGGATTGGTCCGGCCTGTGGGGCATCTGGTCCTCGCCCGAGGAGATTGAAAACGAGGCGCATTACTGGCCACTCGTGTACACGACCTTCTGGCTGGAACACAAGCTGTGGGGGTACGCTCCGGCCGGCTATCATGCCGTCAACGTGCTGCTGCACGTGGCCAACGTGCTGTTGCTGTGGCGCCTGCTGACGTGGTTGGCCGTGCCCGGGGCGTGGATGGTCGCCGCGGTGTTCGCCGTCCATCCCCTGCACGTGGAATCCGTCGTCTGGGTCATGGAGCGCAAGGACGTGCTCTCGGGGCTGTTCTATCTCGCCGCGTTTGCTGCCTGGGTCCTCTTCATGAGGGAGACGCATCCGGGACGCGGACGAAGACGGTACCTCTCGGCGCTCGCCCTGTTCGTGCTGGGGCTGCTCTGCAAGTCCATCGTGGTTACCCTGCCCGCGGCACTGTTGATCTGGCACTGGTGGCAATGGGGCCGCGTGACCGCCGATGACCTGCTCCGTCTGGCGCCGTTCTTCGCGGTGGGTTTGGGCGCAGCGTACATGGACGTGGCCTTCTCCGCCTCCCGGGAACCCCTCTCCCTGAGTTACTCCATGATCGAGCGGGTCCTCATCGCGGCCCACGCCCTGTGGTTCTACGCGGGCAAGCTGCTGTGGCCGGTGGACCTGGCCGTCATCTATCCGCATTGGGACGTGGGGGCGGCGAACCCGCTGGCCTGGGCCTACGTGGTGGCCGCAGGGGCCGTGGCCGCGGGGCTCTGGGTCCTTCGGCATCGGATCGGGCGCGGGCCGCTGGCCGGGGTCTTGTTCTTCGCGGTGACGCTGTCGCCGGTGCTGGGCTTTGTGGATTACGGCTACATGCAGTTTTCCTTTGTGGCGGATCGGTATCAGTATCTGGCCGGGATTGGGGTGACGGCGGTGCTCGTGGGGGCCGCGGCCCACGGGGCGGGGCGGTTGTCGGCGACGTGGCGTCGGAGCGCGGCGGGCGTCGCCGCGGGCATCCTGATCGTCCTGGGATTCCTGACTTGGCAACATGCGGAGATCTATCGAGACGGGGTGACCTTCTTCAATCACGTCATCGCGTACAATCCCACGGCACGGGAAGTCCATCGCAACTTGGGTGAGGCGTTGGCCAAACAAGGGCGTTGGGAAGAAGCCCTCGCCGCCTTTCGCATCGCCGTGGAGCATGCCCCGGACGACGCCCGCGACCACTCCAACGTCGGGGCCGCGCTCATCGTGCTGAAGCGGCTTGACGAGGCAGAGGAACCGTTTCGTCGCGCCCTGGAACTCAATCCTCGCTCGGTGTACGCCCTGCAAAATCTGGCCGTGCTGGAGGTTGAGCGGCGACGCTACGAAGAAGCCCTTGACGTCTATCGCCGCCTCGTCACGGTCAGTCCCCGCAACCCGAGTGCCCACCACGGCGTGGGCACCGCGCTGTACTACATGGGTCGACTTGATGAGGGGCTTGATGCTCTGGAGCGGGCCCTGGCCTTGGACCCGACGCGCGAGGACATACGGACCAACCGCGATGAGGTCCTGGCCGTCCTGCAGCAACGCGGGCAATAATTGTTCTTTGTGGACGTAGGATGGCGAAAGAGAAGCAGACGGGCAGGACGCGGCGAGAGTACAAACGGGCAGCGCGAAAAGACGCGCAGGCACGGCACCATGCGCCACCGCGCCGCAAACCGCTGACGGACCTTCCCGAGTTGCACCCGCTTCGCCCCAGGTGGGACGCCCTGGGTCTCGCGCTGCTTTTCGCCGGCGCGCTCGTCCTGTACGCCGCCTCCACGCCACGCACCGTGATGCTGGAGGACGACGGCCTGTTCATCACCACCGCCACCTTCGCCGGCGTCGCACACCCGCCCGGCTATCCGCTGTTCATCATCTTAGGCTGGCTGGCCTCGCTGGTGCCGTTCGGCAGCGTCGCTTGGCGGGTCCATACGTTGAGCGGTCTGATGGGTGCGCTCACCTGCGCCTGCGTCGCCTATCTCGTGCTGCGCCGCACCGGCAATCGGCCCGCTGCCTATCTGGCCGGCGCGGTGCTCGCGGTGTCCGAGCATTTCTGGTCCCAGGCGATCATCGCCGACGTCTATACGACCAACACCATGGTGGTGTTCCTGACCCTGGCCCTCGTACAAGAAGCGGCGGCGAAGCGGAGTGCGCGGCTGTGGGCCGGAGCCGCGGCGATGTACGGCTTCGGCCTCGCGAATCACTATCCGCTGCTGATTCTGGCGAGCCCCCTTTTTCTCGCCTGCGTCGCGGGGGCGAGAGAAGATTTCTGGCGCAGGCTTCACTATCTGCTTCCCGTCGCCGCGTTCCCAGTGGTCGCCCTCTACGGCTGGATGGTCTGGCGGTCTCATCAGCCGTTGCCGGTCAATTTCCTAGGACCCATCCATTCGTGGAGCGAGTTTCTCACCTTCATTGACCGCAGCATCTACTCGCACATCGATGAGAACGTGAACGCCGGTCTCACCGACAAGCTGCTCTTTGCCAGATACTTCGTGACGCAGGCGTTGTTGCAATTCGGCGTGGTGGGCGGTCTCGTCGCGCTGTGGGGTGGATTCACGTCCTATCGCAGCGGTTGGCGTCTCGGGGTCCTGTGTGAGGTCCTCGCGTTCGTGGCCAGCAGCTTCCTGCTCATTGCCTTGCTCGGCTTCAACTACGGACCCCTCAGGATTTCCACCTTTCGCCCGTATCCCCTGGTTGCCTACGGCATCCTCGCCCTCTGGTTGGGCCAGGGCGCGCACGCGCTGGCGCGACGCGTGCCCGAGCGGCGCAAGCTGATGCTTCCCGCTGCCTGCGTCGCGTGCGCGCTCGCGGTGGCGGCCTTGTGCGTCCGGAACGGCACGGTCAACTACCGGCCGCACGACGGATTCGCGGAGGAACAGGCGCAGGCGTTACTCGACGTGACCAGGGAGGACGCCGTCTTCGTACTCTATTCGGACCCCTACGTCGGACCAATCTCCTATCTTCATTGGGTGGAAGGACGGCGCCCGGACCTCCGGTTGCTGGAGTATCACGGCGTGTTCTTCAGCGATCGCGTCGTGGAACCCTTGTCCACTCCTGAACAGAAGACCGCCTGGTGGGCCGAATTTCTTCGGGGTACGGATCGGCCGGTGTATTCCCTGTGGTTCGGTCCTGCCTTCTCGTCGGCGGGGCTGGCGCATCTGGGATTCTTCGTTGAGGTGTACAAAGAGGTGGGACCGGGACGCATCGAGATCAGGGGCAACGCCACGGCCAAGGAATACTTCAAGAAATTGATTGCGATGCCGGAGCCGCGGGATATGTCGATCGCCTTCCACCGCAACGAAATGATAAGAGCCTACGGAGAATATCTGGGTCTCGCGCAGGTGGACGAGCGGTCCCCGATGAACGACTATGTCGCGGACGTCCTGCCGCTGGCGGAAGGCAATTACTGGTCGCTGATGGGCATGTCCAAGTCGACCGTGGATCAAGGAGGCGACCGAACGCTGCGCATGGCGGAAGCGTGGCTGCGAAAGGCCATGAAGATCGCGGGGGATGACCGCAGCGAGAAGGCCCGGGCGACGGAGTTCTTCGTGGAAGGACAGGTTGAGCGGCGGAAGGGCAACGCCGGCAGGGCAAAGGACTTGTTTCTCGAGTCCCTGCGCCTCGATCGGGACCCGTCCAACCCGGCTCATCAGGCCCTTCATGACGTGCGATCCGCCGGCGAGCAGTAAGAAGTCGATGGCGAGAAACGGGCACGGTTGAGAAAACGGGATGGCGGCAAAACACAAGACAAGCCAGACGCGCCACGGCAGCCCGATTGTGGAGACAAGCGTTCCAGGAGATGCCTCCCGGCAGGAGCGGCGGCGGTCGGATCGGGAAGACGCGAAGACGCCACGCCGTCAACCGTGCCGTGAATCACGCACACTGACGCGGCGGGACGCCTTGGGCATCCTCGCGCTCAGCTCGCTGGTGGTGGGCAGTTACGTCCCTGCGTTCTTCGCCGGTTTCGTCTGGGACGACGAGATCATCACTGAGGCAGTGGTCCGGGATTGGTCCGGCCTGTGGCACATCTGGTTCTCACCCGCGGAGATCACGCGCGAAGGGCACTACTGGCCGTTGGTCTATACGACCTTCTGGCTGGAGCACAAGCTGTGGGGGTACGCCCCGACCGGCTATCACGTCGTCAACGTGGTGCTGCACCTGGGCAACGCGCTGTTGCTGTGGCGCTTGGCCGGGCGGCTGACCGTGCCCGGCGCCTGGCTGCTCGCCGCGGTGTTCGCCGTTCATCCCCTGCACGTGGAATCCGTTGCCTGGGTGATTGAGCGCAAGGACCTGCTCTCGACCCTGTTCTATCTCGCTGCCTTCTCGACTTGGGTTCACTTCGCGGAGGAACCGCGTCCGGAGTTCGGATGGCGGCGCTACCTTCTGGCGCTGGCGCTGTTCGTGCTGGGGTTGCTGTGCAAGTCCATCGTGGTCACCCTGCCCGCGGCGCTGTTGATCTGGCACTGGTGGCAACGGGGCCGCGTGACCGCCGCTGACCTGCTTCGGGTGACCCCGTTCTTCGTGGTGGGGCTGATCACCGTGGTGGCGGACACAAGATTTTACCAGTCCAGGGAAGCCGTTTCCCTGGGGTACTCCATCATTGAGCGGGTCCTCATCGCGGCCCACGCCCTGTGGTTCTACGCGGGCAAGCTACTGTGGCCGGTGGATCTGGCCGTCATCTATCCGCATTGGGATGTGAGCGTGGCGGACCCATGGGCCTGGGTCTACGTGGTGGCCGCGGGGACCATGACCGCGGGGCTCTGGTTCCTTCGGCATCGGATCGGGCGCGGGCCGCTGGCCGGGGTCTTGTTCTTCGCGGTGACGCTGTTGCCGGTGCTGGGCTTTGTGGATTACGGCTACATGCAGTTTTCCTTTGTGGCGGATCGGTATCAGTATCTGGCCGGGATTGGGGTGACGGCGGTGCTCGTGGGCGCCGCGGCCCACGGGGCGGGGCGGTTGCCGGCGACGTGGCGGCAAGGCGCGGTGGGCGTCGCCGCGGTCATCCTGATCGTCCTGGGAGTCCTGACGTGGCGGCAGGCGGGCGTCTATCGGGACGAGGTGACGTTCTTCACCCACGTCGTCTCGTACAATCCCACCGCGCGTGGGGCTCAACAGAATCTCGGTCACGCGCTGCTCGCCGTGCAACGACCGGAGGAAGGATTAGTTGCTTCTCTCACTGCCACGGAACAAGACCCGGACGACGTCAAGGCGCATGCCAACGTCGGCGTTGCGCTCATACGTCTGGGCCGGCTCGACGAGGCGGAGAAACGATTGCGCCACGCCCTGACACTCGACCCGCGTTCGATGATCGTCATCCAGAATCTGGGAGAGGCACTCAGGAAGCAGGGCCGATTCGAGGAAGCGCTCGAATTCTATCGCACCGCGGTCCGGATGGATTCCGGGAACGCCTTGCCCCACGCCGCCATGGGCCACACCCTCTTTCACCTGAAACGGTACGAAGAATCCCTCCGCAGTCTCAATCGTGCGCTCGAGCTGGATCCAACGCTGGAAACGGTGAGGGATCTACGCGAATCCACGCTGACGTTTCTGCGGCGAACCGGCGATGACTGAGTGCATGGTGTCCTGCACGAGCGTGACCCGGCGGAGTTTGCGGCAAGCCCGGCGGGGTCGATACGCTTGCAATGGGCTGCACGGGAAGACTGAACGGAAAAAAAGGAACGCCATGCGTCATCACGGGGTCAGTTGAGTCACGCGGCGCGGCATGGGAAAGGCGAACGGAGAAAAGAAGACCGGCAAGGCGGGCCGCGTGACATCGGCCTCGGCTCCGGCATCTGCGTCTTTGAACCCCGACGGCGCGGAGACGTGTACGGGACGGCAAGCTTTAGGTATCCTGGCGCTCGGCCTGCTGGTCGGGATCAGCTACATCCCGGCCGTGTTGTGGGGCGGCTTTGTCTGGGACGACCGGGTCATTACCGACGCCGGATTGCTTCACGAACTGTCCGGCCTGTGGCGGGTCTGGTTCTCTCCCAATGATTTGAAGGTCTGGGAGGGACATTACTGGCCCATGGTCTATACGAGCTTCTGGCTGGAGCACAAGCTGTGGGGGGTACACCCCGTCGGCTATCACGTCGTCAACGTGCTGCTGCACTTCGGGAATACCCTGTTGCTCCGGCGGCTGCTGGGGCGCCTGGGCGTGCCCGGGGCCTGGGTGATCGCCGCGGTGTTCGCCGTCCATCCCGTCCACGTGGAATCCGTCGCCTGGGTAATTGAGCGCAAAGACCTGCTTTCGACGCTGTTTTACTTGGCGGCGTGCCTGACCTGGGTGCGAGGGGGAGCCGCGCCGCGCTGGGGGTCAGGCCGCTATCTCTGGACCCTGGCGCTGTTCGTCCTGGGCCTGCTCTGCAAGTCCATCGTGGTCACCCTGCCGGCGGCCCTGGTGCTCGGGGCTTGGTGGAAGCAGGGGCGCGTGTCCGGGGCCGACGTGCTGCGGGTGGTGCCGTTCTGTCTCGTCGGGGTGGGAATTGCAGTGGCGGACGTGTCGTTTTCTCGAGTGAAGGAGTCCGTCATCCTGGACTATTCGTTGCCGGAACGGGTGCTCATTGCGGCGCACGCCGTATGGTTTTACGTGGGCAAGTTGTTGTGGCCGGTCGGGCTGGCGGTCATTTATCCGCATTGGGACGTGAGCGTGACGAATCCATTGGCCTGGGGGTACGTGGTGGCGGCGGGGACGGTGGTGGCGGTGCTGTGGTGGCAGCGGCGTCGGATAGGCCGGGGGCCGCTGGCGGGGGTTCTGTTTTTCGGGGTGACGCTGGGGCCGGTGCTGGGCTTTGTAGATTACGGCTACATGCAGTTTTCTTTTGTGGCGGATCGCTATCAATACCTGGCGAGCATTGGGGTGCTGGGGGCGGTGGTGGGGGCGGCGGCTTCCGGGCTGGCCCATGCGCGAGGCGGGAGCGTGGGGCGGTGGGGGGCAGCGGGCGTCGTGCTGCTTGCGATCGTGGTGTTGGGGACGTTGACGTGGCGGCAGGCGGGCATCTATCGGGATAACGTGACGTTCTACACGCACGTTCTTTCGCACAATCCGACGGCGCGGAGTGCGCAATACAATCTCGGCATCGCGCTGCTTGACGCGCAACGTCCGGAGGAAGCACTCGCGGCTTTTCGCATTGCCACGGAACAACGCCCGGACAGCGTTGACGCGCGTTCCAATACCGGTCGCGTGCTCATGGACCTGGACCGGCTCGATGAGGCTGAGAACCACATGCGACGCGCCTTGGAAATGGATCCCCGTCATACGGTTTCTCTCCGGAACCTGGCACTGGTGCGGATCAGGCAGCAGCGTCATGAAGAGGCGTTGGACATCTACCGCCGTCTCATCACGATTGACCCCGGTAACGTTGGGGGGCACTCCGGCATGGGCATTGCCTTGCATTACTTGGGCAGGACGGACGAGGCGGTGCAGAGCGTTGACCGGGCGCTGTCCCTGGACCCGACGTATGCCGAGGCCCTCAATAATCGCGAACTGATGCCGCAGGTCAAGGCCCACACCGACGCCGGCTTTGCGCTCATGGAAGAGGGTCGGCTTGACGAGGCCGAGAAGCACTTGCGCTACGTCTTGAAGGTCGATCCGGTCTATACGGTTTCCATCGAGAACCTGGCCTTGTTGCAGCTCAGGCGGCAGCGTTACGACGAGGCCCTGGTCCTCTATCAGCGTCTTGTCGCGCTTGACGCCGACAACGCGCAGGCTTGGTCCGGCATGGGTATTGCGCTTTATTACCTGGGCAGGACGGACGAGGCGGTGCAGAGCGTTGACCGGGCGCTGGCCTTGGACCCGACCTTAGAGGCGGCCCGCGTCAACCGTGCAGCCATGCAGGAGAACTTGCGGCAAAGCGGGCCATAAGACCGTTGCCCGGGGAATTCCTGAGTCGGGCTGAAATTTAATGCCCTTCCTTCACCAGGTTTTTGTTCCATTCGGGGATTTCTACGATCAAGTCGGTTGACCCGTCGGGCACGCATTGGCAGGCTAATCGTGATTGCAGGGTGATTGCGGGAGCTTCGTCAAGCTGGTCCAATTCGTCGTCCGTCGCGTCATTGCAGGAATCCAACCCCTCTTTGACGATGACGTGACAGGTTGAGCATGCGCATACCCCGCCACACGCGTGTTCCAGGTCAAGGCCGCTTCCCATGGCAACGTCCAGAATGCTTCCGGGTTGACCAGTCTGTCCATAAGGAATTTTACTTGGATCAACCTGAACGTCCCGGGTTCCTTCAGGGGTTTTGAAGGTGATGCTGAACGGTTGGACGGCGGGTTGGGCTCCGACTTGTTCGATATATGGATTACTGCCTCCCATCTTTTCTCCTTTGACGTTGAGAACGTAGGCAAAATTTACGAATGACGGTCCGTTCTCAGTAAATGAAACCTTGGATGAACGTATCGACGACTCTTTCAATCTCCGACTAAACTACTCTTGACTAATTCTGAAAGTCAATGATACCATTTCCCCGACGATTTCGGTCGGAGAACGGGACGCTTCAGAGCCTTGGTGATTCGATGCTGAAGTTTTCAAAAAAAGCAGATTACGCCTTATTGGCTCTCCAGTACATGGCGATGGTTCAAAGTGGCGTTGATGCCGCCCCTCGCGTCGTCAATACCAAAGAAATTGCAGAAGAACATCGTATTCCCGCGGAGTTGTTGGCGAAAGTACTTCAGACGCTTGCACGACATCAACTGATCGAAAGTCATCACAACGGACCCAAGGGCGGCTACGCGCTGGCCCATGCACCCGGAGACATTACGATTGCGCGGGTACTGGAAGCCATTGAAGGTCCTTTAGGATTAACGGATTGTTCTCGTGAAAAGGACGATCATTCCCAGTGTGAGCAAATGTCTTGTTGCAACATTCGAACCCCGCTGTTAAAAATTCAAGACAGTATTTTCCAGTTGCTCAGCGGCATGTCCATAGAAGACATGCTGGTTGAAGAAACCCCTCTGATTATCGTCGAATCTCTCAAACCACAAGGAGTCGTCTCATGAAGTTACCGATTTATATGGACAACCATTCGACCACGCCCTGCGACCCTCGCGTGGTGGATGCGATGCTCCCGTTTTTTACCGAACGATTCGGCAATGCGGCCAGTCGCAATCATTCGTTCGGATGGGAAGCAGAAGAAGCCGTGGACCAGGCTCGCCGACGCCTTGCCAAGCTCATTCACGCCGACCCCAAGGAAATCGTGTTCACCAGCGGAGCCACCGAGTCCGACAATTTGGCCCTGAAGGGCGTGGTGGAGATGTACAAGGAGAAGGGGGATCATATCATCACCAGTTCGACGGAACATCGGGCGGTCATTGACGCGGCGAAGTCCCTTGAGAAAAAAGGCGTCAGGGTGACGTATCTGCCCGTGGATAAGGAGGGAAGGATCAATCCCGACGACGTGCGCGCCGCCGTCACGGACAAAACCATTTTGATTTCAATCATGCTGGCCAATAATGAAATCGGCACGATTCATCCCGTTCAGGAGATCGGGAAGATTGCCAAGGAGAAAGGCGTCCTCTTTCACTGTGACGCCACGCAAGCCGTCGGAAAAATCCCCGTGAACGTGTCGGACGCGGGCATTGACCTGATGTCCTTTACGTCCCATAAGATCTATGGGCCCAAGGGGGTCGGCGCGTTGTACGTTCGGCGGAAAGCGCCTCGCGTTCGTTTGGTGCCGATGATTGACGGCGGCGGTCATGAACGCGGCATGAGGTCCGGCACCCTCCCGGTTCCATTGATTGCGGGTTTTGGAAAAGCCGTGGAGTTGTGTGAACGGGAAATGGCCGTGGAGTCCGTCCGGATTCAAGGCCTGCGTGATCGTCTGCAAGCCGGCATCACGGACGCCTTGGAAGCCGTGTATCTCAACGGCCACCCCACGGAACGGCTTCCAGGCAATCTGAACCTTAGCTTTGCCTACGTCGAAGGAGAAGCCTTGTTGATGGGGGTCAAGGAAATCGCGTTATCGTCCGGGTCGGCCTGTACCTCGGCAACCCTTGAGCCTTCCTACGTCCTTCGGGCGTTAGGCGTGGGGTCGGATCTGGCTCATTCGTCCATTCGATTCGGGCTGGGCCGGTTTTCCACGCCGGAAGAAGTTGAATATACAATTGATCGGATGATTAAGGCGGTCAATCATCTTCGGGAGATGTCGCCCCTCTACGAAATGGCCAAAGAGGGGATCGACTTGAAGACCGTCCAATGGGCTGCGCATTAACGCAAACGGGACACGTGAGGATTCAATGCGACGTGACGTTTGGGAACAAGGAGGATTCCATCATGGCTTACAGTGACAAGGTGATTGATCACTATAACAATCCACGAAACATGGGCTCGTTCAGGAAAGAGGATGAGGACGTGGGGACCGGCGTCGTCGGTGCTCCTGAATGCGGCGACGTCATGAAACTTCAGATTAAAGTTGAAAAAGACACCATCGTGGACGCGAAATTCAAAACCTTCGGGTGCGGGTCCGCGATTGCCAGCTCCAGTTTGGCAACGGAATGGTTAAAAGGCAAAACCGTGGAGGAAGCCGGAGAAATCAAGAACACCGAGATCGTGCAGGAATTAAACCTGCCGCCGGTCAAAATCCATTGTTCCGTGTTGGCGGAAGACGCGATCAAAGCCGCTTTGAATGATTATAAAAAGAAGGCCGACGTAGAGACCCGGACCGAGACGACGGCTGCCTCGGCGGGAGCGTAATCATCGGAACGGGTAAGGAGATCAACATGGAGACGTCGCAGACCACGGAAACCCCCATCGTGAGATTGACCGAGACAGCGGTGCAGGAAGTGAAACGGCTCATGGATCTTCAGGATCTGACCGAAGGCGGGTTGCGCCTGGGCGTGAAAGGCGGGGGATGTTCCGGTTTAAGTTATACGATCAATTTTGACGACAACGTCGGCGAGTTCGATACCGTGTGTGAGCAGGACGGCGTCAGAGTCATCATCGACGCGAAGAGTGCCGTGTACCTCGAAGGGATGCAGTTGGACTATCACAAAGACTTGGTGAGCGGGGCGTTCAAATTTCACAATCCCAACGCCACGAAGACCTGTGGGTGCGGAGAGTCTTTTTCAGCGTAAACCGTTCGCGTCGTTTGAGCGACAGGAAGCGAACCATCAGGCGGGCATGGTCGCATGAGACCATGCCCGTCGTGCGAATGAGGAACATGAACGGGGAATCGCCAACGCCAACGTCGGGACGCGCCCGAGATGTCCCGATGGCCCGAAGTATGTGCTGGCATTGTCAATCTGAAGTATCGGGTGAGTACTTTTGCGGTCGGTGCGTGAAGGTGCAACCGCTTTCCAAAGAACTCGACTATTTCACGTGTATGAACCTGCCCCGTCTCTTACACGTTGACGAGCGAGCGCTGGAACGAACGTTTTACGCCTTAAGCCGCACCTTTCATCCGGATTATTTCGCGACGAAAGACCAGAGCCAACAGAGGATCAGTCTCGGAAACACTGCGTTGTTGAACGCCGCGTATCGTACCTTAAAAGACCCCATCCGGCGAGCAGAGTACCTTATTCGACTGGAAGCGGGGTCGGCGAAAGACATTCGAACCTCGCCGCCGGCTGATTTGTTTGATGAAATCTTGGAGCTTCAGGAGGATTTGGAAGAGTTTCGGTCCTTGTCCCCTGAGGATTCTTCCGGGCGACGTCAAACGCTTCAAGAAAAATTGGAAGCCAGACGTCGGTCGCTGGAAGGACGGAAAGCGGACGTGGAATCCCGCCTGTTCAAGCAGTTTGACACGTGGGATGTTCTGCACGCTCAAGCCCACGATGAGCCGGCGACGAAATCCGCCCGAAACGCAGTGCTGAAAACCATGCAAGCCCTGTTATCGAACCGCACGTACGTGACGAACGTGGTCAATGAGCTGGTTGCGGCCGTGGGCGAACGAACCGGACGCGAAAGGACGTAATGGCACCGATTGTTGGAATCGATCTCGGAACCACCAATTCATTAGTCGCCTATATGGACGGGGACGTCCCTCGGGTCATCTTCGGAAAACAAGGGCACCCCAACGTGCCCTCCATCGTGGGGCTGACGGATAACGGTCTCATGGTGGGAGAGCCTGCAAAAGAGCATCTGGTCCGTGATCCCCTGAGAACGATTTATTCCGTGAAGCGATTCATGGGCAAGTCGTTGGCGGACGTGTCGGATGAATTGAACTATTTCCCGTATACCCTGCGCGAAAAAGGCGGCGTCATCCGGATACAGATCGGAGAAAAAACCTATTCTCCGCCACAAATTTCCTCCATGATTTTGAAGGAACTCAAGCTTCGCGCGGAGGCTCATCTGGGTCAGGACGTGACCAAAGTCGTCATAACGGTGCCCGCTTATTTCAACGACGGCCAACGGCAAGCCACCAAAGACGCCGGTCTCATTGCCGGCCTGGAAGTGCTGCGCATCATCAACGAGCCGACCGCGGCGTCGTTGGCGTATGGATTAGAAAAACAGACTCAGGGCGTGGTAGCCGTCTACGATCTGGGCGGAGGAACGTTTGATATTTCTCTGCTCCGAATACAAGACGGCATTTTTGAGGTGTTGGCGACCAACGGTCACACCCATCTGGGTGGTGATGATTGGGACAGACGCCTGGTCGAATCCGTCGTGAAGGACGTCAACGTGAAGCATGGGCTGAAGGCGGACGACGTTCCCGAACTCATGCAGATGGTTCGGTTGGAATCCGAACGGGTGAAGATTCGGTTGTCCGATGAAGAGAGAACGCATATGTCCGTCCCTCTTCCCGATGGAAAAGGAACGTACACCCGCGAATGGTCCCGAGAGGAACTGGAGTCGCTCACCCTGGACCTGGTGCAGCACACGCTGGCGCCCTGCAGGTCGGCGCTCCGGGATGCCGGGTTGCACGCGCACGAAGTGGATGAGGTGGTGCTGGTCGGGGGCAGTACCCGTATGCCGTTGGTGCGCCGACTCGTCAAAGACTTGTTCGGTCAAACGCCGCATTGCGAACTGAATCCTGATGAAGTCGTGGCACTGGGTGCCGCCGTCCAAGCGGGCATTCTGGCTGGAGACAACAAGGACGTGCTGTTGCTTGACGTCACGCCGTTGTCTTTGGGCATCGAAACCATGGGCGGGGTGATGAGCGCCTTGATTCGCAGGAATACGACCATTCCCACCAGTGCCAAGGAGATGTTTACGACCTACGCCGACGGTCAAACCTCCGTGGACGTTCATATTTTGCAAGGCGAACGTGAGCTGGTCCAGGACAATCGAAGCCTCGCGCGATTTCAGTTCAAGGTGCCGCCGTTGCCCGCGGGAGTTCCGCGAATCGAGGTCACGTTCCTGATTGACGCCAATGGAATCCTCAACGTCACGGCGGCCGATATCCGAACCGGCGAATCCCAGTCGGTTCAAGTGAAACCTTCCCACGGGCTCACGGACGACGAAGTCGAAAACATGATTCGGGACTCGTTCCAGTTTGCGGTGGAGGATATTCAGGCTCGCCAGGTGATCGAGGCCAGGACGGAAGCCGAGGCCATCATCGCGGCTACTGAGAAGGCCCTCACGCGGGGAATGGATCTCATCACGCCGGAAGAGGCACAATCGATTCACGCGGCGACGGAGGAACTGCGTGCCGTCATGCACCAGGATGACCATCGAGTCCTACGGAGCAAGATTGCCGACGTGGAAAACGTGACGCATCACTTGGCCGAAGTCTTAATGGACGCCACTCTCAAAGAAGCACTTGAAAGCAAGAAACTTTCCGAAGTGACGAAGTGAATGAGCTGAGAAGGGAGAATCGTATGGCCGAAAACTTGACGTGGGACATGGCCGAAGAGATTGCCGTTCGGCTCCATGAAGAACGTCCGGACCTTGATCCGCTGACGGTTCGGTTCACCGATCTGCACGCATGGATCGTGGCGTGGCCGGAATTTTCGGATGATCCTAAAAATTCAAACGAGAAAAAACTCGAAGCCATTCAAATGGCGTGGCACGAAGAACGTCAGGACGCGCAGTAGCCTGATGATGACAATCCCTTTCCCCAGTCAGAAGGCTTGAGAATCACGTCCTTGCTCAAGTTGATCCAATTCGTAAAACGCTAAGGGGTCGGCCGGTTGGCGAACGGGCCGTTGCGGTACCGTTCCTTCCGCAAAGATTTCAGTGGTGGTGTCTTGCGTCGGCTCGTTGACGAGTGCCCCCGTTTTTCGGTCAATCTCGACAAATTGAATCCCCTCTGGAATAGAGAAGGTCTGAACCGGCAGCGTGTTGAGTGCTCGGGACATGAAATGCGTCCAAATGGGGAGGGCCGCATGGGCTCCGGACTCTACCTTTCCCAACGGGTCCACGCTGTCAAATCCAACCCACACGCCCGTGACGAGATTCGGAGCATACCCGACAAACCAGGCATCACGGTAGCCGTTGGTGGTGCCGGTTTTCCCGGCCAGGGGACGGCCGATGAAGCGAGCGCGTTTCCCTGTTCCATTTTGAATCACGTCCATCATCATGTGCGTAATCAGATAGGCCGTCTCTTTGGACACGACCTGACTGGGTTCGAATACGTGTTGGTCCAACGTCCGGCCTTCCTGATCGTTCACAAGGGAAATGGTATACGGCGCCAATGCCAACCCCTGGTTCGCCAGCACTCCATACGCCGACGTGAGTTCTTGCAGTGTGACGCTTGAAGAGCCGAGTGCCAACGACAGGTTGGCGTTCAACGGGCTGTGAATGCCAAGGGAGCGTGAGAATTGAATGACTTCGTGAACCCCGACGCGTTCCAGCAAGCGGACGGTGGCAATATTTCTGGAATGGCGTAAGGCTTCTCGCAGGGTGATCAGGCCGAAAAAGCGTTTTTCATAGTTTTCCGGTTTCCAGGTTTTGCCGGGTTCTTCCTGATCATAGACCACCGGAGCATCAAGAACGCGAGTGGCCGGTGACATGCCTTGATTGAGTGCCGTGGCATAAATAATCGGTTTGAAGGCGGACCCGGGTTGACGGAGGGCCAAGCGGGCTCGGTTGAATTGGCTTCGTTCAAAATCATACCCGCCGACCATTGCCCGGATTGCGCCGGTTCGGGGATCAATCGCCATCAAGGCGCCTTCGACAACGGGCGTCTGATCCAACTGAAATTGAATCTCGTCGTTGACGGCGGATTGCAACGAAACTTCGATCACGTCTCCGCGGCGGACCAATTGCGTCGCCGAAGTCACGGGAACCACCTCGGCCTCCGTGACCGACGCTCCTTGAGGGAGACGACGCTTGGCCCAAAGCATCTCGGATAAGGACATCGTGCCGATGACGCCGTGAGCCAGGACGGTCACGTTCTCGTCGGACACGTCCACGACCAGGCCTTCGACGATTTCCCCAAACTCGGGGACGACGGCGGACGGATCGTCCGGGAGCATCGTCGGTGGGTCCTCATGACGGAGCACGCCGCGCCACCCCTGTCGTTTATCAAGTTCGCGCAACCCTTTGGTGACGGACTTCTCGGCCAGGCGTTGCAACTCAAGACTCAGAGTCGTGAACACGTGAAGGCCTTCTTTATACACCAGGGTCTCGCCGAATTCGTTCACCAGGCGTTGGCGAACGTCTTCAAGAAAATACGGGGCCGTGCGTTCGACGGCTTGACGTTTGAAGGACAGTACGGCGTCGATGGCCTTCCGTGCCTGGGTTTTCGTAATAAAGCCAGCGTCCGCCATTCGTCCCAACACGTGTTCTTGTCGCTGTTTCGCGAGGACGTAATTCTTGTAGGGAGAATAGGTCGTCGGTGCCTTCGGCAGGCCGGCGAGAAACGCCGATTCGGGGAGCGTGAGTTCTGATAACGTTTTGTCGAAAAACGTCAACGCTGCCGTCTCCACTCCATAGGCGCCGTGGCCAAAGTAAATCTGGTTCAAGTACATCTCCAGAATTTGTTCCTTCGTCAGGACCAACTCCATTTTCAGTGCAAGAATCAGTTCGCGTATTTTTCGCTGAAAGGTTCGTTCAGGAGATAAAAACAAGGTTCTGGCGAGTTGTTGGGTGATGGTACTCGCGCCTTCAATTTTTCCTCCGCGTTTCACGTTCGTCCACGCGGCGCGCAGGATGCCCCAGAAATCCAACCCTGGGTGATCAAAAAACCGCGCATCTTCCACGGCAATGACGGCGTTGATTAACTGCTGAGGGACTTCAGGAAAAGGAGTCAAGATTCTGCGCTCAACGTAGAACTGTCCCATGACTTGCCTGGTATCTCCGTACACTTTGGTAATCAGGCTCGGTTGGTAATCCTGGAGCCTTGCAAGCGAGGGAAGCCCGGTGGCGGCATACCACGCGACGGCCCCTGCGCCTCCGATTATCAGTCCGCTGACAATCAGGGTCAGCAGCGGGATGGACTTCCTCACCTGACGAGGCGTTGGAACGTTGTATGGAAATCCAAGCATTGAGAACGGGTGCAGAAGCGTTCGTGGATCTCGGGGATGGGACGGATTTCTCCGATTACGATACCCTTGGGTGGATCAAAAGACAAGATTCCCAAGTCAAATTCTCAGAGGGTCTTCTGCGCGGCATGGTTGACAAACTTCAAGAGGGCGTGATACGAAAAAATTCTTGGAAAACGGGGCGATTTGCCCACCCATTCATTTTCATTTTTCAAGAAGGAGGCTGTTTCATGTCTGACGTGGCTCAGGAAATAAAAGTGGGTGACGTGGCTCCCGATTTTACCCTGAAGAATCAGGACGGGAACGACGTCACGTTAAGCAGTTTTCGAGAAAAAAAGAACGTGGTCTTAGCCTTTTACCCTTTGGATTGGAGTCCCGTCTGTACGGGCGAGAATAAATGTCTGACGAACGATTTCCCGAGCTTTTCGGATGCCAACGCCGAGGTGTTTGGCGTGAGCACGGACAGCTTTTTCTCGCATAAGGCATGGGCCGACTCGCTTGAGTTGAAACACACGTTGTTGGCGGATATGCACCGGACGGTGTGTAAGGCGTATGGATTGTATTTTCCCGACCTCAATTGTTCCAAACGGGCCACGGTGGTCGTGGATAAAGAGGGCAAGGTGGCCTACGTCAAGGTGCAGGAAATCAAGACGGCCCGAGATGACAAAGAAATTCTGGATGCCTTGGCCAAGTTGAACTAAGGCAAGACGTGAAGGGGATTCGCATAAAAAGAATCCCCTTCATTTTTGAAAAGACCTGAAAGACGTACGTGCCATGGGCGGAAGCGTTGAAAACGTCACGGATGAAAATTACGAGGAGTTGACGGAGTCCTCGGCGGCGGTGGTCGCCTACGGCATCGCCTCCTGTGAACCGTGTGCAGCCTATGACCCCGTTCTGAACGGCGTGGCAGAGAAACTTCCGCACGTTCGAATCGGAAAGGCCAAGATGCACGTCCCAGGCACGTGCAGGGACATTAAAAAACGGCACGCCTTTGAAACCTATCCTACCACCCATCTCTATTCTCGGGGAAAATTACGGCTGGCTCGTGAAGGGAAAATAGAAGAAGACGAGCTTATTGCCTTGATCCAACGCCACCTTTCCCAAGTTTCCCAAGGCTGCCCCCCCTGATCCTCCGAGACTGTTCCCGTTATTTTACGACGTTTCACGCCCACTGCTTGTCGCCAGAGGGTAAGGAATTTAGTGACGGCGAAGAGGGCCAGTGTGCGTGGGCGCGTCAATGGGGTGGCGAACCGGCTGTTGCGGCCTGCTGAGGCGAAGGCTCAGGAGTCTGTCGGGTCAGCCGAGCGTAGCCCGACAGTCGTGTTTCTACGAGGGAGCAATCTCCAACACCTCTTTTCTGTGGGGGGCAAGCTCCATGGATTTTTCGAGATAGCGTCTTGCCACGTCCTCGTACTCCGGAGCGGAGGCGCTGACCACCCGATATAACTTTGCGAGGGACACGTAGATTCGCCAATTCTCAGGCTCATCTTCAAGGGCGGCGACCGCCTCGACGTTGACCAGCGCGAGTATTCGTTCCGCCTTGACCCTGGACCTGGCGCGGAGAACTTCCCAGCGTTCCGTCACTTTTTCGAAAAGGAGGAGTCTGGGATCGTTTGCGAGCGGCGTAAAGTCGGTTGCCCGTTGAAAAGCACCTCTGAGTTGATCGGGGGTGTGTGCTGCGTCTGCGACGTCCATGCTGATGATGGCGCTGGCCGACGAGTATATCGCGTGGTTCGCCAGGAGACTGATCCCGACCAGAGCGATCGTTCCCATTGCTATCACGGCCCGCGCCACGTTGCGTCGAAAGAGGTCCGTGGGGACGAAACGCTCGAAGATGTCTCGAAGTCGTGCCCAGCGCCGGCCAGCCGGCACGGCTTCTCGTTCGAGGTTGGTGACGAAAGCAAGCAGCAGAACGTACTGGAGAGAACCGGTGGAGGAGTAGGTCGCAAACTGGTTCTGTATGAAATGTCCCGCCAGTGCGGCGCCGACGAACAGCGTCGGAATCCGTTCCCTGAAATCCGTCCCTCCGGCTGCGCGCGCCACGACCCAGAACGTGGACGTCCAGATGGAGAGATAGCTCAAAAGACCGAGCAGACCCTTTGTCGTCAGTTCCTCAACGAGCTTGCTGTGTGCATTGTCGAAGACCGGCGCGTGCCCACTCAATCCGTCGGCATGTCGGCCGAAAATTACGAGGTAGTTCTCAGGTCCCCAACCGAGTACCGGTTTGTCAACAAATCCTTTCAGACCTACCTGCCAGCCCGCCAGGCGTTCCCGAACGCTTTCGGGGTGGTTCGAGAACGGACTTGAGAACATCGTATCGGGTGGGAAGAGACTCGGCCTGAAAAACAAGAACAGCGTCAGGAGGAGTGCCACCCCCAAAAGGCTCGTCAGTCCAACGGCAGCGACTCGGGCAATCCGAGCGCTGCCGAAAACTATGGACATCACGCCCAAGAAGCCGACGGCCGTGACAAGTCCCGCGAGCGCTCCGCGGCTGCCGGTCAGGCCGAACGCCCACAACCCGATCAGCACGATGCTTCCCCAGAAGATTCTCCGGCTCTGAAGCATGAGACTCGCCTGCTTCACGGCCGGCGGCGACGTCAGGTTTCGTTTGCGGCGTCTTTCGCCCTTACTCTCGGACGGAGGGGACGTGGCCGGCGTGGCGACGGGGATGAACGACTGAGCGAGAAACCCCAGGGCGACGATGACGTTCACCATCAAGTACATGCCTAGATAGATCGAATTGCCGAGCGTCGTGCCGACTCTTGACGGGATGTCCCAAATGAGAAAAGGCGCGTCTGAAAAGTAGTATTTCTGACCGATGGCCAACAGGGCCATCATCAGGCTGACGCCTAGATTGAGATTGAGAAGAATGCGCCAGTTTCTGACGGTTCGGACCACGGACGCCAGAACGACGGTGAAGAGGAACCAATGGGTCAGGTCCACGACGCCCTGCATCCGTTCGTAGCTTGACCAGAAACTCCGCCGGACGCTGACGCCGTAGAACGCCGCGAGCGTCGTCACGCCGAGGATCATGGCAAACAGAATCAGAAGCCGCGAGCGCGGCGGACGACAGTCGGGTCTCAAGAACGCGAGTAGCGTCCAGCAACCAAAGACAATCTCGATAATGACCCGTGAATAGAGAGCCTTCCCAACGACGTACGGGAAAATCGTGTGGGGGGTGACGACAAAGGGCGTCAGAAGAATCAGAACAAAGCCCGTCCAGATGCCGTAGAGCAGGACCTTTTCCAGAAGACGAAGCTGGGGCATGAAGCAAATCCCGCGGACGGCCCGTTGAAGAGGATCACCGTCCACACGTTTTCGAGAACGTTTGCAAGGATGATAGGACGGTCCTGTCACTGGGTTATTGAGGAACGACTGAATACTCCAGGGTCAGTCCGCGTTGATCATGGAGTTTGAGTGTGTCGAGTTGCCCGCCTGAAACTGCGATCAAGTGGGGCCAGATTCCTTTGGCCAACGTTGAAAGGGTCAGCGGCTGGGAGGCAAATTGAGGACGTTGGGACGGGTTGATTCCAGAAAAACGTTGCAAGACTTGGTGGTTGACCAATTCGTCCAGTGCCGCGATATCCGTGACTCGACCCGTCACGGGATCAATCGGGCCGCGAACCGTCACGTCCAGCGAAAGGTGCCACGTGTCGCTCGGAGAAGCAGGGAAATGCCGCCCTACCATGAGGGCGTATTGCCGGGTGACCAGAGCCTCCGCGGGTTCTTCATGTTCTTTTGACGCCGATGACGTTCCTTTCGGCGTGTGGACTTCGATCCACAGATTTTTTCCTTCGGACAACCTGACCACGTTGATGCCTTGAGTCTCCGGGTGATCACGAAATTTCCTCCAGAGCACCAAGGCAAGATTTTCCGCGGTGGGGACGAGGCGATCAAAATAGGGAGTATCGACGTTGAGATGTTTATGATCGAACTCTTCAAGCACCTCCGTTACGACGTGCTTGAGGTCATACAAATTAATAATCATCCCCGTGACGGGATCGACCCTTCCACCAAGGTTGACGTCAAGGAGATAGTTGTGCCCGTGCTCCTGAAAACACGGACCAAACGTTTCTCGATTGCGAGCCTCGTCCCAGTCGGCGTTGAAATACCGGTGCGACGCTGAAAATTCTCTTCGTTTGGTGAGGGTCGATTGAATCATGCGTCACGCACGAACGCCGGATCATGAAAAAGGCCAGGAGTTCGTCCCTCAACGCGAGGCAACGTTCCTGGCCTTGTTCACGTGAAAAAAACGCTGGGACTAGACGTTAAAGGAACTGCCGCAACCACAGGTGCTTTTGGCTTGCGGGTTTTTAATTGCAAAACCGGAGCCTTGCAGACTGTCCACGTAATCGACTTCAGCACCATTCAGCATCGGGGCGCTTTGCGAATCCACGATGACTTTGACCTCGCCTTTTTCAATCACCGTGTCGTCATCGTCCATTTTGGATTCAAATGACATCCCGTATTGATAGCCGCTGCAACCGCCGCCTTTGACGTAGATCCGCAATCCAACGACGTCCTCTTCTTCCTCGTGTATCAACTCTTTAATTTTTTCTTCGGCTCCTGGGGTGATGGTTACCATGATTCCCTCCGTTTTTTATTGAATGATAGGATAGGCATCGGTTGTCCTCTCACGTTCCGTGATCCGAAACGGGCGTCACGGGAACACGTTTATGATAGTCACCCTTCCGGCGATTGTCAATTTGTGCAAGGAACAATCGGCAAAAAAAGAAGAAGAAATCAGGCTTCCAGGTCTTTTAGCCATTCTTCTTGTAGGGCGAAGGGCACCGCGGCGTCCGCGACGTAGTGCTCATGGTTGATCATGATGCTCGCACGAGCATCAGCCGCTTTCAAGGCTTGTACGCACGAGGGGGGCACCTGAAACCGGACAAAATGGACGGCGCTAATTTTGCCTTCCTTGCTGTGACCGGCTTCAAACTCGGCAAACACGGCGTGGTCCTGAATGCTGACGGCCAGCGTGTCGGGTCGGTCGAAGTTTTGAAAGGAATCCAACAGTTCTTTCACGCGACCCTCGTCGGTAATTTCAATCATGACGGTGGCGCTGAGTTCACCGGGTTGCGGAAGAAGGGCATTGTACACGTCGAGTTCGTCTTGAATTTTATCCGGTTCGGTGATGCGTTCGGCCCGGATCATTTCCTGAATTTGAAAACGCAGCGTCCGGAGATTTTCGAACACCAGCGTCACGAGGGGACCGACGCTGATCCGACGCCGTTTTTTCAGGGCAATAATCTCCGCCCGAATGGTGGGACGCCGCGTCTCGTACTCAGCAGGAGAGAGGACGTCGGATTGGGTTACACGGTTCATGACGGCAGGTGATACGCGTCCCGAATAATCTGAATCGGATGTCGCGTGGCCGGGCCGCGTCCAGGTTGAGTCGCGCCGGCTTGATCGAGTTGCAACGCGGCTAGTGGACAGTCCGAGGCCACACGATCCGGTTCGACGCCGGAGATGGCACGCACGGTCTTTTTTGCGATGTTCATCGACAGCTCAAAAAATTCGACTTTGGCCCCCCACGATCCGTCGTGACCGGAACATTTTTCAACCAACTTGACGCGGGCCCCGGTGAGTTCCAGTAATTCTTTCGACTTGAACCCGATGTTCTGGTCGCGCAAATGACACGGCACCTGGTAGGCAATCCGTTGCGTGGTCCGCGCGAAATCCAATGAAAGCGCGTCATCTTTTTTGAGCCGCATCAGATATTCGCAGACGTCAAAGGTTCGCTCGGACAACGTCGCCATTTCGGTCGTGGGCACCAGATACGGATATTCCCGCTTAAACATGAGACTGCAACTGGGCGTTGGGACCACGAGGTCATACCCTCGATCGAGATACGGCTGAAACAAGCGGACGTGATGGGTGGCCGTCTGCACGATGGCGTCGGTATCGCCGAGATCAAAGGACGGCATACGGCAACACCGTTGTCCGGTGGGCACCGTGACGTCCACGTCGTTCTTTTCCAGGACCTGAATCGTCGCCTTGCCGATATCCACGGCTTGGTAGTTCACCAGGCAACTCGGAAACAGGACGACTTTTCGTTGAGCGGGTTCGGGCCGGCGCGTGGCGTGGCGTGTGCGCCACCACGTGGAAAAGGTTTCATGAGAAAAGGGCAGGACGTTCCGGTTCCGATGCAGGCCGATCGCGTGTTCCAACGCGGTCCTGATCCACGGCGTCGAGAGCACCCGGTTGGTCAGCGAAGCGGTCAGGCTCCCCATTTTTCCAATCAGGTCGGTTTTGACCAGAAGGGAATCCCGCCACGAGGCTCCTTGTTCCTTGACTCGTTGCTTTTTCCACGCGGCCATGAGACGGGGAAAATCAATTTCGTAATCATGGGGTGGCGTGTAGGGACAATGGTTGTAACAGAGTTTGCAGTAATAACATTCCCGTTCGACCCGTTCGTAATCCGCCGCGGTCAGGTCGGAGACGGTGCCGTCGTGGTCGTCGATTCGATCCAGCAACGTGTTGAAGGAAGGGCAGAGGTTGAAACACCGACGACAGCCCTCACACACGTCGAAGACGCGACGGGTTTCTTGTTCGAGACGTTCTCGCGTCCAGTCAGGAGAGATGAGGTGAAGGCCCTTCACAAACGTCCTTCCATGCGGAAACGTCGGGAAGCGGAGTCGGTCACGGCGGCGACTCCGCTCCATTGTCGTGCAGGCCAGGGCAGCCTGCATGGGTCACTCAAGGGTTGAGCGGCGAAAAAAGCTAGTCGGCGTTCAACGACTTCAGCCCTTTGGTGAAGCGGTTGGCGTGTGAGCGTTCGGCTTTGGCCAAGGTTTCAAACCATTCCGCTAACTCTTCAAAGCCTTCTTCTCTCGCGGTTTTGGCCATGCCCGGGTACATTTGCGTGTACTCGTAGGTTTCGCCTTCAATGGCCGCCTTGAGATTCGCTTCGGTGTTCCCGATGGGTTCGCCGGTGGCGGGATCACCCACTTCCTTCAAAAAATCCAGATGGCCGAACGCATGGCCGGTTTCGGCTTCCGAGGTGTCACGGAACAAACCGCCGACGTCCGGATGCCCTTCAATATCGGCGCGGCGCGCAAAATACAGATACCGCCGATTGGCTTGTGACTCACCGGCAAACGCCGCCTTGAGATTATCATGACTTTTGGTTCCTTTGAGACTCTGGCTCATCTCTTGCTCCTCTTGTTGTGCGAATGGTGTGAATTTACATGAAGTTAAACGTCCTCGTATACCCCACGGAAAAGCCGATTTCGTCCACGTCGAAATCGAATGGCAAACGTACCCCGGTGTCCCCGTTGACCGTGGCGTAATCAATGTCCCAACTGGAATATTGGATGCGCACGTCAAAGCGATTCTTGCTGCTTCCGAACTCCATGCCGCCTCCGATGAGCCAGGGAATGGGGTTGCGCGTTTGGCGGGTCACGCCGCGAACGAGATCATTCCCTTGCGCCAAGTTATCATGGGCGGCTTCAAAGGTCGCGTTCAGCCACTTCACGCCGGCAATCACGTACAGTGAGCGGCCTTCCCCCCATGAAGGCAAGCTCTTGGGGACAAACCCTAAGCGGAAGTTGAGTCCCAAACTGTGGTTCTTTTCCAACGACCATCCTCCGGGGAAGACATCCGCATCGCTAATGGTGCCGTTGGAACGGGTCCCTCGCAGATACCCTCCCACATTACTGGAGTAGACGGCGCCTTCAACCTCACCCGAAAGATAGACCTGGTCCATCAGGAACGTGCGATATCCCAAGTTTCCCATGAACGCGGTAAATCCGTCGTTTGCGCTATCCTGTGCTGTCCTGGAACCTGCCGCGTTTATGGCACTTTTAGAATAATCCACGTCGGCAAGGTCATATCCGAACCTGACTCCTGCAAAAAATCCTTCCGTGTCGTTCGCCGATGCGCCCGTCACGCCGGCGAACGAGAGAATCCCTGCCGTCAAGACGGCCGACATTTTAGATAAACGTCTCATCCTTATCCCTCCTCTGAAAGTAGATGCGTTGTTAAAAAAGCCCCGAGGCGTGCCCTGACGAGGCCATGAAGAACAGCATGGGAATCGACAGCATCGTGTTGGTCCGTGACGCCAAAAGCGCGACGCGGGCGCATTGCTTCTTTTCATCAGCCGTCGCTTCTTTCATGCCGAGGACTTTTTTCTGGTTGGGCCAAATAATGCCCCAGACGTTCAAGAGCATAATGGTGCCGAGCCACGCCCCCATCCCGATGACTGCGTCCGGTCCTTGCAGGGCAAACGCCGACCCGAATCGGCCCTGGTTCATCAGCAGGCCGGCCCCGAAGAGCCAGGTCGCCAGCGCACCCCACCGGAACCACCACAGCGCGTTCGGCACCAGATGGGTGAAGGCCTCAGCCTTGGCTTCGGGGGTGATTTTCCCCAGATAGGGTACTTGAATGAAATTGAAGTAATACAGAATGCCGATCCACGTAATACCGGCTAAATAATGTCCCCATGCGAATACGGTTTCCATCGGAAAACCTCTTTCGGTTGAATGCGGGTGAGAAATGGTCAAACAATCTAGACGAGCATTTTGACGAACACGTATAACACCACGGTCAGGACGAATCCGGCGGTGATCGTTCCAGGAATTGAGTCGAGCGGGTTCATGCGTTCCTCCTTTGTGAGGCGTGATCTCCGCGTCAGGGCGGAGCCGTCAAGATCATCTGCTTGGCCGCTGATGCCCGTCGAAGCGAGCAACGAATTGTAACCTCTCGGACGATGAGCAAAATACCCTATCGCATTCAGAGAAGAGACTGCAAGAGAGTCGAGGGTGGAGTCACGGGACAAGACGGGTGTCACCTCTTCCGTTGACGTTGGGCCGGAGAAGAGAACGGCGGATCCGTGTTACGGAAGGTCGGGGTCATACGGCGGCAAGGTGGTGAGGCGATGATCTTCGACGGGTCCTCCGACGGTGAAGTGATACAAGGATTGAAACTGAGTATGGGGATGCCATCCCAGCACGCGATGGACGGGACCATCGAAAAAACATCCGATGCCGGTGGCTCGGACCCCCGCGGCTTCCGCCTCGAGATACAGCACTTGACCGATGAGTCCCGTTTCCCAAAACAAGCGTTTATAAAACCATGGTCCATGTTTCTCTAATGACGCCTCAAACTCCGCAACCATTCCTAATGAAAACGCACCGGCTCCCGCGATCTCCTGATGGCAACTGAGTTGCACGGCGATGCGTTGGGCGTTCCCCTCTTCCAGCAAATACAACGGAAGCGACGGCGGACAATTCTCGGGGATCGTCCAAACGAAGTGTTCGTGCATGGCCCGTTGAAAGGTCTCTTTGATCGTCGGGTCGGCGTGTCGCAACAACATGTACAGGCCCGACGGGAGACCGTCGACTCGATGCAGAAACACGGCAAGATGGATGGTGGGGTCCCACGAGATCGAATCCCACGGCATTGGACGTTGCGCCACGGGGAGACGTGCGTGAGGCCAGACGCGCTCAAGCATCGAGAAAAATTGCCGGGCGGAGATCGACGTCGTTCCGTCAAAGGCAACGGCACTTCGTCGCTGATGGATGATCTGATGAGCGGAGAGGACGGCCGGGTTCAGGGCACGTGTGTCGTCGGTTGAGTGGTGACGGTTGTCCCGTTGGGAGTGCGGAGACAAAGGCAAGGGGAACATTCGAATCGTCGAGCGTTCGGTCGAATGTTTCCATGAAGCTTGGGTGACCTCATCAATGATTTCCCAGGGAATGGGCTGATCCCGGCTCAGGCGATTCGCTTGGCCTTGCCACGCGCCGCGTCCGCACGACTCGACGGCCGCGGGGTCAAGGGAGAGCGGCAGAGATTTCCGTTGGGACGCAGGACAGACGGCGCACATCAGTGCAGGACGTTCAGATTCGGCGTGCGCAAATTCGTGCCGCCTCCGCAGGCCAAGCAGGGATCCGACCGTGCCGTCATCCAGACCGGTCAGGACGAAGACGGACCATCCCAAGGCCGCCCCGGCGATGCGCAGCGATCCAATCGCGTGGCCGACGTCGTGCTGACAGTAGCGAAAGGCGCGTTCCCCGTACTTCCACGCCTCCCGCCAGTGAATGGAACTCAACCCGACCAGAAACGATTGTGGTGGAAAGTCTTGAAGTAAAGCGGCAAGGCACGACGCGGAGCCACGCATCCGGAGTTCAAGGCCGTGTTCTTTGGGCGCGTAGTGATACAGACCGGGCTTCAGGGGAAGTTCGGCGACGTCGCTGATGAGCAGGTAGCCTTCCGTGGGATGAAGGTTGCCGCTGGATGGATTGCTGCGCAACGCCCAGCGCGTCCCGCCGTATTCTTTCCATGCGGTGATGGAAAGGCTGTATTCAAAAAATCGCGACAGGCCGTTGAGGGTGACCGGGTGAGGCGGAATCGCGGTTGGCGCGTAGAGCGACGCGTACGAAGGTGAAACGGGTGCGTCTTCGGCGGCGAGGCGCGGGAGCATCACGAGCGGAGCGCCTTCATAGCGCCGAAAGGGATCAGGTTGGTTGGCCCAATCCATGTACCCGAGTGAGCGGGCGTAGCGATGAAAGTCGTGAGCGGTTTCCTGATGGTAGCGTGTGATGCGTTCAACGGAATCCATCAAACCATGAGGCTCCCCCTCACCCCTGCCCTTTCCCTCCAGGAGACCAGGACAAAACGCTCCCGTGATACGTTGCAGAGGTCTCAAAGAATGGGTGACACGTTGGCGCAACGTATCCGAATCGGTATTCCGGCTCAAGATATTTTTTTTGACGCCGTTATTGAAAACTGATCAACGTTTGTGGTATATAGCCTCGGACTGAAATAAAATATAAAAGGAAATCGAAAAAGGACTGCCGTGGTAACGAATCCCAGTTGCGTAAGCGTTGAATGTCGTCTCTTGCGGGAATCTACAATTATTCCGGTCGTCGATCGTATTTTCTTGGGGGGGGGGGGGGGGGGTAACTTCTCACTCCCCGGTCCGGTATTTCTATGGAGGATAAAATAATGAGATTTCTGATGTTGTCGAGATTTCTCCCCACCCTTGTTATTGCCTGTTTAGGCGCTGCGGCGTTTGCGGTATTCACCCCGAGCACGGCGTTGGCCCAGATGGCAACGACCACGCCGCGCATGATTGAGAGAGATGCCCCCCCAATAGAGGAAACCATTGTGACGGCTGCCAATGATAATGTGGAGTTGAAATTCAGCAAAGAGGGTGTCGACCTTGACGTGAGGGTGAATGTGGAAACCCAGTGGTCAGAAAGTCCTCCAAGTGGCTCGGTCCATGTGATTATCAGACCGGGTTTTGACATACAGGGGCCTACGGTGCCCGGTGAAGGAACGATCTTCGGTGTGGTGGGGGGTGAAGGAGCCTCTCCGATTGTCGTGAATATTGTGGCGGATACCGATGGTGATGGAAAAGGGGATATGGTATCACTTCCCCAGGGTTTCCGGATCTGCCTTCCGCGATTGCCTGGGGTGGCCCCGGAGTTGCAGCATCTGTTGCGCTATGACGAGGCTAGTCGCACTTGGGGGAGGGAGCGCGATTCGGGTTACGACTCCGGTCGGCAGGCGGTCTGTGCCAACGTGAAGGATTTCTCGAACTTCGTGGTGGGGTACAGAATAGTAAAAGAGGTGCAACGTCGTGACCTGAAAACGGTGTTGGCCGGCGTCGGGCGGACGATCGCTTCGGACGCGGTCGAAGTTCTTAGTGGGCGGTTTGGGGCATCAGCAGGCTCGCAGCCGAAAGTGACGGTGGGCGGACAGATGCTCCGGCTGACCGGCGGAAAAGAGGGCGAGACGTTGAAACAGGTGACGAACGTGGCCGTTGGGGTAGCCCGGATGTTTGGCGTCACCGGCGGGGCGAACGGCCGGACTCCGGAAGGGACAGGGGATGCCGCTACGCTGTCCCGACATCCTGGACTTTTCGACGGGGGAACAGACCGTACGAACTGGCGTGCGCCGGTCCGTATACGGAACGTGTCGGTGAAGGACGTGTTGGCGCGGAGCGCGTTTGAATTGCCGCTGAGCCGCACGGAGGACGGCGGAGTAGCCGGCCTGACGTTGTGGGGCCGGGGAATGGCGAGCAACTTCTCCGGAAGCCCCGACACCGGGTTCTCGATGGATGGGGACCTTTATAGCGGTTACGTGGGACTTGACTACCGACTTGACCCCAAGATCATGCTGGGGTTGGCGGTATCGCACGCCACCGGAGACGTGGACTACGAGGTCACCAGAGCCACGAATCGGACCAAGGTAGGTCTGGACATCCAACTGACGAGTGTGTTGCCTTATGCGCAATGGCAGCCCTACGCCGGGCTTGGGGTATGGGGCATGTTTGGCGCGGGTTGGGGCGAGATGGACTTGGATATCGCCGGAATCAACGAAAACCAGACGACGGACCTGACGTTAGTGATGGGGGCATTGGGCGGACGACAGGCCTTGATCTCGTGGAACGGGATTGACTTCGCGGCGAAGGCTGATGCGTTCAGGTCGACGCTCCGTTCGCAGGGTAAGGAGAACTTGCAGTCGGCCCGCGGCAACTCTGGGCGGATGCGGCTGTTGGTGGAAGGGCGGACGGAATATATGATCTCGCCCGAATCGCGGCTGCAACCGCGGCTGGAAGTCGGAGGCCGCTGGGACAGTGGCGATGCCGAGAAAGGACTGGGCGCGGAAGTCGGCGGCGGCTTAGCCTATACGCACACCAAATTGGGTCTGGGCGTGGAAGCGCAAGGGCGCTATCTCCTGACGCACCAGGAAGAGGAATTTGAAGACTGGGGCGCGAGTCTGAAGGTGCGGATGGACCCGGGCATCAAAGGGCAAGGATTCTGGCTGAGCATGGCCCCGGTGTGGGGTCGGCCGGCGACCGGAGCGGAGCGGTTATGGGGAGGCGCGGGCAGTGCTGCCGTGGTATTGGACTCCTCTCGTGACCGTAGCGTAAGACCGGGCTGGGCCCCCGGGCAGTTGGAGATGGATTTTGGCTATGGTGTGGCGGTGTCGGATGACGGGCTGGTGACGCCGTATGGCGGGCTGGCCCTCGGACGGTCCGGCGCGGCGCGCTACCGGTTTGGGAGCATGCTCAAGCTCAACACGGTCCTGGACCTGAGAGTGGAAGGTGAGCGAGAAGAGCAGTCCGGCGGCGTGGTGTCACACGGGGTCATGACCCGCCTCAACTGGCAGTGGTAGGCAAGCGAGAAGAACGCAACGTCGGGTAGATTGCAGAGCCGTCGGAGGCACTCCGACGGCTCTGCCCCCCTTAGAGTCCTTGACTGTTTTGCCGTCTCTCGTCGGCGGAGGATACTGCTCATCTCCGCCAAGATGATTCCGCCCTTTTTTGTCCATTACTCCCATCCTGAACTCTTCAACAAATCCTCTGGTCTGCATGTGCAGCAACGTTCTGGACTTCCAATCGCGCCGCACGCCCGCTTTCGGCATCCCACGAATCGTGGCGGCCCGGATACGTCCGCACGTTGAACGGTTCCGGCCCGCGGGAGGACGCACTCTCATCGCCATCATGAAGAATTGGCAAGATGGCGACGGTGTGGCTCACGTCGTGGACGTGCTCCGCCCGTACGTGGGAGGCGCAATGCGCCGTGCCTCCTCCCTGACATCCGCGCAAACACCTGCGCCATGCTTGCTCTGCGCGCGCGTCCTTCGGCGCCACGTGGCGAAATGACGCGCGGCGACAAGTGGGTGCCCGCGCTGCTCATCGGTCTCGTGGCGGGGTACGTGGCCCTCTGGTGGAACGACCCCATCGGCGCCCACATCTGGTCGCCCCTCGGCGCGAGCATGATGCACGGCGACAGCCCATCGTTCTTCTTGGGCCGCCCCTCTTCCCGATACCGGTGGATGGGGTATCCCGTCTTCTTGCAGGCGGTCGAAGCCGTCTTCGGTACCGTAGGTGCTGCCCCGCGAGTTCAACTTGTGCTGATGGGGGCGGCGGTCCTTTTTTTATGCTTCGCGGTCCTGCGGGCCCTTCGGGCGCCGTGGCTGGCCTTGGCGTTGGCGGCGAGTATTCTCGGCTTGAGCGCGGTGGTCAGGTTTCACGCCTACCTCTTGTCGGAAGGGTTGTTCGTTCCTCTGATCTGCGCCTTGGCCGGGGTCGTGGCGCAGCTGGTGCGGCGCCCGACCGCGCTGTGGGCCGCCGCGGGAGCGGTGCTTTGTGGGTTGGCGGTCGTGGTGAGACCAGCCGGCATTGCCATGCTGGGGCTCTGGCCAATCCTCGCGTGGCTCCTTTGGCCGCGTTGCATTGGGCGAGCCGGACGGTTGGCGGTGACGGTGGCGGTGCCGCTGGTCGTGGTGTTTGCGGCTGAGACGGTCGTCTGGAGGAGCGTGCATGGCTGGGCAGGCGAACGGCCCAGCATCGTTGACCGGGCGTTGTTTGCCAAAGCCGTATTGGCGCCGGAGATGCCGGGGTCGGGGACCCTCAATGACGTGGAACTGGCCGAGTTTCTTGCCGGTGCCAGACGCACGACGGCGCCGCTGCGCGATCTCATCGCCGCTGCGCCGGAGTGGCGCATGGGCGCAATCATGTTGCGCAACGCGGAGTCCAAGGTCGAGGGCGTCTCATACGGTTTGCTACGCGATCCGATCCGGAAGCTCGCCGAGCGGCGGCGCGTCTCGGCCGACCGGCTACTTGGCGACGTGGGCTGGCCCGCGATGCTGGCGATGCCGGGGGCTTGGATCGCCAACGCTGCCACGCATTGGCTGTCGCTGTGGACCTACTACTCAATCAACGATGCGGCGTTCGCGCGCCGCTACCGTGCTTATGTGGAGAGCCAAACCAACTTTGGCAACGCCAAGCTGTTCGAGGATGCCAACGTGATCTGGTCGCCGGCCGTGGCGGCCAAGCCGGTTGCGGTTGCGCTGCTTGCCCGCTCGGCGGGGGGCGTCGCGTTGCTGTGTACGTTGATTACCGTTGTCGCCGCGCTTTGGCAGCGTCTGCGAAGAAGTTCCCGCCGAGTGGACGATGGCCTCGTGGTCGCGCTTGCCGGCGCTTTGCTCACGCACAGTTACGTATTAGTTACGGCCCTGTTCAACGGGGCGTTGCTCCGCTTCATCGTTGTCACGTGGCCGTTGCAGGCGCTGTGTGTACTGCTGTTGGCGCACTGGGCTTGGCGGCGTTGGCGTGGAAGCCCTCGCGGATGATCTGGATGATGGCGTTTTGCGCCGCGTCGTCTACTCGCGTGGCGCTTGACGGGCGCCGGCCCGACCGCGGTGATTTCCGGCAGCCACGAGTCGGGCCGGCTGCCGCCATCGGAACGGCTGGCTGAGTGGCGGTTTCCCCCTTCCCTGCCCGTCATTTCCAGGAATGACTACGTTGCAATGGCCTTGAGTGGAAAGGCGTCACGAAGGGAGACTATACGTCGAGGTTGTCGGCGAGGGTGGCATTCGCTACCAGAAATTCATACCGGGCGTCCGTGCGTTTCCCCATCAGGTCATGGAACGTCCGATCGGTGTGGAGTTCCTCCTGTACCTCCACTTTGAGCAGTTGGCGCGTGGCCGGATTGAGGGTCGTTTCGCGCAACTGTTGCGGGAACATTTCCCCTAACCCCTTGAAACGGCTGATCGTGGGTTTGGCCCGGGTCGGGGCTTCAGACACAATGCGGTTTTTGTCATCCTCGGATCCTGCCCAATGGACGGTTTTGGCAACGTCGATGCGGTACAACGGCGGTTGAGCAATGTAGACGTAGCCGCGTCGGATCAATTCCGGCAGATGTCGGAAAAAGAAGGTCAGCAGCAAGGTGCTGATATGATAGCCGTCAACGTCCGCGTCCATGAGCAGAATGACCTTGTGGTACCGCAACTTCTTGAGGTCAAAATCCCTCCCGATTCCACAGCCGAGGACTTTGATCAAGTCGGCCAACTCTTTATTTTCAACTACTTTACCCAACGTCAATTCTTCGGTGTTGAGCACTTTCCCGCGAATCGGAAAGATCGCTTGGGTTTTCAGGTCTCGGCCTTGCTTGGCCGTGCCGCCCGCTGAATCGCCTTCCACCACGAACAGTTCGCTGACTTCGGGGTCCGTGCTTTGACAATCCGCCAGTTTCCCCGGCAGGTTGAGTCGATGGCTGACCACGGATTTTCGTTTCACGGCTTTGGAGGCTTCGCGTGACGCCTCGCGCGCCCGTGCGGCTAAAATCATGCGTCCGACCAGGGTTTCGGCGATGGAGACGTTTTCGTTCAAAAAATTTTCCAACGCGGGGCGTACGGCGTTGTCAACGAGACCTTGGACTTCAGGATTGTTCAAGCGTTCTTTCGTTTGCCCTTGGAATTGGGGATGCAGCATGAAAATGCTCAACACGCATGCTAAGCCTTCCCGAATGTCCTCAGCTTGCAGGGAAAGGCCCTTGGGCGTCAGGTTGTGGGTCTCCACGTACGTGCGTACGGCTTTCACAATGCCGGTGCGCAATCCGGCTTCATGGGTGCCGCCGTTCCTCGTGGCCACGCCGTTGACGTAACTGCGAACGAATTCCGCGGGTTCGTCGGTCCATTGGAGGGCGACGTCCATGGCAAAACCGTCGCCAACGGGCATGGTACCGTTGGCGGTGCGGTCCGCGTAAAAGACAAAGTCGGCGGTGGGTTTGTGTCCCCGGTCACTCACGAGTTTGGTGAGGTAGGCTTCGATCCCTTTTTCATGGACAAAGTGGTGAGTGTGGCCGGTGGTCCCGTCTTTGAAGGTGATCTGTAATCCTTTGTGCAGATAAGACTTCGCTTCGAGGGTCTGTTTCAAGAGGGTCGGGTCGAACGCCGGGCGTGGGCCAAAAATCGCCGGGTCCGGACGAAAATAGACGGAGGTGCCGGTGCCGCGCGCCGCGCGCCCTTGCGTGACCGGCCCCAGGGGGGTGCCGGCCCGATAAGTCTGGTGCCACTCTCGCCCGTCCCGCTTGACCGTGACGTCAAGGTGGCAGGATAAGGCGTTGACCACCGATGCCCCGACTCCGTGCAGGCCGCCCGAGTGACGATAACTGCCCGTGTCGAATTTCCCGCCGGCGTGAAGGGTGGTCATGATAATTTCCAACGCGGGCCTGTTGTCCCGCGCATGCCGGTCAACCGGAATGCCGCGGCCATTATCCGTAATGCGAATGCCGTCACGGGTCTCGTCAAGTTCGACCGTGATGGTCGTGGCATGGCCGTTGATGACTTCGTCGATGCCGTTGTCCAGGATTTCCCAGACGAGGTGATGCAGGCCGGTTTGATCCGTTCCGCCGATATACATGGCGGGTCGCCGGCGAACCGGTTCAATGCCTTCTAACACAACGATGTCACTCGCGTCGTACGTTTTGGTCATGCGGACTCCTTCTCGGTGGATTCAACGGTCCACCATTTTTCAACGGTCCGTCAAGGAGTCATCCCGTGATGTCTGAGTGCCTCGGTCGCGAGGTTGTCGGGATGAGGGTAGACGTCATAGGACTGCTTGAACAGCGCAATGGCATGATCCGTCCGACCTTGTCGGCCAAGAAGGACGCCTTTCAGGTACAACAGTCTGGCGCGCCGCCATTTTTCCAGCGACTCACTCCCCAAGGTTCCTGCTTTTTCCAGCCATTCCCCGATCTGCTTCCAGTGGGTGGGACCTCCGTACTTCAGCAGCACTTCTGCCATGCCCATGAGTCCCGAGAAATCCCGCGCCGCGAGTGCGCGCAGCCGCCGCGTCTGCTCCAGCAGGGTGGCATCGCCGGAGAACACGACGTAGCCCAGGAGCTGGCCGTACTTGTGAAGCAGCGTGACTCGCTGAAACCGCTCCCAGCCGTCGGTGGGGTACAGGTTCAGGAGTGCCTCGAAATCCCGCTCCGCACCCGGGTACACCGCCAATCTCAGAGATTGGGATTCTTCCTTTCTGAGGACTTCCTTGACGAACCCATGGTGCCGGATTCCCCGACCGTGGGGGAACTTGTCGTCATCCGCGGTGAAGAAAATGGGACGGTCGGTTTCATCCACGAAGCGTCGCAAGATTGCTTCCTTGTCCTTCAGGGGCGCCAGCGGCGGGTAGAGGCGGTTTCCGTACACGAGGCCGTGCAGATTCAGCAGTTCAACGTCCGGGCGGCGTTCCTCAACGAAGTGGTAGTAGCCCAGGGGTCCGGTGTCCGTATCCCCGGATATGAACAGGACCGCGTCCTGCGGCAGGAGACCGAACAGCACGTCCGCGTACCACCGGGTAAAGTCACTGGCGGAACGGTCGTTCAAATTCCAGTGCGCCTGCACGGACAGCCCGGTCATGCCCACGCACGCCAGCGCCGCCAGACCGGCCCTGAACCACGCCCCGTCGCAAAGGACGGACGGCAAGGGCAGGTGTTCCAACGCGTATTGCAACCCGACCGCCAGCCACAGGGCGAGCAGTCCGTAGCACACCAACGAGTAGGGGCGAAATATCGCAATCTGGCGAAAGTCGAAGTCAACCGAGAGCATCAGGATCAAGACCACGCTGTTTCCCAGAAACACCAGCAACCCTGAGCCCGCCTCGGCCGGCGGCCGGCGTCGCAGCAAGACCCAGAAACCCAGGAGCGCGAGTATGAAGCCCGGCACCGTCATCTGCCGGATTACTTCGTTCCCGAACCACTCCAGAAACGCCGCGCGATCGCCCCAGCCCGCGCTGGGGCTCACGTCAACGTCGGCATAGCCGCTTCGACTGACGTAGTGCCAGAACGCCCCCCAGTTCGTGATTGGGCCGTAGAAACTGATGAACGGTTCCTGCCAGGAGCGCAGCACCATCCACGCATAGGGGAGTGCCGCACTCACCAGCGACGCCGCGACGAGTTTCGGCAGTGTGACAGGCAGGGACTTCCACGCCGGCAGGGCCGCCAGCAGCAAGCCGGGCAGAGCCAGCACCATCAGCGGCCAATGATTGGCCAGACTCAACCCGTACCCCACGGCCGCCGCCATCCAGAGGCGGGGCCGCCCCGGCTGCCGCACCCCGTACAGAATCAGCCCATACGTGGCAAAGAACAGCAGCGCGTTCAGCGTGTACACCTCCGCGATGATGGCCTGAGCCCAGACGTGTTCCGAGGCCGCGAACAGCCAGGCCGCGGTCACGGCGGGCACGGGCGCGGCCTGCAGCAGCCGGGCGCACAGATAAACGGCTCCGCATGCCAGCGCGCCGAGCACCGCGCTGGAGAGGTGGCCGAGGAAGGCGACGGTGCCGAAGGGCAACTGCGTGAACAGGTGGCAGAGGAGCGTGTAGAGGGGATAGCCGGGGGGATGAGCGATGCCGAGGTGGGCGCCGGCCATGAGGAACAGGCCGTCGTCTTCCAGGACGACGGTGCGGGGCAGCGTGAGTGCGTAAAGGAGGAGAGGTCCGAGCACCGCGGCGGCCAAGGCCAAGCCGTCGCCCAGGCGGGCGGCGTGGCCGGCAGCCGGGGGCCGAGAGGTTCTGACCGCATTCATGTCTCCTCGCCGCGCCATCGCTCTGCTCACACAAACGTTCCTTGACCAAGCCCAGTCCTGGCCCTTTCTCCCGTTGAGGGAGAGAGGGACGTTAACCCGTGCCCAGTGGAAGCGGGCTGCCCGCCTTTGCCGCGGATGCAGGGAGGCTCGGGATCATTGCTTCTCCATCCGCCGTCAACCGAGCGTCAAAGGTGGCGTGCCTGCGGTTCAGTCGCCGTTTTTGGGATTCTCGACATCCAGCATCGGCAGTTCGACCGGAAGGGGCTCGGCTCCTTTCAACGTGCCGCGCTTAAAGAGCGGATGGCCCTTACCGCCGCGTCGGACGGGTTGGTACTTCCTGATGGAAATCGGGAACGTTCCTCCTTCCTGTTTCAGGACGACCAGCCGGTCATCCTTGTGATACAACACGCGCGCAGTCAACAGGCGATCGGCGGCGTCCAGTTTCATGACGGTCACCCCTCGTCCGGGTCCGGAAAGGAGCCCCACGTCCTCAACGTGACACAGAAGCACGCGGCCGCGTTGGGAGGCCACGGCGAGGATGGGCGCGTCGGAGGAGAAGCGTAGCGCGTGCAACCCGACGACTTCTTCACCCCCGCGGAGTTTCATGAATTTCCGACCCAGGCGCGTTGAGGGGTCCTTGAAGGGGGCCAGGTCGAAGCGTACCCCCATGCCGGCCGAAGAGACGGCCGTTGCCTGTCCCAGGGAGACGGGGGCATCGCTCCCTGGTTCCGGTCGGTCGAACAGAGAGAGTGCCGGCGTCGCGGCGCGCTGCCGTTCCGACTCATCAATGCTCCCTTCGCGGCCCAGGGCATCCGGTGATGAATAACATCTGGGGTCTGAGCTGACGGCGGCGACGATGCGTTCGCCGTCTTTGAATTTAAACAACTTTTGCGCGGGGTCGCCGTAGCCGCTTCGAGCCGGCGGAACGTCGCCGATGCGAATGGTATAGGCACTGCCGACATTCGAAAAGCAGACGATGGTCTCCACCGTGCTCCCGATTAAGGCGGTGAGCAGGCCGTCGCCTTCCCTGAGCCGCGTTTTCGACAAGTCTTTCACGAGACCGACCCGGCGAATCCATCCATCCGTGGAAATGGTGATGACCGCGTCTTCTTTGACGATGTACGCCTCGGGGTCGAATGCCACTTCTTCCGGGGGGCGACGTCCGATTTTGGTCCGTCGTTTGTCGCCATACGTGTGGGCAAGTTCTCGGAGTTCCTCCTGCACGGTCTTCCATAGTTTCTTCTTTGAGGCGAGGAGACCCCGAAGGGTTTTCGCTTGCTCACGTTTGTCGGTCAACTCATCCAGCATCTTGTTAACCTCGGTGCGGGAGAGCTTATAGATCGGCGTCTCCAGAATGGCGTTGGTTTGCACCTCGTCAAGGTGAAAGCGGCGTTGCAGCGTTTCAGCGGAGTCGGCCTTGCCGTCGCTCTCGCGAATGATGGCCAGGACCTGGTCCAGCGCGTCGAAAATGGTTTTGAACCCGGACAGGACGTGAAGACGGTGCTCCAGAACGCGCAGATCATAGGCAAATCGGCGCGTGACCGTTTCAAAGCGAAAGTCGATGAACTGCTCAAGAACGTCTTTCAGGTTCAGACGTTGCGGTCGCGTGGTCGTCGATCCCGTCACGGGGGTCAAACACGTGAGATTGACGGCAAAATTATGCTGAAGCGGCGTGTGTTTGAAGAGATACGCCATGGCCACGTTGGGGTCGGCGTGCGTGTGGAGTTCCAACACGATTCGAACGTCAGTGGTGGATTCGTCGCGGACGTCGACCAACTGCGGGACTTTTTTGGCGGTAATGATCTCACCGATGCGTTCGACGATCGTGGCTTTATCCACGGTAAAGGGGATGGAGAGAATGATGACGTCGGTTTTCCCTCGCGATTGCGGGACAACGGTGAAGGTTCCTCGCACGCGAATCGAACCTTGACCGGTTTCATAAATCGTCTGAATCTCGGCGCGGGTGTTCAGAATTTCCCCCCCCGTGGGAAAATCCGGACCCTTGATCGATTTCAGCAAATCGGCCACGGAAAGCGTGCGGTCGTTGATCAGGGCCGTCGCGGCGTCGATCACTTCCCTGAGATTGTGTGGGGGAACGTTGGTGGCCATGCCCACGGCGATGCCCGTTGACCCATTGACGAGGAGATTGGGAAACCGGGCAGGCAGCACAAGCGGTTCTTCGGCTTTGCCGTCGTAATTGGCCTGAAAGTCAACCGTGTCTTTCTCAAGTTCATTCAGCAGTTCCAGCGCGATGGCGGTGAGTTTGGCTTCGGTGTATCGATAGGCCGCGGGCGGGTCGCCGTCCAGGCTTCCGAAGTTGCCGTGTCCATCCACGAGGGGAGCACGGAGTGACCACCACTGGGCCATCCGAGCCATGGCGTCGTAGACCGCGGAATCGCCGTGGGGATGCCATTCACCAATCACCGCCCCCACGACTTTCGCGCTTTTAATGGGGGGGCGGTCCGGCAACAAGCGGTGGTTGTGAAACATGGAGAATAAAATGCGTCGTTGAACCGGCTTGAGTCCGTCACGCACGTCAGGCAAGGCCCGAGAGGTAATAACCGACAACGCATAGTTCAGGTACCGCTGCCGCGTCGTGTGATCAAGCGGCACCGTGGTGATTCGTTCTTGGATAACCGGCGGTGACGTGCGGGATCGGGATCGTGCCATCAGAACCGTCTTCTACAGTGTTGGCGGTGGGGCATCGGGAAACGGGGCGGGACCCATCTGGTCCGGAAGGGGTGACGACGACTCAACGGCTTCGTCTTTTCGAAGGCGGTGACTGACGTGGGTTTGTACCCATTGCGGATCCCACCATTCCAGGGGATTGACCTGGACGCCGTGCAGCAGCAGACTGAAATGCAAATGATCGCCGGCGGCCAAGCCCGTCATGCCTGATTGCCCGATGACGTGACCTTTGGTCACGTCCTCCCCTCGTTGCGCGTCGATGGAGGACAAATGGGCGTATAAGGACTGAAGCCCATACCCGTGATCGATCACCACGGTGTTGCCGTAAATGCCGAAATCCTCGGCCAGGACGACTTGTCCGTCATTGGCGGCTTCCACCGGGTAGTGGGCGGTGACCGCCAGATCGAACCCGAGATGATCCTGCACGTCCACGACCTTGCCGTGATACACGTAGCGGCGTCGGTCCGCGAAGGCCGCGTTGACTTGGGAACGGGATAATTGGACAAAGGCGCCCTTCCACGTGAACTCGGGGCGGCTGTCCAGGGCAAGGGCTTTGAGGTGGTCGGCGTTTCTGTGTCGCAGCACGTGATTGACCTGAAGAAAGTTTTGGAGCGGATCGGTCCGTTCATCAAGGTCAGGCGTCCTGGCAATGATGGGTCGAACGGTTTGCTCAATGAATCGATCGGTCACGGTCACGTTTCGCGTTCGCCATTGTCGTGGAATGATCTGCACGTGGACCCGCCGTTCGCTCTGATTGCCAAGGCCGTCGTCTGCAACGAGGAGAATCGGAGTTGAGGTCGGCGCGTCGTGAGGAAACGCAAAAAGGGAAAACGCACGAAATGCTTCCTCATGACGTCGATATCCCGGGAAAAACGCGTCGCCGACCTGGACGCCGGACCGCTTGGTATCTTCAGAAACGCGGTAGAACACGACTCCGGTTCCACCTTGTGACACGGGCAACGGTTTCGATACGACGTCCAACGTCGGGGGCGTAAATTTTACCGTCACGTCTTGTTCGATTTTTGACTGATTCCCCTCGAACAGTCCCCGCCACGAATGGTCTCGGGCCGACACGATCAGTTTAGCCGGGCCTCGCCGTTTGGGAACGGCGTCGTCTCCATAGGGGATCATGGTCAGATCGAAGGTGTGCCGGGTGCCGCCTTTCAGGGACAGGGGGCCTCGTGAGGGGAACCGTTCGTCGGCAAGGGTGTAACGTTCGAGGTTCTGGGCAAGATGTACGGTGAGGCTTCGGAGGCCCGTTTCCTCGTCTTCCACGCGGAGCGTCAACGGCGTCGCCGGACCGACCAGGGTGAACGGGGTGGCCAACGTGATACGGGGAGGACTGTCGTCTCCCCATCGATACGCGCCGACCACGGTGAGATAGAAGGGCATGATTGCCAAGGCAATCACGTAGAGCAGGCTTTTTGTTTTCACGCTTAGGGTCAATAACAAGATCAAATGATTCCGTCAACTTTCGCCTTGACGTGACGGAATGTTTCGGGAGGAGGGACGACACTATGGGGTCGGCGGGATGGACGAGGTGATCTTGTAGATGCCTCCGCCGTGGTCAACGACGTACAGTTCGCCTTCCTGATCTTCTCCGAATGAAGCCGGGCGTAACCCGGAGGCAATCAGGACGTGAAGACGACCATCAATCAAGCCCATGATCCGGCCGCTGCAATAATCGCCGAACACGTACGTGCCTTGCAGTCTGGGAATCGCTTGCCCGCGATACACGTAGCCGCCGGTGACGGCGCAGTGGGATGAGTGATTTCGGTATTCCGCCACCGGCAGGGTGAGACCGGCTTGGGAGCAGCCTCGGGCAGGGAGAAAACAATGGGCCCCTTCCATGATGCGCCAGCCGTAATTCTTTCCCGAGGTGACCACGTCGATTTCTTCCCAGTTGTCTTGTCCGACGTCCGCGGCCCACAGTTCACCGGTCTCTCGATCAAATGAAAATCGCCACGGGTTACGAAAGCCCAGAGCAAAGATTTCTCGTCCGGTGTGCCGTTGGGCAAAAGGGTTATCGGGAGGAATGCCATAGGGCTCCGATCCATCAACGTCCACGCGTAAAATCTTGCCCAGAAGGGTTTGTGTGCTTTGCCCGCGGTTACCCGGATCACCGTTGCTGCCGCCGTCGCCCGTGGCCACGTACAGATAGCCGTCCGGACCAAACGCCAGCATCCCGCCGTTGTGATTCTCATAGGGTTGCGGAATGACGAACAGGATTTTTTCGTCAGGAAGGGCTTGGTTGGGTCGTGGTGAAACCTGAAATTCAGCCAGCACGGTCGCGCCGTCGGGTCGTCGCGAATAATTGATAAAAAACCGGCCGTTGTTCTGAAAGTCGGGATGAAACGCGAGCCCGAGCAGCCCCATTTCCAATCCGAGTGCAACCCGGCCGGAGACGTCGAGAAACGGCGCGGTGAGCAACGTCTTGTTCTGCAAGATTCGGATTCTGCCGGGTTGCTCCAGAATAAACAGCCGGTGGTCGCCGGCATGACCCAGGAAGACGGGTTGGCGGAGTCCGTGGGTGAGAATCGGGGAAAGCGTGAGCGCGTAAGAAGCAGGCTCAGGAGACTCAGGAGATTGAGCCAAGGCAAAGGTGTGCTGGTTGAGCAACAGGAGGAACACGGCCATGCACATGCCCGGCGTGACAACGGACCGCTTGCCGAAGGGTGCCGAACACTTGAAAAAAGCATTCATGGTCCTCATTGTAGCGGAATGATGTCTCCGCGTGTCAAAGATTGCACGTCGTTTCGTCTCCTTGCTATAACGTGATCACCATGGAAGGATGACGGATGGATCATGATTCTCAAATTTGAAAATGACCCATTAGATTCCGAACACGCCGGCGGCCATTTCTATCACGTGTGTCAGGGGCGGATACAGAACGTGGAACTGTCCGTCCCGCCGCCCGACCAAGCCTATGAATGTCCCGAATGCGGCATCGATCTGGAGACGGAAGATTTTTTCCTGGCACAACGGCAGGGTTGGTCATAACGGGCTGAGAAAAGATGACTTTCACGTCTTCGTGGAACAAATGAGAAAGAACCGATGACGGCCAGTCAGGGGCGCAAAACCGTATCGATTATGCGCGGGCTCATGATGTTGTGTGAGTCCTGTTACCGGGAAGTGGTTGATGAACGCCTGGTTGACCACCGGAACTACGTTGAGGATCACGATGCTCTGTTCGACCTCATATGCCCGGGTTGTGAAGATATCAACCGGCCCCTCATTGATGACATGTTGGGAAGTTCTGAGTAAAGGCCCTTTCACCGCTCCCTTTCTCCTTTTGAGACCTTTCCGGCGTCTCAGTCGTCACTCTCTCCGGGAGGAGAAGGTCAGGGTGCAGGGGAGTGCCTTGGTTGTGACGTATTCGAATGATGCACGGGTGTTCTTTTCTCCGGTTGGTTAGACAAATGCCTGGGATTTCTGGTATTTTGAAAAAGCCCGGCCGTTCTCAAACCCATGGGATTTCCATGATGAATTCAGGTGGCAGGATGAGAAACACTTTCGTCTCGACGCGGCGTCGAGTCCGCGTCAAGCAATGGTGCCCCCTTGTTGCGGCCCTGGTCTGTCTGGGACCGTTCGGGACGGGTCAAGCCGCTCCTCCGGTCGTGGGCTCTGAAGCAGGAAACGTCGGCAATGACGAAACAGAAATTCAGAGGATGAAAGAAACGGTGGTTGAGGGATCGGTGGTTGAGGAATCATTTGTGGATCCGTTCGACGCAGAAGAAGAACGCGAGTCCGTTCAAGATCCGTGGGAGTCGTTCAACGTGAACATGTTTGCCCTGAACTATAGGTCTGATCGCTACGTCATCAAGCCGGTGGCCAGGGCCTACAACGCCGTTGTGCCGACCGAGGTGCAAAACTCCTTAGGCCGCGTGATTGATCAGGTAGGGTTTGCTCCGCGATTGGTCAATAATCTCCTTCAGGGAAAATTCGCGGAAGCCGGGACCGAAACGCAGCGGTTCCTGATTAATGCGACCCTCGGGGTCGGCGGCCTTTTCGACGTCGCCACCCACGTGTTTGAGATTGAAGCACCGCCGAGGGAAGATACCGGGCAGACGCTGGCGGTCTATGGAGTGGGAACCGGGCCTTATCTGGTGCTGCCCCTGTTTCCGCCGATGACCGTTCGAGACGCGGCGGGAACGGCCGGCGATATCCTTATGAACCCCGTCAATTACGTGATGCCGTTTTTCCCGAACCTCGGGGTCAATGCAACGGGTCGCATCAATGACCGCTCCCGTAGCCTCGAAGAATTTGAGAAGATTGAAGAATCCACCCTTGATCTCTATGGTGCCGCCCGGTCAGCCTATTTCGAACGCCGGGCTCAGGATATTCGGGAGTAGCCCGTCTGCGCGTTTACGCTGGGCCCGGGCACCCACAATCTGGTCTTTGCCTTCAACGTTGCTGAGTCGGGTTGTTTCTGATCCCGTTTCATACGTTGCACCACCCCGGCTCACGGGTCTCCGCGGGTGGTCTCCCAGGCTTCAGGACTCTCCTCACAACAAGCCAATCTCAAACACGTCTCTGCCGACGAACGGGGACCGCGCCGCGATATGAGCCCGGAGGGATGACCACACAAGAAAGGGCTGGCCGGACATGTTCAAAGAAGAAAAAACGTTTACACTTCGGTTGACGCTTGAAGCACGGTTCCCACCCGAATATGAGGGCGACGATGATGATTACGCTTGGCTGCACGACTGGGAGACCAGGATGAAACCGGACTTGCTCAAAACCGTGATGGCTTCGTTGCGGGCTGCTCCTTCGTGGTCCGCGCACGTTCGCAATCGCGGGACGGCGGCAACGGATGAAGTGGAAATTGCTTTAATCAAAGACTTTGAAGCGGAGTCGTTTCCTGCTCCTCCCTCTCCCCTGGGCGGGAGAGGGCCGGGGTGAAGGGGGAGAGAAGATTGCTGACGGCTCAAGGCACAAACGTTAGTCGAAGGATGATTCCGGCCGCGGCTGCTCTCCCTCCCATGAGGGGCGTGGACGTCCGTGCGGTCGGACAATGGGTGGCCCACGGCGTGGCGATGTTGTTGCTCGTCGGTCCCGCGTTTGCTCAAAACCTTGTCTTGACCCCGGTCTTGCCGGCTCAGGTCGGGGCGCACCCCGAGGGTCTGACGGTTGGTGATTTGAATGAGGACGGACGACTGGACGTGGCCACGGCGAACCGCGATTCAGACGACGTTTCGGTGTTATTGGGCAATGGAAACGGGACGTTCCAATCCGCGTATTCTTTTGGCGTCGGACGGAGTCCGACGTGTATCACGGTCGGAGACCTCAATCGGGATGGAACGCTGGATTTAGTCGTGGCTGAAGCCGGGGCCGATCGCGTGGCGGTCTTGCTGGGAAAAGGCGACGGCTTCTTCGATCCTCCCGCGTCGTATCCCACCGGAAAAGGCCCGACGTTTCTTGCCGCGGCGGACGTTGATCGAGATCACGATCTTGATCTGGTCGTCGTCAACAGCGGGCGCTTCGGCTATGACCCTCCCTTCAGTTGGTCGGTCCTGTTGAACCAGGGGGCGGGAGATTTTGTCCCGGCGTATCAGTTTCAGGAGCCGGGCCAGGACGACGTGTTTCCTACGAGTCTCTCGCTTGCGGATCTGAATGACGACGGACTGCCGGAAGTCACGTTGACCTGGAGCCAGCCGAGTTGGCGCACGCCGAACGGGTACGTGTCCGTCTTTCAGAATCAGGGAGGGGGGGCCTTTTCCCTTTGGCAAACGATTCAAGCGGGGTTCACGTTAAGCGCCGTGACGCAAACGGACGTGGATGATGATGGAAATCTGGATCTTATTGTGGCGAGTCTCTTCACCGACAGCGTCAACGTGCTGCTTCAGCAGCGCCCCGGACGGTACACGAAACCGGCCGACTTGGGCGTAGGATTCAGTCCCGTGGCCGTTGCCTATGGTGATCTTGACGGTGATGACCATCTTGATCTGATTTCCACCAATCGGACGTCCGACAGCACCTCCATCCTGTTGGGGCGCGGAGACGGCTCGTTTCAGCCGGCCGGGCACTATGCTGCTGGCGTGCTGCCCACCGCCATGGGGATCGAAGATTTTGACGGGGACGGGTTGCCGGACGTGGTGACGGCCAACGCCGGATCGAACGACGTGTCGATTTTGTTGAGCGGCAAGGCCGTCATCCCCTCCATGACGTTGAGTGCCGATCGGTTGCAATTTTCCGAGGACGTCGATGCTCCGGCTCAACGGATGCTGCCCGTCACCGTGTCCAACGTCGGGCTCGGCCCCCTGCACGTGTCCAACGTCGTGCTGGAGGGGCCGGACGCGCATGCCTTTTCCCTTGACCGGGAGTCCTGCGCCGGGGCCACGCTCCTGACCGGAAAATTATGCACGTTGCACGTTCATTTCACGAGTACGCGGCCCGGCATGCATCAGGCGTCGGTCCGCATTTTCGACAATGCACCGGGTGGTCCCCGGGTCGTCATGCTCAGTGGAACGGTTGAGGGTTTGGGTAAGGAAGAAGGAAGTCAGGGCGTGCCCGCGGGCTCGGCGGACTGAGAGACGGGCTTGCACCTCCGGAGAGTTTTCGCTAGGAAGGATGCGCGATGGATTCAACGGAGGAACGTCCGCATCTTGCCATTGCCGTTGACATCGGCGGGACGTTCACAGATTTTGTGGTGTACGATCACCTTGACGGCCGCCTGAGTCGCTTGAAGGTGCCCTCAACTCCCGCGGACCCTGCCCAGGCCGTGTTGGACGGGTTACGACGCCTTGCTCCAACGTCCGGCCCTTCGATCATTCATGGTTCGACGGTCGCGACGAACGCGTTGCTCGAACGCAAAGGAGCGTCCACCGCGTTTGTGACGACGAAGGGTTTTCGGGATCTCTTGCACCTTGGCCGGCAAACGCGTCGAAGTCTCTATGATTGGTTCAGCGGAGGCGTTCCCGTGCTCGTGCCTTCCGATCAATGCCTGGAAGTGCCGGAGCGCCTTGATCACCGCGGGCACGCGCTGATGCCGCTGGACGAACGGTGCGTGCCCACGTTGATTGCCGAGCTGCGGGCGAAACACGTGGAGTCCGTGGCTGTTTCGTTGTTGTTCTCCTTTGTCAATCCCGAGCATGAGCACCGTCTTGCCCAACGCCTGCGAGCGTCGGGATTTTTTGTTACGGCCTCACACGAACTGCTCCCGGAGTTTCGAGAATTCGAACGTGCGTCCACCACGGTGGTGAATGCTTACGTCTCTCCTGTGCTGAACCGGTATTTAGGCACGCTGGAACGCGCGATCGGCGACCGGTCCTTCCACGTCATGCAATCGAACGGCGGCCGCATGCACGTGGCCCAAGCGAGGCAGCAGGGAGTTCGGTCACTCTTGTCCGGCCCGGCCGGCGGCGTGGTGGGTGCCGCGTACATCGGGAGGTTGGCAGGGTGTTCTCAACTCGTGACGTTCGACATGGGCGGCACGTCCACGGACGTGTCGGTCGTGGACGGAACGATTGCTCTGACGTCGGAGGCCGTTATCGCGGGCCTGCCCGTTCGCGTGCCGGTGATTGACGTTCACACGGTCGGCGCCGGCGGCGGATCACTGGCCCGCGTCGACGCCGGCGGGGCTCTGCGCGTGGGACCGGAAAGCGCCGGCGCTGATCCTGGGCCGGCGTGTTATGGACGAGGCGGCCGGACGGTGACGGTCACGGATGCCCACGCCGTGTTAGGACGACTGCCCTCTTCCGGATTGTTGGGAGGCAAATTGCCGCTTGATCTGCAAGCCTCCCGGCAAGCCACGGCGAAACTTGCGGAAGAGTTGGCCCGGTTCTCCGGAGACTCACGTTGTGAACTCGAAGAGGCTGCCTTGGGCGTATTGCACGTGGTCAACGCGGAGATGGAGCGCGCGATTCGGCGCACGTCGGTCGAACGCGGACGTGATCCTCAGGATTACGTGCTCCTCGCTTTCGGCGGAGCCGGCGGAGGCCACGCCTGCGAACTGGCACGACGTTTGAACGTTCGTCGCGTGTTGATTCCCTGGGCGGCCTCCACGTTTTCAGCCTTGGGCATGTTGACGGCCGACGTGTCGCTGGATTACGTCCAAACGGTTCTGTGTTCCGGTGAGACCTCATTTGAGGACCTGGAACGTCGTTTTGTTCCCATGGTGGACCGGGCCCGAGCCGACCTTGTCACCCAAGGCGTTGCGCCTGACGCTCACCACGTTCACTGTGAACTGGATATCCGATATCATGGCCAATCCTTTGAATTATCCGTGCCGTTTGTCCCCGCGTTTCGATCCGCCTTCGATGACGAGCACGCCCGCCGCTATGGATATCGAAACGAGGACGCGCTCATCGAAATCGTCAATCTCCGGGTTCGCGCGATTGGAGCGGTGCGTCGGCCTCGGGTAGAGACGCACCCACAAGGAGAGCGTGATGCGTCTCGTGCGGTATCTGATGAACGTCGACTCGTGTTACCGTCCGGCCCACGATCCGTTCCCTTCTTTGATCGTCATCGCTTGCACCCGGGGCATCATCTCTCAGGACCCGCGGTGATCGTGCAAGATGACACCACGATTCTGTTGTTGGACGCCGACGACGCTCACGTCGATGAATATCAGAACGTGATGGTCACGATTGGAGAAGCCCGTGCGGAAGGCGGTTGACGTCGAAGTCTTTAAGCATCTGTTTTGTTCGGTCGCCGAGGAAATGGGGGAGCGACTCCGGCGTTCGGCGTTTTCCCCGAACGTCAAGGAGCGCCGTGATTTTTCCTGCGCGGTGTTCGATCACGACGGACGGCTCGTGGCGCAGGCTGATCACGTCCCCGTCCATCTCGGTGCCATGCCGCTCTCCGTCCGGTCCTGTCTTCAACGGATGACCTTTGTTTCCGGGGACGTGGCCATTTTGAATGATCCGTTTCACGGCGGGACGCACCTGCCCGACCTCACGATGGTCTCTCCCGTGTTTATTGAAGCCGTGTCTGACCCCGTGCTTCTTGGGTTCGTCGCGAATCGCGCCCATCACGCGGACGTGGGCGGCACGTCGCCCGGCTCCATGCCGTTGTCTCGGGACGTGTATCAAGAAGGGGTGATTTTTCCACCGCTGAAACTCGTCGAAGCCGGTAGACTGAACCAGTCGCTGTGGGACGTGTTTCTGGCGAACGTGCGCACTCCGCGTGAACGAGCGGGTGACTTGCACGCGCAAATGGCGGCCAATCGCACGGGGATTCAGCGTCTCCGGGAGTTGACGTCCCGGTATGGGTGGGAGCGCGTTCACGAGCAGATGGCGGAATTATTGATCTACAGCGAACGCTTGACGCGGCGCAGCCTCGCGACGGTGCCGAACGGCACCTATCGATATACGGACGTGCTTGATGACGACGGCGTTGATCCTGATCCCATTGTGATTGCCGCGGCCGTGACGATTCAGGACGACGAGGTCGTCGTTGATTTCGCGGGCAGTGCGCCTCAGTGTAGGGGGAACGTGAACGCGGTGTACGCCATGACGGTCTCGGCGACCGCGTACGTTTTTCGCTGTTTGCTGGGGTTGGACGTTCCAGGCAACGACGGGTGTCTGGCGCCGATTCACGTTCGGGCACCGGAAGGGTCGATTGTGCATGCTCGGCCTCCGGCGGCCGTGGCCGCGGGCAACGTTGAGACGTCTCAGCGGATCGTGGACGTGCTGTTGGGGGCGTTGGCGCAAGCGTGTCCGGACCTGGTACCCGCCGCGAGTCAGGGGACGATGAACAATCTGACCATCGGGGGGTGGGATCACGAGCGCCGTCGGCCGTTTGCCTACTATGAAACGTTGGGGGGGGGCGCGGGAGCCGGCCGTGCGCGTCCCGGGGCGAGTGGAGTTCACTCCCACATGACCAATACGATGAATACGCCGGTCGAAGCCTTGGAGTACGCCTATCCTTTTCGGATCTCCTCGTATGCGCTTCGCGAAGGCACGGGGGGGATGGGCCGCTGCCCCGGGGGCGATGGGGTGATCCGGGAAATTGAGTTTTTGCAGGAAGCCCACGTCACGATATTATCTGATCGACGACAATCGCCACCGTATGGATTGGACGGAGGGGGGGCCGGACAATGCGGTCGCAACGTGCTGATTCGAAATGGACGGAACACCCTTCTTCCCGGGAAAACCACGCTGGAAGTGATGAAGGGTGATCGTCTCCGCATCGAAACGCCCGGGGGCGGGGGGTATGGAAGCGGGATGGTGAAGAAGGTGCCATGAGGCACGTCTCCGTCTCCGAACGGGGACGGCGCGGCGACGAATCAAAGGCGGACGTCGTGATGGTCCGTTTCCCAGGGAGGAGATCCGACACGTGAAAGAAACCGACTCCGAACGTTTAGAAATGCTGTATGAACGATTTTGCGACGTCTGCCTCGTGGAAAGAGAAGTGTGGACGGAGATTTTCATGCCTCGGCGGGTTGAAAAAGGCCTGATCATGACGAACGTCCAGGAGAAATACGAAGTGGTGATCGACGATCCGGAGATTGAGGACGCACTTGACGCCAACATCCCGCTGGGCAAATCTTCTTTGCGTGCGGCCATTCAGGAATACAAAGACCACATCAGTTTTCATAAAATGTAGGGCGTGGGCGTGGGAACGGTTGACCCACCCGGGGAAGGGGGGAGCGATGGCGGCTCCTGAGACGTTTATCAAAGCCTTGCAGCGTGAACCCATCACGTGTCCGCGGACGGCTTGCCGGGGACACGTGGAGTGTACCGACGTCTCTTCTCCTCAGGATCGAGTGAAGACGTACCAGCTTCGGTGCGACGCGTGCGGGTGGGAGGATGGCGTCCGGGGCTCTGATGAGAGCGCGGTGCCGTGGGATGAGGCTGCATTACAAACGATGATGGATGAACATCTTCTGCATCTTCAGCCCGTCTGTCCGGATGATCGGGCTCCCGTCGTGTTTACCTCGCTCCCGAATCCCCGTCGAAAAGCCCGGTATCGCGTGGCGTGCTTCTATTGCGGACGGCGGGTGGACATGGATTGGCCGCCGCAAGAGGCCAAGTGGTAACGTTCGTCCGGGCGGCTACACGTTCCACTTGCCTTGCACGCCGAATCGACGGGAGTCGCGTGTCCATCACGGTGTCGTCATGAGCAACGTTCCCTATCGTTCTTCTCCTGAGGTCTCGGATCGGATGCCGTCCGCGATGCCGTTTTTGATCGTGAATGAGGCGGCTGAGCGATTCAGTTACTACGGGATGCGGACGATTCTGGTCGTGTTCATGACGCAGTATCTACTGAACGCGGACGGCGCGGCGGACGTCATGACGGAACCCGAGGCGCGCGCTTCTTATCATCTCTTTGCGTCCGCGGTATATTTTTTTCCCGTGGTCGGGGCCTTGATCGCGGACGTCTGGTTGGGGAAATATCGCACCATTCTGTCCTTGTCGTTGGTGTACTGCCTGGGGCACTTGGCCCTGGCCGTGGACCAGACCCGGGTCGGGTTAGCGGTGGGGCTGACGTTGATCGCCGTGGGTTCCGGCGGCATCAAACCGTGCGTCTCCGCCAACCTGGGCGACCAGTTTTGTTCCGCGAACGGTCACTTACTCAGCAAAGCGTTTTACTGGTTTTATTTTGCCATCAACCTGGGTGCGGGGATTTCTACGCTCTTGACTCCCTGGCTGCTCCATCACGTCGGGCCGCATCTGGCCTTCGGCGTTCCCGGGTTGTTGATGCTGCTGGCCACCTGGGCGTTCTGGTTGGGACGCCGGCACTATGCACACGTTCCCGCCCGGGGACGAACGTTTTTTCAGACGTTCCTGGCTCCTGAGAGTCTGTGGTCCCTATGGCGCCTCACTCCCGTCTATCTGTTCGTCGCCTTTTTCTGGGCGCTCTATGACCAGACGGGTTCGGCGTGGGTCTTACAGGCGACGCACATGGACTTACAGTGGATGGGGATGGAATGGCTGCCTTCGCAAATTCAGTTTGTGAATCCCTTTTTGATCATGCTGCTCATTCCGTTGTTTTCCTTTGGCGTCTACCCCTGCATAGATCGGGTGTTTCCCTTGACGCCGCTGCGGAAAATCGGCATCGGATTTTTTGTGACGGTGGTGGCCTTCGTGATTTCAGCCTTGATTGAGGTGCAGATTGCCGCGGGCCTGCGGCCGAACGTGGTCTGGCAGTTGTTTGCGTATCTGGTCATCACCGCGGCCGAGGTCATGGTCTCGATTACCTGTCTGGAATTTTCCTATACCCAGGCGCCGAAGGGGTTGAAGTCCGTCGTGATGGCCATCTTTTTACTGTCGGTCTCCCTTGGGAACGCCTTTACCGCCCTGGTCAACTATTTCATTGAGAACGAAGATGGGAGCGTGCGGCTGGTCGGCGCGGAGTATTACTGGTTTTTTGCCGGCGTCATGTTTGTCGCGTCAATGCTGTTTATCGCGGTGGCCCAACGGTACGACGGCAAGACTTATCTGGAAGGAGAGGCGGTCCGGCCCGGGTTTGGCTGAGGATCAGGGGTGGAGGCTTGGCTCAGATAGAACACTTGATTCACCCGAAAGGCGTCGGTGTATTGATCAGGGGAAATGTGCTGTGAATGAAAACAGCGCCCGTCAAAAATAATCAGACGATTGGGTTGCATCTGCATGAGGGTGAGCAACTCCCAATAGGCGTTCCCGTCGTTGATGTAGGCGTTCTCCCGATTGGCAAACAACGGGTTGAAGATCATGCTGTTTTGAAAGTTTTCATACCCTTCGGCACTGGTGAGAAATTCATCGCTGAGTTCCAAGCGGTCCGCGAGGTCCCGAATCTCCTGGTCCGGCACGATGGGCACGCGCTCCAGCCCCGTGGGGAGATGCCGATACAGCCCCGTGCCGCCCATGCAGGAGTCCGCGGGATTGAGGTAGACCATGGCGGTGACGTCGGGGTCGACGTGAGGCTGACGCTGTCCGACGTTGAGGCGGTACGTCTTGTTGGTGATGCCTTGAAACACCGCGGGCTGCGGCTGAAAAAACGGGTGCAGCCGTTTTCCCCAGAATTCACTGATCGCCTGCACGAGGGGGTCGGTCTCGACGTTCACTGAAGCCCGGACTCCTGGAAAATTGCCGACGATTTCGAATCGATCCGTATAAGGCAGTTCCAAGGCCAGTTGCAGGACCTTGTCGGGATACTGATAAAACTCGTCAACCAGAATTACTTGGTGGCGGCCCATGCCTACGTGGTCCCGAGACGCGCGACAGCGAGGATTGACGCTGAAAATTTCCGGGGAGACGTGCATGAATGACTCCCGACCGCGCGGACGAGCCACGTTGCAGGTTAGTGCGTATGATCGCTCATCAGTTCGAGGAAACGCGGAGCCAAGACGCGGCTCTGGATAAAAATCAGGCCGCGTTCTCCCAATCCTCGATAACTCAGGTTGATTTCGGTTTCCTCCTGACGCCAGGAGTATTCCTGGTTCAATCCGCGAATCATCGAGCCTGGGCGGTGTTGATTTTTTCCATATCGGGACTCTAAGACGTGCTTCAGGCGGGTATGCGTGGCCTCGCCCCGATAGCGAATCATCACGCGAGCAAATTTGCCGTCAATGGCGTAGAGTTTGACGGCGTCAACGGTTTCTTGAGCAAAGTGAGGTGGGCGTTCCGTGTACTGGTACACGTGGACTCTGCCGCTGCGTTCGACCAGCACGAGTTGAGACACGTCAGCCAATGCGCTTCCCCAGGAGATCCCCTGAAATCCAGGAGATTGTGCAGAAGGGTCGTCGGCGTTGACGAGTCCCGGTATCCGGACGAACACGACGAGAAGCAGAAGGCCGACGTACCATTGGCTATGCAGAATACGTGCGTCCACGTTATTCGTCGAACTTACCATCCGCACGTGTCAATCGCAACGCGTCGGAGAAGTCAGCGCCGTTGGATCAGGAATGGTACCGGAGACATCCCGCGCATGCGACACGTACAAGCCCCTTCCCCGGGCAGAAGGAACGGCCCCGAGGGGGAAAGGGAAAGAGTTCTGACCCTAGGCGAGGGGGATGAAACAGCCCGAATCGTTTCCCACGGGGATGAGGTCGGGCGCATCCGGTTGATCCTTCTCGGGTCCCCGCAGGATCCAGGCGTCGGGGTTGTCCATGATGGTTTGGACGAGTTGGGTGTGGAGATCATGCCCCGATTTGTTGGCGATAATATGACCGACGACGTGGGTCCCCAGGAGAGACATGTCTCCGATGAGGTCTAAGATCTTATGACGAACACATTCATCAGGAAACCGAAGGTCTTCCTCATTTAAGATCTTGTCTTCTGAATCGGAAAACACAATGGTGTTGTCTAAGGAACCGCCCTGGCCCAAGCCTCGGTCCCGTAAGGCTCCAATCTCACCTGAGAACGTAAACGTTCGGGCTTCGGCAACGTTGGTCAGAAAATTCCACGCCGACCATTCGTGCTCGTAGGTTTGTTGCTGAATCAGAGGATGATCGTAATCAATCGTATAGGTGATTTTGGGAAGGGAAGAGGGCAGGATGGAAATGGCTCGGTTCTGGGTTCTGACGTGGATGGGTTCCACGATTTTCAGATAGGTCCGAGGACGCGCCTGGGGCACGACCCCGGCGCGTTGAATGAGTCGGGCAAAGGGAGCCGCACTTCCGTCCATTGCCGGCACTTCTTCTGAGTCGATATCGATAAAGGCATTATCAATCCCCAGACCCCAGAGGGCCGAAAGCACGTGTTCGGTGGTTTGTATGTGAAAGCCGTTGGACCCAATCGCCGTAGAAAGTTCTACTGGCCGAAGATTCCGAATCAGTGCCTGGCACGTCTCCACGTGGCTGTTCACCTTGCGTCGAAACACAATGCCGTTATCAGAAGGAGCCGGAGAGAGCGTCACCCGGGAAGGAGAACCGGAATGGAGCCCCACGCCGGCTATGGATACGGATTGCCCAATGGTCTGTTGTTTCTGCATCAATCCTCCGTCAAAGATTTTCGATCAATGTTCATCTTCATGCAAATGACGGGCCATATTTTTTCACATGTCCATATACATAACGTGTTGAAAAATAAAAATAAAATTCACCGGAAAATCAAAGCATTTCTGACATTGATGTTAAAAATCAATAGTACCGTTGCAAAAATAACACATTTTGTCAATAACAACAACCGGAAACATTCATGACCGACAATCAAAAACGAAAAGGTTCCAATAAGAAACGCAAGGGATTTGGGACCGCCGCGAGGTCTTGAGTGCGGGCGCGTCTGGCGATAATCCCACGATGTTTTTTGTGAAGCCCTGAGTCGGTGAAGGCCTGCCCGTAGAGTTCCCGTCTCAGAATGGGATTCACGAGAAGTTGTTGTCGCTGGTCATCGGTTTTTGCGTCAGTCAAGGCGGAGAGGCACACAATAGCTTGTTCGATACTGTGGTAGGGCGGGGCGAGATTCAGCACGGCATAGAAATCTTCCAGATGCTGACGGAATTCGTTGAGCAGGGGTTGGCAATCGTCACGCGACATTGTGGATGCCGGGTTGGTGAGATGGCGGCGAACGGAGAACGTGACGTCCGTGGAAAACGTGTGACGCCCCCTTGACGCTGCGGACGGGGCATCGTTCATTCGGAATTACTGAATCGGTCGAGATCATGCTCTTTCCCGATCATGACCAGGACGTCTCCTTTTTCAATCACGTCACCGGGGGACGGCGTAAAATTGAAGGTATCTTCCTTCTTTAATTGTCCCTTGACCATGCGATTCACTTGTTTCTTGATGCCGATCACGTTGAGGTGATGCATCTCCCGAATTTTGGATTCCTCAATACTCATGTCGGAAAACCGATCCGGAACCGTCACTTCCTCAATGCTGTACCCGGGAGCTAATTCGAGATACTCCAACACCTTGGGGGAGACCAGCCGATGCGCCAGTCGAATCGCGGCGTCCCGTTCCGGGTAAATCATTTCGGTCACGCCCAGATTGCTCAGAATTTTTCCATGTGTATGGGTCACGGCCTTGGCGATAATGGATTTGACGCCCATCTCGGTCAGCGTCTGGACGATGAGAATACTCGCTTCGATGTTCTCGCCGATGCTGACCACGGCCACGTCCACGTTTTGCGTGCTGACGGCTTTCAGCGCGCGTTCATCCGTGGCGTCGCATTGGACGGCAAAGGTCGCAATGTCACTGATTGCTTGAATTTTTGCTTCTTCTCGATCAATGGCGAGGACTTCACAGCCCTTTTCGACCAACGTTTCCGCGACGCTGTATCCGAATCGGCCCAACCCGATGACGGCAAAGAGGCGAGTCATGGTCTGTTCCTCTTCATGAAGGGAGGAGTCGGTCCTGGGAAGAAGAGGATTCTCCTGGTCGGGGAGCGGCGTCCGGTGGGGTGGTGTTTTTGAGAAACGGGCTTAAGAGGTCAATGGGGACGGGAAACAGAATGGTTGAATTCTTTTCTCCGGCCACGTTCATGATGGTTTCAATGTACCGCAATTGCAGGGCCGCCGGATTCTGACTCAGAATCGTGGCCGCGTCCGCAAGACGTTGGGAGGCTTGAAATTCACCTTCCGCGTGGATGACTTTCGATCGTCGTTCCCGTTCGGCTTCGGCCTGCCGGGCAATCGCCCGCTGCATTTCTTGAGGGAGATCCACGTTTTTGACTTCAACGGAGGAGACTTTAATGCCCCAAGGTTCCGTGGCCTGGTCAATAATCCGCTGTAAATCGGCGTTAATTTCATCCCGCTTCGAGAGCAAGTCGTCTAATTGGCTTTGGCCCAAGACGCTCCGCAGCGTCGTTTGGGCAATCATGGAGGTGGCGTAATAATAGTCCTCGACGCTCACAATCGCTCGTTCCGCTTCCACCACTCGAAAATAGATCACGGCATTGACTTTGACCGAGACGTTGTCTTTGGTGATCACGTCCTGGGGCGGGACGTCCATGGTCACGGTTCGAAGGCTGACGCGCACCAGTTTGTCGATAAACGGGAGAATAATGAGGATGCCGGGTCCGTTGGCCCCGATGATGCCTTTCGCCAGACGGCCCATTCGAAAAATGACGCCCCGCTCATATTCCCGAAGGATATAGAAGCCTTTGGTCAGCAGAACCAGAAATCCAAGCATCAGCACAAAGAGCATGGTGGAATTGAAGGGTGCATCCATGTTAGTGACTCTCGTTTTGAGGGTGAGGGGTGACGGGTGTGACGTAGACGGTCAGGCCATCCACGCGGGTGACCCGGATCGGCTCGCCTTTGTTCACCGGGGTTGAACTGATCGCGTTCCAGATTTCTCCCTGGACGAAAATTTTCCCATGGGGCGTCAACCTCGTTTTGGCCGATCCGATGAGCCCGATCATGCCTTCACGTCCCGTGACGGTTTGCGTCCGTAGGGCTTTGACCCCGAACCTGAGCACAAGGAAGGCAAAGCCCACTGCCAAGGCAACCACGGGAAGGATCACGGACCAGGAGATCTGATAATAGGGGAAATCCTGATTGATGAGGAACAGCGACCCCAGAATCATGGAAGTCACTCCCCCGATGGCCAGCAACCCGTAACTGGTGACGGTGACTTCAAGGACCAACATGACGATGCCCAGAATAAATAACAACACCCCCGCGTAGTTTACGGGTAAGGACTGAAGGGAATAAAAGGCCAGAATCAGACTGATGGCGCCCACGATGCCGGGCAAAATCGCCCCGGGGCTGTAGAGTTCGGCAATCAGCCCGATGGTCCCGATGGTCATGAGCACGTAGGCAATATTGGGGTCGCTGATGGCCTTCATGGCTTCGAGCCGCCAACTCATGGGAAAATCTTGAATCCGGGCGTCTTGTGTCCGAAGGGTCATGGTCTTCTCGCCAAGCGTGAGTTCCCATCCGTCAAGTTGTCGTAATAAGTCACGACGGTCTGAGGCAATCAGATCAATCAACCCGAGTGCTTTGGCTTGCGTTGAGGTGGCCGAGACACTTTTTTTCACGGCATTTTCCGCCCATTCAACGTTCCGGCCTCGCCGTTCGGCAATGGAGCGGATGTAGGCGACGGCGTCATTTTCCACCTTTTCCTTCATCACGTCGTCCATTTCTCCGCCCCCCATGGCCACGGGGTGCGCGGCCCCGACGTTGGTGCCGGGAGCCATGGCCGCCACGTGAGCCGCCAACGTGAGGAAGACCCCGGCTGACGCGGCCCGTCCCCCCGTCGGACCGACGTAGACGACAATCGGAATCTGGGAGCCCGTCATGGCCTTAATCATGGAGCGCATCGAGGTGTCCAGACCTCCGGGCGTATCGAGTTGAAACACGAGAAAGTGCGCGCGCGCTTTTTCGCCCAGCGCAATGGCTTCCTGGAGATATTCCGCGGCAACGGGATTAATCACGCCTTCATACGCGGCCGTGATCACGAGGGGAGGTTCCGCGTGCGCGGAGGCTGGAGGAAACGCACAACACAGACCACTCAGCAAAAGAAAAAACGATCGTCCCCGATTTCGCCACGTGACAGGACGGCACTGACTCCGATGGAAAGGAATGGTGAGAAACACGTTCAACGCGGAGGGAACCTCCTACAACAAGAATCTTACGAGTCTCTCCGAAGACTGTCAAGAAAACTCCCGTGCTTGGAGGGGGGGCGGAGCGGTTGTTCCGCCGCACCGTTGCGTCGGGTCAGTTGCAACGCGGACGGGAGGTTCCTAGAATGCGAGCCATGCCGACGCTGCAAGCGGGCCAGCGCGTCCATCTGGTGGACGGGAAAGGACGTCAGTATGCCTTGACGTTGAAGGCCGGCGATCAGTTTCAACACAGTGGGAGCACGATTCCCCATGACGCGATCATCGGACGTCCCGACGGGGCCAGGGTCCGGTTTTCAGGAAGCGGAAAAACCATGGTCGCCGTGAGTCCCACCTTGGCGGAATACACCCTCAAGATGCCGCGGGGCGCGCAAGTCCTGTACCCCAAGGACGTTGCCATGATTCTCACGTGGGCCGACGTATATCCGGGCGCCTGCGTGTTTGAAGCCGGCGTCGGGTCCGCGGCCTTGACGTTGGGCCTGCTGCGGGCCGTGGGCGATCGCGGAACGGTCGTGAGTTATGAAAAACGGGAAGATTTTGCGCGAACCGCGGTGAAAAACATTGAACGCTATTGCGGAGCCGTGGCCAATTTCCATTTATTTCACCGTGACGCCTACGAAGGGATTGCGTGGGACGTGGATGAAGAGCCTCAATTATTCGATCGCGTAGTCCTTGATCTGCCTGAACCCTGGAACGTCGTCCCCCACGTGCCGGCCGTGCTCCGGTCGGGAGGCGTGTACCTGAGTTTTGTGCCGACGGTGCCGCAAGTGGTTCAGACGGTGGACGCACTCCGACGGGCGAACGTGTTCGGTCTGATTGAAACCTTTGAAAGCCTCGTGCGTCATTGGAACGTCGAGGGGCGCAGTGTACGGCCGGATCTGCGGATGATCGCCCATTCGGGTTTCATCACCGTGGCCCGTCGCGTGGAACGCGGCGATGGCGCCTGGAGTCGGGACGCGGCTGCTGCGGAGGAATCGGAAGATCCGGATGCTGATGGCCGCTGATGATCCCATCTGTCATGCTGGGCATCATGGCCAAAAAGTGTTGGTTTTTGTCTTGAAGGGCAGAAGCGGGCAGCATGACGAGGGTGCTGGCATAAGGCCGGGCCGGTCCCGTGAGGAGGCCGCGTGAGACGCGGCCCTACAGCCCTCGCTCCCTCTCCCCTTGCGGGAGAGGGCCGGGGTGAGGGGAAGAAAGGCACACACTCAACAGTCTATCTGACAATTCACGGCAGGGATGCACGAACGCATGAAAACCATTCTCATTGCGGATGATGAACCGGATCTCCGGTTGCTGCTTCAGACGACGCTGGAAGATCCGGACTATCGCATTCTGGATGCCTCGGATGGCGAGTCGGCCTTACACCTGATCCGGCAGGAACGTCCCGACGTGGTGATTCTGGATCGGATGATGCCCAACATGACCGGGTTCGAGGTGGCCCACGCGGTGCTGGCTGATCCGGCCACCCGGCACATTCCCCTGATTCTCCTGACGGCCCTGGATAGGCCCACGAACGAAGAAGACGGGAGCGTGCCGGACGTGTTTGCGTATCTCCTCAAACCCTTCAGTCCTCTCCAACTCCTTGAAAAAGTCCAGGAAGCGCTGGCTCGGGCGCGAACGGCGTAAGCGCGGCCTCGCATGAAACTCTCCCGTGCCTCGGTCCCCGACGATGATCTGAACAAACAACTCCGCGCAGCCAAATCACAACTGGCCCTGTATGCCAAAGATTTGAAAGCCCTCCTGTCTCGTGAACGGAAGAAGTCTCAAAAACTGGAAGCGGTGAATAAGCAATTACATGCCTATGCCCAGGACCTCAAGGCCGCCTACGGCGCGGAGCAGCGAAAAACGCGGGAACTCGAAAAATCCTACGCGGATACGGTCGTGCGTCTGACCCTGGCGTCCCGCTATAAAGATGAAGAGACCGGCACGCACATTCAGCGCCTGAGTCATTACAGCAAAACCTTGGCGGTGCGTATCGGGTTCGACGAGGATGACGCCCAGTTGATTTTTGACGCGGCTCCGATGCACGACGTGGGGAAGGTCGGCATTCCCGACAGGATCATGCAGAAACGCGGGCCGTTGGATGAAACCGAGTGGGCCATTGTCAAACGGCACCCGGTCTTTGGGGCCAATCTGCTGGCCGGGTCGCCGTCGCTGCTGCTTGAGACGGCCCGAGAGATTGCCCTCACGCATCATGAACGATGGGACGGCACCGGGTACCCGCAAGGGTTAAGGGGGGAGGCCATTCCCTTGGGCGGGCGCATGGTCATGTTGGCGGACACCTATGACGCGCTTCGGAGCCGTCGGCCGTATAAACCGGCCTTTTCACACCGGAAGACGTGTGACATCATCCTCAACGGCAATGATCGGACCAAGCCTCAGCATTTCGACCCGACGCTCCTTGAAGCCTTTCGAGAACTTCACCCGGAGTTTGATCGGATTTTTTCAGAAATCAGAGAGGAGTCTTCGGAGCAGGAAGAAGGGCCTTGAGATGCATCACAACACAAACGTCAGCCCAGCGGACGCGCACCGCGTCCCCACGTCGTCAATGACGCGGCGGTGGTCCATGATCCTGACCCGCTATCTCCTGCGCGTCTATCTCGGCCTGGTGGTGCTTTCCTTCCTCGGCGTGACCGGCGTCTACTGGTTCGTCAACGTCTTCGCCCGGCTCTCCGGCGTCCTGTCCTTCAACCCTGACCTCTCCGTGGTCGCGGCGTATTTCCTGGCCAAGGTGCCCTTGATTCTCTTCAACACGTCTCCCCTGTCGCTCATCCTGGCCTCAACCCTCACCGTCGGCCTGCTGCATCAACGGCGGGACCTGCTCGCCTTGGCCTGCATCGGGGCCGGTGTTCGGCCGGGGGTGCCGCTCAGGTGGTCGCGGACGCTGTCCGGAACTTTGGGCAACGTCATCGGGTGAATCTTCGGCAAACGGGCCGGCGTGATCGTCCGGCCTTTCATGGTGGTCGGGTTGTTCTCCGCGTCGCACGCCATGAGGGACATCATGAGGCTGATCAGGATGAGGCTGACTCCGGTCATGGGGTGTCCTTTCATGGTTTGTCCTTTCATGGTTGCTCCGTTCTGGGTTGCCTAAGCAGTCGCTGAATGGCCTCATGTTCGCTGTTAAGCCAGCCATATTTACGGTTTATGCCCATACGATATTCATTTACATCGCGTGGCGTTTCTCCCTTCTCATTCCTGGCCTCCGCGTCCGCCCCGGCCTCCAGCAACCACTTCACTATGTCCGCTCTGCCGTGATAGGCCGCCACGTGCAACGGCGTCCATCCGTGCTTCTCCCTGGCCCCCACGTCCGCCCCGTGCTCTATCAACACATACGCCACGGGCAAGCCGCTCTTTGCCGCGAAATGCAACGCCGTCCATCCGTCCTTATCCTTGGCCTCCGCGTCCGCCCCGCCCTCCAGCAGGTGCTTGACTTTTTTATAGTGGCCTCTCCCAACCGCTATACGCAATGGCGTGTCTCCGTCCTTATCCTTGGCGTTCACGTCCGCCCCGCCCTCCAACAGTTTCTTGACTTCTGCATGTTCGCCGCACTTTGCCGCGTGATGCAACGCCGTCCATCCGCCGGTCGTGCAAGCGGGGGTGAGCAGCAGGATGATCAGTAAGATGAATCGAAACGTGGTCATGGGGTCTCCGTTCTGGTGGTTTGGTCAAGCAGGTTGATGATGCCCTTATGCTCGGTAAGATCGCGTGGCGTCCGTCCGGCCTCATCCCTGGCCCCCACGTCCGCCCCATGCTCCAGCAACCACTTCACCACGTTCGCGCGCCCCTCGACTGCCGCCCAATGCAACGGCGTCCGTCCGGCCTCATCCCTGGCCCCCACGTCCGCCCCATGCTCTAGTAACACCAGCGCTATGGAGTAGCCGCTCTTTGCCACGATATGCAACGCCGTCCATCCGTCCTTATCCCTGGCCCCCACGTCCGCCCCGGCCTCCAGCAGTTTCTCGACTGTTGCAAAGCTGCCTCCCCGTGTCGCCACAAGCAACGGCGTGTCTCCGTCCTTATCCTTGGCGTTCACGTCCGCCCCGCCCTCCAACAGTTTCTTGACTTCTGCAAAGCTGCCGCACTCTACCGCCGAATGCAACGCCGTATATCCGCCGGTCGTGCAAGCGGGAGTGAGCAGCAGGATGATCAGTAAGATGAATCGAAACGTGGTCATAGGGTCTCCGTTGGCCTACCTGTTGGCCTGGTCGAACAGTCGGATCGTCTCCTGCCTGGGACCCTCCTCCTCACGTCTGAGCGGGTCCCCGGAAAACAGCCAGAGTTCGGCAAGATCGCGTGGCGTCCGTCCGGCCTCATCCCTGGCCCCCGCGTCCGCCCCATGCTCCAGCAACAGCTTCACCATGTCCGTCTTGCGATTGACTGCCGCCCAATGCAACGCCGTCGCCCCGGCCTCACCCCTGGCCCCCACGTCCGCCCCGGCCTCCAGCAACACCTTCACCATGTCCGCGTTGCCGTATATCGCCGCGTAATACAACGCCGTCCATCCGTCCTTACTCCTGGCCCCCACGTCCGCCCCATGCTCCAGCAACAGCGTCACCACGTCCGCCTTGCCCTGCCGTGCTGCGATAAGCAACGCCGTCCATCCGTCCTTACTCCTGGCCCCCACGTCCGCCCCATGCTCCAGCAGCACCGTCACCACGGCCACGCTGCCGTCTCCCCGTGCCGCGTAATGCAACGCCGTCCATCCGTCCTCATCCCTGGCCCCCACGTCCGCCCCGGCCTCCAGCAACACCTTCACCACGTCCGCCTTGCCCTTGAATGCCGCGACATACAACGCCCTCCATCCGTCCTCATCCTTGACCTCCGCGTCCGCCCCGGCCTCCAGCAACACCTTCACCACGTCCGCCTTGCCCTGCCGTGCTGCGATAAGCAACGCCGTCGCCCCGGCCTTATCCTTGGCCTCCGCGTCCGCCCCGGCCTCCAGCAGCACCTTCACCACGTCCGCGTTGCCCGTGAATGCCGCGAAATGCAACGCCCTCCATCCTCTCTCCCCCATCGTTCCTGAGATCGTCGCCTGCGCCGTCACGTCCGCCCCGGCCTCCAGCAACAGCTTCACCATGTCCGCCTTGCCCTCGAATGCCGCCTGATGCAACGCCGTGCGTCCCTTCTCATTCCTGGCCCCCACGTCCGCCCCATGCTCCAGCAACAGCTTCACCACGTCCGCGCGCCCCTTGACTGCCGCCCAATGCAACGGCGTCCATCCGTCCTTATCCTTGGCGTTCACGTCCGCCCCGCCCTCCAGCAGTTTCTTGACTTCTGCAAGTTCGCCGCACTCTACCGCCGAATGCAACGCCGCATATTCGCCGGTTGTGTAAGCGGGAGTGAGCAGCAGGATGATCAGTAAGATGAATCGAAACGTGGTCATGGGGTCTCCGTTCTGGTGGCTTGGTTGAGTAAGCGAAAGATGTCTGGGTGTGTCAGGCGGGCAAGATCGCGTGGCGTGTCTCCGTCCTTATCCCTGGCCCCCACGTCCGCCGGCCTCCAGCAACACCTTCACCACGTCCGCGTAGCCGTATATCTCCGCCATACGCAACGCCGTCGTTCCGTGCTTATCCCTGGTCCCCACGTCCGCCCCGGCCTCCAACAACACCTTCACCATGTCCGCGCGCCCATTGACTGCCGCCGCAAACAACGCCGTCCATCCGTCCTTATCCCTGGCCTTCACGTCCGCCCCGGCCTCCAGCAACAGCTTCACCACGTCCGCCTTGCCCCGGGATGCCGCCCCATGCAACGGCGTGTGTCCGTCCTCATCCCTGGCCCCCACATCCGCCCCGGCCTCCAGCAACAGCTTCACCACGTCCGCCTTGCCCCGGAATGCCGCCTCATGCAACGGCGTGTCTCTGTGCTTATCCCTGGCCCCCGTGTCCGCCCCGGCTTCCAGCAACAGCTTCACCACGTCCGCGTAGCCCCGGGATGCCGCCTCATGCAACGGCGTCCCGTACTTACTCCTGGCCTCCGTGTCCGCCCCATGCTCCAGCAACACCTTCACCACGTCCGCGTGTCCTTCGTATGCCGCCCAATACAACGCCGTGTACCCCTTCTCATTCCTGGCCGTCACGTCCGCCCCATGCTCCAGCAACAGCTTCACCACGTCGTAGCCCTTGCCTGCCGCGACATGCAACGCCGTGTATCCCTTCTCATTCCTGGCCTCCGCGTCCGCCCCGGCCTCCAGCAACAGCTTCACCATGTCCGCGTTGCCCTTGCCTGCCGCGAAATGCAACGCCGTCCATCCGTCCTCTGCCCTGGCGTTCACGTCCGCCCCGCCCTTGAGCAGTGCCTTCACGATTCCACCGTGTCTCTTCTCTGCCGCGACATACAACGCCGTTTCTCCTTTCTCATTCCTGGCCTCCGCGTCCGCCCCGGCCTCCAGCAGCACCGTCACCACGTCCGCCTTGCCCTTGAATGCCGCGATAAGCAACGCCGTCCTTCCGTTCTCTGCCCTGGCGTTCACGTCCGCCCCGCTGTTCAACAGTTTCTTGACTTTTGCCACGTCGCCGGACGCGGCCCCGACATGCAACGCCGCATATTCGCCGGTCGTGCAAGCGGGAGTGAGCAGCAGGATGATCAGTAAGATGAATCGAAACGTGGTCATGGGGTCTCCTTTCTGGTGGTTTGGTCAAGCAGGTTGATGATGCCCTTATGCTCGGTAAGATCGCGTGGCGTCCGTCCGGCCTTATCCCTGGCCGTCACGTCCGCCCCATGCTCCAGCAACAGCTTCACCACGTCCGCGTGTCCTTCGTATGCCGCCCAATACAACGCCGTGTACCCCTTCTCATTCCTGGCCGTCACGTCCGCCCCATGCTCCAGCAACCACTTCACCACGTTCGCGCGCCCCTCGACTGCCGCCCGATGCAATGCCGTCCATCCGTGCTCAGTCCCCGCATTCACGTCTGCGCCGTGCTCCAGCAACAGCTTCACCATGTCCGCGTAGCCCTTGTCTGCCGCGACATACAACGCCGTGTATCCGCCCTCACTCCTGGCCCCCACATCCGCCCCGCCGTCCAACAGTTTCTTGACTTTGGCCACGTCGCCGGACGTTGCCGCCTTATGCAACGCCGTCGTTTTTCCGCCGGTCGTACAGGCGGGAGTGAGCAGCAGGATGATCAGTAAGATGAATCGAAACGTGGTCATGGGGTCTCCTTTTTGGTGGCTTGGTTGAGCAAGTGAATGATGTCTGGGTGGTCGTTCTCGGCAAGACCGCGGGGGGGCTCTCGGTTATGGCCAGCCCTGCCGTCGGAGGGACGGCCTAGCGGGGTGGGGGTTCCTTGTTAAAAGATTCGTCTTACCACTCAAAGAGAGAATACGTCACGCCGGAATTATCGTACTGACTGGCAAGGCCGTGACTTTCCGGCCCCACGAATTCGATGGCGTTCAACCTGTTGAGGTGCTTCGTCAAAGGTAAGGTTTCTTGACCGGCAACGTAGTTGTCTTCCAAGCCGTCTAGGGCTTCTTTTGTTTTTTCGAGTGCCCCGCTCGCACTTTCATGATCTCCCATAAGACTAAGCAAAAGCCACGTGCCGACACCGGCCCCACCAATAATGTAGGCGTGGGTCTCTTCTTTTTTGCCGGCGTAGGCCTTCATTGTGGTCACGGGGACGACGGTCACAAGAATGATGAGGCAAGAAATCATGAAGAACCGTATCTTCATCATTGCGTTTCTCCCTTTCCTTAAAGCCCTGCCGTCGGACGGACGGCAGGGCGGGGTGGGGGTTAGCGTGAAGTAGATGCAAAGAGAAACATCGAGTTTGCATTAGAAAACGAAGTACTCGCATTCTCCTTCATAATCTTTGCGTTGTCGGCAGCATTCTTTGCATTTTATGATCGGTCTGGGCACCCAGGGCTTTGAGTTGGGTTACGAAGCGTTCTTCCAGTCGGCAGGAAACGGTGAGGGCCTTCTCTCGCTCGGGCATGGGTCTCCTTTCTCCTGCTGTTGCCGGCCGGCTGAACCTCAGTCACGGCACCGTGTCCTTTCGTCGGTCTGCCGCCCCGCCGATGCGCTTCCAGCTCTGTAAGACTCTATGCGTGAGAAGAAGGGCATTAAGTAGAAATGCCCTCCCCTCCCACACACTCCCCATTTTATATTTTCTTTTAATAAGGGGAGACGACTCCATTAAATGCAGGCCGTAAAATCCGTCCGAACTCCATCAAGATCGGACACCAACAAGGTGTTCCAATCGGCAGTGGACTCGCCAAGTGGCACCAATACCCACCATTTCGGCAAAAAGGACCGTAGATTACCTGAGCAAACTCCAGAAGTTTGTTTCCGTCATAGACGGTGATGTTGCCATCTAAGGGCGAAAATTGATTGTCGACATCCGAGCATTGCATTGCTGTTGTAGACAATCCTCTCACCTTCAACAGTTCCTTGTTCCAAACTGAACTGGCCCGAAATTGTTCATTCACCGATTCTTCCAGGGTTGTCACTGCCAACGCCGGCATGGTAATGACGCCGAGCAGTATCGAGACAAACAACGAACACACGATTTTGGTCATCCTGGTCATCTCATACCTCCTCTTCAATTGTTATCAGCCACGTATTGCACATGAAACGTGAATCCACAGTTTATAGTGCGACGACATTTTGAGAGCATTACTCACTACAACACATTCCGCGTAAAGCCTGAAGGATATATTTGTGAACGTGCGATTCCATCTCTATTACGTCATTGTGTTTCATGCCGAGGTGCAAGTTGAGGTTCGCCTGATATCTATCTCCCGCCCAATCGTTTAGAAACCAGTTGTCTCCTTTCAAATAAACGTGAATCCAATACTGAGATCCAGGTGGTTTCGGGAAGTTAGGGTTGTTCTTTCCCTCCGAAGATCTAGGATCTAAAGTTACAAGAAGAACATTAGGTACTCGGCTGGCCAATTTGTATGCATGATAGGCACCATGGCTATGACCAAGAATGACCAGTGGAGAGAACCCTCGTAAATAGAAGGCTTCTTGTTCCAGATTATAATCTCCCGTCATAGGCCATACCGTATATTGGATTCCAGTTTCTTCGCCGATTTTCTCTCCAATCGCGTGCATGTCCTGCTCAACGTAACTATCCCCATTGGTTATCATTAGTAACAGGGGACCCATCTGGGCTTGCGCGAAAACGGGGTGGAGTGATGAGACAACCAAGAAGATACACAACGGAATGATGTGAAAGACGCGACGACGTGGTTTCATTGATAAGCCTCCTTTTCGTTTTAAGCCGTTCCAAAACTCTGTCTGCTTGGCCCGCGAGGGCTTTGGTCATCGAGACAGCGGCGTGGCAGGGTCGGCGTCGGCTTTGTCATGGTGCTCTTTTCCGGGTGTCCGGCGCGTCAGGTTTGTGTCCCTGACGTTGTGGAAGCCGGCGGGGGCGTGGCCACGTCATCTCCCTTGTTGCGAAAGCCCCCTTCGTGACAGCGCTTTAATCGCCGACGGTCTGTTTTCTCATGGATCAGGATTATCCATTTTTCTGCTCCTTCGGGATGGATTCGTGCTACGGCGCGAACAACATGAGAACGCCGTGAGGAGTTTTTGCCGTTGAAGGTTGGTGCAGGGCGGACCAGGCAGCACGACGGTCGCGGTCCGGACCGTTGCCGTGCCATAGACCGTTCGCGCGTTTTCGGGAATACTTTGAGCAGCTTGGCTGCGAGACGATGCTGCCGGTTGCGGCTTTGTTCTTGAGCACGCCAGACTGTCGGAGAGGGATTACCTAACCGATTTTGCCTGAAGATTTTCCCTGAACCTACGTAGAAATACGTGGGGGGGGGGGGGGGGGGGTATTTACTTAGTGGTTTTTTTCCCAAGGGTGTGGTTGATGGATTCAGGAAGACATGCGTCGTCATGGTTTGATTCGTCATGGTTTGGTTTTTCGTTTTCATGGCTGATGAAGGTTTGCCTCTTCTACATGAGGCTAACAAACATGTCAAGAGGAATTCAGGAATTTTTTTACATTGTTCGATATTCTTCGGTTTTTTTATAATTCTGGGTGGAACGATCGTGAGGCAAATTGTCGCATGCCGCTGTGAGACTTTTGCGGTATGTTGTTTTGGATGGGGGTTGAGAGATGGGCCTCCGATTGTGGAGGCGCGTACTGGATTTCCGATACTTGGATTCCCGATTAAAAATGTCGGGAATGACAGAGGGGGGTAGGCGGGAATGACCTTGGGGGTCAGGCGGGAATGACGTTGGGGTTAGACTTGGCCGTTCACCGGCGGGGGAATTCAACCGGATAGCCTGCTTCGTTCCAGGCGTCCATGCTTCCTGCGAGGTTATAGACGTATTGATATCCCAGTTCCGTGAGGGCGTGTGCGGCGATGTTGCTTCGGTGACCGGATTTGCAGTAGACGACAATGTGGGAGTCGGGTTTGGCACCGATTTCCTTGTGCCGTTGGGCTATGTTCCGATAATCAATGTTCCGGTCGGTTCCGGGGATGAATCCCGCGTCATGCTCTTCCGGGGTCCGCACGTCAATCAGCAAAAACCCTTTCTGTTGAAGGGTCGGAGCGTTTTGGAGCCCTTTATTCAACTCATGGACGGTCAACACGTAGGATTGCTGGGCGGATACTGATCCGGCGAGTAATACGACCGGAACGGCAAAACTCATGAGGATGGCTTTTGTCTTCATCACGACCTCCCTGTCGAAAAGGTAACGTGCCGTCATTCCCGTGACAACGGGAATCCAGGACGACATGTTTTTGTCGCCATGACGCCCTTGTTGTCTCTCATTCATCCTATGCCGATTTTTGGAAGCCGGTCAAGAGCCGGAGTGGTCCTCCTTGCCCTGACGTGTCTCGGCGGATGCGGCGGTGGGGTACAGATCATTCAGGAAAGCCCGACGTCCGGGGTGGCGACGTACGTCTACAAGGGAAACGAGGGTTACCTCCATACGTCCAAGCGCACGGAGGCGTTTGAAAAGATTCAAGAGTTTTGTCGCGGCCCGTATCAGGTGGTCCGGGAAGGCAAAACCAGAGGTCGTCAACGAGTGGTTGAAGGCATGGGCGGATCAGAAATCCTCACCGAACACCGGTGGGGCATCCGGTTTCACTGTGAGGGAAAACGATAACGGCATGGCTTCAGCCGTTCATCCGAAACGCGCCCGCACGACCCACGCCCCCGGGAGAGGGCCGGGATAAGGGAAGAACGTGTCGTGAGGGAGAGAGGCGTGAGGCCAAAAGGCTGAGGGAGCCGGGCTGAAGGAAACAGATTGACACGAGTTGCACCCCAGAATATACTTCCAAAATCATGAGCATTCTTGTTTATGACACCCACAAGTTTGTCACCAGGATGACCAAGGCTGGAATGCCGCAGCCACAAGCCGAGGTCTTGGCCGAATCCCACGTGGAATTGATGGAGACCACGTTAGCCACCAAGCAAGACTTGAAAGACCTCAAAGTCGAACTCACCGGCGAGATGAAAGCCCTTGAAGGCAGGCTGACCGGCGAGATGAAATCCCTCAGAGCCGAACTCACCGGCGAGATGAAAAATCTCGACGACAAGCTGACCGGCGAGATGAAAGCCCTCAGAGGTGAGCTGACCGGCGAGATGAAAAACCTCGACGACAAGCTGACCGGCGAGATGAAAGCCCTTGAAGGCAGGCTGACCGGCGAGATGAAAGCCCTTGACGACAAGCTGACCGGCGAGATGAAAAGCCTCGACGACAAGCTGACCGGCGAGATGAAAAGCCTTGACGACAGGCTGACCGGCGAGATGAAAGCCCTTGAAGGCAGGCTGACCGGCGAGATGAAAGCCCTTGAAGGCAGGCTGACCGGCGAGATGAAAGCCCTTGACGACAAGCTGACCGGCGAGATGAAAACCCTTGACGACAAGCTGAGCAACGAGATGAAAGACCTCAGAGGTGAGATAAAAGACCTCAGAGCCGAGATGCACAGTAAGATCGATAAAGCAACCCTCAAGACCATTGGAATCATCACCGCGGTCATGGTTGGCTTGGCCGCGGTCATGACCTTTCTGAAGCCGGGCACACCAGGCTTTTGAGGGACAAGTGGGAACCCGCACTTACTCTCACCCCACCTGCAACCAGCCGCCCGCTGAAGCCCCGCCCCCAAATCTTTCCTGAGCGAATTCCTCTCCCACCCTCTCCGCTCCCGGATCCCCCGTCCGTATCGGGACACACCGGTACCATCCTTGACAAAATAAACCGGATCCATGGTTGACCCGGTAAGGTACTCGGCAAGGAGGGTCAGCCGATGCCTTGGAAGGAACTAGGTGCCATGGATTCCACGGGCGAATTAAGAGCAGGTGTATCTTCACCGATCAGTTTTGAGAATCCACATATTCGTGAATGGAGACCAAACGCTTTCTGCCTCTACAGAGTTCGTGCGCGAGTCTAGTTTGGTAATGATTTCCCGCCAACGCAATCCACAAACTTCTCGTAGTCATGAAAGTTTTTCTTGCCATTTTCTTTGTCGTATGAACGAGTCTTGAAAACCAAATTAACAACAGATTGAAGGCTGTCAGATCCATCCAGGTTGATGAAGAAATCGGCAAGGGAATAGACGCTTCGCCCCTTTTTCCAATGTGTAGGATCCCTTCCGCCCCAATTTCGACCCCATTTCAACCTCATCATTCCCACCCCAATTTCAACCCCGTCATTCCCGCCCCAATTTCAACCCCGTCATTCCCGCCGGTTGTTAGCGGGAATCCAAAAAGGAGAGCACATGAACAAATTCATGATCCTGCTTGTAGCGGTCTTCCTCATCCCCACCGCCGCGACCGGAGAAGAAACCGCATGGACGCCGTTGCATGGCGGCACACAACCGGTGGGGCATCCGGTTTCACTGCACGGAGTAACCGATGGGTGTGCAATGGTTCTCCTGTTATGATAAGAAGGGTCGTGCCACCCCCCGATTGCGTGCGTGAAACCTTTTGGGACGGGAGAACCACGATGAAGGAGAACGACAACGGCATGGGTTTCAGCGCGTTTGTCCGAAACGCGCTGCGTGAGGGAATCAGCGGTGTCCGTGAAGCCGTGGAAAACGTCAGGATGAAACACGTCAGCCCGGTCGGTAGACGCGGAGCGGTGAATTTCGTCGGGTCCGTGGCGTACTGCGCGCTGACGTTGGCAGGTTCTGGGGCTGTTGGGGCCGCCGGAGCGCCGGTGGTTGTGCGCGTCGTAGACCCTCCGGCACGGTCCACGCCTACGGAGGCCGTCGTTCTGTCCCACCGGATTTTGCAAAGAGAAAGCGACGCCTTGCTGGTGGACCCAGGGCAACGACGCGAACTTGCTGGCGAGATTGAGCTGGTTCTGTCCCGAATTCGAGAGACGTATCCGACGCTGGCGGATATGCCCGTCCGGCAGAGATATGAATTCGGGGTACTTATGCTCGACTTGGATCTGTCTTTGTCAAGTGCCGTTCGCGGTCTTCTGCGAGAAACGGGGCAGATGCCCACTGGGCCTCTGCACACCGGGTATGAGGACTTCGACGCCCTCAATGCACGACTCGGTTTATCCGCGGTGGAGGAGGGTTGCTTAGACAGCTGCGTCTTTTACTTTGATGAGTCTTTGAACGTTGGCGAAGCGATCAGGGCATACGAGATGGTGGAAGGAGTCGGATCCGCTTATGCTAATAGTTTCTTTGGGGACGGTCCGGATATCGACGCCGTGAAGTCCCAAGGGACCTGGCACGTGGCCGTTCGACGTGCGTGGGGAGACTGCCCGGCCGGCTGCATTTATCATGAGATATTTTTCTTTACCGTCAAAGGCTCCGACGTCGAACGGATTGAACGCGCGCAAGCGATGGATATGATCCAATTCGTTGATCTCCTCAAGAACACGGGGTGGAGCCGGTGGCAGCAGGAAATGGAAATCCCTCCTGACGCTCGAGAGCTGATGTAGGGCGTGTTCACACAAATGGATTGAATAATGGTATCATGCACGGATGGAACTGACCGAAGCTCAATACGAACGCATTGCGAGAAGCTTGATGTCATCTGCCTCGGCTTCATCGTGTTCGCTCGTATCTTCAATGCACGACGTTAGCGTGAACACGCCCCAGCCAAGCCCGAAGAGATCATTCAACCCCGCCATTCCCGCCGGTTGTTAGCGGGAATCCAAAAAGGAGAGCACATGAACAAATTTATGATCCTGCTTATAGCGATCTTCCTCATCCCCACCGCCGCGACCGGAGAAGAAACCGCATGGACGCCGTTGCATGAGGCGGCAGCGGTAGGCGACATCAACGCCATCAAGGAACGAATCGCAGCCGGGGCCGACGTGGAGGCCAAGGATGAAGACGGAGGGACGCCGTTGCATTGGGCGGCAGACAAGGGACACGTTGAAGCCGTGAAGGTGCTGGTAGATGGCGGGGGCGACGTGGAGGCCAAGGATGAGGATGGAGGGACGCCGTTGCATGGGGCGGCATACGCGGGAAGGGTTGAAGCCGTGACGGTGCTGGTAGAGGCCGGGGGCGACGTGGAGGCCAAGGATGAGGACGGAGGAACACCGTTGCATTGGGCGGCAGACAAGGGACACGTTGAAGCCGTGAAGCTGCTGGTGGAGGCCGGGGCCGACGTGGACGCCAAGGATGAGGACGGAGGGACGCCGTTGCATTGGGCGGCAGACAAGGGACACGTTGAAGCCGTGACGGTGCTGGTAGATGGCGGGGGCGACGTGGAGGCCAAGGATGAGGACGGAGGGACGCCGTTGCATTGGGCGGCATACGCGGGAAAGGTTGAAGCCGTGACGGTGCTGGTAGAGGCCGGGGTTGACGTGGAGGCCAAGGATGAGGACGGAGGGACACCATTGCATTGGGCGGCAGACGCGGGAAAGGTTGAAGCCGTCAAGGTGCTGGTGGAGGCCAGGGTCGACGTGGAGGCCAAGGATGAGGACGGAGAGACGCCGTTGCATTGGGCGGCAGCGGAGGGTCACGTCTACGTCATCAGGGCACTGGTCGCAGCCGGGGGCGACGTGGAGGCCAAGAATAAGGACGGAGAGACGCCACGCGATCTAGCCAAGAAGAAGCACATCCGCAACCTGCTTGACAGGCTAGGCAAGAAGTGAATCCGTATCACCCCGCGTGCTGCGTCAAGAAACCCGTCCTTCCCGCCCGGAGTGAGCGGCCTGCCTGTGACGCTTGCCTGCGCGGCCGCGCAAGCAGGAAGGCAGACAGGGAATCCAGCAAGGAAACCCCATGACCAAGTTCAGATTCATCCTGCTGTTCATCCCAGCCGGTGCAACTGAGCAGAAGCCGACAGGACGGCGTTGCATAAGCGGCACCCACTGGCGACGTTGAAGAAGTCAAGAAGCTCTTGGACAGCGGGGCGGACGTGGAGGCGAGGGCGAATCCCGGATCAACGTTGATGGCGTGATTGACTGGGGGTGCCGGAGGTCCCGGGTCGGGCGGCTTTGAGGTCGTTCAAGGTTAACAGACTTATCAGGGACACTCCATGCTTTTCGACGTTCTGTTTGCCGTCCTGTTCTTGCCGGTCCACGACCACGAGGGCATGGGAGACGCGGAGGTGTGCCTGGTCGGCGGCCCGGAGGGCTTGCAGGATGGAGCCGCCGCTTGTCAGCACGTCGTCAACGACGAGCACGCGGTCATCGGGCTTGACTGCGCCTTCGATTCGCTTGGCTAATCCATGATCTTTCACGTGTTTCCGCACGACGAAGGTGCGGTAGGTTTTCCGCGGTTGCGTCGCATGGGCATAATCGGATAGAGCCGTGGCCAGGGCAATGGCGCCGGTCTCCGGGCCTCCTACTGCTTCAATCGAGAGCCGGCGGATGGCGGCGCAGGCGAGTCGGGCCACGAGCCAACGGGCATCGGGATGCGCTAACAGGGCCCGGCAGTCCACGTAGTAGGGACTCGTTTCTCCGGAGGCCAGCACGAAGCCGTTGTGCGGGTCCCATTGAAATGCCTCGTACTGCCAGAACAGGGCTGCCAGTTGTGGGATGGACATGACGCGCAGACTGATCGACACGGTAATGGACGGGCCGTTCTACCATTCGGTGATGAAGGATGGCAATATCCCCCTCACCCCGGCCCTCTCCCCCTTCAGGGGAGAGGGAGAACTTCCCTTTGAGGGTCAGGGGGGTTCACTCAGCATGACGGGGGCTGTCCATGTTTAAGATAAAAAAGCGGCCGCTCAAGCCGGACAAAGAGCCGGAACTCTATAATCTCTTGGAGAATTATACCGACTTTGATCCGCCGGGGAACGTCATGGTGTGTGCCATGACCGGCGAAGAACGGATTGAGCATCATGCCGGCGTTCTTGGCGAAAGCTATGAGATTCCGATTGAAGACGTGCAGAGATTGTTAACGGAGGGCGGGGTCTATGCCTATCCGCAAACGGCCGGCGTCGTGACACGCGGAGTATTTGTGTGCAAGGTCGATCCGACTGGGCACGCACCCAAACAGACGTGGACGTTGGATCTGGAACAAACCGCTGAAGCCGAACAACTCGCTCGGTTTTCACGGATTTCTTTGGCCGAGGCCGCGGAACGCGTGTTTTACCGAGGGCTGCCGGAGGAATTGCGGGCACGCCTGACGCAAAAGAATCTTGGGCTGGATTCCCGCACACTTGATCGGTCGGTGGCGAAGGGTGGTGACATCTCCTATATCGACTTTCGCAAAGACTGGTCGCCCTATTTCAAGCGCAAATGTTCGATGCCGGATGGCTCAATGGTCGAAACCGGCGGCATTCAAGAATTCGCGACGTTGCACGGCGTCACGGTTGCCCAGGCGCAAGCGTTGATGGACCAGGGGGGCACGCTGGAACTTGAAGACGGGGTGCTGGCGTGCCAAGTCATCAATAACCAACCCACGGTGGCTCGATTTAACGGCAAACAGTACGCCAAAGCCAAGGAACTGATGGCAACCAGAGGCCTTCACGTCATGGATGCCCTGAGTGAAATGGCGTTGAGCGATCCCCTGCTGATGCGGGCGTTGAGGCGGGCCGAGCAGGAAGGTGCATCGACGTCCCAGCCGTGGGGAACATGATGAGGAAGACGTTCCTGATGGTGGTGTGGGGCCTGTGTGTGTTCATCATGGGGGTGAGCCACCTCTCTTGGCCGGTCATTGAGCGTGCTCATGCCGCCGCGGCATCCGAAATCATGGGAACGGATGGGGCACCCATGGTGCTCATTCCTCCTGGTCCGTTTTTCATGGGCGTTCCCCAATATGCACGAGACGGGGGCCTGGATGAATATCCCAATCATGAAGTCGAATTGGATGCCTACGCGATTGATAAATATGAAGTCACGCATGGCCTGTATTTGGAATTCATTCGCTCAACCGGCCATCGCGTCCCGTCGCATCCGACCGACTCCTTGAAAAATTTGTGGCAGCGGGGGCTCATGCCGGAATCGATTTCGCTACTGCCGGTGGTCAACGTCGATTGGTTCGACGCCCATGCTTATTGTCAATGGGCCGGCAAGCGGTTGCCGACCGAAGCCGAATGGGAAAAGGCTGCGCGCGGGACTGATGATCGACGATTTCCTTGGGGAAACGTCGAACCTACGTCAGAACATCTGAATTTCAATCAAACGTGGCAAGGTGAAAAGACCCTGGTGCCCGTCGGGATTTATGAGAAAGGCCAAAGCCCCTACGGGGTCTATGATATGGCGGGGAACGTCTGGGAATGGGTCGCCGATTGGTATGACGCGACCTATTATTCCCGGAGTCCGCGCCGGAATCCCAAAGGGCCGGCAACCGGAACCCGTCGGGTCATTCGAAGTTCCGGCTGGCAAGTGGAAACGCCGCAAGTGCGAATTTTTACCAGAGTGGCCAGCCCGCCGCTTGATCGGAATCATTCAACCGGCTTTCGGTGTGCCGCGGACGTTCCGCCGTCCTGATGACGGCTCAATGATTTCCAATGATCCGTTGCGCGTGTGGCGTGGAATCGTTGGGCCGGAGAAATCGTTTCAGACTTTTTTCTTGACAGCCACGATCGTTGCCATTAGGATTTTCTGCTTAGTATGCTGATTCCAGAAACTCGCAGGGAAAGAAGCCAGTTAAGAAGAAACGTTGGTGCCTCGCAGGTTGTCATTCTTGGCCTGTGGGGCTTTTTCTTTTTGTCCGGCCACGTGGGAGCGTCTGAACTTCAGACTTCCAGTCCCGACTCGGTTCCGAATACCCCTGGGCTTGTCTTTTTCCCGGCCCCGCCTTCTCATTCTTCCCTCACGCAGGAGAGCACGTCAGGCCGGACGACCCCGGACGTTTCTCCGTCGGACGGGTCTCCTTCCCCCGTATTGATAGGGGAGTCTCCGTCTTTCGGAACAAGCCATTCCTTCAGCCTGAACGTGAGGCATACCGTTCATGAGCGGGCTTTTCTTGCACGATTTGGCCCCGTGTCCACGTTCCTCGCGGGTTCCCGACTGTTTCCGAATACAGAGCGCCAACCCTCTTCTGTCCCGGAGCCGGCGGTCTGGCGTTATGCGCACGTCTTTGCGTCGTCCGCAAACCCAGGAGACGCTGAACCCCGGCCGTTGTATGACGAGATTGCCGTCATTTTGAATCCTGCCGTGGAACACAACGTTGAATACTTTCGAACCGACATCCGCGACCGCATCCAACGGGCGTTAGATCGATTTTATCCCTATGAACCGCTGATCGAACGGATTTTTGCCGAGTTTGGGCTGCCGCGTGACTTGGTGTACCTGTCGTTGGTCGAAAGCGGCTTCAACCCCTTGGCCTATTCACGAGCCAGGGCCTCGGGTCCGTGGCAATTTATGAAAAGTACGGGTCGGATGTATGGGTTGAAGGTGAATTGGTACGTGGATGAACGGCGGGATCCGATGAAGTCCACGGTGGCGGCGGCCCACCACTTACGAGATCTCTATGACCAGTTCGGATCATGGCCTTTGGCCCTCGCCGCGTATAACGCCGGTGCCGGCAAAATCAGCAGGGCGATTCAAAAAACCGGCACGCGGGATTTCTGGAGAATCGCGCGTACCCGCTCTATTCGCCGGGAGACCAGACAATACGTTCCGAAATTTATGGCGACGACGATTATTGCGACGAATCCTGCTCACTTCGGCTTTCGCGTTTCTTCGCAAGCGGTTCATCAATACGAAGAAGTCCACTTCAACAAATCCGTTCATTTGCGATCGCTTGCCAAAGAAACGGGGATTCCTTTTGAAGAACTTCGGCGATTGAATCCTGAGTTGCGTCGCAGCGTCATCCCGCCGGATAAAGGCGGATATGACGTCAAGGTTCCCGTGGGCATGGGCTTTTCCGTTGAGCGGATCCGGTCCCGATTGGAGCCATGGGTGCCCCCCCGGCCTCAATTCACGTGGTATCGCGTTCGTCGGGGAGATAGCTTGTCAGTGATTGCTCATCGATTCGGGATCAGCGTCAGGGCGTTAAAGCGCCTCAATAACCTCTCGGGAAATTTAATACGGGTGGGGAAACGGTTGCGCGTCAGTAAAGAAATCCCCGGGAGTCAAGACGTCAGGTGGTATCGCGTCCGGCGCGGCGACAGCCTTTGGAGTATTGCCAAACGGTTTCGCGTGTCGGTTCGGAAGTTGAAGACGTTGAATGATTTACGCAGCAGCCTGATTCGAACGGGTCGGATGCTGATGATCGCCCCGTGAGCAAACTCCTCTTGCCCTGGATGCGTCAGGGCTCTTCTTCTTTCCCCTGCGGACTTTCTGCTTGTTTCATTTCCTCCTCAGGGGAGGTCCCTGCGGATTCTTCCTTGGGTGGTTCAAGGATTTTGACCCGCATCTTGGCTTCGCTCGCGTAGGGCGAACGCGCATGGTCATCTAATAACCGTTGGTAGAGAGCCAGTGCTTCGTTGGTCCGGTCGTCAAATTCCTCCAGTTTGGCGAGTTCGAAGAGCACTTGATCTTTGTTCAGCGCCTCGGGCATCTCAAGCACGTGATTGTAAGCGTCCATGCCCTTTTCCCGGTTTCCGTCCGCCACGTAGGCGGCGCCGAGTCGTTGATAGACCAACCCGAGCAGAGCCGGATGGGTCCCCGTCTGTTTAATAAAATTGTGATAGGCGTCAACGGCACCCGCGTAATCACGTTGTTCGGCTAACGCGTTCCCGATGAAGTACCAGGCCAAGTGGGCATGGGGCGAGCGAGGATAGTCCTCAATGAGTTGCCGATACACGGTCACGGCTTGTTGCAAACGTTGTTTCGTCGCCTCGGCGTCTTCCAAGGATCGGTCAAGGTAGGCTTGAGCGGCTTGATATTCAAGGCCCAACGCCTCTTGGTCACGTGATTGTTGGAACCAGACAAGGGTTCCGAGAATGATCGCCGCCAACCCTGCTACGACCACGACGGCAATCACGGCTCCGCGACGTTGTTCGGCGAAGAGCCACAGCCGTTCGCTTCGGGATAAGAATTCAGGATGCTCTTTGGCAACCCGTTTGCTGATATCTCTGATTTTGTAACTCAACGTCCGATCTCAACGATGACGCGACGAATCATGGGGATTGGCCGAAAGGAAGGACTGACGGCGGGCAGGACGGGCTCGTTTCACGTCCTGCTCACGTGAACCATGGGCCTTATACTCACTTGGTTGTTTCTTGTCAAATGTCCGAAGGCGTTGGACGGGAGGGTGTCCATGCCCGTTGTCCGTGTTCCTCAGGTTGACAGGGCGTCTCTGCCTGATATAAATAATGCGTCAACGCTTTGGCACTGAATGCACGGGCGGATAGCTCAGGAGGGAGAGCGCTGCCCTTACAAGGCAGAGGTCGCAGGTTCAAGCCCTGTTCCGCCTACCATGAGCATAACTGATGACGTCGGAAGAGTCGGCCCTTCCCCCCGGAAGCGATGGATTGCCCATGCGAGGGGTTGCGGACCGGCGACAAAATCAAAAGGACACCTCAGTACCTGTATGGGGCCGTCGTTCAGCCAGGTTAGGACGCCAGATTGTCAATCTGGAAGTCGCGGGTTCAAATCCCGTCGGCCCCGCCATTCACCGCGTCGGTTCTGGTCGTTGCCGTCACTCATTCAACCCGTGAGTTGACGGGTTTTTCATTGCCGACGCGTCCGAATACTCTATGTTTGCAAGTGACCTTGGTCAACTCATTGGTTCCCTGGGGACGATCTCCATCATCGTCCTGTTGATTTTAGCGTGGTTTTCCGTCTTTTCATGGGGCATCATTGTGTACAAGTGGCGGATGGTCCGCATGATCCATGAAGAAGAACAACAATTTCTTCGTGCCTATCAACGGGAGGCCACGTTCAATGATCCGGATCTGCCCAAACTGCATCGCTTGGCCAAACAATTGTCCCATAGCCCGAGCGGGTCGGTGTTTCTTGGGATCATGAGTCGGTTGGAGCATCTTCCTGATCTTCAGACCGCTGACGCCATTGATGAGGTTCCCAAACGGAGCGGCTGGCCGGAGCGCCACTATCTAGAACAAGTCATCCGCTGCCTCGTTCAAGATCAAATTACCCGGCAAGAAGCCTATCTTCCCTTCCTGGCCACCACGGGAAACATTACCCCGTTCATCGGGTTATTGGGCACGGTTGTCGGCGTCATTCACGCCTTTCAGCGAATCGGCGTGGAAGGCACGGCGAGTATCGCAGCCGTCGCCCCGGGCGTTTCCGAAGCGCTCGTGGCCACGGCCGCCGGACTGTTTGCCGCAATCCCCGCCGTCGTCGGATATAATTACTATCTCTCCAGAATTCGAAAAATCACGTTCGGCGTTGAAGCCTTCGGCATCGAGTTTCTGAATGCCCTGGAAGGCATGTCTCCCGACGTGAAAGAGGTCGAAGTCCTTCGGTGATGCTTGAATCCCGCCCCCGGTTTCTTTCTGAGATCAATATTATCCCGCTCGTGGACGTGGTGCTGGTGTTGTTGGTGGTCTTTATGGTAACGGCTCCGATGCTGCACCGCGGCATTGACCTGTCACTTCCGCGTTCGCAATCGAACACGATTACACCCGAGGAGCGTCTCGTGATTACGATTGAACCCGACGAACGCGTCTACCTGGGGAAAGATCGCGTGACGTTGATTCATTTACGGAAGCGTTTGCATCAGGCCAAGGCCCTCAACGCCGGAGTGTCGGTCTATCTTCGGGCCGATCGTCGGGTTCCATACGGGCGGATCGTCCAAATCATGGATGAAGTCAAGCGGGTCGGGATCGAACGATTAGGCATGATCACGGACGTCCGGAAGACGGTGGTTGAAGAAGAGGTCGTCACCACTCAGTAAGTGAGAACCGACGCCATGTCCCATGCCGCCTCCATGAATCTGTTGTCGTTTGACGTGCTGCGGGTTCCGGGGTCGGTTGATCGGCGGCTCAAGTGGGCTCTTGCCGGCTCAGTCGCCGTTCACGTGGCGTTTGCCACAATTGCGAGCATCCGGTTGATGCCGATGATCGAACGGCCCGTTGCCCCCTACCACGTTGATCTCGTGACGCTGGCCGATCTTCAGGCGACTCCCACTCCTGCACCGAAAAGCCAACCTGCATCGAAAAGCCAACCGCGCCCCGCGCCGACGGCGAAGCCGCGTCAGCCGGAACGGATCACGGACTCGCTGAAGGGAGCACTGGAGTCCGTGGTGGTGCCCGGTCCCAGAAACGCGGAAGTGGCCAAAAACATTGAACCCGTTTCGACCCCTCCCCCGGCATCTCAGCCGGATCCTCCGAAACCTGACGTTCCACGGGTTCAATCGACTCCGCCACCGCCGCAGCGGGCTTCTTCTCCGTCCAAGGTGCCGCCAAAGTCTTCGTCGGCTCCGAAGAACGTCTCGTTGGCTCAGAAGCTGAAGCAGGCCGTTGAGAAGGTCAAAGTGCCGGAGTTCCAATCCTCACAACCCCCATCAGCCGAGTCGCCGCAGCAGAAAGACGAAGCGCCCGTCCCCGCTCCGAAGGCCAGCCGGTTGGTGAAATCAGAGAAGCCGCCGAGTAAAGTTAAAGCTGAAGATCAGGAAGACGTTCCGTTTGCCGTGCCTCCTCAGGCTCCGAAGTTGGCCAAGGTAGAGCAAGACCGCACTCCATCCCCTAGGATGCAGGTGAAGCCTGGTCCTTCGAGACTCAGGGCAGGCGAAGAGGAAGGTGAAGACGCCATTGATGCCCTGTCCATCCCCTCAATGGAACCTCTTCAGCACCGACTGAGTTCCCGGGAGACGGAGAGCGCGACCCATGAGACGCTGACTGATCTGCACGTGGGTGGGGCTGCTTCCCAAACGAATAAGTATTGGGCGCAGGTTTGGAGCAGGATTGATCGAGAATGGGTCGCGCCTCCCGTTGCCATTGATCAGCGGGAGCCGCTTCAGGTGGTGTTGGCCATTCGAGTCCGGCGGAGCGGGCGGATACAGGAAGAGGTCCTGCATTTCGTCCAGAAATCGGGAAACGAGTATTATGACTCAGCGGCCAAGCGGGCGGTGGTGGCGGCCAGCCCGTTGCCGAGCTTTCCCTCGGACATGACGGAACCCTATTACGATTTCAAATTCCGATTTACGTTCAAGCACGATAAATGACACACTCGACGCGGTCCCTCTTCCTCGGCGTCTTCGTTGCGGTCGGCCTTCTTCCGTGCGTCAATTTACAGGCTGCCGACGACGTGTTTTTGGAAACCCGCCGCTCGGAGTTTCAAAAAATTCCGATCTGGCTCATGGGATTCCACGATGGAAACAGTCAGACGCGAATCGGAGCGCAACTGCACGACGTGCTTAAGGCTGATTTGACGCGCACGCAAGTGTTTGAGGTACTTGAGGAGCCGCCGGACGTTCCGGCGTTTGAGCACGCTCATTGTCGGGACGACGTCCCAAGGGCAAAGGCGAGGGCCAGCGGCGCGACGGTGACCACCTGGGGAAGAATCGGTAAAAAACGTGGACGAGTGGTCATGGACGTCTGCGCGTACGACGGCGGAGAAAACGACCTTGCCCTCGGCAGACACTATACCGGCACCGGCAAGCCCATTACCATGACGCTTCTCCGCACGATGGTGCATCGGTGGGCGAACGCCCTGGTCTCACATTACACGGGCGATTCCGGCATTGCCCTGACGAAAATCGTCTACGTCTCCAGAAATCACGCCGGTGGGCCGGGCGACGTCTACGTGATGGATTACGATGGGTATGGTCCCAAGCGCGTCACCAGCAATCGGGCGATGTCGCTCATGCCGACGTGGTCGCCTGATCGCCGCTCCCTGTTGTATACGACCTATCGCCGGAATAATCAGGAAATCGTGCAACTCAATCTTGCTTCGGGAACCCAACGCATCCTGGTGCCTCCTGAACGGAGTTTGAACATGACGCCGGCGTTTGCTCCTGGTGGTCAACTGTTGGCGTATGCGTCAGCCAATCAGGGGAATTCCGATATCTTTGCGCTGAACGTCGGCACGAAAGAGACCGTGCAGCTCACCGCTCATCCCGGTGCGGATTTATCGCCGACGTGGTCGCCCGATGGACGGAAATTGGCCTTTACGTCGGATCGTGGGGGCCGACCCCAGATTTACATCATGAGGCGTGACGGGTCCCGCGTCCGTCGATTGACCTTTGAAGGGAAGGACAACGCCGCTCCCGCGTGGTCTCCACGTGGAGACTGGATCGCCTACGTCTGTGCCGTCCGCAGAATGGGATTCAAATTGTGCCGCATTTCTCCCGATGGAACGCGGCGCGTCCAAATTACCAAAGGTCCCCGGGGTGAAATCGATGATTCTCCTTCGTGGGCACCGGATGGCCGTCATCTGGTCTTCAGTTCGACTCGAGGGGGGCGGAGTCACATTTTCATGATTGCCATTGACGGCACGGGATTAGAGCAGTTGACGGAAGACCCGAAAGACGCACAAGGCGCGAAGCACTACAGTTCCCCCGCGTGGTCTCCGTCGTAAGATGCGTCATGCCCGCCGAAACGTGCGGGCCATCGGCAGTCGAGGAAGTGCCGCGCGTCCTGAGATCGGCCAACCCTGGTCTCACCCCTGACGACGCGTCGGGAGAAGTCGTGGAAAGAGTTGTGAGACATTGTAAGGAGACCTAAGCCCATGCGTAGAAATCGTGAGTGGTCCTTGAGAGAAAGAAACGCAACGCGAAACACCCGATGGCGCTGGAACGCCGTTCAAGCCTTCTGCGTGATCTGGTTGGCGTTGCTCGTCACGTCCTGCGTGGCCCAGCGCGCCGACCTGGTGAAAATGGAAGAGGATTTCAAAGGGAAAATCAGCAAATTGGATCGAGAGAAAAGAACGTTGGCCCAAACGCTTGAGGAAGCGAAAGAGAACATTGCGGCCTCCAAAGCCATGTTGGAGGAGCAGAAAAATGAATTGGATGAACTCAGGAAAGCCAGTGCCCGACTCAACCTTGACTTGCAGAGACGGCACGAAGAGAGTCAGGCAAACGTCGTCAGCGAATTGGAAACGCAAGCCCATGAATTGGAAACGCAAGCACGTCGTCTGACCCAGATCGACGTCGCGCTCAAAAAAGGACTTGAACGAGGCGCAGCCGAACGGTCAACCCAGATCGACGGCCTGCGTAAGTCCGTGGAACGGACTCTCGCCCAACGGAACAAACGGGTGAACAAGGAGTTCGCTGACTTTCAGAAATCTCTGGTTGAGTTTAAGAAAACTCTGGCTCAAGTCAATAAACGGTTGGTTCAAGCGTTGAAGGAAGAGCAGGACCGTGCCACGAGTTCTGAGACCACACTGCAACAAGACTTCACGAAGCAACGGGAGGCCTTTCACGCGAAACTCGACGCGGATACCCAAACGCTCAAACAGTACGTCGAAGCCAGCGTGAAAACGACCATGACTACCGTCAATGAGGCACTGAAGAAAATCGCCAATCGTCTGAACGCGGACGTGAAGGCCCAAGCGGAGGTGGTTGAACGGGAAACGGGTCGGATTTCGCAGGAACTGGCAAAGATGGAAACCGCTTTGCAAGAAACTGAACGGACGGTGTCCGCAAATGTCACCCAAACGCAAACGCAAGTCACCACCCAAGCCAAGAACGTTCAAGAACTCCGTCAGGCGGTCGTCCAGATGCGAGGCGTCTTGGATTCCATGGGTAAACTGTTGGGGGAACGTGGCGACGAGCAGATGAAGCAGGTGGGACAGACGATGGCCCGGCTGGATCGCATGGAGCAGGCGCAGTCGTCGGAGACGGCCAAGCAGGCGGAGACCACTCAAGCTATGTCCACTCATCTGACCGAGGTCACGGCGAGCGTTGAATCGGTCGTTCAATCGTTTGAGGAATTCAAAACGGCTGTGACCGCGCGGCTCAATGAGCAGGCGGAGAGCGTGGCGTCTTCGGCGAAGGCGTCTGAAGTCCGACGCTTGCAGCAGGAACTGAAGGCCAACGTGAAACATTGGAACGAATTAAGCCGATCCATCGCGAAGTTAAAAGACGTGAGCAATGACTTGGTCACCAAACTGGGATCGAAGATCGATGAACACGAATCGCGGATCGCGGAATTGCAGAAAGCCCTTACGACGTCTCGGTAGTCCGCGCCAAAGTCCAAGTCTCCTTAGGGCAGAAGGGATTGGGGCCGGCAACGATGAACGGGACGGCTCATTCCATTCTCCGGTGGCGCGGCGTCGGTGACGGGTCGTTCCCCTATGACGTCCGTTGAAACCAAAATCCAGGTCCTTCCGGAGTTCGTGGCTTCGCAGATCGCCGCGGGAGAAATCGTGGAGCGTCCCGCGTCGGTCGTCAAAGAATTAGTCGATAATAGCCTGGATGCCCGCAGTACCGTGATTTCGATCGACGTTGTTCACGGTGGAAAGACCCTGATTCGAGTGACGGATAACGGGGAAGGGATGAGCCGGGCCGATGCCGCGTTGGCGTGCCAACGATTTGCCACCAGCAAATTGCGCAATCAGGATGATCTGGTGGGCATTACCACCTATGGGTTTCGTGGGGAGGCCTTGCCGAGCATTGCCGCGGTTTCACGGTTTCGGATGCTCACCGCCTTGCATGAGGCACGCTCCGGGACGGCCGTGGCCATTGAGGGAGGAGGCCCTCCGTCGGTTGAAGAACGCGGTTCCCCACCGGGGACGCGCATTGAAGTGGAAGAGATTTTTTTCAATACGCCGGCCAGGCAAAAATTTTTGAAGACGACGGCGACGGAATTCTCCCACGTCGTACACGTCATCCAGCAAGCCGCGCTGGCAAACTGGCCGACGCACTTTCGATTGACGCATAATGAGCATCCGGTGTTCGACTACCCGACGGCCACGACGTTCGAGGACCGCCTCCTTCAGGTCTATGGGACAAAAGTCATGGAAACGACGTTCTCCGTTCAATTGGAGCGGGGCACCGTGCAGGTACAAGGGGTGGCCGTCAATCCCTGCCACGCACGAACCAGCCGGACGCCCCAGGAAATTTTTGTCAACCGGCGCGCCGTGAAAAATGCGACGATTGCTCACGCGGTCTATGAATCCTATGGCTCCTTCTTGCCGAAAGACCGGCATCCCACGTTTGTCGTGATGCTGGACCTTGAGGCCCATGAGGTGGACGTCAACGTCCACCCCTCGAAGCGGGAAGTAAAATTTCGCAGTCCCGACTTGATTCATCGAGTCATCAAAGAGGCGGTCCGTCGTCCCCTGCAAAAAGAGGGCGTGGCGCCGTCCTTGCCGGGACTTTCCGCCGCTGATGCGAACGGTTCCGGGACGGTGAGACCAGCGACGCCGGACGTGAGTGACGGACGGCCCGCGGGCAACGTTGACGCTCCCGTCCCGACGACGCGGCCGCTTCCGGGCGTCGTTGACGCGAAGACCGGTTACCATGAACGCGACGGTCTTACGGGCCACGCTCAGGAATCGGCGGTCGCCTATGCGCTTGACCCGAACGTCTGGATTTTCGGACAAATCCACGCAACCTACATTCTGGCTCAAGTGGGAGATACGTTACACGTCCTGGACCAGCACACGATTCATGAGCGCGTGTTGTTCGAACGCTTGTGGAGGGACCGGAAGGATCTGCGGATCCGCAGTCAACGACTGCTTATTCCCGAACCGGTGGATCTCCCCGTCTCGATGGCGGCCACGTTGGAAGAATATCTGCCGACGTTGGCCGACCTGGGACTTGAACTTGAGCGTTTGGGCCAATCGGCTTTTGTCATTCGCACGGTGCCGGCGTTGTTGGGACAGATGGATTACGGCGCCTTACTCGAAGACGTGCTCAATGACGTGTCAGAATGGAATTCCCTTGATTCGTTTGACAAGCGCGTCCGGTCCGTGCTTGCGTCCATGGCATGCCAGGGAGCCGTGCAAGCCGGCCGCCACATGCGGGAGCCGGAAATGAAGACCATCGTGCAGGATTGGCTCAGCGAAGGCGTGCCGATGACCTGCCCCCACGGCCGACGCATTTCTCTGCGTTTTGGGAGCGATGAACTGCATCGAATATTTCGGCGCGTATGAATCATTCACACGATCAGCCCCGACCCCGTCACCACGGCCCGGTCAGTCAGACCTTGGGCGAGATAGATACCGCGTTGAAGCCCCTTCTCGTTCTCGTGGGACCAACGGCAATCGGGAAGAGTCGCGTGGCCGTGGCCGTGGCCAAGTTCCTCAACGCCGAGCTCTTGACCGCGGATTCCACCCAAGTTTATCGAGGAATGAACGTTGGAACCGATACGCCGTCGGAAACGGAACGGCAAGGGGTTCCTCATCGTTTGATTAACCTGGTGGACCCGGATGAACCGTTTAACGCCGGAGAATTTCGCCGGCACGCCACGCGAGAAATCATGCGTCTGCATGAACGGGGCAGACTCCCTTTCGTCGTCGGAGGCTCCGGGCTCTACGTGCGGGCGTTGTTACGCGGGTTATGCGAGAGTCCTCCCGTCGATCGTTCACTGCGTCGCTCACTTGAACGAGAATTACGTTTCCGGGGAGGGGAATCGATGTATCAGGAGTTGAGCCGGGTCGATCCGGACACCGCGCGTCGTCTCCATCCTCGGGACTCCGTGAAAGTGCTTCGGGCTTTAGAAGTGTATCGGCAGACGAGCGTTCCGCTTTCACGGGCCCACCGGGACGCTCAAGGACGTGCCGCCCCCTTTCATGCCCTGACGTTGGGTTTGACGATGAACCGAGCCGAGCTCTATCGCCGGATTGACGATCGGGTCGACGTGGAGTTGGCGAAAGGGCTGGTTGTCGAAACCCGAACGCTGTTGGCCAAAGGCTATTCCCGCGATCTCGTTTCGATGAAGAGTTTAGGCTATCGGCAGATGGCGGAGTATCTGGAGGGGGAGTGTTCATTTGACGAAGCGGTGCGACGATTAAAGCGCGATACGCGGCGTTTTGCGAAGCGGCAGATGACGTGGTTTCGGAAGGAATCGGGACTCCGGTGGGTGGAGGTCCAACCGGAAGAGTCCTCTCACTCCGTGGCTCGACGTCTCATGACGATCATTGAACCGTTTCTGGACGGCCTTCGGCGTGACGGATCGCCTGGTGTTGCTTGACAAACGTGGAACGTGAACAACGTCAACGGAAGACGAGGCGGGGAAAGGAGGCACGCGGACGATGCCAGTGAAACCACGGGTTGAGACGGCCGTCATCGGAGGCAGCGGGTTGTATGAGATGGAGGATCTGGAGCAGGTTCGGGAGGTTCGCGTGTCCACGCCCTTTGGTCGGCCGTCGGATGCCGTGATCCTCGGCACGTTGTCCGGCCGGCGCGTCGCCTTTCTCCCGCGTCATGGGCGCGGTCATCGGATCAATCCCTCCATGATCAATTATCGTGCCAACGTCTACGCGCTCAAGTCCCTTGGCGTCACGCGGATTATTTCCGTCAGCGCCGTCGGGAGCATGAAAACGCACATCCGGCCCGGTCATCTTGTCCTGCCCGCCCAATTTATTGATCGAACGACCCGGCGAGTCAGCACGTTTTTCGATCAGGGTCTGGTGGCACACGTGGCCTTTGCCGATCCCGTTTGCCCTATCGCGTCGGTTGGCCTGGGGGAGGCGGCCAAGACGGTGGGGGCCACCGTCCACGTGGGGGGAATCTATCTCTGCATGGAAGGGCCGCAGTTTTCGACTCACGCCGAATCCTCGTTGTATCGGCAATGGGGGGCGGACGTGATCGGGATGACAAACGCGACGGAAGCCAAACTCGCGAGGGAGGCAGAAATCTGTTTTGCGACCATGGCACTCGTCACGGATTATGATTGTTGGCACGAGAGTGAGGAGTCCGTGTCGGTCGAAGCGGTTTTGAGCGTCATGCACGCGAACGTCGCGCAGGCCAAGAACGTCCTCCGTCAGATCGTTCAACAATCGACGGAACCGGGCACGTGTGCCTGTCGCACGGCACTGCGGCAGGCCATGGTGACTGCGCCGACGGCCATGACGGCTTCCGTGAAGCGACGGTATCACCTCTTTTTGAAACCGTCGGCGTCCACGACGTCAACAAGGAGTTAAGAACATGGGGAAGTTACTGGTCTTGGGTTGCGTGGCGTTCGATACGGTTCGCACGCCTTTTGGGGAAGCGACGGAAGTCTTGGGCGGATCCGCCGCGTATTTTTCAACGGCCGCCAGTTTTTTTACCGACGTCGACGTGATTGCCGTCGTCGGAGAAGACTTTCCGGACGAGCACGTCGAATTTTTGCGTAGTCGAAAGATTGACGTGACGGGGCTCGAACGCCGAAGGGGAAAAACGTTTCGATGGCAAGGCGAATATACGGATCAGCTGAATGACGCCCACACCCTGGACACGCAACTCAACGTGCTGGAAACCTTCCGTCCGACGATCCCGGACCACTATCGATCTCCCGACATGCTGTTTTTGGGAAACATCGACCCTGAACTTCAAATGGACGTGCTGAATCAAGTGACGCGCCCGAACGTGGTCGCGTGCGACACCATGAATTTCTGGATCAACACGAAACGCGACGCCCTCTGGCACCTGTTGAAACACGTTGACGTGCTCATTATCAACGACGGGGAAGCACGCGCACTTGGCCAGGAGACGAATTTGGTGAAAGTCGCCAAAGACGTGCTGGCTTGCGGGCCCAAACGGTTCATTGTGAAGCGTGGGGAGTACGGCGTCTTGATGTTTACCGACCGCCACGTCTTCGGCGCAACGGCGTTTCCGTTGGAAACGGTGAAAGATCCCACCGGTGCCGGCGATACGTTCGCCGGCGGCTTTATGGGATGCCTCTCTGCCACGAGAGATTTTTCCGAGGCGGGTTTCCGGCGAGCGATTATTTTCGGAAGCGTCATGGCTTCCTTCACCGTGGAAGCCTTCAGTCTTGACCGCTTGCGTGAACTGGATTATAAGGACGTTGAATCTCGCTTCCGAGCCTTTAAGCGTCTCACCCATTTTGAGGACCTCTCGTAATCCCGTAACGGAGAGTCACCTCCGTCCATGACCAACGTCCCCTTCCCTCTGATGAAGCCACGCCATTGGATAATCGCATGAATTCGTTAGGGTCCAAGCTTCAGATTGCCCGAGAGTTTCAGGGGTTGACGCTTGAGCAGATCGCCTCAACGACCAGAGTCCGAGAGCATTATTTGAAGGCATTGGAAGAAGATCGTTTTGATTGTTTGCCTCAAAAGGTCTTCGCGAAAGGCTTTGTGCGATCCTATGCCCGTTCACTCAATCTCGATGAGGAAGAATGCGTGCAACTGTTTATGGACAATTCCAGGGCGTTCTACGAGAAGGAAGAAAAAGAACGGCAACGCACCCTTGAACGGATTGAAGGTGAGCGCAAAGGCAAGATCAATCGAAACATCGTCGTCGCGTGTACGGGAGTGATCTTGCTGGGGCTGTTGTGGGGGCTTCCGCGTGAACAATCCGCGCCGACGAAGGTCCCCGCGGAGAGCGAACCCGCCCGTGACGCCTCCCGTTCTTTACTCGAACGGCAACCGGAAGATTCAACGGGGTCGCAGAAAACGACCGCGGACGGAATGGACGCCGCTCAGCCTTCTGAATCCGGACCATCAACCGCGGAGCCGAACCCTTCCCCGCCGTCGAACGCGGCGTCCGTCCCACCCGAAGAGTCTCCAGGCGTCGGGTCTGAAGCGTTCCCGTTGCTTCTCGAATTACGTGCCGTCGAAACGACCTGGGTGGCCGTTCGTTCCGATGAAGGCGAACCGGATGAAGTCTTGCTGCAACCGGATGAAATTGCCCAGTGGAGGGCCCAGGATCGATTTCTGTTGACGCTTGGAAACGCTGGAGGGGTGACGGCTAAACTCAACGGCCGACCGCTCGGTCCGTTTGGCGAATCAAGAGTCGTGGTGCGGGATATCGAATTAAAACCGTAATGCCGTTCCCTGATTCTTGACAGGGAACAATCTCGTTGATACGTTCGGATGGTCTTCAGTTTTTTGAGACGTGGTGTGCTGAGGGTGGTGAGCGTACCGGATGCGTTGCGGCTTTCACCCAAAGGGCCTTCCGGACTGTAGGGAGGCGTGGACTCATTATCAAAGGAGGGATTCATGAAGAAGTTTGTCGCGATGTGTAGTTTATTGACGGCCTTGGCCTTTGTCGGCGGCGACTTGACCTTTGCCGGCCCTGAAAAAGATCCGTTGAAACCTCGGGTTCCCAAGTCGGACCGGGGAAAAGCTAAGAAACTGAAACCACCCGCCAATTTGTACAAGAAAACGAAAAAGGCTCCCGATGCCATTGTGGCGGAAGGCAAGAAGATTTTTGAAGGGAAAGGCACCTGCATCAATTGTCACGGGAAAAACGGCGACGGCACGGGGAAAGCCGGAAAAGTGTTGACTCCCGGCCCACGGAACTTCACCAACTGCAAATTTCACAAGAAACGGAAAGATGGTGAATTGTTCTGGATTATTAAGAACGGCAGCCCGGGGACGGGCATGGTGTCCATGGTGCCGGCGACGATCACCGAAGAAGAAGCCTGGAAGGTGTTGGCCTACGAGCGAAGCTTCTGTAAAAAATGGCGAAAGAAAAAGAAATAGCGTTGTCACCTCCGCGTCGAAAGCCCCGTTCAGGAGTGAACCTGAACGGGGCTTTTTCCTTTACCCTCATGACACACGGTCGCCGCACGACGTTCCGAACGTGGATCGTTGCGTTCATGGTCGGCTTGGGCACCATGGGGTGGGGTCATGCGCTTGACCGGGTTCTGGCAAAGGAAGTTGAACCGTTGCGCTCCAGGGTGCCCGTGAGTGAACGAAGCATGGCCAAGCAACTGATTGCTCCCTTTGGGTCGATGACCACGGCTTCACCTGAAATTCTTGCAGAAGGAAAGAGCTTGTATGAAGGTAAAGGCATCTGCGTCTCGTGCCATGGAGAAACCGGATTGGGAGATGGTCCCATAGGCAGGCGCCTGAATCCCGGTCCTCGTGATTTGACCAATTGCCGGTTTCACAAAAGGCGGACGGACGGCGAGTTGTTCTGGGTTTTGAAACACGGCATCCCCGGCACGGGCATGGTGCCGATGATTCCGGTGACGATTACCGAAGAAGAAGCCTGGAAAATACTGGCCTATGAACGAACCTTTTGCCAAGAGCGGAGCATCCCGATACCGTCAACGAATGAGTCAGCGTCGGAATGAGTCAGCGTTGACGCGTCCAGGCGTTGACTCATTCGTTTCCCCATCCTCTCCGTGACCTGCCCCTGCCTATTTCCCCTTGTGACCTGCCTGTTTTCCCTTGTGACCCACCTGTTTCCCTTGTGTCATTCCCCTCCTGTCACTCTGATCCCCCCTTCTGTCATTCTGAGCGAAGCGAAGAATCTCACCCCCGCCTGAGTCCGCTTCTCCCCGCTTTCCGCCCTGGGTCTCTTTTTCCAGAAGCGGGCCCCGGGGCTTCCCCTTTGCTTTCCTCTTTCCTCCCCATGTCATTCCCGTGTAAACGGGAATCCAGGGTTTTTCCTCCTCCGCAAAGTGGCTCTGGTAGCTGCCGGGATCCTGTGCCCTTCCCTTGGATTCCCGCTAAAAGCTGCGGGAATGACGGGGTAGGGTGAGACCACGGGACTGACGGAGTAGGCTGCCCGCCCTAGGCACGTCATCAGCCCCCTGTCATTCTGATCCCTTCTTCTGTCATTCTGAGCGAAGCGAAGAATCTTGCTCTGTCTCATGCCTGTGCCAACGGGAAGCCGGGGTCTTTTTCCCCTCCACAACTCGGTGGTGCTGGGGGCGGGCCGTCCGGGTGCCGGGCGTCCTGGACCTTTCCTCTGGATTCCCGCTAAAAACTGCGGGAATGACAAGGTGGGGTGGGCGGGAATGGACAGAGTGGGCAGACGGCGGGCGTGACGGGGTAGACGGCAGGCATGACAGGGTGGGCAGACGGCGGGTGTGACGGGGTGGCAACGGGCATGACGGGGGGCGAGGCGGAAGGAGAAGCCCGATCACGGCCCTAAATCTTCATGGCCTCTTTGACTTCCGCAAGGGTGTGAGATGCCATCATTGAGGCCGATGCACGGCCGGACTGGACCGCCTCGTCTACGCGTGTGGGGTTGGCTTCAAGCGTCCGGCGGGTCTCCCAGATGGGGGAGAGTTGCTCGACGACGCGATCCGCCAGGAATTGCTTACAGTCAATGCAGCCAATTGCCGCGGTCCGGCACTCGTGGTTGATCCGGTCGATGACCGTGGAGTCGGAATACATCTTATGCAAGGCAAACACCGGGCAGACTTCAGGATTGCCGGGATCGTTTCTCCTCACGCGGGCGGGGTCGGTGACCATGGTCTTCACCTTTTGCCGGACCACGGGTTCAGGGTCCGACAGATGGATGGTATTCCCGTAACTCTTGCTCATTTTCCGCCCGTCGGTGCCGACGACTTTGGGAAAGTCCGTCAGCAAGGCCGTGGGTTCCACCAGCACCGGTGCATAGAGGCCGTTAAAGCGCCGAGCGAGTTCACGGGTCAGTTCCAGGTGGGGGAGTTGATCGTGGCCGACCGGCACGGCGTCGGCCTTATAGAGCAGAATGTCCGCGGCCTGCAGGACGGGATAGCCCAGAAACCCGTGCGTCGAGAGATCGCGTCCTTCAACGTGCTCCTGTTTTTCTTTATAGGAGGGATTCCGTTCGAGCCAGGGAATTGGGGTGATCATTGAGAGGAGTAAATGCAGGACGGCATGAGCCGGCACGTGGGATTGGATGAACACGGTGGAGCGCTCCGGGTCAATCCCGACGGCGAGCCAATCAATCAGTAATTCCCGGACAAAAGTGGTCATCCGGCTGGTGTCTTCATAATTGGTGGACAGTGCGTGCCAATCCGCCACGAAGAAAAAACATTCATGGTCGTCCTGAAGCGCCTTCCAGTTGGTGAGGGCCCCCAGATAATTGCCCAGGTGGAGTCGTCCGCTGGGCTGCATGCCGCTTAAGACTCGTTGCATCAAGACGGTTTCCTTTTGGCCGAACCACTCAGGTGGCCATGAGTTCATTCGGAAGAATCAGGGTAGTCAACAGGGAAAACACCCCCATCAGAATGGTACGAAGAACGTGCGTATACGAATCGGTCATCAACAATCCGATGAACAGAAACATCCCATACGGCTCAAGACGGCTCAACAGCAACGCTTGGCGTCGCGGCAACAGACTGGCCATGATGCGTCCGCCGTCAAGGGGAGGAATCGGAACCAGATTGATCACCATGAGAATGGTGTTAATGACGATGGAAAATTGGGCCATGGCGGCCAAGGGCAACGTGACGGCCTGGGCGAGAGACGACGCACCGTCGTCCGCGTGGCGATCACCGGAAAGTATGGAGGAATCAAGAGAGAGCAGCACGCTGAGCAGAACGGCGCTGGCCAGCACTAACAAGAAATTCATGGCCGGGCCAGCGGCGGCCACCAAGGCCATGTCTCGACGAGGATTGAACAGACGGGCGGAATGAACGGGAACGGGCTTGGCCCATCCCACCAGAAAACTGCCGGGGAGCAGAAGGCACAGGATTGGAACGATGATCGTCCCCAAGCGGTCGATGTGCGGAATCGGATTGAGCGTCAGTCGCCCGAGATCTTTGGCCGTGGAATCGCCGAAAAAATTGGCCACCCAGCCGTGGGCGTACTCGTGAAGCACCACGGCCAACAACAGCGGAAGGGCCATAATGGATACGGTTGAAAGAATCTGACTCAAGGAATTCATAACGGTGGTCGTCAATGAATAAGGGGGAAGTGTAAGGGTTCACGCGTTCGTTGACAAGACAAGAGCCGGTCATCCCCTCATTCCATCAGCGAATGACTGAACGTGTACAACTCTTGCCGAAGCGGGTCAATCCTTCCGACCGCTACTCTCTGCTGATTCCCGTTCCGACGCGAAGACGTTTTAATTCGCTTGCTTAAATTGCCCGCGACGAATTTGGATCATGTACACTTTGCGGTCGAGAATGCCACCCTCGCCGAAGCGGGTCATTCCGCCCAACGTCGGAAGATCATATTGAGCAAAGTGTTGTTGGATTTCAGGGCCGGTGGTGGCCTCCCGGCTGATCGCCTCCAGGATAATGCGCATGGCGTCGTAGGCCTGGCCGGCAAAAATCGAGGGGTCGGTCTGAAAGCGTTCTCGATATTCGGCAACAAAACGTTGCACGTCCGGTTCGTCGCTTTGAAGAAACAGGGCATCCCCGAACAGACTTCCTTCAAGGGTGTTGTGCCCCAACGTCAAGAGATCCGGATGGTTCCAACCATTGGTCCCGATCAAGGGCACCTGAACGTCTAAAAACGCCAGTTGCGCGGAAAGAAAGGCCACGTCGGTGGGACGACCCGGGAGAAACAACGCGTCAAATCCAGGCGTATACACGAGACGTTCTTCCTCTGCCGCGTCCTGAACGGGAGGATTCAGCAGCGTCACCGGTTCCGCTGGTTCGGGCGGCAACATGGTTCCATAGAAGCTCAAATCCGCCTCTTTGATTCGAGTCAATTGTTTCGTGGCGTCGGTGGTTCCCGGTTGATACCACTCGGCGGCAACCACTTCCCCGCCGTTCTCGATGACGACCCGTTGAAACACGTACCGCAATCGCTTGCCGTGGGCGGTCCGCGGAGCCAGGATGCAAAAGCGGGTATACCCGAAATGCTGCATGACGTACTCAACGATCCGCTGCACTTGGAGCAGGGGCGTCATGGCGGTGCTGAACCAATACCGTCCGAATCGTTGCACGTCAGGAAGGGTGGCGGCGGGAGTAATAAACGGCACCTGAGTAAGGTCGGGCACGTCGGCGACGCGCTGAATCTCTTGTGCCGACAGCGGTCCGATCAGGGCAATCGGATCGAATTCCTCAATCAGGCGTGAGACTTCACGGCGAAATGGAACCGGTGGACGCACGCTGTCCTTGACGACGAGGCCCACGGCGTCGGAATCCGACGAAGCGGTTTCGCGTTCCAGGGCCAACCGGATACCGTGTAACGCTTCGATCCCGAACGGCTTCAAGTTTCCGGAAAGGGGCAAGACCGCGGCAACGATGAGACGATGGGCCTTGATCTTGGCAACGGAGGCGCGCAGCAACGCGCCCGCGGTCCGGGCATACGGATGCGTCGGAAATCGTTGCAGAAAGGCCCGGATATCCCGTTCCGCCAACGCGGTGTCGCCCCGTGCCGCGTGCAACTCAATAAGGCGGATCAAGGCCAGATCGCCGGGATACGCGTTGGGAAATTGATCCAGGAGGTCGTTGAGCGAACGTTCGCTCATGCGTTGCAAAATCAAACGTTGAACGTACTCCGAGAGATCGCGCCGGCCGTCTTCTGCCGGTTCCCTCATTTGAGTCAGGGCGACGTGAATGGCCCGAAGGTCATCGCCCGTTCGTTCGTATGCCAAGCGCAATCGATCTTGGGCTTGAGTCCGTATTGCGGGGTTCTCAGCCTGGTCCACCGCCTGAGACAGAATGGGAATGGCCCGGGTCGGTCGGGAGGAATTGGTATAGAGAGCGCCTAACCTCAATCGAGCCTTATGGGTCAAAGCGGACGAAGGATAGTCTTCCAGGAATTGTTCAAGCAGAATGATCGCCGTCTGCTCCTGCCCCTGAACCTGAAGCGCCACGGCGTGGAAAAACGCGAATCGATCCATCAGGGAAGGCGGAGAAGCGCGATCAAGGAATTGTTCAATCAGCCGTAACGCTTCGTCATTCCATCCCCGGTCAAGCAGGGTACGGACGTGCGCGAGGGCTTGCTTCTCCTCTACGGCATTGGGCGTCACCTGGCCCCAAGTCGCCATCGGTCCCAGCGCAACGATCACGGTCATGAGGGTCAGCCCGGACCGGAGAGCGAGAGAGGGAGAAGGGAAGAGAGACGGTCGTCGAACAACCATGAGGGTGACAAACGAAGTGGGCTTGCCCTATGGTTTATAAAAGTCCGGAGAGGTGATAGTCAAGAATATCAAGAGGCGGACCGTTGCGGCGGATCGGTATGGGTGAACGTATCGGTGGCACGAAGACGTGCCGTCGGGAAACAAACGGGGACGCGCATGGAGCATGAGCGCGCGTCGAAATCCGAGTACATTGACGACCTCGTCAATCACTATTTGACCAACGTGCGGGTTGAGGGCGGTTTGGCCGATAATACCGTCCAGGCCTATCGACGGGACCTCGAAAAACTGCGGGCCTACCTGAAGGTGAGCGGCATCGACGATCCGCTGGAAATCGCGCCGAATCTGATCGGGTTTCTGGAGCATCTTCGCCGACAACACTTATCGCCGGCGTCGGTGTCCAGGTGTCTGGCGGCCATCCGCGGGTTCTACCGATTTCTCAGCACGGAACGCGGCGCCCCGGAAGTTCGGTCTCAACTTCCCGGCCCTCCCAAACAATGGCAAAAATTGCCCAGGATTCTGACGGAATCCGAAGTCACGGCATTGTTGGAGTTACCCGTGGGTCAGAACCCCGAAGACGTTCGGGATTCCGCGATGGTGGAACTGATGTACGCGGCCGGTCTTCGCGTCTCGGAATTGGTCTTGCTTGACGTCTCGGCGGTGAACCTGGAAGTGGGGTGGGTGCTGGCCACGGGAAAACGCGCCAAGCAACGGATGGTGCCGGTCGGGGAACTCGCGCGTCGCAAATTGGCGACCTATTGCCGGGACGTGCGGCCGGTCTTGCTGAAGGGCCGGTCGTCGTCGGCCATGTTTATCACGAGGCGAGGCGCGCCCATGACGCGACAGAACTTCTGGCACGTGCTGTGCCGTCGGGCGTTGCGGGCCGGCGTAACGCATCCCATCTCCCCGCACGTGTTACGACATTCGTTTGCCACGCATCTCCTGGAGCATGGCGCCGATTTGCGCGCCGTCCAAATGATGCTCGGCCACGTCAACATTGCCACGACCCAGATTTATACGCACGTGGAACAGAAGCGACTCAAGCAAGTCCATACCGAGCGATTTCCCAGAAAACAGCGACGGCAAGGACCATCCGCGTCCTGAGCCATCCGCCGGTGCCGGTTTGGTTGCAAAGGGGAAAGCCCTATGGCAGGCTACGTTGGTCTGAAACCGGTTGCGGATGGGTGGTCCGGTTCGTGCTCCTGAAGGAGGAAGAGGATGAAGCAGAAGCGGCAAGTGCATTACGTCAAAGGCGTATTTGTCTGTCCGAAGTGCAATCAAACGTTTGTCCAGGAACGATGGATTGAAGAGTGGCGGGTGCGGTGCCATAAATGTGAGTATCGCGGTACGCTCACCCACGTGTCCGTAGAAGAACACATGGAAGAAGAAACTGAGCGAATCTGAAGAGCCGGGTGGGTTCTCGCTCACCACGTGCGCGTTGGGCAAAGGTTCTCTCTTCAAAATAAGACTGGATGTGACAGTGGGGATCTCCCCGGAAAGCCATCCAGGTTCATGCCGAGTTTTCATTCCCCGTCCGTTGACGCGAGTCCTCGTCATGTCTACGCGACGCATGGTTCCACGCCTGATCGGGTGGATGAGTGCGTGGTGTCTGGTCCTTGCCGGCCAACCCGTGCAGGCGGAACCAACGGTCACGGTCTTGGTCGCCTACCATTCGGTGTCAGGTCATACCGAAAACATGGCGCAAGCCGTGGCTGAAGGCGTCCGGTCCGTCCCCGGCACACGGGTGCGAGTGGAGCGCGTCCGGAACGTCACGGCTGACGCGTTGTTCAGTGCGGATGCCGTCGTGGTGGGTTCTCCCGTGTACTGGTCAAACATGGCAGGGGAAGTCAAGACGTTTTTTGATAACTGGCAATTGAAATTCGGCGTGTGGCCCGACTTCAAAATGCGAAATAAAGTCGGAGCCGCGTTCACCACCGGAGGTCAAGTGGCGGGCGGCAAGGAAGTCACCATGCTGACCATTCTGGCGGCGATGTTGGGGAATCAAATGATCGTCGTCAGCGGAGGCGGCGCGTTCGGGGCATCCGCGACCACGGAGGGGGAGAGCCCGGGGGTTAACGACGTGGAGTTGGCCGAGGCCCGGGCATTAGGCCAACGCGTCGCTCACGTCGCGCGGCAGGTGAAACGAGGGGCAGAACGCGAACCATGAGTGACGCACGGGATATCAGCGATTTTCAGTGGACGATTTATTGGGAGCGCGAGTATACCACGGCGATTGCCCCGGAACGCTTGAAACTCGATTTTCATCCCCACCGCCCGCTGATGACGAATATGCCGTTGTCCGCACAACGGGAATTAGCCGCCGGCGGCTACAAGGTCCTGCCGGATGATTGCGGGCCGGTGCGCATGGTGGGCCAATATGGGTGGCTGGTCCGGTGTCCGGTGGATTGCAAGATTCGACGCACCCGGGACGGATTGAAATGGCAAGCCCCGGAAATCAGGCCCGAAGAACGTCTGCTTGGCTACAAATCGTTTTCCGGGATGTACGTCGACACGATTTTGAACAGCGGGTACGCCAAACTCTGCTGCGGCATTCGATTCTACTACCCGAAGCAACTCGGGATCATGCTCAAGGACGTTCCCAACCATTTTTATCATGAACCCGACCGCACCTTTTCGGTCTGGGAAGGAATCAAGTCGCAAGAATACAAGCTGACCCCCAATCGGTACGACTTTCTTCCGGACTACGACGCGTTTGTGGCCAACGTCCTGTTGCAGTTGGAGAAACCCACGACGCTCAAACGCGGTGACCCCGTTGCCGTGGTCGTGCCGGTCCTGCTCCCCAAGCAGTTCAGACTAGAGGAACTCACGCCCGAGCGGAAACAATCGGGCACGTCCGGGGAAGAGCCGAATCGGCCGTAGGCGGTTCCGCCGTCGCCACTATCGCGTCATGAACGCTCCGGTCTTTGCAGACGTTCAGCGTACAGTGACACTCGACGGATGGATGCGATACCAAACTGGTTATCTGGTCAGGGGAAAAGCTGATTTTCCTTGATGAAGAGCTTGATTGGCAACGAACTGAGGTGTCAAACGTGTGAGCGGACGTGAAGATCTCGCTATGGTATAGAAAAAGAGAGACTCTCCAACCTGCCGCGTTTACCCGGAAACTGCGTCAGGGCAGTCCTCACCAACTCACCATGGCATCCTCATGACTTGCAATCTCTATCTACGAGAATGGTTGTAAAAATGGAGGGAACAGGGATGACGGAGAAACGTGCATTTTATGGCAGTCGGGAGTTTGATACGCCGGAGGACTTGGGCAACAAAAATCTTTGGGACGCCTTAGACGACGTGTTCACAACTCCAGAGGATTTGTCGCTCGTGCGGCCTGACTACGGCTTCATGGCGCGCGTTCGGGATGGACATCGTATTCGTGAATACTTCCGCAAGTCTCTGGCAAACCTCGGCCTTAAAGAAGAGGACGAGTCGGTGTCTCGGTCACGATGACATCAAAAAACAAGCCTCCGCGACAAGCTTCGTCTCGCCCCAACCCGAACCAGCGAGTCTCATCATTGGGGTCCATCTGCAGAACCTTTTTGAACTTTTTTATTTTCGGATCAGGCATACCATGTCCCGTTGAATGCCAAGTTGATACAAATCAAAACGCGAACCATCCTTGTGCGACCGTAGGCTAGACACCGTCCGGGACGGACCCAATCTGCTGCTCAGACAAGCGTAAGACGAACGAACGCAAGCCGTTCAAAAAGTCTGTCCGTACTTCGCCGAACGCTGCATCGGCGGATTTGAGCAACTCGACGTATTCATCTCGTTCTTGCCGAGTCAACTCCGGCAGAATCGGTTCCCCTTTAAGCCAGCCACCGTGCTTGACGCAAACGACGAAATAGCAAAGGACGCGGGCGGTCCGACCATTTCCGTTGATGAACGGGTGGGGGTAATTCAAACGCCATAGACAATACGCGGCCAGCGTCCAAACGTCGGTCGCGTCCCAGTGCCGATTCACTTCGTTGATGAACGCGTTCATCAATTCCGGGACGCGGTAATGTTCCGGCGGGTGGTGCTTGCCGACTGTCACCGGGCAAGGGCGATATTCCCCCGCGTTCACGTGCAGGCACGAAATGGCGTGGTAGTTCAAGGCCGCGATGAGGGCCTTGAGATCATTGGACGATCAGCGTCGATTGCCGCAATGACGATCGACTGTAGAAAATCGTACTGCCTTGCAAGATTGTCCGCCGAGAGTTTGCGATAGACCGGATGCTGTTCGTCCTCAAAGAGTTCGTACAGAATCATACGCCTTCGCGGGAATCCAGAAGTTTGGCAACTTCCTCACGCGTGAGCGTATTGCTTACCGGTAATTGTCCGTAAACGAACGAGACGCGCTGTCTGCGGACCTCCTCTTTCGTCATCCGCGTGGTGGCGGCTTTCTTCATGCGTGCCTCCAACGCTTCGTCCACTTTCTGTCCTTTCGGAATCATTGTCCCCTCCTTAGAGCCTGATTTCATCCATCAACCGTCGGCATTAATGCCGAGAGGGTCGAAGCGTAGCATAATTGGCATACGTTGTCAGGTAGGCTCATCATCGCCAACCCTCGCCGGTCCCTTGCCCCGTACAGCGGTGCTACTGATAAAGGACCCGCTCTTCGCGTTGTCTACCCGTAGACCCTTTGCTCCCATTCCACCGAAGCTCTTCCCGACCATGAAAGACATTCGCAAGACCAGCGCGTTCTAACGTAGGGATAGCCCCCCGTGGCTGTCCCTTTTTGTAACCCGAGGGCCGCGTCTCACGCGGCCAAGAAAGGAGACCTTATCCTCAACGACGAAAAGCCATGAAGATTCGATAGCCATTCTCATGACGTCGCGGTGGCGAACGCGATGCTTTGGGACTTGCGGGAACTGTCCATTCATTGATCCGTCTTGTACTGTTTTGGCTTGGCCGACAATAGAACGGAAACTGATCCCAACCATAAGCACGCTTTCCCTTTCCGCGGTTGGAATGCCGGCTACGCTTTTCGCTTTTGTATAAGTCTACCGCCTTTGGCACTCGGGGTGGGTCAACGAGAAAACCATGACGGAAGCAGACGTAGCGGACTGGCTTCGGAAAGGGTGCAAGTCGCGGCAAAGCTGAGGGCACCGGCTTCTCAAGGGTCTTGAGGAAGCGAATCCCGTAGCTCTTCCAGTTGTTTAATCACGAGCAAATCGCCGTTGGCCGTGGCGACGTCAATGCCTTGCGTACACACCTCGCGGCAGCGGTCCGGTCGGTTGGCACGTTGGAGGGATTGCGCCAGGGCCAGAAGGGCCGCGGAGTAGGTGGGCTTCACCGTGAGGCAGCGATCAAGCGCCGAAATGGCCTCTTCCCAGTTTTCGTCCCCCATGTACGCTTTCCCCAACCCGAACCAGAGAGTCTCATCATTGGGGTCCATCTGAAGAACTTTTTTGAATTTCTCTATTTTGGGATCAGGCATCGTGCATCCTATATGGTGAACGGGTCATTCAGCACGCCCATCTGGTGAAACGTTATGAGGCGGAATTTGCCGATGCCGTTGTAACCGGTACAGGTATTCTCTGACGTTCACTGTCACCGGAATCTTGCCGCACGGGACGTGACAAGTTTCGGGCTGACGCCGTCGTTCAAGGACGGTTCAAAGGCAGGTAGAGGGTTTATTGACCAAGCATGGACTTCAACTGGTCGGGTGTCAAGATTTTGACGTCGCCGATTGTGGGTTTCCTCAACGTGCTGAGCAAACCCTGAAGCAACCGGTCTGCGATGCCGTCGAAGGCGATTTCGTCATCGCCTGTCTCCACGTCACTGGCGACAAACCAGAAATTGTGCGGCTTCCCGCTTATGGATTCTGAAATCTCTTTGTATTTCGCCGACCAGCGGCACAAGACAAGAAGGCTGCCATAGGCTTTCAACGTATTCTCGTTGCATATTTTCCGATTGAAGAATTTCTCTTTTTGGGGTGCCGGTATCATGGCGTTGTACTCTTCCTTGGAATTTCTAATGGTTTTCATCAACAGGGTTTCTTCGATAAGAATGACATCGCCCCCTCGGATTGTGAAATAGTCGCAACAATGGCACGTGCCTAATCCGATATCAAGTCGCATATCGGGCTTTTTGGCGCTTACACCGTCCATGCGATAAGCCTTGTTGCATTCGCCGTCAAGTGGCTGGTCGGCAATCTCTATCGGCTCAAGGAATTTTTCAAGTGGAGTCACAAACTCAAGCTCTTCAAATACAGATTTGAAAAAGGTTCGGTCAAACTCTTCTTGATGCTTGCCAGTTTGACTTCAAAGTCTCGTTCATTGTCACCAACGCCTTGGGGCGTGAAATCGTTCAGCGCGATGAATTCTTTGTCTTCGGGTTTTTCCTTCACGTGAACTTCAATCCACTTGAGGATATCCGCGCTGTGGGTGGCGACCACGACGTTGACGCCTCGACGGGATAATTCAAACAGCGTTTCCGCCATGACGACCTGCCACGCCGGATGGAGGTGCGCCTCGGGTTCGTCTATAAAGACAACGGCGTCTTTATCAATGATCTTGCGTTCGATCAGCAGGGCCAGAATCCCGACGTTGGCAATCCCCATTGCGGTCAGTGGCAGAGAAAAGCTATGGCCACGTTCCTGAAATACCAATTCTCCGATATCGGAAATTGCAATTTTTCCGTCTAATCCATCCTTCCCCGTCAATCTCTCAAGCAAATCAGGAAATGCAACGTCACCGGCGTATGTTTCTCCCAAGGCGAATGACAAGTCGTAAAAGTAGTTTGGGATGCCGGTCAGACTCTCTCTTCCCTTGTAAAATCTGCGAGATTTGGCCACGTTGTCCAAGGCGGGTTTCAACTTCCAGTAAACAGGGGATTCCAGATAGATGACTTTCGAATATTTCTGGATCTCACGGAGGAGTTCTAGACCGGTGACTTCTATCGAAGAAGTTTCGCCATCCACAAACTTAAAATTCCCGATACCCTCAACGTCGATGTCAATGACGATAACGTCGCCTTTCCTGCTTCTAAGGTGAGAAAGATTGTGGACTTGGAAATTCATAATCAAATTCCGACGAATTTCGGACGCCAGACCGGCAAGAACAAAATCTTTTGGATCTGTATTTGAGTCGATGGTTGCTAATTCATCGATATGCTGTCTCAAGGCTTGAATGGTTACTACCACGTCTAAGGGGCTTCCCTTGAAAAACTCTTCTTTTTCGGCAATCTCTTGAAGCTCACCACAAGATTTCTTGATTGTTTCAATGTTTTTGACAAACTCAGGACGGAGATCACGGAATATCTCGAATTCACCGTTACCGGAATGTGTATGGAAAAGCACTCCCATCATCCTTTGGGTACGATCCCGGATATCCTGAATAATATCCTCCGTCTGCTGACTTTTTCCGCTACTGGCTTTCGACAAGTACTCCAGAACGTGGATCACTGGCTGTATCAGATCGTTCAACCTTGCTGCACCATGGTCAGCGTTCATCGCGTTAAACAACGAATAGAGCAACTTCGATACATAACTCTTCCCGGTGTTATTGGGACCGGCAAAGACGGTGAACCCGCCGATGTGAATTCTCGCGTCTTCCAGTTTCCCGAAGTTTTGGATGTTCAGATTCAGTCGCATCGTGGCTCGATTTCCATTTGTTCTCGGTCGGAACTATATCATGCAAGTCGAGCAACTTGCCACTGACCGAGAACCCGCGGATTTCACCGCAACCAACGGGAATACGGCTTGATCAGCGAACTGAACCAGGCGCTAGGTTGACAAAATCGGAATCGTCATCCGCTTAAGCGCGGTTCGCGTTGTCTACCCGTAGACCCTGTGTTACCATCCCGTTCCTGCTTTTTCCTCATCTTTGGTCAGACGGGGGTAAGGCGACAAAAAACGCATTCCGAAGGGGAGCAGATGGGGCGCGTCGGCATTGTCACGCATTCGGTATATTTGGAACATGAGATGGGTTCGCACCATCCGGAGTCGCCGGAGCGGTTGCGAGCGATTCTTGCCCGACTCGAATCAACCGGAACCACGTCGAAGTTGACGCAGGTCGAACCGCGAATCGCTGAAAAGGAGTGGATGACTCGTATTCACGATCCGGCCTACGTGCGGCGGTTGGAAACGCGGGCCCCGAGCATGGGTTATGCCGCACTCGACCCGGACACCGCCATGTCACCCGGTTCGTGGCGCGCGGCCCGTTTTGCCGCCGGCGGGGCGTTGGCCGCGGTTGATGCAATCATGGACGATCGCGTGGATCAGGTGTTTTGCGCGGTGCGGCCGCCAGGGCATCACGCGGAAGCCGATCGAGCCATGGGATTTTGTTTCTTGAATAACGTGGCCATTGCCGCGCGCTACCTTCAAGAACGTCACGGCCTCAAGCGCGTGCTGATCGTGGATTGGGACGTGCATCACGGCAACGGAACCCAACACGCGTTTGAAGATGATCCGTCCGTTCTCTTTTTCAGCACGCACCAATATCCGCATTATCCCGGCACCGGAGCCCACGGGGAACGCGGCAGAGGAGCAGGGGCAGGAGCGACGATCAACGTGCCCATGGAAGGGGGGCAGGGCACTGACGACTATCAGGAAACGTTCCGGAAAATCCTGGTGCCGGCCGCTGATGCGTTCAAGCCGGAGTTTGTGCTGATTTCAGCCGGGTTCGACGCGCACCGGGATGATCCGTTGGCGGACATGGCCGTGACGGATGAGGGCTATGGAGCACTCACCCGGATTGTGGGGGCCATTGCGACGACGCATTGTCACGGGCGCATCGTGGCCTGCCTGGAAGGGGGGTACAACCTTCAGGCACTGGCAGCCTCGGTGGAACGGCACGTTGTCGCGTTGATGGAACTCTGAATAATGGTGAGACGGCGACCGGGACGACGAAGCAGAAGGGGACGATACGCGTTCCTCGTCCTGCTCGCGCTGACTCCGGTCGTCCTCTACTATTTTTACACCGAGATCCGCCCCACGGTCATTTTTGGATTGCGTGAGGACTATGCCCATGCCGTTCCTTTTCAGACGGTCCCGGCGGGATTAGACTCGTTGCGGGCCGAAGCGTGCGGTGAATGTCATCAAGCGATTTATGAAGAATGGAAAACCAGCATGCACGCTCATGCCTACACGGACCCGTTTTTTCAAGCCTATTGGAAAAAAGATCAGCACGTCTGGGTGTGTCTCAACTGCCACGCGCCTTTAGAAAATCAGCAACCCACGATCATCCGGCGTATTCCCGACAATCGAGTGGAAAAAGCGATCCAGGTTGACAATCCGCGCTACGATACAGCCTATCAGCAGGAAGGTGTGACCTGCGCGGCGTGTCACGTGCGCGACGGAACAATCATGGGACCATTTGACGACTCCGCGGCCCCGCACCCCACGGAATACGATCCTGCCTTTCGCACCACTGCCGTGTGTCATCGGTGTCACAATGTCGTGTCCGGTCCTTTCCAATTTTATAACGTGGGGCCGTGCGGCACCTACGCGGAATATGAAGGCGAATTTTTCATGAAAGAGAAGGGTTTCACGTGTCAGCACTGCCATATGCCGGAAATTTCACGACCGATTGCCGACGGCGGCCCCATTCGGCAGGGCCGGCAACATCTCTGGCGCGGTGGGCACGATCCGGAGATGATTAAGCGGGCCGTGGCGATTCAGGTCCAGGCCGACCCGCCCGACCCCGAACCGGGAGACACCGTCACCATGACGCTGACCCTGATCAACGCGGGCGCCGGTCATAAAATCCCCACGGGCGACCCCGATCGTCACTTTACCGTGGAATTTTACGTCAAAGACCCGTCGGGACAGGTCGTGCAAGAGCAAACCGACACCATGGGCCGCTGGATTCTCTGGCAACCGGTGATTCTGGAAGTGTATGACAATCGGCTGTTGCCGTTGGCGAGCCGTGCCTATCGATTCTCCTATCACATCCCTGAAGGACGATCGGACCTGGTGGTGGACGCTCGAGTTCGCTATCACGTTCTGACGGACGGCCAGCATGACATGTTGCGAAACAACTATGGGTTGCGATCGAACGATCCGTATCGGTATACAATATATGCGCGCCGATTCCCTCTCAGTCACGAGTTGGACGTGGCGTTACACGCCGAGGGCGCCGCTGATTCTCGTAGAGTCTGCTCCGTCGCCGGGGAGTCGGGTCACGCCGAAGAGTCAATCAGTTAAGCACGACGTCCCCAAGGAGAGTAAAGAATGTCCGGCACGTCTCTCATCGATACCGAAACGTTGTTCCAGAACCTTGGCCGTGAAGATTTCGTGATCATTGACGTGCGGGGCGCGGGTGCCTATACGGCTCATATTCCCGGGGCCGTGCAGAGTAGCTGGCATGAATACAGCGACCCGCAGGCCACGGCCAAAGGATTGATCGATCCCGACGTCTCGCGGTTGGAGAAGCGGCTGCAAGCCCTGGGGATCAACCATTCCAGCGACGTGGTGATTTACTCGAATCCATTCGATAATTGGGGCGACGAAGGCCGGATGTTCTGGATGTTGCACTATCTCGGGCATCGGAACGTCAAGGTCCTTGACGGCGGGTGGCCCAAATGGACCGCGGAACATCGACCCTATGATCACGTGCCGGTGAACGCCGCCCCTGGAAACGTGCGGGTGTCGGTTCACCCGGACGTGATCATTCAGAAAAACGAACTGAAACAATTGGTCAAACGCGACCATCCCGAGACGATCATCGTGGATGCCCGCAGCGTGGAGGAATATGCAGGGAAAGAAATCGATGGATTGCCGAGACCCGGACATATCCCGTCCGCCGTCAATATTCCTTGGAACGGGTTTCTCCGGCCCGATGCCACGGTCAAACCCCTTGGGACGCTGCGGGAAATGTTTCACGCCCGTGGGTTGAACGAGCGGCAGGAAATCATCACCTATTGTTTAGGAGGGGTTCGGTCGGCGTGGGTCTATTTTCTCCTCAAGTTGGCAGGATATGAGAACGTACGGAATTATCCGGGGTCCTGGTGGGAATGGAGTCGGGATTTTGCGGCTCCCGCGGAAAAAGATATGAAATTACTCTATCAGGTCACGGCCAAAGCCGACGAAGAGGAATCTTGAAGTCACGGAAAAATCATGCAAGGATAAGAAAAGAAAGGATCCTGTTGACGAACGTAGTGCCAAGTAAACCTGTTTACAGTCTGAAAGGAGGCCTGAGATGTTCAAAGGTAGCGTTCTGGTAGGAGAAGCGTTGATCGCAGTGGTGTTGATGGTTGCCGCGCCGGCGTGGGCCGGAGGCAATGCCCACGTGGCAGAAGCCGTGGCGCATGCCGAAGAAGCGATTGAGCACGGCGGCATGGGGCACGCGGATGCCGTGGTCACACATGCAGCGGTGGCGTTGGACCACGCGAAAATGGCGCAGGAAGAAGTCAAAAATCCGCATCTTGACGAAGGCGTCGCCGAGTTGGAACAAGCGATTGACCATGGCAACCAAGGCCATGCGGAGGTCGCGACCAAACACGCCCAAAGTGCCGTCATGCACTTCAAAGAAATGCACAAGGAAGAGCACAAAGGAATGGAATGAACTGACGGCCGGCAGCAATGGAGTAAGAAGAACGGGCAGGGAAATCCTACCCGTTCTTTTTTTGCAACGAGTTCGCCGTCCTCTGCGCCGGCCGAATCAAAGAACGTCTTCATGAAAGTTGGCTACTTCCAATCGGATCCTGAATTCGGAAACGTGCAAGGCAATCGTAAACGGTTCGCCTCGAAACTGGAGTCGGTGGAGTGCGAACTGCTTGTCCTGCCGGAATTGGCCTTTTCCGGGTATCAATTTGTCAATCAAGAAGAAGTGGTGGCGTTATCCGAACCGATTCCGGATGGTCCGACGACGCAAGCATGCATGGTGCTGGCGCAACGCCATCGTCTCCATCTCGTGGTTGGGCTACCGGAAAGAGACGGAAACCGGTGCTACAACTCGGCGATCGTGGTCGGTCCCTCGGGATTCCTGGGGTCGTACCGCAAAACGCATTTATTTTTTGAAGAAACCGCGTTCTTCAGTCCGGGAAACTCCGGGTTGCAGGTCTGGGACGTTGGCCCGGCTCGCATAGGAGTCATGATCTGTTTTGACTGGTACTATCCCGAAGTGGCTCGGACCCTCACCTTACGAGGAGCCGAGATTGTGTGTCATCCGGCCAATTTAGTCCTGCCCCACTGCCCGGACGCCATGGTGACCCGTGCCCTGGAAAATCGGATATTCAGCGTGACGGCCGACAGAATCGGCAAAGAAGCCAGAGGCGGGAAACCGCCGCTGACCTACGTCGGACGAAGTGAAGTGGTGTCACCGAAAGGGCAGGTCCTGTCCCGAGCGTCTCACGATCAGGAAGAACTCACGGTGGTGGACATCGATCTCAACGAGGCGCGCAATAAGTCGATCACGCCGTACAACGACGTGTTGAAAGATCGCCGGCCCGAGTATTATGCCTCCTGATCCGGAGAGATTTTTGCAGTTTTACAGCACGAGAAGAATGGTTGCCCCGAGAACGATGCGGTAGTACCCGAACACGCGCAAACTGCGTCGTTTCACGTAGGAAAGAAACGCCGCAATCACGGCCCAGGCCGTCAGAAACGACACCACGGTGCCGAGCGCGAGCGTAAGGGCATCGTGAGCGTTGAAAAGATGAAACGATTGCACGAACGTGTAGCCCGTCGCGGCAAACATGGTCGGCAGGGCCAGAAAAAAGGAAAATTCCGTTGCCACGCGTCGGTCGAGCCCCAACAGAAGCCCCCCGACAATGGTGGCTCCCGAGCGGGACGTGCCCGGAATCAAGGCCATGCACTGAGCCAAGCCGATGCCCACGGCTTGCCACGGACCGAGATGTGTCAACTCCGAACAGCGAACGGGAGGCGGCCACGTTTCCACGATAAGGAGAATGATGCCGCCGATGATGAGCGTCACGGCAACCGTGTGAGGAGAAAAAAGGTAGGCGGTGATCCAGTCATGAGTCAGGAACCCCACCAGTGCCGCCGGCAGAAACGCCGCGCCCAGGCCGATAAGAAACCAGAAATGGCGGTACACGGTGGTGGAACGTTTCAAGAAATCCGTCAATGAAGCCGACCGGGGTAAGGCCTGAAGGTGGCGCCGCAGAATCTGCTGTTCCTGGTAGGCGTGCCTGACCAGAGACGCGATCTTGGTCCGTTCGTACGCCACCACGGCCAGGACGGCCCCCAGTTGGATGCAGATGTTGACGCTCACGGCAAACTCGCCGGTAAAGTTCAGCCAGTGTCCAAGAAGAATCAAGTGACCGGTTGAAGAAACGGGCAGATACTCCGTCAAGCCTTCCAACACACCGAGGAGACTGGCGACGCCTGGTCCGAACGTGTCCATGAAAGAGGAAAACGATTACAGCGTGAAGAAGGCGGGATGGTGGCGTTCAGGAAAATGACGGCACATGATGACGCGTCGTTGGTATTGACAAAAGATACCAGTCATTTCATGCTACTGCCAAGTCCCGTGAAAAAATTCGAGAGGACCCGTCAACCGTGACTCACGTTCACAGACGTCACCGAATAACCTTTTGCCAGCGAGAGAGGCACACATGAAGCACACGTCCAGCGAAAAAAACCGGAAAAACAGGGGGCGAGCCGTTGGTCTCGTCTGTCTGATGGGATTCGTCTTGGGGGGCTGCGTCGTCACCGAGAGCAAATATGACGCGGCCGTAGCAGACTTGGAATCAGCCAAGATGGAACTCGAAAAAAGCCGCGTGGCGCATGACGCGCTCCAACGGGAAAATGAACAATTGCGAACGGAGAACGACAAAGTGGCTCAGGATTTGGACGTCATGAGTGCCGAGATTCAACGGATCAAGGAAAGTCGTGAAAATGAACGCCACGTGCTGGATGAGCGTGAAGCTGAACTGGAAAGGAAAAGTCAAGCCGTCAAACAAAGTCTGAAAAAATTTCAGCAGGAATACCAGAAGACAAAAAGCCAGAACCGCGCCTTACGGGATACCATCCAGCGATATCAGAAAGAACTCAAAGAAGCCCGTGAAGCCCGGAAAACCGGAACGGGACGCCAGGCATCTGCCGCCCCGGTAAAGAAGCCCGCAACGTCGGGCCCATCCACGACGAAGAAGACAAGCCGGTCCGGCTTGGCACCGGACCAAGGAGCGACGCCTCTCACGGATACCGTGCGTCCCGTGAATATTAACACGGCCTCCGTCCAGAGCCTCGTCTTGTTTCTGGGGCTCAACAGGGAAACGGCCGAACGAATCGTCGCCAATCGCCCCTATCGGCTTCGGGGAGAATTGATCGCAAAACGAGTCCTCCCGAAAGTCACCTTTGACGTGATTCGAGACAAAATCACGGCGGCACCCAGACCTCGCCCCCAATAGCGTTGGGCCCTCAATGAGGGAATCATCGCCGCATCATCCTCCTTCCACGACCCGTCCGTCCGTCACGTGGATGACGCGGTCCGCGTGTGCGGAGAGGTGGGCGTTGTGCGTGACGATGACGAAAGCGGTCCCGCGCTTCTCGTTAAAATATCGCAACAAGGCAAACAGGGTTTCGCCGGAACGGGCGTCCAGATTGCCCGTCGGTTCATCAGCCAGGACGAGGTCCGGCCGTTGAATGAGGGCGCGGGCCACGGCGACGCGCTGCTGCTCACCGCCAGAGAGTTCCCCGGGTTTATGGTGCATGCGGTGTTCCAATCCGACTTCTGAAAGGAGCGCGCGCGCCGCGTCTCGACATTCTCTGAGCGGCCGTTTATTGATGAGGCTCGGCAGGTACGTGTTTTCGAGAGCCGTAAACTCAGGCAGGAGGTGATGAAATTGAAACACGAACCCGACGCGCTGATTGCGAAACGCGGCCAGTTCACGTTCCGACAGGCGGAACACGTCCTGGTCGTCATAGAGGACGGTGCCGCGCGTGGGTCGATCCAGCGTTCCGAGAACGTGAAGCAGCGTACTTTTCCCTGCGCCGGACGCGCCGACCATGGCGACCAGTTCGCCGCGTCGGACGCTGAGATTCACGTCGTGGAGAACCTCAACGACGTGGGGGGCCAAGGGAAAGGATTTCGAGACGTGAGTGGCCTGAAGCAGAAAAGAGGCCGAATCAGGAGCAGGGTGCATGGTTACTCGTACCGAAACGCGCTGAGGGGAGGCAGTTTAGCGGCCTGTGACGAGGGATACAGCGTCGCAACGAAGCTGATCAGCACCGCGGAAAACGAAACCAGACACACGTCCAGTGCCTTCACGTGGACCGGAACGTGCGAAAGGTAATAGACCGTCTGGTCAAACGTCCAATAATGTTCAATGAAATACAGAAACGTATACCCCAGGGGGATGCCGATGGCGGTGCCCGTGAAGCCGATGACCAGGCCGTTCAACATGAAAATGCGCATAATGGCGGTCGGCGTCGCCCCGATGGCCTTGAGCACGGCGATTTCGCGCTGTTTTTCATTCACGATCATCGTGAGCGTCCCCACGATGTTGAAAGAGGCGACGAGCGTAATCAGCACCAATAACAAAAACATCATGGTTTTTTCCAGACGCAGAGCCGAAAACAAATTACGATTCAATTCCATCCAATCTCGTGCCGAATACCGCGTGCCGAGGACGGCCATGACGCGGGCGGCAACGGCGTCCGCGGCAAAGACGTCGTCGACTTTGACTTCGAGTCCCGTCACGCGCCGACCGAGGCCGAAAAACTGCTGAGCCGCGTCCAACGCAATGTACGCCAGCGAGGAGTCATACTCGTACATGCCGGATTCAAACAGGCCCACGACCTGAAACGGACGAATTTTCGGCGTCATCCCCAACGCGCTGACCGAGCCGACGGGAGACACCACGTTCACGCGCTGGCCGACGAACGTGCCCAGACGCGTGGCTAACTCTTTTCCCAGGATGATGCCGGGCAATGCCGCCTGAGAGGAGGAGGCCGGAGGGGCGGCAGGGCGCGGTACGGCCAAATCCTGGATCGTCCCGAACGTCACGTTCTTCGCAAGATCCGTGACCGTCGGTTCCGTCCGTGGATCAATGCCGCGCAGGATGATCCCCTGCACCCCGGTGGCGGAGGTGAGCAGGACCTGTTTGAAAACGTAGGGAGTGGCGGCGACGACGCCAGGCACGGACTCCACCTGAGGCAGCAACGCCGAATAGCCGGCCATTGACGGCTGACCCCGTTCCTGCACGACGACGTGCGACGTGGTACCCAGAATCTTCTCCTGCATGTCTTCCTGAAATCCCGTCATGATCCCGAGCGTGCCGATGAGGGCGGCCACGCCCAACGTCATGCCGGTGATGGAAATAAAGGTATTCAGGGAAAGCGTGCGGGTCCGCCGCTTGGCTCGGAGATACCGAAGCCCGACGAACACTTCGTACGGAAGCGTCACGGCGGGGTCTCCGGTCGGAGCTGAGGAAACAGGATGACGTCGCGAATCGACGCCTGATCGGTCAACAGCATCACGAGTCGGTCAACGCCGATGCCCTCTCCGGCCGTCGGGGGCATCCCGTATTCCAGGGCCCGCAGAAAATCTTCATCAAGCGCGTGCGCTTCACCGTCACCCGCGGCCCGTTGCGTGGCCTGCGCTTCGAAGCGTCGGCGTTGATCGAGCGGATCATTTAACTCCGAAAACCCGTTCGCGAGTTCCCGTCCGGCAATAAATAATTCAAAGCGGTCGGTGAGCCGTGGGTCCGAATCGGTTCGCCGTGAGAGCGGAGACAGGTCCGCGGGATACTCCGTAATAAACGTGGGCTGCGTCAGGTGAGGTTCCACCGCGTGTTCAAAAATCGCGTTCACGATGCCCGTCAACGTGGCGTCGGGAGGAACGGCCAATCCCAACTGCGTCGCAGCGGCCTCCGCGGCGGCCCGGTCCTCCAGCACGCGCCGATCAAAGGTCGTAGACGACAGAATGGCGTCGAAATAGGAAAGCCGGCGCCAGGGGGGCGTCAGGTCGACGCGCTGGCCTTGGTACGTCAACGTGGGTCCGCCGCACACGTCTCGTGCGAGGACCAGGAACGCGTCTTCAGTCAACGCCATGAGATCGTGGTAGTCGGCATAGGCTTGATAAAACTCCAGCATCGTGAACTCAGGATTATGGATCGTCGAAATGCCTTCATTACGAAAATTGCGATTCAATTCAAAGACCCGCTGGAAGCCGCCGACGATCAACCGCTTGAGATAGAGTTCCGGTGCGACGCGCAGATACAGATCGGCGTGCAGCGCGTGATGGTGCGTCGTGAAGGGACGGGCAGCCGCCCCACCGGGGATGGGGTGCATCATCGGCGTTTCGACTTCAAGAAACCCGCGGTCGGTCAGATACGAGCGAAGGCCGGCGATCAACCGGCTGCGCGTCTCAAAGACGCGGTGGACGCTGGGGGTGGCGATCAGGTCCACGTAGCGTTGCCGGTAACGGGTTTCGACGTCCGTCAACCCGTGCCATTTTTCAGGAAGAGGTCGGAGCCCTTTCGACAGAAACGTCAGCGTCTGCACCTCCACGGTGAGTTCATCAGTCTTCGTGCGGAACACGGACCCGTCAACGCCGATCCAATCGCCGAGATCCAGGATTTGCGAAAGGCGAAAGGCGTCATCGCCCAACGTGTCCTTGCGACAATACACCTGAAGCCGATGCGCACCCTCCTGAAGCGAGGCGAACGCCGCTTTCCCGAACCGGCGCAGGGCCACAATGCGTCCGGCGACCCGGCACGTGACCCGCCGGTGCGCCAGTTCATCGTGAGACGTCGAGCCGTAAGCCGCCACCACCCGCGCAATCGGCTGCGTTCTCTCGAAGCGGGTACCATACGGCGGCACGCCCATGCTCCTCAACGTCTTAAGTTTCTGAAGACGTTGAGTCCGTTGATCGTTCAGGTCATCCATCACGTTCCGCGTTCAGCTTCAGATACGCCTCAATGAACGGGTCCAGGTTGCCGTCCATCACTGAGGCGACGTTCCCGGACTCATGATTCGTCCGGTGGTCTTTCACCAGTTGATACGGTTGGAACACGTAGGAGCGGATTTGACTGCCCCAGGCAATCTCCTTCTTCTCGCCGACGATCGTCTGAAACGCCGCCTCCTGCTTTTGCCGTTCGAGTTCAAAGAGCTTCGCTTTCAGGACGCGCATGGCCCCCAGCCGGTTCTGCAACTGCGACCGTTCGTTCTGACACTGCACGACGATGCCGGTGGGAACGTGAGTCACGCGGATTGCGGTTTCGACCTTGTTGACGTTCTGTCCGCCGGCCCCGCCGGCCCGGAACGTATCAATCTTGAGATCGTGGTCGTCGATCTCCACCTGGACGTCGTCATCCAGTTCAGGCCACACCGACACCGCGGCAAACGATGTGTGTCGGCGCTTATTGGCGTCAAACGGGGAAATCCGCACCAGACGGTGGACGCCGGCTTCCGAGCGCAGATACCCATACGCATACGGCCCGTCCATACCCAAGGTGACGCTCTTGATGCCGGCGTCATCCCCGGCTTGCAGGTCAATGGAGCTCACCGTGAACCCCTTACGTTCGGCCCATCGCACGAACATCCGCATCAACACGTGGGCCCAATCCTGCGATTCCGTCCCACCCGCGCCGGGATTGATGCTCAGAATAGCGGACCGGTGATCGTGTTCGCCCGACAACAACTGCTCCGTGCGCAGTTGAGCCACGAACGCTTCCAGGGCATGCACGCCCTGAGAGAGTTCAGCGTACAGGTCGGGGTCTTCGGCTTCGGCCAGCAGGGCAAGCGTGGCATCGAGATCACCCTGACGGCGTTCAGCGTCGGTGAGCTGGGCGAGATCCCGTTCAATCGCGGCCGTGCGCCGTTCAACCTGAGCCGCGGCCCGTGCATCGTTCCAGAACCCGGGCTGCACGCGCGCGTGTGCCAGTTCTTCTAAAATGCGCTTCAAGCCGGGCAAGTCAAAGCCGCCTCCGCAGTGCTTGAACGTGATCCCTCGTGACGTCCAACCGACTTCGAATATCCTCCAACATGACGCACTCCCGTGAAAATGTCAGTCAAAGCTCTCCGCGTGCTCGTCTGCCGGGCATGGGCCGGCGGACACGGCGGGCCAAATGAACAATCAGCCCTCTTCAATCAACGATCCTGCGATTCCTCACCAACCGCGTCAACAATAACAAAAACAGAGACAGAATAACACAGGCCCAGGCAAACAGGTCGCCGAATCGGGTATAGAACGTCGTCGGCGCACCAAGTGGAATGGGGTGGGTGAAGGTCCGTTCGGCAAACAGGGGCGTAGCGGCCAGGATGCGGCCGGTGGGAGCAATGACGCCGGAAATACCGGTATTCGCCGCACGGGCGAACGCCAGCCGATGTTCCACCGCACGAAACACCACCATGGCAAAGTGCTGATAGGGAGCCACGGTAGAGCCGAACCAGGCGTCATTGGTGAGCGTCACCAGAAAGGCGGCCCCCTCCGCGGCGAGACGCCGAACCAGATCCGGAAAAATGACCTCATAACAGATGGCGACGCCGAACGGAACCGGCCCGGCTTCGTGGGGAATCGAGAGCAGGGTCGGTCCCGTCCCCGGCTGAAAATCGCCGATCCCCTCAACCAGTTTATCCAGAAAAAAGAGCACGGATTTCAGGGGAACGTATTCACCAAAGGGCACGAGATGTTGCTTGTCGTATCGCCCGTTCACGCGTCCGTCGGGGGACAACACGTACGCGCTGTTCAGCAACGCCGTTCGGCCGTCGGCGTGCCGTCCGATGGCTGGACTTCCAAACACCAGGGGCACCTGCGCCTGTTGTATCGTCTCCACCACCAGAGATTGATAGCCCACTTCTCGCGCAAACACAAAAGGCGTCGCCGCTTCAGGCCAGAGAATCACGTCGGCATCGGAACTCACGGTTTTCGTAAGCCGGTCGTATCGCGCCAACGTATCCAGGCGATACGCCGGGTCCCATTTCTGAGCCTGATCAATATTGGCTTGCACGATTCCGACCGTCAGCGTAGGGGAAGACGGGAACGTGAGTTGACTCATCCCGTAGAGCCAGACGACCAACACCGCAGCCGCGGCAACGACCGGAGGCACCCACGGCCGAGGAAGACCGTCGGGAGCGGTTGCCCCGCTGCTTCCCCCCTGTCCCTCGTTCTCTCTCACCGCCGCCATCCGACGCAGCAGAAAAAACACCGACGCGTTCACCAGCACGATGAGAAAGGACACACCATAGACGCCGGTCATATTGGCAATCTGGATGAGAGACAACCATTGAAACTGAGAATATCCCAAGAGGCCCCAGGGCAATCCGGTCAAGGCGTAGGTACGCAGAAACTCCAGCGAGACCCACCAGCAGGGAGCCAGGACCCACGCCACGGCGGGCCATCGGCGTTCGAACCACGCGACTCCCCACGCATACATCCCAACGTACAACCCCAGATACGCGGCCAATAACACCATCAGCGCGAAGCTGACGGGGACCGGCACCTTCCCGTAAAGGTGCATCGCGACCACGACCCAGTACATGGTGCCGACAAACGCGAAAAAGCCGGCCAACCATCCCCGGCGGAACGCCTGCCGTCCCGTGCTGTCAATGAGCACGCGATGAAGAGGAAGCAGGACGCCCCAGGCCAGGACGCCCCAAGGAAACCCCTCAAGCAGATTCGACGCAGAAAGCGAGTACCCCACCCCCGTGAGCAGACAAAAGAACCACGTGCGCGGGACCGACGAACTCCCTCTCCCCGTCTCCCCTTGAGGGAGAGGCTCAAGGGGAGGCGATGGTGGAGTGCCGATTGCTGATTGTTTCAATCCCCAATCCAAAATTCCAAATCAACAATCTGAAAACGGCAAGACGTTAGAACGTGCCCACGGCGTGGAGAAGAACAATCAACACCGCGACCGGAGCCACGAAGCGAATCGAGAACACCCAGAGGGAATACCAGATGCCATCGTGCAGGTCGAGCGCCGTCCGGGTGGATTCCATCGTCATGACCCAACCGGCAAAAATGGCGACACCGACGCCGCCCAAGGGCAGCATCAGGTTGGAAGTGAGGAAATCGACGTGATCGAAAAACGTCATGCCCAGGACCGTGACCTCTGACCACAGGTTGAACGAAAACGCCGTCGCGAAGCCCAGGATCCAAGCCGTCAGCCCCACCCACGCGCTGGCTCGCAGGCGGGTCACGTTGAACCGTTCAATCAGCATGGTGACCGCCGGTTCAACCAGGGAAATGGACGACGTCCACGCGGCAATCATGAGCAGGACAAAAAAGAGCGTCCCGATCAGCGTCCCGCCGGCGATGTCACCGAACGCCACGGGGAGGGTTTCAAAAATGAGACTCGGGCCGGCCCCGGGTTCCAGCCCGTGAGCAAACACGATGGGGAAGATCGCCAATCCCGCCAGGAGCGCCACCACGGTATCGACGACGGCAATGACCAGGGACGTCGTCCCGATGGACGTCGTGTCGGGAACGTAGGCCCCGTACATCATAATGGCGCCCATCCCCAGGCTCAGGGTAAAGAAAGCATGCCCCATGGCCGTGAGCATACTGGTTCCAGAAAAATGGCTGAAGTCCGGGGTGAATAAAAAGGCCACGCCCTGCAGGAAGAAGCCGGTCGTCATGGCGTACCCCACCATGATGAGCAACAGGACCACCAGGGCCGGCATGAGGGTCGTCACGGCCTTTTCCAAGCCGCGCCGCACCCCTCGGGAGATGACCCACATAGTCATCAGCATGAACACCGTGTGCCACCCCACCTGCACCAGGGGACTCCCGACAAAGGTGCCAAAGAGGGCGGAGGCCTCCTCCCCGCTGAGACCGGAGAACGTCCCGCTCACCGCGTAGAAGACGTACCCAAGGGTCCACCCCCCGATGACGCTGTAATAGCTGAGGATCAAGAAGCCGGCAAGGGTCCCGGCCCATCCGAGGACTTGCCAGATTTGTCCGGCGTGCGCCTCCCTGGCCAGCGTCCGCATGGTATTGATCGGCGTCTGTTTCCCCCGCCGGCCGAGCATCACCTCCGCCATCATCAGGGGAATACCCAGAGCCGCCACGCAGAGGAGATAGACCAGGACAAAGGCACTCCCGCCGTTCTCTCCGGTAATGTAAGGAAATTTCCAGATATTGCCGAGGCCGACCGCGGAGCCGGTGGCTGCCAGAATAAAGGCCAATCGTGAGGACCATTGGCCGTGTCTTGATGGAGAATGATCCGAACTCATCTATCAAAAACCAGTAATAACGAGGCGTCAGACTATAACAAACGGCACAACGTCTTTCAAGAAAGAACGACCCGCCGCGAGCGTGAAAGTGGTCAGGTCTCCAGTGATGAAGGGTGCATTGATCGGCAGGCGGAAACCGGCGCTTGTCAACGAATGGGTGAACACCTACAATTCCGCGAAAGAGCGTCATTCCCAACGTCGACAATCAACGAGACGGAATCTCCATGGTTCATGAAGAACCCGCTGAACGACGAGTCATAATCCTTGCGCCCATGCCGCCGGAACAATCTGCGTATGCCTTGGCCCGATACAGCCGCTCACCGGACTCCATTGAAGACAGTATTCAATGGGTCCACGGCCACTCATCGGAAAAATTCTGGAAACAATTCTATTTTGACTACGGCCACGCGTCGATCGCCGATCTCGGGCACGTGACCGTGTGCCTGGAAAACATTTCCGAATTGGCGGCGATCCGCGTAGAAGATGAACCGTTGTGGGACGGACAAGCCAAATCCAGCCGGTATCAGAACTTTGCCGTGTCGGGCTGTTACGTGCCGGCGAGCATCAAGCAGTCAGAAACCGAAGCCGTGTATCGCGGAACGTTGGGCAGCCTCTTTCATCTGTATCAGACCGTCCACGAGCCGCTGCTGGCCCATTTGCAGCAACGACATCCTAAACCGGCGGCCATGAGCGACGTTGCGTACAAGCGAACCCTGGCCGCGCGAGTCTACGACAACACGCGGTACCTGCTGCCGTTGGCCGCGAAGACGAACGTCGGACAGGTGGTCAGCATCCGAACGCTGGAAAAACAGATCACGCGATGGTTGTCCGCGCAGCTGCCGGAACTTCGGGACCTGGGAGAAGCGTTGCGGGAAAGCTGTGCCAAGCCCCCCGCGGACGTGTGGGGACACGTGTGCGGGACGGCCGACCCGTCTGCCGCGGCACGGACGGGCAAGGCCGCGGAGCCCGTGGCCCCGACATTGGCCCGGCACGCCGGGGCCAATGAGTCCCAAGCCGAGATCTACCGCGAACTATCCGGACACGGGAAAAAAGTCCTGCGGAAAGCCGGATTGCACCTGCCGGCGGCGTGGGGAGAGCCGGAGGGGCCGGTGGACCTGATCGAACCCCATGCGTTGATGGATGAACTGGTGACGAGCCTCCTCTATCGCGTCGGGCATGCCCCGTATCGCCGGATTCTGGAGTGGGTCCGGGAGTGGCCCGAGCAGGAAAAACGGGAAACGTTGGATATTGCCTTTCGACGACGAGGCCCCCATGACGAACTCATCAAAGAATATCGATGCGGCTATCCCTTGATCTTTGACGTGTTGATGGACATCGGGGGGTGGCGGGATTTGCACCGGCATCGACGGTGCCAACAGATCCAGCAAAATTTTACCGCCGTCCACGGGTACGAAACCCCCGGGCCGTTGCGTGACGCCGGCCTGGATCGAGAATATCGAATGGCCATGGACGCGGTGCAGAAAGACCTTGAACGATTACGGGGCATGGATCAGGAAGCGGCCCTGTACGCGATACCCTTCGGATTCAAGGTCCGGTGTCTTTTCAAGATGGATTACGCCGAAGCCGATTACATTTGCCGACTTCGGTCAGGGGTCAAAGGTCATTGGTCGTATCGCACGATTGCCTGGGAGATGAAACAACAAATGATGAAACAGTACCCCTGGTTAGGAGAACGGATGCCGGCGACCGCCCCCCACGTGGAAGATCCTCTGACCCGATAACTGCCCCATTCATCAACAATCTCGAATGCTCGTGACCGACGAACACACAATCGAACAAGCCATAGTCAAAGGGGACTGGGAAGCGGTCGCCCAGGCGGCCGGTCAATGGTCGCAGCAAGAAGAGGCGGGGCCCAAGCCGTTCTTTGCGTTAAACGTCGTGTCTCTCATGAAAGGCGAATTCGCAAGGGCGTGGCGGATGTATGCCAAATCTTTGCAGGAAGAGCCCGACAAAGAGATCGTGGGCGAATGGGTGGAGCGGTTGAGCCGGACGCATCCCCACGCCGGCTACGTGCAGTTGGTTGAGGGCGTGTTTCTGGCGCAGGCCGGTCGATCCGAACAATCCATCGAGACGTATCACAAGGCAATTGACCTGCTGCCTGACTCGCCCTTTCCGCATTTTTTCTTGGCGCAGATTCATCAACGGATGGCCCAGACGGATCAGGCCATCAAAGCCTATCGTCGAGCCGTCGAATTGGACCCTGCCTACGTCGCCGCCCGATTAAATTTAGGCGTGGCCTATCAAGAACACGGCCGGTTGGAAATGGCCGTGCCCCAATATCGAGAAATCATCAAACTCGACCCCGACGAGGCTCTGGGGCACGTGAATTTAGCCTGTGCCCTGGCCGAACAGGGGAAACTCGACGCCGCGATGCAGGAATACAAAGTGGCCCTGACGCTCAATCCCGAGGATGCCGAGGTCCACGTGGCCATCGCCGGCCTGCACGAACGGAAAGGGCGACGGGAACTCGCCTTGCGCGCCTACCAGGAAGCCCTGCGCATCAAACCGGACTTCGGAGCCGCCGCGACCGAAGTCGGGTGGATTTTGATAGAAAAAGGGCAGATTGATGCCGCGTTGGATAGTTTCAGCGTCGCCGTCAAAGCCGACCCCAATGATGCCCGGGCCGTCTTCGGCGTAGGCCGCGTCTATGATCTGAAACGAAAACCCGAGATCGCCGGCGATCATTACCAACAAGCCCTGCAACTGGAAAAAGACCCCGCCAAAAAGACCGCCATCTTGAATTTCATCGACAAAATCGTCGGCGGCTATCACGATTGAGAGGAAAGACGCGTCCTGGCCTTCTGCGCGAGAGCCTCGTTGGTCCGACGGGTGACCCGTGTGACCGGACGTTGGTCGCGCAGGTCCACACCCTGGACCGAACGTTTCAGTCTCGTCACGGGAGACTGTCATCTCTCGCACCACGATGTGCCCCCGATGGCGGCCGTAAGCGACGGCGAAAGGGCTGTTGAAAGAAAAAGGTGACGGCCGGTCTCGACGGCCGGCCTATGGCGGTCAGAACGAGTAAGTGATGCCGATATAGCCCGTGGCCCGCCAAGCGTGTTCCGTGGTCAGGGCCCCGTCGAAGTTCCCCACCAGGGTGGTTCCCGTTGCCACGGGCAGCGACAGACCGAGCCCCAAGGTCCCCGTGGCCACCGCCGGATCGCCCCCGGCCGAGACTTGGAACGTCCCCCCCCCGGGCAAGGTGCCCTCCACCATCTCACCCGCCATCAGCCACCGCCCCTCAACCCCGAGCCGCGGGGCCACGTACCCGCCTGCCTCCAGCGCAATCGGGACGCTCACTTCGCCCCGGCCTTCCAGAATCTGCATGGCGCGTGCCGCGAACCCCACGTCCCAATTTCCGATCGGTGCGCGTTCCCGGAAGCCCTCGGTGAACAGCCCGGCATACCGGACCCGCAGGCGGGGCACGGCGTGCAGCGTCGTCGTCACCGGCACGCGCAGGGCCACGCCGATTTCCGGGGAGAAGAGGAACGCCGTGTAGGCCGCGTGCGCGGTGCCGGGGTTGACCCGCCGGGTCGCGTCGTGAGCCACGTGTCCGACCAGCACCCGGGCGTCCAGCCGCATGTCCTTTCTCAGCGCCTGCTCTGCGTAGACCCCGCCGACGACCGTCTGCATGTCCACGTTCTGGCGGCTGCCCGCCACGGCCAGTTGCCCGGCGGACCCGCCGATGAAGCCGCCCACGGACAAGGCCGGGGTGCCCCACCCTGCTCCGACCAGGCCGCCGCCAAAGGTGTGGGTGCCGTCCGCCAGCCCGCCGTTGCCCGTCTGCTCGCGCCACCCGCCGAACGGCGTGGCCCAGACGCGCCCCTGAGCGGGAACGCCGTCCTGGGCGTGGGCGAGCATGCCGGTGCCCAGGACGGCGGCGTGAATGCTGCCCGTCAGGTCGGACAGCACGTCGTCGGTCAGCGCAAGGGCCGTGGTGTCCAAGCCCACGAGCGTATTGCCCGCCTGGATGAAACGGCCCACGCCGCCCGGCCTCGGCGGCCGGATGTCTAGGATGTCTATGGGAACCGGCCTCTCGTTCTCATCCACGAAGGTGAGGAGTCCGACCTCGTCCACGGCCAAGTCCGACAAGTCCACGGTGTCTGCCGAGCCCAAGCCTTGGATTTTCCCGATGATCATGTCGCCGGGCCTCCGCGTCAGCGTGTTCCCCCCGGCCTCAAGGAAGTTAATGGCGATGCCCGGGGGGCCCTCCGTGCTTCGCACCGTGCCGGAATTGACCACCGTGCTGCCGGCGCCGGCCTCAATCCCGATCGTGCCCTCAATGGTGCCGTGGTTCTCGATGGTGCTGCCGGCGCCGGCCCGGATCCCGGTCGTGCCTTTAATAGTGCCGCTGTTCTCAATGGTGCCGCCGGGGCCGACGCTGACGCCGTGGCTGCCGGCGGAAACGCCAGTCACCTGGCCCGTTGAGGCGACCATCACGGTGCCGCCGTCGTTGAGCGTGATGCGGCCGACGGTGCCGTGGACCGTGACGGTGCTGCCGTCTAGCCGGACGGTGCCCGTGACGGTGCCGCTCACCGGCACGGTCACGGTGTGGTCACCGCCGCCCAAGCCTTCAACGTCGCCGTCTACGGTGCCCGTGACCCTTGCGCTCAAATCGCCGTCGCCTAAGGCGCGGATGTCGCCCGTGACCGTGCCCGCCACGGTCACGGCCAAATCGCCCGCCTCGCTCCGGATTGCCTCGCCGTCCACGCCCGTGATGCGCCCCGTCGGCGCGACCATGGCCGTGCCGCCGTTGGCGTAAAGGAGTCGGCCGATGCTGCCCGCGACCGTCAACGGACCGACGGGGTCGTGGACGGTGCCCGTGACAACGCCGCCTTCTGGAAGCGCCAGCGTCAGCGCGCCGGCCCCCATCGTGCGGATGTCGCCGTCTACCGTGCCCATGACCCTTGCGGTCAGATCGCCGTCGCCTAAGGCGAGGATGCCGCCCGTGACCGTCCCAGCCACCGTCGCATGGAGGTTGCCCGCACCGTCGGAGAGCACCCCCACGCCCGAAGTCGCGCCGACGCGCCCGGTCCTGCCGACGGTGAGCCGCCCGCCGCCGGCCATATGCACGCCCGCGCCGGTTCCGCCCCTCACCTGTCCGTTCACGGTCACGCTCTGGGCCCGGAGGTCTCCCTCCCCGGCGCCCGCACCGCGGACGTAGAGGCCGTTCGCGCCGCCCGTGACGCTCGCGCCCTCGGCCACGGTCACGGAAATGGCGCCGTTGCGGTCATGCGGGACGGCGTAGAGCGCCTCCACGCCGTTCCCCTCCGCGGTAACGGCGCCGCCGGTCACGTCCACCCGGATGCCGCCGGCGTTGTAGCTCGCCGCGCGCTCCCGGACCCCGTCCTTCCAGTCGTCCGTGTAGGCGCCGCCGGTCAGGGCGGCCAGCGCGGTTTCCAATCCACTGCCCGTCAAGGCGGCTTCCAGCACCGTCCGCTCGGCCGCCGAGAGCTTCTCCTGCTCCGCCAGCGCCGCCTGCTGCTGCTCCGTTCGGCTCGCCGCGGCGATGGCGAGGATCGCCGGGTCGCGGTCGCCCTGGCGGATGAAGGTTGCCATCCCGGTGTGATCCAGCGCCACGGCGCGGACGCCGGCGCGCGAGAGGCCCAGGATCTCCTCGGCCACCCGGTTCGCCGCCCGGGCGGCGTCCGGCTCGGCGATGCGCTTCCTCAGGAGATTCCGCGCCTCCGCCTTCCAGTCGGCGTCGTAGGCGGCGGGGAGCGCCGCGAGCGCCGTCTCGAGCGCGCGCGAATCCTCCGCCGTGACGGCGTTGAGAACGGCCTGCTCGGCGGCCGACAGCGTCTCGTCGGCGCCCGCGATCTTGTCCCTGATGAAGGCGTCCATTACCGAGGCGCCGACCGTGACCGTTCCGCTTGAGGTGACGGCGATCATCGGTTCGGTCCGGGCCGCGTCGTCCGCCGTCTGCGCGCCGTCGCCGAAGGTGTGGCCGCTGGACCGGGCGGCCAAGGCGACAACGCCGGCGTACCGCGCCTCCGCCGCGCCCCCATGCTCAACGACGATGCGCCCCGCCGCGCCCGCGTCGTTCGTCGCCCGCGCCTCCATTCCAACGGCGAACGGCGCCTCGATCTCCGTCCCCGCGCCCGTCGTTACCCCGACGGAGCCGAGGCCCGCGTGGAGCCCGAGTATCCCCGCCGTGTTCAGCCCTTCCACCGTGATGGCGCGGTCGCCCGCCGCGTCGATGGCGATCGCCGCCGTACTCGCGGCGTTGCGTATATTGCCGACGACGCCGTAGCTCTCGTCGCCGGTCGTGGAGATGGCGACGTCTTCCAGATCGACGTCGACTCTGCCCGTGCCGAGGTGCAGGGCGAAGAAGCCGTAGCTCCTGTAGCCCGTCGTGGAGACGATGACGCCATCCGCGTCGATATCGAGCGCCGACGCGCTGGCGGCGCGGTCGACATAGCCGAGGATGCCGTAGGATCTCGCGCCTGTCGTCTTGACCGAGCCGCGCAATATGTCGATGTCAAGTAGCTGCGAGCCCGAGGTATTGCTGAGCCAGCCCATGAAGCCGTAGGAGCTCGTGTTCGCCGTCGAGATGACGGCGTCGGTCAGATCGGCGTCGATTCCGGCCAGGCCGTTTTGCGTGATGAGAACGCCGTGGGCGTTCCGGCCCGTCGTGGAGACGGCGGCGCCGTCCGTCACGCCGACGGTTATCGCCCCGGTGCTCGTCTGCGAGAACGTGTACGCCCTGACGGCGTGGGCGTTCTCGCCCGCCGTCGTGACGGAGCCGCCCGCTACGTTGACCGAGACCGGCGCCGTGCTCCCGACGGTGTTGATCCAGCCGAAGACGCCGTAGGCTCTGGTGCCCACCGTCGAGACGACGGTGTTCTTCGTGTCGATGGAGACCGCCGCCCCGACCGCCGTCCCGGTGGCGTCGTTGGCGGTGGCGGCGATGCCATAGGCGCTCGACCCCGCTGTCGTGACGGAGCCGCCCGTCACGTCGATGTCGACGCCGGTTCCGCTCGTGCCCTGGTGACCGGCATAGACGCCGTAGTCGAGCTGGCCTTGCGTGGAGACGTCGACGTTCGTCAGATCGATGTCGATTGCGCCCGCGGCCTCGTGGCGGGCATCAACGCCATTGGCGTCCGCCGCCGCGATGGAGCCGCCCGTCACGTCGATCTCGATGTTGCCCGTGCCCGTATGCGTGGCCTCGATGCCTTCGTCGGCGGGGGCCGTCGTCGAGATGGCGGGGTTCGTGAGGTCGATGTCGATGTCGCCGGAGCCGGTTTGCGTGCAACGAATCCAGTCGTTCGCCCCCGGCGTGTTGCTGCACACCGCCGCGGCCCGCGCCTCCGTCGCGCAGAGGAGCGCGAGGAGCGTTCCCATGGCGACCCGGACGCTCATACGAGAGTGGAGAGTGCGGCGGCGCTTGTGGTTGGTTGGTGAGGAAGCGAGCGAGCGCGTATTTCGCATAACCATAATCATCCTCAGCCATGTCATTAAACAAATGAACCAGACGTGACACTAGAGAAAATTAAACAAAAAAAAGAAACTATACTCGAGTCATGCTCGCGGCGTCAATCCGCTGCCCGGTTCGACTCTCCCTTTTCTCACGCACACCAGGATCATGGTGAATCCGAGAAGCACCATGGGAAGACTTAACAGTTGCCCCATGGTCAAAGACCCAAACATAAACCCCAGGTGTGCGTCCGGTTCCCGAAACAGTTCGCCGATGCTCCGGAGGATGCCGTAGCCCGTGATAAAGCTCCAGAACGTCGTGCCGGGCGGCGCGTGTGTTTTCCCGAGGAATCCAAGCACGACGAACAGGACGACGCCTTCGAGAGCCGCTTCGTATAATTGGGAGGGATGTCGGCATGCCTCCCCGCCCCTGGGGAAGACCATGCACCACGCAACGTCCGTGGGTCGCCCGTATAACTCGCCGTTGATAAAGTTTCCCACCCGTCCGCAGCCTAACCCGATCGGCACGGCTTGTGCGGCCAGATCCGCAATGGTATACACGGCGAAACCCTTCCGATAACAGAACAGCACCAGGGCCGCACACGTGCCGAGGAGCCCTCCGTGAAACGACATTCCCCCTTCCCACACGGCCAGAATTTCAGCAGGATGGTCCAGGTAGTACGTCGGATTGTAAAAGATCGTGTATCCCAGACGCCCTCCGAGAAACACGCCGAAGGCCGCATACACGATTAAATCGTACAACTGCACGTTGCTGAGGGGGATTGCTCGCGTCGCCGCCCGATGCTTGATCACAAAATACGCCGCCGTCAGGCCGATCACGTACATCAGCCCATACCAGCGGAATTGCAAGGGACCCCACTGAAAAAAGACGGGATCGATCGCCGGGAAGGGCACGCCCGCAAGAGCAGGAACGATGATGGAAAGGGAATCCAAGGCCACAATCACGTCAACGTCAGAGGATGACGAAACACGTCAAAGAACGCGGCGTTGGCGTATCCTAGGTGGGCGTCGTCGGTTTTTCAAGCGCGATGCTTTTGCCGCGTGCAACCCGGCGGGACGTTCGGGCAGTTGGCTGGCTGGGGTGAGCGGGGTTGAGATTCTTCGCTGCGCCCTTCAAGGCTCAGGGCAAGCTCAGAATGACAGGCAGCGGCTCAGAAGGACGGGCGATTTTGGGGCATTTGCCTCTCCGGTTTGCGGCAAGGTAGAGTTTGAAACGTGACCAACTCAGAGGCGGAAGACCGAAAGGAGCGAAAGCCATGAATGACGAAGTTGCCGCGCAAACAAGTCGGGGTGCGCCGGATGCCGCGGAGTCGTTGTTGCCCGGCGTCAAACATACGATTGCGGTTGCAAGCGGAAAGGGCGGCGTCGGGAAATCTACGGTCTCGGCGAACGTGGCCGTGGCGTTGGCGCAAACCGGGGCGAACGTCGGGCTTATGGACGCGGATATTTATGGCCCGAACGTTCCCATGATGATGGGGGCGTCTGCCCCGCCTGGAAAAGAAGGGGAGAAAATCAAACCGGCTGACGCGCACGGCGTGAAGATCATGTCCATGGGATTCTTTGTGCCGGGAGACACCGCGGTGGTGTGGCGGGGGCCCATGGTGCATACCGCCATTCAGCAGTTTTTCCGTGACGTCCTGTGGGGGGAACTGGATTACTTGTTGATTGATTTGCCGCCGGGCACGGGCGATGCCCAGCTCAGTTTGTCGCAAATCGTTCCGCTGACCGGCGTCGTGACCGTGACCACGCCCCAGGAAGTGGCCTTATCCGACGTGCGTAAGGGCGTGATGATGTTCAAGAAGGTGAACGTCCCACTCCTGGGCATGATTGAAAACATGAGTTTTTTTCTCTGTGGCCACTGTGGCGAGCGAACGGATATTTTCTCGTTTGCGGGCGGAGAACGTGCCGCAGAAAAGTTTGACGTTCCCTTCCTGGGACGGATCCCGTTGGATCCGGCGATTCGCGCGGGTGGGGACGCGGGGACGCCGCTCGTCGTGGCCGATCCGGACTCTCCGCAAACCCAGGCGTTTCGGTCGGTGACGTCGGCGCTGCAACGGCGCGTGGCAGAGTTGACGAATCACGCCACGGGGTCAACCTTGAGTGACATGGTCAAGAAAGTCAAAAGCTCAATGGGGTGAAGCGGTTCGCGTGGTCGCAACGTGGAGACGGGCATCAAGGCCGGCAGATGGAAGAGAGCAGGTTGACGGATTGTTCTGGCAACAGTGGAGAGTAGAGAGGGAAGGGGACCCGGCCATGTCTGACAGATTGTTCTGTTCCCTCTGTCATTCCATCCCCCTTCTGTCATTCTGAGCGTAACGAAGAATCTCCCACTGAAAAGCTGACAGGCAGATCATTCACTCTGTGCAGACGATGAAAGGAGGAACGGATGGCTGAGAACGTGACGGTAGCGAAAACGGATGAGTTGCAACCCGGTCAAAGCATGGTCGCCGAAGTCGGCGGCAACGAGATTGCTCTCTTTAACGTCCGCGGCACGGTGTACGCCCTGAACAACGTCTGCGTGCATCGCGGAGGTCCGTTGGGTGAAGGGGACTTGGACGGCGAAGTCGTCACCTGTCCCTGGCACAACTGGGAATATAACGTGACGACCGGCGCCTGTCTCACGAATCCCTCCGCCTGCGTCGCCACCTTTCCCGTGGTGGTGGAGGGAAATGAGATCAAGGTCGAGCTGTGACCCCTCGTGCCGGAGGGTACGTTTCGTCGGGACGTGACAACCTGATGACCGACGAGATCAACGCTGCGCCAAATCCCGCGTGGCTGCCGTGTTTGTTGTTGCTGCTTGCGCTGTCCACGGTGTTTCTCTTTGCGAACGACCGCAGCCACTTCTATCGGGTCGGCCACCATGCTTATTTGTCGTCGCAAAGCATGCCGCTGGCTGCCAATCTTTCACCCGACCATCATTTCCTGATGTTCTTTCGTCAAACTCTGGACGCAGACGGCACTCCTTCGTATAACCCATACAATCGCTTTCCCATCGGCACCTACGCACTGATCAAACTGGCTATTCTTCCGTTCGAGAATGACCTGGAAAAACAAATCTATGCCGCTCGACTTCTGATGCTGCTGTTCTTCTCCTCGGCTGTGGTACTGGCATACCTGTCGCTTTGCCGACTCATTGTCAACCCATGGCTTACCTTGACCGCGACGCTCCTGGCATTTTCCTCATTCTATTGCCTGTATTTCAACGATATGATCTCTACGGAAGTCACCAGTTTTTTCGGAGTGATGCTGACGTTCCACGGGATGGTCCTGTTCGTTCAGGAAGGCCGTGTTCAGCAACTGCTGGTCAAGACGTGCGTGGCGCTGCTGCTGGGCTGGCACGTCTTCGCGCTGCTCTTGCCGTTTATCGCGTTCGGTCTGGTGCGCGAGTGTATCCATGCGCATTCAGTCGCATGGGGGGGGGGGGGGGGTAAGCTCATTCTCCTCGCTGCTTTCCAGTCGCTTTCTGATACTCGGCTTCGTGGCTTTGCTCTTCGGCACGTTTATCCTGTCCTTCAATTTCGCCAATGAATACGTGGCGTTCAACGGCGAAGTTCCACTGACGCAATTACCGAGCTTCAAATCTATGCTGAAGCGTACCGGAGTAGACGGGGGACGGGCGTTTCTCGCCCAATATGGCGAACCCCTGGACTGGCGGCTTTTTCTGAAAAGACAATTTTCCCGTATCTTTGGAATGGCATTTCCTCTCTCCATTCCTTTTTCTCCCGGATGGTGGAACGCGGTCCTGGGAGTCGGCGTGTTCAGTGTATGCGTGACGGGGCTGTTTTTTGTCCGTCATAAGATTCTGATGGCGACGCTGGTGCTGTCCGGTTGGTGCTGGGCGTTGCCGATGCGCTATTCTTCCGACAGTCATGAGTTCGAAAGTCTGTTTTTTATCGGCATTCCGCTGGTCTTCTTCTCGCTCGCTCTTTTGTACCTACACAAGTTATTCGGTCATCGTGTTATGACCCGTCTTGCCGTTGCCGCATTGCTCCTCTTTATTTTTTCGAGCTTTCATATAGGTTTCAGAGGAAGCAAGGTATCCAAATTTCATGAAGCCACGGTTGCCGTGTTACCCGATCACCTGATCGAACGCATTTTGAAGGGCAAGAGCAAACGATACGAATTCCATAAAGCCATCATCGCCGATTTTGAAGATATCCGCAAAATAGTCGGTCAGGGCAAAATCGTTTTTGTCTCTAGGTATGATAATAGGAATACGTTTGCATTTGCCGGAGGAGCGCAGTATGCGCCGGATTATTATCTCGCCGGCAACGTTATTGAATACAGGGATGAATACCAGGATGAACGGGACCGCCGCGCGCTTGCCGATTTTCTTATCATGAGCGAACGTGAGGAGGGACCCGCTCTCCTCACCCCGGACAATCGGCGGATGTTCCTTTACGATAGAGCCGCGTACGAGAATGAAAGCTGATGCCAGTTTACACTCATGCAACGCATCGATGATGAGTGCGTTGCAGATGCAGTCGTCACCGGCCTCTCTCGTTGCCTTTCTTTGTGAGGAAGAGGCAAGGGAAGTCACGTGCCGAGCGAAAACATACCGGACAGGGTGGCATGACAAAAGGGGAAGGAGTTTGCATCAGGGGGTATCTGAAATCAGTGCAACAATCAATCCGACAATCATGCCGCCTTGCGCAATCATGGCACCGAACATCCATTTCAGCAGTTCGACCTTGAGCGCTTCTATCGCAGCCTCGGTGGTTTTCCGCTGAATCTCAAATGCAGCTTCGGTGGCTTTCCACTGGTTGTTGAGAGCGGCTTCAGTGGCTTTCCGCTGGTCGCCAAACGCAGCCTCCGTGGCTTTCCACTGGTTGTTGAGAGCGGCTTCAGTGGCTTTCCAATGGTTGTTAAACGCAGCCTCCGTAGCTTTCCACTGATTTTGACTATCCTCCCGTCCATCTTCAATTGCCCTATGGATAACGGCAATATCCTGATGGATACTGGCAATCTCCTTACGGATACTTTCAATCTCCTTGTGGATACCGGCGGTCTCGTTATGGAGCACGGCAATTTCCTTATGGATACCTTCAATCTCCTTATGGATCACGGCAATCTCGGCATTGGTATCCAATCGCAGGGTTTCGATTTCCTTATGGATCGCGGCAATATCCCTATGGATCGCGGCAATCTCCTTATGGATCAAAGCAATATCGATCTTGGTCGCCAAGTTGCCGTTGAGCAGGTTGACCTGCTCATTCGCCAGGGCCTCGGCCTGTTGCTCAGTAAAGCCGTTTTTCGTCAGGTGTTTGATGAATCGATGGGTGTCAAAGGCAATGGCTTCGCTCATGAGGAAATTCTAATGAATTGCCTCCCCCCGATGCAATCTTTTTGTCCTGATTCAGCGTGGGGACTTTCTTCCTGAGAAGAAAAACCTCTGCGTCACGTTGTGCCCGTCAACGTTGATTCATTTGCCGACGGTCGTGCCGACTCTCGTGCGTGTCCCATCACGTTGCCGGCGTTCGGGAACCCCTGACGTTTTTCTTTCTTGAGGATTCGTCCTAGGTTTCTGCATAATGACGAACAAGAGCGTTGCGATGTCGTTTATTCCCGTGACAGCGGTGAAGCCTTTGCGAAAATCTGGTCGGCGACGCGGCCGCGTGCAACGATTACCGCCCTGGTTTGCGGTGAAGATCGAATCGGGACCGCACTATCAACGTATTCAGTCGTTGGTCCGGGAACGCGGGCTTCATACAATTTGTGAGGAGGCCCGCTGTCCGAACAAATGGGAATGTTGGAATAATCGAACCGCGACGTTTTTGATTTTGGGCGACACGTGTACGCGGCGGTGTCGATATTGTTCGGTGAACACGGGACGCCCGAATGCGGTGGACCGGCAAGAACCGGGGCGCGTGGCCGAAGCCGTTCGCGCCTTGGACCTCCGACACGTGGTGATGACGTCCGTGAATCGCGATGACCTGAGCGACGGCGGTGCCTCAATCTTTGCTGAAACGATCCATGCCGTCCGGCGACGTTTGCCGACGTGTACGATCGAAGTGCTTGTGCCTGATTTTCAAGGACAACGGGCGGCGGTGGATGCCGTGCTGACGGCGAAGCCGGAGATTTTTAATCATAACGTCGAAACCGTCCCGCGGGTGTTCCCTGAGGTCCGACCGCGGGGCAACTATGACCGTTCGTTACGGGTGCTTCAGTGGGCGAAGGACCGCGGGGCGCAAACGAAATCCGGGTTGATGGTCGGCATGGGGGAAACGAAGGAAGAAATTTTTTCGGTCCTGCGCGACCTTCGATCGGTCGGATGTGACGTGGTGTCGGTCGGCCAGTACTTGCCGCCGACGAAACGCCACCTGGCCGTGACTCGCTATTACGCCCCCGCGGAATTCGACGCGATCAGACGACAAGGGTTGGCCGTCGGATTTCGACACGTTGAAGCCGGTCCCCTGGTGCGCAGTTCGTATCACGCCGAACGGCAAGCCGACTCCGCCGGATTCGAAAGGGAGACCCGTTTGTAGCCGGTCACGCTCACCCCTTCCTCGCGTCATGTCTCTCAAACGCTGGCTCCTTCTTGCTCCCCTGCTCTTGATCGTCGCGTTGCTGCAATCCTATTTCTGGGTGCCGACGTATGACAACCAGGCCACGGGAAATCCCAAGCGCCTGGTGACCTACATCGAAGGATCTTCCGGCGACGCCAAAATCTTGAATCCGATTTTGCACGCGGATACCGCCAGCTCGAGCATCGTCAGTCTGGTCTTTGAAGGGCTGTTGGATTTAGATGAAAACTTGGACCTTCGCGGACGCTTGGCGACTGAGTGGACCATCTCCGAACGAGCCTCGCTCTTCGTCAGTCCCTCCAATCGCTTCCCGGACGGCCACGCCGTCACGGGGACGCGACTGGTCAACCGTATTCGCGCCGCGCTGAAGGACGCGGCCTTTTCTGCGTTAGCTGAAAACGTTCAGGCGATCGACGTGTTGCCGCCCACGCGCGCGACTCAAACGATTGCCGTTCAAGAACGGGACGAGGAGGGAAAGTCTGCACGGAGGGAACTGGACGTGATCGTCAACGTTCCTGAGCGAGTGGTTTTTTCTTTACGGCGCGTCGATCCGGATTTTTTTGCCGGACTCGTGCCGGTGATCGGCGATCGCTATTTGGAACGTTTTCCCTATGAGCAGTACGTTGACTATCCGCCGGAGGTCAAACCGGACGTCAAAATGCAGATCGTCGCTCAGGTGTCGGAACGCTTCCCGGTGGCCGAACACAATCCCGTCATCGTGTTTCAGCTTCGCAAAGGCGTTCGGTTTCACGACGGTCATGAGTTTGACGCGGGTGACGTGAAATTTACGTATGCGTCCATCATGGACCCCAAGAATCTGTCTCCGCGCACGTCGGACTTTGAACCCATCAAGGAGGTGGACATCATTGACTCGCACGCGGTGCGCGTCGTCTACAAGCGACTCTTCTCCCCGGCGATCAACGCCTGGACCATGGGCATCCTCCCGGAGCATTTGCTCAATGCCGACGCCATGCAACGGGAAATGGACGCACGCGGGCTCTCCGACGCCGCCCGGGCCGCGTTCGGGATGCGGGACAGTCAGTTTAACCGCGCGCCGGTCGGCAGCGGCCTGTTTCGATTCGTCGAATGGCAGAGTGATGAATTCATTCATCTCACGCGGAATGATGCGTATTGGGAAGGACCCGCGGAATATCACGACTATTACATGCGCATCGTGCCGGATTTATTGACGCAGGAAATGGAGTTTCGGGCCGGGGCCGTTGATTATTATGGAACCCAACCCCATCAGGTGGCCCGGTATCAGGAAGACGATCACTACCAGTCGTTTTCGAGCCTGGGCTTCGGCTATACCTACATCGGGTACAATAATCGGCGTCCGTTGTTTGCCGACCCGGACGTGCGTCGGGCGCTGGGTATGGCCATAAACGTTGACGATTTTATCACGTACTTGTTGTACGGCGAAGGTGAGCGCATTACCGGGCCGTATCCTAAAAACACGCAGTGGTACGATCCTTCCGTCGCTCCCTTGCCGTATGATCCCGACGGCGCGCGGCAATTGCTGGAAGCCCGAGGGTGGCAACGCAACGCCGACGGCTGGTTGGAAAAAGATGGAAACGTTTTTGAGTTTAATCTCATTACGAACAGCGGCAATCCCCTCCGAAAAAACGTCATGACCATTGCGCAGAACGCCTGGAAAAAAATCGGCGTGAAGTGCAATACACAATATTTTGAGTGGGCGGTCTTTCTTAAAGACTTTGTCAATACCGGTGATTTCGACGCCGTGGTGTTGGGGTGGAGCATGGGGATTGATCCCGATCTGTATCAACTGTGGCATTCGAGTCAGTCTGGGCCGCAGCAGTTGAATTTTATCGGTTATCACAATCGCGTGGCCGACGATCTGATCGTTCGGATTCGTCAGGAGTATAACCTGGACGTGCAACGCACGCTGGCCCATCAGCTCCATCGCCTGATTGCCGAGGAACAACCCTATACGTTTCTCTACGCGCCCTTGGGCACGAGAGTGTTGGATAAAAAGATCGTGCTGGTTCACGCGGAGGAAGACGGATCAGAGCGGTATGAAAAAATTTATCCCATCAAGAGCGGAGACATTACGTTTCATTTTCGTCAATGGCGAAAGCTGGCATTGACGCCTGAATTTTAAGGTGAAAGGGGTTTCGGCCCGACGGTTTCAGACGAGGATGCACACCTTTATCCTTCGCAACGTGCTTCAACGGCTTCTGTTGGTGTTCATCGTCTCCATCCTGGCGCATTCGGTGATTCATCTCGCTCCCGGAGAACCCAGTGAAGTCGATCCGGCGAATCCCAGGATGAAGCCGGAAGACGTTGCGAAAATTCGCGCGGCGTTTCATCTTGATGATCCCTTGTACGCGCAATACGCCTATTGGATTCGAGACCTCGTATCCGGCGAACTGAAGTCCTTCAAAGACAGCCAACCCGTCCTGGGAAAAATTTGGCGCCGATTTCTCAATTCTCTGCCGCTGTTTATCTGCGCCACGTTGCTCGTGTGGACGTTGGCGTTTCCGACCGGCATTCACGCCGCGATTCATCGCGGTGCCGTCTATGACCGCACCACCACCTTTGCGGCCTACACCCTCATCTCCGTGCCCGGATTCTTTTTGTCCTATATGGTGATTCTCTGGGTCGTTGATCTCTTCGGCGTGCCGGTCATCGGTTTGAAAACGTTCGGCATGGAACGTGCTCATCCCCTGTTTCAATCAATGGATCGGGTCTGGCATCTGGTGATTCCTTCACTCATGTCGGCCCTGGGCGGCATGGCGATTCTGTCCCGTTACGTTCGATCTCAAATGCTGGAAGTCATCGGGCAGGATTACGTGCGGACCGCTCGGGCGAAGGGGGCCGAGGAAGCCACCGTGATCTACCGACACGCCTTACGCAACGCGCTGTTGCCCTTTGTGACCATGTTCGGATTTTTGCTGCCGGGGCTGATTGGCGGCTCGGTGATTTTTGAACAGATTTTTGCGTGGCCCGGCTTGGGGCGATTAGGGTATGAAGCGATTCTGGCCAGAGATTTTCCGGTGATTCTGACCCTCAATTTTATTGCGGCAGTCTTGACGTTGGCGGGGACCTTGCTCTCAGACGTTCTGTACGCCGTGGTTGATCCGAGGATTCGAACCGGACTTCAAGGAGACGCGTGATTCTCTTCTTGGATGAGAACGCTGCAACGACCGGTCATTCTGAGGAGCGGAGCGACGCTTGCCTTGAGCCTCGAAGGGAAGAATCCGGAGTGCGGTCTGGTCGGTGAGGTTGTTCTGAGATTCTTCGCTTCGCCCAGAATGACAGTGGGGGAGAATGATAGTTGGGGGAATTGGGCGGAGAGTGACGGTTGAGGCGGAAGGGTGACGAGGGAATCGTGGAAAAGGGGGCAAAGGTGACGAGGGAACCGCAGACGCTTGGGGAGGAACTTCCGGCTTCGGAGACCCCGTGGCAGGAGTCTTTGCGATTATTCAAGCGGGATCGGCTGGCGGTCATGGGGGCCGCCGTGCTGGGTGTGCTCCTGATCACGGCGATTGCGGGGAAAGCCCTGACGGAATGGGTGGTGGTGTTCGATCCTGAAGTTGTGCGTCTCCCGGAAAAATTCCTGCCGCCCTTCTCGGTTTCCTTGACGACGGACGTGCCCGTCCAAGATCGACCATTCGGTGGAATGTATCTCTTGGGCACGGATGAGTTGGGCCGCGACGTGTTCGCGCGGATGCTCCAAGGATCCTTTGTCTCATTGTCCATCGGATTTATCGCGGTGGGCATTTCCGTGATGATCGGCATTACGTTGGGCGGGCTGTCCGGGTTTTACGGAAACGTCAAGTTAGGCGTGATGACCGTTGATACGCTGATTATGCGCTTCACCGACGTCATGTTGTGCTTCCCGACGTTTTTCTTGATTTTAACCGTCGTGGCCCTGCTGCCGCCGAACGTCTACAACATCATGATCGTCATCGGGCTGACCAGTTGGATGGGGACCGCGCGATTCGTCCGGGCGGAATTTCTGGCCTTGCGCAAACAAGACTTCGTCGTGGCCGCGACGTCCATCGGCGCATCGGAACGCCGCGTGATTGTTTTTCACATGGTCCCGAACGCGATTGCGCCCGTGTTGGTCTCGGCCACCATTGGCGTGGCCACGGCGATTCTGACGGAATCGGCCTTAAGCTTTCTCGGGTTCGGCGTTCAACCGCCCTATGCCACGTGGGGAAATATTCTGGCCGACGGGAAAGGCTTTATTTTTGACGCGCCCTGGCTCTTTTTTATTCCAGGTCTTGCCATCCTGGTGGTGGTGTTGGCGTTTAACCTCGTAGGCGAAGGGCTCCGTGAAGCCATGAATCCGAAACTGCGGAGACGATGACCCGTGAACGTCTCCGCCACGCATCTCCTTGACGTGTCTCATCTGTCGACGTCGTTCTTCTCGGAGACCGGTGAAATCCGTGCAGTCGAGGACGTCAGCTTTACCATGCACCCGGCACAAACGTTGGCGCTCGTCGGAGAATCAGGGTGCGGAAAATCCGTGACGGCTCTGTCGATCATGCAGTTGCTGGATTTTCCGGGAAGGGTGGTAGGCGGCAGCATTACGTTCAAAGGGCGTGACGTGTTGACCTTGCCTCCGAAGGACGTTCGAACCATACGCGGGAACGAAATCGGCATGATCTTTCAGGAACCCATGACGTCTCTCAATCCGGTCTTCACGATCGGCGATCAGATCGGCGAGGCGTTGGACATTCATACGACCCTCACCAAACGGGAGATTCGACGAGAGGTGATTCGCCTGCTGGAGAAGGTTCACGTTCCCTCGCCGGAGAAGCGCGTCGATCAATACCCGCATGAAATGTCGGGCGGCATGAAACAGCGCGTGATGATTGCCATGGCCCTGGCCTGTCGGCCTGATCTTCTGATTGCTGATGAACCCACGACCGCGTTGGACGTCACGATTCAGGCGCAGATTTTGGAGTTGTTGAAAGAGTTGCAACGGGACGTGGGCATGGCGATTCTGTTGATCACGCACAACTTGGGCGTCGTTGCGCAATTCGCGCAAGACGTCATGGTGATGTACGCCAGCCGCATCGTCGAACGTGCGAGCGTGCCCGAGCTGTTTGCGAATCCGTCGCATCCGTACACGCGCGCCCTGTTGCGTTCGCTGCCGAAGCCCGGCGCGCGAGAAGACAGACTCGAATCAATCCGCGGGACGGTGCCGTCGCCTCTGGTCTATCCCAAGGGCTGCCATTTTTCCACGCGATGCCCGGAGGCGTTGGCACGATGTACGGACGAAGAGCCGCCGACGATGACCGTGGAACCCGGTCATGAGTCGGTGTGCTGGTTGCATCAGCCGGAACGGGCTGGAAAGAGCCGTTGATGGATTCTGGCGTGACAAACGGCCCTCCTCTTCTTGACGTGCGTCAACTCAAGAAATATTTTCCCGTGCGCAGCGGGCTGTTTTCCAACGTTTCCGCGTGGGTCAAAGCGGTGGACGACGTCTCTTTTGCGATCAGGCGTCAAGAAACGTTCGGGTTAGTGGGGGAATCGGGATGCGGCAAAACCACGGTGGGCCGAACGATTCTGCGCTTGATGGAACCCACCGGCGGCGAAGTCACGTTTGAAGGGGACAACGTGTTTGCCATGGATTCCCGTACTTTGCGGGCCACTCGTCGGCGGATGCAGATCGTGTTTCAGGACCCCTACAGTTCCTTGAATCCTCGCATGACCGTCGGGTCCATCGTGGGCGAGCCACTCCTGGTCCATAAGCTGGCCAAGGGACAAGCCCGCACCGACCGCGTGTATCAGTTGTTGGACCGCGTGGGGTTGAGGCCGGATCACGCCGGGCGCTATCCGCATGAATTTTCCGGCGGACAGCGTCAGCGGATCGGCATTGCCCGCGCCTTGGCGTTGAATCCCAAGTTTATCGTCTGCGACGAAGCGGTTTCCGCGTTGGACGTGTCCATTCAGGCCCAGATCATCAATCTCCTCAAGGACCTGCAGGCGGACTATCATCTGGCGTATTTATTCATTACCCATGATCTCAACGTCGTGCGGTACATCGCCGACCGGGTCGCCGTGATGTATTTAGGCAAACTGGCGGAAATCGCGCCGTCCGAGACCTTGTTCTCCAATCCCAAGCACCCCTACACGCAGGCCCTGCTGTCCGCCAATCCCCTGCCTGACCCCACGGTGCAACGTGAACGCATCCTGCTGCCCGGCGACGTGCCGACCCCACTGAATCCCCCCTCTGGCTGTCGCTTCCACACGCGCTGCCCGCAGGTCATGGAGCACTGCAAAACCATCGCCCCGCCGCTTATCCAAATCGGCAAACCGGAAGACCACCACGTCGTCTGGTGCCATTTGTATGAGGGCCGATGACGTCACGAGGCTCTGACGCGTCACCTCATGTCCATACAATATATGTATGCTCAGCCCGACCAGGTATGTGAGGAAACTGGTGAAGGAGTGATCCTAATCAAGGATCAGCAAAACGGCGAGGTCATCGGGTTCGAGCGCCTCTATTACAAGGCTGTTCCCGGCCCGAATACCGTCACGGTCGAAACATTGGTGGGAGATGAGAGAAAGGGGAGACCACATGCCAAGAATCATCCCACTAACTGCCGAAATACTGAAGAGCCGCCTAAATAATCTCGCAGAGAAGTCCGAGAGAGGTGAAGGATGGAAAACTTCCACCTGGACTCTCGAGGTTAAAAAACTGTTCGTCAAACTGGCGGAGGACGCGGGCTTGAAGGTAGCGGTCACCCAATCCGGCATAACAGTTCACCCGAGAGCTGCCTGGGGGGGAGTCTGAATGGATGTGCGACATTGTTTATGCCGATCTCAACCAGGAGGGGTGGATACGCGCTATTCCCCTAGTCATGGAATGTGAGTGGGGAGAAGAGGGAGATGTATGGGACGACTTCCAAAAACTGCTCATCATTCGTGCAGGCATCCGAGTAATGATATTCGCAGCCAACTCCAGAGATGAAGTTTTGAGACTGGTGAGCAAGTTTTGTGAACGGATTGAGAACTTCCGTTTGAGCCAAGGGGACGATAGATATCTATCCGCAAGCTACGTTCATGCAGAGAGTCCTCCCTTCTCTGTCGAAGAGTACGTTTACTCACTTGAGCAATAAGCTGCTGGTCTTACTCTTCCTTCGCTAGGCGAAGGAGGTCTGAGCCTTCTTGCGAGCAGTCAAAGGCGATTCGTATAATCGACAATGCACGTGACAGGGTCGCCGACGAATCGGTGAGGTCGTCACGGGAGGAACGTACATGGCGGAACAAGTCAAAGACTCCCAAACCTATCCCGCGCTTCGGAACGTTCAGTATTCACCCATGAAACGGGGCGAGGAGCAGTACATCGTCTTGTGGGACCCGGCAGGGTTGAGTGCGGAAAAACTCATTGTCCCGCTCAACTTTTTTTATCTGTTTCAGTTTCTGGACGGTGAGCATTCCCTGGAACAGGTCGGCGTGGAATATCTGAAAAAATACGGCGAGTTTCTCATGCCGGACAAACTTGACAAGCTGATTGCCGATTTGGATCACAAGTTGTTTCTCGAAGGCGATCGATATGAAAAGGCCAAGGTTGAGGCGTTGAACGCCTATCGGGAGGCGCCGACGCGGAAACCGCAATTTGCCGGGAAGAGCTACGAAGATGATGCGGACCAATTGCGCCGACAAATTGCCGGCTTTTTTACGGCCAAAGAAGGGCCGAGCGCCGAGCCTTCCGCCAATCGGGGGAAAGTGATAAAGGGGTTGGTGGTCCCGAATTACGCGGTGAAAGACGCCGGGCCGCTCTATGCGTGGGCCTATAAAGAATTACGAGAAGCGGAATCGCCGGAGGTCTACGTGCTGTTCGGGATTGCTCATGCCGGACCGGACGGGCTCGTGTCCGTGACGGATAAGGATTTTGAAACGCCGTTGGGCGTGGTGCCGGTCAATCGTCCGATTATGGACGCGATCAAATCCAACGGGGGAAACGAATGGTTCGCGGAGGAACTGGCGCATCAGAGAGAACACAGCATCGAATTTCAATTACCGTTCCTTCAGGAGACCGTCGGCGTCCACAAACCCATCTCGATGGTGCCGATTGTATCCTCCTTCTCTCCCGGCAGTGTTCTGAATCCTGAACGTAAGGACTTCGCAGACCGGATTGAACAATTTGTCTCACTCCTGAAAGACGCGATTGCGGCGTCAGGCGAGCGGGTGTGTCTGATTGCCAGTGCGAATCTTGCCCACGTCGGCCTCCGGTACGGCGACAACGCGGCTCCCACGGATTTTTCTTTTCACCGCTGCATGCAAACCGACCTGGAAATGCTGAAACAGGTTGAAAACGTCGACGCGGAAGGCTTTGTCCGATTTCTCGTCAAGGAGCAGGATCGTCGCCACGTCTTAGGCTTCTCGGCGATTTACCTGCTGCTGCGATTGATTGAGGCGGAGGCAGGGGAAGTGCTGCGCTACGACCGTGAAATCGTGGATCAATTCAACTCCACGATTACCTACGCCAGCGCCGCGTTTTTTTGATTGAAGCATTGCCGGTTCGGACAATGAGCCGAGGCTGGCGAGTCGGCGTTTCCTTTTTCATTCCTCCACCAGCGTCACCGTCATGGTCACCGGGTCTACGGGATTATCTAGGGCGTCCCGATTCACCGCCGCGATCTGATCCGCCACGTCCAGGCCTTTCATGACTTTGCCAAAGACGGTATAGGTGCGGTCCAAACTGCTGTTGTCCGCCACGCAAATGAAAAACTGAGAGCCGTTGTCGTTGACGTCTCGCGTCCGGTCTTCGTTTCTGGGCATCTTGGCCATGGACACGGTCCCGCGCCGGTGCGGCTGGTCGCTGGGCTCAGGGATCAGGCTGAAGCCGGGTCCGCCGGTTCCATGAAGACTTCGGTCCGGGTCTTTGCTGAGCGGGTCTCCGCCTTGAATGATAAAGCCCGGGACCACGCGGTGAAAGGTCGTCCCATTGTACAATCCGATTTTGGCCAGGTTCAGGAAGTTATCAACGTGGCGCGGAGCCACGTCCGTGTAAAAACGGATGGTGATGTCTCCGAATTTGGTGGTGAGGACCACCTTGGGATTTTTTTTCTTGAAGGGCAGGGCGGAACTCATCGGTGGAACGTAGCAAGGAAGATTGGATCCCATCAAGCGTGGCACGACCCGGGCGCGTTCAAGACGACGATGAGTGACGTAAGCCGTCTCCCGGCCGAATGTTGATCCAGGCTAACGCTCCAAGGAACGCCACGGCGGCCGCGACGCCGAGCGAGACGGACCATCCAAAGTGAGTGGCGAGCCATGGGGTGAGGGTAGGGGACAGCGTGCCGCCGAGGTTGGCGCCGGTGTTCATCACGCCGGAGAGCGTGCCGGCACGTGCCGGCGACAGGTCGATGGTCGAACTCCAGAACGCCCCGATGGTGAAGTACAGCCAGCCCGCGCCGAGAGATAATAACGCGATGGCCGTAAACGGGTTCTCGACAATGGCTCCGATGACGATTGAGAGAGCGGCCAGCGTCATCCCCGCGGCCCCGACCCACGATCGGCCTTTGTTCACCCCGTTTCGTTGCGACAGTCGATCCGTGACCCAGCCCCCGACGGGACAAAAGACGGTCATGGCGAGGAACGGGCTTGCGGCGAACAGTGCCCCGCGTAACACGCTGAAGCCTCGTTCCTCCACGAGGTACAAATAAAACCACGACAGGTACACGTAGGCCACGTATCCGACGCAGGTATAGCTCAATACCAGCCACCACACGCTTGGCGTCCTGGCGAAGGTTTTCCAGGGAACGGGCATTGAGGCGTCGGGGACGGGTGCAGGAGGGGCGTGGCCGCGGATCAGGGCGGCTTCCTGCGCGTTGACCCGGGGATGCTCTTCCGGGCGGTCCGTGGCAAACCAATACCACAGCCCCGCGATCAAAATGCCCAGGCCTCCGGCCACGTAGAAGGCCGTCTGCCAGCCGTAATTCACCATGATCCACGCGGTCATCGGCGGGGTCATCGCTGAGCCGATCCCAATGCCGCTGATGATCACGGCGATGCCGAATCCTCGCTCATGTGGGCCGCACCAATTCGCCACGGCGCGATTGAAGTTCGGCAGGGCCGCGGCTTCGCCGATTCCGATCAGGAATCTGACGAGCATGAGCGATCCCCAACTGCCCATGATTCCCGCAAGAACGGACGCCGGAGCCAGGGCCGTCATGGCCGTGAAGACCGACCACCAGACTACCGCGGCGGTCAGGACGGTTCTCGCCCCCCAGCGGTCGCCCAACCAGCCCCCGGGAATTTGAAAGAGGGCGTAGCCCAGGACGAACGCTGAAAAGATTTGTCCCATTTGGATCGTGGTCAGCCCCAGGGCCGGGATCATCTGCCGAGCCGTGACCGAAATATTCACCCGATCGATGTACGTAATAATGCTGATTCCAAACAGCAACGCCAGGATGATCCAGCGCGTATGGGACGGTTTCATCTGAGAGGAAGAAATGATCGGCATCATGTTCGTTTCTCCTGTCCTGTAAAGAGATCTGATGAAGAATGCGACGTGCCCTGAATTTTCATTCCCAATCAGCCGGCGGTTTCTTCCCAAAGCCGTCGTCTTCTCTGTCAACTCGGAGAGGTGTCTTCCAATTTCTCATGTCAGGATGATGAAACCGGACGATTGTCGTGCTAGAAACCGACCAAGGTGGGTTATCTATTTATCTATAATTGTCTCTACCAACCCGCTGTGGTATGATCAATGGTCGAATTCATTCGTTACCCTGGGAGGAATTGATGGCCTTGTGTGTTTCGTTGATCAACATGAAAGGTGGCGTGGGCAAGACGACGATTGCGACGCAACTTGCATGGTACGCCGCTCGTCAACTCAATAAAAAGGTTCTCGTGATTGATCTGGATCCGCAATCAAACGCCAGCCAATCGATTATGTCGCCACAAAAGTACGTCGATTATCTGAACGGTCATGGTCTCACGGTTGTCGACCTGTTTGAACAGTTTACCCCTACCGGTACAGCAACCGGAAGTCCTACGGCACTGAAGGTGGATGATGTTGTTTACAGACGAGTGAAATACAAAGATGGAAGTTTGTTGCACCTCGTTCCGTCAAGATTGGAACTGTCTTGGACGCTACGGAATCCCACTGGCAAGGAAACCTTGCTTGCTCGCTTCGTTGCGAAGATTCAAGACCAGTACGACTTGATTGTTATCGACTGTTCACCAACCGATTCAATGCTGACCGACGCAGCCTATCATTGTAGCCGATACGTCTTGGTGCCTATTCGGGCCGAGTTTCTGGCATCCATTGGTTTTCCCCTGCTCAATCGAAGCATCAAGTCGTTTCAACTTCGCTACGAGGATCATGTGATTGAGGTGTGCGGTCTTGTCTTTAACGACTACTTACGAGGCGATGCAAAACGCGAGCATAAACTTGCCAAAAATGACGTCAAGAAGAAGTCTCGGGAATATAGTTGGTACGTTTTCAGTAATGATATACCTCATTCCGATTCCTATTTCAGAGCAGCCCGTGAAGGGATGTAGATCGAAATAACAAAAGGAACTCAGTATAAGGTAAAAGACGAATTTGCTGGGTTCGCCGATGAATTTTTCAGCAAGGTTGGGCTATGAGTGGATTTTCACAGACCAAATATCTTGAAGATCAACTCCGGTTGCTTGTCAATCAATTCGGGGGTGACAAGGTTCAGCGTGCCTTCGCAAAAATCCGACCTGATGACAATAACGTGAGAAAGGAGTCTCCACGTAATAACGGCGTCAAGCACCCCTCTCGTTCGGATCTTCGATCTCTTATGAAAACTCTGAGGGTGAGCGATGCCGTTCGACATCAATTGTTGTCGGATTTTCTGAAAAAATTGGAAGCGCGAATCATCTTGCCCGAGAGCCAGGACCTGTATCTGTTTGCACAAATTGTTGGGTTAAAAGAACTCCCGGGAAAAGCACGACGTGATATGATTCCAACGCTCCTAGCCTTTCTGACGACGGTTCCCAACGAGAAGCTTGATCAAGCGTTTGAACAAGCAAAAGACATCTCGGCAGAGCAGCGAAGCAAGGGATTTTCCGTTTTGACCGATAAACTTCTTAGCAAGTAAGGGATCAAATTCATTGCGGTGATTGTGCCGTCAAAGGATGGCACCATCGTATTCTCGTCAATCGGTCACTTCTTCGATCTGCATTCATCCATCGTGTCTCCTGTCAATCGGATGACCGTCGTCATTCGGTGGTCTCACCTTCTCACGGATCAGCGCGATCAAATCTGATGGCTTCCATCCTACAGGTGGACCACGCGATCATGCTGTCCGGAAGGGAAAATCCGGGCCGGTCAGCGGGTTGAGAAGTTACCTGTTGCAACGGTATCCCACTCCGTGATAGAGGGATACCACTCGGCGTTGGACTTTTTAGGTGCGTCCGCTGAGGTTGCACACAATGAGCGATGAGGAGGGACAATGGCAACGGCAGCCAAAAAGAAACCTGGAGCCAAAAAGAAAAAATCCGTAACGGCTCTATCCAAAGTCAAGGCGACGAGATCGAAAGCCAAGGCCACGAGACCGAAAGCCAAAGCCACGAAACTGAAAACCAAGGCCACGAAACCGAAACCGGAAGCGACGAGGTCGAAGGCCAAGGCGACAAAATCCAGGCCCACCGCTTCGAAAGCCAGGGTCAAGGCTTCCGCAGCCAAAGCGAAACCGAAAAAACCAGCGAAGGCCGCCAAGAAGGCTCCGGTCAGAAAAACGTCGATGAAGCCGGCCACACGCACGAAGACGGTTGCCAAAAAGAAGATGACGAAGAAGGTCGTCAGCAGAAAATCGTCCGCAAGAGCCGTGACGACGCGTCAGTCGGCCGTCAAAGCGAAAGGTCGGCCGAAGAAGAAAATCGTGCCGAAGCCTGAAAAAGCGACAAAAAAGAAATCGGTGAGAACCCCGCCGGCCCCACCTCCCCAGGCCAAACCGGAAACGGTACCGCCGGTCGTCAGCCCGTCCTCCGATGAAAGAGAGCGGGTTTCGCAAACAGCGGACGTGAAACCCAGTCTTGAATCGCTTGACGCGGATTTGTCCGAATTCGATGATGACGTGGGCGATGACTTCCCTTCCGACCTGGATGATGACGTATCGGATGACATTTCTGAGGATTTTGAAGATGATGAAGGATTGGGGACGCTTACCGAAGGCCTTGGCGATGACCTGACCGAAGATTTGTCTGAAGAGTTGGGGACGGAGAAATATTTCAGGGATCCCGATGCCGGGTTGGACGATGACGATGCTCTCCCACGTGGGTGGTAGAGGGGACGGGACCCGGCGTGGAGACGGACGAGTGTGGTAAAGGAGGAGTGAATGTCTGAGTCCGAGGGCTTTCCGCAAATCGGCCAGAATGCGCCGGATTTTCACGCCGTGACGACCTTGTCTCAGGATTTCAGCTTTAGTGCGTGGCAGGAACAGGACTGGGTGGTCTTCTTCTCTCATCCTGCTGATTTTACGCCCGTGTCCACCACGGAATTGGTGGAATTTGCCCGTCGTGATGAGGACTTCAGAAAGAAGAACGTGAAGCTGATCGGGATCAGCGTGGACAGCATCCACGCGCATTTGGCGTGGTTCGACAACGTGACCCACAAAATCGGCGTGACGATTCCCTATCCCCTGGTGGCGGATAGTGACATGCGGATCTCCCGTCTCTACGGCATGATCCATCCGGAAGTGAGCGCGACGGCGACGGTTCGTGCCCTGTTTGTGATTGATCCCAAGCGCGTCATCCGGGCCGTGATCTTTTATCCGATGAAGGTCGGACGGAGCGTGGATGAAGTGCTTCGATTAGTGACGGCGCTGCAAACGGCCGACCAGTTTTCGTGTGCGACCCCCGTCAATTGGCAGGAAGGGGAAAAAGTGGTGCTTCCTCCGCCTCGAACGGTTCAGGAAGTGGAGAAACGTCTTAGCCAACCTGACCGAGAAGTCAAAGATTTTTACTTCACCCTGAAAGATCCCAAAGCGTAGACCGTGCCGTCCTCTCTTGGAGGCCGGCCGTTCTCCACGGTTTCCTTCCCCTGGGTGTCGCCACGGGAGCGAGTCACGGGCGAACGTTCTCTTTTGCGTTGCGTGCGATTCATGTCGGAACCGGTATGGTCTATGGCATCCTTTTCATGGTCCTTGCGGCGTCGGCCGCGTCGTGGGGAGGGTGCAGGGTTGACGCGGGGCTTGACGAGGCGGTGATGGTTCGCCACGTGCAAGGAACGTGCAGCCCCGAGGAGAAGATAGCGCTTGCCGTTTCCGTGGATGAAGTCTTGACGGCCTTGCAGGGGGGGAAGGGGGTGGATTTGAAAGGCATCGTGCTTTCCGGCGATCTCTTGTTGGATCAATTGCCCCTTCAGCCGTTTGACCCTGCCGTGGTCCGGCACGCGGCGATTGTTCAACGGTTTGAAGACGAGAGCGTGTCCGAGGTGCGCGTCATTCAGGGACCGTTCAGCGTGGAAGACGTGGACGTCCAGGGAGTGATGGCGACGAATCTTACGGCTTCAGGGTACGTGGTGGTCCAGGGACCGGTCAGTCTTCGGGGCACGACCATTCGACGATCCATCGATTTATCCCGCGTGGTTTTTTTGGAACGCGCTGATTTTTCCGGCATGCACGTTGGCCATGAAGGATTGTTTCTTCGAGCCGCGTTTGCCCGGGACGCCGACTTTACCCGAACGGTGTTTGGAACCCATTCCCGATTTCATCAGGCTCTGTTTCTGGGACCCGCCGCGTTTACGGACGCGAGATTTCCCGGCTTGGCGGAATTCTTACAGGTTTCTTTTGATGGAGAGGCGGGGTTTTCGCATACGCGGTTCGTTCAGGGTACAGGATTCTCAGGCAGCCGGTTTCGCGGCGCGTCGGATTTTTCCGAGGCCCGATTTGAACGGGACGTGTATTTTCGATTCACGGAATTTCAGGGTTCGGCTCATTTTCAGCGCGCCGTGTTTCGGAGTACCGCGGATTTTACCGAGGCGCAGTTTCAAGCAGACGCAGATTTTCGAAGCGTCGTCTTTGAGAAACCTCCGGAATTTTCCGGCGTTGAATTTCCCGAAGGATTGGACAACCGAGAAGGGTTTCAGCATGCCGAGTATCACACGTTGATCGTTTCCCTGGCTCTCCTCTTTCTGCTCGTGGTGGCCTGGTCCTTTCGGAAGAACAAAGCCGGGGAAGCGTGAGCTTTTTACACGATCGTCAGAGTTTTTGTCACTCCCGCAGGTTTTTAGCGGGAATCCAAGGTGAGGCGTGAGCATGTCATCACGATTGTCAGAGCTACTATATCTATACGTTGCGTTGCGACTCTCTACTAAATATGGTATATGAAATCTGATTTGTACAACGTTGACGACGTGCGCGGACCGTCGTCCTGATCGGACCCATCATGTTCCCAACCAGCCCCGCATATGAAGTGAAACTCGAGAGCTTTACCGGTCCCCTGGACTTGCTGCTGCACCTTATTCGGAAACACGAAATCAATATTTCCGATATTCCGATTGCCCTCATCACCCGGCAATATCTTGACTATCTTCACGTCATGAAGGAATTGAATCTCTCATTTGCCGGCGAATTCCTGGTGATGGCGGCGACGCTGCTTCACATCAAGTCTCGGACGTTGCTTCCCCAGGCGGATGGCCTCCAGGAAGGAGAACACGAAACGGACGACCCCCGTCAGGAGTTGGTGCGTCGGCTCGTTGAGTATCAGCAGTTCAAGGAAGTTGCAGGTCGGCTGTCTGAGCAAGAACGTCTCTGGCGGCAGATGTTCCACCGGGAGACCACGCCGCTTCGCCCCGTCCGGGACGTGCTGTCCGATGAGGTGCAAGTCTTTGACCTCCTGGATGCGCTTCAGGCGGTTCTGGCGCGGACGGACGTCCGATCCTTTCTCGACGTGACGCCGGATACCGTGACGGTGCAGGATCGAATCAACGGCATCATCGAACGACTGGAAGAGACGCCGACCGTGACGTTTGCCGAATTGTTTGCCGGCGAGGTGAATCGGGTAATGGTGATCGTCAGTTTTTTGGCGTTGTTGGAACTCGTGCGGATGAAATTGGTCAGGATCTATCAAGGCAACGTCTTTGGTCCCATTCGCATGACTCGCACCTTTCTCGTGGATCAGGGAGCGGGTGAATCGCCACTGGGAACGCCTCATGATGCACGTATGACCAATGGAGGCCCCAATGGGAATGGATTCCTCTGAGAATGGGCACGCCGGTCAACCCGTTCCCGACTACGCTCGCGCGGTCGGTGAAATGGAGTCGATTCCGGATGATTCCCCCGTATCCATGGAAAGTGGCGGTGTTGGTGGTGAGGGTTCAGAACGTGAGGCGCCGCGTCCGGCTGACCCGGTGAGTGAACAAGAACTGAAGGCGATCATCGAAGCCTTGTTGTTTGTTTCCTGCGACCCCCTTCCTCTTGAGAAATTCACCACCGTGTTAGTCGGCCAACCGAAGGTGGCGGTACACAATGCGTTGAAGGCTCTTCAAGAGGAGTATGACCGGCAAGGCCGCGGCCTTCACGTTGCCGAGCTGGCCGGCGGGTTTCTCATGATGACGCAGCCGGAGTACGCGCCGTGGATTACCAGACTCAATACGGTCAAGGCTTCTGCCAGAGTGTCACGGTCAGCCTTGGAGACGTTGGCGATTATTGCGTATAAACAGCCGATTGTTCGAGCCGACGTTGAACGCATTCGCGGCGTCGATACCACCGGCGTCTTGCGTACCCTGCTTGAGCAAAAACTCATTCGCATCGTCGGGAGACAGGATATTCCCGGGCGTCCCATTCTGTACGGAACGTCCAAGGGCTTTCTCCGGAAGTTCGGGTTGCGTGACCTTCAGGACTTGCCGTCCCTTCGTGAATTCAAAGAATTGGGACAGGGAGACAATGCCGAACTGTTCGCAGAAGAACCGGCTGGTCGTCATCAAGCCGGTGCCGACCCGGTCGTCCAAGAGTCCGACCGGGAGCATCCGGAGCCCTTCAACTCTTCTGTCGCCTGAACCGGCCCAATATCCCCACCCACCACACCAGAAACCCGACAACCGATCCGGTGCAAATCATCAAACCCGTCATCACAATAATGGGTGTTCCGAACCAGCCAAAGGTGTGGCCAAAATGAAGAGAACTCACCAGGGCACCGAGGCGTGTCCGCATTGACGAATAGTCCAGGACGTGGGTGTGGATCCTGTCAATGCACACGCTGCTCACCCATGCACGTATGTCGCCGCGAAGTTTGTCATAATCGCCATGCCGCTCGAAGGTTAGTCCGTAATAGGCACGCTTATCGGACGGCATCATCAGTGAAGTGAACCGTGCATTCGGGAAGGCGGTCTGTCCGCGAGTTGCAGCTTCTCCCGGCGAAACCGAGCCTCCCTGGCAAGGCGCGGCGAATTCCAAAACGACAGCCGGCGGCGGATCAGAGGGCAGTTGGGGCAACACGTTGCCGAACCAATCCGACTTGAGAAGATACGCGCCAGTAAACGCCCAGAGCACCACGAATGGTATGCTCCACAGCCCAATCAACCCGTGTAACTGGAACAGTTTCGCGTAACGCGACCCGAATAGCTTGAACGTTGTGGCCTTGCGCCAGGGTCTTCCCTGGCGCGGCCACCATTGATAGATTCCGGTTGCGGCAAAAAAGATTAAGAGAACACCCAGCAAGGCAACGGTGATCTTGCCATTTTCCCCCAGCAAAAGAGAGTCATGAAATTGGATGATAAATCCCACCCAGGATTCATCGGTATTAAATGCCCCAAGATAGGCGTTTCGATACGGATCCAGCGCGACGCCGACGGAGCGGGTTGTGCCGTCGTTCTCGGACACTGAGCCGAAAACGAGCGCGGCGTCCACTTCGAATCGCGTACGCTCCATCAAAATCACCCTCGGGGTGAAGGCGGGTCCATACCCGTCCCGGACCATCTTCAGGAGATCATCGACGTTGGCGTAATGACTACCGGCAGGCGGCGCGGGTGGGCTCACCACTGCCCCGTATTGCATCTGCATAATGGTACCGGTGAAGCCAGCCAAAATTCCGGAAAAACTGACGAGAAAAAGCAACACAAAGCTGACGGCACCGGACCAGCGATGAGTTTGGGCGATGACCGTTCGAGTACTCAAATGGATGCCCACTCATCTCTAGAAGGTCGCGAGATAGGCCATGGAAATCGCACAACCTGGCGCGTCGGCGACTCGTCGGTTGAACACCGGATTGCCTTGATAGCTCTGGCTGCTCTGCGCAAGAGACTCATTAACCATCCTTTATCAAAGGAAGACATCAGCCTTCGAGTCTGGAGAACCAGTTTTTTCCTGATACAATGTCTTAGAAGCGAACGGTCGCGCGAAAGCCCCAGGTTGCCGGCCGTTGAACCGTGACGCTCGCAGGCGTACCCCGGCCGGGGCGCCTGTTGCTGAACCACCGTTCATCCAGCACGTTCTCCCCGTATGCCCAAAACTCTAACCTGTTGACCGTGATACCTGCGCGCAGATTGAGCAGGTCGTAGGCAGGGAGCCGCTCGATGTCATTATTGTTCGAGCGGCCTTCGCGTTGACTGGTGAAGGAATACTCCGCGCGGAAGAGACCTTCGACAGTGTCCGTGATCGGTCGGCTATACTCGCCAACCACGTTGAACGACACCGGAGGCGCGTATGGAATCTTGTTTCCGGTCAGATCGCCTTCGGGAGAATTGGCGAAGTCGGTAAACTCCGCATCGAGAATGCCAAGACCCATCTGGAGGAACAGATCGTCCGTGGGGTAGGCGGCGATCTGAATTTCGCCGCCAATGGAACGGGCTTCAGCAGCATTCGTGATAACCCGTTGCAAGACATCGAACTGAAAGGGCACCTGCAGATCCTGCCAATCAAGATAGAATATTGCCGCATCGGCGACCAGACGCCCCCCCCAGGCGGAAACCTTGACGCCAGCTTCGTAATTCCAGGCGGTTTCCGGATCATAGGCCGCCCTGATGTTGTCGTCAGGATTATTGTCGGTGAAGAAGGTGTCGAAGCCGCCCGGCTTGTAGCCGCGCGACGCCGTGGCGTAGGTGTGCAGGTTTTCGTTGAACGCGTAACGCAGGCCGAATTTCGGCGTGACAGCGTCACTCGGTCCTTCAAAGACTGTGCCGCTCGTATTGACGAGTTTGACGTCGTCCCGGCTGTACCGGGCGCCGGCGATAAGAGAGAGCGAATCCGTTATTGAGATGTCCGCTTGGCCGAAGAAAGCGCGGTTTTCAACTTCACCGGACGACGCGCGGCTGAGGGTGACGGGCGCATATCCGATGAGATCATACGCAAGGTTGTCTTCCGTCTTGCCGTAGAAAGCTCCGAGGGTCCACTGGACGCGGCTGTTCGGATTCGTCGATTGCAGCCGCAATTCCTGAGAGAAATTTGTTTCATCGGTGAACCTGTCCACGACGCGATTCCCCGCCGACCCACCGTCGGCGTCAAACGGATCCTTCATCTCAAAGGTGTTATAGGCCGTCAAGGAGATGACGTCGAAAGCCGGCACGAAGTCGAAAGCCGGTACGGAGTACGTCAAGCGCGCCGTATAGAGCTGCGACGATATGTTATTGCCCGGCAGGTAATTGACCGGGCTGTCCAGGCCGCCGGCATCGAATTCCGGTTCGAGGATCGTTTGAATGCCATCAAACCGGGTTTCCAGTTGCTGTGCGGTGAGGTCCACCACCAGAGAATCCGAGGGACGCGCGCGTACGGCAACGCGGCCGCCGCTTCGGCCGTTGTTGAAATTCCGGCCGAGGAAGGAGTTCTCTACAAAGCCATCCGAGTGATTATGCACCCCGGAAAGTCTAACGGCGAGACGATCGTCGATAAGCGGGACGTTGGCAAAGCCCTGAATGTAATAGGTCCCAAAGCGTTCATGGCCGCCAGTAAGCCGCGCCGACATTTCGTTGTCAGGTTTGCGGGTGACGAGGTTGATTGCGCCGCCAATGGTGTTTCGGCCAAAGAGTGTGCCCTGCGGACCGCGCAGCACCTCGATTCTCTCAAGGTCAAGCAGCGCCATGTCGTTTTGGCGAAGGCCTCCGGTCGGGTTCAAGCTGACTTCATCGACGTAAAACCCGATCGATGATCCGGTGGCACCGACGTTGATATCGTTGACGCCCCGCATGGCCAAGATCGAACGCGACGCGTTGCCGTTATTGGCAAACGTCATGTTCGGTGTGCGGACAACGTAGTCAGAAACCGAATCAATATTCGCGCGCAGCAGTTCTTCGTTGTCGATGACGGTGATGCTCATCGGCACTTCGAGCAGGTTTTCTTCGCGTTTTCGTGCGGTGACGATGACTTCTTTCAGCACCTGATAAGCGGGTTGTTCTGAAGCGGTTTCTTCTTGGGCTTGACTTGGTTCTTCCTGCGCTGGATGTGTTGTTTCCTGCGCCAATACCCCCCCCCGTCGCAATCACAACGACATACACCATCAGAATAAGTAACTTTTTCATTGTTATTCCTCCCATTGTTATTTCTCCATGAGCAGCGGAGATGATTACGGAGAAATTTTACGCAAACATAAATAATATTGCAAATCATTTTTATCGCTAATGATATCAATCTTTATTATTAATACATGCAGAGTTAAAGCAAAGTTTCTAGCGAATGAGAGACCATTTAAAAGCCTTTCCTTTCCAAATCATCGACTTTTCCGATATAGTGCTCTCTACGCTTGCGTGAAGAATGCGTTCTTCCTGCAAGATCCCGGAAGAAGGAAGACGTATGGCCCTCGTGCTCCCCGAGAAAAAGTCGACCATCGCCACGGATCTCGCGCGCTTCCTTGGCCGGGTCAAGGTGAAGGATGATGCGCCGACCTTACGGGCGTATGCCGTGGATGCGAGCATGTATCGGATGACGCCCCGAGTCGTGGTGCTCCCTGAATCTGAAGCGGATATTGATCAAGTGGTGGATTATGCGGTGGAACGAGGGATCCCCTTGACCACGCGGGCCGCGGGCACCAATCTCACCGGGTCGGCCATCGGATCGGGCATCATTCTGGACGTGTCGCGGCTCAATCGAATTCTCGAAGTCAACCGCGAGGAGAAATGGGCGCGCGTTCAACCGGGCGTCGTGCTTAACGAATTGAATCAACGTCTCGCTTCCACCGGTCTCACGTTTGGTCCCGATCCTTCAAGTGGCGACACGTGCAAATTGGGAGGGATGTTGGCCAACAATTCGTCGGGGCCTCACACGTTGAGATACGGGTCCATGAAAGACAACGTGCTGGCCATGCGAGTCCGACTTGAGTCGGATGGATGGCTCACGGCCGGCCGTGAGACCGTGGACGAAAACGGTTTTCTTCCGACGCTTGACGGTTTTCAGGGATTGCAGACCGTCTTTCACCTGGTGCGGGACAATTTGGATTTTATTCAATCCAAGCGTCCTCGCGTCAGTAAAAACAGTGCGGGGTATAACCTCTTTGACGTGGCCGAGGGGTTGACGCACGGGCTGTTCGACCTTCCCAAATTGTTCGTGGGAAGTGAAGGCACGTTGGGCGTGTTCAGTGAGGCCACCGTCCGACTCGTGGATCGTCCGCGTTCGACCGTGACGGGCATGATTCATTTTCGGCGTCTCGAAGAACTGGGTGAGGCGGTTCGTCATTTCTTGCAGCTTGCGCCGTTGGCGTTGGAAATGATGGACGCCAACACGTTGGACCTCATCGGCCGGTCACGATACGACGTTCCTGCCGACGCCGAGGCAACCCTGCTCATTGAATTCGATCAAGAGGAAGACGCCGGCGGGATTGCCCGACTGCACGCGACGTGTCAGCGGTATCGTCTTGCTGCTGATCCCGTCGTCGCGACCGATCCCGAACGCCAACGGAATCTCTGGAAAGCCCGAAAAGCCCTGTATCCTACGCTCTATCGGTACGACGCCAAGAAAAAGCCCATCAACTACGTTGATGACGTGGTCGTCGCGGCGGAACGCATGGGCGAGTTGATTCGATATCTGGATCAGGTTTTCGGAGCCGCGAAGGTCCCGTTGGCAATTTTCGGGCACATCGGGAACGGCAACGCCCACGTCGTGCCGTTGCTGGACGTGAACGACGACGGTGACGTTCAACGAATGGTGGAAACGTATGATGAAGTGCATCACGCGGTGCTGAATCGGTTTGATGGGTCCATTTGCGGGGAGCACGGCGATGGACGAGTTCGTACCCAAATGGTCAGGCGGATGTTCGGCGAACGCTTGTATGACCTGTTTGTGCAGGTCAAACGCGCGATGGACCCCGCCGGCGTGTTGAATCCCGGGGTGAAAATCAGCGAGACGCCGTTCACGGAGCACATCGACTACGAGCGATTGGGGAAGGCGTGTGCCACCTGCGCCAAGTGCAATGCGGTCTGCCCGGTGTACGACGTGTTTCAATCGGAAGACATGAGTGCGCGCGGATGGTTTGAAATCGTCACGGCGTCGGATTACAGCTACCTGAATTCCCAACGGGTGGTGGAAGCGTGTTTGAATTGCAAGTCGTGTCGAACCGCGTGCCCCGCGGACGTGGACGTGGCCGAACTCATCCTTCAGCGACGGTCGGAACGTCCCAACGCGCTTGCCGGGAAGATTTTTCGGCTGCACGCCCAACAAGAACGGTTTGGAACGTTGATCAAACTGGCGGGAAGGACGCAAGATCTCTGGGATCGTCCGCTGGTTCGCCGGATCATCGACATGCTCTCTCGTCCCATCCTGGCGCGCCTCTCTCCGCGAGCCCGGTTGCCCTGGGATATGAAACTGCCGCGTCTTGCTCCGACGCTGTTGCGTGAGCGCCACCGTGCGTTGTGCGTACACGACGCGCGTTCCCCCGGGAAAGATCGGAATCCTGCCGAACGTCCAAAGCCGAAGGTCGCGTATTTTCACGGCTGTGCGGCGAATTACTTTGCCGACGGCGTCGGCGATGCCGTGATCAACGTTCTGAAGCGATACGGCGTGACTCCCGACCTTCCGCCCCAGCGATGTTCGGGGACGCCGATTGAAACCTATGGGCATCGCGAATTAGCGAAAGAAGGCGCTCGATATAACGTCAAGACCCTTGAGGGCTATGACGTCATTGTCACGGGATGTGCGTCGTGTACGCTGGCACTCAAAGATTACGGCGCGCTGTTTTGCGGCGGACCCGAGGAGCGCAAGGCTCAGCGAGTGTCGCAAAACGTCCGACACGTGTCCGAATACGTGTTGGAGTTGGACCCCGACCGTCGGCCTCCCGTGCGGTCAACCCGGGGAGCACGAAAAATCACCTATCACTCGTCGTGCCACCTCAGAGCGGCGGGTGTCACCACGCAGCCTCGACGCGTGCTGGCCACGACGCCCGGTTTTGAATACGTCGAGATGCAGGACGCCGACCGCTGTGCCGGCGGAGCGGGAACGTACATCGTGAAGGACTATGACACCGCCCAAAAAATTTTCGAACGGAAGCGCCGGGCGATTCATCAGAGCGGAGCGGACGTGGTGGCCACCAGTTGTCCGGCATGCATGATTCAACTCAGAAACGGCCTGCCGGATTCCGTGGACGTTCAACACGTCGCACACGTTCTGAACCAGGAGGAAACTGCTTCTTCCTTGGGCAACGTGTAGCACTTCGTCCTCTGAATCTGATATAAAGGCAGGCGTCGGTGACGCCGTTTTTTTACCGGGGGAGCACAACGACGTGGTGACGATTCGAGTCTTCGGACAAACCCTGCTTCCATGCGTGCAAGAGCCGGAGATACAATGTGCGCTGACCGAGCCGATGACCGTGCGGCAACTCCTGGAAGGCAATCCTGAGACCTTGGGCGGGTTACTGGCCTTCTTACGAAAAAGCGAATTGATGGTCACGGTGAATCAGAAAGTCGGCACGTTGGACACGCCGGTCAACGACGGCGACGTCGTCAAATTGACCCACCAGTTCAATCCCGAATATGAAGGTGCCACGTGGCACAATCCGTAACCGCCGTCGCGGACGTCGTGCGTGAAGGGATGCACCGCGTTGGCTTGAAGCACGGTGGTGCCGTAACGTGAAGAGACGGATGGACGTCCATGAACGGCTGGCGTCGGACGATTCGATCACGAGGGGTTCCGACCGAAGCTTCGGCGTCGTGGTCACCGTCGCGTGTACCGTGGTCGGTCTGTTTCCGCTGCTTAACGGCGAGCCGCCCCGATGGTGGTTGCTGGCCGTCGCCGGTGTGATGTTGGTCGTGACGCTGGTCAGGGCGGAACTGTTGGCGCCGTTCAACCGGGTCTGGTTCAGGTTCGGCCTGTTCCTGCACCGCGTCGTCAACCCCGTCATCATGGCGGTGATCTTCTTCGCCGTGGTCACGCCGACGGGCCTCATCATGCGCGCCGTGGGGAAGGACCCGTTGCGTCTGCGGCGAGACCCGAACGCCGAGAGTTACTGGATTCACCGCAAACCACAGGGACCGAAACCTGAATCCATGACGAACCAGTTTTGAGAGGTCTGACGTGTCTTTTCTCATCGAACTCTGGGCCTTCATGCGCGTGCGGAAGAAATACTGGCTACTGCCGGTCATCATCACGACGCTCGTCCTGGGCGGTCTGATCGTGTTGAGTCAGAGCACCGCGGTCGCGCCGATGATCTATACAATCTTTTAAGCCATGCGTATCCTCGGCCTCTCGGCGTTCTACCACGACAGCGCCGCGGCCCTGGTGGAGGGCGGGCGGACCGTGGCCGCGGCGCAGGAGGAACGCTTCACGCGCAAGAAACACGACGCGGGCTATCCCGCCAACGCCGTCGCCTACTGTCTCGATGAATCCGGCGTCACGCTCAACGACGTCGACCGGATTGCCTTCTACGACAAGCCGTTCCTCAAGTTCGAACGGCTCCTCGAAACCTACGTGGCATTCGCGCCGCGGGGCTTCCGTTCCTTCTCCATGGCGGTCCCGGTTTGGATCAAGGAGAAGTTGTTTCAAAAGGACCTGCTGCGCCGGAAACTGCGAAGCCTCGCCCCGGACGTGGATTGGGACGCCAAACTGCTGTTTGCCGAGCACCATCAGTCGCACGCGGCGAGCGCGTTTTACCCATCTCCCTTTCGGGACGCGGTGGTCCTGACCATGGACGGGGTCGGCGAGTGGGCCACCACCTCCGTGGGGATCGGTCACGGCAACGACCTGGAGATGACGCGGGAGATCAATTTTCCGCACTCCTTGGGGCTGCTCTATTCGGCGTTCACCTCCTACACCGGCTTCAAAGTCAATTCCGGCGAGTACAAGGTGATGGGCCTCGCGCCCTACGGCGAACCGAAGTACGTGCGTACCATCCTCAACAACGTGATCGACCTGAAGCCGGATGGCACGTTCCGCCTCGACCTCGATTATTTCGACTACTGTACCGGCCTCACGATGACCAACGGCCGGTTCGAGACGCTGTTCGGCGGCCCGGCGCGCACGTCCGTTGAGCCGCTGACGCAGCGGCACATGGATTTGGCCGCCTCGGTGCAGGCCGTGATTGAGGAAGCGGTGTTGCGGCTGACCCGCTCGCTCCGGGCGGAGACCGGCATTCCCCACCTGTGTCTGGCAGGCGGGGTCGCGCTGAACTGCGTCGCCAACGGCAAGGTCCTGCGGGACGGTCGGTTCAACGACGTCTGGATCCAACCCGCGGCGGGTGACGCCGGCGGCGCATTGGGTGCCGCACTGGCGGCGAGTCATCGCCTGTTCGGTGAGCCGCGCCCCTCCGTCTCCTCTTGGAGCAGCGGCGGGGCCACACAGCCTAGCGGCAAGCGCCATGAGATGGCGCCCTACGTGGAACGTGAGAAACCTCAGCAGAGCGGCGCGGCCACGCAACACGTCGGCGGGGATGCTCAGCCTCGTCATTCCCCACAACCCCTTCTGTCATTCCCCACAACCCCTTCTGTCATTCCCGCCCCCCCTTCTGTCATTCCCGCGGTTTTTAGCGGGAATCCATCCCCGCCCTCAGCGTGCGGAAAAGACGCCATGAACGGAGCCTTCCTTGGCCCCCAATTCAGCCCGGAAGAAGTCCGACGGGCACTCGACGAGGCCGGTGCCCGCTACGAGACGCTCACGGACGACGCGCTGATCGAGGCCACGGCGTCGGCACTGGCCGCGGGCAAGGCGGTAGGCTGGTTCCAGGGCCGGATGGAATTCGGCCCGCGCGCCTTGGGCAATCGTTCCATTCTGGCGGACGCCCGTTCCCCCACCATGCAGAAGACGCTCAACCTCAAGGTCAAGCGCCGTGAGTCTTTTCGCCCCTTCGCGCCGAGCGTGCCGCGGGCGGACGTCGCGGACTGGTTCGAGCTTGACCGCGACAGTCCGTACATGCTACTGGTGGCGCCCGTGAAGCCGGAGCGGCGCAAGTCGGTGACCGACGCGCAGGAAGCATTATTCGGCATTGACCGGTTGAACGTGCCGCGTTCCGACGTTCCCGCGGTGACTCACGTGGACGACTCCGCCCGCGTGCAGACCGTTCACCCGGATACCAACCCTCGCTACCACGCGCTGCTGGAGGCATTCAAAGCCAAGACCGGGTGTCCGGTCGTCGTGAACACCAGTTTCAACGTGCGCGGCGAGCCCATCGTATGCACGCCCGCGGACGCCTTCCGCTGCTTCATGGGCACGGACCTTGACTGCCTGGCCATCGGCAACTGCTTCCTCCGCAAGGAAGTCCAGCCCCCGTCACTCACGCAGGAGTACGCGGAGTCGTTGGAACTCGATTGATGAAGACGGAACGCTCGAGCGGGAATGAAGCCCGGCCAATCATGACTCACGACACAAGAAGAAAGAAGAGCGATGACCTATAACGAACACCAAGATCACTCACCCCCCCCCCCCCCCCCCACTCGAAAAAGGTCTCGACAGCAAGGTGGCGGTCTTGGGTTACCTCTGTCTGTGTCTGAACGCATTATTCTTCAGCTATCTCCTCGTCGGCGACCCGCGGACGTATTTTCTGCTGACCCGGGAAGACGGGTTGGCGGAGAATCTCACCGCGGTCGCGTTTTTCCTGGCAGGCCTCCTGCTGTTCGCCACGGCTCCGGCGGAGCGGAGTGGCTTCCGGTGCGGCATCTATATGCTCGGCGGTCTTGTAATGACGTTCGTCTGTGGCGAGGAAATCAGTTGGGGACAGCGCATCTTCGGGTTTGCGACGCCCGATTTCCTGATGGACGTGAATAATCAGGGCGAATTCAACGTTCACAATATCGGCCGCAACAGAATCTATTGGGTGAGACTCCGCCAGAACGGGCCGCTGTTGCTGTGCATGGTAACCGGTACGGCGTTCTTGTGCCGGCAAGACAGGCTCTTCGGGATTCCCCTGCCGTCCGTCCCGTTGGTGTTGGGCTTTTTGGTGTCCCTGTCCCATGGACGAACGGACATCCTTACCTTTGTTTTTATGTTCGTTGTCATCTGCGCGTTGCTGTCCAAGCCAGGCAGATTGTTCATGGTCACCGTTGCCACCGCGGTGCTCGTCCTGGCTGTGGCTTATGTGGAACGCTCAGTTTCCATTCCTGTCGCTCGTGCTGAGGAGATGCAGGAGTATCTGTTGGGCATCGTCTGCCTGTTCTATTCTTTGGAACTCTTGCTGGCTCAGGAACGGATCGCGGCAATCGCGCGGTTGCCATTCACCGGCCTGAAACTGCCGGACCGACGGGCCTTCTGGCTGATGGTCAGTTCTTTGGTCATTGCAGGCAGTATCGGGTTGATGTTGTTTGGGTATGACGCCGCCGGGGCCAGAACTGCCGCGTTGATGGAGGCAACCCGGGCAGTCAGGTCCGCCGATCCGGTCATCCGCTCCGACTTTGACGTCTATCTCATGAGGAACCGGTTGATCTACGTGAAGGAGCCGTGCGACCCGGCGGATACAGAGCCGCGCTTCTTTTTGCACGTCGTTCCCGCCGATACCAATGACCTTCCCCTCATCCGCAAGCCGCACGGTTTCGACAATCTTGACTTTTTCTTTGGCGATTACAGTAGTGGTATGTCCTTTGGCGGGAAATGTCTGGTGACCAGACCACTTCCGGATTACACGATCGCCACGATCCGGACCGGCCAATTCATAAGAAAGAACGAGAAAGGAAAGACAGGAGAGATATGGGAAGGGACGTTCACGTTGAACGAGTAGAGGAGGATGACGGCTGAGATCAGGATCGACACGCCGTTGTCTACGATCGCGCCGGACGTCCTTCCCCGCGTTGAACACAGTTCAACGTTTCCGTTCTCATCACCGTAAGGTTCCCGCTTGCTCCCCCAATAAGGCGCTGGAGTCGCCGTTGCTACGTGATGCAACGGCGTCACGTCGCAGGGGCCGGTTGTGCGGCACGTTCTCCCATTGAGCCGAATCCAGACGGTAGACCTTCCCGCTTGGCAGGTCAATGACTTGATAGTCGTGGCCGCACGCATCGAGATAACGTTGCAGGGTTCGACTGTCGATGGAAGAACGCTGCAACCGGTTTTGCGGGGTCAGGGCGAGGCGATACGCGCTGTCGTCTACGAACAGAAAGAGACGATTGTTGATTGGCGCATCAAGCGTCGTCGATTGCCGATCAATTCGGTAGAGACCCCATGGGCGTGGGGGGGGGTGGTCTATCAAATTGGGGGAGGGAGTGGGGACCATGTTGGCCTGAAGTATCAAGGGGCAGGGATGTGTCCTGTTCCAGTGATGGCGGTTGATGAACGTGGAACGGTGGCCGGCGGCGTTCAGATAGAACCGTATGGGCCCGCTGGAAAGCGGTGACATCGCCACAATGTCCCCGTGGCGCAGGTCGCGCTTGACGGCGGCCGCCAGAGCCTGCGCGCCCGGCAGATAGCCGGTCTCTTGCGCAAATCGCTCCGCCACGCCGGGTCGCGTCGCCCACCAACTGAACCCGATCAGCACGAGTATCACAGTCAGCCATCGGGCGCCTAAGCGCACGGCTGCATTCGTCGTCAAACGAGTCAGCACCGCGTTGATCAGGGAGGCCCCGCCGGCGCCGGCGATCATCATGGAGGCGCAAAGCAGGAAGAGCGTAAACCGACCTGACAGGATGACGGGCTTCACCGTCAGCACCGCGGCCGTACCCAGCACGACGGCGAGCGGGAACGTCCCGCACTGCCCCGTCGGGCGACGCGGCACGGCCACGCCAAGTGCGATCATTGCCACCAACGCTGCTTGCGCCCAAGCGGGCGTCGCCACGTGCCACTTGCCCCACGTGCCGATGCTCACGTTCGTTCCCAGATGGAACAATCGCTTCACGTCCAACAATGGCCCGCCTTGTATGTGCCGGTTGTTCAACAGGGCGTCGTATCCGGACGTGGTCAGCACCGGCACGTACAGGATCAGCGCAAGCGCCAGGGCGACACCCGACCAGGCAGCCGTTCTCGCCAAAAACGACGGCATGGCCGCGGCCCCACCCTGACGCCAGCGAACGACCAGCATCCACGTCACCGTCACCGCGGCCGGGAACGCCATGAGGGGGATAGTGAAGAATCCCAATGCCATGCAGACGGCGAACAACGTCCACGGCCGCGTGGCGTCCGGCCGGCACAGGAGCGCCTGTACGCAGAGCAGCGACAGCAGGAAGAACAGCGTCAGCAACGTGTAGCCGCGGGCGTTGGTGGCGTATTCGATAAACAACGGCGACGTGGCGATCAAGGCGGTGGCCAAGCCGGCGGCGAACCAGCCGTGTTCTCTGCGCACGAAACAATAGGCGACCGGCAGAACCAGACACGCTGCGAGAAACGCGGGCATGCGCAACGCGGTCACGTCCCACCCGCCCAGACGATGTGCGATGAAGACCAGCAGGGTGTGGAGCACGTGGTTGTTTGTGGTGTAGCGGCTCACGGCGGTCCACGGGGATTGAGCCGCGAACTGAAGGGTCGTCATCGCCTCGTCGCTTCGGACCGGCATAGCCACGTTGTGCCAAGCCAAGGTGATCCCGGCGACGATCACCACGCCGGCGCCGGTGAACTCGAAGAGCCACGCCTTGCCGTTGTCGGCATCGGCTGAGTGAGTCGCCGGGACGGCGAAGACGGGGGCGATGGATCGCCGCAGCGCCAACAGCGCAGCCGCGAGACTGCCGGCGACGACCGCGAATTCCCGCAGTCTCGCGACGATGTGCGCGTTGGTCAGATGGTCCAACGACGTGGCGGCACCGTCCGGCGCCAGCCGGTCCGCAAAGCGTCGAACCGCGTCGAAATCGAACAGCGAGGAGATGGCCGTGCCGACGGCCATCGCTGCCAAGAACAGACCGACGCCGATGAGGACCGACTCCCGATGTCTCGCGTTCATCTTCTTGTTCTGCCAAAGCGTGCCGTTGCAGGACGCGATGCTCCGCACTCACTCAATTCATGAGCCGGAACGTGATGAGCGTCCAAACCGCCGGAACGCTCGTGACGATCTCCTGCACGGCCTCGCGTTCGTTGACGCAGGGCATCAACGCGGTCAACCATGGATGGATTCCCGCTTTCGCGGGAATGACAGAAGAGGACGCGGGAATGACAGAAGGGGACGCGGGAATGACGAGGCTGAGCATCCCCGCCGCCGTGTTGCGTGGCCTCGCCGCTCTGCCGAGGTTTATCACGTTTCACGTAGGGCGCCATCTCATCTTTTCGTTGCCGGGGGTATCCTGCATCCTCATCGCTTCGCCTCCTCTTGCAGTGTGTCTCCCCGCATGCGCGGCGGCGAGGGGCCGTCGTCGTACAACACGCTTCTGGTCACGGGCCACTGACAATCCGTCCGGTACGCATCCTATGTGCCCGTTCGGCATCCGGGTGTCATTCCTTTGTCAGGTCGTCCCGTCTTCCGTTGAGCGTGCCACTTTGCTTCGTCGGCGTTGGCGGGATTGGCTTGTGGAGACGGGGACGGCCGAGGTCGGACCGGAAAGAAGAACCCGATGCCCCAACTCAGGTGCATGGCCGCCAGAACCATCGGCAGGATGAGTGCGGCCGGTTCACGGCGCCACGCGCCCACCGCCAGCGACCAAGCGGCCAACGTGCCCAGATAGGCCAGCGGAACCCCCGCCGCGGTACTCTTGGCCCCGGCTCCGGCAAGCACCGCACTGGCGGCCAACCCGAGCATCAGCAGGGGATCCGCGGATCTGGCGCAGCCGCAGGGAGCGCGGGTGGCGGCGCAGCACCACTCGTTTCCACCGGCCGTACTCGAAGTACTGTCGCGCCAATCTCCACAGGTTTTGTCGTGGCCGATACACGACAACCAACGCGGGGTCGAACCAGATCGTTTCGCCCCGCTGCCGCAACGCCAGTTGAGGTCGTAATCCTGGTTGCACTGCAACGCGTCGTCGAATCCTCCGACGGCCTCCACGGCATCGCGCCGAAATGCGCCCAGATAGACGGTATCGGTGGGCCCCTCAACGCCGCCCTGACGGTAGCGGGCGTTGCCCGTTCCGAGCAGGGTCGTTTGTGCGACTGCCACCGCCCTTGTGAAGAACGAGGACCCGACCGGCTGCTGTCGCCCGCCGACGTTGGCGGCCCCCGTACGCGCCAGTGTCGCCGTGGTGCGCCGAAGGTACCCGGGCGGGAGCCTCACGTGAGCATCGACTCGCACAACAATCGGTGCCTTCGTCGCGCGTCGCGCCGCGTTGAGTCCGGCCGCTGTATGCTGATCCGGGTTGGGAACGACGTGCGCCGTTGGCGCCACGCGGCGCACCGTCTCGGCAGTGGCCGGACCATCGGATCCATCGGCGACGGTCACGTCCACCGGACCGTCGTAGTCCTGCGTCAGCACTGAATCGAGGGTGTCGGCGATGGTCGCCTCGGCATTGCGGGCAGGAATGATCACCGATACCGCGGGAGACGAATCGGACGTGTGCCTCACGCGCCGGTGATGACCATCTTCTCGCCTTCCCCTGAGCACGGGATCGACCCTCATGGTGGCATCGCTCGGCAATTCTTGCATGGTATGCGTCCGGGCCGGCATAGAGTGGGTGATGGACACGTCGCACGGGCGGCCAGCCCTTCGCACGCCCGAAACGAACCGGAGACGGCAACGGGGTGCCTGCGACGGTGGCACGTTGCGGAGAAGACCGCGTATTGTAGCAAACACGGGCACCGTGGCGATAGCGATCGAGGTCACCGACGACTATGCCGGAAGCGTGGTGTCTTGTAAAACGGGAGAGACGCCACGGTCGGCCGGCGGATGGATTCCCGCTTAAGACTGCGGGAATGACAAGGGCTTGTTCAATTGTCCTCAATCGTGCCGGCGAACCGTCCGCCGACAGCACCAGGCCATCCACTTCAGAAATGCCCAGGCATCAGCGGACCCGCGGAGGTCACGCGTTCGGTCAAGGAACCGCTCCCACTTGGTGGGATAGCCCACCGGCTCCGCCGGAACGGCCCGGTCTGCGTCGGTTGCCCGAGCGGTTGCCGACGGATGGGCGGGCGCGAGTTTCAGTTTTGCCGGGGGGATCGTCCGCGCTTCGCCGAAGTCGGCAGGGGTTTTCCCCGTGCGGCGCGCCCGATGCAGGGCCCACGCCCGCGTGATCGACACGTGGCTCCCGTCCGGGAGGACCGAGGTCGCGATGACCGCACTGCCCAGCCTGACGCGCAGCCGATGCACCAGACCCTTGGCAAACGCGACGTTGGCGGGCAGTGCGATCTGAAACGGGGTCGTGGGAAACTCGTCAAGGGGGGAGCCGGCGGGAGCGACGCGCACCCGCGGGTCCGGCCCGAACGCCTCCCTGAGCCGCGCCACGTGCTCATCCTCACTGCCCGTCGGCGCGTTGATGCTCACCACCAGATCGTGCTCACGATCTGCCAGGATGGTCGCGGTGGTGCTGATGATCCGGTCGGCCGGGTGCAGTCCCGCGTCGATGCTCACCACGTACTGCGGCACCGTGTAGATGCGACCGGGCTGGGTGCGGCGGAAGCCGCGATGGGCGATCAGGTGGGCCGCTTTCTCGTGCTGGATCAGATTGCCCCGGCGGCGTTTGTCCTCATCCCAACGGCCCTGATGCCAGGCAAAGGCATCTCGGACGGGCACCAGCAAGCCGCCGTAGGTATAGGCCCGGTAGCTCAGTTCGGTGTCCTCCCAGCCCCAGCGCGTGAACGATTCGTCGCTTCCGCCCACCAGGTAGTAGAAGCCCTTGCCGATCCCGAAGTTGCCTCCGGTGACTCCTCTGAACACGCCATCGTCCCGGGAGGTCAGATCGTCGGTCCGGATCATGTGTCCCGCGATCCGGGGCGGGTCCACCGGCCGGTTCGAGAACAGATCCGCCAGCGACCCCGGCCGGGACCGGATCGTCTCCGCGTCAATGCCGTCCGCTGCGACGTGAGCCCTGAACCCGACGGTCAGGGCATCGGAGACGACGTGGTGCCAGCGGGCGTGCGCCGCGATCCAGCCCGCCTCGGCCAGCGTGTCGCCGTCGAGAAAGAGCAGGATGTTGTGCGCCGCCGCCCGAACGCCGGTGTTGCGGGCTCTGGCGACCCCGAACCCTTGGCGCTCCTGCCGCACCACCGTGACGTCCAACGGAGTCGAGCGCGGCCGCGTGAGCGGCGGATCTGAACCGTCGTCGACGATCACCACCTCGAACAGGTCCCGCGGATAGGTCTGGGTTTCGAGTGCCGCCAAGGTCATGGCCAGCGTCTCAGTCGGCGTGTGGGAGGACGGAATGATCACGCTGACCGGCCGCGTGGGCGTAAATGCCTCCGGCGCCGGTAGCGCGACCTGACGCCAGTCGTTGTACTGAACGGACGCGGGCTGAGGAAGCACGTGGTTTCCCCCTTCTTTGCTGACGAGCCCGTTTGCCAAAGTATGGGCAGGCGAGTCGGCCGCGTCTGGCTCACGATCGGGCATGCTCCTGGTTCCTCCGCGCGTTTCGTGTATTGCCCAGGTCAGGACCTTGTATTGGCGCGGCGTTGGGTGGCCGGATGCTGTATAAAATTTTTCATAAACTTTCGGGCTTTTCGCATCGTAAGCCCTGCGATGTCTGTGCCCTGGACCTGGATGCAATTCCTGATACCACGACATGATACCAAAGTGGCACATTCAAGCGAAATTCCGCAAGACGTCGGACATGCCGTGCCTACCGTCGGCTCGGGTGCGTTTTGAGTGGATTGCGGGTGGCAATGTCCGCGGCGAGCCGATTGTCTGTACACCCGCGGACGCTTTCCGATGCGCGATGGGCACGGACGTCGCCACCCTTATTGTTGCCAAAGTCTGTCATTTCCGCGAAGGCGGAAATCCAGAAACTTTTGTGAAAGCCCCCTGTACCTATGTCCTTGCGAGCCAACCCAAAGACACTCTGTACGTTGGTGGCACTTCACCGACCATGAGCTTGATTTCCACGCGCGCGTTGGGGTAAAACATCGTGCAACCGACAGGGAAAAATGGACAATGACGCACGCCGGCCAAGAAACATGATGATTACCCCCCCTCCCCCCCCCCACAACTCCTCAACGAAACTCCGCCGTGTCCTGCGCGTGGTCGGCTGGAACGCGTTGCTGCTCATGACCGGGCTGGCTCTGATTGGGCTTGGCGGAGAAGCATGGGTGCGTTCGACGGTCCCGTTCACATCAGTTCACTGGCCAACGGTCTTCGTTCCCGGCGTGGGCGTTCTGCTGCGTCCCGATACGGAGATCCGCTGGACGAACGGCCTTGACTTCTGGACCGTCTCCCGCACCAACAGTCTGGGGTTCCTAGACCGCGAACCGCCGAGCCCGGAGCGGGCCGCGGAGAGCTGCCACGTCACCATGATCGGCGATTCCTTCGTTGAGGCGCGGCAGGTGGCCATTCCGGAGAAGTTCCACGTCCGGCTGGAGGAGATGGCCGCACGGGAGTTCCCTCATCTGGACATGACGACCTCGGCATTCGGGAGGGGCAATACCGGCCAGATCGCCCAGTTGCCCTTTTACGACGAATACGCCCGGCGTCTGCGTCCCAGGCTGATTGTGCTTGTCTTCGTGCCAAATGACTACTTAGGCAACTTCACACTCTGGACGTCCATGCGGCGTGGTTTGGACCCGGAGCATCTGCCCCACGTCTCCGCGGCGAGAGCCGAAGACGGCGGCTTCCGGTTGCGTCCTCCCGACCCGGAGTACCAACGCTTCAGGCTGCCGCGGCTTTCCGACCCTTCGGCCACGCCGCAGTCGCAGTGGAAGCCGCTCGTCAAGCGGGTGGTCCGCGCGTCCTGGCTTCTGTCGTGGCTGCGGGCCAAGCGCGGCGTCCTGTTTTTTCACGAACGTGACATTGACGCCTACGCGCAACGAGTCGGCTGGGCGGAATTGCTGAGTCGGCGTCCCGCCCATGCGCGGTTGCTCAACGAGTGGCGGCCCGTGTCAATGGGAAACACGCAAATGCGGCCCGCAGATGAGGCGGTCCCGAGCTTCTTTGCACTGTTTCAGGAAGGGACCGACTCACCGTTCTACGAGGAAGCCCTCGCCTTCACGGCCTTCGGACTGGACGAGTTCAAGGACCGCGCTGCGCGCGACGGCGCGGCGCTGGTCATCCTGGCGACGCATCGGATGCGCCGCTTCGGGGCGGGCCCGTTTGCCCGCATGGACGAAATGGCCGCGGAGCGAGGCATCCCCGTCATTGACCAGGGTGACTACATCCATCGCTCGGGCGCCAAGCTGCGCGACGCGGGGTGGGCGCATAACGACCACTGGAGTCCCCCCGGCCACCGGTATGCCGCGGAAGCCCTGCTGGAATACCTGAAGCAGAATCAGGGCATTTGCACATGATCGACGTCCGGCCCGGGAGCGCCCTCCGACGGGGAACCACGATTGTTGCATAGATCAAAGACCCGTCATTCCCGCCAAGGTCTGGCGTTCCCGCGAAGGCGGGAACGTGGATTCACATTTCACGTGCAACACTTGGCGGATAAACATTTCCGACGGCGTCGCATACCCCAAGCATGTGGGCGGCGTGTGGTTGTACGCGTGAACCCGCTGATGAAACCGTTTGGCCGACAGGGTAGCGACATCGGTCGTGCGGGGCCACGTCCGGCGCAGGCGGCCGACGGCGTGTTCGACTCCCCTTCTCGCCACGCGCGCGTTTGGGTACAACCTCGTGCAGCCGGTAGGGAAAGATGGGCAATGACGAAGGCCGACCAAGACGCATGATGGTACCCCCGAAACTCCGCCGTGCCCTGCGCGTGGTCGGCTGGAACGCGTTGCTGCTCATGGCCGGGCTGGCTCTGATTTGGGTTGGCGGAGAAGCATGGGTGCGTTCGACGGTCCCGTTCACATCAGTTCACTGGCCAACGGTCTTCGTTCCCGGCGTGGGCGTTCTGCTGCGTCCCGATACGGAGATCCGCTGGACGAACGGCCTTGACTTCTGGACCGTCTCCCGCACCAACAGTCTGGGGTTCCTAGACCGCGAACCGCCGAGCCCGGAGCGGGCCGCGGAGAGCTGCCACGTCACCATGATCGGCGATTCCTTCGTTGAGGCGCGGCAGGTGGCCATTCCGGAGAAGTTCCACGTCCGGCTGGAGGAGATGGCCGCACGGGAGTTCCCTCATCTGGACATGACGACCTCGGCATTCGGGATGGGCGGTATCGGCCAGATCGCCCAGTTGCCCTTTTACGACGAATACGCCCGGCGTCTGCGTCCCAGGCTGATTGTGCTCGTCTTTGTTCCAAATGACTACTTCAACAACTTCCCGCTCTGGATATCCTTGCGGGTCGGTCCGGATCCGGAACATCTGCGCTATGTCTCCGCGGTGAGAGCCGAAGACGGCAGCTTCCGATTGCGTCCTCCCGACCCGGAGTACCAACGTTTCAAGCTGCCGAGGCGTTCTGATCCTCAGGTTGCTACGCTGAGTCGGGAGCGCAGAGGAAGAGGCGCATTGAACGCGTGCGTTGCGCATTCCGGGTTTCTGGGGTGGTTGTGCTTCAAGCGTGCCCTGCTTTTCGAACGTAACGTTCATGCCCACGCGAACCGAGTTGTCTGGGCAGAATTGCTGCGCCGGCGTCCCGCCTATGCACCGCTGCTTGAGGAGCGGTTCGGAATAGACGTCCCGAACTTGCCAAGCTTTTTTGCGTGGGTTGCGGACGGGAGGGGACGGGAGGGGAACGACTCGCCGTTTTACGAGGAGGCCCTCGCCTTCACGGCCTTCGGACTGGACGAGTTCAAGGACCGCGCGGCACGCGACGGCGCGGCGCTGGTCATCCTGGCGACGCACCGGACGCACCGCTTTGGGGGCGTCCCGTTTGCCCACGTGACCGAAATGGCCGCGGAGCGAGGCATCCCCGTCATTGACCAGGGTGACGTCATCCACAGCCAAGGTGCCGAACTGCGCGACGCGAGGTGGGCGCATGACGACCACTGGAACCCCACTGGCCACCGGTGGGCCGCGGAAGCCCTGCTGGAATACCTGAAGCAGAACCAGGACGTTTGCGGTGAAACGGCGGTCAAGGAAGAACGCGCGAACGGGAGAACCCCCTGACGCACGGGCGCCGTGCGTGGCCGGCCGGAACGCGTTGGGGCTCACGCCGTGGGTGGCTGGCCTTGCACCCGGTGGCCGTATGCCCAACGAACGTAGCGCGTCGTGCATCCCATGCCTCGTTCAAGGTCGAATTCGGGTTCGTAGCCGAGGACGTGGCGCGCCTTGTCGATCCGGACGACACACTTCGCCGCGTAGAGGTCGAGACGCCGCTTCGACGGCAGAAACTCGGCCAACCCGTCGGCATTGTCCTTTGACGGCAGCAATCCCCGTTCGTAGAACCGCTTGGCCTTCGCTTTGACGCCATCGCCCAGTCGGCTGTAGACGGCGTGCAGGACCCGTCGCAGTGGGCGCAGTCGCCGATGCGCGAGCAGACGCTTGGGCGCAAGCACCGTCGGCAATCCGGCGCCCCGTGCGACGCGGCGCTCCATCTCGTCGTAGGCCATCATGCGGACGGCGTCATCCCTTCCGAGTGCCTGGGCGTAGGCACCATAGAAGTCGAGCCACGTCGGGTGGTCGGGCCCGGAAATCAGGAAGGTCTCGCCGTGTGCCGCGTCGCGGCACGCGGCAAGGATCAGAGCGGAGACCACGTCGTCGACGTAGACTGCGTTGCATATCCCGTCTCCGGGTGCGGGCAGGATCAGTGTGCCGTCAATCAGCACGTCGACGGGGTGGTCGGTCCACCATCGGCTGAACGGCCCGTAGACGATCGTCGGCTGGATGACGGTTGCCCGGAGACCCTCTTCCCGGATCATGCGGAGGATTTCCCGCTCGGCGGCAAGCTTGGTGTTCTGACGTTGCTGACCGCTCGTGCTCGCTTCGGTCAACGGTGCATCGGGCAACGGCTCGTAGACCGACGTCGAGCTCACGAACACGAGGCGACGAACCCCGGCACTGCGACATGCCGTGCCGATCACTCGGGCCCCTTCCGCGTTGGCGTCGGATGAGCCGGCATCGTGGGCCAGATGGAACACCGCGTCGCAGCCCTTGACCAGATCGCCGATCGCATTCCTGACGGTCACGTCGAAGTGCCGCATCTCGACTCCGTCCTCGGGGAAACGGGATACCCGGGCGGCGTTCTGGAACGTGCGGACCGCCGCCCGCACGTGCGCGCCTTCTTCGATTGCGAGCCTCTCGGTCAGCCGCCCCCCGATGAAACCGCTCGCCCCGGTGACGAGCACGGTCCGGCCTTTCAGTCTGCTTCCCCTTGCCCCGGTGCTCCCGGTCCACGGCGGGCAAAGCGGCTGCCGCATACGGTCACACTGGTCGATCACGTCGATTCCCGGCACCACGGACGCGCCGTCAACGAACGGAACTCCGGCGCCCCGGATGGCTCCCAGCCAATCGTTGAGTTCCCACCTGAACGTGTCGTGGTACAGACGTTCGTTCGGCATGGCGGATCCGTTGCGGCCGTCAAGTTCTCGCAGAAGGAGGTCGTCCGGTGAGATGCCGACGATCTCGTTGCAGTGCAGCGCCACTTCGACCCGGCCCCGGCTGCCAGTGAGGATCGCCGTGTTGCGAAGGGTACGGGTCCGGCTCAACTCAACCGTCCCGACGGTGACGCCCTGGAACTCCAGTTCGAGGAGCGCGTCGGATTCGACGCCACCCAGCGAATCGTCGCGGTAGCCGGCCACCTTCCCGCGTCCGAGCCACCACGTGAGGGTGTCAAGGGTGTGCGATCCAATATCCAGCAACACGCCGCCGCCCGACGTCTTCCTGTCCCAGAACGCCGGCGAGAACTGGCCGGTTCCGGCCGCGGCGCGGGGATTCCCGGACGCCCGCCGCATGTGAAAGCACTCTCCTTCGCGGACGTCAACGCTCTTGACGTTGCCGAGTGCGCCGTGATCGATCAGCATCTTGACCCAGCGGTTGACGAACAGGAAGCGACGCATCCGGCCAACCGCCAGAACGGCGGCGGGCGAACGTGCCGCCGCATTCACCATGGCCCGTGCGTCCTCGCTCGACGTTGTCAGCGGTTTCTCGACGAAGAGGTGGATGCCGCGATTGAGCAGGGGCAGGGCGACGCGCGCGTGCAACGCCGCGTTGGTGGCCAACAGTTCCGCCTCGATCTCTCCCTGCGCGAGATCCGAGACGTCCCGGGCCACCCCCCCTCACCCTGTACCGCCGGGCCAGGGCCGAAGCCTGTTCCCTGACAGGTTGACCAGGACGTACAGACGCCCTCCCAGATCGGCCAGGGCCGGCAGATGGCGCTCGCCGGCGATGGCGCCGCAACCGATCACGGCCAGCCGTGAAAACGTCCCGGTACGCCCTCGGGACACGTTCAGTGCCCGTCCGACCGATGGCACTCAGCGCCGTCGTCAAAGCGGTATCCGAACGCGGCCGTCATCGGACGGCAAAGATCGGCGACGTACTCTCTGGAGAAGTCCGTATAGTAATCCTGATAGACGGTGCTCTTCGGCTTCAGCTTGGTTTTGGTTCTCAGCAGGATCTGCGGGGGCAGGTCCAGTCGCCGGCAGACTTCGTCGTATCCTTGTTGCAGGTTCTCGAAACGAATGACGTAATCCGCGTAGGTTTCGCCCCGGCTGAAATAAAACTTCGGGATACATCTGATGCCGGGGAACAGACCTTCCCGCAGTATGGTTTCGACGGCCTGCTTCCTGTAGCCGCGGGCGAATGTGCGACGCAACCACAACAGGCGGGCCGCTCTGGGCACGTTGCGCACGAAAGCGACTGGGCGCCGCTGCCCCCAGATGTCGCGCCAGTAGTTGGGGCCGAATTTGTAGTGGAGATAGGACACGAACAGGTCCCACGGGTTCCTGACCACCGTGAATTTGAAGTATTCGGCCCACACGTCTTCCCCGACCTTCTTTCGGATCTCGTCGGGCAGATCGTGGCTGGCGTACAACGTCCCCGTCCGGTCACGGTTTCGTGCGTGGACGGAACTGAAATAGTCCTCGTCCATGTCGCGGTCGAACTCCAACTCCAACCCTATGATGTCGTCTTCTCCCAAACAACGGGACAATGAAATTTCTAAACTGGTTCCCGCGACCTTGCGAGGACGGACGAAGATGAACTTGTGTCTGTGCGAGATGATGGCCAAAGTCCGCGCCTCTAGCTGCCGGGTGCTTTCCGCCAAGATCTGCCGGCTGCCCACTTCATGAACGACACTGCCTGCGATGGGCTGCGGATGTCCAGCACACGGTCACGCATGCGATCCCATACCTCTCCCGGCGCGAGCTCCGAGATATCCCGGGCCACCCGCTTCACCTTGTAGCGCCTAGCCAGGGCCCAAGCCCGTTCCCTGCACGGATCAACCGGAACGTGCGGGCGCCATCCCAGATCGGCCAGGGCCGGCAGATGGCGCTCGCCGGCGACGTCGCCGCAGCCGATCACGGCCAGCCGTGGAAACGTTCCGCGGGACATGTTCATTGCCTGTCTGCCCGATGGCGCCCGTCGCCGTCGCCAAAGCGATACCCGAAAGCGGTGATCATTGGACGGCAGAGATCGGCGATGTACTCCCTGGAAAAATCCGTGTAGTAGTCCCGGTAGTCGGTGCTTCTTGGCCTCATCCGGGTGTTGATTTTAGGCAGGCTCTGCTGGGGCAGTTCCAGCCGCCTGCAGACTTCGTCGTAGTCCTGCTGCAGGTTCTCGAAACGGATGACGTAATCCGCGTAGGTTTCGCCCCGACTGAAGTAGAACTGCGGGATCCGCTCGACGTCGTAGCTGAACAAGCCTTCCCGCAACATGGCTTCGACGCTCTCCTTCCGTCGTCCGCGGGCAAATTCGCGCCGCAACTGTGACAGGCGCAGACACCTGGGCACGCTGCGGACGAAAGCGGTCGGGCTCCGCCGCTTCCACCAGATAGCGCGCCAGAAGCGGACGCCCAACTTGAAGTGGATGTAGGATACGAGCAGATCCCACGGGTTTCTGGCCACCGTGAATTTGAAGTACGTGGCCCACACGACCTCGCCGACTTTCTCGCGAATCTCGTCAGGCAGTTCGTGGGCTCGATACGGTATCCCCGCCCGGTCGTTGTTTCGTATGGGGACGGCACCGAAATCGTCATCGTCCGTGTGCCGTTTGAACACCACGGGGTCATCGTCGTAGCTTGCCACGTCGTCTTTCTCCAACCAGCGGGACAATGAAATCTGCACGCTTTTTCCCGCGACCTTGCAAGGCCGGATGAAGATGAACTTGTGCGTGTGCGATACGATGGCCAAGGTCAGCTCTTTCCGGCTAGCGCGAGTTGCCTGTCGCTCTCCGCCATGCTGCGCCGGTTGCCCACTTCATGAACGACCCTGCCTGCGATGGGCTACGGATGTCTAGTACACGGTCGCGCAGGTGATCCCATACGGTGGATCCGTCTGCCGTCTCCCGGGCGGGGCGGTCACGCCACTTCGCGAGTTTCAATACCTTGGTCGAAATGGTCCGCGCCTCGCCAAAGTCGGCGGGGCTTTTCCCAGTGCGGCGTGCTCGGTGGAGCGCCCACGCCCGGGTGATGGACACCGTGGCGCCGTCGGGGAGCGTCGCACTCGCGGTGGCCGCGTCTCCCAGTTCGGCGCGCAGGCGACGCACCGGATGTCCGCGGAATTCGTGAGCGGGAAGCGTGACGTGGAAGGGCGACGCCGGAAACTCGTCAAGGGCGGATCGCTCGGGAGCGACGCGCACCCGCGGGTCCGGCCCGAACTCGTCGCGCAGACGCGCCGGACCGTCGCCATCGCCGTTCCCGCCCGCTTCGACCCTGACTACCAAGTCGTCGTACACCCGGTCGGCCAGGACGTTCACGACCGCCCCGATGATCCGGTCGGCGGAGCAGCGTCGCCCGTCGATGGTCACGACGTACTGCGGCACGGCGAAGAGCCTGCCGGGCTGGCGGCGACGGATCGACGGGTGGGCGATCCGATGGGCCGCCTTGCCGAGATTGAGCATGCGGCTGCGACGCTTGGCGTCCCGGTTCTCGCTCCAACGGCCCTGATGGCAGGCGAAGGTGTCCCGGACGGGCACCAGCAATCCACCGCGCACGAAGGCGCGGTAACCGAGCTCCACGTCTTCCAGTCCCCATCGCACGAACGACTCGTCCATCCCGCCGATCAACTCGTAGAAGCCCCTGCCGATCCCCAGGTTCGCCGTCACCACCGCCAGGAACAGGTCGTCGGCCCGTGCCGTCAGATCGCCGGTGCCGGCCAGGAACCCTTCCACCCAGGACGGGTCTTTCGGATGGTCCGAAAGCAACTCCTGCAACGATCCCGGCCGGCGCCTGATTATGTCCGCATCGATGCCGTCCATCGCCGCGTGGACACGTGGCCCCAAGGTCAAGGCGTCGGAGACGGCGTGATGCCACCGGGCGTGGGCCGCGATCCAGTTCCGCTCCACCAGCACGTCGCCGTCGAGAAAGAGCAGGATGCCGTGGGTGGCGGCGCGGGCGCCGGCGTTCCGTGCCTTGGCCCTTCCTCCGTTGTACTCCTGGCGTACCACCTTGACATCCATCGGCGTCAACGGGGGCCGCAGCGGCGGCTCTGACCCGTCGTCCACGATCACCACCTCGAACAGGTCCCGCGGATAGGTCTGGCCTTCCAGTGCCGCCAAGGTCCTTGCCAGCGTCTCGGGGGGTGTCTGGTAGGACGGGATGATCACGCTGACCGGCAGGGTGGGCGTGAACGTCTCCGGCGGCTCCACGGCTACTTGGCGCCAATCGTTGTATGGCACGGTCGTCGGCTTCATGAACCCTCACGAGTTTGTACACGAAACGCCGCGTCCCTTCAATATTCCTGAGACGATGAGCACCAGCCCCTCCCCCGCACGGCGGAGTGGTTCATCGCTCTTCACGCAGACGTTTCGAGCATCCCGGACGAAGAAACGGTCCGATACAGATCCACGTCGTCGGCGTATCGTGTTTCCAGCAGCGCCCGGTTCCGGTCGGTGACGAGCGTCATCATCTCCGACCGGGCGGCTTGCAGTGCGTGCGGGGATGACGGCTGCCATGCCACCATCGTATTCAGCATCGGCAGCGCCGGCCCCGGCATCCCCACGCGCGCGGCGATCCGTTTCAAGTCCTCGTCCGCGTGCTTGATGCAGCCGATGGCATCGGGCAGGCGTCCGTCTTTGCGGCGTATTTGCACGTGCTGGGATAGAAAATGCCGGTCTGCCAGGGCATCGGATCCGTAGGGCGTGTTCAGCCACTGGCAATACTCATCGAAACTGTTCACGTCCGCCAGTCCGGGGTGCCGGTCGAGAAAGGACCGGCGTTTCTTCTCCTTGTGGATGCGCTGCTCTCCTTGGTAACGCTCCGGAGAGAAACGGAGTTCCGCGTACAGCGAGAGTGCTCGGTCGACGGGGTGCCTGATGAACGCGAAGCTGTCGTAGTCTTTCACTTCCGGATACATGGCGTAAATTTCCGAGACGCTCGTGTCGCGGATGATTACAGCACCGGGGTCGGCGCTACACAGAGCGGCGATTATGCTCCGCGACGCCACCTTGGGGTTGCAGAACCACAGAAAGCGGTACGTTCGGGAGATGATTTTCTCGGCGCCGAGGTCGGGCGTCCGTGTTGCCGTGCGCGCCACGCGCTTCGCTTCTCGGAACGCCCCACGCGACAACGCGCCCACGATGGTCCTGACGGCGAGCGGGTTCGAAACGACGACGGCGAGTTGTTTCGCCCGGCGTACTGACGTGGGCAATTTTGTCCGGGGAATAGTCATTCGACTTCAGGTCTCCCACGGCAGGCGGTCGGAAGTGGGAGCGAGCAACTCGAGACTCCCCCACGTGGATTGTGTGAGCTAGGCACTTGAGTGCGTGCCCGCGGCGGAATCAGGTCATCCACGTCGGCGAGTGCCGGAATCCAGCCCTGCAACGAGAGATCGGCCTGCGCGAGGAAACGCTCGTCGGAGACGTCCCAGACCGGGCGATAGCCGTGGCGAATCAGCATGAAACCGGCACCGTGCGTCCGGTACACGCACCCGCGGGCTCGCAGGATATCCTCAATCAGCCCCAGATCAACGCCTCGCTGCACCGGCCGCCAGCCGCCCACCCGGTCAAGGTCGTGACGGGCAACCAGCAGCGTGCCCCCGGCCAGCGTCCTTGCCCGATAGTGTTCGCCGTCTCCGCTGAGCTGGTGAATGGTCTGGTCCGACGCGGCTAGATAGACGAACTCGACCCCCTTGCCCACCACCTGCGCCTGTGAGTATTCGTGCGCGAGCACCAGGTCCCAGACGTGGTCAGCACCGTAGAGATCATCATCGTCCATTTTGGTCAGCAAGGTCCCGCTTGACGCCGCGGTGGCGACGTTGAGCACGGCACCGAGCGGTTCGCGTGCGGCGACCCGCACCACCTTCGTCGGGTGTGGAACTCCGGCGACGCGTCGCTCGACGTCATCGAACCCCTCGCCGTGCAGTGCCAGCACCAGCTCCAGCCGGGGGTAGGTCTGTCTCGCCACCGCGGCGAGCGCGTGCGGCAGGAACCGGGGACGCCTGGTCGCCAGCAGGATTGAGACCGGAAAGGGATCGGGCCGTGCCTCCTCGCCGCGTTGCCGCGTGCGGGCTTGACGCGAATGGTCCCGCAGGGCAATGCGGCGCATTCTGATGCTGTGCAACTCGCGCGTCCCGGCGTCGAAGGCACTCGGGTCGGTGGTCATCACGTCGTAGAGTTCGTCGCCGAGCCATGCCCGTAGCCGCACGTCGCCGTCCGCCAGATGCACGACCACGCCGCCGGCGGCCAAACGGACCAGGTCGCCGGCCCGCGTAGTCACGTCCGCGTGAAACGCCTGCACGTCCTCCACGTGGTGCATCCGTCGCAATCGGAGCAGATCGTCCCGATGCACGACGTGATGCGCCACGATGCCGGGCGGCAGCCGTTCCACCGGCCCCAGCGCCGCCGCCTCGTTCCCGACGGCGCGCTGCCATCCAATCGGATTCCATATGCGTGGGTCGAAGGCGGGCACCGCGAGCGGGCACGACGCTGCCGATGGCTTGGCTGCCGAAGCCCAGGCCGGTTGGTGCCACATTGACCCGCCGACTCTTGATTTACTGGGCATCCACGTAGCCCGCGCCAACGTGCCACGCAGTCGATGCCGGAGAGACCACCAGACCCCGCGCCGCTTGTTGGCCACCCGCCATCCGATCAGCGTCAACCGGTTCAGGTGCCCAGCCTCCCCGGGCCTGCCTGCTTGTGCTTCGGCAGACGGGCGAAGGTACTGCACCCGGTCAAGTAAATGTCTCCGCTTAGTGGTGCGGCCTGCCGGATCCGTCAAAATCTGACGCCAGTCGTTGTCCTGATCGGGTGCGGGCTCAGGGGATACGTCGTTTCCGTTTTCTTCGCTGACGATCCTGTCTGCCAAAGTACAAACAGGTGAGTCGGCCGCGTCTGACTGACGATGGGGCATGGTCTTGGTTCATCCGCGCGCTTCGGCCCTGCCCACGTCAGGAAACCGCGCCGGGACGCGGGGTTGCTGAGGGGCCGGACGTTGTATAAAATTTCTGGCCTGTCGCGTCGTCATGCGGCGCCGTTCGGTCCCTGTATGTGGACGCAATTCCTCTTACCGCGAGGGAGCCCAAAGATGGCACATTCAAACGGAGTTCCGCAAGACGGCGGGTACCCCAGGAGTCAAGGAACGGATGACGGCAGGCGACAAGACACGCGGCATGTTCTCCCATCGTCTCCGGAGAACGAGTCATGACCGTCTCGCACGTGCCACCGCTTGCGTCCCGCCACGGCAAGCTGCCGATGATATATCTGTTTGCCGTCTTGGGCATGTTGGGCACGTCGATCATCCTGCTTCGCACGCATACATGGGGCGTGGGTATTGGCTCGGACGAGGCCCAGTACCTCTCAATGGCCAAGAACTTTGCCGAAGGCAAGGGGTTCACAAATTACGAGGGAAAGCACCTATCGAGCTGGCCGCCGCTGTTCCCCGCGACGTTGGCTGTTGGAGTTTTTTTCGGACTGGATGCCCCCGATGCTGCCCGGTTCCTCAATGCCACTGCGTTTGGGTTGATCGTGTTTTTATCGGGGTTGTATCTGTCGCGACGGGTGGAATCCCGTCTTCTCGCGTTGGGGGTGGCGATGGCCCTCTTGATGTCACCGCCCCTGCTGTCCGTGTCTTCCGATGCTTTGACGGATGGGCCTTTTCTGTTACTGGTGTTGTTATCCCTGATCACGCTTGACGGCCATCTGGACAGCGGCAGGCGTTCCGCGCTGATTTGGGCCGCGGTCTTCGCGAGCCTGTCCGTCCTGACTCGGTACGTGGGAGCCCTGGTAGTGGCCGTCGGCGTTCTGATGCTGCTCGCCGGAAGAACCGGAAGGGGAAGCGTGAAGAACGTGGTCATCTATGTACTTGTGACCACGCTCCCGATCTCTGCGTGGATGGTGCGAAACGTGGTGGTTAGCGGACTCATGGTGGGTAGGCGAGTTCCCGTGGATGAACCGGTGGCGGTGATCCAAGAGTCTATGCAGACTCTGGTTGACGTGATATTTCATTTACATGTGGGGGGGGGGGGGGGGGGGGGAACCACTGGGTGACGTGGGAGCGTTGATTCTGGCGCTGGCGGCTGTCTCGCTGGGATGTGCCGTCATGTTTCGGAGGCATTCTGTAGGGGGATTTTTCCTCGGGACGAAACCAATTGTCCTCTTTGGAACGTTCTTTCTGGTCTATACGTGCGGCTTGGTCTTGGTGATTCTCAGGACTTCACCGGGTTATTATTCTCCTCGTTATTATCTGCCCTCCTACTTGGCCTTTCTGTTCGTGACGGCGATGTTGCTTGACGGCTTGTTGAGAAATCCCGGCAAACGTAGGACGTCCATGCGGAGGATCGGTTGCGTGACGTTGATGGTGGTGCTACTCAATTCGAGCATGGCACCCATGGCAAAAAGTGTCAATGACACAATTTGGGTGATGGCCCACGGCAACAAATACACCGCGAAGCGATGGCATGATCGACGAACAATCTCATATCTCAAGACGCACGCCATTGGTCACTGTTTTCTCAGTAACTTCCCGGATGCCATTTATGTCCACGTGGATTTTCAGGGGGAGGCATTTGGGTTCCTTCCGCGCTCCAAAGACCAAATCATTAAGAAAACGACGCGATTTGCCGAGAGGGGTTGTGACGACGTGTCTATCGTCTTGGTTGACCATGGAAAATGGAGAAGGTACCCGTACGGCCGACGGGAGCTAGAAACTTGGTTGGATGTTCAGGTCGTACTGGACGTTCCGGCGGATGGAATGATCTTGCGCGTAGAACGAAACGGACGTTTTTCTTCGCGGAGTCGAGCGGCAGGAGAGACTCAACGGTCAACGGGCTCAGGAGTCGGCCAGCGCGATCATCCGGCGGAATTTGTCGTCCCGGTTTTTCAAGAGGGTTTCCGGTGACAGGTGAGTCAGGTGACGGAGATGGGCGTGCAGGGCGTTCGTCAGCGATTGACTGGTGGCGGCAACGTCGCGATGTGCGCCGCCGAGTGGTTCGGGCACGACGTCGTCAATGACCCCTGCGTTGAGCAGTTCGGCGGCCGTCACGTTGAGCGCGGCGGCCGCTTCTTGCGTCTTGGCGGCATTTTCCCACAGAATCGCCGCGCACCCTTCCGGAGAAATGACCGAGTATATCGAATGTTCCAGCATCACGACGCGGTCGGCAACGCCTAACGCCAAGGCTCCGCCGCTGCCGCCTTCTCCCGTGATGATCGCGACAATGGGGACCCTGAGCCGCGCCATCACGAATAAATTTCTGGCAATGGCCTCGGCTTGACCCCGCTCCTCGGCTCCTACGCCCGGATAGGCTCCCGGCGTGTCAATGAACGTCACGACCGGACGGTTGAATTTTTCGGCCAGTGCCATCAGCCGTCGCGCTTTTCGATAGCCTTCCGGATTGGGCATCCCGAAATTGCGTGTCACCCGATTTTTGAACCCCTGGCCCTTTTCGTGACCGATGACGCAAATGGATTGATCCTGAAACGTGGCGAATCCACCGACGATGGCTTTGTCGTCGCCAAACGTCCGGTCGCCGTGGAGTTCCAGAAAGTTTTGGCACGTGTGTTCGAGATAGTGCAGCATGGAGGGGCGCTGCGGATGCCGGGCGATTTGAACCCGCTGCCAGGGCGTCAGGGCTCCGAACAGGTCCCGCTCGTGTTTCGCCACCCGCGTTCGGAGGAGGCGGATCAGCCGCGCCACGGATTGTTTCTTCGAACTCGATTTCGTCAGTTTTTCAATGCGCTCCTCAAGGGCTTTGAGCGGCGCTTCGAATTCCAGAAAATCACGCATGGCGGACGAGGGGCGTCGGCACGTTAAGAAAACGTGACGGCGGCGTTCCCAAGAATTTGCTCAACCTCATACACCAAGTTTGAATTGGGCAAGACGGTGACGTTCGGCAACGGGGCACTTTCAACTTGCACGCGGGATTCGAGGTGGAACTGCAACGACACCGGGGTCGGTCCCGGGTGACGATGCAAGGCTTCTTGCAGCTTGGGCAGATTGTTCCAGGCGTCAGGGGTTTCCATGAGACGAATCCTCACCCGTTTGACGGTTTTTGTTTGTACGTCTTGCAGCGGCTCCAATTTGGTGGCTTTGATCCGAGATCCGCTGTCCATGTGATCCACCGTGCCCGTCACGCGGACGACGGTATCAACCGTGAGACACGTTGAACAACTCTGATAGAGTTCCGGAAACACGATGAGTTCCACCAGTCCCTGAAGGTCTTCCAATTGCACGTAGGCCATCCGATTGCCTTTTTTCGTAGTCGTGGCTCTGACGTGGCCGATGACCCCGCATACTTTCACTTCTCTGCCTTCCGCCGCGTCGTGGACGGTCAACGTGGTGTGCGTGGACAGTAAGCGAACGGCTTCAGCGTGTTGGGCCAGCGGATGGGCCGTGATGTAAAAGCCGGTCAGTTCTCGTTCAAATTGGAGCATGAGGGCTTGGTGCCATTCGTCAACGGCGGGGAGCGGTTGAGCCACCGCTTCCCCCTCCGAGGACGCGGCTCCCTCGTTCCCGGCGTCGAATAAGGACGTCTGGCCCAACGCGCGCGCGCGTTGGATCGCGTTGGCTTCATCAAGCGCGTGTTCCATGATGGCCATGAGTTGCGCCCGCTTCGCGCCCATGGAGTCAAACGCGCCGACCTTGATCAACCCTTCCATGACGCGCTTGTTGACTTTTTGCAAATCGATGCGACAGCAAAAATCCATGAACGACGAGAAGGAACGGCCTTCTTCTCGACGGGCAATGATGGATTCAATCGCGCTGCCGCCGACGTTCTTGATGGCCGCCAACCCGAATCGAACGCCGTCCTCAACGACGGTAAAATTTTTCTGGCTCTCGTTCACGTCCGGCGGAAGGATGCGGATGCCCAGTTCCCGACATTCGCTGAAATAGCCCACCATCTTATCGGTGTTCCCCGTTTCGCTGGTGAGTAACGCGGCCATGAACGCCGTGGGATGACGGGCTTTCAAATAGGCGGTCTGGAAGGTGACGAGGGCATAGGCCGCCGAATGGGATTTATTAAAGCCGTAGCCGGCAAAATAGGCCATCTGGTCGAAGATTTTTTCTGCTTTCTGGTGCGTGAATCCATTGGTGGTCGCTCCCTTGATGAACCGCGCCTTTTGCTTGGCCATCTCCTCGTGTTTTTTCTTCCCCATGGCCCTGCGCAGTAAATCCGCTTGGCCTAAACTGAATCCGGCCATGCGATTGGCAATGGCCATGACTTGCTCCTGATAGACGATCACCCCGTAGGTTTCTTTGAGAATCGGTTCCAGCTCCGGCGGGTCGTAGACGATCTTGGAGGGATCGCGTTTGCGTGTAATGAAGTCTTCCACCATTCCGCTTTCCAATGGGCCCGGACGATAGAGGGCGAGAATCGCGATCAAATCTTCAAAACATTCGGGTTTGATTCGCAGCAGCAGACTCCGCATGCCAGAGCTTTCCAGTTGGAAGATTCCCGTGGTTTTCCCCGAGGCCAGCAGCGCGTAGGTCGTCGGATCATTCGGCGACAGGCGTTCGAGATCGAGCCGGTCCCGCGGCGCGCGACCAGAGTTGACGATGCTGACGGCACGATGAATCGTGGTGAGCGTTTTCAGTCCCAGAAAATCAAACTTCACCAAGCCCACTTTTTCGACGTCCGTCATCGAATATTGCGTGACGATTTCGTCGTTGGCCGTTTTATACAACGGCACGTGTTCGATCAGGGGTTGCTGTGAGATCACGACGCCCGCCGCGTGCGTTGAGGCGTGTCGCGCCAATCCTTCCAGAGCCTGCGCGGTCGTCAGCAACTCCTGCATCCGGGCATCCGCGTCCGCCAACTCCTGGAGTTTCGGCTCCTGAGCCAACGCGTCCTTGAGGGTGATGTTGAGTTGAGGCGGAACGAGCTTGGCGACGCGGTCCACGTCGGCGTAGGGAACGTTCATCACGCGCCCCACGTCGCGTATGGCGGCTTTTGCGCCCAACGTCCCGAAGGTGATGATCTGGCAGACGTGATCTTCCCCGTATTTCTCGATCACGTAGTTGATCACTTCTCCTCGTCTGTCCATGCAGAAGTCCATGTCGATATCCGGCATGGTCACCCGTTCGGGATTGAGAAAACGTTCAAACAGCAGGTTGTACGCGAGCGGATCCAAATCGGTGATCGACAGCGCGTACGCGACCAGACTGCCGGCCGCCGACCCTCGTCCCGGGCCGACGGGGATGCCGCGTGATCGGGCAAATTTGATGATGTCCCACACGACCAGGAAGTACCCGGCGTACCCCATGTGCGTCAGCACGGCTAACTCTTCCTGAAGGCGAAGATGGTACGCGTCGACCGGAACGCCGGACGGGCGAGACGCCAGTCGGTGGGCCAGACCCTCCTTGGCGATGTGTTCAAGGTACCGTTCCCGCGTGAATCCCTCGGGCACGTGGTAGTGGGGCAGATAGGAGGTTTCAAAACTCAGGTTGACGTTGCATTGTTCGGCAATGCGACAGGTGTTCGACACGGCGTCCGGGAGTTCCGAAAATTCAGCGACCATCTCGTCCGTGGACTTCACGTACAGTTGATCCGTGTCGAACTTCATGCGGTTGGCGTCTTGTAACGTCTTGCCGGTTTGCAGACAGAGCATGATTTCATGCGGACGGGCGTCTTCTTTGTTCAGGTAGTGACAATCGTTCGTGCCGGCTAACGGAATGCCGAGTCTTTTATGAATGTCCACGAGACCGCGGTTGGCGATCCGTTGATGCTCCAGACCATTCGCCTGGACTTCGAGATAATAGGAGTCTTTTCCGAAGATTTCGCGGTATTCGCCGGCCGTTCGCGTGGCCGCGTCCACGTCCTTCTGCCCAATCAGATACGGCACTTCGCCGCTCAAGCAGCCGGAGAGGGCAATGAGTCCCTCATGATGTTCTTGCAACAGTTCTTTATCCATCCGGGGTTTGTAATAGAACCCTTCGAGATACGCCTTGCTCGACAGTTTGATCAGGTTCTGATAGCCCGTGAGGTTCTTGGCCAGGAGGATCAAGTGATAGTAATCGTTGTGGGCAAGGAGTCCTTCACGTTGTCGCCGACTGCCGGGCGCGAGATAGGCTTCGCACCCGATGATGGGTTTGACGCCGTGGGCCTTGGCCTTCTCATAGAAGTCAATGGCCCCGAAGAGGTTGCCGTGATCGGTCATGGCCACGGCCGGCTGGTCAAAGTGCCGAATTTGCGTGAGGAGCGGATTCAGTTGATTCGCGCCGTCCAGCAGACTGTACTGAGTGTGGACGTGCAAGTGAACAAACGACACGGAGGTTCTTCCTTCGTTTCACGTCTGCGCGGATGAGGAGATTCGGAAGACGTTCCGCTTCCGGTTTATTTCTTTTTTCCCAGGCTGAGTTCGTAGAGCAACGCCTTCCACCCTTGCTCTTCCGTAATAAAGCCTTTGGGCTGGACCACGGGCAGCATTCCGGTTCCAGGCACGCGACCGGATTGGCCCATGCTGCCGTTCTTCAGGACCCACATCAGTTCACCGGGGGTCCGTAATCGATGGAATGTTGGATTCGTGAAGTTGCGTGGTTGAATGGGGAGAATGGCGGCAGCCGACCCGTTTCCTTTCCCTTCCGGTCCGTGGCAACTGACGCATCCCCCCACTCCCAGAAAAATCCGTTTTCCCTCCGCCAGAACGTCGGGAGTCGGTTCAAAGGGCGGTTTGACTTTTTTCGCCTTGGCGAGTTCGCCCGCGGGCACTCGCGGGATGGTGACGTCATATTCTCCGCCGGCTTGCCCATATCCGGCTGGATTGACGGCCCAGGCCGACGCCACGGACCCCAAGACTAACGCGACAACCATTGCCACACGTGACACGTTTCTTCTCACGGTACCTTCTCCTTCCTCAGCAATGCGTTTGTCATAACGGTGACGGCACACGCGCATGGGCGTTGAGCAGGCCGTACTCTACCATTCAGGCGGAATCGTCGGCAATCACACCGGCCGTCAACGAGGAGACGTCTCTTCTTCAACAACGGGAGGTGGAGATGGTTTTGTGCTACAATGTGGCTTTATCATGCACTCACTGATTCGGACCGGACCGTACCCATGACCAGCACGTTCCGGGGGAGAGGCCATGCCGTTTGATGAACGGACCAGGACGCGTTATTGCTCGGGTATGCGTCGGCGGATCGTCGAATTGAAGGCGAAAGCCGAACGCAGCCTGGACGTGGCTATCGACACGATGATGCTGGAACGCGCGGAGAGTTTTCTTCAGGTGGAAAAAGGGCTCATGGAGATTGAGCGGATGGTTGATCTCATTGAGGGAGAATTGCCCGACGTTCAGGAACTCACGCATGCCCAGCGATTAGAAGCCCGTCTGGAATTTATTGAGGATCGATTTGAAGATTTTGACAGTGAAATCTACCAGCGCCCGAAACGACGACGGCGAACAATCAATCTGTTTCACTTCTTTCAACGCGCGACGGGTGGAGGCGGCGACCTTCCGGCGTCCCAAGGATCGATTCATTCTCATGATGAAGCCTACAACGCTTTGGGTTTGGAATTCGGTTCATCCATGGCTGCCGTCACCCGGGCCTTTCGCCAGCGCGCCAAAAAACTTCATCCGGATATTAACAATGGGGACCGAAGTGCCGAGCCCGAGTTGCGTCGCATCATTGAGGCTTATCAATACCTCCGCGCCGACTCCGGCCTTGCCCGCACTGACGCCGACGGCCCGGAACGTCGGAAGCCCCCGCGTTCTTGAGTGAAGAGTGGAGAGTGATGAGTGGGCGCTCCGATTCCTTCACTCATCAAGGTTGAAGCCCTTCTCCGGAAACGTCCCCGGTTGCTTGACGATGGTTTTTGGTGCGTGTTACAAGCTGAAGGTCAGTGGCCGGTGGCCACTGTCGTTCCCGTCCATCGCGTTCCAGACAACGAAGACACGGTTATGTCAAGCCCACCCGCTCCGGACGCGACTCAATTTGACGTGGCCACGGACTCCCAGCGAAACTTGAAAGATCTTCGCGTCCGTAAAGCCGGCCAACCCGTGTGCGTGGTCGGCCACGGGGATGACCGCAAAGGCCAAGAAGGCGTCTTTCAACATTTCAACGTCCGGTTGGCGGTCGTGAAGTTTCCCGATGGACAAGCCCTGGGCTATGACCCGCTTGATCTGTTGCTGCCGTGCGAGATTCATGAAGACGGAGAAGCGTTTTTTGAGATTCGTCAATGTGCGCTGTGCCATCAGACGTTTCCGTTAACGTCGGATGAATTTCGTGCCGAGCACGAACGGACCGAGTGTCATGAGTGCCAGCCGTGATCCACGGGATGGTGGTCATCCGTCTCCCCATTTGAGTTTATTCCGTAAGACGTCGTAGTAGGTCCGGTCGGGAAAGCGGACCAGGCGGGTTCGATGGGGTGAGGCGCTAATGGTGACGATGTCGTCATGCTCCATGGAAATCCCGGTTTGGCCGTCAAACGTGACGGTGCCGCCCTCACTGCTGATCAGTTGAACGTCCAGGACCACTTGGCTTGGGACAAGAAGGGGCCGATAGGTCAGCGTGTGCGGACTGATTGGCGTGAGCAGCAACGCCTCCAACGCCGGATCGACAATCGGCCCGCCCGCGGACGTTGAGTACGCGGTGGACCCGGTCGGGGAGGAGATAATCAGGCCGTCCCCCCGAAGAGTCGTCACGAATCGTTGATCCACCTGAATGTCGGTGGTGATCATCCGCCCCAAGGTGCCTTTGCTGATCACCACGTCGTTCAGAGCCGTTCCTTCACGGCGTTCGCCGGTGTGACGCCGGAGATGGGCCTGGAGTCGGAGGCGGCCGTCCACGTAGAATTCTTGGGCAAACACTTTTTCCAGGGAGTCGTACATCGTGTCCAACGTTGTTTCCGTCAGAAACCCGAGGCCGCCCAGATTGACGCCTAAGATCGGGACGGATCGTTGTTCGACCAGTCGGGCTGCCCGTAACATCGTTCCGTCCCCGCCAAGGACGAGGACGAGTTCCGTCTGCGCGGCAATGCGTTCATCCATCGCTTGAAGGTCTTCGGGAGAATCTTGCGTGGAGAATGAACCGACCAGGACCGTTTTCTTTTTCTGACGGAGCCAGGCAATCAACTCCTCAAGGATTGACGTGCTCTGGGGAAAGGTTGGCTTGGTGACAATGCCGATGATCGTCAAGGTCGCCTCATTGTAGTGGTGAGTGATGAGCGTGATGAGTGAGGGAGATCAGCCGTCCACTCCCTGCTCGCCCCTCACCACTCGTAGTAACAGACCGAGGCTGATTGCGAAACGGCGTAGACGTGTGGCGACGGGAATGGAAAAAATTGTATCGCCGCCGCCGGCCTGAGTCAATGATGAAACGCGCGGAGGTTCATGATCGCGTGCCGATGCTGAAACGCAAGCGTCCTCCTGCCTTGACACTTTTCTGATCGGAACGATAGACTACCGGGTACGTGCTTGTGGGATTGGCCTGACGGCCGTGGGGTTATCTCCCGGTTACCCTGAAGGAGGGGAACATGTTCGAGCGATTCACGGATAGAGGGCGTAAGATCATTATCCTGGCCCGCGAAGAGGCTGAACGCCATCAAAACGACTATCTTGGGACGGAACATCTGGTGCTGGCCGTGCTCCGCGAGTCGGACGGCATTGCCCTGATGATTATCAAGAAAATGGGGCTCTCCCCCGAACAGATCCGGTTAGAGGTCGAACGCCATTTACCCGGCGGTGGAACGACCGTCACCTTTGGGGAAATTCCATTCAGTCCTCGCGTGAAAAAAGTGATTGAATACGGCGTGGAAGAGGCGCGGTTGCTCGGACATAATCACATCGGCAGCGAACATCTCCTGTTGGGATTGTTGCGCGAAGAAGAAGGGGTCGGGGGCAAGGTGCTTCGCAGTTTAGGAGGGAATCTACTCACGGCTCGTCAATTGACCGTGACCTTCCTGCGGAAATCGGGGACGCGGGAACGTGACAAGAAAAGCAGCACGCCCGCCCTTGAGGAATTTGGAAGAGACCTCACGCAATTGGCCCAGGAATCCATGTTGGATCCGGTCATCGGCCGTGGCGACGAAATCGAACGCGTCCTTCAGATTTTGAGCCGTCGTTCAAAAAACAACCCCGCCTTGATCGGCGAGTCGGGCGTTGGAAAAACCGCAATCGTTGAGGGGTTGGCCCAGCGTATCGTGTCCATGGACGTCCCTGATAATTTATTAAACCGACGGGTGATTGCTTTGGATCTGGGGTCTCTCGTGGCCGGCACGAAGTACCGCGGACAATTTGAAGAACGACTCAAGGTGGTCATGAAAGAAATTGCCCAGTCCGGCAACGTGATTCTGTTCATTGATGAGTTGCACACCTTGGTCGGGGCCGGCGCGGCCGAAGGGTCGATTGATGCCGCCAACATGCTCAAACCGGCGTTGTCACGTGGTGAAATTCAGTGTATCGGGGCGACGACCCTTGATGAATATCGCAAGTACATTGAGAAAGACGGGGCCTTGAAGCGTCGGTTTCAGCCGATTTACGTGAACCCGCCTTCCGTTGAAGAGACCGTGAAGATTATTCAAGGATTGCGGGACCGCTATGAAGAACATCACGGCGTGGAGATCAGCGATGACGCGGTGATTGAAGCCGTCAAGTTGACGGATCGCTACATTACCGATCGGTTCCTTCCCGATAAGGCGATTGATTTGATTGATGAAACCGGTTCGCGGGCGAAGTTGCAATCCTACGCCCTGCCTCCTGAACTGAAGTCATTGGAACAGGAACTCAAGCGCGTGGCTCGCGACAAAGAAGTCACCATCGGCTTACAGAATTTTGAAGAAGCCGTGAAATACCGGGAAGAAGAAGAGCGCCTTCGCAAACTGTTGGAAGAGGCCAAACGTGATTGGAAAAAGAACCAGGAACAGCACAAACCCGTGATCGGGGCGGAAGAAGTCAGCTTCGTGGTGTCCAAAATTACGGGCATTCCCCTGTTCAAGCTCGAAGAAGAGGAATCAGAAAAACTGCTTCACATGGAAGACTTCCTTCACAAACGGATCGTGGGACAGGAAGAAGCGATTTCGGCCGTGTGTCGGGCTATTCGGCGATCGCGGGTCGGACTCAAGGATACGCGCAAGCCGATCGGCTCCTTTATTTTCTTAGGTCCGACGGGCGTGGGGAAAACCGAATTGGCGCGTGCATTGGCGGAATTTTTGTTCAACACCGAAGATGCCTTAATCCGAATCGACATGTCCGAGTACCAGGAGAAGTTTACAAGTTCTCGATTGTTCGGAGCGCCTCCGGGCTACGTCGGGTATGAAGAAGGCGGACAGTTGACCGAGAAGGTTCGGCGTCGTCCCTACTCCGTGGTCCTCTTCGATGAAATCGAAAAAGCCCACCCCGATATTTTCAACGTCCTCTTACAGGTTCTGGATGAAGGGATCTTGACGGACAGTCTGGGCCGGAAAGTGGATTTCAAAAACACCCTGCTTGTGATGACGTCGAATTTGGGCACCAAGCTTATTCAAAAGGGCGTGTCCTTGGGATTCCAAAAAACGGAAGAGGGCGACGGCCACGCGCGAATGAAGGCCGACGTCGTGGAGGAATTGAAACGCAACTTCAGCCCGGAATTTTTGAATCGAATCGACGAATACGTGGTATTCCATCCCTTGGAAAAAGTGCATCTGTTGAACATCGTTGACATTCTGGTTCAGGAGTTGAACGATCGATTGGCTGAACGTGACATTGCATTGGTCATCGGCGACGACGTGAAGCAATGGTTGATTGATGAAGGCTATCAGCCGAAATATGGGGCGAGACCCATGCGGCGCACCATACAAAAGCTCCTGGGCGATCCCTTGTCCGAGGAACTCATCAAGGGGCGATTGAAAGACGCCAGGAAACTGAAAGTCGTGCTGCGGGAGAACGCTCCGGTTTTTGTTGAAGAGGAGGCGATGGCGGGCGTCTAGAGGAGAAACCAGTGGCCAGTGACCACCGGGAGAAAGCCGCACCATGATCGACACGCTCCTCAGATTCGTCCTCCTCGCCCTCTACGTCACCACGTGACGTTCCCCATTCGAAGGGCCAGTACCCGATGTCCCTACTAACTACTCTAACTACTCCATACCACGTCTTCCCCAACTCAGTGACCAGGACCCAGTCCCTACTGGCCACCGGCCACTGACCACTAAATTACGCCGACCTTCCGATGGTGATGAGTCAAAACGGCTTAGGCCCATCCGGTCATCCGGCGGTCTCACGAACCCCGAGTCTCTTGGGCATCGAAACCTCGTGCGATGAAACGGCTGCCGCGGCGTTGTCCCTCCAAGGCCGGTTGTTGTCGAACGTCGTCGCGTCCCAACATGAGGTGCATGGACGGTTCGGCGGCGTGGTCCCGGAATTGGCGTCGAGAAAGCACGTTGAGACGATTGAAGAGGTGACGCACGCCGCGCTTGAGCGGGCCGGTCTCGGTTGGGTCGACGTTCAGGCGATTGCGGTCACACGCGGTCCGGGACTTGCCGGCTCGCTGGTCGTCGGGGTCAGTTTCGGCAAAGCTTTGGCGTATGCCTTAGGCGTTCCGTGCATCGGCGTCCATCATGTAGAAGGCCACGTCGCGTCTGCGTGGTTGGAAGAACCGGATTTCGTGACGCCCTGTATCGCGCTAGTGGTTTCCGGGGGACATACGCACGTGTACCTCGTCCGCGAACGTGGAGAGTATGAACTGTTGGGCAGGACTCTTGATGATGCCGCGGGGGAAGCCTTTGATAAAGGTGCCAAGATGCTCGGGTTGTCCTACCCGGGTGGCCCGGCATTGGACCGCCTGGCGCAATCGGGCGACCCGTCGGTCGTCCGGTTTCCACGCCCGTATTTGAATCGCGAAGGATTCCATTTCAGTTTCAGCGGACTGAAAACCGCGTTGTTGTACTATCTACGGGATCATCAACGACAAGGGAAGGTGCTGCCGGCTCTCGCGCACGTGGCCGCGGGATATCAGGAAGCCATAGTGGACGTGCTGGTTGAAAAATCGTTTCGGGCGGTTCGGCGTTGTCACGTATCAGGCCTGGCCGTGGTCGGTGGGGTTTCCGCGAATTCTCGCTTGCGAGCCGCGTTACGATCTCGATCAGAAAAGGAAGGCGTTCGCCTGGCGTTGCCTCGCCTGGATTTTTGCACGGATAATGCCGCGATGATTGCTTGTGCCGGATGGTGGGCCCACTGCCGTCAACGGTGGTCGTCGTGGGACGTTGACGCGCAGCCAAGTCTGGGACTGGAGTCCGTTCCTCCGGGCCAGCGTTCCGGCGTGAGGAAGTAAGTCGGTCGGAGAGAGACGGCTCTATGCCACAGGTTCTTGGACGTCTGACCGGCTTGAAACCAAATCAGATCACTCGGCTGGAACGGTTGTATCGCCGGCGCGTCCCGGTTGACGCGGTCATCTCTCCTGAGTTGGCCCGGTCCTGTACGGAACTGTCTCATGAAATTCGTCGGCAACTGGGGCTGTTGATTAATCGTCGAGGGATCATTGAGTCCGTCATCATCGGGACGGATCGGCAATTGGTGATCCCGCTGCTGGCGCGAAGTCGGTCGGGGCCGCGGTTATTGCGAGGCGTTCGATTCGTCCATACGCGTCTTCATCATCAGCCGTTGACCAAAGACGACCTTACCGATCTGGCCCTGCTTCGTTTAGATTTAATGGCGGTGCTTGGCGTGGGAGAACGGGGCGAACCGGTTTCGCTTGCGTTAGCCCATCTGCTGCCGCCTAATCCGCAAGGCAAGGCGTATGAGGAATGGGCTCCGCAAAGTTTTCAGACGTTTCAATGCCGGTGCGATCAATTCGTGCGGTCGCTTGAAGCGGAGATTTCCAAGGCCACGCCGGCACTTCGCCGAACGGACGGCGCCCCCGGCGCCTTGCTGGTCAGCGGCGTGGAGGGGAGTCCGGCGGATCAGGAAGAACGACTGCTGGAATGCAGGGAACTCGCGACGTCGCAGGGGATTCAGGTCCTCGGCACCGTGGTGCAGCGAGTGCGGCACGTCAATCCGAAGTACGTGTTGGGCATGGGGAAAATGACCGAGGTGATTATTCAAGCTCTGCAAAGCGGGGCGGATACGTTGATGTTTGATCGAGACTTGACCCCGACCCAGATTCGTTCCTTGTCCGAGATGACGGACGTGAAGATCATTGACCGCACGCAGTTGATTCTTGACGTGTTCGCCCGACGGGCACATTCCCGTGCAGGGAAGATTCAAGTGGAACTCGCGCAACTCAAATATCTGCTGCCCCGTCTGGCTCAGTCCGGCACGGCGTTTTCCCGTTTAGGCGGCGGCATCGGCGCACGAGGACCAGGCGAAACCAAGCTGGAGACCGATCTGAGACGGGCACGCGATCGGATTCATCATCTCGAGCGGGAACTGAAGCACGTGGGCGCTCAACGAGAACAGCAACGGACCAAACGGATTCGTCGCGGGATGCCGATTGTCTCGATCGTCGGCTATACGAACGCCGGAAAATCCACCCTGCTGAACGCGTTAACCAATGGTCACGAGTCGGCCAACGATCGGCCGTTCGACACCTTGGATACCGTCAATCGACGACTCCGGCTCCCCACGGGCCGCGTCGTGATCCTGACCGACACCGTCGGGTTCATTCGGAATCTTCCTCAAGATTTGCTGGAGGCCTTTCGGACGACGCTGGACGAACTCCGCCAAGCGGACGTGCTGGTGCAGGTCGTGGACGCGACGGCGTGGGACCGGGATCAACACGTGCGCACGGTTGACGCCGTGTTGTGTGACCTGGAGTTGTCTCACGTGCCGCGGGTGCTGGTCATGAATAAATGCGATCGGTTGCGGCCGGATGAGGTGACGATTCTGGCCCGACGTTCCGGGGCACTGTGTGTCTCCGCGGTTTCCAAAGAGACCGTTGAGCCGCTTCGAGCCGCCATTGCCGACGCCGTGGGCGCAAGACGGCGCCCCACGTGGGCGGCGGCGTGGCGGGCAGAATCTTCATCCGCGTCGGTGTCCTGATGAGTGTTCAACGCGGCATCCGTCAATAGAGGGGCTTTCAAGAGAAGACGCGGTATGCCGCCAACGTCAGCCAAAACTCGTGCCGGTCGAATTCTCAACCGCTTGAAAAAACAGAGCCCGACCGCGTCGGTGGAACTCGACTATACCACGCCGTTTGAATTGTTGGTGGCGACGATCTTATCGGCACAATGTACGGATGCACGAGTCAACGGCGTGACGCCGTCTCTGTTCGAGACCTATCCGGGGCCCCAGGAATTAGCCGACGCCTCCCCCCCGCGACTTGAAGCCCTCATCAAGTCAACGGGATTTTATCGGAGTAAGGCGCAGCGTCTCGTAGAGTGCAGTCGGGCCTTGGTTGAGCGGTTCGGCGGCGAAGTGCCGCGGACCATGGAAGAACTGACGTCGCTGCCGGGCATTGGGCGCAAAACGGCCAACGTGCTGTTAGGCGCCTGTTCAGGCGTCCCGTCGATTGTCGTGGATACGCACGTGAAACGGGTCTCACGTCGTTTAGAATTGACGCGGCACACTGACCCGACCAAAATCGAGTGTGACTTGCAGGCCGTCTGGCCCGAACGGGATTGGACCGAAGGCTCGCAGAGGATCCTGCTCCATGGCCGCTACACGTGTCTGGCTCGGAACCCCAAGTGTGAGGCCTGTGTGATTGAGGAAGAGTGTCACTGGGAAGGAAAGCGTCTGCGTCCATGTTGAAAAGCATGACCGGGTTTGGAAAACGGGAAGGGACCCATCAAGGGATCACCATCGTGGCAGAAGTCCGATCGGTGAACCATCGGTTTCGGGAGATCGTGACCCGATTGCCCAAAGGGCGGTTTGAATGGGAAGAGGGTCTCAAGGCGCTCGTCGCGCAAACGTGTCGGCGAGGGCGGATCGAAGTCACCGTCACCTGTGCGGGAGGAGAAGAACGCAGGACACACGTGATCCTTGATCGTCCCGTCGCTCGCCAATATTATCAGGCGCTCAAAACGTTGCAGAAGGATTTTCAAGTAGAGGGTCGTATCGACGTCGGTCTGTTGGCGTCGTTCCCGGACGTCTTTCGAGTGGTAGAATCTCCGCCTGACGACGGGAACGTGAGTCGGGTGGTGAAGCGGCTGGTATCGGGCGCGGTGGCCGACCTTGATCGCATGAGGTCCAAAGAGGGAAAAATCCTGCAACGCGACATCGTGAAACGGTTGACGCACGTTCGGAGGATTCATCGATCGATCCGGCGCGATGTTCCCCGCGTGATGAAAGGGCTCCGGGAGCGGATGCGAGTGCGCGTTCAGGAATTGTCCGGCTCGACGAACGGTGGCGAGACGCGACTCACCCAGGAATGCGCACTCCTGGCGGATCGGTACGACGTCACGGAAGAACTCACCCGGCTTCACAGTCACGTCACGCAATTTGACGACGCGGTTAAACAACGGGAGCCGGTCGGCCGGCAGTTGGATTTTTTGTTGCAGGAGATGGGGCGGGAGGTCAATACGATCGGGTCCAAGGTCAACAGCGCCGAAATCTCCACGCACGTCGTGACGCTCAAAAGTGAACTGGAAAAAATTCGTGAGCAGGTGCAAAATGTGGAATGAGTTCACCTCATGAGGCGGAGTCGCGTGGAGAAGATGATCTGATGCGAGGGAAGGGGATATCGGTGGTCGTGTCGGGACCGTCCGGCGTGGGGAAAAGTACGCTGTGCAAACAGATGATTGAGCGCGTGCCCAGGACCACGTTGTCGATCTCCTATACGACGAGAAAACCGAGGTCCGGCGAACGGGACGGCGTGGAATACTGGTTCGTAGAAGAGGAGAAATTTCACGCCATGGTGAGAGATGACGCGTTCGTTGAGTGGGCGGAAGTGTACGGCCGTCAATACGGGACCCCCAAACGGCCGTTGCTGGAGGCCATGGACGGGGGATTGGACGTATTGTTGGAAATCGATACCCAGGGGGCCAAGCAAATCATGGAGCGATTGCAGCAGGCCGTCTTCGTGTTTGTGGCTCCGCCGTCGCTTGACGTGCTCAAAACCCGGCTTGATCGACGGGGTGCGGAGACGCCGGAAGAAATCCAACAGCGTCTCCAAGGAGCCAGAACTGAAATGGCCAACGTCAAAGCCTATCACTACCTCATTCGGAACGAGGACCTGCACCAGGCAACGAAGGAACTGGAGTCCGTCATTCTGGCCGAACGGATCAAAACCCATTGATTGAGTGACGACTGGTTTGCGGACGACGGAGTACGCGACCCATTGACGATGAGAGAGATGGCCATCTAAGCGGTTGACAATTCACGCAAAGGAGTTTCCATCATGATTGATACCCTTCCACTGCTGCCGGACGAGAGAGCCGGCACGTTTGATTCACGCTATCGCGTGGTTCGGGTCGCGGCCCAACGTGCGAAACAGCTCATGCGGGGGACGAAACGATCACACGCGAGTAAATTTACAAAAGAAACGTCCCTGGCCCTTGAAGAAGTCCTGAGAGGCAACGTGGACTATGTAATCGGAGAAGAAGCCCGTCAAGCTCTTCAAGAAGCGAAGCAAAACCAGGAACATCCGGGCCATCCGGCAGGGTCCGCGGAGGCTGACGAAGACGCGAAGGAGATCAAACGGCAACTCGGCGTGTACGTTGATGATTCGCCGAAAGAAGCCGCGCCTGCGTTGGATACGGAAGGGTAGCGTGCCCGTCTGCATGCGACGCACGGGCCGGCCCGGACGAATGCGATGAGCGACACGTTGCGAGGCAAGCGGATCATCCTGGGCGTGACGGGGAGCATTGCGGCGTATAAAGCCGTGTCGCTGCTGCGAACGCTTGCGCAGGAAGGGGCTGACGTGTCCGTCGTGATGACGTCCGCCGCGACGCAGTTTGTGGGGCCCTTGACCTTTGAAACGTTGTCCGGGCGGCCGGTTCGGCAGGACCTCTTTGCCGCCGTGGAATCGATGCCGCACCTGCAAGGCACGCAAGAGGCCGACGTGGTATTGGTGGCGCCGGCTACGGCGAACTGCCTGACCAGATGCGCGCTGGGGTTGGCGGATGATCTTCTGAGCACCCTGTTGTTGGCGGCACGGTGTCCCATCGTGATGGCCCCGGCCATGGACGGAGACATGTGGAATCATCCTGCACTAGCGGCGCACGTGCGGACGTTGCGTGAGCGGGGAGTCGTGGTGCTGGAACCGGAGGAAGGCCCGCTGGCTTCCGGTCTGTTCGGAACGGGACGGTTGCCCGCCGAACGGACGATTGTAGACGCGGTACATGCCCGTCTGTCTCGCCAACCTGCCCGTGCTGTGGCAGGGCGGGATTGGGTCGGGCAACGGGTGCTTCTCTCCGCCGGCCCGACGCGGGAGCCCATTGACGCGGTTCGCTTCATGACCAATGCCTCATCGGGAAAAATGGGCTACGCCGTGGCGGCCGCCGCGGCCGAACGAGGAGCGGAGGTGGTCCTGGTCAGCGGGCCGACCGCGCTGCCGTTTCCCCCCAACGTCCAACCCATCTCCGTGCTGACGGCTGAAGACATGTATCAGGCGTTGGACGCCCGGTTTGCCTGGGCGACCGTCCTCATCATGACCGCGGCGGTCGGAGACTTTCGCCCTCGGCACCCCGTCCCGGCAAAGATGAAAAAACACGAATGGAACGGGATGCCCGTGGACCTTGAGCGGACTCCCGATATTCTTGAATCATTGTCGCGGAAACGAACCCATCAGGTATTGGTCGGATTCGCCGCGGAATCCGAAGACCTGCTCGCCAACGGCCGAAAGAAACTGGAGGGCAAAGACCTAGATGTCATCGTCGTGAATCGTATTACCGGCGATCAATCAGCCTTTGGCAGCGACACCAATGAAGCGATCCTCCTCCCTCGTCACGGAGAACCACGTCACCTCGGCCGATTGCCGAAACGTATCCTGGCCGATCGTATTTTAGATATGATTCAGGAGTGCTGCGTACCCAACCCCGCGTCTTCCTCTCAGCACTAGATCCCTTTGCAAAAGTCTCTTTCTTTATCATTCCCCGCCTTTAGTAACGGGCCACAGGCCATGGGCCGCAGACCACGGGACACAGACCTCCCTCTGTCATGCCCGCCCCCCCTCTGTCATTCCCGCGAAAGCGGGAATCCAGAAAAAAAAGTCTGTCTCGCCCCGGCCAATCCAGTGCAGGGGAGTGGGCAGTGGGTCCCGCCGTCGGCTCGGTCGCTTTTCGCTCTCGCGGTCCGTCTTGAAAAACCCATCTGGATTCCCACGTAAGCCCGTCCCCGACGTTTGTTATCGGGGAACTGTGGGAATGACAGAGGGAGGGCGGGAATGCATGCCCCCGACGCCTGCTCCCCCGGTAGTAATCGTGGGTCAATAATCGGGGGAGGGGGTGAGTCTGTCAACGAATGAGACACCTTCAAGAATGACATTTTCCAAAGGTCTTTAAGTAGGCGGGGATCCGCTGACTTACGCGATTGAAATCCAAGCTGGGGTGATGAGGGTCTGACGCGAAGAACCGATAGGCTCGGACGCTCACGCCGTGAGTCGTGACCTCCTTACCTCCTGCGGGGGTCCAGGGGGCGAAGCCCCCTGGTTCGATTTGGGGGGGGCGTCGTGAATGATCCGACTCCATCAAGCGACATGCGCATGACGTATGCGAACCGCTGGGAAGTAAGCTGTCATGCCCGACGTCCTTCATCGGGCATCCATTCCCGGCAGCGGGGCCTCAATCGGGGTCTGGAGCAAGCTGTCATGCCCGACAGTTTTTATCGGGCATCCATCCCCCGGCAGCGGGGTCAGCAATCGGGGCCTGGAGTAAGACGCACTGGATTTTCTTTCTGGATTCCCGATTAAAAACGTCGGGAATGACAGACGGAAACGTCGGGAATGACAGGTGTGAGGGTTTGCGTTGGGAATGGCAGACGGAAACATCGGGAATGACAGGCGTGAGGTTTTGTGGGAATGACAGAGGAGTGGGGCAGGTGCTTGTGTGGCTGCGTGCGACGCACGGGCAGGCCGACTGGTTGACCGTTTTTGACGGGTGGGTTCGGAGTCGAGCCGGCTTCGATTTTCGCGATAGGGTGCAATGCCATGTTCGCCTTCTTTGAGGGGGGTCTGCTCTTGACGGGGTAGTGGCGGAGAGGGTGGGATTCGAACCCACGGACCGTTGCCGGTCAACGGTTTTCGAGACCGCCCGATTCGGCCGCTCTCGCACCTCTCCGTATCCCCTGACTCTACCGCCAAGTCGTCTGACCAATCAAGAACGGCAAGCATCGTCCGCATAAGACAATCAGGTTGGTATTCATTTCAGAATATTTTTCGGTTGATATTTGTATAGAAAAATGTATAGGATCGACGATAATGAACTTGGCGATTGACGGCTTTGACTGGGATGACGGGAACCAGGAGCATTGTACAAAACATGGTCTCAGCCGTTTGGAGATCGAAGAGTTCTTTCAGCAGGATCACGTGTTGATTGCGCCAAGTCCTCTGCTTGTTCAACGGGAGGAACGCTATTTGGCCGTCGGACAATCATGGACGGGAAAACCAATGGTGGTCGTGTTTACGATCAGGACGTTCGGCGAGCGCATTCGTCTCCGTCCGATCAGTGCCAGATACATGCACAAAAAGGAGGCCCGCAAATATGAAGAACAACGTTCCAAGATTTAAGACGGATCAGGAAGCCGAACGGTTTCTTGCCCGGGATCTGACGGACTACCTGGACCTGAAAAATTTCACGCCCGTCACCTTTGAACTGTTGCCGAAAACCAGACAGGTGAATCTTCGGTTTTCCGAGCCACTCCTTTCGGCGGTGCGGGAGCGAGCCGATGAGGAAGGGATTTCGTACCAGAAATATATTCGGCGGGCCGTGGAGGGATCGCTGACCACGCGGCGCGCCTCCGTCAAGAAAAAACCCAAGGCCGTGACGTGATCGATTGGTTCTGTCGCACCCGTTGAAAGAATTGTTGGAGCACGTCACGACATTCGCGTTCTAATGGGCCTTGCGTGACGGCGATGCGATGATTCAATCGGTGGTCCTCGTGAACGGTAAAGAGTGAACCACAGGCCCCGGCTTTCGGGTCCCACGTGCCGAACACCAATCGGGGAATGCGTGCGTGCAGCATGGCTCCCGCACACATGAGACAGGGCTCCAGCGTGACGTAGACGGTGGCGTCGGGTAAGCGCCACGATTGGCGTTTCCGTGCCGCCTCCTGAATGGCGATGAGTTCCGCATGGGCGGTTGGATCCTGTCCCTCTTCTTTGGCGTTCCGTCCACGGGCAATGATGGCGTGGTCAAGCACGAGAATTGCTCCCACGGGTACTTCTCCACGCGAACCGGCGCGTCTGGCTTCAAGCAGGGCTTCCTGCATGAAGGCTTCGTCAGTCTTGCGTTGAAGGTCCGTGTCAATGGCCATGGTTTTCGGCATAGGCCCCTGGTTCAGCCCGCCGGTCTCAGGCAGGGACAAGATTGTGGTTCGGACCTGCCTGTGCGTCATAGGCAGACAGGCGTGAAACATGGTACCATCCTCCCCTCTCGTCCTCTATGAGAGGTCTGTTGTGAGGTTGATGGCGGGTCATCCTACTCATCTCCGCGTTCCTCTTTCTGTGGAAGCCCTTCACGTGCTCTGGCAAGGGTTGAACGCTTCGTATTTCCAGAATCGATTGCCGCCCATCGAGATTCAGTGGAGTGCTCGTCTGACGTCGTCCGCGGGGTTGTTTGTCAGCCAAATCGGTCCACGCCATGCTCGCGTGCTTCCGGAAGTACGGCATGGCAACGGTCGAGTCATTCGGCTGTCGGTCCCGCTCCTTGGTGAGCACTCTCTTCTCGACGTTCGCGATATCTTGGCCCATGAAATGATTCATCAATGGCAGTTTGACGTGAAGAAATGCCGTCCGTCCCACGGACGGGAATTTCGACGCCTCATGGACGTGATGAATGCCGATGGGCTGCACGTGTCAATGTATCATACGCTGACCGAGGCCGTTGCGGTCTTTGCGAAGTTTCGTTGGCGTTGCGTGCGATGCGGATACGTCTATCATCGTCAACGAAACACGCTCTCGACGAGACGGCATCGTTGCGGGCAGTGTTCGGGACCTCTTCAAGAAATCGAAGATTCCCATCTGCGCGTCCCCCGAAAATCGCCGCGCCCCCGATCCCTTCAGGCGGTCTGTCCCGTTCAGTTGTCTTTTGAGTTTTGATGCGTGCCCGTGGCTCGGCAGATGGGGTGCTGCGCACTTCTGTGATAAAGCGAAGCTTGGGTGCCTTGCGATGCACGTGTTGCCGGAACGGACTCGGGTTTGCTACCTACGTTCCCAAGTAGGGTCAACGACGAAACGCATCTTTGCCTTTCACAATTTTGTCGAGAAGATCATCGGCTTGTTTGGCTGCGCTGCGGCGACGCCACCACCGAATGCCGACTCGATAGAGTAAAAGCCCGGCGAGACACGACGCGGCGATGATCATTTCATCACTCATGGGAGGAGTCTAGTGCAACGGAAGCACGTGGGCAAGGCATGGCGACCCGGACGGACTCCACCCTCCGCAGACTTGTAACGGCCTGCTTAGGCGTCATGGGCAGACGGGGACGATTCGACGCATGGAAGTGTGGGTGTTGCTCATTTCGTTGCTTGCCATTTTGATTGGCGCGGAGGGGTTTACCAATGCGCTTGAGCATCTCGGGGAACGTTGGGGCATTTCCGAAGGGGTGACGGGATCGGTGTTTGCCGCCGTGGGCACGGCTTTACCCGAGGCGATGGTTCCCGTGGTGGCCGTGGTGGCCGCGACCGGAGATATAGCGGTTCGGCATGAGGTCGGCGTGGGGGCCATTGTAGGTGCGCCGCTTATGCTGTCCACCGTTGCCCTGTTTCTTATGGGAGTGGCTGCCGCCCATGGCCGGGGCCGGCATCACGTCTTTTGTCCTGAACCTACGGGCCTCCACCGTGATCTGAATTGGTTTCTTTTTGCCTTTGCGTTGGCCGTGCTCGCGGTCTTTGTTCCGCCGGAATGGCGCATGATCCGGCTGTCGTTGGCGTTGGGCCTGGCCTTGAGTTATCCCGTCTATCTGCTGCTGACGATTCGCGCTTCCCGTGGCCTGGTTGATCGCGGGCATGGCACCGAAGCGGATCAGCCGCTTTTTTTAAGCCGGTTGGGGTTTGCTGAACGTCTCATCACGATCCTGTTGCAATTGCTCCTTGGGTTGGGGTTGATCATCGGCGGGGCCAAGGGATTCGTCTACGGGGTGGAGTATTTGGCCGACTGGCTCGGTCTCTCCGCGTTGGCGTTGTCGTTGTTGATCGTGCCGGTGGCAACGGAGTTGCCGGAAAAAGTGAATAGCATCCTGTGGGTGCGGCGAGGACGGGATACCTTGGCCTTTGGCAATATCACCGGGGCCATGGTGTTTCAGGGGAGTTTGTTGCCGGCGTTGGGGGTGCTGCTGACGCCGTGGGTGCCCCGAAAAGAAGCGTTGTGGGGGATGGGGTTGACGATCCTGGCCACGGCCTATCTCAAATTCCGTGTACGATCGCAGGCATTGACGCCTTCCCATCTGATGTTCAACGGTCTGTGCTACCTCGCGTTTGCCTTACTCATTCTCTTAGGGTAGCCGCCGGCGTTCACGTTGTTATGCCGAAATTCCACGTGTTGATGACCCGTCAATTACCCGAAGTCGCCATGCAGGCGGTACGGGAGTTTGCGGAGTGCGACGTGTGGCCGGAGGATCGACCGATGCCTTCCTCTGCGTTGTCGGAAAGAATTGCTGACGCTGAAGGGTTGCTCTGCTTGCTGACCGACCGCGTGGATGCGGCCTTGCTGTCCCGGGCACCAAGACTTCGAGTGGTCAGCACCATGGCGGTGGGGTTCGACCACGTTGATCTTGCGGCGTGTTCCGAACGGGGCATCCCCGTTGGGAATACGCCCGGGGTGTTGACCGAGACCAGCGCCGATTTGGCTTTTGCCCTGCTGATGACGACGGCCCGTCGGGTGGTTGAGGGGGTGGAATACGTGAAGAACGGTCTGTGGCAAACCTGGAGCCCTACCGTACTGCTGGGACGGGATATTTTTGGTGCAACGCTCGGGATTGTGGGTTTTGGGCGGATCGGACAAGCGATGGCGCGTCGGGCTCGGGGTTTTGGTATGCGTGTCCTGGTGCGTCATTTTCATTCTTTACCTGACGAAGTCTTGCAGGGTCATCAGGCTGAACGGGTCTCGCTTGAGAGGGTGGTTGAGGAGTCGGATTTTCTCAGCCTGCACGTGCCGCTCACGCCGGCGACCCACCGTTTGATTAACCGGGACGTGTTGAGCAAGATGAAACGCACGGCCGTGCTGATTAATACGGCACGTGGCCCCGTGGTCGATACGGAAGCCCTCTGCCAGGCTCTCCTTGAAGGGAAGATTGCCGGTGCGGCGTTGGACGTGACCGATCCGGAGCCGTTGCCCGCCGCGCATCCTCTCCTGTCGTTACGGAATTGTGTGATTGTGCCGCACGTGGCGAGTGCGTCCGTTGCGACGCGTCAGCGCATGGCCTTGATGGCCGTCGAGAACCTTGACGCGGGACTACGCCGTCGGTGCTTGCCCCATTGCGTCAACCCGGACGTGTATCAATGAGACAATGGAGTCACGGTATTCCTGCGAAGCGTTTGGAAGCGAGCCGGTCCCAAGCATCGACGTGCATCGTGAAAGATTTGTCGTCGTTCCTGGTTTTTTATATAATCCTTCCCCTTGTTCGTGGTGCGCTTTGACTGTTTCTTGAATCTTCTGCGCGTTGAGGGCTTATGCCGGCACCGGTTGTGACCTGTTTGGACTTGGAAGGCGTTTTGACTCCGGAAATTTGGCTGGGCGTGGCCGAGAAAACCGGTCTTCCTGAATTGCAGGTGACGACGCGAGATATTTCGGACTACGACGAATTAATGAAACGTCGCTTGGACGTTCTGGGTAAACATCATCTCAAGCTGTCGGATATCACGGACGTTGTCGCCGACATGAAGCCCTTGGATGGGGCTGCGGATTTCTTGGCTTGGTTGCGGGAACGTTGCCAAGTCATCATTTTGTCGGACACGTATTATGATTTGGTCGGTCCACTCATGAAACAATTGAATTATCCTTCCATTTTCTGTCATACCTTACAAATTGACGAGAGGGGGTACGTTCGCGGCTATTCTCTTCGGCAGCGCGACCAGAAGCGACGTGCCGTCGCCGCGGTCAAGAGTTTGAATTTTCGCGTGCTGGCTGCCGGTGATTCGTACAATGACGTGTCGATGCTGGAAGAAGCCCACGCCGGATTTTTCTTCCGCCCTCCGGATGCCATGTGTTCCGAATATCCTCAGTTCCCCGTCACGCGATCCTATTCTGAACTCATGGAGCGGTTGATTGTGGCCGGAGGGCTGTGCCCCTGAAGGAACGATTGTAGAAAAGGAGACGGGTATGAGTCGCCCGTTTCATGAACGCCTGAGAAAATCTGAAAGGGACGGTGCCGGTGGACAAGGAAGGGAGACGGCCTTCCGATGGGGGGAGTCAATCGTGGGAGAACTGGTGGTCTTCGTGACGGCGTCTACGCAGGAAGAGGCTCTGCTCATCGGACGCCGACTGGTCGAAAAAAAGCTGGCGGCGTGTGTGACCGTCGTGCCGCACGTCACGTCCATTTTTGAGTGGGAAGGCACCGTGACGGAAGAACGAGAATGCTTCATGGTGCTGAAGTCGAATGCCGACGCGTACCCGTCCCTGGAAGCCGAAGTGAAAGCCAGCCACAGCTATGACGTTCCTGAAATTCTCGCCTTGCCGGTGGTACGGGGCTCACGCGCGTATTTGACGTGGTTACACGCTGCGATCACGGTGCCGAATGAACCGGACTGACCGCTTTCGACGGATGATCGAATTCGGCACGATGCGGCCCGCGTTGATGAACGGATGAGCCGTTGAGTGGAATTCGTTGTTGATCCGTAGTGATTTTCTTGGGTAAAGTAGAGTCAAGGCGGCCGACGTCATATGGAAATCCCTCATCCACCCAAAAGGAAGTTCATGCCTCCGTCTGATGATGCCTACACCATCGTGATTTTTCGTGGAGCGACCGCCAACCCGTTCAGATTGCGTTTGCGCAAAGTGCTACTCAAGCGAGCGTTGCTCACGACGATGGCATTGTTCGTCATGCAAGTCGGGATCACGGTTCATTACGTGGTCAAGATGGATCAAGTCGTCGAACTCAACGGATTGCGTGAGGCCATGGACCGGTCCAGAAATCAAACGGTTGCGTTTTCTGAGGCCATTGACGACATGAGTCAGCGTATGCTGTCCATGCAGAAATTGCACAGAAAGTTACAAACGATGTTTGGACTCGAGACCGAGCCACTAGGCGGCGTGGGAGTCAATGGACAGGGTGGGGAAGAGTTTCCATATGACGCTCCGTCCTCCGGCACCCCTAGCCGAGTCTCGCAGAACGCCCGTGCCGATGAATCCGTCAATCGCAATCCCGACTTTCCCCCAACGACTTTAGTGATAAAGATCGAAAAAGAGTTGGCTTGGCTTGATCAACAAATGTTGAGAGAACAACACATTCTGGATCAGTTGCAAGACACGGCAGGGGAACGAGCAGAACGGTGGGCCGCAACTCCTTCCGTGTGGCCCGTCAAAGGCCCGATTACTTCAAAGTTTGGACCGCGCATTTCGCCGTTCACCGGGAAAAAGGCGTTTCATTCAGGGCTGGATATTGGTGCGGCCTTGGGGAAGGAAGTACGGGCTCCTGCTAAAGGCAGAGTGGTCATCGCCGGCTATGACGCGAGAATGGGCAGATATATTCGTATCAATCATGGGTACGGCGTCCAGACGACTTATGGACACCTTTCGAAAAGGTTGGTCAAGGGTGGTCAAGAAGTCAGACGAGGGGATCTGATCGGATTGGTAGGAAGTACAGGAAGATTTTCTACCGGGCCGCATCTCCATTATCAGATTGCGATTCATGGTAAAGTCGTTAATCCTCGTCAGTATATTTTGGACTGACGTTCTTCTCGACTGTGCCTCAGGTTTTCGACGTCGGTCTTTCTCTTGATTCCGGATCATTCATCGCACGATACGGGTGAGAACTTTGGGTCGGAACGTCTGTATCCAACGTTAAACGGAACGAGGAAGATTTCTTGTGTTGTGAATCATGAATTGGTTTCTGCGTGGGAAGCGTGATGGATGGGGCCAATGGCCTAGTCGAAAAATCTCTGGATAGGCCTTCTTTTTGAAGGGGTGGGTCTTCTTTTGTGTTGCCTTCTTCTATGGTTCACCTTTAGGATATTTGGGAATACACGGCAGACAACCGGGAAACCGGAAACGCAGTTGATCTTTAAGGATGAGAAACGATTCCGTGGACCACTCTGGTAGCATTCCATTACGCTTGCGTCACTCAACTCGAGAAAAGGAGGATCTGCGATGAGCCTCGACTACGTCAAATTTACGCCAGGATTTGGGAAATTCATGCCCAAAGAATATAGAGACATGGTGGAGCATGGCCCATTTGGGAAAAAAGTCTCAGTGTCTCAAGTGGGGACGTTTAAGGAGATTTTGGAAGAACATCCCATGTGTGCCGGATGCGCCATGACGTTGTTTATTCGATTGGCGATGATTGCGTTTCCGAATCCTGAAGATACGATCACCGTCGGCACGGCCGGGTGCGGACGCTTGGCTATCTCGCAAGCCGCCATTCCCTTCGTCTACGGAAATTATGGCGACCAGAATGGAGTGGCGAGCGGATTGGCGCGGGGCCTTCGCCTGCGGTTCGGTGATAAACCCAAGGACGTGGTGGTGATGGCCGGCGATGGGGGGATGGCCGATATTGGCTTTGCGCAAACGCTGCACTCGTGGTTCAGAAAAGAGAAGTTCACCACCATTATGTTGGACAACGAGGTCTATGGAAACACCGGTGGTCAAGAAAGCGGAATGACGAATCGGAATCAGGTGTTGAAAATGGCGCCGCTGGGTAAGAAGTTCGAGAAGATGGACATGTTGGGGATGGCAAAAGTGGCCGGGTGCGCCTACGTGGCGACGGTCGTTCCCAATAATCCTCGACGCGTGGAAAGCGTCATAAAAAAAGCCGTCCTGGTCGCGAGGGAAATTGGTCCAAGCTACATTCAAGCGTATACGTCCTGTAATATCGAGTACGCGATTCCCACTGATAAGGTCATGGAAGACGCCAAAACCGTCGAAAACGATCGCTACAAATTTTCAGAGTACATCACGGACGAAGCCAAGGAGTATTTGTCCCAGTTGTATGGTTACAAAGAATATCTTCCGAAACCGGCTGCGGCAGTAGCAAAGCAGTAAGGATCCGTCCGACGGCGGAATGGGCGGGCGGTGCGTGAAGACAGAAGAGGGAGGAAGACATGGCGATTCGTTATAACATTCGTATGGCGGGAGTCGGAGGGCAAGGCGTCGTTACGGCCTCTCATATTTTTAGTACCGGGGTGATTAATGCAGGTGGGGAAAGTACCATCGTGCCCTTCTATGGTTCCGAAAAGCGGATGGCTCCCGTGGAAAGTTACGTGCGGGTCTCTGATGAGCCCATTTATGAAATAGGCGAAATCACGTTCCCGCATATTATCATGATCTTCCACCCCCAGGTGATTACCCACGGCAAAAGTTACACGAACCCCTTTTATTTTGGCTTGAAAAAGGATGGGATTGCCTTAATCAATAATGATGGTCCGATGAAATTGGAAGCGGACCAGGACCGCGAACTCAAGGAACTGAATGCCAAATTGTTCTACTTGCCCGCCACGAAGCTTTCGCTTGACGTGGCGGGTATCGATTTAGCCACGAATATGGCGATGGTGGGAGCCATGGGTGCGATTACCGGTCTCGCGAACATGGAGGCATTGGCTCAAGCGGTGAAGGATCGATTCCTCGGAAAAGGATTCGTGGTATCTGGGGGCACGGCCGCGTTGGATAGCGTGGTTGAGCGAAAATTCAAGAAGAAACAGGAATTGATCGAGAAGAATCTGGCCGTGGTTCAAGCCGCGTGGGAGTTTGCCGTGGAACGTGATTGGGTTCAAGTGAAAGAGAAATCCGCCGCGCCTGCAATGGCGTAATCCTCTAACCGACGAAAGAGGCCGATATGTATCTAGTCGCGAATATCGATACGGGGATTTGTGCCGCCACGAGTTGCAAGCTCTGTACGCAATATTGTCCTGAAGCCAACACGATCCTGTATAACAACGATGCGGGCAAGGATAAAGGGTTGAAATATGGGGCTGCCTACGTCGCAGTGGATCGCTGTAAGGGATGTGCTCAATGTGTATGGGTGTGTGACAACATGGCCAAACACAACGCCATAAAAATGGAAATGATTGATCAGATTGGCGAAACGGCACTGACCGAAAACGTCACCTATGGTGAAAAGAACAGTTCCGCCACGTTGGCGAGTCCTGTTCGAGGTCAGTGACCTCCGAAACGGATCATCCTTCTTGCGTCACGTAATGGGAGTACAAGAGTGGCAATGACCGAATTAGAAAGAATCGTGGAGCCTGGGCCGGCGGGATTTCATCCGCCGTCCGCGGCAGAGTTAGGCGTGCTTCCACCCAAACCCGAGCACGGCCTGACGTTTGGTCATGAAGTGCAGGAAGACCGGGCGATGGAAGAAATGGCACGGGCCATGTTCACGAGAAAGAACGCGACGATCTTCCCTGGTCCCTTGATTTTATGGAATTGGAATGACCACGCGGCGGATAAAGCACGGGCCGTCTTGGAACTTGCGGCTCAAATTCCGGAGGTCTTCATTATTCCGATGCCCGATTATCGTCCGAAATACCCGAAGATCGAACCCGAGGAAGTGATTAACCCGAATCATCCTAATCTCACGATCTGGGGAAATAAAATTGAAGCGTGCATTTTCATCGGCGTGCATTGTCATTATGCCAATCTGACGCTGAAAATGATTCGGGCCGGGACGAATTGCTGGACGTCGGCAATTTGCGCGGAGCAAGGCCACGAAGACGCGATGTTTACGGTTCGGGATTCTGATGCGACCAAGATTCGAAAGGTGACGGCGGCGTTTAAGCGGGTTCGTGGGGAAATGGGGATTGCACTGCCGGAGAACGGCGAGAACGTCAGATTCACCGGATTGCAGTCTCACGTGCATGGTGGACGGACCTATACGAATCCATTAAGCATTTCGTTGGGAGAAGAAGGGACGGCGAGTGCCGCTGCCTTCGGTCATCAAGCCGAAGATATGCAGCGGGAAGGATAGTCCTTCTCTTCTTGCGTGATCATTGTTGTCAAACAATCCCGGACGGTTCGGCCGGGGATGCCACCCACCCATAGAGGGGGTAAGCCATGAGTGAAGGATTAGAAACCGAAGTCAAAACCAATCCACAAGGCGACCCGATTACCAGTACGGCCCCGGTGTCTTCCGGCCAAGAGGGGAAGAAGGATCCGCACGCTGAAGCCAAACTCCAAAAGGTCGTCTCACCTGAGTATATGTTTTTTGAAGCGCCACGTGAGCGGGAGTTCATTACCGGGAGTGAAGCGGCCAAAGAGGCGGTTCGCCGGTCCAACGTCGATCTCTCCATTGCCTATCCGATTACCCCGCAAAGTGAAACCATGCAGCTCATCGGGGTGTTATATGGAGAAGGCTACGTCAAAGAATATTATCGGGGCGAAGAAGAATATGGGGTCATGTCAGCCATTGCCGGGGGATCACGTTCCGGCGTGCGGTGTTTTACGGCGACCGCCGGGCCGGGAACGCTTCGAGGGATTGAACCGATTGCTTCATGGCCGGGTCATCGTCTTCCTGCCGTGGCAATGTTTACGTGCAGAGTGGTGAATGCTCCATTAGCCATTCAACCCGATAACATTGAAGTTGCGTATCTGCTGAATTGCGGCATGATCGTCTTTCACGCGGAAAATCAGCAGGATTTGTTTGATTTCATTATGAAAGGGTTCATGATCAGCGAAAAGAACGACGTGACGCTTCCCGTCGGGGTTTGCTGTGATGGATTTTTCGTGACCCACGCTCGGGGATACTGTTCGATGCAGGATCGAAGCTTGAAATTGCCGTCGCGAGATTCGTGGAGAGGCGCGGTGCCGGTCTTAGACGCTGAAAATCCTCCGGCGCGGTTGTCGCGGGATGCTCCCGTCCAAAAATCGAATTTTATGGCGTATAACATTCATGCCGTCTGGCAACAGGAAGTCTGGGCCGCGGTGGAACGATCCCGCAAGTATATTGACGTGTACATGAATGGTTTGATCGAAACGCAAGACGTGGAAGGCGCGGACGTTCTTTTGATCGCCTCCGGCAGCGCCGCCGCTCAGTCGCGTGAAGCCATACGGATGTGTAAAGACAAGAACATTCACGCCGGGTTAATCAAAGTGAAATCCCTTCGCCCCTTTCCCACCAGAGAATTGCGTGCCCTGTGTGCCCACGCCAAACTCATCGTGGTCCCCGAATTTAATTTCGTCGGGTGGTTGGCCAAGGACGTGGCGACGGCCATTTACGGCTACTCCAACGCGAAGATTGTCGCCGGCCCGCACGTGTATGGTGGGATGTCCATGCCGGTCGAAATGATTTTTGATGAGGTTGAATGCGGGCTCACCGGGAAAAAGTCGGCGACGGTTCCGTCTTCCGCCATTATGGGAGCCGTCGATCAAGAAGCGGTGACTCACTTTATGCAAAACATTTAACGCCGTTTCGTTGCTTTTTGAGAGGACCGACGAAGCCTACCTCAATGGTCGTTGAGGTAGGCTTTGTTATATGAGCCCCGTCGCTCAACGCTGATGAACATATTAGTTTCTAATGACGACGGCATTGAATCGCGTGGCATTCGGATTCTGGCTCAATGCCTGAAACAACTGGGTGAGGTGTGGGTCGTGGCCCCCGAGCGCCCTCAGGACGCGATGGGGCGAGCCATTACGTTGCATAAACCCCTGAGACTCCATCGAATCGGCCGGCAAGTCTTCTCCGTGAATGGAACGCCGTCGGATTGCGTCACGCTGGCGGTGGGACAGCTCCTCAAGGATCGGTCGATACATTTACTGGTATCCGGGATTAACAAAGGTCTCAACGTTGGTGACGACGTCACCAATTCCGGCACCGTGGCCGCGGCTCTGGAAGGTGCCATTCGAGGGATTCCGGCCATGGCCGTGTCGTTGGAAGGCCTGAAACGATTTCGATTTCAATCCGCGGCTCACGTGGCGGTCGAGGTGGCGCGGCTTGTGTTGGACAAGGGGTTGCCTCCTGACACCTTATTAAACGTCAACGTGCCGGACGTGCCGGTCCAAGAGTTAAACGGGATGCAGGTGACCTCATTAAGCCGACGACGCTACCGAAATCCCGTGATTGAAAAAGTCGATCCCCGTGGCGGAAAGTATTATTGGATTGCCGGTGAACGTGAGACGTGGAATAGAAAAAAGCATTCCGACGTCGATGCCGTGGCACAAAAAAAAGTCTCGATGACTCCCCTCCGTTTTGACGTGACGCAATACCGTGCCGTGAAAAAGTTGAAGGCGTGGGAATCAGTCGTGTCCGGACGACTGAAAAGGGCTCAGACCTCTTAACGATTGAGAAACCCCGACGATGGTCCAAGACCTCTATCACTGGATGGTGTCATGGTCTGAATCCGCCTACGCGTATCCGGCCTTATTTCTGTTGGCGTTCGCCGAGTCTTCCTTCTTTCCGCTTCCTCCCGACGTCCTGCTCATGGCGTTGACTCTCGGTTCCCCGTCGTGGGGCATGTATTTTGCGGCGATTACGACGGTGGGGTCAGTCTTGGGGGGCACGTTCGGATATGCGATCGGCTGGTTCGGCGGGAGGCCGCTGTTGCTCCGCGTGATGGGGCCGGATCGCGTCTCGACCGTACACGACACGTTTGAGCGATATGAGGGGTGGGCGATTGTCATTGCAGGCTTCACCCCCGTTCCCTATAAATTGTTTACAATCGGAGCCGGGGCCTTTTATGTGAATTTTAAGATATTCGTCGTGGCCTCACTGATCAGCCGGGGCACGCGGTTTTTCTTGGTCGCCGGGACGTTGCAACTGTTTGGGCCCTGGGTCAAAGAGGTGCTTGAGCAATATTTTAACGTGTTCACCATCGCGTTGGTCCTGCTCATCGGTCTGGGATTCTGGATGGTAAGGGCCCACGCGAAGAAAACCCTGAAACAGACGGCTTCGCCGGCCTCCGACGTGAACGCGCCGTGAAGATCTTTAACACGTTGACCAATCAAAAGGAACGGTTCATTCCCATTGCTCCGCCCAAGGTCGGGATTTACGTCTGCGGCGTCACCGCGTATGCGGAATGTCACGTTGGCCACGCGCGAAGTGCGATTGTGTTTGACGTGCTGCGTCGGTACTTCCTGTATCGGGGGTATGAGGTCACCTACGTCAAAAACTTCACTGACGTGGATGATAAAATCATCAACCGGGCAGCGGAAGAGGACGTTCCCTGGGAGAACGTGGTGCAGAAATACGTGCATGCATATCATCGTGACATGAAGCGGTTGGACGTTGGAATTCCCGACGTCGAGCCTCGCGCCACGGAACACGTGCCGCAGATCATTCAGATGATTCAGCGCATCATGGACAAGGGATCGGCGTATCAGATCGACGGCGACGTGTATTATCAGGTATCGGCTTTTCCGGCGTATGGCCGGTTGGGGAAACGCAGCCTCGAAGACGTGCGGGCCGGGGCGAGAGTCGAGGTGGATGAACGCAAAGGGGATCCCATGGACTTTGCGTTGTGGAAAGCGGCCAAACCAGGGGAGCCGGCTTGGGAGAGCCCCTGGGGGCCGGGGAGACCCGGTTGGCACATCGAATGTTCGGCGATGTCCGTGCATCATCTGGGTGCAACCTTTGACGTTCACGGCGGCGGGAAGGATTTAACCTTTCCGCACCACGAAAACGAAATCGCACAGTCCTGCGCGGCTACCGGCCAAGAGTTCGTCCGGTATTGGATGCACAACGGATTTGTCACCGTGGACAAAGAGAAGATGTCGAAGTCGGTAGGAAATTTTTTTTCCGTGTGGGAGATTTTTGATCAGGCGAATTGTCCTGAACCCGTCACGGCCGAGACGCTGCGGTATTTTCTGCTCTCAACCCATTATCGCGGAGACGTCAATTTTTCTCATCTTGCCTTGGCTGAGGCTAAATCAGCATTGGATCACGTCTACGATCTCTTCATCCGACTGTCCGAAAAACCTTACGAGGGGGTCGTATCCAAGGAGACCGCAGGAGAAGACTTGGCGCGGTTTCAGCAAGATTTTGAAGAAGCCATGGATGACGATCTCAATACCCCCGCGGCGTTGGCGGCATTTCAACAACTTCGCGCCGCGGCCAACCACGCCATGCGGGAGGGGCTCTCCGAAAACGGGCGACGGGGGGTTCGTGAAGTCTTTCGCCGTTGTGGTGCGCCGCTGGGCTTATTTCAGCTCAGCGAACGAGAGTGGGTGTTTCGTGCGTTGGATTTTGGTACGGGCCGGTTTCGGACACGTGCTGATCAGGAGCATACGGATGAGTGGATTCAAGAACAAATCCAAAAAAGAGCCCAGGCGCGAGCGCGACAAGACTTTGCCGCCGCGGACCACATTCGAAAAGACTTGGCGGCCAAAGGGATCACCCTCGAAGACCGGCCGGATGGGAGTACCCGGTGGAAGCGATAAGGACGTTGACCGACTGTTCGGCATTCAGGCCGTAGCGGAGGCCGTTCGGTCCCGGTCACGCAGTTTCGTCAAAATTCTTCTTGCTCACCGCGGACGTCAATATTCCCAAATCATCCGGTTCGCCAAAATCCACGGCATTCCCTTGCAGGTTCACCCTCGCGAGCAGTTTGACCATCTGATTCCCTTCGGCAATCACCAAGGCGTGGTGGGGGTGGTAGCGGCCAAGTCCTATACGTCGGAAGACGAAGTCGTGACGTATGCGTCTCAACAAGGGGACTCCGCGTTCTTGTTGGCGCTGGATGGAGTAGAAGATCCTCAAAATTTTGGGGCGATTCTCAGAATCGCGGACGCGGCCGGTATCCACGGGGTGTTTATTCCTGCGCGTCGATCAGTGGGCTTGACGTCAAGTGTAGCCCGATCGTCCGCGGGAGCCGTTGAATACGTCCGCGTGGCTCGATGCACCAATATCGGGACACTGATCGAACGATTGCAGGATCGCGACGTGAACGCGGTCGCCTTCGATCCGAGTGCCGACCAACTCTATACGGATTTGGATTTACAGGGACCGACCGTGCTGGTGTTTGGAGGAGAAGGAAAAGGGCTCAGACCCGGCGTCTTGCAAAAATGCCGCGCCCGCGCCCGCGTTCCCATGCGCGGCCACGTGGAGTCGCTCAACGTTTCAGCGAGCGTGGCGGCTGTCGCGTATGAAGTCGTGCGTCAACGGATGAGGAGGGAAAGGGCTACTGAATTTGAATAAGCCCTTCTTGAATGGCCGCGTTTAGGAGTTGCGCGGCGTTGGACACGCGCACCTTTTTCATCATGTTGGCCCGATGGGCCTCAACGGTTTTGACGCTGATTTTGAGGCGTTGAGCAATTTCTTTACTTTTCAGGCCGGCCCAGATCAATTCGAGAACTTCCCGTTCCCGTCCGGTCAGCGCCTCAGGGCGTTTCCGTTTCACGGGAAGCACGTCTCTTTTGGCAGTCGTCTTCGCGTGTAACGCCATAGGTCACGAACATGGTTGCAAGATGAAACAACTAAGTAATACTAGCAATGTATTTGTTAAAAAGTAAAGCACGGAAAAAACGTATTGTCACGATGGGCAAAGGCATTCAGTGATTGACGAAATATAGAAAATGGACGTATTCGTCGCCTCGCTCTTGGTATTCATAACGGGGTTATCCATAGGGAGTTTTCTGAACGTGTGTATCCTGAGGATCCCTCGCGGCCAATCCGTTCTGTGGCCGGGATCGTCCTGCCCTCATTGCGGGACACCCATTCAATGGTTTGACAACGTGCCACTCTTGAACGTCGTATGGCTGCGTGCGCGATGTCGCCGGTGTCGGGGAAAGATTTCATGGCGCTATCCTCTGGTGGAATGCGCGAATGGATTAGGGTATCTGGGGCTTGCCTGTCAATTTGGATTCAGCATGAAGGCCGCGGTGTATGCGTGGCTGCTGTCGGCCCTGTTGGTCGTGGCGATGATAGATTTCGATCATCGTATGATTCCTGACGTTATTTCTCTTCCAGGCATCGTCGTCGGCCTCGTGGCGTCGACCTTCGTGCTTCCGTTGGGGTGGGTCGGGTCCTTGGTCGGCATGACGTTGGGAGGGAGCGTGCTCTGGGTGCTTGCGCTCCTCAGTCCCTATCTCTTTGGAAAGGAAGGCATGGGAGGCGGAGACGTGAAACTTCTCGCCATGATCGGCGCTTTCTTGGGTTGGCAGTCCGTTCTCATGACCCTGGTGTTGGCGTCCATGACGGGTGCCGTGGTCGGGAGCAGCCTGATGGCCCTGCGTCGTATGAAGCGAGGGGAGGCCATGCCGTTTGGTCCCTTTCTGGCGGGGGGCGCCGTGGTGTCGATGTTCTTTTATCAGGACGTCATCGACGTGTACGTGGCACTGTTTTGGTAAGACCGGCATCCGTCGGGCGCGACGCGACGTCAGTGAAGACAAGGCCGGCCGGCAATCTCTGGACCCTCAGGAAGTCCGCCGTGTGGCGACCGTTCCAAAAACGACTGAATGATCCATCAGGGTATACGCTCGCCGAGTTACTCATCGTCCTCGGCGTGCTCAGCGTCGTGATAGGGCTGAGCGGGACGTGGCTTTCGTCGCAGCTCCCCAAGTATCGGTTGAATGGGGCCGTTCGACAAATTCGAGCCGACCTCTTGGCGGCGAGGTCCCAAGCCGTGAGCCAGGGCAATAAAGTCCGCGTCTTTTTCACCAAGCCGCGACAATATGATATGCTGGACGATGACAACAATAATGGAAAAATCGATGCCGGTGAGGCCGTCACCTCCCGATTGATTGATTTTCCCGGAGTCACGGTGGTATCCAACAACAATCCCATCTTCCACCCCAGGGGCACGGCTTCAAGCTTGGCGACGGTCAAGATTTCCAATTCCGCGGGAGAAAAAGCCATCACGATCAGCATCACCGGCCGCGTGAAGGTCAAACCTCCGTCATAGGGACAACGAATGAAGACGCCGAGCATCATCGGATCCCTCGTCGGAACCGCTCAAGGATTAACCCTCGTCGAGGCGGTCATTGCCATGGGGTTGGTCTTCCTCGTCTTGTTGGCACTGTCGGGCTTGGCCGTCACGGCGAGCAAGGGGGCGGCAGCGAGCAAACATCTCACGACGGCCACGACGTTAGGTCAGGACAAACTCGAAGAGTGGAGAACGGCCGGTGCCGCCTCATCCTTCACGAGTCCGATAGAAACGACGGAAGAGTATGCCGCAATCCCGGACTATCCCTTGTATAAACGTGAGTGGCGCGTCCGGCCGAACCAGCCCGTTCCCGGTCTCCACGCGGCAACCGTGACCGTGTGGTGGGCCGATGATCAACACTCGGTGTCCGTTTCCACCATCCTCGCGCCGTAGCCCCGACGTTGTCCAATCTTCTGAAGAATCAAACGGGATTAACCCTCACGGAACTTTTGATCGCCTTGGTGTTGGGCATGATCGTCATTGGAGCGGTGTACGGCGTGCATCTCACTCAGATCAAGCGGCAGGTCGTGCAAGAGGACGTGTTGACGATGCAGCAGACCGCCCGTGCGGCGTTGGACATGATGGTGAGAGAAATCCGTATGGCAGGGTATGACCCCATGGGCGTGAATCGGGACGCCGATTCGTCTAACGATTTTCAAGGAATCACCTTCCATCCGACGGAGTTGCGTCTTCGAGCGGATTTGAACGGGAACGGCACGTTGACGGATTCAAAGGAATCCATCGTCTATCTGTACGACGACGCAACGTCCACGCTCCGGCGCAAAACGGGAAAGGGCCGCCGACAACCCGTGGCGGAACACGTCAAGTCCTTTACCTTTTCCTGTTTGGATCGCATGGGTCGCCCAACCACGCATACGCCGAGCATCCGGGCGGTGGAGGTGAAGATCACGGTCCAGTCGGAACACCCCGACGACCAATATTCGGAAAACGACGGCTATCGGACTTTTACCCTTCAGTCTCGCGTTGTCCCGAGAAATTTGTCGTGAAGCGTTCGCGTCTCGTGTATTTCTTCTCCGTCATCAGCATGCTTAAAACGTAGGGCGCGGTCTCATCGCGCCGGAAAGGACTCCCATGAGCAAACAGAATCACCCCCATGCGATAACCATTGAGAAACATCCCAAGCGCGTCACGGTGACGTGGAACGGCAGCGTCATCGCTGAGACCAGGCAGGCATTGGTTTTGAAAGAGGGGACGCTTCCACCGGCGTATTACGTTCCCCGGCAGGACGTGTCCACGTCGTACTTGCAACGAACGGACCACTCAACCCGGTGTCCGTTCAAGGGCGAGGCTTCCTACTTTTCCGTGACCGTCAACGGCAAGACGGCTGACAATGCCGTCTGGACCTATGAAAATCCGATCGACGACGTGGCGGCCATTAAAGATCACCTGAGTTTTTATAAAGAAAAGATGGACGCGATTGAAGAATCATCGGAGGAGTGATTGCACGCACGTCCGGTTCCGTCAAGCGAGAGCAGATGAAGAACCCGCCCCCTCTCCCCTGGAGGGAGCGGGCCGGGGTGAGCGAAGGGTGAGTCTCCCGGCCGTCGGTCAAGCCCCCTCTCCCCTGGCGGGAGCGGGCCGGGGTGAGGGGGGAAGGGGACATTCCCGGTGCCGGTTGAAGCGGGCAAGCGCGGCGGCCTGCGTCGCGGGCGCCGTCACTCTCCGGGACCATTCCTGCTCCAACGGCTTTCCGCGTGCCCGAAGGGCGTGACGTGATTGCCACTCCGTCGGTGCTCCACTATAATCAAGCCCCACTCGCCGAGCGAATCGGCTTGTCATTTCCCTTACGCTCCACCAACGACGGGAGGCCACGTGATATGAAAACAACGTTCATCCTGGTTTTTCTGATCTTGAGTCTTAGCTGCCGTGGGCTGGCGGTTTCCCAAGACCTGCCGGATGACGTTCCGGTGGATCAATACCTGTTGGAAGCGACACAGGCGATTGAGAACGGGGACACGCAAAGAGCGTTGAAATTACTTTCCACGGTACGGTCAAAATTAAAGGAATCCGAGCGGCGGCACGCGGAGGGGCCGCAACGCGGACAAACCAACGTCAACGCGCTGCGGCCGAAGCTGTTCGCCGACCTCAAGAAACAGATGGTATCCGTCCGGGGCGGAATATTCCGGATGGGGTGTACGACTGATCAGCGTCAGTGCTATCCTGACGAAAAACCGGTCCATCAGGTTCGGGTCAGCGACTTTGAGATCAGCCGGTATGAGGTGACCCAGACGTTGTGGGATGCCGTCATGGGCGAGAACCCGAGTGGCTTCAAGGGCTGCGCACAGTGTCCCGTCGAGCGCGTCAGTTGGGAGGATGTCCAAACGTTTCTCAAGAAATTGAATGCCCTGACGGGAGAACGGTATCGACTGCCGACGGAGGCGGAATGGGAGTATGCCGCGAGGGGCGGACGGAAGAGTCAGGGGTACCAATATGCCGGGAGTGAGAAACTGAATGCAGTCGCCTGGTATTTCGATAACAGCGGGGACAAGACCCATCCGGTCGGGCAGAAGCAACCCAATGAGTTGGGGCTGTACGACATGAGCGGGAACGTCTGGGAATGGGTGGAGGATTGCTGGAACAAAGGGTATACGGGCGCGCCGAGTGATGGCCGTGCGTGGCAGAGTGGGGATTGCAGCCTTCGCGGGCTGCGCGGCGGTTCCTGGTTCATCGGACCGGAACATCTGCAATCCGCGCACCGCGACGTGGGCGACGTCGGCAACCGGGTCAACTACGTCGGCTTCCGTCTTGCCCTGACGCCGTAAATCATGAGTCAAAAGGAGTACCGGCGCCAATGAATCGTAGCGGTGAATCCAATGCGCAAGAAAGGGCGTACCGAACGTCAAGCATCATCAACGCTGAAACACTCAGGCACGACTTGGCGAGAATCGTCGAGCGCGTGAGGAAAGGCGAGGACTTCACGGTCTTCCATCGAAGCCGCCCCGTGTTCCGTATCGTACCCGTGCCCGGAGCGGTCAAGCTTGGAAACATCGAAGATGACCCGCTGTACAAAGCAGAAGCCGTCGGGAGATCGAAAGACGGACTGACGGCGGCAGATCACGACCGGATTCTCTATGGCGAGTCGCAAGCGGGGTTCGAGTCGTTGCCCGTGCGACGGGGATGAAGGTGAGCGATTTGACATCTGTCGGTGATTCCGTTATTTTTACCGTAATTTTGACGGAATCACCGACATGTACTCCCGAACCCTTGCACTCCCCCAAAAGAGTTTTTTCCTGTTCGGCCCACGGGGTACGGGAAAATCCGTCTGGCTGAAGCAGCGGCTTGGTCATGCCGCTTTGAGTATCAATCTGCTGAAGTCAGGTGAGTATCTTCGATATAAACGGGACCCGTCCCTGCTCGCTCAGGAAGCGGCTGCTCTCAAAAACCGAAAACCCTGGATCATTATTGACGAAGTACAAAAACTCCCGGAATTGCTGGATGAAGTTCACGCGCTGTTGTTCGAGAGCCGGCACGACTATCGGTTTGCCCTGTCCGGTTCCAGCGCCAGGAAACTCAAGCGGTCCCATGCCAACATGCTGGCGGGCCGAGTGTCCCCCAAAAAGATGTTTCCGCTGAGCGCGCTCGAGGTCGGCGAGGACTTCACGTTGTCGGATGCCTTGTGCTACGGACAATTACCGTTGAGCGTGACCGCGGCCTCCCGAATGGAAAGAATCGAATTTCTGGATGCGTACGTCGAAACCTATCTGAAAGAGGAAATTCAGCAGGAAGCCCTGGTCAGAAATCTCGACGTGTTCCACCGGTTTCTATCCGTGACCGCCGTGATGAACGGGCAGATCCTGAACGTCGCCAACGTCGCAAGGGACGTGGGCGTGGCTCGGTCTACCGTACAGGGCTATTTCAGCATTCTGGAAGACACGCTGCTGGGTTGGTTTCTCCCCGCCTACCGCAACAAAGCCAAGATCAAAGAGGTCGCGCACGCCAAATTCTACCTGTTCGATTGCGGCGTGCAGCGTGCTTTGGCGGGGCTGCACCGGGACAAGCCGTCGGCCATGGAAACGGGCATGCTGTTTGAAACCTTTGTGCTCAATGAATTCAGGGCACTCAATTCGTGGCGGTCGCACGGCGCGCAGTTTTTCTACTGGCGCACGGAATCCGGCAACGAAGTTGATCTGATCTGGAAAAGGGGCAGGCAGGCCGTCGGCTTTGAAATAAAATCTTCCCCCACGTGGAAAGCAACGTTCAATAAAGGGCTGAACGTCCTGCTGCAATCAGGCGACGTCCGGCGGGCCTTTGGCATCTATCGCGGCCCCCGCGTGCTCAAGGTCGGGCACGTCACGGTTCTCCCCTGGGAACGAGCCATCCGGATGGCTTCCGAGGGAAACTTTATCCCCGCGTCTTAATATCAGAAGATCAGGCGACGGCTACCCTCGATCTTCCACGCTGAGCCCGTTGTAACACTCCTTTTCCCTCCGCCTCACACCCACACGCTCCCTTGACGGGAGAGGGCTAGATCCTGCCCCCGCGAACGCGGGGAATGAGGGTGAGGTATCCACTCATTCCGTCAGCCCATAACGGAGCATTTCGAGGGTGCAAAGGTTGCTATAAAGGGGCGGTAAAGCACAAATCCTTCTTAGTAACTCTGACGACCGACCCCAACCCGTCCGCGAATCCGCTTAAGAACGTGACGCTCCACGTTCAGGATCGGATTTGCAGGACAATACGATGTCATTCGATAATTTATCGATATCCGGGAATGTCTTTACGGACAACTGAAGATTTTTTTTATCTATTTTGTCTGTCAGATCATCTGCAGAATCATCATGTAATAATTCCTCCTGTTTCCAAGCAAGCAATTTCACGACGGCTTTCTTCAGTGTATCCCAAAGCCGATGAATTTCAGAAGTGTCCTTTGAATCCTTCAAGTCTCGCGTCACGAATCGTACGTACAGGTACGCGAGGTGATAAAACAAGTCATCCATCGTTTGTGGCCTTTCAGGCATATCTTGCGACTTTCCAGAAAGCCACCATTGACTGATAGAAAACGGACTGCCCTCGTCTGATTCGGTACTTCCCCCATCGGGTACAGTCGATAACTTCATCTCACGAATTGAACGTGCTTGTTCAAAATAATAAATGGCCTGTGGTACATGTTTGTGTCCCTCATTCGAGTTCACGAAAAAAACCAGACGGATATACACGCCCAACATGGATACATAGTAATCACTCGGACGAATCTGCTTGACAATGTAAGCATGAGTGCGTTTCGTGATCGCGTCTTGAAGGTTCAAATTGCCTTCCTTGTCAATGATCAGGCAACCATTCTCCACGCCAAGAATCTCCTTGCTTTCCCGTTGAGAGGGTGAAATATCGATGACGAGTCGATCACCCTTATTGACGCCGTCAGGTGCAAAATTTGCTCCCCACAAGTCGAATGGCAATCTGATTTGACCATTGGCGTCACCGTTCGTTTTATTGGTCCATATCTCGCACTCGCGGACAAGAGTCTGGATGAACGGTGGTCGCAGGCTACCCGCAGAGAAGACCTGGATAAGGGCCATGGGGTTAACCGATGTCAGTGCGGCATCCAGCTTTGCCTCTGTCTCAAAAAATGCAATTTTTGGTTCAAATACCCGTTTCCGTTCTATCAAACTACGCGTTGAGATATCCGACAAGTAATTGAAGTCATCTCCTCCCTCAATCTCGTTCCCAACCATGTCAAATATCTTTTGAAGGAATCTGACTCCTAGGACGATCCGCTTGACGCACTCTTTGGGGTCTGAATAGGAAAGGTTTTGAATACCGCAAAGCTGCTGCAACGGAGAACTCTGTTGTTCGCGTATCACCTGATTTTCCGGGGAGACATTATTGGTAAGGTAGTTGCGTTGCCATTCAGAATATTCATGACTCTTTTGTTTTCCTATTAGAGCAGCGAGATCATTCTCCACGTCAGTCCATCGATGACGCCGATAGTAGGAATCCTTCGGTCGGGACATCATACATTTAAGAATGATCTTCACGATTTCCAGACTTGGAAATTCGCCGGTTGGCTCTGTTTTCAGATTTTGAAAAATCGCGTCAATTTCCGGGACGGTGCCGCCACCGTTACTGAAGTGGAAATACTTCTGTGCTAACCCGTCATCAATTGTTTCATTCTCTTTATCGCGAGCGCGCAGCAGATCATAGAATCGTTCGGGAGAGCGCCCACACGTCAACATATCGTACATGATCGCTCCCAAACCGAAGAGATCCGTTCTCGCCGTTTGCTTCTTATGAATAGTGACCTGAGTTTTCTTGTCTTCTGCTAATTGAATTTCAGACAGATTCCTGACGCGAATCGTTGTCTCTTGGCCCCCGTCTTCTCGTTCTTCACGTTGAATTTTCTCAATCTCCCATTGGGTTTTTTTCTCAAATTTAGAAAAGACGATAAAATCGCCTTTTTCGGAGAACGTCTCGAGGAACTTAGGGTCGCGGGTTTTCAGTTTATATCCGCCATTTTCTGTTCTCTCAATGTCTACCTCGCAGATGTCAAACGAATCCGTTTGCTCAGGGGCACGATAATGCCTTGTGCCCAGCGGGCGATTCTGATACGCACTTCCATGTGCCACGAGTCCGGCGTCAATGAAGCCAAGATCGGCCAGAGCCGACTCAATGTTCTTCCCAACGGTTCGCATCAGAACGTTGGCGGGTTTAATGTCTTGATGGTTCACCCCAGCATCGTGTAACAACGACAAGGCTTTGGCGATATCTTGGGCAAACGGCAGAAGGCTGTTCTCCCGTTCCTCCTGACGTAATTTCCCAAGGATCGAATAACCTGACGTCGACCCGAAACGTTCTGAACCACGACCGATTGCCGCGTCATTTTTCGGTGGAGGAGAAGAATCGGTGTCGTCTTCTGATGGCGAAATCGGCCATCCACGTTCGAGAAGGTCCTTCAGGCTCATCGGATAATAATTCATGACGATCGCCTGACCACTGACCTTGAATGAGAGTCGATCGAAATAGTCCTCCAACGACTTGTAGGCTTCGCTGGACGTGAAATCGCTCGCGTGTCCTTGTGGCAGCACCAGATAACGTTCGAACGCATCAAGTTGCTTTTGAGACTGGATGTTCCCCGTTCTGAGGCGGCGACCAATCTCGCTCTCGTTTTTTTGGCTTGCCGATATGAACGGATCTTTATTCTCGTAAAAGATTTTCAGCGCGTAATTTTTCTCGTCCGATTCCCTGACGAGAAAAACGCACCCAAACGTTCCATCTCCCAACTTGACCGGTTCTTCATTTTCGATCACAAAATCCAGGTGGCGCGTGTGCTCACCGAACTGCGCCGGGAAACGATAAGGATGATTCGCCTCAGTCATGGCGCTGCCCTCCTTTTGAGCAGAATGTACGCCTCGTCGCCGCGTGTGGGATGGTGATTGACCAAGTACCACGCGCATTCCGCGAAGTCACGGGCGTACTCCAGAATGAAATGACAGGAATTCATCTGCAATTTTGTCGCCTGATCCGGCCGTACGCGGTGGAGCGTCCATTCTCTATTGGGGGGCGTTGTGAAACGATCCATTAATTTGCCGCGTGCGTGAACGTTGTTGAAATGCACATTCGTTCCCCGGATGGTCATCCGGCGACCGTTGCACTCAATGGTGATTTTCCTCACGTCGCTTTCCATGTGCGGAAATGTACGGGAAACATCCGTGACCGAAACAACCCGGACGTTTGGAACAACGTCGATAAAGTGAGACGGGTTGGCCCACCATTCAGGATCGTCGAAGCGAATGTACGTTCCATTGGAAAGTGCTAGGGGAGGGTTTGCCTTGACGGTAACGTTGTCGTCCGTTGGCGAAACGGAGGCGTCGAAGATGACGGTTTTGTTTTTCGTCGTATCGCGACGTATTCGGGGTGACGAGTTCGATGCCGTCCCGATGGTGACGGAGCAACGTTCAGGGAGAGCGCCCTTCGACCGGGTCGCGTCTGAAGAATCCGGAGAGTGGATATTGATCGTCACGTTCTTGACGTTAACCAACGTTTGCTTATCAATACGATTATCAATATGAATATTCTGAACTTTTTTCCCAGGCAGGAATGCCTTCAAAAGATTCCATATAAAATCGGGAGTGATGAGAGCGTCCATTGACTGACCCTCCTAAAAAGAACGGCGTTTGCGATCCATTGACTTAATCCGTTAATCCTAATGTTCTAACTTTCCGTGAGAGTATTCCCTGATCAACCAACTGAAGAAGCCGTCTATATCGTAACGCCCTGCCCAAATCCCATCCGCCTTGCCGTCCACAAGAGTTCCCTTCAGTATATAGCTTCCGGGGAGTGTTAGTGTTCCCTCTCCGTTGGCGAGGCCGCCAGAGCACGAGCCAGACCATGTTATACCAGTAGAAAGAACGAAATTTTTTTCGTATAGAACAATAAAGTAAGGGTCAAAAAAGTAGCAGCCGGATTTGTTCTTAATCTCCATCCAGCAAGGGAACGGACTTTCTTCTTCTGTGCATTTCGGTTTGAGGTCCGCCGCGACTGACTCCTGGGATGGACCCGAAGATTTCGCGGCATTCGCCGGCCGTTCACGGTCCACCGCGACCGACTTCTGGGATGAACGCTTGGCCCTGTTCTCGCAGGCAGACTCGTAGCCGCCCGCTCGGTCCAGGGCATCGCGTAACGGCGCGTTTTCATGCACCACATTATACTGATAGGGGATGTATTCTTCGGGGTCCCGGATACAGGGGTCAGCGTTGCCCGCCAGCAGCGCCTCCACGACCTCGGTCTTGCCGTAGCTGCCCCCGGTCTTCAGTGTTACGTGCAGCGGCGTGTACCCCTCGGGCGTCTTTCGATCCGGGTCGGCCCCGGCGTCCAGCAGCAAGGCCACGACCCGGCCATTGTTCGTCCCGTCCTTGACGAAAAGCTGGAGCGGCGTCAGCCCGTCCCCGTTGACCGCTCGCGGATTCGCCCCGGCGTCCAACAACACGGCCAGGCTGTCTTCACTGTCCCCCTTGGCCGCCACGTGCAGGGCCGTGTTCCCGTCCTGATTGGCTTGGTTCACCGGGGCGTCGTGTCGCACCAGCAGCCGGGTGCTCTGGGCGCATCCTGGGCCCACCTGCCCCGCGGCGTGGTGGAGCGGGGTATTGCCGTCGGCATCCCGCACCGTCGCGTCGCCGCCGTGTTTCAGGATGACCTCCAGGTTCTGCTCCGCACACCCCCCGGCCGCGGCGTGGACCGCGGTGAGGCCCTTGAAACCCCGGACATTCGGGTTCGTGCCTTGGGTGAGCAGTTCCCGCACTTGCTGATGGGCCAGGTCATGGTCTGCGTCATCGCGTAAGCGCGTCTCCTCCTGGGACTCGGATTAAACCGGGGCGGCCGGCAGGAGGAGGTTGCCGGCCATCAGCATGGCAGTGGTCAGCAGGGTTCGGGTCAGAATGTGCGTCATGTCTGCTCCTTTCGTGTGGATGCGTGTCGTGGATGAGACGGGTCCGTGGCCGGGCCCGCGTTGTGGATGCGTACGCGATGATGTGGGCCGCGTCCTGGCCGTGCGGCTGAGTCCCTGACCGGCACTGGCAGCGATGCCGGCCGGCGAATGCCGGAGGGCGGGACAGAGCCGTGGCGCGTCGGAAGGACGACCGAATTGCGGAGCTTCTGATTGAGGCCGCCCATCCCGTGGGCGGAGGTTGGCAAAATCAGCTTGAGGAAGGAAGGAAGGAAGATTTCTTTCACCGGTTGTCTCCGTATTGTATCATCATACATCATGCCCCTATAGCTGATTCTCACGCCCAAGTCAATAGGACACGACAGGTGGTGCGCCTGAATGCTCGGCCCTCCGGCAACCTGCGGGAACGATGCCGGGGGAATGGAGTGACACTTCTGAGGCCGTTGGGAGTATGCCATCCCCCCCTGCCCTCGCTCCCAAGGAGGGAGGAGAGGGCAGGGCCCCTGTTCAGGGTCACGCTGTGTCCCCAAGACGGCCGGGATGGTGATAAGATCGGCGCATGAGATGCGCCGCTACGTGCCGGTCAGCCCAAGGTGGCCAGGATGTCGTTGAACGTGGCGCTCGGGCGCATACAGGCCTGGACCTTTGTCGGGTCGGGGTGATAATATCCGCCAATATCCAGCGGCTTCCCTTTGACGGCGTTCAACTCTTCCAGAATCTTCTCGACGTTGGCCTCAAGGGCTTGTGCCACCGGCGTGAATTTCTTTTGCAGATCCGGATCGGCGGTTTGTGCGGCGAGTTCCTGTGCCCAGTACAGGGCCTCGTAGACGTGGCTTCCGGCGTTGTCCAACTCTCCGAGCACCCGGCCCGGTGACTTGCGATGATTCATGAGTGTGCCGGTGGCTCGATCAAGCGTATCCGCGAGCACCTGGGCTTTGGCATTGCCGCGCGTGCGGCTGAGATGTGCGAAGGATTCTGCCAGCGCCAGAAATTCCCCAAGAGAGTCCCACCGTAAATGCCCTTCTTTGAGAAACTGTTGGACGTGTTTCGGGGCAGACCCGCCGGCTCCCGTTTCAAAGAGCCCCCCGCCGTTAATGAGCGGAACAATGGACAGCATTTTGGCGCTCGTGCCCAGTTCGAGGATCGGGAACAGGTCGGTGAGATAATCCCGAAGCACGTTGCCGGTGGCGGCAATGGTGTCGTGCCCGTCTTTGGCGCGTTTGAGCGAATGGTTCATGGCGTCCACCGGGGCCATGATCTGAACGTCCATGCCCGCGGTGTCGTGCTGCGTCAGATAGCGATTCACTTTTTCAATCAACTGCGCGTCGTGCGGCCGGTTCTTGTTCAACCAGAAGACCACGGGCGTGGAGGACGCTTTGCTCCGATTCACGGCCAGTTTCACCCAATCTTGAATGGGAACGTCCTTGACCGTACACGCGCGGAAGATATCGCCTCGTTCCACGTCCCGTTCGTGCAGGACGTGACCGGCTCCGTCAATCATGCGGATGGTGCCCTTGCCCGAGGCTTCGTAGGTCTTGTCGTGCGAGCCATATTCCTCAGCCTTCTGAGCCATCAACCCGACGTTGGGCACGCTGCCCATCGTGGCGGGATTGAATGCCCCGTTCTCGCGGCAGAAATCAACGACGGCCTGATAAATGCCCGCGTAACTGCGATCCGGGATCATGGCTTTCATGTCGTGTTCTTTGCCGTCCGGCCCCCACATTTTCCCACCCACGCGAAGGGCCGCGGCCATGGAGGCGTCGATAATGACGTCGCTCGGCACGTGGAAGTTGGTGATGCCCTTGTCTGAATCCACCATGGCGAGACGCGGTCCCTTGTCCATCGCGGCTTGAACGTCGGCCTTGATTGCGTCCTGCTGCGCGGCCGGCAATCGGCCGATTTTGGCGTACACGTCACCCAGGCCGTTATTCGGATTGACGCCAAGCTCGGCAAACGTCTTGGCGTGTTTCTGAAAGACGTCGTCAAAGTAGACGGAGACGCCGTGACCGAAAATGATGGGGTCGGAGACCTTCATCATGGTGGCCTTCATGTGCAGCGACAACAGCACGCCGCGCTTTTTGGCGTCTTCGATTTGATCTTTGAAAAACTGGCGTAAGGCGTTGGCGCTCATTTTCGTGGCGTCCACGACGTCACCCACGTCAAGGGGCAGCTTCTCTTTCAGGATCGTGGTGCCGCCGTCCGCACCGACGAATTCAATACGGCCCGTGCCCGCCGTGCGTTCGGTGATGGTCGCGGATCGTTCGTTGGCAAAGAAATCTCCATCGGACATGTGGGCCACGTGCGTCTTCGAATCGTTGGTCCAGTGGCCCATTTTGTGTGGATGCCGTTTGGCGTATTGTTTGACCGACGTGGAAGCCCGACGATCGGAGTTGCCCTGTCGTAACACCGGGTTGACGGCACTGCCTTTGACCTTGTCAAATTTGCCTTTGATGATCTGCTCTTCATCAGTCTTGGGATTTTCAGGGTAGTCGGGAATCGGATAGCCCTGTGATTGCAGTTCGGCGACGGCCCCTTTGATTTGAGGAATCGACGCACTGATGTTCGGAAGTTTAATGACGTTGGATTCCGGTTGCTCGACCAGTTCTCCGAGCAGCGCCAAGTCATCGGGCTGCCGTTGGTCCGGCGTCAGGTTGTCTGGAAATTGCGCAATGATTCGGCCGGCCAGGGAAATATCTTTCCTGCCGACCTTCACCCCTGCGGTTCCGGCAAAAGCCTGAATGACGGGCAGAAACGACGCACTCGCCAGTTCAGGCGCTTCATCGACTTTCGTGTAGATAACGTCCGGTTCTGTTGACATGGTGTTTTACCCCATAGAAAGAGTGTGAAAGAGGAGACCACGCACGTGATGGAAAGGCTGACTTCCCACCATTTGACGGGTTATTGTAGTGGGCGACGCCGTTCGACGCAATCAACCGAAAGCCCCAGATTCGACCGAACGAAAGGACTAAACCCTATGGGTAAGGTGGGCAGTGCGCACGTAGGAGTTCATCAAACCACGTGTGACGTGACGCACGGACGTGATGAGTCGGGCGGCGTCGGACCGTCATGGATCAGAGACGTCGGTCCATCCGCAATCGGCCACCGGGGCTTTGCTCTTGTGGCCGTCATGCTGTTGATTGCCGTCGTCGGTATTGTCACGGGGGTCGTCTTGCAGACCACCTCCACGGAAATCAAAATCAGTGGCAACCACCGGCGGGCGACCCAGGAGTTTTATGCGGCTGAGGCCGGATTAGCCGAGGCCCGGTCGCGGCTGCGAAAATCGACGGGAGCCGAGGACGTGTTCATCGGGAGCACGGGAATCTGGCAGGATTCCTCGTGGACGGCCTATATTGTGACTTCGTCCGATTGGGTGACGTCGGATGATCCGGACTACTCGACGCGATGGTCCAACGTGTTTCCCGTGAGCGGCAATCCACGGAACACGGTTATGCAATCGAACAGCGTGCAGACCGACCTGGAGTACTGGCTGAAGATTCGGCATAAGACCGAATATGACGCTGAGCGGGCGGGACACCGTCCGGCCACGCCTCATTATCTCGATCAGGACGGCCGTACCCGTCGCCATAAGAAGACCAACCGGGGCAGCGTCGTGTACTTCGGGTATCCCTCACGGACCAGCGTGCTCCCCGTCTCGTTCACGACGACGAAAAACACGCCGTGGCTGCCGATAGAGAAAATTTTCGCTCATGGGACCGGGCGGAGCGGCGGCGTGGTGTTGGAGGCGGAAGTCGTTCATCCGCCGGGCCCGAACCAAGTCGCGGCCTTGTATGCGTCCGGAGACGTGAGCCTCAGCGGAGGGACGGGCGTCATTGATGGACGTGACGCCTGCGGCGTCGCCGACGCTCTGCCGCCGGTCCTTTCTGGGGGAACGGTGACGAATGCCGACTCCGTTCAATTCCACGGAACCCCGGCAGCACCTCAAACCAACGCGACCGCGTTGAATCTGGGGGACGCGCTTGCGGATCTCGGTACGGACGCCGTCGCGTTGACGGAGGATCAGACGCACCAATCATTAGGCAGCGCGGACGTGCCGATGGTCTTTCTCGCCGACGGTACGTCCTTCGTGCAACCGGGAGGCATACGCGTACAGCAAGTCGTCGGGGCCGGCGCGCTTTTGGTAAAAGGAAACGCGACCCTGGAAGGTGAAGTCCGATGGGACGGCATGATCCTGGCGACCGGCACGTTGTTTCTCAACGGCTCTGGAAGCGGCATTGTGATTCGCGGGGCAGTCTGGGCCGGCAAGATCGACCGGCGGACGGGACCATTGGCCGTCCGATACGATAGTTGTCGTCTTCAAGCCGCGCTGCTCGCCGTCCCGACTCAGGTACGAACGTGGAAAGAAATCTATTAGCGGTTCGGCAGAGGTCATGGTAAGAGTCCTATTGAGATCAATGGGTACACCCCGAGGTCCATGAGGACAAGGTCAGAGAGCCAGAGCAGACCTTCCGTCATGCCCCACGTGGTCAATCCCCCTTCCGTCATGCCCCAAGCCTTCAATCCTCCTTCTGTCATTCCCCACGCCTTCAATCCCCCTTCCGTCATTCCCGACATTTTTAATCGGGAATCCATGGCTTTCCCCCATGCAGCCCCACACAAATAAAAGAACAACAAAGCAAGATGCTGGATTCCCGCTAACAACCGGCGGGAATGACAAAGGGGAAACCAGCGGGAATGACAGAGAGGGCCCGGTGGCATGACAAAGAGAACTGGCGGGAATGACAGAGGGGGGCCGGCGGCATGACAGAGAGAGGCCGGCGGGCATGACAAAGAGGACCGGCAGGCATTCCGTCATGCCCCACGTGGTCAATCCCCCCTTCCGTCATGCCCCACGCCTTCAATCCCCTCTTCTGTCATTCCCGACATTTTTAATCGGGAATCCATAGCTTTTCCCATGCAGGCCCACACGAATAAAGGAACAAACAAAAAGAACAACAAAGCAAGATACTGGATTCCCGCTAACCTTGTCCCCGACATTTGTTATCGGGGAAACCGGCGGGAATGACAGAGAGGGCCCGGCGGCATGACAGAGAGTGCCGGCGGGCATGACAGAGAGGACTGGCGGTATGACAAAGAGGCAGAGCATGCCTTCCGTCATGCCCGACGCCTTCAATCCCCCCTTCTGTCATTCCCGACATTTTTAATCGGGAATCCATGGCTTTTCCCATGCAGGCCCACACGAATAAAAGAACAAACAAAAAGAACAACAAAGCAAGATGCTGGATTCCCGCTAACAACCGGCGGGAATGACAGAGGGGGCCGGCGGGAATGACAGAGGGTGCCCGGCGGCATGACAAAGAGAACCGGCGGGAATGACAAAGGGGCCCCGGCGGCATGACAAAGGGGCCTGGCGGGCATGACAAAGAGGCAGAGCATGCCTTCCGTCATGCCCCACGTGGTCAATCCCCCTTCCGTCATGCCCGACGCCTTCAATTCCCCTTCTGTCATTCCCGACGTTTTTAATCGGGAATCCATGGTTTTCCTCCATGCAGGGCCACACGAATGAAAGAACAACAAAAACAACAACAAAGCAAGATACTGGATTCCCGCTGACAACCGGCGGGAATGACAGAGGGGGGCCGGCGGGCATGACAGAGAGAGGCCGGCGGGCATGAGGCCAGGCGGGCAGGAACAAAGGGGGTTGCCTTCGGTGAAAAATGGGTAGAATCTTTCTTGAAAAAAGGGCTTGCTTTCTAGTGAGGAATGGGTATAATCAACGGTTATCGCTTAGGCGGTGAGAGGGCGATCCCTCTCAAGGTACACGCCGACAACCCGATGAAGACCATCCGCACCCAGGAGAACACGTCCATGACTAGGTCTTGGCTCAAACTCAGACACCCCGCCCGTCTCCCGTTCACCGCGTCCCTGCCCCGCCGCGTGGGGGGGGGGGGGGGGGTACGATGAATACCCCTATGCATAGAGACGACCGGAGCATCTCCCGGGCATGGCCGCAAGGTCACTGGCGCCTCCCCGCTCTCCGCGAGGCATGGTCCGCTCCCGCCCGTGCCTTCGGGCTGGCCGCGGCTCTCCTGACCGCCGCGGTGCTGCTCGCGCCGTCTCCGGCGGCGGCGCATTCTGCGGGTGGAGACGCTCACGCCCATGTCTACGTACAGTTGAACCCGTCCACGATTACCGAAGGCCAAACCACCACCGTGGGCTTCAGTGCCTCTGGAACCACGAGAATGAATCGCTATGGAAGTGGCATCAACTCTCAACACAACACCGCATACATGGATGTCACAAAGACGGCTGCCGCCCCGGCTGCGACCGGCGCCGGCGCCGTCAACTTCAGTACCAATACCCGCTTCAGTTGGACGGCTTACCTGAACGGCCGTCCTGGCGCGGGAACTTTGGCTCAAAGCACCGCCAGTGGAACGGTGACGATCACGGCTGTGAACGACAGCGTCATAACCGGCACCCGCACCGTCACCGTAAGTCTAACGAGGCCATGCGGTGTCACTGATTATTGGTATGTCTTTTCAGATCAATGTCCCACAATTCATTCCGCCATCCTGACGATCCTGGACAACGACACGATTCCGATCAGCCTGGCCCTGGGCGCGCCGACGATCAACGAGAGCGGGGCGGGCAATTCAACCACGGTGCGGGCGACGCTGGGGTCGGCCGCGCCGGCGACCGTGCTGGTGGCGGTCAGTCCGACGAGTTCCACGGACTTCACGTGGATGGGGGGGACGACGCTGACCATCGCGTCGGGCGCGACGACGAGTACCAATATGCTGACGATCACGGCGACGGACGACGCCACCGGCGGGAACAAGACGGTGACGCTCACGGGGGCCCCTCCCTCATCCAGCTACAGCGCCGGGACGGCGACGCTGACCATCGTGGACGACGACGCGAGGATCGTGCTGAGCGAGAGCGATCTGACCGTCATTGAGGAGACGACGGGCACGTACACGGTGAGACTCAGCATCCAACCCACGGGGAACGTACTAGTGCGGGCGGTCAGGGGGGGCACGGAATATGAACTGAACCGGACGGGCGGGATGCAGGGGGGGACCCAGGACCTGACGTTCACGACGAATAACTGGAACACGGCGCAGGTGATCACGGTCATCGCGCTGCAGGACAACGACGCGGCCGGCTCAAGTACGAATATCTCCCATACCACGGTGAACGCCAACACCGCGGACGACTACGACGACGCGGCGACGTCGCTGCCGCTGACGATCATGGACAACGACGCGGCGATCCTGGTGAGCCGGGGCACCGGCCCGCTGGCGCTCACGGAACCGAACGCCGCGACGTACACTGTGACGCTCAGGGGGATTCCGGCGGGGACCGTGGTGGTCGGGGTCACCAGCGACGACGCGGGAGCGGTGACGGTGGCGCCGGCGTCGCTCACCTTCGGGCAGCTCTCGTGGAACACGGGGCGGGTCGTGACGGTGACCGCGGTGGACGACGCGGACGGGACCAACGAGACGGTGACGGTGACGCACGCCGTGAATGACGCGAGCAGTACGGACGAGTTCGATCCCGCGCCCGACGTGACGTTCACGGTCAACGTGACGGACGACGAATTCGGGCTGGTCGTGGGCAGCGTCACGGGCCAGGCCACGGAGGGCGGCGGCACGGCCGCCTTCCCGGTGACGCTGCTGTCCGCCCCCGCGGCCGCGGTGACCGTGGCCGTGGCCAGCCAGGATACGACCGAAGGCACGGCGGCGCCGGCGGCGCTGACCTTCTCGCCGACCACGTGGAACACGGCCCAGACCGTAATCGTGACCGGAGCGGACGACCCCGCGGACGACGGGCACGCAGCCTGGGACGTGCGGCTCACGACGACGACCATCTCCGGCGACCGATATCACAACCTTCAGGAAGACGTGGCCGTGACCACCACGGACAACGACGGCCCGCCGGGGGTGACGGTGATGCTGAACCCGTCAAGCATCGCGGAGAGCGGGACGGGCAACGTGGCGACGGTGACGGCGCGGCTGACGCATCCGTCGGGCGCGGCGACGACGCTGACGGTGACGGTGGCCTCCGGGTTCACGGTGGGGGCGGGGGCGGCCGGCACGATCGTGATCGCGGCGGGGGAGACGACGAGCACGGACACGGCGACGGTGACGGCGGTGGACAACGACACGGACGCGCCGGACCGGACGGCGACGGTGACGGCGACGGTGACGAACGCCCAGGCCACGGCGGATTCGACGATGATGGCGGTGACGGGGGCCGCGCTGACCATCACCGACGACGACGCGGCGCCGACGGCGGGGCTGTTCGTGGGCCCGGGGGCGATCTCGGAGAACGGCGGCACCAAGGTGGTGGCGGCGGTCTTGTCGCACGAGTCGAGCGCGGTGACGACGGTGACGGTGACGGCGGTGCCCGGGGCCTACACGGTGGGAACGCCCGCGTTCATCGTGACCGCGGCGGGGTCGGAGGTGAGCACGGACACGGTGACGATCACGGCGGTGGACGACGACGTCCACCAGGGGAGCGCGGGGCGCAGCGTGACGGTGACGGGGAGGATGACCAACACTCAGGGCGCGGGGGGGGTGACCGGCGCGGCGCTGACGCTGAGCGACGACGAGACGCTGCCGACCGCTGACCTGGTCCTGACGCCCGCGGCCATCGCGGAGGCCGGCGGCGTGGCCACGGTCACGGCCACCCTCTCGGGCCGGTCCAGCGAAGCCGTGACGCTCACGGTGGCCACCACGGCAGTCTCGCCGGCCGTGGCCGCGGACTTCGCGCAGAGCGGCACGACGCTCATGATTGCCGCCGGGGCCACGACCAGCACGGGCGCGGTCACGGTCACGGCCGCCGACAACAACGTGGCCTCGGGGAACAAGCAAGTCACCGTCTCCGGCACGGCTGCGGGCGGCCACGGGGTGGCGGCCCCGACGGACGCGGCCCTCACCCTCACCGACGACGACACCCCGCAAGCCGCCCTGGTGCTGACGCCGGGCTCCATTGGCGAGAACGGCGGGGTCGCCACGGTCACGGCCACCCTGGATCGGCAGGTCGCCGCGGCGGTGACGGTCACGGTCTCGGCCACGGCGGTCGCCCCGGCCGTGGCCGGCGACTTCACGCTGAGCACGACCCCCCGGCTGCTCTTTGCAGCCAACGCCACGACCAGCACCGGCACGGTGACCCTCACCGCGGTGACCAACGAGACCGACGCGCCGAACAAGCGCGTGACCGTCTCGGGCATGGCCGCCGATGGTGCCGGCACGGGCGGCGTCGATCTGACGAACGACCCGCCCGACGTGACGCTGACCATCACGGACGACGACCCGGCCCCGAACGCCGCCCTGACGGTGAGCCCGACCTCGATTCATGAGATTTTTGCGTCTGGCACAACCAACACCGCCGCGGTGCAGGCCACGCTGGATCGGCCGTCGTCCGAACCGACCACGGTGACCGTCACCCCGGTGGCGGGGGCCTACACGGTGAGGTCGGGGACCGATGGGTTCATCGTAATCGCGGCGGGAACCACGGCCACGGCGGGCGCGCCGGGCGTCGCGACGATCAATGCCGTGGACGACGCCATCCACCAGGGCACCGCCCATCGCACGACGACGGTGACGGCCGAGCTCACCAACTCCCAAGGCGCGGGCACGGTGGCGGGCGCCATGCTCACCCTGACCGACAACGAGCCCCTGCCGACGGTCACGCTGGCCGTGACCCCGACGTCCGTCACGGAAGCCGCCCAGACCGCGCAGGTGAGGGCCACCCTCTCCGGCGCGTCCAGTCAAGCCGTGACGCTCACGGTGGCGACCACCGCGGGCACGGGCACACTGCCCGCGGACTTCACGCAGACGGGCACCACCCTGATGATTGCCGCGGAGACGACCGCAAGCACCGGCACGGTCACGGTGCGAAGCACCGACAATAACGTAGACGCGGCGGACAAGTCAGTCACGGTGTCGGCCACGGCCGCGGGCGGCCACAGCATCGCGAACCCGGCGGCCGTGACGCTGCCCATCACCGACGACGAAGCGACCCCGACGGCCACGCTGGTGCTGACGCCGTCAACCATCCTGGAGAACGGAGAAGTCTCGACGGTCACGGCCCGGCTGTCCCACCCGACCACCGCGGAGACGAGACTGACGATCACGACCACGGCCGTGCCCCCGGCCGTCACGGGCGACTTCACGCGGTCGGGCTCGACGCTGACCGTGGCGGCCGGAGCGACCACGAGCACCGGGACGGTGACGGTGACCTCGGTGGATAACATGGTGGCCTCGGGACGGAAGCAGGTGCGGGTGGCGGCCTCAGCCGCGGGCGGGCGCGGCGTGGCCGCCCCGACTGTCGTGACGCTGATCATCCGGGACGACGAGTTCGGGCTGGACGACAGCGCGGTGACGGGCCAAGCGACAGAAGGCGGCGGCACGGCCGCGTTCACGGTCAGGTTGCAGACCCAGCCCACGGCGGCCGTGACGGTGACCGTGACGAGCCAGGACCTGAGCGAGGGCACGGTCTCGCCCGCGGTGCTGGTGTTCACCACAAGCACCTGGGAGACGGCCCAGCCGGTGACGGTGACCGGCGTGGATGACGCCGTGGACGACGGCGACGTGACCTGGCAAGTGCGCCTGGACCCGTCAAGCAGCGACACCAACTACAACGGCCTGACGAACGTGGACGTGGACGTGACCACCGAAGACGACGACGACGCGCCCACGGTGACCCTGGTCCTCACGCCCCCGGCCATCACGGAGAACGGCGGCGTCGCGACGGTCACGGCCACGCTGTCGTACCCCTCAACCGCGGCGACGGCCATCACGGTGACGGCCACGCCGGTCACCCCAGCCGTGGCGGGCGACGTCGCGCTGAGCGGGATGACGCTGGCGATCGCGGCATCGCAGACGACGAGCACCGGGGTCGTCACACTCACCGCGACCGACAACGCCGTGGACGCGGCGGACAAGACAGTGACGGTGGCCGGGACCGCGGTGAACACCCGGGCCACCGCCGATATGATGACCGTCACCGTGACCCCGGCGACCCTGACGCTGGAAGACGACGATGAGCGGGGCTTCACCTTCGAGCCGCCGGCGGCGCAGGCCCTGGTCGTGGCCGCGGGCGGCACCACGACCTACACGGTGGCCCTGACCAGCATGCCGGACGGCACCGTGACCGCCACGGTGCCGTCCGTGGTGGCGGGCGAGGCGGTGCGGGTCACGCGCCTCTCCCCCCAGCTATCCTTCACGACCAGCGACTGGAACACGGCGCAGCCGGTCACGGTGACCGCGACCGCGAACGCCGACGCCGCCATCGAGACGGTCTTTCTGTCGCACGCGGCGGGCGGGGCCTATCCGGCAAGCGGGACCCGGGCAGTGACCGTACGGCCGGCGAGCGGCACGACGGAGGTCCGGATTGCCCCGGGGATGCCCGCCACCCCCCTCTACAACAGTGAGGACGCCGTGGTCCTGGAAGTGAGGGCCGACGCGGACGTCCCGACCGGGATTGTCGTGGACCCGGCCGGCTTGCCGCCGCCGGCCGCGGGGGAGGTGCCGCGGCTGAGGTTCAGGAGCAGGCAGACCGTGGACGAGAGCATCATTCGGAAGGTGGCGGATGTCGGGTTCAATCTCGGGCCGGCGGAGGCACTGACGGTCGTGGACGTCTCCCTTGAGGCCGGCACCGTGCCGGCCACGGGCCTGACGCTGTGCCTGCCGGTGCCAGCGCCGGTGGAGGAGGCGGCGCAACAGGCGGGTCAGCCGTTGGTGCTGTTGCACTATGATGGCAGCGTCTGGACGCGGGTACCTGGGTCGGGGGCCGACGGCTCCGGGGCGGTGTGCGGCCAAGCAGTGACGACGTTCTCGCCGTTTGCCGTGGGGTACAGGGATTCCGTCACGGTGACGTTTGCGCCGGAGGTGCCGGAGGAGATTCGGAGGGAGACGACGTTCAAGGCGGATGACCCCACCCAACAGGCGAAAGCGACGTTCAGCAATTTGAGCGAGGACACGGCGACGGCCGCGGCGGCGAGGAACGGGTTCCGGCTCGGGCGGTCAACGGTTCATGTGGCTCTGGCCGTGACGGTCACCCCGAGTGTGCCCGGGCGCCTGTGCCTGGGGGTGCCCCAGGAGCTGGTGAGGGACGCGAAGATGCGAACCCTGGTGCTGTTGGACGAGGGCAAGGCGAGGGCTGGCTCGGTGCCGGAGACGGATGTGGATGCGGACGAGCAAACCCGGGTGGTCCGGGTCTGCGCCGACGTGGAGGGGCTCTCGCCGTCCTCGCCGTTTGCCGTGGGGTACAGGGGGGTGGTATTTTCCCCAGACGACCAGAATAAGCTTTTCCCCTTCCGGACGGGCCAGCCGGTGACGGAGGAGGAAGGAACCTTGCCGTCGGCCAAGGGGGACAGGGCGTACTCCTACGAGTTGCCGGAGGCGGAGACCCTCCGGGCCGTCGGGCTGGCCTACGAGAAGCCGGCGGCCAGGGACGATCATGGCGGCACGATCACGGGCACGCCGACCGCCACCCTGCCGGAGCGGACCTACACGCTGAGGGCAACGGACGCCCAGTTCCCCGATGAGATGGCTGAATTGGCGGTCCGGATCAAAGTGGATCCGGGCATCAAGCGTCGGGACTTGGAACTGGTCCTGGCCGGCATCGGCCGGACCTTGGCCTCGGACGCCGTCGAGATTCTAGGCAGCCGGTCTGGCCCCCCGCCGGCCCGGTTGCACGTCACCCTGGGCGGCCAAGTCCTCCGCCTGACGAACCCCGCGGGGTCGGCTCCCGCCGCCTCTGCTCCCTCTCCCCTCGCGGGAGAGGGTGGGGGTGAGGGGGCCATTCCCGCCGCCCCCTCCGGCCCCAGCCCCTGGCAGCGCGTCACGGGCGTCGCCGTTGATGTCGCCCGCGCCTTCGGCGTCACCCTCGACACCCCCGCTCTTTCTCCCGCTCCCACGGGACCAGGCCGGGGGGACGGCAGCACGTTCCAACGTGCCCACACCCTCCTGAGCCGGGCCCCGGCGGATGCCCGCCGCCCCGCCTCTCCCACGTGGCGCTCGCCTTTCCGGATCCAGCCCGTCTCCGCCAAAGACCTCCTGGCCCGCAGCGCCTTTGAACTGCCCTTGACCCGCACCGGGGACGACGGCCTGCCAACCTGGACCTTGTGGGGTCGCGGCGCGGCCAGCGGCTTCGCCGGGCAGCCCGAGGAGGGCTTCAAGATGGACGGCACCCTGTACAGCGGCTACCTGGGCCTGGACTACCGGCCCCGGTCGTCCCTGCTCATGGGCCTGGCCGTGGCTCACAGCACCGGCCAAGTGGACTACGAACGCACCGGCGGTACGAAGGCCGGGGTGGACGTGAAACTGACGAGCCTCCTGCCGTATGCCCACTGGCAGCCCGCCGCCGGGCTGGGCGTGTGGGGCATGCTGGGCGCGGGCTTGGGGGAGATGGACCTGAAGGCCGCGGGCGACCCCACCACGCACACCACGGATCTCACCTCGTGGCTGGGGGCCATCGGCGGGCGGCAGGCGTTGACCACGTGGCAGGGGATTGACTTGGCGGCGAAGACGGATGCGTTCCTGACGACGGTGCGGTCGGAGGCCAAGATGCACCTGCCGGAGGCGCGGGGCCACGCGCAGCGCGTGCGGCTGCTGCTGGAAGGGCAGACCGCGGTGGCCCTGTCGCCGGGGTCGCACCTCCGGCCGCGGATGGAGATGGGCGGACGTTGGGACAGCGGCACCGCGGAGCAGGGGCTGGGGCTGGAACTGGGCGGCGGCTTGGCCTACATGCAGACCGACTGGGGGCTGACCATAGACATGCAGGGGCGGTATCTGCTGATGCACGAGGACGGAGCGTTTGAGGATTGGGGGGCGAGCGTGAACGTGCGGCTGGACCCGGGCATTGGCGGCGAAGGCGCGTATTTGATGGTCGCGCCGGTGTGGGGGCAGCCGGGCAGCGGGGTGGACCAACTGTGGGGGACCGCGGCCGGGGTGCCGGGCGGCACCCCGGCGGCCCGGGCAGCGGGCTGGCGGCCGGCAAACGTCGAAGTTGACGTAGGCTACGGGCTGGCCCTGGCGGACGGGCGGGGACTCCTGACCCCCTATGGCGGGCTGGTGCTGGGAGACCCGGGCACGGCGCGCTACCGGCTGGGGAGCCGCTGGGCCGTGAGTACGTTGCTGGATCTGAGCATTGAAGGCGAACGGGCAGAGCAGCCCGGGCAGGCGGCAGCGCACAGTGTCTCCGTGTGGCTAGGCTGGCAGTGGTAGCGGCGTCTCCTGCGGGGAGCAGAGCCCCCTCACCCCGCCCCTCTCCCGCAAGGGGAGAGGGAGGAGAGGGAGCGGGGAACCCCGCTCCGTAGGGCCGCCTCTCATGCGGCCACAAGACCGTCCCGCACACGTAGGGAGCCTCAGAAGTGGCGAGTGGTTCGGTCAGTCCCCGCGCTCGGGGAGCCGCCCAGTGCGGGCCGCGTAAGACGCGGCCCGACGGCTCATGAGTGCTCCGGCAGGAAACGACCCATCACGTCAAAGTCCTCCGGCAGAAGACCGGATCCCCCCTTGACCCCTGCGGACACACGATTCCCCCTGTCATTCCCGATGTCTTCAATCGCCCGCTGTCATTCCCGACATCTTCAATCCCCTTCTGTCATTCCCGATGTCTTTAATCCCCCTTCTGTCATTCCCGACGTTTTTAATCGGGAATCCACGGCTTTTCCCCATGCAGGACCACCCGAAGAAGGAACAGAAGAGCAAGACCCTGGATTCCCGCTAACCTTGTCCCCGACATTTGTTATCGGGGAAACCGGCGGGAATGACAGAGGGGGACCGGCGGGCCTGATAGTGGGGAACCGGCGGGCCTGACAGGGGGAACAGAGCAGGCATGACAAAAGGCTTGCAGAATCCAGGGCTTTTCCCATGCGGGGGCACACGATTCCGCCCTGTCATTCCCGACGTTGTTAATCCCCCTTCTGTCATTCCCGACGTTTTTAATCGGGAATCCATGGCTTTTCCCCATGCAGGACCACCCGAAGAAGGAACAGAAGAGCAAGACACTGGATTCCCGCTAACCTTGTCCCCGACATTTGTTATCGGGGAAACCGGCGGGCCTGACAGAGAAGGCCCGGCGGGCCTGACAAAGGAGGCCCGGCGGGCCTGACAAAGGAGGCCCGGCGGGCCTGACAGAGAAGGCCCAGCGGGCATGACGGAGAAGGCCCGGCGGGCATGACGGAGGGTCTTGGATTCGACAATCCTTTATGCTATCCTTGAAAGACATCTGAGCAAGCACAACAAGCGCAAGAAGACCAGAGCAAGAACACGCTGAGAATGAAGACGTGCCTCCAAAGGTGAGAGACCTTATGGCCAAGCTTGAACACGTTGGGTTCGTGAATCGCGGGGGAAAGGGCAGCCAGAGGAATTTCGTTCATCCCGATCTTGCGAAACCAATCACCATTGCCGGCAGACTCGGCGATGATGCCAAGTCGTATCAGGTTCGAGCCGTGCGGATGGCGATTGAGGAGGGAAGCCATGAGGGATAGCGCGAGGTACGTGAAAATCGTGGAATGGTCGGAAGAAGATCAGTGCTACGTCGGCAGTGCCCCCGGCCTGATTGATGGGGGATGTCACGGTGATGATGAAAAAGCAGTCTTTCATGAATTATGTCAAATTGTTGAAGAGGCCATCGAGCTGTACGGGAAGAATGAGAAGCCGTTACCGCCCTCAACCTGTGGTCATGACCTCGCCAACAAAATGCAGCACGTCGCATAAGAGAACGTGATCGAGACACAAGAGGAGAACACGTCAATGACCCCGTTTTTGGATCAGACTCAGACAACCAGTCCCGTCTCCTTCTCGCCCCGTCCTTTCCCAACCGTGGGGGGGGGGGGGGGGGTAATCATGGACGGTCCGATAACCGGGTCGTCTCCCGCACGTGGCGGGACTCCTCACTCTCCACTCGCCACTACTCTGACCGCGTCGCGTGAGGGAATCTCCCGATTTCCGGCGCGGGTCTTCCTTCTCCTGCTGTTACTGGCTGCGGGAGTGTGTTTTCTATCGCAGGAGGCCTGGGCCCACACCGGCGCCACCCATAGGTGGCAAAGATCGAATATTATCAATCAGAACGTGACGACGACTACCTTGGTCGCAGTTGCAACACAGCAGAGTATTACAATTAGGAATACAGCCGGTGGGAACCCCACCCGTTGGAGACACTGGAGTTTTTATGCCTGTCCCTGGACGACGATTACAAGCGGAACCGGGGTTCCCTCCGGATGTACGACCATCCTTAGCACTACCCAATCGCATAACCTGCCAAATAACCAGAACATCAATGTGAACGTCATGCCGACCCAGACCATGATAACCAACGGCGGGTTCGCCGTCGTAGGGCATTACCAAAATCTCCACCCATCAATCCGGCGTCGGTTTGCTGACTGGGTTCATTTGAGGCCTCCTCCCGGGCTGACGATTACGCCGACGACGGGGCTGCGTACCACGGAGTCAGGCCGTACCGCCATCTTCACGGTCCGGCTGGCCACCGAGCCGGCGGGCGCCGTGGAACTGACCCTGGCCAGCTCCAACACCGCCGAAGGCACCGTGGCCCCCACGACCCTGACCTTTGCCGCGGCGAACTGGAACACGGCCCGGCCGGTGACCCTGACCGGCGTGGACGACGACATGGCCACCCCGCCCAACCCGGCCGACGGCACCACGAGCTACATGGTCACTCTGACGGTGAATCAGATGAACACCATGGACGTCCTCTACGACGGGATGGCGGCGGTGACGCTTACCGCGTTCAATCAGGACAACGAGTTCGGGCTGAACGTGGGCGTCGTGACGGGCCAAGCCACGGAAGCCGGAGGCCAAGCCACCTTCCCGGTAGCTCTGCTGACGGCGCCGACGGCCGCGGTGACGGTGACGGTGACGAGCGCGGTGCCGACCGAAGGCGTGGCCGCCCCGGGGCGGTTGGTGTTCACGCCGCAGACCTGGGAGACGGCCCAGACGGTAGTGGTGACCGGGGTCGACGACGCCGTGGACGACTGGTACAGGGAATGGGAGGTGCGGCTCACGACGGCGAGTGCCGACGCCGACTATCACGGCCGGGACGAGTCCGTGACCGGGCGCACCACGGACAATGACGACGCGCCCACGGTGACGCTGGTCCTCACGCCCCCAACCATCACGGAGAACGGCGGCGTGGCCACGGTGACGGCCACGCTCTCCTACCCCTCAATCGCGGCGACGACGGTCACGGTGACGGCGGCGGCGGTCTCCCCGGCCGTGGCCGGGGACTTCACGCAGATCGGGACGGAGCTGGTCATAGCAGCGGCGCAGACGACGAGCACCGGGGTGGTCACGCTCACCGCGGCGAACAACGACGTGGACGCGGATGACAAGAGGGTGACGGTGGCCGGGACGGCGGCGAATGCTCGGGCCACCACCGACGGGATGACCGTATCCGTGACCCCGGCCACGTTGACGCTGGAGGACGACGACGAACGGGGATTCGCGTTCAACCCGGCGGTGCAACTGGTGGTGGCGGCCGGCAACACCGCGGCCTACACGGTGCAACTGACGAGCGAGCCGACCCGGGACGTGACGGTCACGCTCGCCCCCGAGGATGGGGTGACGGTGGCGCACGCCGGTCTGACCTTCACGGCCACGAGTTGGCAGACGGCGCAGTCCGTGACGGTGACCGTGGCGGCGGGGACCACGGGTCCCATTAGCCGGGTACGGCATGAGGGGGCGGGCGGTGACTATGAGGGGGTGATGAAGACCCTGGTGGTGACACGGATGAGCGTGGATGAGGAGGAGAGGGAAGAGGGGGAGCCGCTCACGCTGACCGGCGAGCCGCGACGCGTTTTCGTGAACGGCCACCTCATCACAGTGACGGTGGAGAGGGACGTGCCGACGGAGGTTCTTGAGGAGATGCGGATTGAGTTGCGGCGGCCCTTCACCGAGTCGCTGATGACGATCCGGCCGCTGTCCTACGATCAGGCGAAGACTCCGGTGGGGAGCCGGTTCGGGATCGGGTCGGCGGAGTCGTATAGTGCGCTGGACATTGCGGTCGTCCCGAATCGGCCCGGGCGCCTATGCCTGCCGGTGAGCGATGCGCTGGTGGCCGCGGCGGCGGGCAAGGACTTGGTGCTGGTGCGCGAGGGAGAGAAGGTGGAGGGGTCGAAACTGGTGGGGAGCCGGGTCTGCGGCGACGTGCCGATGTTCTCGCTATTCGCGGTGGGGTACGAGAATCCGGTGATGGCCTTTCCCGTGGAGACCAAGGACTTCGACTTCCGGACGGGCCGAGAGGAGAGCATGCCTTTGCCGGCGGTGGATCGGGGGAATCCGCCGATCACCTACACGTTGAGGGAAGCGGGCGGGGGCGAGGCGGCCCTCCCGGCTTGGCTGGTGGAGGACTCCACGCTGCCGACGGACGCGGAGGACGGTATGCTCAGTGGCACGGCGACGGCCCCCGCGACGTATGAGTACAGGCTGTTCGCGACGGACGTGGACGGGGACCAGGCTACGTTGCCGTTCACCATTGAAGTGGAGCCGGGCATCGAGAGCCGGGACTTGGCCCTGGTGCTGGCCGGGATCGGCCGGACCCTGGCCTCGGACGCCGTCGAGATTCTAGGCAGCCGGGCTGGCCCGACGCCGTCCCGCCTGCACGTCACCCTGGGCGGCCAAGTCCTCCGCCTGACCGACCCTGCGGGGTCGGCGCCCGCCGCCTCGCCCGTTGCCTCCGGGACTCCCTCTCCCCTCGACTCTGCTCCCTCTCCCCTCGCGGGAGAGGGCCGGGGTGAGGGGGCTGACGCTGCCGCGCCCGCCACCACCTCCGGCCCCAGCCCCTGGCAGCGCGTCACGGGCGTCGCCCTCGGCGTGGCCCGCGCCCTCGGCGTCACCCTTGACACCCCCGCCTTGCCTTCCACTCCCACGGGAGCAGGCCAAAGTGAGGGAAGCACGTTACCAAGTGCCCAACGTCTCCTGGACCGCGCCCCGGCCGACCCCCGCCGCCCCGCCTCCCCCACGTGGCGCTCGCCCCTGAGTATCCAGCCCGTCTCCGCCAAAGACCTCCTGGCCCGCAGCGCCTTTGAACTGCCCTTGACCCGCACCGGGGACGACGGCCTGCCCACCTGGACCTTGTGGGGCCGCGGCGCGGCCAGCGGCTTCTCTGGCCAGCCTGAGGAGGGCTTCAAGATGGACGGCACCCTGTACAGCGGCTATCTGGGGCTGGACTACCGGCAGGCCTCCCTGCTCATGGGGCTGGCCGTGGCTCACAGCACCGGCCAAGTGGACTACGAGCGCACCGGCGGTACAAAGGCCGGGGTGGACGTGAAATTGACGAGCCTCCTGCCGTATGCGCACTGGCAACCCTACGCTGGGCTGGGCGTGTGGGGTCTGCTGGGCGCGGGCTGGGGGGAGATGGACCTCAAGGATGTGAGAGACCCCAACACCTACACGACGGCCCTCACCTCGTGGCTGGGGGCCGTGGGCGGGCGGCAGGCGTTGACCACGTGGCAGGGGATTGACTTGGCGGCCAAGACGGATGCGTTCCTGACGACGCTCCGGTCGGAGGCCAAGACGAACCTGCCGGGGGCGCGGGGGCACGCGGAACGCGTGCGGCTGCTGCTGGAAGGGCAGACCGCAGTGGATCTCTCCCCGGTCTCCCGGGTGCAGCCGCGCCTGGAAGTAGGCGGGCGCTGGGACAGCGGCACGGCGGAGCAGGGGCTGGGTCTGGAACTGGGCGGGGGGCTGGCGTACACGCAGACCGAATGGGGGCTGAGCGTGGCCATGCAAGGGCGGTATCTGCTGGTCCATCAGGACGGAGCGTTTGAGGATTGGGGGGCGAGTGTGAACGTGCGGCTGGACCCGGGCATTGGGGGAGAAGGAGCGTATCTGACGGTGGCGCCGGTGTGGGGGCAGCCGGGCAGCGGGGTGGAGCAGCTGTGGGGGACCGCGGCCGGGGTGCCGGGCGGCACCCCGGCGGCCCGGGCGGCCGGCTGGCGGCCGGCGAACGTCGAAGTCGACGTAGGCTATGGGCTGGCCCTGGCGGACGGACGCGGGCTGCTGACCCCCTATGGCGGGCTGGTGCTGGGAGACCCGGGCACGGCGCGCTACCGGCTGGGGAGCCGCTGGGCCATGAGTGCGTTGCTGGATCTGAGCGTTGAAGGCGAACGGGCGGAGCAGCCCGGGCAGGCGGTAGCGCATACGGTCTCCGTGCGGCTGGGCTGGCAGTGGTAGGGGAATGATCTGACCCCTCACCCCGGCCCTCTCCCGCAAGGGGAGAGGGAGCAAGAGCGGTGCCTTTCCTGCCGCCTTTGCCCTTCCCGCGCTTCCTCCTCACCGCTGGAGCAGAGACCCCTCACCCCGGCCCTCTCCCGCAAGGGGAGAGGGCCGGGGTCATTCCGCCCCTCTTCTGGTATGCCCGCACCCTCTAGCCCTCTCTGCCCTTCCTACGCCTCTTCTGCCCTTCCCGGGCCCCTGCCTGTCATTCCCGCAGTTTTTAGCGGGAATCCAGTCAAAACAGTCTTGCTCCAGGGTTCAATTGGGGGTCATCTCTCTTCGGCAAGGTGAGCATGACCGACGAGTGGGGCGAGCCATGGTGTCGGACAGTCAATGCAGGAAAAGTCCAGCAAGGAAAGGCGTTGGATTCCCGATTACGAACCCTCGATAGAAACCGTCGAGGGCAGGCTTTGGGAATGACAGAAGGGGGTCTTTTCATATGGGAGCGGGATGCTGATGCCGTGCTTGATAGCACCATGAGGCCACCGGCTTTGTTCCGGCGAATAGCCATAATCCCGCACGTCCCCTTCCCGCCCCTCTCTGTCATTCCCGCGAAGGCGGGAATGTGGATTCACATTTCAGGTGCAACACGTGGTGAATAAAAATTTCCGCCGGCGTCGCATACCCGAGGCATTTGCGCGGCGTGTGATGCGACGAGTGACCCAGCTGATGAACCCGCTGGGCTGATGGGGGAGCGACATCGGGCTTGCGGGCAACGTCCGGTGCAGGCGGCCGATGGCGTGTTCTCCTCCACCCTTCTGCCAGGGGGCGGGCGGGTCGCGGAAGAATGGTTCCATCCCGAGAGGGAGTCCCCCAGGAACCCGCTTCCCCGCCGGTCCGTGGGCAGCCGACAATCGAGTTAGAATTCCACTTTCGGAGTTGCTCGGGCCTCTTCTGTAATCTCGAAGTATTCGGCTCGCTCCACTCCCGCCAGTCCGGCGTAGAGACTCCCTAACAATTTACGGATAAACGTATTCAGGACGCGGACGTTGTCGTTGTAACGTTTTCGTTCGACCGCCAGGCGATTTTCGGTCCCCTCCAATTGGTCTTGGAGTTTCAAAAAAGATTGATTGGATTTGAGTGCCGGATACGCCTCCCGCAAGACCAGAAGTCGGGACAAGGCCGACTCAAACCCACTGGCGGCCCGAGCCTTCTCATTGACGGAATTCGCCTGAAAATATGCCTTGCGCGCCTCCGCGACGCCCAGATAGATTTTTTCTTCCTGACCGGCGACGCCCTTGACCGTATTGACCAGATTAGGGATCAGCTCAAACCGCCGCTGCAATTGATTTTCCACCTGAGCCCATTGACTCTTCACCGCTTCATCCATTTCGATGGCCCGGTTATATCCGGAATAGACGCAGCCGCCGGCCATCAAGATCAACATAATCAAGCCCCCGAAAACCATGAGGAGTATGCGTCCCGCGCTCATGCTTGTTCCTCCCTTGCCTGTTGAGACGAATCCAGGATTTCGGCCACAAAGCAAACGGAATATTCGTGAAATCGGCCTCCGGTGTTCGTCGTGGAAAACCAGACTACCAACCTGCTCCGCCGCCCCCGCCGCCAAAGCCGCCGCCCCCGCCGAACGATCCGCCGAATCCCCCGCCGAACCCGCCGCCAAATCCACCGGTTGAGACGCCCCAGGGGCTCCGTCCACCGGCCAATCCACCCAAGGCACTTCCTACCACCATGCCGCCGACGAGCCCCCCTCCCCACGAAGAATAATACCGTTGCCGCCGCCGCATGTTCGAAAACATCGCGAAGAGAAAAAGGAGCGGGATCAACAACGTTCCCCAAAGGGACCCGCCTCCGCCTCGACTCGGCCGATACCGATATTGAGGAATACCCGTGAGTTTGACTTGTTGCGCATCCGCCACGCGATTGGCCGTCATGACCGTCAGTTGGAAGAGACCTTCGGAATATTTCCCCGTTTTGAAAAATTGTGAGGCCACGGCCCGTGACACCGACCCCGCCCAGGAATCGGGCAAGATCCCTTCCAATCCATATCCCGTGTGAATGCGGACTTTTCGTTCCTTGACCGCCAACGCGATCAAGGCGCCGTTATCTTGTCCGCGTCGGCCAAGCTTCCACGTATCGGCGTGACGGTGGATAAATCCAAAAAAGTCCTCTCCTTCCGTGGATTGAACAGTTAACACCTTGACCTGCGCCGTCGTCCTTTGTTCCAGTTCTCGAAGCCAGCCCTCGAGTTGTTGCTCCGTCCCCGCGTTAATAATCCCCGCCTGATCCACCACGTACCGCCCGGGGTCGGGAACGGAGATGTCCCCCGCACTCACGGTCGGCAGGGCCAGCAGGACAAGGATGATGAAAGCGTAAATGATCCGCACGGGGTGGTTACCAGCGATCAGCCAAGGTCTTGAGTCCATCAACGTCATCATAAAGCCGGGTAAAATCATCCCAGTCGTGCCGACGGTGTTCTTGCAACGCCCGACGAATGCCTGAAAGAGATCGGTCGGTCTCTTGCTCAATCCGACTGACCACGTCCATCGCCGACGCGTACTCGTCTTGGCCGTGAAGCCACAGCAATCCGCGGAGGGTACGGATCAACCGTTCGGCAACGTTGCCCTCCATGGCGCCGAAGAGTTTTTCCCTGCCGGCCGCGGCCAGGAGTCCCTGACGCATCCCGATGAGGATGGTTTTCAACTCACGCTCACATTGGAGGCGAACGTGACGCTCGTCAAACGCGAGATCCGCAAAATAATCGGTCCCCACGAAACACACGTGGCATTGTTGGATCTCCAACAACTCCAGAGGAAAAGCATCCAATGATCCATTGATGTAGACGGGCGTCATAATGAGCGGCGCGGCAATTCTGGCTTTCCCGAGTTTGGCCCCATCCTTGGCCAGCTCACGCAACGTGGCTAAATCAACCTTGTCCATGACGACGACGGTGCGGGCACTATGCCGCGCCGGATCAAACTCGGACGTGGCAATGGCCCCAAACCCGAGAACGGCCAGACAATTCGCCCCGGCGAGCGTCTGCACCCGATCAAGGTACTTCGTCAGCGGCTCCTGCATGTGATCAACCACGTGTTCCATATTCATCACTGATGGGGTCATACGGTTGTTCTCCTGAATTCAAAGGGTCTTTGGGGAAAAGGTGAAAAAAGAGGCACACTCGAATCGGTTGGCGCCGATGAGCCGACGCCGAATCGTTCAGAAGGCTAACGTACCTGAGAAAACCTTGCAAGCGAGAAAAACGGGTAGGGCGGATTGTGCATCAGCATGCACGGGCTTATACTTCGGAATTGAGAAATTGGAATCCGATAGACACGAACCGTGCAGTCGTGAGAGCGGTTCTCTTCAAGACAAAACGTGCCCCTGAAAACACGTTGATGAAGCCATTGCCGTGGTTATGAATGCCGTCTCCGATTACACTCGCTACGTGCCGCGTGCCGTCGCCGGTTTGGAACGCCCACAAACTGATATTCCTCGCATTGCAAAGGACGGACGACTTCTGAAGCAAATAGAAGCAGCCGTCCGGCAAATCCCGACGACGCATCGAGTCATCCAAGGGGACGCCCGTGAACTGACGTTTCTCGAAGACGAAATGATTCACGTGGTTGTGACTTCTCCGCCGTACTGGACCTTAAAAAAGTATAAACGTCACGTTGACCAGCTTGGGAGCATCGAAAATTATGAAACGTTTCTTTGCGAACTCGACAAAGTCTGGGCGCACTGTCATCGCGTGTTGGTCCCGGGAGGACGATTGATTTGTGTGGTCGGCGACGTCTGCGTATCACGAAGGAAAAACGACGGGAGACACACGGTCGTTCCACTTCACGCCTCTATTCAAAACCACTGTCGAGAAATTGGTTATGACAATCTGACGCCGATTATCTGGCACAAGATTGCCAATGCCGCGTTTGAGGCCTCCAGCAACGGAGCCGGTTTTTTGGGGAAACCGTATGAACCCAATGCCGTCATAAAGAACGACGTTGAGTTCATCCTGATGCAACGCAAACCGGGGGGATATCGGAAACCGGCACTGGCCACGCGAGTGCTGTCCGTCATATCGGATGCACACCATAAACAATGGTTTCAGCCCATCTGGTCCGGTATCACCGGCGCATCAACCCGACTGCACCCCGCCCCGTACCCCGAAGAACTCGTCGAACGTCTGGTTCGGATGTTTTCCTTCGTAGGGGACACGGTGTTGGATCCTTTCATGGGAACGGGTACGACCACGGTTGCCGCGGCAAAATGGGGACGACACTCCATCGGCGTAGAAATTGATCCGCATTATTGTGAAATCGCGGAAAAACGGATTCGCCACGCAACGGGGTCGTTGTTCTCTTCTGCCGAAGTGAAGACGGAACGCAAAAGGACGTAGCGCCGGCAAGCGCGTTGACGGAAGACGTCCGGACGTCCATACTGCCGACCATGGAGCGAAGAAGGTTGCGGAATTCCCCGGGACACGTGCGAGACGTCATCTTGCAAGTGTTGACGTTAACGACCACCCCGCTCTCCATCAAAGAAATCGAAAGCCGGGTACAAAAACTAGCCGGCTCGACACCGGCTTCATCTATACGGTCTTACTTAAGACTGAATACGCCGGACCTGTTCGTTCGGGACGGGCGCGGCGTCTACGGCCTTCGGATGCACCGTGCCAAAAATCTCCGACGGGAGTTCGATCACGCTCAACGATGGAATCCCCCGTTTCATTACGGCAAATCCACGATGGTTCATGCCGACTGCTTCGACTGGATAGAAAAGCAGGAACCGAACAGTTTCCACGCCGTGGTAACTGATCCACCATATGGCCTGCACGAATATACGCCTGAGCAGCAGAAAAAATTGCGAAACGGAAAAGGTGGCGTCTGGCGCATCCCGCCCTCCTTCGACGGAAACCAACGATCGCCTCTTCCTCGGTTTACCACGCTGACGTCGGAACAGTTGGAACACTTGGGATCGTTTTTCTTCCTCTGGGGAAAAGCCTTGCTTTCCAAACTTGTTCCCGGTGCCCACGTCGTCGTGGCTTCCAATCCTCTTGTTTCTACGTTGTTTCAACCGCGTTGACCAACGCCGGCCTGGAAAGAAGGGGAGAGATCGTGCGCCTGACCATGACCATGCGGGGCGGCGACCGCCCCAAGGCCGCTCAGGAAGAATTCGGCACAATCAGCGTCATGCCGCGTTCGATGTGGGAGCCGTGGATTGTCTGCCGAAAACCTCTTGAAGGCCGCGTGCAGGATAACCTGAGGAAATGGAAAACGGGAGGCTTTCGCCGTCCCACGCCAAACAAGCCTTTCGGGGACGTCATGGCATCAGGCCCTACAAGAAAAAGGGAAAAAACGCTTGCTCCCCATCCGAGCTTGAAGCCACAAGTTTTTATGAGACAGATTGTCCATGCCGCCTTGCCTTTGGGTGAAGGCGTGCTCCTTGATCCGTTTGCCGGTTCAGGGTCGACGTTAGCGGCGGCAGAGGCAATCGGTTATACAAGCGTCGGCATAGAAAAAGATCCCGAGTTTTTCTCGCTGGCGCGTGAGGCGATACCGAAACTTGCGAAACTCAAAACGAACGGGAGTGCTCAAGCCTGTCTATCCAGCTATCCCGAAGTTTCCTGATGCCGTCTTTGTGCAGCGTCGCGGTCCGCGTTCCCAATTCTCCTCTGGAATTCTTCCTGAAGTCAGATGTCCATTCGCGCCTCCGTCTTCCCGTAAGTATGGCGAGATCCTGATCCGGGATGGTCTCGCCGGAGCCACGCGAGTAGTGGCCTTTGGTGTTGGCAAGGAGGACCCAACGGCGCAGATGTTCCGATTCGTCGGGTGATAGTGGTGAATAATCGCGTTTGTGCCCGAAGTATGTCCCTTCCCGTCCTTCCCGCTGCCTGTGGGGTCCTTCCCGCCGTCCGTGCGGTCCTTCCCGCGGCCCCCGTGTTGTCATTCCCGCGGTTTTTAGCGGGAATCCAGTCAAACCCGTCATTCTCCGGGGTTCAATCGGGAATCATATCCCATCGGGAAGGCGGGCGTGCCCTCCGAGTGGTGGGAGTCATGGTGTCGGACGGTCAATGAAGGCAACATCCGGCCAGGAAAGACGCTGGATTCCCGATTACGAACGTCGGGAATGACAGAGGGGGCTCTTTTGTCGGGAATGACAGACAGGGTTCTTTTGTTGGGAATGACGGAAGGGGCTTTTGGTCGACACAATGGACCCAATCCCGCATGTTCCTTCGCGTCCTTCCCGCCATCCGTGCGATCCTTCCTGCCGTCTGTGCGGTCCTTCCTGCCGTCTGTGCGATCCTTCCTGCCGTCCGTGGGGTCCTTCCCGCTGTCCGTGCGGTCCTTCCCGCGGCCCCTGTGCTGTCATTCCCGCGGTTTTTAGCGGGAATCCAGTCAAACCCGTCATTCTCCGGGGTTCAATCGGGAATCATATCCCATCGGGAAGGCGGGCATGCCCTCCGAGTGGTGGGAGTCATGGTGGCGGACGGTCAATGAAGGCAACATCCGGCCAGGAAAGACGCTGGATTCCCGATTACGAACGTCGGGAATGACAGAGGGGACTCTTTTGTCGGGAATGACGGAAGGGGATCTTTTGTCGGGAATGACAGACAGGGCTCTTTTGTTGGGAATGACAGAGGGGGATCTTTTATCGGGAATGACGGAAGGGGCTTTTGGTCGACATAATGGGCAGAATCCCGCATGTTCCTTCGCGTCCTTCCCGCCGTCCGTGCGGTCCTTCCCGCGGCCCCCGTGCTGTCATTCCCGCGGTTTTTAGCGGGAATCCAGTCAAACCCGTCATTCTCCGGGGGTCAATCGGGAATCATATTTCTTCGGGAAGGCGGGCGTGCCCTCCGAGTGGTGGGAGTCATGGTGGCGGACGGTCAATGAAGGCAACGTCCGGCTAGGAAAGACGCTGGATTCCCGATTACGAACGTCGGGAATGACAGAGGGGACTCTTTTGTCGGGAATGACAGAGGGGGCTCTTTTGTTGGGAATGACGGAAGGGGCTTTTGGTCGACATAATGGACAGAATCCCGCATGTTCCTTCGCGTCCTTCCCGCCGTCCGTGCGGTCCTTCCCGCCATCCGTGCGATCCTTCCTGACGTCCGTGCGGTCCTTCCCGCTGTCTGTGCGGTCCTTCCCGCGGCCCCCGTGCTGTCATTCCCGCGGTTTTTAGCGGGAATCCAGTCAAACCCGTCATTCTCCGGGGGTCAATCGGGAGTCATATCCCTTCGGGAAGCGGGCATGCCCTCCGAGTGGTGGGAGTCAGCGGACTTTCAGTGCAAAAACCAGGGCAGGACGCGGATGCCTTTGAAGTCGAACGTCTCGTTTCCGCCGTGGACCAGGACGCCACCCTCGTTTGGATTGGAGGGGATTGACGTCCACCAGGTGAGGGGGTCGACGGCGTCGCCGGCAATGGTCTGACCCGACTTGACCTCCACCGGGATGATCCGTTCGCCGGCGTCGATCAGGACGTCGATTTCGTGGCCGGTGGCGTCTCGCCAGAAGGACAGGGGCGGGTCGCGGCGCTGTGCGGCAAAACTCTTGACCAGCTCCGAGACGACGAACGATTCGAATACGGCACCGCGTAGCGGGTGACGTTCCAACGTTCCGGCGTCTCGAATATCGAGCAGATAGCAGATGAGCCCGGTATCCAGGAAGTGGAGACGCGGTCGCTTGCGTATGCGTTTGCGGTAGTTTGCGTGATGGGGTAGGAGCGTCGTGGCCAGAAAGCCGATGTCGAGAGCCGTCAGCCAACGCTTCGCGGTCTGCTGCGTGATCCCGACGTCACCGGCCAGCGTGCTCAGGTTGAGTTCCTGGGCCGTGTGCGCGGCGGCCAGCCGCACGAATTGCTCGAAGCTTCGTTGATCGGCGATCTGCATGACTTCGCGGAGGTCACGGTCGACGTAAGCGCGAACGTAGTCCGCCAACCATTCCCCGGCTGGGATGCTCCGGTCGTGAATGCGTGGATAGAAGCCGTCAAGAAGCGTCTCCCAAAGCCCCTTGGACGGCAGCCGGCCCTTGGGACTCCTCTTTTTCACGCCGGGACGGTCAAGACGCAGAGGATCAAGCGGCGGCCTTCCGTGTAACTCTGAGAGCGACAGCGGATATAATCGGAGAAACGCCGTGCGGCCCGCAAGCGTCTGGGACACCGATTCCATCAGGAGCAGGTTCTGCGAACCGGTCAGAATGAAACGCCCGGGCCGGCCGTCTGCATCGACGAGACCCTGGATGTAGGAGAGCAACTCGGGGACACGCTGGATTTCGTCCAAAATCAGACGATCTTCTTGCGTGAGAAAACTCCGCGGATCTTCGATTGCCCGGGCTCGCACGTCCGGTGCCTCAAGCGAGAGGTAATGATAATCGCCGAAGAGTGTCTGAACCAGTGTGGTCTTGCCCGATTGCCGAGGGCCCGTGAGCGTGACAACCGGGTAGTGTGCGGCAGCGGCTTTCAGTGCGTCGGTCAAGTGGCGGCTTAGCATCCCACTCACCTTAGCAACGTGCCCGTGTCGTGTCAATTTCATGATGGTATCATCAATCAAGCACGAATTGGCCACGCACGATTCCCGATTGCTGGATTCCCGATAGAAGATGTCGGGAATGACAGGGTGATGGTTGGTATGATCGGTTCGTTAGTTATCACTTTCCGCTAGCCACTAACCACTATTTTGGGAGTAGGTTCAGGTTGCGGTTAGAATGTCGCGTTCTTGCATACCGGTGCCGTTCCTCCTAGAATACGCCACTTGGTTCCCGGCCACCTCTTGCCTCAAGAAAAGGAGAGGAACGATATGGCGACCGTCGGACAATTGATGAACAGCGACCTGAGCGTCATTACGGAGAACGTCACGCTGAAAGAGGCCGCCGGACAAATGCAGGCCGAACGCATCGGATCGTTATTGGTGAAAAGGGGGGAGGATTTTTGCGGAATTATTACGGAGACGGACGTTGTCCGGGCCGTGGCCGAACATGATGAGGTGCGTGGGATTTCCGTGGCGCACGTCATGTCCAGCCCCATTCTCAGCGTTGAGAAAAAGTTGTCGCCCCACTACGCCAGAGATTTCATGGCATCCAAACGCATTCGTCACTTGGCCGTGACCGAGGATGGGAAAATCGTCGGCATTATCTCCGTGCGCGACCTCCTGGCCTATTTCAAGACCGTTTCCAAAGAAATTTCGTAAGCGCCAAGTTTAGGAGACGGGCCGCGTGAGACGCGGCCCCTACGGGTCATGCCTCCAGAGAAATTTCGTAGGAGCCGGATTTCCGCGTGCGCGGGAATGACGGAGGGGAGACAAGGGGCAGCGGCGACGGAGTCGCGGGAATGACGCAGGAGAGCCGTCTGCGCGTGGTTACGCCGCGTGGAGTTTTTCCAGCACCGTCCCCGTTGAAACGAGATTGCGGTCCAAGCCGAGGGCCTTCGGCTCCATTCCCATGGCGAGCCCAAGGAGTTGCGGGAGATGGAAAATCGGCAGGTGGATGTCCTTGTTCGTCTGGCCGGCGGCGGTGGATTGAAGCCCGTCAAGGTTCAGGTGGCACAACGGGCAGGGAGTCACCATTACGTCGGCCCCATGGGCTTTGGCATCGGTGGTATGATTGGCGACCATCTGCATGGAGTTGGATTTATTGATGGTCAACAGGGGGAACCCACAACACCGGCTCTTGCCGGGGAAATCCACGACGTCCGCTCCGAGCAAGGTCATCACCGTTTCCAATGATTCGGCGCGGGACGGCTGTTCGTCAAATCCAAGTGCCTCGCTCGGCCGCTGTAAGTAGCATCCATAAAACGGGGCCGCGCGCAACCCGGTGAGCGGTCGCGTGACCGATTGCCGAATCGTGTCTTCGCCCACGTCCTCTAAAAGAATCCACACAAAATGTTTCACCGTCGTCGTACCGTGGTAGGTCAGTCCCTCTTCTCCTAACGTCCGATTGATGTCGGCCAAATAGTCCGGATTCGTCTTCAACCGATGATTGGCCTGACTCATCACGCCTTGACAGGTGCTGCAAATGGTCATGATGGGCAGACCCCGCCGTTCGGCCAGGGCCAACGTATGGGCGTTCAAGAGGTCGCCCAAGCGCCGGTCCTTCTCCTGCAACACGCCGGCCCCCGTACACGCCGCCGTGGTCATTTCTTCCAGATCAATCCCCAAGTGCGGATAGACCTGCATCACGGATTGATACAGTTCGGGACAGCCGCCTTTCGACACGCATCCCGGGAAAAAGGCGTAGGTCATCGCGTCTCCTTGCTTCGTTGAAACAATCGGCGAATTTGTGCAATGCCGGGTATCGGTCGATGAAACGGCCCGGTCATGGGCAGTTTTCTTCGGACCAACGCCCGAAGGGTCATCGGAAGAAAGGACAGCAGACCTCCGACGTGGCCGAGTCCGAACGTGCGAACGGCCAACATCGGTTCATCCAGTCGTCCTTTTTGCTCAATAAGATCCGCAAAGACTTCGGCGTGGCGTGAGCCGCAGGTGGACGGCACGCCCTGGTCAATCCCGTTGGCGCGAAGCGTCATGATGCGGTCCATGGCGCCCACGCCTTTGGGACACACTTCAATACATTCCATGCAGCGCGTGCAGTCCCACATCCCGCCCGGTTCATTCAGTGTCAGGAGCCGCGAGGCACCGGCGCCGTCCCGCGGGTCGGCCACGAACCGATATGCCTTGGCCAGCGCCGCCGGCCCGACGAAACGAGCGTCCACTTCCAAAGCTGCACAGTCCGACACGCACGCGCCGCACATGATGCACCCCATGACGCCGGCCAGCCGATTCATGGATTCGGGAGAAGCCGGATACTCACCGTCGGGTTCCACGCCCGTCGGTTGGAGCCAAGGTTGCACGTGCCGGATTTTTTCCCAGAATCCGGTCATGTCCGTCACCAGGTCTTTCAGCACGGGCATGTTGTTCATGGGCTCGACTTGAACCACGTTGCGTGAGGCGGTCGATGCCGCCACGCTGGTTTTGCATGCCAAGGCGGCGTGGCCGTTGATCCGCATGCCGCAGGACCCGCAGATGGCCCCTCGACACGAACACCGCAGGGTCAGTGATTCATCAACGGTTTCCCGGATTTTGATCAGTCCGTCCAAGACCGTATCGGACGGATCGGTGTCAATGACGTACTCTTGGAAATACGGCGCGGGGGCTGCCGATTCCGGATCAAAACGGCGAATGCGAAACGTGGTGCTCATCAGTACACCCGAATTTGTGGTTCCCATTGAGTGACCCGAACGGGGAGAAAGTCGATGCGCGGGGGAGCGTCGGGATTCTGATACATCAGAACGTGTCGCAACCACCGTTCGTCGTCGCGTTGGAGGTAATCCGTTCGAAAATGGGCGCCCCGACTTTCTTGGCGCGTCAGGGCACCCAGTGCAATGGTTTCGGCACAATCCAGCATAAAGCCCAGTTCCAACGCACGAACGAGGCCGGTGTTAAAGACGCGACCCTTGTCCTGAACGGCCACGCGGTTCCATCGGTCGCGGAGCTCGGACACGGCCCGTTGCGCGAGGGTCATCCCTTCTTTATGACGAAACACGCCAAAGCCCTCGTTCATGGTCATGCCCATCTCGTGGCGAATCGCGGCAACGGTATCGGTGGTCCGCGGTCTGGCCAGGATGGCCTTGACGGCGTCTTCTTCCTGCTTGACGATTGTCTCAGAAATTCGCGGGTGCGGTCGAGTGTTCACGTAAGCTCCGGCACAATGTCCGGCCCGGCGACCGAACACGACCGTCTCCAACAAGGAATTGGCGCCGAGTCGATTGCCGCCGTGCAGGCTCACGCACGCGGCCTCTCCGGCGGCAAAGAGTCCCTGGACTCCACCCCATGAGCCGTCAAGCGCCCAGCACCGTCCCTCGACGTCCGTCTTCACCCCGCCCATCATGTAGTGCATGCCCGGACAAATCGGAATCGGTTCCTTGGTTAAATCCACGTTGGCAAACGACTTCGCCTCCTCAAAAATCTGGCTCAGGCGATCCCGAATCACGTCCTGAGCTAAATGGCGACAATCCAAGAACACGCACCCGTCAACGTCTCGGCCTTCATTGATTTCCGTTTGTTCCGCCCGGGACACCACGTCCCGCGAGGCCAACTCCATCATGTTCGGAGCATAGCTCTCCATGAAGCGTTCGCCGTTCTTATTCAGCAAATACGCGCCTTCGCCGCGTGCCGCTTCACTCAGGAGCAACCCCTTGCCTTTCAAGGTCGTCGGGTGGTACTGCACCATTTCCATGTCCATGAGCGGGGCACCGGCCCGGTAGGCGATGGCGAGGCCGTCGCCGGTACAGATCAAGGCGTTGGTACTCGGCTCGAAGACGCGCCCCGCGCCGCCGGCGGCCATGATGACGGCCTTCGCTTTGATGAACGCGAATTGTCCGGTCCGCAATTCAAACGCCGTGACTCCCGCACAGCACCCTGCGTCATCCTTGACCAACGCCGTGACGAACCATTCCTCAAACACCGGCAGGCTGGCTTTCAGAATTTGCTCATACAGCACGTGCAGCATGGCTTGGCCGGTAAAATCCGACACGAAAAACGTCCGCGCCCGTTTCTGGCCGCCGAAGCGGCGGGTACCCAATCGTCCTTCCTCGTTCCGATTAAAGATGACCCCCATGTGTTCCAAGGCGATAACGTCCGCGCCCGCTTCCCGGGCCAGAATTTCCACGGCGTCCTGGTCACCCAGATAATCGCTGCCTTTGATCGTCTCGAAGGCGTGCTCTTCCCATTGATCCCCACGGTCGGTCAGCGCCGCGTTAATGCCTCCCTGAGCCGCGTTGGAATGGCTGCGAACCGGATGCACTTTCGTGATGATCGCGACGGTCACTCCGGCTTCATGCGCCGCCAGCGCGGCCCGCATCCCGGCCAAGCCGGCCCCCATCACGAGCACGTCACATTCGTAAGAAGTCCTCATGGTTCAAATACGATCACTCACAGACCGAGTACGTTGAGCAGCGTTCTCAAATCGTCATCGTACCTGGCTGCCCGCCGCACGTCGGAGACGTCAAAGCGCTTGCTTAATCGATCCGCGGTCAGTGACGACTTGCGGTACTCGGGCCAGACCTTTTGAAGTTCCGTCATTGAATCGACTGCCTTGGTTTGCCGACTCTCGTGTCCTTGGTGAAGCCTGAGCAGCAGCCCTTCCAGGTTCGGATTCTGAAAAATGATTTCCAACCCGGATTCGGACGCCACGGCCTGGGCATCGTGTCCGGCTTGCCGGTCTTGCGCAATGCGGTCCCAGTCCAGCAGCACCAGCTTGGCGCTAATATCCTGTTTGCCGGGATGTCTCGTCAAGTGGCGAGCGGCTTCTTGGACGACGACTACAGAGTCGCCGCCGTGTCTTGTCTTGATGTCCACGTGAAGGTGCAGGCACTCTTCGTCGCAACAGCGTTGCAGAAATTGCGCGAAGGCCCGGTCACTCTTTCCCTCAACCCCGATGAAGATGACTCGCTTCGGTTCGACCGGATTCGGTCTGCGGAGAGGCATCGCTTCTCAGCCGATCTTCGGGAGACCACCCAGCACCCCCGCTCGATACTTGGGATAGAGGCGGGCGTCACGGCGAAGGCCGCGCACGTCCTGGACGCCGTGTACGCGGGTGGCGCCATTGTGGTCTTTTTCCGTGATAAACACCTCCTCCTTCTCCAGATCGTCAAGCAGACCGACGTTGTGAGAGGTAACGAGAAGCTGCGCGCCGTGGGGATTCGTTTTTTCCGAGTGGAACCAATTCAGAACTTCGCCGGCAATATCCACGTGGACGTCGCCGTCAATCTCGTCCAAGGCAATGGGGAGGACCTGGTTAAGCGCGATACTGAGCTGAGGTAGTAGATGAAACAGACGTTTCGTCCCGCTGGATTCGAAATCCAGAGGGACTGGCGTGTCGAGTCCATGATGCTTGAAGAATACGTTTTTCTCTTGAGAGACGTGGCGAATATCGAAGTCTTGAATTCCGAGATCGCTGGACAGGATATGCTCCTTGGCCCAGGCTCTTATCTCGGGATTCTGCTCGAACATATGGATGACCGTTTTGGTCGGATGCTCCAATTTTCTGTGATAGACGGTATTGCTTGACCACAAGATCCGTTGCATTGTGTCCGCGATTCGCTTGGCCAGGTCCACGTTGAACAGGGCGAGCGTGGCGACCACGGAGGCATCCGACCGAACTGCCTTGAGACGTTCATCCTTGGGCGTGATCCCGAATTTGCCGGAAACGTATATGGGGCCTTGTGGACCGTGACGCTCAAACAGACGTCGGGGCCGGCCCTTCGGGAAGTAGGACAGCGATTCATAATGGAAGGAATTGTTCTGAGTGCCGGAGCCACCATCTCGTCCTATGACTAACTCGTAGCGGAACAGTTGACGGGCTTCGTCCGGTGCCAACCAATCCGCCTCGAACTCCACGCAAAATCGTGTTGGTTCTTCTCTGGTTGCCGGAGAAAAGAAAGGCAGAAAAGCTTTGATCGGGTTGTTCTCTTCTGTAGGTGATGCTGATGAGGCGATGCGGGCGGTGGCGACCAACGCATTGAGCAGCGTCGTCTTGCCCGACCCGTTGGGTCCGATAAGCACCACGACGGAAGGGATCCGAATATCCGGTCTGGCCTCGCTGCGCCGAAAGCGCGGCAAGTCGGGAGCCGTTCCGGGAATGCGCAGGTCAAGAACAACTTCCTCTCGTATCGAGTAGTAGTTTGATACGGAAAATGTATGAATCATTTCAAAATCATAACTATTTTCGTCAAGATCGCAATATAAAATTATCATAGAAGACAATTAGTTCGCCATTTCTCTTCCGTCATTCCAGTGCAAACGGGAATCTTGGATTCTTCGCTTCGCTCAGAATGACAGAGGAGGAGAGAATGACGGAAGAGGGCGGAATGACGGAGGACACGCCATGAACATGCACGGCATGTGAACTCACGGCCTATGAACCCAATGCGTGCTGAATGATGTGTTTCAGGCAGTCGGGTTGGTTCAGGAAATACACGCCGTCACCGTGCCAATCGTCGGATGAACGGGTGCCGTCGTCGATCTGTTCAGGTGGGGTGACGGACAGGACGTACGCGCGCAGACGCAGGTTCGGGTCGGTTTCCCTGATCCGTTTCTCAACGTCGCGGACGGTGCGGTGCAGCGCGACCTTTTTGCGTTCTCTGGTCCCGTATCGACCCAAGCCTTTGGGGTCGAGAAACATGACGTGCTGACAATCGGCACCGTTCAGCCAGACGATGAAGTCGGGATAATAGCCGAAATCGTCGAAGAATGAGACGCCACGCCCGCGCGTCAGGTTACGGATCAGATACAACTCCTTGCCCTGCAAACAGGCGTCACGGCTTTCGGCCATGGCCGCCAGTCTCTCGACGACGGTCTTTTCGTTCTCGTCCAAGGCGACCGGGCGGACGGTGACGTTGCAATCCTCCCCGACGTACACAAGAGGCTGGTAAGCGTGGGCGCCGGCCATGATGACGCCGAGTTTCAACTTGTGGAAATAGCCTGCCTGCACGTTGGCCGCCAATTCGTGCAGGTCATGGACCAACCGGCTCTGCGTCGCGTCCGCGGATAACTCGTAAGCCTGCACGTTGTTGGGATCGTCCTCGTCCAGCGTCACCACTTCGATCTTGTCGCTCTCCCATCGTCGGCGCTGCGCGCGCCAGAATTGGTCGGCGTATTCGGTCATGAGATCAACGGCAACGTGTTCCAAATCCTTCACGCTCCGAAAATCGGCCACGTTCAGCCGTTCCGGCGGCATGTACAGGGTGTACCAGTTCTCATCCCGCAAAAGACGATCGACGGTCTCCGGTCTGATGACCAGGTTGTGCCAGCCGTTCCGTTCTTTTCGCGTCAGCAGCGCGTCGTACAGACGGGTCCGGTTGAAAAAACCGGTGTGGTGTGGCTCAAGTTTGACCGAGACTTTCCGTCGAACGGAACCGGAAGACGTGTCACCGGAGGCCACGGATTGCAATTGCGAGTACAGGTCCAGCGTCACAACGGGCCGTTCCGTTTCATCGGGGTTGGGAAGAATCGGCCGCTCGTCGGAGGATGCATACGTCCGGTCACCTTGGAGGCGGATCAATTTCAGATGCGGTGTCTTGCCGAAGTTCCAGGTCACGGGCAAGCGGATCGTTTCCCGTTCAACGCGGATCCCTTCCTTTTCCAACAGGGTGCGGAAGGTCTGCATGTAGGCGGCGCGCAGCCCGAAGACGTACAAGGTTTCCAATTCCGCGAGGTCGGGACTGTCCTTCGGCAACGCGGCCCCGCTTTTCCCGTGGCGTTTCAGACTCGTCTCCCAGCCTTTGAGTCGCACGCCGCGCCCGAACATCTGGATGATTTCCGGCCCTTCGCCTACGCCCACGTGCATCAGTCCCATTGTGCTCACCCGCCAGGAATTCCACCCGGCAATGAAACGCCGGGCGCCAATCACGACGTTCACCGGCGAATCCGGCCTGTCCACGTCGGCGAACAGCCGCTCCGCGAATCCCGCTTCCCGCTCAATGGACACGTCGGGGTTGGCGTGCTCCGCCAGCAGCTTATGGAGTGCCGGGGAGTCGCCGACGTTGACCACGCCGAACACCGGGTTGTCCGCGCTGCGCAGGTGCAACTCGCCCTCTCCCGCGGTCAGATAGACCACGTGGAGTTTCCCCCGTCCATGGAACAGTACCTTGCACAGATCGGCGTACACGTCGTCCGTCGGGTTCCGTTTGAGATAGTCGAACCGGCCGGCGAAATAGTCGCTGCCCGTCTCATCGGGCAGGCCGGATTGCCCGGTGAGCAGACGGTCGATCAGGGGCCGCACCGTGCCGCCGTGTGCCAGCACCCATGCCAGAAAGTCCAGAATACGTATGACGTCGGACTTCGTTTCCGCGTCTGCCTTGCCAGAGCCGGTGGGTCTTGCCCAGGAACACCCAAAGCGGTCTGGTCACGTTGAACGCCGCCCATTGCGCGCCCTTGTCCCGCCGGATTCGGCATTGCTGGTAGAAGGTCAGCAGGCAGCCGAGCAGGTACACGTTGCTGTTCGCGTCTTCCATCCCGCTCGGCAGATTCGAAATGGCGTAATCCTTGCCGTAGCCGTCATCGTGAAACTGGCGATAGGCGTAGTCGAACACCAGGCATTTGCCGTAGGCGTTCAGTAATTCCGCGTCTTTACCGGCTACTTGGTTGAACGTGGCCGAATATTCGAAGGTAAAACCGCCGCGGGACAGTTCCTTCCGCCGTTCACGCCACACCCTGCCGGATGCGCCCAGGTGCCCCTCATCAACCAGCACCAGATTATTGTCGCCGAAATCCTGCACGGCCACGCGCTTGACGCCCTTCTTCTCGGCCAGCTTGTTCAGGTCGATGATCTCAACGCGTGAGAACAATTCAGCCCCTGCCTCGGCTGAAAACACCCGCGCGGACAGGCCGCTTGCCTGCAACTCGCGTTCGTGCTGGGCCGACATCTGCTCGTTCGGCGTCAGCAGGACGACGTTGTTGAGCCGCCCGCCGGACCGGTCCACGTAGTGGCGGAATTGCAGGACGTGGGCGTGCATCAGGAGCGTCTTGCCGGAACCGGTCGCGCTCTGAAAGGCGAGAGTGCGCAGGTCGTCCGCCGTGTAGTCAGGCATGACCGCGGTCAGCCGATCTTTGGCTTTGGCCACGTTCAGGTCGGCGCGCAGCCTTTCGGAATCGTTGAAATAACGAGACAGGTAGTGCTCGGTGAACAGCAGGGCGAGATATTGATAAGGCTTCCATGCCCGCCCGTGCTCACCGGTCATGTGCAGCCTTCGGCTGTGCGCGGCAATATTGGCGTCGTATGCCGAAAGCTGCTCGCGTGTGACGGCGGCAAGATTCGGGTTCAAATACAGCGCCCGGGCGTATTCGCTCTCCCCGCCGGCGTCAAGGGTGGCCGGCACCTCCCGCAGCCGATCCAGCATGGCCCGCATGTCCTCGTAGCCGAATTCCCGGCAAACGAACCGGTGCAGAATGAGACGATTGCGGAGGGGCGTCATTCTCGTATGTGGTTACTTCTTTTTCCCTCTCCCTGGAGGGAGAGGGCTAGGGTGAGGGGGAAGAAAAGGGAATTTTGCAAAAGGTATCCTGACGGAAGAGGGCTCATTGTCGTAGGCCGAGGCAATCTTCAGGCAATGGCACGGCGGGGCTTGATACGTTGTGCGACCCGCTTACCCACTCTCATCTCCGCCACACGCAGTTCAAACGTCTTTTGCAGGTTCAACCAGAACTCCGGGGTGGTGTCAAGATAGCGCGATAGCCGCAACGCCGTGTCAGCCGTGACGCCGCGCTGGCCGTTCAGGATTGCCGTAATGCGGTTGCCCGGAACGTCCAGTGCCGCGGCAAAAGCCTTCGCCGATATTTCCATCTCGCCAAGTTCCTCACGCAGAACTTCGCCCGGATGCACGGGCCGCATCCCGTTCTTCATGGTGACCTCCCTGGTTCGTTGATTTGTTATGAGTGATAGTCAACAATCTCGACGTCATGGGGCCCATCGTCTTGCCACCGAAAACACAACCGCCATCGCCGGTTGATGCGAATGCTGTACTGCCCAGTGTGATCTCCAGACAAAGATTCCAAACGGTTACTGCGCAGAACTGACAAGTCGTGTAATGATACGGCACTGTCCAGAATGGTAAGCCTGCGGGTTGCCTGATCGACAAACCCATGGAAGCTTGGGATCCATTCTCCATTAAAAAATCGTTCAGTCCGTTTATCTCTGAAACCTTGAATCATGGCCCACAAACTTGAAAATACGCGATATGTATACCATATCCGTAATGCTGATGCCACTTTATCTCTGGTCAGTGCATTGCCCAACCGGTCCCGTTAGCGCCTGTCCACGTAGCCGAATTCCCGGCACACGAAGCGGTGCAGAATGAGACGATTGCGGAGGGGAGTGGATCCCGTTTGGTGACGGCGCGATGGCATCGAAGGAATGGTTTCGCTTAAAGAGTTGTTAATACCACGTGCGGGTCTAGCATCACACCCCATAGAGACTTGAAGGTGACGCAAAAGACGGCTTGGTTCTGTTGCATCGCATTCGGAAAGCCTGGACCAAAAAGGAACGGATTTGCTTTTAATCCGGTTGAGACGGACGAACCTTACGCCAGTGGAGGTGACTGCAACGGCAGGGGAAAGGCTAACCCGTCAGGAGTTGATTGGCGCGGCGTGAACGTGGAGTGAGAGAAGAATCCAAATCTGCCTGTGCCAATATTAGCCACTTAAAGTGAGAAATAATTCGATCTGCCATATCTGAGACCTTATTGCTCACGAAGAGAAAAGCGACAATAAGCGGATACAAGCATAACAAGAGCCAAAGAAATGGAGAGCGAATGACCGTATGACGTAGCAGAACAAACACGGATTTCAGAAAAATGTCACGCATTTCCCGCCGTACTTTTTCGTCAGCTACGCTTTCTATGGCTTCCGGCAGATTATGTTCCGGCAGCGCATATTTTTTTCGAATCTGTGATCCAAGACAGACGACTCCAGCCACAAAACTCCCAAACGTAATCTTATGAGTAAAGCGAATACACCCATTCAGATATTCCCGTAATCGACAATACACGGGATTCGAAAATTCAATTCGTTCGTCGGCAGCGATGTCAAACAGCCGGTCCCGAAGTTCAAAAAGATGCTGTCTTGAAACGGCCGTCCACAAGCTCTGCCAAGGCATCGAGAAGAACCAGACTAAAAGCGCGGCGCAAACCAGGGTTTCAATCACAAGAATAAAGACGTGTGCCGTCATCCCTCACTCCTCTCATCGTTCGGATGAGTGTCGCCCGTGGACACCAATCCGCTTGACGTTCTTTGAGGGTCAAGTTTTGTTTCCAAACGTTCAATGCGCTTTGTCAATTTCTTCGTTTTCCGTTTTCGTAGCGATCTTTCCAGAATGGCCCACAAAGCAAACACCGTCGTCACCGCCCACCAGGGCAAGGACTTGGATAACAACTCAACCGTGACGAAATTGAAAACCTCCAGATACGTCGTTTCACCCGCTAATGCGTCGATCGACAAATAACCGAAATACGCTACACCCAACTACGTTAGATAGCGAATGAAGCGATTGAAAAAGCTAATCAACTCAATCCAAAGAAAAAATTTTCTAATTGACGGATCCTGTTCAAGAGATTTCTTGAGTCCTGTATCGTGACTCAATTGTTCGGAACGCCGTTTATCTTCTGTCACGGGCCACGAATTCACGTTTTAGACAATAAGACTAAAGAAACAAAAAGCCCACGGAGCTTTTGCTCTATGGATTCAGAATTGTTTCAGTATCTAAACCCTCCGTAAAGGGGATAATATCGTAAGCCAAAATATCAACGTGTCAAGTTTTAGGAATTCATCCGCCCATCAACCTGAATAATGATTCCTGTTCAAGTTCCTTACGCAGAGCTTCACCCGGATGCACGGGCTGTATCCCGTTCTTCATGGATACCCTTCTCAAGACGTGCTCCAAGGGAACCATTTTTCAGGCACCGAGTCTATAGCGTTCGTCGTCGCCAATCGCAACAGGCGCTCAGCGATACGCCGGATCCGTTGGCGCCACCTCAGCCGGCTCTATTTTTTCCAGTTCGCTTTTCAACCCCTGCTCCATGCGCCACAAGTCATAATTTTGCTGCAACCGCAACCAGAGCCCAGGACCATTGCCGACCAGCTTGCCGAGCCGCAGCGCCATTTCCACCGTGATGGGGTGCGTGCAAGCCAGAATCCTATGCACCTGCTGGCGCGAAACGCCCAGTCGTCGCGCCGTCTCGCTGACTGATAACCCAATCGCCGGAAGCACGTCTTCTCGTAAGATTTCCCCCGGATGAATCAAAGGACGTTGTAAGGGGCGTTTCACGCCATATTCGGTCATTTCTCCTCCTTAGTGATATTGTTCAAGATTAACCTGAAGCACCTCACCTGCTTGCCAGGCAAACGTGATGCACCAAGGGCCATTGACGTGGATGCTGTAGCGCTCCTGTGATCCGTAAAGGCCGTGAAAATTGAATCCCGGAACGTTTATCTCAATCAACAATTTGGCTTGATCCAGCACTTCCAGCCGACGTAAGCAACGTGCATGCAAACTCTGTTGGACGTGACGGCTATGACCCCGTTCAAACAACTCGGCAAGACCCTTATGTCGAAAACTCTTAATCATCCTGAATTGTAACAAAATATGTTACGATGTCAACAGCATGTGTTTGATTGCGTTCTTCGTTGTTCCCGTATGTGTCCGCTCATTTGTTGCCCAAAATCGTTTCTTGGTTTTTGCCCTTTCTGTCATTCCGGCGCGTGCCGTTGCGTAGGCGGAGAGGGTATGGGAAGGAAGCGGCGGGATGCGTTTAATCGTTTGGGCAAGTGCTTCGCTGCATGAGGTCGTGAGCCTCACCAAACTTTGCCCAAAACCGCTAAGACCAGCGCGACGAGCAGTGCCAGTGCCCAGCGATGAAATCGCATTTCCGCTCGAAACTCGGCCAGTTCGGTTTTGAGCGCAAGCACATCGGCTTTGGTCGCCAAGTGTTCGGTTTGATGATCGTGGATGGCTCGCGCGATACCCTTGGCCTGCCTGGAATCCAGTCCCGCTCCTTCTAATTGCTCAGCCAGGGTGATTGTGTCGGTAGACATACGAGGGATTGTATAGCAGATTCAATTATTGTTCAATTCGTTTGTTTGTCCTGATGGAACATCAACTCCCGAAAAACAGGTTCAATGGTTTTAGCGGTCCAGGTTTCGTCTTTTTGTTTCAGGGCGTTCAGGGTGTGGTCGCCGTTGGTGTAGATGATATTCGGGGTTCCGAAGTTCTCTCGGTGTTGGGTGAACCAGTTGCTGAGCGTGGTGTTGTTTGTTTTATGCAGGCTGCGCCAGAGGATGAGGCAGTGGCGGCCTTCGGCGTCCGTGCCCGTGATGGTGAGTACGTTGTCGATCCGTCGGCGGGATTCGACGCGGAGGCCGATGAGGGAGTTGAAGGTTTCGGGCAGGTCGACGTGGACGTCGCGGCGCGTGCCGTCGCGCACGGCGGAGAGGGTGTAGGCGAAGGGGTCGGTGAAATGTTTGCCCAGCAGGCAGGCGCTGCCGGTTGTTTCTTCGCCAAGGGCGTAGCGCAGACGGTAATCCTCAGCCAGGGCGGGATTGCCGGCCAGCAAGTCTTGTTGTGCGGAATCCGGCGGCGTCAGTTCGAGGCTGTCCAGCGTGTCCTCGTAAGATTCCAGTCGGACGTATTTGAAGAATTGCGTGATGCCCTTACGCGAGACCGGCTTGCCGTCTTTCCAGTCCGGTGAATGGACCACTTTCTTCATGCGCGGCAGCAGCACCGTATCGAAGTGGTGGCCGACCTCGATCAGGATATATTTGCGGCGTCCCTCATCCTCGCGGTTGAGATTGATGACCGCATGGCCGGTGGTGCCGGAGCCGGCGAAGTAGTCAAGCACGGTTCCTAAACTATCGAAATTGCAAATGTACTTAGCCACGGCCAATGGTTTCATGGTTTCGAAGGCTACTCCTATGGACTCTGATTCGACATCGGAACTACCACCGAAATCGAATACGGATGCCACGTTTTCAAACATGTTTTCCGCCAAAAGATATTTTCTTTGAGGTTGGGTTGTTTCATCCGCTCCGAACACGATCATGTCTTCAGCTAAGAGATCCTTCATTTTTCCAGGAGTATTTCTCCAACCCCTTTTGGGTACGGGGCACGCTTTACCGGTGACGGGATGAATTAACGGTTTGAAGTATTCATCCGGTGCCTTGTTTTTGTTTGGCCATGCCATGGAAACCGTCCGGAACACTCGACCTTTGTCATCCAAAAATTTATAAGCCAATTCCCCGCCGGAAAAATTCTGAACTTTCAGCCAATCAGAAAATTTGCTTCCTGCCTCATTCAAATTGCTTGACGTTTTGACGCATTTCCTTGCCACGTCCAGCATTTTCTCTGCGTTCCTTTTAGGGCGACGCAAATCATTTTCATCAGAAGATAAGCTTTCAGCATCTTTGACTGCCCATAACATGAGTTCGTGTTGAATGGCTAAACCTTTCGCGTCTCCCTTTGGATTTCGCTTGTTCCATATCATTGACCCCAGGTAATTGTCCGATCCGAAAATTTTACCCATCAACCGATGTAAATTTTCTGCCTCGTTTTCGTCGATATGGGCCACGAGTTGCCCATCTCGGGACATCAATCGACGCGAAAGAGTTATTCTGTCCGACATGGCCGAAAGCCAACTGGAAGAACGGTAACCATCCTTGTACGCAAAGTCTTCTTCGCCTGTATTAAAAGGCGGATCGATGTACACGCATTTCACCTGCCCCCGGTATCTCGTCTGCAACAGGTTCAGCGCCTGGAAATTTTCGCCGTGAATCAACAGCCCGTCCATTTGTTCGTCTAGCGGTCCGGCTTCGGATAGCGATGCCAACAGTTTGTCCGTGGAGTGGCGGTCGAAGTGGCGCGTGTCCAGAACCAGATACGGATTGGCTTTGAAAAATTCTACGGTCAACGGGTTGGTGTAGGGTACACCCTCACCCTGGCCCTCTCCCAGGGGGAGAGAGGAAGAAGACGTGGGCTCGTTGTTGTCTTTGTCAATGGCGAACAGGTTGACCCATTCCTCGCGTTGCGCGTCGTTGGCGGCAATCTCGGCGTAGAGAGCTTCCGGTACGCGGTCGAGCGTGACGCAGTAGTGTGTGTCCAGCACGAATTTCTTCTTGAGCCAGAGTTGCTTCTGATAGTCCTCCAGTTGCGCCAGGAAGGCGATGATCTTGTCCGCCACGTGCCGGACTGCCCGCATCCGGGCCAATGCCCGGTTCAGCCGGGCCGCGTCTCCCATGGCTAAATCATCCAGGTTCAACACCTCGCTTTTCAGGTAGAAATCCAACTCGCGGCGCAGGAAGCCGCCTAAGTCTTTATGAATGAAATAGTCGAAGCTGTTCTTGGCCGTGTACGCGGCGAGGTGTTTGTCCAGCACGGTGCGGTCCGGGTTGTGCTCCGTCGGTGAAGAACCGGCGAGCAGGGCCACCCAGTCCGGTTTTAAGGCTTTCAGGATTCGTTGCCGGGCCGCTTGGTTGATCTGGTCCTGCTGCTTGTTGCCGTTGCCCGGGCAGGTTTTCTTTTCTTGTTCCGTCAACGGCCGGTGCTCGAAGCGGACGATGAGCTCGCCGCCCTTGAGTTCGACGGTCTCGACGTCTTCACGTTCCGCCAACAGGAAACGGCGCTGCTTGCCGTTTGTTTCCTTGACGTTGTCCCGTTCGTTGTCCGCCTTGGCTATCTCGAACCGCACGCGCCGTTTTTCCATGCCCGTGCCCACGGTGAAGACGTAAGAGGCGTAATTCTCGGTTGACTTGATGTAGTACTGGTCAGCGTTGGCCCAATGCAGTTTGACTTCCTCGCCGTCGTAGGGGATCAGATAGGTCGTGTGCCCGCCGCCCGAATAGCGGCGCAGTGACATGAAGTCGCCCTCGTCGTAATACCGGGCGAAGAAGTTGGCGAGGTGGTTGTAGACGTCGGTTTCCGCCGCTGCGTCGGCTTTGGCCGCGTAGAGCCGTTCGCGCAAGTCGCAGACCATCGGCGTGGTTTCGGGATCAACGCCCAAACCTCTGGCCCGTTCAAGAGAATACGTCAGTTCCTTTTCCAATTCGGCCAGCCCGTCGGCGGTGTTCCCCGCCAGCGCCGTCTTCACCTGCGGCAACAGGTCGTTGTCAAGGAACGCTTCGATTTCCGCCGCTTTCAGGTTCATGATCCGGTACAACCCGAAATCGAGGTCCCCTCTGTCAAGCTGAAACATCTCGCGCAGAATGGCCTTCAGCCGGTCGAATTTTTCTATGGATTGGGGAGTCTGGGCGATCATGATGTCGCCTTCCACTTCAGTCGCACTTTCAATTTGTTCAAAGGCGTCTGCCAGGGTAGAAGCCTTTCATGTTGGAGTCTTCCGACAATGATACCCGGGGCTATCTCCTGGTCTTCGGCGAATCGACGAATGGAACGTTCGCTATAGGAAGCCGTCGTCATAAATCTCGTCCAATGGGGGCGAGGAATAAGAAAATCAGACGCCCATTCGTCGGCTTCCGTCTCGATGCCCGCTGGTTCTTCACTTGCCTTTGTCCAGTCGATAAAAATTTTCTTCTTACTGTGGAGAAGGACGTGAGCCGCTTCATGAAATAGACTGAACCATAGATGGTCGTTTGTCTTATGGCGCAGGCTTAGCTCAATCACGGCCTTACGAGGGGTCAGCCACCACGCGGCACCACTGAGAGCGGTCTTCGGGAGAGGCTTGATTAGCACCAATGCGACGCCTGTTTTATTGCAGAGTGTTTGCGCCTTTTCCATGGCGCGCACGACCGGCTTTTGCGTGAGTCCGCGAACCTCTCTTAACGCCTGCTTGAATTGAGTCTCTTTGTAATCGGCGCACTCCTGCCGTTCAGCCTCAAGTTCTCCAAGCCGCAGCCACGTTGCCAGCGCGGTTTTGTCACTTTGGAAACTGGGAGAGTGTCGATAGGTGACGTTCATCTGTTCGTACTTTGTGTGCCAAGCGTTGATTGACCCAACACCGAAGAAAGTCAGCAGCTTTTGTAGCACCTCAGTATCGGATGCGGGTTTGTCAAGCACCTTTCGATTTACCAACTCCTTAAGAGGAAAGCTCTTGATCCAAGAAGCAGTTTTTTTTGTCTTTTTCGCCTCGCTCTCTCTTGCACGATAAAGCTGATAGTCCGTTTCAATGCCGAGCCAGATGCCTGCATCGACTCCCAAGACTTTCTCGAATTGCAGCGCGGTTTCCGGTTCAACCGGCGCCTTCCCTGCGATGATTTCGCTGATGAGTTTTGCGGAACGGCCGCACCGCCGGGCGAATTCGGCGGGCGAGATGCCGTGTGTCTCAAGGCATTCCTCCAAAATCGCTCCCGGTGGCACGGCATAGTCCGGTCGGTACTGGTTTGTTTCCGTCCCCATGTCCATACCCTCCCTCAGTGATAGTCGATTACTTCAATGATGGTAATGACGGTTACCTGATCCGTATCTATCCCACCGTCCGCTTTGCGTGGAAACGGCTTATGATTTGGCTCGAAAACCAACCGGGCGGGATGCACAAGATCGACGGCGTACTGCTCGTTCCGCCTACCTTTCAGTTGGTGGCATCGTCCTAGCTTGGTCGTCGGTACTTGCGATAACGTCCGGGCGTGCTTGAGAACTGCAAGACGTTTCCTGATCGTCTTCGCCATGCGCTCGCCGTATGCCTTTTGGAGAGCGCCGGCAGCGTTGAACGTTTTGTCAAGCTTTTTGGTACGGAAGACGATTTCCACGTTGGGACAAGATTTTAATTACCTGATGGGTAACACTTTATATGGGCCGGCTCGGAGAAGCAAGAAAAATTCGGTAACTTATGGTAAATATGTGGGTTGTTTCATAGCAATACCTTGGAAATGATAGAAGGTGATTGACCGAAAAGAGCCAAGAAGCTTGTTATTGAATGGGCAACGCTGAATAAAAGCGAATTGAACGAGATGTGGATTTCTCAAGAATTCCGCAAACTACCGCCATTGGAATAATCATGCCGTATCCCAAAATCCAGGCAGTCGAAACGATTGACGATCATACGCTTTTAGTCGAGTTTGATAACGATCAGAAAAGAAAGTATGACGTGACGCCATTGCTGAGAAAGGAAATGTTTGCGCCTTTGAGAAACCCCGCGTTATTCAAATCCGTTCAAGTGGAGCAAGGCGGGTATGCCGTCGTATGGAACAATGATATTGACATCAGTGAATACGAGTTATGGAGCAATGGTCAAACCATGATCTGACAAGACGCGACGCCGATCATCGTTCCGCCACGCTTGCTTCAAAGGTGGTGAACAGAGGTTCTGCTTGATGCCTTTCCATATTTGAAGTAGGGTTTTCCATATGAAGACGACTCTCAACATTGATGACCACGTCATGCAACAGTTGCGCGAAGAGGCAGCCCGACGGCGCACGACCACGTCCGAACTCGTGGAAGCGGGGTTACGGCGCATTCTGGCCGATGCTTCTGCCGGAGACAACGGGGAAACCGCCCGCCCCGTGCTCCCGACGTGGCGCGGTGGCGGGACACTCGTGGACGTGTCGAATCGTGCCGAGCTGTATTCGGCGATGGAAGAGACCTGATTGCTGGTTCTCGACACCGATTTTCACCGATTCCCTTTCCTCACCGTGATTGATCCGTTACGAACGTAGGCGTAGCAATCTCCCTTCTCGCGTCCGTTCTCTGGCCGCATGAGATGCGGCCCTACGTAGGGACGTGAGACCCTGGTGAGATGCGGCCCTGCGTAGGGACGTGAGACCTTGCTGATCCGATAGCTTCACCGTTCTGCCTTGCGACTCGTTTGACGCATCATGTAGGCTGACTTTGTTCGGTCTCGGCCACGGCGTCTTCCCTTCTGGTACGATGTGATGGGTTTCGTTCACGCGCCCCCCTCCAACGTCGAATCCCTTGTGGAGGAACTGCAAGGGCATCCGGTGAATACCAACGAGTTTTTCCGAACGTTTCAGGCACGCACGCTTTCTTCTCAACGCCTTCGGGTGTTTGTCCGGCAATACCATTACTTCTGCTTCCACTTCGTCAAAGTGCTTGAAGGGCTGTTGTATCACACGCCGATTCACGAGGTGGACATGCGCGTCGAATTGGCCAAGACCCTGTACTCTGAATTAGGCAGCGGTTCGCCCGACCGCGTTCATATTCGGCAGCTTGAGCGATTTGCATGCGCCATTGGACTCAGCCGTCGGGATTTGGACGAGACCATCCCGCTGTCGGAAGTCACGACCTACCTCGATACGTTGCGACGCTTCTTTCTGCACTCGGGATATTTGACTGCCCTGGGAGCGGAATTGGCGGTTGAAACCACCGCGGTTTCAGAATTCCGCTGTCTGTCGGCGGGCCTGCAACGCGATGAACGGTTTGATCGGCAGGACGTCGCGTTTTTTGAATCGCACGTGGCGGAAGAACAAGACCACAGCGATTGGTTGATCGAAGCCGTTCGCAAGACCATCCGATCAGAGCGTGATTTCCATCAGGTGGCCCTCGGTGCCCGGGAAACCGCCGATGCCTGGTTTGAGTTCTGGGCCGGTCTGTATCGGGCAGTCTTTGATGCCAACCCCCGCCATTGATTGCATGACCTCCTCCCGCGACGCATCGCTTCAGCCGCTTGCCCTGGAGGGCGACGTTCTTCAACAACGAGCCTGGCGGATGCCGGACCTGGTGGTCTACCAACATGGGCCTGATGAATGGTGGGTAGCGCCCCTTGACGACGATCTGTCCGTCGTCCGGCTGAACCGAATGGGCGCCTCGCTCCTGGGGGCCATGGACGGCCGGCTTTCGATTCAGGCGCTCCTTCAGCAATTCGGGAAATGGATCTGCGGTCCGAATCGGGAAACCGGTCGGTGGTTTCTGGAACGGTGGTCCTTGCCGCGCTATTCGTTGTGTTATTTCGGGACGGACCCGCCCAGTGGTCACAACGTCAACGCCAAATGGGACCTGCTGTTGCAAAAGGTCCGTGAACGGTGGCATGAAAACGTGCCGGTCGAAAGCGAAACCCACCTCACGGCGTTTCATCATCAAGGGATTCAACACCATCACGGCCATTTCGAGATCGTCGAAACGACCGTTTCCCATCTCTTGCGAGAACCCTGTGAGGCGCTGAACGGGCTTTCGTATGGTCAAGCGTTGGCTCGCACCTTCAAGCAGTTGGGATGGTGGAGTCCGAAACCTCGGCGGGTCGTTGAGGTGGGCGCCGGCTTAGGCTATCTGTCTCAGGAAATGGCCAAAGAACTCTCACTGCTGGAACGCCGCGGCGTGGAGTATTGCTTCCTGGATCTGACCCGTCCCTTTCTTCATTCACAATTAACGTTAGCCGCTCGCGCCGGCTGGACCGCCCGCGCCGTGAACGCGAACGCGGAGCGACTGCCGTTCGCCGACGCCACCGTGGACTTGGTCATTGACAATGAAAACTTGGCGGATATGACGCCCATCCGCTTGTCCAAGGAAGAATTGGACGCGCGCGTGGGCAAGACGCCCGAGCATCAGCAATGTCTTGATTTGATTCACAGGCTTCGTTTGAATCTGGATGCGCCCTACCCGGACGACGCGATTGTCAATTTCGGGGCCATGCACTTTCTGATGGAATTGTGGCGAGTGCTCAGACCCGGCGGGCGGGCGTTACTTATCGAGTTCGGCATCGACTCGGGCTGGCCGGACCCCGTCAGGCTTCCCGGTCATACGGAATATGAAGTACAGTTTTCCCATCTGCGCCACGTGGCTCAATGGCTGGGATTTCGGGAACAGTATTGCGCGCTGCCCCACCTGCTCTCGATTCGACGGGATACGCACGTCCTTTGCACCGGTGCCGCGTATGCCATCCGACGGTTGCAGGAAGCAGAGGGACAAACGTTCGCCGTGCGGGCGTATACGGAATCGGAATTACAACGCACGCTCGGGGAAACGCTCGCCGGATTCACCGGCCTGCACTACCACCACGTTCTTGACCCGGCCTGGTTCGGCTTGTGGGACTTCAAGGCGTTGATCCTGGAAAAACCCGGCGGCGTGCCCCGCCCCGCTTATAAAGAATCCCAGGGCTTCCGTTGGTATAGTCAGCGGTAGGTCAGGCCGGATGTTCCTCCCCGCGAGGCACCTTTTTCCCCATCACGAGGTTGTATCCGACCGTGTAGCAGTATTCGCTTGCAGGGACAAATTCGACTTTGACGTCCCCCATCCATTTCAAAGTTTTTGCCTTTTTTGAAGTGACCAACACGTCCTGCAGACCGTTTGAACGACAAAAACGCAAACTGTTCTTTAGTTTCGCTGGATCTTGGACAAACCGGTCCGACCATTTCGCTTCCACGGCCCACTGAATTCTCTGATTATGCCCTCTAAAGACCATATCGACTTCTCCGCCGTTCCACCTGGAATAATGGAGAATCCCATCATTTGCATGAAACCACTGAGAGAAGATGGCCGTTTCCACCAACGGACCCATTGCCTGCTCAGAGTCCTTGACCGGCGAAAATAATGCACAATAGATTGATGGATTTGTGAGATACACTTTAAAGAAATTTGCCCGTTTGAAACGTCGTCCATTCTGGTCCACTCTATGGACGACCCGAATCAAAAAAGCGGCTTCAAGATATTCAATGTATCGTCTGATGGTATTTTTCGCCACGCCGGAATTTTTTGAAAGTTCCTCCAGGGAGACTTCGTTGGCGGTATTAAAAGCAAGAGTGGTGAAGAGCGAGTTGAGTTCTTGGATATCTTGAATTCCATATAAACTCGGTAAATCGCGTAAGAGAACTTTATCGACGATATCGGCCTTCACAAATCTTGCGGGATTTTGCTGAATATCAGGTGACAAGACGACTTCCGGGTATCCACCATAGTTGAGATAGTCGATAAAGGCTTGATTAAGATGCTCAACGTCACGTGCATGGAAGTATTTTGAATCGTCGAGCGTCAATCGTGGAACTGGCCTGCCGGAATTTTCCAGTAGTGAAAGGTATTCATGAAACGTCAGGGGAGGAAGCAAAAAATCCGTAAAACGCCCAGCCCCCGATTCAATGCTCTTCAGCCGTAAGGCGACGGCTGCGGAACCCGAAGCGATGGGTTTGACCAAAGGAAACGTTGACATCAAGGCCTTAAGATGAATTTCCCAATCCTTCAAGTACTGAATTTCATCAAAAAAGACATACGTGGGAGTTGTGTGATAATCCGTTCCACTGACCTCACCAAAAAATTCTAAGAATTGCTCAAGGCTGAGGCTATTGTACAAAGGGTGATCGATTGAGAAGTAGGCAACCTGCCTTGAAGAAACAGTTTTCAGGAGCCTGTCAATCGTGTGATGCAGGAGTACGGTTTTCCCAACTCGTCTGGGACCCATAAGAAGAACGGCTCTTCGAATCGTGTGATTGTCTACCAGTGGGAACAAAAGTTCTAAATAGGGTCTTGGTTCCCACTGAGTATAGAGGGGTGGCACCCTATACGGCTCATCCCACCAGGGATTTTCGATGCCGACTCGTTTTAATATTTGATCTTTTGGGACATCTCTCATAAGAAATTCCACATCGGATCATTTTGATAGAGACGTCATAACAAATATCACAACTAAGATCAACGCTCTAATCTTAGTTGCGATATTTAATAAAAATTCATGTTTATCATAGACTTACATATATCAGTATCTACGATTTTTTCGACAAAATTACTTAGAAACAACTAAGATTTTTCACTTATATTTCAGCAGATGCATCAGCACGCCTTCCCGTAACCCGTACTCACTGACGAGACAGCGTCTGGCCTTTAGTTCTTCCATGACGCAGCGAAGCATGAGGGTGCCCGCGGTAATGACTTCTTCACGGCCCGTTTCCAAGCCGGGTATCCCGACCCGGTCTGCTATACAGGGGATGCACTTGGCCTTCGGATGGAACCTTGGCCACCAGGACCCGATTGCTGGATTCCCGATTAAGAACGTCGGGAATGACAAGGAGGGCTGTCGGGAATGCTTCTCTCAACCGCGGAATTTTGCGACCCGAATACAGGGGATGCACCGGGCCTTCGGATGGAACCTTGGCCACCAATCCCCGACTGCTGGATTCCCGATTAAAAACGTCGGGAATGACAGGGGAGGGCTGTCGGGAATGACAAGGGGCCTGTCGGGAATGACCGGGGGGCTGTCGGGAATGACCGGGGGGCTGTCGGGAATGACCGGGGGGCTGTCGGGAATGACCGGGGGCTGTGTCGGGAATGACCGGGGGTGTCGGGAATGCTTGCCCCCGAAGTTTTTAATTGGGGTTTGCCCTCGACATTTTTAATCGGGGGGGAACGGCGAATCGCCTCATGGGTTATCCGATGGATTTCAAGTCCAATTTGGTCTGCCATCGCCGCAGCATGGTGGCTTTGAGGAATTGATGGTCAGGGTGTGACAACTCGGGGTCCCGTTCGACCAGAGCATGGGCCTCTGCCCGAGCACGTTCCAGCAACTCGGCGTCCCGAATCAGATCCGCCACGCGAAATTCGGGTATCCCCCATTGTCGAGTCCCCAACATGTCGCCGGGCCCGCGAATGTTCAGATCCTGTTCGGCAATCGCAAATCCATCAGAGCATTGCACCATGGCCTTCAGGCGTCGCTCGCCGGTTTGGGTCGGTCTGGCCACCGGCGGGGGCGCGGATGCCGTTCCCTTCTGGAACGGTAAGCCTGCCCTGAGCCTGCCCTGAGCCTGCCCTGAGCTTGCCCTGAGCTTGCCCTGAGCCTCGAAGGGCCCCGAAGGGCCCCGAAGGGCCCCGAAGGGTCTCGAAGAATCTGAACGGGAGGGTGCCTCGCTCATGGAGGTCAAGGGTTCCGTGCTTTGAAGGTTGTGGCTCTTCGTTCTTCGTCCCGCTGAACTGATTAAAAGACAACACGACCGTTGCGTGCCGCGCCCCACTCTGCCGCGAAGTTGATGGAGTTGGGCAAGCCCGAACCGGTCGGCGTGCTCAATCACCATGACCGTGGCATTGGGGACGTCCAACCCCACTTCGATGACCGTGGTGGCCACAAGAATGTGAATGTCTCCTGCCTTGAAGGCCTTCATCACGGCGGCCTTCTCATCCGATTTCATCCGTCCGTGGAGGAGTCCCAGTTTCCACGCGGGAAATTCCTCCGTCTGCAAGCGTTCCGCGGCCAGGATCGCTGCTTCCAGATCGAGCGTTTCCGATTCCTCCACCAGCGGATACACGACGTAGGCCTGCCGCCCCTTGGTGACTTCTTTCCGCACCGACTCATAGGCCCGGTGACGCGTCTGATGGCGAACGACCCGGGTCTGAATGGGAGTCCGGCCCGGCGGTAATCCATCAATGACGGACACGTCAAGGTCTCCGTAGACCGTCATGGCCAGGGTACGGGGGATCGGAGTGGCCGTCATGACCAGGACGTCCGGGTGCTGCCCTTTTTCTCGCAGTTTCCCACGCTGCACCACGCCGAATTTGTGTTGTTCATCCACGACGATCAAGCCCAACCGATGAAAACGGACGTGCTGCTCCAACAGCGCGTGTGTCCCCACGACGACGCGTATGTCTCCGTGGGCGACGCGTTCCAGGATAGAGACCCGCTCTTTTTGCGACGTCCCTCCCGTCAGCAGGGCCACGGACACGTCAAGCGGTTCGAGGTATTGCTGCATGGTCAGAAAATGTTGTTCGGCCAGAATTTCCGTCGGAGCCATTAAGACGGCCTGGTATCCGTCCCCGCACGCCACCAACGTGGCGTGAAGGGCGACGATGGTTTTCCCCGATCCCACGTCTCCTTGAAGAAGCCGATTCATGGGTTGGGGTGTGCGCATGTCCGTTTCGATCTCGGCAATCACGCGTTGTTGGGCGTCGGTCAGCTGAAAGGGCAAATGATCGTACAACTTGGCGGTCAACGTTCCCGTGAGACGAAAGGCAATGCCCGGGGCTGCCTGGTGATTCCGTTGTCGGACGATCAAGGCAAGCTGAAGCAGGAAGCACTCTTCAAAGGCCAACCGCCGCCGGGCCGCCGTCTGTCCGCTGTTGAGCAGGTTCACGTCCTCGGTATGGCTTGGAAAATGACTCGCCGTAATCGCCGCGTGAAACGAGGGCCAATGATGCCGCTCAAGGAGACTTGCGGGGAGCGGATCCGGTAAGTGGGCGTCATGGGCTTCCAGAAGAGCCTGCATGATCCAGCGAAGTTGACGGGAACTCAGCCCCCGCGTTTCATGATAGATCGGCACGATGCGGCCCACGTGGAGGAGCAAGTCCTCATCCTCGCCCATCAGTTCATATTGAGGGCTTTTCATCTGGACCCCGTTCACGTGGCGAGGGTGTGCCGCGACCTGACCGCTCAGCACGACGCGCAATCCGCTTTTGAGCACGCTTTCAAGGTACGGTTGATTGAAAAATACCACGTCCACGGCACCCGTGTCGTCACGAACCGACATGGTCAGCAGGGTCATGGACCGCCGCCGCGTCCGCTGGAGCCGGGCTTGGTGGATGGTACCCGCAATGGTAGCTTTTTCACCGGGGACCAGTTTGCCGATGGGCACGATGTGGGATCGGTCTTCGTACCGCCAGGGTAAAAACCACAACGCGTCTTCAATCGTGCGAATCCCCAGTTTTTCCAATAACGCGGCTCGCTTGGGTCCCACCCCTTTCGCAAACCGGACGTCGATCTCGTGGGGAAGTTCCTTCCTCCGTCCCTCTCCCTTGGCGGAGGCCGGAGGGGAGGGGATGGGTGTCTCTTTGACCCGTTCCGGATTGATCGTTACGCGGCGAGCATGACTCGATTCTGAATCGGGTGCGGATTCGAATGCCCGAGGTTCCTCTTCCACGTTCCCCTCTCCCATCGGGAGAGGGTCAGGGTGAGGGCGAAGGGCCATGATCAATAAACGGTCCAGAATTTCTTTAGCCGCGGCTAATCGGTTCCTGTCCCGCGCCTGCCCCTGATCCTCGAAGGGCCTGCCCTGAGCTTCGAAGGGCCTCAAAGTGCCTCGAAGGGAGTCTTCTGGTTGCTCGTGGTCTTGAAACAAGGCGCACAGCACGAGTAACTCCGCTTCGATTTGCGGCGGGAACACGTGTTTCCCTAAGTCGTTGACGACGTGGGTAGAAAGAAACGAGTGAAGCCGTTTGATGGTTGAGGCAGAATAGTCCTCGTTCCGATAGGCGACCTGAACGGGGCCACTCAACCGGTTGACCAACTCGTGTAATCCCGGATCATGGCCCGGGACGTGTTCATCAGGGTTGTGCGCGTCTGTCGGAGAGGGACTGGCCACGGGGCGAATACTACAAAGTGTGGCAACGGATTTCCAGAAGGCTCAGCATTTTCTGCCGGGACGGGGAAAGTCCACGGAAAGGCTTGTCAGATGAATGACGGGTATGGTAACAAAGGCGTCCATATTACCGATATGGATCTTGTGGCTGCGTGTCCATAGTAGCGATTGTATCTTGTAGTTGCGCGATCTCATCGCGTCCCAGAGTGAAAGGACCTCTCACCATGGCGTTCGCGTGTTCGATGTGTGGAAAAAAACGCATGACCGGCCATAACGTCAGTCATGCAAATAATAAAACCAAGCGGGTGTTTCGCCCCAACCTGCAAACCGTCCGGGCGTTGATAAACGGCGTGGCTCAACGCATTCGGATCTGCACCCGTTGTCTCCGGTCGGGCCGCATTCAAAAAGCGTAACCAACGGGCCTTGCTCCTTTCAACGCCCACGCTCTTCCCGCCAAAAGTTACGCCGGCCGAAATTGCAGTGCCGCGGAATTGATACAATACCGCAGGCCGGTCGGTGGCGGCCCGTCATGAAACACGTGGCCCTGATGTCCGCCGCACCGTACACAATGAACCTCGGTTCGGGGATAAAACAAATGCCAATCCGTTTTCCGCCCGATCACGGTGGGTGAGAGCGGCTCGTAAAAACTCGGCCACCCCGTCTTGCTGTCGTACTTGGTTTCGGACGAAAACAGCGCCAGATCACACCCCGCACAATGATAGGTGCCCGCCGCCTTGTGTTGATGATAGGCATTGCGGAAGGGCGGCTCAGTCCCTTCTTCCCGAAGCACGTGATATTGTTCTGGCGTCAAAATCGCTTTCCATTCTTCATTCGTTTTCACGACCTTCCCCCATTCCGTCTCTTCCCCGGCCCCGGCAGACAGGAGTCCCAGGGGGTTCACCATCATGCCCACTCCCGCCGCGACCCCGAACTTCAACACGGTTCGTCTTCCGATCTCCATCTTTCTTCCTCCTATCCGTACAGATCAACAAGTCAATAATCCTGACGCAAATTTTAGGGAATCATAAACAACAATGCCATCAAACAGAACGTCCCTCCCAGCAATAGCGGAACGTCGTGTCGTATAGCCGGGGACACGACGGATCAAGGCCAGAAAATCTACTGCTCGTTCAAACCGCAAGCCCGTGGTGGTCTTCTCGCCCCCGACACCGCCTTCCTTCATCAGCCAGACCTCAGTTGAGAGGCTTGCGCCTGGAAGGCTTCATCCAGCCGGGCTCGTGACAATTCGATAAAGGTGGAGTCAACGTCACACCCGAGAAACTTCCGACCCGTCCGTATGGCCGAGACCCCCGTGGTCGCACTCCCCGCAAAGGGGTCGAAAATCAGAGCGTCGGGATGGGTGCTGGCCAGAATAATTCGGTCCAACAGATCCACCGGCTTTTGCGTCGGGTGCTTCCCGTGTCGCTTTTCCCATTGTTGCGGGGCAGGGATCGACCACACCGTTTTCATCTGCTTTCCGCCGTTCCGTTGTCGCATCTCCTGATAGTTAAAGACGTGCTTGGATTTCGGCGACTTTGCGGCCCATAAGATGAGTTCGACCGAATGCGTAAAGTATCGGCAAGACAGGTTCGGTGGCGGGTTCGGTTTCTCCCACGCGATCTCATTGAGTATCTTCATCCCACACTGTTGGATGGCATACCCAATGGAATAAATCACGTGGTGTGTGCCCGAGACCCACAAGGTGCCGTTTGGTTTGAGGAGACGTTGGCAGAGCGAGAGCCACGCCAAATTAAACGTATGGTTCTGTTCGGTCCCGTTGGACTTGTCCCACGCCCCCTTATTGACGGACACCCGTTTCCCCGCATGACAGGAAATACCTCCGTTCGAGAGGAAATAGGGTGGGTCGGCAAAAATCATGTCGAAGACCCCGTTCGGATACCGTTCGGTCAGAGACCCCATCAGCTTCAAACAGTCCGCATGATAGAATTGCACCCCCGCTTCGCGGTGGGAAAAAACCGGCGACGTCACGCCGTCAACTCCTGATACGTCCACCCGCTTCTCCGTCGTCTCATTCATAACGTGGTGGAGCGTGGTCGCCCGCGCCGTTGAGACGACTTGGGCCTTCACGTGGGTCTTCTTCCGTGACTCCATGCCGACCACGGCTTGCTTGCCGACGGGTCCGCGTCCCTCTTTCTTCTGCGTGGAGGCGTGTGGATTCATTTCCGACCTGCCCTGTAGGTTTAATCCACTTCGACGGGACCCGTCAACAGCACCTGCTCCAGTTTTCACGCCTCACGGGTCCGGTGGGCATATGCCACGCAGCCTTTTGTGAGATAGGTACATCTGAACTCTCTTGTTTATAATTCCTAAATTTTACGCTAGAACTAGCCTACTCCCTTCCCAAGTCGTTTGAACAGGGCGGATTAAGGCGAGAAGGGGGAGGCAAATGCAAATCGTCGGCGTGGGTGGTAAGCGGGCGGTTGAGCGCAACGTTGCGGAGTAGGACATTGACCATTACGATGGATTGCGAGCTGATGGGGGAGTGCAGGCCAAGGAGATGAAGAATCTGTGGTGCCTTTTTGTAAATAAGTGCATCAGGGGGAACGGACACGCTGATCCGATAGTATGCCGAGCTTTGGGGGAGAGACGAACTGCGCGATGTCAAAGGGATGCTGCTAACACTGTGGCTATAGCATTGCTCTCACTTTTCAGATTGGCGAACCGAAACTTGGAGTGGCCGATGTTGAAGACGAATACGGCCAAACGACGCACACATTCGCTGTCACGCCGGGGTTTGATGTTTTATAAGCGCTGAGCCAGGAGAAGAAAATGATCGAAAAGCACACAAGGCTGGACGTCAAATCTGTGTCCTTCGATACTGATAACCCTAGAATAAAAAAGGCGTTGGAGAAGTATGGAGATAAGCTAAATGCTGAGCGCATTCACTTCGCTTTGCGTTCGGCTACAGATGGGGCATCGGGTACTTCCTCTTATTCTTCTCTTAGAGATTCAATCCGCGCCAGTGGTGGGGTGATGTCCCCGATTACCGTTATAAATAAAGGCATCGGATATGTTTGCATTGATGGAAATACCCGGCTTGCTATCTATAAAGAATTTCTTAGAGATGCTATAGAAGGGACTTGGTCTGAGATCAAAGCAATAGTTCTGGCCGATGCGGACCAACGCGATATTGAGACAATTCGTGTGTCGGCGCACTTGGTTGGTTCTAGAGAGTGGCCTGCCTACGAAAAGGCGAGGTATCTTCATTATCTACGCAACAGCAGATTCATGGATTATGGTGAAATGATAATGCTCTGTGGTGGCAACAAAACCAACATAGAGCGTCAGATTGATGCTTATCATGACATGAATGAATATTATCGTGATGTGGTTGATGACACGGCGTTTCATATCGACAGGTTTAGCGGTTTTGTTGAATTGCAGAAACCGAGGGTTAAGGAGGCCATATTCGATGCTGGTCTAGATCTGAAAGATTTTGGGGAATGGATTCGTGATGGGAAGATATACCGGTTGGAAGATGTACGTCAGTTGCCCAAAGTTCTTCGTAACGATGAAGCAAAAAAAGCATTTCTTACCGGAGGCCCTCGCTCTATAGAAACGGCCATCAATCTACTTGACCGACAAGCAGAAAAAGATCCGTCTCAAGAAGACAGTGAGATTACACTGGAAACCGCATCTGTGCATCAGCTAGCCGAAGTCCTTGCTCGACGCATTAACGATTTACCTTATTCTGAATTGCGAGCACTAAGAGACAAGAAACGAGACGACGTTGCGGAGCAGATAAGCACCCTGGAGGATTTGTCAGCACGGCTGCATGGGCTGCTTGAAGATGTCTCAGAGTGACCAGCACAGAAATCTGGTAATTCAGGTAGTGAAAGCACTTGAGTCCCGATATCCACTAACGTCGTTCATTGCTGACGTGCAAAAGAAGCCCGGCGACGCAGTACCTCCCGTAATTGATGGGTTCCGCCCGGACGTGTATGCCACCAAAGAGTCAGGCAGTTCGATTATCATTGTTGAGGCCAAGACTGATAGCGACCTTGACAACAGACGTACCAACAACCAGGTAGTGTCTTTTGTCAATTATCTTGAACGAAGAAGGAATGGTCTTTTCGTCTTGTCGGCAACTGGTTGTGGGTCGAATCGTGCCAAGACTGTATTGCGGTTTGTCTGTCAAGTCACGCATGTGACGAGTACCGCCATTGAAGTATTCGATGGCTGTGACTTTTGGTTGCTAGACTCAAGGAACAGTGCAACGTGGCATTTGATCTGAGAAAACCGCCCACGCTGAGTGCCAAATGTGATGCTTATCCATATCAGCTTGATGCTGTCAGGGCAGTGAAATCTTTGCCTTACGCTGCGATATTCCATGAACAGGGATTGGGTAAAACAAAAATTGCGATTGATCTGACGTTGTTGTGGCTAAGTGAAGATGTCGTCGATACCGTGTTTGTGGTCACCAAAAAGACGCTGGTTCAAAATTGGTTTGACGAAGTGGTGTCCCATTCGCATGTTACACCTAGAGTACTGTCAGATAACCGTCGAGAAAACAGTATTGCCTTGAACTCACCAGTACTGATTTACATCATGAACTACGAAGTTGTATCGACAAACCTCGACCTTATACGTGAGTTCCTTGGAACCTGCCAAGTAGGAGCAATCTTAGACGAAAGTCAGAAAATTAAGAATCCAGAATCAAAGCTCTCGATCTGCTTTCATTCCATAGCCAATAGATTCGTGCGTCGTATCATCATGACTGGAACTCCCGCGGCTAATCGTCCCTATGATATCTGGTCACAGATCAAGTTTCTTGATGATGGGAGATCACTTGGGGCTTCGTTTGCCGAATTTAAGATAAAACTTGATTTACCCAAAACTGCCTCGGTGTCAGATTATGGCATGCGATTAACCGAGGTTACGGATATGATCAAGCACTTCTCAATACGCGATACAAAGCGCACAGCAGGGATCGAACTTCCTGACAAAATCATTTTAACCCATTTCATCGAACTGGCTCCTCGCCAATCGGCAATTTATGCTGAGTACAGAGACGAAATGGCTTATGAGTTGCAAGACGTCGGTGGTCTTGTCACTGATGATGCAGAGGCCATTTTGAAACGATTGTTACGCTTGGTGCAATGCGCATCGAACCCTGCTCTTGTGGATAAAACCTATCATGAACTTCCTGGAAAATATCCGAGGTTAGTCGAGTTATTTAGTGGCATTGATCTTCAATCGAACAAAGCGATTGTATGGACCGGATTTATCAACAACGTCGAATGGTTGAGCAAAAAACTAAACCGGTTCATGCCGCAGATGGTGCATGGCTCTATGTCCGTCTCTGATCGAAACGAAGCAATCAGAAAATTCAAAACCGATGATGATTGCCGGATTTTGTTGGCTACTCCAGGGGCAGCAAAGGAAGGATTGACCTTAACCGTCGCGAATCACGCGATATTCTATGACCGCGGATTCAGCCTTGATGACTATCTTCAAGCACAGGACCGCATCCATCGAATTTCACAAACTGACGAGTGTTTCGTGCATAATCTAATCGCTAAAGACACCATTGATGAGTGGGTGGACATGTTGCTGAATGCCAAGTATCAGGCTGCCCAGTTAACGCAAGGCGATATAGTGCGCGATGAGTTTGACTCGGCGTTTACGTGTGATCTGTCCGGGGCATTGGCACAAATACTCTCACCTACCGGACATTCGTAACGTTTGTTATGGAGGGTCACAAAGCATGAAAGAAATAGGGATGAAAATTCTGGGTGAAGCCATCGAGCTTAGCAATGATTATCTCGACATATACACTCTCAAGTTTCTGAAAGATAACCCGAGAGTATATGCCTGTACGCATGGTGAACCGGGTTTCGATGACCGGACCGAGGAAGAGCAACAAGACATCATATACAAAAAGCTCTTGAAAGAGCCAAGTGTCAAGAATTTGGAGCCCGACATAAAACGGCATGGTGGTCTTATCGAACCGATATTAGTTCGCCATGACACCAGGGAAGTCATAGAGGGTAATTCTCGATTGGCTGTTTATCGACAATTACATGAGAAGGACCGTACGGGTGACTGGGAATTGATTCCTTGCGAGATCGTAAGTAGTCTGACAGAGGAACAACAAGCAGCTTTCCTAAATCAGATTCATGTCAAAGGCAAAACATCGTGGTCTGCCTATGAAAAGGCTAATTTCGCCTATGTGCGCCAACAACGAAATTGGAGCATTAACCAGATTGCTGAATTGTTTGGCGAGTCTCAAACGACTATCCGTATCAGAATCAAAGTTATCGAAATGATGAAGGAGAACAACGATAACGTTCGATCCCATTTCAGTTACTACGATGTTTTGATTCGGACTCAAGAAATCTCTCAAGCAATGGGAGAAGAGGGTTTGGGAGAGATTCTTTTGACGAAAATTAAGAGTTTTGGTCCGAACGATAAAGATGGTGAATTCACGGCATTAGAACTAAGGAAAAAACTCCCGGTTATTCTAAAAAAACCTAAAGTGTTGAAAAAATATATGGATGAAAAGATTGATCTGGATGAAGCCTATCAGCGTGCCAAGGTTAGCCAAGTAGAAGAAAAGGTAAGACAGGCGAAAGATGTTCTTGGTGATGTCTCGCAACAGGATGTGTCACGACTGGAACATGGTCGTTTTAATGCGTTCAAGCAAGACGTCAGAAAGTTGAAGCAGGAAGTTGAGAGATTAGAAAATATGATAGAGACAATTGGTGCAAGATGACTGCAAGAAACGTATTGCTGATCGAACCGGGGTATCCGAATAAGTACCCACCGCTTGGTCTGATGAAACTGGCTGCGTACCACGGCCCCCGTGGTCGGGGTGACCGTGTGAGGTTCGTGAAGGGTGCAACGCTTGCGGTATTGGATCAAGCGTGGGACCGTGTCTACGTGACGACGCTGTTCAGCTTCGAATGGGCACGGACGGCGACAGCGATTGACTTCGCTATTCGGGCGGCGGGCAACCAATCGGAACGGGTCTTTGTTGGTGGCATCGCTGCCTCACTGATGTATGAGGAGTTCGTTAAAGAGCCGCGATGGGCGGGCGTTCGCTTTATCAAGGGCCTGCTGGACCGCCCACCGGCGTTGGCACTGGCCTTATCGGCGGCCGATGGGGATTTCGGCGCTGACGACCTGGGCGGCACGCCGATCGAGGAACTGGTGCCAGATTACAGTATTCTTGATCAGATTGACTACCGCTATCCCGTGCATGATGCGTATTTCGGCTACGCCTCACGGGGCTGCGTCAGACAATGTGCGTTCTGTGGCGTGCCAAAACTGGAAGGTGCGCAACGGGAAATGCCCCCACTAGCGAAGCTTGTCAACGGAATCGATATCGCGCATGGGACGAAAAAAGACCTTGTGCTGATGGATAACAACATCACGGCTTCCGCACGGTTCAAGGAAGTGATGGCCGAAATCCGTGACCTTGGGTTCACCGCAGGGGCGAAACTCGACCGCAGTGGCAGGCAGCCCGTCAAGCGCCGGGTTGATTTCAACCAGGGAGTCGATGCCCGTATTCTCGCCAAGACTCCCATGTTTTTGCGCGAAATGGCGACCATTTGCATCAATCCGTTGAGGATCGCTTTCGATCATATCGGTCTCAGGACGGTCTATGAAGCTTCTGTCCGTATGGCGTTTGATCATGGTATTACGGCCTTGTCTAACTACTTGCTCTACAATTTTATGGACACGCCAGCTGATTTGTATGAACGGATGAGGCTCAACATTCGCATGAATGAGGAATTGGGAATCCGCATTTGGTCTTTCCCGATGCGGTATCAACCCCTCACCCTCAAAGACAGGTCGCATGTTGGGGACCGCTGGAACCGGTATTTCCTCCGTTCGTTTCAGATCATGCTACAAGCCACTCGTGGTATTATCAGTGGCAACCAGTCATTCTTTATGCGGGCCTATGGGGAGGACCGCCGAGCGTTTGAGCGATTACTGAGTCTTCCGCACGCCTTCATTTTTCACCGTGACTACTACGAGAAGGGGGCAGGACAGGCGTTCAGGGACGAATACATGGCGTTACGCCGCCGCTTCTCGGAACATCAAGAACGAGAACTGATTCATCTTCTGTCCGGACCCACGGAAGCGACGGGGCTTCGGCGTGACCATTACCAGTGTCTGGCGAGAGACCGCGGGATTGATTCGCTTATCAGACGAGTGTTGCGGTTTCACATCTTGGATACCAAGGACGGGCCGATGGCCAACGGTCTATCCGACTTGCCACGGTTCCTCGCATTCGATTCAGATTTTGGTATGCCTGAACAGTCTGAGATCGTTGAAGATGCCGGTCTGTTCGACCATGAATACGTGCTGGAACAGGATGACCAGCACCGAGTGAAGACGGCGGACTGACCAGCATTCCTGGGGAGTGACATGCCAAACGCAGGCGCACCGGAATCGTTGGTAGGAGGCGATCTATTCAACCTCATCACTGCGGGTCTGTACGACAATCCACTGGCCATTTATCGTGAGTACATTCAGAATGCGGCGGACGCAATCGTCTCCGTTGGTGACACGGTGAACGGGAAGGTCGGGGTCGACATTGATCCGTCCGGGTTGCGTGTGAAGATTCGAGACAACGGGCCTGGCTTGTCACACAAAGCAGCGGTCAGGGAACTGCTACCCATCGCCAGGAGCCAAAAGCGACGAAAAACCGATAGAGGGTTTCGCGGGATTGGACGCTTGTCTGGACTCGCTTTCGCGGAGACTGTCACATTTTTGACGCGTGCCGAAAGTGACCGTCTTGTCACCCGCATCGTCTGGAGTGGTACCAAACTCCGCGAGCGCATCCTTGAGACCGGAAAGATAGAATGCGCAATTCGTGAGTGCGTCAGCGTTGAGACCGTGGCTGGATTGGACTATCCCGCCCATTTTTTCGAGGTTACGGTTGACGGTATCGGGCGGCACGCTGCGGGGCTGATACTTAACCGGGAAGCTGTCCGAGCGTACATTGGGGAAGTTTGTCCCGTTCCGATGGCGCCGATGTTCCCCTTCGCGTCAAACATCGAAAATCTCTTCGGAGAGAATGAGTCACCACTGGCACTAAAGGTTATCTTTGATGGAGAACTCACGCCAGTCACGCGACGATATGGCGAGACGATTCGATTTTCGGAATACCGGGAGGACTGCTTCACGGAATTCGAAGAAATCGACATTCCCTCTGCAGACAGGAGCGAAAGTGCCGCTATTGGCTGGGTTGCCCATTCATCATACCTCGGCGCGATACCAAAAGAGGCTGGGATTCGGGGCGTTCGAGCACGTGTAGGAAACATCCAGATTGGCAGTGAGGCCGTTTTCGACCGCTTCTTTCAAGATGAAAGATTCAATCGCTGGTGCGTCGGCGAGATTCACATTGTGGACCCGCGTATCGTCCCGAACGGACGACGCGATTACTTTGAACCTGGGCCGCACACGCGAAATCTTGAAAACCAGCTTGCCGCCGTTATCCATAGAATAGTGGCTCGATGCCGGAAGGCATCGGCGATGCGCAACAAAAAGCGAAAGTTTCTGTCTACGCTACGCCAAATGGAGGAAACCTATGATCTTGCGGTCTCCGGATATCTATTACCTAAAGATGCAAAAACCATAGTCGGACAGGCGTTGAACCGTCTCCGGGATATCCGTGATGAGAACCTTGATCCGAAAAACGGCCATACGAAAGTTGACCTTGAGCAGCTCGAGACGGTGGGGATGAAGTTGGGTAATTTCAAAGCTCAGCATAGCCGCCCGACGTTCAGAAACTTCACGGCTTCGGAGGCCACGACCTACCGAAAGGTTTTTCGAATCTTGGCAGAAGTCTCGCAATCGCCACAGGCTGCAAAAGCAATGATTGAGGCCATTCTGTCGCACACTCACGGGATGAGTTCCTCCACGCGGGATTAGCTTCTCCAATATCGCTGCTCTTTCGAGTCGCACTTTCCGGTCGAAGGGATAGGAGGGTTCGCCTGTGGGCCGCCCGGCGACCATCCCATATCTTTTAAGAAAGTGACCTTTGTGCATGAATGCTTTTCTGGTATGGAAACGTGTATTCCATATGCTTGATAATATCCAAAGAGGAAAGAAATGGGCTTGAAGAGTTCGATGTTTGGTGAAGAGAAACTCTACCCCACCAAGAACGAAACGAGGTCGTTCGGGGTTTCGCAGTAATAATCAGGCCGTAAGGCCAGGACTTTTTCTCGGGTGCCGTAGCCGTAGCCGATGGCGCAGGAAGAGATGCCGGCGGCTTGGGCGGCACGGACGTCGTTGGTACTGTCTCCGACGAATAGGGCTTCTTCCGGGCGGACGGCGAGTGTGTCCAGCGTGCGCAGCACCATGCCCGGGTCGGGTTTCAAGTCCGTCTGGTCCAACGGGCCTTCAATGGATGCAAACTGCTCCCGGACCTTCAGGCCATTGACGATTCGTAACGTATATTCCTTCGATTTATTCGTGGCCAGGGCTTTGAGCGTTGTCTCCGGACGGTGGCCGAAGAGACGTTCAAGTCCCGGGTAAAGTTGCGTCGTATCCAGACAATGGGCCAGATAATGCCGTCGGAAGATGCGCAGCGACTCTTCATAGCGTGCGTCATTTTCTTCCCCGACGGCTGAGCGCAGCAACCGCTTGACCCCGTCGCCGACGAAGGTAAAAATTTCTTCAGGTGCCCGCGTGGGCAGCGCCAAGTCGCTGAGCGTGAGATTGACGGACGTGGCAATGTCATGCTTGGAATCGATGAGGGTGCCGTCAAAATCAAAAATCACCAACCGCACGGCTTCGGGGAGGGCGCCGGGCGTCACGGGTGGCCGGCCTTTTCGACGTCTGCTCTGAGTGTGTCCAATACCCGGATTCGCGTTTCATCACGTTCTTGCAGCGCGACGTCTTTCACGAAGTTCATGACTCGCTTGTGTCCGACGTGAGGGGGAAACATCGGATCGATCATGCGCCAACGATTGTCAACGGCTCGAATGCGAACGGCTTGGACTTCCTCCCTGGGATCCGGCACAAACGTCGCGGTTTCCCAATCGACGACCCCGAGAACCTGAAAGGTGACGGGAATGACGGCTTCCGTGCTGCTGACGATGTCCCATTGCGTGACGTCGTCGTTGACCGCGAATTCCTGAATCACCACGAAGTGCTCCCACGTCGGCTCTTCATCCCACGCCACGTAGGGTCTGACGGATTCGTAGGATGCGGCCGTGAGCCGCGCCCCGCGATGATCCAACGACAGATATTTTTTGATCACGTCGGCCGGGTCATTGGTCAAGTCACCCGTCAGACCCACGGCGGGCGGGGGAACGAGCCATCCTCCCGTCAGGAACAGGAGGAAGAAGATCGTGGCCGGGGACAACGCCGTGGCCGGTGACCAGTGGTCAGTGGTCAGTGACGGGTCACCGGTCACTGGTTAACCGGCCTCTGTTGAGGAAGAATGGCCTTGCCCTGAGCCCCGAAGGGCCCGCCCTGAGCCCCGAAGGGCTCGACAATGACGACCCCTTCCGGCGGATCCAACGTCAAGACGGCTTCATCCAGTCCCGTATTGGCCTTGAAATTGGAAAACCGAAACGTGGAGACGTTGCCATTGCTCTCGTGCAAGGCGAGAGACCGAATGAAATAGGTCTCGGGTTGGATGTCCGCCACAATCCTGGTCATGGATGACGGCGCCGAATCGCGGTCGGTTTTGGGGATGAGCGTCAGCAACGGTAATCCGTCTTCACCGACTTCCCCGTCTCCGGTAGGATGCACGGAAAAATGTTCAGTGACGTGTCCGATCCCCTGCAACAGTTGAAGGGGCGCTTTGGTCGCCACCATCATGCTCAGGTTGCCTTTGACCACTTGATTATGATGAGGCACGTACACGGCCAACCGATCGTCATGGACGTAAATGTGCTCAACCGTCGGTTCCAGATAATCCCATCGGAGGCGACCGGGTTTTTTCAGATACACGCGCCCAGCCGACCGAATCGGCGTGTCGAAGCCTTCAATGCGCAGTTCCTGAGTGAAGTCCGCCTGAAAATCTTTGGTTTGTGCGTATCGGGCCTCCACGTGGCCGATCAACGTCTGAGTGGTCTCGTTTCCTTTGAGGCTCAGGGTGGGCCCTTCAGGACTCAGGGCATGCCCTTCGGAATTCGGGGCAGGGCCCTGGCCCAGTGCGAGCGCGGGCACGAACAAGCAACAGACGCATCCCAGCACGATCACACGGGGCGTCATCCGACTCCCTCCCTTCGCGGCTCAGGGGAGCCTTCAATCGCCATTTGCCTGTCCAGCACTTCCCGACGGCCATCGCGTCCGGGCGTACTCACCAAGCCTTCTTCTTCCATCCGTTCGACCATTCGAGCGGCTCGGGGATAGCCCACCCGCAGCCGACGTTGGATCAGCGAGGCCGAAGCCTGTCCCGAGGAGAGCACGATTTCTCTGGCTTGCTCATAGACCTCGTCTCGCTCCTGCTCGTCTTCGACGTTGACGGACTCGTGCAGAACGGTTTCTTCGCAATAATCGGGTCCGGCCTCCGCCTTGACGTGCTGCACCACGCGCAGGACTTCGTCATCGGAGACGTAGGACCCGTGGAGGCGAATCAGGCGTCCGCCCGGCGCCAGATACAGCATGTCCCCGAGCCCCAGCAACGCCTCGGCACCGTTGGCGTCCAGGATGGTGCGGGAGTCGATTTTGGAAGACACCTGAAAGGCAATGCGGGCTGGAAAGTTGGCCTTGATGAGGCCGGTCACCACGTCAACCGACGGCCGTTGAGTCGCGAGAATCAGATGGATTCCCGAGGCTCGCGCCTTTTGAGCCAGTCGCGCGATCTTTTCTTCGACGTCTTTAGGCGACATCATCATCAGATCGGCAAATTCATCAACGACGACCACGATGTATGGGAGCGGTTCAGGATCGCCGGTGTCCTCATCGTCATGCTCGCGATCAAGCGGTGGAACCGTCCGGCCGGGGCCAGCGGCCTGCTTCTTGCCCACCTTGAGATTATAGTCCCGAATGTCGCGCACGCCGTGCTCGGCCAGCAGGTGATAGCGGCGCTCCATTTCCTGTACGACCCACGTCAATCCACGAGCCGCAGCTTTCGGATCCGTCAACACCGGGTGCAACAGATGGGGAATGCCGTCGTACAATTTGAGCTCCAGGACCTTGGGATCAATCAGCATGAGTTTCACTTCGTCGGGATGCGCGGCAAAGAGAAGGCTGAGTAACATGCTGTTCAGCCCGACGCTTTTTCCGGCTCCCGTGGCTCCGGCCACCAGGAGATGAGGCATTTTTTTCAAGTCGGCCACGTAGGGCCGTCCGACGATATCTTTTCCCAAGGCCAGCGTTAATCGCGATTGCGACCGGACGTATGGGTCGCTGGTCAAAATTTCCTGCAGGGCCACGGTTTCCCGCACGGGGTTGGGGACTTCGATGCCGACCGTGGATTTTCCCGGCAATGGAGCCACAATGCGGACGCTGCCGGCCTTCAAGGCCATGGCCAACTCATGGGCAAGACTCACGATCCGTGCGACTTTGATGCCGGGCCCGGGCTCAAATTCATACATGCTGATGACCGGACCCGGATGCACTTCCGTGATCTTTCCCGTAATCCCGAAGTTGTGCAGCGTATTCGTGAGGGTCTTGGACGCCGACTCCAGAACGTGATCCGTCTGCTGCGTCGTGGAAGCAGGAGGGGGATCAAGCAGGTTTTGCGGATCAGGCAAATGATAGCCTGCCGCCACCTTCCGCGTGACGTCACGTTGAGGGGACGGCGACGTCTCTCCGTCGCGGTTCAGGGCGGGCTCAGGCGCGTCCGGGTCAACCGGATCCGGCTCATTCACTCTTTCCCTTCTCCCTTGGGGAGAGGGTGAGGGAACGTCTTCGCCCTTCCCCTTTCCTGATTTCCCCTTCCTCAACCACGAAAAAGCCCCATTTTGGACGTTGAACGTGCGATTGATTTTGACCGGTTTGTTGGCCCTGGGTTTCCGATGGTGTCGAAACCAGGAAAGCCAGCCAAGGGAGAGACGCGGCACGGCACTGACTATCCCTTTGAGGCTCAGGGCAAGTTTCACGATTTTCTCAACGCCGCGAGGGATGCGTCCGAACGCGGTGACAATGGAGAACGGGGCGACGAGCCGGATGGAGATGAACAGAATCGCCGTCAACACCACCGTGCTTCCCAGTTGGGCAAACAAAGGGTCTACGGCCTCTGCGATCCAGGTTCCCACCTGCCCGGCGTACAGGTCGGTCATGATGCCCTCAGACAACGCATGAATGGAGGACGGATGATTCAGGCGGATGAGGGTGCTCGCGCTCAGGACGATCAGCCCGGAACCCAGGAGGCTTCGGATTTTCTCTGACCAGCGTTCTTCTTGAAAGACGCGAATCCCCTGCAACAGGATTAAAAAGGGAATCGCCAGTGCCGCGGTGCCCAAGAACCCGATCAGACCCGCGGCAATCAACGCCCCGACCATGCCTACCCAGTTGTCTGTGCTTGTGCCATCGTGCGGGGTCGCGCCATCGCCCGGCACGAACCAGCCGCCGTCCAGAATCGAAAACGACCACAGGCTGAGGAACACCAGGACGGCCAGGGTAATCAGAAAAATACCCAGAATTTCGCGGCGGAGTCTGGAAGGAGGGGAGGGCACTGCCCGCTTGTTGGGGCTCTTCGCGGACCTCTGAAAGATCCTCATGCGATCAATCTAGCACAGAGGGTTCGGTTTATCAATCAACGGACGGAGGCGTCTCCGTTTCGGAATCATCGGGAGTTCCGCACGACGTTGCGCGTGACGCGAAATGGGAAGACACGGCCTTCGCCAACGCCGTAAACTCCTGGACCGTGATGGTTTCAGCCCGCCGCCGCGGGTCAACATGGGTCCGTTCCAAGGCCAGTTGAATCACGGACGGGTCCCAGCCTGCGTCCCGGTACGAGTTCAGCACGGTTTTACGCCGATGCGCAAACGCCCCCCGGACGATCTGTATCAACGTCCGATCAAACTGTTCATCCGGGCGTCCTCGTGATCGACTCGTGAAGTGGACCACGGCCGAGTCTACGGCCGGCACGGGACGAAAACATCTCGCCGGCACGGTAAACGCCTTGCGTGGGTCGGCGTGGTACTGGCTCATGACGGACAAGACGCCGTAATCGCGTGAACCGGGTTGCGCGACGATGCGCGTGACCACTTCATTCTGCAACGTCAACACCAGTCGGTGAAGGCGGTCACGGTGCCGCAATAACCGAAACAACAGAAGCGTGGACACGTTGTACGGCAAATTCGCAATGACCACCGTTCCCATGGGCAGCGTCTCGTAGGGAAAGTCCAAGGCGTCACCGTGGTGCAATTCCAAACGATCGTTCACGCGGACGGCGGAAAGATAACGGACGAGTCGGAGGTCGAGTTCCACGGCGATGACTTTGGCGGCGCGTTCACACAACACCTGCGTCAGGGCCCCGCGTCCGGGTCCGATTTCAAAGATGGTGTCGTGTGGCCGGACCTCGGCAACCTTCAGAATGTTTCGGACGACGTGACGATCAACGAGAAAATGTTGCCCAAGGCGTTTACACGGCCGGGCAGGGCGGGACGTCGTGGACGCAGGACGTGTGACTGTTGATTGTTTCAATCCGGAATCAACCATCGACAATCAGCCATCTCTCATGATCGGCGTCACGCCGCCCGGCCACTGCTCACTGGCCACTGGTCACTAGCCACTGTCCACCGGCCACTCGTCACTGGCCGGAAGCCCCTGGGTTTCGATCTCTTTCGAGAGGGCGTAGAGCTGCCGGAGACACATTTCAACGTCGTCACGCAATTCATCGTACATATCCGCTCCGGCAAACGTCGTTTCCAACCAATCTTTGGAGAATCGTCGTTGGTACGCGGGGGCCACGTGTTCTCCGATCTGATGCACCACCTGCTTTTTCCATTTCGCAAACTGTTCTTTGGCCAACACCGCGTTTACCGCCTGCACTAAATGCGGTTGAATGATTTTGAGTTCCTGAATTTGCTTGGCAAGAAAAGTCAAGGCTTGCCTGGTTTGGTCGTTCATGCCGATGATCCTTGATCGTTGGCCCTTGTGGATTCCCGTTCCCCGATGACAAACGCCCGTCTGTCGGGGCCTAGGCAGGTCGGGGACGGGTTTCGCGGGAATGACGGGCTTGGACAGGGCTGCGAGCCGAACGCCTCATGCACGTGAAGCGCGTGTCCTTGAAGAAAACGTTCCACCGACGTGCGTGGTTTATTCGCGGGTTGAATTTCGAGGATTTCCACGCTGTCGTCACCCGTTGCCACCCAGAATGATTTTGGTCCCACCGCCAGGACCGTCCCCGGCGGGTGCCCATCGTTTCTGACCCGGGCGTCCAATCCCGCCGCCCGGCATTTCCAAATAATCAGCCGCTGCTGCCGATAAAAGGTGTAGGACCCGGGCCAAGGGGACAGACCGCGAATCCTGTTGGCCACGTCCGTACTTGACCGGCTCCAATCAATCACGCCGTCTTCCTTTTTCAACAAGGGGGCATACGTGGCCCGGGTATGATCTTGCGGGTGAGCCGTCACCGATTGCGTTTCTAAACGGTTGAGGGTTTCTACCAACAGCGCCCCGCCGACCTTCGCCAACCGGTCTCCCAATTCTGCGGCGGTTTCATCGGGATGAATGGTCACCGATTGCCGGAGCAGCACGTCACCCGTATCCATCCCTTCATCCATGACCATGGTGGTGATCCCCGTTTCCGATTCCCCGTGAATGAGGGCCCACTGAATCGGCGCGGCTCCCCGATATTTGGGTAACAAGGACCCATGAACGTTCACGCAGCCCAGGGGCGGCAAATCCAGAATGGCCTTGGGAAGAATCCGGCCGAACGCCGTGACGGCGATGAGATCCGGTTTCCACTCGGAAAGTTGCCGAAGGAATTCCGGGCTTTTCACGTGCGTCGGTTGAATCACGGGCAACCCCTGGGCCAAGGCCGACACTTTCACGGGAGACGGCGTGGTCACCCGTCCTCTTCCCTTCGGCCGGTCCGGCTGCGTGACCACCCCCACCACCTCATGACGCGCCTCAACGAGGGCTTCAAGCGAAGGCACGGCAAAAGCAGGCGTTCCCATAAACACAATGCGCATGGCCGTTTCTCTCTATCTGCGTCGAAATTGCAGGGACGCTCCACCTGGAACGTCTGCTTTTAGATAGGACGACGGGAAAGGTCTATCGGCTCTGCATCCCTCGGTTCCGCCGCCTCCCATCCGGGCCGTGGTGGCTCCAGGAACGTAATGCCGTTGTAAAAATCATCCAACGCGATAAATTTGCCCTTGTTGTCGCCTGATGCTGAACGTGCTGCCCGCGTATTGTGCAGGGGCAAGCCCTGCCGTGCAAGGCGTGCCGTGCGTCCGTCAAGCGTGTTGCAACGACTGGATTTGCTATGATACAAGCCAACCGGGTTTTTTCTTGAAGAAGGACACGCGAACATGGGCGGTCACAGTCATTGGTCAACGATCAAACGTCACAAAGCCGGGGTCGATGCCAAACGGGGCAAGCTGTTTACCAAGCTTCTCCGCGAACTCACCGTGGCCGCCCGTGCGGGGGGAGACCCCGATGCAAATCCGAGCCTGCGGACGGCCGTGGCCAAAGCCAAAGACGCCAACATGCCGGCCGAGACCATTAAACGCGCCGTTCAGCGAGGCACCGGAGAATTGCCGGGCACCCACTATGAGGAATTGACGCTTGAAGGGTACGGGCCCGGTGGAACCGGACTGCTGATCGAGATCATGACGGATAATCGAAATCGGACGGTCGCGGAAATTCGCAGTATGCTCGGGAAACATCACGGGACCATGGCCGAAGCCGGGGCGGTGGCGTGGCAGTTTGACAAAAAGGGCGTGTTCCTTGTGAAAGGGGACGCGGTTGAGGAAGACCAACTCCTCGGGATTGCCCTGGAAGCCGGAGCCGACGATGTCAAAAAGTCCGGGGCCGGCTTTGAGCTGACCACCGAGGTATCCGCGTTTGACGTAGTCCGGACGGCACTGCAACGTTCCAACGTTGACGCCTCGTTTGCTGAAATTACCTATCTGCCTCAGAGCCACGTCCGGCTCGACGAAAAACCCGCCGAGCAAATGTTGAAATTGATGGAAATCCTGGACGACCACGACGACGTCCAGAAAGTTCACGCCAACTTTGACATCCCGGACGACGTGATGGAAAAAGTCGCGGGCTCCGGGTAACCGCGTCGTCCTGACGCGCGCCCTTCCATGATTGCCACCTTGACGGGAACCTTAGCCGCCAAAGACCCGTCACGGGTCATTCTCAACGTTCACGGAGTCGGATATGAGGTGTTGATCCCGCTCAGCACCTATTTCGCGTTACCCGAACCTGAAACGCCGCTGACGCTTCAGATTTTCACTGCCCTGAAAGAAGACGCCATTCAATTGTTCGGGTTCCTCACGTTGCTGGAAAAAGACGCCTTTCTGTTGCTGACCAGAATTTCCGGGGTGGGCGGCAAATTGGCCCTGAGCATCTTGTCCACCTTGGCGATTCCCGATCTGACCGGTGCCATTCAACACAATGACCTTGAGAAACTGGCGTCGGTGCCGGGAATCGGGAAAAAATCCGCGGGCCGCATCGTTCTGGAACTCAAAGATAAAATCACCCTCTTGCAGGAGGGAGGGCGGGAAGACGACGCGCTGGCACTGCCGGGGGCGTTGCGCGACTTCCAGAACGATGCCGTTTCAGCCTTGGTCAACCTGGGATACCGGCCGCGAGAAGTCAAGGATGCCGTCAAACACGTGAGCCGGATGAGTCCTCCGCCGACCTCACTTGATGAACTGATTCGGGAAGGACTGAAAATTCTCTCGAAGCCATAGGCCGTTCAAGATTGCTTTTTCCCTCTCCCCTTGAGGGAGAGGGCCAGGGTGAGGGGTAAAAAGAAAGGGAATGGTGCAAAAGTCTCTTCGACGGAAAAGTGCCGGGTTCCGAGCGCAGGCGAATCTTCACGAACCTTCCTTACAGCAGTTCGTTGATTTTCACGCGGCGGTACGTACTATCCACGATCCGATGGAAAAATCTGAGCACGTCAACCAGATCGAACCAGAACCCGCAATTCACGCATCGGGCATAGAGGCGTCGATTCATGGTGGTGTAATGCCGTTCCACCAGCATCAGCCCGTTGCACTTGAGACATTGCATCGTGAATTCCCGTTGAGCGTTTCGCCGGTCCGGGCTAGAAGGCGGAGGCTGACGCCTCAACCTGTTCCCGGGATTTCAACCCATAATGCAGAAAGATCGACACGCTGTGCTCGGCGTTATTGACGATTGCCAAGCCGGGTTCTTCATCACGGCCGGCGGCAATGGGCAGAGACGTGAGCGCAAAGGGCCCGCGGGGTGTGGCATAATGCCGGGGAGGATAATAAAACGATCCATCGCCTTTCCCGAACAAGACGGAGATGCTGCCCGATTGAATGTTCACCACGGCCGCGTCAAAAACGTCGTCCCCATCAAAATCTTGAGCCAAGCCGTGATTAGGCCCGGCGTCTCCTCCTGAATCGATACCGTCCTGAAACGTTCCGTCTCCGTTGCCCAAAAACACGGTGATCGTGTTCATCTGACCGTTCACCACCAATAAATCCATCGCCCCGTCGTTGTTGAAGTCGGCAAAGGACACGGATAAGGGGCGCTTGCCGGTGCGATAATCGGTCGGCCGGAGAAAGTTGCCGTCTCCCTGGCCCAACCAGATCGAGACGGCGCTGCTCATCGGCCCGCCGTTCGTCACCGCCAAATCCAGATGTCCGTCCTGATTCAAGTCCGCGCTGGCTACGGAAGTCGGCGTGTCGCCGTATTCATACAAGGGGCCCAGACGAAACGTCCCGTTGCCGTTTCCGAAAAACAGTTGCAGCTTGTCATTACGCAGGGCCGTCACCAGGTCCAAATGGCGGTCACTATTAAAATCCCCGCTGGCAATAGACACCGGTGTCCGATTGACGTGATAGAGGGCGGCTTTTTCAAAGGTCCCATCCCCCCGCCCCAAAAAAATGGCCACGTCATCGCTTCCGGAACACGCAATCGCCAAATCCTGATGCGTATCGTCGTCGAAATCCTGGATCGCCAGATTCCGGGGCTCCTTGCACGCGGGAATGGAAACGTGCGGTTGAAAGCTCCCGTCCCCGTTTCCGATTAAAATGGACAGCGTATTCGCCGAGATGTTACTCGTCACCAAGTCGGAAAACCCATCCTGATTAAAGTCCCCGGCTTTCACGGCCGTTGGATTTTTCCCTACGGCATACGTGGCAAAAAGATAGAGCAGATCAGGAGGAACGTACGGATCTTTGGGAGAACACCCGGGCAGAAGCAGGAACACCCCGAAACCGAGCGCCCAGACCACGTTGACCACTCCAAGAGAACCCGACGCCTGCATCCCTCTCGTGACTCCTCCCCCTCACTTGGCCGTCGTTGGAAAAGTGAAAAAGGAAAAGCATACAGGGTTTTGGCCGGACGAAACAACGGGTAATCTCCTGAACCGCTGCACGGCCTCGGAGCACGGCAATCCGATTGCAGATCCGCCGAGACGTGATTCGTGAATTTCCGGATCAAATGACTGGAAGAGTTTTTGAGAAATATGCTATAGAGTACGTTTCACCAGAGGAGGAACCAATGTCAGAACCACGTTCGGAGAAAGTCAAAGTTGAGCTCACCATGTACGGAGTCGCCGAAATACTGAAATGGTGCGTGGACAAAAATAACGGCCGCATTGCCGGCGTCGATACCGCGGGCTTCAAACGGATGCAGGCCTGCCTGGCTGAAAAACCGGAAAAAGGGGACTATTTCACCTTCGATAAATTCTGGAAAACCTCGAAGGTGTTTGAATTTACCAAGGAAGAAGTCGCCACCATCGACCGATGCCTGTACGACATTCCAAACTTCGAGGGCAAACAACTCCCGCAAATCCGCTATAAATTCTGGCCCGCCCAAACCCAAGCCGAATGAACGGTGGCCGGTGGCCCCGTTGTTCCCGCGTGCCCGGAAATGACCAGGCCACTGACCACTGACCCCCTCATTCCCGCGTGCGCGGAAATGACGTGTCTGCTGCACTCGTGACTGTCTATTGTTCGCCGTCGTTTCCGCGTGCGCGGATGGCGGAGAGGATAACTGAGGAGACAAACCCGACTCTTGTCCCAACTCGAACACATTGACGCGATTGAACGGCGTCTCTGGGCTGCGGCGGATACGCTGCGCGCCAACTCCAACTACGCCGGCAACGAATATTTTCTGCCGGTCATGGGCTTGGTCTTCCTGCGCCACGCCTACAGTCGCTATCTGGCCGTCAAAGACGAGGTAACGGCCGGTCTGCCCACCCGCGTGGGCAAGAGGCGTGCGCCGGCCAAGGAGGATTTTTCCCAGAAGAACGCCATCTTCCTGCGACCCGAAGCCCGGTTCGACTACTTGGTCGCCTTGCCCGACGGTCAGGACCGCGCCGGGGCCATCATCACGGCCATGGAGTCCATCGAAGAGGATTACGCCAGTCTGCGGGGTGTCCTGCCGAAGAGCGAATATCAGGAACTGAACAACGACGTCCTCGGCCAATTATTGCGTACCCTCAATCCCGATGAGTTGAAGCGGGTGTCCGGCGACGTCTTTGGTCGCATCTACGAATACTTCCTCACCCAGTTCGCCGACCAGAAAGCCCACGACGGCGGCGAATTTTTCACCCCCGTCTCGCTGGTGTCGCTGATTGCCCACGTGCTGAACCCCGATCGCGGCACGGTGCTCGACCCGGCGTGCGGCTCCGGCGGCATGTTCGTCCAGAGTGCCCGCACCGTGGCGGAGCACGGCCAAAGACCCGCCGAGCGGCTCACCTTCCGCGGCTTGGAGAAGAACGCCACCACCATCCGTCTGGCCAGGATGAACCTTGCCGTCCACGGCCTCGAAGGCGACATCCGGCAGGCGATCACGTACTACGAGGACCCGCACGAACTGCTGGGCAAGGCGGACTACGTGATGGCCAATTCCCCTTTCAACGTGGACGAGATCGATGCCGGCAAGGTCACAACCGACCCGCGTCTGCCCTTCGGCTTGCCGGGCGTCAACAAGAAAGGCAAGGTCAGCAACGGCAACTACGTCTGGATCAGCTACTTCTACGGGTACCTGAATGAAACGGGGCGGGCCGGTTTCGTCATGTCGTCCCAGGCGTCCGGCGCAGGCGGCGGCGAGGCCGAGGTACGCCGGCAGCTGGTGGAAACCGGCGACGCGGACGTCATGATTGCCATTCGCTCCAACTTTTTTTATACCCGCACCGTGCCGTGCGAGTTGTGGTTTCTCAACCGCGCCAAACCCAAGGCGCACCGCGACAAGGTGCTGATGATCGACGCGCGCAACGTCTACCGTAAGGTGACGCGCAAGATCTACGACTTCAGCCCCGAGCAGCAACAAAACCTGCTGGCTATCGTCTCGCTGTACCGGGGTGAAACGGAGCGGTACCTCAACGTGGTGTCCGATTACTGCACCCGCACCCTGAACGAAGCGAACGCCTGCTTCCGTTCCCACCCCGGCCCCCTCAATCAACCGCTGCCGGATTTCCTCACGTCACTGACGGCCCTCCGCGACACGTTGACCCCATTCCTCAACACCCTCACCGCGGATGGTGCCCACGCCGAGACGCTTGACGAGTTGGACGAGGCCCTGCTCACCTTCACCGCCGACGTGGATGCGTTCAGGAAGGCACTGCAATCGCACCTGCCGGCATCCGCGGACGCGGAAAATAGCTATCTTCTGGCTGCCGACCCCGCCGGGACGTATACATTCGGCTCTGCCGCGGCACTCCGGGAAACCATTAACGGCCTTGCCCCGCTGACCGAAACCAGCCGCGACCTGGTCAAACGGACCGACGTGCTCTACAAACTCGCTGCCCGCCTGATCGAGATTTGCGAGCGGGAATGCAACGCCAAAGCGAGCCGCGCATGGAACGGCCGTGCCATCACCCTCGCCCGCAAAGCCGCCGACGAGGCCCGCCGGAATCTCACGAAGCAGGACGAACCGTTCGTTCATGCCTGGGGGCAACTCAGAAAAGTGCGCTACTTCTGGCGCCAAGCCCACTGGCTCACCGAACGCTTCCCCGATGCGACATTACGCGACGTGGAAGGGCTGGTAAAACTGGTGGACCGCGCCGAGATCAAAGCCAACGACTGGAGCCTCACCCCAGGCCGTTACGTCGGCGTGACTCCCGAGGAAGAAGACGAACACTTCGACTTCGAGATGGCCCTGCGCGAAATCCACGTAGAACTCGAAACGCTCAACGCCGAAGCAGGAACACTGGCGGCAACCATCAAAAGAAATTTCGAGGAATTGGGAATATGAAGACGGCCTCTCACCCTCTCCTCATGGGAGGAGACCTTTTCAAAACCGTCACGCCTGCGGTTGCTTCGTCATTCCCGTGCAAACGGGAATCCAGGTTTCTTGACTCCATGCAAACAAGAACGTTGTCTGCGTCACGTGTGGCATTGTGTTTTGCTGGATTCCCGCGTGCGCGGGAATGACGGGTCTGATTGGCGAGCGCCGGCGTGCAGTCATTCGGTTTTTTTGCAAAGGCCACCACACGGAAGTGGGCTAAGGAAGTCTGAAAGCATGAAATCCGACACTGTCCGTAACGCGCATGACGTTCGCTACGAACCCGACGAACGGCCGCCGCATACCCTTTCCCTCGGCCTTGGGTTTCAAGCTGCGATGATCGTTCTGGCGGGCGTGGTGTTGACGCCGGCCATTGTAATCCGGGCAGCGGGTCAGAGCGAGACCTATTTGTCGTGGGCGATTTTTACAGCCGTAGTCATCAGCGGAGTGAGCAGCATTCTTCAAGCCGTGCGAATCGGGCGCGTCGGCGCCGGACACGTGCTCATCATGGGCACGTCCGGTGCCTTCATCGCGGTCTGCGTCACCGCACTCATGGAGGGTGGGCCGGCGTTGCTGGCCACGCTGATTGTCGCGTCCTCGCTTTTCCAGTTCGGGCTGGCCGCGCGGCTCTCGCTGCTGCGGCGTATCATCACGCCGGTCGTGTCCGGGACCGTGATCGCGTTGATTGCCGTCACCATCATGCCGGTCGTCTTCCGCATGTTGACGGACGTGCCCGATGGCACGCCCGCGTCCGCGGCCCCGGCGTGTGCGACGGTGACCGTGGGCGTCATTGCGGCCCTCGCGTTGCGTGCTTCGGGTGCCTGGCGGCTGTGGGCACCGATGATCGGAATCGGCGCGGGTTGCGTCGTCGGATTCCCGTTCGGACTCTACGACGTCGATCGCGTGATCGAAGCGGCCTGGGTCGGCTTGCCGACAAACGCCTGGCCCGGGTTCGACGTACAATTCGACGCGCGCTTCTGGATGCTCTTGCCGGCGTTCGTGTTCGTCACCCTGGTGGGTGCCATCGAGACCATCGGCGACGCCGTCGCGATTCAGCGTGTGTCCTGGCGTACCCCCCGAGCGGTCGATTTTCGCACGGTGCAGGGCGCAGTCAACGCCGACGGCCTGGGCAACCTGCTCTCCGGACTCGCCGGCACCGTGCCCAATACCACCTATTCATCAAGCATCCCGCTCGCCGAACTCACCGGGGTCGGCGCACGGCGCGTCGGAGTCTACCTCGGCATCGTCTTTCTGATGCTGGCGTTTCTGCCTAAAGTGACGGCGGTCCTGCTCGCCGTGCCGGGCCCCGTGGTTGCCGCCTACGTGATGGTGATGCTGGCCCTGCTCTTCATGCAGGGCATGAAACTTGTCGTCCAGGACGGCATGGATTATCGCAAGGCCCTGATCGCCGGACTGGCGTTCTGGATCGGGTTGGGCTTTCAAAACAACGTGATTTTCGCGGAGCAACTCGGCGAGACGTGGGGCGGACTGCTCGGCAACGGCATGACGGCCGGCGGCCTCGTTGCGATTGTGCTGACCGCGTTTCTGGAAGTGACCGGGCCGCGGCGTCGGCGCATTGACGTGGAGTTGAACGTGGCCGTCCTGCCGAAACTGGATGCCTTCCTGCGTGCCTTTGCCGCCGGGCTCGGGTGGAACGCCGAGTCCACGGAGCGACTGTGTTCGGCCGGAGAGGAAACGTTGTTGAGCCTCATCCGACGGGAAGACGAAACCACTGGTGGGAAACGGTGCCTGCACGTCACCGCGCGCAGCGACCACGGTGCAGCAGAATTGGAATTCATCGCGGCCATCGGTGAACAGAATCTGGAAGACCTGATGGTGCTGTTAGACGGGCAACCCGAGACTCCGGGCGAACGCGAACTCTCGCTCCGCCTGCTCCGGCACTTTGCCTCGTCCGTGCGCCATCAGCAATATCACGACGTTGACGTTGTCACGATACGCGTCGAAGGGACCCGGTAACGTCCACCCGTACCGAATGCCTTTTTGCGAAAAAATCCGAAGACCGTGGCTGAAGGAATGGTGGATATAGCCTCCTGAATCGCCCACGGCGAAGAATCAGAAGTATCGGCTTACCCTATTAGAGACAGAGAGACCTTTGCCGAATGTCGGCAAAACGTCATTCTGGGCTTGCCCTGAGCAAACTGCCGCCTGATTTTCAAGAGGCATTTGGCCGAAAGGCTCGTGTTTCGGTCCATCTGCGAGAAGAAAAACACGAGAAAGCGAAAGGTGCAAACCGCCTGTCGGATTTCGCCGGTAAGATTCGGACGTTTCGAGACGTGGATGACCCAGTTGCCTTGCAAAGAAGGCTTCGAGATTCGTGGAAACGCGGTTGGGAAAAATGAACGTGAAACGCTTTGTGGCTGATACCAATATTTTCATTCTGCTGTCCAACGACCGTCTGGCAGGTCCCCTGCCCCAGGGAGAATTTTCACGTTCAGGAATTACTGAATGTGCGGGAGGGTGATAGGATGAGGGATAAAGCAAGAAACGCGCATCTCGGTGATTTCGTTCAGTTTGTTTACGGAAAAGGACTGCCAGCTTGTGATCGAAAATCTGGGGCTGTTCCCGTGTATGGATCGTGTGGCATTGTCGATACTCACAACCAAGCTCTCGTTCAAGGCCCAGGCGTGGTGGTTGGCCGTAAAGGGACGATTGGATCCGTGTATTGGGCGGATCGGGATTTCTACCCCATAGACACGACCTATTACGTCGTTCCCAAAACAGAGGACACGCGACTGAGGTACATTTACTACTTGCTGAAGACATTACCACTTGCTCGCATGAACACTGACGCTGCTGTTCCCGGGCTGAATAGATCAAACGCTCTGCAACTCAAGGTTTCTATCCCATCGTTACCAACACAGGACAGAATCGGTGACATCCTCTCCGCCTACGACGACCTGATTGAAAACAACCGACGCCGAATTCATTTACTGGAACGGGCAACGCGACTACTCTACAAAGAATGGTTCGTCCACCTCCGCTTCCCCGGCCACGAACACACCCCGATTACCGACGGCGTGCCGGAGGGATGGGGAAAGAAAACGTTGAGAGAAATTGCCAAGCTCAACTATGGAACGTCACTAAAAAAGCTGATCGCGTCTCTGGAACTTTTCCTGTTTTCGGTTCAAGCGGAGTTGTAGGCACTCACAAAGAACCACTGGCTTTCGGTCCTGGAATCATCATTGGACGAAAAGGCAATGTGGGCAATGTATTTTGGTCGAAGACCGACTTCTATCCAATAGACGCGGTGTATTACATCGCAAGTGAGTGTTGCACGATGTATCTCTACTACGCACTGCACAACATTCAGTTCATTAATACCGACGTTGCGGTCCCTGGGTTGAACAGGGATTTTGCACATAACCGAGAGGTATTGGTCCCAGATTCTGATGTCCTTAGGCTTTTTGAGAAACATGCGACAGCCATTCGTGATCAAGTCGATCGACTGACGAAATACAATGGCACACTCACCCAAGCCCGCGACCTGCTCCTGCTGCGTCTGATGAATGGGGAGATGCGGGTATGAGTGCGGAATATCCAATCGTGGACGTTGATCCCAAATGGAAAGCAGAACCGGAGCAAATGGGCAGTAAGGACAAGTTCTGGTTTCACAATCCGGCGTCCGACGTTCGGGACTGGCTATTCAAGTTTCCCACCGAGAATACGGGTGGACATTGGGCAGAAAAAATCGCCTACGAAATCGCTCGCAAGATAGGTATCCTCGCGCCTAGGGTTGAGTTGGCACGCTACTGCACCGCAGAAGGTGAGTCACGGCGTGGCTCGATCGCACGGAGTTTCACTTCTGAATACGAACTCTATCACGGCAACCAGATTCTCGCCGGCATGGATGACCGTTATAACCCTGAGCAGAAATTCAATCAGAGAATGCACACCGTTCAGCGCATTTTTAACAGCATGGACATTTTTGGAGTTGGTTCCTTTGCGAACGAATGCAGAGTAAAACTAGCGGAATATCTGGTCTTCGACGCTGTAATCGGTAACGTTGACCGACACCACGAAAACTGGGGTATCCTGCGTAAGCGCGTCAATAAAAAATGGCGGGGTCGCCTTGCACCGACCTTTGACCATGCGTCGTCGTTGGGGCGTGAATTGTTGGATACGGGAGAGAAGAAGAGTCGAGAACGCTATCTGGATGAGTTGGGTATTGGCAGCTATGCAGAACGGGCACACGGTGCGATTTTTATTACCGAAGACAGTGCCCGCGGTCCATCTCCGTTGGAACTGGTGCGTTGGTGTCTGAAGGCACCTCATTATCGGCATTTTTTTAAGAAGGCATGTCGCAAACTTGCTGTTTTGGATCCGGAGGTGGTTAAAGAAATAATCGAGAAAGTCCCGGCTGATTGGATGACGCCTCTATCAAGGATTTTTGCGTTTGCACTGATATGTTACAATCGTGACCGACTAAAAGAGGTTTCTGAATGAGCATAAAAATTTTGTTTTTGGCTTGGCAGGATAAGAGGGAGAGGAGTCGACTGTGGTTCCCGGTGGGGAGGCTCGACGTGGATATCTCACGCACACGATATGCCTTTGGCTATACCCTCGGAGCAAGGGAGGCTGAAAAAGAAAGCGGATTTGCCCCGCTCTATGACTTCCCCTCCTTTGATCGCCGCTATACCTCAGGTCGGCTTTTTCCTCTATTTGAAAATCGCGTCATGACCAATCAGCGCGAAGGTTTTCAGGATTACCTTGCGCTTCTGGCCATTGAGGAGCAAGACCCGGACCCCCTGGAAATCCTCGCTATTGATGGGGGCTATCGCGCCACGGACAACTTTCAGGTATTTCCGAAAATCGAGAAGCGGCAGGACGGAGCCTTCCGTTGCCGATTTTTCCTCCACGGTTGGCGGCATACGAACGACGAGGCGCAGGAACGACTTGAGCGTTTGCAGGCTGGTGAAACTCTCTACGTCACCATTGAGTTGACCAACCCGGCAACCACTTTTGCTGTCCAGATTCAGACGGAGGACTACTGCATGATCGGGTGGGCACCCCGCTACGTGTTTCGCGATCTGGTCAAGGCGATGTCGCATGCCCCGGGGAAATACCGAGCTCACGTGGTGAAAGTCAATCCGGTTCCCGCACCATCCAAGCAGCGCGTCTTGATCGAATTGAGCGGGTACTGGCCGCAGGACTACGAGCCGATGTCATCGAATGAGTTTCAGCTATTGCCGGTTACTGAGTGAGTCATCATTGCGTGCCGGACCGACCGGGTCGCTCTCGGCATCAGGAGCATTCCGCGCAATCCGCTGTTGTTTGGTGTCGGCATCGGATGGAGGCGGTGGAGCAGATCGGGTCTCGCCATCGAGACTCGCTCTGCTGGACTTCGTTCAGGAGAAATCACCGAGATGAAGGGTGAAGTATGAAAGAGAACGGATGACAAAGGCTGAACTGATTCAGGAAGCATGGAAGCCCTTGCCGGAGCCCCGTAGGGTCGCGTCTCACGCGACCTTCAGTCGCTTCGGTCCATTCCCCGCCGCCGTTTTGTCGATGATTCTGATTGATACGTCGGCAGGGGTTGGGCATCTCGAACGACACCGCTCATCATTGGCTCCCGTCATGCTGCTTAGGGATGCCGTCTGCCCTCATTCCGGGTTTCTGGAGCCGTGGCACTCCCGGTACGGGGCTCCGCGCTGGCCGCAGTCCTGGTAGTTCATGCTGCCGTGTTTGTCGAATCCAACCACGCTGGCGACTGCGCCTCCCGGGATTTGCTGGATTACCAGCATGTGCCCGTGATCGACTCGTCCCAGATAGAAGTCCCTGGTGCTTAGCGGGACCTTCAGTTCCACGCGCTCTTGGAGGAAACTCACTTTCGCGAAGACTCGGGTGCCCTCCTCTATGACGTGCGTTTCGCACGACTGACCCGTAAATCGGGCATTCACCCAAAAGTTCCCGGGGTTTTCGACGACGATCTCCCCGGGGTAGCGGCCCGACCGGACTCCGACGAGTTTCGGGTGTTCGGCCGCCTCGCGTTCGTATCGTTCGGCTGTCCAGCAGGTTCCTGGGGGCCGAGCACAAGCCGTCAGTGCCGCGACTGCGACGGCGGTCCACACCCAAACCCGGAACGTCTTCCCTGCACGGCGTGTGAGGCTTTCCCCTACGCTGGTCCGCCGGTGAAGCGGGAAGGTGTCATTGGGGGGCCTCACCCCGGCACTCTCCCGGGGGAAGAGGGAGGCTGCGTCGGTGCGTTCCATCCGTGAATGGTAACAGAAAACGGGCGGGATCAAAAATAAGAACGACGTTGACCGGAGACGATGACCCGTCGGCCATGCCTGGGCTGCGTGGCAGGGGAGGCCGTCCTCCGAGGGTTATCCCGCGGTTTTGTCGCAACGGTGGCGTTTGTGTATCATGTGCCGCGGAATTCACGCGATGAGATGCCTCCATGACCGCCGTCCCATCACGCCGTCGGCGTCTTCTGAGGAGGATGGGAGAGAGGGTGCGTCGCACGGTGCTCGTCGGGTAAACGAGACGGAAAGGATATCACCATGAAAGAGGACGCCTTGACCTCCTTCCGAGGTGGCTCCGCGTGGCGTCATGCGGCCATGGCCCTGGCGGTTCTTGTGATGCTTGCAAACGGCGGTCCCGCGAGGGCCGGAAGCGATGCCGCCGTCTTCAAGTGGGCGGAAACCTACGCGGGTGTGTTCGGCGGCTTCGGCCGCGTGGACGGCCGCGTTGTCGATACCGATGGCTTCTCGTACTCAGGCAATTCAGGCTGGGCCGTTGATTACCACGACTCCGGGGTCATCGGCGGGGCCCTGATCGGGAAGAAATTCCAACTCGGCGGCGTGCCCTTCAGGATCGAACTTGACGGCACGTTCGGCGACCTGTCGGCGAAGACAACCCGGATTGATCCCAGATTCCAGCCGCCGGACGAGACCGTGGAATCGGAGTTTCGATGGATCGCGACGGCGCGTGCCGGCGTTGAGCAGGCCATCGGCCCCGCGACGGTTTTCGTCTCCGGCGGCGTGGCGACCGCCGGGATCGACAATTCGCTGACCGACCTCGATGCCTACAGGCAGAACGGCGAATGGGTGTTGCTGCCCAACGGCAGGGCTGCACAGCGGAGGGACCCCGACGATTCCTTTCACGACGGCTCAACGAAAATCGGTTGGGTGATCGGGGTCGGGATCGAAACGTCCCTGACCGACGCCTGGACGTTGCGGCTCGAAGGCTCGTACCTGGACTTCGGAGCAAGGACCCATGACGCGAACCGCTCCGGCGACGACCACTGCTGCGGGAGCGGCTCTCCCCGAAGACCCGTCTCCTACGACGTCGAGAACAAGCTCGGCCTCATGCGCGTGGCGATCATTCGTCAGTTCAGCCTGTAGCAGAGGCAAGGGTGGTCCCCGTGACGCAGCGTCACATCGAGTCGAGTCAGCGTGGACGAGAGGGTTGTCACCCTGAGTAACGCGGTGAATGAAAAGGCTCTTTCCAATCTGATTGCCCTCGGCGAAGGGTTTACCACCGAGTTCAAGCGTTCCGGTGCCTCAGGGCTCGGACGGGAGATCTGTGCTTTTGCCAATGCTACCGGCGGGGTCATTGTGATTGGTATGGGCGATGACGGAGAAGTCCGCGGGGTTCCCGACCACAATCGATTAAAGTCCGAAGTCCAGTCCATCGCTCGTAGTGCCGAACCGGCTATCGCAGTCGAGATCGAAAGCGTGGACGAAGTGCTTTGCGTGACCGTGCCCGTGCAATACAGCAAGCCTTATTCTTTTGGCGGAAAATTCTTTATCCGCGAGGGGGCGAACAGTCAGCAGATGTCGCGGGAAGAGATTCGGGAATTCTTCTACAAGGAAGGGCTGATTCGCTTCGACGAAACCGCCTGCCACAAATTCTCATTGGAGCGGGACCTGGATAAGGAAAACTGGTCCCCGTTTCAGCGCCGAGCGAAAATCCCCGCCGATATGGAGCCGACGACCGCGCTGCGCAATCTCCACCTGATCGGAGAAGATGGCCGAATGACTCACGCGGGTGCGTGGTTGTTGGCACGGGACATTCGCAAATTCAACGTCAGCGCCCACGTGTCTTGCGGTCTGTTCATGGGCACGGTCAAGGCGCGTATCCTTGACCGGCGAGACTTTCATCGTGACGTGTACTCAATGATTGATGACGTGGTGGCCTGGATTCTCTCCAAGATCAACGTGGAATACATCATCAAGCACGTCAAGCGAGAGGAGCGATCAGAACTGCCGGAAGAGGCCATTCGGGAAGCCGTGGTCAATGCCCTGGCCCATCGCGATTACCGCTCCGCCGCCAACGTTCAGATTTACTTGTTTAAGGATCGGCTCGAAGTCGTCAGCCCGGGTGGACTGCCGGCCGGCATGACCGAGGCGGCTCTCGGCCTCAAGAGCATTCCGCGTAATCCGCTCTTGTTCGGCGTTCTGCACCGAATGGAAGCCGTGGAGCAGATCGGGTCCGGCATCCGGCGCATTCGCGAGTTGTGCCGTGAACACGGGGTGGCCGAGCCGGTGATTGAGGTTTCGGAGCATTGGGTGACGACGACCTTTCTGCGACCGACCGCACAAGACGGGGACCAAGATGCCACACAAGTCAATGAACCAAGAATTTTCGACAAAAAATCAAATAGTCGCAAGAGGTTACGGGCATTGAAGGAAAAGATAGAAGACTTCACTGAACAAGTGACCGCACAAGTGACCGCACAAGTGACCGCACAAGTGACCGCACAAGTTGTCCTGTACTGCGAAGAGCCGAGATCAGCGAAGGAAATTATGGATATTCTGGGGTTGAAGCACTGGAAGACCTTCCGATCCAACTACCTTCAACCGCTGCTTGACGATGGTTGGCTGGAACGGACCATGCCCGACAAACCCACGAGCAGCAAGCAGAAGTATTGTCTGACCGAACAGGCCAGAAGTCTGGTGGCCGAACTGGAACAAGAGCGCCCCTGATGCCGCCTCCCGCCATGTAGGGCCGCGTCTCACGCGGCCGCACCTGAAACTCGGTTGGGAATCCGGCTACGCCCGCAACGGCGAGGACTTCGGGACGGTCGGACTGCGCGGCTACCCACTGCCTTGAAGAATATCAAACGGAGAGAAATCATCGGTCAGGATCAGTCCCGGGTTCCACGTCGGAGATTCGGCGGAATTCAGAAAAACCAGCACTTCATAGGGCAGTTTGCCTTGATTCAGCAAGGAGACCGCGGCCAGCGTCACGGCCTCGGACTGCATGTGGAAAGGACGGGAACCGGCAAAGAAGATCACGTTCACCGACCCTCGCGTGGTACGGAGCCATGGGGGGGCGGGAATACTGTACGACTCCACGTGAGGAAAGGAAGTCTTCATCGTGGAGACCACGGCTTCGGCTCTGATCCGGTCTGAATCGGAATCCGATGAGGCGAGATTCACGGCAATCACGCCCGCGTGGTTCAGATGCCGCCGCAACTCGGCAAAAAATTCCGTGGTGGTCAAATGGAACGGAATTTGATGACGGGCAAACACGTCCACCCAGATCACGTCGTATCGGGCGTCCGCGTTGGCCAGAAACACGCGAGCGTCTTGGATGTAGACGTGATGGTTGAGCGGGGCGCGATACTCGAAAAATTCTTCGGCGGCCCCGACCACCGACGGGTCCATTTCCACCACGTCCACTTCCAGTGTCGGCCAATGGTGCGCCAACCACTTCGCCAGCGACCCGCCGCCCTGTCCCAGAATCAAGCCACGCTGCGGGTTCGGGGGCAAGGCCAGCGCGGCCATCATCATTTGACTGTACGGAAGCGCCAGTTTCACCGGATCAGGGTGCCACATAATGGCGTGAAACGTATTATCGAGAACCAGAAAGCGGAGGGCCTGCTCATCGGTCACGCGTACTTGCTGATAGGGGCTGTCTTCCTCATGAATCGCCGGCGGGAGAACCAGCAGAGGGTGGAATCCCACCCAGGTCAGGCCGCCGACCACCCCGAACAGCAGAGCCAGAATCGGCGCGTTGACCCGCCGACACCACCAGACCCAGCCCAATCCCAGGATCACCAACGTGACGCCCAACACCGCGACCAGGGTCAAACTCCCCAACCACGTCAGGAGGTAAAACGACGTACCCCAGGTGCCTACCAGGCTGCCGATGGTCGAGACCGCAATCATGGCACCGGTATGACGGCCCAAATGTCCCACGTCGGCAATGGCCAATCGCAGCAGGGTGGGTAACACGCCGCTGAGACCAAAGGCCGGCACCGCCAGCAGGACGCCGGCCGCCAGACAAGGACCCCATCGGGGATCCGTCGTCCAGCGGGAAACCGTAAACACGATGGGCTGGCAGAACCCGGCCAGAAGCAGGGTCCAGGCTCCTGACCCGATCAGCAAACACGTGACAATCACACCGGGAGACCGACGGTCCGCCAGCCATCCTCCCGTGGCATACCCGCTGCTCATGGCGGCAAGCACCACGCCGATCAGCGCACCCCAGACGAATAAAGAATTCCCGAAGACCGGCGCGAGGAGACGGCTTCCCAGAATTTCCAAGGCCATGACCACCGCGCCCGTGGTAAAGGCCGTGACAAAAAGCCAGAAGCGCGTCCAGGCGGACGAAGACGAAGGAGTCGGTTGCACAGTCATGACGGATTGAAGACCGCGGCGTTTTCAGACCGGAGAATCACGCTGATGAGAAGAGCCGGCCCCGCGGCCGTGTTTTCCCAAGACAAAGACAAGGAAAAGATGCTATAGAAAGGGCATTTTTCGTGTCAATGAACCCCACCCCTCAAGATCATCAATCACCGACAACCAACAACATGACACCACCCAAAACGATCCGAGGCATTCCCCCACCGTCGCCACAACCCGGGAGTACCATGGATTCCCGCTAACGACTGCGGGAATGACAGAGAAGAATTCCCCCCAGTCGCCACAACCCGGGACTCCCCCTGTTCTTCCCGCCGCCCCCTTGTCATTCCCGCCGTTCCCCTTGTCATTCCTGTCGGCCCCCTTGCCATTCCCGTCGGCCCCCTTGCCATTCCCGTCGGCCCCCCTTGTTCTTCCCGCCGCCCCCCTGTCATTCCCGTCGGCCCCCCTGTCATTCCCGCCGGTAGTTAGCGGGAATCCAAAAAGCAGCGCCATGAACCCAATGCACCTTACCCGACTCATCACCTTCGCATCCTCGGCCACGTCCGCCATGCCGTGGCTGATGACCTACACCTTGTCCTTATCGACGAAGGACAAGAAGCAGAGCGGCTGACCGGATAGAATGATCTGACGGGAAAGGAGGCAATAAGAATACTTGGCATTTACGTTCACAATCCTGATAATCCTGAAAAAAGCACCAAGGTGTTCGCACCCCCCCGTGGTCAAAGGAGGAAGCATGGCGACGAAGGATTTCATTCTGGATCTCGGCAAATTGATGATCGGCATTGCCTGGATCGACGGTCGGCTTGAGCAGGAAGAGTTGAACGCGCTGAAGGAACTGTTGTTTCTCCTTCCGGAAATTTCCGGCGAAGATTGGATGCAACTGGAACTCTACATGACCCACGCGGTCACGGACGCGGAACGGCAAGCCCTGCTCAACCGCGTGCTCAACGGCGTTCGGTCATCCAAGGATACGCGGCTCGTGTTGGACACGTTGGAGAAGCTGGTCGCGGGTGAGGGACGGCCGCGCGGAATGGAAGCGGACTGGATCAATCACGTGCGTCAGGATATCGAACGACGCGGCACGGGGTTGATCGCCCACTTGACGGCACCCCTCCGGCGGACCTTGAAGAACAAAGCCGGCCGGTATCGGGGCGCGTCGTCCCGTGAAGATCACATTGAAGATTTCATCAAGAACACGATTTACTTTCAGTTGAGTGCAGAACTCTCCGACCAGGGACGGACGCTGGCTCTCCCTGAGAGGGAAGTCCGCAAAATGTGTCTGGCCGCGGGGCTCATGGCGCACGTGGCGTGGGTGGACAACGACGTGTGTCATCGTGAACGTGACGCCATGCGTCTGGGTCTCCGGCAACTGTGGAACGTCCCGAAGGACGAAGCCGAACTCATTGCCGACATGAGTCACACCCGCATCATGCACGGCTTGGATCTGGTTCGCCTCACCAAGGGGTTTTGCGACTATACGACGCTTCAGGAGCGAAAAGCCTTTCTCCGGTGTCTCTTCGCCGTGGCCAACGCCGCGGAGAGCGTGTCTCACGCGGAAATTGAAGAAATTCGGCGGATCGCCAAGGCCCTGGAATTGCCCCATCGAGAATTTATTGACGCGAAATTAACCGTGTCTCGTGAAGACCGAGGCGGATTATAGCGCACGGCTTGCAGGATTCCATTCATGTCCGCCGCTTCCCCCCCTCCGAACGCCGACGAGCACCGGTCCATTGCCGAGGCCGCGGGGCTCATCGGTGCCGCGACCCTGTCCAGCCGAATCCTTGGACTCGTGCGTGACGTGATCCTCGCCCGACTCTTAGGGGCGACCATGGCCGCCGATGCGTTCTTTATCGCCTATCGCGTGCCCAACCTGTTCCGCGAACTCCTGGCCGAAGGGTCCATGGCCTCCGCCTTTATCCCGGTGTTCGCGGAATACCACGCCCGGCGCAGCGAACGAGAAACCTGGGAACTGGCCAGCGCCGTGTTCACCACCCTGTTGACGTTGGTCACCCTGATCGTCGTGATCGGGGTGACGGCGGCCCCGATCATCGTGTGGGCGTTGGCGCCTGGATTTCACGAAGACGCGGACCGGATCACCCTCACCACGACCCTGACCCGGATCATGTTTCCCTATCTGATCTTTATGAGTCTGGCGGCCGTCACCATGGGGATACTCAATGCCCTCCGGGCCTTTGCCGCGCCGGCCTTTGCCCCGGTGTTGTTCAACGTCTGCATCATCGTCTGTGCGCTGGTCCTGTCCCCGTCATTGGAGGAGCCGGTCATGGGCGTCGCCGTCGGGGTGGTCGTCGGCGGTCTGGCGCAATTTGTCGTCCAACTGCCCGGCGTGCAGCGACGCGGGCTGCGCTTTCAATGGCTGTTCAACCCCGGGCATCCCGGCGTGCGGAAGATCGGGTGGTTGATGGTGCCGTCCTTATTGGGGCTCTCCGTGACCCAGGTCAACGTCACCGTCAGTACCATCCTGGCGTCGTATTTTCCCGGGGGGGCCACGTACCTGTTTTACGGGATGCGGTTGATCCAATTTCCATTGGGCATTTTCGGCGTCGCCTTGGCCACGGCGATTCTGCCCGCGCTGTCGGAGCAGGCGTCGCGCCGGGCCATGAACGAACTGCGTGAAACCTTGGGATTCGGCCTGCGGATGATCGGATTTATGATCCTGCCGGCCATGGTCGGGTTAATCGCGCTGCGCCGCCCCATTGTCCACGTGGTGTTCGAACACGGTGCCTTTTCCGCCGCGGATACCCAAGGCACGGCCGCCGCGCTGTTGGCCTACGCGGTGGGGCTGTGGGCCTTTGCCGGCACTCGCGTCATTGTCGCGGTTTTTTATGCCCTCCAGGACACAAAAACGCCGGCCGTGACCGCGGTGATCGCCATGCTCGTCAACGTCGGGGTGGCCGTGATGCTGATGAAGCCGTTTGCGCACGCCGGGTTGGCGTTGGCCACGGCCCTCTCGGCGATGGTGAACGTCGGCGCGTTGATAACCGTGCTGACCCGTCGAGTGGGCGGCATGGATTGGCGGGGCCTGTGTCGCTCGCTGGGGCGGGCCGGGCTGGCGACGATTCCGGTGGTCCTCGCCTGTCTGTGGATTGACGGATTGACCGTCTGGCGTCAAGAAGCGGAATGGGTGACCAAGGTCCTCACGTTAGCGGCAGGCATCGGCCTGAGTCTGATCGGATACCTCGGCACCCAGGCCCTGTTGCGATCCCAAGAACTGCACGTGGTGTGGACGCTGGTTCAAGAAAAAATCACACGGTCCGTCCAAAACCGGAGAGGCTAAAGCAAGAAGCCGCCCCTCCCAAAGACGCGCCTCCACCCCCTGTCATTCTGATCCCCCGGCCTCGTAGGGGGCATCTCATGCCCCCGTCGCCCCTCAGAAATACCAGACCATCTTCAACAACAGATTCACCTCGTCATTATCCACGTCCACCGGCACGCGGATGCTTGTCATCGGCAGATCGAAGGTGATCCAATTTTGGCTCGGATATCCGGTATAACGTACTTCGCCTTGAATCGCGGCGTGTGGGCCGATCATTTTTTCCAGTCCCAACCCACTCGTCCACGCGACGAAAGACAGATCATGGCTCTGCCCAGTCGCCCGAAACGGGTTGGGGGTCGGACACGTAGGCGTAAAGCACCCGTAAGAATCAAACTTGAACCGTGCGTTGACGTGGCGCACGCCGGCAAGCACGTACACGCTCGCCTCATCTTCCCACACCTGAAGAAAGTCCGGCCGGACGCCCAGTCGCACCGTCAGGCCGTAGCTCACGTCCTTCCCAAAAGACCACGAATCAGGCCAGCTTTCCCCGGGTTGATTGCGGCCGGGGGAAGTGCCCACCCCGTCAAGTCGTCCTCGCGCCGTGCCGTCGTGGAGCGTCAGATCAACTTCCCCGCCAAGGTAGAAACGCCCACTCTCGGTGAGAGGCAGACGATAGCCGGCAAGGAACCCGAACCCATACCCCGTTTTGTCCACGGAATCCTTATCCGCAAAAGACCGTTGACCCTGAGGCGACCGCGGGCCATTTTCAACAATTTTACCGTAAGAAGCGTCCAGCCACTCCACGGTTGCCGCACCGCCGATGTAAAACCGTCCCTCCTCAGCCAGCACCGGACCCGCAACGATCAAGACCGCGGCCACTCCGCAGCAACATAAAAAATGCCTCATCCGATTCAAAAAAATTCCCATGTGTCTCTCCTTCTCCTTCGTTCATCCGACGACGCCCCCGATCAGACGAAAAAGATATAGCAAAATTTCACAATCACCGCAAAATATCCCCCTCCCTCTCTCCTTCTTCCTCCCTCTCCCTCCGGGAGAGGGCCGGGGTGAGGGCAATCCGGCTTTCTCGGCGCGTGAGACGCGCCGCTACAGTCCCTGTAGCGAAGCCGTAGGGTCGCGTCTCACGCGACCGCGTACCCTCATTCATGCCAAGAACCAGGAACCCCCGTAGCCCAAAGACAAACAACCACGTGCTACAATGGCCGAGTCGCCAAAAAAGTGTACCGGGATGACACCCCTATGAAAGCCGTTCTCCAACGTGTCCGTTCAGCGTCCGTCACGGTCGATGGCCAAACCATCGCAGCCATTTCCCAAGGGCTCGTGGTGCTCCTGGGGGTGGCGAAAGGCGATACCGACGCGGACGTTTCCTATATGGCCGACAAGATCCCACGGATCCGTATTTTCTCCGACGAGGCCGGCAAAATGAATCGGTCCATCGTGGAGAGAAAGGGCGAACTCCTGATCGTGTCCCAATTCACGTTGGTGGGCGACACCCATCGTGGTCGGCGTCCGAGCTTTGAGAACGCTGCGCCCCCCGACGACGCGAAGCGATGCTATGAATCCGTGGCGCGTCGCATACAAGAGCAGGGCCTGACCGTACAAACGGGCCGCTTTGGTGCCACGATGGTGGTAACCTTGGAAAATGATGGACCGGTGACGATCGTGCTTGACAGTCGCAGAAAAGAGCAGCCCCGTCATGAATAAACCCGGCCCCGTCGTTCTGAGCGAAGCGCTTGCCCTGAGTCTCGAAGGGAAGCATCTCCCACGTCCCAGGAAAGAACAGAAGACAGTGAATGACCCCGGCCGCCGTGCTCAACGCGGTCCGTCCCTCGTCCGTTGTGCTCCTGCGGACTCGGGGTCGTCCGGGCGTTGCGCCATGGGCACGTAGTCGATGGCGGGGCGGCCGGTATACAACTGTCAAGGCCTCCCGATTTTGACCGCAGACGCCTGCATCATTTCCCACCAATGGGCAATCCATCCGGGCAATCGTCCGATCGCAAACTGACGGGGAACCCGATGGCTTTGTAAATGACGCCGCTGTAAAAATCCACGTTCGGATACAATTGGCGCGAAAGAAAAAAGTCATCCTTCAGTGCGACGTCTTCCAGACGCTTGGCCACGTCAAGTAACGGATCATGAACGCCGAGGGCGGCGAGGACGTCATCGCAGGTGCGTTTCAAGATGGTCGCCCGCGGGTCATAGTGGCGATAGACGCGATGCCCGAACCCGGAGAGACGAAAAGGAGGGGCTCGATTCTTGGCCAATTCGACGTATTTCCCCACGCTGGCGCAGTCGGCCTGAATGGTGTGCAACATGGTTATCACCTGTTGGCTGGCCCCGCCGTGGCGCGGTCCCCACAACGCGTACATTTCCGCGGACACGGAGGCAAAAAGATTCGCATGGGACGAGCCCACGAGTCGAACCGTGGACGTGGAACAGTTTTGCTCATGGTCCGCGTGCAGAAGAAACAACAGGTTCAACGCGTGGGCCGCGACGGGATGCACGTCATACGCTTCCGACGGCACGGCAAACATCATGCGGAGAAAATTGGAACAATAGTCCAACGCGTTGTCGGGATAGATAAACGGATGGCAGATCGATTTCTTGTACGAATACGCGGCAATGGAAGGGAGTTTGCCCAGGAGCCGATGCGTGGAAAGGTACACCTGGTGCAGGTCGGTCGGGTCGTGACTGTTCTGATAAAACGTCGAGAGCGCGCTGACCACCGCGGACAGAATCGCCATGGGATGGGCATCTTTCGGAAACCCGTCGTAAAAACGTTTCACGTCTTCGTGCAACAGCGTGTGCCGGGTGACGGCGGTGACGAAGTCCCGATACGCAGAGGGAGACGGGAGGGTGCCGTAGATCAACAGGTAGGCCGTCTCCAGAAAATTGGACCGTTCAGCCAGGGCCTCAATCGGAATGCCCCGGTATCGAAGAATCCCGTGGTTGCCGTCGACAAAAGTGATGGCGCTGGAACAGGACGGCGTATTGACGTAGCCGGGATCAAGCGTGGTGAAGCCCGTCCGGTCACGGAGCGTCGAGATGTCGATCACTGGATCGCCCGCGGTCCCCGTGGCAAGGGGAAGGTCCACGACGAGGTCGGCAACGTGAAGTGTCGCGGTGCGCGTTGGGAGAAACTCCGCGTGAGGCAGACGGTCATCGGCCATAAACCGTACTAATAGAGGATCCCCATAAAAAGGCGCCGTGGGCGGGCAGCAGGCGTTGACCATGTGGCAGGGGATTGACTTGGCGGCCAAGACGGATGCGTTCCTGACGACGCTCCGGTCCGAGGCCAAGACGAATCTGCCGGGAGCACGGGGGCACGCGGAGCGGGTGCGGCTGCTGATGGAAGGGCAAACCGCGGTGGCCCTCTCCCCTGTCTCCCGGGTGCAACCGCGCCTTGAGGTAGGCGGGCGCTGGGACAGCGGCACCGCGGAGCAGGGGCTGGGCCTGGAACTGGGCGGGGGGCTGGCATACACGCAGACGGCGTGGGGCCTGAGCGTGGCCATGCAGGGGCGGTATCTGCTGGTTCACGAGGCCAGGGCGTTTGAGGATTGGGGGGCGAGTGTGAACGTGCGGCTGGACCCGGGAGTCGGCGGCGAAGGAGCGTATCTGCTGGTCGCGCCGGTGGGGGACGGCAGGGCAGCGGGGTAGAGCAACTGTGGGGGAATGCAGCCGCGGTGCCGGGCGGCACCCCGGCGGCCCGGGCAGCAGGCTAGCGGCCGGCGAACGTCGAAGTCGATGTGGGTTACGGGCTGGCGCTGGCGGACGGGCGGGGGCTGCTGACCCCCTATGGCGGGCTGGTGCTGGGGGACCCGGGCACGGCACGCTATCGGCTGGGGAGCCGATGGGCATTGAGTGCGTTGCTGGATCTGAGCATTGAAGGCGAACGGGCAGATCAGCCGGGGCAGGCGGTAGCGCATACGGTCTCCGTGCAGCTGGGCTGGCAGTGGTAGCGGCGTCTTATGGGGGGAGCAGAGTCCCCTCACCCCGGCCCTCTCCCGAAAGGGGAGAGGGAGCATACTCCCGCAGTCATTCCCACACCTCCCTATCACTCCCGCCCCCCCTTCTATCATTCTCGCCCCTCCTTCTATCATTCCCGCCCCTCCTTCTGTCATTCCCGCGAAAGCGGGAATCCAGAGAAGAGCTTGGAGACGCTGGATTCTCGTTATGGAAAAATTGAAGGACCCGTTGCCCGCCTTGACATGCGAAAGTGGGTTGTATTGATTGGGTCTACGCTCCCGAGTGCATCATCCCCACCGAACGGAGGCCTGCCCGGGGCGGATGGGGCGTGGCAGAAGGGTAAAGACGATGGATTCCCGCTTAAAACTGCGGGAATGACAAGAGGGGGATGGCGGGGCTGGGTGGGGAAGGGGCAGGGGCAGTCATTTCTTGTCCTCACCACCCGCACTCAGAGTGTGTGCTTTGTTCCTCTCGCAAGGGAAGAGAGGTTTGGTGCTTAGGTCGTGAATTGGGCGGGAGACTTGCCGGAACGTCGAGAAGACTGGTAGGTAAGACCTGAGTGTGTTTTGTTCGGGTCTGCCGTCATGCCTGACTATCTCATTACGTGGATTCATCTTATTGCGGTTGTAACCCTGATGGGGGGGCTGATTTTTTCCCAATTCGTGCTGACGCCGGCGGTGCGGAACGCGGCGTCTGATCCAAAGGCTCAGGACATGATCCGTCTGTCGGGTCAACGTGTCCGAACCCTTGCGTGGGTGAGTGTGATTACTTTGATCCTCACCGGGGCGTATCTGTTGTTGAATGAGAGCGGCTCGGCCAGGATCGAGACCGCTTGGGGCGTGGTGTTGATGCTGAAACTGTTTTTGTTTGTCATCGCCTTCGGGCTTCTCCTTGTTCATGATTTTATTCTGGACCCGTATGCGCACGCCTCCGGGCCTTCCCTGAACGTTCCCGCCTCCGTCCCGGGTTCTTCCCGCGCCGATACCGTGCAGAAAGCCGTTCTTGTCCTGACGTTGGCGATCCTGCTCGTGGCTTCGTATCTGTCGAAGACGTAGGTACACGCGACGTCCGTTGAGCCGTTGAGTCAGCCGGCACGCTCCGCCGTCCGCGCAACGGGGTGAACGTCGCCGCTTTTGATTCGGGCGACGTATCCTGTGATCTCGCGCTTGACTTCAGGTCCCAGCACGTAGAGGGCGATCACGTTCGGGATGGCCATGACAAAGAACATCGCGTCCACGAAATCGAGCGCGGCGTTCATGGAGATGGCGGCGCCCGTGGACAAGAGCAGACAATAGACTACCTTGTAGCCGAGGTCGGCCCAGCGCGATTCGCCCACGAGATAGGTCCAACATTTGACGCCGTAGTAGGCCCACGTGAGCATCGTCGTATAGGCAAAGAGCATAACGGCGACGGCGAGAATCTTCGGAAACCACGGAAAGACGGTGGCATAGGCGGCCGAGGTGATTTCAATGCCCGAGAGCCCCGGGACGTTGTATGCACCGGTGACGATCACAATCAACGCGGTCATCGTGCTGACGATCACCGTGTCGATGAACGGTTCAAGCAAGGCCACGAGCCCCTCGCTTGCCGGCTCCCTGGTCTTCACGGCGGAATGGGCAATGGGGGCGGACCCGACGCCTGCCTCGTTCGAATACACGGCTCGTTGGATGCCGATAATCATGGCGCCGATGAGGCCGCCGCCCACGCCTTCCGGCGCGAAGGCTTCAACGACGATGCTGACGCACGCCGCCGGTATCTGCTCCGCGTGCAGACTGAGAATGATGGCCCCGGCTGCGAGGTAGACGCACGCCATCAGGGGGACGATCTTCTCGGCGACCGCCCCGATCCTGCGCACGCCGGCGATGGTGACGAGCCCCACCATGACGGCCATGACCATCCCGAACGTCAGGCCGTCCTGAAAGCCCGTGGCTTGGGAAAATTGCGCGAAGGCCTGATTCACTTGGAAGAGCGTGAGACTCCCCATGACGCCGCACACGGCAAAGACGGCAGCCAGATATCGGCCGGACCTTGACAGGCCGCGCGTCGCGAATCCCTCACGAATGTAATACATCGGCCCGCCTGAGACGGTCCCGTCGGCATTGATTCGACGGTACTTGACGCCGAGCGTACACTCCACCATTTTCGTTGCCATGCCGAGGATGCCCGCCAGGATCATCCAGAACGTGGCGCCGGGGCCGCCAATCGAAATGGCAATGGCCACGCCTGCGACGTTGCCGATGCCGACCGTCCCGGAGAGAGCCGTGCTCAACGCCTGGAAATGGGTGAGATCGCCAGGTGCGTCGGCCCGCGTGTATCGACCGCGAACGACGTTCAGCGCCAGACCGACCCAGCGCACGTTTGGAAACCGGAAATACCAGGAGAACATGAATCCCGCGGTGATCAGCCAAAAGACGACCACCGGAACGTCAACGCCGGCGAGGGTGATCGGAAAAAAGACGACGTCGGAAATGGCGCCCGTTACCGGTGAGATCGCCCGGTCAATGCGTTGGTCAAGGTTCATGGACGGATTCGCGGCGGGGAATGGCATCGAGCCGGTCAGAACGGCGTCTCGCCTTTGCGCAGTTTGACGAGCGCCTGTTTGACGAATTCGGCGTCCTGGCTTCCGGGTCGGAGGTTGTTGTGGGCGATGGCCCAGTATTCTTCGGTTTCCCGATACCGCTTCAGGTACCACAGGGCCAAGCCTTTGTACCAATTCACTCCGGGTTGATTCGGCAGGTCAACCAGCACCGCGTCGAAATGTTTCACGGCCGTTTCGAAAATCTTCGGGTCGTCGAACGTTCGTTCCTCAATCATGATGACGCCCAGATTGTAATGGGCTTCATGGTTCCGGGGGTCCAGTTTCAGTACCGTTTCATAGGCGGCCCGTGCCTCTTCCACGCGATTCAGGGCCACGTAGGAGCGACCGGCCATCATCTGGCCTTGCACGTCGTCGGGGTTTTCTTTGAGTCTGGATTCCAATCGGGCAACCATGTCTCGCGGGTCCGGCATTTGTGCGGCCATTTCGGTCTGGGCGTTCACGAGCCGGTTCAGGGTTCGCCAGTGTAGAACGCCGTAGATCGCGATGGCCGACAGGAAGACGATCAGGCTTGCCGCCGCGGCCGACCTCCAGGCGCGTTCGGGTTTTTCCACGTGGTCGGGGACGGACGGCGGGGAGTCCGGGACGGTCAGGGCTTCGAGTCGGTCCAGGACTCTCAGCAGGCGCCGTTCGTCCGTGACCTTCAATCGTTTGTAATCCTCCGGTTCCAACCGGCCTTGGGCGAGTTCGACGTCGAGTTCGCGGAGTGACTGACGCAGCCCTTCCCGCTCCACGGAAAGGTCGGCCCGTTCTTGATCGTCCGCGGCTTCCCGACTGATCAACTCGGGCGTCGTCGGGTCCCGACGCCAAAATGGGAAGGACACCGCGGCCATCACGCCGAGCAGGATACCGGCACACACGCTGATGAAGATGATGGACATGAGGGGGTCGGGGGGTGTAATCGCGGGTTACGGCTGTAATTCGCGTTCAATGCGGTGCCGGGACTCTTCATCCAACGGCGGCGGTGCGTCGGGCTGATGCTCCGGGGTTCGGGTTACCCAGCGTCTGACTTCTCTCCATAAGAATGCGCCGCCTCCCATGAGCAAGAGAAAGGGCGCCGACCAGATCAGCCAGTGACTCCCTTCTTTCGGGGGTGCCATCATGATGTAATCGCCGTAGCGGCCGTGGAAGTAGTCCCGGATTTCCTCCGCGGTCCGGCCTTGACGCACGCGGGTTCGAATGGCTTCCCGCATTTGATGGGCCAAGGGCGCACCGGACTCCCACAGGGTTTCGGTCTGGCAGACGGTGCAGCGAAGCGTTTTGGCGATCTCGCGCACCCGTTGATCGATTTCCGTTTCATCCACGACTGTTGCCCATCCACCGTGCGGGACGGCGAGGCAGCAGACGAGCAGGACGGGCACGGCGGAGTGTTTCACCGGACGGTCAGCCTTCCAACAGGGGGGTCAGGATGTTCTGCGTGAGGTCGGCGTAGACGTCGTCCGAGATCGGGCCGATCCATTTGTGCCGAATGACGCCGCGTTTGTCAATGACGAACGTTTCCGGGACGCCGTACACGCCGAAGTCAATGGCCAGGGTGCCGTTGACGTCGCGGACGTGCGAAAAGCTCGATCCGTAGCGCTGCAAATAGGCGCGCGCCTCTGGCTCTTCATCCTGGTAGTTGATTCCCACCATCACGAATTCGGGGTGATGCTTATAGTCATCGTGCAGTCTCAGGAGGTTGTCATGTTCGAGTTTGCACTCCTGACACCACGACGCCCAGAAGTTCACCAGCATCACCTTGCCTTTGAATCGTTCCGAGGAGAGCCGGTCTCCCGTTTCCACGTCCGGCCCTTCAAACGCGGGGGCCTGGGTGCCCACCAGGACCGTCGGGATGTGCCGCGGATCTCCCCACAGTCCTTGGTACAACAAGGAGAAGAGGGCGAAGAGCACGACGAGAATCATCAGTTGCGTGGTGCGCGTCATACGAGAGAGTGTTGATTTTTGATTGTTGATTGAGGATTTTGGATTGACGCACTCAGCAATCGAAAATCAAAAATCGAAAATGTTCCCTTCATTTTCGCGGTCGGAACATATTCAGCAACACGCCAAGCCCCATGATGCCGCCGCCGCCCCACACCCACAGAATCAGCGGGTTGATGACGCCTCGGGCCACGGCCACCCCCTCAGGCGACACGTCTGGCATGGTGAGAAAAATATGTCCCATGTTTTTGGCGTAAATCGCGGATTCGGTGGTCGGGGTCTGCGAGGCGTCATACACGCGCTTCTGAGGACGCAGTTTCGTGAGCAGCGCGTCCCCTTCATAGACTTCAAAGACGCCTTCCTGCGCGGTCCAGTTTTTCCCCCTGACTTCATGAATGCGTTCGAGTTTGACCCGATACGCGTCAAGGATGAATTCATCCCCGACCCGTAATGAGACCACTTTTTCCGTTTGATACACCGTCGAGGCGATAATGCCGACCACCAGCACCAGGACGCCCACGTGCGTCACGAGTCCGGCGTAGCGCCGTTGGTTGGCGCGAAAGGCCGACAGAAATCCCTTCAGCGGATTGACGGACTCTCTGCGAGCGTACAGCCGGGAAATTTTTCCGACGTCGATGGTGATGGCGGCGCCCGCAAATCCCACGACGAAGGCGCCGAGCAACGCAAAGACGCCGCGAACGCCGAACGCCGCCAACAGCAGGGTTGACGCCAGTCCCACGATGAGGGGGACCTGAAAACTTTTCTTCAGACTGGCTGGAGATGCCTTGCGCCAGGGGATATAGGGCCCGACGCCCATCAGAAACAGGAGGCCCAACGCCACCGGCATGAACACCGCGTTGTAATACGGCGGTCCCACGGTCACTTTGGCCCCCTTCCACGTTTCGATCATGAGGGGATAGAGGGTGCCCAGAAAAACGGTCGCCGCCGCGACCAGGAAAAACAGGTTGTTGAAGAGAAACACCGACTCCCGCGAGACCATGGAATCCATTTCAATCTGACTCTTCAACGTGTTGGCTCTCATCAGCAACGCGCCGAACGCTGTGCCGATGATTGCGGCCACGAACAGCAGAATGTACACCCCGCGTTCCGGGTCCGTGGCAAAGGTGTGGACCGACGTCAGGACTCCGCTGCGCACCAGGAAGGTGCCGATCAACGAGAGCGAAAACGTCACGATAATCAGAAAGAGGTTCCAGACCTGAAACATTTTTCGTTTTTCCTGCACCATCACCGAGTGAAGAAAGGCCGTGCCCACCAGCCAGGGCATAAAGGAGGCGTTCTCCACCGGGTCCCAGCCCCAGTAGCCGCCCCATCCTAATTCGTAGTAGGCCCAGTAGCCGCCCAACAGAATCCCGGTCGTCAGACACAACCAGGCAAACACCGTCCACCGTTGGGTCACCTTGATCCATTCCTCGCCCAGGCGGCCGGAGAGCAGCGCGGCCATGGCAAAGGAAAAGGGAATCGAAAACCCGACGTACCCCATGTACAGCATCGGCGGGTGCATGACCATGGCCGGGTCCTGGAGCAGCGGGTTCAAGTCTTTGCCGTCCGGCGGCGGCGGGATGAGTCGGTCAAACGGGCTTGAGAGAAAGAGAATCAGGAGGAGAAAGCCCATGATGACCGTACATTCCACGCCGATGAGGTACGGCATGATGGCCGGCTGGGTGCGCCAATGCAGCCAGACCGCGACCGTACTGAACGCCGAGAGGATAAAGACCCACAACAGCAGGGAGCCTTCATGCCCGCCCCAGACCGCGGCGATGGTGTAAAACAGCGGGAGTTGTGCGTTCGACGTGGCCGCGACGTAGCGGACGGAAAAGTCACGAACGAGGAACGAGTACACCAGGGACGCCATGCCCAGCAACAGGAGCATGAAAATCAAGGTGAGGGCCATGCGCCCGACCCGCACCCAGTCCACGTTGCGAGTCTTGAGCGCCAGCACGGACGAGGCCACGCCCAACGCCGACAGCACCAGCGCCGTCACCACGGAAAAATGACCGATTTCGATAATCATGGCGCGACCACCGACGGTTGTACCCTCATCCTGAATTGTCCCCCGTTATCCCGAATTGCCCCCGTCATCCTGAATTGTTCCTTGTCATCCCGCCCATTTTGTTGTCATCCTGAACGAAGTGAAGGATCTGCCGTTCATCCGGAGATTCTTCGCTTCGCCCTTCGAGGCTCAGGCAAGCTCAGAATGACAGAGTCGTGTCCCCGATTCAAAGCGTCGGGGTACGCATCCCCGCAGTATGAATCCCTCAGTCGTCATTCCTGAACCGTGAATCCCTCAGTCGTCATTTCCGAACCGTGAATCCCTCAGGTGTCATTCCCGAAGGTCGTAATCGGGAATCCAGTTTTTTGTTCGCGGGAACCCCTCTCTGCCGACTCTTCTCCGTTCGTAAGGACCAGCCTAGAAACAACGCTCCTCTCTCTCCGACGGTTTTCATGAGAAGCCCGTCCCCGGCTGGTCATAATCGGGGAATGGATTCCCGCTAACCTTGTCCCCGACATTTGTTATCGGGGAACCCGGCGGGAATGACCGTGGGGGCCGGCCCAGAAAATGACATTCAATTTGGGCTCCTGCAATTGAGGACTTGTGCAATTCGGTTCATCATGTTCACTGATTTACTCAGTTCTTCGTTGGTGTTGATAGCCACGCTTTCCACTTCGGTACCGGCTCGTGCCGCGCCTGTCCCTGAGCGTTATGGCACCAGCGATTTCATGAAGTCCTTGCGGGGGAGTTCGACGCCGGCGCGTTTGAGTTCGATGGGCATGTAGTCTTCGGAATGTTTGGCCATGATGAGGTTGGATGTGAATTGATGGGCCTCGGTCCAATAGCCTTCCACGACGGCTCCTTGCCCCTCTTTGAACAGGTCCGGGGGGATGCCGTCGAAGGTCACGGGAATCGTGGCGGCCCCGTCCGTCAATTCAAAGGTCAATCCGAGTCGGTCCGGGTGGGCTTTCACGGTCCCCTTGACCACCATTCCTCCCACGCGCACCTTCTTCTGATAGTAGTCCGGCGCAAAGGCTTTGACTTCGGAGGGGGTGAAAAAATAAACCAGGTTGTCCCCGAAATTGCCCAGTGCGAGGTAGACCAAGGCCCCGACGACCACACACATGCTGACAATCATGCCGGTCTTTTTTGACCCCATGAATTCCCGTCCCCCTCTATCATTCCCGTCCCCCTCTATCATTCCCGTCTCCCCCTCTGTCATTCCCGTCTCCCCCTCTGTCACTCCCGCCCCCGTCTGGCATCCCCGTCCCCCGTCTGGCATCCCCGTCCCCTCTGGCATTCCCGTCCCCCTCTGGCATTCCCGTCCCCCCCTCTGGCATTCCCGCAGTTTTTAGCGGGAATCCACGTTTGTTTTTTCAAGGACGGCAACGGGAAAGAAATAACGTCACTGCTCCCGTGGGTCCTCTTCCCGGTACAGGGTGGAGGTTTTGATTTCTTCGTATAACAGGCTGACGCGGCGGCTCATGGTAAAGAGAAACAGGGCCAATGGAATCAGGCCGATCAGGTACGCGCTTACGACAAAACCGTAGTTCGTCACCAATCCAATCTCGCGGGCCTCGAACGTATTGTCGGAAGCATTCCATTTCCCGATCACGACCAGGGTCTTGAGTTCGCGCAGATTTTCCGGAGGGGGGCCGTGGTACCGGACGGGGATGCCCGTGTGTTCAGGCAGGGCGGCGTCGCCTTCGATCAACTCGAAGGCGGCCTCTCCGGCCTCAACCCGTCCTGCCAGGGTTCCGCCTTGTACCATGCCGAGGACGCGGACTTCCGACAACGGGGTCCGGGCCTTGACTTGGGACGGCGACCACGTCGCCAGGTTTTGTTGATAGTGATGGTACGTGAACGCGCTCAACGCCAACGCAGCCATCAGTATGCCGCTCCATCGAACGTAGAAGTTGGTCATGTATCGGATTTCGACAGGTGAAACTGACTCAAGAGCCGTCCTTTTTTCGCGTGAAGCAAGCGGGTCAGATACAACTGCTGGGTGCGGACCATCAGCATGTAGGAGAACAGCAAGGACGTGCCGATGCTCATGCATGCCAGGGGCACCAACAAGCCGGAGGAAATACTGACGCCTCGCAGAGAGATGGATTGCGGTTGATGCAGGGTCCGCCACCATTCCACGGAAAAATGAATGATCGGCAGGTCCACCAGCCCGATGAGCGCAAGCACCGCGGCGTACCGTGCTTCTTTTTCCGGATCGTCGATAACGGTTCGGAGCATGAGGTAGCCGATCAGGATGAACAGCATGACGGTATAGGACGTCAAGCGTGCGTCCCAGGTCCACCACGTGTTCCACGTGGGCTTGCCCCAGATCATCCCCGTCGCGAGCGCCAGCGCGGTGAACGCGGCGCTGAGGGCGGCGACGGCGTGGCACACGTTGTCCGCGAGCGGGTCCCGTTTCCATAGATACCACGCGCTGCCGACGGCCAACGCCAGGTACCCCAGGAGGGACGTATGGGCAAGGGGGACGTGAATGTACATGATTCGGACGACTTCGCCCTGGTAGTAGTCCGGCGGGGAACCAATGAGACCCAAGTACAGCCCGACCATGAGGCACACGGCGGCTCCGCCGCCAACCCAGCCTTGAAACCGTCGGACTGTTCGAATCACCCGGTGAATGATCATCGTGGCTCAGGAATCCATGACGAATTCAAACATCCAATACGACGCCACCAGAAAGACCGCGTCGAACACGACGAGGAGTTCCAGCCATCGCCCGTACAGGCTCAGGGGGGCTCCGGTGAGGGCTGACTTGGTGGCTTCGACCGCGGCGATCATGACCGGCACTGCCAAGGGCAGGAGAAGAATGGGGAGCATGACGTCACGTGCCCGGATTTGCACGGTCAAGGCCGAAAACAGCGTCCCCACGGCGGCAAGTCCCAGGGTTGCCAGGAAAAATATTAACAGAAGGAATAAAATCTCTTCAACGACGTTGAGGTTGAAGAGGATGACAAACATCGGACATAACAGGATTTCCACTATGAACATGAAGGCAAAATTCGCCGCGACCTTTCCGAGGTAGACGGCTCCCTTGGGTCCCGGGATCATGCGGAGGGAGTCAAGGCAGTCATTCTGCAATTCCACGGAAAACGACTTCCCCAACCCGATGATCCCCGTAAATGAAAACGCCACCCACATGATGCCCGCAATCACCTCTCGCGCCGCTTGCTGGTCCATGGAAAAGCTGAAGCTGAAAATCAGAATGACGATGAGGGCAAAGAACACCATGGAGGAAATCGTCTCGCGGCTTCGCCACTCCGTGACCACGTCCTTCCATACGATCCAGCGGATGATCTTACACGAGGTCATCGGACGAGAGGTCCTCAAGGGCGCGTTCCTGTAACGTTCCACGCCGGAGCACGCCGGCCCGATGGGCCACGGCGCGCGCGTTGTGCCAATCATGGGTGGACATGAGCACGGTGCCGTTTTCTGCCAGCCGTTCCAGAATGTACTCGCGCATGAGGGCGATCCCTGCTGCATCGAGCGCGGTAAACGGTTCGTCCAGGAGCAAAATTCTGGGCCGCGTCAACATCGCTTTGGCCAGAGCCAGGCGTTTTTTCATGCCGGCGGAAAAGTACCGAACCTTCACGTCGGCAAAAGCACCGATGCGGACGCGGTCGAACGTCAGCTTGACGTCGCGGTCGGTCGGGGCATGCCCCCGCAGGGCCAGTGCATACGCGACGTTTTCTTTCGCGTTCAAATCCTCGTACACGTGCGTGCCGTGGGCCAACAGCGTGAGGTGGGCTCGAATCGAGTTTTTTTCTTTCAGCCCGTGCATGCCGAGGATCTCATAGTGCCCCGCACTGGGTCGTTCCAGCGTGGCCAGGACGTTTAACAGCGTCGTTTTTCCGGCGCCGTTGGCTCCCGACAAGACGAAGCATTCCCCTTCCCCGATCGTCAGGTTGACGTGGTGCAGCACGTGATAATGCCCGTAGGACTTCCCGATCCCGTGACAAGAAATGGCCCGCGTGGAGATAGACACCGTGCTCGGGGGTGCCGGACGTCCGGCGAGAGAGGCAGGTCAATAATGCAGGGGCAACCGTTCCATGCTACGGTGCAACCCTGACGCCATCGTTGTCTCAACGATCTACTATAAGGGATGGTCACGTCCGTGTCCACTTGCAAGCCGGCCCAAAGATTGCGTTTTCTCCGTCACGTAGGTACCATGGCACGCGTGACCGGTTGAGGCGCGACACGGAGAGTTCGGGAAGGGCTGCGCGATACGCCCGTCGTCTCTCCTCAGGAACCGTGCCGGACCGGTGGGAAAAACGGTGCCGATGTACGGCGTGATTCTTTCTGTTGCTTCTGATCAGCGGGCGAGAGCAAGTTGCCTGACACAAAAAGCTCCCTACACCCTTCCACGATGGCTCCCCTGCGGACATGGGTGCGCCTCTTGGTGGAAAACGGCGGCGTGGCCCCCAGATACTGGGGGAAGCTGGGCCGCGCGTTGTTGCTGACCACCCTCGTCAGCCCCCTGCGCGTCGCGGAGCGGCTGCGATACGGCCGGCACGTTGCGCAAACGGCTCTTGACGGCCAGCCGCTCTTTATCTTGGGATTTGCCCGGAGCGGCACCACGCATTTGCACAACCTCTTGCAACAGGACCCGCGGTACGGGACGGTTTCGACTTTTCAGTCGATTGTGCCGACCTTTTTTCTGATCGGACGCGGCTGGCTGAAACGCCGGATGGCAAAGTCGCTGCCGGCCACGAGACCCATGGACAACGTTCGCCTGTCCCTTGACGCACCAGTCGAAGAGGAAGTCGCGATCAGCAACACCTGTTCCCTTTCACCGATTCATCATCTGTCGTTCCCGCGGCGGGCACGAACCTATTTGGACAAATACCTCACGATGCAGGGCCTGACGAAGGAAGAACTGGCCCGCTGGGACCGGGTCTATCTGGACGTTCTGCGCAAGGCGACGTTCGATAGCGTGGGGGGGGGGGGGGGGGTGAAGCCCCTGGTCCTGAAGAGTCCGAACAATACCGGCCGGATTCCCCATCTGCTCCGCCTCTTCCCTGATGCGAAATTCATCCACATCGTCCGCAATCCGTACCTCGTCCACCCATCAATGATGTATATGTATCAACAAGTGCTCCCCCTGTTTCAACTCCAGGTCGGGGCTGCAGAAGACATGGAGGCGCACGTCCTGCATGCCTACAAGGTGGTCATGCAGCAGTACCTGCACGATCGAGACTTGATTCCAAGCGGGAATCTCGCGGAAGTGTACTTTGAAGATCTCGAACGGCGGCCACTTGCCGAATTGGAACGCCTCTACGCTGAGTTGAGCCTCCCGGGTTGGGAGCAGGCGCAAGGGCCCATCGGGCGTTATCTCGAGACCTTATCCGGGTATCGGAAAAATCGCTTCTCACTGGACCAGTCCGTCATCAACCGCGTTGAGCAGGAGTGGCAATTCGCTTTGAACGTCTGGCGGTATCAGCGCCCCGACTGAACGCGCACACCACGGGCGGGACCGGTCGTGTCTCAGCGTGACGTGCCGTGGCGGATTCGCCGCCGCGGGGTGGACCCTCATTCAAACAAGGAATTCGGAACGTGCTGCGATGTGCCGAAGAGATCATGCTGCTTCTGCTCAACGAAGAGCTCGGCGATATTACTCCCTCCTTTCCGCCGGGTTCATTGGACGTTGTGCTCGCCGGGGCCGTGTTGATGGATCTGGCGCTGGAAAACCGCATCGATACTGATCTTGAACACCTGACCGTCGTCGATTCGACGCCTCTTGAAGACGATTTGCTCGATCCGACGCTGGCCGATATTACGCGGGCAACGGGACGCACGACGCCGGCCTTCTGGATCGCCCACGTCGCCAAGCAGGGGCACGACGTTCGTGACAAGGTACTCGCTCGGCTGGTGAAACGCGGCATTCTTGAAGTCGAGGGCGACGGTCTGGTCTTCCTGTCGCGTCGGGTGTCGCACTCACGCCGCTATCCGAGCATTGACGGCAGGGCCAGGGAGGAAGTCCGTCTCCGTATTATGCGCGTGCTGTTCAGCGAGGAGATTCCCGACCCACGTGATATCGTGCTGATCTGTCTGGCGGACGCGTGCGGCGTGTTCGAAGCCATCTTGTCCAAGTCGGAACGGGCTGAGGTGCAGGAGCGGATCGAAGTAGTGCGGAAACTGGATCTGATCGGGCAAGCGGTGACGCAGGCGGTCCGGAACGTTGAACCGACGTCCCGCCCTGCTCCGCGTCAGCGCAAGGAAATACCGGAGGCCCCTGGGCTGCCGCTTATTGGCAACGTCTGGAGCCTGTTGAGCGGCTTCCGCGCCTTTCTGATGAAATCCTACCGCACGTTAGGCCCGGTCTTTCGCGTTCGGGCGTTCAATCGCCGCTTTATCGTGCTCGTCGGCCCAGAGGCCAATTGTTTCATGGCGCGAGACCAGAGACATCTTCGCAGTTATGAGATGTGGCTTCCCTTCACGACGGGGTTGGGTGCCACGCATATACTCGGTGGCATGGATGGTCCCGAACACGTCCGTATGCGCCGGGCGTACATGGAGCATTATTCGCAGCGGCTGCTTAAAACCCGCACGGACGAGGCCGTCCGCATCATGCGAAATGGGATGGCGGAATGGCCGCCGGACCAAGCAGTTTCCGTTCAATACGCCTTTCAGCGCATCGTGACCGCACAATTGGGCGGACTCATCATCAACGCAGCTCCGGGGGAACGCGTTGACGACGTCATCTTCTTCTTTGAAACGCTCTTGAAGATCTACTTCTCTCGACAGTATCCCAGGTGGGCGACCTCCCTGCCTCGTTTTCGGCGTGCCCGCAAGCAGATGGAGGAATTGGTTCGGAACATTCTGGCGGATCATGCGCCGGAGAACCGCGGGAACCGGGCCCCTGACTTCATTGACGACATCCTGGAACTGAATCGCACCGATCCCCATTTGATGCCCGAGACCAATTTTCTGCTGGACGTGCTGGGAGCGTTCATAGTTGGTCTCGACACCGTGTCAAACATCTGCGCCTTCATGTCCTACGAGTTGCTGAAATCCCCGGATCTGTGCGCGCGAGTGACCGCCGAAGCCGACGCCCTTTTTGAACGGGGGATCCCCAGCCTGAATGATTTGCGCCACGTGGACGTCACGCATCGCGTTGCGATGGAAACGTTGCGCCTGTATCCCCTCGCTCCCGTGTTGCCGCGTACCGTCGCCAACTCGTTTGAGTTTGGGGACTATCACGTGCCGGCCGGCGAGCACGTGTTAATCGGATACACGGTCCCCCACCTGATGTCGGAATATTTCCCCGATCCGTCTCGTTTCGATATCGACCGCTACACGGCGGAACGCGCGGAGCACCGACGGCCCGGGGTTTATGCGCCCTTCGGCGTTGGGCCCCATCGGTGCATGGGAAGCAGCTTGGCCGAGGCGCTGATTGCGCTGAACATCGGACTCCTCTTTTATGAAACCGAACTTGTCCTGGATCCACCCGATTACAAATTGAAGCTGAACCATCTGCCCGTCGTCCACCCGCATCGCTCATTCAAATTTCGCGTGGTGCGCCGGCGCGCGGAATCACGAGAGGTTTCACGTGTCTCGTGACCGGCAGAGCGGCTCAGGCCAGCCCGGCGATCGTTCCGTTCGGACGAAGGCGTCACGCTCTCCCCATTTTCCGGCTTTGCGTCTGACGCCGTTCAGGTTCGGCTCCGTGGTTGGCAGCAGGTTTCTCCTCGCCCGTTGACGGTATCGGCGTGCCCTGAATAAGATGAATTCGATTCGAAATCATCAATCAGGATGCCCATGGCCGGGTGCAGACGTTGTAGAATTGAACGATGGCCGAGGAGACGGCAGATGAAAAGAACGCAGACGGTATGGGGTTCGGGGATTCGTGCCTCGTTCCTCGTCTGCCTTGGGGTTCTGGTCGGATTGTTGGGGACGTGGAGTGACGCCGGCTATTCGGACGGACCACGTCACGACGGTCCGGGCACGACGATCGACTTCAGGAAGTTCCGGCCGGACCTCGGGGCTCCGGCGCCCGTTTTTACACTCAGTGATTTAACGGGACGGCCACGTGCCCTTGCAGACTATCACGGCAAAGTGGTGCTGCTGAATTTTTGGGCGACGTGGTGCGGCCCGTGTCTCGTGGAAATGCCGAGTATGGAAGTCCTGTATCGGGATTTGCAACCGGAGGGCTTTGAGATTCTTGCCGTCTCTTCCGACCCCGAAGGGAGCGCGGTCACGCGGCCCTTTGCGGAGGCCAAAGGATTGACGTTTCCGATCCTGCACGATCCGGAGTACCGCGTGAGCGGGCAGTATGGAGTCCGAACGCTTCCCATGAGTTTTGTCGTCAATCGGCGCGGGACGTTGACGCACCGCGTGTTTGGATCGCGGGATTGGAACGCGCCGGAAGCTCGAACCCTGATCCGCGGTCTGCTCAACGAGTCTTGAGATGAACGCCGTCACGCACGTTTCGCTGGTTGCAGCGTTCAGCGCGGGTTTGTTGTCCTTTCTTTCCCCCTGCGTGCTGCCGTTGGTCCCTTCCTACGTGTCCTACGTGACGGGACTGTCTCTTGAACAATTGACGGACGCCACGGAACGGCAGCGGTTCCGAACGGCCATTCTCGTGAATTCGTTGCTGTTTATCCTGGGGTTTTCCGTGGTGTTTATCGCGTTCGGCGCCTCCGCCAGTTTTATCGGACGACTCCTCTATGAATATCAGGAACTCATTCGGAAGGTCGGCGCGGTGCTCATCATCACGTTCGGCCTGTATATGATCGGATTGCTGAAGATGCCATTCATGATGACCGAGCGCCGACTCATTCAGTTCAGCAATCGCCCGGCCGGATACGTGGGGTCATTTCTGATCGGCACCGCCTTCGCCGCGGCCTGGACGCCGTGCGTAGGGCCGATCCTTGGATCGATTTTACTGTACGCAAGCACGACGGAATCCATGCACGTCGGCATCCTCCTGTTGACGTCCTACTCTCTGGGACTGGGCCTTCCGTTGTTTCTCACGGCCTTGAGCGTGGATCGCTTTTTGCGTTCGTTTCAGAAGGCTCGGCTGTGGATGCGGGGGGTCTCGGTGGCCGGGGGAGCCTTTTTAATCGTCGCCGGCGTGATGATCTACGGCGACTCGCTGACGCGCCTCACCAGCGTTCTTGAACGATACGGAATCGGCTGGTACGTGGGACAGTGAAACCCGCAATGCACACGTCATGCTTCGCGCGACCATGCTTTATTCGCACCAGGCCCCAGGGCTGCAGAAGAGCGAGTCGGGTATGGGAGGCCGTTGGCCAAGCGGTGGGCCAGGCGGTTGCGAGGGGGTTTGGGAGGAGGATCGTTCCGCGTCTTCGCACCATGTTCCGGGGCGGCAGAGGAGTAACGTGGGCCCGGGAGGCCGCGGGGCATGGGTCTGAACGAGTGCCATCCCCGTTTCTTCGCACCACGACCCCAGTCGGCAATCGGTGCGCGCTGCGGAGACGCGGACGTTGGATTGCGCGGACGGCGGCGATGGGGCGGAATCCGGGGGCGTCAATCGGCGCGCGGGGGGCGCGGTCGGGACCGGTAAGAGCGTGGTCATCATCCGGTTCCCGTTCACGGTGGGCAGCGGTTGCGCCACCACAAGATCGGGACGTTCTTGTTCAAGCTCCGCGAGCAGCGTGAGCCCATCGTCCCGTAATTCGTGTTGGGGATGTTCCCGGATCAAGGCCACGGCCCAATCGCGTGCCCATTCCATCGCTCCCAAGTCCTTGTAGGTTCTGGCCAAATGCAGTTTGGCCTCAATGGATTCATTCAGGTACGGGTAGCGTTGAATAATCATCTGGAATCGTTTTGCGGCGGCCAAGTAGGATTCTTTACGCAGATAGAATTGGCCGACGAACATGTGATGTTGGGCCAAGTAGGCTTCACATTCTCTGATTTTGGTTCGTGCCTCCGCTTCGTATTGACTGCCGGGGAAGGCATCCATGAGTTCCAGAAATGCTTCCTGGGCCTTTTTGACGGGGGTCATGTCGCGGTCAATCGTTTGAATCAGCTTAAAATGGCTGAGGGCCAATTTGTATTGCGCGTACGGGGCAAGCACGTGCTTGCGGTGCAGTTCCAAAAAATGCTGATATTCAGTGATGGCTTCAGCGTAGCCTTCTTTTTCGTGAAACGATTCCGCGCGTTTCAGGATGACGTTGGGGTCATAATTCATTTCAATGGTGTCCCCGACGAAAATCTGCGCGTCGGTTCGCTCAACGCGGGCGGGGTCGGCAGACGTGTCTTGCTCGGAAAACCATGAACAGCCCGCGGTGAGGAAACCGGACACCGACAGGATCACGGGGGCGACCAGGACGTGAGACAGTGTTTTCAATCTGCGCATCTGAAATACCGGGAACATTCTGGGTATCGGTTGAGGCTACCAGAAACGTTGAGCGCAAGACAAGCTGGATAAGACGTGGGCGTTCCGCGTGAGCGGGGACGGAACGTGAGCAGTGGCCGGTGGTCAGCTTTTTTGCGTGAGGGGGGAGGGGCGCGTTCAATGACGCAATGCTTCACGAGTCGGATCCGCGGGACCGGGTCATGTCTTCCGAGACGGCAAGTCACCAATGAGGACGTGATTGAGAAATTTGGCCTTCCCGCACGTGACGTGTTTCGGGTCACGGGCATTCGCACTCGGTATTGGAGTGACGCTGACGAACCCTGTTCGCACTTGGCCGAGCAGGCTGCCCGGCAAGCCTTGGAGTCGTCCGGTGTGTCGCGTGACGCGGTGGACGCCATCCTGGTGTCAACCACGTCTCCTGATGCCCCGCTTCCCTCAACGGCGTGTACGCTTCAGAAACAACTGGGAACGCCGAACGTCGCGGCCTTTGACGTGGCGGCGTCGTGCAGCGGCTTTTTGTACGGCTTATCCATGGCCGATGCCTTTATCCGCGCGGGACGGTTCCGATGCTGTCTGGTCGTCGCGGCCGAGGTCAAATCCCGCTGTCTCCACGGGTCCGAGCCTGCGAGTGCCGTGCTTTTCGGCGATGGAGCCGGGGCAGCGGTGGTGGTCCGTGACGACGCGTCGAGTCAACGGGCGGCCTCACCCCACAAGCCCTCCGGAGTCATTGACGTTCGATTATATTCGGACGGTGCCCATCACGGCCTGATCGCGGTTCCCGGGGGAGGCTCCCGGCACCCCACGAGCGTGGAGACGCTTCGTCGGCATCAGCACGTGATTCGATTGCAAGGCGGACGGGTGTACCGGGTGGCCGTGAAGCGGTTGACCGAGGCCATGCAGGACATTCTTCGCCGTACCCAGGTCGCCTTACCCGAGGTGAAACACGTGATTACGCATCAGGCCAACGGTCGGATGCTCCGGACCATTGCGAAACGGTTAGGAATGTGCGAAAAGCAGATGTTTTCCATTGTGGACCACGTGGGCAATACGTCGTCGGCCTCACTGCCGATGGCCTTGGATTGGGCGCACCGGCGGCATACGTTTCGCGAAGGTGATCTGATTCTTCTCGGAGCATTCGGCGGAGGCTTGACGTGGGGTGCCGCCTTGATTCGGTGGTAAGCCGTTTCGTGACGGGGGCGCCGCCCAGACCGGCGTCAGAGACGAGGAAGGAGGGTTCGGTGAAAAAAATCTATCTAGCCAGTCCACGCGGCTTTTGTGCGGGCGTTGATCGCGCCATTGAAATTGTGGAGTTATCGCTGAAGCGATATGGTGCCCCCATTTACGTGCGCCATGAAATCGTCCACAGCCGGCACGTGGTCAATTCTCTGCGTGAACGCGGGGCCGTGTTCGTCGAAACACTTGATGAAGTCCCGGATGGCGCCATCGTCATTTTCAGTGCCCACGGCGTGGCGAAGGAAGTATGGGAGGAAGCGCGGCGACGCAATCTGAACGTCATCGATGCCACGTGTCCCTTGGTGATTAAAGTCCATCATGAAGTCAATCGCGATTATCGCAACGCCTATGAACTGATTCTCATCGGCCACGCGGGTCATCCTGAAGTCGTGGGCACCTTGGGACAGATTCCGGATAAATTTCATTTAGTCTCCTCCGTTGAAGACGTTGACAATCTTCGAGTTGAAAATCCCGAACATTTGTCCTACGTCACGCAAACGACGTTAAGCGTGGATGAGTGCCATGAAATCGTGGAAGCGTTGAATCGGCGGTTTCCAGGCATCAAGGGTCCCCATCAGGAGGATATTTGTTACGCCACGCAAAATCGGCAAAATGCCGTGAAAACATTGGCCAAATTCGTGGATTTGATTCTCGTCATCGGGTCGACGAATAGTTCGAATTCCAACAGGCTGCGTGAATTAGCCGAACGATTCGCCATTCCCGCGTATCTCATCGATTCGTATAAAGACGTTCGGTCCGAATGGCTCCAAGGGGTAGAATCCGTCGGGATCACGGCCGGAGCCTCGGCGCCGGAGATTCTCGTCACGGAAATGGTGTCGTATCTCAAGGAACTGGGAGCCACCGAGGTCGAAGAACTGACGGTGGTTGAGGAGAACGTCGAATTTCTGCTTCCCAAAGAATTAGTGGCCGGACGAACGTGAATCCGGGGGGCACGTGCATCGCGGCTGAGGACGTTCCATGAAATTGAAATCACTCCTCATCAACGGGTTCAAATCCTTTCCCGAGGCTCGAGTCGATTTTCCGCAAGGCATTACGGCGGTCGTCGGGCCCAACGGCGTCGGGAAAAGTAACGTGGTGGACGCCGTGTTGTGGGTCCTGGGTGAGCAAAGCACCAAAGCCCTCCGCAGCGAGCGCATGGAAGACGTCATTTTTAATGGGACGGAATCCCGTAAGCCGTTGGGGATGGCTGAAGTCTCACTGGTGGTGAGCGACGTGACCAGCAAAGAGCTCGAGTCGGTGGCCGGCGTGATGGATGCGTTGCCGGGAAACAACGAACTCATGGTCACGCGCCGGTTGTATCGTGACGGAGAAAGTGAATATGCCGTCAATAAAATCCCATGTCGGCTGAAAGACGTTCGTCACCTGTTTTTGGAAGCGAGGGCCGGCACCAAGGGGCATACAGTTATTGAACAGGGCAACGTTGATCAACTCCTCTCCGGGTCTCCGCAGGACCGTCGTCAGTTTATTGAAGAAACGGCCGGTATCGGGCGTTTTCAACGACAGAAGATCGAAGCCCTTCGGAAACTCAAGGCGACGGAAGAAAACTTACTGCGGGTTCGAGACGTTATCGCCGAGGTCAAAAAACAACGACGGACCTTGGACCGGCAAGCGCGAGAGGTCGAACACTATCGACGGCTCCAGGCAGAATGTCGCACCTTCGAAATTCAACTGTTGCGGCATGAGTGGAAAGGCCTGCGTCAAGAGCAGACGCGCGTGCAGTCCGACCTGACGCAATTCACGTTGAGGGAATCCGAGCTCATGGCCGAGGAAGCGCGGGTGACGGCTTCCCGCGAGGAAGCCAGGGCGACGCTGTTACGTGACGGGGAACTCGTCGGTCGGACACAAGAAGAATTGCGACTGGTGGAACGTGGGATGGCCCAGGCTCTCACGAGCATGGAAGTTGAACGGCATCGCGCGGACTTGTTGGCCCAACAACGAACCCAGGCGCTGGAAGAACGGACGCGCCTCGTCGAAGCTTCCGATCAAGCCGGAACAACCATGGAAGAACTTCGCGCACGGGCGCAACGTTCTGAAGAAGAGATCGATCACGTGACCGGACAATTGCAGGTCTTGGAAACGCAAGAGCACGCGCTGGGTCAGCGTCGGACTTCTTTGCAGACCCAGGCGGACCGGACCAGGCAAGACGTTTTCGACCTCGCGGTCGAACGTTCCCACGTCGAATCTCAACTCGCCAATCTGGAAACGAAAAAGGAAGGGCTGCTGAGCCGAATTCAAGAACTGGACGCCGATCAGATTCGCCGTCGTCAGCAACGAAAAGAAACCGAGGGAACCGTCGCCGAGAAACAAACGTTGCTGCGACGAATCGTTCAGGACGTCGAATCCGGTCGTGAACGGCGTGAAACCGCGTCGTCGGCACTGACGGACGTTGAAGGACGTCTTCGAGAGGCGGAAGAACGCCAGGTTCAGGCCAGAACCGATCGTGCCGCGGCTGAATCACGACGGCAAGCCCTTCAGTCCATCCTTCAAGAAGAATTCGGGTATCGGACGGGAGGAGAAGGTGCCCAGTCGTCTTTACGACGCGTCTGTCAGGGGATCAAGGAAGCGTTGGCCGAACGTCTGGAGGTTCCGCAAGCCTATGAAGTGGCGATCGAGGCCGTGCTCGGCGAGCATATTCGCGCCTGGGTGGTCCAGGGCGTGGAGACGATTCCGCAAGCCCTCGCGTGTTTGAAGGAGCAGGATCTCGGCCGGGGAACCTTTGTGACCGTGCAGTCTCAGGCCGCTTCTTCACAACGGGCACCGGAGGCGTGGACGACCTTGCAGAACAAGGAAGGCATCGTGGGTCGGGCGGTTGACCTGATCACCCCTCCTGAAGATCTCAAAGCGTTGTGGAACCGTCTGTTGGGCCACGTGGTGGTGGTGGAGAGTCTCCACGATGGTCTTGCGATGATTCAAGACGTCTCTTGCGGCGACCTGGGGGCGTTGCTGCTGGTGACGCGGAACGGAGAGGTGATTGATCCCGGAGGAATCGTGACGGGTGGGTCCTCCGGTGAGGCAAGCGGGCTGCTTCAGCGACGGCGCGAAGTTCGGTCATTAGAACGGACGATGGCCTCCATTGACGAACGCATGGCCGACGCTGAACGTCAACGTGAGGCGATACAGAAACGGGTCAGTGCTCAAAAACTGGAACTCCACGCGCTTGACACCTCCCTGAAAGAATCCGAAATGCAGCAACTTGTCGTGGAAAAAGAACTTTCGACTCTGGAACGAACCCTTGAGGAGGTCAACGAACGGGAGCAGGCCCGTCAGGCGGATCATCAGAGCTGCCAGGACGAACTTGCCGGGGTTGGAGAGCACCGTTGCGCGGCGCAAGTCCGGTCGGACGAAATGACGCAAGAGCAGGGTACACGTGAACGGCACTTGGAATCGTTGACTGCGCAACTGCGAGAAGTCGAAAAAGACGCCGAAGCCTCGTCGCGTCAGTTGACGGAGACGCGGTTGACGTTGGCCACGTCTCGAGAACGGTCTGATCGCGCACGGGCTGACGTCGGCCGATTACAAGAAGAGGACCGTGCAAGAACCGAACGGCTTCAGCGTCTTGCCGAGGAGATTGCCGTCATCGAGACGCAAACCCGGCAGAGCCAAGAGGAACAGCAGCGAGCGGATTCGGTTTTTCGAGAATTCGAGGCAAAAACGACGACCCTGCAGAGTCAACTGGCCGCGGCCGAAGAGCGACACGCAGAAGGCCTTCAACGCGTGCAGAACGATGAACGGCAACTCGCCGACAATCGAAAACACTTTACCTCCACCAGAGACGCGCGAGCCGCAGCCGACGTGCAACTCGCAGAAATCCGAACCCGCATGTCCACGATGGAGGACACCTTGACCCTGACCTATGGTGAATCCGTGGAAAAAGGCACGGATGACGTCCTGAAGACCGAGGGCGACCACGATGCTGGGGACGGAGGCCAAACTCCTCAGGATTGGAGGGACAGGATCGAAGTCATTCGAGGTCGCATGGACCGGATGGGTCCCTTGAATCTGGCGGCCGTTGAGGAGCATCGGGAATTAGAAGAGCGGTATCAGTTTCTGAGCAAACAAGAAGAGGATTTATCCGAATCGATCCGCTCGCTTCAGGAAATTATCGAGCGCCTGAATCGAACGACCGGTCGGATGTTCAAGGAAACGTTTGAGGCGCTCCAGGAAAAATTCGGAGAGGTTTTTTCAGCCTTGTTTGCCGGAGGACGGGCGGAACTGGTGTTGGTGAAGCCAAATTCGGAGGAAGACGGAGAAGACGCGGGACGGGACCCCGGCATCGACGTTGTGGCCCAACCTCCGGGTAAACGTCTCAAGAACCTGACGATGTTATCCGGCGGCGAAAAAACCCTGACCGTGTTGGCGTTGTTGTTCGCCAGTTTTCTGATTAAGCCTTCGCCGTTTTGTATTCTGGATGAGGTTGACGCCCCCTTGGATGAACCCAACGTGATCCGATTTGCTCAATTCCTGACCCAGTTGACCCCGTTGTCTCAGTTCCTGGTGATCACCCACAATAAACGCACGATGGAAGTGGCGGATTCTCTCTTTGGCGTGACCATGGAGGAACCGGGCGTCTCAAAATTCGTGTCCGTGAAGGTCTCGGAATTCGAGAACGCGTAATGGCGAGTATCCGATAAACCTTTCCTTCACACTTCCGTGGCGAAGGGTGTGAATGGGACCTAGTTTCTCACGCCGCTCCATACTTTCTCGGGGTCAATTTCTTTGTCGGGGTTCAAGGTTCTGGCTTTTTCGAGCAAGACGTCCGTCGTTTCCGGGACGTCCGGATCCGATACGCAACAGTCATCCACCGGGCAGACGGCCGCACATTGAGGTTCGTCAAAGTGGCCGACGCATTCGGTGCAGCGTTCATGCGTAATCACGTAGACGGTATCCCCTTCGCCTTGTCCTTCACCCACTTGATACCCTTTCTCTTCGGCGGCACTCCGGGTTTCAAAGATGGCTTCATTCGGGCATTCCGGCAAACAGGCTCCGCAATTAATACATTCTTCAGTAATCAATAACGCCATAAGTCCTCCTTTATCGAACAAGCAAGAGATATCACAAACACGTTTTCGGCAATCCGGATCAATAGAGAAGCTTCATTCTATGCACCGTAAAATGTTGAGTCAACGGGACAGAAGCCCTATGGCCTAAGCCATTTGGACCGCCCGTTCACCCGGCATCCGGAGGGACTTCCCACCCGTGGACGTGACTCGGCCGACCCGCGACGGCCAAGGCTCCCCAAAACCCGCTTCCCACGGGAAGATCAAAAAGCGACCAGTGGGTCATAGGCGAAGATTGTCCCTGAACGTCCAGGATTGCAGGAGATTGGCCGGGGAGGAAGGACACGTGCAGATGCCTCAGCGGAAACGTCAGGCCTGTGCCGTGCGTTTTCACCACGGCCTCTTTTCTCGTCCAACACGTGAAGAAGGCCGTCTTGTGTTCGGCCGCCGGCAAGCGGAGAAACGTCTGCAATTCTTCCGGGCTGCACATGCGCTCGGCCAACTTCGTGTAATCCAAGGAATTCCTGTTGCCTTCAAGATCAAGACCCACTTCCAAATCCTGAGAAAAGGCATACACGGCCAGATGGCGTGCGTGCGCGACGTTGAAATGAACAAAAGGACGAGTCGGGTGTTGCAGGAAAGGCTTTCCATGGGGACCCGATCCAAACCGGATGTCCTGGGGACGCGCCGGGAGGTAGCGACTAAGAAGGTCTCGCAAGAGCCCGCGTGCCGCAATAAAACGGCGTCGGTGTTCAGGACGGATCAAGCGTTGCGCACGTGCATGCTCGTCCGGGCTCAAGAGGTCCTGACACACTTGAAGGCGTGGAAGGGAGAGGTCTACAATCCCGCGCCACACGTGGACGTGACCCGGCAACAGTCGGCTCTTCGCCGGAGGCACGCGCCAGAAGGATGGAGAGGGGACGGGTTGAGGCGAGGCGTGCTTCACGTCTGAGTGGTCGGAAGAAAGCGGGGGCATGGTCATCTCGTCACGCGTGGTCAGGACGAGCGCATTGTACCCGGAAACGGATCGGGTGAGCGAATATGGGGCGTCCCAAAGAATCAGCGGCGTATGCCGCGTTAGTCACGGCCGCGGTCGTATGGGGCGGGTCGGTGGTGGCCCAGAAAGTCGCGTTGGGGGCGTTCTCCGCCGTGGAAGTGTCCGTGTTTCGAGGAATCGGCGCGCTGGGAATTCTGATTCCTTTGTGGTGGTGGCAAGAACGGACCCACGCCGGCACCACGTTGGCGCTGCGGGAATTCGGCGTGCTCACCGCCTTGGGCCTCGCCGTGCTCGGCAATCATCTGCTGGTGTTGTACGGGCTCCAGTACATCGGGGCCGGAGCCGCCGGCGTCATCATCGGGGCGAGTCCGGCCATTACGGCTTTTCTGTCCTCGTTGCTTCTCCAAGACGTTCCGTTTCGTCGAGTCTGGGTCGGGTGTGCAGTGTCGTTTATGGGGGTGGCTTTCGTCTCGGGAGGATGGGCCACGGCGGACGGGGGAGCGCATCCCATCCTCGGTGGCGGTCTGGTGGTGCTGGCGCTGACCAGTTGGGCCTTGTACACGATTGGAAGCCGTCGGGTCATGGAACGGCTGTCGCCGCTCACGGTGAATTGGACGACGCTCTTGATTTCCGTGCTTTTTCAGATTCCGTTGCTGTGGACGGCACCGAAAATGTTGGAAGCCGGAATCGGGAGCATTCCGTCTTCCGGGTGGGCGGCGTTGGTGTACGTCATCGTCTTTGCGACGGCAGTCGGTCAGCAAGCGTGGCTCTACGGCGTGTCCGGGATTGGTCCGTCCCGGGCCGGCGTGTTCACCAATTTGATTCCCGTGTCCGCGCTCCTCTTGTCCTTTGTCATCCTCGGCGAACCTCTGGATCCGATCAAAATTCTTGGCATTGGATTCGTCTTGGGAGGGGTGTGGTTGGTCAACCGATCCGCGGGGACCTGACGCGGCGGGCAATGCCTGAACGACGGAGTTGCTCACAACGGTCTCGAATGGGATGATAGCACGACGTCCGGAACACGCGACCGGCTTGAGGACGCGGAGACGGGTGGGGAACGATCAAACGCCATGCTGAAAGAACGTATTGAAGAAGTGACCTTGGCCAACGAGGCGTTTTACCATGCCTTTGAAAGCTTGGACATTGGAAAAATGGATAACATGTGGTCCCACCAGGAATATGTGACCTGTATTCATCCTGGCTGGAGTCTTCGGGTCGGCTGGCCCATGGTGCGAGACTCATGGGTGGTCATTTTCAATAACGTCTTTTCCATGAGTTTTTCCCTCACGGAACTACAAGTCCAGGTCGCCGGCGACGTGGCGTGGGTGATTTGTACGGAAAATATTACAAGCCGGCACGGAGACGCGACCCAAAACGGCCAAGTGGTGGCCACCAATCTCTATGAGCGCCTGGAAGACAGCTGGAAGATCATCCACCACCACGGCTCGCCGTTGATGGAATAATGATCCGGACGGGCACTGTCCCTACGTTCGCATTGTTGGGACGGGGGCCTGTTTCCATAGTCGCCGTCTACGTCCAATTGTTCGGGTTGTTTTTATCCATTGACCACTGCAACGGATTGTTCTGAATATATGCCCGGATGCGGTTCATATCCTCATCTTTGCGGATACGATGACAATTCATCCCAGGTTTCTTCCACCATTTTGCCTGCGGCGTTCGCAATCATCCGGCCGTCAATGATCTCCCCGAACAATTCCTTTCGGTTTTGCGTGCAGATGGTCACAAAATAATATCCGGTAAAGACTTCAACGATGCCTTGGCGGATTTTCATCAATAATTGTGCGTGAGCCTTCCTCGCACGGAGGCATGATGCGCTCTTTAACGGGAAGGTTTGGTGCGATCAAATTAGGAAATGATAGCGGTTAGTGGGGAACGGCAAGGGTCTTCTGCCATTCTTCGACAATCGGATCACGTTCCGGCATCGTCATCCCGTTGTAGTGCCGGAACATGTTTTTGCCGCCCTTTTTTCTCCGCCACTTCACAAAATCGGTGAAATGGTCTTTGCACACGGTGCCCGTTCCGGCCGGGGCATAACCTTGGTTCGCACAGCCTTCAATCATACAACGTGGATCAATCATGTCGTTGACTCCTTTGTGATGGTCTTCGATCCAGTATGCCCAACGGCCAAGCCGCCTTGCAACGGGACGCCGACGAACGACGGGTTCAGAAACGTGTGAGACGGAGCCAGTTCCTTCGGCCGGTTTATTTCTCTTTATTACGGATGATAAATGGTAAAAATCTCGATTTCACAAATTTATTCAATTATAATTGAATAAATTTATTCAATATGAAATATTCAAATATGGATCCACGTTTCTTACCTCACAACGCTCATTTGGACGACCAGGCGGGGTTTTCCGACCGCGACCCGCAGTTACGCAGATTGGCCAAGCACGTGTACGTGCATACGTCGGCATTACTTGCGCGTTTGCCGAGAGAAAGCCCTGGTATTTATACCTTGAGCGGGGGGCGACAAGTGGGCAAGACGACATTGTTGAAACAGTGGATGTCGAGACTGATGGAAGATGGGGTGGCACCCGAAAGGATCGTCTTTTTCTCCGGGGAACTGATTGATGATCACCATAGCTTGTTGCGTCTGTTGCAGGAACAGTTGGCGGAGATGCCGGCCGGCACAATACGTTACGTGTTGCTTGATGAGGTGACGTATGTAAAGGAATGGGACAAGGCAGTGAAATACGCGGCGGATGCCGGGTTGCTGGAGCAAACCGTCCTGGTGATAACGGGTTCGGACCTGGCTTTGATCAGGGAAGCGCGGACGCGGTTTCCCGGGCGTCGCGGGGACATGGCGCAGGTTGATTTTCATCTGTATCCGCTTTCTTTTCGCGACGCGGTAGGGTTGAAACGGGGTCAGGATGAAGCGGAACGCTGGCAACAAGGGGAACTCGGAAAAACTTCAATGGACTCTCTGTTTGCTGAATTCGACCAGTACTTGTTGCACGGCGGGTATTTGACGGCCATGAACGACATTGCACAACAAGGCAGAATTTCTTTGTCTACCCTGACGACCTACTCAGACTGGATTCGGGGTGATACGTTGAAACGGGGCAAGCAGGAACGTTACCTGCGGGAATTTCTGACCGGTGTGATAAAGCGGTACGGCAGCCATTATAGTTGGAATGCCTTGGCGCGCGACCTCTCCATCGATCACCCCAGAACGGTCGCGGACTATGCGGCCTTGCTTGAGTCGATGGATGCCTTGTTTATCCAACAGGCGTTACAGGAGGACAAACTGGCCCCCGCGCCGAAAAAAGCCCGCAAGGTGATGTTGACGGATCCATTTATTTTTCATGCCGTCAGGGCGTGGTTACGACCAGAGCAGGAACCGTATCACGTGCAGATGCTTCCATTGTTCCAGGACCCGACACTGTATTCCCGGCTGGTCGAGGCCTGTGTCGCAACGCATTATCATCGCCGCTATCCCACTTACTACGTCAAGGCGAAGGGCGAAGTGGATATTGCCTACGTTGACGCGGACTGTTTTTGGCCAGTTGAAATAAAATGGACCCGGCAATTGAGGCCCAAAGATTTGAAGCAGGTGAGCCGTTATCCCCGGGCCCGAATCTTGAGCAGATCAAGACGGGCAGGTGAACTCCAGGGGGTGCCCGTCGAACCGTTGCCGTTAGCATTGTTGCGCGTTTGTTTGTAATCCTCAGAAAATAGGACCGCTGCACGCCTTCTTCCCGATGCCCAACGGCCAAGCCGTCTTGCAACGGGACGCCGACGGACTTGCATTCATGCGAACGGTCCCGTTATCGTAGCCTGCGAGTTGATTGAGGCGGTACACCTGTTTTGAATGGATTGAGAAAGGAGCGTGATTTGTGGCAACTGCGAAAGAAGTCTTTGAACACGTGAAAACGGCGGCCTTGGCCGCGACCGGGCCGGACGAACGGGCCTTACAGATTGATTATGACGCCTTGGAGAACAAGATGGTTGCGGCGCTGGGCAACCGGACCATCGCCCTCTTCCACGTCAATCAATATCTACCTGAAGGGTATGAAAATCAGGGGCATTTCAACGCCATCGCCGTGACGGAAGGCAACGTGGTGTATGACATGGTCCTCGGCGATCAATATTTTCGCTATGACGTGTTTGCCGCCGCCGACCTGACCAAGTTCCAAAGCATTGACGGTCTCTACAAAGATGAGGAAAAGCGAGAAGAAGTTTCCTTCTTGAGTCTGCGGCTCCAACATGGCGACGAAGCGCATATTTTATTGGGATTAGACGAGGCGCAACGAGCCAGCGTCTTGGCAGTGGCGAAAAAACTTTCATTGGCCCGGTACCCGGGCTGAACTTCCTCTAACGGTTTTTACTGAACGAAACCGTGAAGTCCCGGCGGGCCACGGATGAGCCGTCACACAGCAAGCACGTCTACCTGCCCGTCACCACTTCAACGTATTCTTTCACCAGCAATAAATTTTCCATTGAATCCTCTAGTAACAAATCCATAGGTGTCTTGCCTTGCAACGCGTCACGGGTTTCTCTCAGCCACTCGTTCTCAACGGCCTCGTCTCGAAAAAGCGCGGACAACAATTTTCGGATCTGAAAGAGATGCGCAATTCGGTCGTTGGCATCCCGTCCTCGAAGGGTTGCGTAACCCTGAAGCACATCCTTCACGTGATCAGACTCAGAAGGTTCGAATCCAAGCAGGATACAGGCTTCGGGCAGTTCCAAACGCCACGTAGCGAGAAGTTGATTGACGAACGTGACTGGTGCGGTGACTCTGCCGCGAGACGGGGATGCTTGTGTCGACGTTGGTCTGGATTTCGTCTTCATCCGCCAATTGAAGATGCAACAGAATAATAGGATTGACTCACGAGTGCGATAACGTACCCTAGGACTTCAAGCAAGCCAATAGCAAGCCAATTTCAGCTTGATGGATAAAACGGAAGAGCCTGCACCACGGAGGGATGACGTTGGCCGTTGACGTCCACGTCCAGGGGCGTTCCCGGGGTAGTGAAGTCTCGAAGAGGGAATCCGAACGCGATGATTTTGTTCAGGGTGGGGGAGTGAACGGCGCTGCTGATCCATCCGACCTCTCGATCTCCGCTGAACATTTTGGAGTGCGAAGGCGGAATCATTGTGTCCGGTCCATTGATGACCAGACCGACCAGTCGCCGTTTGACGGAACCGTACGTGTCCATGCGGGCGACGACTTCCTGCCCGGGATAGCACCCTTTGCTCAGACTGAAGGCCTTGCCTTCGAGGTTGGCTTCGGGCGGAACAACGTGTTCGTTCAGGTCGGGGCCTAATTTGGGGATGCCGGCTTCGACGCGCAGGGATTCTCGTGCGCGTGTGCCGATGGCGCGCAGGTCAAAGGCCGTTCCGGCTTCCCACAGGTGCCGCCAAACCGGCTCCATGGCTTCATTGGGTGCGAGGATTTCAACGTCGCACTCACCGGTTTCTTCTGTTTTCGCAAGAAGGATCGTCCGTCCGCTCAGGACATGGATCAGAAAATCCCCCGTCGTCAGCTTGGTGACGTCAACCGTCAAGGCTCGTTGTATCAGAAGTGGAGCCCGGGGGCCGCTGACTAACAGGATGCCCCAGGTGTCTCCACAATTCTTCACGTTCGCTTTGGTGCCGTAGAGGAGAAACTTTTTCAATGCCAGGTACGTGAGATCGCCCACTTCTCCCGCGTCTTCGAGAAACAGGTCATCCTCAAGCCTGTAGACCCGAAAGTAGCTCAGCATCTTGCCTTTGTGCGACAGGAAACCGGAAGACAACCAGTGCCCGGACTGAAGGGGAAGCATGTCGTTGCTGATCAGGCTTTGGATCCAGGCAATTCGATCCTCGCCCGTGACTTGCAGTTTGCCGCGGTGCGAGAGATCGGCCACCCCGACGCCCTTTCTGACCGCGTGATGCTCGTCAATGGGATCACCATAATGGGCCGGCATTTCCCACGCTCCGGCGGGTTCAACGTGTGCCCCCAGTCGTTGATGAGTCGTATGAAGCGAGGAACGTTTCACGTCGTCCGGCGTGCGGTCACTTCTTCAAGAAGGGCCAGGGTTCGGGTGGAAAATTCATTGCGTGAGACAATTTTGTCAATGCCGAGTTCTTTCGCCTGACGCCACGTGTCGACTTCTTCATGATTGGCAAAAGCCAGGACCGGAATACGGCTCAAAGCGACGTTGCGTTTTATCCCCTTCAGGATGGCGAAGGCATCGAGTCCCGGATCATTCATATTCAGGACAATGGCCGCCGGCACCCCCGCTTTCAACCGTTCCGTGATCGTCTCGTGAGACGTGACCCGTTTGAGCGCATAGCCCGCGGGTTGATAGGCCGCGCGAATTTTCGCGTAGAAAAAAACGTCAGTGACCCCCACCAACACGACGTTGTCTTGTTCCACGTTCCGAACCTTTCGAGGAGATCAGGAGATCACCCCGGCTTAATTCATCCGGGTCACCAACCGCATCATGGCTTTTCTGGCGGGCGTATAATCGGGATTGAGCGTGACCGCGGTTTTGTACGATTCGATGGCGCGTGCCCACTCACCTTTTCGTTCATAGACTCGTCCGAGGTTCATGTGCGGGAAGGCCGGACTTTCATATCGTTTGGCCTTGGTGGCTCGTTCGAGCCAGGGGATGGATTCATCAACCTCATTCAGTTCAATGAGATACGCCCCAATATCGTTGTAGGGATTTCCGAAATCCGGGTCCATCTGTATGGCACGACGGCATTCTTCAATCGCTCGGCGTAATTGCCCCTTGAAGCTGTAGGTCCACCCGAGAAACGTATAGGCTTCAGCCGTGGGAAAGGCGTTGATGGAACGTTGATAGAAGTCCACCGCGTCGTCCAGCTTGCCGTTCATCTGAAATTCATAGGCTTGCTGGAATAAATTCCACGCGATGAGCTTGTCTTCTTCCCGTCCTTCGCCTTGTTGAATGAAATCTTCCTGATTCATCGATCAGAGAAGTCTCCGTCACGAGAAGCAGCCAACGCCGTCTTCTCCTTTGAGTTTTCGGCGGACCAGGTCGGCGGCCCGTCTTCCTGATAAGAGCATGGATCCAAACGCCGGTCCCATTCGAGGCGAGCCGTCAACCGCGGCGACGGCCAATCCGGTGACAAAACAATTCGGAAACACTTCGCGCGTATTTTCGACGACCATGGCCTCTGAGCGTGCCACCCACATGGCCCCGTTGCCGGGAACCGGCTGATAGACTCCGCGTTGATTGAGCAGGTCGACGATGACCGCGTCGTGGCCCGTGGCGTCCACGACGATTTTTGACTCAAGGGCAACGGGGTCAACGTGAATCACGTCGTGTCCCGCCGTCTCGGCCGTCGTGTTATTGACCACGACGCCCTCCAGCACGCCGTCACCCCGAAGGATCAGGTCAACCACTTTGGTGAGGTTCAGCACTTTGGCTCCTGCCTCATACGCGGAGGCAATAAGCCGGGCGGTGGCGTGCGGAGGGTCCACGATGGTCATGCCGGCGCATTCCCGAATTGGTTTACACGGGACGCCCAGATGCTTCAGGATCTCGTCGGCCGGTTCGCACACGGTGGCTTTATTCATCAGGTATCCGCCGGACCAGAACCCGCCGCCCAGCGCGAGACTTTGTTCCAGTACCAGCGTGCGAAAGCCGTGGCTGGCCAAGTCGGAGGCACAGACCAGACCCGACGGTCCGCCTCCGACGACGATCACGTCGCTTTCAATGAGCTGATCGAATTCCTTATAGAACTCGCGCGCAATGTGGCGCGTTACGTCTCGTTCACGAAGCGGCGCAGGCCTGCCCTCGACGTTTTGAATCGGGGGACGGAGGGGTTCCATAGACGAGCCTCTAGACGTAGAGTTCTCCGCCGGCCCGCCGGAATTCAGCGGATTTTTCCTTGAGTCCGACGTCAATGGCGGCCTCGTCGTCCACGTGGCGTTGGGCGGCGTACTCGCGCACGTCCTGGGTAATTTTCATGGAACAAAAATGGGGTCCGCACATGGAGCAGAAATGCGCCCCTTTGGCGGCGTGACCCGGCAGCGTGGCGTCGTGATACTCCCGAGCCGTGTCGGGATCGAGCGAGAGATGAAATTGGTCTTCCCACCGAAATTCAAATCGAGCCTGGGATAAGGCGTTATCACGACGTTGGGCCCCCGGGTGCCCTTTGGCCAGATCCGCGGCATGGGCCGCGATTTTGTAGGCAATGACGCCGGCCTTCACGTCTTCTTTCGTCGGCAAGCCGAGGTGTTCTTTCGGCGTCACGTAGCACAGCATCGCGCATCCATACCATCCGATCATTGCCGCCCCAATCCCCGACGTAATGTGATCGTATCCGGGGGCAACGTCGGTCGTGAGCGGGCCCAAGGTGTAGAACGGGGCCTCATGACAGGCATGTAATTGCCGCTCCATGTTTTCCTGGATCATGTGCATGGGCACGTGGCCCGGCCCTTCGATCATGACCTGCACGTCGTGTACCCAGGCAATCCTGGTTAATTCGCCCAAGGTTTCGAGTTCGGCAAACTGGGCCGCGTCGTTGGCATCGGCAATGGACCCGGGCCGCAATCCGTCGCCGAGACTGAACGACACGTCATAGGCTTTCATGATCTCACAGATTTCTTCAAAATGCGTGTACGCGAAATTCTCCTGATGGTGCGCGAGACACCATTTGGCATGAATGGAGCCGCCTCGTGAGACGATGCCGGTCATCCTGTTCGCGGTGAGGGGCACGTAGGCTAATTTCACGCCGGCGTGAATCGTGAAATAATCGACCCCCTGTTCGGCCTGCTCAATCAGGGTGTCCCGATAGACGTCCCACGTCAGATCTTCGGCTTTCCCACCGACTTTTTCCAACGCCTGATAAATCGGGACGGTGCCAATGGGCACGGGGGCGTTGCGAATAATCCATTCCCGGGTTTCATGAATGTTCTGGCCGGTGGAGAGATCCATGACCGTATCGGATCCCCAGCGAATGGCCCAGATCATTTTCTCGACTTCTTCCTCAATGGAAGACGCGACCGCGGAGTTGCCGATGTTGGCGTTGATCTTGACCAGAAAATTTCTGCCGATAATCATGGGCTCGATCTCTGGGTGGTTGACGTTGGCCGGGATGATGGCCCGGCCGCTGGCCACTTCATCTCGGACGAATTCCGGGGTGATGGCGTGAGGGAGACGAGCGCCCCAGGCTTGCCCGGGATGTTGCGCCACCCCCCGGGCCGTTTCATGCGACTGACGCCGTGCGTCCTTCCGTAATTGGGTTTCCCTGATTGCAATAAATTCCATTTCCGGGGTGACGACGCCTTTCCTGGCGTAAGACATCTGGGTAACGTTCCGGCCGGATTTGGCTTTCAATGGCTTCCGCACGTGGGCAAAGCGCAAGCCGGCGAACTTCGAATCATCGGCCCGCACTCGGCCGTATTCGGAAGACGCCTCCGGTAACTCCTCAACGTCGTTCCGGGCCAGAATCCATTGTCGCCGAAGCGGGGGAATACCGCGTCGAACGTTCATGGTCAGGGCGGGGTCGGTATAGGGTCCGGACGTGTCGTACACCGTCATCGAATGGGGAACGGATGCGCCGTTGCCCTGCCGGGACGCAGTAAGCGCGATTTCACGCATGGGCACGGCTACCCCCTCTTGCTCTCCCTTGACGTAGATTTTCGTTGAGGCAGGCAGTGGGGTCGTGGTCAGGGTCGAAGGAGGGAGATGCCCCTTCCTCCCGTTCCCCTGATCGAATGGGTGTTGAGGAAGTTCAGTCTGGTTCATGCGACGATCCTTTCACGTGAAAAAGCCGCTCTCCAATTCCTGGGAGCGGCTTCTATGTGGAAACGTCTTCTTTCATCACCGCTTCCCTACGCTGGAATTACCCAGATCAGGTGATAAGGGTTGTCTTCAAATAGAAGACTCTCAGCCGCTTTCGGCTCCCCTAGCTCATCACATAAAAAGATAGTACGCTTGCCGTTTCGCCTTGTCAATAAGGGATTCATCCTCTACTCTTGACGTGATCCGCCAAGCTCTCTGAACAAAAGAGGTCAGACTCCCCCGTTGTCGATGAAAGTCACGACCCAATATGAAACCCGATGACACTCCCAAAGGTTCTCCGATTTCTTGTGAGGGGTCCGTGCCGATCGTCACCGATGAATTTCAAACGGTATTTTCATCCTACGTCGGAAGTGAACGGATTCACCCCCTGTTGATGCTGGGTGATGCGCTGTTTGTTCTTTCCGAGTTGCCTGATGCCTCCGTGGATTGTGCCATGACTTCCCCTCCATATTGGGGAAAACGTGAGTACCGGAATGGGGGGATCGGACTCGAACCCGACTATCGTGACTTTGTCCGTCACGTAGCCGCGATCTTTTCCGAATTGAAACGGGTTCTCAAACCTCAGGGGTCATTGTGGGTCAATATAGGGGATACGTATAAAGGGAAGGGGCTCGTTGGTATTCCCTGGCGCGTTGTTTTCCACCTCACGGACCAACAAGGTTGGATACTTCGAAACAGCGTGATATGGAACAAAGTGAAGAGTGGAATGGATAACACAAAGGATCGACTTGGCAACGTTCACGAAAACGTTTTTCACTTTGTGAAACAATCAACGTATTACTATGATGTTGATTCGATACGTGCAAAATCGCGTGCGGCCAAAATTGTCAATGGTGCCGTGGTTTCAGCGACGGGAGTTTCAGGCGTTCGATATAAGCGGCAGATTGAGCTATCAACGGCGCTCTCTTCTGAAGAGAAAAGAAATGCCTTCAATGAACTTCGCCGAATGCTGACCGCCGTAGGGGAAGGAAAAATTTCAGACTTTCGTATGATTATTCGTGGGCAACAACGTGCAACCCATTCCGATAGAGAACGGGTCTCAGGTCGAGCAAAGGAACTTCAGGACAAAGGCTTTTACTTTTTGCGGTATCACCCTAACGGAAGGAAACCAAGCGACGTGTGGGATATTCTTCCCGAAGATACACAAAACCGGGAATCCCACTTTGCTCCGTACCCCGTTGATCTTTGTCGTATGCCTATCCTGGCCACGTGTCCGGAAGGGGGAGTCGTCTTGGATCCGTTTTCAGGTACGGGCACGACTTTACTCGCTGCCCGCAACCTTGGTCGAAAGTCCGTAGGGATCGACATCTCGTCAGAGTATCTTCATCTTGCTTATGAGAGGTGCGTATCACTGCTATGAGTAGAGTTGCAGAACTTTTTGGATACTCAACGGAAAGTGGGAGAAAAGATTGGCGTAAAATCGTAAAGAAACAGCCGTGTCCATTTTTAGGAAAGAAGTGCTATAAAGTTCGCAAAAGTGATCCCAACACGGCCATTGGTTCATGTACCGTGCTCTACGGGAAGTGGTCTGAGCCAATTATTATCTGTCCAACCCGTCTGATTGATCGTCAGCAAATCTTTACGGACTGTCTTCATTTACTCACGACACATGAGCCCGGAAATGAATTTCATATTGTCGCTGAAGTCTCCATTCCTGGTGGGAGCGTTGATTATTTTCTCGTGTCAGCTAAAAAAGGTAAGGTTAAGGATTTTATAGGCATTGAACTGCAAACTCTCGATACCACCGGGACGGTATGGCCTGAACGACAACGACAGTTGAAGGAGTTTGGAATCCATCGAGAAGACAAAGCTGAAAATTTGAAAAAAACTTACGGCATAAATTGGAAAATGACGGCAAAAACAATCCTGGTTCAGATGCATCATAAAATTCAGACGTTTGAGCATGTTAATAAAAAACTCGTCTTAGTTACCCAGGATAAACTGATTTCCTACATGAGCCGCGAATTTGACTTCGAACATCTTAAAAACCCCGCTGTGTTGGGCCACTCCATGCACTTTCATTCTTATAGCCTGGAAAAGCAAAAAGACTTCTCCTATAAACTTTCCCTTCAGTCTCGTCTCAGTACTGATACCGAGGGCGTTAGCCTTTGTCTTGGTCTTCAGGCAGAATCACGTATTGAGCTTGAGCAAATGATTCAGACACTTGAGGACAGACTTTCACCGAACACGCTTTTTAAGTTAAGTTGCTGAATTTCCAAACTGACAATTATCATCGTGGACTGATTGGGTCGTGTTCTGACAAATTATGAAACGTCAGCTTTCAGCAAGAACCGTTGCCAAAAAAATGACAGAAATGATGATGGATCATCTTGATCCTCTTCCTGAGAAGGAACGGAAAGAAAAGATTGAAGAGGGCCAAAAAATTTTGAAAGCAAAAGCGAAGTCCACCCCTGCTTCCTCTGGTAAGCGTTCCAAAGTTTCATCGTCTGACGGTACTGCGTGCTTCCCGCTTGTTACCCGTGGGCGACAAGAAAGGATTTAAATTTTTTCTCATCGCCTTCTTTCAGTAATCGATAAGAAGCATATTCACAGTCTTTCTTCAGTTTCTCGGCATCTCGATCAATCTTTCTTTTCCCTCTGCTCTTTTTCTCAATCATTACACCTTTAATCTCTTCATCAGTTGTTTTCTTTTTTTCTTTCATCGGGGGATGGCCTTCTTCTGAATAGATATTAGATATCGGTGGCAAGCTATGATGCGACAAGGAATCAGGGTTGCAGGAAGCCAAAGATTTGTTACAATCGTAGGCCTTCCCTGCTGATCGAGTCACAAGGGAGGAAGGGACGATCTCGTTGACAAGAGAATAGACGTGAAGCGTCAAGGCAATACAAAACAGGAATCAGCAAAATGGCTGGATTGGTAAAGGACATTGAAGACGCGATTCAACAACTGCCGCAAGAGCAGTTGAGGGAATTTCGTGCTTGGTACGAAAAGTTCGATTCGGACGCCTGGGATAAGCAAATTGAGAAAGACATCTTAGCCGGAAAACTTGATGCTTTGGCTGACGCAGCTATGGAGGCTCATAAAGGCGGGAAGTCGACAGAACGATGATTCACTTTGCGAGCCCCTCGTTTTGGCTGGCTTATGAATCACTTCTGGTATCTGTGCAACGATTGGCTGATCGAAATTACGAAATAATCAAGAAAGATCCGAAGCATCCATCTCTCCATTTCAAAAAGATCGGTCGTTATTGGTCCGTTCGGGTCGGAATTCATTATCGGGCGTTGGCGGTAGAGGTCGAAGATGGCGTGCTTTGGTTTTGGGTGGGGAGTCATTCGGAATATGACAAACTCATCAAACCCTGATAATGCCGTCAGCAATGAATCCGTCAAGCCCCACGCGGCTTGAGACAACTGATATCGTCTTCTAAATTCAAGAGGTGAAGGCGTGAACACCGTTGCAACGGGAACGGTACCCATAACCGACTATGCCTCGGTCTCGACCGAGGAACTCTTTGACCGGACGCGGGCGGCCAAGCAGAGGCTTGGGGATGACGTGCTCGTCCTGGGCCATAACTATCAGCGGGATGAAGTCATTGCCCATGCCGACCTCAGGGGAGATTCCTTATTGCTGTCCAAGTTGGCGGCGGAGCGGTCGCAGCATCCGTACGTGGTGTTTTGCGGCGTCCACTTCATGGCGGAAACCGCGGATATTTTGAGCCGGTCGAATCAGACCGTCATACTGCCGGATTTAGCCGCGGGGTGCTCCATGGCGGACATGGCGGCCATTGAGCAGGTTGATCAGTGTTGGGAAGAATTGGGGCGCGTGCTGCCCGTGGAAGAGGCGGTGATGCCGGCGGTGTACGTCAACTCCGCGGCCGTCCTGAAGGCCTTTTGCGGCGAACACGGGGGCATTACCTGTACCTCGTCCAACGCCAAAGCCGTGATGGACTGGTGTTGGGCGCGGCGAGAAAAAATTCTCTTTTTCCCGGACGAACATCTTGGCCGGAACGTGGCCAATGCCATGGGGATTGCCCGAGACCGGATGATCGTGTGGGATCCGTTTCTGCCGTATGGGGGCAATACCAAAGAGGCCATCAGACGAGCCAGGCTGATTTTATGGAAAGGCCATTGCAGCGTGCATCAGATGTTTCAACCCGCGCACGTGGCGTACTTTCGCACAACCTACTCGGACGTTCGGGTCATCGTCCATCCTGAATGCCATGAAGACGTGGTCAATCAAGCCGATGACGTCGGGTCCACCGAATTCATTATTCGCACGGTGAAACGGGCGCAGCCGGGGACCCTGTGGGCCGTGGGAACGGAATTGAATCTGGTCAACCGGCTGAAGCATGAGGAAACGGACAAACGGGTCTTCTTTCTGTCGCCCACCGTCTGCCGCTGCGCAACGATGTTTCGGATCGACGCCGCCCACTTGTGTTGGAGCATGGAAAATCTCGCGCAAGGGTGCGTGGTCAATCGGATTGCCGTGCCCAGTGACGAGAAAGCCTTGGCCAAGGTTGCACTCGATCGCATGATGGCGATCAGCTGACCGGACTGACCGGAAGGGATCGTTCTCGTCTTATCTAGCGTAGCCGTCCTTCCTTGTTCCCTCGCGTGCCTCGTTGCGCCATGGATTATAAAGAGACCCTCAACTTGCCCAAAACGGCCTTCCCCATGAAGGGGAATCTGCCGCAGCGTGAACCGGAGTTCTTATCCCGGTGGGCGGAGCAACGCCTCTATCAGCGCATTCAAGAATCCAGGAAGGGGAAACCGCTCTATGTCCTGCACGACGGCCCGCCCTACGCCAACGGCCACATTCACATCGGCCACGCACTGAATAAAATTCTCAAGGACGTGATCGTCAAGGCTCGCACCATGGAAGGATACCGGGTGCCGTACGTCCCCGGATGGGATTGTCACGGGTTGCCCATCGAACATCAGGTGACGAAGCAACTGGGTGTGAAGAAAACGGAGACGAGTGCCACGGAATTGCGCCGATTGTGCCGCGAATACGCGGAAAAGTTTTACGCCGTCCAACGCGATGAATTTCAACGGTTAGGCGTCTTCGGTGACTGGGACCATCCCTATCTGACGATGACGAAAGACTACGAAGCCGCCATCATTCGGGAATTCGGAAAGTTCGTTGAGCACGGCGGAGTCTATAAAGGGCTCAAGCCCGTGCTGTGGTGTACGCAGGATCAGACGGCCTTGGCGGAAGCCGAGGTTGAGTATGCGAATCGTCCTTCTCCCTTTACCTACGTGAAATTTCCGTTCATCGATGCACCGCAAGAGCGATTGGGCCTTGGGGGATTGGCAGAAGTCGAGCAGGTGTCGCTCGTCATCTGGACGACCACCCCGTGGACGCTTCCGGCCAATCAGGCCGTGGCCGTGCATCCCGACGTTGACTATGCCTTCCTGCGCGTCGGCAACGAGGTCCTGGTGCTCGCCGAACCGTTGATTGATGAGGTGAGCCGGGCGTGTCAATGGGATAATCCTTCCGTCGTGGCCACCCGAAAAGGCAAGGACGGGTTTGAAGGGATGGTGTGCCGTCGCCCGTTTGCCTTGGGTGGTTCGGGACAAGCGGAGAGGCGGTCACCGATCGTCTTGGGAGGGTTTGTGACGGTGGAACAGGGAACCGGGTGCGTGCATATTGCTCCGGGTCACGGCGCGGAGGACTATGCGTTGGCCCTGAAATATAACGCCGGCGCGGCGACGGGCGTACTGACGGAACTGCTTCAGGTCGTGGTGCCGGTGGGTGATGACGGACGCTTTACCTCTGACGTGCCGGAGTTTGCCGGGCAGCACGTCTTCCAAGCCAATCCGGAGATCGTGGACCGTCTGCAACGCCTCGGGGTCCTGGTGGGGCATGGAACGCTGGACCATTCGTACCCCCATTGTTGGCGATGCAAGAAGCCCGTGATTTTCCGAGCCACGCAACAATGGTTCGTCTCGATGGACAAAGGTGGGTTGCGTGATCGGGCGCTCAAGGCCATTGACCAAGTGGAATGGATTCCCGCGCGCGGCCGTGATCGCATTCACGGCATGATTGCGAATCGGCCGGATTGGTGTCTATCCCGTCAACGACTCTGGGGAACCCCGATTCCGGGATTTCTCTGTACGGCCTGTCAGTCGCCGCTGGTCAACGCGACCATCGTGGCGGCGATTGCCGACCTCGTCGGTGAACACGGGGCGGACGTGTGGTTCCGGCGACCGGCGAACGAATTACTTCCCGAAACAACCACGTGTGCAGCGTGCGGAGGAACCGAGTTCAAAAAAGAGCAAGACATTCTTGACGTCTGGTTTGAGTCCGGGGTGAGTCACGCCGCGGTGGTCAAACCGCGGGGGGATGAGTGGTGGCCGGCCGATTTGTACCTCGAAGGATCGGATCAACATCGCGGCTGGTTCCACAGTGCCCTCTTGGCGTCCGTGACCACGGACGGCCGAGCGCCCTACCGGGCCGTCCTGACCCATGGGTTCGTGGTCGATGGTCAGGGAAGGAAAATGTCCAAATCAGCTGGGAACGTCGTGGCGCCTCAAGACGTGATGGAACAGTATGGGGCTGAAATCCTTCGCTTGTGGGTGGCGGCACAGGATTATCAGGAAGACCTTCGCATTTCGCCGCAGATCCTCAGACAATTGCTGGAAACCTACCGGAAAATTCGGAATACCTGTCGGTATGCACTCGGCAATATCGACGGCTTCGATCCTCACGACCCGGCGCATCGCCTTGACGTGCGTCAGTTGCCGGAGTTGGACCGCTGGGCTCTCCTGCGCTTCAACAACGTCATTCGCAACGTGCGCAAAGGGTACGGGGAATTTGATTTTCGGCAGATCGTCCATGAACTGGATTATTTTTGTTCCGTGGACATGAGCGCGACGTATCTGGATATGTTGAAAGATCGTCTCTACACGTTCCCCAAAGAATCGCCGGTCCGACGGGGGTCGCAAATGGTCCTGTTCACCATCGTGAGGGGGCTTGCGCAGCTCATGGCTCCGATATTGAGTTTTACGGCTGAGGACGTGTGGGACGCGTTGCCCGGCAACGCGCACGCGTCGCCGCGCGCCGACTCCGTTCACCTCTCGACCTTTCCCGAGCCGCTGGCGTTGCCGGACCAGGACGATCTGGAAGCCCGATGGAAACAATTACTGACCGTCCGCGCGGTCGTCCTGGGCGCGTTGGAAAAGGGGCGGCGGGAACACGTCATCGGATCTTCGCTGGATGCGCGAGTCGTGCTTAACGTCGTTCCAACCCTGTATCAGTTTCTTCAGGACTATGAACGGGATTTACCGACCGTCTTGATCGTGTCCCAGGCGGTCCTGCACCCGACGGAACACCCATCCCGTGAAACGCACCTGACGGCTGACGCCGCGTTGGGCATCAGCGTCAACGTCGTGAAAGCAGAAGGCCGAAAATGTGAGCGATGTTGGAATTACCGCGTGTCCGTGGGACGTGCCCCTCAGCATCCGACGCTGTGTGCCCGTTGCGTTGAGGCCGTGACGTGATGACCGGTGGATGCCGTCGGTACGGCGTACTGATTGGCGTCAGTCTCGTCATTGTCGTTCTGGATCAGTTCACAAAGCTTCTCGTCGTCCATACCATGCAGTTGCATGAATCGATCCCCGTCATCGCCGGGTTTTTTAACCTGACCTATATCCGGAATCCCGGCGCAGCGTTCGGCCTGTTTGCCACGACCAACGGCGCGTTCCGGCTCATCTTCTTCGTCGGAACCTCAATCTTTGCCCTTGGGTTGCTGGGGACGATTTTTTACCGACTGCACCCGGACGACGTCTGGGGCCAACTCACCGTCTCCAGTATTGTCGGAGGAGCCATCGGCAATCTGCTGGATCGACTGCAACGCGGAGAGGTCGTGGACTTTCTCGACGTGTATATCGGTCGCTATCACTGGCCGGCGTTCAACGTGGCCGACGGTGCCATCAGCGTGGGCGTCGTCTCTCTGCTCATTATCTTTGCGTTGGATAAAAAGAAAAACGACCCGTCCCCTGAATCAACCCCACAAGAAAATCACTCGTGAAAAGCGTGGTACACCAGATGGTCCCCCAGCCCCTCGCCTTGCCGCGTCAGCCCTGGCGTTTGCGCCGGTTTGCCCGCCGTCCTAACACCCACCCTTCCACAATCACCATCCCCACCGCGATTAACGCCGGATAGATGTACGTCGTCGTCGGAATCGGCGGCTCCATCACCAGGTAATAAAACGCCGACACCGCCATCTTCCGCCCCACGTCCCCATTGTGCCCATCCCATGCAAAGAACACCAACGGGATGTATTTCCCCCGCTCTAAATACGCCACCTCGTCGTAGTCCCCCTTCAGCGGCCGCCGGATCAGCACCGTCCACCGCCCGTTCACCCACTCGGCTTTCACGACCTCCACCTCGTCTTGAAAGTCCACCTCGGTGAAGTCCTGATCCCAGCCCGTCCCTTCGTACACCCCCAGCGTCCCGTCCGCCGTCCATTTGGTGATGTCCACCGGAAACGTCTCATCCCCCCAGAAATACCGCGGCTTCCGCGGTGCCGGCAATTCTTGCCATTTGATCGGGAACTGAAACGCGACCCCGTCGTTGTACACCGCATAGCCGTCTTGTTGTTTGGCCGCAATGGACTCCTGGTGATACGGGTCGTCGGCAAACGTCGTCCCCTGCGGGCCTTGTTCTTCCACGCCATACTCTCCCAGGTTCACTTCCGTGGGATCCCACTCGGGTTCTTCGGCTTGCACGCTCTTCGTCCGGTCGTCCCACCGCAACAGCACGGCAATGTGCGTGTCGTTGTACAGGGTCTGCACCCACACGTCGTCCAGCCGGTTGACGAAGTTCCGCGGTTTGTGGGTAATCTGCCCCCCCAGGGCAATCCAGCGCCGCGGGACGACCTGCCACCGCTCATCGTGCTCGTCCGTCGGCAGATCCCCGGCTACGTATTTGGCGGGTATCACAAAGTTGCTCTTCGGTTTGTCCGTCAGCGGGTCGATGGCTAACGGCTCGCCTGCGGCCAAGGCTTGCGCCCGGGCTTCCGTGACCTGCCCGTCCGCCACGTCTACGTCGTGCTCCCGCTCGCACAGGGCGTTCACGTAGTTGGCAATGTCCCACCGCTCGTCCACGCTCGTGTTGTCCGCAAACGACGGCATCGGCGTCCCGTTCAGCCCCGTGGAAAACGTCCGAAAGATGTTCCGCACGTTGTACGGGTCTTGCCGACTGCCCCGGAAGTTCCAGCATTTGTGCCAGTCCGCCGGTTGGATGCTGAACCCCCAGTCGTCTTTCAGGTTGAAGGCATTGCCGTCCCCCCGCCCTTCCAGCCCGTGGCATTCGATGCACTTCTTCTCCACCACTAACTCGGCCCCCCGCCGGATGGACGCCGGCGTCGCGGCTTTGGGTTCGAGATGCTCAAGATCCAGTACGAAGAATTCTTCAAATTCTTCGTCTTGCCATTCCCGATCCTGCACTAACTGCGTGGTCACGAACGCCAACACGTCGCGCCGTTGCTGCTCCGTCAGGATGCCTTCCCACGGCGGCATGGCCGACCCCTGCAGCCCGTGCGTCACCGTCGCCAATAAATCCACGTCGATTAACGGCAGTTGCCCGCTCGCCGTGTGCCGTATCTTGAACGTCCCCGCGTTGAAGTTGCGCGGCCGCGGCCACAGCCGCACGGCTCCCGGGCCGTCCCCCGCCCCCTCTACTCCATGGCACCATACGCACTTGGTGAAGTACACTCGCTTGCCCGCTTCAATCTGCTCCGCCGCCGGCTGCTCCGGGGCACGCTGCCGCGTGAAGCCCTCGGGCAGGGTCTCCTCTTGCCCCCAACTACTCCCCGGCCCGACCAGCCCCACTACGAGACTCACCCCGACCAGCAGGCTCCACCTCCCCCAGCCCCGGCCCCCATCCCTTCTGCTCGCCTTCCTCGTCATCATCCTGCCCTCTCCCTTAGTCCCACGTCCGGGGATAATACCCCGTGTGCCAGTATTCAAACATCACCACTTTCCAAATCTCATCCACCGTCAGGTGTTGTTCCCACGGCGGCATCACCGACGCCCACGGAAACCCTTCCCCCGGCAGCCCAATCCCCCCCTTCGACACCCGCCAGAACACGAACGTCTCTTGCAACTGCGCAATCGTCCCCGCGTCCGTAAAGTTCGCCGGAATCGGGTTGAACGCATACGCCCACAGCCCCCGCCCATTCAGGTTGTCTCCGTGACAGAAATGACAGTTCTGAAAAAAGATCTCCCCGCCCTCCCGCACGTACTTGATGTACCCCTCCGCACTGGGATCCCACGGGTTGTAGTCCGCGTCGTTCACGTCTTTCATCAGCCGCCCCATGGCTTGCTCCACGATCCGCGCATCCGTGTACGCTTGATCGTACTTGCCCGCCTCGTTCACCCGGTAGGGGTTCTCCACCACTTGCAGCACAAACGTCTTGCCATGCACTTTCGTCGTCGCCGGCGGCGCCGGATGCACCGTCCGCAACTCGATCGGCTCTTCAAAACTCGGCAGAAACGACGTGTATGCAAAGCCCCCCAACGCCAGCGGAATCACCACCACCGCCCCTACCCGCGCCGCCCGATGAAACCCGCTGATCCCATCCATCACGTTCAGAATCGGCCGCTTGAACTCCTGCCACTCGCCTTCGGACCCCGACACCCACATGAAAATCCCACACCCCGACACCGTGCCGTAGATCGCCCGCACGCTGAACGGTATCGGCGGATACACGCGATACTTCAAATACAGTTGAATATACAACCACACGCCCACGCCGGCCCAGAACTTCGGCACGCCGAGCCCCGCCCGCTTCAACGCCCAGTTGACCAGGGCAAACACCAGAATGGACCCCGCCAACTCCGAAATCATCTGCATCGGCATGTAGCCCTCCACTAACTTTAGCCACGTCATCCCGTCACTCCTTTTTGAGAAGAACGACCATTCAGCAAATGTGACGTTCTCAAAACATGAAGCCTCCGTTCCCGCTTTCGCGGAAACGGAGGCTCCGGATACTTGTGGTGATGTGATCGTCTCACGGCAGTCAAGGGATTACGGCATTTTCGCGGTGAACCAAGTGGAGATGCCCTTCATGCCGTTCCGCTCCACGTTCTGCCCGTCCCACACCGCAAACGCCACCGGTATGCTCTGCCCGGCCCCGAACTGCACGTCGTTCGCGTCGTTCGTCGCCAACGCCCGCTTCATCACCACCCGCCACGTCGGCCCACTGCAACATCCCCCTTTCAACGCGCCATACGGTTCCCACAGCCCATTCCCCAGCACGTCCTGCGACGCTTGCGTCGTCAACGTGCTGAACCCGTTCGCGTTCAAATCTTCCACCGAACTCGCCCGTAAATCCGGATCCGACAGAATGTTCCCCGACCATATCCCCGGATTAAACGGCCCCAAACTCCGCCCAATCCGATCCGGATACGTCACGCCCCCCGCCGGCTCCTCGTAGTAAAAGTCCCACGCAATCGACGGATACTGTTGATCCACGTCCCACATCCCCGCGACCCCCGCGCCCATGTCCCGTTGCCATTCCGCGTTCCACCGCCAGATGTTCACCGTCCCCCCCGATTGCCCCATACATTGGAACGGCGGCGCCCCGGCGGTTTGCACCGGAAATTGCACCGCCACTTGATCCCGGAAATCCTGCGGCCCAATCGTGGTGTTGTTCAAGGTTTGATCCCCCCAGTTCGCCCACACCCCGATCTCTTTCCCGTTCGTGGCCATCTTCACCATCACCGTCTTCACCGAAATGTTGGGATGCATCGGGGTCGTAATCGTTTGCCCGCTCAGCGGCACCACAATCCCCGGCACGGTCTCCCACACCGGGTTGGCCGCATCCATCGGAATCGCCCCGCTGATCTTCCCCACGGGAATCGTCACCGGTTGGCTCACCGCCAACGGCACCTGCCCCACCGTCAACAGCACGCCCGCGACGATGACGGAAACGAAGACCCCAACGGTCCATGGCTTCGTTTTAAGATGATCGACTTGCATAACGGCCTCCTTTCAAGATGGGTGAACACGTACATGATGCCTTCCTTCGTGGAGCCTCATCAACAGAAAATCGAGAAAACCTTAGACGGACGACAAATCCGCATCCGATTGTCCAATGAATAACGGGGCGTTGATATTTCACGAAGTCGCCGACCCAACCGCTGAACGTTGTTCCGAATACTTTCAGATTATACGCCGGGTACGCAAGAATCCACGTGAGGTCCACGATTCCCGAGACCACAAACGGGAGTCCCCAGACTCCGATATCCATCCCGGAGGCCAAGAGATCCTGCCCTGAGCGTCGAAGGGACGTTGACCGAACGTCCATGGATTGCGCCTCACGTGCCGTGACGTCGGTGGGAAAGGGAATCAGGCATTCAGCCGGTCACGGCACGTTCCGACCGGGTTGTCCTGAATCGGCGGAGATGGTCCAAGAGCATCTCCGCGACCGCGTTGAGGTCGAAGGGCCAGGCGTAGGTCAAGGTCACGTCGGGATAGTGCTTGCGCAGGGCTACCATTTCCTCGGGAATTTCATATTCCGAGTGCGAGCCGCCCGGCGTGAACATGGTGGAGACCACGGTCACGTCCGTGGCTCCGTCGGCGATGTGTCGTTCAATGGCTTCGCCGAGCGTGGGCGTGCAAAACTCGTTATACGCCAGGGAAAATCGTACCTCACCCAGGAGAGGCTTGAGGTGGGCGGCCAATCGTTCAAGCCCGGCTTGATAGGGATCGGTTTCCGTGGTTCGAGGCCACAGCCGGATTTTCTGGTCAAGGTCATATTCTTCCTGGGACATCGGAACTCGTGCGGCGCGTCGTTGGGCCTCCAGCCGTTTGAGCTTCGTGACCAGTTCTCCGGGGTAGTCTTTCGGAATGCCGCCATGCCCAACGAGCACGACGCCTTGCGTTGAATCACTCATGGTTCCCTCTTTTCTGACGTGACGGCAGTCGCGTTACGAAGCCGTGTTGGAACGTTCAAGTAAACGGGGCGTTATTGCCTTGACGCGGTTGATCTCCACAATATACCGGATGCCGCGTCGTTCAAGCCAATCTCGATACACGTCAGCCCCTCTGCCTCCCATGACCACCTTCGTCAGGGGCAGCAATTGCCGGACGATGTCGTCAATCAGATTTTTCATGTCCGACGACGGGGGTTCGACGGCGCAGGATAAGAGCACGAGTTTTCCGTGGCGTCGCCGGCAAGCCAAACGAACGACGTCAACGTTCACGTCGGGGCCAAGATAGGTTGTGTTCCATCCGTTCGCGCGAAGAAGCCGCGCCGCGGACATGGCGCCGATTTCATGAAAATCATTGGGCACGCAGGCGATCAAGGCATGCGGATGGTTGGGATGGTGGGGATACTGATGAGAGTGGACCAACAACCGTTGAATCGTTCGCGAGACCGACTGCTCTCCGGTGATACTGATCCGGCCTTGGTGCCAGATCTCGCCGATGGTTCGGAGAACCGGGAAAAAGACGTCGGTCAAGGCTTCATCAAATCCCCGTTGGTGAATGATCAGGGCGATGGTTCGGTCCACGGCTGCCTGGTCGCCCCTGCGTGCGGCCTGGATCAAGTCGCGGGCCCGGGTTTGGGAATCCTGGGGAACGTGAGACACGTCAATGGGGCCGGCGTTCATCTCGGCAAGTAAGGCCGCACGGCCGTGGCGGGCAAGTCGGCCGACCGAAAGACCGTTGGCCAACTGGTATTTGAGGAAACACAACAGTTGGAGGTCTTCGGGGTCGTAGAAGCGATACCCATTCGTTGTGCGTCGTGGGGAGAGGAACGTATAGCGTTGTTCCCATTTTCGAAGGACGTGGCGACTCAGTCCCGTCAACTCCGAGAGCTGTTTCATTCCATATCCTGACGGGTGAGTCTGAAACCTAGACATGGTGTCGCAACGCCAATGCCTTCGGATGCGGGGCAAGGTACACCTGATCGCGGAGATAGGGGACGTCCAGGACGCGGACGTAATGCCGGATCAAGGTGATGGGCACGCTCAGGGGCACGAGTCCCTTGTGATAATCAGTCACCGTCTCGTGGATGTCGCGGCGGGCCGTGGAATCTAACGTGTCCGTGAAATGCCCGATGACGTGTTGGAGGACGTTCACGTGTTTGCGGACCGTGGCGTTGACGGCTAAGGCTTCCATGAAGAGGCGTCCGTACGCGTCCGCGAATTGGCGAATCGGCAACCGGTCGGCGTGAGCGACCAATTGCCCGAGCCCTTGGTAATGTCGGCGGCTGTGGGACAAGATGAGATATTTATGAGTCGTGTGAAAAAAGACCAGTGCCCCACGGGTGAGTCGTCCGCGCGCGGTACACGATTGCCACCGGTGATAGCCGAAGACGCGCTCAAGGAAACGTTCGCGAAGCGTCCGGTCTTGCAGCCGGCCTTCCTCCTCAACGGGAATCAAAGGGAACGCGCGGTGAAACGCCTCGGCAAACAGACCCGTCCCCCTTCCCAGAAGTCGGCCGTACCGGTCGTACACGCGCACCTGCCGGGTCCCGCAGCTCGGAGAATGGCTTTTGAACACGTACCCGGACAAATTGGACGAGCGGAGGTCACGCACCCGCGCGTTCGTAGCCCGGCGCATGGTCTCGGTCTGATCCGTGGACGAACGAATGGTAATCAAGCGCGGGTGTTCGACGTCGTCGACTAAGCGCATGGCTTCCCGCGGGGTGCCGAATCCGGCCTCGACTTCGGGACACACCGGAACCCACTCCACGTGCGGCCCGAGCACGTCCGTGAGAAAACGATCACGTGTATGGCCGCCGTCATATCGGACGGGATCACCCAACAAACAGCGGCTGATTCCCAGGCGAAGAGGAAAAGCAGCGGAGGGATCCCTCTCAGAGCCTGGGTCTGCGTGCGGATTGTGTGACGAGCGAGAAGTCATGCAATACGTTTGTCCGGTACGGCTTCAGGGTCCCCGATCTTCTCCAATGCCGTGTGCTGAGTAGGGCCGCGTCTCACGCGGCCAACTCACTTCTGTCCCAGAATCGCGGCGAGCGCGGCGGCCGCGTCCGGATACTTGTAAGCAAATCCGAGTTGCGCGGCCCGCAAGGGACGGACCGATTGACCATGAGTCATGAGCGTAGACGTTTCACCCAGAGCGATCTTCAGAGCCAACGCCGGAACCGGAAGCCAGGACGGTCGCCCCAAGGTCTTCCCCAAGTGTACGCAAAATTCCTTCATCGTGACCGGATGGGGGGACACGGCGTTGAGCGGACCGTGAAAGGAATCGTGCGTGAGAACGACGGCCAACAGACGTCCGAGATCCTCCGCGTGAATCCAACTCACGGGCTGCATGCCGCTGCCGATGGTGCCTCCGAGGAACGCCTTGAAGGGGAGCAGCATGGCGGGGAGGGCCCCGCCGTCTTTGCCCAGGACCATGCCGAGTCTCAAGCAGATCGTCCGAATGCCGTAGTCCGTGGCGCGAAAGGCTTCGCGTTCCCATGCCACGGACAGGTCAGCCAGAAATCCCGTTCCCGGTGGCGTCGTTTCATCGGCACCGTCCGCCTTGATCTCCGAAGCGTCAGCCGTCCCGCGTCCATAATAGCCGATTCCTGAGGCGCTGAGAAAGACCGTTGGCCGAACGGTCGCGGAGAGATTCGAAAACGCGTGGACCAGGGTCCGCGTCGTCTCGATTCGGCTGGCACGAAGTACGCGTTTGCGGGCGTGCGTCCATCGGCCTTCGGCAAGAGAAGCGCCCGCCAGGTTGACGACGGCGTCCTGCCCGTGAACGGCCCGTTCCAACGTCTCGCGCTTCGACGGGTCCCATCCGCGGACGAACGTCTCGGCTCCAAAAACCGCGGAAGCCGCGTCGGGGCGTCGGGTGACAATGGTGACCCGGTGTCCGTCGGCCGTCAGCAGCGGCGTGACGTTCCGGCCGATAAACCCCGTGCCGCCTACAATGGCAACGTTCATCAGTGGCCTCGTGCAACGGGGGGCGGCGCGGCCTCAACGTCCTTGGCACAACGGAAGCCGGTCCCGTGGGTTTTCAAGGCAAATCCGCCTTTCCCGCGGGCAGCCGTCCGAACGTCAGGCTCAAAGCTGTGCCACGACCCCCCGCGGATGACTTTCAGCAAACCCGTCTTCGGGCCTTTGGGGTTTCGGTCCGGTGCCGCGTGATAATAGTCCTGATCATACCAGTCCTGGACCCACTCTCTGACGTTGCCGGACATCGCGTGGACGCCGTAGGGAGAGACGCCGCCGGGCAACGCGCCGACCGGCAAGAGCGTGCGCGTGTCGACCCAATCACGATTGAAGTTCACGAGTTGAGCAGACGGCGTCTCATCGCCCCACGGGTATCGCCGCCCGTCGGGGCCTCTCGCGGCTTTTTCCCATTCGGCTTCGGAAGGCAGCCGTTTACCGACCCATTGGCAGTAATCCGCCGCGTCGTGCCACGTGACCTGAACTACGGGTAAACGCGCAATGCCCGTGACCTGAAATAACGAGCCGTCGCCGTACACGTTCAGTGGTTCTTGATGACCCGTGGCCGCGATAAAGTCCAGGTACTGAGCGTTGGTCACTTCATACGTGTCGATCAAAAAGGCGTCCAGATAGATCGTTCGGCGCGGCCGTTCATCGGCCCGACCCGCGTGATCCGGGCTTCCTCGAAGAAAACTGCCCGCGGGAACCTTCACCATCGGCGTCGGCTTCCTGTCCGCGACGTCCGCCAACGCCGGGAGAGAACAAAGGCCCATCCCCAAAATCAGCAGCGTCAGGAATCTGCACGTCATGGTTTTGTCCGTCGGCTGTCTTCTTTGATCCGGCGGGCAAGCCGGCCGATCCGTTCCGTGATTTCAAAGACCACGCGGTCATCGCCGATGGCGGACGCGGCTCGAGCCTTGCCTAACAGGAGTCGAGCCTCGGAGAGTGCGCGTTCGATCTTCAGCTGCAGAGCGGGGGACACCAGAGTCCCTCCCAGAGCGGACTGATGAAAGGCCTCCCACGCCTCATCCACTTGCGTGGCGGCTTGATACAGTGACGCCTGTACGGAGTCCCGCGGCTGGAAATGGGGTCCGGCGTGGCCGGCCCATCCTGTCCCCGTGCCCCCGGCGAGGATCCCAACGATGAAGGTAACGATCAGAAGACGTCGCGTGTTCATGGTGGATGACCTTACCGTTCAATGTGCTTCGTGATGATGGCTCGGGTTTGCCGGTACTCCACGTTCTCCGGATTGTTTTTGATTGCCTTGTCAATGGACTGCAAGGCATCCGCCCAGCGTTCTTGGCCCATGCTGACGAGGGCGTGCATGAAGTCGGACCGCACCTCGTCCGACGGCGTGGTCCCCACCGATTTCGCACATCGGAACCCAAGCCCTACCCCATAGGAATTGTTCTCCGGTTGATTCCAGAAACGATGGCTGGTGTGCAGAGAAGTCTGAGGAGCCAGCCAGGACCCGCCCTTGAGCACTTTGACGGGCCCTTGTTTCGCAAAGTTCAAACCGTCGGAAGGCCCTTGGGGATTATACGCCGGACTCCCCTGAAAATACGTTGGGGAATACCAGTCGCTGACCCATTCAAAGACGTTCCCGGCCATGTTGTACACGCCAAAGCGGCTCACCCCATCCGGGTACGAGTCCACCGGCGTGGTCTTCCCGACGTGTTGGCCGTAGTTGGCGCGGGTGGGTTCGATGTCGTGACCCCAGGGAAAATGGGAACCATGAGGACCTTCGGCGGCGTGTTCCCATTCCGCTTCCGTGGGCAGCCGTTTGCCCGCCCATTCACAATAAGCGTTCGCGTCGTACCAGTTCACGCCCACGACGGGCTGGTCCGGTTTGTTGAGGCGCGGGTCATCCCAATACGCCGGTGCGGCGTACTGCGTGGCCTTCATGAATGCACGATAGTCGGCGTTTGACACCTCATACGTGTCAATGGCGTAGGCGTCAAGCACGACCTGATGAGGGGTTTCGTCACCATGGGCGTTGCTGCCCATGGTAAATTCCCCTTGAGGAATCAGAACCATGTCCTCGGGTTCCGCTCCGGAAGCCGTGACCCAGGAGAACAGAATCACGACCCCGGCCAGGAGAACCGAGGGAGTGGATGGCGTGAAGCGCGTCATGAATGATCTCCTCCTTTGTTTAGAAGATGTGAACGTGTTGCAGGTGAATCGTCATCACTGACTTCCTGTGTATTTGTGTATTCAAGTTACGTGCCCAAACGTATGATGATGATATTTCAAGAAGTTATGACCGTTGACGCGAAGATGACGTGCTGATCCACCGGCAATGAGACGCGGTATGTGTATCAAAAAAATGTCATGAGACAATACTGAGAGCATGGCGAAATAATAATTTATTGAATAAACGGCTTTCCTGCTGAGACAACCGGAATGATTCCAATGAGACAATAATATGTCTCATATGTCTCACTCTCCAAAAAAATGATCGGCAAAAAGGCTCAACGAACCGGCGGTCATGGGGAAGGTAGGGGCGCATCTCATGCGCCCGCACGAAGATCAGCCGTAGGGCCGCGTCTTACGCGGCCAACCGGGTGTATGTCTAGGACAGAGCACTCTTGGCAGGGTCGCAACCGTAGGGCCGCGTCTCACGCGGCCAGCCTGTCGCATCATGCGCCCGCATAAAAAATATCCGCGCCCATGCCCGGCGGTCAGAGAGTGATCCCCAGATCGTCCATCCAGCGATAAAGGGTGGCACGACTGATCCCGAGTAGCCGGGCGGCTTGTGTGCGGTGCCCCTTGCTGCGTTGCAACGCGGCCAGAATCCGGTCCTTGTCTTTGTCCCCGGCGGCGCGTGCCGCGTGCGTGTCGGGCTGAAAGGGTTCGCGGGTATGGTCCAGCAACTCGGGGGGAAAATGGTGCGGGCGGATGGTCGAACCCTCGCATTGCAGGACGACGTATTCGATGACGCTCTTCAACTCCCGCACGTTTCCGGGCCAGGCGTACAGGGAAAGCAGGTGCAGCCCCTCCGGGCTGACGTCCTGGACGAACAGTTTGCCCATTGCGTGACGGCATTGACTGAGAAACGTCGCCACCAACGCCGGAATGTCTTCCGTTCGTTCCCGAAGCGCCGGCAAGCGGATGCGCCCGACCCGAATGCGATACAGCAGGTCGGCCCGAAAGATCCCCTGAGCAACCTGCGCGTTCAAGTCCTGATGCGTGGCGCAGAGAATGCGGATATCCACCTTTCTGGGTTGGGATTCACCCAGCCGGGTAATTTCTTTCTCTTGCAGCACTCTGAGCAGACTCGTCTGCACGCTGGGCGGCATGTCGCCGATTTCATCAAGAAAAATGGTCCCGCCGTGGGCGAATTCAAAAAATCCCCGGTGGTCGCTGCCGGCTCCGGTGAACGCGCCTTTTTTATGTCCGAATAATTGGCTGCCCAGCAAGGATTCGGTCAATCCGGCACAATTCACCGCGAGAAAAGGATGCGCCTTTCTAGGGCTGGCCGCGTGCAGGGCACGGGCAACGAGTTCTTTGCCCGTGCCGGTTTCCCCCTCAATCAGGACCGTAGAGTCGACCGGAGCGAGGGTGTGAATCCGTCGGTACACGTCCTGCATGAGCGGGCACTTCCCGATCAGATCATAAAAGTGCGATTGTTCATCCAGTTGTTTCCGGAGCGTGTGAAGTTCAGTCACGTCGTAAAGGAAGAACGTCTTGGCTCTGACGTCGCGTGGGTCGTCCCGAACGTCAATGTCCAGCCACCGTTGGGACCGTGTCGGCGTGATGAACCTGACGGAGAGCGTTTTTCGTTCGTCCGCGGCGTGACCCATCAGCTGTTCGAGTGCGTGAACGTCGTGGGCCGGCAAGCCCACGACGTCCTGCCACCGCTGCCCTTCCGGGTGCGGCTCGCGTGTGCCCAGAAATCGGAGGGCGGCCGCGTTCGCGTGGAGAATGCGGCCGTGGGGATTAATCAGAATCGTCCCGATGTGCAGTTGATCCAAAATCGAGTGGAGATCATCGGCGCTTTGGCGGATTCGGTCGTTCATGGCTTCCAATTCGGACTGGATGCGTTTTCGTTCAATGGCGTAGTCAATGGCCCGAATGAGAATCCGTCCGTCAACCTCTCCTTTGATGAGGTAATCCTGAGCGCCTTCGCGCACCGCGTGGATAGCCGTCTCCCGGTCGTCAAGGCCCGTGAGCAGGATTTGCGGAAGCGAGGGATGGGCCTCGGCCAGATGTCGAAACGTGGCGAGTCCGTGGCTGTCGGGCAGCGAGAGGTCCACCAGCGCGACGTTCACGCGAGTGTCAAGCAGCGTGGTCCGTGCGTCTTTCAAGGACGCGGCGTGAAGAATGACGACGGAACGGCCCGGAACGTCACGAAGCAGTTCCCGAATCAAACGAGCGTCCCCCGGGTGATCCTCAAGCAAGAGAAGAGTAGTCGTATGCATCCTGCTCCCGTGCCCCGCGTGGCGTTGACAGTGTAATAACGACCGTAAGCAGCGTTCTCCGATAATCGTAGAATAAAGGTCTCAGAAATGCCAGAGAAACCTCCCCAGCGTTCGGAGAAGATACGACGTGCCCCCCCTGTCATTCCCGCGAATGGCTCAGAGTCGCCGGTTTCTCGGTTGCCCCCGCTGTCATTCCCGATATTTTCAATCCCCTTCTGTCATTCCCGACGTTTTTAATCGGGAATCCATGGTTTTTCCCATGCAGAGTCACCCGAAGAAAGGGACAGAAGAGAAAGACACGGGATTCCCGCTAAAAACCGGCGGGAATGACAGAGGGGGGCCCGGCGGGAATGACAGAGGGGGCCCGGCAGGCATGACAGAGGGGGCCCGGCAGGCATGACAGAGGGGGCCCGGCGGGCATGACAGAGGGGGCCCGGCGGGCATGACAGAGGGGCCCGGCGGGCATGACAGAGGGGGCCCGGCAGGCATGACAGAGGGTCCCGGCGGGACTGACAAAGGGGCCAGAGCAGGAGTGCCAACAGGCTTGCAGAATCCATGGCTTTTCCCATGCGGGGCCACACGATTCCGCCCGCTGTCATTCCCGATATTTTCAATCCCCTTCCGTCATTCCCGACGTTTTCAATCGGGAATCCATGGTTTTTCCCATGCAGAGTCACCCGAAGAAGGGAACAGAAGAGAAAGACCCTGGATTCCCGCTAAAAGCCGGCGGGAATGACAGAGGGGGCCAGAGCGGGCCTGTGGCCTGTAGTCAGTGGGCGTCATTCCCGCGCACGTGGGGAGCATCAGAAATGGCGAGTGGTTAGGTCATTCCCCGCGCACGCGGGGAGCCACCAAGTGATGGCCGCGTAAGACGCGGCCCTACGTCTCATTTCCCGCGTAAGCGGGATCCGCCTTGTAGCCTTGTAGTGCCGCGTCTCACGCGGCCAGAAGCCCGAAGCGCGGCCTTCCCGCGCTTCCTCTGTCCCTTCCGCACCCCCTGTCCTTCCCGCGAAGGCGGGAATTCAGGGAAGGGGTCGGGGATATCAGAGTCTCTGAATTCACAACCGGACGCCTTGAAGTCGGTGTTCCGGGAATCCCCTCTCTCCACCTCGTTTACGCGGGGTTCAAGCAGCCGGGGGCGTGCTTTTTTCATGAACTCGGCGGTGATGATGGCGAGGGAGCGGCCCGCAACGTCACGAAAGCGTTCCCGAATCAGACGATCATCCCCCGGGTTGTCTTCAAAATGGATTCCCGATTAAAAACGTCGGGAATGACAACGGGGGAGCAAGAGCATGGCGGTCGTGTTCGTCCTCCTTACGTGACCCGTGGGGTGTTGACGGTGAAAAAGAAGGTCGATCCTTTCCCGGGTTCGGAGTCCACCCAAATTGTTCCATTGTGTTGTTCCACGATCCGTTTGCAGATGGCCAGTCCGATGCCCGTCCCCGGATAATCGCTCCGGCCGTGTAATCGTTGAAAGATGGCAAAAATACGATCCCGTTGGTCCGGAGGGATGCCGATCCCATTATCCCGAACGAAAAATTTCCACCCGTCGGAGAGCGCGTGTGCCCCCACGTGAATGCCGGCGGATGCTGATCCTTGGAACTTCAGCGCGTTCCCGATCAAGTTTTGAAAGACCTGAGTCAGAAGCGTCGGGTTGGCGTAGATCGTCGGCAGTGGGTCATGGGTGACGGTGGCGTGATGATCCCTGATCGACGCCGAGAGATTGCTCATGACGTGTTGCAGGATCCGTTCACACTCGGTGCTCTCAAAGGATTTGTTTGCCGACCCCACCCGTGAGTATTCCAGCAGATCGCGAATGAGCCGCTGCATACGGTCGGCTCCGTCCACGGCGTACCCGATGAATTCATCCGCATCGTCGTCCAGTTTTCCTTGATATCGCTTTCTGAGCAGCTGGGTATAGCTGGCCACCATGCGGAGCGGTTCCTGAAGGTCATGGGAGGCCACGTAGGCAAATTGTTGCAGTTCGGCGTTGGATTGAGCCAGGGCTTCCGTCTTGCGGGCCAACTCCGCTTCCTGGTTCTTGCGGCGGGTGACGTCCGTTTGTACCCCGATGAAATGCGTGAGCGTTCCCTGGGAATCTTTGACCGGGGCAATGAAGAACTCGTTCCAGAAGACGTGGCCGTCTTTCCGGTAATTGCGCAACTCGGCTTTCCCCTCCGTGCCGTCCCGGATGGCTTGACGAATGGCGTCCAGACCGGGTTGATCGTGATCCTCCCCCTGCAGGAACCGGCAGTTCCGGCCCACCACTTCTTCCTTGGCATAGCCCGTGATTTTCTCAAAGGCGGCGTTACAATACACCGTGGGCACGTCGGGCCGACGGGCATCGGCAATCAGAATGCCGTTGGTCGCCGAATTGATGGAGCGATCGCGCAAGGTGAGTTCCTCCTCGTAGACCTTTCGTTCATTGACGTTGCGTGCCGTGGCGTACATCACGTGCGCCCCCCGGCCGACGGCGGCGTTCCACAGCCACCACGTCACCGAGCCGTCTTTTGCGACGAATCGATTTTCAAATTGGGCCGAATGAGTGCCCTGACTCAAGGCCGCCAGCTCTCGGGCCATGGCGTGGCGATCGTCCGGGTGGACGAATTCCGTCAGCGAGCGGGTGTGGAGTTCCGCCGTGGAATAGCCCAGTTCCCTTTCCCAAGCCGGATTGCACACCTTGACCGTGCCGTCCAATCCCGCGATGCAAAACAAATCCGGCGAGAGTGCAAAGAAGCGGTTCCGTTCATCCTCGGCTTGTTGGCGCTGCTCGATTTCTTGTTCGAGTCGGCGGCTCGTCGCCGCCACTTGGCGAGCCAGAATGACGCTGAAGATGAGAACCAGCATCCCGATGATCGGCTCGCTTCGTAACAGCCACTGCATGGCTTGAGGAGAATGGGCGCTCAGCAATTTCACGACCTCGTCGGCGTTCCGGAGAAGATCGTCCTGGAGTCGATTGAGGACCGAAAACGATTCGGCCGTCGGCGCGTGACCCGGGGCATCGAGCAGCAGGGTCCGGGTCGCGGAAAAGAATTGCGTCAGCAGGGCATGCTGTTGCGTCAAGAGGTCACGGACCTGAGCGGTCGGCGCCGGGGGCATTGAACGGCGTTCCTCGGAATACAGGTCAACCGTGACCGTTCCCCCGTTTCGTAAGGCGTCAACGGAGTTCAACAAGACGTGCCGCGTCGCGTGCAAGTCTTTCTCGATCCCATGCGAAACCAGAATCGTCTCGTTGAAGTACCGTTGAATCATCATGCGTTGGCGTCCCGCGACGTCAACCATCACGGCGTCCGTCTCGACGTCGTGGACCGTCGCGAGGGTCACGGCCAGGATGGTGCCGAGCGCCGCAATGAAAAGGACAACCATGGCAAGGAGGCGTTGCCCGATGGTCAAGGGCAACGGTATCGCCGATCTGGAAAAGACGTTCATCATGTGCCGTCCCCTGAGTGCGTGGTGAAAACCGGATTCCCGTGGCATTCTCACGCGTATTATGGGTGGAGACCCGGGTTTCGACAACCCGAGAGACCGACCCGACGAGCCGGGACCCATTGACAAACGGGAAAAAGTGCGTTTAACTACGCGCAGAATAACAAGGTCGTTATTCTGTACGCCGTGACCACGCGGGACAATGAACGTCCTTCCCCAACGGAGTTGGGAAAGGGCGTTTTTTTATGGACCCACGGCTTGGACGTTCGTTGAGCGTGACGTCGTGAAGAGGAGCAGGAGTCCTGGCCCCGTCATCCCGTCGCGGCATGGGCAAAGGCGCCGGCGACGCCGTGTCAAAACCGGAAACGTTTTTACACGGTGATGATGCCGGCGCCTTTTGTCGTTTGAAACGGGGCTGACTCATGAAACGTGAACGGACAGAAGATGATCGCCGTCTCATCTCCCGGCTCCGGTCGATTCTGAATGGAACGGCTTCCCCGGAGACGCGGATCGGCCAGGCCTTGGACTTGCTGAATCAGGAAGCTGAGTCGGGGCATGCTCCTGAACGGCCGTCGGAAACGTTCAAGTCAACGCCAAGCCGCACGGTCGCGGAGCGTGTTCTCCAATCGCCGGTCTGCTCAAGGAACAAGAAACAGACTCCCGTGCTGATTGGCAACGGTCCGGCGATGCACGCCGTCCACGCGGCCATTCAGCGGATTTCGCTCACCTCGGCCACGGTCTTGCTTCGTGGAGAAAGTGGAACGGGCAAGGAGTTGGCGGCGCAACGGATTCACCTTTCCAGTGCGCGCGCCGGTCAACCGTTCGTGGCGGTGCATTGCGCGGCCATCCCCGAGACCTTGATGGAAAGCACCCTGTTCGGGCATGAACGGGGGGCCTTCACCGGCGCGAGTCAGGCCAGAAAAGGGCGTTTGGAAGAAGCCCACGGCGGCACGCTGTTTCTTGATGAAATGGGTGATATTTCCCCGGCGACCCAAGTCAAACTCCTGCGCGTGCTGCAGGAGAAAGAATTCGAACGAGTTGGAGGTGGGCCGACGCTCTCCGTGGACGTCCGCGTGATTGCCGCGACCCATCGTCATCTCGAAGCCATGGTCCGGGCCGGGGAGTTTCGAGAAGATTTGTATTATCGTCTCAACGTCGTCCCGCTGACGCTTCCTCCTTTACGTGACCGGCCGGAGGACGTGCCGTTGCTCATGGCGCATTTTCTCGACAAAGTCAATCGTGACCATCACCGGCAGATTCACCTGGGGAAGGACCTGATTCAGGTGATGAAGGCTTACCATTGGCCCGGCAACGTTCGTGAACTGCAAAATTGTATTGAGCGGTTGGTCGTCTTGTCCGAGACGCCGACCGTCGAGTTACGGACCATTCCCGAATCGCTTGTCCCATACGTTGAGCACATGCGAGCGGTTCACGTGCAATCCGCGACCAAGTCAAGCACGTCTTCCCCACAAACGCTTCCTGCCCGGTTGGATGCGATTGAACGGGACCGTCTTCGAGAAGCTCTCACCCGAGCCGGGTGGGTCAAAGCCAAGGCCGCCCGGCTGTTGGGCATGACGCCGCGTCAGATTGCCTACCGGATGGAAAAGTATCGACTGGTTGAGGAACGCTAGAACCCGTTGACGTCTTTACTGAAACCGGAACCGAAAAGACGGAACGCCAAGCACGCCGAAGGGATGCGTCCACGTCCGTTGCCGGATCGTTGCCGCGACGGTCACGGCGAAACAAGAAGATGGAGAACACGTGTTTGAACGTCGTTGTTGAATGCGTTACAGTTATCGGGAAGAGAATCACACGGGGAGTGGCTCAGACGGACGGAGGAACGGGAATGAGTGCTCGGTCTCTTCAATCGGTCCCCTCCAATCAAGAAGAACCGGAGGCGCCTGCCAAGTCAAGCGGGGGGCACGTCGTATGAGTCTGAACCAGACAGCCGCCACGCGCGGGTTTTTGCCGCGCATCCATGAGCCTTCCAAAAAATATCTGGAAGAATGGTTTGACCTGCCCGCTCACGTTCACCACGTGGCGCATCAGATGGCGAACCCGCCGTTGGATCGCCCGCAGAGCCGGCAGGAATTTCTCCAGCTTCTTGAGTGCTTGGAGATTGCTGATGAACACGCGGTCGTACACGACAAGTTCGGCCACGGTGCCAAAGTGGCGCCCAACGGGGATCGGTTGCTCGTCACCTGGGAAGCCCACACGGAATACTACAGCTATCAGGTCTGGCACATCCCCGACGATAAATTACAACCGCTGGCCTTCGGGCCGCTGACGTTTCCCGGCTACGTCATGCCGTTGTCGCCCTTGGGACTTGAAATCAACGCGTTGGACGTTCTGGTCCTGCCGCACACCAATCTGACGGCGGAGGAAGTCAAAACGACGATGCCCGGGCCGCAGATCTATGGAAGCCGTCTGTTCGGGCACGATATTGCCGTGATGGCGACCTTTACCCCGGATGAACATCGGCGTGAACGCTATCTCATCACGTCGCCGTCGTTTGACGTCCTGCTCAACCAATTGGGCCGCACGATCGACACGCTGGTTGCCGTCGAAAATTATACCCACCTGATTCTCCTTCCGCTTCACGCCTTTGCCCAAGCGGTGGACCAGGTCCAGCAGCATGAACAACGCCATTTGTATCAACGCGAAGTGATTACCACGCAGATCGCGGACTCGACCCAGGACACCCTCCAGCGTTGGCTCACCGTCCTGACGCAGGATTTCATGAACGTCAGTCGCATGGCGGAATCCATGCGCTACAAGCTGTCCGCCGCCGTGCCGTACGATCGCATCATTCGGGCAAACGTGGCGTCGCTCCAGGAACAACCGATTGAAGGCTGCCGCCCACTCTCTGAATACGTGGACGGAAAGACGATCGGCGTGGCCGACGGCTACCAGCAGTTCATCAAGCGCATCAACGCGCTGGTGAATGATTTTCAAGGATCCATCGCCGTGATCCGCACCAAGGTGGAACTTCAATTGCAGAATCAGAACGTCCGACTCCTGCGCAGCATGGATAAAACGACGCGCAGTCAGGCGATTCTCCAGCGCACGGTCGAAGGCTTGTCGGTCATCGTGCTGTCGTATTATCTCAGCGGCCTCGGAAGTTACGTGTTCAAGGCCATGGAACGACTCGGCTGGATTGACGATCACAATCTGGCGGCGGGCCTGTTCGTCCCCGTCTCCTTCGGCGTGGCCTTCGGACTCATCGTGTTGGGGCGAACGTTCATCTACAAACGCCACGTCAATGACGCCGGAACCGACCGGAAACCCTCCGCCTCGTCAAACGACTGACATGCGTGCGCCCACCCCGTGTCCCTCGTCTCCCAATTGCGTAACCTCAGTCGGTGGTGCCGATCCCGACCACTTCGTCGCTCCCTTGCGCTATCAGGACGCCCGCGAACAAGCGAAGGCTCGATTGCAGACCATCCTCCGCGCCCTGCCGCGAACGACCATCGTTGAGGACGAAGGGGTGTACCTGCACGCCGAATGCACTTCGCTTGTGTTTCGCTTCGTTGATGACCTGGAATTCTGGTTCGACGAACGCGACCCCGTCGTTCACGTGCGATCCGCCTCCCGCGTCGGGTACTCGGATCTGGGAGTCAATCGCCGGCGCGTCGAAACCATCCGAAGCCGGTTCCAACGCCGGGACTGAACGGGACTGAAAAAAGGTGACGCGGCCCGCCTGCCGGGGCCGTGGGCAGGTCAGGTCAGCAATCGGAGCGCGGTCTTTTGCGCGATCGTGGAAAAGACGTGGTCTTCACTCAGCAGGTCGGCGTTCAAATCAAGCGCACATTGAGCCACGTGAGCATCAGGCGTCGAAACGCTGACCCCTTTCAGGAACAGCTGTGCGCGCAACCGTCCCACGCGCATCCAGTGCTCCAATCCATGCGTACAAAGAGGAAGATCCAGGAGAAAAGATTCCATGTGAGCACGTTGCCGCGGGGTCATCTTCCCGCTGAGTAATTCAGCAACGACAACGGGGGAAAGGTACACCCGCCCCCAGCCAATGCCTCGTCAATGACGGAAGGCCCCCTCTGCGCAAAATAGGTCACCCAACTGGAGGTATCAACGACCAAGGCGCTCACGAGAGACCTGAAGATCAACGTCAAGCTTGAGCCGGCCACGAAGACGCGAGGCCTTGGTCAGGGCCGTACCCCTTGTAATCAGGCTCAATCCCTGTTTGAGGGTTTCAGTCACGCCGGCTCCGGACACGCGACGCGCTTCCTCCAAAAGACCGGCAGGCAAATTGGCCGTCACTCGACGAATCCCGTGTTTCTGAGTCATACCGGCATACATATCATAGTCCAGATGGTCTGACAAGAAGTAGCGTCCCTCTTCATCTTCCGGCCCCCTCCTTCCTTTTTGATACGCGAATTTACTACACATTGACGCCTCCGTAACGCCTCCGTAACGGATGGGTTCTATCCTTGCCCCGTGTCGATTCTGAATCAGGAACCGTCTGATTTTCGTCTTCTATCTTCTATTCACGTTCAACGGGGAGGAGTGACGTTATGAGTATTCATCGATCCGGCCTTGGGATTGCGGCGCTGGTTGCGTTGTTCATGCCGGTGGCTTTGACGCCGATCGCAACGGCCGGCGATACGCTGACCGACGTCTTGCGTGAGAAAGGCGTCATTACCGAAGAAGATTGGGCTCGCATCAAAGCCGCCGACGAGAAGGATACCGCGGCGCGGACGCAGAACAAAGAGAAGGATGCTCAGATCAAGGTGGAGTGGGGGAAAAAGGGATTGACCCTGGCCACGCCGGATGGATTATTCCAGACCAGGATCCAGTGGCGGTTCCAAGGCCGCTGGACCTACCCTGAACGGTCGGACCCACGTGATAAAAAGGCGTTCACGGACAACGAAGAAAGTACCTTCGAACTTCGTCGGGTCCGGATGAAGGTCGGCGGTCACGGCTACCAGCCTTGGATCAAATATTACTTTGAAGTGGATTGGCAGCCCGGACGTGACTTCGAGGACGGTGCGGGCAATGCGGCGACCCGCCTGATTGATTGGCGCATCATGTTGGAAAAATATCCATGGGCCAAGTTGCGGATCGGACAATGGAAAATCAACTACAGCCGGGAGCGGGTGGACTCTTCAGGGAAACAGACCATGGTGGAACGATCGATCATGAATCGGGTCTTTACCATTGACCGACAGATCGGCGCGATGTTGTACGGGCGCGTGAATCCCGGCACGCCGGTCGACGTGAATTATTATCTGGGAGTCTACTCGGGCTCAGGTCGCGGCGTGGCCAAGAATGACGACGATAACATGATGTACATGGGCCGCTTGCAGTGGAACGTGTTCGGCCGGGAACTGAAGTGGCGGCAAAGCGACGTCGCGTTCCACAAGAAACCCACGGCAAGTCTCTCAATCGGCGGGTATACGACGATCGGCAAATGTACGCGATGGTCGTCAGGCGGGTGCGGACAGATTAAGGATGACGTGACCAAATTTACTGCAACCGAAGACAAAACCGGGCAGTTCCGCGTTGACGGAATGCAGGTCGGATCGGCTTTCAAATATCGCGGGTTTGCCTGGCAGCATGAAACGCACTGGAAACAAGTCAAGGATTCAGAGGCAGCCGCCGGACAGCAAAAAACCAACATGTTCGGGGGCTACGCCATGGCCGGCTACTTTCCGCACTATCTGATGCCGGCTATTCCCAAACCCTTGGAAGTGGCCTTTCGCTATTCGCACGTGGATACGAACGTCCATAAACCCGGAGGGTTTCGTCAAGAATACACCCTCGGCTTCAACTGGTTCTTTGCCGGCCATCGCAACAAACTGACGCTGGACGTGTCTCATCTGACGCTGTCGGCACTTGATGATGACCCAACGGCACTCGATTATGACCCAATGGTTGAAGACAAAACGTTAAGCGAACAGCGCGTCCGCCTCCAGTGGGACGTCTCATTCTGAGGAGCCTGGCTCCTCCTGTCGGGAAGTTTCGGGGAATGCAATGTTCCCTGGAACTTCCCCCCTTCTCCTCAACCACCCGGCTCAAACCCTCCTGGATTCCCGCTAACAGATGGCGGGAATGCCAGAAACACGAAATTATCCTCCCGCCTTCCGTTCTTCGGTTTCTCCCGCCGTGCTCCTTCTGTCATTCCCGCAAGTTTTTAGCGGGAATCCAGAATTCTCCACCTTTCCCCTTGCGCTTTTGCAAATAAAGAATGATGCGGTGCAGGAGCCTCCCGTCCTGGTCGTCGCCAGCCAGTAAGCGAAAGATATTTTTCTGTCGGTTGAGGCCGACACTCGTGCCGGCAAAGTGCTCAAGTACTTCGACAAATCTCGGTCTTGACCCCGTCATTACTCAACGCGACGTGCAGTTCGTTGTCCTGCACGAACAGCCCGCCGGACGTCGTCAATTCGTGGACGTCGGAAATTTCCGCGGTCTCATAGAACGTGACGATCTGGTTCGGTCCCGCGAGATGGAACGCCTTGGGATTTTTTCTTTCTCAGAGAGTTTTCTCGTTTTTGATCAAGAGGATTGCCTTGACAATAGGGTATGGATGCCATATACGCGATTGACGTTGTCAGTAAGGAAATGTGATGAGCAGAACCAAGGCAGCCCTTCCCCAAGAACCGCGTCGTTCCAAATATGACGAGGGAGATACATCCCCTATCTCAAGGAAAGGGAAAGTGCAACAACATCTTTCCGTGCAGATTGTCGTAGCCAAAGACGAAGAAACTTTTCACGCCTATGCCCCCGCCCTCAAGGGTCTTCACGTTGACGGAGCGACTCAAGAAGAAGCCGTGGAGAACGTGAAAGAGGCTATTGCCGTGTATCTAGAATCCCTTCATAAGTATGGCGATCCGTTGCCTGAAGACCCTGGTCTTGTCATCCAACGGATTAAAGTGCCAAACGGTGCTTCTCTTCAGAATATCGCAGTGCAATGGCCTTCCCTCAGTCTGTCTAGGATCAGTTAAAGAACCGCACTGCGGGCGAACTGATTCATGCACTGAAGGCAGATGGTTGGCAGGAAGATATTACGAGAGGTGCCACCCGTGCATTTCTTAAGAGTGGGGGACCCAAGCGACGAGTTGTGATTCACTATCATCCACAAAAAACTTACGGACTTGGCCTTTTACGGAAATTGATTGATGATATTGGTTGGTCTCAGGGTGACCTCAAGAGGCTGAAGCTCATCAAATAGCTGAGTCAAGTAAGGCTGACGATCCCTCCTCACACTTCCCACCATTATAGGGACGACCATACGACGTTCCGCGCACGCTTGATGCCGGTCCGTTCCACCCTACCGTAGTTCCCCGAATCGGACGCCGACCCGCCAGGGCTTTCCATGCGTGAAGGTGGCCAGGGTTCCGCTGCGCGGTTCAACCATGAAGCGGGGCGGATCGAACGCCAGTCGGCCGGGCTGGGGATCAATCTGGTCCAGGGGACGGTGTTTGACGGGGGCTCGATATTCTTCACTGTCCTGCCAGATTTCGGTCTTGACCCCATAATTACTCAACACGACGTGCAGTTCGTTGCCCTGCACGAACAGCCCGCCGGACGTCGTCAATTCGTGGACGTCGGAAATTTCCGCGGTCTCATAGAACGTGACGACCTGGTTCGGTCCCGCGAGATGGAACGCCTTGGCGAACAGCGGCGCAAAAAATTCAATTTCTCCTTTGCTGAAAAGCGGACGACGTTCCGGTTGGCCTCCGCCGAGCAGCGGCAGAGAGATAGGCACGTCCCGCGTTTCGACGTACAGTCCTTTCATCACGTTGGCAATCTCTTCGTTCTTGAGGGAAGCCGGATGAGAAAATCTTGTCCCGTCGTCCCCGCCGGGAATCGTCTGAAGACCGACCGCGCGATGACGGTCCTCGTAGATCGCGTGAGTCAGCACCTGCGGAGTGCCGCAGGCGGCGAGGAGACAGACGACGCTGCACCCCAGTGCGGTCAAGAGTTGCCTCATCCCGTCACTCGTTGAACGAGTCTTCGTATTTCCGGCGGCTGTCTGCATAATTCCTCCTGTCTCTGGTTGTGATGGGAGAAATACTTTATCACAACGTCCGGGGGTTTTCATGTATTGGCCTCGTTCGGCAAGGGAAAGGACCCGTCGATGATTCGCATCAAAGAACTGATGAAACGGCATTTGATTACAGTCGGGATCGGCGACGCCGAGGTTGAGGCTTCCGTCCGTATGCGCCCTTTCAACGTCGGCATCCGCCGGCGCCACGTCGCTTTTCTCTTCCACCCTCGTCTGGTACACTGTCGTCCTCTCCGAGGACCATCTCATGGACTGCATTCTCTTGCGACACGGGGCCGCCGTGGAATGGAGCGACTGGCACGGTGAAGAGCCATCACGGCCCCTGACCGATGAAGGCGTTGAAAAAACGCGAAAAGCCGCGAACGGTCTTCTTCGCCTCGGCGTCACCCCCACCCACCTTCTCTGTAGTCCGTATCTGCGGACCCGACAAACCGCCGATCTCGTCAAGGACGTGCTGGGGGTTCGTGCGGCGCCTCGCCACTGCGTGGAGATGCTGTCGGACGGGTCGCCGGAAGCTTTCATCAGCGTGCTGACGACGTTTTCCCGTGATGACTGCGTGCTCTGCGTGGGCCATGAACCACAGTTAGGGTACACCGCGGGCACGATGCTGTTCGGCCGGCCGGTGACGGGCCTGTCGTTCAAAAAAGCGGGAGCGTGTTGTATCCGATTTGACGGCACGCCGCGAGGCGGGAACGGGACGCTCCAATGGTGGCTTCAGCCCGGGCAACTCAGAGTCCTGGGCAAACCATAAGCGTCGTCCCCTTCGGCGGCACCGTTACGTTCCCGATTTGGGCGTCACGTGAACGGTAAAGGTGACCGCCCGTCCAAACACGCGGTGAAACAAATCCGCTCTCGATCGGGCGGTCCAGATTTCCAATTCAGAATCTCCCGAGGCGCGCAGGTCCAGATTCACCTTGTGCCCCAGCGTGACCCGAACGTCCTGGATAATGGAAAAGTGGCTTCGATCCAACCCATCCGCAACGCGCAAGACGGCACTCAACGTCTCCACGAGTCTTCGTCGGCTCGGAGGCAGGGCTTTATACGGAAGATGCCGGGAGCAGGGCAACGCCCGACGATGGTAGCGGGCCACGTTGGCGATCAGGTCGATTTCTTCAACGGTAAACCCGGCCACGTCACTATTGGTGATGAGGTAATAGCTGTGTTTATGGTGTTGGCGGGAATTGATGACGTAGCCCACGTCGTGGAGCAGCGCGGCATACTCCAACCACTCGCGTGCCCGATCATCCAGGCCGTGCAGGGGACGCGTCTGGTCAAACAACGACGTGGCTAACGCGGCAACGTGATGAGAATGGGCCTTGGGATACCCGCAGCGTCCGGCAAGCGCCACGACGTTCCGCAATCGGACGTTCGGGATTTCCCGTTCAATCCGTAATCCTTCCCGGTTGGTTCGGATAAAATCATACACCAATCCGTCCCGCATCGCCCTGTCGCTGATGGTGACGGTCTTCCGTCCGATGGCCGCGGCACACTGACGAATCACCGCCGTGGCCGCCAATAACGTATCCGCTCGTCGAGGGTCGAGGCCGGGAATGGTGAGCCGCGTCTTCACGGAACGGCTCACCAGAGCCTGCTCCACCGTGCCGATTTCTTTCAGCGTGACGGTGGCGAGGTTGATCTGAGGAATGGGACGACCGGTTCGTTCCAGATAAATGATTTCCGCGAGATTCGCGGCCATGCCGGAGGACGCCACGATCCGGTGAAATTTCGTTTCACCAAATCCCCGTAACGCCGCGCCAATTTCTTCGTCGATCACGTGCTGCATGGCACGGAACGAAACTTTCGTCGGCGGAGCCTTGGTTAAAAACCGATCTTTCAGCCGAATGGCCCCGAGTTTGAGGCTTGCGGAATGGAGCAGACGATCTCGCGTCCCGGAGATGAGTTCAACCGACCCTCCGCCCACGTCCACCAGCAGGGTGGGACGGTCGGTGAGATCCATGCTTTGGCGCACGCCCAAATAAATGAGCCGCGCTTCTTCCTGACCGGTGACGACTGTAACGCGAACGCCCGTCCGGGCCAACACGTCTTCAATAAATTGACCGCCGTTGCGCGCTTCACGAACCGCGCTGGTGGCCGCCATCAGGATGCGATCGACCCCTTTATTCCGGGCCAACGTCGTCAGGTTTTTGAGGACGTCGACGCCGCGAGCCATTGACGCGGCCGACAACCGTCGATGACGGAACGTGCCGTCGCCCAGACGAGTCATGTCTTTGAACCGATCCAGCACGTGACAGGACCCGTCGGGCTTGGCTTCCGCCAACACCATGTGGATGGAATTCGTCCCGACGTCGATGACGGCTAATTTCGCCATCGCGTCACCCGCTGACGTGATCCATGGTCGTGGCGCGTTCCACTTGGACACCAGTCTCAGATTCAGAGAAACACGCGGGTCGCGCAGACGACTCAAAACGCAACGAGTGTCGCCAGGTGCTCCACGAGAGCCGGGGACCCAAAGAGTACGTCCGTCTTTTCCGGATTCATCGACGGCCGCGTGAGCATCGTGCCGCCGGCTTCTTCCACCAACGCCCGCGCGGCCACGGCCTCCCATGGATTGATCGCCGGATCGATCATGGCGCCCACGGAACCGCTGATGACCAGCGTATGGCCGAAACAATCGGGATATCCTCGAAGATACCGGCACGTGTCGGCGAGCCGATGAAACAGGTTTTCGCAACCGGCACTGACGAATTGGGCGACGTCTCCCGTGGCGATCAGGCTGGTGTCTAACCGGGCATCGTGAGAAACCGACGCGGGCCGTCCGTTACGGAAGCAGCCCAATCCCCGCGCCGCGCTATAGGTCACGTTCAGGACGGGCAAATGAATGACGCCGATGAGCGCGGCGTCCGTCACCCTGTCCTGGAGGGCGATGATCGTGCCGAACAACGGAATACGATTGACAAACGATCGTGTCCCGTCAAGGGGGTCAATCAACCATCGGTATCGCGTCTTCCGGTCGGTCCATCCGAATTCCTCTCCGAGGACGTCCACGTTCGCCGAGAGGGGATCGTGCCGTAACAGCGTCCGAATCATGGTTTCGGCCTCACGATCGGCGACGGTAACCGGAGACCCGTCCTTTTTGGATTCGACTGATAAACGCTGATCGGCGAAATGCGTAAGGATGCGCTCGGCCGGACTTTGGGCGGCACGAATCGAAAGGGCAAGCAGACGTTCCAACGTGTGTGTATCCATGAGACTCCCGCGAACCGCTTGAGGGGGGGGCCCGCGTCAGACAAAAATAGCACGCGCTCATGAGAAATGAAAAGAGGAGGGAAAGAGGAACCTGGTCGCGTCGGCCCGGTTGATTCCATTCAGTCGATTTCTGCATAGTATCGGCATCGTATGGTCCTTCACCCCGAAAACGGGTCTCTTTCATGGACGACGTGATGAGGAAAACCCCTGAGCCGGCACGACCCACGAAGGCCGCGGCCTCGTATCCGACCGGCGGCCACGAGACCGAGGGGAGAACCGCGGCCACGAATCTTGCCCAACCGCCGTGCCGGGCCGTCCCACCTCCGCCGGACCTGGATGATCCCAAACTGTACGTGAATCGCGAGTTGAGTTGGCTCCAATTCAACGCCCGCGTGTTGGAGGAAGCGGAAGACGTGGAGAACCCGCTCTTGGAGCGGGTGAAATTTTTATCGATCTTTGCGAGTAATCTGGACGAGTTTTTCATGATCCGGATCTCGGGATTGAGAGAACAGCTCTCCGGCGGCGTGCTGGAGGCACCCCCGGACGGCATGACGACCTCGGAACAACTCGCGGCCGTTCGGCAGGAAACCCTCCGTCAATTAACGCGCTTTTCCGACTGCTACCGAAACGACGTGCTGGAGAAGCTCAAAGTCCAGGGCATTCACGTGCTGCGGTACAAGGAACTGCAACCCAAGCAACGGCACTTCCTCCGTGGGTACTTCTCCCAAGAGATTTTTCCCGCGCTCACCCCCTTGGCCTTTGACCCCTCACATCCGTTTCCCCACATTTCCAACCTGAGTTTGAATTTAGCCGTCGTCGGCACGGACCCTGAGCGAGGAGAATGTTTTGCCCGCGTCAAAATTCCCGATATTTTCCCTCGTCTCGTGCGCGTTCCTGGTGAAGACGTGGTTTCGGAATCGGATCAATTGGGGTTAACCGGGTCATCGGCCGACAACGTCGTCTGGATTGAGGAAGTCGTCTCCGCGAATCTCAATCTGCTGTTCCCGGGCATCACCATTACCGCCGCGTATCTCTTCCGCATCACCCGCGACGCGGATTTCGAAATCGAAGAAGACGAAGCCGCCGACTTGCTGGCCTCCATTGAGGAGCAAGTGGATAATCGCCACTTCGGGTCGGTGGTTCGACTGGAAATCGACCAGGCGACGCCCGATCACATCCGGGACATTCTGATTCGGAATCTCTCGTTGGCCCCCTATCAGGTCTACGCGCAAGACCTGCCCCTCGGGTTGTCCGGCCTCATGGAATTACTGCGAATTGATCGGCCGGATCTCAAATATCCGCCGTTCCTCCCGGCCGTTCCGGAATCGCTCAACAAAAACGAAAGCCCGTTCTCCGTCATCCGCCGCGAAGACGTGGTCCTGTATCACCCCTACGACAGTTTTACTCCGGTCGTCGATTTCGTGCGTGAAGCGGCAGCCGACCCTCACGTGCTGACGATCAAACAGACGCTCTACCGGGTGGGAGCCAATTCTCCCGTTGTTGAGGCGTTAATGGAGGCGAGACAGAACGGCAAGCAAGTGGCGGTGCTGTTGGAACTCAAGGCGCGATTCGATGAAGAAAACAACATCGAATGGGCGCGAAAACTGGAAGATGAAGGCGTCCACGTGGTGTACGGCGTGTTGGGGCTGAAAACGCACGCGAAGATGTGTCTGGTCGTGCGTCGGGAGGAGGGCGGCATCCGGCGGTACGTGCATCTGGGCACGGGCAACTACAACCCGGTGACGAGTCGGATGTATACCGACGTCAGTTTCTTCACCTGCGACGCGGCAATGGGGGCGGACGTATCCGACCTGTTTAATTCGTTGACCGGTTATTCTCGAAAGGACGCCTATACCAAACTGCTCGTGGCGCCTCACTTGATGCGACGGCAAATTCTGGAACGCATAGAGCGGGAAATTCAACGACAGAAGGACAAGGGAGACGGGTATCTGGCGTTCAAGATGAACGCGCTCGTGGATAAACCCTGTATCCAGGCGCTCTATCGAGCCTCACAAGCCGGCGTGACCATCGACCTTCAGGTACGAAGCGTCTGCGGGCTCCGCCCGGGGATTCCGGGCATCAGTGAAACGATCACCGTGACGTCGGTCGTCGGACGCTTCCTGGAACACGCGCGGCTCTATTATTTTCGAAACGGCGGAGAAGAAGAACTGTTTCTAGGCAGTGCGGACCTCATGCCGCGCAATCTGGACCGGCGAGTGGAAATCCTGTTTCCCATCGAGTCACCGCACCTCCGCAAAGAACTCGTGGAAGACCTCTTGCAGGTTGCGTTGCAGGATACCGTCAAGTCCCGTCAACTCTTGTCCAATGGGCACTCGACGCGCCTCCCTCTCCTGCCGGATCAGGCTCCCATGAACTCCCAGGAATGGTTTCTCGGGCACTGGAGCAGCCGCCACGCAAGAGGTTCGTGATCACGCGGCACCCCGTCTCAGCCACTTGGCGGGAGAAGTTTGACGGGCCAAGCCATAAAGCAGTAGGGTAGACGCCATGACCGTGCTTGCCTTCGATACACACAAAGCCGTTAAGGAACTCCGCGCAGCCGGGGCGGCGGAATCCTTGGCAGAAGCCGTTGTCGCGACCGTGGGCGCTGCCATGGGTGAGAACGTCGCAACCAAGGCCGACGTTGCCGTCGTGCGAGCTGAACTGGCCGAAGTGAAGGCCGACGTTGCGGCGGTTCAGGCTGAAGTGAAGGCCGACGTTGCGGCGGTTCAGGCCGACGTGAAGGCCGACGTTGCCGGCGTGCGAGCTGAACTGGCCGAAGTGAAGGCCGGCATGAACGAAATCCGGGCGGAGATGAAGGCGGACCGTGCTGCCAACCAAGCCAACCTTGCCGGGTTGGAAGCCCGGTTATACCGCCACTTGTGGATCATGGCCGCCGGCATCGTCGGCCTGACGGTCACACTGGTCAAAGTGTTGGCCTGACCCATCCACGCCGCCGGTGACCTCTCCCGAAACGTCCCGCCGGAACACGTGGGCACGTGGAACGCTTGGTCAGACTCAGGCCGGGGAGGAGGGAACGGTATGGCGGATGATTGTTCCTTCAACCATGTACACCACCAGTTCCGCGACGTTCGTCGCGTGGTCGGCAATCCGTTCCACGTACTTTGAAATAAAGGAGAGCCGAATCGCTCGGGTAATCGCCTTGGGATTTTCGATCATGAAGGAGAGCAGTTCACGGAATAATTGTTCCGTCAGCGTGTCCACGAAGTCATCATCACGAATAACCTTTCGGGCCAACGCCGAATCGGTTTTCACGAAGGCGTCCAACGACTCTTTGACCATGACGCGCGCGAGGTGAGCCATGTGCGGAATGTCGATGTAGGGCTTCAGTTGCGGCTCGGCGTTGAGTTCAATCGCGCGCTCACAGATGTTTTCCGCTAAATCGCTCATTCGCTCCAATTCAGACGAAATCTTCATGGCCGTCGTCACGAAGCGCAAATCTCTCGCGGCGGGTTGGTAGCGCGCCAGACATTCGAGAGACATTTCGTCGAGTTCCACGTCCAGCGTATTCACGTGTCGATCGGTTTCGATCACCTGACGAGCTAAGGCTTCATCACGTTCGACGAGCGCGGTCAGGGCGTTGCTGATTTGCTCTTCGACCAGAGCACCCATCTCGAGAATCTTGCTTTTGACTCTGTCGAATTCTTCTTCAAAGTGGCGTTCCATGGGTTGACTTTCTGGCCGCATAAGATGCGGCCCTACGGGTACGGCAGCGACGATCTTCGTTACGGGTCACTGGCCACGAGCCGCTGGTTGCCGGCGTCCTCATTGACTGGCGAGCGGCGCGATGAGATCGCGTCCTGCGTCTCCCACGTGCCGTCATCCAAAGCGTCCCGTCACGTAATCTTCAGTTCGCCGATCCGATGGATTGGTAAAAATTTCTTTGGTGCCGTCGTACTCAATTAACTCACCCATGAGAAAAAATCCCGTCACATCGGAGATGCGCGCGGCCTGCTGCATGTTGTGCGTCACGATCACCACCGTGAGGTGAGACTTCAAGGCGTGCAGGAGCTCTTCAATCTTGGCCGTGGAAATGGGATCAAGCGCCGAACAGGGTTCATCCATGAGTAAGACCTCGGGATTGACGGCCAAGGCTCGCGCAATACAGAGCCGTTGTTGCTGCCCCCCCGAAAGGCCCAGCGCACCGTGGTGCAGGCGATCTTTGACTTCCTCCCAGAGTCCGGCGCCCTGCAAACTCGTTTCGACGATCTCATCCAGCCTCGCCCGACGCCTGATGCCCTTCAACTGCGGACCGTACGCCACGTTCTGATACACGGACTTGGGAAACGGATTCACTTTCTGAAAGACCATGCCGACCTTGGTTCGGAGATCGGTGACGTCCACCGAAGGATCGTGAACGTCCTGGCCGTCGAGACGAATCGTTCCGACGAGCCGGGATTCTTCCACCAAATCGTTTAACCGATTAAAGCACCGCAACAGGGTGGATTTTCCACAACCGGACGGACCGATAAACGCGGTCACCTTGTGTCGTGGGACGTTCAGATTGATGTTGAACAGCGCCTGCTTGTCGCCGTAATAGAAGTCGGCGGCCTCAACCGTGATTTTGGGCTGGGATCGTTGGTCGTGAGAAGGTTCAGGAGAAGCCACGTCTGGTCCCTTCGCCTGAGGACGTTGGCGTGCAGTGTGAGGAGATGGAGTCAACGTGTCAATAAGGGCATGCATCAGGATAGTGGTCAATGCGAGTGGCCAGGAGGGCCGCGTCTCATGCGGCAGGACGCCGTTCTCCTGACCACTGCGCACGGCTCAACCTACACCGCCGCCGACCTGAACTTTTTCCGCATGTGATTCCGGAGGGCAACGGCGCTGAGGTTCAACGTAATGACGACCATCACCAGGATCAACGTCGTGACGTACACCATGGGTTTCGCCGCTTCAACGTTGGGAGACTGAAACCCCACGTCGAAGACGTGGAAGCCCAAGTGCATGAATTTGCGTTCAAAGTGAATAAAAGGGAAATGATGATCCAACGGCAGGGCCGGCGCCAATTTGACGACGCCCGTCAGCATCAGGGGCGCCACTTCTCCGGTTGCGCGTGCCACCGCCAGAATGAGCCCCGTCAAAATTCCGGGCAGCGCGCAGGGGAGAATCACGCGGATCATGCTTTCAATTTTGGTGGCGCCTAACGCCAATGACCCTTCCCGATATTCTCGGGGAACCGCGGCAAGCCCTTCCTCCGTGGCTACGATTACCACCGGAACCGTCAACAGGGCCAAGGTGAGCGAGGCCCACAGAATCCCGCCGGTGCCGAACGTCGGGGTGGGTAAGGCTTCGGGGTAGAACAGGGTATCAAGGGTGCCGCCGACCGCGTAGACAAAGAACCCCAATCCAAAGACGCCGAACACGATCGACGGCACCCCGGCCAGATTATTCACGGCAATACGGATCACCCGAACGATCAATCCCTGTCGTGCGTACTCTCGGAGATAGAAGGCGGCCAGGACCCCAAAGGGCACCACGGCGACGCTCATGATCAACACCATCATCACGGTCCCGAAGATCGCGGGGAAAATGCCGCCTTCGGTATTGGCTTCCCGCGGCTCTTGACTCAGCACGGCCCAGAAATTGACGAAGTAGGTCTTGATCTTTTCAAAGAGGTCCATGGCATTGGGACGGAGGGCGTTCACGATTTGGCCGACCGGGAGGATCAGTTCCCGGCCGTTCGTCTCGACGAGCACCACGGAGTACTCATTCAATCGATCGCTCAACGTCCGAAGAACGTCAACGTGTTCTCGATACTGACGTTCCAACGGTTGCAGGGACGCTTCCAGGGCGGCAATCCGAGCGGGGTCATGCTGCCTCTCTAATGTCACCGCTCTGATTGCCAACCGGACGCGTTCGATTTCATAGTTGACGTCCCCGATCACGTCTCGTTGCAGGCGTTCGATGTCATCGTGGAGCCCGTTCGCGTGATCGATCAGCGGCTGTAACGCCGTCCAGCCGTCCTCATTGCCCGAAGCCACGCGTTCGCCGCCGCGGCGGACTTCGCGGACCCGGCCATAAAAATTTCCCCATTCTCTGCGTTCAACGGCGATCACGTCCGTCGGGGTTTCCGCCGAGACGACGTGCGCGGTCTCCACCCACCGGAAATCCAGGCCGTACAAATCACGATTCCCGATTTTGAGCCGCACCCGGGTTTGTCCCTCGGGAAATGCCGTTGTTGCCGAATGGGGGATGACTTCTTCGCCGTTGAGTTCGCCCAGCACGCGCGTGCCGTCCGTGAGCGTCATTTCCACCAGGGCGTGCGGCCAGAAAAATCCCAGTCCGTTCATCATAATCAGGAGCAGGACCCCGCTCACCATGAGCACGGAGGTGGCCACGGCCGTGCCGCAGAACCACACGAACAGCGTCCCTGATCCGAGGAATTTTTTGATGCGAGTCGCCATCGCGCTCTTCTAAAACTGGCTGTATCGCGTTCGAAGCCGCTGCCGAATCACTTCGGCAATCGTGTTCACGACGGACGTAAACACGAACAACAGCAGCCCCGCCAGGAATAATAAGCGATACAAGGTTTCGCCGTGCGGGGCTTCCGGCATTTCCACGGCAATGTTCGCCGACAAGGTTCGGAATCCATTGAAGAGGTTCACGTCCAGGACCGGCGTATTCCCCGTGGCCATCAACACGATCATGGTTTCGCCGACGACTCGCCCCAACCCGATCATGAGAGCGGAAAACAACCCGGGGCTGGCCGAGATGATGACCAGTTTGGTCAAGGTCTGCCACGGCGTCGCCCCCAGGGCCAACGAGCCGGCAATCAAATGGCGCGGGATGTTGCTCAACGAATCCTCGCTGATGCTGAAAATGGTGGGGATGACGGCCATGCCCATGGCAAAGGCAATCACCAACGCGTTGCGCTGGTCATAGGCCAAGCCGAACGTGGAGTGCAGCCACTGGGTATAGTCCGAATCAAAGAGCCAGACCTCAATCTGTCGATTGAAATGAAGACAGAACCACGCCGTGCCGCAGAGAATCAGCAAGAAGACCGCCAGTTCCGTCACGTTCCCTGAGGTGGCTCTCATCGTCGCGGGAAGACATTGCCACGCGATGCAGACCGCCGTCACGACCAGCGGTAACGTGATCAATATGGCCACGACGCCCGGAAAAATTTTTTCCAACAACGGAGCCAACCACAATCCGGCCAGGAATCCCAATACCACCGTGGGAAGGGCTTCCATGATCTCGACGACCGGTTTCACCACGGCGCGCACGTTCGGATTCATGAACATCGCCGTATAGATCGCTCCCAACACCGCAAGGGGCGTGGCGAGCAGCATCGCGTAGACCGTGCCTTTCAGCGTGCCGAACATCAGCGGCCAGAGGCCGAATTTCGGTTCAAACGCATCGGACCCGCCGGTGGATTGCCAGACGTGGAGGGGCTCGTCGTAGCCTTCATAGAGCACGGGCCGGAACAGCGACGCGAACGTCGATTCAGGATAGTCGTTCTCAATGGCGTAGTGAATGAGCCGGCCGGCGTCGTTGAGCACGAGGGCCCCGTCGGTCTTCGGGGCAAACGTCGCCGCCAGCACGGCGTGGCCCTTCCCCGGGACGCGGATGAGCGTGTGATTAGAAGTCGAATGATGGACGGCCACCTCCCCGGTGGCGTCGGCCGTGAGAAAGCCTTTATCGCGAAGCGACGGCGAAATCGTGGTCACGGCCCCGGCATGGGGCGTCAAGTCACGAACGTGTGTCAGACGCGGGTCGCCTCCCACGTCCGGGTCAATCAGAGACATCCAGACGGCAACGTCCCCGCGCTCCGTCCCCACGACGACGGATCGGTCCCCGATGAGATACGAAAGCGCGGTGACGGGCGCCCCCACGGAATAGACGCCCATTTCCCGCGGGCGTGGGATCGTTGAAATGTCCCAGTACAGCAACCTGCCGTCCTGCGTCCCGCCTAACAGCGTTTCTCCCAGTTCATCCAGGAGCAGCACCGAGACGGCCTCAACGCCGTCCCCGGTGATCTCAGCCCGCAGCGTCTCGACGTCCCGTTCGAGCGCAAACGGTCCCCCTCCCGCTGCCTCCTGAATCTTCGTCAGAAACAATCGACCGGACTCGTCCAAGGCCGCGGCAATCGTTCCGCTCTCAGTCTCCCGGTAAGCCAGCCGCACAATGGGGGCGCCGGTCGGGACGACGTCAAACGGCACGCCGGCGGTCACAACCGGTTCGATGCGTCTGACCTCATTGTTGAACGTGACGCGAAAATCCACGGAGAAGGGGATGACTCGTCCGGTTCGTGTCCCGAGGCCGTGGAGATGGCGTGTCCCCGGAGAGCGAGCCATCGCGGTGACGTCCTCGTGCTCCAAATCCGGCACGGACGCGAGGCGCATCGGAGTCCCGGCCGGAAACGCATAGAACGTTGGGTTCCCCTCGCGAAGCACGTACCCCACTTCCCTGTATTCGTCGATTCCCACACTGACGGTCCGTGGGGCTTGACCGGGGGACGCGACGGAATCAGGACGGACGGCAATCAGTTCAGTCCAAGAGGCGGCAGAAAACAAGGGTGCCACTTCGACGAACAAATACGCGAAAATTCCAAAAATACTGAAAATCGTCGCCCATCCCCCGATGGTAATGACCCCCGTGGCACCATGGTCCAGCCACCGCCGCACCGTCCGGGTGGTCATCGCGGAGGATGCTGCCGTTGGCGGAGGGGCAGACATCCCAACCCGACTCGTGATATCGGCGTCATTCATGGGGAGCGGAGAGACGGAGAACACCGGAAACGTGGCCGTGTGACGCAGGCCACGGTATTATGCTTTCCCTGTTTCGTCAAGCTTACATGTTCTCCGACGTTTGCGTCATCAAGCGTTGCGGCAACGGAAAATACCCGTCCTTGATGACGATGTGCTGGCCTTGTCGGCTATACACGTAAGTCAAGAATTCCCGGACCAACGGAGGCAGCGGTTTCCCCGGGGCATTGTTCACGTACAGGTAGAGAAACCGGGCCAGGGGATACTGTCCCGCGGAGGCGTTCCCGAACGTCGGATCGTAGCAAGTCTCTCCTTTTCGGGCTGCCAACGGAATCGCGCGCACCCCCGAGGTGCGATACCCGATGCCGCTGTACCCGATGCCCCCCCGATCTTCCGTCACGCCCTGTACCACGGAGGCGGATCCGGGTTGCTCCTTCACCTCATCCTTATAATCACCCTTCTTCAACACCGTTTTCTTGAAAAAGCCATACGTGCCCGAGGCTGAATTTCGACCGTACAAACTCACCCTGACGTTCTGCCAAACTCCGTCAAGGCCGGCCTTGCCCCACGTGTCAAGATTCACGGCATGCCCGCGGCGCCGGGTTTTGGAAAAAACGGCATCCACTTCCTCCATGCTCAGACACGCGATGGGATTGTCTTTATTGACGTAGATGGCCAGGGCATCCACGGCAACGGGAAAGGTGGCGGCCTTATAGCCGAATTTCGCCTCAAACTTGTCCATTTCTTTTGCTTTCATCTGCCTGGACATGGGGCCTACCTGAGCCGTGCCTTCAATGAGCGCCGGAGGGGCCGTGCTGGATCCTTTCCCCTCAATCTGGATCTTCACGTTGGGATATTCCTTTCTGAACCCTTCCGCCCAGAGCGTCATCAGATTGTTGAGCGTGTCGGATCCGATGCTGTTGAGATTCCCGGAGATCCCGCTGACCCGGCGATACGCCTTCCAATCCGGATCGACCATGGAGTCTAAGGCCGCCTGACTCGGCTGACCACTCCCCATGCTTACGAAAACCACCAGTCCCAGGAACAACGCCCGCCATCTGAAAACCCCGCCTCCCTGATAAAAGGCACGTCCGACGAACAACGGTCTCTTAACCATGTCAACCTCCTTCTGCACCGTGTGCATACCGTTCTCTCTCAGAAACTCACCTGCGCGAAGAGTACCGGAAGAATGTTGCAGCAACGTGTGGAGATGGTTACGCCTGAGTTAATTTTGGTCCGTTGGCAATGGAAAATAGAGACGGACGGGATGGCGTGACAACGTACCGTCTATACCAGAATCGTTCACGCGATTGCCACGATTGACGCCATGCCGTCATCTGTCCTGCCCGCCCCCTTCGGTCCGTCCCGCCCCCCTCTGGCCGTCCCGCGCCCCCTCTGGCCGTCCCGCGCCCCCTTTGGCCGTCCCGCTCCCCCTCTGTTCTTCCCGCCTCCCCCTTTTGTCCGTCCCGGATTCCCCTCTGTTCTTCCCGCAGTCCCCCTCTGTCATTCCCGCAGTTTTTAGCGGGAATCCACAGGTAGTATCTTCGCCGACATTGGAACAAGCAAACTGCTGGATTCCCGATAAAGGATGTCGGGAATGACCGAAAGAGAGCCTTGCCTGTATTCCCGCGCCCCTCTGGCCGTCCCGCGCCTCCTTCTGGCCGTCCCGCGCTCCCTTCTGTCTTTCCCGCCCCCTTTCTGGTCTTCCCGCCTCCCCCCTCTGTCATTCCCGCAGTTTTTAGCGGGAATCCACGGGTGGGATCTTCGCCGACGCCAGAACAAGCAAAATCCTGGATTCCCGATAAAGGATGTCGGGAATGACCGATCCAGAGAAAGGCGTGGCGGCGCTGGATTCTCGGTATTGAAAAACCCGTCGTCCGCCTCAACGCCGCCCAGAGCGGAGACGCCCACGAGTCACCGGCCACCAAGGTCACCCGCCTTGACACCGCGAAGAGCGGGGACGCAGGGTGATTGCACAACGAGACCCGTTTATGTTAAAGACAGCCACGTGCTTGTCACGGTTGACGTCAGGCCGTCATCTCCCATGATCCCCACCTATACAGCCATCCTGCAACCCGTGAGGGCATCATCTCGCCGAAGGGGCGAGGCCTGCCCGGCGGGACGGAGGGCAAGAGAAAGGAGCGAGTGTCCCATGCCACGCCGAAGCGAGCCCCACAACACGATGTCAGGGTCCGGTCACGTGCCACCGCGAAATGATCGCGTGCGTGTTCCGACCAAGGCTCCCAGAAATTTTGAGGGGGGGGGGGGGGGGTACGCTCAATGAGCGGGGAGGACGGCAGACGGGGAGGGGCTACGGGCGCGTCCTCCTGTCGTATGATGCGGGCTTTGCTCCTGGGGCTGGTTCTGGCCGCGGGAGTGCTGCTCGCCGGTGCGGCGGGGACTGCCCGGGCGTTTACCGTTGGGAGTCCAGCGGCGCTGTATAAAGATACCCTGAACGGCGCGCAGATCGTCCTGAGCACCGCTACTGTTAATGACTGGTTCCCCTCCGCCACAGCCTCCGTCAATATATCATTCTATACCCTCCAGAACGTTCCTAACGGCGTGACCCTCTCGATCAGCAGCATCACCCGCGCCAGTGACCAACAGAGCGTCACCCTGACCCTCAACTACACCGGCGATTTCACCAGCGACTGGAACCTGTCCATCCTTGTAAATTTCAGCGCCTTTTATGACACCAGTAATAACCAGACCTTCGGCCCCATCCCGGTGCGGGTCGCCCCGCTGGTGGTGGGGGCGGTATCGGGGCAGGCGACGGAAGGAGGGGGGACGGCGACCTTCCCGGTGACGCTGGCTGGGCAGCCTTCGGCGGCGGTGACGGTGGCGGTCTCCAGCCGGGATACGAGCGAGGGCACGGTAGCGCCGGCAGCGCTCACCTTCAGCACGATGACCTGGAACACGGCGCAGACGGTGACGGTGACGGGGGTGGACGACACCCTGACTGACGGGGATGTGACCTGGAACGTCCGGTTGGCGTCGTCGAGTACGGACAACGATTACAACGGGAGAACCTATACGGTGAGCGTGACCACCGCGAACGACGATACGGGGCTGGCAGTGGACCCGACGACGCTGACGTTGACGGAGGAGGATGCGACCGCGGGGAGCGGGACGTACACGGTCGCGTTGGCGACGCTGCCGAGCGGGCCGGTGACGGTGACGGCGACGAGCGGGGACGCGGCGGTGACGGTGGCGCCGACAGCGCTGACGTACAGCGCGACGGCGTGGAACACGGCGCAGACGGTGACGGCGACCGCGGTGCATGACGATGACGGGGTGGGGGAGACGGTGACGGTGTCGCACACGGCGACGAGTAGCGACGCGAGCTACACGATCGCGTCGGCGCGGGCGGCAGAGAGCGTGACGGTGATGGTGACCGACAACGACACGCCGGGGCTGGACGTGAGCGCGACGGCGCTGACGGCGAACGGGGTGAACGAGGGCGCGACGGCGACGTACACGGTGGCGTTGACGGTGCTGCCGACGGGGCCGGTGACGGTGACGGTGAGCAGCGACAACGCGGACGTGCCGGCGGATGTGGACGGGGACGCGGGCAACGGGGCGCAGACGACGCTGACGTACAGCACGACGAATTGGAACACGGGGCAGACGGTGACGGTGCGCGCGGGGGAGGACGACGACGGGGTGGATGACGCGGTGACGTGGACGCATGATCCGAGCGGGTCGGACTACAACAGCGCGGCGGACGCGGACTTGGCGTTCACGGTGAACGACGACGACACGATCGGGGTGGTGGTGGACACGGATCCGGGGACGACGGGGGTGCAGACGGCGGCGCTGAGCGTGACGGAAGACGGGACGACGACCACGGGCACGTACACGGTGGTGCTGGCGACGGAACCGACGGGGCCGGTGACGATCGCGGTAACGAGCGGGGACGCGGCGGTCGCGATCGACACGGACGCCACGCCGCAGACGCGGGCGCTGACGTTCAGCACGACGAGTTGGGCCACGGCACAGACGGTGACGGTGTCGGGGCAGGAAGACGTGGATGGGGACAACGAGGCGGTCTCGCTGGCGCACGCGGCGACGAGCGGGGACCCGGGCTACGCGGGGGTGACGATCGCGGCGGTGACGGTGAACGTGGCGGACAACGACGCGCCGGGGTTTCTGGTGAGTCCGACGGGGCTGGCGCTCACGGAGGGGGAGAGCGGGAGCTATACGCTGCGGCTGAACTCGCAGCCGAGCGGGCCGGTGACGGTGGCGGTGGTAGCGCCGACGAATACGGACGTGACGCGAGCGCCGAGCAGTCTGACGTTCGCGACGGGAGCGTGGAACACGGCGCAGACGGTGACGGTGAGCGTGGCGAACGATACCGACGGGCTGAACGAGACGGCGACGGTGTCGCACACGGCGACGAGCAGCGACAGCAATTACACGATTGCGGCGGCGCGGGCGGCGGAGAACGTGACGGTGACGGTGACGGACGCGAACCCGCCGGGGCTGACGGTGAACCCGACGACGTTGGCGCTGACGGAACAGGATGCGACCGCGGGGAGCGGGACCTATACGGTGGCGTTGGCGGCGTTGCCGGGCGGGCTGGTGACGGTGAGCGTGACGAGCGGGCACGCGGCGGTGACGATCGACTCGGATGCCACGCCGCTGACGCGGACGCTGACGTACAGCGCGACGACGTGGAACACGGCGCAGACGGTGACGGCGACCGCGGTGGACGACAACAACCCGACGGGAGAGACGGTGACGGTGACGCACGCGGTGAGCGGGACCGCGGACGCGACGTCGTACCCGACGACGCTGTCGCTGACCGCGGCGAACGTGACGGTGACGGTGACGGATAACGACGTACCGGGGCTGGCGTTGAGTGCGACGGATCTGACGACGAACGGGGTGCCGGAGGGAGGGACGGCGACGTACACGGTGCGGTTGAACACGCAGCCGACGGGGCCGGTGACGGTGAGCGTGAGCAGTAACAACGCGGACGTGCCGGCGGACGTGGACGGGGACGCGAGCAACGGGGCGCAGACGACGCTGACGTTCACGACGGCGAGTTGGGAGACGGCACAGACGGTGACGGTGCGCGCGGGGGAAGACGCCGACGCGGCGAACGACGCGGTGACGTGGACGCACGACCCGAGCGGAGCGGACTACGAGACCGTGGCGAACGCGGAGTTGGCGTTCACGGTGAACGACGACGAGACCGCGGGCATTGAGGTGGACACGGCGCCAGGGACGATGGGCGTACAGACGGGGACGCTGGTGGTGACGGAAGAGGACGCGGCCGCGGGGCAGGCGGCGTACACGGTGCGGTTGACGGCCCAGCCGGCGGGGGCGGTGACGGTGCGCGCGGGGAGCGGGGACCCGAGCGCGGTCACGACCGCCCCGGCGGCGCTGGTGTTCAGCGCGACGACGTGGAACACGGCGCAGACGGTGATGGCGCGCGCGGTGAACGACGCGGATCAGGTCGGAGAGACGGTGACGGTGACGCACACGGTGAGCGGGACGGCGGATGCGACCTCGTACCCGACGACGCTGGCGGCCGTGACGGTGACGGTGCAGGTGCGCGACAACGACCGGCAGGTGTGGAAGAGCACCGCGTTCAATTTCGACGTGTCCACGACGGTCCTCTTCTCGACGGCGACGGCGCAGAGCGTAGTCACGCAGGTGCCGTCCGACCATCCGGTCCAGAGTTGGAGTACGCGCCGCATTCTGGCCTGCGCCTGGACGGCGGTGCGCCCGGTCCCCGTCGAAGGCGGGCTGCCGGCCGAGTGCATGGTCATCAACGACCGGCCGAACGTGACGGGGACGCTGAGTTCGCCGATCACCCCGACGCAGGCGATGCGGGACAACGGCGGGGTGGTCATCGGGATGACCGTGACATCGGCGACGCACAATCACGTGTTCTTCTACACGGAGTGGGTGCCGCTGGTCGCGCCGCGGACGCCGACGCTGGTCCTGTCGCCGGCGGCGGTGACGGAGAACGGCGGGGTGGCGACGGTGACGGCGAGGCTGTCAAGTGCGCCGACTGCGGCGGTGACGCTGACGGTGGGGGCCACGGCGGTATCGCCGGCGGTCGCGGGAGACTTCACGCTGAGTGCGGGGCCGACGCTGACCTTCGCGACGGGGGCGACGACGAGCACGGGCACGGTGACGCTGACGGCGGTGGACAACGCGGTGGACGCCGCGGACAAGCAGGTGACGGTAACGGGAACCGTGGCGAGCACCGACGACCGGGTGGCCGCGCCGGCGGCCGTGACGCTGACGATCACCGACGACGACACCGCGGGCGTGACGACGCCGACGGCCTTGCGCCTGGACGAAGGGAGCGAGGACGTCTACCCCGTCGCGCTGGCGACGGAGCCGGCCGCGGCGGTGACGGTGACGGTGGCCAGCGGCAGCACGGCCGTGACGGTGGAGACGGGCGCCACGCCGGCCCCGCGCACCCTGCTCTTCACGCCGATGACGTGGAACACGGCGTGGGCGGTGACGGTGCGGGCGGCGGCGGACGCCGACCACCGGCACGAGACGGCCACGCTGACGCACGCGGTCAGCAGCGGGGACGGCGCCTATGCCGGGCTGGATGACAGGACCGTGGCGGTGGCGGTGACCGACACCACCGCTCTGCCGGCGGTGACGGTGGTGGGCGGCACCACCACGGGAGCGGTCAATGATCACACGTGGAGGATCACGCGTATGTCCGACGTGCCGGCGGGGGTGCGCGTGACCCTGCCGGAGCGCACCTTGCGCACCTTGCGCGGCGACCTGACGGTCACGATTCAGCGGGTGGCGGGGCCGGCGGCCGTCACGACGGCGGCGCCCGACGCGGGGCAGGCCCGGCGGTTCTCCCTGGGGCCCGAGGCGGCGCGGCTGATGGTGGACGTCACGGTGACCACCAACCCGGAGGGGGGGCTGCCCGCGGTGCTGGACGGGGAACTGGCGGTCTGCCTGCCGGTGAGCCCGGAGGTAGGGCAGGCCGCGGGGTCAAGCCCGGTGCATCTCCTGCATGACGCTGACGGCGACGGCGTGTGGACGGTCTTGGCGGAGTGGTCCCCGGACGAGCCGGAAGTCTGCGACGACGTGGGGAGACTCTCCCCCTTTGCTGTGGGGTACGAGGATTCTGGGACGTTTGCGGAGGACGTGCCGGAGGAGATTAGCAGGGAGACGAGTTTCACGCCGGTGGAGGGGGAGGTGGAGAGGTATTACAGGCCCTTAAGCGAGGACGAGAAGATGGCCGCGAAGGACCAGGCGGCGAGAAACGGGTTCCGGCTCGGGACGCCAATGGGTCCCGGGACGCCAACGGTTCATGTGGCTCTGGCCGTGACGGTCACCCCGAGTGTGCCCGGACGCCTGTGCCTGGGGGTGACCAAGGAGCTGGTGAGGGATGCGCATGGCCGGGCTCTGGTGCTGTTGCACGCGGGCGAGCCGGTGGATGGCTCGGAGCCGGAGCCGGATGCGGCCGGACACCCCCCGGTCCGGGTCTGCGCCGACGTGGAGGCGTTCTCGCCGTCCTCGCCGTTTGCCGTGGGGTACCGGGGGGTGGAATTTTCCCTGGAGAAGCAGACCTTCGTCTTCCGGACGGGCCAGGCGGACGAAAAAACATTGCCGGCGGCTAGGGGGGGCAGCGGGGAGTACTCCTACATGGTGCTGGAGGCGGAGACCCTCCCGGCCGGGCTGTCCTACGATAACTCGGAGGCCGGGGCCAAGCACGGCGGCACGATCACGGGCACGGCGACCGCCACCATGCCGGAGCGGACCTACACGCTGAAGGCGACGGACGAGTCCTACAACAAAGAGGAAGCGACGTGGCAGTTCACGATTGAAGTGAAGCCGGGCATCGAGAGCCGGGACTTGGCCCTGGTCCTGGCCGGCATCGGCCGGACGCTGGCCACGGACGCCGTGGAGATTCTGGGCAGCCGGGCTGGCCCGCCGCCGGCCCGGCTGCACGTCACCCTGGGCGGCCAAGTCCTCCGCCTGACCGACCCCGCGGAGTCGGCGCCCGCCGCCTCGCCCTCGGCCTCCGGGACTCCCTCTCCCCTCGCCTCTGCTCCCTCTCCCCTCGCGGGAGAGGGTCGGGGTGAGGGGGCTGACGCTGCCGCGCCCGCCGCCACCCCCGGCCCCAGCCCCTGGCAGCGCGTCACCGGCGTGGCCCTCGGCGTGGCCCGCGCCCTCGGCGTCACCCTCGACACCCCTACCTTGCCTTCCGCTCCCGCAGGAGCAGGCCAAAGTGAGGGAAGCACGGTCCCAAGTGCCCAACGCCTCTTGGACCGCGCCCCGGCGGACCCCCGCCGCCCCTCTTCCCCCACGTGGCGCTCGCCCCTGAGTATCCAGCCCGTCTCCGCCAAAGACCTCCTGGCCCGCAGCGCCTTTGAATTGCCCTTGACCCGCACCGGGGACGACGGCCTCCCCACCTGGACCTTGTGGGGCCGCGGCGCGGCCAGCGGCTTCGCTGGCCAGCCCGAGGAGGGCTTCAAGATGGATGGCACCCTGTACAGCGGCTACCTGGGTCTCGACTATCGGCAGGATTCCCTGCTCATGGGGCTGGCCGTGGCTCACAGCACCGGCACGGTGGACTACGAACGCACCGGCGGCACCAAGGCCGGGGTGGACGTGCAACTGACGAGCCTCCTGCCGTATGCGCACTGGCAGCCCTATGCCGGGCTGGGCGTGTGGGGTCTGCTGGGCGCGGGCTGGGGAGAGATGGACCTCAAGGCGGTGGGCGACCCCACCACCTACACTACGGCCCTCACCTCATGGCTGGGAGCCGTGGGCGGGCGGCAGGCGTTGACCACGTGGCAGGGGATTGACCTGGCGGCCAAGACGGATGCGTTCCTGACGACGCTCCGGTCCGAGGCCAAGACGAATCTGCCGGGGGCACGGGGGCACGCGGAGCGCGTGCGGCTACTGCTGGAAGGGCAGACCGCGGTGGCCCTCTCCCCGGTCTCCCGGGTGCAGCCGCGCCTGGAAGTAGGCGGGCGCTGGGACAGCGGCACCGCGGAGCAGGGGCTGGGGATGGAACTGGGCGGGGGGCTGGCGTACACGCAGACCGAATGGGGGCTGAGCGTAGACATGCAGGGGCGGTATCTGCTGGTTCACGAGGACGGAGCGTTTGAGGATTGGGGGGCCAGTGTGAATGTGCGGCTGGACCCGGGGCTTGGGGGCGAAGGAGCGTATCTGACGGTGGCGCCGGTGTGGGGGCAGCCGGGCAGCGGGGTGGAGCAGCTGTGGGGGACCGCGGCCGCGGTGCCGGGCGGCACCACGCCGGCCCAGGCAGCGGGCTGGCGGCCGGCAAACGTCGAAGTCGACGTGGGCTACGGGCTGGCGCTGGCGGACGGGCGGGGGCTGCTGACCCCGTATGGCGGGCTGGTGCTGGGAGAGCCGGGCACGGCGCGCTACCGGCTGGGGAGCCGCTGGGCCATGAGTACGTTGCTGGATCTGAGCGTTGAGGGCGAACGGGCGGAGCAACCCGGGCAAGCTTCCGCGCACAGTGTCTCCGTGCGGCTGGGCTGGCAGTGGTAGGGGAATGATCTGCCCCCTCACCCCGGCCCTCTCCCTCAAGGGGAGAGGGAGGAGAGGCCGGGAGGGGGACCGGGGAGCCCCCTGATCCGTAGGACCGCATCTCATGCGGCCAAAAGACCGTCCCGCGCACGTAGGGAGCCTCAGAAGTGGCGAGTGGTTAGGTCAGTCCCCGCGCTCGGGGAGCCGCCAAGTGCTGGCCGCGTGAGACGCGGCCCGACGGCTCATGAGTGCTCCGGCAGGAAACGACCCACAACGTCATCACGTCAAAGTCCTCCGGCAGGGGACCGGAGCCTGCCTTGACCCATGCGGGGATACATGATTCCCCCATGTCCATTCCCGGCGTCTTCAATTCCCTTCTGTCATTCCCGATGTCTTCAATCCCCCGCTGTCATTCCCAACATATTTAATCCCCTTCTGTCATTCCCGACGTTTTTAATCGGGAATCCATGGCTTCTCCCATGCAGGAGCACATGAATGAAGGAACAGAAGAGAAAGACACTGGATTCCCGCTAACAACCGGCGGGAATGACAGTGGGGGACCGGCGGGCCTGACAAAGGGGACCGGCGGGCCTGACAGGGGAGACCGGCGGGCCTGACAACGGGGGCAGAGCGGGCCTGTGGGCTGTAGTCAGTGGGCGTCATTCCCCGCGTACTCGGGGAGCCGCCAAGTGCTGGCTGCGTGAGACGCGGCCCTACGGCTCATGAGCTCCGGCAGGAAACGACCCACAACGTCATCACGTCAAAGTCCTCCGGCAGAGGACCGGAGCCCCCCTTGACCCCTGCGGGGACACACGATTCCCCCATGTCCATTCCCGGCGTCTTCAATTCCCTTCTGTCATTCCCGATGTCTTCAATCCCCCGCTGTCATTCCCAACATATTTAATCCCCTTCTGTCATTCCCGACGTTTTTAATCGGGAATCCATGGCTTTTCCCATGCAGGAGCACATGAATGAAGGAACAGAAGAGCAAGACACTGGATTCCCGCTAACAACCGGCGGGAATGACAGGGGAGACCGGCGGGCATGACAAGGGGCCAGACCAGACATGACAGAGGGGCCAGAGCGGGCCTGTGGGCTGTAGTCAGTGGGCGTCATTTCCGCGCACTCGGGGAGCGACAGAAGTGGCGAGTGGATAGGTCATTCCCCATGTACGCGGGGAGCCGTCAAGTGATGGCCGCGTAAGACGCGGCCCTACATCTCATGAGGGAGAGGGAGGAGGGATCCCTCCGATCCGTAGGGCCGCATCTCATGCGGACAAAAGGCATCAGGGAGCATCAGAAGTACGCGGGGGAGCCAGCCAAGTGATGGCCGCGCAAGACGCGGCCCTACGTCTCATTAGCGGCCAGAAGCATCTTCTCCGGTGAAGAGATTCTCCTCACCTGCCTGCCTGTGCTTCGGCAGACGGGCCGCGCAGGCAAGCCCCGGACTTTTCTACGGGAAGGTAGGCGTCACTGGGCCGGCCTTTTCTCTCAAGGGCGAGGGAGAATTGGTCAGGAAGACGGAAAGAGTTCGAGCGGCGCGACCGGCAGGAGAAAGGCGATGGTCGTGCCTTTGCCGTACTCGCTGTCAATCTGAAGGGTTCCGCCGTGCAACTGAACGAGGTGTTTCACGATGGCGAGCCCCAGGCCGGTTCCCCCCTCCCCGCGGGAACGCGCTTTATCAACCCGGTAAAACCGTTCCGTGATGCGCGGCAACTCACTTGCCGGAATGCCTTGGCCGGTATCCTGAATCGTGAGCCGAACGTGGCCGGTTTCTTCCGCTGCCAGAAACCGCACGTGGCCCCCTTTCGGCGTGTACTTCACCGCGTTGTCCGCGAGATTCACCAATATTTGAGACAGCCGATCTCGGTCGGCCTGCACGGAGAGATCGGCCGGCACCTGATTCACCAGATGCACGCCTTTTTTCGCCGCGTCCCGTGCAAACATTGCCGCCGTTTCGCTCACGAAGGCCCTGAGAGAAATGGCACGGGGATAAAGCACGACCTTTCCCGTTTCAATGTCGGACAGATTCAGCAGGTCGTTCACGAGACGTCCCAATCGTTCCGCGTGGCCGTTCGCGACCTCGAGAAATCGCCGGTGCGTGGCCGATTGCGGCGGCGCTTCATCCAGTAAGGTCTCCAGGCATCCCTTGATGGCCGTGAGCGGGGTTCGCAATTCATGCGACACGTTTGCCACGAATTCAGCGCGGACGGTTTCTAAACGCCGGAGTTCGGTTACGTCGTGGAAGACCAGTAACACGCCTCTGGCCTGAGAAGAAAAGGGCACCGGCATGGCGTTGACTTCAAGCACTCTCAAGGCGGGCACGTGCCATTCGATTTCTCGCGTGTACGGTTCCGCGTGCTCGCGGGACTGACACCGTTCGATTAACTCAGCCAATCCCCGATGGCGGACCACTTCCAACAGGGTGCGCGTTTCTCCTGAATCGTCACTGACGTGCAGAATGCGTCGTGCGGCAGGATTCATCAGAACAACGTGACCGCGTTCGTCCAGGGCGATCACGCCTTCGGTCATGCTGTCCAGGATGGCGGTGCTTTTGGCCCGTTCCGTTTCCAGCAGGTGAAACCGTTCCTGGGAGTGAGTCGCGATGTACTGCAACGCCTTTCTCAACCCGATCCATTCGTCTGTTTCGGCGTCCGACTCGTTCTCCTTCCAGCCCGTCAACGCTCGCTCAACGTCGGTTTGAATGTCATTGACCGGTTTCACGAGTCGTTTCCCCAACCACAGGCCGACGGCAAGCAGCAACGCCACCGTCACCATGGCGCCAACCCAGCGTGTACCCGCCGTGGCTTCGGAAGAAAGCAGCAGCCAGGTTGCCCCCATTCCCGCCACCGTCATGAGGCTCAACGCCAACCCGAAACGGGAAATCAACCGGCTTTTCCACATGAGAACGTCCTCCGTTATCCTTCAGTCTCGAAGCGATAGCCCACGCCCTTGACCGTCACGATTCGGCGACTTTCGTCACGGAGTTTTTCCCGCAGGCGTCGGACGTGGACGTCAACCGTTCTCGATTCAACGTCCACGGCATTGGCGTATCCCCAGACGACTTCCAGAATTTGTTCCCGATTCAACACCCGCCCCTTGGCCTGCATCAGCGCGGAGAGGAGATCAAACTCTTTCACCGTGAGATCGACGACTTGACCCGCCAGACGGACCTGATGTTTCGCGTCATCGACTTCGAGCGTGCCGATGCGTCGAATGGTTCCGGTTTGAGGATCTCGTCCCCGCCGTAACACGGCTTTCACCCTGGCCACTAACTCCCGGGGACTGAACGGTTTGACCACGTAATCATCCGCTCCCATCTCCAAGCCCACCACGCGGTCCACTTCTTCCGCCTTGGCCGTCAGCATGATCATCACCATGGCCGCGGTCGTCGGCTCACGACGAAGCAGCCGGCAAATTTCCAATCCGTCAATGCCGGGCAACATGAGGTCCAGCACCAGCAAGTCCGGGCGTTCGGTCCGTGCAAGCTGAAGAGCGGTCTCGCCTTCAGACGCCTCCAGGCAAACAATGCCCTCTTTCTCCAGGTGATGGCGGACGAGATCCACGATGGCTTGTTCATCATCGACTATTAAGGCTTTGAGCGTCATGCATCCCCCTCTCTTCTCTCGCCGCGTGGCCCACGTATCATGGGCCACGCAGCGTTCTTCCCGAAAGCATAGCGGCCCGATGTTTCGTTTGTGTTAAGAGCAGTCATCCGTACACCACCGGCCACGGGCCACCGGGCCACTGGCCACCGGCCACAAAGAAAGAGTATGACAATTTTTTCGCTTCGTGAATAGTTGTCTCTCTTTCCACTTAAGGGTATTCTTCCAGCGGCACGTTCAGCGAGATTCCATCCATGCGTTCGGGTACACGCACACCGGTGTACCGCGATTCTCGATCAATCGGGAAGCTGATGCCGTTTCTGAAACGGATCCTCCTGCTCTCGTTCATGATGCTGGCCGGTTCGGCCTGTACCGACGGCTCTTCCGACGCGCTCCGGTTTGGGCTGGCCGGTGCGCCGACCAACCTGGACCCGCGCTTTGCCACGGATGCGACCTCTGCCCGAATCAACCGGCTGCTCTATGACCGGTTAGTGGAGTTGAACGACGCATTCGAACCGAGACCGGCCTTGGCCCGGTGGGAACAACTGTCGTCCGTCCGTTATCGCTTTTACCTGAAGACCGACCCGCGCCCCTTTCACGACGGCACCATGATGACCGTCCATGATATCAAAGCCACCTACGATTTTATCTTGAACGAACGCAACGCTTCTCCGCACCGGACCTCATTGGCCATGATCGACGCCGTTACCGTACACGATGAAACGAGTCTCGACTTCGTGCTGCATCGGCCGGAGCCGCTCTTTCCCTGTTATCTCGTGATCGGCATCGTGCCCGCCCGTCTGATTGCGGCTGACCACCCCTTCCACGCTCGCCCCGTGGGCAGCGGACCGTTTGCCTTCATCTCCCGGCCGGATGACACGCGGCTGCATCTTCTGCGGATGCGGGATGGCCAACGCTTCGAGTTCATCACCGTGCCGGACCCCACGGTCCGGGCGCTCAAACTGCTGGCCGGGGAAATCGACATGCTTCAGAACGACTTGCCCCCGGAACTCATCGCTTATCTGGAAAACCACGACGCACTTCAGGTCCACCGAGCCTCCGGGACGAACGTGTCGTATCTGGGATTCAGCTTTGACGATGCCGTAACCGGACAAGTCCTCATTCGACGGGCCATTGCCCATGCCGTCGATCGCGCGGCAATCATTCGCTACGTCCTGAAGGGCGCGGCCAGACCCGCGCAATCGATCTTGCCGCCCGACCATTGGGCAGGCGCACGCGATCTCAAGCCGATCACACATGATCCGGAACGCGCACGGACGCTCATCCGACAAGCCGGCTACTCGATTGAGCACCCGCCCCGCGTCGTCTATAAAACCTCCGGCGATCCTTTTCGCGTCCGACTGGCCACCATTCTTCAACGGCAACTGGCGCAAGTCGGCATTGCCGTAGACGTCCGCAGTTACGATTGGGGCACCTTTTACGGCGACGTCAAAGCCGGACGATTTCAGATGTACAGTCTCTCATGGGTGGGCATTCAGACTCCCGATATTTTCGACTACGTGTTCCATAGCCGGTCGGTTCCCCCGCGTGGGGCCAATCGCGGCCGATTTGACAGTCCTCGTGCCGATGCACTCATCGAACAAGCCCGGGCCGCCCCCGACGTGTCCGACAAACGACGCGTGTACGTCCGACTCCAACACCATCTGGCGGAGGCGCTCCCCTACGTTCTCCTCTGGTACGAGGATCACGTGTTTGTGGCGCGTCGGGAGATCGAAGGCTTTGCCGTGGCCAAGGACGGGAACTATGACGGCCTGAACCGGGTCCGCCGCCGGCCCTCTTTGCCTTCATGATGCCCGCCGCGTTCATTCGATTCGTTATCCCACGAGTCTTGACGGCCGTCGCCGTCGTCCTGGGCGTCGTCTGCCTCGTGTTTGTTCTCCTGCACCTCGTGCCCGGCGACCCCGTGGAAGTGATGCTGGGGGAATCCGCACGACCCGCGGACAAAGAAAGCCTTCGACGGGCGTTAGGATTGGACCGGCCGCTGTACGCCCAATTCGGACGCTACCTGACGGATCTGGTCCGCTTCGACCTGGGTACCTCACTGTATTCCCAACGCCCGATCAGTCACATCTTGCTGGAACGACTGCCGGCCACGGTTGAACTCGGGATCACGTCCCTGCTGGTTGCCGTGCTGGCGGCCGTTCCGCTCGGGATACTGGCGGCACTCAAAAAACATACCGCGTGGGACGTCGGGGCCATGGGGGTGGCCCTCCTCGGCGTCTCCATTCCCAATTTCTGGATGGGGCCCATGCTGATTGTCGTCGGAGCGTTATGGCTGGGGTGGTTTCCGGTCAGCGGACGCACAGGCGTTTCATCGCTCGTCCTTCCCGCGCTGACCCTCGGCACGGCCATGGCGGCCGTGCTCTCCCGCATGATCCGGAGCGCCCTGCTCGAAGTCTTGACGGAAGATTTCATTCGTACCGCGCGAAGCAAGGGCCTGTCCGACTGGGCCGTGACCGTTCGTCACGGATTACGGAACGCGCTGCTCCCCGTCGTCACGTTGTTGGGGTTACAACTCGGTGCCTTGATGAGTGGGGCCGTCATTACGGAAACCGTGTTTGCCTGGCCGGGAATCGGCTCGCTCGTCATCGAAGCCATTCACCGGCGGGACTATCCCGTCGTGCAAGCCACGGTGTTGGTGATCAGCGTGACCTACGTGATGGTGAACCTGTTGACGGATCTCGTGTACGCCTGGGTCGACCCGCGCATACGGCTGGGAGCACGCGAATGAAGCACGTCCGGGTGCCGCTGGGCATCGTGCTGGCGTGGATGCTCGTCGCGCTCCTTGGTCCCGCGCTGCCCTTGTCGCCGTATGACGTCAACCTGCCCAACGTCCTGGCACCGGGAAGTTTTGACGAATGGCTGGGCTACGATGACCTGGGACGACCGATTCTGGACCGCCTGGTGGTGGGAGCAAGAACGTCGTTCCTCGTGGCGATGGCCGTCGTCGGCGTGTCACTCCTCGTCGGGAGCCTGGTGGGCACCATCAGCGCGTACATCGGGGGATGGACCGATTTCCTTCTGGTTCGTCTCATTGACGTCTTCCTGGCCTTTCCGGGTATTCTGCTGGCCATTGCCTTGGCCGGCGTGCTGGGGCCGAGCATTGAAAACGTCGTCATGGCGTTAGCCGCGGTGGGGTGGGTGGGCTACGCGCGATTAGCTCGCGCCCAAGTGCTCTCCGTCAAAGAACGGGATCACGTTCACGCGGCCGTGGCCCTTGGCACGTCAACGCCGACCATCGTCGTCCGGCATCTGCTCCCGCTCATCAGCGCGCCGTTGATTGTCGAAGCCAGCTTCGGAACGGCGAGCGTGATTATCGGCGAGGCAGGATTGTCGTTTTTAGGAGTCGGCGTCCAGCCGCCGCACGCGTCCTGGGGAAGCATGATTCGGGACGGGACGCGATACATGTTGGTGGCTCCCCACGTGGTCATTGCGCCGGGTTTGACGCTGATGGGCGTGGTGCTCGCCCTCAACGTCCTCGGCGACCGCCTGCGCGATCACTTTGACGTCAAACGGCACACAAGAATGAACGGGGCGTGATCGGAAACGTGAGTCAGTCCACCTGCACACTGCCCATGCGCCACCCCCGTTTCATTCAGCCCTCTGCCCAACGTCATCCCATGCGACCCTGTGACCCTGAGCTACGACGTCATCCTGGGCGACGACGTCATCCTGAACGCCCCTGTCATCCCAAACGACCCTGCTATCCCAAACGACCCTGTCATCCTGAGCGGAGCGAAGGATCTGCTTTTCTCTTCTTGTGCCGAAGGGCCCATCCGTTTCTGGAGCGAACCGGATTCTTCGCTTCGCCCTTCAAGGCTCAGAACAAGCTCAGAATGACAGAAAGATTTCAGAATAATAGAGAGAGCATGAGATGTCGGAGAACGCACGGAAGGCCGGGGAACTCATGGGAGGCCGGGGGGGAACGCACGGTCCGTCCCGCCGGCCAGCCTTTGCCCACCCGCCGGCCCCCTTTGCCCACCCGCCGGCCCGCCTTTGCCCGCCTGCCGAACCGCCTTTGTCCGCCCCGTTGAATCGCCTTGGTCCGTCCCGCCGGCCCCGCCCTCCTGTCATTCCCGCAGTTTTTAGCGGGAATCCAGAGTCTTTCGCCCTCCCTCTGCGCTGGATTCCCGCTAACTGCCGGCGGGAATGACAGAAGACCAAGTCGTCCGTCCCCCGCCGGCCCGCCTTTGCCCGCCCGCCGACCCGCCTTCGTCCACCACTGAACCGCCTTTGCCCGCCCGCTGGCCCCGCCCTCCTGTCATTCCCGCAGTTTTTAGCGGGAATCCAGAATCTTTCGCCCTCCCTCTGCGCTGGATTCCCGCTAACTGCCGGCGGGAATGACAGAAGACCAAGTCGTCCGTCCCCCGCCGGGCCCGCCTTTGCCCACCCGCCTTCGTCCACCCACGGCCCCGCCTTTGCCCGCCCCGTTGACCCGCCTTGGTCCGTCCCGCCGGCCCTGCCCTCCTGTCATTCCCGCAGTTTTTAGCGGGAATCCAGAATCTTTCGCCCTCCCTCTGCGCTGGATTCCCGCTAACCGCCGGCGGGAATGACAGAAGACCAAGTCGTCCGTCCCCCGCCGGCCCCGCCTTGGTCCGCCCGCCTTCGTCCACCCACTGAACCGCCTTTGCCCGCCCCGTTGACCCGCCTTGGTCCGTCCCGCCGGCCCTGCCCTCCTGTCATTCCCGCAGTTTTTAGCGGGAATCCAGAATCTTTTGCCCCTCCCTCTGCGCTGGATTCCCGCTAACCGCCGGCGGGAATGACAGAAGACCAAGTCGTCCGTTCCCCGCCGGGCCCGCCTTGGTCCGCCCGCCTTCGTCCACCCACGGCCCCGCCTTTGTCTGCCGAGACCGGGGAAGGCACGGGGGGCACGGGTCTCCTTATTGAAAGAAATACTTGAGGTTCAACGACACGCCCCAAAAACTCAACGCATCGGTTTCCAGTCGGTAGTTGATGTCGTTCCGGGCGCCGGTCGGGCATCCGGCCGGCGCGTTTTGCGGCGGACAGACCGTGGAACCGTGGCTTCTCAAGCGATCGTAGGCGTTGCGCCGGCTGAAATTCCCTCCCACGTCCGCGTAGCGTGCCTTGACTCCGACGAAGAGGTGGTCGGTCAGGGCGTAATCGATTCCGGCCATGAACTGGTAGCCGAACAGAACGTCGGACAGGTCGTCGTCGTACAACGTGTCCGTGCCGGCCAAATCCGGGTGTTTGGGTCCGCCTTCAGCAGGCGTCAAGGTCGTGAAGTACTCCCGACTCGGATTCCTCAGATACTTCCCCGAGATTTCCATGCTCGTTTTCGTGACGCCGGCGCCCACGCCCACGTAAGGGATCACCTTGGGGAACGGGCCGTGGAAATCGTAATAGAGGTTGCCGAAGAAGTGATCCGCGCGCACGTCGCTGATGATTTCGCTGGCCTCCACGAACTCGACCGACTTGTACCCCAACGCGGACGGATCCTGCACGCCGCCTGACTTTTCTCCACTGTGTTCGCGATGGAGGTACTCGAATTCAACCCGAACCCCTCGCCATGCGTAGCCGAAATTCAGTCCCGCGAGGAGACCGTTGCCGAGATGAAAGCTGTTCGTCCAATTCACGTTTCGCTCCTGGCACTCTCTGGAATTCGGCGGGAACGGCAAGACCATTCCGTTTATGGTCTTCGTGTCCAGCCATTGATCGCAATTGGAAATGACGTCCGAATCACTGGATTGGGTTTTGAGCGTCTCAGGCAGCGCGATTCCGATATCCGCGCCGGCGTACCAGCCTTGCCGCTCGGTCGCGGCCGCGGGCGTAGCGAGCAGCAGAACGACGACCCATGGAAGGATGAAGCTGAATCGTATGTGAGCCACGTGATTCTCCTTTCTTGATCCGTTGTGTTTCCTTATCGTAGAGAGGGATTTTCTGTTTCCTGCGCAGTCACGTAGAGTAGACGCTGCGTTCGCCGCGTGAGACGCGGCGCGACGGATTCGGCACCGCCTTCCTTGGACGGGGCGGCATGGTGGGAGGAGAAGGGACCGCACAACGTGACACGACGCATCATCGGTTTTCATCAAGATGAACTCGGCGATTGGGTTGCTGATCTTGAATGCGGCCACGGGCAGCACGTCCGCCACAACCCCCCGTGGAGCGATCGGTCATGGGTGGTCACTCCACGGGGGAGAACGCAGAAACTCGGAGAAACGCTTTTCTGCAAAACGTGCGCCGACGCGTCATCGTCCGTCGTTCAGTTCTGACCCGGGTCGTGCGGTTCGTCCGCCGGTGGGGGAGTCATCGGGTCCCAATACTGCAAGCGGTCAATCAACGGCTGGGCATCCGGGCTGGGGGCTTGCGTGGGCTCACTGGGCTCATGATCCCAGGTGATGTGAGCGTAGCCGCGTTCATTCAGCGTGCTGCGGATGACTTCGACGAGCGCGTCAAGCGTCACCTCGTCCCCCTGCCGCAGATCCAACGTGCGCCGGCCGGGGTCCGTTGGCGGAGGCGTATCGTGAAGCAGCGCCCAGCAGCGATCAAACACCGTGCGACGCACGTCTTCCGGCACGTTTAAGGTCGGGACGTCCGCCGTACACAAGGCCACCACCATGAGCACGAATTGCAGGTCGGGAAGTTCGGAGTGATTGACGTCGAGCGTTTGCATGGCCGGTTCATGAATGATTGATGGCTGATTGTAGATTGAAAATCAAAACTCTACAATCACAAATCCGACGGGAAGAGAAAATTCCCCGCGGCAGCCCGGGAGAAAGGAAACGTCCATGGCGAAAAAACGAACGAAACAAGCCCGCCCCGACGCCGACGTGAAGCCGCCGCGCGCGGGACGACGTGCCGGACGGACGGGTGCCGTTGCCGGCTACGAAGCCGAACTGTGGCAGATGGCGGACGCCCTCCGCGGTTCGATGGACGCCGCGGAATACAAACACGTCGTGCTCGGCCTCATCTTTCTCAAATACGTCTCCGATGCCTTTGAAGAAACGTATGCCCGCCTCGCACGGCAGCAGACCGAAGGTGCCGACCCGGAGGATCCGGACGAATACCGCGCCGCAAACGTGTTCTGGGTCCCACCCGAAGCACGATGGACGCATCTGAAGGCTCAAGCTAGACAATCCGCCGTCGGTCGGTGTGTCGATGACGCGATGGCCGCCGTTGAACGCGACAATCCGGCGATCAAGGACGTTTTACCCAAAGATTACGCTCGCCCGGCACTTGACAAGGAGCGGCTCGGCCAATTGATCGACCTCGTCAGCCGCGTCAAGGTGGGCGACGAGGAAGCTCGGTCCAAGGACGTGCTTGGTCGCGTGTATGAGTACTTCCTGTCGCAGTTCGCAAGCGCCGAAGGCAAAAAAGGCGGCCAATTCTATACCCCGCGCTGCGTCGTCACGTTGCTGGTCGAGATGCTGGAACCCTATCGGGGCCGGGTGTACGACCCCTGCTGCGGGTCGGCCGGCATGTTCGTCCAGTCGGTCGAATTCATCAACGCGCACGCCACCGGCAACGGCAACGGCGGGACCGTACCCGGAGTCACCAAGAAAGACGTCTCGATTTACGGTCAGGAATCAAATCATACCACGTGGCGGCTGGCGAAGATGAACCTTGCGATTCGCGGCATCGACGGCCAGATTGCCCAAGGCGACAGTTTCCTCAACGACCGCCATCCCGACCTCAAAGCCGACTTCATCCTCGCCAATCCACCGTTCAACGTCTCCGACTGGAGCGGCGAGCGGCTCAGTGACGACAAACGCTGGCGATACGGCATGCCGCCCAAGGGCAACGCCAACTTCGCCTGGGTGCAGCACATCGTCCATCATCTGGCGCCCGCCGGTGCCGCCGGCTTCGTGCTCGCCAACGGCTCCACGTCGTCGAACCAGTCGAATGAGGGTGGGATTCGCAGGAGTCTGATTGAGGCGAACCTGGTGGACTGCATGGTGGCGTTGCCCGGGCAACTCTTCTATTCGACGCAGATTCCCGCCTGCCTGTGGTTTCTCGCCCGCAACCGACGACGCGACGCGGCACGTGCCCGTCGCGGCGAAATCCTGTTCATCGACGCCCGCAAGCTGGGCCGCATGGTGGACCGTACCCATCGGGAACTGACTGACGACGACGTCGCCCGCGTCGCCGGGACTTACCACGCTTGGCGCGGCAAGACCGGTGCAGGCGAGTACGCGGACGTGCCCGGCTTCTGCAAAAGCGCAACGCCGGAAGAAGTCCGCAGGCATGACCACGTTCTCACCCCGGGCCGTTACGTCGGCGCAGAAGCGCAGCAGGACGACGGCGAACCGTTCGAGGAAACGATGCAGCGGCTGGCCGCGCGACTACACGCGCAGCAGGCCGAAAGCTCGAGGCTGGACGCGGCCATCAGGGAAAACTTGGCGGCGCTGGGTTTTGAGATTGAGGGAGAAAGAAATGATTCAGGATAGACGATGGCAATCCGGATTAACGACCAAGCCGTCCGGCAACGTCTGCAATCAACGGACGGGAACTCGGTAGGGAGTAGACGATGGCAGGTATGAAGTTCATTCGAACAATCCGTCTGAAAAATGTCCTCTCCTATGGTTCTTGCGATGCTGAATTTTCTCTGGAGCCGCTGAACGTGTTCATTGGACCGAACGCTTCGGGGAAGTCGAACATAATCGAAGCGTTGTCGCTTCTTGCAGCCGCACCCAAGGATCTTCAAGCGCCGATTCGTGAAGGGGGAGGCATTCGCGATTGGCTCTGGAAGGGCTCTCCCCGGATTGACGCGGCAACCGTGGACGTGACCGTCGAATACCCAAGACGAATAGGATTGAGAGAGATGCCGCTCCGATATCGTCTGTCATTCGCGGAAACTGGGACGCGATTCGAACTCCGAGACGAAGCGGTTGAGGACGAACCCCCAGCCTCGTCTGAGAATAAGAAACCATATTTCTACTATCACTACCAGCAAGGCCGTCCGACGATCAACGTCATGGGGGAGAGCAGATTCGATCGACGCCTCATGGCGGATGACGTGAAGTCCGACCAATCGATTTTGTCGCAGCGTCGCGATCCCGACTCATATCCGGAGTTGACGTACTTGGCGAACCAGTTCGAGCGTATGAGCTTCTATCGGGAATGGAACGTCGGTCGTGACACGCCGCCTCGCCGTCCGCAACGGGCAGACCTTTCACAGGACCACCTGCTGGAAGACGCCTCGAATCTCGGCTTGGTGTTGAGCGATCTCCTGAACCGACCCCCCGTGAAACACCGAATACTGAATCGTTTAAGAGCCTTCTATCCGTCGGTCGAAGACGTCGTCACCAGCGTCACCGGTGGCACAGTGCAGATATTTTTTCACGAAAAAGGCTTACGCCATCCCGTGCCTGCCACGCGACTCTCCGACGGAAGCCTACGCTATCTATGCCTGCTCGCCGTGCTCTGCCATCCGGATCCGCGGCCGGTCATCTGCATTGAGGATCCGGAACTCGGTCTGCACCCCGACGTGATCCCTGAGGTGGCGGACCTTCTGATTGAAGCATCATCTCGCAGCCAGCTCTTTGTCACGACGCACTCCGACGTTCTTGTCGATGCACTCACCGGCACACCGGATTCCGTGATCGTCTGCGAGAAATCCGATGGGGCGACGCACCTTCGCCGACTTGACGCAGTGGAACTCAACCCCTGGCTTGAGAAGTACCGGCTTGGAGAACTCTGGACGCGCGGAGAAATCGGAGGGAATCGGTGGTGAGTGTCAAGATCTACGTGGAAGGCGGCGGTGATAGCAAGGCGTTGAAGACAGCATGCCGGAGAGGATTTCAGAGTTTTATCAAGAAAGCGGGTTTGCAGGGAAGAATGCCCCGCGTTGTGGCCTGCGGCAGCCGCCGGAACGCATACGAGAGTTTCAAGACGGCACATGCCGGTCAAGATACAACCGTCCTGCTTCTCGTGGATGCCGAGGGGCCGGTAACGGCAGAGTCCCCGTGGCAACACCTCGAAATTTGTGACGGCTGGGAGCGTCCCGACCATGCGACGGACGACTAATGCCATCTCATGGTGCAGATCATGGAATCCTGGTTTCTGGCTGATACTCAGACACTCAAGACGTTTTACGGCCAGGGCTATCGGCCGGACGCGCTCCCTCCTGATCAGCACGTCGAACGGATTGCGAAACAGGATGTCCTTGACGGCCTTGCCCGTGCCACCCGAGATACCGCGAAAGGCCGCTATGATAAGGGGACGCACGGCTTCAGGATATTGGAGAAATTGGACCCGGAAACAGTCACGAACGCGTCGCCCCATGCGAAACGCTTGATTGAATTGCTTGGAGAAACCGGACGTGATTGATCTCAACCCATTGCGTGAACGCACGGTGTCACGTATGTTTTTACGTGTGCAAACGACGAGAGACGTTGACGAGTTGTTGCGAGCGGCCAAGGCTCTGATGAACGCCGGCGTTCCGACCCGATAGTCAGGCTTGTAGAAGGACATCCGCCATGGATACATTTGACACATCCTTAGATGACAACAATGACGGTGGTCTTGAAATCGAACGGGAGGATTCCGGCGAGATCAAGCGTCCCTTCGACCCGGAGAAGATCAAGGTCCGCACGGTCAACGTCGTCGTTGATCTGATCGTCTCGCGCATTGAGCATGAGGAGATCGATCTGGATCCGGATTTCCAACGCATGGCAGGTATCTGGAGCAAAGAACGTAAGAGTCGTCTTATTGAATCGCTCCTCCTGCGCATTCCGATCCCGGTCTTCTACGTCGCCGCGGACGAAAACGAAAAATGGGCCGTAGTGGACGGCCTCCAACGAATGTCCACCATACGTGACTACGTGACGAACGACTTTCGTTTGACGCAACTCGAATATCTGACGAAGTTGAACGAATTTTTCTACAGGGACCTCCCGCGGCAGATGCAGAGACGCATCAGCGAGACGCAACTTGTCGTGAACGTGATTGAGCCGGGAACGCCGGAAGAAGTCATGTTCAATATTTTCCACCGTATCAATACCGGTGGGATGACGCTCAATGGACAGGAAATTCGCCATGCCTTGCATCCCGGCCCGGTTCGGAAATATCTCAAGGAACTCGCTGAAAGCCAAGAATTTTTGAAAGCCACCGGTGGTTCGATCAGAACAAAGCGCATGGCCGATCGGGAATGCGTCCTGCGGTTTCTGGCTTTCCACGTCCAGCCATGGGAAGAATATTCAGCGAACAGCCTTGACGGTTATCTTGGAACTACGATGGAGAAGATCAATCGGATGGATGACCGCGAGCGGAACGATCTTGCTACGGATTTCAAGAAAGCCATGCGAGGGGCCTACGGTATTTTTGAGGACAATGCGTTCCGGAAACGTTCCGATTCCAACCGGCGACGCAATAAAGCCTTGTTCGAGTCGTGGAGCGTTGGATTGGCACGCCGCACGGATGAAGAAATCGGCGTCCTCGTCGGCAATCGAGGAGAAGTCGTCAAGCGGTTCACGTCGCTGATGAAGGATGACCCGGAGTTCGATAAGTCGATATCCTACTCCACCGGCGACCCCGCCCGCGTCAGGAAACGCTTTCAAGCCGTTGATACACTCATCAAGGAGTGCCTTCATGCTTCAAAAAATTGAACTGAAGAATTTTAAGTGTTTCGAAAGCTTGGCTCTGGCCTGTTCTCCTCTGACGCTCTTGTGCGGCCTGAATGGAATGGGAAAGAGCAGCGTCATTCAGGCGCTCCTTGTGCTGCGACAGTCGGCAACGTCGGGAGAACTACATCAGGGGATACTCGTTCTGGGCGGTGATCTCACTGACCTTGGAACTGGCCAGGACGTGCTCTTCAATGGTGCCGCGGCGGACGTTGTTGAGTTCAGGTTCCATAGCTCTGACGTGCCCACGCCTTGCAGGCTGGCTTTCGATTACTCCAGAGAATCCGACCAGTTGAGCATGAACACAGCGGGCCTGGGTCATCTGGACGCGCAGTGGAATAAGATTCCGCCGCTGGCCGGTACTCTCATCTACGTCAACGCGGAGCGGGTCGGCCCCAGAAAATTCTACAGCCATTCTGAGGCGTTCGCCCGCCGCGGTCACCTCGGGACGCGCGGCGAATACGCGTTGAACTACCTTTCCTCCCAACAGAACGACCTGCTGTCATCCGCCGATCCACGATATCCCAATCTTCCCAGCCGGCGGCTGCTTGACGTGGTTGACCATTGGCTGCAAGAGGTGACGCCCGGCGCGCATCTTCAACTGGAGACGATTCAGGACGCCGACGCCATCATCGCCGGGTTTTCGTTCGACCGCCCCGGCGACGTGCAGACCAGGCGCTACCGTGCGACCAATGTCGGGTTCGGCCTGTCGTACACGCTCCCCGTGTTGACGGCGCTGTTGGCACCTCCCGGCTCGCTGTGCCTGATCGAAAATCCGGAAGCCCATCTCCACCCACGAGGGCAGACGAGATTGGCCGAGCTCGCCGTCCGCGCTGCTTGTGCCGGTGTCCAGCTCATCATCGAAACGCACAGCGACCACTTCATTGACGGCGTCCGCATCGCCGTCCGGAATGGGTTGATTCAGCCGGATGGGACCGCGTTCCACTACTTCGAGCGTGACGGCGACAAGACCGTCGTCTCTTCGCCGCGGGTGGATGCCGACGGCCGACTTTCCTCGTGGCCGGCGGGGTTTTTCGATCAGCACGAGGAGAATCTGGCCAAGTTACTCGCGCCGAAATCCTGACATGCGAGAGATGGTCCTCAACCATGCGAGCCTCTTTGCTCCCGGTGCCGACCGCAGTTTGATCCGTGGGTGGCTCAAGGATATTGTACGTGGCATGGGTCAACTCGTCTGCGACCAAGTTGTGCAGAAGAGCCTACGGATGACTGGAAACCTCTACGACACGCCCTGTTTGCCCGATTACCCGTTATCCGACGTGTATCAGGACCTACGGCAAGCAGGATACCGGGATGAGTATGTATTTCTCGTGCAATTAACGACCAAGATGCCGCTTTTGGACGAAGTTGGAGATGACGTCAAAGATCGATTTCTCGGTTGCGAGGCACTCACTCTCCCGGCGGGGGATGGGGACCCCTTGGTTCTGTGCGCCCTTTCCGGTGGGATATCCGTCGGGTTCCCGTCGAATCCCGAATGGGATCACGATCAGGTCACGGTCCGTTTCCATGAGTTGCTGCCGGATGAAACGTTCGCCGAAGCATCCGAAAAGATTGACCAACTTACCCGCTCCGTTCACGCCGGACCAATCTGTAACCGACACCGCGCTCAACTCCGGGCGGGCAGCGACCCCCGCACGTTGTGGCAGAGGCGCGAAGCAATCTTCCCCCACCTCGTTTTTGGTCCGGGCGTTGAGGCGGATATCATCAAGTCCGCCAGACTGTTTCAACCCATCGTGGCGAAGCTGGTTGCTCTTGACCTGTCGGCCCAGGAGTGGCGGAACGTCGGCGGCACCGTGCCACCGTGGAGAACGCTGGTCACGCCGGAGAGCGCCAGTGTGAAGAACAATCCGATCCTTCTCAACGCACGCCGATTTCACTCTCACCTCGGCACGCCTCAGATATTTGAATGGCACGCCCGCTTCGGCGGAAGTGGGCGCATCCACCTCCGCTTCGACCAGAATTCCCGTGAAGTCGAAATCGGATACATAGGATCCCATCTGCCTCTCTGATTTCAGTCTGGGAGGGCGACGGTGAACCGTTGCGAACCTGAAGTGCCCTGAACGTGGAGCGCAGCAATGGGTGACGGCGAGAAAGAAGTCATCCGCCGTTGCAGTTGAGAACAGCCGCTGGGAAGGCAAACGGATTGAATGCCATGAGACCGCTTGGGGAAGATGAGGCACGCAGCCGGGAACGGCATTGCCGGCAAACAGCGTTATTCCGTTGCGCTCAAGCACGCCGGGAAGTATGCTTTTCTGTATGCGGACGATAGACGTGCCTGACGAATCCCCGTATCAAGTACGGGGCAGGCCGTTGCGAGCGGCCCCGGGCGCCCGTCCTGCCACCATGGGACGGCGCCCGACGGGACGAAGCGTGAATGGCGCTTGCCCCGGCTTCTTGCGCCCATACCATATGACGACTCTGCGTCCCTCAAAGATGAACGGAGGTTCACGTGATGGAGAACACAAGCCCCGCCCGCCTCATCATCCTCGCCGGTGCCTTTGTCCTCATGCTCGTCTCCCTTGCCCTCTTCCTGATGAGCGCCCGCGTGGACGGCCGGATAACCCACGCCGTCGAAAACCGCGAGCACGCGTACCGCCTCGCCGACGTGCTCCGCCAGTCCTCCGACGACCTCACCCGCATGGCCAGAACCTACGCCGTGACGGGCGACGAGCGATACCACCGGTACTTCCAGGAAATTCTCGACGTCCGCAATGGCGTCGCCCCCCGTCCCAACGACTACCACGTCGTGTACTGGGACCTCGTGACTGCCGACGGACAACGCCCCCGAGACGCGGGACCCCCCGTATCCCTTGACACCCTCATGCAGGAAGCAGACTTTACCCCCGCCGAATTCGAGCTCCTTGCCGAGTCCGAACGCGAATCGAACGGCCTTGTCGCCCTCGAAAACCGGGCATTCGCCGCGGTCCGCGACGGCGACCGCGAGACCGCACGTGCCCTCCTCCACTCCGACGAATACCACCAGGGCAAGAAGCGAATCATGGGCCCCATCGCTGGTTTCTTCAAGGCCATTGACGCCAGGACCGCCACCGAGATTGCCGCCCTCCAAGCCCAGCGCCGGAGGCTCAGCACCTTCTTGCTCGTCACCATCGGCCTATCCAGTGCCCTCGCTGCCGTCGCCCTGGTCCAGCCGTTCTTCCCACGCCGGCGCAGCCCCGGCTGATACGGCCCATACCCGCTATGATCCCCGAGAAGGGACACGAACCGCAGAATTGAATCACTTGGCGCTCCATAAGGGATTGCGCATCCTCGCCGCCACCGACGCGGCCGCGCGCGCCGCCCACGCCGCGCCGATGTCCGGCGCTGCCATCCGAACCTTCGCGCAGATCAGGCAGCACGCCCCCGGCTTCCTTGCCAGTGGCTTCTCAAAGGGAAGAATCCGATTCGTTTCGGGAACCGGGGGTCCCATCGGTGTAAGGAGGAGAAAAGCATATCCTTCGCTTCGCTCAGGATGACACGAGGGCACAGGATGACGTAATGGTTTGGGATTCCGGACGGCGTCAGACTTGGATGTGCCGTCGCCATGGATGGAAGCACGATTGTGGCCGATCGGGGTTGATGGAAGATTGGCCGTATTCCGAAAGCGAGAAAGAATGACCGTAAGGAAATTGATTCAGAGTCCGGAGGCTCCTTTGCTATGAATACGAACCTTGATTATTCCTCATTGGCAAGTGCGGTTGCTCAACTCCAAAAAAGCTTTGACTACCTTCAGTCGGACGTGGCGCGAAAGGATCCTGGTCTGCGCGAACAGTTTCGGGCCGCGACCATTCAAGCGTTTGAATGCAGCTACGAATTGGCCATCAAAATGATCCGGAGACAACTTGCTCAAATCGATGCCAATCCCGCCGAGTTGTCCAAAATCAGTTTTGCTGACCTGATGCGCAAGGCGACGGACGCCGGCATCATTCGCGAGGCCCCGCAATATATGTATTACCGAGAATTGCGGAATAAAACTGTTCATACCTATGATGCGGACCGAGCAGAAACGACAGTGGCTTCAATGGATGATTTTCTGCACGACCTGCGGTTCCTGCTGAAAGAACTCGAAAGGCGCAATCGTGAAGCCGATTGACGTCAACCCTGGCGATCTGGAGACGGTTCGGCGTATTTTGCAGAAACACGTGCCGGAACTTGAAGTACGCGCGTTCGGGTCTCGCGTGTCTGTGTCTTGGACCGCCCGGGAGACTTCCGATCTCGATCTCGCGCTGATGACCACGGAGCCGTTGGACCTCCTGCGCGTCGCAGAGATGAGGGATGCCTTCGATGAGTCCGACCTCCCCTTCCGCGTCGACCTCGTGGATTGGGCCGCCACGTCCGAGAATTTTCGGAAAGTGATCAAGCGCGAGTACGTAACGATAGCGGAAGGAAAAGATCGGAGTGAGAGCGGCGCTTGGCCGACCGTGGCTCTTGGTGATTGCGCTGTGCTGGTGCGGGAGACAATTTCACCTTTCGATGGAGAAGACGTACCTTACATTGGTCTTGAACACATCGGAGAAAATTCTCTATCCCTTCTGGGCCATGGTACGGCAAGTGACGTCACCAGCATGAAAGCCTGCTTTCAGTTTGGCGATATTCTTTTTGGGAAACTCCGGCCTTATTTTCGAAAAGTTGTTCGAGCGACTTTCGATGGGATTTGCTCAACGGATATTTGGGTTGTTCGTGCAAAAGAGAGAATAGACCAAGGATTTCTCTACTATTGCATGGCATCCCAACCCTTTGTTGATTTCGCAACCCTGGGTTCTGAAGGCACACGGATGCCGAGAGCAAAATGGGAATATGTATCGCGATACGAAATTTTACTCCCGCCCCTCCCCGAACAACGCGCCATCGCCCACGTCCTCGGCACGCTGGACGACAAGATCGAACTCAACCGCCGCACGAACGAAACACTGGAAGCCATGGCGCGAGCCCTCTTCAAATCCTGGTTCATCGACTTCGACCCGGTCTACGCCAAAGCCACCCTCAAGCAGCAGGCCGCTTCCGAAATCACTCCCCCCTTGAGGGGGAGTCGGCAAGACAAGGGCGCCAGCCCGCAGTCGCGCCGGTGGGGGGTCATCCGTCGCGGCTACCGCCAACGCACCCTGACCACCGCCCAAACCCTCCGCCGCAACCGAACCGACGCCGAAGGGCTCCTCTGGCACTACCTGCGCCACAACCAACTTGACGGCCACCGTTTCCGCCGCCAACACCCCATCGGTCCCTATATCGTCGATTTCGCCTGCCTGGCCCGAAAAATCCTGATCGAGCTCGACGGCAGCCAACACGCCGAACGGCAAGACGACGACAAAAAACGAGACGCCTTCTTGCACGCCCGGGGCTACCGCGTCCTGCGCTTCTGGAACAACGACGTCTTCGAGAACTGCTTCGGAGTCCTGGATCGCATATACGAAGCCGTCGCGGAGCACCCCCCACCGGCGCCGCCCGCGCCTGGCGGCTTGGCGGCTCCGACTCCCCCTCAAGGAGGGAGTGATTGGACCGTCGAACGCGCCCGCGCCTATCTCAACGGGATGGACCCAAAAATCGCCGCCTTATTCCCCGACCGATTCACAGACTCAGAATTGGGCAAGATCCCGGAGGGGTGGGAGGTCAAGCCGCTGGATCATTGTGCGTCTCTCAACCCGGAATCCTGGTCTCGAACGAACACTCCTGAATGGGTCGAATATGTTGACCTTGCAAACACGAAGTTGGGGGTCATCGAAGTAACTCAGCACTTTTTATGGAAGGACGCACCGAGTCGTGCCAAGCGCATCTTGCGACCGGGAGATACCATCGTTGGGACAGTCCGGCCTGGTAACAGTTCATACTCTCTGATTGGAAAACATGGTCTCACAGGCAGCACTGGCTTTGCAGTGTTACGCCCGGTGCATTCAAGGTACAGGGAGTTCGTGTATCTTGTAGCCACGACTACAGAGAACATAGAACGGCTAGCTCATCGTGCGGATGGTGCAGCATATCCGGCGGTTCGACCGGACGTCGTTGGTAAAACTCCGGTAGTCGTGCCAAGTGTCAATAACGATCTACTCAATTGCTTCTCCAACACCGTTGCACCTATTCTCAATAGAGTGGAGTCCAACAAGGCAGAATCCCGTACTCTCACCGCCCTGCGCGATAGGTTGTTGCCTGAGTTGATCTCCAGCGCTTTGAGGATAAAGGAAATGGAGGAGAAAACCCCCCAGACTTAGCGTGATGGAAATATCGAATAACAGGATAAAAAGTATTGTGGAGATACAAAAGAGTCTCCGTAGCCAATTCGGTCCACTCTTAAAGGCAACGAAATCCATCGAATCTAACTTGGCTATGACACAGCAATTAGTGCGTACTGCCTTTGGTCCCTTTGAAGCGGTACGCCAGATAGATCGCTTCTTGAACCTGATGTTGGAGTCCGACCGAAAATTCCGAAGGATGTACGACCTGATGCTGAAGGTTGAGCATCGATTTTACCGCCCAGATATTACCGAAGTTTCAAGGCTATTACGTGAATTCGAGAGTATAGGGATTACGATGAAGCGCAAAGAAGAACAGATGCGTCGCGCTGTAGAAGTCATGCAAATGCCATGGCTGGACATTGAGAACAAATTCCGCTCCATTAGCGGTTTTGCGAAGGTACAGGATATTGGATATGCACTCCGCACAATGCGGGCTTTTGATACACGCCTGACGGAGGCGTTGCGGGTTGATTTAGGGGATTGGCGTCAAAAGATTAACTTGCCTTCCGAAATTTTTATCAACCCACTGGCTCGTACTTCCTTTTATGCGGAACGTGGCCTTAATCCAATCTTGACTGAATTCCCGGCTGACGCGTTCGATCAAATCATCGCTAGCGCCGATCTCAAGATCAAGAGAACATCGGTTCCCATAGTCGCTGCCTATGCCTGGGAACCGAAAATAGAAGACGATGAGGAAGTTGCCTTTCAGCGTACCAATGCGGCTCATGATCTGTTTCAGCGTTTTGAAACTCAGATACGAAAATTCATAGACGAGGAGATGAAGAAGGTTTTCGGTAAGAACTGGACCGAACACCAAGTCCCTGGGGCAATTCGGCAACAATGGCTGGAAAAGCGACAGAAGGCTCGGGACAACAACGATTGCGAGAAGCCTCTGATCGCCTATACTGCTTTCTCGGATTATGAGCAGATCATTACGAGAAATGATAATTGGGAACGTGTTTTTAAGCCAATCTTTAGTCGCCGAACCTCCGTGCAGGAATCCTTCGGGCGACTCTATCCGATCCGCAACTGCACGATGCACGCTAGACTCATCACGCAAGACGATGAATTGTACCTATATGTCGAGACGAAACGTATTCTGAAGGCAATAGGACTCGAAACTTGAGCCCCCTATGCCCGTGAAACAAGTGGAGAAGGTTGTATGACTAATGAACCCAAGCACGAACATCTGACATCCGCGCCGGACGGTGCAGGCAAGGCTGTTGATGTCGAATGGCAGATCCGTTTCAACGATCTCAGGCGCGAGGTTCTTGAAGGTCGTGTAAAGCTCGTCGATTGGTGGCTCACCGCTACGGCCATATTTCTGACGTTGGTTGGTATCGTCGCCGTCGTTGTCGGCTATATCGGCTTTAAGACGTTCCGCGAAATCGAACGCGAAGCCCGCCAAAATATGGTGTTGTCCAAGCAACATGCAGAAGAAGCCAGGAGTCTTGTCAATGAGATCAAAGGGAAACGCGAGGAGGCTGAGTCGATTGTAGCGGGATTGAACGCGGAGGCCGTCGGTAAAGATCCGGAAAAGGCTAGCGAGGCTGCGAAAAGTGTTCGAGAGAATCCCACGGCATCCCCGATACACCAAGCCATGGCCGTTGCTGTCCTGCTTCAACAGCAAGGAAAAATCGAGGAGTCCCTCGAAAAGTGGCGTTCTATCGCCAACGTCGCGCAAGGAACGGACAAGGAACTTGAGGCTCGGGCATGGTTCTCCGTCGGATATCTCTATGGTAAAACCCCAGATTTCAAAGCGGCGATAGATGCCTATGACAAAGCCATTCGCCTGAAGCCAAGCTATGTCGAAGCTTACAACAACCGAGGCGTCGCAAAGAGCGGTCTTGGCCAACATAAAGCGGCGATAGAAGACTACAACTCTGCGCTCCGTCTGAAGCCGGATTTGACCGAAACCTACAACAACCGGGGCAATGCGAAGAATGGTCTTGGCCGACATAAGGTTGCGATAGAGGACTACAATGCGGCGCTTCGGCTGAAGCCGGACTATGCCGAAGCCTATAACAACCGAGGCAACGCGAAGAGCAACCTTGGCCAACATGCCGCTGCCATCAAGGATTACGATGCGGCGCTTCGGCTGAAACCGGATTTGGCCAGAGCCTACAACAACCGGGGCATTGCGAAGGACAATCTTGGCCGACATAAAGCGGCGATAGAGGACTACGATGCGGCGCTTCGGCTGAAGCCGGATTTGGCCGAAGCCTACAACAACCGAGGCGTTGCCAATACGCGATTGGGCCGCAAGGACGAGGCTCGGCGGGATTTACAGAAGGCGCTTGACTTGGCTCGAAAGACAGGTAGCGAAGATTTGGTCACTGAGGTGGAACAACGTCTCCAAAACCTTGAATGAACAATCACGAAGCAGACGGCACCGAATCCATCGTTGCTCAAATCTTCCCGCTTGGCATAAGTCAATGTATGAGTCTAGACTGAACTAATCAAATGGAGAGAGTAACGTGACCGACGTACTCCTGACGGGTCCCGATCAGGAAGAGGCCCTATCCCGTGCCTACGCCTATGCCGTGACGGCGAGAGCCGGTTATGTCACGGCCGTCCCTGAACTGGATAGGGATGGTGTAGACCTGCGAATTCACGCTGGCGGAGCAATGTGCCCCGCGCTTGACTTGCAGTTGAAAGCGACCGTCAATCTGAGTGAATCGCATGACGGGCATTTTCGATTCCCGCTGAAGCGCCGGAACTACGATCTCCTGCGTATCGAGACCCAAACGCCTCAATTGCTTGTGGTGCTTGATTTACCGAGAGACGAGCATGAGTGGATGACCATTACAACGGATGAGCTTGTGCTGAGGCATAGGGCTTATTGGTTGAATCCGAAAGGATACGAAGAAACAGCCAACGAATCGTCCATCACGGTCCGAATCCCCAGTAAGAATCTGTTCAACGTCGAAAGTCTGCGCACGTTGATGGACCAGTCAAGAGGAGGAACAATCTAATGAAGGCCAACATTCGAGATAGAGAAGCCTTGCTCGCGGTCTCGCCCTCCGCACTATCGGCTTACGCTCGCGCCGCGGGTTGGACGAGAGGGGAACCCTATGGTGATCGTTCCGACGTCTATGCTGCCGAGGGGTTGCCGGAGGTCATTCTGCCGCGGACTCAACGTCTCGGTGACTACGCCGCCGTTGTTTCGCGGCTCATTGAGATTTTTGCGAAAGCTGCCGACGTGGACGAACTTTCTCTCTATCGTGACTTGGTGACGGCTGACCGCGACGTCATCCGAGTGCGGGTTGCCCCTGGCGACGATGACGGTTCCATGACCGTGAACAACGGGGTCAATCTTGTGGGTGGCGCGCACGACCTGCTCTTGGCCGCGGCCTGCTCCCTGCGGGAACCGCGCCCGCTCTACCGCGCCGGCGCCAACCGGGAGGCCAACAACTATGTGAACCAAGTGCGCTTGGGGCAGACTGAACGGGGCAGTTACGTGGTGACGCTGTTGACACCCGTTGTTCCGCCGCCGATGCAGCAAGTGCTTGATCCAAACTGGGCGTCCGACGACGATCCCATCGAGCGACAGATGACACGTCGTCTGACTCAAGCCCTGACGGCCACCCGCGAGGCGACCGAACGAACCATTGGCTGCGAGAGCAATGCTTTTTTTGAAGCCGTGAGACAGGGGACGAGCGCCAATTTGTGTGAGGCGCTCGTGACGCTGATTGAACCGTTTCCAACGCTGGATATCAGCCTGACCTGGGCTCGCACGCGTCCGATGAACGCGGTACGATCGGTCGTTCGTTTTGCCAACGCCGATGCTCCGATCTTGCGCGAGGCGGCACGGTCGTTCCGCGATCGCGAACCGCAACCGGACGTGTGCCTGGTTGGCCTTGTGCAGCGTTTGAAGCGTGACGAATGGGAGACGGACGGAGCCATCACGTTACGAGCGTACGTTGACGGGCGAATCCAGTCGGTCACGACCGTCCTGAAACAATCGGATTATGAGCAAGCCATCCATGCTCATAAAACGAAGGCCCCCGTCGTCCTCAAGGGCGAACTTGAGCGATTCGGCCAACGGTGGCGCCTGTTGAACCCAAGCCTCGCAGACGTCATTCTGAATGAAGACACCTCAACCGACGGGGAGTAACGGTCGTCGATACAAGAAAATGACGAACGGCATGGCGGCAGAACGAGACAATCGGCCACGTCGTGAAGGGCTGGAACTGGCGAGACTCTTGATGGTTCTCAGCAGTTTGTCGCCGCTCTTTATCCTGTGGGCGGTCCGTGGGAACGACCTCATTCCGGACGTCTATTTCATTGGGGCGTGCGTCCTCATGGCTCTTGCCCCGACCGCCTTCCTGTACTGGCGAATACGCGTTGCACAAAGAGAGAACGATAAGCGTGAACTCACAATCGGTGCTTCGGAGGACCAGCGGAGCCACGTTCTTGTGTATCTATTCGCCACGCTCTTGCCGTTTTATCGCCAAGAATTTCCAACCTATCGGGATTTGGTGGCAATGATTCTAGCGTTAGCATTTATCGTCTTTCTTTTTTGGCGTCTCAATCTTCATTATATGAACGTATGCTTCGCTATCTTTGGTTACAGAGTGTTTACGGTATCTCCGCCACGGGATGAAAATCCTAATACAGGAAGAGAACCATTCATCTTAATCACGTGTCGTCGCAGTTTGTTGCCGGATGATCACCTTGTTGCCTATCGCCTGAGTGATAGCGTGTACATGGAAATGAAAACATGAAGCCTGAATTCGATCTGGAGAAGATCAACGTCACTGAGTTCGGCGTTGGCCTCAACGACGGCGATTATCCATTCGTTTCAGTGCCCGTTGATAGGGACGTTCAGTCCGCACTTCGTGATATGGTGTCGACGACTTGGAATGCTATGGAGCAGGATGCAGATAACCTACGCCAATATGAACCATCAGAAAAATATAGGAGTAATGAGCCTCTTTATATGCCGGCAAACGACCAAATGGCTCAGCCGCTTCTCGATTTGCATAAGGCAAACAATCTACCGATCCAGACTGGTGTACTGGCTGCACCGGATGCGATCTTTTGTTACTTCGTACGACTGACCGACAATCGGAAACGCCGGCTGACTGCCTTGCGACGCGCAACCCACTTCAAGGGCGTTTTAAGTAAACGCCTTATCCAATTTGTCACCGATACATGGAAGCTTGTCGAAGATAACATTTTCAAGCTTGATAGCGACTTCGATCTGTTGATTGATTCGAAGTATCTGTTCATTCGGCGGCCGAGTGCTTTCGAATCGATGGGCAAGTTGAAGCAAGCGATCTTGGATGCAGTGCCAGCAAACGTGACGGAAGTTAGAAAGGCGATACCATTCGTGAATTTCGGAGATATTGAACGTTATGCGTCGGAACATCCGCGTGCCGCTCGATATGTGGCTTCAATCCGCAAGCAAAACTTGAAAGTTGTAGACCGGTCAAAACTTAAAGAATTGTGTAGGACAACCGGTGTCGAAATTGGAGACGAGGCTGGTCAGATAACCGTTGCCGAAGGGCACGTCATGGGTTTTCTTGAAGTCCTTGACCGGCGACGGTACGTAGATGAATTGGACCCCCAGAATCCAGAACCCTACAGGGCGGCCAGCCGGCATAAAATTGAGCAACAGCAAGGACGTGGAACAAATTGATCGTTAGAGAGACGTTCTGAATTGTAAAGATTTACGAAGTCGTTGACGAAATCACCAACCCCGTCATTCCTGCGAAATCGGGAATCCAGGATGCGAAGTATATCTCCGGTGACTTGGGAAGCCTTTACGTTTGCGTAGGTGGGTAATCACCAGTACGGGTTCAAGTCGGATCCGAGCCTAGCTTGGCTGGATTCCCGTTCCCCGATAACAAACATCGGGGAACGGTTGCACGGGAATGACGGAGGGGGCTGACGGCAAGGATTTATCGAAATCCGTGGCTTGCTTTTTACCATGCGCATATTCGGGCACACGTGGTCATGAACCAAGGCGATTCACTGAAGGGTTTTCCCCATGTTGACGAAGCTATCCGTCCGTAATTTCAAGCGGTTCGAAAACGTCGAGATTGAACTCGGGAATCCCGTGGTGTTCATTGGTCCGAACAATTCCGGGAAGACCTCTGCCATGCAGGCTCTGGCACTTTGGGAGATCGGACTGAAACGCTGGAACGAACGACGCGCGGGACAAGGGACGCCGGAGAAGCGTCCCGGAGTGGCCATCAACCGCAGAGACCTTTTGGCCGTTCCCGTTCCGAACGCTGCACTGCTGTGGCGTCAGCTTCACACGCGGGACATGCGTAAAGTCGAAGGGCGTCAGCGGACGGACAACGTCCGAATCGACGTGATCGTTGAGGGAATCACGTCAGGCAAGGAGTGGCGCTGCGGCTTGGAATTCGACTACGCGAACGAGGAGTCGTTCTACTGCCGACCACTCCGAACGGGTGAAGATACATCGGCGGATCGTATGCCGGTTCCCCCCGAGGCTGGGGCGATGCACGTGGCTTACCTTCCCCCGATGTCCGGTCTTGCCGCGACGGAAACGCGATTGGACCAGGGCGCGATCAACGTCCGGGTGGGCGAGGGCCGAACGGCAGAGGTGTTGCGGAACCTGTGTTCCCGTATTTTTCGAGAAACTCCCGATCAGTGGGAGTCGCTGGTGAATCAGATCAGGACGCTCTTCGGCGCTGAACTTGAGGAACCTCGGTACGTTGAAGAGCGGGGGGAAATTACCATGAGCTATCGGGAAGATGGGATCAGGCTTGATCTTTCTTCCAGCGGATGTGGATTGCAGCAGACGTTGTTAATTCTTGCGTACATGTACGCCAACCCAGGCGCGGTGATGTTGCTGGATGAACCCGATGCCCACCTTGAAATTCTTCGGCAGCGTCAAATTTATAATCTGTTGGTTGAAGCGGCGTCGGTCCGGAGCAATCAGATTATCGCGGCAAGTCATTCGGAGATTCTATTGAACGAAGCCACCGGGAAGAATCTGGTTATCGCGTTCGTCGGCCAACCGCACCGAATGAAAACCGGAAGAGATCAGGTACGCAAGGCACTCGCGGACATCGGGTTTGAGCAATACCTCCAAGCCGAACAATGCGGATGGGTTCTGTACCTTGAGGGTTCGACGGACTTGGCGATTTTACGGGCATTCGCGGAACGTCTTGGCCGTGAGGCGGCGAAGCGGGCGCTCGAACGTCCCTTCGTGCGCTACGTCGGGAACCAACCGCAATCGGCTGCCAGGCACTACTTCGGACTCAGGGAGGCGTTCCCTGATCTCAAGGGCGTGGCCCTCTTTGACCGCCTGGACGGCGGAACACCGGACGTCGGCCGACTTCAATGTCTGTCGTGGAAAAAACGGGAGATCGAAAACTACCTGTGTACCCGGGAAACGCTTGAGGCGTATGCATGCGCGTCCGCGTCCGAGACCGAGCCGATGCCTTTGTTTGCGAAATCAGAAATCGATACGCGAGTAAAGGCCATGGCCGAATCCGTGACCGAGATTGAGCAGGCGTTCATGAAGCTTGACAAGGGGTCACCTTGGGACGCTGACGTCAAGGTCAGCGACGATTTCCTGAGACCACTGTTCAGCACGTATTTCAAAAAACTGCACCTTCCCAACCTCATGGAGAAACAGAGCTTCTACGTGCTTGCCGCGTATGTTCCCGAGCATGAAAGAGATCCGGAAATCGGCGAGAAACTGGACGAGATTGCCCGCGTGGCGAACGCCGTAGAGGAGAGGCACCGGTAACGGGAGAGGTGAGCGATCAATGAGCCTCTCTCTTGCGCGATGACCTGGTTCTCGGACTCACCCTGAACGTCACTGGCATCGCTCATGAAAATGAGTAAAATTACTCACCGTAATGAGTAAATCGTCTCGCTATGCTCGCCCCCAGATGCAGGAACTCGTCCGTCGGTTGGCGGAGCCGCGTCGTTTTATCCAAGTCGTTGCCGGTGCGCGGCAAGTGGGCAAGACGACGTTGGTCTGGCAAGCGGCCAGGCAGTCCGGCCTACCAACGCGTTTTGCCAGCGCGGACGAGCCGACTTTGCGCGACGTCCAGTGGGTTGAGCAGCAATGGGAGGCCGCACGGAGTCTCGTTGATGACGCGGACGGGGCGCTGCTGGTTCTGGACGAGGTGCAGAAGGTAACGGGTTGGTCCGAGACCGTCAAGCGCCTGTGGGACGCCGACACGCGCATGGGCCGGCCGCTGAAGGTCATTCTGCTTGGTTCGGCCCCGCTTCTCGTCGAACGTGGTCTGGGTGAGAGCCTGACCGGGCGCTTCGAGGTGTTGCGTCTGCCGCACTGGGGCTTCGCCGAAATGCGAGCGGCATTTGGCTGGTCTCTGGATCAGTATCTCTTCTACGGATCCTATCCCGGAGCGGCGCCGTTGATCCGGCAACCTGCCCGTTGGGCGCGCTACGTCCGGGATTCACTCATTGAACCCGTTCTCTCCCGCGACGTGCTGCTGCTCTCACGGGTAGACAAGCCGGCGCTGCTGCGCAGGATGCTGGAGTTGGGATGCGCGTACTCCGGGCAAATTCTTTCTTACACCAGGATGTTGGGCCAGCTTCAGGATGCCGGCAATACAACCACCCTGGCCCATTACCTTGACCTGCTGGCCGGCGCGGGATTGATCACCGGCTTGCAGAAATACGCCGGGGGCAGGACGCGGTAGCGGGCGTCGAGTCCCAAATTCCAGGTCTTCAACACCGCCTTGATCACGGCGCAGGCCGGGATGACCCTCGCCGAGGCCCAGGCAGACCGGGCGTTCTGGGAACGGCTGGTCGAATCCGCGGTGGGCGCACACGTGGCCAATGCCGCTGCCACGGGCGACTGCTCAGCGTATTATTGGCGCGAGCGCAGCCGTGAGGTGGATTTTATCGTGCGCTCCGGCAAGAAACTGGTCGCCTTAGAGGTAAAAAGCGGGCGCGCCGCGGACGCACGGGCCGGCATGTCCGCGTTTTCCGAGAGGTTTCGCCCGACGCGAAAATTGCTCGTCGGCGGCGACGGCATCGACGTCGAAACGTTCCTGTTAAAACCCGTTGAAGACTGGCTCAACCCATGAGCGATTTTACGGAATCCGTCGTTGAGCAAGCCGCGCTTGATTGGCTTGAAGGCCTGGGGTGGCACGTGGCCCACGGGCAGGACGTGGCGCCGGAGTCGGCCGGGGCCGAACGTGCCGACTACGGACGAGTGGTGCTGGAGCAACGATTGCGTGACGCGCTGGCACGACTCAATCCGGACCTGCCCGCCGAAGCCCTGGATGATGCGTTTCGCAAACTGACGAACCCGGAGGGGGTGCCGTTGGAAGTCCGTAACCGCGCCGTTCATCGCATGGTCGTGAACGGCGTGCCGATTGAGTACCGCGCCGAAGACGGCGTCATCCGCGGTGCGCAGGCGCAGGTGATTGATTTCGACGTCCCCGATCATAACGACTGGCTCGCGGTCAATCAGTTCACCGTGGTGGAAAACAAGCACGAGCGCCGTCCGGACGTCGTGCTGTTCGTCAACGGTCTGCCGCTCGGAGTGATCGAGCTCAAAAATCCGGCGGATGAAGACGCAACCGTCCGGACGGCGTGGCAGCAACTTCAAACCTACAAAGCCGAGGTGCCGTCCCTGTTCGCCACGAACGCCGCGCTGATGGTCTCCGATGGCGTGGAGGCGCGCATCGGGACGCTGACTGCCGGGTGGGAGTGGTTCAAACCTTGGCGCACGACCTCCGGGGAAGGTCTGGCCGGTCCGCGTATGCCCGAATTGCAGGTGATGCTGGAAGGCGTCTGTACGCCCGGCCGGTTCCTCTCGCTCCTGCGGGATTTCATCGTTTTCGAGGACGACGGGAGCGGCGTTCTCGTTAAGAAAATGGCGGGCTATCACCAGTTTCACGCCGTGCAAGTCGCGCTCAACGAGACACTGCGCGCGGCGGAGATTCGGGAGGGCGTTGGCGATAAAGTCGGGCAGTACGAATCGGGCCGACGCCCGGGCGGCATGAGGGGCGACCGGCGCGTCGGCGTAGTGTGGCACACGCAGGGGTCGGGCAAAAGCCTGACCATGGCGTTCTACGCCGGCCGCGTCATCCGTGAGCCGGCGATGGAAAACCCGACCGTGGTGGTGCTGACCGACCGCAACGATCTCGACGATCAGTTGTTCACCACGTTCACGCGCTGCCGGGACCTGTTGCGCCAGCCGCCGGTTCAGTCGGCAAGTCGGGCGGATTTGCGCGCCGGACTCGCGGTGGAATCGGGCGGGGTGGTGTTCACCACCATCCAGAAGTTCTTGCCCGAAGAAAAAGGCGACCGCCACCCTGCACTGTCGGACCGGCGCAACGTCGTGGTCATTGCTGATGAAGCCCACCGCAGCCAGTACGATTTCATCGACGGGTACGCGCGCCACATGCGGGACGCGCTGCCCCGCGCCTCCTTCGTCGGTTTTACCGGGACGCCGATTGCGCGAAAGGACGCCAATACGCGCGCAGTGTTCGGCGACGACATCAGCATCTACGACGTCCGGCGCGCAGTTGAGGACCACGCCACGGTTCCGATCTACTACGAGAGCCGGCTCGCCAAGCTCGACCTGAACGAGAGCGAACGGCCGAACGTCGACCCCGACTTTGAGGAGGCAACCGAGGGCGAGGAATCCGCCCGCAAGGAACGGCTCAAAACCAGATGGGCGCAGCTCGAAGCGGTGGTGGGCACGGAAAAACGTTTGGCGCTCGTCGCCCGGGACGTCGTTGCGCATTTCGATGGGCGCCTTGAAGCCCTTGACGGCAAGGCGATGGTCGTGTGCATGAGCCGGCGCATCTGCATCGACCTCTACCGTGAATTGGTGCGTCTGCGTCCGGATTGGCATCACGAAGACGACGACAAGGGATCTCTCAAGGTCGTCATGACCGGCACCGCGTCCGACCCGCCCGACTGGCAACCGCACGTTCGCAGCAAGCCCGCGCGCGAGGCCATGGCGAACCGGTTCCGCAACCCCGCCGACCCGCTGCGCGTGGTGCTGGTACGCGACATGTGGCTCACCGGCTTCGACGTGCCGAGCCTGCACACCATGTACGTGGACAAGCCGATGCGCGGCCACGGACTGATGCAGGCCATTGCCCGGGTCAACCGCGTGTTCAAGGACAAGCCGGGCGGTCTCGTCGTCGATTATCTGGGCCTTGCCCACGAACTCAAACGCGCACTGGCGACGTACACGGAGAGCGGCGGCACGGGGCGAACCGCACTCGATCACGCGGACGCGGTGACGGCGATGCAGGAAAAGTACGAAATCTGCCGCGGCCTGTTCCACGGCTTTGACTGGTCGAAGTGGCTGACCGGCACGCCGGCGGAGCGGTTGGGCCTGTTGCCGGCCGCGCAGGAGCACGTCCTGGCGCAAGAGAACGGCAAGGATCGTTGCGTGCAGGCGGTGCGGGAACTTTCCCAAGCCTTCGCGCTCGCCGTGCCCCACGACGACGCGATCCGCGTCCGCGACGACGTGGCGTTTTTTCAGACCGTCCGGTCGGTGCTGGCGAAGCGCACGCCGGCCGATGCCCGGCCAGAAGAGAAACTGGATCACGCCGTCCGGCAGATCATCTCGCGCGCGGTGTCGTCGGAAGGGGTGATCGATATTTTTGCCGCGGCCGGCTTGGAGAAGCCTGATACGTCCATTCTGTCCGACGACTTCCTGATTGAGGTCCGGGGTCTGCCGCATCGCAACCTCGCCGTCGAGTTGTTGCACAAGCTGCTGAAGGGTGAACTTGTCGTTCGCCGGCGAAAGAACGTCGTTCAGGCGCGGTCGTTCGCCGATATGCTGGAACAGACGCTTCGCCGGTATCAGAACCGCGCCGTCGAAGCGGCGCAAGTGATTGAGGAACTGATTCAACTGGCTCGTGACCTGCGCGACGCGAACGCCCGCGGGGTGGAACTCGGGCTGTCGGAAGACGAACTCGCTTTCTACGACGCACTTGAGACCAACGACAGCGCGGTCAAGGTGCTCGGTGACAACGTTCTGCGCGCCATCGCCTGTGAACTGGTCAAGACCGTGCGCCGCAACGTCACCATTGATTGGACGTTGCGCGAGACCGTGCGGGCGCAACTCCGAGTGCTGGTCAAGCGCGTGCTGCGCAAGCACGGCTATCCGCCTGACAAGCAGGAGAAGGCCACGCGGACCGTCCTGGAGCAGGCAGAAGTGCTCTCCGCCGGGTGGGCCGCGTGATGCACGTCACCGGCGTCGGTTTGGATTTTCGGCGTTCAGCGCCTGATGGGCGTTCCGCGTCTTCAAGACGTGACCACTCAGAGACGGCGCGTGGGATTGTGTCAACTTCTTCAAACGAAAGGAACGTGAACCATGAGTGACGTATGGGATGCTCCGACCGTGTTTGAAACTGATCTCGCCGGTCTGGGTGAAAAACGACAAGGCAAAGTGCGGGACGTGTACGACCTCGGTGACTGTCTGTTGTTGATTGCCAGCGACCGGATTTCGGCCTTTGACGTGGTGTTGCCGGAGGGGATTCCCGGCAAAGGGTACGTGCTGACGCAGCTGTCGAAGTTCTGGTTTGATCGCCTGTGGCAGGAGGGGGGCCTGGTGCCGCATCACGTGCGGACGATGACCCCCGAGGAATTCCCTGATTCGTGCCGCCCGCACGTGGCTGTGCTGGCGGGCCGGAGCATGATCGTGGAGAAGGCCGATCCCTTGCCCGTGGAATGTATCGTGCGCGGGTATCTTTCCGGGTCGGCGTGGAAGGAATACCGGAAGCAGGGCACCGTCTGTGATCAGCCGCTGCCCGCGGGGTTGCGGGAATCGGAGAAATTTCCGGAGCCGCTGTTCACGCCTTCGACCAAAGCCACGGAAGGCCATGATGAAAATATCTCGTATGACACCCTGAAGGGTCTGATAGGTGAGGCATTGGCGGAGCAGGTCAGACGGATCAGCGTCACGATGTATCAACGGGCGGCCGCGTTGGCCGAAGCGCGCGGGATCATCATCGCGGATACGAAATTTGAATTCGGCCTGCATCGGACGACGAAGCAGGTGATGGTCATTGATGAGGTCCTCACCCCGGACTCTTCGCGGTTCTGGCCGAACGATCAGTATGAACCCGGGAAGGCCCAACCCAGTTTCGACAAACAATTCGTTCGGGACTATCTCGACTCGGTGGGCTGGGATCATACCCCGCCGCCGCCCCACCTGCCCGAGGACGTCGTCAAACAGACCAGCGCCAAGTACCGGGAAGCCCTGGAACGGTTCGTGTAGTCGTTGAGAAGGAGGGAGAGGATGAATCCGTCCCTTACCCGTGACGAGACGTTTACAAACCCATCCTGCTTCGGTTATGCCGTACAAACGGGAATCCAGGGATCTTGACGCCAGGCAAGCAGGGCCGGAGGCGGCGTCCCGTAGGCTGTCTGGCCGCGTGAGACGCGGCCCTACATTCTCTGCTCCCAAACTGACCATGAAAGCGTAGGGCCGCGTCTTACGCGGCCGCACAAGGTGAGGGGAAGAAATGCCCGCACTCGGTTTTCCCCGAGCAGATCAGACAAATCACTTCTGTAGGCGTTCTTCCCGCTTGTGCGGGAATGCCGGCGTAAAAGCCCCCTCTCCCCTTGCGGGAGAGGGCCGGGGTGAGGGGTCTCTTCACATGCTGGGATGCGGTTGTCCGCGGCGAAGCCCCTTGAGGGAGAGGGCCGGATGTTTGCAAGGATGACGTTGACTCGTTGTTCCTATTCGCTGTGCCGTTGAACAAATTCGATGATGCGGTTTTCGGCCCAGTGGACGTCTTCGCTCTCACGTGAAGGTTGAATAAAGCCGCAGTGTCCGCCTCGTGCGGGGGTGATGAACCGAAGGCGGGGATTGGCGCGGATGCGTGGAACGTCAAACGAGGCGAACGGCACGACGGGATCGTCCTGAGCCGTGATGAGCAGGGTCGGGACTCGAATGGATCCAAGCACGTGACGGGCTCCCGACTGTTCATAATAATCGGCCGCGTTGCGGTATCCCCAATTCGGAGCCGTGTACGCGTCATCGAATTGTGACAAGGTGCGAACGTGTTTCAACCGCGAGAGGTCCCATTTTCCCGGAAAGAATCGGGCCTTGCGTTCGAGTCGTGCCTTGAGCTTGCGCACAAAGTGTTGATGGTAGACCCAGTTCCGCCGTTGCTCTAACGCGGCCACGCATGCCGCGGGATGAATGCTGGGACAGACCGCGACCGCACCGTTGAGACCGGCACAGGTGTCTCCCGCCTCTCCTGCCATTTTTAACACCAGGTTTCCCCCCATCGAATATCCCGCAACCCAGAGAGTCTCGATCCCGTCCTTCTCAACGAGTTCGTCGGCCACGGCCCGAACGTCCCGGCTTAATCCTCCGTGGTACAGCGTGGGGGTGAGGTGTTCGGTCCCTCCGCAATTTCGTTGATTCAAACGGATGACGTTCAATCCGGCGTGCCAAGCCTTGTGTGCGATGCCTCGCATGTAGTGCGAGTCATGGCACCCCTCCAACCCATGAACCAGGATGATCCCGGCGCGACGGTTCGGCTGCCAACTGCACGCGCCTTTGATCTGCGATTGAGGATCAACCTGAAACAGGCGTTCTTCCACCGGCACGTTGACGAGGAGATGGGCTCGGCGTCGATGCCGAGCCACCATGATCTGGACGTGGCGATTGGTCAGCCAGGGATGAGGGGTAAACGGGAGAGCAATCTGATTCGGCCGCATGGATCATCACGTTCCAAGTCTGATGGGTCGTAGCCTATCACAATCACGCGTGAACGTGGGGTCTCCGGTTGGTGGACGCTCCGCGTTTATGATAGAGATACCGCGGTGAAAGGATCGGCGTCGGAGTGAACCCACGGGAGGACGTATGGCCGGAAACAAGCCGTCGTTCACGTTGAATAAAGAGGCGCTCATCATCATGGCCCTCATGTGCGTCGTGCTTATCTGGACCGTCAACCGAATCCTCACGGCGGACGACCCGCGTGCCGACGCGGATGACGAACCGCGGATCGAACGGGCTGCGAACGGGGACCAGGTGAAAGAGGTCAAACACACGAACGTCCCGTTGGCCACGGGCAAGGAACCCATTGAGAAAATTTTTATTCAATCGGGGTGTACGGTCTGCCATACCATTCCGGGCATTCGGGCCGCCAAGGGCCGGGAAGGGCCGAAACTAGAACTGGGTACCAACGCCCGCAAACGGTTGGCCGATCCCCACTACCACGGAAAGGCCCAAACCGACTGGGAGTACGTGCAGGAATCCATCCTGAATCCCGGCGCCTACGTCGTCGCCGGCTATTCCGACCACGTCATGCCGCGCTGGTACGGCCAAAAACTCAGCGCCGGCGCTCTGGATAAAATCATCACCTACCTCCTGAAGATCGAAGCAGTGTCGTAACCTCCGACCATCGTTCTTGTTTCGTGATTCCTTTTGCAGCGTGAGAATGCCTGCTTTGTCATACTCGAAGGTTTTTATCGGGTATCTAGAAAAAAACAGTAGATGGATTCCCGATTACCAACGTCGGGAATGACATACGAAGTAGGCATCGGGGGCAAGCGTCGGGGCAGGCATTCCCGCAGTCTCCCTTCTGTCATTCCCGCCAGTTTTTAGCGGGAATCCAAAGAAAGGGCTCCCGCGTGGATGTCGATTGTGTACAAGCCGGTTGGCGTTTGTTCTTTCCCTCTCCCCCAACCGCATTCCCTCTTCGGAAGTGCGTCTCTTCCCTGTCTGTGTGCGACATTCAGGCAGGCAAAGGGGCGGAACCTTGCGGCAAAAGGAGAAGGGGAATGAGGCTCCTCCTTTTTCTGGATTCCCGCTAAAAACTGGCGGGAATGACAGAGGTAGGCAAGAGGTGAGCAAGAGGTGAGCAAGAGGTAAACAAGGGGTGAGCAAGGGGTGAGTAAGGGGTGATCAGGGGGTGAGCAAGAGGTGAGTAAGGGTAAGCAAGAGGTAAGCAAGGGGTGAGGAATATGACACTCGGCTGGTCCCCCGCTCGCTCGGCTTTCCTCCCGAACGTCGGATGACGCTTTGCTCATCCGACCTGCTCCGTCTGAGAAAAATGGGAAAGACCACGGGCGATGGCCGGTGTCCTGGGTGTGGATAACGACGTCATTGCAGATTGAGAAGACAGACGATTGACGATACAATCTACCGTCAACAATTTACAATAACGTTCACGGGAGTGGAACATGATGCGATACGCAAGAGGGGCGGGTTGGCTGACGGGGTTGGTTCTGGTGGTGGTTGTGCTGCCGTGGCCGGTGTGGGCGGACTACGAAGCGGGGCAGCGGGCGTGGAAGGCCGGGCGCTACGGCGAGGCGCTGACTGAATGGCAGGCGGCCGCGGCGGCAGGCGACCGGCGGGCGATGCTGGCCCTGGGGCGGGTGTTCGCCAAGGGATTGGGTACCCCGCAGAATTACGTGGAAGCGCACAAATGGTTCAATCTTGCGGCCAGTCGGGGAGAGGCGGCCGCATTGGAAGAACGCGACGCCGTGGCCGCCAGGATGACGCCGCAACAGGTGGCCGAGGCCCAAACCCGGGCACAGGCGTGGCAGCCTATCCCTCAACCGGGCGCCGTGTTTCGGGACTGCGCGGACTGTCCGGAGATGGTGGTAGTGCCCGCGGGGACGTTTATGATGGGGTCGCCGGCGTCGGAGGCGGGGCGCGACGACGATGAGGGTCCGCTGCACGGGGTGACGATTTCTCAGCCGTTTGCGGTGGGCGTGTACGAGGTGACGCGGGGGGAGTTTGGGCGTTTTGTGGGGGCAACGGGCTATTCGACCGGGGATAGGTGTTGGACGTTTGAGAACGGGAGGGTGGATGAGCGGTCCGGGCGTGACTGGCGTAATCCTGGATATAAGCAGGGCGAGCGTGAACCCGTGGTGTGCGTGAGTTGGGAGCACGCGCAGACGTACGTGCGCTGGTTGTCGGAGGAGACGGGTCAGCGGTATCGCTTGCTCAGCGAGGCGGAGTGGGAGTACTTGGCGCAGGGCGGGACGAGCACGGCGCGGTATTGGGGTGAGAGTGAGGCGGGGCAGTGTCGGTATGCGAATGGAGCGGATGCCGGCACGGGGTTGGAGTGGGCAGTGAGTTGTCATGACGGCTATGCGCGGACGGCGCCGGTGGGGAGTTATGAGGCGAATGCGTTTGGGCTGCACGATTTGCTGGGGAACGTGTGGGAGTGGACGCAGGACTGTTGGAACGCCAGTTACGAAGGCACGCCGAGTGACGGGCGAGCGTGGGAGCGTGGGGAGTGTCGGGTTCGCGTGCTGCGGGGCGGGTCCTGGTACAGCAAGCCAAAGGACCTCCGCGCCGCGTCCCGCGACGGGAACACCGTCGGGAACCGGAGCGGCGGCCACGGCTTCCGGTTGGCTCGGACGCTCACCCCGTGATTCGTGACCTCGTTACCTCCCGTGGGGGGCCAGGGGCATAGCCTCCCTGATGTGATTTTTGAGCGTGAACGTGGCGTGACCGGACGGGAGTCAGCGTCCGGCACATCGAAGATTGCGAAATTTGGCAGGACGACAACGTGGCTATAACGTCGAACGGCGAAGAGGAGAAGGAGAAATCCAATGACGTGTATGTATTGCGGCATGCCCGTTCAAGAAGTGATAGCTGCAACGGGAATTATCGACATACCTCCCTAAGCAACCATGTGTTGAATTTAGCACAAAGCTGTGTCTTTTGGCTTTTTGACTGACTTGGCATAACCAGGAATATGTTAAAAATCGAGAACTTTGTCATAGCATAATAGTTGCGTGATTGCATTCTTTGGGTGTAGATACGGACAAAATGTTCGCACCGCAACGAAATTTGCACGTATAAAAACATCATTACGCTTTATTGGAGGATATCTCATGTTTACGCAAAACCACAAAATAGACGACGAAGGCTTAGAACAGCGCCTGAAGACGATCGCGGGTCAACCGATGACCAAACAGGAAGTGAGGAAACAGCGCATTTCGTTCGTGTATGGTCAACTGCCTCATCGACTTGGTCTCACAAAGGAATACGTTGAAAAAAGGATTGATGAGATGGAAGGTCGTGATGATCCTAAGTAAGTTTGTCAATAATGAGAAAGATCCAGCCTATCGTGCTCTCTCATCCGACAATCTGATTAGACAGTATGATTTTCTTAGATCAATCGTCAATGCTGCGATTTCTGTTAAGCACAAAAAGATTTCGACGGAGATTATTAAAGCTCTAAATTTTCATGCGATTTCGTGCCTACACGACAATGCTGGTGAATATCGTCCGTGTGGAGTAACAGTCAATGGATATGAGCCACCTCAGCACGATCAAGTACCGGCATTGATGGATGAGTTTATTAAGGATGTCAACCAAGCCTGGGACGAAGACGATGTTTTTACCTTGTCTGCCTATTGTTTATGGAAATTGAATTCTATACACCCATTCGTTAATGGAAATGGGAGAACGTCTCGCGTTTTGTGCTACTTTGTGGTCTGTGTTAAATCTGGTGGATGGTTGCCTGGTCAACCAATTCTACCTGATCTAATTCTGCGAGAGCGCAATGAATATGTAGAATTGCTTAAAGCCGCCGATGCAGCGTTTAGAGAAAACCATGCACCATTTTTGTATGACTTATCTGTTTTCATTTGTCGACTGCTAGGAGATCAATTTCAGTCGGTCTCATCCTCATCACGTGAATGATAACGTCTCTACGGAATCAACTCCCGATACCGCATTGACGTTCTTAAATGTCCCTTCGTCATACCCGAAGGGCCCCTGTTGTGCCCGAAGGTTACCACGACTGTCATACCCCCCCTCTGTCATACCCGAAGGTTTTTATCGGGTATCCAGAAAAAACAGCGGATTCAAAAATCGGGAAGTCCCGATGACAACCGTCGTGCATGACATACGAAAAACGGGTTGTTGACGTGGTCCTTCCCGATTGGAGATTTTAAGGAATCGGTTGATTTGTCATGCCAGTGCCGTATGACTGGGTGGGAGGAGGTTGTATGAAACGCTGGCAGGACGTTCAACACTCGATTCGCAACTGTCTCACGTGTCGTTCAGGAATTACCGGTTCTTCCATTCGGCATAGGATCGAACCTATGTCAAATGGGAAAAGCTGTCAACGGGGCAGAGGAATTGATGGAGCCTGTTCAAACGCAGGCGGGCGCCAAAAGAGGCCCCTACCACGAGCCCTGACCGGGAAGCAGGGAGGACGGAAGCGCGGCTGGAACCTTGGTTGAGCAAGTTTGTGTCCTGAGCCGGTGGCGAATTCTTTGACTCCCGACCCAACTCTCCCCCTCAAGGGGGGAGGAATGAAGCGCAGGCGGGCGTTTCCCCTGCTTTTCGAAATCCCTGAATCACGGTTTCTAATTGCTCTCTCGTGTGTTCCGAGCTCACGGTGAGGCGGAGGCGGCTGCCGTGTTTGGGGACGGTGGGGGGACGGATGGCGGGGACGTAGACGCCGGCGGCGAACAGGGCTTCTGACGTTTTCAACGCCGTCACCGGGGACTTGACGATGATCGGGATGATCGGGCTTGGGGTGTCGGGTACGTGAAAGCCCATGCGGTTGAGTGCGGCATGGAGATAGGCTCGATTGTCCCGGAGCCGCGTTCGACGTTCGGGTTCATGCTGAATGATCCGAATGGCCGCGGACGCGGCGGCGGCCATGGCCGGCGGCGGGGCGGTGGTGTAGAGAAAGGCCTTCGAGGTGTTGATGAGGTAGTCTCGTAAGGCCGCCGTGCCCGCTACGTAGCCTCCGCTTGTGCCTATCGCTTTGCTCAGGGTTCCCATCTGAATCAGGTCTCCGGGATTCAAGCCGAAGTGTTCAACCGTTCCACGGCCGTGGTCTCCCATGACGCCCGTGCCGTGGGCGTCGTCAATGAGCAGGGTAGCCTCATAACGTTGGCAACACGTCAGGAACTCGGGGAGCGGGGCGAGGTCGCCGTCCATGCTGAACACGCCTTCGGTGACGACCAGGGTCGGGCCGGCGTGCTTTCGTTTGTTGAGGAGGTTCTCCAGATGTTCGACGTCGTTGTGGTGAAACACGCGAAACGTGGCGCGCGACAGCCGGCAGGCTTGCATCAAGCTGGCATGACAAGAGCGGTCGGCAAGGATGAGACCGTTGCGGTCGATGAGCGAAGGAAGGAGCCCGACGTTCGTCGTGTAGCCGGTTCCGAAGGTCAAGGCGGCTTCGGTTTGCTTGAATCTCGCCAGGTCGTGTTCCAGTTGCGCGTGGGGAGACATGGTCCCGGAGATCAGGCGGGAGGCACCGGCGCCGACTCCCCAGGTTTCAATGGCTTCAATCGCGGCGCGTTTGAGTGCGGGATGATTGGCGAGTCCCAGGTAATTATTCGAGGCCATGGAAATGACGCGGCGGCCGTCGATGGTGATGGTGGTCTCCGCCGGCGACTGCACGATGCGCGGCTGCCGGCGAAGGTGCTGCGCGTCTAATGTTTTCAGTTCGTCGTCAAAGTCGCGCAGCATGCGTGCAGAATCAGGCGTGAAGGGGTGTGGTGGGTGAGACAAGCTGACTTATACCATTTTGACCGAACGCCACCAAGCAGCCGGAGGCCATCCCCGTGCCCGCGGGAATCCGGCGTGGCGAGTGAAGAGTGGTGAGTGGCCGTCTTCACTCGTGCTTCTTGAACGTTCGGTGGTGAGGGTTGACGTATGAGACCCATTCAATGGAGACCTCCGCGTCCAGTCGCTTGAAATGATTGGCTGTCGAAAAGACGGGGTAGTGGAGGATGCGCGCGTATTGCCGGTCGGAAAACGCCGGCCTGTTTTTGACGTAGGCGTAATAGAGTTCGTTGTCGTCGGTTTCAAAGACGATCAGGACTCTTTCCCGATTTTTCAAGATCAACTCGGCCTGTCCGGTGACGTCTCTGCCTTCAAACTCGAACCCGGAGTCTTTGACGACAACGTCCGTAATGGAGTCCGGCAGTGCTGACCGGTTGTTTTCGAGGACGCTTCGCAGGAGGGATTCGGTGAGACTGAGATCTGATGGATCGAACCAGTCCTTGATAAGGGGTTTTTCTACGAGGGCTAACGCATACCGGCTGACGTTGGCTTCAATTCCAGGTTTCATACTGAGCAGGTAGTCGTCGCTCGAAAGGCTTTGCAACTCCAGGACCAACGCCGACGTGATGACCATGTTGACCGGAAATACCAGGGCGATGAAAACATAGTTATTCATGCTGGTTTGACGCGCGGATCAGTCTGACTCGGCATCCTCTACCGCCTTACGGACTTCAGAGATTCTTCCCTTCGAGGATCAGGGCAGGCGCTTCGCTCAGAATGACACGCTGCATTATTCAATCAACGGCGTCGGCGCGACTCGCGCTTGTCCTGCTCCGCGCGGGTCGGACGCGGCTTGCAGCGTGCGGCTGCGGGTGTCGCGGATGACGACGTGCATGTTTCCGTAGGGTGTGTCGTTCGGGGTCAGGGTGTGTCCGAAATTTTGCAGGTGCTGCTGCACGTGCGGCGTCAGGGCACCGGGCTCAAAATTGATTTCGTCGGGCAGATATTGGTGGTGATAACGCGGCGTGCGCACGATTTCTTCGGCGCTTGCGCCTTCGAGGAAACGGAACACGCCAAGCAGAACCATGGTGATGATGCGGCTGCCGCCGGGCGTGCCGAGAATGGCGAGCCGGTCGCCGTCCTTGACGAACGTCGGCGACATGCTTGACAGCATTCGCTTGCCGGGCGCGATGGCGTTGGCGTCGGCCCCGACAAGCCCGTAGAGATTCGGCACGCCGGGTTTGGCGACGAAGTCGTCCATCTCGTCGTTCAGCAACACGCCGGTTTCCTCAACCATGAAGCCTGAACCGAAGGCATAGTTGATGGAAAGCGTTGCGCCGACGCGGTTGCCTTCGGCGTCAAGGATTGAGTAATGCGTCGTGTCAGTGCCTTGGGGCGCAACGTTGAGCGGGTCGGCGGCGTCGGGCGTGGACCGGTCGGGTATGATCGTCGCGGCGTGCGCGGCGGCGTAGTCCGTGCTCAACAGCTGCTCGGTCGGTATCTCAACGTGGTCGGGGTCGCCCATGTATTCGGCGCGGTCACGGTAGGCGCGACGCATGGCCTCGACGACGTGGTGGACGCGGACGGCCTCGCTCATGGCGGTCAGGTCGAAATGGGAAAGCTGGTTCAGGATGATCCCCAGGACGAGGCCGCCGGACGACGGCGGCGCGGCGCTGACGATCTCGGTTCCGTGATACCGGATGCGCACCGGTTCGCGCTCAATCACGCGGTATTGTTCGAGATCCTCGGTCCTCCAGATGCCGCCGTTGCGACGCACGCCTTCAACCAGTCGGGCGGCCGGTGGGCCGCGATAGAATCCGCGCGCACCCTGCTCGGCAATCCGCTCCAACGTCGCCGCAAGATCGGGCTGGACGATCCGGTATCCCGGCTCCGGAACGTGGCCGTCTTGCAGAAACACGGCAGCCGCGGCGGGCGAAGCCTTGAGCGCGTCGAGCCGCAGCGTTGCCTGGGCGCGATAGATTTCATTGACGGCAAATCCTTCGCGTGCAAGGCGAATGGCCGGCGCAAGACTGCGGGCCAGCGGCAGCCTGCCGTAGTCGAGCGCGAGGCGTTCGAGTGCGGCCGGCGTCCCCGGAATACCGGCGGCGAGCGCGCCGTTCATTGAGGCGTCCGTGATGACGTTGCCGTCGTCGTCCAGGTACAAGTCGCGGTGGGCGTCAAGCGGCGCGCGTTCGCGTCCGTCAAGCATCACGGTTTTGCCGTCGTCGGCCCGGTACAACAACCAGAAACCACCTCCGCCCAGGCCCGATGAATACGGCTCGACGACGGCGAGCACCCCAGCGGCTGCGACTGCCGCGTCGAAAGCGTTCCCGCCCCGTTCGAGGATTTCAAATGCAGCGTCGGTGGCGAGCGGATGCGCCGTGGCCACCGCCGCGTTACGGGATCTCTCCTCCGCCCCCGACGGTGCCGGTGCGGTGAGACAACAGAAAGCCAGCAGAGCGACGCGGGAAAGCGTTGTGAAGGACGTGCATGGGAAAGGTGTCGTGGTATTGAATTGGAGCCTGTTCATTTCAGAGGCTTGCTCGTTGAGGGGTGATGTTCTCGTTCTTTATCCCGGTCGCCGCGTGAGACGCGGCGCTACGCTGGTCGGCTTAAGTTGACTTGTGGATAACGCAGGTTTATCATGAAGAGTTTAAGGATACAACCCGTCGAAACGATGAGGTTTCTTCGGCAGCGAATGCCGTCCGTCATGAGAAATATTCTTAACCGAACCGGTTCCGGTTCAAATGGATGAGGGACACCATGGCACAGCTTACAGGAGCCGAAATTTTTTTGGAAGCCTTGAAACGCGAAGGAGTGAAAACCGTTTTTGCCCTTCCCGGAGGGGTGGTCCTTAAAATTTTCGACGTCCTGCATCAACAGAACGACGTTGAAGTGATTTTGACGCGGCACGAACAAGGTGCCGGACACATGGCGGAAGGGTACGCCAAAGCCACGGGGAAACCCGGCGTGGCGTTGATTACATCGGGTCCCGGCATGACCAACGTGATCACCGCGTTGGCCGATGCGTACATGGATTCCGTGCCCCTCGTGTGCTTTTCCGGTCAGGTTCCGACGGCGCTCATTGGGAACGACGCCTTTCAAGAAGCGGATAATATCGGGTTGAGTCGCCCTTGCACGAAGTACAACTTTCTCGTCAGGGACGTGAACGACTTGGCGCAGACGATTAAAGAAGCGTTTTATATCGCCTCCACCGGCAGGCCGGGCCCCGTGTTGGTGGATATTCCCAAAGATATTTCGATGAACAAGACCGACGTGACGTTTCCCGACTCCGTGTCCATTCGCGGATACAACCCGACCTATGAAGGCAGCAAGTGGAAAATTAAACAGGCGGCTGACGCCATCATGAAGTCTCGTCGGCCGATCTTATACCTCGGCGGCGGCGTCCAGTTGTCCAATGCCTCCCCTGAGGTCCTCGAGTTGGCCGAAATGACTCAGATTCCCGTGGATCAAACCTTGATGGCGTTGGGGTCGTTTCCGGGACAACATCCCTTGTCGTTGGGGATGCTTGGTATGCACGGCACCTACGTGGCCAACATGGCCATGCACTATTCGGATCTGGTGATTGCCGTGGGGGCCAGGTTCGATGATCGCGTCACCGGAAAGGTTTCCGAGTTTTGTCCGACTGCCAAAATCATCCACGTTGACATCGATCCCACCTCGATTCGAAAAAACATTCACGTGGATATCCCCATCGTGGGCGATTGCAAACGAGTGCTTCAGGAATTGAACAACGTGCTGCGGACCACGGTGAACGGCGACCAGAAGGAATGGCGGAAACCGTGGTGGGACCAACTGAACGAATGGAAAAACACCCAACCGCTTCGTTACCGGCAAGAGCCCGATCAAGCGGTGAAGCCGCAGTATTTCATCGACCGCCTCTATCACCTGACCAAAGATCGTGATCCGATTTTGTCTACTGACGTGGGACAGCATCAGATGTGGGCCGCCCAATACTTCCATCTGGCCAAACCGAATACCTGGCTCACCTCAGGCGGGTTGGGCACGATGGGATTCGGGTTCCCCGCGGCACTCGGAGCCCAGGCGGCGTTTCGTCAACGACTGGTCCTGTGTATTGCCGGCGACGGGAGCGTGCAAATGAATTCCCAGGAATTGGCCACGGCGGTCGTGGAGAAACTGCCGGTCAAGGTGTTTATCATCAATAACCGCTTCCACGGCATGGTGCGTCAGTGGCAGGACCTCTTCTATGAAGGACGATACGCGTGCAGCTATCTGGACCGGACGCCGGATTTTGTGAAACTCGCTGACGCCTACGGGGCCGCCGGGCTTCGCATCCAAGCGGTCAGTGAGGTGGATGACGGCATTCGTGAGGCGATTGCCATTGACAAACCGGTCTTCGTGGAGGTTCCGGTCGATCAGTTTGAAAATTGTTATCCCATGATTCCTGCCGGTGGATGCAATCATGAAATGATTTTGGAAGATCCGCCGGAGTTGCAAAAGCGTCAACCGGTTGAGGCAGTGGGGCAGCGAGACGGAAAGGACACGATTTTGACGGCGTAGGCCGTCGGTGAGCACGGCGTTCTCTTCTTCGAGTCCAGGATCAACCCGTTCCCTCGCCCCAACCCTCCTCTCCCCCCCGGGAGAAGAGGAAAAGCGTTTCATGGAACACGTTATTTCCGTCACGTTGGAAAATAAGGCAGGGTCGCTGTCCCGTGTCGCCGGGTTGTTCAGCGGACGAGGTTTCAACATCGAAAGTTTGGCGGTCGCGCCGACTCTTGACCCGACGATGTCGATGATGACCATCGTGACGAGCGGCGACGGTCGGATTATTGAACAAATTCTCAAACAGCTGAACAAAATCATTGACGTCATCAAAGTCGTCGATCTGAGCGAAAGTGACGCGGTGAGCAGGGAAACCGCGTTGATTAAAGTGTCCACTCGGCCGGACGATCGAGCGGAAACCCTCCGCATTGTCGATATTTTTCGAGCGAACGTGGTTGATTCATCTCCGGCGTCGTATACGATTGAAGTCACGGGTGCCGTTCAGAAGATTCAAGCCATCATTCAGTTGCTTCAACCCCTTGGCATAAAAGAAATCGTCAGGACCGGACGGATTGCCATTGCGCGTGAACCCATTCGCACGGAGGCGAGTCAGCCGCGTCCGCTCGCCAAAGCCAATTAGGTGACGGCCCGCGGCCGCGTCGGACGGAACGCGATGAACGTCCGTACGGAGTGAACGTTGATGCCCCGTGACGTTGGCCGTTTTACTTGCTCAAGGAGTCGGTGATGAAAATTTTGTACGACAAGGATGCAGACGTCCGACGCATTTTGAAAAAGAACGTGGCGATCATCGGATTCGGCAGTCAAGGCCACGCCCATGCTCTCAATCTTCGAGACAGTGGGGCCACCGTCGTCGTCGGACTCCGGGAGGGATCGTCCTGGAACAAGGCCGAAGCCGCCGGCTTGAAAGTGACGCCGGTCGGCGACGCCGTGAAACAATCTGACGTGGTCATGATCCTGGCCCCGGACGAAGCGCAGCCGGCCATTTATCGGAACGATATTGCGCCGCATTTGACGGATGGCAAGTCTCTTGCCTTTGGTCATGGGTTCAACATTCATTTTGGGCAGATACGGCCGCCGGCCTCGGTGAACGTGTTTATGGTGGCGCCTAAAGGCCCCGGGCACTTGGTGCGTTCGGAATATACCAAAGGCAGCGGCGTGCCGTGTTTGCTGGCCGTGCATCAGGATCCCGGTGGTCAGACGACGCAGGTCGGGTTGGCCTATGCGTCCGCCATCGGCGGCGGCCGAGCGGGCGTCATTGAAACGAGTTTCCGGGAAGAAACGGAGACCGACCTGTTTGGTGAGCAGGTGGTGTTGTGCGGCGGGCTGACTTCGTTGATTCAAGCCGGGTACGAGACGTTGATCGAAGCGGGCTATTCCCCGGAAATGGCCTATTTTGAGTGCCTGCACGAGGTGAAACTGATCGTGGACTTAATCTATCAGGGTGGGATTGCCAACATGCGATACTCCATCAGCACGACCGCCAAATATGGCGACCTCACCCGAGGCCCCCGCGTCATTACGGACGAAACCAAACGCACCATGAAAACCATTCTTGAAGACATCCAAAGCGGACGGTTTGCCCGAGAATGGGTCTTGGAAAATCAGGCGAACCGTCCGGTCTACAACGCGCTGCTCAAACGAGGGGAAGAGCATCCGATTGAAGAAGTCGGGAAAAAATTGCGCGGCATGATGCCCTGGTTGCAGAAGGACAAGCTGGTTGATCAAAGCAAGAATTGAACGGATGTTCACGATGGCGATGAGGAGACGTGGCTGATCGGGCAGTAGGGATTCCCATTGCGAGAGAAGGTGTTCCTTTCGTTATGGGTGCGCTGGCTCCCGCTGCGCTCGCGTGGCTGTGGGGGTGTCGAAAAACGTCGATGGCCTTCGGGGCGTTGGCGTGCGCGACCGGATGGTTTTTCCGAAATCCTGCCCGCACGGTTCCCCGAGGTGACGGCCTCATTCTGGCTTCCGGCGATGGAAAGGTCATTGCCGTGCAAGAAGAATTTGAACCGAGGTACATGAAAGACCAAAGCATACGGATCAGCATTTTTCTCAATCTCTTTGACGTACACGTCAATCGTATGCCGTGTGCCGGCACCATCGTTGACGTGGCCTATCGGCCAGGCCGGTTTCTCAACGCGGCCTATCCTGAAGCAACCGTGTACAATGAACAGAATGCCCTGATGATTGAAACGCCCTTGAAGAAAAAGGTGCTCTGCGTGCAGATTGCCGGGCTTCTGGCGCGGCGGATTGCATGTTGGGTAGGGCCTGGGGACGTGGCCGTTCCCGGTGAACGCTTCGGCCTCATTCGATTCGGATCCAGGATGGATACCTTTTTCCCCGTTGACAGCCAAGTCCGCGTCAGAGTGGGGGATCGCGTCAGAGGGGGAGAATCCATACTCGCGGAGTTTGCATGAAGGGGCGGATCTTCAACAATCGCATGAAGGGGCGGATCGTCAACAACAGGGAAGGAAAGCGCCGTCGCGGGATCCACCTGATCCCGAACGTCCTCACGACCGGCAATCTGTTCAGCGGTTTGGCCGCGGTGGTGCTGGTGTTTCACGACCGTTTGGAAGCGGCGGCCATTGCGGTGTTGATCGCCATGGTGTTCGATGTGCTGGACGGCACGTCCGCCAGATTGACCGACAGCACGAGTGCGTTTGGGGTTGAATACGATTCGTTGTCGGATCTGATTTCCTTTGGACTGGCCCCCGGGTTTTTAATCTACGCGTGGGCGTTGAAGTCTCCCGGGATGTTAGGGGCGGCCGTGATGTTTGCCTACGTGGCGTGCGGTGCACTTCGGTTGGCCAGGTTCAACGTCATGGGGAGCAGCGGGGATCATCGATTTTTTACCGGATTGCCCATCCCCGCCGCGGCTGGGGTCATCTCAACGTTTTATATTTTCAATCACCACATCGGGCATCTGTCGGAAGACGTCCTGCCCTATCTGGCGATCACCGTGAGTCTGATCCTGTCGTTCCTGATGGTGAGCACGGTGAAGTATCGCAGCGTGAAACAATTGAAGTTTGAAGGACACCATCATTTTATGTCTTTAGTGTGGGCCGTCTTGCTTCTGGTGTCCGTCACGGCCTATCCTCAATTGATGTTGTTCGTGCTGTGCGTGGGATACGCCGGTTCCGGGTTGGTGGAAAAAGGTTGGAGCGTCGTCAACGCAATCGGAAAGCCGGAACCCCTTATGAGAACGTCGGCGTCGGATTCGAAGGATTGAGCGAATGGGGAAACGTCAGGGAAATGGGCGGAACGCGGTCTTCTTACGTGAAGCACGAAAATTGTTCGGTCTTCTTGAACCGTCAGGATACTGATGACCCCGAAACAGGTGGGCGGCCTTCACCTCAACGGGGTGAAGGCTTTTTTATTGCGTGAGGAGTAGGAATCATGACGCGACACATTCGAATTTTTGATACGTCCCTGCGGGACGGAGAACAGTCTCCGGGGGCCAGCATGAACGTTGAAGAAAAAGTCTTGGTGGCGAAGCAGCTGGCTCGATTGAACGTTGACGTGATCGAAGCCGGGTTTGCCATGAGTTCGCCCGGTGATTTTGAGGCGGTCCAACGCATTGGCCGGGAGGTTGAAGGCCCCACGATTTGCAGTCTGGCCCGCGCCAGACCCGAAGACGTTGACGCGGCTGCGAACGCCTTGAAGGGGGCGCCGAAACCGCGCATTCACACCTTTTTATCCGCGTCGGACATTCATCTCATCCATCAGTTTCACATGACGCGGGCCCAAGCCCTCGCGCGCGCCGTGGAAATGGTCCGGTACGCGCGAAGCTGCGTTGACGACGTCGAGTATTCCCCCATGGATGCCACGCGATCGGACGTGTCCTATCTGTGCGAAGTCGTGGAAGCGGTCATTGACGCCGGAGCGGGAACGGTGAATATTCCGGACACGGTGGGGTACACGACGCCGCAGGAATTTGGAGCAATCATTCGGACCCTCCGGACCCGCGTTCGTGACTGTGACCGAGCGATCATTTCGGTCCATTGCCACAATGACCTTGGGCTGGCCGTGGCCAATTCGATGGCGGCGATTCACGCGGGGGCCGGACAAGTGGAATGTACCATCAATGGCATCGGCGAACGGGCGGGCAACGCGTCGTTGGAAGAAATCGTGATGGGGCTGCGGACCCGTAAAGATTTTTATCAGGCGGAGACCCACGTTCGCACGGAAGAAATTTCCAAGACGAGCCGGCTGGTCAGCAAGATCACCGGCATGGTGGTCCAACCCAATAAAGCCATCGTCGGGGCCAACGCGTTCGCCCATACGTCGGGCATTCATCAGGACGGTCTGCTGAAAGAAAAACGCACGTATGAAATTATGCGGCCTGATTCCATCGGGTTAACACAAAGCCGTCTGGTGATGGGAAAGTTGTCCGGTCGTCACGCCTTTCGGGAAGAATTGACGAAATTGGGATATGCTCTGACCGATGAAGAAATCAACGCCGCCTTTGATCGATTCAAGCGCCTGGCGGATCAGAAAAAGGAATTGTTTGAGGAGGATTTGGAAGCCATCGTGTCGGAGGCCGCCACCAAAGTGCCCGAACGGTACTCCTTGAAAGCCATGAGTACGCAAAGCGGGATGAATCAGCTTCCAACCGCCACCGTGGAATTGCAGGTAGACGGACGGATCGCAAAGGAAACGGGGACCGGTGATGGGCCGGTGGACGCCGTGTATCGAACGATTGCCCACGTCACGCAAACCAGAAGTACCTTGTTGTCCTACGTGGTCAAGGCGATTACCGGCGGCACGGACGCGCAAGGCGAGGTGTCCGTGCGTTTGGAACAGGACGGAGAAACCGTAACCGGCAATGGAGCCGATACCGACATCATCGTGGCCTCGGCCCAAGCGTATTTGAACGCCCTGAATAAACTGGCGTCGCAGTTGGAACGTCGGTCCGATACGGGCCACAAAATCGGTTATTCCGAATTTCGTGCGGGTTGATCGGGAAGCCGTGGTCAAGAGTGATGAAACGAGGAGCATCCCCTAGTAAAGAGGCCGCGGCAGTGCCTCGGTGACGCCACGCCAAGGGAGATTTTTTCCACCAAGTGTTGCACTTGAAATGTGAATCCAAGTTGACCTATTCCTCACCCCTTGCTCACCTACGTCATTCCCGACGTTTGTCATCGGGAATCCACGATTTTTGACTCCATTGTTTTTTCTGGATACCCGATAAAAACCTTCGGGTATGACAAGGGGAGGTTCGGGTATGACAGGGGGGGAGTTTCGGGCATGGGGGAGGGGCCTTCGGGCACAAAATCGGGAAGGGTCACGTCAGCAACTATTTTTCGTATGTCATTCCCGACGTTTGTCATCGGGAATCCACGCCTTTTGAATCCACTGTTTTTTCTGGATACCCGATAAAAACCTTCGGGTATGACAGGGGGGAGGTTCGGGTATGACAAGGGGGGCTTCGGGTATGACAGGGGGGGAGTTTCGGGCATGGGGGAGGGGCCTTCGGGCACAAAATCGGGAAGGATCACGTCAGCAACTGTTTTTCGTCTGTCATTCCCGACGTTTGTCATCGGGAATCCATGCCTTTTGAATTCACTGTTTTTTCTGGATACCCGATAAAAACCTTCGGGTATGACAGGGGGGGCCTTTGGGTATGACAGGGAGGAGTTTCGGGTATGATAGGGCGGTTGGGTATGACAGGAGGGCCTTCGGGCACAAAATCAGGAGGGGTCACGTCAGCAACTGTTTTTCGTATGTCATTCCCGACGGTTGTCATCGGGAATCCACGCTTTTTGACTCCATTGTTTTTTCTGGATACCCGATAAAAACCTTCGGGTATGACAAGGGGGGGGCTTCGGGTATGACAAGGGGGGGCTTCGGGTATGACAGGGGGGGAGTTTCGGGCATAGGGGAGGGGCCTTCGGGCACAAAATCGGGAAGGATCCTGTCAGCAACTCGTTTTTCGTATGTCATTCCCGACGTTTGTTATCGGGAATCCATGACTTTTGAATCCATTGTTTTTTTCTGGATACCCGATAAAAACCTTCGGGTATGACAGGGGGGAGGTTCGGGTATGACAAGGGGGGCTTCGGGTATGACAGGGGGGGAGTTTCTGGCATGGGGGAGGGCCTTCGGGCACAAAATCGGGAAGGGTCACGTCAGCAACTGTTTTTCGTATGTCATTCCCGACGTCTGTCATCGGGAATCCACGCTTTTTGACTCCACTGTTTTTTCTGGATACCCGATAAAAACCTTCGGGTATGACAGGGGGGAGGTTCGGGTATGACAGGGGGCCTTTGGGTATGACGGGGGGAGTTTCGGGTATGACGGGGGGAGTTTCGGGTATGACGGGGGGAGTTTCGGGTATGACGGGGGGAGTTTCGGGTATGACGGGGGGAGTTTCGGGTATGACGGGGGGAGTTTCGGGCCGGACAACGGGGGAATGGTAACGGTTCGATTATGGTGTCGTGTAAGGGCTTGACGCCGGACTGTGGCCCTGTGCATCATTCGGCACTCCGAGGGATTTGACTGACCAATCGTCGTCCAACCTTGACTAAGTCATCAGAGCATCCCTTCTCAGAGGCAAGGACGTGCCTTATGACGCAGGGTACAGGTATTTGTTATGAATAAGAAAATCGCAGTGTTGGCAGGGGACGGCATTGGCCCGGAGATCGTTCCGGCGGCCGTCAACGTTTTAGAGGCCGTCGGTACGCGATGCGGGCATTCGTTTGAGTTTGTCTCCGCGGCGGTAGGCGGGCACGCCGTTGACGAGACGGGGTGGCCGTTGCCGGACGAGACGTTGGAGGTTGCCAAAACCAGTGACGCGGTGTTGTTGGGGGCGGTGGGTGGACCCAAATGGGAAGGGCTTGAGTATGAACGACGACCGGAACGAGCGTTGCTCGGCCTGCGGGCGCAACTCGGATTGTTTGCGAATCTCCGTCCGGCCAAACTGTACGCGGACTTAGCCGATGCGTCCACGCTCAAACGTGAGGTCATTGAGGGAATCGACGTTCTCGTCGTGCGGGAATTGACGGGCGGTATCTATTTCGGGACACCTAAAGGCGTCGAGGCCACGCCGACCGGCCACCGGGGATTTAATACCGAGGTCTACACCACTGAAGAAATTACGCGGATTGCCAGGATCGCGTTTGAGGCGGCCCGCAAGCGGCGGCGGCTCGTGACCTCGGTGGATAAAGCCAACGTGCTGGAATCCTCGGAGTTGTGGCGGAAGGTGGTCACGGAGGTCCATCAAGCCTATCCTGACGTGGAACTGCGGCACATGTACGTCGATAACTGTGCGATGCAATTGATTCGAAATCCTCGGCAGTTTGACGTGCTGGTGACGACCAATTTATTCGGAGACATTTTGAGTGATGAAGCCGCCATGTTGACCGGATCGATCGGGATGCTGCCGTCGGCCAGCGTTGGCGCGAACGTGGGCATGTATGAGCCCATTCACGGCAGCGCCCCGGATATCGCGGGACACGACGTGGCCAACCCCATCGGCATGATTGCCTCCGGCGCCATGATGCTGCGCTATTCGTTTGACTTAGGGAAAGAAGCAGACGGCATCGAACGGGCCATTCAACGCGTGCTGGCTCAAGGCTATCGAACCAAAGACGTTGAATCTCCGGGCACGAAGCTTGTCGGCACGCAAGAAATGGGCAGGCTGATTCAGTCCGTCGTGGAGAGTGGAGAGTGAAGAGTGGAGAGTGAAAAATCGAAGATCGAAAATCTACAATCGAAAATCTGTCTGCAATCCATTCAAGTCGGGACCATCGGCACCATAGCCGGTGCAGGAGATCCCGGATGGGCCGGGGACGCGGGCCCGGCCACTGCGGCATTGTTGAACGAGCCCAAAAACGTTGCCCTTGACGCGGCCGGCAATCTCTACGTTGCCGATTCCGAAAATCACGTCATCCGAAAGGTTGACGCACACACGGGGATTATTCAGACGATAGCGGGAACCGTTGCGGCACAATGTCATCCTGAGCGAAGCGAAGGATCTCGTTCCGGTGCCGCCGAACCGATGGCCGATCTCGCGGACGACGAGGATCCCTTAGCCGACCCCGTGGCTCAGCCGGGTGCAGCCTACACGCAACAGCCGGACCTGAGCGGCATGGTTCGCTACGTGAGTGGGGCGAAATCCGTTGATCGTCGGTTTTCCGGAGACGGCGGTCCGGCGACGCACGCGACGCTCAATTTTCCCTCAGCCGTGGCCGTGGCTGACGATGGAACCGTGTATATCGCCGATACGTGGAATCATTGTATTCGCCGGGTGGATCCGCACACCGCGGTCATCTCCACGATAGCCGGGACCGGCCGGGCGAGATGGTCCGGTGATGGCGGCCCGGCTGAGAACGCCGCGTTGAATGAACCCGTCGCCTTGACGCTTGACGGACGGGGCCGGTTGTACGTCGCGGATCAAAGCAATAACCGAGTCCGCCAGATTGATCTGACTTCGGGACTGATCACCACGGTCGCCGGGACCGGAGAATCAGGTTACAACGGCGATGGTGCCCCGGGCACGGAAACCGCGCTGGCCGGCCCAAGCGGTCTTGCCGTTGCTCAAGACGGGTCTCTGTACGTTGCCGATACGTTCAACGGCCGGATTCGCAAATTCGACGTGAGGACCGGGACGATGGAGACGGTGGTCGGAGGAACCGGCGAGTTTCAATTCGTGCCGGGGGAGAATGAAGCCTCTCCCAATTTGTCTCGACCGTATGCCATTGCCCTCCGTCCGGACGGTCGCCTGTTCATCACGGATACGGATCATCATTTGATTCGGGTTTGGGATTTTCAGAAACACGAAATGTCCCTGTTGGCCGGGAACGGGAGGGCGGAATTTTCCGGCGATGGGCAGAACCCTCTGGAAAGCAGCTTGAATTACCCGTTCGGGGTGGCGTTGGATTCTCACGGGCACGTGTATATCGCGGATACCTTCAGCCATCGGATCCGGGTCATTGTTCACGTGTAGGCGAACGGGGGACCAGCGAAACGCAATGAAGAAGAAATCGGCCTATACCGTTGCCGTCGTGGGGGCCACCGGTGCCGTGGGCGCGGAGATGCTGGCGACCTTGGAAGCGCGGACGTTTCCCATTGCCCGCCTGCTTCCGTTTGCGTCGTCGAAATCCGCCGGGGGACACGTGAGATTTCGCGGCGCCGAGGTCAACGTCCGCGTGCTCACCAAAGACTCGTTTCGCGGGGTTGACGTCGCGTTGTTCTCAGCCGGCACCGACGTGAGCAAAGAGTACGCGCCGATTGCAGCCAAGGCCGGGGCCGTGGTCATCGACAATAGTTCGGCTTGGCGCATGGACCCGCGGGTCCCGTTGGTGGTCCCGGAAGTGAACCCCCACGACCTTGAGAACCATCAGGGCATGATTGCCAATCCCAACTGCTCCACCATCCAGATGGTCGTCGCGCTCAAACCGCTGCACGACCATGGGACGATCACGCGGGTCGTGGTCTCGACGTATCAATCGGTGTCAGGCACGGGAAAAGAAGCCATGGATGAACTGGCGGAACAATGTCGCCGTCTGATGAATTTCGACGACGTGCATCCGACCGTGTATCCCCATCAAATCGCCTTTAACTGCGTGCCGCACGTTGATGACTTTCTGCCGTCGGGTTCCACCAAAGAAGAAATGAAGATGGTGAATGAAACGAAAAAAATTCTGGGTGACCCGTCAATGGGGATTTCTGCGACGACCGTCCGAGTGCCGGTGTTTATCAGCCACGCGGAATCCATCAACGTTGAAACGAAGAACAAGGTATCCGTGCAGGAGGCGCGCGCGATTCTCTCAACGGCTCCGGGCGTGCAACTGTATGATGACCCCTCGCGGCGCGTCTATCCCATGCCGATTGACGCGGTGGGAACCGACGCGGTGTTCGTCGGACGGATTCGAGAAGATGAGTCGATTCCCAACGGGCTGAATCTGTGGGTGGTGGCGGATAATTTACGAAAAGGCGCCGCCCTCAACGCGGTGCAGATTGCCGAGGCCGTGGTGAGGTGAACCGTGCCGGACTTCAACGGGCTTGGAAAACTGATCATCGTCATGGGGTTGGGGCTTGTGATCCTCGGCGTTCTGATCTCGCTGCTTGGCAAGGTGCCGAGTGAAGGCAACGGGCTTGGCTGGCTGGGAAAGCTGCCCGGCGATCTGTTCATCAAACGTGATCGGTTCACGTTCTACTTTCCTCTGACCACCAGCATCATCATCAGTCTCGTAGGAAGTCTGCTCCTGTATTTTTTCATGAAACGGTGAGCATGTCGATTTCCGCCGCGGTCCACGTTCTTCTGCTCGTCGTCGGTATCGGGCTCTGGGCTGATCCGACTCAGGTTCACGGATCGGATCGCGTTCGCGTTGCCCTTTCTGACCGTGCCGATTACGTCACGGTCACGTCTGCGCGTGGACTTCGTCTCAGCCTGCCTTCCGGAGATCGGGTCGATTCCTCCGTCACGGTCAGTCGGCGGGGACGTGAATTACACGTCAACCACGCGCGCGTTCAAGGAAACCGGATTCGACTTCAGGGGAACGGTGAAGCCGTGTACCTTATTCTGAAAGAATCGTCCCCTGACTCGAAGCGTCGTCATTGGGTGGTGAACGGAGGTCTGGAGATTGCCATGCGGGGGGACGCGCTCTTGGTCGTGAATCGCGTATACCTTGAAGAGTACGTTGAGGGAGTCGTGGGATCAGAAGTCAACCCCGCTTGGCATGAAGAACTCCTGAAAACCCAGGCCGTCGCCGCGCGAACTTACGCGTTGCACAAGAAACGTGAAAACGAGGAGCGACCGTTTGACGTGTACGCGGGCGTTCAGGATCAGGTGTACGCCGGTCGACGCCGCGTCAACGACGCCGTTCGTCGTGCCGTCGAGGCAACGCGCGGCCAAGTGATCACCTACGAACGGCGTCCTATTTTCGCGGCGTATTCCTCAACCGCGGCAGGGCCGACGGAAGACGCCGTGAACGTCTGGGCCAAAGAATTTCCCTATCTACGAGGCGTGGAGTGTCCGTTTGATCAAGAATCGCCTCGGTACGAGTGGCACGTCGCCGTCCCGTTCGACGTCATTGAATCTCGACTCCGAGAAGAAGGCTACGCCATCGGGCGGCTTGCGACGCTCACGCCGTACAGCATGACCAAAGCCGGTCGGGTCAATGAGGTGCGAATGCTGCACTCCGGCGGTGAACTCATCGTCACGGGACAAGACTTTCGCCGTATCCTTGGGTACGCCACTTTGTTCAGTACGCAGTTTTTTATTGACCGTATCGAGCGAGAAGTGGCGTTTTCAGGGAAAGGCGCCGGGCACGGCGTTGGTCTGTGCCAATGGGGCGCCAAGGAGATGGCGGAATTGGGGTACCGCTATCAATCCATCCTGCACTATTACTATCCGGGAACGGAGATCGTCCCGCGTGATCAAGTGCTCATGACCTCGCCGTCGTTCTAGCCCGTTCTCTTCCCCATCCCGTTTCTTCGTGATGGGTCAATCTCTCGTTGTGCCGTGACCGACGCCATGCGACTCTCCGACTTTGACTTTCCGTTTGATGAATCGTTGATTGCTCCGTATCCGGTGAATCCGAGGGATCACGCACGCTTGTTGATCGTGCCGCGAAACCGTGACGCGGCATTTCGGCACGCGCAAGTGAAAGACCTGCCGACCTTGCTGCGACCTGGTGACGTGGTCGTGCTGAATGACACGAAGGTCATACCCGCCAGATTGTCGGGCGTGAAGCGGCCCGGCGGCGGGAAGGTCGAAGCGCTATTGGTTCGGCCCATAACGGACACAACGTGGGAAGTCTTGTTGAAAGGCCGCGTTCGCGTTGGGCAGATCGTCCGGTTTCGAGATGAGGCAACGGCCGAGGTCATCGAACGCAGCCGGGAACGAACGGTTGTGCGTATCCGGACCCGAGGAACCGTCAAGGATCTCCTCGACTCCATCGGGGAAGTGCCGCTGCCTCCGTACATCAAACGACCCGCGGATGAGCGGGACCACGTTTCCTATCAAACGGTCTTCGCCCGAACGGAGGGTGCCGTGGCCGCGCCCACGGCCGGCCTGCATTTTACCGAGGCATTACTGACAAAACTCAAACGGAAGCGCGTTCACCTCGCGACGATCACGCTCCACGTCGGTCCCGGGACCTTTCGGCCCGTGACTGTTGACAACGTCCGCGATCACCGCATGGACGCCGAGCGGTTTGAGATCTCCGAAGAAACGGCGGCGTGCCTCAACGCGGCAAAAGCCGAGGGCCGGAGAATTATCGCGGTCGGCACGACGTCGGCTCGGACGTTGGAATCCGCGGTGCGCGAAGCAAGAACCGTTCAGCCCGGTCACGGCGAAACCCGCCTGTTCATGACTCCCGGATTTCAATTTCAAATGATTGACGCGCTCCTGACCAATTTTCATCTGCCCCGCACCACGCTGCTCATGCTGGTCTCGGCCTTCGCCGGTCTCGACCGCGTGCGCGCCGCTTACGAAGAAGCCGTCAACGCCCGCTACCGGTTCTACAGCTACGGCGACGCCATGCTGATTCAGTGACCCAACGCAATCAACGTGATTGTGAAGACCAGAACCCTTTGAGAGAGGCGATGCTTGCTCCCAAAATGGGACTATGCTGGCGTTTCGGCGATGAGGATTATCGCGGTGGCGACTCCGTCAAAGGGCCCGAGTGGGTCCTCCGTCAAAGGGGCCCGATCGGGCCTTCCGTCATGCCCGACGTGTTCAATTCCCCCTCTGTCATTCCCGACGTTTGTAATCGGGAATCCATGTTTTTCCCATGCAGAGCCACCCGAAGAAAGGGACAAAAGAGAAAGACGCTGGATTCCCGCTAACAACCTGCGGGAATGACAGAGGGGGGCCGGCGGGCATAACAGAGGGGCCCGAGCGGCAGGACAAAGGGGCCCGAGCGGGCCCTCCGTCAAAGGGACCAGATCGGGTCCTCCGTTAAAGGGGCCCGAGCGGGCCCTCCGTCATGCCCGACGTGTTCAATTCCCCTTCTGTCATTCCCGACGTTTTTAATCGGGAATCCATGTTTTTCCCATGCAGAGTCACCCGAAGAAAGGGACGGAAGAGAAAGACGCTGGATTCCCGCTAACAACCTGCGGGAATGACAGAGGGGGGCCGGCGGGCATAACAGAGGGGCCAGGCCGGCAGGACAGAGGGGCCCGATCGGGCCCTCCGTCAAAGGGGCCCGATCGGGCCCTCCGTCAAAGGGGCCCGAGCGGGCCTTCCGTCATGCCCGACGTATTCAATCCCCCCTCTGTCATTCCCGACGTTTGTAATCGGGAATCCATGACTTTTTCCCATGCAGGGGCACCCGAAGAAAGGGACGGAAGAGAAAGACGCTGGATTCCCGCTAACAACCTGCGGGAATGACAGAGGGGGGCCGGCGGGAATGACAAAGGGGCCAGAGCGGGCATGACAAAGGGGGGCCGGTGGGCATGACAAAGGGGGCCGGCAGGTATGACAAAGGGGGCAGAGCAGGTATGACAAAGGGGTCAGGCGGGCATGACAAAGGGGCCAGAGTAGGTCCTCCGTCAAAGGGGCCCGAGCGGGCCTTCCGTCATGCCCGACGTATTCAATCCTCCTTCTGTCATTCCCGACGTTTTTAATCGGGAATCCATGACTTTTTCCCATGCAGAGTCACCCGAAGAAAGGGACGGAAGAGAAAGACGCTGGATTCCCGCTAACAACCTGCGGGAATGACAGAGGGGGGCCGGCGGGCATAACAGAGGGGCCCGGCCGGCAGGACAAAGGGGTCCGAGCGGGCCCTCCGTCAAAGGGGCCCGAGCGGGCCTTCCGTCATGCCCGACGTGTTCAATCCTCCTTCTGTCATTCCCGACATTTGTAATCGGGAATCTATGACTTTTTCCCATGCAGAGTCGCCCGAAGAAAGGGACGGAAGAGAAAGACGCTGGATTCCCGCTAACAACCTGCGGGAATGACAGAGAGGGGCCGGCGGGCATGACGGAGGGGACCCTCATCCGCCCCGCTCCCGGCGGGAAGGGGGCGAAAAACGCTTGCGTTGTGATGAGCCATCGGGTAGACTTCCCCCCGTTGTCCCAAACATACCGACTTCAACGGATGACCCACGCCCTGACGCAGCAGGAGGACCCCCCGATGTTCAGCCGTGCCACGCAGACGGAGACGCCCCGCTTGCTCTCATCCCTTCCCGCAGGCAGTCGTGGTGGGGCTGACCCCCGCACGGACAAGGTGAGCCGTGCTGCTTCGTTCTTATCCCTTCCCGCAGCCAATCACGTTTTGTGGGGGGGGGGGGGGGGGTAATAATGGGCGGCAGTCCGGGCGCCGGCGGGCCCACGCGGAGCCACGCTCCCGCGGCCCGCTGGCTGGGGGGCCTGCTCACGGCCGCCGTGCTGCTCGCCGCGGCCCCGGACCCGGCCGCGGCGCAATCCTATTCGGGCTCGCCCAAGTTGTACCGGAGCAGCCTGAACGGCGCGACGATCACCCTGACCGGCGTCTACTTTGGGGACGGGCAAGCCGGGAACAAGAGCCGGTACGCTATCCTGGGCTGGCCCGCCTCCGGCGCCGGCACTCTCTCGATCGGCAGCCTCAGCACCAATTCGGGTGCAGGCACCGTGACCCTGACGCTCGCCTACACCGGCACCTTCGTCACGGACCAAAGGATCCAGATCAGATTGAATGAGCTCGTCACCTCGTCGGGGGATCACTTAACGCTCGGGTCCATCCCGGTGTTCGTGTTAGACCCGGGCCTGGCGGTGGGGGCCGTGGCGAGGCCCGTGGCGGAATACGGCACCACGGTGACGTTCACCGTGAAGTTACAGACCCAGCCCTCGGCAGCCGTGACCGTCGCGGTTGCCAGCCAGGATACGAGCGAGGGCCGGGTGTCGCCCGCGTCCCTGCTCTTCTCGACGTCAACGTGGAACACGACCCAGGCGGTGACGGTGACGGGCGTGGACGACACCCTCACCGACAACGACCAGACGTGGAACGTCCGGCTGGACCCCTCCTCCACGGACACCGCCTACAACGGGCTCACCAACGTGGACGTGGCGGTCACCACCCTGGACGACGAAGGGGCACCGGTGGTGAACAGCGTGGCGATCACGAGCACCCCCGTGACCGGCGACACCTACGTACTGGGCGAGACCATTGCGGTCCGGGTCGGCTTCGACCAGTCCGTGACCGTGACGGGAACCCCGCAGCTCGCGCTGACGGTCGGGACGGCCACCCGGCAGGCGGCCTACGCCTCAGGCACGGGCACGGCGCAGCTCACGTTCCGCTACCCGGTGCAGGCGGGCGACGCGGACGGGAACGGCATCGCCATCGGGGCCGCCGCGCTGACCCTGAACGGCGGGCAAATCCGGCTGACGGGCGGCACGGTGAGCGCGCGGCTGGGTCTGGGGACGTCCGCGCTCACGGATGCCGCGGGCCACCAGGTGGACGCGGTCCACGGGCCGCCGGGGGTGCGCGGGGTGGCGATAAGCTCGCCCGTCGAGGGAACGGCCTTCGAGCGGGGCGAGACGATTGCGGTCACCGTGGCGTTCAACAAACCGGTGGCCGTGACGGGAACCCCGCAGCTGGCGCTGACGATCGGGACGGCCACCCGGCAGGCGGCCTACGCCGCCGGGGCCAGCACGGCCACGGCCCTCATCTTCCGATACACGGTGGTGCAGGCGGACGCAGACGCGGACGGGCTCAGCATCGGGGCCGGCGCGCTCGCGCTCAACGGCGGCACGATCCGCCAGGCCGGCAGCCCGACGGTGAACGCGGAGCTGGGGCTGGGGTTCCGGGCCATCGCCAACAGCGCGGCCCACCGGGTGACGGGAGGCACGTTCACCACGCCGGCAATTACCGCCATACGGATCACGAGCACTCCGGTGTTCTACTCTAGCAGGGCCACGATCGCTGGCCTCGCCTACAGGGAGGGCGAGGTGATCGAGTTCACCGTGACGTTCTCCCGCCCGGTGACGGTGACGGGGACCCCGATACTGAGGATGGATCTCCCGAGTACCGACAATTACGCTTCGGTCCTGTACGTCTCCGGTACGGGGACCAGGCGGCTGGTGTTCCACTACACGGTGGCGCCAGGGCACATAGACGACGGCAACGTAGCCATCCAGGGCAACGACCTGCTTTTGAACGGCGGCACGATCAACGACGCGCGCGACTCGACGACGGCGGCGAACCTGGCCATCTCTATTATCTTGAGAAACAATGTCACAATACAAAATCATGATATAGACGGCGCCCTCCTCCCGACGGGGATCACGTTGAGCCAAAGCACGCTGGCCGTCACCGAGGGGAGCACGGGCTCGTACACCGTGAGCCTCAACAGGGCCCCCGCGAGTGACGTGGTGGTGACGGCCACCCGGAGCAGTACGCTCCTCGGGTTGCAGCGCCCGCTTGATGCCACCTGGGCGGCCGCGGCGACGCTGACGTTCACGGCGACCACCTGGAACACGGGGCAGATGGTTCGGGTGCGGGGGGAGGCCGACGCCGACGCGGCGTCCGGGCGCGCGACGATCACCCATGCGGTGGTGGACGACCAGAGTGCGAACGCCTTCGACAACGCGCCGGACCAGGTGCTCGCGGTGACCGTGACGGACGATGAGCAGGCGGCGATCCGCGTGAGTCCGAGCCGGCTGGATGTCAGGGAAGGCGCCGAGGCGGCCTACACCGTGCGGCTCAGCCACGTCCCGACGGGGAACGTGCGGGTGCTCCTGATCAGCAGCGACAAAGAGGAGGCGCGCGTGAGCACCACCGCGGGCGGGCCGTATGCCGGGGATTGGAGCGTGCGGTTCACGCCGACCACCTGGAACACGGGGCAGAGGGTGTACGTGGAGGGGCGGGCTGACGCCGACTTTCTCCATGAGGACGAGACGATCCGGCATACGGTCTATCCCCAGGGGAGTGCGGACGAATACGCTGCCGTGACCGCGGTCCTGCCGGTGACCATCCTGGATGCTAAGTCGCTGGTCGTGACGCCGCGGGCGGTGACGGTGAGGGAAGGGAGCGGGACGGGCGTGCCGTACACGGTGGCGTTGAACGAGGCGCCGGGCGGGGCGGTGACGGTGACGGCGAGCGTGGCGGGGGGGAGCACGGTGGTCGCGCTCGACGCGGACGCCAGCCCGCAGACGCGGGTGCTGACGTTCACGACGGCGAATTGGAACACGGCGCAGACGGTGACGGTGACGCCGACGAGCGACGCGGACGACGCGGACGCGGAGGATGCGCAGGTGACGGTGACGCACACCCCGGCGGCGGGCAGTGGCAACGCCTTCACCTATGCGGCGCAAGCGGCGGAGAACGTGACGGTGACGATCGAGGACGACGAGACGGCGGCGGTGGTGGTAAGCGCGACGAGCCTGACGCTGTACGAAGACCCGAATGCGGGGGGCGGGACGAACCGGCACGTGGGGACGTACACGATGCGGTTGGGGAGCCAGATCACCGGGAGCGGGAGCGGGGTCTTCGTGCAGATCATCAACCCCTCCGCCAGCAAGGTGCAGGTGCGGACCGCCACCGAGAGCATATTCGACCCGGGGGTGTACACGGTGTCCTTCACGCCGAGCAACTGGAACACGGCGCAGACGGTGACGGTGACGGCGCAGGCGGACGCGGACGGGCGGGACGAGGAGGTGGTGTTGAATAATGAGATCACCGCGGTGGATGCCGATGCGCGGATGCAGGGTTACGTCGTGGACAGCCGGGTGATCGCGGTGGCCGACACGACGGTGACGGTGGTGGACGACGAAGAGCCGGCCCTGGTGGTGGACACGGATCCTGGGACGAGCGGCGTGCAGACGGCGGCCCTGGCGGTGACGGAAGGGGGCGGGACCGCGGCGGCGCAGGCCTACACGGTGGCCTTGGGGTTGGTGCCGACGGGGCCGGTGACGGTGAGCGTGGCGAGCGGGACCACGAGTGCGGTCACGGTGGCGCCGACGGCCCTGACGTTCACCACGACGACGTGGCAGACGGCGCAGCCGGTGACGGCGACCGCGGCAGACGACGCGGACGGCAATCATGAAACCGTGACGGTGACGCACACGCTGACCGGGGCATCGGAATACGCGGGGTTGGCGGCGAACGCCGTGGCGAGCGTGACGGTGCAGGTGACGGACGACGAGGCCCCGCGGGCGGGCATCACCGCGCCGGCCACGCTGACGCAGGCGGCCCTGAACACCGCGCAGGTGCAGGTTGCCCTGACGAACGCGACGTGGACCGCGGGCGTGCAGACGGGGGCCGCGGTGGGCGACTACTTTGCGCTGGACACCACGGTGCCGGGCCTGACGCTTGAGGCGATAGCGAGCGTCCCCTCCACCACCACGGCCACGTTGGATCTGGCCTACGACGGGACAAATTTCGACACGGCCCGGACCCTGCGGGTGCGGGTGCTGGCCGCGGCCCACACGGGCAGCGAGGATGTGCTGACGGGCCCGGTGCCGGTGACGCCGACCCCGGGCCTGACGATCGTGCCGACGACGGGGCTGCGCACCACGGAATCGGGCGGCACCGCCGTCTTCACGGTACGGCTGGCCACCGCCCCGACGGCGACCGTGGTCCTGGGCCTGGCGAGTGCCAACACGGCCGAAGGCACGGTCCTGCCCACGGCCCTGACCTTTGACGCGGCCGCGTGGCAGACGGCCCAGCCGGTCACCCTGACCGGCGTGGACGACGCCACCGCCACCCCGCCGAACCCGGCCGACGGCACCCAGAGCTACCGGATCACCCTGACGGTGAATCAGGCGGCCACCGCGGATGCCGTCTACGACGGGATGGCGGCGGTGACGCTCACCGCGTTCAACCAGGACAACGAGTACGGGCTGGCCGTGGGCAGCGTCACGGGGGCGGCCACGGAAGCCGGCGGCCCGGCCGCCTTCACGGTGGCCCTGCAGACGGAACCCACAAACGCGGTGACGGTCGCCGTCGCGAGCCAGGATCCGGGGGAAGGCCGCGCCGCCCCGGGCCAGCTGGTGTTCACAACGACCATCTGGGAGACGGATCAGACCGTGACGGTGACCGGGGAGGACGACCCCGCGGACGACGGGGACGTGGTCTGGGCGGTCGGGCTCACGACGAGCAGCAGCGACACTAACTACGATGGCCTCACCGAGGACGTCGCCGTGACGACCACGGACGACGACGACCCGCCGGGCGTGACGCTGACGCTGAGTGCCGCCACCCTGACGGAGAGCGGCGCGGGCAGCACGGCCACGGTCACGGCCACGCTGACCCACCCCTCGGGCGCGGCCACGACGGTGACGGTGACCGCCGGATCGGCCTATACGGTCGGGCCGGACGCCGTGATCGTCATTGCGGCAGGGGAGACAGCCGCCCCGACCGACGGGGCCGCCATCATCGCCGTGGCCAACGCCACGGACGAGCCGGATCGCACGGCCACGGTCACGGCCACCGTCGGCAATGCGCGGGCCGCGGCCGACGGGACGACCATGACGGTCACGGGCGCCGCCCTGACGGTCCGGGACGACGACCCGGCCCCGAATGCCGCCCTGACGCTGACCCCAACGACGATTGCCGAGAACGGCGGGCAGGCCACGGTCACGGCCACCCTGGATCGGCCGTCATCCGAACCGACGACGGTGACCGTGAACCCGGTGCCCGGCACCTACACGGTCGGCCCCGGGGCCGCCGCGACCATCGTGCTGGCGGCCGGGGCCACGGCAAACGCCGCGGACCTCGCGAGGATCACCGCCGTTGACGACACCATCCACCAGGGGAGCGCCGCCACGCATCGCACGGCCACGGTCACGGCCACGCTGACCAACCCCCACGGCGCGGGCACGGTCGCCACGGGTCCCACGCTCACCCTGACCGACGACGAGACCCAACCGACCGTCACCCTGGCCCTGATGCCCGCGGCCATCGCGGAGACCGGCGAAGTCGCCACGGTCACGGCCACCCTCTCGGGCGCGTCCGGCCAAGCCGTGACGCTCACGGTCACCACCACCGCGGTCTCGCCGGCCGTGGCCGGCGACGTGACCCAAAGCGGTACGACGCTCACGATTGCCGCCGGGGCCACGACCAGCACGGGTCTGGTGACGCTCACGACCGTGGACAACAGCGTGCAGACCGGGAGCAAGTCCATCACGGTGGCCGGCGCCGCCACGGGCGGCCACGGCGTCACGGCCCCGGCGGACGCGACCCTCACCCTCACCGACGACGACACCCCGCTGCCGACCCTGATCCTGACGCCGGCCGTGATTGCGGAAAACGGCGGGACCGCGACGGTCACGGCCACCCTGAATATTACGTCTACCGCGGTAGTGACCGTGACGGTCGCCGCTGCCCCGGACCAGGCCACCGGTGCCGTGGCCGGCGACTTCACGCTGAGCACGGACGCGACCCTGACCTTTGCCGCCGGGGCCACCACCAGCACCGGCCTGGTGACGCTCACCGCGGTGAACAACGAGACCGACGCCCCGGCCAAGCGCGTGACCGTCTCCGGCACGGCCGACGACCTCACGGGATCCGGCCTGCCCAACGCCCCGGCCGCCGTCACCCTGACCCTCACGGACGACGACCCCGCGCCGAACGCCACCCTGACGGTGACCCCGCCCTCAATTACGGAGGCCGGCGGCAGCGCCGCGGTGCAGGCCACGCTGGATCGGCCGTCGTCCGCCCCGACGACGGTGACCGTGACCCCGGTGGCGGGGGCCTACACGGTGGGGGTGGAGACCGATGCGTTCATCGCGATCGCGGCGGGGACCACGTCGGTTGTGGGGGACGTCGCGTCGATCACGGGCGTGGACGACAATATTCACCAGGGCACCGCCCATCGCACGCCGACGGTGACGGCCGAGCTCACCAACCCCCAGGGCGCGGGCACGGTGGCGGGGGCTACCCTCACCCTGACCGACGACGAGACCCTGCCGACGGTGATGCTGGCCGTGACCCCGACGGCCGTCACGGAAGCCGGCGGGATGGCGCGGGTCACGGCCACCCTCTCCGGGCCGTCCAGCCAGCCGACGACGCTCACGGTGGCGGCCGCGGCCGTCGCCCCGGCCGTCGCCGGGGACTTCACGCTAAGCACGGCGATGACCCTGACCATTGCCGCAGCGACCACGACGAGCACGGGCACGGTGACGGTCACGGCCGTGGACAATGCCGTAGACCTGCCGGATAAGCAGGTGACGGTGACGGCCACGGCCGCGGGCGGCCACGGCGTGGCCGCGCCGAGTGCCGCGGCCCTGACGCTCACGGACGACGACGTGGCCGGGCTGACGGTGGATCCGGTGACCTCAACGACCCTCCGGCTGCGGACGTCGGAGGATGGCGACACGGCCACGGTCCGGGTGCGGCTGGCCACCGCGCCGACGGCGACCGTGGTGCTGGACCTGGCGAGTTCGGACACCACCGAAGGTACGGTCGCGCCCGCGACCCTGACCTTCACGGCCATGACCTGGAACACGGCCCAGCCGGTGACCCTGACCGGGGTGGACGACGCCCCGGCCAACCTGACCGACGGCAATCAGGTCTACACTGTCACCCTGACGGCGAATGCGAGCAGCACGACGGACGACACCTACGACAGTGTCACGGCCACGGTGTACGCGACCAATCGGGACAACGAGTTCGGGCTGGACGTGGGCGACGTGACGGGCCAGGCCACGGAAGCCGGCGGCCAGGCCACCTTCCTGGTAGCTCTGCTGACGAATCCGGGAGCCGCGGTCACGGTGGCGGTGGCGAGTCAGGATCCGACCGAGGGGACGGTGGCGCCCTCAGTGCTGGTGTTCACCCCGGATCCCTCAGGCACTTGGCAGACGCCCCAGACGGTGACGGTGACCGGGGTGGACGACGCCGTGGACGACGGGGACGTGCCCTGGACAGTCCGGCTCACGACGACGAGCAGTTCCGGCAACAACTATGACGGCCTTGACGAGGACGTCGCCGTGACCACCACGGACAATGACGACGCGCCGACGGTGACGCTGGTCCTCATGCCCCCGGCCATCACGGAGAACGGCGGCGTAGCCACGGTGACGGCCACGCTCTCCTACGCCTCAAGTGAAGCGACGGCAGTCACGGTGACGGCCACGCCGGTCTCCCCGGCCGTGGTCGGGGACTATACGCTGAGCACGACCACGAACACGGTGCTGACCATCGCGGCGGAGGCACTGACCAGCGAGGGCACGGTGACGCTCACCGCGGAGGACAACGACGTGGATGCGCCGAACAAGACGGTGACGGTGACCGGGACCGCGGCGAACGCCCGGGCCAGCCGCGACGGGATGACCATATCCGTGACCCCGGCGACGCTGACGCTGGAGGACGACGACGAGCGGGGATTTGCGTTCAATCCGGCGGCCCTGGTGGTCGCGGCCGGCAGCACCGCGGCCTACACGGTGGCCCTGACGAGCGAGCCGACCGGTGCCGTGACCGTCACGCTCAACCCAGACGCGGCCGTGACGGTGGCGCCCGGCCTGACCTTCACGGCCACGAGTTGGAACACGGCCCAATCCGTGACGCTGACCGTGGCGACGGGGACCACCGCGCCTACCAGCTTGGTGGAACACCGGGGGGCAGGCGGCGACTATGAGGGCGAGACGACGACCCTGGTGGTGGCGCGGATGGCCGTGCCGGGGGAGGCCGCGATCGATCTCACCAAAGCCGTCCAAGTCGTGGAAGGCGCGGACGGCCGGTTCGTGCCCGTCAGGGTGACGGGCGCGGCGCCGGCGGGAGCGACGATCCGGCCGCGGCAAGCCCTCACCGGTCCGCTGACGGTGACGATCAAGCCGCTGGCCGCCGACCGGGCGACGGACGCGGCGGGGACCCGGTTCCGCTTCGGGCCGCCGGCGTCGCCGGAGTCGTGGGTGGCCCTGGACATTGCGGTCACCCCGCCTCAGCCCGCGCGCCTGTGCCTGCCGGTGCGCGAGGAGGTGAGGCGGGCCGCGGGGGCGAGGCGGGTGCATCTCCTGCATGACCGTGACGGCGACGGCAAGTGGACGGTCGTGGCGGAGGGGCCGTCGGCCGCACCGGAACTCTGCGCCGAGGTGCTGGACTTCTCCCCCTTTGCGGTGGGGTACGCGGATCGGGCGGTGGCCTTGGTCGCGACCGAGGGGGAGCCGCGCACCTACTACACGGGGCGGCCGGTGACCGACGACGGGGTGTTGCGGGAAGGACGGCTCACCACGGCCGAGTATGACCCGCTCACGTACACGTTGACCCCGGCCCTCCCGGCCGAGTCTGGGCTGAGCTACACGCCCCCCGCCCCGGCGGACCGGATGACGCACGGCGGCACGATCACGGGCACGCCGCCGGCGCCCATGGCGAAGCGGAAGTACACACTGACCGTCACGGACGCGGACGGGGATATGGCGACGCTGACGTTCGAGATGGAAGTGAAGCCGGGCATCGAGAGCCGGGACTTGGCGCTGGTGCTGGCCGGGGTCGGCCGCACGTTGGCTTCGGACGCCGTCGAGATTCTGGGCAGTCGGGCTGGCCCGCCGCCGGCCCGGCTGCACGTCACCCTGGGCGGCCAAGTCCTCCGCCTGACCGACCCTGCGGGGTCGGCGCCCGCCGCCTCGCCCGTTGCCTCCGGGACTCCCTCTCCCCTCGCCTCTGCTCCCTCTCCCCTCGCGGGAGAGGGCCGGGGTGAGGGGGCTGACGCTGCCGCGCCCGCCGCCACCTCCGGCCCCAGCCCCTGGCAGCGCGTCACGGGCGTCGCCGTCGGCGTGGCCCGCGCCCTCGGCGTCACCCTTGACACCCCCGCCTTGCCTTCCACTCCCGCAGGAGCAGCCCAAAGTGACGGAAGCACGTTCCCAAGTGCCCAAACCATCCTGGCCCGCGCCCCGGCTGACCCCCGCCGCCCCTCTTCCCCCACGTGGCGCTCGCCTCTGAGTATCCAGCCCGTCTCCGCCAAAGACCTCCTGGCCCGTAGCGCCTTTGAATTGCCCTTGACCCGCACCGATGCCGACGGCCTGCCCACCTGGACCTTGTGGGGCCGCGGCGCGGCCAGCGGCTTTTCTGGGCAACCCGAGGAGGGCTTCAAGATGGACGGCACCCTGTACAGCGGCTATCTGGGCCTGGACTACCGGCAGGCCTCCCTGCTCATGGGGCTGGCCGTGGCTCACAGCACCGGCACGGTGGACTACGAGCGCACCGGCGGCACCAAGGCCGGGGTAGACGTGCAACTGACGAGCCTCCTGCCGTATGCACACTGGCAGCCCTATGCCGGGCTGGGCGTGTGGGGTCTGCTGGGCGCGGGTTTGGGCGAGATGGACCTCAAAGCGGCGGGCGACCCCACCCCCTACACCACGGCCCTCACCTCGTGGCTGGGGGCCGTGGGCGGGCGGCAGGCGTTGACCACGTGGCAGGGGATTGACTTGGCGGCGAAGACGGATGCGTTCCTGACGACGGTGCGGTCGGAGGCCAAGACGAACCTGCCGGGAGCACGGGGGCACGCGGAGCGCGTGCGGCTGCTGCTGGAAGGGCAGACCGCGGTGACCCTCTCCCCGGTCTCCCGGGTGCAGCCGCGCCTGGAGGTAGGCGGGCGCTGGGACAGCGGCACGGCGGAGCAGGGGCTGGGGCTGGAACTGGGCGGCGGGCTGGCGTACACGCAGACCGAATGGGGTCTGAGCGTGGCCATGCAGGGGCGGTATCTGCTGGTTCACGAGGACGGAGCGTTTGAGGATTGGGGGGCGAGCGTGAACGTGCGGCTGGACCCGGGCATTGGGGGAGAAGGAGCGTATCTGACGGTGGCGCCGGTGTGGGGGCAGCCGGGCAGCGGGGTGGAGCAGGTGTGGGGGACCGCGGCCGCGGTGCCGGGCGGCACCACGCCGGCCCGGGTAGCGGGCTGGCGGCCGGCAAACGTCGAAGTCGACGTGGGCTACGGGCTGGCCCTGGCGGACGGGCGGGGACTCCTGACCCCCTATGGCGGGCTGGTGCTGGGAGACCCGGGCACGGCGCGCTACCGGCTGGGGAGCCGCTGGGCCATGAGTGCGTTGCTGGATCTGAGCGTTGAAGGCGAACGGGCTGAGCAGCCCGGGCAAGCTTCCGCGCACAGTGTCTCCGTGCGGCTGGGCTGGCAGTGGTAGGGGAATGATCTGACCCCTCACCCCGGCCCTCTCCCGCAAGGGGAGAGGGAGCGGATTGGTGGCCTTTTCGCCTCTCTTCTGGCATGTCCGCGGAAGCGGGAAGCTGGAGTCGGGATCGTTGCAGACGGAGGAACATACAAAAATGCTGGATTCCCGATAAAAGCTGTCGGGAATGACAGCAGGGACCCCTGCGGGAATGACAGGCTTGCTGCCCTCCCCACACCTCTTCTGGCCTTTCCCGCCCCTCCTTCTGACCTTCCCCCCCTCCTTCTGTCATTCCCGCGGTTTTTAGCGGGAATCCATGGAAGAGCATGGCGGCCCCGGATTCTCGTTATTGAAGAATCCGTCGCCCGCCTCAACACCGGGAGCCGGGGAGCGGCGTGTTCTCGCGGACGCAAAGGCCCCTCACCCCGGCCCCTCTCCCAGGGGGAGAGGGAGGGGTGGCCTTTTCGGCTCTCTTCTGGCATGCCCGCGGAAGCGGGAAGTTGGAGTCGGGACCGTTGCAGACGGAGGAACATACAAAAATGCTGGATTCCCGATAAAAGCTGTCGGGAATGACAGCAGGGACCCTGCGGGAATGACAGGCTTGCTGCCCTCCCCACACCTCTTCTGGCCTTTCCCGCCCCTCCTTCTGACCTCCCACCCCGCCTTCTGACCTTCCACCCCGCCTTCTGACCTTCCACCCCGCCTTCTGTCATTCCCGCGGTTTTTAGCGGGAATCCATGGAAGAGTGTGGCGGCCCCGGATTCTCGTTATTGAAGAATCCGTCGTCCGCCTCAACACCGGGAGCCGGGGAGCGGCATGTTCTCGCGGAAGCAAAGGCTCCTCACCCCGGCCCCTCTCCTAGGTGGAGAGGGAGGGGAAGGGTGGCCTTTTCGCCTCTCTCATGCCCGCCGGTCCCCCACTGTTCTGGCATGCCCGCGGAAGCGGGAAGCTGGAGTCGGGATCGTTGCAGACGGAGGAACATACAAAAATGCTGGATTCCCGATAAAAGCTGTCGGGAATGACAGCAAGGACCCCTGCGGGAATGACAGGCTTGCTGCCCTGCCCACACCTCTTCTGGCCTTTCCCGCCCCTCCTTCTGACCTCCCCCCCCTCCTTCTGTCATTCCCGCGGTTTTTAGCGGGAATCCATGGAAGAGTGTGGCGGCCCCGGATTCTCGTTATTGAAGAATCCGTCGCCCGCCTCAACACCGGGAGCCGGGGAGCGGCGTGTTCTCGCGGACGCAAAGGCCCCTCACCCCGGCCCCTCTCCCAGGGGGAGAGGGAGGGGAAGGGTGGCCTTTTCGCCTCTCTCATGCCCGCCGGTCCCCCACTGTTCTGGCATGCCCGCGGAAGCGGGAAGTTGGAGTCGGGACCGTTGCAGACGGAGGAACATACAAAATGCTGGATTCCCGATAAAAGCTGTCGGGAATGACAGCAGGGACCCCTGCGGGAATGACAGGCTCCCTGACCTTTCCGCGCCTTCTTCTGGCCTTTCCGCGCCTTCTTCTGGCCTGCCCGCGCCTCTTCTGGCCTGCCCGCGCCTCTTCTGGCCTGCCCGCGCCTCTTCTGGCCTTCCCGCCTCTCTTTCTGGCCTTTCCCGCCCGTCCTTCTGACCTCCCGCGCCTCCTTCTGTCATTCCCGCGGTTTTTAGCGGGAATCCATGGAAGAGCGTGGCGGCCCTGGGAGCATGCGAATCGTGAGGGACGGCCGACTACAGAAATTCCTTGTATATCTCGACATCAGCGGTATGGTGCCGGCGCATGGCGGCTTGAAAGGCTTCGAGGGCGAGTTGTCTTTTTTGCATCAGGAGTTCAAGTCGAATGCCGGTGGTGAAGGTTTCGATTTCTTGTTCATCGTCCATCCCCGCGGTTTGTCGGGCAACCAGTTCATTCACTTCTTCCATCTCCGCCGGATTGAGGGTCACCGCGTCTTGGACAATGAGTCGCATTTTTTGCGCAATCAGGTTTTCGGTCAGTTCTCTTTCGAACGCCGCGGGAGAATTTTTGCTCCTCGCCATGAGACGATGATAGACCTTTGGATCAAATATTCCGTCCTTTTGAAATTCTTCGCGCTCCATGATGACGTTTCGCAGTTCATCGGGGTGGACGTCTAAATCGAGCTCTTCGGCAACCACGAGCCACAACTTCCCGCCCACTAACTGATTGACGACGCCTAGTTTCAGGTCGTCTTCGGTCATCTCTTCTTGTTCAATTTGATCTTTATAGGCGTCATACGTTCCGTTGTAGGCGTCGCGGAATTCCCGTGCGTCCACGGTGTACGGCCCAACTACGGCGACAACGTTGGGTTGTTGGATATTGTCAAATCCAAACCAGCCCATCCCGATGACAAAGGTGACTCCGATGACCAACATGATGATTTTCAACATCCAAGGGTATTTCTTTGAGCCTTCCCGAATCAGTTTAATCATGTTCTCTCCTGGGGCAGTGGATAGTTGGGCAGTGATCAGTGGCTAGTGGGCAGTGATCAGTGGTCAGTGGTCAGTGGTTAGTGGTTAGTGGTTAGTGTTGCCAAAATTCTACTCAGGGTCGGAGGCGGATGCAAGACGTTCAAACACGATTCCACGTTGACCTTTGACGTTATGATCTCTCGGCGTTAGTCTACGTCCGTGGGGTGATTCAAGGTTCGTACCGGTCCGAGCCTGGCCTTTTCTGAAAGCGTTGATGCGTGTCCCTTACCACGTGTGCCAGCTTTTTGCGCCTTGTTACCCATGCGTCAGGGCTCCGGGTAATTGCGGCAGAGAAGACGGTATTTGAACGATGAAGACGTGGTGGCGCACCGGTGTGCTTCTGTTCTTTATCCTGGCCGCGGGGTTTTGGATTGAGCAGTCGGGAAGGGTCATGGTGCGTCCCGTCCACGCCGGAATCCTGGGGCAGGAGGATGATATCGCGAGGACGGTTCACATCCAAGGCCGTCGGTTTGTTCCGCATCTGGTCAACCTTCGGGTCGGGCAACGCGTCCGGTTGATTCTGAAGAATCAAGACGTTGAACTCCACGCCTTTGTCCCCGTGGATATTCTGGCTCGGACGAACGTCCAGGTCGGTGGCAATGGAGCGCCGGAGTTCGGCACGGATGGATTTCGTCGAGTCTTGATTCCCTCACGTGGTCACGTCGAGTTGGTGTTTGTGCCGAAGGAAGAGGGTACCTTCGCCTTTTTCTGCGATCTGCCCGGACACGTGATGAACGGGACGATCGTCGTGAATGGCCGGGAAAATGTGCTAGAGTGAGAGCAAGTCGTTGAGTGCTCTTCATTATGATTTCTGTCAAAGGAGAAGGACGCATGAAGGACTACGGGGTTTCTTTTCGATACCGTCAACGCACCCACGCGGATCACCTTGATCGAGTGTGGGGCTTCGGGACTCTCCGGAGTTGGATTGGGGCGTTGATAGTCGGGTTGTGTCCGTTCGGGGTGAGTGACCATTCCTATGCCGCCGACGTTGCGGACCCGCTCCCTGCCGTGCAGGGTCAAGCCGTGGTACAGGTGGTCCATAACTACGTCAACGCGATAGCCGGCCGCGATTCAACCCGCGTGGCCCACAACGATTTTGTCTGTTTGCTGAAAATGGTCGAAGACGGTCCCCGAGAGGAAGGAGACTTTCTGCCTGACGCGGACCCGATGTATGCCTGGTGTTGGGATCGCATTGCCCAAGCCCACGCCGACGTGATCGAGAGCCGCGATCGGGCTCTGGATGAGCTATGGCCCGGGCATGGGAAGTTGGTGAATTTTCGAGATTTCAAGCGATTCGAAATTGCGGAGACCCGCGCCCGTCAGCGTGCCCCCTCTTTTTTTGTGATGCCCGAAATCGGTGATACGTCAGGGTCCCCGGGATTCACCCTGGAAGTTCTGGGCACCGGCCCCCTTCCTCATGCGTCCTTTCAACCGGCCGGGTCGGATCAGGTGGTTGCCGTGCCGACTACCTTGGTGCGGGTACGGATTATGTATCCGAATCCGATGAACTCGCCCGCGGCCAATGGCCCGGGTCAACAGGATTGGGTGGTGCCGTATAAAAAACCCATCCATCCGGTCAAGGCCGTGACCGTGAAATGGGTGGTCTTGTCAGGATTGCTGGCCCATGGATTCCCCACGGATACCGCCGTTTTGAATATTCCGATGGAGTCTTCTCAGGGGACGACGATTCCCTTTGTCGTTGAGGCCGGCGGGTTTGAGCAGCAGTCCACGGAATTTTGGCATCCGAAAGAAGCCCAGGCCGCCCTGGATGCCGGCGTGAAACGAGCGAAGACGTTCTCAACCCGACGGGAGCGGATCTCGATGCTCAACCGCGTGTTGGCGGTGAACCCGTCACACGCGGAGGGGCTCCGGGCCATTACCGCGGAACTGTATGACGGCTTGATGGACTTTGCGGCCCGAACGCACGGCGTGCAGGTGGAGGACGAAACGCTCTATCAAGCGTTCAATGAACTCTATTGGACCGTCCAGTCGCAAACGGATCGGATGGATATTTCTCTCCACATGGAAATGGGCGGAAAATCCGATCCGACGCCCGCCGATTATTTGTACCGATTGATTCCCGCGATGGAAACCCTCGCCGACTTACAACCTGAAGACGTTGAGACGCGCTTGAAACTGAGTCTGGCGTATCGGTGGACGAACGATCAGATCACGGCCATCGCAACCCCGCAAGGCTTATTGTCCGAAGTGCCGGCGGATCAGACGCGCCTGCGGGCACGAATCCTGATGGCCATTGCCTGGTCACGCATCAGTAAGGTTGCCTGGAATCGAAATTTTGACGATCCTGACATTGTCCGAGGTTATGAGGACGCTGATACGGCCTTCAAGCTGTCGTCGGATCCGTTGATCAAATTCTCCGCGGCCTATGCCAAAGCTTACAGTTTGGTCTTTCGCCCCAAACGGGATAATCAGGCCATGTTGACGTTATTGACGGAGGCCCGACGATGGTATCAGCAGATTCCAGGAGCCACGAACCAATCCTGGGTCTATCTCCTCCAAAACGATACGCTAAAAGGGTTCGTGGACACCGATCCCGCGTTTCAATCGTTGGTGGCGGCCAATTCGTAAAACCGACCGGGTCTGCAAGAAGCCGTGGAACTGGATTTTCGCAAAAATCCGCAGGTGTTCAGCACCATGATTGATGCCATGGCCGATGGCGTCTTCACCGTCGATGCCGAGGGCACCATTGTTGCCTGGAGCGTCGGTGCCGCACACATTACCGGCTATGCCAGTGATGAAGTGGTCGGCAAATCCTGCCACGTCCTTGAAGGGCCAAATTGTAAAGGGTTCAGCAAACTCACCCAGTTTTTGGAGAACCCGCGGCCCTATCCGTGGGGAATCTGCAATCAGGAATGTAAGGCAGTGGCAAAGGACGGACGCGAGCTCTATCTCTACGGGAACGTGTCGGTCTTGCGGGATGAACGCGGCGTGGTTGTCGGAGCCGTGGGGACGTTTACGGATCTCACGTCGTTTATTTTGGCCAAAGAAAAAATTCGGGTGTTGGAGGAACAGACGCGGTCAACAAATTCGTTTCAGCACATGATCGGAAACAGTCCGGTGATGCAGGAAGTGTTTCGACGGGTGCGATTGGCGGCGCAGGGGGACGTGCCCGTCATGCTCACGGGGGAGTCGGGCACCGGCAAAGAATTGGCCGCCCGGGCCATCCACGCTCTCAGTTCCAGAAAGGACCGACCGTTTCTGGCAATCAATTGTTCGGCCATTCCGGAGACCTTGCTGGAAAGCGAATTATTCGGTCACGTGAAGGGGGCCTTTACCGGCGCGACCCGCGACAAGGTGGGCGTGTTTCAGGCGGCTGACGGCGGCACCCTGTTTCTTGATGAAATCGGTGATACCAGCCCCATGCTCCAACTCAAACTGCTCCGCGTGTTGCAAGAAGGGGAGATTCGGCGCGTCGGCGATGAAAAAGAGATCAAGGTGGACGTACGCGTCCTGACCGCCACGAATAAAGACGTCAAGCACGTATTGGCCACGGGCGCGATGCGGGAAGATTTTTATTATCGGATTCGCGTGTTTGAAATCGTCCTGCCTCCCCTCAGAGAACGGCGCGAAGACGTTCCCCCGTTGGTCAACCATTTTATTGCCGAAGGGTCCAAAGTTCACGGTCACCCGATTCATGACGTTGCCCAAGACGCGATGCAGCGGCTGATGCGGTATCCGTGGCCGGGCAATATTCGGGAATTACGAAACGCCATTGAACATGCCTTTGTCACGGCTGAAGAAGGATGTCTGACCGTCTTTGATCTTCCCCCGGAGGTTCGCACGTCCCCGTCCCCTTTGACCCGGGGTTCACGAAGCACACTCTTGAACCCTGACCAACTGGCCGAACGTGATCAGATCCTTGAGGCCCTTCACAGAGCGAAGGGCGCGAAAACCAAGGCTGCCGAATTATTGGGATACAGCCGGGTGACGCTCTGGAAGAAATTGCAAAAGTTCGGCATTCAAGAACTTTCCTCTCAAATTCGTTAACGTGTCATCTTAACGCATGAACGTTTTACGTTAACCATCCAGTCCTTTGTTCGCTTTTCAAATGCAGGCACACGTCAACTCTTTGAAATTCAAGGACAATTTCTCTCCGGTTCAGGTTCAAACACTGGCACGGGCTTTGCTTTGTACTGCGTAGGCACACATTGACCGGGGAGATGACGGATGACTAAGAACTTGTGGCTTGCGCAGGTTCTCGGAGTAGCATAGAGTTTTGATGACCCAGTGGTGGCGGTTCCGTGCTGGCCGTCAACCGGTCACGTGATCCAAAAAATCATTCAACCACAAGGAGGTGGGCAATGTCCGGTTCGATTCGTTCAGTACGCTTCATCGTGCTTGTCGGTGTTCTCTTCATTGGAGTGATGAGTACTCCCGCACTCAGCGACGTCGGCGGCCCGGCGGACGGCTTTGGTCTCCACGTCCAGGCCCCGCACATGATGGCTGACGGCAGCATCGGGGGCCCCTTCCATCATTATTGCAAAGGCATTTCGGATGAAATCATCCAATGCCTTCTTTTCCCTTCCACCGATCCCAATGCCCCGTTGGTCGGCGTGGAATATTTCGTGGCCAAGGACCTGGCCCGCAAGGAAGTTCCCTTGATCACGTGGAACAGAAATTTCCATGACCACGAGGTAGAAATTGAGACGGGTCGCGTGCAGATTTTAGACATTGACGATCAAAAGAAGGTCGCGGACATTGCCGCAGCGGCCGCGATGACCGACGGCGTCATTTACCATCTCTGGCAACCTGGCCAGAAAGTTCCTGACGGAACGGTGACGATTCCGAATTCGGTTGGTCACAAATTTCGAACCGAGTAACGGAGAGCCGGTGCGGACGTGCATCATTCCCGCACCGGCTCACGTCCACGCGATTTTTTTCACCGGACGTGTATGTCCCGGATACGTGGCAAGCCGTGGGTCCGCTGTCTTCTGACTCTCTTCGTGGTCGGAAACTCGGCGGCCCTGGGGGCTAATTCGTCGGTTCTCACGCCGCGCGTCCCGCCCGATCAAATCGAAGAAGCGAAAACGTGGCGCAATCCATTTCCCGCGACGCCTGACAATATCGAAAAAGGCAAAAAGATTTTTCACGGCAAGGCCTTTTGCGTGACGTGCCACGGACGGGACGGGAAAGGCTTGGGACCCGTCGCGGGTCTTCGAGGCAAGCTTCCCAGAAATTTTACGGATCAAGCGTGGCAGGCCGCACGAACCGACGGTGAACTGTTCTGGATTTTGAAACACGGCAGCCCAGGCACGGACATGGCTTCCTTTATCCCGCTCGTGTTGACGGAAGAAGAGGCGTGGCAGGTTCTCCTGTACGTGCGTGCATTCGGACGAGTCACGTCAGGTGAGTGAAAGGGGGCTTCTCCGTCACGTCACGGTGCGCCGGGAGGAAGAAAAAGACGAGGCGGGCAAAAGCCCCCGGCGTCCTCTGAAGAAAATTGACATCATCGGCGCAGAAGGGCACAATTCGGCACCATTGTTCAATGGTGTGAGGGGAGAAGCGTGCTGAACAATCCGTGGGTCGTGGGATTCCTTTGCGTCATGGGGTTGATCACCCTGTCCGCCTGGTCTTCAAAGACCGGGGCGAGAGACGATTCCCCATGCCGTCGGAGATGCAGGCTGATGCTGATTCGACGGCCGCGGCCTCCCAGGAGACGCTCCCGTCTGACCTGGACCATCCCTTTTCCCTTGAAGAACGCATGTCGTTCGGACGGCCGTCCGGCACGCCACGCCACGCCGAGTCTTCCCGGGTGTTCAGCTTTCGCGCTCAGGACATGCCCTTGGCCGATGCCTTACGTCTGTTCTCTCGCGTGAACACACTCAATATTATCGTGGAGCCGGGGGTTGAAGGCGTCGTGACGGTCGATTTTCAGGGCTTCGATCTCGACAAAGCCTTGGCGGCGTTGTTGGAGACGCAGGGATACTACTGGGAACGGGATGAAGAATTGATCGTGGTGCGTCGTCTGGAAACGCGGATTTTCACGCTGGACTACATTCGGATGGAACGTTCCGGCACGGGGCGCAATAAAGCGCAAGTCACGTCAGGATCAGGCCGCGGCGGAAGCGGCGGGCAGGACGCGGGAGAAGTCATTCTGAGCCAACAGGATCAGATCAAGTTCTGGGAGGAAATGGAAACGCAAATCCAAGCACTCCTTTCGACCGAAGGACGCTTCGTCGTCAATCGGTTGTCCGGCACCATTCACGTGACGGATCTGCATCGTCGGGTCAACGACGTGGCGAAGTTTCTGGCCAACGTCCGCAACTCACTCTATCGACAGGTTGAGATCCAGGCCAAAATCTATGAAGTCACGCTGCGAGAAGACGCCAGTCTGGGATTGAATTGGGATCGGATCAATCTCAACGACCCCGCCGGCAGTTTCAAGTTGGCGAATATCATCACGGCGCCGGCCGGTGGGTTTATCGCACGAGCCGCCACCGCCGCCTTCAACTTTAACGACGGCAAGTTCAGGGGGGTCATCGAAGCCTTACAGGAGCAGGGTGACGTGCAAGTGGTGTCTCAGCCGCGGATTCTGACGCTGAATAACCAACCGGCCCTGATTAAGGTGGGAACGGATCAATCCTTTTTTACGTCCACGACCTCTCAAGGAGTCGGAGGCGCCGGCAACGTGATTACGGAGCAAGTGCGGACCGTGACGTCGGGTCTCGTCCTCTCCGTGACGCCGCAGATTTCGCAGGATGGGTGGATCATGATGGACGTGTCTCCCATTCTCACCCGATTGACCGATACCGCGACGTCGGATAATGGGTCCACCGCTCCCATCATGGACGTGAAACAGTCCGGCGGACTGGTCCGCGTGCGGGACGGACAGATGGTGGTGATTGGCGGGCTCATCCAGGAGCAACTCGCGGATACCGAACGGAAAGTGCCCTTCCTTGGCGATCTCCCCGGACTTGGTTGGTTGTTCAGGGGCACCTATCAGGCCGAAAGAAAAACGGAACTCATCATCTTCCTCATGCCTCGCATTCTGAACGTGACGTAATGGACATGCGCGACCTGGGTGCGTGCTACGCTCAACTGGGTTTTACCGAGGCACCGTTTCAGATTACCCCGGATACCGACTATTTTTTCCCCGCGCAGCAGCATCTGCAAGCCTTGGATCATCTGCAATTCGGCGTCGCCAGCGGCGGGTTGACGATGGTGACCGGTGACGTGGGGGTCGGGAAAACCCTGTTGTGCCGGTATCTGTTACGCCATCCGCCGAAAGGCGTGCGATTTGCCTACCTCCTGAATCCCGACCAATCGTATGCCGATCTGCTGTGCGCCATTTATCAGGACCTGACCGGGCGGGTTCCCGACGATCACGGCATTGGGGCGTTGCAACGGACGTTGTGGCGCCTGTTGTTGGAATTAGCCGGACAAGGCGAGCGCGTGGCGGTGTTGGTGGATGAAGCGCATCGGGTGAGTGAAACAGTCCTGGAAGGCCTCAGGCTGTTATCCAACCTGGATACCGAAAAAGAGAAACTCCTGTGCCTGTTGTTGGTCGGTCAACCCGAACTTGAGCAGACGCTGTCACGACCGCTTCTTCGCCCCCTGTCGCAGCGTATCGGCATTCGCTTCAAACTCCGGCCGTTTCGCCGACAAGAAACCATGCGGTACATCCGGTATCGCATGCGGGTTGCCGGCCCACTGACCAAGTTTCATTTTCCTCCCGACGTCATGATGCTCACGCACTGCGTGAGCGGAGGCGTGCCGCGGCGAATCAATCAGATTTGCGATCGTTCCTTGCTTGCGGCCTATGCCGGTCGGCGGTTCGAGATCAGCCCCCGCATGATCCTGCGCGCAAAACGAGAAATCACCGGCCTGACGTAAGCCGTCAAGACCCCGACTGTCTTTCGTGAAAAGAGAAACGCGAAAGACGCTGGACGAGAAGACGAGGAATGAGTATTATCACCGAGGCACTGGATCGTTTGCAGACTGAACGGGCGAGGCACGCACGGCATCCCGAGGCTTCGACCGCGACGGAGAGTTCGGATGCCTCCGATTCTCCGGCCTCGACTGTTTTGTCGCTGCACTCTGCCGCGTCGGTCCCTCAACGGAGTGTGTGGCGGTCAGTGAGCCTTGTTCTGCTTGGAAGCGTGGGAATCGGTGCCTATCTTTGGGTGTTGCCCGTTGTCCCCGGCGACGCGGGACCCTCAGAGCACAAGACGGCCGCGGCGAAAGAATTGAATCCGGCGAGACGACCTCAGGTGGTGGGGAGTATTCCCGGTCAACAGCCGGTTGTGAAAACGAAACGTCAAGCCCGTGACGTACCGCAGCCATCCTCACGACACTCGGCACCTTCACAACCGGCGCGGCCCAAGGTCTCCGAACAATCAACGCGCCGGCTTGCGCAAACCAACCCCAAGCCGTTGGCCGCGGCGAAACAACCGTCAAGAAGGACGGTCAACGCGCCACCGTTCCGTCAGCAGAACAAGAACGTCTCTCGTCCTCGGAACGCCACACCCGGTGACGTCAAACTGGCCCGCGCACGACACCTGATTCAAACGCGGCGATATGCGCGGGCCGTGATCACCTTGCGCCCTCTGTTTGTGACTCCTCCCAAGACGTGGGAACCCTGGTTCTGGTTGGGAACGGCCCAATTGGGATTAGGGCAGTGGGAGAAGGCTCGGAACTCCTTGGTCGAAGGGCTGGCTCGGGACGCCACGGTCCCGCAATTGTGGGTGCAACGCGCGCTGGTCAGTCAACAACGGGGCCGATTCGGCGAAGCGTTGGACGCCCTCTGGCAAGCCGAGTTATTGGCGCCCAAGCTTCCTGAAGTGCAACTGAACCTCGCGTATTCTCTCGAAGCACTGGGAGAAAGGCAGGTGGCCGTCACCCATTACCGGACGTTCTTGTCCTTGACCGAAGGCAAACGCGCTTACCACGCCACCCGCAAGAAAGTTCTGGACCGCATCATCCGATTAGAGAAAACCTGAGTGCTTTTCGGCACGTGCCGAGTCGGTTACAATGTCTGAGCTTTCGGGTGAATCGAAGATGCACGTAGGGCCGCATCTCATGCGGCCGGATCGTGTCGGTCAAAGCAACGGAACTTTCGGGTGAATCGAAGAGTCACGAATACGTCCGGTACCCTCACTCCCAGGCTGCTTCACGCGGGTTTGGAATTCACTGATGGAAGAGGGGATGAGCGGTTCCTGACTCCTTCGGCGCGTGAGACGCGCCGCTACAGTTCCACTTGCTGGTTGACGTACACAAGATTGGTAGAGGCCACGTCTGATTGTTCTTTGGTCACGTCTTCACGCCGCGTCGAGCAAGAACGTCCGTGACGTCGCCTGGGTTTCCGGATACGTCCCAGCACCAGTGACCAAAGCCGCCGTGAGTATTCACGGCCTTCACCCATTCATCTAAAAATCGACGCTTGGTCCGGTCCTGCTCGGAATCCTTCCCCTTCGTCTCCAGAATGAGCCTGTGGCCTGAGGTGAGCCGGATAAGGAAATCGGGACGATACTTCCGGACCACTCCGTTGTACACGTAGAAGACCTCGAAGCCGAGGTGATCGTTTTTTACCCAGGCCTCAACCGCGGGGTGACGGTCAAGTTCAAACGCTTCTGACGCTTCCCACGTGCTGTCGTAGACGCAGACGTTGACGTGGCTTCGCGTGGTGTATTCGCATGGCTTACCCGTGTACCAGGTCACCACGTCGCCGGTTGAACGGATCGGATGGTCCAGGTCGAACACCGGCTCCAATTTTTCGGCGTTCTCGAAGCGGATGGCTTCCCAGACGTGTCGGACGACCTTGGTCATGTTGAGTGTGATGAGGAGGCGTCTGCGGTCATCCCGCGAGAACAAGACGGGTGTGATGCTGATGCTGTCCGAACGAATGAATTGCTCCACGAGGCGAACAAGTTGCGCCAGCAAAAGCTCTTTGCTGCCGCGCCAGTCTTTTTCCATCTGGTCGTACACGTCTCGCGCCGTCTCGAAGATGATGCGTTGCGTGCGGAACTCTCGCGTCAGATTCTCTAAGTCGATGGCCTCGATCTTTGTCACGTCCGGCTTGCCTTCAACAATCGGGGCAAGCTCGGCAAGCTTCGCCGTCTGGACCGCGTTGAGTTCCAGGGGTTTGACCTTCTGCCAGTCCAGGGACAGGCGCGGGTGATAAAGGTGGTCAACGCGGACCACGTTCGGCCAACTCATGGCAAACGCGGCTTTGTCGGGTAACGGCTCAACGGTGGTCTTTGGTTTCGGCGGCTTGGGGATCACGCCTTCCTTGGACTCGTGCGGGAGGAACGTGAACGGTACGCCGAAGACGTTGACGTACTCCGGCTCGAACAAGCCGGTCTCCGGCGTGACCTCGTAGGCGGTCCGGCGGAGGCCGCGTCCGACCACCTGTTCGCAGAGAAGCTGACTGGTGAAGGCTCGGAGGCCCATGACGTGAGTCACGGTTTTGGCGTCCCAGCCCTCGGAGAGCATCCCCACGGAAATCACGTTCTGGATTTGCTCTCCAGGTTTCCCAATCCGGCCCACGGTGTCCACTTGTAAGCGTAACAACTCGGCCTGCTGCTTTTTTGTCAACCCGCGTGCCGTGCCGGTCTCCGCGTCTCCATCATTCTTGTCCTTCTCGACGTCCGCAATCGGCTCTTCGGCGGACTCGGCTTCATTCAGAACTTTCGAGTCGATGTGCAGGGTCCGTTCGGCGTTGCACAACTCGTCAATGCGTACTTTGTTGTGGTCGAAGGCGTATTTAATCCGGGCCGCCGTCTCGGTGCGGTTGGCAACGGTGATCATCACCGGTGGCGTCCGGACGCCGGCACTGCTCCAATTCTTGACGGTTTCGCGCCAGTCGTACCCCAGAAGATGGTAGCCGTTGATCACCAGGTCCGGCATCGGATCCTCGGGTTTGGCCCGTCGGGTCAGGTCGTCTTTCACTTCCGGATCGTTGTAGAGGTGATACAGGCGGGATTTGTAGGTCTTGGCATCCGGCACCGCGTCGTCACGGATGACCACGCGCGGGGTTTTGACCAAGCCAGACTCAATGGCGTCGTTCAAGCCAAAGTCGCTCACGATCCAGCCGAACAGCGCCTCCTCGGAACTCTTCTTGCCGGAGGGCGTGAAGGGGGTGGCGGAAAAATCGTAGCAGGTGAGAATGCCGCGTGCTTTGTTGATTCGGTCGAGACCGCCGACCCATTTGGTTGCCTCCTCGATTTCGTCCTTGGTGACGCCCTTGACCTTGGATTCCGCGGGAATGCGCCAAGCGTGATGCGCCTCGTCGTTGACGACCAGAATATTCCGCGAATTCGCTATTTCACCCAACACCTCGCGGACGTAGGCTTCGTTGCTCTTGGCCCCGCGCTTATCGACGCTGCGTTTTTTTGCAATCCTCTCGTCGGTTTCCCAAGTGAGCGCGTGCCAGTTGCGGATGATGACCGTTCCCCGTCGCAGTTTATCAAGCAGGGACGACGGCACGACGGAGAACGCTTCATAATAGTTCTCCGGGTCGGACGGGTCGAGCACGGCAAGACGACTTCTCACCGTCAGTCCCGGGGCGATGACCAGGATATTCTTGGCGAAGCGAGTATTCTGCGGATAGGTAACTTTGTTGAGAACGTGCCAAGCAATGACCATGGCCATGACCACGGTCTTGCCTGATCCCGTCGCCATTTTCGCGCACAGCCGTGTGAACGGCCCGCCGTCGGAAGTGATATCCAAACCGGTCTTGTCGGGCGCCGGCGCTTCCGCGAGCCAGATCAGCGTTTCCGCGGCCTCCAGTTGGCAGAAGAAAAAACGGCGGTTGTCGAATTTCTCCGCGTTCGTCCAGTGTTCCAGCAGCCGCTTCGTGATGCCGGTCACACCCGGATATCCTGCCTCGCGCCACGCCTTGACGCGCGGGCGAATCTGATTGACCAATGGAATCTCAACGAACTGCCCCGGGTCGTCGAAGGATTGCGAACCTTCCGAGGCAATGACGTATCCGGCGGGACGACGCCCGTCCGTCAACGAAAACGTTCGCCGCTCACGATCATATTTCCAGTATTTCGCCGGTTCCTCGTAAGGCGAATTGATGATCAGACGGTCGATGGTCTTTTGGGACATTACTTGGACTCAGGTTGTATGAGCCATTCCGTTAGAATGGCTACATGGGAGTTCACGGAAAGTTTTCTGTGAAGACTGGCATTTGATTCCAGATCCTGCCATCCAGCGTCCGTCCCGTTCGCTTCTTCCACACTCCGCCCCATTGCTTGAAGAAAAACGGAATCTTGGCCGTCACGCATGTATCGCGGATCGCCCTCACCCAGTCCGCCTCCATGGGCCGAGCTCCAGGCCCGGACTCGCCGCCGACAATGACCCAATCAATGCCGGTCACATCCAGGTTCGGCAGTGGGCCGAGCAGGGGTTCAAGAGACAGAAACTTGATGCGGGCACCGGTCGCTCTGAGTGCCGCCACTCGCTCAAGTCGCTCTTGGCATTCGATGCTCGTCCCGAGCCAAATGTTCGGCGTCCACGTCAGTTGCGTGTTGAGTTCCGTGACGCGACGCGGTCGTTTGGTGAGGACCTGAAACGTGTGCCGAAGGGCGAGATTCATCGTACCGAACACGTGCTCGATAAAGGCGGCGGGCACCGAGTCGTGAAACAGGTCAGACATGGAATTCACAAAGACCAGACGCGGGGTTTTCCACGTCAAGGGGTCGTCCAGCGTGTGCGGGTGAAGGGACACCGAGAATCCTTCTCGGTATTTGGGCACGCCCATGGCTTGAAGGCGTGTGGCCAAGCGTTCGGCATAGCAATGCTGGCAACCCTCGCTGATCTTGGTACAGCCCGTCACGGGATTCCAGGTGATCTCGGTCCATTCAATGCCAGAGTGCATGACCATGGCTACAGGTGCTCCATGATATGCTTTGCGATTCGCTTGGCAGGATCAATTCCCTTCGGGTGGCCAACACAAAAAATAAATTCAAATAACGGAGAATTTTTTGAGTTTCTTAAGGTTCGAGATTTACGAAGAAATCTATGGCCAAACAAATTTGAAAGTTTTTTCTTGTAAATCGAAATAATGCCTTCGACGCCAGGCTTTCTCTCCACGTTGGAGCCTCCGAAAAGATCCGCTTGGGGAGATTCCTGATAAAGTTTACGCCAGTTCTCGTCACCGAATACTTTTGTCAGTCGGTTGGCCCACTTTGTTGCAATGTCTTCCGGTCGTTTTGAATTCGGCAACATTCGCGCGATCGCTGATGTCGGAAAGAGAATCCATGTATCGAGAGCGTTGAAGTCAGAAATTGTTTTAATTGTTGACCACTCGACCTCGGTGGCGAATGGGTCAAGAAAAAGAACACCGCGCCATTCTTGCCAACCTTCTCGAAGGTTGCTCCGCAAGAATGTATTTGCATCATAGTTGATTACATCGATTTTTCTGTCAGGATGTGCTCTACGTAGGGATTCCAAATTTTTACATCGCTCACTATCTTTCTCTACAAATATGAGCTTGTCAAAAGGTTTGTCATCAATCCTGATGGCACGCTCCGCTGATCCTTTCATGAAGTTGCGACCATCAGTATCGTCGCCACGTAGTCTGATGAGACCGGTGCCCGCAAAGGCATCAATGTACATAAGTTTGAATGGCGTCTGTTTCAACGCCGTCGTATAAGCTTTGAGATAACTTTCCAAGATATTGAGTTTTTTCTGTGTCCATGGTCCTCCGAACCTCTTGGGTTGACTCTTATCGCGTCCAGCCATCACTCGATCTCCACGATTTTCAAACTCTCCACCCCGTGGTCGTCTACGATTTTGACGGCGACGCGCCCATGTTCGCCCGGGTCAAACTGGAAGGCGGCGAAGACGACGACCCGGGGTGTGGGGACGAGGGTGTGGGCTTCCTCAAGGGCGAGCGCCACTTGGCACTGATCCAGTGGTGCATGGTCAGGGCCGAAACAGATGATGGCGCGTTGGGGGTCTTCACGTGGAGAGTTGAAGATGCGGTGGGGGAGTTGTTTCATATTGTCAGATATGGACACTTGGGGATTGCAACCTTATCAATGCGTCAATCTGTCGACAGCGAACTCCGTACCTATGAGTTTCCTAAGCGTTATTTTTTTATATTTTTCGTCAGTCTCTTCTGATGGTTTTACTTTAATTGGTTGTTTATCAAACTTGTCGCTGATCTTATTAGCAATAAGAACATACTTTATTGAAGGAGTTTGTTGGCCAATATCACATTCAATTTTGCAGACCGAGAGAAGATAGTCCAAAATAGGTAATGAGCGCATAAGTTGCTCTTTGCCCTTAGTCTCCTCAGTCAGGGATCGTTTTAGTTCGATCAGTACTGCGTAATACCTCACGTCTGATTGATAAATAAGCAGATAATCGCAAATTTTCCCCCATTTTCCCCCTTTTTTCAGATCAGGAAGATGGCCACTCATGCGAATTGCCAAGACAGGCGAAAGTATTCCCGTGATTTTAACCGCCATACCTGACTGTTTATCTCTTAATTCAAGGGCTTGAGAGCCGTTACATGAACGTTCACGTGCCCGAAGAACCTTATCGTCCAGAACTTTTCTTAGGCAATCGATGAGTGCCACTTTCTTCCCTTCTCGTGTCTCCCGGTTGAGAGGCAAGTCTGTTTGCAAGTTTGTTTGATACCACGTTGATCGCATCAATCGTTTCATCAAAAACTGGTATCTCAACCCCAAATTTATCAACGCCGCAACGCGTCAACTGTCCATTTTCCGCCACGTAGCATCGTAGCGATTCGGGAAATAAACACTCATCCTTTTTGTATTTCAGGCTTTTAATAAATTCATCGTCGTCATCAAAAGAGCTCAGCATCACGAGGTTGTTGATTTCTTTCAGGACGTAGTCGCTGTGCGTGGTGATTAACACTTTGATTCCGGAGCGGATGAAGTGAGACAGCATCCGCGCCAACATGACTTGGTTTTTTGTGTCTAGATGACTTTCGGGTTCATCAATGATGAGCAACTGATTTGGCTTGGCTTTGTGACGCAGGTAGAAGTAAAGATCCGATAACCCACGGGCTGATGACGAGGCAAGATGCAAGGGTATGTCAAAGCGACGGTCCTTGCGGGCTTTGGAGACAAAGCGGATATCATTTTCATCGCTTTTATAATATCCATCCATAATGGATTTCACGTCATCATGGAGTTTTTCATCTTCCAATTCTCCTTTTTTGTTGACAAAATCCGATATGCTTCTCGTGTAGTCGATATTGTCCTTAATGGGCAACGCATAGCGGCTCGAACCTTTCTCTATGAGTACAAAGGGAGAAATACGATCCCTATCTTTTTCGTCTTTCATCTGGAGCAGTTCGATTAAGCGGTTTTTTGTAAAGTCTAGCTCCTTATAGAACAAGGAAATACCAAAACGTTCAGCCGAGAGAATAAAAGGGTCGGGGAGGTTCGCCAATAAGAACTGCATGTAACAAACCGAGAGCATTGAAGTCATCTGGGCCTTATGCAAAGATTTTTTCCCACGTTGTTTTATGGAAAAAATTAAATTCTCTCCATCATATTCAATTGAAATATGTACCTCCTTAAAGTACTCCAATTTTGAAACAAAGGGTTTTTGTGGAAAATCATCATCAAAAGTAACGCGGATAGACGCATGTTCAAAATTTCTACGTGAAGAACTGAATACGTTCGATATTTGTCTATCAGAGAATGCATGTGCCAGCCTCGAAATCACTGCTTGACGATCTTCCTTAAGTCTCTTGTGGTCTATTGCGCATCTACACTGACCCTCTTCCATCAGTCTCATGCCGACGTGGTCCATATCGATAACTGAGGCGTTCTTCTGATCTAAGAAATAACGTTCAATACCAGGCCAACCCATCCAGCTTTGTAGGAATCCATACAGGGTATACACCAAATAGGTCTTGCCTGTGTTATTTCGTCCCGCAATGATCGTCAACTTACCGAGTTCCAATTCGGCTTCTTTAATAGGACCGATATTTGAAAAATGAAATTTCATTCTTGCACCTCCAAAACGCGCAAACTCTCCACCCCGCGGTCATCTACGATCTTGACGGCGACGCGCCCATGTTTGCCCGGATCAAACGGTAGGGAGACGGTGCCGCGGTAGGCTTCGATCAGGTCCGGGTCGATCTCGGCTTTGAGATTGCGTGCCAGTTTGGTCCAGCCGTCTTTGGGGCCGGCCATGGGGAAGAAGAGTTGGCGGGGGAACAGGCTGCGGCCGTCGTAGTCGGGGTCCAGCATCCACGTGGCGATCTTGTCCGAGCCGCCAGACTCCACGTTGCCGGTTTTCGTGTTGAAGTAGTCGAAGCCGTGGACGGCGACGCGGAATTTGCCGGCATGGTCGCCCTCAACGATCGTTTCCAGTTGCACGTCAGGTTGGCCGATGAGCCAGAAACTTTCGTGACCCGTGCGCGTCTTCTTGAGGTCTTCGGTCAGGAGGTCGGCGTTCATCTGCGCTTTGAGCAGCGTCACGCCTGGCCAGTTGGTTTCGTCAACGTCCTTGGAGGCTTCGGGGTCAAACTGGAAGGCGGCGAAGACGACGATTCGGGGTTTGGGGACGAGGGTGTGGGCTTCCTCAAGGGCGAGCGCCACTTGGCGCTGCTCCAGCGGCGCGTGGTCCGGTCCGAACGAGACGACCACGCGTTCGGGGTTCCAAGCGGTTGCAGGGTCGCGGACGTGTTCGGCGTCGGCGGCGTCGGGGCGCGTTTCGCCAGCGGCGTGCAGCCAGCGGGTTCCGGGCAGCGGCTCCAGCCGGGTGAAGGCAATGCGTTGTCCGGCTTTGCCGCGAATGCCCGTGTTGAGAAGTTCATCGCGCCATTCTTCTTGGCGTAGCGTTTCGCCGGAACGGGCGACGGACTGGTCGGCGATGATTTCATTGCCCTCACCCGGCCTTCGGCCACCCTCTTCCGGGGGGAGAGGGGAATTTGGTCCCTCTCCCTTTGGGAGAGGGTGGGGGTGAGGGTCAACGATCTCGTCTATCGATTTGACCGTGGGCGACGGGACGGCTTCTACGGTGAAGGGGCCGGTGACGCGGGCCGTGCTACGGTCAATGGCGGGCTGATCGTAGAGCGTGATGACGGAGGGCGGTTCTTCGTTGGCGAGCACGTTTGGCGACACTTTGGGAACCGTCTTGTATCGGAAGCCACTGCCCACGCCTTCTTGCTCATGCGCCAACTCGTAATACTCGTAGACGGCGGTCATCAGGCGCTGCCTGGCCAGGGTGAGGGCGACGCGGGAGGTGTCGCAGGTCATCCAGCGACGGCCCCATTGCTCGGCGACGTGTGCGGTGGTACCACTGCCGCAGGTCGGGTCAAACACGAGATCGCCCGGGTCGGTGGTCATGAGCAGACAGCGTTGAATGGCTTTGGTGGCGGTTTCCACGACGTAGATTTTGTCGCTGGGATACATCTGCGCCGGCCAGATATTGTTGAGTCGCCGTCCTGGCACTTCCTCTTCATATTTCTTCCACCTGAGCGAGGTCTGTCCTTCAAGTGCTTCCAGTCTGCCCAACTCCCCTAAACGATCCAACCCTTCTTTGGAAATCGACCACTGTCGTTTTTTAGCGCAATGAAACACCTTGCCGTTCCACTCGTATGGTTCAGAACGTCCGGTGATGGAAACTCCTTGCGAATCCAGTCCCGTGCGTTCATACAGGCGCGCGCCCTTGGGCAAATATTTATCCGGATCAAAACGCTCCTCGTCGGTCAGTTTGCGGCAGTGGCCGTCAGGTAATTCCACCATGACGTGCCAGCTGAAATAGTCAATAATTTCAGCACGGGTCAGCGGTTCGTACAACTGGCGATATTTCACTTTATCTTTGTCTTTGGCGTACCACAGCAGGTAATCCGCCACCTGAGGAAGTTGCGACGTGGAACTGCCGCTGGTGGTGGCAAACGAGATGGTGGCGATCCGGTGATGCGCACCAAATACGTCATCCATCACCACGCCGACCCGATGCACGTTCTCGTCGCCGATCTGCACAAAGCAACTTCCGCTCTCGGTCAACAATTCCCGCGCCAACAACAGACGATCCCGCAGATACGTCAGATAGGAATGGACGCCGAGTTCCCACGTGTCGCGGAACGCGCGAATCATCTCCGGCTCGGCCGTCAGGTCCTCGTCCTTGCCGTCCTGGACGTCGCGTTTGTTCACAAAAGGTTGGAAGTTGCTGCCGTAGCGAATGCCGTAGGGCGGGTCCATGTAGACGCACTGGACCTTGCCTGCCATGCCTTCTTTTTCCAGCAGCGAGTTCATCACCAGCAGGCTGTCGCCGGCGATCAGCCGGTTGGTCCAGTTGTGCTTGTGTCGGTAAAAATCAATGGCGTGACGCAGCGGTGGGTTCTCTTCCGGCGCCGTAAACAGTGATTGCTGAGGGTCTGAACCATTGCGCTTCCGCGTGGCCTCGATAATGGTGCGCGGGTCAATGCGCTCGTGGACGTGCAGCGAGACGGTCGGGACGTCAAAGGAGGTGCGTTTGGCCTTTCCAGCCCAGACAAGCTGCGGGTCGACGTGGGGATCGTGGGCGTAGGGCTTTGTTCCCGCGTCTCGATCCGTTTCCGGGGTTACTAATCCCACCGGCGGATTATTCGGCCGGTTCTTTCCCTGATGCGTGTAATTCCGGATTTCTCTCTTATTGGTGTGTGCCTGCTTGGCCATCGCGTGCTCGGGCTTTGTTATCGCTCCGGCATGTCGCCGGTTCCTCGTAGGGTGGGCTGCCAATCAGTCGGTTGATGATGGACTGCGTCGCGGGCTGCCAACAACAGATGGTGACGATTCCGCTTGCCACGTCGTCAGCCAGTTTTTCAAGCTTTTCTTGAAGGTCAAGATTGCGGAGCCACCATAACGAATCTCTTATCGGGTTATCAATTGAAGAACGATTCCACCCCCGGCTTACTCGAAACGGCCGCGGAAAAGGCGTTGGAACGCGTGCCGGAGACGGGCCAGTGGTCCCGTTGGTTGCGGGTCCGGGTGGTCTTTCCAGAGTTCCTGATTGCCCAGGTAGGTTTTTCCGCGAAATTGGAGACGGCTGCGGAGTTGGGTGTAGCCTCGGGTCTGTAATTGGTGAATGATCTCGGCGACCGCGGCGTGTTCCGTGGTTTGCGGGTCCGCTTCGAGAAGGAACCGTTCATACCGGAAGACGGCGTGAAACGTTTTATTGACGGTTTTCATTTCGACCCGTCGGTTGAAGCCACGACCCGCGTCGTCGAGTCCGGCTATTTGATAGACGTTGATCGAGGGTTCCACGTGGTTTTCTTTCGGCGGCCGGTGAGCGTGGTGCGCGTTTCGGTGATGAATCCGATTCCGAGTGGGGGGATTGTATCACGTTGAGCGGCGTCCCGGAATCAAGCGATCGTGGTTCATCATGGAAGGATTGTTTGTAAGACGAGGACTTGTCAGTGTGTAAATTTTTTATAAAATGTGAGGATGAGTCGTTGATGAACGTAGATGGGCCTGGTAGCATCTACACCCATTATTCGTTTTGATCGGAGTTCTGAAATCGTTACTCGTTCATCTCTTTCCATTCTGTTCCCGTCCGTGTTGGGCAGTCTTGCCGTCGCGTTGGTGTCGCCTGATCTCTGTATGGCTTCGGCAAACGCCTCAACGCCTTTGGACCTGACAACCGCCCCGGTCGGGTATTTTGCGCTGGGCATTTTTGTGCTGGCGTATGCGCTGGTCATGGCCGAGGAGTTTACGCATCTCCGGAAATCCAAACCCGTCATCCTGGCCGCGGGGATCATCTGGGCGTTGGTGGCTCTGTCGTATCCCGGCAGTGATCCTCACGTCGTTGAACGCGCGCTGCGTCATAATCTTCTTGAATACGCGGAGTTGATGTTATTTCTGCTTGTCGCCATGACGTACATCAACGCCATGGAGGAGCGCCTGGTCTTTGAGAGTTTGCGGGCGTGGCTCGTACGGAAAGGATTTACCTACCGGCAACTGTTTTGGATCACGGGCATCCTGGCGTTCTTTATTTCGCCGGTCGCCGATAATCTGACGACCGCGCTGCTGATGTGCGCCGTGGTGCTGGCGGTCGGGGCGGAGAATCCCCGGTTCGTGAGTCTGGCGTGCGTCAACATCGTGGTGGCGGCCAACGCCGGAGGGGCGTTCAGTCCCTTTGGCGACATCACGACGTTGATGGTGTGGCAAAAGGGGATCGTGGAGTTCTTCACGTTTTTTCTGCTGTTTGTTCCGTCGGTGGTCAACTACGTCGTGCCGGCCGCGTTGATGCACTTTGCCGTGCCTCGGGTGTCTCCGGCTCCGTCGGACGAGGTCGTGGTCATGAAGCGAGGGGCAAAAATTATCATGCTCCTGTTCTTCTTCACCATTTGTACGGCGGTGAGTTTTCACAATTTTCTTCACCTGCCGCCGACGGTGGGTATGATGACCGGGTTGGCCTACTTGCAGCTCTTCGGGTTTTATCTGCAGCAAACCCACAACCGGTACGCGGAGCCGGGAACGTGGAGTGAGGAGAAAGCTCAGGAAGCCGTCGGCGACGTGGTGGCGTTTGATATTTTTAGGAGCATTGCCCGGGCGGAATGGGATACGTTGCTGTTTTTTTACGGCGTCGTGCTGTGCGTGGGCGGGTTGGGTTTTCTCGGCTACCTCGCGGTGGTGGCGCAGGTGATGTATATCGACTGGGGCCCCACGTTTGCGAATACGATGGTCGGCATCCTGTCCGCCATTGTGGACAATATTCCGGTGATGTTTGCCGTGTTGACCATGTCTCCCGACATGTCTGAGGGGCAATGGCTGTTGGTGACGTTAACGGCCGGAGTCGGGGGGAGCCTGTTGTCGATCGGGTCGGCCGCGGGCGTGGCGCTGATGGGGCAGGCGCGAGGCAAGTATACGTTCTTCGGCCATCTCAAGTGGATGCCGGTGATTGCTCTTGGGTACGCGGCGAGCATCCTGGTTCATCTGTGGGTGAACGCGAGTGAATTTTGATTGAGAGCGGCACGCGCGCATGCGTCTCGGACGGCAAAAACGGGACTTATACGGGATACTCGCCACACTCTCGATGAGCGTGAGTAAGGGGATAGATTCGGCTGGGGAGTACACGTGTGAGGGATGCTGCTTACTCTTTTACACCTGAATCTGAATCGGAACGTTCCGTGGACGTTAAGATGCTATCGCGTAAAAGGACGCCCACGATTTGCAAAACGTCTTCTCTGGGAATGCCGTGTTTATATGCCATCAGAGATATGTCTTCGAATTGTTCGGGCGATTTTTCTCTGAGTTCGGCAACCAGATCATTTTGAACGTATTTGAAGCATAGTCGTTGAACGTCATAGGGATTAAGCTTTGCCGTGCGTGCCTTCATTACAGGAGCATGGATCTCAGCTAAGGATTCAAGGTCAAGTTCCTCGGCAATTTTCTTTCCGAGGTCATTAAGTCCTAGTGGGCTATGATCAGCAAGAGTTTTCCCGACTCCGCGATCAAAGAAAATTTCATAAATTTTATCAACTCTTTTGGTAAGAGCCGCGACTTCCTCTGCCAACTTATCAACTCTTTTGGTAAGACCTGCGACTTCCTTGTCAACTCTTTTGGTAAGAGCCGTGACTTCCTCTGCCAACTTATCAACTCTTTTGGTAAGACCCGAGACTTCCTTGTCAACTCTTTTGGTAAGAGCCGCGACTTCCTCTGCCAATTTCTCAAGTGCGGCTTTGACTGTTCCCTTCCATTTGCCCTCGTTGTAGAGAATTGTTCCGATCGTCACGGCGAAGCCTAAAAAGGTAACAACGAAGCCTAAAAAGCTAAGGATAACCAGATGAGTTATTGTGAATTCCATAACAACGACACTCTCTTTTGTACTCAAGTATAACAGAGAACGCCAAGAAATTGGTGAAAAAATATGTGTCCCGTCGCTTTATCTGTCAATCCACAACATGTAGGGGACCATCCGAATCCATACAAAACGTCTAATCCAAAATCACCCCGTGGCCGTTCCATTATCTGTCAAATCAAACTGAACGCCACTCCGAGGAAGTTGCCCAAGCCATTTTCAAGGCTGGTCGGACGCTCCCCAAACCTAAGCCATAAAGACCGTGTGGCTGGTATCCCGTGTAAGTTCCGCAAAAACGCGTTGCTCTCTGGAAATTCTCGAGATAAAATCTCTTCCGTCGAATACGAAACGTGGAGTCTCTTCTTGCATCGTCCTCGTTCTGAAAAGGGAGATTCTTCGCTTCGGTCAGAATGACAAAGGGGGTTGGAATGGCGAAGGGGCAGGATGACAAGGATGCAGGTCAAGAAGAGTAGATACATAACAAGAAGATCAGGTACGTTGCGTGGGTGGAACTTTTTCAGGAGTTCCACTTTCATTGTAGGCATAAGGTAGCTGATAGTCAGCCGTCTGATGCCGGCTGACGGGACAAGTCGGTTGAACGTTCGGGGAACCCGATTCACGAACGGCGGCCGGCGTTTTTCGCATGTCCCCGGTCACAAAGGTGAAGGCCATGAATGATGATGGAAGAGAGATTCCGAGAGGGACGCTTGCCGGGTTTCGGCAAACGTGGAAGGCCGATCTGCTTTCCGGGTTTCTGGTGTTTTTGATTGCGCTGCCGTTGTGTCTTGGCATTTCCCTGGCATGTGGATATCCCGCCATTGCCGGCATTTTTACCGCCATTATCGGCGGTCTGTTCGCCACGCTTTTCAGTAATTCAGAACTCACGATCAAAGGCCCGGCCGCGGGGCTCATCGTGATCGCCATCGGCTGCGTGACGGAGTTCGGGTTTACCGGCGGGAAGGATCCCGCGGCCGACTTCCACGCCTATCGATTGGCGCTCGGCGTTGGGGTGGCGGCAGGCATCATTCAAATTCTGTTCGGGCTCTTCCGTGCCGGGATCCTCGGTGAATTCTTTCCGATGACGGCGGTCCACGGATTATTGGCGGCCATCGGGGTCATTATCATCGCCAAGCAGTTTCCAATCGTGATGGGGCTCAGCCCCGAGGGCAAGCCGTTGGAATTGCTGGCGAAAATTCCTACGTTCGTCATGGAGATGAATCCCGTCATCGGATTGATCGGGATCGTCAGCCTGCTCATCATGTTCGGGTATCCCCTGGTCAGGCATCCCACGTTGAAGATGATTCCGGCGCCGATGATCGTGTTGTTCGTCGCCGTCCCCATGGGAATGTATTTCAACGTCGGCCGGGAAGGCACCTACACCTTCAACGAGCAGACCTACGCCTTGGGCGCGAAGTTTTTGGTGGACGTGCCGATGGACATGTTCAGTGCATTGACCTTTCCTGATTTTTCAGGGTTGACGACGATGACCGGCGTCAAATACGTCGTCATGTTTGCCTTGATCGGGAGTTTGGAGTCGTTACTCAGCGCGAAGGCCATTGATCAGATCGACCCCTATCGGCAAAAGACCGATCAGGAGCGCGTGGCCGCCGGGGCTGAGACGACCCAAGCGGCAGTCGTGGACCACGCGAGAGCCCGCGCGCTCGCACTCGCGCGATCACAACGAAAGACCGATCTGGACCGGGACATGCTGGCCGTCGGGGCCGGCAATACCCTGTCGGCTTTTGTGGGGGGGCTCCCCATGATTTCGGAAATCGTGCGGAGTCGGGCCAACATCGACAACGGAGGAAAGACGCGGTTTGCCAACATGTTTCATGGGTTCTTTTTGCTGGTCTTCGTGGCGTTGGTCCCTGGCCTGATTAATCAGATTCCGCTGGCTGCGTTAGGGGCCATGCTGGTGTTTACGGGTTATCGGCTGGCTTCCCCGCACGAGTTCATCCACATGTATCATTTGGGCAAGGACCAGCTGATAGTGTTCACGTCCACGATTGTGGGGGTGCTCGCCACGGATCTCCTGATGGGCATTGCCATCGGCATCGGAGTCAAAATCATCATCCACGTCGTCAACGGCGTTCCGATTCCCTCGTTTTTCAAATTGCACGCGCAGGTCACGCAGGAGGACGACAACGCTGCGACCATCGTGGTGCGAGAATCGGCGATCTTCAGCACGTGGATTCTTTTGCGCGGACATCTCCATCGCCTGCTTCAGGAAGGGAAAACGGTCACGCTGAATCTCAATGAGACGCGACTCGTTGATCACACCGTGATGGCGAAGCTTGATGAGTGGAAAACGGAATTCGACGAAAAGAATTGTACCTTGTCGATTGAAGGATTGGATCAGCATCAACCCATGGCGGATTCGAGTCTGTCCGCCAGGAAAAAGCCGAACCGCACGCGACACGAAGCACCGTGACCTTCACGTCAATGCAGACGATTTCTCAGGAAGAACGCGAACGTCTCCGGCAGATTGTTGCCCGGGCCAGCGAACCGATTCCACCCTTTTGGCCCATGCAGATCATGGTGGCTCAGAATCCTCTGCACGGGTTGGAATATCTTCCCTTTGACCAGGCCGTTCGGAAAGGCCAACGTCTTCTGGGTGGGAACGGCTATCTGCCTCTTGAGGAGTATCGTCGGTTCTATCGAGAGGGACGCATTCCCACCGACGCTCTCAACCGGGCGTTGGCGCGCGTGGGGCCTCAACGCGAACAACGTGAGTCTCTCAGAGTCGGGAGTCGTCAGATCACCGCCCAGGAGGTATGGTACTTGCACGTGACGTCCGGGTTTGAGGCACTGGACCCCGCCTTGCTGCAATGGGAACTCAGCGATGAGGGAACCGCTTGGCGATTTCGTCGGGACCTTTCAGACGAATCCAGACAACGAATCATCGACCGAACGATCAGGGAATGCGAGCAATGTCGGGCGCATCCCGAGAAGACGTATCTCTCGAAGCTGTGGACGTGTACGTTGGCGGCGTTAGGGCTGTCTGATGTTTTTTCCGACGACCCTTTGAGGCTCAGGGGAACTCCGACGGCCGGGCATTCGGACCGTACCGTGACAACGGATCGAGGCGGCTCCGTTGACGTGGCGTTGCCGGCCCAGCGAACAATCAGCGATTGGCTGGACGCCTTGGCCGGCACGGACCTGGTCGAACGGATCAACAACCAACTCATCAAATGGTTGGCGGCGTTTGCCGATGAAGGATTAGCGGGATGGGAGATGCCCTCCAGGGACTCGGGATTCTACGCGGCGTGGCGGGACCTGGCCCAACGTGATCACACCGTTCGCTTTTTGGGCGTTCACGATTTTCGGCGGACCGTTCGTGATCTTCCCCCTGAACCCGAGGCCGCGATGACGTGGAGTTTGCAGCGTCTCGGCGTCCCTCAGGAACAATGGAGCGAGTACCTGTCACGGCACTTGTCTCAATTGCCGGGTTGGACGCGGTTCATTCGTTGGCTTGAGGTCAATCCCGCGTATCACGCGCAACGCAAGCGTCCCGTTGATCCGATTCAATATCTGGCGGTGCGCGTGGTGTATGAGTCTGAATTGACGCGAGTCGTCTGTCGACGGGAATGGGGGATTGAGGGAACCCTGCCCGCGTTGATTGCCTATTGGCGGGACCGGCCTGATGACTATCAGCGTGGGATCGGAGGCGGTACTCATGCGGGTGAGACCGTGACGCATGCCGTCTGCCGGGACGCCTGGCGATTGTTTCATTTGGCGCAATGTCTGGAATTCTCGCCTCTCGATCTGCAAGACCTTTCCGTGGCCGAGGCGCGAACGTTGCTGGGATGGCTGGATGCTTTTCCCCAGGATCAGCATGGCCCGGTGTGGCTTGAGGCGTATGAAGACGTCTTTCGGACCGACGTTGTCGGCAAACTCTCGGCCCATCAGGGAACGGTGCCGCCCCTGGACGCGCGGCCGCGGGCGCAACTCGTGTTCTGTATTGACGTGCGGTCGGAATCGTTCCGTCGGCACGTCGAAGCGCAAGGTCCGTATGAGACGTTCGGGTTTGCCGGGTTTTTCGGCATTCCCATCAGTCATCAGGCATTTGATCGCGAGGACCGGTCCGCCTTGTGTCCGGTGTTGCTGTCTCCCAACCACGCGGTCACGGAGATGCCTCGACTCGGAGCCGAACGCGCGGTCCAGCACTATTCGACGGCCACGCGATGGCATCAACTGAGTCATCACGTGTTTCACGATCTGAAGCATCATCCCGTGGGGTCCATGATGCTGGTTGACGTGCTGGGATTTTTCTTCAGCCTCGGGCTCATCGGGAAAACGCTGATTCCCAACTCGTTCCACGCGCTGAAGTCCTTCATTCAACGGTGGTGGACGCATCCGGTTCCGACGCGGGTCTCCGTGTCCTCACCGTCTGATCCCGGCAATCCACAGTGGAGCGACGTCAAAGCCGAGGGGGTTCCCGCGGGGCTTGCCCAAGGCTTCTCTCTTGCCGAACGAGCCACCTTTATCGAAACCGGGTTGCGGGTGATGGGGCTCACGAGAAACTTCAGCCGGTTGGTGGTGCTCTGCGGCCATGGAAGTGAGACGGACAACAATCCGTATTTCGCGGCCTTGGATTGTGGGGCATGCGGGGGGAATCCCGGGGACGCCAACGCACGGGTGTTCGCCGCCATGGCCAATGAGCCAGCGGTTCGGGACGTCCTCAAGGACAATGGACTCGTCATTCCCGAGGATACGTGGTTTCTTCCGGCCAAGCACAATACCACCACGGACCGGGTGACGTTCTATGATCCGGATGACTTCCCCGAGAGTCACGCGGAGGATCTGCGAACGTTGCAGCGGGACCTGGAACTGGCGGGGATGACGCAAGCGTTGGAACGCTGTCGTCGCATGCCCGGCGCGCCGAAAAAGATTGCTCCCCACGGGGCGTTGGCGCACGTTGAGGCACGCAGCCGCGATTGGGCCAATCCTCGACCGGAATGGGGGCTGGCCGGGAACGCGGCCTTTTTAATCGGGAGACGACGGCTGACCAAGGGCCTGGATTTAGGAGGTCGGGTTTTCCTGCACTCCTATGATCCCACGACGGATCCCGAAGGAGGGCTTCTCGAAAAAATCATGACGGCCCCCTTGATCGTCGGGGAGTGGATCAATACGGGCTATTATTTCTCCGCGGTTGATCCTTGGCACTACGGAAGCGGAAGCAAGGTGATCCACAACGTCACGTCCGGCGTGGGCGTGATGCTGGGCAGCCAAAGTGATTTGCAAATCGGTTTTCCCTTGCAGACGGTCAACGACGGCGACGTACATTATCACGAGCCGATGCGACTCCTGGGAATCATCGAGGCAGTGCCGTCCGTCGTCTCATCCATCATTCAGAAACATGCGATTCTTCAGCAACTCTTTCATAATCAATGGCTCAATCTGTTGGCCCTCGATCCGAACACGTTTGCGTTTCACCGATATTGTCCTGACGCGACCTGGGAACCCGTTGGGTGAGAGACGTGATTCTTCATCTTCACGATCGGTGGGCACGGTGGGATAATGGGGCGGCTTTGAGTATGATCATCAAAGCATTTTTATGATCGTGTTTTTTATTAGATTGTGACGTCGGGCGGGGCATGAGCAAGGTTGAAGGTTCGTAAAGATGGAGATGCTTCTGAAAACGGCCGCGTTGTTTATCATCTGGCTCATTTTGTCGGGAACGTCTCATCCGTTTCACGTTGGTCTGGGGCTGGTGGTGTCTTTTGTCGTGACGTGGTTGAACGCCGGCCACGCCGATTCGCCGTTTCGGCTCGTTCCCCTGTTACGCATGATCTGGTATCTGCCCTGGCTCTTTGGGCAAATCGTTCAAAGCAGTCTTCACGTGACGGCACTCATTCTTCATCCTGCTCTGCCGATTGCGCCGACACTCATTCATTATCGGCCCAGGTTGCAGAGTCAGGCGGCCGTCGTCCTGTTGGGAAATTCCATCACGCTGACTCCGGGCACGATCACGTGTGAAGTCGATCAGCAGGAACTCGTCGTCCACGCCCTGGACGAGGAATCGGGCCACGATCTGACCACGCGCCGCCTTGAACACAAGATTGCCCACGTGTTTCAGGAACAAACGGGTGCAGCATGAAATACTTTTTTCTGTTCGTGCTGATCGCCCTCGTCGTCCTGATTCTGGTCTATTTGTATCGCGTGGTCCAGGGGCCGACGATCTATGATCGCGTGTTGGGTCTGAACGGGATTTCAACGAAAGCCATTATTCTGTTGGTCCTGATCGGGACGGTCTACGAACGAGTCGATATGTTCGTGGATATCTCCACGGGGTACGCCCTGTTGAATCTGGTCGGGGCCTTGGCCATTGCGAAATTTCTTGAACAGCGGGGGAGCGTGTAAATGTCCGCGTTGGCCGTCGCGCTCATTCTCGCGGGATTGTGTTTTCTGGTCGTCGCGGCCATCGGGATGCTGCGCCTGCCGGACGTGTTTACCCGTTCCCACGCCCTCTCACTGACTGATTCCCTGGGAGCGTTTCTGGTCCTGGCCGGGTTGGCCGTGTACCAGGGATTCAGCCTGAACCTGCTTAAAATTCTGGTGGTCCTCACGCTGATTTATCTGCTCAATCCCGTGATTGCCCACGCCACCATTCGAGCGGCTCTTCGCTCGGGCCTCAAACCGTGGAAAAGAGAATCACCATGACGTTTTCATTTGAAATTCCTCTCCTGATTCTCCTGATCCTGACGGCGGCGGGAGCCATTCTGGTCAAAGACTTGGTGCCGGCGGTGTTTATTCTGGGGTCCTACGGTTTCTTTTTAGCGTTGGTGTGGGCGTGGCTTGGGGCCGTGGACGTGGCGTTTGTTGAAGCGGTCGTGGGCGCCGGCCTGGCCACGGTGTTTTTTCTGCTGACGCTGTTCATGACGGCGCAAAAGGACACCCGCCTGGAGCCCTCTTCCTATCGCGGGGCCGCGCTGGTCGGGTTGCCGCTCCTGGGGTTCCTCCTCTTGTATGCAGCCAATGATCTTCCCAAATTTGGAGATCCTGCGTCTCCCGCAAGCGTTCACGTTTCTCCCGTGTACCTGGAAAACAGCCTGCACGACACCCGGACGCCCAACGTCGTCACCGCGGTGCTCATGGATTATCGGGCTCTCGACACGTTGATTGAAACCGTCGTGATTTTTACGGCCGGCATTGCCTGTGCCTTGTTGCTGGGGAGGAGCCGGGAATGATCCACGCGCATGATAGTCTGATCGTGCTGACGTTGGGACGGATCCTGATTCCCTTGGTGCAATTGTATGGCCTGTACGTGCTGTTCTTTGGACAGTATGGCCCGGGTGGGGGATTCGTGGGTGGGGTGATTTTTGGCGCGAGCATGATCTTATCCATCCTCATTTTTGGTCACGGGGCTTCGTACAGCACCATGGCGAGGACGGTGCGCCATGGTGATGGACTGGGGTTGCTGATTTTTGCCGGCGTCGGCGGATTGTGTCTGATCGGGGGCGGGGAGTTTTTGAATTACGCGAACCTCGAGATCCCCGGTCTCGACGTGGCCGCACGCCGTTATCTGGGGATCGTCCTGACGCAAATCGGCGTGGCGGTCGACGTCGGCGTGACGGCCATCTCCATTGTGTTCAGTTTGTCGTTCGATCACGAAGACGGGGACTCCCATGCTTGAGATCATTGAGGCGTGGCTTCACCGTCCGAATTTTCTTGCCTTCGTGATCCTCTTTCTCTGGGGTTTCTACATTATGGTGACCCATCATAACTTCGTGAAAAAACTCATTGGCATGTACATCGTGCAGACCAGCGTGATTTTTTTCTTCGTGGCGATCAGTGCGAAAACGGGCGCCACGGTTCCCATCCTGGTGTCCGGCACGGACCCCGTCCACGTTGAACGTTACGCCAATCCCTTACCGCACGTGTTGACGCTCACGGCGATCGTGGTCCAAGTCGCGACCTTGGGCGTGTCGTTGGCCCTGGTCGCGGCGATTTATCGGAAATACGGCAGCTTGGATGAGGATGAAATTTTGAAGAGGTTGGAATGAGAGATCACGCGCCGGCGATCCTCTTCCTGCTTCCGTTTATGACGGCCATCTCGTTGCCCATGGTCGGCTTGAAACGTCGTGAGTGGTGTCGCCCCATGGCGGTAGCGGCCGTGTCCGCCATGAGTCCGATTGCCTGGGCCAATCTCATGACCGTTTCGGAACGCGGAGCGATTCGCTACGCCTTCAGCGGATGGGCGGCTCCGATCGGGATTGAATGGGTCGCCGACGGCTTGGCAAGCGTCGTCATGGTGGTCGTCAGTTTCTTGGCGTTGCTTGTTCTGATCTACGCGGGACCGACGTCGCCGCGGACGCTTGGGCAGCGGATTGTCCCGTACTACACGTTGATCCTGTTGTTGATTTCAGCACTGACGGGGATCGTCTTCGCCGGGGATTTGTTCAACGTGTTCGTGTTTCTGGAAGTGGCCGCGTTGTCGGGGTATGCCCTGGTCGGCGTCGCAGGAGGAAAAGCGCTCGTTTCCGCCTTTCGCTATCTCATTTTGGGGACGCTCGGGGCCTCCTTCTACTTATTGGGGGTTGGCTACTTTTACGCGGCAACGGGTACGCTGAACATGGCGGACTTGGCCCAGCGCGTGCCTGAATTAGTGACGTCCAAAGCCATCGTCGGCGGGTTGATTTTCATGTTCCTCGGCCTTGCGATCAAGATGGCGCTCATGCCGCTTCACGGGTGGCTGCCCGACGCCTATACGCATGCACCGGAGGCCGTGTCACCGCTCCTCGCCTCTCTTGTCACCAAAGTGGCGTTAATCGCCTGGGTTCGGATCATGTTCGGGGTGGTGGGACCCGACGCGGAAATTGAACACGTGCCCGTCCTCATTCTTTTGGAGGAACTGGGGGCGATCGCAGCGGTCGTGGGGGCCTTACTCGCGTTGACGCAACGTGAACTCAAGCGAATGTTCGCCTACGGCGGCGTTTCGCACATCGGGTTGATCCTCATCGGAGTGGGGCTGGGCAATCCAACGGGTTTTGCCGGCGGCGTGTTTTATTTGATGAATGACGCGGTCATGCAAGCGGCACTTTTTTTTCTGGCGGGTGCCGTCGTGTATCAGTTTGGCGTTCGGACCATTGATGAGTTGGGGTGCCTGCGCGGACAAGCCCCCTGGATGACGGGTGCGCTGATCGTCATGGCTCTGTCGATGGTCGGGTTTCCCCCGACCGGTGGATTTTTTGGCAAATGGTACATTATCCTCGGCGCCCTGGAGGCTCGCCACTATTTTGCCGTTGCGGCCGTGATTCTCTCCACCCTGTTGACGTTGGCGTATTTTGTCAAACTCTTTGATCGTATCTTCCGGGACCATCCGGTGTCCTCCGTGATGAGTCCGGTTGAGGTACCCTTGCCCGTCAAGGTCAGCGTGGGAGCCGCGTCCGCTACGATTATTCTGTTGGGTGTGTGGAGCGGTCCGATCGTCGGATTCTTGCTCAAGACTGCCCTGCCCACGGGGTGGTAAGGCGTCATCGCTCGTTCGGAACTATCCTATGTCCGTGTACGCACTGATTCCACTCCTTCCCCTGGTGGCGTTTCTGACCCTTGCGGCGGGGGGACGACGGTGGGGAGGAGCAAGCCACAAAGTGGCGATTCCCGCAATCGGCCTCTCCTTCGGTCTCTCGGTCGGCGCGTGCGTTGAAGTCCTGAGCCATGGCCCGATCGCAATTCCCCTGTATCGACTGCTTCAGTCGGGCACTCTCATTGTCGACCTCGGGTTGTACGTTGACCAACTGACCGCGTTGCTGTTGTTGCTGGTCACGATGGTGAGCAGCGTCGTCCACGTCTATGCGTCCCGTTACATGATCGGGGACCCGCGATACAATCGGTTCTTCGCGATCACGTCGCTCTTTACCTTTGCCATGCTCATGCTGGTGATGAGTCGCAACCTGCTCATGCTCTACGTCTTTTGGGAAATCATGGGCCTGTGTTCCTATCTCCTGATTGCTCATTGGGCGGAACGACCGGCCGCATGTTCCGCGGCGACCAAGGCCTTTCTGGTCAACGCAGTGGCCGACGTCGGCTTCGGCCTTGGCGTGATCCTCACGTTTGTGACGTTCGGGACGCTCGATATTCCTCAAATCCTGGACCAGGCGCCTTCCGCGTCCGATCAGACGGTGAATCTGTTGGGATGGATGGGGCTTGATCTTCACGTCCGGTCCGTCACGCTCATCACGCTCTGCCTCTTTACGGGCGCGATGGGCAAATCCGCACAAATCCCGTTTCACGTCTGGTTGCCCTTTGCCATGGAGGCCCCGACGCCCGTGTCGGCGTTGATTCACGCCGCGACCATGGTCAACGCCGGTCCGTTTCTGTTGGTGCGATTGAGTCCGTTGATCGTGCTTTCTCCCGTCGCGATGACCGTCATCGCGGTGATCGGAGCAACCACCGCGGTGTTCGCCGGCGTGGTCTCCCTGACCCAGACCGATATTAAAAGGATTCTCGCTTATTCCACGATCAGCCACATCGGATTCATGATTATGACGTGTGGCGTCGGGGCGTTCGTCGTCGCGATTTTCCATTTGTTGGCTCATGGCTTTTTGAAAGGGTTTTTATTTTTATCGACCGGCGGCGCCCTGCAATCCGTCCACGCCCACGGACCTGCCGTCTCTCATGCCGGACGTGATGCACGAGCGCCGAGACTCTTGGTCGCCGGAGCCTTGACGTTGGCGTGTCTTCCGCCGTTTGTGATTTTTTCAGGACCCTATGAGTCATTGTGGACGGTGCAGCAGTTCACGTCCGCGAAAGTCGCCTTTTGGGTGATTGGCTTAATCACCGTCTTTTGTACGGGCATGTATCTCTTTCGCGGAATCCTCTCACTCTTTCAGCAGGAACTGGCCGGCGGTATCCCGGGACGTGAGGGTCCCGTTGTGACTCGCCCTCAGTTGTTTTCATCGTCTCACCTCATCGGGGTCATCGTCGTCGCCATCGTGATGAGCGGCGTGCTGGTGGTCCTCTGGAAGTGGTTTGCTCAATTTTTAGCGCCCGCCTTGGCGGTCCCCGTGCCGTCGCTTGCCGAGTCGTCTCCGGCGGCCGGGTCGTTCCTTCGAGGCTCAGGGCACGCTGCGTGGTTCGCGTTTCCGTTTGTCGCGGCGTTGAGTGGTTGGGGATTCGCCTACTGGTTGCACGTGAATCCTCAACGGTCCCCGTGGAGACGGTCGGAGCGGGGCAAAACGTTCTACGTGCTGTTTCTCAACAAGTTGTACGTGGACGAAATCTATGACGTTTACGTGGTTCACCCTACGCTTCGACTGGCCGGCTGGTTGTGGAAGACCGTTGATCTCAGAGGAATTGATCGCGTGATCACGGGGATAGGCGGCACGTCGGTTGCCCTTGCCCGATGGCTGTGGCAGGTTGTGGACGTGAAAGGCGTTGATCGCGTCGTGGTTGGGAGCGGGGGGCAGGCCATGAGCGTCGCCGCGTGGGCGTGGAAGATGACGGACGTTCGGGGCAGTGAACGGAACGTCGAACGATGGGGATACCAGGGCGATGCCACGGGGCATCCGTTGCAGAAAGTCGAACCACGGCCGCTTCAGCACCACTTGCTCGTCATCGTTTTCTGGCTGATTACCGCGATAGGATTGTTCTATTGGTTCGTGGCGTGAATGCCCCCTGTGATCACCGTGAAGTGCCGCGTCGGCGTTTCCTGAAGAGCGCGTCATGAGTGCGATTGTTGCGGACCACGTTCTCAGTTGGATGATTGCCGTTCCGTTTCTTGGGGTTGCGGTCCTGGCGTTCGTTCAGGATCGGGAGTGGATTCGTCGAACGGCCCTTGCGGCGACGCTGTTGGATTTTGGTCTGTCGCTGACGCTCTGGGCTGGTTTTGACGTCGGAAATCAGGGCATGCAGTTCGTGGAACGCATGCCGTGGATGCCCACCTTCAACGTTCAGTACGCCGTCGGCGTGGATGGGATCAGTCTCCCACTGGTCTTGCTGACCACGCTCCTCTCTCCTCTGTGTGTCCTCTGCTCGTGGCGTTCCATCAATACGAGAGTCAGAGCATTCATGATGCTGATCCTGTTGATTGAAGGGGCGATGATTGTGGTCTTTACGGCTCTGGATATGTTCCTCTTTTTTATGTTGTGGGAAATCACCATGATCCCCATGTATTTCATGATCACGTTATGGGGAGGGCCGAATCGTATCGCGGCGGGCGTCAAATTCGTTTTATACAGCTTGACGGGCAGCTTGTTGATGTTGGTGGCGATTTTGGGGTTATACCTGGAGGGCGGCCGGACGTTCGACGTCCTTGCTCTTGCCGGTCACGTGTATCCCCCGCACGTGCAGTTTTGGATTTTTCTGGCCTTCTTTCTGGCTTTTGCCGTCAAGATGCCGATGCTGCCCTTTCATACGTGGCTGCCGGACGCGCATTCAGAAGCCCCGACCGCGGGCAGTGTGATCCTTGCCGGGGTGTTGTTGAAAATGGGCGGATATGGATTTTTGCGATTTTGTCTTCCCATCTTTCCCGAGGCGTCCGCACAATTTGCGCCGTTGATTTTATGGTTGTCGGTCGCGGCCATTCTTTACGGCGGATACATGGCCCTGGCACAGTCCGATCTGAAAAAGCTCGTGGCCTATTCTTCGATTTCCCATATGGGATTTGTGACCTTGGGCATTTTTGTTTTCAACCACCAGGGGATCCAGGGCGCGATTCTTCAGATGTTTAATCACGGCGTTACCACCGGCGCCTTGTTTTTGGCGGTCGGGCAGTTGTATGACCGCACGCACAGTCGTTCCATTCATGATTACGGCGGCCTTCACCAAACCATGCCGCGATTTGTGGCGCTGTTGTGCCTCTTTTCCGTGGCGTCGTTCGGTCTGCCCGGGACGTGTAACTTTATCGGGGAATTTCTGGTTCTCGTCGGGACGTCCTCCGACAGTTTAGTCAAAGTGCTCCTGGCCATGGGGGGGATCGTCTTGGCGGCCGCGTATATGCTCTGGATGTTGCAGCGCGTGGCGCTTGGACAATCTCGAACGGCGTTTGCCGCACGGCTGCCCGATCTGAACTGGCGGGAAACGACGATCATGATTCCGTTGGTGGTCATGGTGTTCTGGATTGGATTGTATCCGGGGACGTTCCTCAACGTGATGGACGCGAGCGTGTCGCACCTCGTGCAACACACGATGGGGCCGCTCGGACTTGAGGTTTTCCAACCTTCTCCGGACCCTGACCCCTGACGAATCCGCGTCGTTGCCCTCAAGCGAACGTGCTTTTCTGCCCTTGACTTGGTCTCGATGGCGTCTTATTACTTCATAATATGAGTCAATCGCGTCCATTAACGCATGATGAGAAAAAAGCCGCGGAGGCGGCCTTCCGGGGCCGACCCTTCGATGCCTCCTGGTCGAAGTCTGCTCGGGGCATCTATGAGGGTATCCGCAAAGCCCGCGGTGACGTGGTGGATGCCGACTCCATTGAAACCAGCCCCATTGAAACCAGCCCCGCGTCAACGACGCCCACTCGCCACGTGACCTCTCGCCAAGACGCCATTGACGCCGGGTTACTTGTTGACGTGACCCCAAAAGCCCAACGCATCGGCTTGAATCTGGCCGTAGGGATTACCAAGTCGTTATGGGACCGGAGCATCACCCGTGCCGTGGAACTTGATCCGCATGAATGGGATCTTCGGGTCCGGGACATGTTGCTGGCCGTTCGTCTGCGACTTGCCGGTCTGGAAACGCCTCTGCCTTGGATTGAAGTGCCGGTCCTGTTTCCGGCGGAGCACGGCGAAGCGTCACCCCGGATGTTTCCCATCTACGCCTTATTTCACAAAGATCCCGTTGCCGAGGACTGCCTGACGCTCATTCACCCGAATGAATGGTCTTCCATGCGCCTCTCGTCTCGTTCCGACCAGGAATAAGAGTCGCCTTCCACTGATGTTTTTTGAAGATCTTCCCCTCCTCCTTTCGACGTTCTTGATAGCGTTATTTCCGAAGCAACGGTTTTTATCGCGACGACGTTCCCATGCATACTTCCTGTCATTTCCACGCACACGTCCTGTCATTCCCGCGGTTCCCCGATAACAAATGTCGGGGACAAGCTTTAGCGGGAATCCAGGGTCACGGACGTGCTTTGAATGAACGTGTAGGACCGCATCTCCCTGTCGGAGCAGGGGAGCAAGATCATCCAACCAAGAAGAGAGAGGGATAATATCCCGCGGCTACAATAGAATGAGGAATGTGCTAAGGTGGTCTTTATGCCGACCAATCCCAAACTGTTGGTCAACGCCGTGCTTGGGGCCATGGCCGTGGCCGGCGGGTTGTGGTTTCTGCAAGGGGGGCTCTCCTTGCCCGTGACCGGGCTGGTGGTCGTGGGACTGACGACGGTATTAGCGAAAATCTGTCGGAGAACGTCTCAAGTCTGGACGTGGTCAACCTTGCTGTTGGGACTTGAAAGTCTGGCGTGGCCCTTTCAACTGGTAGGCGAACTCCGGCAGTTCGGCCCCGAACCGCCCATGGAAGCCATGAGCAAGGTGTTCACCGCGGTGCTGTTCGGGGTCTTTTCAGGAATTTTCTGGCTCACCTTCGCCTATGGCCTGTACCGTCGAACCCACCCCTCACCGGAAGAAACGGCTGCTCCGGTAACCCCAAATCAAGCCAAGGCCAAACGGAAGAAGCAACGGTGAAGAAAAGAAGTGAGTGCCGTTCCATGAGAAACACCGTGTATCTGCTCGTTGCTTCTGTTCTTTGCGTCGCAGTGTACCTGGCGGCGTTTGCCATCAAGAGACATCTGCTGCCGTCGTCCATTGTGCTGACGGAAGGCGCGTGGTTGCTGGTTGTCTTTCTCCCCATTGTGGGCGTGGTTCTTGTTTGGCTCAATCAAAGGGGTGTGTTCACTCTTGAGGCGTCCGTGTCGGTGTTCGTCATCTTTCTGCTTTCCGCTCTGTGCTTCAATCTTACCGTACCGGCCATTGTGGATCGCTCCGTGACGGTGTACCTGCTGAACTCGCTTGACAACAGCAAAAACGGGATGACGGAGCAGGAAATACGGCGCGAATTCATGCACACCTATTTTGACGAAAACTACGCCGTCAGAAAACGACTCCGCGAGCAGGTGGAAAGCGGTAGCGTGCGGTATGACGGGAACCGTTATCACGTGACCAAAGACGGACGGACAATCATGACGATCGCGAGATTCTTGAGCACGCTCTACAACCTTGACCCCCGCATTGTTGAGAAGAAAACCCTGGACGGCCGTGCCGCGATGGCCGGAACGGGAGACCGGGGTCAGGTGAGGTCACGGCGTTCCGGGGAACCGTTCGTTGTCGTGCAATGGCCCTCACCCCCCCCCCCCCCCCCAGCCAAGTTTGGCTTGGATAGTCTGCGGGGTCAGGGGCGCGTCGGTACGTAACCAGGTTGAGAACAGTGCCGATATCGTTCCCATTCTCCAGACGATGCTCGCTCACGTGTCTCACGGATTCTCACTACGCCTTCGGTGTCACGCTTCTCTTCCTCGCCGTGAGTGGATTCACTGCCGTCCACCATGAAATGTGGCGTGACGAAATCCAAACTTGGCTCCTTGCGCGGGATAGTGCCTCCGTCTTTGAGCTTTTTGCATCCCTCAAATATGAGGGACATCCGGGGCTGTGGCATCTCTTCCTGATGCCTCTCAGCCGCCTGACCGCGTCGCCCGTCGTCATGCAGGCGTTCCACCTGCTCATTGCGGGGGGAACCGTCTACCTGTTTGTCCGCTATGCACCGTTCACCCGACTCCAGAAGTTTCTCTTCAGTTTCGGGTATTTCCCGCTCTATGAATACGCAATCATCGCTCGAAATTATGCCCTTGGCCTCTTGCTGATCACCCTCGTGTGTGTCCTGTTCAAGGGACGGTATCAGCGGCCGCTGGGGATTGGATGCGTGCTGTTTCTGCTCGCGCATACCAGCGTGTATGGGTTGATCGTGACGATCGCGATAGGCGGCGCCTTTTTCTGCGAGTTTCTCTGGTTTCGCGCACGGGGATCAGCATGGCAAACCGCCGCCTACGCGAAAGAAAAAAAGAGCACAGCTGAAAGAGACGTACAGCCGACGGTTGACGGTGGGCGACGGGTTTGGTTCGGCTTCGCGCTCATCGGCCTTGGTATTTTCACTGCCGTTGTGCAACTCAACCCACCCTCCGATTCATCCGCTGATTTTTGGGTATCGTGGAATTACTTCGACCTGGACGGCTTGACCAAGGTTATGAACAACGTTTCTCGCGCGTTCCTTCCCATTCCGTCGCCGACGATCCATTTTTGGAATTCTCATCAATTGGAAACGTTTCCTCTCTTTCAGGCCATCCAACTCCCATTGAGCGTGTTCTTTCTTCTCTGTGGCGCGCTGTCGGTGCGCAAACGCCCCATCGCTTTGCTCATCTATCTGGCATCAATGCTCGGACTTCTCGCGTTTTCCTACCTCGTGTATTATATGGACAATGCCCGCTATAACGGCTTCTTGTTCATGACGTTTCTCATGGCTGCGTGGATTTTCCGTGATTGCCCTGAGATCCACGTGGTAAAACGAAAGGCGCGCGCAACCCGGAAAACCGCGTCTACGGGATTCACCGCGTGGCCGCGGACCTTCAGTACACTGTTGACGTTCATCCTCGTCTGCCAGTGTATCGGTGGCATCATTGCCGTCAGAATGGAACTCCGGCACGTGTTTTCCTTTGGCAAACAGACGGCGGAATATATCAAAGCCCAAGGTCTGCAAGATTTGCCGATGGTCGGCGACCGTGATACCATGGTTTCCACCGTCGTCGGTTACCTCAACAAAGATCACGTTTACTATGTAAAAGGCAACCGGCTCGGTTCCTTTGTCAGATGGGACCAGGCCCGAAAAGACTTCCGCGCAGACGTCGTGGACGTCGCGAAGACGTTACACACCGAAACGTCGCAAGACGTTCTCCTTATCCTGAATTACCCTCTGAATGCTGCACGTCTTGAACGCTTCCCTCTCACGCCCCTTGCCCATTTCACAGGTGCAGTCGTTCGTAACGAAAACTTCCACCTCTATCTGATGCGGTGATGGACCATGGCCGGACTAGGACGTAAATGGTTCCGCACGGAACGGCGGCTTGGGCGGCCAATGAAAGGTGACGAAAGTGGCAAGCCACTGACTTCGTTGATACGCAGTGTCGTGTATAGTTGGATCGTCCTACGCCGCGTCGAGTGGGTCCACGTTCACTCCGAACGTGATCTGCCGATACGTTTTTTCTCTCGTCATCTGTTCCAGCGTGTGTCTCACGAGGGTTCTGGCCGCGGTTCCGTCTTTGAATTTGAGCAAGAGATGATAGCATGGCCGTTTTGGCGAAGCGGACCACCGCGACAGCAGGGGGCCGAGGATGGCGTCGTGTTCCTGGGGGGTTGCGTCTCCTTGCGCGATCATGTGCGCCCGTTGAGTGGTGAGTCGGTGTGCCCACAGGTTGGCGGCGGCTTCAGTCGCCATTCGGTCTTTGCCTGATACCGCCAACCGGACGAGAAGACCGAAGGGCGGATATCCGGCCATTCGGCGGAAGGCCAGTTCACGGTCATAGAATATCTGGGGTTGTTGCGTGCTGATGGCGTGCATCGCGTGATGAAAGGGCAGGCGCGTTTGAATGATGGCCGAACCGTTCGGTCCTGGCGTGAGCAGATCCACTGCCTGTCGGAGATGATGAAACACGCGTTCCGAGGATCGAAAATCCGGAAGGTGCAGTCCGGCGTCTGCGTAGGGGACGGCCACGCATCTCACGGGACCGAGCGGGGACGCATGAAACAGCATCTGGGTGCCGACTAAGATCTGAACGCGGCCTTTGCAGAATTGTTCTCTGACGTGGCGGGCCGTCGATTCACTCTTGATCGCGTCGCCGTCGTAGCGGCCGATGGCGGCGTGAGGGTACCACCGTTTCAATTCTTCTTCGAGGCGTTCCGTGCCGAATCCAAACGGTTCGAGTCGCGTGCTGGAACACGACGGGCACACGGTGGGAATGCACTCGGCCTGCCCGCAATAGGGGCACAGGAGTCGTGAGTGGTGGAGTCTGAACGGGACGTGACAGCGCGTGCATGATGGGGCCGTTCCGCAATCCCGGCAGGTGAATGATGAAGCAAACCCTTTGCGATTGTGGTAGACAAGAATGCCGCCTTCCTGCTCCAGCGCCCGTTCAATGCCTTGGCGCAGGACGTCGGAGAGGATCGTTCCGAACGGTACCTCTTGAAGATTGACCACGTGAACGGCGTTCGCGGTGTTCCGGATCGGGGTCGGAAACGATGGTGGATTCTTGGCGCGGATCGCAAAGCGATGGACGGTCTCAAGCGTTGGGTGTGGCGAATGATACACGAGCACGGCTTGGTCCAACGACGCTCTTTTTCGTGCGACGTCCCGAACGTGATAGTGTGGCCCGGCCTCTTCTTTATACGAGGCGTCTTCTTCCCGTTCGACCCATAGGCAGCCAAGGGCGGGGAGAGGAAGGAACAGTGCGGACCGAGTGCCCACGACCACGGCGTAGCGTCCCCGTTTGACGGCCTGCCATTCTTGAACCCGGCGCGTTGCCGACAGGCCGCCGTGGAACTCTCCGACTCTGTCTCCTCCCGAGTCACGAAGGCATGCCGCGACGTGGGTCGCCTGGTTGACGTTGGGCGTCAGCACAAGAGCCGTGCGTCGGTTGGCCGTTGTGGCGTGGATGACGTTCGCCAACGGGGGAACGTGTGACCGTTCCTGGACCAGCACTTCACCGAATCGTTTGGCTGCGAGGTGCTCCCGAAACTGGTTCCACCAGGAGGCATGGGCAAGCGTGTCATCCGAAACGTCAAGGCGCTGCTTGGCGGGTTTGTTGTCATTCCCGCGCACGCGGGAATCCGGACGATTATCCTCGGAGACGTCGAGACGTCCCTTGGCCGGAGACGTTGGCACGGGACCACCGTGAAAGGGCCGTTCGGTCCAGTCTTCCTGTTCCTGAATCCATCGTTGTCGTTTGAACGTTCTCAACGTTGCAGAAGAGTTTTTGAGAAGATCGTCAATGGTTGATAACGCCAAGCCTTTGGGTCGCGTGGCCAGTGCCGTCAGGAGCGTGTACGCGGCCGTGCCCTTTCGCGTGGTTCCCAACCGTTGACGTCCTTGGTGGGTGATGGTCCAGCGGATGGTGCGCCGAAACGGGAATTGGGGCGGCTGAATCAGTGCCAGGCACGTCCCGATAGGAGCCAGATAATAGTCGGCCATCCAGTGAGCCAGGGCAACCAGATTGGGATCGAGGTCCCATTGTGACGACGTGACGCGGTGCAGGTCTCGAATTTTGTTTGGATGAACCGTGGCGTGCGTCGCGTCGTCGGTGAGAGAGACGACGAGCCCGGGTTTGTACCGTGGGCCGAACGGAGCCAATACCCATTGCCCCACCCTTGGCCGGGCACCCCACGAATCAGGAACGTGGTACGTAAATGATCGGGAAATCCTGGGCGGGAAGACAACGTCGGCGTAGCGTGGTAGCATATCCGGCATTGTGCCAAAGGAGAACCGGCCTCACAACGGAGGGAAGCCATTCAGAGAACCACGTCAAGATGCCACATGAGAAAACAGAGAGATGAACGGTCCAGGGTCAAGAATTTTAACTATGAAGCAATTAATCTATAGGTTCAAACGAACGGGGCTTGTGTGTTTCATACGAGGGTTGTCTTTTGATGGAACCACGGTCAGAAAAGCTGAACCCGAGGTCTATGAATTCATGCACGCCAATATTTCATCCGGTTGGCGCTGCATTGATTGTGGAGCCAATCGTGGCGAATATAGTTTTCTGATGGCAAATCTGGTGGGACCATCGGGGTTTGTCCATGCCTTTGAATTGCATCCTGAAAACGCCAAGCAGGTCAAGTACAATACGTGGCGGTTCCGTGACCGGATCAAGATAGAAAACGTCGCCGTGACGGATGGCGAGAAAGGGGTTGTGCCGGTATTTACTGGAAAAAGTCAGACGAGTGGAGCTGAATGGAACATTATCGGGCCACGTGACGGAGACGCGGCCGGTCGTCCTGAATTTTCTATCCCTGCCGTTTCATTGGATCAATATTTCAGTGAAAAAATTGATCTTGTGAAAATTGACGTTGAGGGCGCGGGGTATGAGGTGGTATCCGGTATGCAGAGAATGCTGAGACAAGCTTGTCCCGTCGTCGTCTTCGAGGTCCACTCCCCAAAGGAATGGGAAAGCCGAAAATATTTCTTGGACGCGAACTATACAATCTTCACCATGCAGGGGCAGCCAATGAAAGCGGCGAAGCCGTTCATTTTTCATTGTGTGGCTGTTCCCAATGGCAAGTCAGTAAATTGGCCTGCCCCGTGATTGACTCTTTCCTGTCTCTCTGAATAATCGACGTGTTCGAAACGTCCGCGTGACAAAGAGCTTCTTCTATTTTGGCGATCGAATCGGATGGAAGGCGTCCATGGACTTGATGATGGGTTCGCGATTCAGCAGGATTCAATCGAGAAACGGGAAAAGCGTGCTCTTTGTGATGCTCTGGGCCATTGGTGCGGTTTTGCTCATGCCGGTCGGTCACGTTGCCGGACGGGACAATTCATTGTCGCCGCCCGCTCTCCCGAATTCACCGGCTTCCCCGTCTTCACGGGAAACCCATTTGCGGGATTTTTCTCCGTTGCCTGAAGAACCGGGAGAGTTCGACGACCGTGAAGTCAAGGCGTATTACGACCGGCGGAATGATTTATTCTTTCGGGAATTCGATTTGAACGGGGACGGCGTGGTGAACTACATGACCGCGCGTCGTACCTATAAGGTCTGGCTGGATGACTTCGGCACCCCGGTCGTCGTGACGGTCGGGTTTCCCTTGTTCTATTGGCTGGACCGCAACGGGAATGGAGAATTTGAAACGGGCCGAGGTGAGATGTGGTCAGATCCTGATGAGGACGGGATTACCGGGAATGAACGGATTTATGATACCAGCCATTTAGAACGGCAGCCTTCGCGCGTTCCACGGTGGTCCGCGCCCGTTCCGTAAGACCATCGTGGGTAGACTTACGCATCATAACCCTTTTAAGATGATCCCCCGATGGAAGAAAGGGAGAAGGTGCAATGCCAAGTGTCAAGGTTGAAATGAAGTCGATCATTCGAAAAAGCATTCGGACTACGATCCGCAATGCATTGGCATCAGTCATTCAAGAAATCACTAAAAAAGAGAGAGAAAACCCCGCTGAGGGAAAGTCGCCGCACCGCATTCAAACGCAGATTCATCGGCGGAAGAAGGCTAAGGCGGTTGCTCCCCTCATGAATGAATGGGAACGTGCTCGGGCAATGCCTCCGAAAAATCTGAAACGCCCTCCGCAGGATATGCAGAAATCGTAACGCTCCCGATTATTCCTTCCCTCTCGGTTCTTCTCAACGTTTCAACCTGCGTAGAAGTTCTCTCATAAAAGATGTCATTCTGGGCATAATGGCCAAAAAGAGTTGGGGAAAGTAGATAAAAGGTTTTTCTTTCTGGATTCCCGCTAAAAACCTGCGGGAATGACAGGAGGGGCGGTGGGAAGGACAGGAGAGGCAGGCATCTCTCGGTCATGCCCGAAGGTTGTAATCGGGCATCCAGTCCTCATAGCTTCCCTCTTTTTTTTGGCTTCGTCTTCATCCTGTCATTCCCGGAATAAATGCCAAAAAGCCGCTTGTCACCCCCCCCAAAGCCGTGCAGCGTGGGGATTAGCACGGGATTGGTCCTCTGCCATTCAAGACAAAAACCAACACTTTTTGACATTTATGCCCAGCATGACAGACGGGGGGCGTATTCGCAGATCTTTCACTTCGCCCGATCGTCTTCATTTCGGGGTATTCCTCTCTTTTTACTCAAAGAAATCAGGGACTTGGGGCTTTTGCGAGTGAGGCGGTAGGTCTTTTGTTCGCTTGATTCGTAAAAAATTTGGGTGCTACCATGTCGGATTCAATGAAATCATTGAAGATTTTTGATCCCCGATAAAAGACGTCGGGGAAAAGCTTTTGCGACGTCGGGGCCAAGCTTTTGCGAGATCACACGAGCATGGTGAGCGGATTCGACCTTCTTCTGGACTATTTGTCCACGTATTTCCCCATTCTCGTGTTTATTTTTCTGGCGTTAGGATTCGGACTGGTGACGCTCGCGCTGAGCTATCTCGTCCACCCGAAATATCCCGAAACGGAAAAATTAAGCGTCTATGAATGCGGAAGCGAACCGTTTTCCGACTCTCGGATGCCGTTTCCCGTTCGCTATTACGTCATTGCGATGCTGTTTGTGATTTTTGATATCGAAGTGATTTTCCTCTATCCCTGGGCCGTCACGTTTCACCAACTGGGAATCATCGGCTTGATCGAGATGATGATTTTTATCGGGCTGTTCGTGGTGGCCTACGTCTACGCGTGGCGCAAGGGCGCGTTGGAATGGGATTGAGCGGTCTGCATGGGTGAATGATGGGTTTAATCCAGATCGGAAAGAAGCACGAGAAAGACGGCGATCTTGGCGTGATCACGCTGTCGCTGGAAAAGGCCGTGAACTGGGCGCGGAAGGGGTCGCTCTGGCCTATGACCTTCGGGTTGGCCTGTTGCGCGATTGAAATGATCGCCGCGGTTTCGTCCCGGTACGACATCGACCGGTACGGGGCCGGCGTCTTTCGGGGGTCGCCTCGGCAGTCCGACGTCATGATCGTGGCGGGGACGGTGTGCCGGCGCATGGCTCCGGTCATTCGCAAAATCTACGATCAAATGCCGGAACCCAAGTACGTGATCTCCATGGGATCCTGTGCCACGTCCGGCAATATTTACGACAGTTACAGCGTGGTGCAGGGGGTGGATCGATTCGTGCCCGTGGACATTTACGTGCCGGGTTGTCCGCCGACTCCCGAAGCCCTGTTTGACGGGATTTTGAAACTGCAAGATCAGATCATGCAGAAGCGGGTCTTTACCAAGCAGCCCGAGCAAGTCAGACCCAAGGATAAGGCGATCGTGTAATGCACCCCCTCAGCCGACAACGCCACGGCATCCCATTCGTCTTTGAGGAATTTTTCCACTAGAGGTAGGAGGAGGCCTGATGATGAAAATCATGAAAGTGACGGCCAGCCTCGTTGTGTTTCTTGTTTCGTTCATCGCGTTCCAACACGCGTTCGGAGAGCAAAAATACAATCCATACTCAGGACAATGGGAAACCGTCAATCCACATTCAGAACTTCAGTACAACCCGTATGCCGGACAATGGAGCTATGCTGCCCCTGATTCTTCGCCCCAGTATAATCCTTATGAAAACAGATGGGACGTGGTGCCGGAGAATTCCGAACGGAGATATAACCCATATGAGAATGAGTGGGAAACGACGATCCCAAATTCCGAACTTCAATACAATCCCTATTCGGGTAATTGGGAATATCCAAAGTAAAACCTCTAACGAGGCACGGCATTCGGACGGCTGAAAGGCGCCATGCACTCTCTTGCCGAACGCATCCACGGTCGCTTTGGCGACGGTGTTCTCCGGACCCACGAATGGCGCGGGGATCTGGCCGTGACGGTGAAACGCGAATCCTTGCACGCGATCTGTCGATTTCTGCGGGACGATCCGGCCATGGATTTCGATTACATCGTCCACGTCAGCTCAGTGGATTGGCCTGATGATGAAGAACGGTTTGAAGTCGTCTATGAAGTCTATTCCATTCGGCATCGGCATCGTGTTCGCGTAAAAACGCGAGTGCCGGAACGTGATTGTTCCGTTGATTCGTTGACGGACGTCTGGCGGGGCGCGGAGTTCATGGAACGGGAGGTCTTCGACATGATGGGCATTCGATTCAAGAACCATCCGGACCTGCGCCGCATTCTGATGCCGGACGATTTTCAGGAAGGCTATCCGTTGCGAAAAGATTTCCCCCTGCAAGGGAAGGGTTGGCGGGATACCTTTGATTTTCTGAATGAAGGCGCGGCCTGATCCCTGCGCGTGACTCTTCAGAACGACCACTTCTAAGAACGATGCCACGTTTCACGGACCAACGCGAGACCGTCTATAAAGTCGATCCGGAGCGTCCGGAAACCAAGGATCTCCCGATCCTGCGGACCGAGGAACTGCTGTTGAACATGGGGCCGCAGCACCCGGCCACCCATGGAGTCCTGAAAGTGATCCTCGATCTCGAAGGGGAGCGCATTACCAAGTCCACGGTGGTGATGGGCTTTCTCCATCGCGGCGTGGAAAAGCTCGCCGAATACGGAACGTATCATCAATTTATTCCGCACACGGACCGTCTCGACTACGTGTGTGCGATGTACAACAACTTCGCGTATTGCCGGGCGGTTGAGAAACTGATGAACGTCACCGTGCCCGAACGCGCGGAGTATTTGCGGACCATCGTCGCGGAAGTGCAGCGGATCATCGGGCATTTGTTCTGGTTGGGGACGCAGGCGTTGGACATCGGCGCGATGACCGTGTTCTTCTACACGTTCCGGGACCGCGAGATTCTGCTGGACTGGTTTGATGAACTCTGCGGCGCGCGACTCACGACCAGTTGGTATCGGATCGGCGGCGTGGAACGGGATTTTACCGACTCCCTTGAAGCCAAGATTCGGCATTTTCTGAATTATTTCCCGCCCAAGATCGACGAATACGTCGTGTTTCTGGAAAAAAATCGCATCTGGTTGGCTCGCACCGTGGGCGTGGCGGTCATTTCGGCTGAGGATGCCTTAAGCTTCGGGTTGAGCGGACCGACGCTCCGGGGGTCCGGGGTTGATTACGACTTGCGAAAGTACGAGTCCTACGGTGCCTATCCCCAGTGTGAATTCAGCGTCCCCGTCGGTCGGAACGGCGACACCTATGATCGGTATTGGGTCAGGGTTGAGGAGATGCGGGAAAGTATCAAAATCATTCGGCAGTGCATGGACCAGATGCCCAAGGACGGGCCGGTGATGGCCGAGGTGCCCAGCGTGACGTTGCCGCCCAAGCACCGCGTGTTGACCAACCTGGAATCGATGATCCAGCAGTTCAAACTGTTTTCCCAAGGGTTCGATGCGCCGCCCGGTGAAATTTATTGCGGAACCGAGGCGCATAAGGGAGAATTGGGTTTTTACATCGTGAGCACGGGAGGCGGTCATCCGTATCGATTGAAAATTCGATCCCCGTCTTTCATCCACATGGGCGCCTTCGATCACATGGCCCGGGGCTACATGATCGCCGACGCCGTCACGATCTTCGGATCGTATGACATCGTGATGGGAGAATGCGACCGCTAACGGGCCTGCGTGGCCTGCGGACTGGACTCACAAGCAAGGATGGAAGAACTTTTTGAAGAGCCTGTAAGTGTGAGGCAGGGACGTTTGGTGAAGAAAGATGAACGATAAGAAACCGCCAAAGACAATTGCGACGATTAACTTCAAGGGTGGCGTCGGCAAAACAACCATTACCTGGTGTCTCGGCGATTTGATTTCCACCTACGGCAAGTCTGATACACTCCTGTTTGATCTCGACGCTCAGATGTCACTTACGCAAGCAATCACTCTGAACGAAGACGGCAGACTTCACGAAAAGTTCAGCAACTGGCAAAAGCGGTCGGAAAGGAAAAAGAAAACAATCTTCAATGCGATTGATGAATATACCAAGCCTGGAAACTTCAATTTTGGAATAGATTACGATTTTATTTACCAGATAACTGACCGCTACCATTTTGTCCCTTCCTCCGAGGAACTTTACTGGCTTGAACTTGAGGTGTTTGACCGTGAAAAGATGAAGGGGTTTATGCGTGAACTTCTCGGGAAAATCACGTGGTCCAAGAAAGTATCAAATTACCACTATGCACTATTTGACTGCCCGCCCTCGTTTACTTTGCTCTCCTATTCAGTTCTTGCAGTTTGCGATCTGATATTGATACCCGTTAATCCCGATTTCTACGCCGTGAAAGGTGTTCCATTGATTTTGAATATGCTCAAAATGCGTATTGAGCCATTGCCAATTCCGAAAATCGCGGTGTTCATGAACAAGGCGAAACCATATAGGGGAAATATGACTAGAGAGTCACGATTCTACTGGAATGAGGTTCAGGCTGTATGCTCGGAGGCATTGAACACGTCTGACTTGAAGGTGAAATGTCTTGATACCCCTATTTTTGACCGCGCCGCAATCAAGCGTGCCGTGACATCCGGCAAGATCCCCGACGACTCTGTTGATGATTTCAAATCCCTCTGGGCTGACGTAACGAATTTTCTCAAATGAATAAAGAATTCTTACAACCGTCTGAAGAACTGAAACTCCTGGCTGATGGGATTTCCGGCCTGCGGCGTGATCTCCAAACGACAACGTTGTCTCTCAGCAGGATAGAGCGGCGACTGAAGGCTGCGTTTCCAAACTACCCGGCAAAGAAAAAGGCTGCGAAGTTACCCAAGGCCGTTCCGGCAACCAACAAATCAACCGAAGAGTTGAATAAGATTTTTGATTCACTGGTTGTCGCCACCAAGGAGGAGGGAGACGCCGGATTTGATCGGGCTGCATCGAATCTTGAGGGGGCGGTTATTCTTGCCGTGGCCGTTGAAGTCGGAGCTGGCACCGCGAGCAGGTTGACGGTGCCAAAGGCAAAAAGGGGAATCCGAAGAAGGGTTCAGGAGTCGTTGCAGCTTCGATTCTGACCTGAAGAAAAGCACCGGTCCCTTTCATGGATTCCCGATTAAAACCGTCGGGAATGACAACGTTTTGGGAACCGTCGGGAATGACGGCGTTCAGGGATGGCGTTAGGAGAGAGAACAGTCAGGAGAGAGTACTACGACGGATGCCTGAGTCGTGGATTCCCGATTAAAAATGTCGGGAATGACAGCGTTCAGGGATCCGTTGGGAATGACGGCGTTTTGACAAATGTCTGGAATGACGGCGTTTTTACAACCGTTGGCAATGACCGCGTTTATTAGAGCCGGGAGAGAGAAATGGCACTCAAACCAGTGACGACGCCGGACGTTGAAGCGGCAACCATTCAACTGAGTATCGACGGCGAAACCGTGACCACGAAGGAAGGGGTTTCGCTGTACGACGTGATTTCACGCATGGGCAAAATTGTGCCGGCCATGTGTTATCACTACACCTTTGATCCCTTCGGGTCGTGCGGCATGTGTCTGGTGTCGCAAGAGGGCAAGAAGGCCCCGGTCCGATCCTGCACCGCTAAGGCCGCGGAAGGGATGGTGATCCGAACGGACGGGGAAGACCTGTTCGCCGCTCGCAAAAAAGCCGTGGAAAAACATCTGTCCGTGCATCCCCTGGATTGTCCGGTGTGTGACGCGGACGGCCATTGCGAATTGCAGGACGTGGCCTTCCAGCATGAAGTCACCGACCTCGCCAACGCCAAGCAGAAAAACATTCCGGAAGATACCCGCAGCATCGTGCTGGACTTCAACATGAATCGCTGCATCGCCTGCGGGGAGTGTATCAACATTTGTAAAGACCTGCTGCGCATCGATGCCCTGCAATTCATGAAGAAGGGAGGATTTACGCAAGTGGTGGCGAAGGGCGATCAGGCCCTGGATTGCGAATTCTGCGGCGATTGTCTGGCCGTGTGCCCCGTGGGCGCGATTACCAATAAGTTTTCCAAGTACGTCTATAAGCCGTGGCAACTCCGGAAAACCACGACCACCTGCAATTACTGCGGCGACGGATGTCAACTGCACGTGGAAACCAAGGATACCGAAGTGGTGCGGGTGACCTCCCCTTTGTCGTGGAAACATAAATGGGGCGACCGGGGCGACACGGTCAACGGTCATGGTGGGATCTGTGTGCGGGGCCGATTCGGTTTCCAATTCATTGACAGCAAAGAGCGGCTGACGGAGCCGCTTCTTCGTCAAGGCAGCGACCTCGTCCCTTCTCCATGGATTGAAGCGTTGGACGCGGCCGCGGAGCGATTCATGCGGATCAAAGAAACATACGGCTCTGAGGCCATTGCGGGATTGATCACGGCGCGTTGCACGAATGAGGAACTCTACGTTTTTCAGAAGTTCATGCGCACGGTCCTGGGCACCAATAATCTGGACAGCAGCGCCCGATACGGCCACCTCAATTTTGTACGCGCGGTGCATCAGGCGCTCGGTATCTCCCGGATGATGAACACGTCCGAGGATCTGACCAAAGCGAAGGCCATTCTCGTGGTGGGAGCCAACGTGACGGAAACCAATCCCGTGGCCAGCGTGCGGATCAAAGCCGCCATCGGGACCTACAACGCCTCGGTCATCGTGGTGGATTCCATGCAGACCAACTTGGCCAAGTTGGCCTCGCATCCGACCATGGTCAAACCCGGGACCGAAGGTCTGTTCGTCAAGGGCTTGGTGCGATCCGTGTTGGATCAGGATCTCATCGACTCCCGCGTCGCTGAGCAAGCGCCTGCTGCGTTGAACGCCTTGAAGTCGGCCGCACAGTCAGTATGTCTTGAGACCGTGGCCGCGGAAACCGGCGCGTCCGTGGAGGCGATTCACGACGTGGCGAAGATTTTTGCGGAAGCCCCCCGTGCCGTCATTGTGTGCGGGGAAGGAATCGTTCGCCGGCGCCGCGGCTATGACAACGTGTTGTCTCTCATTGATCTCGCTTGGGTGACGGGAACGTTCCATAAGCCCGGCAGCGGCGTGAACACGTTTGTCGAAGAGAGCAATGAGCAAGGGGCCGTGGACGTGGGGGTGGCACCGGAATTTCTGCCTGGCCCCGTGGGGTATGAAGATTCCACGGCACGCCGGAAATTTTCTGAAGCCTGGGGCGTGGACGTGCCGAGTGCCGAACCCGGTCAATCCCTCGTTGAAATCATCGAGAACTGTCGCGCTGGAAAAATCAAGGCGCTGTACGTGGTCGGAGAAAATCCGGTGGCGACGCTGCCGAAGTCGTATGGCGTGGAAGAAGCCTTGAGTCAATTGGAATTGCTCATTTGTCAGGACCCCTTCCTGACGGAGACGGCTCACTATGCGCACCTCGTGTTCCCCGCGTGTACGTTTGCGGAAAAGGACGGCACGGTCACGAATCAAGAGGGAAAGGTGCAGTTCGTCAGGCCGGCCCTGGACCCCTTGGGCGAAAGCGCGTTGGATTGGCACGTCATGGTGGGCATTGCCAACGGCATGGGGGCTTCCCTGCCGTATGAAACGACGCAGGATATTCAGGCAGAGATTCGGAAACTGCTTCCCGGCTACTACAATCTGGGGCAGCCGCGACCCGTTGCAGCCGACCCCACGGCGTATCTCCGGAATGGATATCAGGATTCGGTGAGCGCCCGGTACGCGACGAACGGCCGTGCCGAGGGGTCCGAGCGGCCCTATGACGTGACGTTGATTCAGCTCCTCTATCATTCGGGAAAACTGTCCACGAAAGCCTCCGGGTTGATGGAGATTTCGCCGAATACCAAAGCCTTGCGGTTATCGTTTGAAGCATGTGAGCGGTTGGGCGTCGCCGAAGACGGACGAGTGCGCGTGACGTCGGATCAGGGAAGCGTGGAGTTGGGGGTAACGGCCGACCCCAGCGTGTTGCCGGGAACCTGTGCGTTCCCTGAGCATTTTAATGATCCTCCGGTTAAAGATCTCGTGCCGGTTGAAGTTGACCCCGTCACCCGAGTGCCGTATTTCAAGTTGACTCGGGTGACGATCGAAAAGGCGTAAGGGGAGGTCGCATCCATGGAGACTCCGAGCCAAACGAAAAAATTATTCGACGCGGTCCTGTTCCGTGAAATCTGGAAAGCCATGAAGGTCACGTTCAAGCACATGTTTCATCGTCCGATGACCTTCGAGTATCCGCGAGAAAAGCGAACGATTCCCGATGCCCATCGTGGCGCCCTGGGTCTGCTGCGCTACGACGACGGGCGCGAACGGTGCGTCGGATGTGACCTCTGTGAAGCCGCGTGTCCCTCCCGGTGCATCAAGGTCATCAGTGAAGAAGATACGTCAATGCCGCTGCAACGGTACGCGACGGAGTTTTACATTGATATAACCAAATGCGTGTTTTGCGGGTATTGCGTGGAAGCCTGTCCGGTCAACGCCTTGGCCATGACGAAAATGTATGAATATTCGACTCCCGATAAACGCACCCTCCTGTTCGACAAACGGCGACTCTACGAAATCGGAGAACGACATCTCGGGGACGCCAAGAAGTATTTATACGCTCATAATCAAGAAGAGGATGATGACGAGAGTCGCGCCTACCGCTATCATTTCCCCCAACCCGTCGGGAACGCCGAAGTCTCTGACTCGTAGCCGTTGACGATGATCTACGTCTTATTCGGGTACTTTGCGGTCGTGAGTATCCTGTCAGGGATTTTCACGATTGCCTTGAAACATCCCGTCCACTGCGGCCTGGGCTTGTTGTCCTTGCTGCTCCACGTGGCCGGTCTCTTTGTGTTACTCAACGCCGAATTTCTGTTTGCGGTGCAGATTATCGTCTACGCCGGGGCCATCCTGGTGCTCTATCTGTTTGTCCTGATGTTGCTGAACTTGAAAACGGAAGAACGGTATCTGCACAAGAAATATCCCTTTTTCCTGTTTGCCGGCGCGGCGATTCTGGGTGAATTACTCATTGTGACGTTGCAGACGCCCCACGGCGGGGCCAAAGGCACGGCATCTGCAGACGTCGTGTTGCAGACCGGCCCGAGTCACGCCGTCGGGATCATGATGTTCAGCGACTATTTGTTGTTGTTCGAGATCGTCGGGGTTTTTCTCCTGGGCGCGATTATCGGGGCGATTGTGTTGGCGAAAACACCAACCGCTCCGACTTCCAAGGTGGACGCGGCCACGTAAGTCAATCATCATGATTCCTCTTTCCGCCTACGTCGCGTTGAGCGTCGTTCTGTTTATGACCGGATTGCTGGGCGTTCTGATTCGCCGGAATTTTATCATTGTTCTGATGTCCGTCGAGATCATGTTGAACGCGGCGAACGTCAACCTCGTGGCGTTCTCCCATTATCTGGAATCCATGACCGGCCAATTGGCGGCCCTGTTCGTGATTGCGATTGCGGCCGGAGAAGCCGCGGTGGGCTTGGCGATTATTATCGTCGTGTTCCGGGGCAAAATTTCGACCAACGTCGATCAGATCAATCTATTGAAGTGGTAACGTGTTCGATCTTCTCGTCATACTCATTCCGGTCTTTCCGTTGCTCGCGGTCCTGGCGAACGGCCTGCTGGGCCGTTGGTACGCGCACGGTCCGGCCGGCGGGATTGCGTGCGGTTCGGTGGCGCTCTCCTTGCTGTGCGCCGCTGCGGTCGGCGCCCGCGTGCTGGCTGATCCCGGTCCCCATGAAGTCGTGGCCTATTCCTGGATTTTCAGCGGTGATCTCCACGTCAATTTCGGTTTTCTGATTGATCCGCTGACGACGGTGACGTTGATGGTCGTGACGGGAGTCGGTTTCCTGATTCACCTCTATTCCATCGGGTACATGCACGGCGAAGACGGTTTTACCCGCTTCTTCGTCTACATGAATTTGTTCATGGTCTCCATGCTGTTGCTGGTCATGGGGAATAATTTCTTGGTGCTTTTCATCGGCTGGGAAGGCGTCGGGCTGTGCTCCTATCTGTTGATCGGGTACTACTTCAACAAAGTATCCGCGGCGAAAGCCGCGACCAAGGCATTTGTCGTCAACCGGATTGGAGACGCGGGATTCCTGCTCGCGATGTTTCTGGTCTTCGTCAATTTTCGTACCTTGGATTACTTGACGGTATTTGAGCAGGCGAGCCGACTCTCCACCGAAACGGCGACGGCCATTGCGCTGTGTCTGTTCGTGGGAGCGGTGGGGAAATCCGCGCAAATTCCGTTATACACGTGGCTTCCCGACGCCATGGAAGGGCCGACGCCCGTGAGTGCCTTGATCCACGCCGCGACCATGGTCACGGCCGGCGTCTACATGGTGGTCCGAACCCACGTGTTCTACGATATGTCGCCCGTGGCCCTGACCACGGTGGGACTCGTCGGTGGCACGACGGCGTTGTTTGCCGCCACCATCGGATTGGTGCAGAACGACATCAAGCGCGTGTTGGCCTACTCAACGGTCAGTCAGTTGGGCTACATGTTCCTGGCCTGTGGGGTGGGGGCCTATATTGCCGCCGTCTTCCATCTGGTCACGCACGCTTTTTTCAAAGCCCTGCTTTTCCTGTCCGCCGGTGCCGTGATCCATTCGTTGGAAGGAGAACAGGACGTTCGCAAGATGGGCGGACTGGCCCGAAAAATTCCCCTCACGCACGCCGTGTTTCTCATCGGCACCGTGGCGATTGCCGGCGTTCCGCCGTTGGCCGGGTTCTGGAGCAAGGATGAAATCATGGCCCATGCCTTCGTGCGTCATCATTACGTCCTCTATGGATTGGCGGCGGTCGGCGCGCTTCTGACCTCCTTTTACATGTTTCGCCTCACCTATCTCACGTTTTACGGTCGGTCCCGGATCGATCCCGACGTGGAACGCCGCGTTCATGAATCGCCGCCGGTGATGACCGTGCCGTTGATGATCCTGGCGGGTCTCTCCGTCTTCGGTGGATTGCTGGGCGTGCCGCCGGAGCACGGCTGGTTTCACGGATTTTTAGCATCCGTGGCCGCGTCTTCGGGTGTCGTGCCCCATGAAGTCAGTGGGACGACGCTGATGACGCTGATGGCCGTAGCCGTGGGCCTTGCGCTGGGTGGTTGGATCGTCGCGCACTACCTGTATTCCATGAAACCGGAGACGGCCGACGCCTGGTCGCAGCGGTACGCCGGAGCCTATCGAACGATTGTGAACAAATACTACGTTGATGAACTCTACGACGCGATCTTCGTCGAGCCGTGCAAACGTCTGGGTCGGCTGTGGGATTGGATCGACCATCAGGTGATCGATCGCGTCGTTCGTGGAATTGGCCGCGGGGCGGACGTAAGCGCCGAAGGCGTGACCTGGGCCGAGAAACACGTGATTTACGGTGGAATCAACGTCATCGGATACGCCAATCATCTGGCGGCCTGGTCGTGGCGGAAGCTGCAAACCGGCCTCGTCAACCATTACGCCGCCGTGATCGTCATCGGTCTCTTTATCCTGGTACACGTGTTGTTCGCGTGGCTGACAGGAATCGCCGTCTTATAAAACGGAGACGAAGGGAATACCTCATGCTGAGCGAAGCACCGGTCAACGATGAGTGTGCAGCGATCCGTAAGGGCTGTCGCCAGTTGCCAGTGACCACTAGACGCGGGACACTGACCGCTGGCCATGGACCACTGGAGTGATCGGCATGTTCGAAGAATTACAATTCGGATTTCCCCTGTTGTCGGTGCTCCTCTTCTTGCCGCTTCTCGGTGCCATCACGTTGTGGGTGCAGCGGGACGTCGATCTGATAAAAAAGTCCGCCCTAGGCGTGGCGGTTCTGGAGTTCAGCCTCTCCATCATCCTGATGCTTCGCTTTATCCCGGAATCCGCGGCCATGCAATTCAGCGAGCGACTGAATTGGATTCCGCCTCTCGGCATTTCCTATCATCTTGCGGTTGACGGCATCAGCGTCTTGTTTATCGGACTCTCGGCGTTCATCACGGTGCTGATCGTCCTCTATTCATGGGACGCCGTTCGGGAGAACGTCAAGCCGTACTTCATGAGTATTCTGGCGTTGGAAACGACGATGATCGGCATCTTTGTGTCCATCGACCTGATTCTCTTTTTTGTCTTCTGGGAATTGATGCTCGTGCCCAGCTATTTCCTGATTAAGTTGTGGGGCGTCGGGAACGAAAGAGAATACGCCGCGCTCAAGTACGTGTTGTACACCTTGTTGGGAAGCGTGTTCATGCTGGTGGGGTTTGCGCTGTTAAGTTTGAATTACTACGACGTCAAGCAGACCTACAGTTTCGACTTGCTGGATCTGTTGACCGTGCCCGTGCCGGTTGACGATCAACTGTTGATCTTCTGGTTGATCTTCATGGGGTTGGCCTTCAAAGCGCCGGTGTTTCCTTTCCACACGTGGCTGCCGGACGCGCTCGTGCATGGACCCATCGGCATGTCCGTGGCGTTGGCGGGCGTCAAGCTTGGAACGTATGGGTTTCTGCGGTTCTCCTTCCCGCTGCTGCCCGAAGCGTCAACCAATGAAACCGTGGTGGTGATCGTGATGAGCCTGGCGTTGGCCGCCGTCGTCTGGGGCGCGATCATCGCCGTCATGCAGACGGACTTCAAACGTCTGCTCGCGTTCAGCAGCATCAGCCATTTGGGGTTCGTGGTGCTGGGCTTGTTTGCGTTGAATTTCCAAGGCTTGCAGGGCAGCCTGCTGCACATGATCAACTTGGGGTTGACCACCGCCGGACTTTTTTTTCTGGCGGGGTTTCTCCATGATCGTCTTGGCAATACGCTGTTGGAAAATTGCGGAGGCCTGGCGTCGAAGATGCCGTGGTTGGCGACCTTCACGTTGATCGTGGGAATGGCCTCGATCGGACTACCCGGGACGAACGGCTTCATCGGAGAATTTCTGATCCTGCTCGGCGCGTTTCAAGCGTCTTGGGTCTACGGCGTCGTGGCAGTGTCAGGCGTGATCTTCGCCGCCGCGTATTTTCTTTGGTATTACGAGCGAGCCATGTTCGGACCCGTCGGATCAAACGTTCCCGCCGTCCTGAGGGACCTGACGCAGCGGGAATCGACGATTGCCGTGGCTCTGTGCGTGATGATTATCTGGATCGGGCTGTATCCCTCACCATTGTTGCGCATGATGAATGGATCGGTGCAGGCGGTGGCGGATCGATTGGCTCTGGGGTCCGTCGCGATCGTGGAACGCGACCGGACGCTGCTGTCTCACGTCGTGAACGTGTATCCCCGACGTTGGTCGGGGGACGGACCCGGAGAAAAGGACTGAACGATGGGGGAGTGGGCGTTACTCATCACCCTGTTTGCCCCGTTCCTGGGGGCCATCGCGTTGCTGTGGATTCCGAATCGGGAACCGCTTCAGGTTCGTGGCGTGGCCGCGGGGTCCGCCGGGGTGACCTTACTCGCCGCGCTGTACGTGTTTCTGGCGTATGATCCCGAGCAAGGCGGGTTTCAATTCATCACCAAGTGGTCGTGGTCGGAAGAATTGGGCATTGCCTTTCATCTCGGCGTCGATGGGATCGGGGCTCCGCTGGTGTTTGCCTCGGCCATTCTCCTGTTCGCGGGGATCTTCATTTCGTGGCACGTCAAGGATCGCGCGAAAGAGTTTTACATCTTCCTGTTGATTCTGGCGGCGGCCACCATCGGGGTCTTCATGTCGTTGGATCTGTTTTTCCTCTACTTCTTTTATGAGATGTCCGTGCTGCCCATGTACGTGCTGCTGGGCGTCTGGGGCAGTCACACCAAGGGGTATTTGAGCATGACCGACGCCGAAGGCCGCAAACGCCGCGATTCGGTCGGGTTCATTTTGAACTTCGGGGCGAACAGCAAAGAATACGCGGCCATGAAGTTGACGCTGTTCCTCTCGGCCGGCGCCGTGCTCGCGTTGATGGGCATTCTGCTGATCTATCATTTCTCACCCGTCCGCACGTTCGATATTTTGGTCCTGCGGGAGGTCGCTGATTTTGATGGAACGTTGGCCACGATTATCTGGCTGTTGGTCTTTTTCGGCTTTGCGTCCATCGCGCCCATTTGGCCGCTGCATTCATGGTCGCCCGTGGGGCACGCCGCGGCACCGGCCGCGACCAGCATGCTGCACGCCGGCGTGCTGATGAAACTCGGTCATTTTTCCATCATTCGCGTGGCCTATGAAATCCTGCCGGAAACCACGCAGCAGCTGATGCCCATTGCCGCGATTCTGTGCGTCTTCAGTATTCTCTACGGTGGGTTCGTGGCCTATTTCGCCAAAGACACGAAATACGTCATCGGGTATTCGAGTTCCAGCCACATGGGCTACGTGTTCCTGGGCATGGCGGCCCTGGATTACATCAGCCTGACCGGCGCCGTGATCTACATGTTCGCGCACGCCTTGGCCACGGGGATGCTCTTCGCCATGGCAGGTTGGGTGTATGACCAGACCCATACGCGGGATGTTCCCTCCCTGGGCGGGTTGGCTCAGAAAATGCCCTTCCTGGCCGGAGCCTTTCTTATCGCGTGCATGGCGTCGGTCGGGATGCCCGGCACCGTGAACTTTATCGCCGAAATCATGATTATCGTCGGCTCGTGGGAGAAGTATCCCTTCCAGGTCATCGTGGCGGTGTTGGGAATCGTGCTGACCATGGCCTATCTCTTCAAAATGATGCGGGGACTGTTTTATGGACGGCTGTCCGAGGAGTATGCCCACGTCAGCGACGCCAGAAATTGGGTTGACCGCGTGCCGTTGCTGCTCCTGATCGGGTGCAGCATTTTCTTCGGTATTTTCCCCATGCACTTTTACAACGTCGTGCGATCAACGGTGGTGCCGATGCTGGATCGGATTCATCAGGTCGCTCCGACGTTGGCGCAACAGACGACCGGATTCGTCCCGTAACCCACGTGCTTGAACCATGATGACCTTTGATCTCACCCTGTCCGGTTCGGATCTGCTCCTGTTGTTGCCGGAGATGTTTCTCACCGTGTGGCTGTGCGTGGTGTTGGCCGTGGACTGTACCCGTCGAACGATCAATCACCGGACGCTGGCCTACCTCAGCGTGGGGGGCGTCGTCGTCGCGCTCGTGACGCTGATCTGGTTTGATTACGCGGACGTCCACGGCGCGCTGTTCAAAGACACGTTCGTCCTGGACGGCGTCGCGATCTTCTTTAAGATTTTCGTGTTGGTGGCGACGGGGCTGGTCTTACTCTGCTCGGTTGATTACGTGCGGTCGTTCAAGTTTTTTCGAGGGGAATATTACTGTCTCATCATGATGTCGGCCTTGGGCATGATGTTCATGGCCTCGGCCCAAGACCTGCTCTCCGTGTTCGTCACGCTGGAATTTTCCACGTTCGGATTTTACGTGCTGGTGGCGTATCTGCGGGACAATCAGAAATCCAGCGAAGCCGGGCTCAAGTTCTTCATTCTCGGAGTCTTCACAGCGGGCTTGCTCGCCTACGGCATCAGTCTCGTCTACGGAGAGACCGGAACGCTGGTGTTCTCGGACATGGCCGCCACGCCGGGAAGCTATGGGTTGGCCATCGGTTATATCATGATCTTTGCCGCGCTGGGCTTCAAAATCGGCGCGGTGCCGTTTCATTCCTGGATACCCGACACCTACCAGGGTGCCCCGACGCCCGTCACTGCCTTTCTGTCGATCGCACCGAAAGGTGCAGCCGTGGCGGTCCTGCTTCGCATGTTTTACGTGGCGTTGGCCACGTTCAAACCGACGTGGGTGCTTCTGTTCGTCGTGGCCTCGATCGCGTCCATGACCTACGGCAACGTCGTGGCCATTGCCCAGACGAACGTCAAACGATTACTCGCGTATTCGGGCATTGCTCAGATCGGCAACGTCATGATCGGGCTGGCTGCCGGCACCAAACGCGGGAGTGACGCCATGCTCTTTTATCTGCTCACCTATTTGTTCGCCAACCTGGGGGCGTTTGCCGTCGTCATCGGCGTGAGCAATCAGATCAAGAGCGATGAGATCGAAGATTACAACGGACTGAACCGCCGCTCGCCGTTTCTTGCCGCGGCCATGCTGCTCTTTCTGTTGTCGCTCGCCGGGGTGCCCCCACTGGCGGGATTCATCGGCAAACTCTACATCTTCGTCGCGGCCATTGAGGAGGAACTCTATACCTTGTTGATCGTCGGTCTCGTCAACGTCGTCATCTCCATGTACTACTACCTGGTCGTCGTCAAGAAAATGTACATCAACGAACCTGCCGACCCCACGCCGCTATCCGTCTCGACTCCCCTGAAAACGGCCGTCTGCGTGGGCGTGGCCGGCACCGTGCTGTTGGGCGTGTATCCCGACCCCTTCATCGACTGGGCCGTGGCCGCCACGCTGATGTTCTCGAACGTGGCCGCTCCGACTGCCGCCGTACCCGCTCTGCCCTCTCCCGTCGGCGGATAGCCGGCCCAGGAGGTTTCGAGAAGAAAGTTGAGAGAAGTGCATGGATCGTTCATCAGATAAGACGGCCCTGATGGCAGAGATGGTTCGGCGGATTGTCACAAATTGGAATCCGGACCGGATTATTCTGTTCGGATCACACGCCCGAGGCGTGGCAGGGACGGATAGTGACGTTGATCTCCTTGTCGTCGTGCCTCTGAACCGGGACAGACGAACAATCCGGCTGGGTATTCGCCGGGCTCTCAGTGGAATAGGACTGCCCAAAGACGTTGTGGTTGTCTCTCCCCAGGAAATGGATCGTTATCGAGAATGTCCCGGTACCATTATTCGTGCGGCCTTGGGTGAAGGAAAAATTCTGTATGAGCGAAAGTCCTGAACGGAACGAAATTGTTCGGCAATGGGTCACAAAAGCAGAAAATGACCTGAGAAATGCTGAATACCCTTACGATGCAAGGACGGACTATGCCATGGTCACGCGATACCCGGGAGCATGGGAAGTCCTTGATCGTTCGGATGCTGAAGAGGCTTGGCCCAGAAAGTGAAGGAAGCGGTTCGTCAGATTCTCCCCGCGTAATCTCCCCTGCCATGATTTCCTCAAGACGAGATGGACCGTCTTCCTTTTGAAGGCGGAAACGTCTTGAAGGAAACGAGGGTTTCGTTGCTCCGCACGTATGAGTGGAGCATCGGCTTCCGGAATTACTTGGTCTTCTTCACGTAGGCTTTATACACTTTGGGGGGCTGGCCTTCTTCCTCCAGCCCTACCATTTCGTGGCCGGTGGTGTGGCACCAGGCGGGCATGTCTTTTTTAATGCCTTCATCGTCTGAAAGCACTTCGAGAACTTGGCCCGCGGCGAGTTCTTTGATTTTCTTGGAGGTGAGAATAATCGGCATGGGGCAGAAATACCCCAAGGTATCGAGTGTGACGTGGGATTCGATCATCGGAGTTTCCCCCTCTCCCTCAAGGGGAGGGACATCACTAAATGAACAGATTCACCGACCCTTGCTTGGCTTCGGCGAGATAGGTGGAGACGCCGGCGAGTTGATCCACGCCGTCAATCAGGGTCTCCTTTGAGATGCCCAACAGGCCCAGCGTGGTGGTACAGGCGATCATGGTGACGCCGAGGTCTTGGGCGGTTTCTATCAATTCCGGCACGTTGGGCATGTGATTGGCTCGCATGACTTTCTTCATCATGGCGGCGCCCATTCCTCCGAAATGAAACCTGGACAGGGGAAGGCCGTCGGCCCCGCCTTTGTTGAGCCGGCCGAAGACTTTACGCAGCAGATCCGCAGCCGTACTGGCGGTGCCTGGTTTGCGAATCACGTTCAAGCCCCAGAACGTGAAAAACATCGTCACGTGCATGCCCATGGCCGCGGCTCCCGTGGCAATAATAAAAGCGGCCATGGCTTTGTCCATGTCGCCGCTCAAGAGCACGATGGTAACGCGGTCGGGTTTGGATGCGTGCAGGTCGGCCAGCATGGCGGCGGGTTCGACTTGCGTGGTTGTCATGGGATCACCTGTCGTAAGCTGTGAGCGTTGTGTGGCGTGGCGTGAGTGAACGTGAGAAAGTCCACGCGTTTGACTATAATGTCGTCCCGTTGAACTTGTCAAGGCAACTCGATTGACGTAAGAAACCGGAGACGTGTGCTCCGCGAAGGAACGGGACGTATGCCGCCTCTTGTCGAATGCGTGGCGAACGTGAGTGAAGGGCGGAACGTGAGCGTGATGGATACGCTCAAAACCGCCGTGACCTCAATTCAAGGCGTCCGCGTACTTGACTGCCATCGGGACGCGGATCATCACCGGTGCGTGCTGACCTTTGCCGGGACGGACGAAGCAGTCGGTGAAGCGGCCTTTGCCGTTGCGGCCAAAGCAGGAGAATTCATCAATCTCACGCACCACGTCGGCCGGCATCCTCGCGTCGGGGCGGCCGACGTGCTCCCGATGATTCCGCTGACGGGCGCGACCATGGCCCAATGCGTCCGACTTGCCCGACGGGTGGGGGCTCGCATCGGCGAGGAATTGCAGATTCCGGTGTTTCTCTACGAAGAAGCCTGTGACCGACCGTTCCGCAAGAGATTGGAACAGATTCGGAAAGGAGGGTTGGCGGCGCTGACTCGAAGGATGCAAACGGATCCGGCCTGGGCCCCGGATTTCGGTCCTGCCCGACCGCACCCGACCGCGGGCGTGACCGTGGTTGGGGCTCGTGAGCCGCTGATCGCCTTCAACGTGACGTTGGAAAGTCGGGACCCGTCCGTGGCGCGGGCGATTGCCGCAGCCGTTCGCGCCGCGTGCGGAGGACTCCCCGCGGTCAAGGCCATCGGGATGGAACTGGAAAGCCGGGAACGCGTGCAGGTGTCAATGAATCTGACGGACTATCGCCGAACGCCCGTCCACGTGGCGTTTGAGGCCGTCAAAAAAGAGGCAGCCGACAAAGGCGTGGCCGTGGCCCACGGCGAGTTGGTGGGCTTAATCCCGCGGGAAGCCTTCGTGCAGGCGGAGCGGTATGGTCTTTCGTGTGACTCCTTAACGTGGGAGCACGTGTTGGAGCATCGACTGAGACAACGTGGATTGGGATCATGACGCGAGGACGAGGAAACGGGAACGGTGACACGTGGTGAAACGGGCTGCGCAGCGACTGGTGAGTGCGCCGAGTTTTGAATACGTCATCATCGCGCTCATCGTCGGGAACGGAGCGTTGTTGGGCGTGGAGACGTCTCCCGAGTTGGTGCGGCGATACGGCGAATGGATGAACATGGGCAATCAGGTGGTATTGGCCGTGTTCATCCTTGAGGCCATGGTGAAGATGATGGCCGTGGCCCCGCACGTGGATCGATATTTTCGGGACGGGTGGAACGTCTTTGACTTTTTGGTGATCGTGTTCTCGTTGATTCCGGCGACCGGGGAGTATGCCATGATTGCCCGGCTGGCCCGGCTCTTGCGGGTCCTGCGGTTGATTTCCACCATTCAGGAATTGCGTTTGATCGTCTCCACGCTCGTGCGCTCGATTCCGAGCATGGGCCACGTCATGCTCCTGATGAGCATCATCTTTTACATCTACGGGATTATGGGCTATCAGTTGTTTCATGAACATGACCCGACCCATTGGCGGAATCTGGGCATTTCCCTGTTGTCCTTATTTCGGGTCGTGACGCTGGAAGACTGGACGGACGTGATGTATACCGCCATGGAACTGCATCCCATGGCCTGGGTGTATTTTGTCAGCTTCGTGGTGGTCGGGACGTTTGTCGTTATCAATCTCTTTATCGCGGTGGTTCTCAATAATTTAGACGAAGCCAAGGCCGAACGCCTTCGGGAACTGGAGCAGCCCGTGTCACGTGAAGAAATCCTGCGCGACCTGCGCGCCACCCAAAAGGCATTGCGGCGACTGGAGGAACGGTTGGAACGACAGGGAGAGCCGGACCGGCCGCGTGGTTGACAAATGCTGATGAATTCTTTATAATTTTTAGTTTACCCCCCCCCCCCCCCCCCACGAATTTTTCAAGGGCTTACGGTCTTGACAAAAGTGATGCGCTACCCTACTTTTTCCTGAATTCCCAAACGAAGGGGAGAACGCGGCTCGAATCATAATCGACGATTCAGAGAAATATTGAAAGGAGAATCGTACCATGTACGAAATGACGACTCCGAGCAAAAATTTCAGAGGAGACGACCCAAGAGCAAAGCCCGGCAGGGTCGGGGCAGTGAGAGGAACCCCGGTCGCCGTCGCGTGCGCGGCGGTGCTGCTCCTCCTCCTCCCCGTCGGGAAAGCTTGGGCTCAGGTTAATGCTTGCGGTACCCCGTCGTCGGAGGGTGAGGTGATCTGCGACCCGTCCGAGGTTGGAAGCGGCGTCAGGTACTGGAACCACAACGGCGCCATAACGCTCAAGATCCCGGGCGTCTCGGCGTCCCCGACGGCGGTCCCAAGCATCGATGCTGGTACCAACCAAGTATTCTCCTCCCCCGTGGCAATCAGTGCTAATAATGACCTCATGTTAGAGATTGGAACCGAGGGAATGGTGGCGATCACGCAGAGTGCAGTCCCTCCGGCCTATGGCATTGTAGCCAGGATTGTACAAGCACAGGCTGACGCCGTGCTGAAGGTGGACGTGAGGAGCGGGGTGACGATCGGGACGCAGGCTGCGCGCATGCTGGAACACGGGATCATGGCGAATATATGGGGCCCCAACACGGCGGACCATTCCCTCAGCAGCGGGGCGACGATTTATGCCACGAAACGTGGCATTTGGTGGGACAGCAACGGCAACGGCAAGATGTCGCTTATGAACACGGGTGACGTTAATGCGGGCGAAGGTGGCATGTATGTCTCAGGTAACGGCATGATGGAGCTGACGAACAGCGGGGTCATTGTGAGCGGGGCCGCCACGGCGGCGATGGCTCACGGCATCGAAGTGCAAAAGTGGGACAGCATGGCGGGCGGCGTAGCGGTCACCAACAGCGGGGACATCACGGCGATGGGCACGGACACGCACGGCATCTACGTCAGTCAAGGCACGGGCCCTGGCGGCGTAACGGTCACCAACAGCGGCGCGATCACGGCGACACAGGACGGCCTTCACGTCATTCAACGCAGCACGGGCGGTGTAACGGTCACCAACAGCGGCGCGATCACGGCGGCACGGTTCGGCCTTCGCGTCGATCAACGCGGCACGGGCGGCGTAACGGTCACCAACAGCGGGGACATCACGGTTGATGGGGACTTCCCGGCAGGAAGTACGTATAGTTCCGGCATCACGGTTGATGGGTACGGGACGGGCCACCTCATGATCCGGAACAGCGGGGACATCACGGCGGAGAATTTCGGGATCTTCGCCAGGAGCCAAGGGACGAGGGGGGACGTGACCATCAGGCACGTGGCGGGCGACGTCTTCGGAAAAGGGAGTTCGGGCATCCACGCCTCAGTGGGCAGATACTTCTCAATGGAGATGGACGAGTACGGGCGCAGGGAATACGGGGAAGAAGGCAGTGAATCCGGCCTCAAGCCCTCGAGCCCGTCGTCCGTCAGGGTCGATATCTTAGGCGGGTCGGTCAAAGCCTCGGACACATCCGGCAGGGTCGGCGTTGAGGCCATCAACTTTGAGGGCGGGTCCGTGAAGGTGAACGTCTTCCGGGGCGCAACGATCACCGCGAAGAACAACGCCGGCATCTGGGCGTGGCTCAGCGACCGGCACAACGCGGACGGCCGGATCAGGATCACTCAGAAGGGGACGATAACGTCGGAGCACAAGGGCGTGTACGCCTTAGTTGATCGGAGCAGCGCAGCGGGCGAGACGCGCGCGGCGGAGAAGCAGCCCCTCATCGACATTGAGTGGGAGGGAACGTTCACGCAGCTTGAGCGTGATGCCCCCAGCCGTCTTAACAATGTTGCCCACGCGGTCGAATTCAGGCAGGAGCGTCAGGGTGGCGAGGTCATCCGCGGCGCGCGGGTCAACGCAGGAATCGATGCAGAGGTTGGGTCCTGGCGGATCGTGAATCGGATCGTGACGGGGGGTGACGACCCGGGCGAGTCGCCGGACCCGAATGAGGTACTGGCGGGCGATCAGGGGAACGCCGTCGTCGCCGCGCTCAGAGCGGCGCTCGAAGACGATCGCTACGAGGTGCCGGCGTCGTACCGCGGTGCCATCGACACCGACGGAACAACGGGCTACAGCGACAGTGAATTGAGAACCTATCTGATGAACAACCTGGACATCCTGCGGAACGTACTCCGCCGCGGACTCTCCGCGCAGGAGCGGGCAGTGCTTGAGGCGCTGTGGATGGGCGGCGACGTGGATGCCGCGCTCGCGGCCTCCGGCTCCGGCTATACGGACGAATGGAAGAACAGGGTGAAGGCCCGCCGGGACAACTACAACGTCGGGGACATCCGGGTCGCCGTGAACGGGGGATCCATCGCCTCCGACGGCGACGGCGTTCGTGCGTGGTACGCGCTGCCCCATGACCGCAACGGGGCCATTGACGTCACCGTGGCCGAAGGCGCGAGCGTCACCGGGGACGTGGCCGGGATCTACGTGGCCAATGCGGGGTTGGGAGCGGACGGCTTCGCCAAGCAGACCGTGACCGTAGCGGGCATGGTGACGGGCGGCACGGACGCGGCGGTGCATCTGAAGGGCGGGGGCAGGATCACAGTTGAGCAGACCGGCCAAGTGAACGCCGGGTCCTCAAGTCGGGCGATCCTGAGCGAGGCAGGGAATTTGCACGTGACCGTAGCAGGCACGGTGATGGGCGACATCCGCGGCATGGGGGCCGGTGATCACGCGGTGGCCGTTGAGCGCGGCGGCATGGTCATGGGGACCATCCATCTGGACGGCAGCACGGTGACGAATCGCGGCACGATCCGCGGGGGAGCCTCCGGCGTCACAGTCGGCGCCGGTAGCACGGTGACGAACAGCGGCACGATTGAGGCCAAGATCCCGATTCAAGTCGGCGCCGGCAGCACGGTGACGAACAGCGGCACGGTGCGCAGCACGGACGGATCGGACGGCGTCGCCATTTGGTTCTCGGAAAGGGAGGATAGGGAGGGATCGAACACGCTGACGGTCCGGCCGGGAATGATCGTGGTCGGGAAAATCAAAGGCTTGGGCGGCCACCCGGATGACACCGTGGACCTGCGAGCTTTGGCCGAGGACGAGGGGGGCATCCTCACCTTCGTGGATCAGAAGGATAACCCGATAGATTTTTCTAACATCAAATTCATGCGGCCGACGCGGTCGGGCTTTCTCTGCGGGGGCGGCATGTGTGCGACCTTGGACACCACGGCGTTTGCGCTGGCCGACGACGTGCTGTCCGACCTGACCGGCAGCATTCACGGGGCAGTCGTGGAGCGCGGCATGATCCCGGGCCGCACCGATTCCGGGCAGCCGACCGTCTGGGCAGCGCCGTTCGGGGGAGCGCGGAATCAGAACGGGGCCGGCACCGTGGCGGACGCCACCCACTCCTTTGGCGGGGGCATGATCGGGACAAGTCGGAGCACCTCGAACCTGCGCGTGGGCGGCTTCCTCGGCGGGTCCGTGGGAATGCTTGACGTGGACAGCAGGCAGGACCCGGACGTGGACGTGCAGACGATCTTCGGCGGGCTGTACGCCCAATGGGCACTCGGCGACGGCATCTATGACGCCCGGGTGCTGGTCGGGCGCATGGTCCACGACTCCACCCGCCGCATCGTTGATCAGACCGCGGAAGGGGAGTCCCATTCGTTTTTCCTCTCGCCGGAAGTGGGGGTGGCCACCGCCTTGAAGTTGGCGTCCAGGGTGGACGTGCTGCCTCGGCTGCGTGTGCGGTATGCCGGGTTGTTCACCAAGGGCTTCCGGGAGTCCGGGAAGATGACGGACTGGGACGTGCAGTTCGAAAAGCGAACGATTCATTTGCTGGAAGGGCGGGCTGAAGTCGGCGTGCCGTTTACATTGGACAACGGGGGGCAGATCAATCCGCGGGTGGGGGTGGAAGGCCGGTGGCTGCTGTCGGGGTCGGAGATCAGGGGGGCCATGCGCGGCGAATCGTTCGGCCCCATTGATGCCGGCGGCGATGACCAGGTGCTCACCGGGTTCGTGGGTGTCGGGGTGTCGGTGCCCGTGGCGGACGCGATAACCCTGGTCGGCAGTTTCGACGGCGCCCTGACCACGGAAGACGCCTGGCGGGCCCTGGGCTACATGGGACTGTCTTACTCGTTCTAATGAGCATGGTTACGCGGGGCAAGTGTTTAGGAGAGGACGACGCACGAGACGATGAGCGTTCCGACGATACAGGCGGGAATTCCGAATTTATCTCAAATCAGTTAAAAGAAAGGTGCTTAGCCATGGGCAAAAATCAGAAACGGTTCAACGTAAATTCCAAGGGAGACGGAGCGGGGAGCGAAGCCCGCACGGGGGTTTGGGCATGGAGATTAACCCCGGTCGCCGTCGTGGCTGCGGCGGTGCTGCTCCTCCTCCCCGTCGGGAAAGCTTGGGCTCAGGTTGATGCTTGCGGTGCCCCGTCGTCGGAGGGTGAGGTGATCTGCGACCCGTCCGAGGTGGGAAGCGGCGTCAGGTACTGGGAAGCACACGGCTCCGCCGGCCCCATAACGCTCAAGATCCCGGGCGTCTCGGCGTCCTCAACGGCGATCCCGAGCATCAATGTTCCTCTCAACCAAGTATTCTCCTCCCCCGTGGCAATCAATCATAATGATGACCTCACGATAGAGATTGGAACCGAGGGAATGGTGGCGATCACGCAGAGTGAAGTCGCTCCGGCCCATGGCATGGTAGTCAGGTCTCAAAACGCAGGGGCTGACGCCGTGATCAAGGTGGACGTGAGGAGCGGGGTGAAGATCGGGACGCAGACTGCGCGCATGTTGGAACATGGGCTCTGGGTGACTATATGGAGCACCGGCACCAACACGGCGGACCATTCCGTCAGCAGCGGGGCGACGATTTATGCCATGAAAGACGGCCTTTCTGTAGAGAGCGACGGCAGTGGCAAGATGTCGGTCATAAACACGGGTGACGTCACCGCGGGCAACCGGGGCTTTCGTCTCGTGAATTCTGGTGCAGTTGAGCTGACGAACAGCGGAGTCATTGTGAGCGGGTCCGCCACGGCGATGGCCGCTCACGGCATCCATTTGGAGAAGTACAGAACGGGTGACGTAACGCTCACCAACAGCGGCGCGATCACGGCGAAGGGCAGGAGTACGCACGGCATCTTCCTCAACGCCCGATTCGCGGAGAGCGGCGAGACCACGGTCACCAACTCCGGCGTAATCACGGCGCCAGAGTTCGGCATTCACGTCCATCAAGGCGGCACGGGCGACACAACGGTCACCAACAGCGGCGCGATCACGGGGTCAGTTCACGGCATTTACGTCAGACGCGATGGCGTGAGCGACATCACGGTCGAGACCAGTGGGGACATCACGTCAAGTGTTTACGGCATCTTCGTCGATTTGAATGGCGATGGAGGAGACGGCAACAATGCCAGGACCAGTGACATTGACGTCACCGTGGCCGAGGGGTCAACCGTTACCGGGGGGAACGGGGGGATCTACGTGAGAACCTCGGCGTTGGGTGAGAACGACGTCGTCAAGCCGACCGTGACAGTACACGGCACGGTGACGGGCGGCAAGGACGCCATGGACGCGGCGGTGACTCTGGTGCCGGGCGGTATGATCACGGTCGGGCGGACCGGCCACGTGAAAGCCGGGGAATCGGGCGTGGCGATTGTGAGCGGGCTGGCGCCGCCTGCCAATCCGCCGATGGACTACGAGCCGAAGATGAGTGACTTGGACGTGATGGTCGCCGGAATGGTCACGGGTGACATCCGCGTCAGGGACGCGGGTGCCCTGACGCTCGCGGTGCCGGAAGGCGGCACGGTGACGGGCACCGCCTACGACCCCGTCGGCCCATTCACGGTGGCGGGGAGCATCGGGCGTCTCCTGTACACCGACGGCGGCACGGTCACGATCGGGCAAACGGGCCGAATCACCGGCGTGGACGGCGAGACCGCGGCCATTCAGAGCGAGGCCGGCGACTTGTACGTGACGGTAGCGGGCACGGTGACGGGCGACATCCGCACGATGAACGCGGGTGACTTGACGCTCACGGTGCCGGAAGGCGGCACGGTAACGGGCACCGCCTACGACCCCGTTGGCTCATTGACGGTGGCGGGGAGCGTCGGGCGTCTCATGTATACAGACGGCGGTAAGGTCACGGTCGCACAAACGGGCCGAATCACCGGCGTGGACGGCGAGACCGCGGCCATTCAGAGCGAGGCCGGCGACTTGGACGTGACCGTAGCGGGCACGGTGATGGGCAACATCCGCGGCATGGGGACCGGTGAGCACATGGTAAACGTCCTGCGCGGCGGCATGGTCACGGGTACCATCCATCTGGACGGCAGCACGGTGACGAATGCCGGCACGATCCGCGGGGAAGCCTACGGCGTCAGAGTCGGCGCCGGCAGCACGGTGACGAACAGCGGCACGATCGAGGCCAAGATCCCGATTGAAGCCGGCGCCGGCAGCACGGTGACGAACAGCGGCATGGTGCGCAGCACGGACGGACGGGAAGGCGTCGCCATTCGCATCTCGAAGGGAGCGAATACGCTGACGCTCCGGCCGGGCATGACCGTGGTCGGGAAAATCCAAGGCTTGAGCGGCCAGGATGACACTATTGACCTGTCGAATTTGGCCGGGGTTGAGGTGGGCGTCCTCACCTTCGTGGATGAGGAGGATAAACCGGTAAATTTGGCTAATATCGGCCGTCTCGTGCGCCCCCGTGGTGGTATAGGGCACGGTATCTGTGGGGGCAACTCGTGTGTGGGCTTGGACACCACCGCCTTTGCGCTGGCCGACGACATGCTGTCCGACCTGACCGGCAGCATTCACGGGGCAGTCGTGGATCGCGGCATGAGGCCGGGCCGCGACGACTCCGGGCGCACGACCGTCTGGGCGACGCCGTTCGGAGGGGCGCGGAATCAGAACGCGGCCGGCTCCGTGGCGGACGGCACCCACTTCTTTGGCGGGGGCATAGTCGGGACGGGTTGGAGCACCTTGACCCTGCGCGTGGGCGGCTTCCTCGGCGGGTCCGTAGGGATGATTGACGTGGACAGCATGCAGGACCCGGACGTGGACGTGCAAACGATCTTCGGCGGGCTGTACGCCCAACGGGCGGTCGGCGACGTCATCTACGACGCCCGCCTGCTGATGGGACGCATGACCCAGGACTCCACCCGCCGCGTCTTCTCGGATACCATTGAGGTGGAGTACCATTCGTTCTTCTTCTCGCCGGAAGTGGGGATGGCCACCACCCTGAGGTTGACGGACACGCTGGACATGCTGCCCCGGGTGCGGGTGCGGTACGCCGGGTTGTTCACCAACGGCTTCCGCGAGTCCGGAGAGATGAGTGACTGGGACGTGCAGTTCCAAGACCGAACGGTGCATGTGGTGGAAGGGCGGGCCGAAGTCGGCCTGCCGTTTGCACTGGACAACGGGGGCAGGATCAATCCGCGCGTGGGAGTGGAAGGCCGGTGGCTCCTGTCGGGGTCTGAGATCAGGGGAGCGGTGGGCGGCAAATCGTTCCGCCCCATTGATGCCGGCGGCGATGACCAGGTGGTCACCGGGCTTGCGGGTGTTGAAGTGTCGTTGCCCGTGGCGGACGCGACAACCTTGGTCGGCAGCTTCGACGGCGCCCTGACCACGGAAGACGCCTGGCGGGCCCTGGGCTACCTGGGGCTGTCCTACTCGTTCTGACGGCGACCGCCACGGACAAAGCCGCGTTGCAGGGATTTCCCCGTTAGGCGTTGGGGTGCTTTGGCTCGTGACCGGCTTTGACCGTGGCTTGGCCGCTTCTTCAGAGGGTGGCGTTCAGGATGGGCCGTTTATCATGCAAAAGGTTGGTGCTGTTTGCGTGATACGTGTTCGGCAATCCGTCTAGGTTCAGAGTGGGTGGGTTATCGTGCAAAAATTTGGGACGACGGTATTTGAAGTTATCGTTTCTGAACTCGCAGAAAACATCTTACTTGTTCTGGCGGTTCTGTTTATAGGAACGTGGTTCGTCGCTCAATGGGTTTTCAAAGTCAATCTTGCGTGTAAAGATCAAAAGAAGTCGGCCGACTGGCTCAAAAAAATTCATGGACTTGCAGAAGACTATCTTGGAAATGGGAAAACGCGTGCATCCTCCAGCCCCATTACACTCACGCCATTGGGACAAGAGATTGCTGACCAAATTAAGGCTGAAGAGTGGATCGGTTCTTATGCCGCTGACCGTCTGTCTTCCGTTGAGGGGATGACGCCGTATCGAATCCAGGAAGACGCTTTTCGGTTTGCCGAAGAAGAATTACTGTCTCGTCTTGCAAAGGACAACAGAGACCTCTTCGTTGATATTGAGCGGTGCGCCTTTGAGCGTGGCATTGACGTTGGGCAAGTCATGAAAGCGGTTGGCGTTGTTCTTCGAGATCGGCTCTTGGAACTCACAAAGCAGGTTCAGGTTCTAACGTCCCCGTGAGGCGGTGACGCTTCAAGTCGTTGCACAATCGCGGACAGTCCCTTGCGTCGGTCTCGTTGGTTCAGAGTGGGCAGCCACGACAGGCGAATCGCCGGCGCGTCATTGACCGGGTAGTCTACGAAGGGCTTGACAATAATCCCGCGTTCGGCGGCCAGCCGCGTGGCGAATCGGCCATGGTCAACGTCGGGCGTGCCTTGGAACGTAAGGATACCCGGGGCATGGGGGCCTGACCATTCCATGAACCGGCAGCGTTCAGAGCCGCCGAGCGTTTGTTTGACTTCCTCTCGAATGCCCGTCAGGCGTTCGGTCTCCAGTCCCTTCTGATGTCGCAGCTCACATGCCTTTGCCAGCCCGGCAATGAGGCCGACGTTGTGCGTGCCTAGTTCAAATTGTGCGGCCGGCGGGTCTCCGTGCCGGTCTTCTTGCACGGCTCGAAAGTGGGGGTGCGTGAAAAAACGCTCCCGGACCACCATCGCGCCCGTGCCGAGCGGGCCTTCGCACCACTTGTGCCCTGAAAAAAAGTAGACGTCCGCGTCCAGGGTCTCGACGTCCGCCGGCAGATGGCCGACGGCTTGCGCGCCGTCAATGATGACCGGACAGCGCGTCGGTCGGGCCAATGCGGCAACGGCGCGGACCGGAAAGATTCGGCCGTCCACGTGCGACACGTGACTCATCACAATGGCCTTGACGCCAGGGCCGTTGAGGCGTTCTTGCACCTCGTGCAGGAACGCCTCGGGGGACTCGGGTCTGACGGCGTACACGTGAACGCCCCGGCGTTTCAGCGCGTGAAGCCGTCGGGCGATAGACGGGTTTTCATGCGTGGTGGTGATCAGGGTATCGCCGGGATCCCATTTCAACGAAGCGAGCACGAGCGCGTGGGCCGTGGTGGCGTTTGCGGTGAACGCAATGCTCGACGGATCCCTCACCCGTAAGAGGGTGGCGACTCGTTGCCGGCAGACCCGCATGGTGTCGCGGTACCACTCGATGCCGGCGTCGGAATACAAACGTCGTTTGAATTCCGTCAACGTTCGCTGCACTTCCCGGTCAACGTCCGGGTGGGTCGGGCAGAGGGCAGCGTAGTTGAAATAGATCATGGTGCGGAGACCCTTCGCTTCGCTCAGGGTGACACGTTTTCCGCGGGGCGTTACGGCTTCTGGTCCCCCGGGCCATGGGGTCCGCTCTTCCCTCCCCGTCATTCCCGCCGGTGCCTTCCCCGTCATTCCCGCCGGTGCCCTCCCTGTCATTCCCGCCGGCCCCCTTCCTGTCATTCCCGCCGGTGCCCTCCCTGTCATTCCCGCCGGTGGTTAGCGGGAATCCAGCCATGCATCCCCCTCACCCCTCTTCCCTCCCCGTCATTCCCGCCGGTGCCCTTCCTGTCATTCCCGCCGGCCCCCTTCCTGTCATTCCCGCCGGTGGTTAGCGGGAATCCAGCCATGCATCCCCCTCGCCCCTCGCCCCTTCCCGTCATTCCCGCCGGTGCCCTTCCTGTCATTCCCGCCGGTGGTTAGCGGGAATCCAGCCATGCATCCCCCTCACCCCTCTTCCCTCCCCGTCATTCCCGCCGGTGCCCTTCCTGTCATTCCCGCCGGCCCCCTCCCTGTCATTCCCGCCGGTGGTTAGCGGGAATCCAGCCATGCATCCCCCTCGCCCCTTACGGCTTCTGGACTAAGGCGAGTCCGTGCAGCTGGTGCGGGTCGCTGTACCAAGCCACGGGATGGAACCCCGCCGCGGTGAGGAGCCCTTCCACTTGGTTGCGGGTATATTTGCAACTGATTTCCGTGAGCAGGGCTTCGCCTGCCTGGAGGGGAAGAGTCACGGCCAAGTCAGGCAAGGGAATGACTTGTTCGCGCAGTGAACGCAGGGACATTTCAATCCAACGCTCGTCATGATTAAATCGAGCCACGTGGACAAAGGCGTCGGGATCAAAGTCGGATCCGATCACGGAATTGACGACGGCCAGCACGTTTTTGTTGAACGCGGCCGTGAGCCCGGCTGAATCGTTATAGGCCGCTTCCATGCGAGCCACGTCCGTGATGAGTTGCGCCCCCAGGAGAAAAAAATCCCCTGCATCCATTGCGTGATGAACGGAGCATAAAAACGCCGAGGCGGCGTCAGGCCCCATGTTGCCGATGGTGCCGCCCAGGAAGATGACGAAGCGTGCGTCACCCTCCGGCAGGTGGTCTAAATGAGTCAGGAAATCCCCCACCACGCCATGCACCTCCAGCCCGTCATATTCCTCCGCCAGTTCGTGCGCCACTCGTCGCACGATGCCTTCGCTGAAATCAAAGGGGACGTAGGCCCGGAGGTGATTGGCCCTGGCCATCGCGTCCAACAACACCCGGGTTTTGGTGGCGGCTCCCGACCCTAACTCGACCAACGTGTCGGTGCCGGTTTGGGCGATGACCTCATCGGCCACGGTTTGCAGCAGGGCGCGTTCGGTTCGCGTCTGGTAGTATTCGGGTGATTCGCAGATTTGTTCAAACAGCGCGGACCCTCGATCATCGTACAAATACTTCGTCGGCAGCGTCCGGGGGGTCGAACACAACCCCGCCCGAATTTCTTCTTTGATCGCCGCGGGATCCTGCGCGTTCAGATGCACGTCGATCATGACGTTGGATTGGTCAAGCATGATGCTTTTGCGACGATGAAACGCGAGGGGGGCCGTCATGACGAGAAGCCGGGGAAAATTGTTGCACTGTAGCGGGTTGCGCTTCTTTGTTCAAGGTTGGCGTGGTGGTCGCACCTGGGCGTGAACGGCCTGATGTTGAACGGGTCCCCGCGGGTGTGCTTACGTTCGGGGACGCGCGTGTAAGCCGCGAGGTCTGAGCCAACGTTCGACCATGCCGAGCGTTCCGTCAATCACCAAGGCCAACGCCGCGGCCGGCAGGGCGCCGGAAAGGATCATCGTGGTGTTGGCCATTTGTAATCCCGAGACAATGGGCACGCCTAATCCCCCTGCCCCGATAAACGCCGCCAACGTCGTGGTTCCGACGGTGATGACGCCCGCGGTGCGTATCCCCGCCATGATGATCGGTGCCGCTAACGGGAGGCGAACCCAGGAGAGAATTTGCCATTCGGTCATGCCAAGTGCGCGTGCCGATTCCACGGCGTCGGGCGCCGCGTCGCGGAGGCCCGAATAGGTGTTTCTGACGATTGGGAACAGGGAGTAAATCCATAAGGCGATCACGGCCGGCGGGACGCCGATGCCGAACACCGGGATCATAAAAGCCAGCAGCGCGATGGAGGGGATAGTTTGCGTCAAGCCGATGCCTCGAATGACTGGTTCGGCCACCGTTTGACGGCGTTCAAGCAGCAATCCCAAGGGCACGGCCAGCAGAATGCCCAGTCCTAACGCCAGACCCGCCAGGAAAAGATGCTCGATCGTCTGCTCCGTCAGCGTTGACCCATGCGACCGTAGATAGGCGAAAAACTCGTCGTCCTTGACGGCCGGAAGCGATGGGGCGTTCTCGCCTGCCGACAGATTGAGCGCCGCCAAGGCATCGCGTGCCACGACGTCCACGGATTCTCCGCCTTCCTGGAGACGATAATTCAATTGCCGCATGATTCGGGCGTCGAAGGCGTTGCCTAATAAGCTCAAGACGGACCCCACCTCCGGATAGCGTTTCAGCGTCGCGCCTCGAATGAGTCCGGCGGCTTCATACGGTGGAAAAAAACGTTGATCGTCTTCAAGCACCACGAAGTCGTACACGAACAGACGTCCGTCCGTGGTATAGACGTCCAGCACGTCGATCTCACCCGACGCGGCGGCTTGATATTTGAGAGATTGCTGCATGGCCTGGACGCGTTGAAACGTGAGACCGTATCGTGTCGTCAGGCCGGGTAATCCATCGGGCCGTTGAATGAATTCATATCCGAACCCCGCCGTCAGGGACGATGAAAACTCGGCGAGATCCGACAAGGTACGCAGATCATCGGCAGGGAGCCGGGACCGAGGCACGGCCAAGGCATAGGCATTTTCGAAACCCAGGGGATTCAACCACCACAGATCCCAGCGACGTAAAAACTCCGACCGAACGGTGGTCAGCGCCGTTCGTGAATCTCCGGTCGGGGGCTGCCGAAGAATGCTGACGAGGCCGGTGCCCGTATATTCCGGATACAGGTCGATGGCTCCCGTGCGAAGGGCTTCAAAGCAGACCTGCGTGCCCGCCAGTCCCAATCGTCGCGTGACGGCCACGTCCGTGCGGGTTTCGATGAGTTGCGCAAAGATTTCAGCCAGGAGTTTGTTCTCCATGAAATTTTTCGATCCGACGACGATGCGGTCTTCCTCGGACGACGCCGGCGTCGTCCCGAGAATCAACAGCGCGAAGACTACGCCCACGGCGATACCAGGCGGACGCATCCGCACGCGTCGGCTCATGGATGATCTCCGTGGGATCGATGGCTCAGCAATTGCGCAACGTAGTCGTGAGCCGGAGCGTTGAGCAGTTCGGCGGGACTCCCGATTTGCAGAAGGCGCCCTTCCTTCAGCACCGCGATCCGGTCGCCGAGTCGGATTGCCTCGTCAACGTCGTGCGTGACCATGACCAGGGTTTTTTGAAGATGCCGTTTGAGTCTGAGAAATTGGCGTTGGAGATTGTGCCGAGTGATCGAGTCGAGTGCGCCGAAGGGTTCGTCAAGCAAGACGATGCTCGGGTCAGCCGCGAGGGCCCGCGCAAACGCCACGCGTTGTCGCTGCCCCCCGGACAGTTCGATGGGGTACCGCGTTCGATACCGCGCGGGGTCGAGATTCACCATCTCCAGAAGTTCACGCACGCGGCTCGTTCTTTTTTCGAGATTCCATCCCAGCAGGACGGGCACCAGGCTGACGTTCTCTTCGACCGTCCAATGCGGGAGCAATCCGCCGTCCTGCTGCACGTACCCGACGCGGCGACGGAGTTCTATGGGGTCTTGGCTTCGGATGGATTCTCCATGCAGGTGAATCTCTCCTGACGTCGGATGATTCAACCCGTTCAACGTGCGGAGCAGCGTGGTTTTTCCTGATCCGCTTTCCCCGATCAACACCAGCGTTTGACCTTGCGGGACGTCGAGGTTGACGTGCTGAAGGACTCGAACGTGAGCCCCAAACTCCATCGTCACGTCGCGAACACGCAGTGCGGGTGGGTTCATCATGATGGGGCCGTGCATAATCAAATGGTCTCGATATCAGGCCGCCTTCTCTCCGTCATCCTGCCGATTTTTTCTTGACAAGCCTGATTCATGGATATATGACAAAAGATCGATTGATTCCAGTTGACTGACGCCGTGACGTCTCTCATGCCGTTCCAGGAAGACGTCGTGCCTGATCGAGAAGGGGATTATGCCGCAATTACTCGAAATACGAAAGGAATTATCCGCCGCACGAGCCCGTACCGATCACGTCTTTACGCTGTTTCACCCCAAGACGCTGTATGAGCGCCCCATTCCCGAGCGCCATCGGGTGATTTTTTACGTTGGGCACGTTGAGGCGTTTGATTGGAATCAGATTTGTCGTGGGACGCTGGGGTGTCCGTCCTTCCACGCGACGTTTGATTCGCTGTTTGAAGCCGGCATTGATCCGGAGGTCGGCTCGAAACAAGAGGACGCGCCTTCAGCGTGGCCCTCCCTGGAAGAAATCCGCCGCTATAACGTCAAGGCTCGGGAGGCGGTGGATCACGCACTGGAAGCCGTGCCCGATACGGTCCTTCGCATGGCGGTTGAGCATCGTTGGATGCACGCCGAAACCACGGCTTATTTGCTCCATCGCGCTTCGATAGCTGGAAAAATTTCACCGCCCGTCTTCCCTCCGCCCGACGGCCCCGCTCCCAGGCATACCATGATCGAGATTCCCCCCGGCATCGTGACCTTAGGCCGACGGGACGGCTTCGGGTGGGATAATGAATTCGGCGAACGTCACGAAAACGTGCCGGCCTTTGCGATCAGCAAATATAAAGTCACCAATCATCAATATCTCCGGTTTGTGAAAGAAGGGGGGACCGTCCCTCCGTTTTGGGTCAACCGAGGGGACCGCTGGCTGTTGCGGACCACGTTCGACGAGATCCCTCTCCCTTCACAGTGGCCGGTCTACGTGTCTCTGAACGATGCGCGGGCCTATGCCCAATGGTGCGGCTTGGCCCTGCCGACGGAAGCACAATTTCATCGAGCGGCCTACGGTACGCCAAATGGTGAAGAACGTGCCTATCCATGGGGCAATCAGGTTCCCAATGGAGTGCATGGGAATTTTCATTTCCAGTCGTGGGACCCGGTTCCGGTGACGGCCACGCCGCGGGGAGATAGTGCGTTCGGGGTGTCACAATTAGTGGGGAACGGATGGGAATGGACGTCGACGCGCTTCCATCCCTTTGAAGGGTTTCAGCCCTATCCCACCTATCCGGGATATTCCGCCCGCTTCTTTGATGACGATCATTTCGTCGTCAAAGGCGGCGCCCCGACGACGGCGTCATGCCTGCTGCGTCGATCATTCCGAAATTGGTTCCGCCGAGGCTACCCCCATGCCCACGCCGGATTCCGCTGCGTCAAGAACGTCTGACGGACGGTTGTCCTGCCCGCCCCCTTCTGGCATGCCCGCCCCCCTCTGCCCTGCCCTACCCCCTTCTGACCTGTCCCATGCCCCTTCGGGCTTTCCCGCGCCCCCCTCTGTCATTCCCGCAGTTGTTAGCGGGAATCCACAAAGTAGTCTCGTGGCCGACGGCGGAACAAGCCAAATACTGGATTCCCGATAAACGATGTCGGGAATGACAGCAAGCGAGCCGCATGTATGCCCGCCCCTCTTTTGGCCTGCCCGCCCCCCTTCTGCCCGTCCCGCCCCCCTGTGGATTCACATTTCAAGTGTAACACTTGGTGGATAAACATTTCCGCCGGCGTCGCAGCCATCGGCCGAATTCAGAGAGAAACCGATTGTCGGATCTCGAAAAATGTATTAATACAGCAGCACTTCGAGATGGTTTCCCTGAGATATTCCCATATGGTTGTTGTCTGGTTGAAGAGAGTGACTCCAAAAAGGTTCAAGGCATACAACTTGCCGATCTTTTGACCGTCATGGTTGCAGCTAAATGGAATGGCCGTATTGCAAATCCTACTGAATTGGCCTTAAATTGGTTATCTCGAATCTCGATTGGGAAAAACAATCAATACGCCAGGTTCCAGCCCGATCAGTGAGAGGAAATTCAACGTATGGGTTTTTCAACGCAGACGGTCATAAAAAGATAGGCCCAGCATGCGCTTCCCCACGGAGCCGGAGTCCGTAGTTTCACGGCAACATCTGGGCCTACATAAAGCCTGAATGAAGTAGATATAAATTGTTGCCAATAGCCCGTGCAGAGTTTGTTGCCGTCAAAAGGGGTGAAGCCGACCGGAACGTCGAGATTTGTCTCTTTCCTCCCGAACCGGACCCCGAATCTGACCGTGGTGACTATCGCTGCCGGATAGAAATGAAAGGGTTGTCCGAGTCCGCCTACTCTTATGGGGTCGATTCTTTACAGGCACTGAGTTTGTCATTGTTCCATATTCATCAAGCACTCCATAAACTGGAGCGCGCCGGCTGGGACATGACCATTGAAGGAAAGACGGAAGCACAATCTTCTTTGCTTTCGTCATATTTCCCTTACTAATTGAACAGGGAAGGTGGCTGCGATAGAAGCGTGGAGCCTCCTGGTCCGCTGAACTTGAACGACCCTGGATTGACAGGGATCCTCTGTCTCCACAAGACCGCTGAAGAAGCTGCGCGTGCCGGGGTGCAAGTGGACGTTCGCCAATACACGGCGGCATAGACGAAACAAGACCCAAAAAGCTGGATCCTTTGGGTCAATGAGAGAAAGTTGGTCGTGTCTGCGCAACTTGGTCGCGTTGAGGCCGGGTCGTCTCTGGATGAGGATGACCGGGGCATGGTACGATCTGAACAAACGCGACGATGGCATTCGGCCCTGACCGGGCCGTTGCCCGTTTCCACGTGTCTCTCTCATGAAAGGTGGTGGTGAAATGAAAACGTCTGTCGTCCTGTTGGCCGTTCTGAGTGCGGCGTGGGTGATCCTGTTGATGCAGAATCCGAACGCGTCGGCACAGGACGGGACATTGAGTCAGCCTACCAGAACGATTATCGGTGATCTGTTGGACGTTGATCGAGACCTGTACATCGTGCGCGGTGAGACCGGCGAGATTCAGATCGAAGCCACGCACACAACCGAGGTGACGGAAGAATTTGCCTATGGAGACCGGATCAAAGCCCTCGTCCTTATGAACAACAAGGCATTGAAAATTGAACGCGCCGGTCCCGATGACGTGCCGGGCGTCACGGACAATCAGCCGGTTGCCGCGAAAGCCCCTGAAGCCCGACAAGAAAACAACGGTCAAACTGCTGAGCCTTCGGTCCAACCGAAGCAACCGGAATCCAAAACGATTGTCGGCGATTTGCTGGAGATTGATCGAGACCTGTACATCGTGCGCGGTGAGCGCGGCGAGATTCAGATCGAAGCCACGTACACAACCGAGGTGACGGAAGAATTTGCCTATGGGGACCGGATCAAAGCCCTCGTCCTTATGGACAACAAGGCTTTGAAAATTGAACGCGCCGGTCCCGACGACGTGCCGGGAGTCACCGTGCATGACGTTGCGGCGTCGCCGAGTTCCGACCAAGGTCAGGATCAGGCGTCATCTTCTGGCGGAGAGAGCACGACCCAGGATGTTGCGCCTTCAACCGCTGGGCAGGGTGATGAACCTCGCGTCGTCGAAGGTCAAGTGTTAATGGTGGACGGAGATTTTTACGTGTTACGCGGTGAGCGGGGTGAAATCCGGGTCGAACGAACGGCCGAAACCAGGATGACGGAAGACTTCCAATTCGGCGACTTCATCAAAGCCACGGTGACACCCAACGATCAAGCCTTGACCATTGAGCGGCTGGCGCCATAAAGCCCGTCTGCCTTCGGGCATGGATGTCACGCGGCTTCCGGCAGCACTTTTGGGGTTTCCCATTCGATCTGCTCCATTCTCTCTATTTCCTTGAAAATCATGTTGCGATCATGATTTTCAAGGAATATCATGATCGCATGTTGATTGAACGTCCCAAGGCCATTGCCGCTATCACGTCTGCATTTCGTATTCATCCCGCAGTTGCCTTAACTGGTCCGCGCCAATGTGGGAAAACGACCTTGGCACGCATGTTTGCCGGCAACGAGCCGAGGTGTTCCTTCTTCGACCTGGAAAGGGCGGTGGACCGTCGCAAACTGAGCTCACCTGAACAAACCCTGTCGCAACTGACCGGTCTGGTGGTTATTGATGAAATCCAGCGGCAACCACAACTGTTCGAAGGTCTGCGCGTGTTGCTGGACGGGCCGGCGTGCCCGGCGCGTTTCCTGCTGTTGGGCAGTGCTGCCCCCACCCTGATAAAAGGCGTCTCGGAGACACTGGCCGGCCGCGTGGGTCTGGTGGATTTGTCTGGTTTCGACTTGAATGAAGTGACGGAGAGCCATTGGCGTACACTGTGGCAACGGGGCGGCTTTCCCCGCAGCTATCTTGCCCCGGATGATGCCGCCTCTGCCTTGTGGCGCGAAAATTTCATCCGTACCTTTCTGGAACGGGATATTCCACAGTTAGGCGTCACCATTCCCGCTGAATCACTCAGACGATTCTGGACCATGATTGCTCATTATCACGGCCAGGTTTGGAACGCGGCAGAGTTTGCCCGCGCCATGGGGACAAGTGAACTGACTGCGCGGCGTTACCTTGATATCTTGAACGGAGCCTACATGCTGAGGGTGCTGACGCCCTGGCACGAGAACCTGAAGAAACGTCAGGTCAAATCCCCCAAAATCTACGTTCGCGACAGCGGACTGTTCCATGCACTCCTGGAACTCCATTCTTTCGACGCGCTGTCGGGACATCCAAAGCTCGGTTCATCATTTGAAGGTTTTGCGATTGAGCAACTCCTCTCCGGTCTGGACACGAGAAGCGCAAGTTTCTGGGCAACCCATGGAGGAGCGGAACTCGATCTCCTGGTCACCATCGCCGGCAAACGCTATGGGTTCGAATGCACATACGGCGATGCCCCGGGGACGACCCGCGCCATGCGCGTCGCCATGAATGACCTGCGATTGGCGCGTCTCTGGATTCTTTATCCCGGTCATGAAGCCTATGAACTGGATAAAACGATCTCGGTGACGCCGGCGCAACGGATCCCTGCCTTGGTCCGGCAACTGATTGCCTGATGGCACTGTTCCATTCCCGTGCATGTTCACATGAGAAAGGAGAAACCGGACACATGGAACTCGCTAAATTCGAGAAAATATCACTCAAAAATCATCCGGAGCTGAACGAGCAGTGGGTGCAAGATCGAATAACGGAAGATCCAAGTATTCTAGGGCTTGGTGACGTTATTCTCAAAGATAGAGAGCGAAGACAGCCTGCTGGTCGTCTTGATTTACTGCTGCAAGAAGCAGAGTCAAATCAGCGTTATGAAGTCGAACTTCAACTCGGTGTCATTGATGAAAGTCATATCATAAGAACGATTGAATATTGGGATATAGAACGAAAACGATACCCCCAATACGAACACATAGCTGTAATTGTTGCCGAAGATATAACGAGCAGGTTTCTTAATGTCGTCAGCCTGTTTAACGGCATGATTCCATTGATCGCCATTCAAATGAACGCTCTCAAGATCGACAATCAGGTCGGCTTGGTGTTTACAACGGTTGTCAACCAATTCTCGCTCGGCCTTGTGGATGAAGATGAAGAAATTCAAGAAGTGACAGATAGAGCGTATTGGGAGAGTCGGGCGAACAAAGAGAGTGTTGCAATGGCAGATAAATTGCTCGAATTAGCAAAACAGTCTGATGATTCTTTGGAATTTTTGGAATTGAAATACAACAAGTTCTATATCGTTCCGACGAAAAATGGCCAAGCCAGCAAGTTCATCATTTTTCGTCCTAAGAAAGGCTTTATCCGATTCGAACCAAGGTTAAAAATTTCTCAGGAAACAACGGAACGTCTGGAAAATGCTGGTTTAGATGTCATGGATTATGACAACAGATCCGGGAGATCCCGGATTCGTCTCAAGCCAAGCGAAATTGAAAACAATCGGGAAATTCTGACTGAAATAATCAAACAAGCTTATCAAGTATCAAATGAAGACTAATCGCATAAAAGGCGCTCCGGGAGATGCTCTGTTCTAAGGCGTTGGAAGACCGATTCTCTTCCTTACTCTCTCAGATTGATAATGGGGAATGCCTCCACGGGGTCGGCTGGAACGAAGCGGAAAATTTTCGAATAAAAATACAGTTCGTTGTCCAGCACCTGCTTAACGTGCTCGGCCCGGCGAAACCCGTGCTGCTCACCTTCAAATGCCACGTAGGCGACGGGGAGACCTTTGGCTTTGACGGCTTCGAACATGTTTTCTGCCTGATTCGGCGGGACCACGTTGTCCTCTAATCCCTGAAACAGGATGAGCGGACAGGAAAGTCGGTCGGTGAAATGAATGGGAGATCGTTGAACGTAGAGGTCTTGAGATTCGGGAAGTGGGCCGATCAGGCGGTCCAGGTAGCGCGATTCAAATTTATGGGTTTCTCTCGCCAATGCCTCAAGGTCCGATACCCCGTAGTAACTGGACCCGGCCGTAAACGCGTCGCGAAACGTCAACGCGCATAACGTGGTAAAACCTCCGGCACTCCCTCCGGTGATGGTGATCCGTTTGGGGTCTACCGCGTCGCGGTTGATGAGTGCCGTCACCGCACTGACGCAATCAGCTACGTCCACAATGCCCCATTGGCCGTTGAGTCGTTCTCGATAGGCTCTGCCGTATCCCGTGCTGCCGCCGTAATTCACGTCCAACACGGCAAAGCCGCGACTGGTCCAGAATTGAATCATCAGGTTACAGGCGGGAGACGCGGCGCCGGTTGGTCCTCCGTGGCTTTTCACGAGGAGCGGAGGACGTTCCGAGGGCGGCCCGTGATACGTGTCATTGTGTGGCGGGTAAAAGAACGCGTGTCCGGTGTTTCCATCTTCGGTCTGATACGTGACGGCGGACGGGGCGGACACGTCATCGGCTTCCAACGAAAAATCGACTGAACGTCGGAGGACGGTGACGGCCCGCGTGTTCACGTCGATCTGAATGAGTGCCGTGGGTTCGGACGGAGAACCGGCCGTACAAAAGACGTCGGAGTGATGCACGTGAATATCGTCGAACGCCGTATACGGCAGATCGAATCGTTCCAAGGTGCGTCGTTCAACGTCTAAACGGCCCAGATGCCAGAAGCCGCGTTGTGTATAGGTGCAGATAATGGAGTGAGACGAGTCAAACCCATAGAGCCGTTGTCCGCAGACCCATTGCGGTCGACCGAACTCGGCCTCCATGGGATACAGAGGAACGGCCTGCTCGTCGTGGAACCGATACAGATTCCACCAACCGGACTGATCGGAGACAAAATACAATTGACCGGCCGGTGACCACTCGGGTTGAAAGATGGAGATTGAGGCTCCCCCGGCCACGCGACGCGGGGAACGCAGCGAGCCGGCCGGGCAGATGTCAGCCACCCAAAGCTCCGTCCCGTCCCACGGCATATTCGGGTGATTCCAGGTCAACCAGGCTAACTGCCGTCCGTCGGGACTCAATCGGGGAGAGGCGTAAAAATCATTACCGGCCACGAGAACGTCACCGGAGGTCTCAGACGGTCGGCCGTCAAGACGAATGCTGACAAGGGCGTTCCTGGGTGCTTCGTTGGAAAGCGTATGATCTTCGCGAATGCAAATCAGCCGGTTTCGTCTCGTGTCCACGAGGCCGTCGGCATAGAACGTGGGGACGTCCGCGGTCAGGGATTCAGGCGTCTCGCCTCGACGCTGTCGATAGAGCCGTTGATCGGAAAAATTCGAAAAGTAGACGATCCCTTCCGACACACAGTAGGCCCCGCCCCCGTATTCATGAACGCGGGTGCGAACGTTGAACGGGTTGGGAGTCAGGGTGTGGCACGTCCCGTCGCCCTCTCTTTGAATCACGGCATGTCGTCCGCCCTCATGAGGACGGCTCTCCATCCAGAACACCTGTTCGCCATCCAGGGCTATTGCCCCGAGTCTGATCGATTCCGACACGATCCGGTCTGAGGTCAGAGGGGATTTCCATGACCCGTAGGGAGCAATCAGAGGATGGGGCATCCTACGCTCACGGCGATTGACAACGGGAGAGATTCACGAAATGGCCCGGGGACCTGAAAGGAGTTGCTGAAAAAGGAGGCCCCTAGGTGTGAGAAGAAGCAGAGCAGAGAAGGTGTTCTTGCGAGGCAATGGCCACAATATCAGCAAGATTGTTAAGACAACGCCCGCAGCACGTGTCTCCATCGTCGATTCCCAGGACTGCGGCAAGTTGCTCCGGACGCGTCACGCCTGCTCGCCCGAGCTTCTCAACGTCCGATTCCTTGATGCCTTTGCATGGACACAGGTACATGACCGTTTATCTTTATCCTGCCCAAATACGATATTGATAGCCACTATCACTTTTAGGAACTCTACCGAAAAACGCGGCAGCGTGTCAAGTACGCAGGTTCGTCGATCTATCCCGTCCATACTACGGGACTCCGTGTGTCTCCTCCGTGATCCGGTTGTCCGTCCGTACCGTGAGACATGCTGCCGTCATGGTCCATGACGCGGTGACGTGCGTGTCGCGTCCTCCGCGTGTGGGGAGTCGTCGTGATCCGACGATTCAAAATTGATACGTAACGCGTCGTCCAAGACCGGCCCCCGACGAACCTGGGAATGAATGGCGGCGATATATTCGCCCAGGATTCCCATGAAGAGTAACTGGACCCCGCTGAAAAAAAACAGCCCGACGATCAGCGTCTGTATTCCGGGCGGCACCGTGCCGAAGAAAATCAAGGTGAGCACCATCTGGGCTAACGCATAGATGATGCTGACAAAGGCCAATGCGAACCCAAGAAGAATACTCAACCGCATTGGGACGTTTGAGGTTGAAACGAATCCGTTCAAGGCTTGGTCAATGAGGTGGTAGAGCCGATGCTTGGACGTTCCGTGCCGCCGCGTCTGCCACGTATACTCCACGCCGATGGATCGCTGACTGCATTGAGCAATCAAACCACGGATGTAGGGATAGTAGTCATCAACCCTGATAATTTTGTCAGCCACTGACCGGTCGATCAGCTGGAACTCGCCGGCATCGACGGGCAGGTCAACGTCCGTCGTCCACGCAACGAGACGATAGTAGATCCAGCGCGTCCTGCGCAGATACCATCGTTCCCGTCGACTCCGTCGTATACCGTAGACCACTTTATATCCTGCCTTCCAGTGGCGGATGAATTCCGGGATGAGGGACGGTGGATCCTGAAGATCCGCCGGTAATTGGACGACGACGGCGTCACCTGACGCACTCTTCAACGCGTTGAACGTATTGCGGAACGTACCAAGGTTGCGGGCATTGACGATAATCTTGACGCGCTTGTCGTCCTGCGCCATCGCCAACAGCCGCTCGACTGTTTTATCGTGTGAAGCGTTATCCGAAAAAATGTGCTCGTAGGCATACTCAGGCAACTGCTCTTCGAACACCTTCCGGACTTCGTTGCGGCAGGCCTCAACGTTGTCCTCTTCGTTGAAACAAGGGGTGATGACGGAAACAAGCATTTCTAAGGAACGGGCTCCCAATACTCGCTCATGACAAACGACGCAACGGCAACTGGCAACACAACACTCCGGACGAGAACCGTATCCACGTCCACCATAAACGAAACGTCAAACGCGGGTACGTTCGACGCATCCCCGCGGGGCAGGCTGCCGATGCCTCTTCAATCATAGACTTGTCTTCATCGGACCGCTTCCGCGGTGTGCCGCTGAAGTCGTTCCCAGGCACTGAGCACGGCGGCGACGATGCCGTCACAGTCAAGCCCGACTTGCGTCCGCAGCCAATGCTGATCACCCGCTACCTTCGTCCCACCCTCCGGAAGGTTGAGCGTCAACAATGTGGTTCGGCTGCCCGACATCCGTGCCAAACAAGACGCCACGGCGTCGCCGAGGCCTCCAATCGGTCCGTGCTCTTCAACCGTGCATATGAGTGCGGTCCGTTTCGCAACGTCGGTGATCCAGGAGGTATCCAACGGCTTGAGGAACGGCATGCTGGCCACGCCGGCGGCGATACCACCCTCCCCCCCCACGGGTTGGCGCAGCCGTTCGGCTGCATGCAACGTGGGTTCCAACGTCCCTCCGGTGCTGATCAGCATCACGTCGCCGCCCTCGCGCAGCGGCAACGCCTGACCGACCTTGATGACGGGAACGGCGTTATGTACAACGGCTTCGCCGGCCTTGCCCAGGCGCAAGAAACACGGACCGGCGTGGTTCGCCAGTGCATGGGTCAACGAGCGAACTTCCAACGGATCGCCCGGGGCAGCCACCACCACGTTCGGCAACGCACGCATGACGGCCAAGTCCTCAACGGCGTGGTGCGTGTAGCCTTGGGCACCATAGGCCACCCCGCCGCCGACCGACACGATGTTCACGTTGCAGTCGTGGTAGCAGACGTCGTTCCTGATCTGCTCGAGACAGCGCAGGGTTGGAAAATTCGCAATCGAATAACAGAACGCGACCTTGCCGGCGTGAGCCAATCCGGACGCGATGCCGATCATGTTCTGTTCGGCAACCCCCACGTTGACGAACCGATCCGGAAACCGATCACGAAACGGCTCAAGCACCGAGTAGCCGAGGTCGGCACACAACAACCAAATCCGGGAATCTTTGTCCGCCAGCTCAAGCAGAGTCTCAATGAACGCGGTACGCATTATTGACGTTCGACTTCCTGTAGTGCCATGGCCAGCTGCTCGGCGTCGGGAGCGCGATAGTGCCAGAACAGATCATCTTCCATGAAACTCACGCCCTTGCCCTTGACCGTGTGGGCGATCACGACCAGCGGATGGTCGTTGTCAGTGCCTGCGTCTTTCAAGGCGCCGTCAATGGCGGCGAGATCGTGCCCGTCGATCTCCATGACCTTCCAGCCGAACGCCCGCCATTTATCCGCAAGGGGATTGAGGTCAAGGACTTCCGCGACCGTGCCGAAGCTCTGGATCTTGTTGTAGTCAATGATGACGGTAAGATTGCCGAGCCGGTGGTGCGGTGCAAACAAGGCGGCTTCCCAGGTTGACCCTTCGTCGCATTCTCCGTCGCTGATCAGAACAAAACAACGAGACCGTTCGGGTGCCGTGCGGCCGGCCAACGCCATGCCGCAGCCGATCGACAGCCCGTGTCCAAGCGATCCGGTTGATACTTCCACCCCCGGCACGTCCGCGTGGTTGACGTGACCGGTCAGGGGAGACCCGCGGTCACAAAACCGGTCTAACCGTTCGACCGGAAAAAATCCACGTTCAGCCAACGCTGCGTATAAAATGGCGGCGCCGTGTCCCTTGCTCAGCACGAATCGGTCGCGGCCCCGCCAGTCAGGCCGTCGCGGGTCAAGCCGTAGTGTACGACAATACAGGACCGCGAGCAGATCAGCCATGGAGAGGCACGTGCCGACGTGGGAGGCTTGGGCATGATGCACCATGCGCAAGGCGTGGCCGCGAATCCTCTTCGCGAACGCCGCAACTCGTTCACGTGCTTCGTTCATGGAAATCCCTGACCGTTTCTGCTAATCCTTCACGCAAAGACCAGCGCGGAGTCCAGCCGGTCGCCTTCGTTACACGCGTGACGTCGGCCTGGAGGTGCATGATCTGATCCTTCCTGAAGGGCAACTCGCCGAACCCCAGCGCGGCACAGGGAGCCGCGATATCTCGTAACAGTTCGACCTGTTCCTTCAGGGGAGGCGCTTGTCCCGATCCCAAGTTGAAGACGCCATCCGCCTTGTCGGTCACGGCGACGGCCACGATTGCCGATGCGGCATCGTCACCATAGAGGGAATCCCACTTCTGTTCGCAGCTGGTCAGGCTCGGACGTTCGCCGTTCCTGAACGCAGAAAGAACGGAGGGAAACAACCAACCCTTATTAGCACCCGGCCCATAGATAGAAAAAACCCGCACCCAGGAATAGCGCAGACCGGATTGAGCACAAATTGCCCCACACAATTGATGGGCTGCCAACTTGGACATCCCGTAGAGCGTCGTGGGGTGGGTCGGTGCCGTCTCGTCAACCGGCCCGTTGACGACGCCATATTCGGATTGAGATCCCATGCCCACGAACCCGTCGGCACCCAACTCGGCGGACAGAGCCGCAAGACGTGCAGCCGCGGCGACGTTTTCAGCTTGGCGTGGGTCGTTGCGATCAGTGTTGGCCACTCCACTCCACGCGGCGTGAATGATGACCTGCGGTTGGAAGTCCTCAAGTGCGACGCGCCAGCGATCGACTTCTTCCATCCGCCCGTCCAACACCGTCGTCCGTTCCAAACAATCCTTGATGCGCCGACGGTCGCTCTCGGGTCTGACCAGAGCGGCCGCCGTATGTCCGTTGCACAACAAACGGCGGAGGATCTTCGATCCGAGAAATCCCGTTGCGCCCGTCAAGAACATGCGCATCAGCCGAACGGGTCGCCTCTTCGTTTGGCCACAACCCGTTCAACGGCAGCCATCACCAAGTTGCCGGTCGTCCGTTTCCGGTCCGCCGTGTAGTCCATAACGTATTGCTTTCTCTCCGCTTCGCTCACTTGCAGGTCTGCGTCACGAAACTTGCTCCCATTCGGACGACGCACCCGCGTTTTGTACTCTTCGTCGAAAAGTAGTTCAAAATCATGACGGGGGTCACCTTCCACGGGAAAGACGGGCCATCGGTATTTGCATGGAAACAGGGACGTCAATTCGTCACTGACGCAGCGCGTTCCCGGTTGCGACTCGAAGGGGTAAGTCGAAAGTTCGGGATGCCCGTCCGGATGCCGATGCACGACGTTGCCGCCGTTCTCATACATCGCCGAAATCATGACAAGATTGAACGGACCGGAGTCGGCCCTTTTTCCCGTGTTCCGTGGAAGTCGGGCTCCGTCCGAGCGGCTCCCGCGTGGTCTACGTGTGTCGTTTCTGGGTTTTCTTGTACGCATTGATCTGTTCGCGACTCACTTGGTTCATGTTCGCGCCCATCCGATGAGCCTTGTACCACTCGACCGTCATCTGCAATGTCGTCGTGAGACTCAGCCGCGGGCGCCAGCCCAACGTCTTCATGGCCTTTGTGCCGTCAATGGACAAAAAATTTGTTTCAGGCGGATGAATGCCGACGTCGTGCTTCCATTCCCCTCCTCCCCACAGCGTCGTCACTGCGTTGATGACCTCCTGCACGGATTGCGCGTTTTCAGGGGCAGGGCCGAAGTTGAACGCCTCGGCCTCGCCCGCCTCTCCGTCCAACAACTTTTCCGCCAAAGTGATGTAGCCACTGAGGGGTTCGAGCACGTGCTGCCAGGGTCGTACTGCGTGGGGGTTGCGAACGAGCAGGACGTCCCCGGCTGAAAACGCGCGGACGGCATCAGGAATCAGTCGATCGTCGGCCCAATCTCCGCCGCCGATGACGTTGCCCGATCGCACCGTGGCCATCAGCAGCTTCCGGCCGCCCGGACCAGTGAACGCTCGCCGATAGGCATGCGTGACGAGTTCAGCGCACGCCTTGCTGCTGCTGTAGGGGTCGTCTCCGCCCAGCCCGTCGTTCTCGCGGTATCCCCACGTCCACTCACGGTTCTCGTAACACTTATCCGTCGTGACCACCACCACCGCTCGAACGCTTTCACACAGCCGAGCCGCTTCCAGAACGTGTGCCGTGCCCATGACGTTCGTCGAATAGGTTTCTATGGGGTCCGCGTAGCCGCGTCGTACCAGCGGTTGAGCCGCTAAGTGAAAGACAACCTCCGCCTCGCTCCGAGACATGGACTCGGTCAGGGCGGGAAGGTCTCGGATATCCGCCAGTCTTCCTTCGACGATGCGACCGATGTCAGCGGCTGCAAACAGGTTGGGTTCTGATTCCGGCGGTAACGCGTAGCCGGATACGTGAGCGCCGGCCTCATGCAGGCACAAACTCAGCCATCCGCCCTTGAATCCGGTGTGCCCGGTCAGGAAAACGCGCGTGTTCTGCCAAACGGTCATCGAACTGGTCCTGGGGACGTCAATCGGTCCATTGGACCCAGGGCGGACGGCCGATGGTCCATAACCGCTCCAACTCGCGCTTATCGCGGGGCGTGTCCATACATCGCCAGAAACCATCGTGCCGGTAGGCGACCAGTTCGCCGTCCGCGGCCAAGCGTTGCATGGGATCACGTTCCCAGATGACGTCGTCGCCGCTGATGAGATTGAGGACCTCAGGGGAGAGGACAAAATACCCCCCGTTAATCCACGCGCCGTCTTCCAGCGGTTTCTCTTCGAATTTTGAGACGAGATCGCCGTCCAATGTTATCGACCCGAAACGTCCAAGGGGACGAACGGCCGTGACGGTCGCCAATTTCCCGTGCGACACGTGGAAGTCGATCACCCGCCTGACGTCCAGATCCGTCACCGCGTCGGCGTACGTCATGCAAAACATATCATCCCCAACGTAGTCGCGCACTCGCGCGATCCGTCCTCCCGTCTGGGTATCCTTTCCGGTATCGACGAGCGTCACGCGCCAAGGTTCGACCGATTCATTGACGTATTCGACGTCGCCGCTTGAAAAATCGAGGATGACGTCGGAGACGATCCTGCGGTAATTGACGAAGTATTCTTTGACGACGTCACTCTTGTAACCAAGACACACGACGAAATCGGACACACCGTGCCGTTGGTAGATCTTCATGATGTGCCAGAGTATGGGCCGGTCGCCGATTTTGATCATCGGCTTTGGGTCGGTGACCGTTTCCTCAGACAGCCGCGTTCCCAACCCGCCGGCGAGAATTACGGCCTTCATGGTCGGTCGCTCCGTGCAAGCGTTGCTCCCTGGGTGCGCGAACAGCCGTCCGTGCTTCCCCGGATGGGCCGCGGGCAGAGAAGGGCAGGGCGGAGGAAGCCGCGAACAGCCGACATTGTCGTGACACGTCCGTGTCCGTTCATGGTCATTGCATGATTGATGGCTCTGAAATCCCTTGTCGTCGGAAAACAGGGGTTTTTATTATGGCACACCAACGTTGGCATGTGAATAGACCCCCTCATCTTTTTGCGTGCGACATCGATTGCCCGACGGATTGGTTGGTGGTGCGGCAGAGGATCAAGGGAAAAGATCGGCACCGGTACCGTAGTGAGACCGGCCTGGGGTGCTTCCGCCGTTCTGCGAGCAACCGCTGTATACCCGAGAGCTGATCGACGCAGATTTGCCGCCGGCTTGGCCGCTTTTTATAATTCACTGTCCCGTGTCACTTCTTTGACCCATGAATCACTCTGCTTTTCCTCAGGCGTTTCACGCGCAGCTTGCCGGTCGGTTGAAAGCCGGCGACGTCCGAACGGTCTCCGCGTCTCTTTTGGAGGCAAGGGCAGCGGACCAGGTTTGGGAACTGATCGTCGAACTCCAGGAACGTTCGGCGAAACTGTCGAGGGAAGCCATTGACGTGCTTCCTGAAATGGTCGAACGGTGTGAGCCCGAGATCATGGTCACCTGGATGGACGTGGTCGTGACGTTAGCCGGGACGTCTGGGGCGATGACCTTGAAATTCCTGAAGGAGAGCCCGCGTTTGTTGGGGGTGCTTGACTGCGTTGCTCTGCGACGGCGGGTACTCAATGCTACGTTGGACGTTGCCGATAGCGATTCGGAATTTTCCGCCAACTGCGCGGTTGAGTTTTTCCGTACGGCGCCGGAATTGCTCCTCATTGACCCACGCGCCGATCCGGCACAATGGGCGGCGGTCGGGCAAGAACTGACGGATTGGAATCACGTGGTCGGCATTGAGTTTATTCGAGAATGTCCGAGAGTCGCGAGCGTACTGACGTGGGACGCCGTTCGACCCTGGGTGGCCTTCGGCATGAAACTGATTACGGAGAATAGTTTGGGTCAACCCGATTATCTGGGGGTTCTTGAATTCTTTCGCACGAGTCCCGGACTGATCGGAGACGTCTCTGACGTTGAGGTACGCGCCAACGTTGTCGATCTGGGATCAATGCTTGCCGATCAATCACCTGAAACGGCACTGCGCTTTTTGACTGAGGCCCCGCTGCTTCTCGGTGGTCTGCCCTCGACCGAATGGCGCAAGACCGTTCTCCGGTATGGAGCACTCCTGGCTGAACGAGATGCCGCGGCGTTCATGGCATACGTTCGTCAATCGCCGGAAATTCTTCGCTTGTGCAGTGGAGCGGAAAGCCGACACGAGGCATTTGAAGCGTGGTTCCGTGGGGGCATGGAGGTATTGGCGTATAGCCCGGAGGGGGCTCGCGCGTTTTTTGCTCTTGAAACGTCGAAGGCGTTGCGTGCCGTTGAGCAGGGCATGAACGGCGTCCCGCTTCGACACGTGGCCCGCTCGTTGACGTTGTTTGCCCACATGATCGGCGGCCAATCGGTGCGGATTGAATCGTTGGCAGACGCCACGCGGCCCCCTCGTCTGGACGTGAGGGCCGAAGGTCCCGTCGTGTCTCTGCCTTCCATCATGAATCGGTTTTCGGTCAGGGAAGAGAACGTTCGCTGTTATTCGGCCATGGTTGCGCATGAAGTCGGGCATTTGGCATTCGGAACGTATCGCGTCGATCGTCGGTTTCTTCAAGCGTTGGCTCGTCAGGTTGTGATGCGATATCCGCGCGGGGAGTCGTCCTTGAATCCGAAGCCTTCCGGTACGGCGGACGTTCGTTCATTAGCCGATCTCTTTGCCCTGTATCCGCGAAAAGGAGTGATGCAGGATCTCTGGATGATCCTGGAAGACGCGCGCGTGGAGTTTCTGTTGCAGCAAGAATATCCAGGCTTGCGAAATGAGTTGACCGCTCTGTCCCGGGCCGCCGTGCAGGCGCGTTCCTTTCTCCATGGTATGACCGTCAGGGAGATGGTGCTGGACTCTTTGCTGTGCCTTTTGACGCATGGACCTGAGGAAGTCCACGTTCGGGACGATCTTCGGCCGGTGGTGAATCGATGTTGGGCGTTCGCGCGGGCCGTTGTGCAGCCTCAGGCGAGGAACGAGCATGCAATTGAGACGGCCGACAAGATCTATCAGGTGCTGGACGACGTGATCGGCAGCGTTGACGACGTTGTTCGCGATGAGCCGGAGACGGATCAGACGGAAGAGAACCGGGACGTGGGCGCAGGCCCACGGGCGTCTGACGAGACGGCAGGAGGCTATCGACCCGTGACGAATTGGGTCTATCGCGGGTCCGTGCAGCCGGATTGCGTCCGTGGTGACCTTCGTGAGTCGGACGAGAGTGGGGATGAGGCGGAAGAGCAGAGGCCGGATATCGAACGGGACGGAGCGGGTTCCCATCTGACCGGTCGAACGGAACAGACTCTGCCGAAGGAATCACTGATTGGTTCTCAGGCGGAAGACGACGGCACTCAAGATTTCCGGCGGTCCGTGATTGAGGAACGTGCAGGGTGGACGGGGTCAGACCTCCCTCACCCTGGCCCTCTCCCAGTGGGAGAGGGAAAGGGGAGGGAGTCTGACCGCTCGTCACTGGGAGAGGGAAGGGGGAGGGGCGACGCACGTTCGTACGTGTATCCTGAGTGGGACGGCAGAATTCAAGACTATCGGCTGAAATGGTGTCGCGTGGTTGAGCGTCCGGGCAAAGAGGGGAGTCAGGATTTTGCCCGGAACGTGTTGGAAAAACATGCCCCGGCCATGCGGGTCTTGCGTCGCTATTTTGAAACCATTCGACCCACGGCCTTGCGTCGCGTCCACGGCTATGACCATGGTGACGACGTGGAATTGGACGCGGCCGTTCGCCGGATGGCCGAACGAAAAGCAGGATCCGACCCGTCCGACCGAATCTATGATCGGCGGGATAAACGGGAACGCCAAGTCGCCGTGGCGTTTCTGGTTGATCTGAGTGGGTCCACGGGTCGGCAATTGGAGACGGGAACCCGGCGCGTGATTGACGTGGAGAAAGAAGGGTTGGTGTTACTCACGGAGGCATTGGAAGCCATTGGTGATCCCTACGCGCTCTACGGATTTTCCGGTCAAGGTCGGCATCAGGTTGATTTCCTCGTGCTGAAGGATTTTGAAGACACCCGGCGCCGTCACGTTGGGCAGCGCATTGAGGCCATGAGTCCGCTTCAGCAGAATCGTGACGGCGCGGCGATTCGACACGCCGTCCAAAAACTCCTGCGCTACGCGGCCAGGCATCGGTTGCTGATGCTGCTGAGCGATGGGCGGCCGCTTGATGGAGACTACGGGGAGGAATACGCTCTTGAGGATACTCGGATGGCGCTGCGCGAGGCCCGCCGACGGGGAGTCGTTCCTTTTTGTCTCACCGTTGACCGACAAGCCAGCGGCTATCTCACACGCATGTATGGAGACGTGCGTTACCTCGTCTTGTCCGACGTGCATGCCTTGCCTGAACAATTGCCGCGGGTGTATCAACGACTGACGGGGCGATAACCCCTTCCCTCTCCCCGCGGGAGAGGGCCAGGGTGAGGGGCTTTTGGACGTCGAACGTTTCTCTGGAGGCGCATCGATTCATGACGCATGATTCTCATGAACGCATGGTTCCGCCGTGGTTGTATAAGTTGTTTACCGGGCATCAATATCCGTACGTTCGGCGCTTGGCCAAATTTGAGAAGAAGGATCGAAAAAAAGGTGAGAGCGGTTCCGATCCCACTCCGCAAGAAATTGAGGCCAAATTCTGGGAGGTGTATCCTCGGTCTTCCGCGAGAATTTTGCAGGAAGTCAAACGGGGAATGATTGTCGGGTTCACGGAATTGGGGGACTATCCGCCGGGCGGCTATCAGGAATTGGTCAATGCACCGGAAGAGTTTCTGTCCCGAGAATATGGAAGAAAAAAGATCAAAGTGAATTTTTACGACGGAGAAAGTTTTGTCTGTACCGTCAATTTCAAGGTTGGGGGATGGGCCAGCCACGACGATGACTAGAGCCCCCGGGCATGGGTCGCCGAAGAACACGCGTCGTTGCTGTTTTTCTATGAGTCAAAACAATTTAACGGTGGGTGAGCCATGAGTCGAGAGAAAATTACCATCGTGGGAGCCGGGAACGTGGGCGGGTCCGCGGCCCAGAGGCTGGCGGAGAAGAACGAGTACGAGATTGTTCTGTTGGACGTTGTCGAAGGCCTGCCGCAGGGCAAGGCATTGGACTTGGCGCAAGCCGGCGCGGTGTGCGGCTATGACGCGCCGATTCGCGGAACCAATCGGTATGACGAGACGACGGATTCCGCCGTGGTGGTCATTACCTCGGGCATTGCCCGGAAGCCCGGCATGAGCCGCTCCGAATTACTGAAGACCAATACCAACATTGTTCGATCCGTCGTGCAGGAAGTGGCCGCGCGGTCTCCCGCGGCGGTGCTGGTCGTGGTGGCCAATCCGTTGGACGCGATGACCTACGTGGCCTATCGGGTCAGCGGATTTCCCAAACAGCGCGTCGTGGGCATGGCCGGGATTCTGGATTCCGCCCGGTTCAGCACCTTCATCGCCCGGGAGTTGAACGTGTCCGTTCACAACGTCCACGCCATGGTCTTGGGAGGACACGGGGACGCGATGGTGCCGCTGATTCGGTATACGACCGTCAGCGGACGGCCCGTGGCGGAATGGATGTCAAAAGACACACTCGACGCCTTGGTGAAGCGCACGCGCGACGGGGGAGCCGAAATCGTGAATCTCCTCAAGACCGGCAGCGCCTATTACGCGCCGGCGGCGTCCGCGGTTGAAATGGTCGAAGCCATTATCCGGGATGAGAACAAGGTGCTCCCCTGTGCCGCGCTGTGCGAAGGCGAGTACGGATTATCAGGAACGTACATGGGTGTGCCGGTCCGATTAGGAAAGCACGGCGTCGAAGAAATTCTGGAATATCCCCTGACGCCCGAGGAACAAGCCGCGTTCGATCTGTCGGCCCAGGGCGTCCGGGCATTATGTGAAGAGGTTGATAACATTCTGGGTTGATGGTCATCTGCGGTAGAGACGTCTCATCAAGGAGTTGTTTGCGTTCAGGTCGGCCAAGGCTTCACGCACGAAACCGTCGGGAAGCGTCTTAGTGGTGGAATACCGGGCGCGGCGATGATGGCCGTTCATATTAACTAGGCAGAGCGCGCCTCCTTCCGAATCGCACAGCAGAAGAACCGACCGCCCTTGCCCGTCAGGTGCATCAATGGCAATCTCCCCGTCAGGAGTGGGATAGACCTCGAAACGGCGAGGGGAAATCCCATACATCTCTCTCAGCAACCGCTCCGCGTTTTCCAGTGCCATATCAGAAGGTTCCGGGAACCCTTCTTCACGGGCCTCATCTCTTGCTTCACGAAGGTCAAGCAGCGCGTCATTCAGTTGGGAGGCATCGGCCTTATTCTGTAACGGCATCACGTAGTCTTTCGGCTCTTTTCAGTCTTGCAAGGGTTTGATCAATATCAATCGAACCCTTGTTGCACACTCTGTAGTCTCCATTATCAAAGAATCCCCTACGGCAATTTTTCAGCCAACACCTTTTGCGTTTGTTTTTTCCGATAATGTTTCAACCGGTTTTTGACGGTCGGGTCCGACAAAGACAGGATTGCGGCGGCAAACAGGGCTGCGTTGATTGAGCCGGCTTCTCCGATGGCCAGGGTGGCCACGGGAACGCCTTTGGGCATCTGGACGATTGAGAGTAGGGAATCAAGCCCTTGTAACGCCTTCGATTGCATGGGTACGCCGAGGACCGGCAGCGTGGTTTTCGCCGCAATAACGCCCGGTAAATGAGCCGCCCCACCGGCTCCGGCGATCATGACGCGGAGCCCTCGTGACTCGGCCTGGCTGACGTACTCGAATAACGTATCCGGTGCCCGGTGTGCAGAGATCACGCGGCATTCATGAGCAATGCCGAGTTGCGTCAGCGTCTCACTGGCCAAGCGCATGACCTCCCAGTCGCTTTTACTTCCCATCAGAATGCTGACTATCGGTTTCTCTTTGGTTGAAGCCACAAGCGTCTCTCCTTTCATTGGCAAGAGGGGGAACGTTCACGCAGGACGAACGCTCTTTTCATCAAGGGGTGAGAGTGTACAAATTCATCATCCCATTTACAATCGGGGGCGCGAAAAGAGATTGCTGAGGCTTTAAGAAATGCCGGATGGATTCCCGATTACAAACGTCGGGAATGACAGGAGAGGACCGGCGGGAATGACAGGAGAGAGGCGGCGGGAAGGACGGGAGAGAGGCGGTGGAAAGGACGGGAGAGAGGCGGCGAGAAGGACGGGAGAGAGGCGGCGAGAAGGACGGGAGAGAGGCGGCGAGAAGGACGGGAGAGAGGCGGCGGGAAGGACGGGAGAGAAGCGATGGAAAGGACGGGAGAGAGGCGGTGGGAAGGACGGGAGAGAGGCGGCGAGAAGGACGGGAGAGAGGCGGCGGGAATGACGGGAGAGAGGCGGTGGAAAGGGCGGGAGAGAGGCGGTGGGAAGGACAGGAGAGAGGCGGCGGGAATGACAGGAGAGAACCGGCGGGAATGACGGGAGAGTTCCGTTTCAGTTGAACGTTCTTGATCCTGATGGATTCTAACCATTTGATCTGCAAAGATTTTTCTGATGCCGCTCGGTGAGCGGCAGGCTTGACGGGATAAGGGACACCTTCGTATAGTCCAACCCTTGATTTTTTGAAACGCTTGACGATTCGCCTCGGGCATTCTTATGGAGAAACAGGTACCGCTTCGGTTACTTACCCCGTTTGACGGTGAGCCTTGGGATATTGACGGCTATCGTACACAGGGGGGGTACGAAGCGTGGCAGCAAGTGGTTCGAGACCGGAATCCCGACCGCGTGATAGAGGAACTCAAGCGGTCGCGGCTGCGAGGGCGGGGTGGTGCCGGATTTCCGACGGGGCTGAAATGGGAAAAAGTGGTTCACCATCGAACCAAAGAGCGATATTTCGTCTGCAACGCCGGGGAGCATGAGCCGGGCACCTTTAAGGATCGCTATCTGGTTCAGCACCATCCGCATCAATTGATTGAGGGGTGTTTGATTGCAGCCTTCACCGTGGGTGCGAAGGAAGCGTACATGTACTTGAATGCCGAATTTCTCGAGGCCAGGGCGAGCCTGGAGAAGGCCATGGACCAGGCCCGTGAGCGAGGGTTTCTGGGGGAGAACGTGTTGGGGGCCGGCTTCGATCTGGAGTTGGAGGTGTTTGAAGGTCACGGCAGCTACGTGGCCGGAGAAGAAACGGCGATGTTGGAGTCCATGGAAGGCCGTCCGGCTCACCCGAAACAAAAACCACCCTTTTATCCCACCGACTTCGGTCTTCGGGGTAAACCGACGTTGGTCAATAACGTCGAAACCCTGTCCCACGTTCCCCACGTTCTTCGTCGCGGAGCCGAATGGTTCACCGGAGTCGGCGTCGAAAAAAGCCCGGGAACCATGCTGTTTTCCTTAAGTGGGGCGGTGAATCGTCCGGGCGTGTACGAACTGCCCCTCGGAACCCCGCTTCGTCATTTAATTGACGAATGCGGAGGAGGGGTCCAGCACGGCCGGCGGGTGAAAGCGGTGTTTCCAGGCGGTCCGTCGTTTTCAATGGTCGGGCCAGATGACCTCGATCTTCAGATGGATTTTGATTCCTTGAAAAAGGCCGGTACCGGCTTAGGCTCCGCGGGCGTCATCGTGGTTGATGACGCGACCTGCATGGTGGCCCACACGCTTGCACTCTCGACGTTTTTCCGGAAAGAAAGTTGCGGGCAATGTCCGCCCTGTCGGATTGGCACGGAACGTCTTGAGGACCTCGTGGCGAAAATAGAAGAAGGACGCGGGACCCGGAACGATCTGGATAAACTTTTACAGATTTGTGGGTTCGTCAAAGGGACGGGATTTTGTACGTTGGTGACCGGTGCGTCGGTCCTGGTCCAAAACAGTCTTCGTCTGTTCCGGCACGAATATGAGGAACATATTGCGGGCAAGACCTGTCCGTTTCATCCGACGGCTGCGGAATCGGCCGTGGCCGTCGCGTGAGATCCTATGCCGCGGGTGACGTTCATTCATCCGGAAGGAAGAAGCGGCGAGGTTCCGGTCAACCTGACCCTGTTGGAAGCCGCTGAATATTTGAGCTTTCCCCTCAATCATGATTGCGGAGGGAGCGCGTCGTGTTCGACCTGCCGCGTCGAAGTGCTGATGGGGGGCGAACATTTATCCGACGTCGATTTTGAAGAACAGGACCTGCTTGACCGTGAGGCGTTGACCGAGCCCTACCATCGTCTCGGGTGTCAGGCCGTGGTCCTGGGAGACGTCGTGGTCCAGGTGCCCGAAGAAAAGTGGGGAAACGGGGATTCGCGGCAATCGGAACCCTCGAACGTTGCCAAGGGCTGATCGGTGATGACGACCGGAACGCGATCGGGTGAAAGGGAAAAAATCTCCGTCACCCGTCAATACGGCTTTTGTGCCGCGCATCGGTTGCATACCGACCAACTGCCGGACGACGTCAATCAAAAAGTGTTCGGCAAGTGCAATAACCCCAATGGCCACGGTCATGATTACACCGTGTTCGTGACGGTGACGGGCGAACCGGACCCGAAGACCGGTGAGGTGACGGCGGTTGACGCCCTGGACCGGCTGGTCACCCGCAAAATCGTGGAACGCTTTGATCACCGTCACCTCAATCACGATCCGGCGTTTCGGCACGTGGTGACCACCGGTGAGAATCTTGCCAAGTTTATCTGGGATGAACTGGTACGGGAAATTCCGGTCGGACGTTTAGAAAAAATCAGGCTCGTTGAAACGCGCGATAATTCTTTTGAATATCAGGATGACCAACCCGTAGGGTCGAGCGACCGCCCTGCCTGAGAAGGCTCTCTTTTCATTTCCCCCGCCTCCATGAACAAGCCGAACAAGCGTGGCGCTCCCAAGCGGTCAATGAGGCAACCCCTCCGCAACGCAAAACGGACGCCGGTCTCCGGCTTGCCCTCTGACCGGAGCGACCCGTTACGGCAGTTGTGTGCTCAGTTGCTGACGGTACTCGGGGAAAATCCCAAGCGGAGCGGCTTGGAGCACACTCCGGCGCGCGTGGCCGAGGCACTCAAGTTTTTTACCAAGGGCTATCACGAAAACGTTGAGGACGTGCTTAACGGGGCCTTGTTCCCCATTGAGTACGACGAGATGGTCATTGTCCGGGACATCGACGTGTATAGCTTGTGTGAACATCACCTGCTCCCGTTTTTCGGCAAGTGCCACGTCGGGTACATCCCGGACAAACACGTCGTCGGCCTCAGCAAAATGCCGAGGATCGTCGAAGTCTTCAGCCGGCGACTTCAGGTTCAGGAGCGCCTGACCGTCCAGATTGCCGAAACGCTCAAGGAAGCGTTGAATCCCTTAGGCGTGGGCGTGGTCATTGAGGCAAGGCATTTGTGCATGATGATGCGAGGCGTCGAGAAACAAAACACCTTAGCCGTGACGAGTCACATGCTTGGGGTGTTTCGCAAGCAGCAACAAACGCGAAACGAATTTTTGAAACTCATTCGCTCCCTGTCCTGAACGGCGGGGACTGTTCCCTTCGACAAGCCATTCGAGGTTCAGGGAACCTCAGAGCGCGCGGAACAAGCCATCTTGTCATCCTGAGCGAAGCGAAGGATCTGCTTTTAACGTGGAATGCCGGCTCGGCTTGATTCAGGGGAGATTCTTCCCCTCAAGGCTCAGGACGGGCTCTTTGCTCAGAATGACAGGGGAGTGAGAACAACAGAGGGGTGAGTGAGCATTTGTCTTGTTTACTCTGAAGTTCCCCTGATCCTCAAAAGGCTTGTTGAAGGGATCCCGTCAAAGGATGACGGGTCATGAGATCGTTTTCAGAAACGTCCGAATCGCGTCATTAAAAGCTTCCGGATTGTCCACGTTCGACAGATGTCCGGCTCCTGGGATCACCACAAACGTAGCCCCTGGAACGTGTCGGGACATCTCTTCCACTTCGTCCGGCGGTGAGGCTGCGTCATGTTCTCCGACGATGACCAACGTTGGTATGGTGAGAGTTGCCAGAAGCGGCGTGGAGTCGGGTCGTTCTTCCATGGCCATGAGACTGCCGATCATGCCGGAAACCTGATTGCCCGTGATGACGGTCCGCAACTGCTCCTGTAAATCTTTCCGGTGCGTGAGCGAAGCCGGACCGAGCAATTTCGGTATCATAAGGTCGGCAATGGCCGATGCCCCCCGCCGATACGCCACCTGGGCCATGGAGAAGCGAGCCGCTTTGGCTTCGGGCACGTCTGCGGTTGCTCGCGTGTCGGCCAATACAAGCGCCCGAATCAGCGTCGGATATTTTCGATAGAGCGCAAAGAGGATATACCCGCCCATGGACAACCCCACGAAGGTAGCGTTTGAAATCGCAAGGTGATCCAGCAAGCCTTTGACGTCTTCGGCAAACTGGTCCAAGGTATAACGCCACATCGGCGCATCGGATTCGCCATGCCCGCGCAGGTCGATGGTGATGACGCGATACCGATCCGCAAGCCCGGCGACCTGCGGTTCCCACGTGGTGCGGTTCAACGGAAACGCGTGGAGAAAAACGATGGGTGCCCCGTGCCCTTCATCCGAATAGGCCAAATCGACGTCGTTGACGTGAACTTTCATCAAGACCTCCCTCGTCTTCCGTCATTCCTGTAGGGGTTTGCTCATTCGTTGACACGTATCATTCATCGGTTTGGGGGGTTGGTCCCTTGGTGCGGTTTGACGTTCGCGGAAAGGTCATTCCCGCAGTTTCTAGCGGGAATCCAGATGTGGTGAACGACGTTCTCATGAGCAGTCAGGTCATTCCCGCATGGATTCCCGATTACAAACGTCGGGAATGACAGCCCTGCCGTCACTCCCACTCCCTGCCGTCATTCCCACAACCCTCTCGTTATGCCCGCCCCCTTCTGTCATTCCCGCGAAAGCGGGAATCCAGCGTCTTTTCTTCTCCGCCGATGAGAGACCTTTGCGAAAATCGAACGGCGGATCCCTAACACTTCAATTAGACAAGCCGATCACCTACTTCTGGATTCCCGCTCTCCGATAAAACAAATGTCGGGGACAGGTTTCGCAGGAATCGGCCACGATGGTCTTGCGGTCCTCGCCCCGGGCGACGAAAAAGGGATTTTTGAAGCCATGTCATCTTCCGGTCTTCTGTTTTTGTTGGGTAGGGCATGACCTTGGATGCCTGTCCTCCAAAGTCATTCCCGCACCCCGCCGTCATTCCCGCATGGATTCCCGATTACAAACGTCGGGAATGACAGCTCTGCCGTCACTCCCACTCTCTGCTGTCATTCCCGCCCCCCTTCTGTCATTCCCGCCGTCGGTTAGCGGGAATCCACTGATGGGACTGGATCCGCAATTTGCCCGTGAACTTTTTCGTCTCATCTTCTCTAAACAAGAGATTGAAGCCTGTAATTGGAAAAAACTGAAAACGGAAAAAGACGCCCTGCAAGAGAAAAGAGCAGACTTGATTTTCTCCGTCCCTCTTCATAATCAGCCTGAAGCGAGAATCAAAATCTTCATTCTTTTAGAACATAAGTCCTCTTACAACAAAGACCTCTTCAAACGGCTCTTATCTTATCAGACCCTCATCTATGAGCAACACTCAGAACAACAAATCATCTCCGTTATTCCCGTCTTGTTTTACCATGGGAAACAGCCTTGGACGTGGAAACGGTCTTTTCAAGAAGTCTTTCTGGGAGAGTGTTTTTCCAAAATTCCTGCTGGATTTCGGAGAAGTATGCTAAACTATCGCTTAAAATTATTGGATACGCATGATCCAAAGACAAAAAGGGCTTTTGATGATCGAAGCATCAAAAGCCGGGGGGCTTTGAGTGTATTAGCCAGAATATGGTTCTTAAAACACGATGCAGAGGAGTTAAAGGAACTGGTTGCGTTATATTTCCTTCATCTCTGAAGTGACGGGCCTTTCGGAAAAAGAAATCAAAAAACTGAAAAACGGTTCGTAAGCAGGCCGCTTGAATCCTACCGCAGACTTGAGGGCTCATGTCATCCGATGAGCATCGCCGACAACCTGATTTGTTCGTCGCGTCTTCCGGGCCACTGCACCAGTTATCTCCCTCGTCTCATGCTCCCTTAGCCGAACGGCTTCGTCCCCGAACGTTTGATGAGTTCGTCGGTCAGGACCACGTGTTGGCCGGGCATCAATCGCTCCGGGATGCCATCGAAGCGGATCGGGTGCCGTCGTTCATTCTGTGGGGCCCGCCAGGCTCGGGGAAAACCACGTTGGCCCACGTCATTGCAAAAAAAACGAAAGCGGCATTCATTGCATTTTCCGCCGTGGTCAGCGGCGTGCCCGAACTGCGAGCCATCATCAAAGAAGCCGTGCAGCGCCGTCGCATGCACGGGCAACTGACCATTTTATTCGTTGATGAGATTCATCGATTTAACAAGGCACAACAGGACGCTTTTCTGCCCTACGTCGAGCGGGGGGATATTGTCCTCATCGGCGCGACGACGCAAAATCCTTCTTTTGAGGTCATTGCCCCGCTCCTGTCCCGCGCCATGGTGGTCACGCTCCATGAACTGGATGACGAGGCCATGGGAATCATTCTGGACCGCGCCATGACGGACGTTGAACGCGGGCTTGGGAAATCCGGGGTGAATCTCACCGGGGAGGCTCGACGCTATCTGATTCGGTACGGGAATGGAGACGCCCGGTCAATGCTCACGGCCGTGGAATACGCGGTTCAGCAGGCCGGTGCCTCCTCCGATAAGCCGCTTGACCTGGATCGTCCGCACCTCGAACGGCTCCTTCAGCGACGAGTGCGACACGACAAAGACGGGGAAGAGCACTACAACCTGATTTCCGCCTATATCAAGAGCATGAGGGATTCCGACGCCGATGGGGCGCTCTACTGGCTTGCCCGCATGTTGGAAGGAGGCGAGGACCCGAAATTTATTGCGCGCCGCATGGTCATTTTTGCCTCGGAAGATATCGGCAACGCCGAACCCATGGCCCTTGTGGTTGCCACGTCCGTCTTTGCCGCGGTGGACGTGGTGGGACTGCCGGAGGCGCAAATTAACTTAGCGCAAGGCACGACGTATCTCGCGTCCCGTCCGAAAAGCAACGCGTCCTACGCGGGGTTGATTGAAGCGAAGAAAGACGCCCGGGAATTCGGCAATCTGCCCGTTCCCTTGCACTTACGGAACGCGGTCACGGCCCTCATGAAGGACCTGGGATATGGAAAGGGCTATCGGTACGTTCATCATGACCCGCGTGCCCGAACCGAACAATCCCATCTGCCGCCGGAGTTGGAGAAGCGAACGTATTACCGGCCGTAACGGCTGAACGAAGCCGTCACCCGACGTGTTTCAGCCGCTCTTTCAGGTCTTCGAGTTCGGTGGACAGCGTTGCCCAGCGGGTCGTCAGGATTTCCAAGTCGCGTTTCCAGCGTTGATGTTCTCGTTGCAAGTCGTTCCACCGAGGAAAATCCTGATACAACTCCGGCGTCGCGAGTTCCCGTGCCCGAGCGTTGATCTGTTCCTCCAGTGCCGCAATCTCTTCTTCCGACCGGGCCACTTGTTTGGCTAAACGATTCATCGACTTGGTCATCTCGCGGCGATTGGGTGCGTTCGACGGAGCAGCGGCCGTTGCGGCGGGAGAAGATGGGCGGAGTTGCCGTTTTTTCTTTGTCCGGCCGGCTGATGCCTGAGCCTCCCGTTGCTCTGTCAACGCGACGAGTTCTTGTGAGCGTTTCCATAGATAATATTCATAGTCGCCAAAGTAGTCGGTGGGCACGCCGTCTTCGATTTCGACCACGCGAGTGGCGACGCGACTCAAGAACGTGGGATCGTGCGAGATAAACACCATCGTGCCTTGGAAGTCGATGAGCGCATCGGTGAGCACGTCTACGGAACCCGGGTCCAAATGATTGGTGGGTTCGTCCAACAGCAGCGTGTTCGCCGGTTCCGTCAACATGCGAGCCAAGGCCACGCGATTTCGTTCCCCGCCGCTCAGGGCTTTGATCGGCTTGTGCTGATCCTGCCCGGAAAAGAGGAAGACCCCGGCAATCCTTCGCAACGCGTTGATTTCGGCTTGAGGCCCGGCTTCAGCCAGGGAATCCAGAATCGAATGTTCGGGATTCAGGGCTTCAGCCTGGTGCTGGGCAAAATAATGCAGGGTCACCCCGTGCCCCTCCCGGCGCGTGCCGGCCTCAAAGGGCAAGACGCCGGCCAACGTTTTTAACAACGTGCTTTTCCCCGCGCCGTTTTCTCCGACCAGCGCGACGCGCTGGCCGCGTTCCACGGAAAAAGTCAGATCATCGTAGACCACCGCGTCCCCGTATTGTTTTCTGACGTGGTGCAGGTCCAACACCTGGATGCCGCTGGGGGCGGGTTGCGGAAACCGAAAGCGGAGCCGTTTGGGGTTTCGCTGAGTCTCGATGCGTTTGATCTTTTCCAACTGTTTGATGCGCGATTGCACCTGTTTCGCTTTGGTGGCCTTATAGCGAAATCGATCCACGAACGTGTGGACTCGTGCGATCTCCTTAGCTTGCCGCTGAGCGGCTGCCGCCCGTTGAGCGTCCCGCTGCGCGCGCAAGGCGACGAAGGTCCGATAGTTTCCGCGATATTCGTGAATCTGATGATTGTGAATTTCCCAGACGTGCGTGGCCAACCGATCAAGAAATTGCACGTCGTGGCTGATGATGAGCATGGTCATCTTCGAAGCAAGCAGAAAGGACTCGAACCAGGCTTGCGTGGGTGTGTCCAAATGGTTCGTCGGTTCGTCAAGCATCAACACGTCGGGGTTGGAAAGCAGGAGACGTCCCAGCGCCACCCGCATGCGATAGCCGCCCGAGAAGGTGTCAAGCGTTCGAGGCCAGTCGGTTTCGGCGAACCCCAGCCCGGACAGAATTCGTTTCGCTTCATGTTCCGGATATTCATCGCGATGGGCGGCTTGAAGAACGGTTCGGCCCCCTGGCACGTCAAGTTCTTGAGGGAGATAGCCGATGCGGATCCAAGGTCGTTGTCGGATGGAACCATCATCGGGCCGGTCTTCGCCGATAATCATGCGGAGCAGGGTGGTTTTTCCCGTTCCGTTCCGGCCGACGAGGCCGACGCGGGTTTCAGGACGAAGATGGACCGATGCCTCGGAAAAGAGCGTTTTCGTCGGGTACCGTTTGGTGATCGACTCAACGTGGATCATCGGTCAATTCAGGCGTACACGGTCTCCGTGAGTTGGCGCGCGTCCAAAGAACGATCGAGAAAACGGAGAAGAAATTCCGGTGGGAGCCAAACGGTGCCGGCCCGTTGCGGATAGATGGTGGAGCTGGCCGGGATTGAACCGGCGACCTCGTGAATGCCATTCACGCGCGCTCCCAACTGCGCCACAGCCCCACGGATACACGTTGTCGGCGAAAACCGCGTCAATGCGGCCAATGTACCATGCAAGGCAGGATGGGTCAAGAAGAGTGGAACGGACCGTTCGGGAATCTCCGCTTCGGTCTACCTCACGTGGCCTCCCGTTAGCAGCGGAGGAAAAAGAGGCGCGAAGAATACGGTAGCAATCAGCGGGGTCACTTTGATAGAAGAGGGGCATGACTGACGTTCGAGTTCGATTTGCCCCAAGCCCGACGGGATTCCTGCACGTCGGAGGCCTGCGGACGGCGTTGTTTAATTGGCTGTTCGCCCGACGCGAGGGTGGTACGTTTATTCTACGCATTGAAGACACGGACCGGGATCGCTCAACGGACGACGCCATTGAGGCCATTGTCAACGGTCTGCGCTGGACGGGACTGGATTGGGATGAGGGGCCCTATCGGCAAACCGACCGCTTGGCGCTCTACCGACAAAAGGCCATGGAGTTGCTTGAACGAGGCAGCGCCTATTGGTGCGTGTGTACGCCTCAAGAACTCGAAGCACGCCGAAAAGAAGCACAGGCAAAAGGTGAACCCATCAAATACGACGGACGCTGCCGGGAGCGAGGCATGACCGCTCCCGCGGAGCCGGCGGCACTTCGGTTTCGCTCTCCGCAAGAGGGGCAGACCGTCGTGGAGGATCTGATCAAAGGAACGATTGTCTTCGATCACGCGGTGTTGGACGACCTGATTATCCTTCGCGCCAACGGCGATGCCACGTATAACTTTTCCGTGGTGATTGATGACGCGCTCATGAGGATCACGCACGTCATTCGCGGAGACGATCACGTGAATAACGCGCCTCGCCAGGTGGCCCTGTTCAAGGCGTTGGAGTATCGCGTGCCCCAGTTTGCCCATCTGCCCATGATTCTGGGGACGGATAAATCGCGGTTATCCAAACGCCACGGGGCCGCGTCGGTCCTCGCGTATCAGGACGTGGGCTATCTGCCGGAGGCTCTGGTGAATTATCTGGTCAGGCTCGGGTGGTCACACGGCGATCAAGAGCTGTTTTCCATTCAGGACATGGTGGAAAAATTCTCCCTTGACCGCGTGCAGGCATCCGCAGCGACGTTTGACCCGGAAAAATTGCAGTGGCTCAACGCCGAATACATCAAACGGGGTGAGCCTCGGCGTCTGGCTGACGTGTTGCTTCCGTTTCTGGAACGACGCGGGTACGACCCGCGTGGCCCGATTCAACCCCAGGGAGGACTGGAAGCGGTGGTGCCGCATCTACGCGAGCGTGCAAAAACCCTGGTCGAAATGGCGGAGTGGACGATGCCCTACGTCACGGAACCCGTGGCAATGGATGAAGCCGCGGCGGTAAAATTTCTCACCCCGGCCGTTGCCCCCAGTCTCACAAAATTTGCCGACCGCCTGAAGACGGTCACCCCGTTTTCCAAAGAGACCATCGAACCGCTCGTTCAGGCCGTACTCAATGAAGATCATCTGAAAATGGGGGCCTTTGCCCAGCCCCTCCGCGTGGCCCTCACCGGAAGAACCTTCAGCCCGGGCATTTATGAAGTCATGGCAATACTGGGCAAGGAACGGACCCTGCACCGAATAGCCCAAGCCCTTCAACGCGTTTCCTCGTCGTGACGAATGCACGAATGATCCCGTAGAACCTTCACGCCAACCCTTTTCGGCAATGATTCCCGGAATAACGGGGCAAAGAAGGAGGACATGATGATTGGAACGAAAAACAGACGTGTGATGTCCGTATTGCTCGCCGTGGCGTCGTGGGCCGGCGTCTTCGCCTCGGTTGGACCGGCAAACGCCGATGACCATCGCCGCGGATTCTACGTAGGCGTCGAACTGGGGTTTGCGAACCCCTCGGACATGACGTCCGCCATCTCCGGCGTCAACCACCCGACGCGATGTGATCGCCTGCTGTATCCTGCGTCTTCGCCACCGGCTGAGATAGCGAATGATATGGATTGTACGGCCAATAGCCCAGGACCGCTATCCAACAACTCGTATGATCTGGGTACGGGGTTTCTGGGCGGTTTGAGCTTGGGGTACACGCTGGACAGGTTTCGCGTCGAATTCGAGTACATGAACCGGTCTCATGGAGGCGATTCCTCCAGGTTTCAGGTCGCGGGCGGAAACCAGGCGCTGAGAAGCAAAGACAGCGAGTGGAACGGGGACGACCCTCCCTCGGAGCGGATATCGGACTTTATCGCGCACCAGTTCTTTGTGAACGCGTATTACGACGTGCTGAACGACTCGCGCTGGACGCCCTACCTGGGTGGCGGCTTTGGGTGGGCGAGGACCAGTATGCGCTACACCAACCGCTTCGTGCGCAAGCCGAAAGACGAATATCTGAAGATTGCTTTCAAGCCGGCTTGGAATCATCAGGAGGCCAAAGAGGCGGCTGCCGGCACGCTCAGCTTTTGGGATACCCGGATTTCCGATACGATCTTCGGCTTCCAATTCATGGGCGGCCTGGATTACGCCCTCACGGAAAGCGTATCGATAGGGGTGAAAGGGCGCTGGGCCAAGTTCGGAGATATCAGCCACGGCGGCGTATGGAATCTCATCCGCAGTCATAAGCCCGTCCAGGCAGACGGGACGACTCCATTCACGAGCCAACTGACGCTTGATGATATCGAATATTGGGCGATGACCCTGGGGCTGAAGTACCACTTCTGATCGGCGGCGTCAGACGTTGCGTCTGCCGCATCCCGGGTCACGGCCCGGGACGTGCCTCATGCGGTCAACGACGCGGCATCACCATCAGGCTGATTTCTTGACTCAGAAAGAAGACTCTCTTTAAGCTTCTTCCCGGGTTGGGGGATCGTCTAAGGGTAGGACATCAGATTCTGGCTCTGAGAGTGAGGGTTCGAATCCTTCTCCCCCAGCCATCCTTGTCGTGTTTCCTCCCTTTCCATGTACCATGGACATCACCCCAAAAGCTGTGAACGGGGAACGTAGCATTTATGCCATCGAATTGATTTTGGCAATGCGGAAACAGAGTTCAAGCATTGTCGGAATGGTTTATCAAGCTGTTTACAAAAGAAGGGGACACGGTTCTTGATCCCTTCATGGGGTCAGGAACGACGTTGATTGTGGCGAATCGCATGAGACGACACGCAATCGGTATCGACGGAGTCCCCGCCTACTGCGACGTGGTTGGAAAAAATTGAAGCCCAGGAAAGAATTGCAAGATACGGCGGTCCAGCGTATGTGCGCGGCGTTAGGCGAGTGTGAAGGCTTTTGAGACCTATAAATCTCTAGCCGTCTCATACAGTTCCGAAACGGCATTCCGGTGAAGACGAAATTTCGTCCCATGATTATGACCAGTTCTTGCATCAAAATCTACGTAGGCGTTCCCTTTTTCAAGGGCGACAAGTAATTTCTCTAACGAAAACTGTTCCAACGTACTCATACGAGTGTACTTGAAAAATTCCCTTCCCTTTTCTTTTTTCACCTCTGCCTCGACAAAGAAACAATTAGGCAATTTGGTCCCTGCCTTGTGAAACAAATCGTCAAACCCCCAATACGGTTGAGGGTCGAGTTCTCCAAGCCCTACCTTTTCCTCTACAGCGTTTAGCCATTGTTGATGGTCTTGATCGGCTTGACTTGAATCAAAAGAAATCATGACTTTCCGTGTTTGCCTATCAACAATGACGCCAAAACCTCTATTCGATCGGTTCAAACCGCTTATCGTTTGTCTAAAGCTCATCTCCTCCTTAGGATGCTTACGTCCAGCCAGTTTATGCGGCCAACCGTATTGGGGTAGTAATACTTGAGGAACAAATTTCATGGCTCTCGGTGAAGGTTCCATATGAAACAGCGTGATCAACGACGTAGAATTCTGCCTTTGACACTTCAGTTCCCATTCTGCTGCATTAGGAATCGGTAAATTATTTTCTTGGATTCCTAATAAATCCTCTAAAGTATTTCCTACGCCTCCGGCATTACCGGGACGAGCATTGGGGACCCACCCTTTTTTTCGAATGTTCCTCAGGGCATCAATGAATTGTTCCTTGGTCAAGATGTTCATTTTTGAATTGACTCAGGTGGTCTCCAAAAATCGAGAAGGTACTCGAACGTCACGCCCATGGTAATGTAGTTGCTGGGCCACCCGAAAATACCGATCTGGTTCACAATGTTCGTCCTGTCCCAAATGATCACGTTTCGCAAGGCATATCCCCGTTTACGGAGTTCCTCAATTAACGAAACGTGGATCGTGATTCGTTCATTTTCCCACCACATATCAGGAACGTTGATTACGCAGTGCCCTTTGGGACGCAGCAATGGCAGGAGTTTTTCAAAAATGTCTCCCATGGCCAACGTGTAGGCGTCTAAATCCAGAACCCCCAGATCTCTGTGATCTTGTGAGTATTGTTCAATCTTCCCGAGCTGCTCGTTGTTTCTATACCGTCTGGATTTATTCTTTCTTTTTCTATTGAGTAAATTGGCGTAGGGGGGAGAGGTCCAAATTAACCCAACCGATCCTTCTTCAAGGTAGAGCGGAATATTTCGCGCATCGTCCTGAACGGCAATCTGGTTGCACGTATTGTACAGATTCCCGTTGCCTCCCAATCTTCTCTCGCAGAGGTTGATATAATTCTTTTGCAAGTCGAAACCCACCGCGTTTCTATTCAAGTCATTGGCAGCCATTAAGGTGCTGCCGCTCCCAACAAAGGGATCAAGCACAAGTTCTCCCGCGTGTGAAAATAATTCAATCACCTTTCTGCATAAACTGATAGGAAACGTTGCCGGGTGAACGGTTTTATCCCTGATGTCTCGCTTTTCAAAGGAAAATTGCCAAACGCCCAGCTGACTTTTCAGCCATGCCTTTGGTGTCATGCAGTTCAAATGTGTTTGACCGCATTGGCAAGTACGATTCGAGTCAATTTCAAGCTTGCGCCTGTATTCATGACTGCTTTCAGAAATGACAAAAGAGACTAACTCTTTCCTGCGCTTCTGGTATTTTGGGGGCGAACTTTTTTTAGCCGTCCGCGGACTCGACTTCCTCTTCGTCGCCGGCTTTTTTTCAGGTTCTGATCGCGTGCCCATTTTTCCATGCTCCTTGGATTTTAGAGCCTAACTATCTCTATTTTATTTGTGCCTTTACAAGTTATTTGTCATAAGCGGCGAATACTTGACACCCTTCATTCGTTTTCCTAGGTTTCCCTTGGGGTTTCCATCAACGAGTGCATTCTCACGAGCGTCTCGTCTTTCCTGAAATAAAAAAATTCTGCGCATGTCCAAATCTTCTCCGGATTTCATTCGAGCGATCGTGGCGCGTGATCTGGAAACGCAGAAATTCGGACCCGTCGTGCATACGCGATTCCCGCCGGAACCCAATGGGTATCTCCACGTCGGCCACGCCAAGTCGATTTGTTTGAATTTCGGGATTGCTCAGGAATTTTCCGGTGGGTTGTGCAATTTGCGGTTCGACGACACGAATCCCGCCACAGAAAACGTGGAATACGTCAAGTCCATTCAGGAAGACGTTCGGTGGCTGGGATTCGACTGGGAGGATCGGTGCTTTTTTGCGTCCGATTATTTTGATCGGCTGTACGAATACGCGGTGTTCTTGATTAAGAAAGGAAAAGCCTACGTGGACAGTCTGACCGCGGACGACGTTCGTGCCTACAGAGGCACCTTGACGGAGCCTGGAAAGGAGAGCCCCTATCGGACGCGATCGGTGGAAGAGAATCTTCACTTGTTCGCCGCGATGCGCGCGGGCGACTGTGAAGAAGGGGCGCACGTGCTGCGGGCCAAAATCGACGTGGCGTCTCCCAACGTCAACATGCGCGACCCCACGCTCTACCGGATTCGCCGGATTCCTCATCACCGAACGGGCACCGCGTGGAACGTCTATCCCACGTATGATTTCGCTCATCCGTTGTCGGATTCTCTTGAAGGGATTACGCATTCTCTCTGCACCCTGGAGTTTGAAGATCATCGGCCCTTGTATGATTGGGTGCTCACCGAATGTGAGGTGGACTGCCACTCGCAACAGATTGAATTTGCCCGTTTGAATCTGACGCATACGGTGATGAGTAAGCGGAAGCTTTTGGCTCTGGTAGAAGAAGGGCACGTGTGGGGTTGGAATGACCCGCGACTCCCGACGCTCATGGGCTTGAGGCGCCGCGGGTATCCACCGGAAGCGGTCCGGCGGTTCTGCGAGCACGTCGGCGTGGCGAAACGCGATAGCGTCGTTGAAATGAGGCTGTTGGAGCACTTCGTCAGGGAAGACTTGAACGCCCGGGCGCAGCGAGTCATGGCCGTGCTGCGGCCGCTTCGGGTGGTTATCACCAATTATCCCGAAGGGCAGGTCGAAGAACTCCAGGCGGTGAACAATCCTGAAGACCCCGCGATGGGAACGCGCACGGTTCCGTTTTCACGGGTCCTCTACGTTGAGCAAGACGATTTCCGTGAACGTCCGCCCCAAAAATACTTTCGGCTCGCGCCCGGTCAAGAAGTGCGTTTGCGCTACGCCTATATCATTCGATGCGTGGCCGTCATCAAAGACGAGCACACGGGAGAGATCGTCGAACTTCACTGTACGTATGATCCGGAGACGAAAAGCGGGTCGGGATTATCAGCCCGAAAGGTGAAGGGCACCATCCATTGGGTGTCCGCGGCCCACGCGGTAGAGGCGGACGTGCGGTTGTTCGATCATCTGTTTTCCGTTCCGGATCCAGGCAATGACAAGGACGATGACCGGAGCGTTCTGAATCCGAACTCGTTCATCGGGTTGAGCGGCTGCTGCGTGGAACCGGCGTTGCAAGGAGCCGCCGTTGGCCGGCGATTTCAATTTGAACGGCAAGGATATTTTTGCGTCGATTCCGATTCCACCCCCCAACGTCTCGTGTTCAATCGCACCGTGGCACTACGAGATTCCTGGTCGAAAATAGAAACGGTTTCTTCCCACGAAGAAACTAGAAATCCATCACGTCAGAACCGATATGACCGCCCATGACCCCCCCCAACGGATCAAGCATTTCGCGGTGCCGCTGGTCGTCGATATCGATGGTTCGCTGGTTAACGGCAACTTGTTGATTGAGGGCGTGTTCCGGCTACTTGCCGTTTCTCCGTTCAGCCTGTTTGTGCTGCCGTTCTGGTTGATGAAGGGCCGTGCTGCGCTGAAACGCAGAATCGCTCGGGCGGTTCCGCTGCCGCCGGCGACGCTGGTTCTGAATCCCGCGGTGCTCAACGAAATTACCGCGGCTCAGACCGCGGGGCGCGAGGTCTGGCTGGCCTCCGCCTCCGATGAACTCGTCGTCGCTCCGCTTGCCGAGAGCGTGGGTGCCGTGGGGTATCTCGCTTCTGATGGACGCACCAATTTGGCGGGGCAGACCAAAGCCGCCGCCCTGGTCGAACGATTCGGCGAGGGTGGATTTGATTACGTCGGCAACGAGCGGCGCGATTTGGTCGTCTGGAAACATGCGCGAGGCATTATCGGGGTCGGCCTCTCTACGGGTCTCGCACGGAAAGTTCGGGACCTGGACGATACGGTCCGATTCATTTCCGGATTCGGTGGTCGTCCGCTGGACTATCTTCTGGCCTTGCGCCCTCACCAGTGGATCAAAAACGTGCTCGTGTTCGTACCCCCCATCGCCGCGCACGAGACGGATCCGGGACTCTACGTGGTGGCCGCCGGGATGTTCGTCGCCTTCTCGGCCTGCGCGTCGGGTACGTATCTGTTCAACGATCTGATCGATCTTCCGCATGACCGCGGGCATGAGAGCAAACGCCATCGTCCGTTAGCGGCGGGGACGGTGCCGGTGTCTTCAGCGATCGGCATTGGCGCGGCGTTGATGGTGCTCGGACTCGCCCTGGCCTTCCAACTGTCAGCCGAGGCAGGGCTTTACGTCCTTCTCTATCTGGTCTTGACCTTTGCCTACTCATTGTCGCTCAAGCGAAAGACCTTCATTGACGTGATCACGTTGGCCACGTTCTATGCGGTACGCGTTCTTGTCGGTGCGGTGGCAGTTGCCGTTCCTCTGTCGTCATGGTTCATGGCTTTTTGCCTGTTCATGTTTCTCGCCTTGGCCATAGTCAAGCGCCAAAGTGAGTTGCGTGGTCTGCGTGAGACCGACTGTTCTGCAATCAGCGGAAGAAATTATTCCGTTGATGATTGTTCCACGCTGACGGCTCTCGCCGCGGCGAGTAGTGTCGCCTCGGTCGTCGTCTTCACTCTTTACGTCCAAAGCCCGAAAGTGATGGAGCTCTATGCCCGACCGGAACTCCTGTGGCTGGTCTGTCCGCTGCTGCTCTACTGGCTGGGGCGCGTGACGCTGCTGGCCAATCGGGGCGTCGTCGCCGACCCGCTGATCTTCGCGATGCGGGATCGAACGAGTTGGCTGATCGGTCTCAGTACGTTCGCCGCGTTCGTGGTTGCGTTGTGATGGACGCATGAACGTTCCGATTAACCGGACGCCGTGGAATTTGCCTTTCGTCGTGGGTCCTGCTCGGCACCCCGACCTGCGGCGGTTGACTCCGTCGCCACGTCACTGGCGGCAATCGGGGCCCTGGGTCGTGCCATCATGCAAAGGCCGGAGAGTTGGGAGTAAACTTGACAACGGTCCACACGTGGAATATGAACGGATGAACTGGTCGGTCGAATACACGAACGAGTTTGGTGGGTGGTGGGCTGAACTCGCGGAGGATGAACGGGAGGGTGTAGCCGCGGGGGTTGAATTGCTGACGGAGTACGGGCCAGGGTTGCCGTTTCCCTGCTCCTCTGGCGTTGTGAGGGCGCCCGCCGTGGTCAGATGCGCGAACTTCGCGTCCAAAGTGCCGGCGGACCTGTTCGCGTCTTCTATGCCTTCGACCCGAGGAGACCGGCGGTCTTGCATGTACGTCTCCAACCTCCGGACCTACGTTGAGGCGATGGGCGGACGGCTGAACGTCGTCGCCGAGTTTCCGCAAGGCCACGTCACCATCACGAACTTCTCAGACGCGGACGAAGACGAATGACCCGGATGACCATCCCCCCGCGTGATGTGCGTTGATTCCAATTGCATGGAGGACGGCCACGCCAAGGAAGAGGAATCCCCGTCCCACCTTGACCGGCGTGGCGTCTTCCGAAGATCAGCGGCATGAGGCTTTCCGGTTGGGGCAGATATCCGGTGCTTGACTGCCGTCTGGAACGTCTCCGCGGAGGTGAGGGATTATCCGGCCTGCTCAATCGCAGCAACACCTTGATCGCCCGCGGCAATGGGCGGTCCTACGGCGACGCGGCGCTCAATCCTGATCTGACGCTTTCGATGCTGGCGATGGACCGGATGCAGGCGTTCGACGCCGAGAACGGCCTGCTGACCTGCGAGGCCGGCGTGCTGCTCGCGGACGTGCTGGACACGTTCGTGCCGCGGGGCTGGTTCCCGCCGGTGGTGCCGGGCACGAAGTTCGTCACGGTCGGTGGCATGATTGCCGCGGACGTGCATGGCAAGAATCATCATCGAGACGGCTCTTTCGGTGCGCACGTCGAATCGTTGACCTTGGTGACCGCTGACGGCAAGGTCCGGGAGTGCAGCCGCTCAGAACACGCGGACCTGTTCCGTGCCACCGTCGGTGGCATGGGACTGACCGGCGTCATCCTGTCCGCCCGCTTCCGGCTCAAGCCGATCGACACCGCCTTCGTTATGGCGGAGACCGTCCCCACGCGCGACCTCAATGAAACGATGGCGTTGTTCGAAGAGTCCCGTCACTGGCCGTACAGCGTGGCCTGGATCGACTGCCTGGCGCGAGGCGCAAAACTGGGCCGCTCGTTGGTCTCTCGCGGAACGTTCATGGCGCGTGGCTCCCTGCACGCGCGTCTGGCGCCGGAGCCTTTGCGCCCGGCGCCCGTGGGCCGGCTGACGGTCCCGTTCGATGCACCGTCCGTGCTGCTCAACCGCGCTTCGGTTGGCTTCTACAATGCCCTCTACTACCGTCACGGGCAGGTACGCGTCGGTATGCACCCGATTCACTTCGACCCGTTCTTCTTTCCCCTTGACGGGATAGGGGCGTGGAACCGCCTCTATGGCCGCAGCGGGTTCGTCCAGTACCAGTGCGTGTTCCCCAGGGCGGAAAGCCCGGCCGGCGTTGCCGCGCTTCTGGAGCGCGTTGCTGCAACGGGACGGGGCTCGTTTCTCGCGGTGCTCAAATTGCTCGGCCCCGAGGGAGAAGGCATGATGTCGTTCCCCATGGAAGGCTACACGCTGGCCCTGGATTTTTCGATGCGCCGCGGCACGCTGGCCCTGCTCAACGCGCTTGACGACGTCATCCACCGGCACGGCGGGCGCGTCTATCTCGCCAAGGACGCCTGCTGGACGCCTGAACGGATGCGTGAAGGCTATCCCCGTCGCAGGGCCTTCGATGCGATTCGGACTGAAGCCGCCGGCCCTTCGCCCAAGTTCGTCTCCGCCCTCTCACGGAGACTCGTGCTGTGAACGTAAAAGAAAGGCGACAATAGGATGATGCCACACGACGCGGCTTCTCGCGTTCCTCCCTGGTTGCACCACGCGCTGTTTGTTCTGTTTCTCCTCGGCATTCTGGGTTACGGCGGCTCGTTCGCGTTCTACATGCTGACGAAGTTCGATCTCATCAACCTTATTCGAGATACAAATTATGATGACGCTTTCTACTACTATGAGATAGCGAAAAACCTCGCCGAGGGGAAATTCTCCACCTTTGACGGCGGCATCACCCGGACCAACGGCTATCATCCTCTCTGGATGCTGCTTATCACGCCGTTCTACTGGATATGCGACCCGGTGACCGCGCTGTTTGGCATCAAGGCCTTCGAGATCATGCTGGTCACGGGCGCCGTGGTCTTGGTTGTCCTGGCCGCGCGTGTGGCACGGTTGCCTTGGATTCTGCTGTTCGCCGCGTTACCCATGCTTTTGAATCGTCGGCACCTCATGATAGGGATGGAGGCGGCCGCGGCGCTCTTCACGTTGGGAGTCCTCTTTCTTGTCTTGAGTCTCTTTGCGCGGGACCCCCTGCGGTGGAAGTGGCCGCTGGCCGTCACGGTCTTCACGTTGCCGTGGGTGCGTCTTGAATACGTTGCCATATCCATGGCGGCAACGGGGGCCTTGTGCCTGATCGAGTGGTCACGGCGAAAGGAGTCGCTGGGGGGGGGGGGGGGGGTATGGTCCTTAGGTGTATTCATCTCTTCCCTATCGTCGCTCAGATCAGTCATCCCGTTTGCGGGCGCCTGTGCCGGCATCCTGTCGTACTTCGCCTATAACGGCGTGGTCTTCGGTGGTCTCGTTCCCGTGAGCGGGGCAGCCAAACTGATATGGTCGCAGCATCACTGGGCGAACAGTGAATACAGCTTCCTGCAGAATTTCCAGGATATGATGCAGCGGCTCGCCGTCGGCCCCAGTGAGTTTTTGGCGGCGCTGGAAGTGTGTGCGTACATCTTGGTGGCCTGGTGGTTCGGCCGTCGATCACGTCGCCGCGAAGATGACCTGCTGCTGAGCTTTCTGGTCGGCGTCTTTAGCCTGGGAGTCGGTCATCTGGCGCAATTCATGTACGCCGTGTTTCTCATGCACCCTGACGTGCATGGTTATTCTCAGTGGTATTACGTGCCGGCCTATCTGCTGATGGCACTGATTGTCCCCGTCCGGTGTTGGGTGATCGTGTATTTCATTCGTTGCTTGACGTTACCGAAATGGCACGGAGTGGCAAGTGTTGCAAGCGTAGGTGTTCTTGTCATCGGCATGATTGTCATGTTCTGGAAGGTAAACGTCACCGGGCGATATCTGTTCGTTGACCACCGAAGCAAATCTCCTGGCATAAACTGGGACGTGTCCAGATACGCAGGTGCCCGTATGATGAATCGCATATTGCCCGAGGGAAGCATCGTCGGCTCTGGGGACGCCGGCGTCATTGGATATTTCTCGCGTTTCCCGGTAGTGGGACTAGACGGTCTGGTCAATTCTTACGAATATCTACGTTCGGCTGACCGGGCGTCCTTGCGTCGTTCGTATGGAATCACCCACTTCGCCAATGGTTTGCCCGTTGAGGCACCTTTCTCGCCTTCAGGGAAGGCAGTGTTCGAAGGTATACCGGTCACTTCTTCAAGGCGCCATCGTGAATTTAAACTCAGGTTCGCGGATCCCCCGTGGGCGTCGTCAAGTGAGATTGACCCCGCTGCATGGTTCTGGAAACGGATGGAGCCGCACTTCGACTACCAGTCTCAGGCCGGGGACGTCGGGGTTGTCATTGACGGCCGGCTGGTCCTGTCGTTTGCCAAGGATTGCGCGCCGGATGAGCGACCAAGCCGAAGGCTCCTGTTGCAGTGGACAACCGAAGCCGACGAGACCGGCAGCGCACTCCAGCACCCGTGGAGGAACGAAGGCGAAATACCTTACGTCTGTGGGGACGCCTCTCTGCTTCCCACGGATGTCACTCACCCGCTTCAGGTCGCGGTGCAGACGGAAAATGACCCCCAGCGGATGCTCGGCAGCTTTGAAGACGGACTCGACGACTGGCGGCTGGACGGCGACGCCGTGACCATTGAGGGGCAGCACGAACGCACCGTGGGCCAGCAACCGATCAGCGGGAACGTCGGCCGAGGGTTTCTCAACAGCTATCACCCCGACAGGGGAGATGCCGTGACCGGAACGGCGCGCTCGCCGGCGTTCACCACAGCGGACGGCTCCCTGCTCACGTTCCTGATTGCCGGCGGAGATGGCGACGGCGTGGGGGTGCGGCTGCTGGCGGACGGGGCCGAAGTGACCGTCTGGCGCGGCAGGGATACCGAACACTTTGAGGAGGTCAGCTATCTTCTGTCCGGGCTGGAAGGCCAAACGTTACAACTGGAACTCTTCGATGCCGAGGTCGGGGGCTGGGGCCACGTCATGCTTGACCACGTCAGGTTGGTACAACCGGACGCCGCGCGTTGAGCGTCATGGATGACTGGCCCGACGCGGCCGGCCCTGTTGTCGGCAAAACGTTTTGAGAAGGAATCACGTATGATCTTCCCCAAGAGCGTGGTCTCAACATTGAAGGGAATTCCCTTATTGTATTAGAAGACGTCAACCAAAATGTTAAAATTCGCCATTTGCCTGTGGATAACCATCTAGTGGCGGTGAAGGGGGATTAAGAGGGCGGTAAAGGGGGATTAAAAAGGCAGTGAAAGGGTTTGTGGCGGCTTCCTGGCGAGATTGATAACAGGGATACCGTATGCCTCGGCTATCCGCATGGCGGTGGCCGTGCCGCCCACCACGCGGCCGCCTGGCGTCCAGCATGTCACTGCGTCCACGGGGTCAGGTTGATCTGGGTCGGCACCCAGCACGATGGCCACGTTGCGGGCGTGCAACGCCCGCGCATAGCGATCGCACCGGTCCCAGGCTGGATGATACGCCGACGCAACCGTTTCCAGTGTGGCCGTGGAGTCGATGGGCCGGTAGATCGTGATTGTGCCGCCGGCCCTTCGCCCAAGTTCGTCTCCGCCCTCTCACGGAGACTCGTGCTGTGAACGTAAAAGAAAGGCGACAATAGGATGATGCCACACGACGCGGCTTCTCGCGTTCCTCCCTGGTTGCACCACGCGCTGTTTGTTCTGTTTCTCCTCGGCATTCTGGGTTACGGCGGCTCGTTCGCGTTCTACATGCTGACGAAGTTCGATCTCATCAATCTTATTCGAGATGTAAATCTTGACGACGCTTACTACTACTATGAGATAGCGAAAAACCTCGCCGAGGGGAAATTCTCCACCTTTGACGGCGGCATCACCCGGACCAACGGCTATCATCCTCTCTGGATGCTGCTCATCACGCCGTTCTACTGGGTATGCGACCCGGTGACCGCGCTGTTTGGCATCAAAGCCTTCGAGATCATGCTGGTCACGGGCGCCGTGGTCTTGGTTGTCCTGGCCGCGCGGTTGGCGCGGTTGCCTTGGATTCTGCTGTTCGCCGCGTTACCCGGGCTCTTGAGTCGTCCTTACCTCATGGTCGGGATGGAGGCTGCCGCGGCGCTCTTCACGTTGGGGATCCTCTTTCTTGTCTTGGGTCTCTTTGCGCGGGACCCCCTGCGGTGGAAGTGGCCGCTGGCCGTCACGGTCTTCACGTTGCCGTGGGTGCGGCTTGAATACGTTGCCATATCCATGGCGGCAACGGGGGCCTTGTGCCTGATCGAGTGGTGCCGGCGAAAGGACCTCCACCTTTGGGATCGGCGATTCATCTCTTCCCTCTCGTCGCTTAGATCAGTCATCCCGTTTGCGGGCGCCTGTGCCGGCATCTCGACGTACTTTGTCTATAACGGCGTGGTCTTCGGTGGTCTCGTTCCCGTGAGCGGGGCAGCCAAACTCATGTTGTCGCGGTGGTATTGGGGGAAAAGTGAGTACAGCTTCCTGCAGAATTTCCAGGATATGATGCAGCGGCTCGCCGTCGGCCCCAGTGAGTTTTTGGTAGGGATCGAAGTGTGCGCCTACATATTGGTGGTCTGGTGGTTCGGCCGTCGATCACGTCGCCGCGAAGATGACCTGCTGCTGGGCTTTTTGGTCGGCGTCTTTAGCCTGGGAGTCGGTCATCTGGCGCAATTCATGTACGCCGTGTTTCTCATGCACCCTGACGTGCATGTTTATTCTGAGTGGTATTACGTGCCGGCCTATCTGCTGATGGCACTGATTGTCCCCGTCCGGTGTTGGGTGATCGTGTATTTCATTCGTTGCTTGACGTTACCGAAATGGCACGGAGTGGCAAGTGTTGCAAGCGTAGGTGTTCTTGTCATCGGCATGATTGTCACGTTCTGGAAGGTAAACGTCACCGAGCCCTATCTGTTCGTTGACCACCGAAGCAAATCTCTTGGCATAAACTGGCACGTGTCCGGATACGCAGGTGCCCGTGTGATGAATCGCATATTGCCCGAGGGAAGCATCGTCGGCTCTATTGATGCCGGCAACATTGGATATTTCTCGCGTTTTCCGGTAGTGGAACAGGGCGGTCTGGTCAATTCTTACGAATATGCACGTTCGGCTGACCAGGCGTCATTGCTTCGTTCGTATGGAATCACCCACTTCGCCAATGGTTTTCCCGCTGAATGGCCTTTCTCGCCTTCCGGGAAGGCCGTGTTCGAAGGTATACCGTTCAGTTCTTGGGATGGGAATTACGAATTCAAGCTCAGATTCGCGACACCCCCGTGGGCGTCGTCAAGTGAGATTGACCCCGCTGCATGGTTCTGGAAACGGATGGAGCCGCACTTCGACTACCAGTCTCAGGCCGGGGACGTCGGGGTTGTCATTGACGGCCGGCTGGTCCTGTCGTTTACCAAGGATTGCGCGCCGGATGAGCGACCAAGCCGAAGGCTCCTGTTGCAGTGGACCACCGAAGCCGACGAGACCGGCAGCGCACTCCAGCACCCGTGGAGGAACGAAGGCGAAATACCTTATGTCTGTGGGGACGCCTCTCTGCTTCCCAAGGACACGACTCTCCCTGTTCGGATTGCGTTGACGACGGAAAATGACCCCCAGCGGATGCTCGGCAGCTTTGAAGACGGACTCGACGACTGGCGGCTGGACGGCGACGCCGTGACCATTGAGGGGCAGCACGAACGCACCGTGGGCCAGCAACCGATCAGCGGGAACGTCGGCCGAGGGTTTCTCAACAGCTATCACCCCGACAGGGGAGATGCCGTGACCGGAACGGCGCGCTCGCCGGCGTTCACCCCAGCGGACGGCTCCCTGCTCACGTTCCTGATTGCCGGCGGAAGTGGGGACGGCGTAGGGGTGCGGCTGCTGGCGGACGGGGCCGAAGTGAACGTCTGGCGCGGCAGGGATACCGAACACTTTGAGGAGGTCGGCTATCTTCTGTCCGGGCTGGAAGGCCAAACGTTACAACTGGAACTCTTCGATGCCGAGGTCGGGGGCTGGGGCCACGTCATGCTTGACCACGTCAGGTTGGTACAACCGGACGCCGCGCGTTGAGCGTCATGGATGACTGGCCAGACGCGGCCGGCCCTGTTGTCGGCAAAACGTTTTGAGAAGGAATCACGTATGATCTTCCCCAAGAGTATGACTTCAACACTGAAAAGAATTCCTTTATTGTATGGAATGATCTGGATACTTGTCTTTTCAGTCCATTGCGTGTATGTGTCGAAAGCCGACGGAATTGTTGTTTTCACTGATTCCAGGTCGTATTACAGCTCATTATATATTTCCTTGCTTGACGAAGAGTTCTACGGAACAAATCGTCCCCCCGGGATTCTCTTATTTTATAAATTATTCGGTACTGCCGGCTGCGATCCGGCTTGGGAAAATTATATCCGTGGAGGCCATACGATTTGTTCCGATGATCTGTTGCTGTGGAGCCAAAGTTTATTCAGCTTGGCAGCCTTGACGATTTTGGGAATTGCAGGTGCCGTGACGGGACGAACTTCGATTGGGCGTCTCACGTTGTTTGTGGTTCCATTGTTGGTCAGTGTGACGCCGCTGGTGGCCGAATGGAATTTTATCGCCCTCTCCGAGTCCTTCACCCTTTCGGTGTTTTTCGCCTTCGTGGCGTTCTGGATTTTTTTCCTGAAAACGAAGCATCCGTTCTGGTTGGGAGGAATCGGTGTGGCTGCCTTGCTTTGGGGAAGTATGCGGGATTCGAACAGCTACGTGCTGGTCATGATGGCGGTGGTCATCGCGCTCATCATGCTCGTGAACATTCCACTGACGCGGCTGGTTGGGAGGGGGGGGGGGGGGGGTAGGTCCCGTCTGCCGCGCTTTCTCTCGGTTTCTTTCGTCGCACTCTGCATTTTCTTTGTCACCCTATTCGCCCTGATGGACGCTTCAAGGGAACAGGCACCACGCTGGCGCTGGGTTGCTCCTTTTTACAACGTTATGGGAAAGCGCATCTTGCCTGTTCCTGAACACGTTGCGTATTTTTCAGAGCACGGTATGCCCGTCAGTCCTGCACTCTATGAACGCACGGGCAAATCGACCAACGCAGGTGACAATGCGTTCTTTAACGATCCGCGCCTGGAAGAATTCCGTCTTTGGACAAAGCGTTCCGGAAAAACGACCTATATCAGGTTCCTGCTCTCTCATCCTCTCTACGCAATAACTGCGCCGGCTCTCCAATTTCCTTATGTTTTTCTCAAAGATATGAGCTGGTTTCTCTCGGGTCATATGATTCCGGGTCATCTGTTTCCCCGTCTCTCCATCCGGCTCAACGACCAGCTCGCAACGGCAACGGCGTATCTGCTCCTGGTCGGGTATGGAGTCACGATTGGCCTCATTTTCTTCCTGTATTGGTACAGGTTATTGCACGGTTCTCCCTGGCTGGCGGTTCCTCTGATCATGATTCTGTTGTCGATTCCACATTTGTGGCTGGTCTGGCACGGCGATACCGGGGAGGTTCGTCGACACGGTGTGATCCCTATTGTGCAGGCATGTTTGGGATTTACGTTGTTGTATGTATACCTGTTGGATCTATTGGGCGATCACGTGTCCCGGTGGAAGAAGTTGGCGTCTGCCGCGGCGGACGTGGATTCCCGATAAAAGATGTCGGGAATGACAGTTTTTGGGTGTCGGGCATGACAGTTTCTGGGTAGATCGAGTCGCCTCCGCCCTCTCGCGGAGACTCGCGTTGTGAAAGGAAAAGAAAGGAGACCATAGGACGATGCCACACGACCCGGCTTCTCGCGTTCCTTCCTGGCTGCACAATGTGCCGTTCGTCCTGTTCTGCTGCGGCATTCTTGCCTACGGCGGCTCGTTCGCCTTCTATATGCTGACGAAGTTCGATCTCATCAATCTCATCCGCGACGTGAATCTTGACGACTCCTTTTACTACTTCACGATCGCGCAATATCTGGCCGACGGCTTCTTCTCCACTTTTGACGGCGGCCTCACCCGAACCAATGGCTACCATCCCATCTGGCTGCTGATCATTACGCCCATGTACTGGGTCTTCGATGCCGAATCGGCCGTATTCGCCATCAAAGCGTTCGAGGTCATCCTCGTCAGCACGGCCGTCGCGTTGGTCGCCCTCGCTGTCCGTCTGGCGCGCCTACCCTGGATTCTTCTGTTCACCGTGCTGCCCATATTTTTATCAAATCGGGCGCTCTTTGGAGGAATGGAAGCGGCGGCAGGACTGTTTTGGCTGGCCATGTTTCTCTTGAGCCTCGTGCTCTTTGCTCAGAGCCCGGACCGGTGGCGGTGGCTGTTAGCCGTTGTTGCCTTTACCCTGCCGTGGGTTCGACTGGAATACGTCGCCATATCACTGGCGGGGACGAGCCTGTTGTGCCTCATTGAGCGGTCATGGAAAAAGAGAGACGGACTGGCTTGTTCCATCTCCACGCTCAAGGCGGGGGTCCCATTCTTCAGTGCCGGTGTGGGCATCCTGGTGTATTTCGCCTACAACTGGCTGGTCTTCGACGGCCTTGTTCCCGTAAGCGGAGCGATCAGGCATTCGGCGTCGCAATCTCTTTGGGACGAAGCGGGCGGCTACGACGTCGTGCAGAATGTTAAGCGTTTTCTGCACGTCTGGATTTTCAACGAGGAACTGCTGGTGGCCCTGGAAATCTGCGCCTATCTCATGCTGGTCTGGGGTGTGGCACGCCGTTCCCGCGGTCGCGAAGATTGGCTGATGCTGACGTGGATGGTGGGTCTCTTCAGTCTCGCTGCCGGTCATCTGGCCAAGTTTGCACAATCCGTGTTGACGATGCACCCTGTCACGGGGTCTTATGGTTGGTATTTTGTTCCGGCGTATTTGATGATGGCGCTGATTGTTCCCTTACGATTTTTTATCGTGATCTATTGTATTCGTCACGTCGTCGGACAACAATCGCGTCGTATGGCTGAATTGTTAAGTCTGGGCGTGGTCATCGTCGGCGCGGTGTTCCTGTTCAGAGCAGAAGGCGTTATGGAGCCGTTCAAATGGATTGACGACAGAGTTGAGCATCTCGAGTACGAATGGGAAGTCGCTTCGTATGCGGGCACACGGATCATGAATCGCCTCTTGCCCGACGGCAGCGTGGTCGGCTCAACGGATGCCGGCGTCATCGGATATTTTTCGCGTTTTCCGGTGGTGCATCTGGGCGGAATGGTCAACAGTTACGACTTTTTTCGTCAAGGACTGATGTGGTGGTCCTATAGCGATCGTCGTGACTATTTCCGGGAAACTGGAATAACGCACTACGCCAACTTGATGAACGTTGGACGAAACCATGACGGAATCCTCTTTGAGGGTGTACCACTTACAATTGACGAGGGGAATTTTCCTAGACAAGATATGAAATTCAAACTGTTTTCCGTCGAAACGTCAAAGGGGCCGGGAGACGAATTTGACCGGTTGCCCTCCTTCTGGGAGCGGACCGAGCCGCACTTCGACTATCGATTCCGGTCCAAGGACCTCGGGGTTATCATTGACGGCCGACTGGTCCTATCAATTGCCAGGGATTGTGGGGCGGATGAGCGACGGGAACAACGGCTTATCTTGCAGTGGACCACCGAAGCAGGCGAGACCGGCAGCGCACTCCAGCATCCGTGGAGGAACGAAGGCGAAATACCATGGGTTTGTGGGGACGCCTCTCTGCTTCCCAAGGACACGACTCTCCCTGTTCGGATTGCGTTGACGACGGAAAATGACCCCCAGCGGATGCTCGGCAGCTTTGAAGACGGACTCGACGACTGGCGGCTGGACGGCGACGCCGTGACCATTGAGGGGCAGCACGAACGCACCGTGGGCCAGCAACCGATCAGCGGGAACGTCGGCCGAGGGTTTCTCACCAGCTATCACCCCGACAGGGGAGATGCCGTGACCGGAACGGCGCGCTCGCCGGCGTTCACCACAGCGGACGGCTCCCTGCTCACGTTCCTGATTGCCGGCGGAGATGGCGACGGCGTAGGGGTGCGGCTGCTGGCTGACGGGGCCGAAGTAAACGTCTGGCGCGGCAGGGATACCGAACACTTTGAGGAGGTCGGCTATCTTCTGTCCGGGCTGGAAGGCCAAACGTTACAACTGGAGCTCTTCGATGCCGAGGTTGGGGACTGGGGCCACGTCATGCTTGACCACGTCAGGTTGGTACAACCGGACGCCGCGCGTTGAGCGTCATTTGTTTTCTTTCGTCGCACTCTGCATCTATTTTTGTCACCACGTTCGTACTGATGGACGCTTCATTGGAACAAGGACAACGCTGGGTTTTTCCTTTACAACGTTATGGGAATGCGCATCTTGCCTGTTCCTGAACACGTTGCGTATTTTTCAGATCATGGCATGCCTGTCAGTCCTGCACTCTATGAACGCACGGGCAAATATGCCAGCAGTGATGACAGTGCGTTCTATAACGATCCTCGCCTGGAAGAATTCCGTACTTGGACATATCGTTCTGGAAAAACGACCTATATCAGGTTCCTGCTCTCTCACCCTCTCTACGCAATAACTGCGCCGGCTCTCCAATTTCCGGATATTTTTCTCAAACATATGGGGTGGGTTGTCTCGGGTCATAGGATTCCGGGGGCTCTGTTTCCCCGTATCTCCATCCACTTCAACGACTCACTCGCGGTCGTAATATCGTGCCTGATCTTGGTCGGGTATGGAGTCACGATTTGCCTCATCTTCCTCCTGTATCGATCCAAGCTATTGCACGGATCTCCTTGGCTGGCGGTTCCTCTGATCATGATCCTGTTGTCGATTCCACATTTATGGCTGTGCTGGCACGGCGATGCCATGGAGGTTCGTCGGCATAGTCTGACCGCGATTGTGCAGGCATGGTTGGGATTTACGTTGTTGTATGTCTATCTATTGGATATATTGAGTGCTCATGTGCCGCGGTGGAAGAGGCTGGCGTCTGCCGCGGCACGGTGGATTCCCGATAAAAGATGTTGGGAATGACAGTTTCTGGATGTCGGGAATGACAATTTCTAGATTTCTGATGCTGGTACCCGTTGCGTAGTGGATGGGAATGAGATTGGGGGAAGTCGCGTGACCATTGCGACGTGCAGGGATACGAGATTACTGCTGTCTGCATTGGCCAGAAGGTGGTTGGCGAAGGGCAGGTCGTTTGTGGATAGATCGGAATGGGTGGGTAACGGAGCTATGCCGTGAACGAGGGGAGTGAAACGGCGTTGGTGATGGGAGCCACGTCGGATATTGGCCGCGCCGTTGCGCGCAAGCTGGCGGACGGAGGGTGGGCGTTGCAGCTTGCGGCCCGCGACCCGGCGCGGCTGGAACGGGAAGCGCAGGACCTTCGGGTGCGTACCGGCGTCGCCGTGACTTCGCACCGTTGCGACGTGCTGAAGGAAGATGGCGGTGCGTCGCTCATCAATGAACTCGATCCTTTGCCCGACGTGGCGGTGTGCGTCGTCGGGCTGCTTGGCGACCAGGCGGAAAGTCAGCGGGACGGTGCCGCCGCGGAGCGGGTGATGCGAACCAACTACGTCGGCCCCGTGCTGTTGATGGGGGCATTGGCCGAGCGGTTCGAGCAACGTTGCAGCGGCGTGCTGGTGGGCGTCAGCTCGGTGGCGGGTGACCGGGGACGCGCCGCGAACTACGTCTACGGCTCCGCCAAGGCCGGGTTCACCGCGTTCCTGTCTGGGCTGCGCAACCGGTTGGCCACGTCCGGCGTCCACGTCGTGACGGTCAAACCGGGGTTCGTGCGTACGCGCATGACCGACGGGATGGACCTGCCGTCGCGGTTGACTGCGGAGCCTGAAGAGGTTGCCGCGGCGGTCGTCAAGGCGATTCGCCGACGCCGTGACGTTATCTACGTGCGCCGCGTCTGGCGCCTGATTCTGCTGCTCATCCGCGCCGTTCCCGAACGGATGTTCAAAGGGGTCAAATGGTAGGGGGGCGTCCCGTGTTCTGACGTTGGGCCAGCGTGTCGAACCGTTCGATGCCCAAGGCGTCGTAGATTTGTAGAGAGGCTTTGGATTTGTTCAAGGTATAGAGATGCACGCCGGCCGCCTGGTGGTCCAATAAATCCAAGACTTGTTCCGTCGCCCAGTTGATTCCGATTTTTTCCGCTTGGGAATCGTCCGCGTTCGTTAATGCCCGCAACAGCTTCCCGGGAAAGCGCGACCCTAACGCGAGTTCTCCCATCTTTTGCATTCCTTTGCGCGAGGTAATGGGCATGATCCCCGCCACGATGGGAATACGCACCCCGGCCAATTCGCACCGCTCACAAAAATCATAAAAATCGCGATTGTCGAAAAAGAGTTGCGTGCAGATGTAATCGGCGCCGGCGTCCACTTTGGCTTTGAGATGATCAATTTCTTTGAGACGGTTGGGCGTATCAGGATGGCCCTCGGGAAAACCGGCAACCCCAATTCCCATGTGGGGAAAATGTTTCTTGATGAACGTGACCAATTCCAAGGCATAGCGAAAGCCGGGATCAGATCGATTGGCGGGTTCCCGTTTGGGAGAGTCTCCGCGCAGGGCCATGATGTTGTGAACGCCGTGTTCATTGTATCGTTGCAGGATCTGGAAAACTTCCTCCCGGGTTGATCCCGTGCAGGTGAGGTGCGAGACGATCAACAAATTGGTTTCTTCGTGCAATTTGACGACTAGGTCATGCGTGCGTTCACGCGTGGATCCTCCGGCGCCATAGGTGACGCTGACGTAGGTTGGTTTCAGCGGGACCAACCGTCGGATGGTATGAAAGAGCTCTTGAGAGGCCGCCTCGGTTTTAGGCGGAAAGAACTCAAAGCTGATCGCGGGCTGGTTCCGGCGAAAGACTTCTGATATGTGCATGAAGCCCGTATCTTGAAATGACGCGGTTTTTCTTACCGCTTTCCTCACGCGGCTCTTCCCTTCTACGACGCAAGCGTATGGGTGACGGTGGTGAGGCCGGTGATGTATAAGATTTCAACCATACGGGTTTTTACTGGAATAATGCAATATTGGTACGAAGAGACGTTCCCATGGTAAAGTAAGCCGATACTTGGGAAGGGAATAAAGGGAATAAGTTGACGGCCTCTCTTTTATTCGCGGTTTGTCTTGCCGTTCCCGCCGGTTGTCGTGGGGATGTGTGCGGTCGGACTCTGTCGTCATTCCCGAAGTTTTTGTCGGGAATCCAGTCAGATGAAAAGAGGAAAGAATGGATTCCCGCTAACTGCCGGCGGGAATGACAGAGGGGGGGCCGGCGGGTGACGGAGGGGAGAGGGCGGACGAGACGTGGAGTTTTGCGTCGGTTGCCGTGCTTTCACCCATCTGGCGGACGTGAGAAACATTACGATTCTTCAGGGCAGTCTTCTTGAGGTCGAGGCTCAGGCTATCGTGAACGCGGCCAATAGTCACGGCCTTATGGGGGGCGGGGTTGCCGGCGTCCTCAGGCGCGCGGCCGGTTCGCAAGTCGAAGATGAAGCGCGTCGGCAGGCGCCGATTCCCGTGGGGACGGCGGTTCTGACTTCAGGGGGCCGCACGCGGTTTGACGGAATCATTCATGCGCCGACCATGCCCGAACCCGCGATGCGCATTCCCGCGGAGAACGTCAGCTTCGCCACGCGAGCGGCCCTCAAGCTTGCCGATGAACGTGGGTTGACCTCCCTGGCCATTCCCGGCATGGGCACCGGGGTGGGACGAGTCGCTCCCGAGGACGCCGCGGCCATGATGATTGACGCAATTCTCGACTTTACGCCGCACGCTTTGCAATCGATCACGTTGGTTGATATTGATCCGGGAATGGTTGAGGCGTGGCGGACCGTGCTGTCCCGTCATCGGACCTGACGAGACGGTTTGTTGTTTCGATTGCTCGTGACCACGCAACCGGCGATGCGTATGACTAGACGACGTCAAGCAGAATGTTAAAATGAGAATGAAATGCTGCTGAATTCATTGTTATTTCATCGAATTCACAGTTATTCACAATTATTTCTCAAAATCGCAATTAACATTTTAGTTGGCGTCCTATAATGACGCTTGAAGACGAGTTCTGCGATATCGTGAAAAAGGCTCGCAGGGGTCGGGGACAATCCGTTGAGCAAGCGGCGAGTGCCGCGCGTCTGCCGCAACGCGACTGGGAACGTCTGGAACGGGGCGTCCGCCTCCCGTCGGAACGGGAAGCCCGTGCCGTGGCCCGGGCTCTTGATCTCAAAGAGGAGGCGCTGACCGCGGTTGCCGTCAAGGGATGGGTGCCGGAACCCTCTCCGCCGTGGGTGAACGCCCTGGTGGTGACGGTTCACGGCGACGTTGGAGGCTATGCGGTCAAGGGCTACGTGTTATTCGACCCGCAAAGCCGGCGGGCGGTGTTCATCGATACCGCGTACAATGCCCAAGCGATGTTGGCGGTTCTCAAAGAACGAACCTTGACGTTAATCGGCGTGTGTTTGACGCATGGACATCGGGACCACGCCGGGGGCCTGGACCGCATTCTGGCTGAATGGCCGGTGCCGGTGTATCTTGGAAAAAGAGACGTGCCCCTGTTGCCGTGGAAACCTCCTCTTGCGTCAATGATCGTCCCCACTGAGACACGCCCCATTCTCTTGGGCAACCTCACCGTCGCGTGTCTCGCGACTCCCGGGCATACTCCGGGAGGATTCTGCTACTGCGTCGAATCCCAAGGGCATACGCTGTCTTTTGTGGGCGACACGTTGTTCGCCGGGTCCGTGGGGGGATCCAATCCGTTGTCATGGTATGCCGATCATCTGGTATCCGTGCGAAATCGCGTGCTGCGATTAGAACCGGACACCGTGTTGCTCCCTGGGCATGGACCGCCCACCACGGTGAAAGAGGAGCACGTGGCCAATCCATTTGGCTGATCCGCCCCGCAATTTTCTGCAAAGGATGCTTCCTCGTTTATGGATCAACACCCGTTTCCACCTGAACCGGACAAGAAGGGTCAGGCTGATCCTCCGGGAGAAGATGACCCGCGGACTCTCACTGAATGGTCGCCCGATTGGGAAGATGCCGGGGAAGACGCCGTTCCCGCCCGGTCAAGCGGGTTTTCGGCCGTGTATCTTCCGTGCGGACTGTTTGTAGCCACGGTCGTCACGACCCTGTGGGCCGGCGCGTATCACGTCAACGTTGAGCGGGTATCCGGCGCATGGGATTTTCTTGTGCGCTACCCCGATCGGTTGTGGGATGGGTGGCCGTTTGCCGCGACGTTGTTGGGCATCCTCGTCACGCATGAGTTCGGCCATTTCTGGTTGTCGCGCATTCATCGAGTGCCGGCGTCCCTTCCGCTGTTCATTCCGGGTCCGCCTCAATTTATCGGAACCTTCGGCGCCATTATTCGGATGCGCTCGCCCATTATGAATCGTCGGGCCTTGTTTGATATCGGCGTGGCGGGTCCGATTGCGGGATTCATCGTAGCCGTGGCGGCGTTGATTCTGGGGTTGTCCTATTCCACCGTTGTCCCGCGCGTGGGACTCTATGGCTTACAGTTGGGAGAGCCGCTGCTGCTTCAATTTTTTTCCTGGATCATCTTCGGTCCGATTCCCGATACGCATGACCTTGTCTTGCATCCCGTCGCCTTTGCGGCGTGGTTCGGATTTTTTATTACGGCCTTGAATCTGATTCCTCTCGGTCAACTTGACGGTGGGCACGTGGCGTATGCGGTCTTTGGACGAGGGCAGCGGACGTTGGCCTTCACCGTGATCCCGATGTTATTCGTGCTGGGTCTGTGGGGCTGGCCGGGGTGGATTCTGTGGGCAGGGCTGGCCGGCGTTGCGGGGTTGACCCATCCGCCCGTGCGTGATCCCGGGACGGAGTTGGGACGTGGCCGATGCTGGGTTGGCTGGGCCGCCGTTGCCATTTTTTTCGTCAGTTTTTCCCCCGTTCCGTTTTATTTTGGATAACCCGGGACTTTTTGCATTCACTTGCAGCACGACAAACAGGAGAACGCGATGAAGCGTCTGACCCATTTGGAATCCTACGTCCGTTCAATCCGGCCGGAATTTGAAACCATGCTGGGAAACTTGGTGGAAACGCCGTCCGTCAGTTCCGACCCCCGGCGTGCCGAAGATATTGCCCGAACGGCCACGCTGGCCAAACAGTATGCTGAGCACCTCGGCGCGCACGCCCGGATTGTGACGACCAGCGGCTATCCCGTTGTGTCCGGGGGATGGGACGTTGGGAAGCAATACCCCACGTTGACGATGTACAACCATTTAGACGTGCAGCCCGCACAGGAACCGGAATGGAAGCAGGATCCCTTCGTGTTTCGGAAAGAGGGCAATCGGTATCGAGGCCGAGGCACCACGGATGATAAAGGCCCGGCATTGACCGCGCTCTTCGCGGGCAAATATGCCGTTGATCAGGGCGTGCCGTTGAACCTTCGGTTTCTCTGGGAGTTGGAAGAAGAAATCGGCAGTCCGAATTTTCAGGATGCCCTGGCACAGCGTCATGCCGTGCCGCGTCCGGATTCCGTCCTGGTGTCGGATACGATTTGGGTCTCACGTCAACGTCCGGCAATTTCCACGGGGTTACGGGGATTAGTCGCCGCTCGGTTGAGCCTTCGGACCGGCACGACTGACGTCCATTCCGGATTGACCGGTGGCGGGGCCAGAAATCCCCTTGCCGAATTGTGCGCGGCCGTCCACGCCTGCGTGGATGCTCGCACGGGCCGGGTTAAAATTCCCGGCTTTTATGATGAGGTGCTGCGTCCGACTGCCGCGGAGATGAAGCAATTTCTCTCCTCAGGGTTTCAGGTCAGCCGCTTCAAAAAGGCGTATGGATTCCGGTCCGTTCGGACGGAAAACCGTTCGGACCTGCTCAAACGGATTTGGGCGGCCCCGACCTTTGAAGTTCATGGATTGCCGGGCGGTCACGTGGGGCCGGGCGTGAAAACGGTGGTCCCGCCGTCCGGTGAAGTACGGGTCAGTATGCGGCTGGTTCCGAATCAGCGTCCCCGCAAAATTTTCTCCCGACTCAAGGCCCATCTCAAGAAACATAATCCCGACATCCGGGTGGAGTCGAGCGGGCAGCTTGAACCGTTTCGCGGCGTCACGCAAGGCCCGTATGCCCAAGCGTTACACCAGGCGGTGCGGGCGGGATTCGGGAAGAGCCCGTCATTGATTCGAGAAGGCGGGTCCATCGGTGCCGTGGCTTTGATGGAACGTGCGTGGAAAGTGCCGATTCTCTTTTTCGGTTTAAGTCTTCCTGAACACGGGTACCATGCCCCGAACGAATATTTTGATTGGGGACAGGCTTCTGGAGGGATTCGCACGTTTGTTGACTACTTCTCTCGCGTGGCGGACCTGAACCGCGGATGAACCTGGACGGAGCTCTGAGATTCTTCGCTTCGCTCAGAATGACAGATATGGAGCAGAATGACAGATATGGCTCGGAATGACGGATATTACTCAGAATGACGGAGCTTGACGCGGGTATCTGGGGCCTATCCGTGCTGTCTGCGGGTTGCCTTTTTTCTGACCAGCATCCGTAACGGCGTGCCTTCGAACCCGAAGGTGGCCCGGAGTCGGTTCTCCAAGTACCGGAGATAGGCGGGGGTGACCGTGACGGATTGACCGACAAACAAGGCAAACGTCGGCGGTTTGGTTGCGACTTGAGTCATATAGACTGATTTGACGGGGTTGCCTTTTTTGATGGGGAGGGGATGGTCGATCAGCGCCTTTTGGAGGAATTGATTGAGGCGGCCGGTGGGCACGCGGTCGGCAAAAGCTCGTCTGACCTGCATGATGGTGCTGAAGAGTGCCTCAACGGTTTTCGATTCAAACGCGGATCCGAAGATGATGGGCACAAAGGTGAAAAAGGGGAAACGTCGGCGCAGTTCTGAAGAGAACGTCGCCTGCGCATCAGGTTCGTCCCGACGTTCGTCCCATTTATTCACGAGCATGATGCACGCCCGTCCCTGTCTTTTGATGAGCCCTGCAATTTTGGTGTCCTGCTCCGTGAGTCCCTCGATACCGTCAAGGAGTAAAATTCCAAGATCCGATCGTCCGAGCGCCTTCATCGTTCGGAGCACGCTGTACCCTTCCACCCCTCGTTCCACTCGTCCGCGACGACGGAGTCCCGCGGTATCCGTCAGCACAAAATGATGGCCGTGATAGTCAAGGGGCGTGTCAATCGGGTCACGCGTCGTTCCGGGCAGGTCGCTCACCAGCACACGGTTTTCCCCCAGGATCGTGTTCACCAACGTTGATTTTCCGACGTTGGGCCGACCGACCACGGCCACGCGGGTGAGGATGGTTTCGGGACTGACCTCATCACAAGGCGGGAGGAAGGGCAGGCAGGCTTCCAATAATTCATCAACCCCAGTCCCGTGTTCCGCTGAAACGGGAAACAGCGCCTCTTTTCCAATCGGATAAAAATCCGCGAGCAGCGGTTCCAGGCGGGGCGAATCGATTTTGTTGACGACAAACAACGAAGGCTTGTCTACGCCGCGCAGCAGACCGACGATTTCTTGATCCAAGACCGTCAGCCCATCCCGGCCGTCCATCACCACGAGCAGCACGTCGGCTTCGGCGAGAGCGGTCTGCGTGTGTTGACGGATGAGTCCGCTCATGCCCTGCGTCGCGGTCAGATCAAGTCCGCCGGTATCGACCAAGTGAAAGTGACGGTTCCGGTAGGTGCCCTCGGCGTAGATGCGATCACGAGTGACGCCCGGCACGTCATCCACAATGGCGTTTCTTGTCCCCAGAATCCTGTTGAATAAGGTTGATTTGCCGACGTTCGGCCGGCCGATGACGGCGACCACGGGTACGCCGGCCGATCGCAGTCCGGGCAGGATGGGCTGGTGCCCTGATCGAGGTGGTCGTTTTCGTTTCATGGGAAATCATGGCCCCTCACCCCGGCACTCTCCCACGGGGAGAGGGTGAAGGCCGTTGATGAAAAGACGTGGACGGACGCCCGGAGCGTCGTGCCGGACGGACCGGCGGTTACAGATGGAGATGTTTCATGGCAGCCGCACAGAGAATGATCAAGACGCCGATCCAGAGTCCGGCTTTCTGAAACGGGATCGGTTCAACGACCTGTTCTTCTTTTTCTTCTTCGTCTTCTTCTCCGGTGGGTTCAATGCGAAAGATCACGGTATACAGATACAACGTCACAATGCCGAGAACCAGGGTCAGCTTAATGAAGAAAATCGTCAGATATTTGGCATTGTAAGACAGCCCCTCACCGGTTTGCATTTCCATGAGTTCTCCGACGTAGTGGAGATTGATGCCACCGGTGAAGAGGATAATCATGAGCAGCACGCCGACGACCTTGCGATACTGTTTGTAGAACGTGTCGCAAATGGGTTTGATGAATTCTTTGGGCACGGACGCTTGGAGTCCCGGCGTAACGGCCATGACGAGAAACGCGAGCCCGCCGATCCACACGATGGCCGAAAGGACGTGTAACCAGTGAGCGAGGATGGGAATGATCTTATTGACGTCGGAAAGAACGGTGAGGAGGTCGCTCATCAGAATTTGAAGACGGGTTTCTCGTTGCCGAATCGTTTTTGTCGAAGTTCTTCCATTAACTCAGTCGTGATCACGGGAACGTGGTGTTCGCGGGCGTGCCGTTCCACGCCTTTCTTGACCATGGCGCGCAGGAAATACGGAATCCGGCTTAAGCGAGTTTCCGCCGCTTCATCCCACGTCACGTCGGCCTCTTCAGGAACGTTGAACGCCACGGCGACTTTTTCTCCGCCTTTCGGGGTATACAGGCACCATTGATCTTCGTCCATCCAGTCGCCGTGATCGACGTAGGGACGCGCTCGGCAGCCGCCGCAGATGTCGCTGTATTCGCAGTCGCCGCATTTGCCCTTCAACTGCGGATACCGGAAGGAGTGAAAAATTTCAGAACGTTCCCACGTATCGACGAAGCTGGTCGTGCGAATATTTCCGGCGGACAGAGGCATGTAGGGACAGGGCGTCACATCCCCATTGGGCGTGACTCTGGCGTAATTCGTCCCGGCCAGGCAACCGCCGCCCATGTAGCCTTGGGCTTTGGTGATGGGAGAATTCGGATCTTTTTCATAGGCCAGCCGTTTGAAATGGGGCGCGCATCGCGCACGCACCAGCATGTCCGGGTAGCGGTCCTGCGTGTCCACCAGATGGGAGAGCAGGTCTTCATACTGTTCAGGAGTAATGTCCGTCAATTCCTCTCCGCGTCCGGTGCAGACCATGAAGAAGACGTTCAGCACGCGCGCGCCACGCTGATGGGCCCATTCGATCACGTCGGGCAATTCTCTGTAATTCATCGGTTGCGCGCTGAAGTGAACCTGGAATTGGAGGCCGTTGCGTTTGCAGGCTTCAATGCCGGCGACCGCGCCTTCCCAGGCCCCCGGGACGCCGCGAAACGCGTCGTGCTTGTCCTTGTCAAGGGAGTCGATGCTGATGCCGACGCCCATGACGCCGATGTCCACCAGTTGTTGGGCCAGGCGATCAGTAATCAACATGCCGTTCGTACCGAACACGACCATGAACCCTCGTCCCACGGCGTGGCGGGCCACGTCCAGAATGTCCGGTCTGACGAAGGGCTCACCGCCGGTGATGACGAGCAAACACCCGTTATTGACTTCTGCGATTTGATCGATCACGCGATAACATTCTTCGGTCGAGAGTTCGTCCGTTCCGCCGCGTGCTTTCGTGGTGGCGTCCAGATAGCAGTGGTCACATTTCAGATTGCAGCGTTTGGTGAGGTTCAACGCGACGAGGTACGGCTTGAAATCATCAATGGTGCGCCCGTCGTAGGGATTGTCGGATGTCGAGAAAAAGGCTGGATTCCCGCTCCCCGATAACAAATCTTGGGGACGGGTTTCGCGGGAATGATCTGAGGGTTGCTGCCCGACGGGTTGCTGCCCAAGTGGTGCGGACTGAAGAACGGGAAGTGATCTGCCCATAGCGCGGACGGCTGCCTTCGATGTTCGGGGTAGGCCCTATCGGCCGGCTGAACCCGTCAGTTTGGCAATGATTTCCTTGACGTTGCCGGACTTCATAGCTTCTTCCATGGTCTGTTTGGCTTGTTGGATGCCTTCGTTTGCCACGTCAAGGGTGATCAGGGTCGTCCCCAGTTTCTCGGCGTGTTTAAGAATGAGCGCCTTCGTGCAATCGCGCATAAATCCTTCGGGTGCCCGTTCTAATCGTTGAACGGCTTCGGGTTCCCAACGATAGGGAGCGTCTTCAGCGGGGGACGCCTCGTTCGCGTCGGGTGCGGGAGGGGCTCCATTAGCGGTCTTATTGGAAAAAATGGGGGTATAGTCTTCGCTCGCAGCTTCTTGAATCATGGGTGCGGCGTATTCCAGGGTGATCGTGGTCATGCCGAGTTTTCTGGCGGACTTTTCAATCTTGGCTTTGGCGCGGCGCCGTTGAAATCCTGCCGGCACCGCCCGGATCGCTTCTTTCGCGTCTTTGGTCCACTGCATGGGCACGTCGTCATACGCCACCTGCGTTTCCAGTGCCCCTTCCTGCTTGGCCGCGGCATCGAAAATACTTTTATCCACGGTTTTGAATGCCTCGCCCGAGGCATCGCAGATCGGACATTTGACCGGGTGGTCGCCTTTGCCGATGTAGCCGCATCCCCCGCAGAGGTAATACGGTTGGGACATCCGGTCCAAATACGATTGCGTGGAGGGACTGACCGCGGGCTGCGGGTCTGTTTCCTCAACCACCTGATTCATCATGCCGCTGAGAGTTGACCCCATCAGGTCTTGAGCCACGGCGTCGGTGGTCTGCATCTGATTGCGGTCCACGCCGGCTTCGTCGAGTTGGCCGCCCAGGGCCTTCATCGCCTCCATCGCACCCTTCGGTAAAATATCACCCACCGCGGCATCCACCACCGAGTTACTGATAATGGTATGACCTTTCTCAATGGCGTACCGGTGAATGGCGGTTTTAGCCACTCCCCGGGCAAAGACCGGGACCTTTTCCATCCGCAGCAAGGCTTCTTCCGTCCAGGCAATGGTATATTCCGCTTGGGTGTCAATGGGAGGCACGTATTTTTTATTGGACACCAGGACGTTGCAGGGTACCGCACGCAGCAGGTTCTCGGCGTTGCTGCCGATATCCATGTCATCGTCGCTGTGGACGCCGATCCGGCCGAGAATCAGCAGCCAGGGTTTTTCTTTCCGCACGTATTGCAGGACTTTTTCAAAGACCTTCCCATCCAAGAGCGTCGTGCGGATGTCCGAACCTTCGTCCTGGGCCACCTCGCGGGAAATATCCAAATGCGACTGGTAAATTTTGGCCAGGCCGCTGTCAATCACTTCCTCGTGGAGTTTTTCCTGTTCCTTGAAGCGAAAGACCTTGCCGGCCTCTTCGTTCAATACTCCGGAAATACTGTGGAAAGCGGCATAGTGAAAATACGGATCAAAGGCGGAAATCGCCTCAACCGGCTTATTCAACGCTTTGCCCAAGGCCAGACCGGTTTTCAATCCGCCGAAACTGTACGGGCTGCCGTCAACCGCGACGACGATGTTCCCGCCGTTCATGGGAGCCAAGTCTTTCACGATGAACATGTCGGAATGGCGCACGCGACGCAGCACCCGTTCCGTATTGCTGCCGATCACGGAATCCTTGACGGCCCCCACGCCGAGCGCGCCCATGATGGTCAGGTCGTAGCCGTTGGCGTGAATGTCTTCCGCCAACACCTTCCAATTCCGGCCTTCCAGTGAGCGCCGTTCCAACGGCAGATTGGATTCCGTACACTTCTGATCCACGTAGTCCAGATACGAATCTGTAATAATCTGAAGCCCGCGGGTGATAAGGGAATCATGAATCTTGCGTTGACGGTCGAGTTCCTTTTCATCGTGATATTCTTCAGGCAGGCCCGCTTCCATCTGCTTGAACCGCTTGTCGTGCATCTTGGCGGCGTACACGTGACTGCCGACGATTTTCGACCCGAATTGCTTCGCCAACTGCACGCCCAGATCAACGGCCACGTTGGAATGGTCGGAATTGTCGACCGGGATGTAGATGGTTTTATACATCAGCCGCCTCCTTACGGCACGTCATACGCGGAGTCATCACGTGATCAATCTATGATGAAGTGGACCGTTCAACGCCGCCCGGAACGAACGTGCCAAAAATTGAAGAGGAATCGTAGCACTTGGTCTTTGAGCAATGCAACCGGATTGTGGAACGCCGGGACATCCTGAATACACGACCGTCCCATTTTGCCTTGCCGACGCCCGTGTTCTTCTCAAGTAAATTCTGAACCAGCCCCCCAACCAAGTCAAGAATCCTCCCTCGTTCAGCAAGTCCCGTACACGTTTCCCTCCTTTCAATATCCGGCCGCTCCGTTCCCCTCGCATCAAGTCCGCCGTCCCCCTTGGGTCAAGCCCGCCGTTCCCCTCGCATCCAGCCCGCCGTTCCCCTCGCGTCCAGCCCGGCGTTCCTCTCGCATCCAGCCCGTCGTCCCCTCGCGTCCAGCCCGGCGTCCCCTCACGTCCAGCCCGGCGTCCCCTCACGTCCAGCCCGGCGTCCCCTCGCGTAAGCCCGGCGTCCCCTCGCGTAAGCCCGGCGTCCCCTCGCGTAAGCCCGGCGTCCCCTCGCGTAAGCCCGCCGTCCCCTTCCTGTCATTCCCGCAGTTTTAAGCGGGAATCCAGAGGGCTGATGCCGGGTAACAGAAGCAAGACCCCCCCAATCTCGCTATCGCGGGGACAGGCTCTGACTCGTGGCCGGTCAAATCTTCCCTCGCTCGCTTGGCTCTCCTCCTTTTTCTGGATTCCCGCTTAAAACTGGCGGGAATGACAGACGGGCACCGGGGGACAGGTGGGATGTAGAAACCCACCCGTCCCGCCCGCGCCCTTCCGGTTCCGCCCGCGCCCTTCCGGTTCCGCCCGCGCCCTTCCGGTTCCGCCCGTGCCCTTCCCGTAACACCCGCGCCCCCACCCGTCCCGCCCGCACTCCCTCCTGTCAAGCCCGCCGTCTCCTCCTGTCAAGCCCGCCGTCCCCCTCCTGTCAAGCTTGGTGTCCCCCTCCTGTCAAGCCCGCCGTCCCCCTCCTGTCATTCCCGCAGTTTTAAGCGGGAATCCATCTTAGGCTTTCAAAAAAGCCAACAGGAGCGAGAAAAGACCGACACCTGCCATCGGGAAACCTCATCCCTCCACCCCTTCCATGAGATGTCCGCGGCCACCGCCCATCCTTATGGATTCCCGTTCCCCGGCAACAAATGCCTATCTGCCAGGGCACCGGTAGCTCGGGGACAAGTTTCGCGGGAATGACGAAACTGACCGACGAGTGTCTGGGTGCCGTCACTCGACTTTTGCAAAAGGCTCTTGGGAGCAGAGGGCTAGAGTCTTCCCCCGCGAACGCGGTGGGGGTGAGGGGAGAGAGAACGGAACATGGCTTCGCCGAGATCCCACGCCGTTTGTACGACGTCTATATGGAAGGAATCAGAATGATTTCAGAAGACCCCGAACGCGCAACGATAGCCGCAACGCCTATCAGCCGCGCCGACCGGAGTTGTCCGCGGACACGCAGCAGGCGTCCAGCCCTCTGATGAACTTCAGGATGATACGTCGCACCCCGTCCGGCAGATGGCGAAAGTGGTGAAGCAGGGTTTTTTCTTCACGGGTGAGGGGAGGCTCGTCCAGTTTCGGCGGCGTGGCCTGTTGGTGGCGCATGTATGGGAACACCGTGCCGGTGGCCAACCATTGCGGGTCTTGCCGTAACAAACGGGCAAGCGCGAAAAAATGATCCAGCTTGATATTTTTGCTCAACCCCTGCTCCCACTGATTGACCGCAGACGCCGACACGCGCAACGACTTGGCAACCTCAGCTTGAGACAATCCCGCCTCTTCGCGGGCTGATCGAATTCTCTCGGTCAACGTGCTCATGGCAAGGATACCTATTTTCGTGAAATAAGTATGCTTATATCTTTCCCTCTTTAGAACAAGAATATTTGATTTATAAAATTCAGTATGCTAAATACCTGCAACTTTCTTCACGAGGAGGGTATCAGTTGAAACATTCTCCGAAATTCAAGACCGATTCTTATCAAAGATTCTTATAAAAGAAGGAGGTAGAGTTATGAACCTAAAGCTTGTAACGGGAAAAAAGAAGCATTTTGTTGCACTGGGGCTCATGTTGCTCTTGATTCCAGGGCCCTTGATGGTCAACGCCGACGATTCCTTGCCCTCTTTCTCAAAAAATTCCGGCCTTTTGCAAAATATCGATTTAGCATCAGGGGCGATGGCCTGCGGCAATGCGTTTGAGCAGGCCGTCCGTTCCGGGTACAACTGCCTCATGGAGCAGGTGGTCAACGGCATCCTCCTGGGCAAGACCGCGGAGTTCGCCAATGCGTACGGCAAACAACTCTTCGGTCAACATTTCTCCCTCGCCAACCGGTTCACCTATTCCCCGGTCAACGGCGGCTTCAGCGGCGAAGTGGACGCCGTGGTGCCGCTGTCGGCGTTCACCAGTTTCGCCGGCGGGTCGGAAGACGGGGCGGAGGCCGGCGCGTTTTTCCTCCAGCAAGGCCTGACTCGCTGGACCGATCGCCAGGGCCTACAGCGGTACGACATGCGCTACGGGATGGTGCGGCGGTTCAATATGTCCGATGCGCCGGGCACCAACGTGGTCGGTGTTTCCAGTTTCTTTCAGCAAAACCTGGAATATAGCCACGCCCGGGTCGTCACCGGTCTGGACTATGATGGGGTCTGGGGGCGCAGCACCTTCAACTACTTCGTCCCCACCACCGGCTGGCGCGCCTCCGCTACCCGGGCGGGCTATGAAGAACGTGCGCTGGAGGGTATGGAACTCGGGTTTCACCTGTGGCCGACTTCCACACTGACCATGGAGACGGCCCTGACCCGCTGGGAAGCGAGTGACGGTGCCGACCGTTGGGAAAACGGTGCCCGAGTGGGCTTCTCATGGCAGCCCCATGCCTGGTTGAATATCAAGACCGCCTGGGCCGGGATTGGCACCAGCACCCCGAACCCATCGGCCTCCGTTTTTGTGACCATCCCCTTTGACAATTTTGACAGTCGGAAACCTATCCCAAGCTGGAAGGGACTGGGCTTGGCCGACGACGCGGCAAGAAACCGCGATGCCCAGTACCTCTGGCGGCCCATCGAGAACATAGGCCGCATCCGCGTGGCCGAACGGGTTGCCCCCCGGGCGGATGGATTGCCGTCGGACCTGACGGTGAGATTTATGCAGGACAGCGCCTTCAGCGGCGAGGCAGTTGAGGTAGAGGTCACACTCAGCGCGCCGGCGAGGAATGATATCCGCCTGTTGGTGCGTCTTGTACCAGGCGAGGGTGATAACCCCGTGGTGCCGGGAGAGGACTATGTGGATGAACCCGTGGAGGTCACCATCTTCCAGGGTACCGCCCGCGGCGTGGCCACGATCCGACTGCTGCGCAACTCTGACATGACCGAACCCCGCTCCCTGAGCGTAACCATGGAGGCAGCGTGATGAACTATCCACTACGAATACACATCTTCCCTATGGTGAGTAAGCCTCTTGGGGCGTTCGTTCTTCTCGTCTTGGTACTCCTGCTGGCAAGCTGTGGCGGTGGTGGCGGCTCACCCATTCCGACACCGCAAGAACCGAGAATGATAGTGAACCCGCCGCCGCCACCGACGGAACAACCAGACTTGGTTATTGCAGCGAATCGGGTGAGCGACAACACCCTCACGCCCGGGCAGCAATTCACACTGTCCGTGACGGTGCGCAACAGGGGAACCGTCTCATCTGCTGCCACCACCTTGAGATATAAAACGCATAGTCAACTACCAATTATCCCAGAAGATCCGACAGTAGGGACGGACTCGGTGAGGAGTCTCGATCCCTCGGCAACAGTTTCTGAGTCAATCACTCTGACTGCGCCTTCAACTAGCGGCCTTTACTATTATGGCGCATGTGTGGATGCGGTCAGCGATGAGAGTGCTACTAACAACAACTGCTCAGGCTCAAGTGGGGTAGCGGTGAGGGTCGGCAGTCCGGGCAGTGATCCCACTCCGGGTGGGAGTTTCTACGCGTACTACTCAGCCTTCGACTCCGATGGTTATCATTGGGCTGGTGCAGGTGGAAGGACTCAAGCTGAGGCCGAAAGGAATGCTGCCAACTTGTGTAACAGTCGAGCCGACAACGCGTGTACGATAAGGTTGGTGTATGGAACCGGATTTACCCACCAGTGCGGTGCGTTGGTTATCGGTACAAATCAGGAGGGCAGAGTGAACTATATTGTGGGCCGTTCTGGCAGTACGCAATCTGAGGCAGAAAATAACGCAGTTGCGAAGTGCAGAAGCGATGGAAGAATGAATTGTCGCATTGATAGCGGTGAGAATGGAGTGGCTTCAGGTTGTGTGAGATAGCTGCGGTGGTTTTATTCGGGGCAGAGGGCGAGTGTGCGCAAGAGACACTCGCCTCCTTTGCCGGCCGAATGGACGCAAATCGCTACCGATTAGAGGCAATAGCAGGCACCCAAATTGGGCTTTTTTGGATTTTTCCTGACTCTGACACGATAAATAAGAGGGATTATGGAGAAGAACGAAAACTGCTCTATCACAAAGCCAAAGAACATTGTGACAAGAACAGTAAGCGCCTCAGGGTCTACTCTTTGGGCCAGCAAACACTAGGAACAGAATCTTCCAGTAGCGCAGGGGTTGTTGGTGTTGGCAGTATAATTTTGGGAGGCGGAGACTCTCGCTCAAACCTAGTTGTGGACGCCATGGCCATGGAATTCGGATGCCTTGATAAGTAGCTAGCGGAGTGAACGAACGCTCCGGTGAACACCGTTCGATTGACGGTGACGTTTCCGCCAACAATCGTGGAAATAGGGATTGAATGTATGACGCTTCCCACGAACGACGTACTGACGAGTTGGAACCGGATCATGCGGTATCAGGTAGACTTCAGTTTTCCGTTGGAGTTGCCGGTCTACTTGTCCGTGCCGTCGTGGCACGCCGCGGAGCATGTTCTTGACCTGGGGTGTGGGGACGGCTACTACCTGCGGCGGTTGGCTTCGTATTTTCCCGACAAAGCCTATACCGGCATTGACGTGGATGAACGGGCGATTCAAGCCGCAACGCAGGCTGGTCCATCGGACGAAGCATCAGCCGGGGGCGATGACCGCGCCATCGAATTTAGGACGGCGGACGCGTTTCGCTACACGGGTCGCTTCTCCGTGGCGGTTGCGCGTCTGCTCGTTCAGCACCTGAACGCGGCGGAAGACCTGTTCATCGCCGCGCCGAATTTCTTGCAGCGTGATGGCATCCTCATCGTCATCGATTCTAACGACCAAAGCCGGCTGTTTTGGCCGAAGGGCACGTATAGTCAAATTGATGCGTTCTTCCAGGCCTTTTCCGAGTTTCAACCCGGGCGGCGACACAGTGCGACCATGATGCAGATGGCCCCCGACTACGGTTTTGAAGTCCACACATACGAGAGGCTCACGGTCCCGTCGTCCGTCCCCACGTACAAGGATATGTTCTATCGAGCCTATCGACTGTTCTTTGAGATCGTCGAGAAGCACTATCAGATGCCATTCGACTACGAAACGTTGGCATTCGAGCTTGACGGCTGGGCACGAAACAAGAGTGCTTATTCACAGATAGGCGTCAACGTCTGCGTTTATCGTCTTGTGGGTTAGAAAGGAATTAAAAATGAATAATAATATAAGGATAGTATTAGAGATATTTCTTGTTGTTTTTTTGGGTGGTGGTGGCTTAAGTATGACTTTTGAAAATCGAATCGGGGATTATCTCAAAAATAAGATAGTCCCTGTCTCGTATATTTTCCAACGATTTGCTCAACTTGACTCGTATCATGCAAATACTATTGTTCTAGCAGTGAAGAGATCTGGCCAATTACAGAGTGTAACGTTGCGTAGCGCAAGCCCCAAAGCAAACCTATTTTTTGGAATGGCAGATAGCACCAAAGACTTGATCAATAGGGACGGGAATTACTTGCTGGGTCGTCTTAAGAAATTTATGAAACCAGAGGATTATCAAGCATTCGCAGAAGATCAAAAGCAGGTGTTTCAACAATACAGTCAAGGTCAAATAGCTCATGCAGAGGTGCCCGTTGTGTTTAACGATAGTCACCCAAGTAGAGAATATAGAGGCCACAAATTTCTGCCGATGATCGTGACACTGGGACCTACCACAACGAGATATCAGCAAGTTGAGCAGTTGCTTCAAATTGTCTATCTGGATCTGGAAGATTTGATTCCCATCGTGAAGAAATACAACAGATGAGAGAAGTAGCCGCATGCCGAGTTAGCTGAAGGTGTCAACAGACTTCACAGCCCCGGCAATAGATCCAGCATCGTACCCAGACCTGTCGTCCTGCCCACAGAACCCCTCAATTACTCATCCAACGCCACACGAGTGCCACAGGTGGCGGACTTATATTTATTATGGAACATCTGAGCAATTGATGTTATGTAATGGTTTGGGGGTCAAGATGTTCTCCTTCAGCGATTCCAGGATCCCCTTCCTCCGCTGGTAATGCCGCCGACTTCGCCCACGCACTGCCCCAATTCCTCGGGCCGGTGCCGATCCCCACGGCCGCCAAATCGTCACCTTCGACAACGGCACGGCGGTCGCCCGTCATCAGCACCTCCATATCCTCGGCTTCGAGACTTTTTTCTGCAACCCCTATGCGCACCGGCAGAAGGGCGGCATCGAACACGCCATCGGCCGTCTGCGCCACACCCTGCCCCGCAAAACCGATCTGCCTGTGTTTGGCGACAGGCTTGGCCATCCTGTCCCGATCAGCGGATTCATTACCTGAACCGCACTCCGCGCAAATGCCTTGGCTATGCTACCTAGGCGGAGACTGTTATCAACCATGTGTTGCACTTGAAATGTGAATCTACAGGCTGGGACTTAGAGACGAACGAGACGTTGAGGAAGGATGGTACGGGTAAAAAAAGAGATTCGTTATTTTTTGTTTCCGTTGCCGGCTTCATAACAGCTTGTCCAGGGCCACGATAATTCCAACGGCAGCGGCGATCATCGCTCCGAGCCGGATGGTCATGCGTTGTTCGAGTTCACACATTTCGCCGCGCAGGACGGCCAAGTCCTCCTTGGTGGCCATGTCGTTGCGCAGTACCGCCATGTCGCCGCGCAACATGGCTACGTCCTCCTTGGTGGCCAGATTTTCACCGATGCCTTCGGCAAGGGTGGCCACCAGGACACGGGCTTGCTTCTCGTTGAAGCCTGCTTCATTCTGCAACCGTGTCGCCGCTTTGAGGGTGTTAAACGCCACAGCCATGACGCAATTCTAGCTTATCAGTGTGTCATTGAGAAGCATAGTGCGGGTGAAAAGGTGCCGGTCTTCAACCTCTTTCTCTCCTGGCCTCTCCTTACAAGAAAGAGACCTTTGCAGAAGTCGAATACATGCGGGTGGACAAGCACGTCCGGATTCGTGCCGCCATACGTTGGATGCCTCCGCCGGCCGGGAGGGGAATATATGGGGGAAATCGAAGGTCACGGACTGAACACCAGGAATCGGAATTGATAGGATTCGAGTCCCAAACTTGCCTCAGCCGCGTCCGGTCCAGGGGTGAGAACGACGGACGCGGAAATTTCCGCCGACGTGGGCAGATGGATTCCCGCTAGGGACTGCGGGAATGACAGATGGGCCGCGACCTCGTTACCAAAGGTGTCCTGCCGGCGATGGATTCCCGCTGGGGACTGCGGGAATGACAGAGCGCGGTACCCTGGGATTTTTCCAACGAGTTTCTTCCATTTTCCCCGAAGAACAACGCACCGGTTTGTCTTGGGAGGTCGCCAACCGTGTCTCCGACGTTTGGTATCAGGGAAAATCAGGGAAACTGTGGGGCCAGGCTCCGGCTTGGGTCTTTTGTGTCTCCCTTATACTGGGCCTTTCGATTGATTGCGGTACGTCACAAATCTCATTAGAATCTGCCGTCCGGTGGCCTGATTGCCACAAATCATTCACGTTAAAAAGAAGGTCTTTGCAAAACTTCCCTTTCTCTGTCATCTTTCGGCCGGCCCTTAGATTCCTCGCTGCGCTCGGAATGACAGGATGTCGGGATGGCATCATGATCGGAATGACGTCACGTCGGGATGTCAGGATGCAAAGGTCTCGAAAAAGGGTTGATCATGGCTAAGGTACTTGAAGGCCCGGGAATGGGCTTGTTGAAAAAATGGGGCATGCAAACCCCGAATTATGCGGTCGTCAGTTCGTTGGAAGAATTCGAACAGTTGGCTCAGGCCAACGATTGGTTGAAGAACGGCACGTTGGTGGTCAAAGCTCATGAAGCCCTGGGGTCGCGCCTCAAACTTGGGTTGGTCAAGGTCGGGCTGGACGTCTCCGGTGCCAAAACCGCCGTCAAGGAAATGCTGGGGAGGGAGGTCGGCACGCTCACGATTGGCCAAGTCATTGTCTCTGAAGTCGTTGACCATCAAGACGAGTACTATGCCGCGATCAAGTCAACCCGGGACGGCGCCGATATCATGGTGGCCAACTGCGGCGGGGTTGAAGTGGAGTCAAATTGGGATCGCGTGAAACGGCTCTCGGTGGACGTGGGGGAATCGCCGGCCGCGGACGATTTGCAGGGGCTTGCAAGGGATGCAGGATTTTCCGGCGGTCTGGTCAACGACGTCGCCGCCTTTGCTCAAAAGTTGTTCCGTTGCTTTGAAAATGAAGATGCCCAATATCTGGAAATCAATCCACTGGTGCAGAACGCAGCCGGCGAGCTTGTCGCCCTTGATGCCGTCACGCTGTTGGACGGGGACGCGAAGTTCCGGCATCCGGACTGGAACTTTTCCTTTGCCGCTGAATTCGGTCGGGCCTATACCCGAAAGGAAGAGGAAATCATGGCCGTGGATGCCAAGGTGAAAGGGTCGGTGAAGTTGATTGAAATTCCGGGCGGAGACACGGCCATGCTGCCGGCCGGCGGCGGGGCCAGCGTCTATTACTCGGACGCGGTGGTGGCTCGGGGCGGCAAGTTGGCCAATTATGCCGAATATTCCGGCGACCCTCCTGATTGGGCCGTCGAAGCCCTGACCGACAAAGTCTGCTCGCTTCCGGGCATCAAGAACGTCATCGTCGGCGGGGCCATTGCCAACTTCACCGACGTAAAAAAGACCTTCGGCGGCATTATCAACGCGTTTCGCAGGGCCAAAGCCGACGGGAAGTTGAACGGCGTGCGCATCTGGGTGCGGCGCGGTGGCCCGAACGAAAAAGAAGGACTGGCGGCGATGAAGGCGTTGAAAGACGAAGGGTTCGACATTGAAGTGTTTGACCGTCGTACCCCGCTGACCGACATCGTGGACATGGCGTTGGGCCGGTGACCGGGGGCCGGTCACGAACCACTAATATAGGACGTCAAGCAGTTTGTTAATTGCGATTTTGAGAAAAATTTGTGAATAATCGTGAATGCCTTGCAACTCATTGCAAATAAAGGTGTTTTCGCTACCACTTATTCTCATTTTAACATTCTGCTTGACGTCGTCTAACTAACTCTTGATGCAGGAGATTGAGTCATGAGCATTCTGGCGACACAAGATACGCACGTTGTGATTCAAGGCGGAGTGGCGGGGGTCAACGCGGCTCGCCGCATGGGCGAGTTCCGGCACATGATTCGGCGGCCCTTGAACGTCTCCGCGTTCGTCTATCCACCGGATGCAGGGAAAACCAACGAAATCGTCTGCGGCAACCGACTCATCGAGATTCCGGTGTATCAGACCGTTGCCGAAGCGACGGCGAACCATCCGGAAATCAACACGAGTCTGGTCTACGTTGGCGCCGACCGGGCCTACGCCGGGGCCAATGAAGCCTTGGATGCGCCCAACGTCAAGGTGGTGTCCATGATTACGGAAGGGTTGCCCGAGAAAGATGCCAAGTTGCTCGGGAAGCGCGCCCGTCAACTGGGGAAAATTTTCAATGGGCCGTCCTCGATCGGCGTCATGTCCGCGGGGGAATGTCGCTTGGGCGTGATCGGCGGGGCCTTCGATAATCTGGTGGCGTGCAAACTCTATCGTCCCGGTTCCTTTGGGGTCATCACGAAGTCCGGCGGACTGTCGAATGAAATTATCTGGATTTGTTCGCAGTTTGCAGACGGGGTCACCACGGCCATCGGGATTGGCGGTGACGCGTATCCCGGCACCGACTACGTGAGTTATCTGGAAATGTTTGAGAACGATCCGCAAACGAAAGCCGTGGTCATCGTCGGTGAAATGGGTGGGGATTTGGAGGAACGGGCGGCTGAATGGTACGGCGCCAAAAAGCGCCGGATTACCCTCTTGGCTGTGGTGTCCGGCTTTTGTCAGGAAAGCTTGCCCAAGGGCATGAAATTCGGTCACGCCGGGGCCAAGGAAGGGCTCAAGGGGGAAGGGTCGGCGCGTGCAAAGTCGGAAGCCCTGAAGAAGGCTGGAGCCATGGTGCCCGATACCTTCGGGGCGTTGGGCCCGGCGATTAAGGACACGTATGAGGCGCTGCTGAAGTCGGGCGACGTGAAGCCCATTCCCGAACTCGGTGAAGTGGAGCGTCCCAGACTGCCGAGAACCGTTGAGCAGGGCATGAAGGACGGCGACGTGCTGGTCACGCCGCTCATCAAATCCACCATCAGTGACGACCGGGGAGACGAACCCTTGTATGAAGGGTATCCGGCTTCTGAACTTATCAACGGCGGGTATGATATTCCGCACGTCATCGGGCTCCTGTGGGATAAGCGACTGATTTCCAGGCAGGAGGCCGAAATCATTCGGAGAATCATCATCCTTTCGGCTGATCATGGACCCTGCGTCAGCGGAGCGTTGACTACCATTATTGCGGCGTGCGCGGGCATCGGATTGTCTCAAGCCGTGGCCGCGGGGTTGATTATGATCGGCCCGCGGTTCGGCGGCGCGGTCACGGACGCCGGCCGGTATTTCAAGTTTGCCGTGGGCAACGGCATGTCCGTGGACGAGTTTCTGGCGCACATGAAGAAACACGTGGGGCCGGTGCCGGGCATTGGCCATCGCGTGAAGAGTCTTCGGAATCCGGACAAACGGGTCAAGGAATTAGTGCGATACGTCAAAAGCCTGGACGTGCCGACGCCGCACCTCGACTTTGCCCTGGAGGTTGAGAAAGTCACTGCGGCCAAAAAAGACAACCTGATTTTGAACGTGGACGGCACCATGGCCGCGGTGCTGGTGGACGTCGGGTTCCCGGTTGATAGCCTGAATGGATTTTTCCTGTTGGCGCGAACCATCGGCCTGATCGGTCATTGGGCCGACCAAAAGCGGCAGGGGAGCCGCCTCATTCGCTTGTTTAACTATCTGGTAAGCTACGCGGCCCCGAGCCGTCGGGAAGTGCCGCCGTTGAAATAGCAAAGAGAAGGATCACTGACGACTGACGATCTGAAGGCCGCGTGATATGCGGCCCTACGTCTGGTGAAAGAGCGGCCCCACGTCCGTTGAAAAACGTAGGGCCGCATCTCATGCGGCCAAAACACTAACCGGAGAAAAATCATGTCCATTCAACTGGTGAAGAACGTCTACGCAAACATGCCGGCGGCAGTGGAGGCCGCTCGCAAGAAGTTCGGTCGAGGATTGACCCTGGCCGAAAAAATTCTGGTTTCCCACGCCGACGACCTCCACACTCAGGCGTGGGAGCGGGGAAAAGCCATGCTGGCCCTTCGACCGGACCGCGTGGCGATGCAGGATGCCACGGCCCAGATGGCCATGTTGCAATTCATCCAGGCGGGGAAGAAAAAGGCCGCGGTCCCCAGCACGATTCATTGCGACCACTTGATTCGGGCGGAGATGGGGTCTGAAAAAGACCTGCTGCGAGCATGCGATGAGAATCGGGAAGTGTACAACTTTTTGGAATCGGCCGCCAAAAAATACGGCATCGGATTCTGGAAACCCGGGGCGGGCATTATTCATCAGGTCGTCCTGGAAAATTACGCCTTTCCGGGCGGATTGATGATCGGAACGGATTCCCACACCCCGAACGGCGGCGGACTGGGCATGTTGGCCATTGGCGTCGGTGGCGCCGACGCCGGTGAAGTCATGGCGGGATTACCATGGGAAGTGCTGCACCCCAAGCTCATCGGAGTCAAGCTCACCGGCAGGTTGAATGGATGGACGTCCCCCAAGGACGTGATCCTCTCCATCTGCGGACGACTCACCGTCAAGGGCGGCACCAACAAAATCGTCGAATATTTCGGGCCGGGCGCCGCTGCCATCAGCGCAACCGGCAAGGGCACGATGACCAACATGGGTGCCGAACTCGGCGCGACCACGTCGGTGTTTCCCTTCGATCAAAAGATGGTGGACTATCTCAGGATGACGGAACGCGACGACGTCGCCAAGCTGGCCGAAGCCAATAAGACGATGCTGGTCGCGGACCCGGAAGTGTATGAATCTCCGGACCGGTATTTCGATGAAATCCTGGAAATTGATCTGTCCGCTCTGGAACCGCACGTCGTGGGGCCGCATTCCCCGGATTTGGCCAGACCCGTGTCCAAGTTGGCGGAGGAAGCCAGGGAAAAAGGGTATCCCGTGGAATTGAAAGCCACGTTGTTGGGCAGTTGCACCAATTCCTCCTATGAAGACATCAGTCGTGCCGCTCACGTCGTCAGGCAAGGCTTGCAGGCGGGCTTGAAAGCCAAAACCGCCTTTCTCGTCTCGCCGGGGTCGGAACGGATCTTTCACACCATGAAACGCGACGGGTTTATGGAGACGTTTGAAGATCTGGGGGCGACCGTATTGGCGAACGCGTGTGGTCCGTGCATCGGCCAATGGAAACGGGCGGACGGCGTCAAAGGACGATCCGATTCGATCGTCAGTTCCTTTAACCGCAATTTTCCCGGTCGGAACGACGGCATCGCCGAGACCCTTTCCTTTTTAGCCAGCCCGGAACTGGTCGCCGCGTATGCCCTGTCGGGAGACCTGGGATTCAATCCCGTGCAGGATTCCCTGCCCGCTCCGGATGGTCGGCGGATCAAACTCGATCCCCCGCAAGGTGAGGAATTACCCGCTCAAGGCTTTGCGAAAGGCGGAGAAGGATTTATTCCGCCCGCGGAGAATGGAGAAGAATTGACCATCGATCTGCCGCCAACCAGTGAACGGCTTCAGTTGTTGGAGCCCTTTCCCAAATGGGACGGCCGGGATTTTGAAACATTGCCGGTATTGATGAAGACCAAGGGGAAAACCACGACGGATCATATTTCCCCGGCTGGGCCGTGGTTGAAATATCGCGGGCATCTGGACAAGATCAGCGACAACGTGTTTCTTGGTGCCAACAATGCCTTTTCGGGAGAAACCGGAAAAGGGACGAACGTCCTCACCGGCGAATCCGGTCTGACGCCGTCACACATTGCGCGGGACTATAAGCGCAAAGGGGTCGGGTCCTTCGTGGTGGGTGACGAAAATTACGGCGAAGGGAGCAGCCGGGAACACGCTGCCATGTCCCCGCGGTTTCTTGGGGTCAAGGCCGTCTTGACCAAGAGCTTTGCGCGAATCCATGAAACGAACCTGAAGAAGCAGGGCATCCTTCCCATGACGTTTGCGAACCCCGCTGATTACGAGCAGATCGAACAAGAAGATCGAGTCAGCGTGACCGGCCTCAACGCGTTGGCACCCGGGAAACCCGTTGCCGTGATCATTCACAAAAAGGATGGAACAGAGGTCACGATTCAAGCCAATCACAGCATGACCGAACAGCAACTGACCTGGTTCCGAGCGGGTTCGGCCTTAAATGCTTTGAATTAGCGTGTCGTGATGAGTGGCGAGTGATGAGTGGCGAGTCCTTTTCCCTCTTCCCTCACCACTTTCCACTCGCCACTTCTTCCCTCTCATTCCCGGACAAGCACTGATGACCGCCGAATCCTTTGACAAAGCCGACGCCCTGAGGCAGGAAGACGCGCTCCGACCGGAGATGGTCACGGTGGAGATCGAGGGAAAACCCTTTCGGGTGCCCGCTGGCATTACCCTCATGAAGGCCCTGTGGTATGCCGGTCACGACGTCACGCGAGGCGCCGGATGTCTGGGAGGCTTTTGCGGTGCCTGTGCCACCTATTACCGGACGAAGGATGACCCGAAAGTAAAAACCTGCTTGGCGTGCTCGCATGCGGTTGAAGACGGGATGTCGTTTTCGTTTGCGCCGCCGTTTCCCGCCCGGAAAGCCACGTATGATTTGAATCAAATCCAGGATCACAAGCAAGCCTTGTTTCAACTCTACCCGGAAGCCCCGTTGTGCCGGAATTGCAATGCCTGCACTGAGGCGTGCCCACAAAACATTGACGTGCGCGAGGGGGTCTGGAAAGCCGTCTTCGGTGATTTTCAAGCGGTGTCGGAGACGTTTATGGACTGCGTGATGTGTGGCTTGTGTGCGCCGGTCTGCATTGCCGATATTGCCCCGAATCTGGTGGGGGTCTACGCGAGCCGGGCCTATGGGATACGGGAAATGGACAAGCCGCCCGGTCTGATTGACCGCATCAAAGCCATTGAAGAAGGACAGTATCATGACGAGTGGAATCGCGTCTTACAGATGACCGATGAAGAATTACAGGAGATGGTTGAGTGTTGATTTTTGATTTTAGATTTTAGATTTTGGATTTTAGATTTTGGATTTTGGATTTTCAATCTGCAATCTGCAATCAACAATCTGCAATCAATCCCTTTCCCGATGGACCTTCAAGCCCTCCACGTCGTTGTTCACACGTCTCGTGATGCCCGGCAACGGCAAACTCTTCCCAGGCTGTCTCCGGCCGAACGCGACGCGCTGATTAAAAAATTTCATCCGGATCATCGTCAGGCGGCCTACCGTCCGCTTGCCTTCGGCCCCAATACGGGCGACCTGACGGTTCGCGAACTCGCCTTGCTCCTGGAGGGCGACAGTTCGATTCCCGACGACCTGCCGCTCGTGCCGGACCACGCGGTTGACGTGTTGGTGATAGGCGGCGGCGGTGCGGGATGCGCCGCGTCGCTTCATGCCCACGGGCAGGGCGCCAACGTGCTGTTGGCCACCAAGCTGCGCGTGGGAGATTCGAATTCCGTGATGGCGCAAGGCGGCATGCAGGTCGCCGTGGCTCCGAATGATTCACCGGTGCAGCATTTTCTCGACACGCTCAAGGGCGGTCATATGAAGAATGACCATCAGTTGCTGAAAACGATGGTGGAAGAGGGACCGTCGATTGCGAAATGGCTGTTGGATCTGGGGGTCCTGTTTGATCGGGATCCCGACGGCAATCTCCACGTCAAAAAAGGCGGAGGGAGTACCAGGGAGCGGTTGCTCACCTGTTCGGATTATACCGGTCTCGAGATCATGCGCGTGCTCAAGGATGAGATGCTCAACCAACGGATTCAGCTTCTCGAATTTGCCGCGGCCGTGGAACTCCTGAGTGACGACCATGGCACGTGTACCGGTGCCGTGTTCCAGGATCTCGATAATAAACGTTTCGTCGTCGTGGCGGCCAAGACCGTTATTCTCGCCACGGGCGGAATCGGGCGATTGCACGTCCAGGGATTCCCGACGAGTAATCATTACGGGGCCACGGGTGACGGATTGGCCCTGGCCTATCGAATCGGTGCGCCGATGACGCAGATCGATACGTTCCAATATCATCCCTCCGGGGGCGTGTATCCGGAGCAGCTCGTGGGACAGTTGGTCACCGAGGGCATCCGGTCGGAAGGCGGGCATCTGGTCAACGCGCAGGGGAACCGGTTCGTCAATGAATTGGATACGCGAGACGTGGTCTCTTCCTCAATTATTCGTGAGTGCGAAGAAGGCCGTGGCGTGCGAACGGCGACCGGTCGGGTCGGCGTGTGGTTGGATACGCCGCTGCTGGAAGTCGAGTCAGGGAAAGGCACGCTGGAGAAGCATTTCCCGGCCATGGTTCGGCAATATGAACGGTACGGCGTGGATATCCGAACGGACCCCGTGCTGATTTATCCGACGCTCCATTATCAGAACGGGGGCGTGAAAATTGACGTCAATAGTGAAACGTCCGTGAAGAATCTCTGGGTGGCCGGAGAAACCTCCGGCGGTCTGCACGGGCGCAATCGCCTAATGGGGAATTCCCTGCTGGACTTGATGGTGTTTGGAAAACGATCGGGGCTCACGGCGGCGGCCAGAGCCCGGACGATTGCGCAGGGCCGGTTGACGCTGAACCATTTGCAACGCTTTCGAGCCGACGCGAAGCAACGCGGAGTCACCCATCACGTGGTCTCCCCGATGGTGCTGCCTGCCTACACCAGGCACCCTCAGCCAAGGGCCGGCGGCCATCCGGACGCCGCCCCTGCCACCGCGAGTGAGGGCGTGAACGTTTTCTGAAGGGAGAATGATGAACGTCCACGAATTCCAGGCAAAGCAGCTGTTTGCTCAATTTGGAATCCCGGTTCCCCGTGGCAAAGCCGTCAAGACGCCGCGTGCCGCGGAAAAGTGGGCCACTGCGCTTGATGCCTCGGTTTACGTCGTCAAAGCACAAATCCACGCCGGAGGACGCGGCAAAGCCGGCGGAGTCAAGATCACAAAAAAGAGAGACGAAGTCCCGGCCCTGGCCCAAGAACTTCTCGGTACAACGTTGGTGACGCATCAAACGGGACCAGACGGCAGAAACGTGCGGTGCGTGTTGATTGAAGAGGGAGCGGCCATCCACAAAGAGTTGTATCTGAGCGTGTTGGTGGATCGAAAGACCGGGTGCCCCACGTTCATTGCGAGTACCGAAGGCGGCGTGGAAATCGAAGACGTGGCCGAGACGACCCCGGAAAAAGTCGTCAGAGAAGCCATTGATCCGGCCGTCGGATTTCAGGGGCACAACGGACGGAATCTGGCCGTGGCCCTGGGATTATTTGCTCTCGAAAAAACCGTGGTGAATTCATTCATCCGGTTGCTGGAACGCGTCTATCGTCTCTTTATGGAGAAACACGCCGCGTTAGTGGAGATCAATCCCTTGGTCATCACCACGGAGAACGCGCTGATTGCCCTTGATGGAAAGGTCTCGTTCGACGACAACGGATTGATGAAACATCCTGACGTGCAAGCCTTCCGCGACCGCCATGAAGAAGAACCGTTGGAAATTGAAGCCGGCGAACACAATCTGAACTACGTGAAACTCGACGGGGACATCGGCTGCATGGTGAACGGTGCCGGCTTGGCCATGGCCACGATGGACGTCATCAAGCTGGCCGGTGCGGAACCGGCGAATTTTTTGGACGTCGGCGGCGGAGCGACCAAAGAAACCGTCGCCGCGGGATTTCGCATCCTGCTGAAAGACAAAAAAGTCAAAGGCATATTCATCAACGTCTTCGGCGGCATCGTTCGGTGCGAACGCATTGCCTACGGCGTCATTGACGCCGCCAAAGAAGTTGGCATCACGCTGCCCGTCGTCGTTCGGCTGCAAGGCACGAACGCTGAGGAAGGCAGAAAACTGTTGACCGACTCGGGATTACACATTGACGTGGCCACGGATCTCTGGGAAGCCGCCCAGAAGATCGTCGCCATGACACGCAGCCCAGCAGTGGCCAGAAAACAGTGACCAGCGGCCAGAGCCACCGACCACTGCGAGATTCATCTTCGCTCTTTTCCCTCGGACATCCCTCTCCCCCCGGGAGAGGGCCGGGGTGAGGGAAGAAGAAGAAAGTCATCGCGGAGGCACCGGGCGATCTGAAAGGGCAACCGAATGAGCATTTTAGTGAATAAAGAGACGCGGGTCGTGGTCCAGGGCATCACGGGGAAGGAAGGGTCATTTCACGCGACGCAGTGTCAAGCCTACGGTACGCGGATCGTGGCCGGCGTGACGCCTGGAAAAGCCGGGCAGGACGTAGAAGGCATTCCGGTCTTTCACACGGTCCAGGACGCCGTGAAGCAGACGGACGCCACCGCCTCGCTGATTTTTGTCCCGCCGGCGTTTGCGGCTGATGCCGTTCTGGAGGCGGCGGACGCCGGCATCTGGTTGGTGGTGTGTATCACCGAGGGCATTCCGGTGAACGAGATGGTGCGAGTCAAACGTGCGTTGCAAAGCACGCAAACGCGCGTCATCGGCCCCAACTGTCCCGGAATCATCACGGCTGATGAGTGCAAGATCGGCATCATGCCGGGCTTTATCCATAAAAAAGGAAAAGTCGGGGTGATCTCCCGGAGTGGAACGCTCACCTATGAAGCGGTCAACCAACTGACCACTCTTGGGCTTGGGGAAACCACCTGCGTGGGAATCGGCGGTGATCCGATCATCGGGACGAGCTATATCGATCTCCTGCAAATGTTTGAGCGGGACGATGAAACGAAAGCCGTGGTGATGATTGGCGAAATCGGGGGCGACGCCGAAGAGACGGCCGCCGCGTTTATCAAAGAAGAGATGACGAAACCGGTCGTCGGGTTTATTGCCGGGATCACCGCGCCGCCCGGACGGCGAATGGGTCACGCGGGGGCGATTATTACCGGCGGCAAAGGCACGGCAAAAGAGAAAATGGAGGCGCTCGAAGCCGCGGGCGTCACCGTCGTCCGAAATCCGGCTGCCATCGGCGAAACCGTCAAAGCAGTCCTGAGCCGTTAATCGTCACGGTTGCCGTTCCCGTCTCTGCCTGTCTCTGTCGTTCCCGCAGTTGTTAGCGGGAATCCATGGTCCTGAGCCGCTAATCGTCACGGTCGCCGTTTCCGTCTCTGCCTGTCTCTGTCATTCCCGCAGTTGTTAGCGGGAATCCATGGTCCTGAGCCGCTAATCGTCATGGTTGCCGTTTCCGTCTCTGCCTGTCTCTGTCATTCCCGCAGTTGTTAGCGGGAATCCATGGTCCTGAGGCGCTAATCGTCACGGTTGCCGTTTCCGTCTCTGCCCGTCTCTGTCATTCCCGCAGTTGTTAGCGGGAATCCATGGTCCTGAGGCGCTAATCGTCACGGTTGCCGTTTCCGTCTCTGCCCGTCTCTGTCATTCCCGCAGTTGTTAGCGGGAATCCATGGTCCTGAGGCGCTAATCGTCATGGTTGTCGTTTCCGTCTCTGCCTGTCTCTGTCGTTCCCGCAGTTGTTAGCGGGAATCCATGGTCCTGAGGCGCTAATCGTCACGGTTGCCGTTTCCGTCTCTGCCTGTCTCTGTCATTCCCGCAGTTGTTAGCGGGAATCCATGGTCCTGAGGCGCTAATCGTCACGGTTGCCGTTTCCGTCTCTGCCTGTCTCTGTCATTCCCGCAGTTGTTAGCGGGAATCCATGGTCCTGAGGCGCTAATCGTCATGGTTGTCGTTTCCGTCTCTGCCTGTCTCTGTCATTCCCGCAGTTGTTAGCGGGAATCCATGGTCCTGAGCCGCTAATCCTCATGGTCGCCGTTCCCGTACCCCGTTGGCGCGGATGACAATCTTTCCACGTTTGTGCTACCGTCTACAACGAAATCGGTTCACGCACCGGCTGAGACAAGAGAAAGAGATTCGCGCTTATGATCTACGCGATCATACCTTTTGAGCCAAGCGAAAAACTTCGTTCCAAAATTGATGGACTGGAAGTTCCCGTCTATGCAGGGGAAGCACCCGCCGTCTACTTTGTCTCGTTTAAGGGAACAACGAACGAACTGTCCGAAGCCGTCGGGTATGGCAATGACCGCCAAGCAGGTACCGGTGTCGTCATACCGATCTCGAACTATTCCGGCTTTGCCTCCAGAGATCTCTGGGAATGGATGGAGTTACAGCAGAGATATTGCCAAGCCGAGAGACCGGGGCGCTGGAAGATGCCCGCGACGTTCTTCCCATGAAGGCCAGTGCGGCCTGCGTGAGGGCATGCCGCTTTCCATCGCTCGAAATCGGCTTTCAAATTTGAACGAAGAGGGAGTGACGTCATCGGTGCTGGAACGGGTACAAGCGGTTCGCGCTGAATTGGGTCGGAGAGGGCTGACCGGATTCATTATTCCGTACGCCGACGAATATCGGAACGAATATCTGCCCGCGTGTGCCGGGCGATTGACGTGGCTGACGGGGTTTACCGGGTCCGCGGGAACGGCCGTCGTGTTACCGGATCACGCGACCGTCTTCGTGGACGGGCGTTATACGCTGCAAGTCCGCGACCAAGTTGATCTCCGGTCGTTTGAGCCGCGGCATCTGTCCGAAGAACCCGTTCATTCCTGGCTGTCCGGCGTGCTGCACCCCGGCGACCGACTGGGGTACGACCCGTGGCTGCACACGCCTGAGGACGTTGAACAGCTGCGAGAGGCGTGTGCCGCCGCCAAGGCAACCTTGATTCCGTGTGAACCGAATCCGATCGACGCAGTATGGGTTGACCGTCCCGACCCACCCGCCTCACTCGTGGTCCCCCATGACATGGCCTACGCCGGCAAGTCGTCCGACGCCAAACGGCACGAGATTGCCCTGACGTTGCAGCAGAACGAGGTTGACGTTGCCGTACTGGCGGCGTCGGATTCCGTTGCCTGGCTCTTCAATATTCGCGGCGGCGACGTGGCTCACACTCCCGTCCCGCTTGCATTTGCCCTGCTTCATCGTGACGGCACCGCGTCACTCTTTCTCGACGAACACAAGATTTCGCCACCCTTGGCGTCGCATCTGGGATCGGCCGTACAGATTCGTCCGGCGTTCGAATTCAAGGAGACCTTGGAGCAGTTGGGAAGATCCGGTGCGCGAGTCTTGTGCGATCCGAAGCGGACGGCAAGTTGGATCCCTGAACGATTGACCCGAACGGGCGCCCACGTGATCGAAGGAGAAGACCCGTGCGTGCTGCCGAAAGCCTGCAAAAACGCCGTGGAGGTCAATGGCACGCGAGCCGCGCACAAGAGAGACGGGGCCGCGGTGTGTCGCTTTCTGGCCTGGGTGAATCAGGAAGCGCCCAAGGGAACGCTTTCCGAACTGGACGCGCAGGCGTATCTTGACGACTGTCGGCGACGGCACGCACGCTGTCGAGACGTGAGTTTTCCGACGATTTCCGCTGCGGGACCCAACGGTGCGATCGTCCATTACCGAGCGACTCCGGAGCAGCATCGCCTGCTTGAGCCCGGCCACCTGTATCTGGTGGATTCCGGCGGACAGTATCCGGACGGCACGACCGATATTACCAGGACGGTTGCCGTGGGTTCGCCGACGTCGGAACAGCGGGATCGTTATACCCGCGTTCTCAAAGGCCACGTTGACTTGGCCACGGCCGTCTTTCCCCCGGGAACGACCGGCGCCCAGCTTGACGCCCTCGCCCGGCGACCGCTGTGGGACGTGGGCTTGGATTACGCGCACGGGACCGGGCACGGGGTAGGAAGTTACTTGAGCGTCCACGAAGGACCGCAGCGTATTTCGAGGTCCGGTGCAGTCGCGTTGCAGGCCGGAATGGTCGTGTCCAACGAACCTGCCTATTACAAAACCGGAGAGTACGGCATCCGCCTGGAAAACCTCGTGGTGGTCGTCCCATGGAATCAGAACGGGGAATGGCTCGCGTTCGAGACGATCACGCTCGTGCCGTTTGACGCCTCACTGATTGACGTCACCGTCTTGAACGCCGCCGAACGCGAGTGGCTCAACGCCTATCACGCCCGGGTACGGGACACCATCAGTCCTCTGGTTGACGCCGCCACGGCCGCGTGGATACACCGGGCCACTGAACCCCTGTCCGAAGCCTGACCCATCACGAAGGGACATCCCGCGACGTGGAGCACAACCTGACTGACGAACGGATTGCCGAGCGCATCCGCACGCAATTAGGGCCGACCGCTGACGTGGAAGCCCTGTTCGTGAAAGGAGACCTCTTGCAGCTTCACGTCTCCGAAGCCTTGTATACGCGCTTGGCCGTGGACCGGGACCGCGGACGCAAGATCGTGCTGACGTTGATGCAGCAGATGAAGGCGTTGACGGGGCTTCAGGACGTGACGGTGCGGGTCTACAGTCAAAAAGAAAAGATGATAGAAGGCAAGGTCAAAGCCTTCGGTGGCGACAACGTCACCTACACGCTGGATTTGTAAGTCACCTCCCTCTCCCGCGGGAGAGATCTTAGACGAACCCCCTCTCCCCCCGGGAGAGGGCCGGGGTGAGGGGGAGGGTGCCGAAACATTCATGAATTCCATTGACGTCTCCAAACCTCAATCTTCCCAGGAGACCGCTTCCATGAACGTCAGAACGTGTCCGGACGTCCACGTCTTCACCGTTGCGGGCAAGACCATTATTCTGGTCGGCACGGTTCACGTGTCACGGGAGTCTGCGGACGTGGTCCGTGCCGTCATCGAAGCGGAACGTCCCGATGCCGTGTGCGTGGAACTGGACGCCCGACGATATGAAGCCTTGTCTCAGCAGCACAAATGGGAATCGCTCGATCTCAAGGACGTCATCAGAAAAAAACAGCTCAGCACCGTGTTGGCCAATCTCCTGTTGGCCTCCTATCAGAAGCGTCTAGGGAGTCAGTTTGGCGTCCTGCCCGGCACGGAAATGCTGGAAGCCGTCACCGTGGCCGGAGAACGCAACGTTCCGATCGTGCTCTGTGACCGGGACGTTCGCGTCACCATGCGGCGGGCGTGGCGCTCCACCCCCTTGTTGAAGAAAAGTCTCCTGCTGTCGTCGCTCCTGTTGAGCATCTTCGACACCACGCCCGTCACCGAAGAAACCCTCCGGGATTTGAAACAACGGGACGTCCTGTCGGAGATGATGCAGGAATTCGGCAAAGAAGTCCCGACGCTGAAAACCGTGCTGATTGATGAGCGAGACCGGTATCTGGCGGAAAAAACGTTGCAGGCCCAAGGACACACCATTGTCTCCGTGGTGGGAGCCGGACACGTGGAAGGGATGAAAGCCATTTTCCAAAGCAACCGGAGGACCCGACTTGAGACCTTGGACGTGATTCCACCCGTGTCCCCCGCGTGGAAGTGGGTAGGATGGGGCGTTCCGGCGATGATTGTCGGATCGATTGCCGTGATCGGCTATCAAAAAGGAGCGGCGGCGGCGGGAGACAATGCCCTTTTCTGGATGATGGCCAACGGCGTGCCCAGTGGGTTGGGGGCCCTCCTGGCGTGGGCGCACCCCTTCACCATTCTGGCGGCCGTGGCCGGTGCGCCGTTTACCAGCCTGACCCCGGTCATCGGCGTGGGATACGTCACGGCGTTCGTCCAGGCCTACGTTCAACCCCCGCTCGTGCGAGAATTTCAAACCGTTGCCGAGGATATTGCCGTCCCCCGCCGCTGGTGGCAAAGCCGCCTGTTACGAATCTTTCTGGCCTTCGTGTTTCCCACCATCGGCAGCATCATCGGAACGTGGGTAGGCGGAACGCGAATCGTGTCCAATCTGTTTTAGACTGTCATTCGTCATGCCCGTGCATGACGGGAACCCAGGATGACACGCGTTGACGTTGTTGGGTCAGGCCCCCTCAAGAAGGGGTGCCTGTTGCAGCTTCTCGTTTCCGAGTCTGTTGAAAAATACACTGCGGGCAGGTGTAATGAATAAAGCGCCCGTCGGCCACGAACCGTTTGTGCATCGTGACGCGGCACCAAGTACAGTGACGGTCGGGAAGGTCGCCTTCCGACGACGGATCCGGCGACGCTGGCAAAGGCGCGTCCATAAAGGCATTCTCATCAACCCACCCATGATTGTCAACGCGCCCCCGGAAAGAACGAAGAAGCGGCGAGCGGAGCGTGACAAAGCGACGAGCGAAGAGAAAGACTCAGCCAGCCAACCCCCTGTCATTCCCCCAGTCTCCCCCTCCGTCATACCCGCAGTCTCCCCACCCTGTCATACCCGCAGTCTCCCCCCTCTGGCATACCCGCAGTCTCCTCCCTGGCATACCCGGAGTCTCCCCCTCTGTCATACCCGGAGTCTCCCCCCTCTGGCATACTCGCAGTCTCCCCCCCTGGCATACCCGGAGTCTCCCCCTCTGTCATTCCCGCAGTTTTTAGCGGGAATCCACAAAAGGCGAACCACTCATGACCCGCACACTCATCCTCATCACCGCCTTCACCCTCACCGGGTCCCCCGGCGTCATAGACGACCGCGGCCAAGCGTGGGATGACGCCGCCGAAACCCTGACGCCCACCAGTGGAGCGTGACGAAGTAACGAGCGAAGAGAAGGACTCAGACAACCAACCCCCTTGTCATTCCCGCGGTCTCCCAGTCTGTCATTCCCACAGTTTCCCCCCGTCATTCCCACAGTTTCCCCCCTGTCATACCCGCAATCTCCCCCTCCGTCATACCCGCAGTCTCCTCACCCTGTCATACCCGCAGTCTCCCCCCTGGCATACTCGCAGTCTCCCCCCCTGGCATACCCGGAGTCTCCCCCTCTGTCATTCCCGCAGTTTTTAGCGGGAATCCATGAACCACATCTGATGCTCTTCACGACAGATTTAAGACCCCTTCAACGCGACATATCGGGGAAATGATCCGGTGGACCAAGCCTGCGGATAACTTTTCAGGCGTGGATTGACTAACCGACAATCGGACGTCACAAAGTCGAGGTGTCTGGTGACCGTGACGGACGTGGGGCGGGTCCTGTTTTGAATGGATTCCCGCTAAAAACTGCGGGCATGACAGACGGGGGAGAGCCTGCGGGCATGACGGCTACTCGGGGGGATGTGCTTGCGAGCAGGACCGGACCGGATGGATTCCCGCTAAAAACTGCGGGCATGACAGATGGGGGAGAGATTGCGGGAATGACGGCTGCTCGGGGAGGTGCTTGCGAGCAGGACCAGACCGGATGGATTCCCGCTAAAAACTGCGGGAATGACAGACGGGGGTGAGATTGCGGGAATGACGGCTGCTCGGGGGGATGTGCTTGCGAGCAGGACCGGACCGGATGGATTCCCGCTAAAAACTGCGGGAATGACAGATGGGGGTGAGACTGCGGGAATGGCAGACGGGGGCGAAGACTTGTGGGCATGACGGAGATTGGGCGGGGGCTGCTCCGTCACAGTTCATACTCACTCTTGACGGAGTCGCCTGCCGTGCGGGAAGCTATTCTGTTTGTGGTGGGGCGGGGGTTTCTTGACCCCTCACCCTGACCTGGAAGAAGGCGCGATGAGATCTCGCCGCTACAAGTGGGGCATGAAGAGTGGGCAGATTAACGAATCGGTGAACTTCCCAATTCTTCCCTCTCTCCTGGCGGGAGAGGGTCAGGGTGAGGGGGAGAGATGATAAGAGAGACCAAATGGCAGGGTGAAACAACGTCGAATCTACCGCAAAAGCCCGGCACCTGAGACACGGTGCCACCGACGCCGAAAAAAAACTGTGGGGGCTCTTACGAAGCCGCCGACTGGCAGCGTGCAAATTTCGGCGACAAGTGTCGTTGGGGCGGTTCATCGTTGACTTGGTTTGCTTTGAGAAGCGACTCGTGCTTGAATTGGATGGAGGGCACCACCAGGCCCAGGCCGCGTACGACGAGCAGCGGACCACGTGGTTGGAGTCTCAAGGCTTCCGCGTCCTCCGGTTCTGGAATCACCAAGTCTTGACGGATCCGGCTGCCGTGCAGGAAGCTATTCTGCTTGCGGTGGGGCGTCATACCCCTCACCCCGCCCCTCTCCCGGCAGGGGAGAGGGAGTGAAGACCAGGAGAAGAGACGATGATCTCCCAAGACCATGTTTCCTCATCACGTGAGCACGTAAGCGGAAAGGGTGCATCCTCTGGTCCCGTGGGCGGCGTTCCCGCGCTGGTGGTCTCGGGATTTTTAGGCGCGGGGAAAACCACCCTCGTTCGGCACCTGTTGGCAGAAGCCAGGACGCAAGGCATACGGCTCGCCGTGGTGTCGAATGAATTCGGCGAATTGGGCATTGATCAAGCCCTGTTGGGAAGCCAGGCCGGTCGAAATTACGTGGAATTGGAAGGAGGATGCGTCTGCTGCAAACTTTCCGATGAACTCGTGACGACCCTGCAACGGATTTGGGAAGAGATTCATCCGGATCGCGTCATCGTCGAAACGTCCGGCGTAGCCTTGCCCTTCGACACGTTACTGAATTTCTGGCGAGAACCGGTGTCCGGGTGGGTCGGTGATGGTACGTCGGTCGTCGTGGTGAACGCCGAGCAGGTGGCTGACGGTCGTGACCTGGAAGGCACCTTTGAACAACAGGTGTCGTCCGCGGACTTGCTGGTCCTCAACAAGATCGACCTCATTGACGCCAACCGGCTGGACCGAGTCCATGCCGTGGTGAAAAATCTGGCACCGGGGGCTCCCATCATACGGGCCGTGGACGCCAACGTCAGTCCGCTGGTCCTGTTTCCCCCTGATCCTGAGGCCCTGCCGAAGCGAACGCGCACGCAATCGAAGCACGGTCCGCATACGCATGAGGCGTTTGAAACGGAAGAATTCGTTGCTCCCCGTGGGATTGCCGCCGAAACCCTCATCCGCCGGATCACGTCCCGTCGGACGCTCAGAGCCAAAGGTTTCGTGCAGACCGCCGACGGCCTTCGCCTGGTGCAAGGCGTTGGCCCCCGAGTCGATCTTGTTGAACCCACCGTCACCCCGCCCGCGCGTCTCCTCGGACGCGTCGTCCTCATCCGCCGTCGTCACGACGGTTCATGAAGCAGATGAGGGTGGTCTTGCGTGATTGCGTCGTGGGTCGCCGGATCCAGTTGTGCCTGCGCGAGCGTGTTGGCTTTCCCGAGTAACGTCGTTGAGACGTGTATGGCGCCTTGGAGATTTGCACGGCGAAACACGGTGCCGGTCAGAGACGCGTCGTGCAGGTTGGCGTGGGATAAGTCGGCGTCCGTGAGATTCGCTTCCCGCAGGTCGGCCATCGTCAAGGTGGCGCGGCGCAACCGGCACCCCTGTAAATTGCCCCACGGCAGCGCGGCACGAGTGAGGTTGGCGTTGGTTAAATCCGCGCCGGCGAGATTCGTCCGAACCATGCCCGTTCCGGAAAGATCCGCCGTGACCAGGGTCGCGTTGACCAGGACGGCCTTGATGACGTTCGCTTCAATCACGTCGGCTTCGGTCAAGGTGGCTTCGGTCAGATCCGCCTCTTCCAGATTGGCTTGAAGCAAGTAGGCGTCGGACAAATCCGCTTGGCGCAGGTCGCACCGGCTCAAGTCCATTCGCGTGAAATCATAACCCGAAAGGTCCGCCCCGCGAAGGTCAGGGCGGACGTCCGGGTGGGTGCGTCGGAATTTATTCCAGACGGCCGCTCCGTTGAGTAACAGAGCGAGATGGTCGCGATTGGCCATAAGGGGGGGAGGAGGCCGCCGGCTGGAATCAGGGAGGGGGTCGGCGTTTCATGCCGGGCGAGGGAAACGATTATTTAGTGGCCAGTGACCAGTGACCCGTGGGGACTGGCCACTGATCCTCTCACCGTTTCTTCAGGAATCGCAAAAATTCGGAATCGGGACTCAGGACCATGGTCGTCTTGTCGGCAAACGTTTTCTTGTACGCTTCCATGGACCGGATGAATTCAAAGAACTTCGGGTCCTGACGATACGCGTCGGCGTAGATCTTGAAGGCTTTCGCCTCACCTTCGCCGCGGATTTCCTGGGCGGTTTTGTAGGCGTTGGCTAAAATAATTTCCCGATCCTTTTCCGCTTCCGACCGAATCTTCTGAGCTTCTTCCGCGCCTTCGGCTTTATACTGTTTGGCGATGCGTTCCCGTTCCGCCTGCATCCGGTCGAAGACGGCCTTCGCGTTCTGTTCCGGCAGGTCGGCGCGTTTGATTCTCACGTCCAGGACTTCCAACCCGTATTTCGAGGCTTTCTCGTTGGCTCGTTTGGCGACCTCGGACATAATGAGCAGGCGGTTCGCCGAAACAATTTCCAGCAGTTCATGCCGCCCGAGTTCCACGCGCAGTTCGGAATAGATAATGTCGTCCAACCGTTGAAGCGCGCCCCGTTGAGTTTGAAACGCTTTGTACACCATCAGGGGATCCACGATGCGCCATTTGGCAAAATTATCGATCAGGATGGTTTTCTTATCCTGGGTAATGACTTCACGGGCGGGGACGTCGTAATCCAGCAGCCGTTTATCGAAGTAGATCACTTCTTCAAACACCGGTTTTTTCAACTTCAGGCCCGGGTCCGTCAGCGTGCGCTTGGGTTCGCCCAGTTGGACCACGATGGCCGTTTGCGTTAAATCCAGAATAAAGAACGGCGACGCGCCCAGCATGAACAGCAGGAGAATGACCCCGACGATCCCGAGCAGCAGATTCTGTTTCATGGCGACCCCTCCGGAGCAGAAGCCCGAGGCGCGGTCGGGAGCGTCCGCAGTCGGTCCAACGGGAGGTACGGCAGCACGTTCCCCGCGGCGTTGGAATCCAGAATAATCTTGTCCACGGCGGAGAGCACGTGCTCCATGGTTTCGATGTACACCCGTTTCGCGATGACGGTCTTGCCTTTCTTATACTCTTCCAGCGTTTGCAAAAAGTGATTCGCTTCCCCCTGGGCCCGAGCGATTCTGCCTTGGGAGTAGCCTTTCGCCTCATTAATATCCTGAGCGGCCTGGCCCTTGGCTTTGGGAATGATGTCGTTCCGGTAGCCGTGAGCCTGGTTGATCAGTTGTTCCCGTTCCTCTTTGGCACTGGCCACGTCCTTGAAAAATTTGGCCACTTTTTGAGGCGGATTCACGTCCAGCAGCTGCACGGTGGCAATCTGGGCCCCGCCGCGATACTGATCCACGATTGTCTGGAGTAATTCTTGCGTAGCTTGTTGGATGCCGGCTTTGCCGACGGTCAACGCCTCGTCGATTTTATTCTTGCCGATGACTTCCCGCATGGCGGCTTCCGCGGATTTGCGGATGGTTTCTTCAACGTCGGCCACGTTGAACAAGTATTCCTTGGCGTCGCTGATTTTATATTGCACGATGAATTCGACGGAGAGAATGTTCATGTCTCCGGTCAGCATGAGGGCTTCCTGCGGGACGATCTGAGTACGTCCGCGAAGGTTGGTCCGGAACCCCACTTCCAACCGGTGAAGTTTTTCCACTTTGGGCGTGACTACGGTTTCAAGAAACGGCACTTTCAGGTGAGGACCGGGTCCGACCGTCCGCACCACGTTGCCGAATCGCTTGACGAGCCCTTCTTCATCGGGTTCGACTTTGAAAATGGATTGAGAAAGCACCAGCAAGGCCGCGACCAGCACGACAACGGTTTTCATCCCGCGTGCGGGTTTCATCCGCTGCCAGTGCTGCTGCGCCTTTTTCAGGACGTCATCCAGCGGGTCGCCCCCACCGGATTGTCCCCACGGGTCTTTCGGTTCCCAAGCCATGATGAGTTAGTGGTCAGTGGTCAGTGGTCATTGGCGACTGGCCACTTCTTTAGTCAACGTCGGCCACGGTAACAGAAAATCCCGTTGAAGGCAACCCCCTTGATCTCATTTGTTTCTTCTCTTGGCCGGAGAATTTCGGATGAAAATTTTTGCTGGACAATCATATGTGGAATTTCGGAAAATGTTACGCCTTTTTGCCGTCGTGAGGAAGGTTACCAATCAAGGAATCCAATCCTTTGAAGAGTTGTAACCAGGAACCACCACAGGCCACTGCTCACCGGCCACGGGCCACTGCTTTCGGCGGTTTCAGACTGGTCAGCACCGTCCGGAGGGAGAGCCTGCGCTCATCCGAAAGCAGAAGGGACGGTGCCGTGAAGGCGGCCGGGTTGCTGCTCGCCGTCGTGGCGGCGTTCGCCGCGGCGCCGGCTTGGGGGCAGGTCGTCGAAGCGCCGGTGGTCGTCTCCAGCCCGGCGTCGGGAGACACCTATCGCCCCGGCGAAACGATCGTCGTGCAGGTGCGGCCGGGATCGAATCCGGTCACGAGCTTCCTGAGCGCGGACCGGCCGCGAATCACACTCGTGGTCGGCACTTCGAACAAGTCGCTGAACGGGACGCTCAAGAACATCCCGAGCTTCGTCAGCCAGGCGTTCTACGACTACGACACCCGAAGCAACATAAGAGTCACGCGCGGCGGCATCTCGGGCGTCAACGTGCTGGAATTCAGCTACACGGTCGGGAGCGCGGACCGGGACACCGACGGCGTGAGCATCGCGGCCAATTCGCTGGCGGGCGGCAGCATCGGGGCCCAGACCCGAGGCTTCGAGGGCGGCTTCTCCTACAACCCCAACCTCAACAAGAGCCACGCGGCGATGTCCGCCCAGTCCGGCCACAAGGTGGGCCCGGAACCGCCGAGCTTCTCCGGGGTGTCGAGCCCGAGCCTGCTCCTCTACACCTGCGGGCCGTTCGACAGCTGCGGATCGGCGAGTCACCGGCTGCCGACGATCGCCAACGCGGGCCGGGCGTACAACGTCACCTATTCGGTGACCCCGGCGCTGCCCGCCGGGCTTTCGGTGAACTCGTCCACGGCGGTGCTCTCCGGCTCGCATAACGGAAGGTCGTCGCGGCGGAACTACACGCTGCGGGCGACGGACGGGTACAGGCAAACGGCCGACCTGACCTTCAGCCTGGAGGTGCGGGACGGCGCGGGCGTCGAATCGATCACCGTCACGTCGAACCCGGGGAGCGACCGGACTTACGGCAAGAACGGGGATTTCGGGACCAACGACACCATCACCGTGCGGGTCGATTTCAACCGCCCCATCGGCACCATCATCCGAAGCTACGTCTGCCTGAACATCCGCATCGGCCGCAACACGCGCCAAGCGTGCAACCCGACCGGGGCCTCCCGGCAGGACAAGCTCCATTTCAGCTATGCGGTGGTGGAGAGCGACTGGGACGGCGACGGCATCAGCTTCCCGGCCAACCCGCTGGGCGCCGGCAAGAGCGGCGATCTGCGTTTCTACCGTGTCGGCATCGGCGGGGGCGACAACCGGATAGACCGGAGCTTCGGTGCGGTGCCGGACGACCCGAACCACAAGGTGCGCGGGCGCCAGACCACGCCCAGCTTCGGCTCGACCGCCAGCCCGTCCTTCAGCTGGGTGAAGGACAACGCGGTCTCCCAGGTGCTGCCGGCGGCGACCGGCGGCGACGGCGGCTTGACCTACAGCATCAAGGAGGGCCTGCCGGACGGGCTGGTCTTCGCCGCGGCGACGCGCACGCTCTCCGGCACGCCGACCGCGGTGCAAGGCGCGGCGAACTACACGCTGGTGGCGACCGACGGGGACGGCGACAAGGTGGAGCTGCGCTTCTCCATCGAGATCCGCGAGATCGTCCTGTCCATCTCCTCGCCGAGCGTGGCGGAAGGGGCGGCGGGCGAGACGGCGGCCCTGCCCTTCACGGTGACCCTGAACCGGGCGCCGGGCCGGCAGGTGACGGTGGACTGGGCCGCGGACGCGGACCCGGGCACCGCGGCCTCCGGCGCGGACTACACCGCGTTCTCCGGGGGCGCGCTGACCTTCGCCGCCGCGGACACGAGCAAGACCGTCGAAGTGACGGTGACCGGCGACGCGCTGGACGAGCCCGACGAGACGATCCGCATTGCCCTCTCCAACCCCTCCGGGGCCGTGCTCGGGAGCGCGGCAACCGGGGTGGGCACGATCACCGACGACGACCCGACCCCGACCCTGACGCTCTCGCTGTCGGACCCGGACGCGGCGCGCCCGGACACGATCCGGGAGAGCGGGGCCGGCAGCGCGACGACGGTGACGGCGAGCCTGAGCGGCGGGACCTCCGGCGAGGCGATCACGGTGACGGTCTCGGCGGCTTCGACCTACGCGGCGCTGGCCGCGGACGGCGGCTTCAGCCTGAGCACGGCGAGGATGCTGACCATCGCCGCGGGACAGACGGCGAGCGCCGGCGAGGTGACGATCACCGCGACGGACGACGCCATCGACTCGGCGGACAAGACGGCGACGGTGAGCGGGGCGGTGGCCGGCGGGCACGGGCTGGTGGCGGCGCCCGCGGACCTGACCCTGACCATCGCCGACGAGGACTCGCGGCCGAGCTCGGCGCTCGCCCTCGCTCCGGCGTCGATCTTGGAGAGCGGCGGCGTGGCGACGGTGACCGCGACCCTGAGCCACCCCTCGGCCGCCGCGGTGACGATCACGGTGTCGGCGACGGCTTCCACGGGCGCGGTGGACGGCGACTTCAGCCTGAGCACGGCGAACGCGCTGATCGTCGCCGCGGGACAGACGACGAGTACGGGCGTGGTGACGGTGACCGCGGTGGGCAACCCGACGTCTTCGCCGGACAAGCAGGTGACGGTGAAGGGTTCGGCGTCGGGGACGCCCGGGGCCGCGGACCCGCCGGACGCGACCCTGACGCTGCGCGACGACGACGGCCCGCCCGCGGTCTCGCTGGTCCTGTCGTCGTCGTCGGTCTCGGAGAACGGCGGCGTGGCGACGGTGACGGCGAGCCTGAGCGGCGGGACCTCGGGCGAGGCGGTCACGGTCACGGCTTCCGCGGTGGCGGCGTCGGGCGCGGTAGCCGGCGACTTCAGCCTGAGCGGCGACACGACGCTGATCATTGCCGCGAACGCCACGGCGAGCACCGGGACGGTGACGATCACCGGCGTGGACAACGACGTGGATTCGCCGGACAAGCGGGTGACGGTCTCCGGCACGGCGGCGGGCGGCGGCGGGATCGCGGACCCGGCGAGCACGACCCTGACCCTGGCGGACGACGAAGCCCTGCCGACGGTGACGCTGGCGCTCGCGCCCGCGTCGATCGCGGAAGCGGACGGGGTGTCCACGGTCACCGCGACGCTCTCGGGCGCGTCGAGCGCCGCGGTGACGATCACGGTGTCGGCGGCGGCGGGGGCGAACGCGGTCGCCGACGATTTCGCTCTGGGTGCGGCGGCGGCGCTGACCATCGCCGCGGGGGAAACGGCGAGCACCGGGACGGTCACGGTCACCGCGAACCCCGACGCCACGGATTCCCCCGATAAGCTGGTGGCGGTCGGCGGCACCTCGGCCGGGGGCAACGGGGTCGCGGACCCGGCCGCCGCGGCCCTGACCATCACGGACGACGACGCCCTGCCGACCCTGATGCTGACGCTGTCGCCTTCGACCATTGACGAGAGCGGGGCGGGCAGCACGGCGACGGTGACCGCGGCGCTCTCGCATCCGTCGAGCGAAGCAGTGGAGATCACGGTGTCCGCGTCCGCGGTGTCCCCGGCCGTCGCGGGCGACTTCAGCCTGAGCGCCGCCAACACCCTGACTATCGCCGCGGGAGAGACGGCGAGCGCGGGCGCGGTGACCGTCGCCGCGGTGGACGACACCACCGACGCGCCGGACAAGCGGGTGACGGTCCGGGGCGCGGCCACCGGCGGGCGCGGGGTGGCGAACCCCGCCGCCGCGACCCTCACCATCGCGGACGACGACGACGCGCCGGGGGTGACGCTCTCGCTGTCGCCGGCGTCGATTTCGGAGAATGGCGGCGAGGCGACGGTGAGCGCGACGCTGAACCGGACCTCGAGCGCGGCCACGACGGTCAGTGTGGCGGCGGCCGCGGGCTTCTACGAAATCGTTGCCCCGGACAGCGTGATCATCATCGCGGCGGGGCAGACGACGACCTCGGACATCGCGTTAATCGCCGCGGTGGACGACGACGTTCACCAGGGCGCCGCGGGCCGGAGCGTGACGGTGACGGCCACGATGGCCAATGACCAGGGCACGGCCGCGGTGACCGGGGCGGAGCTGACTCTGACCGACGACGAGACCCTTCCGACCCTGACGCTCTCGCTGTCGCCGGACGTGGTCTCGGAGGCCGGCGGGGTATCGACGGTGACCGCGGCGCTGTCGGGTGTATCCAGCGAGGCGGTGACGGTCACGGTGTCGGCGGCGGGGGCGGACGTGGCGGACGCCGACTTCACCCTGGGCGCGGCGGCGACGCTCACCATCGCCGCGGGGGAGACGACGAGCTCGGGGACCGTCACGGTGACCGCGAACCCGAACACCACGGATTCGCCGAACAAGCATGTGACGGTCTCCGGCGCGGCCGCCGGCGGCAACGGCGTGGCGAACCCGTCCGCCGCGACGCTGACCATCGAGGACGACGACGATGCGCCGACGGTGACGCTGGCGCTGTCGCCGGCGTTGATCTCGGAGGCCGGCGGGGTTTCGACGGTCGCCGCGGCGCTCTCCTACCCCTCCAGCGCGGCAGTGATGCTCACGGTCTCGGCTTCGCCGGCGGCCCCGGCCGTCGTGGGCGACTTCACCTTGAGTGCGGCGACGGCCCTGACCATCGCGGCGGGCGCTACCACCAGCACCGGCGTGGTGACCGTGACGGCGGCCGACAACGACGTGGACGCGCCGGACAAGCGGGTGACGGTCCGGGCGGCGGCCGCCGGCGGGCGCGGGGTGGCGGCCCCGGCCGCCGTGACGCTCGCCATCGCCGACGACGACGCCCTGCCGAGGGTGACGCTGGCGGTGTCGCCGACGGCAATCACGGAGGCCCGCGGGGTTTCGACGGTGACGGCGGCGCTCTCGCACCCCTCCAGCGCGGCGGTGACGGTCACGGTGTCGGCGGCCCCGGCGTCGGGCGCGGTCACGACCGATTTCAGCGTGAGCGCGAATCGGACCTTGATCGTCGCCGCGGGAGCAAGGACCAGCACCGGCCGGGTGACCGTCACGGGGGTCAACGACGACAAGCGGCAGACCGCCGCCAAGCAGGTGACGATCTCGGGCGCGGCGGCGGGGGGCAACGGCGTTTCGGCGCCGGAGAGCGTGCCCCTGGCGATCACCGACAACGACTCGCCGCCGAGCCAGATGCCATGGACCGGCGCCTCGGAATACGGCGGCGCGGTCCACACGGAATCGCTGCTCGGCAAGACGGAGGCGCAACCGCTGTCGCTCTCCTCCACCCGGGACTGGCGTACGAACGGGTTGACGGCCTGGGCATGCACCGACAGGAAGGTGCGCCGGTCGACGCACCCGCCCGGCACGATCGAAGGCCAGCCGGACTCCAGCGTCTGCACGCAGCTCTCCACCTACCTCCAGTCGCCGCCCAGCACGATCCGCCTGACGCAGGCGATGATCGACGACGACGGCGTGGTCATCGTCGTCTTCGCGATCATAGGCAGTCCGCAAGCCCAGCGCGGGACTTACGCCTTCGCGAAATGGGTTCCCATCACGCCGCTGCCGAAGGCGACGCTGGCCCTGACGCCGGCGTCGATCTGGGAGATCGGCGGCGTGGCGACGGTAACTGCGACCCTGGACAAGGCGGCGGTCTCGGCGTCGACGCTCACGGTGTCGTCGCCGGGCGTGGCGTCGGCCGACGTTGCCCTGTCCGCCGAGACGGCGCTGACCTTCGCGGCGGGGGACACGGCGAGTACCGGCACCGTGACGATCTCGGCGGTGAACAACCCGGTCGATGCGCCGGACAAGCGGGTCACGGTGCGGGCCGCGGCGAGCGGCGACGTGCGGGCGCCGCCCGCCGTGACGCTGACCTTGCGTGACGACGACGACCCGCCGACGGCCACGCTGGTGCCGTCGCCGGCCAGGATTTCGGAGAACGGCGGGTCGGCGGTGGTGAGGGCGAGGCTCTCGCATCCGTCGAGCGCGCCGACGACGCTCACGGTGTCGGCGGCGGCGGGGATGTATGCGGCGGGGTCAGACTTCACGCAGACGGGGTCCGTGCTGATCGTGCCGGCGGGGCGGACGATGAGTACGGGAACGGTGACGATCACGGCCGTGGACAACGGCGTAGACGGGCGGGACAAACGGGTGGAGGCGTCGGGATCGGCGGTAAACCGCCGCGGCGTCGGGGCGGTGACCGAAGCGTCGATCACCATCGCCGACGACGACGCGACGCCGACGGTGGCCCTGGGGTTGATGCCGGCGTCGATTGCGGAGAACGGCGGGTCGACGACGGTGACGGCGAGGCTCTCCCATTACTCCGACGAAGCGGTGACCGTCACCGTGTCGGCGGCCCCGGGGACGAACGCGGGACCGGGCGATTTCACCCTGAGTGCGGATGCCGTGCTGATCATCGCAGCGGGGCGCACGGCGAGTACCGGCACGGTGACGATCTCCGCCGCGGACAACAACGTGGACTCCGCGGACAAGCGCGTGACCGTCTCGGGCGCGGCGTCGGGCGGCCTGGGCGCGGCGGACCCGCCGGACGTGGCCCTGGCCGTCCGCGACGACGACGGTGCGACGATGGCGTCGCTGGTACTCTCCTCCTCGTCGATTTCGGAAAACGGCGGGGTGGCGACGCTGACCGCGGTGCTGAGCTCGGCGACAAACGCGGCGGTGAGACTCTTCGTGAATGCCACGCCGGAAGCCGACCAGGCGGGCTATTCTGGGAGCCGCGGCGACCTGAACATCGCGGCGGGGCAGACGGCGAGTTCGGACGCGATCGTGATTACGGCCCGCGACGACGCGGTGGATTCGCCCGACAAGCAGGTGCGGATCACTGCCTGGGAGCAGAACGCCGTCGTGGCGCGACCGGCGGCCGTGGTCCTGACCTTGGTGGACGACGACCCGCTGCCGACGGTCTCGCTGGCTCTGTCCTCGTCGTTGATTACGGAGAACGGCGGCGTGACGTCGGTGACGGCCGGCTTGAGCGGCCCCTCAAGCGAAGCGGTGACGATCAGGATCTCGGCGGCCCCGGGGGCGGATGACTTCACGCTGAGTCCGGCCAGGACGCTGACCATCGCGGCCGGCGAGACGACGAGTACGGGCGTGGTGACGGTCACGGCGGCGGACAACCCGGTCGTGGCGCCGGACAAGCGCGTGACGGTGTCGGGTGCGGCGGCGGGCGGCAACGGGGTGGCGAACCCGCCCGGCGTGACGCTGACGATCGGCGATGACGACGCGGCGCCGACCGCGGCCCTGGTGATCACGCCGGCGTCGATTATTGAGAACGGCGGCGCGGCGGCGGTCACGGCGACGCTGAGCGGACCGGCGAGGGCGGCGGTGATGGTGTCGGTCTCGGCGGCCCCGGGGGCGGGTGCGGCGGCGGGAGACTTCACGCTGAGTCCGGCCAGGACGCTGACCATCGCGGTCGGCGAGACGACGAGCACGGGCGTGGTGACGATCACGGCAAACGACAACGCCGTGAATTCGGCGGACAAGACGGTGACGGTGTCGGGCACGGCGGCGGGCGGTGGCGTGGCGAACCCGGCTGACGCGAGGCTGACGATCCGCGACGACGACGGCACGCCGACGGTGTCGTTGATCCTGTCGTCCTCGTCGATTGCAGAGGACGGCGGCGTGGCGTCGGTCACGGCCGGTCTGAGCACCGCGGTGACCGCGGCGGTGATGGTGTCGGTCTCGGCGGCACGGGGAGCGGGTGCGGCGGTGGGCGACTTCACGCTGAGTCCGGCCAGGACGCTGACCATCGCGGTCGGCGAGACGACGAGCACGGGCGAGGTCACGATCACGGCCCACGACAACGCCGCGGATTCGCCGGATAAGACGGTGACGGTGTCGGGCACGGCGGCTGGCGGATCCGTGGCGAACCCTCCCGACGCGGATCTGACGATCCGCGACGACGATGCGGCGCCGTCGGTCACGCTGAAGCCGGTGCCGGCGTCGATTTCGGAGAACGGCGGCACGGCGATGGTGACGGCGGCGCTCTCGCACCCGTCAAGCGCAGTGACGACGGTGACGGTGACGTCGGTGTCGGGATTCTACACGGTCGATCCGCCGACCGCGGCCATCATCATCCAGGCGGGGCAAACGGAGAACGCTCGTGACGTGGCCACGATCGTCGCGGTGGACGACGCGGTCAACGAGCCGAACCGGCACGTGAGGGTGACGGGCACGATGGCCAACGCGCAGGGCGCGGGCGGCGTGGCCGGGGCGGCCCTGACCATTACGGACGACGACGCGGCGCCGACGGTGACGCTGACGGTGACGCCGACCGCGATTTCGGAGAACGGCGGCGTGGCGACGGTGGGCGCGACGTTGAGCGGGCCGTCGGCCGCGGCGGTGACGGTGACGGTGACGCCGGTCGCGGGAGCCTATACCGCGGGTTCGGACGCGACCATCGTCATTCCGGCGGGAGAGACGGCGAACGCTTCCGACGTGGCGACGGTCGCGGCGGTGGACGACGCCGTCTACGGCGGCGCCGCCGGGCGGCGGGTGACGGTGACCGGCGCGGCGGCGAGCGCCATCGGAGCCCCTTCGGTGGCCGGGGCGGTGCTGACGCTGACGGACGACGACGCGGTGCCGACGGTGACATTGGCGGCGTCGCCGGCGTCGATTTCGGAGAACGGCGGCGTGGCGACGGTGACGGCGGCGTTGAGCGGGCCGTCGGGCGCGGCGGTGACGGTGACGGTGACGCCGGTCGCGGGAGCCTACACGGTGGGAACGGACGCGGCCATCGTCATTCCGGCGGGGGAGACGGCGAACGCTTCCGACGTGGCCACGGTCGCGGCGGTGGACGACGACGTCCACCAAGGGAGCGCGGGCCGCAGCGTGACGGTGACGGGTACGGCGTCGAGCGGCGTCGGCGTGGGAAGCGTAACCGGGGCGGCGCTGACCCTGACGGACGACGGCGAGTCCCTGCCGACGGCGTCGCTCGCGCTTACGCCGGCGTCGATTTCGGAGGACGGCGGGGTGGCGACGGTGACCGCGGCGCTGTCGGCTCCTTCGAGCCAGCCCGTGACGGTTACGGTGACGGCGGCGCCCGGCCGCGGGGCGGTCGCGGCGGATTTCAGCCTGAGCGCGGCGGCGACCTTGACCATCGCCGCGGGGGCGACGACCAGCGCGGGGACGGTGACGGTGACGGCGGCGGCCAACGGCGCGAATTCGCCGGACAAGACGGTGACGATCTCGGGCGCGGTGACGGGCGGCAACGGCGTGGCGGACCCGGCGGACGCGGCGCTGACCATCGCCGACGACGAGGCGCTGCCGACGGTGACCCTGGCGCTCACGCCGGCGTCGGTTTCGGAAACCGGCGGGGTTTCGACGGTGACCGCGTCGCTCTCGCATCCGTCGAGCGAAGCGGTGACGGTGACGGTCCAGGCGGCGCCGGGGGCGCATGCGCGGGCCGCGGACTTCACGCTGAGCGCGGCGCGGACACTGACCATCGCGGCGGGTTCGACGACCAGCGCCGGGATGGTGACGGTGACGGCGGCGGCCAACGGCGTGAATTCGCCGGACAAGACGGTGACGATCTCGGGCGCGGTGACGGGCGGCAACGGCGTGGCGGACCCGGCGGACGCGACGCTGACCATCACCGACGACGACGGCACGCCGCGGCTGAGCCTCACGGCAACTGATCCCGCATGGGAGGGGCATACCGGCCGGCAGCGAACGTCCGGCGGCTTCCAGTACGCGAACTCGGGGCAGTTGAATCTCACCGTTCGAGTCGCCCCCCAGAGCGAGCGGCCGATCACGGTGGCGCTGGCGGACGCGACCTCCACCTTCGCGGTCACCGCCTCGTCCGGTCGGGCGACAGCGGGGGCGGACTACACGGCCTTCGCCGGCCGGACGCTGACCATCCCGGCGCGCAGCACCCAATTCAGCTTCCACGCGACGGTCCTCAACGACGCGGTGGACGAAGGAAAGACCTTCGAGGCGGTGGTCGTCGAGCTCCGCAATCCGGTCAACGCCGAGATCCCGAGCGCCTCCGCCGGCAGGGCGGAGATCTACATCCGCGAGGACGACGCGGCGGGCCTGACGGTGACCGAGACCGCCGGTTCGACCCGGACCACGGAGGCCGGGGGGACGGACACGTTCACGGTGGCGCTGTCAAGTATGCCGACGGCGGCGGTGACGGTGACGCTGTCGGTCCCGGCGGCCGCGCAGGACGAGGGCGAGCTGTCGGTAGGCGGCGGGACCTACGGGAGCACGGCGACCCTGACCTTTGCGCCGGCGGCCTGGAGCGCGGCGCAGACGGTGACGGTGCGCGGCAAGGACGAAATCGCGGCCGACGGCGACCAGAGCTACGCGATCACGCTGGACCCGTCGAGCGGCGACGCCGTCTATGGCGGGCTGACCAGCGCCACGCTGTCCGTCACCAATGCCGACGACGACGCGGCGGCGGGGCTGGTGGTGGTCGAGACCGGCGGCTCGACGGTGACCTCGGAGGACTCGAACTCGCCTAGTAATTGGGACTCGTTCACGGTGGCGCTGGCGCGCAAGCCGACGGCGGACGTGACGGTGGAGATGTCGATCCCGGCCGGCGCGCAGGACGAGGGCGAGCTGGCCGACCCGGAAAAACCCGGCATCGGCTTCGGGACCAGCACGCGGACCCTGACCTTCAAGGCCGAGGAGTGGAGCGCGGAGCAGAGGGTGGGGGTGAACGGCAGGGACGACAGCGTGCTCGACGGCCACCAGACCTACGCGATCACGCTGAACCCGGACAGCACGGACCCCGCCTACCGGACGCTGGGGAACGCCTCGGTGTCGGTGACCAACCTCGACGACGACGCGAGGGCGTCGGTGACGCTGACGCTCACGCCTTCGACCCTCGCCGAGGGCGCCGTCGCGACGGTGACGGCGAGCCTGTCGGAGGCGACCGGCCAGGACGTGACGGTGACGGTGTCGGCGGCGGGGGCGAGCGCCTCGTCCGGCGACTTCACGCTGAGCGCGGCGAACACGCTCATCATCGACTTTCGGTCGACGGAGAGCACGGGCACGGTCACGATCGCGGCCGCGGACGATGCCGCCGACGAGCCGAACGAGACCGTGACCGTCTCCGCGACCGCGGCGACGGCGGCGAGCTCCGACCCCAACAAGGTGACCGCCGTGTCGTCGCCGCTGCCGGTGGCGTTGACGATCACGGACGACCCTGCCGACGCGGCGCCGACGGTGACCCTGGCGCTCACGCCGCCGACCATCGCCGAAGGCGGCGCCGCGACGGTGTCGGCGACGCTCTCGCACCCCTCCGCCGCGCCGACGACGGTGACGGTGTTTCCGGCGGCGGGCGGGGCCGCGCGGGTCGCTTCGGACGCGGCCATCGTCATCCCCGCGGGGGCGACGGGGGACTCCGACACCGTGACGATCGCGGCGGTGGACAACCGGCGCGACGAGGCCGACCGGTCGGTGACGGTGACGGCGACGGCGGCGAACGCCCACGGCATCGGCGCGGTGACCGGGGCGGCGCTGGCGATCACGGACGACGACAACCCGCCGCTGCTCCACGTCGACTCGCCGAGCGTGACGGAGGGGGCGGCGGGGGCGACGGCGACCCTGACCTTCACGGCGCGGCTGAACGGGGTCAGCGGCAAGCAGGTCACGGTGGCCTATGCCGACGCGGGGACGGGCACGGCGACCTCGGGCACGGACTACGCGGCCATCGCCGGCGGGACGCTGACCTTTGCGCCGGGCGAGACGAGCCGGACCATTGACGTGACGGTGACCGGGGACGGCGGGAATGAGGCGGACGAGACGGTGGTCGTGACGCTGAGGTCCCCGGCCAACGCGACCCTGAGCGTGGCGTCGGGCACGGGCACGATCCTGGACGACGACGCGCTGCCGACGCTCGCCATCGCCGCGGCGCGCGTGACGGAAGGGGACGGCGGGTTCGCGACGCTCTCCTTCCCGGTGACGCTGAGCACGACAAGCGGCAGGCCCGTGACGGTGGACTACGAGGACGCGGGGACGGGCACGGCGGCCTCGGGGACGGATTATACGGCCATCACCGCCGGCACGCTGACCTTCGCGGCCGGCGAGACGAGACGGCTCCTCAACGTGGCGGTGCGCGGCGACGCGACGGACGAGCCGGACGAAACGGTGGTCGTGAGATTGAGTGGTCCGGTCAACGCGGCCCTGGCCGTCGTGGCGGGGCAGACGGCGGACGCGGCCACGGGCACCATCGCCGACGACGACGATCCGCCGACGGTGTCGATCTCCTCGCCGAGCGTGGCGGAGGGCAGCGGCGGTCCGGCGGCGCTGTCGTTCACGGTCAGCGTGAGCCCGGCGAGCGGGAAGGTCGTGACGGTGCGCTACGCGGAGGGCACGGGCGGCACCGCGACCGCGGGGACCGACTACACGGCCCTGCCCGCCGGGACGCTGACCTTCGCGGCCGGCGAGACGAGCCGGACCCTCAACGTGGCGGTGCGCGGCGACGCGGCGGACGAGCCGAACGAAACGGTGGTCGTGGCGTTGAGCAGCCCGGCCAACGCGACGCTGACGATCGCGACGGGAACGGGCACGATCACGGACGACGACCCGCTGCCGTCGGTCTCCATCGATTCGCCCGGCGCGGGCGAGGGCGGCACGCTGTCGTTCACGGTCAGCTTGAGCGCGGCGAGCGGGAGGGTCGTGACGGTGGGCTACGCGGAGGGCACGGGCCGCACGGCGACGCCGGGCACGGACTACACGGCCCTGCCCGCCGGCACGCTGACCTTCGCGGCCGGGGAGATGAGGAAGACTATCAACGTGGCGACGTGGACCGACACCCGGAGCGAGGGGAACGAGACGGTGGTCGTGGCGCTGAGCAGCCCGGTCAACGCCACCTTGGGCACGGCGACGGGGACGGGGACGATCTCGGACGGGTCCGTGCCGTCCTTCGCGGAGTCGTCGGTGTCACGGCATTTCGGGCGCAACCGGGCGATTCCGACCTTCACGCTGCCGGCGGCGACGGGCGGCGACGGCACCCTGACCTACGCCATGGCGTCGCTGCCCATGGGGTTGGTCTACACGCCGCCGGGACCGATGGACGAGCACGGCGGCAGGATCACGGGCACGCCGACCGCGAACCGCGGCGCGACGGTCTACCGGCTGACGGCGACCGATGCCGATGGCGACGCGGCGGCGCTGAACGTCTCCATCACGGTGAGCGACGCGCCTGGGATACAAAGCATGAGGATCACGGGCCACCAGGGGCAGTCGCTCGGCGGCAACGTCACGACCGGGCAGCGGATCGTGTTCACGCTCGTTTTCGACCAGATCGTCCGCGCCACGGAAGACGGGATCCACATGAAACTCCTGATCGGAGACCATGAACGCGAGGCGATCCGGCAATTCGGGAAGTCGGGGGACACCACCGAGGTGATCATGGAATACCAGGTGCGGGCCGAGGACTGGGACGGCGACGGCATCTCGCTTCCGCGCCGTCCCTTCCGGTTCTCCCCCATCTCCGGGTTCGGCCTGGATCCGCCGGACGGCTCCATCCTGCTCCGCAGCAACTTTGCCGTGCATGCGATCTACGACATTGACGCGCGCACTCAGCTCTCGTTCACGAACCGGGGCGACCTGCGGATCAACGACCGCTCGCCGTCCTTCGGGTCGGCCACGGTCGCGGAGAAGATCTTCGTGAAGGGTGCCGCGGTGTGGGCCGACGACCCCGCCTTGCCGGCGGCCACGTTCCCGACGCCGGGGCCGAGAGAGACGGCGACGGACGTCAATTCGCCGCTGACGTACACGATCTCGCCGGCCCTGCCCGCGGGGCTGACGTTCGACTCGGCCGCGCGTGCGATCACCGGTACGCCGACGGTCCTGTCGCCCAGGACGGCCTACACGCTGACTGCCACCGACGTGGACGGCGACCGGACGACGCTGGGATTCCACCTGACGGTGGAAGAGGACGTGGAGCCGGCGTTCGCCGCCGGCGCCCGGGCCGCCTATGCGTGGACGGAGGACCAGGCGGTCTCGCAGGTCCTGCCGGCGGTGCCGTCGACGTCGAGCGGGAACCTGTCGGTGGCCTACGCCCTGACCGGGCCCGGCCAGTCGGCGGCGCTGCGCCTGCCCGCCGGGCTGAGCTTCGACGACGCCACGCGCGTGCTGTCCGGCACGCCCACGGAGGCCGGGGCCGAGGCCACGTATACGCTGACCGCGACCGACCGTGACGGCGACGAGGCCGCGCTGGACGTCACCGTCGCGATCAACCCGAGAGCGCCGGACCAGGTCACCGGCGTGACCGCGTCGGCCGACGTGAACGTGCTGAGGGTGGACTGGACCACGGCGGCGAAGGCGGACGGCTACAAGGTGCAATGGAAGTCCGGGACGCAGGCGTACAACGTGGCGACCCGGCAGGCGGCGGTGCCCGGCGGCGCGACGACGACGTATACGATCACCGGGCTGAGTGCGGGCACGACCTACACGGTGCGGGTGATTGCGACGCGGGCGAACGCGTCCGACGGCGCGGCGTCGGCGGAAGTGACGGGCACGCCGACCGACGTGACGCTGTCGCTGTCGCGGAACACGATCGAGGAGAGCGCCGCGGCGGCGGCGAACGCGCGCACGGCCACGGTGACGGCGTATCTGACCGTCGCGCTGAACGCGCCGACCACGATTACGGTGGCGGCGTCGGCGGGGACGAACGCGGCGGCGGACGACTTCACGTTGTCGGGAACGACCTTGGTCATCCCGACGGGCACGATGGCGAGCACCGGCACGGTGACGATCACCGCGGTGGACGACGACGTGGATTCGATCGTCGATGCGACCTCCGCCGGCAAGAAGGTCACGGTGTCCGGCGTCTCCAGCGGGGCGGCAAACCCGGCGGACCTGACCTTGACGATCACGGAGGACGACGACGCGGCCCTGGTGCTTGACCCGGCGATTCCGGACGACGCGAACGCCCCGTGGTTCACCGTGGATGAAGACGCCGCCGCGGCCTTCACGGTGACGCTCGCCAGCCAGCCGACGGCCCCGGTGACGGTGACGGTGGCGAGCGGCGACGACGGCGAAGGGAAGGTGTCGTCCGGGGCGGGCGCGCCGGCGGCCTCAACGGCCCTGACCTTCACCGCGAGCGACTGGAACACGGCGCAGACGGTGACCCTGACCGGCGCGTCGGATGCCGTTGACGACGGCGACGTCGATTACCGGCTGACCCTGGACCCGAGCAGCGCGGGCACGGACGCCTACGACAAGCTGGCGACAGTGTCGGCAAAGGCGCGGACCGTGGACCTTGACGGGGCGGGCCTCTCGGTCTCGAAGACGGCGCTGACGATCGAGGAGGGCTGGCGCTCCACCGATGCGCGGACGAGGTTCACCGTGGCCCTGAGAAGCAAGCCGACGGCGAACGTGCTGGTGACGGTGACGAGCGGCAGCCCGAGCGACGCGGGTATCTGCCCGTCCGGTGTGCCGTGCGGACCGTCGGGGACGCTGACCTTCACCCCGAGCAACTGGAGCGTGGGGCAGCTGGTCGCCGTGCAGGGTGTCGGCGACGCGCTGGACGAGGACGATGAACGGGTCACGATCACGCTGGACCCGGCGAGCGCGGGCGACGGCGTCTATGACGGCTTGGCGAACGCGACCCTGCCGGTGACGATTGAGGACGACGACGACCCGCCGGCGCTCTCGGTCTCCGGGCCTCGCGTGGCGGAAGGCGACGGCGGCGAGGCGGTGCTGACCTGGACGGTGACGCTGAGCCCGATACGACACTGCTTCAACTACAGCGGGACCAGTACGTGTCCGAGCAGTTACGTGGACGTCGGCGTGAGCGGGCGGGACGTGACGGTGGACTACGCCGACGCCGGCACGGGTACCGCGACGTCGGGGACCGACTACGTGGCGCTGACCGCGGGCACGCTCACCATTGCGGCGGGGACGACGACCGGCGGGACCATTGAGGCGAAGGCAAAGGGAGACACCCTGGACGAGGAGGACGAGACGGTGGTCCTGTCGTTGAGCGACCCGGGAAACGCGACGCTGGCCGTCGTGGCCGGGCAGACCGCGGATACGGCCACGGCCACGATCGAGGACGACGACCCGACGCCGGCGGTCACGCTGTCGCTCACGCCGTCCGGCATTGACGAGAGCGGGGCGAACACCGTCGCGACGGTGACGGCGACGCTCTCGCACCGGTCAAGTGCCGCGTCGGCGGTGACGGTGACGGCGACGGCGGTGCCCCCGGCGGTTGCCGGAGACTTTTCGCAGACGGGCACGCTGCTGACCGTCGCGGCGGGGTCAACGACGAGCACGGGGACGGTGACGATCACGGCAGTGGACAACAACGTGCAGGCGGCGAACAAATCGGTGACGGTGTCGGGGTCGGCGTCCAACGCCCAGGGGATCACGAACCCGTCCGGCGTGACACTCACCATCAGGGACGACGACGCGGTGCCGCTGGCGGCGTTGACGCTGTTGCCGGACTCGATTGCGGAGAACGGCGGGGTGGCGACGGTCACGGCCAGCCTGAGCCGCGCGGCGAGTACGGCGGTGCGGATCACGGTGTCGGCCTCGGCGGGGGCGAACGCGGCCAACGGCGACTTCACGCTGAGCGGGGACACGGTGCTGACCATCGCACCGGGGATGACGACCAGCACGGGGACGGTGACCGTCTCGGCGAACGATGACGACGAACACGCGCCGGACAAGAGCGTGACCGTCTCAGGCACGGCCTCCGGCGGCAGCGTGGCGGATCCGCTCGCCGTCACGCTGACGATCAACGAGGACGATGCCCCGCCGACGGTGACGCTGGCGGTGTCGCCGTCGTCAATCTCGGAGAACGGCGGGACGGCGACGGTGACGGCGACGCTGTCGCGTCCGTCAAGCGCAGCCACGACGGTCACGGTGACGGGGGTCGCGGGGGCGTATACGGCGGGGTCGGACGCGACCGTCGTGATCGAAGCGGGTGAGACGGCGAATGCCTCGGACGTGGCGACGATCGTGGCCGTGGACAACGACGTGGACGAAGGCGCCGCCGTCCGCTCAACGACGGTGACGGGCTCGGCGTCGAACGACCAGGCCGCCGCCGATTCGCGGACCGTGACCGTGACCGGGGCGGCCCTGACGTTGACGGACGATGAGAGCCTGCCGACGGTGTCGCTTTCAGCGTCGCCGGCGTCGATTGCGGAGAACGGCGGGGTGGCCACGGTGACCGCGGCGCTCTCGCATCCGTCAAGCGACCCGGTGACGGTCACGGTGTCGGCCGCGGCGGTGGCGTCGTCGGGTGCGCAGGCAGGCGATTTCAGCGTGAGTACGGCGACCACGCTGACCATCGCGGCGGGAGAGACGAGGAGTACGGGGACCGTGACGGTGACGGCGAACGACAACGCCCGGGACGAGCCGGGCGGGAAGGTTGCGGTTCAGGTGGCGGTGTCGGGCACGGCCGAGGGCGGCCACGGGGTGGCGGATCCGTCCGCCGTGACGCTCGCCGTCGTGGATGACGACGGCTCGCCGCAGGTGACGCTGGCGGCGTCGCGCGCGTCGGTGACGGAGGGCGGCGGCGAGGCCATGATCACGGCGACGATCAGCCCCGCGGCTGCCGCGGCGGTGGCGGTCAGGGTGACGGTCACGGCGGTGCCGCCGGCGGTGGTGGGAGATTTTACCCTGTCCGCCGCGACGGTGCTGAGCATCGCGGCGGGAGAGACGGCGAGCACCGGGACGGTGACCGTTGCGGCGTCGGACGACGCCCTGGACGAAGAGGACGAAGAAGTGAGGGTGTCGGGAACCGCATCGGGCGGCGGCGCGCTGGACCCGCCCGCCCTGACCCTGACGATCGTTGACGACGACCCCGCGCCGACGGTCTCCGTCGGTGCGGCCAGCGTGGCGGAGGGTGCCGCGGGGACGACGGCGGCGCTCTCGTTCCCCGTGACGCTGAGCGCGGTCAGCGGCAAGCCGGTGACGGTCGTCTACGCGGAGGGGTCGGGCGGCACGGCCGCGCGGGGCACGGACTACGCGGCCCTGTCGTCGGGGACGCTGACCTTCGCGGCGGGTGAGATGAGCCGGGCCGTCACGGTGACGGTGACGGGCGACGACGTGGACGAACCCGACGAGACGGTGGCCCTGACGCTGAGTGCGCCGATGAACGCGACGCTGTCAAGCACGCCGACGGGCACGGGCACGATCACCGACGACGACGCCGTGCCGACGGCGGCGCTGGCCCTGTCGCCGTCGTCGGTGTCGGAAAACGGTGGGGTGGCGACGGTGACGGCGTCGCTCTCGCACCCGTCAAGCGAGGCGGCGACGCTCACCGTGTCGGCGCAGGCGGTGGCGGGGACGGGCGCGGTGGCCGGGGACTTCGCCTTGTCCGACGCGACGACCCTGACCATCGCGGCGGGGTCAACGGCGAGCGCGGGCACGGTGACGCTGACGATGGCGGACAATGACGTGGACGCGCCGGACAAGCAGGTGGAGGTGCGGGCGGCGGCCGCCGGCGGCCGCGGGGTGGCGCCTCCGGCCAGCCTGAGGCTGGCCGTGACGGACGACGAGGCGACGCCGGTGGTGACGCTGGCCCTGTCGCCATCGTCAATTGCGGAGAACGGCGGGGTGGCGACGGTGACGGCGGCGCTCTCGCACCCGTCAGGCGAAGCGGCGACGGTCGCGGTGACGGCGACGGGTGTGTATCCGGCGGGGGCGGGGGATTTCAGCCAGTCGGGGCAGACGCTGACCATCGCGGCGGGGGAGACGGCGAGCACCGGGAGGGTGACAATCACTGCGCGGGACAACGCCGCGCATCAGCCGAACAAGCAAGTGGCGGTGGCGGGTGTGGCCACGGGCGGCCACGGGGTGGCGAATCCGCGTCCCCTGACGCTGACGCTGGAGGACGACGAGGCGGCGCCGTCGGTGACGCTCTCCCTGTCGCCGTCGTCGGTTTCGGAGAACGGCGGGGTGGCGACGGTGGCGGCGACGCTCTCGCACTCGTCAAGTTCGGCGGTGACGATCACGGTGTCGGCGGCGGCGGGGAGCGGCGCGGTGGCGGGTGACTTTACGCAGACGGGGACGACCCTGACCATCGCGGCCGGGCAGGTGAGAAGCACGGGCACGGTCACGATCACGGCGAATGATGACGCGCGGGATTCGTCGGACAAGACCGTGACGGTGACGGGGACCGCGGCGAATGACCGGGGCGCGGTGGGCGTGACCGCGGCGTCGCTGACGATCGTGGATGACGATGACCGGCCGACGGCGACGCTGACGCTGACGCCGACCTCGATCCCGGAGAACGGCGGGGCGGCGACGGTGACGGCCGGCCTGAGCGGCGGCACGTCGGGCGAGGCCATGACGATCATGGTGTCGGCGGCGCCGGGGACGAACGCGGCCGCGGGCGACTTCAGCGTGGGCACCGGCAGGATGCTGACCATCGCGGCGGGAGCGACGGTGAGCGCCGGCGAGGTGATCGTCACGTCGAACGCCGACGCAACGGATTCACCGGACAAGTCCGTGACGATCTCGGGCGCGGTCTCGGGCGGCTACGGAGTGGCGGACCCGTCCGACGTGACGCTGACGATTACGGACGACGACGACGCGCCGACGGCGGCGCTGGCCCCGTCAAGCGGGACGATTTCGGAGAACGGCGGGACGGCCACGGTGACGGCGACCCTGTCGCATCCGTCAAGCGCGGCCACGACGGTGACGCTGGCCCCGGCCGCTGGGGACTACACGGTGGGCACGGATGCGACGATCGTCATCGCGGCAGGGCAGACGTCGAACCCGTCGGACTCGGCGACGGTCACGGCATCGGACGACGACGTTCACGAGGGCGTCGCCGGCCGTTCGACGACGGTGACGGGCACGGCGGCCAACGACCAGGCCGCGGCCAATTCACAGACCGTGACCGTGACCGGGGCGGCCCTGACGCTGTCGGACGACGAGACGCTGCCGACGGTGTCGCTGGCGGTGCTGCCGTCGTCGATCCCGGAAACCGGCGGCGTGGCGACGGTGACGGCCAGTCTGAGCGGGAAATCCGGCGAAGCGGTGACGGTCACGGTCTCGGCGGCGCCGGGAGCAAACGCGATGGTCTCGGACTTCACGCAGACGGGCACGACGTTGACCGTCGCGGCGGGGGCGACGACGAGCACCGGCACGGTGACCATCGTCGCCGTCGGCAACACGGCCGACACGCCGAATAAGTCGGTGACCGTCTCGGGTACGGCCGCCGGCGGCCACGGCGTGGCCAACCCGGCGGATGCGACGATCACCATCCTGGACGACGACGGTACCACGTCGCTCACCGTGCTTTCGTTGTCGTCCTCGTCGATTTCGGAAACGGGCGGGGTGGCCACGGTGACGGCGTTGCTGAGTCCCGCGCTGGGCACGCCCGTGACCGTGACGGTCTCGGCCACGCCGGGGACGAACGCGGACGCGGGCGACTTCACCGTGAGCACGTCGCGGACGCTGGTGATCGCAGCGAACGCCACGACGAGCACCGGCACGGTGACCGTCGCCGCGGCGGGCGACACCCTGGACGAACCGGACCAGGAGGTGACGGTGTCGGCCACCGTGCAGATCGGCAGCATCACCGCCGACTCTCCGCCCCCGGTCACGCTCACCATCACGGACGATGACAATCCGCCGACGGTGTCGGTCTCCTCGCCGAGCGGGCAGGAGGGTAACACGGGGTCAACGACGACGCTCTCCTTCGACGTGACGCTGAGCGCGGCGAGCGGCCGGCCGGTGACGGTGGCCTACGCGGAGGACGCGGCCGGCACGGCGACGGCGGGGACGGACTACACGGCCCTGACCGCGGGGACGTTGACCTTCGCGGCGGGCGAGACGAGCAAAACCGTCCTCGTGACGGTGACGGGCGACGACGTGGACGAGACCGACGAGACGGTGAGGGTGACGCTGAGCAGTCCGAACAACGCCACGCTGGGCACGGCGACCGGAACCGGGACAATCACGGACGACGAGGCGACGCCGACGGCGAGGCTGGTACTGTCGTCCGCGCGCATTGACGAGAGCGGGGCGGGCAGCGTGACAACGGTGACGGCGACGCTGAGCGGCGCGTCGAGCGAGGCGACGACGATCACGGTGTCGGCCTCGGGTGACGTGACGCTGAGCGCGAACGCGGCGCTGACCATTGCGGCGGGCCAGATGGCGAGCGTGGGCGTGGTGACGATCACGGCCGACGACGACGCAGTGGACGCCCCGGACGGGGAGGCCACGGTGTCGGGGACGGCGTCGGGCGGCCACGGCGTGGCGAACCCCCCGAGCGCGACGCTGACGATCACGGACGACGAGGCGGCGCCGACGGCGAGGCTGGTGCTGTCGTCCGCGCGCATCAACGAGAGCGGGGCGGGCAGCGCGACGACGGTGACGGCGGCGCTGAGCCACGCGTCGCACGCGACGCTGACGATCACGGTGTCGGCGGCGGCGGGAACGAACGCGGCGGCGGATGACTTCACGACGTCGAGCACGATGACGTTGACCATCGCGGCGGGCGCCACGACGAGTACCGGCACGGTGACGATCACCGCGGTCAACGACGCCGTTGACTCGGTGGTTGACGGCGCCGTGATGGGGAAGAGGGTGGTGGTCTCGGGCGCCGCCGGCGGCACGACGGATCCGGCCGTCGGGGTGGCGAACCCGCCGGACGTCCGCGTGCTGATCGCTGAGGACGACGTGGCGGCCCTGGTGGTTGATCCGTTGATTCCCATGGACCCGAACCAGCCCTATCTCGTCGTGGACGAGGGCGACGCCGCGGCCTTCACGGTGAAGTTGAACAGCGAGCCGACGACGGACGTGACGGTGACGGCGACCAGCAGCAACACCGACGAAGGGACCGTGTCGTCGGGCACGGGTGCCCCTGCGGCCTCCACGACGTTGACGTTTACGGTCAGCAACTGGCGCACGGCCCAGCCCGTGACGCTCACCGGCGTGCCGGACGACGCGGCTGACGCCGACGGCGATTATCGGTTGACGCTGAACCCGAGCGCCGCGGCCACGGACGCCTACAACGCAGTGGCCACGACCGACGTGCCGGTGAAGACCACGAACGCCGACTCGTCGGGACTGGCGGTGTCGCCGAGCGCGGTGACGGTCACGGAGGGCGGGACCGACGCCACCTTCACGGTGACGCTCACGAGCCGGCCGGCGGCGGACGTGACGGTGGATGTGACGAGCAGCGACGGCGACGCGGCGTCGGTGGCCGTGAGGTCCGGCGCCGACTTTGCGGGTTCGCAGACCCTGACCTTCACCGGCGGCGATTGGAGCACGCCGCAGACGGTGACCGTGAGGGCGGTGGACGATGACGCAGACGAGCCCGACGGCGAATCGGTCACGATCAAGCTGAACCCGGCCAGTACGGGCGACAACGATTACAACGACCTCGCGGACGTGACGGTGGCGGTGACCGTAAACGACGACGACGCGGCGCCGACCGCGGCCCTGGCACTGTCGGCGAATTCGATCTCCGAGAACGGCGGCGAAGCGACGGTGACCGCGACGCTCTCCGGCACGTCAAGCGACGCGGTGATCCTCACGGTCTCGGCGGCCCCGGCCATGGACGCGGTGGCGGGCGACTTCGCGCTGAGCACGGCGGCGACGCTGACCATCGCGGCGGGTACCACCGCCAGCACCGGGACGGTGACGATCTCGGCCAACGACGACGACGTGTACGCGCCGGACGCGGACCGGACGGTGACGGTCTCGGCCGCGGCCTCGGGCGGGCACGGGGCCGTGGCGGCGCCGTCGAACCTGACGCTGACGCTGACCGACGACGAGACGCGGCCCGTGGCGACGCTGGTGCTGTCGCCGTCGTTGATTTCGGAGAACGGCGGCGCGTCGATGGTGACGGCGACGCTCTCCGGCAAATCCGGCGAGGCGACGACGATCACGGTGTCGGCGACCGCGGTGGCGCCCGCGGTGGCGGGGGACTTCACGCTGTGGGGGACGACGCTCACCGTGGCGGCGGGATCGACGGCGAGCATGGGGACGGTGAGGATCACGGCGTCGGACAACGTGATCCCGGAACTGAGTAAGCAGGTCACGGTGTCAGGCACGGCCGCGGGCGGCCACGGCGTGGCGAACCCGCGCGGCGTGACGCTGACCATCACGGACGACGAAGGCCCGTCGCAAGTGGCGCTCCTGCTGACGCCTTCGACGATTGCCGAGAGCGGGGCGTCGAACGTGACGACGGTGACCGCGGCGTTGAGCGAGCCGTCAAGGTCGGTGACGACGGTCGTGGTGTCGGCTTCGCCGGTCTCGTCAACGGGAGCCGTGACGGGTGACTACGCGTTGTCGGGGACGGTGCTGACCATCGCGGCGGGGGCGACGACGAGCACGGGCACGGTGACGATCACGGCGGCGGACAACGTGGTGGACGCGCCGGACAAGGAGGTGACCGTTTCTGGCCGGGCGACGAGCAGCCGGGCGGTCACGCAGCCCCTGGACGTGAAACTGACCATCGCGGACGACGAGGCACGACCGACGGTGGTGCTGGCGGCGTCGAGCACGTCGCTGACGGAGTCCGGGGGCGTGACGATGGTGACGGCGACGCTGTCGGGCGAGTCGAGCGAAGCGGTGACGCTCACGGTGACGGCGACGGCGGTGGCCCCGGCCGTGGCGGGGGACTTCGTGCAGAGCGGGACGACGCTGACGATTGCGGCGGGGGCGACGACGAGCACGGGCACGGTGACGGTCACGGCGACCGGCAACCTTGTGGATGCGGCGGACAAGGCGGTGACGCTCACGGCCACGGCGGCGGGCGGCCACGGGGTGACGGCCCCGAGCGCGGTGACGGTGACGATCACGGACGACGATACGGCGGGGCTGGTGGCCGATCCGACGGCGGGGTTGCGAACGACGGAGTCGGGCGGCACTGCGACCTTCACGGTGCGGTTGGCCACCGAGCCAACGGCGGACGTGGTGCTGGGCCTGGGGAGTTCGAACACGGACGAAGGCACGGTGGCGCCCGCGGCCCTGACCTTTACGGCGGCGACCTGGGCCACGGCCCAGCCGGTGACGCTGACCGGGGTTGACGATGCCGACGCCGACGGCACCCAGCACTACGTGGTCACCCTGACGGTAAACGTGGGGAGCACCGCGGACGATGTCTACGACGGGGTGGTGCCGGTGACGGTGACCGTGGTCAACCAGGACGATGAGTACGGGCTGAACGTGGGCGCGGTTACGGGGCAGGCGACGGAAGGGGGCGGGACGGCCGCCTTCACGGTGGCGTTGGTGACGCAGCCTGATGCAGACGTAATGGTGGCCGTGGCGAGCCAGGATCCAAGCGAGGGCGTGGCGGGGCCGAACCAGTTGGTGTTCACGATGATGACTTGGGCCACGGTCCAGACCGTGACGGTGACGGGGCGGGACGATGACGTCGCCGACGGCACGGTGACGTGGAACGTGCGGCTCGACCCGTCAAGCAGCGACCCCAACTACGGTAATCTTGTGCCTGAAGACGTGGCGGTGACGACGACGGACGACGAGGCGTTGCCGACGGTGCGGCTGGCGGCGTCAAGTGCGTCGATCACGGAGGCCGGGGGCGTGACGACGGTGACGGCAACGTTGTCGGGCAAGTCGAGCCAAGCGGTGACGCTCACGGTGACGGCGGCGGCGGTGGCCCCGGCCGTGGCGGGGGACTTCACGCTGAGCATGAATCCGGTGCTGACGATTGCGGCGGAGGCCACGACAAGCACGGGCACGGTGACGCTGACGGCGGTGGATAATGCCGTGGATGCGCCGAATAAGACGGTGGAGGTGACGGCCACGGCCGCGGGCGGCAACGGGGTGGCTGCGCCGGGCGCCCTGACGGTGACGCTCACGGACGAGGATGCGGCGCCGGAGGTCACGGTTGACCATTCGGCGCATTTCATTGCGGAGAACGGCGGGACGTCCACGGTGACCGTGAGGCTCTCCCATCCGTCAAGCTCGGCAACCACGGTGACGGTGACGAGCGTGGAGGCGGGTCGGGTCACGGTGCCCATGAACGCGAGGATCGTGATTGCGGCGGGGGTGACGACGAGCCTGGACACCATCGTGGTCACGGCGGTTGACAACGACGTGGACGCGCCGGATTACGACACGAGTATCACCTTGGCGCTGGCGAACGCCCAGGGCTTGGCACGCGGACTCACCAGGTACGTCGGGAGGCTCACCCTCACCGACGACGATGCCGCGCCGACCGTGACGCTGGCCGTGGCCCCGGCGACGATCACGGAAGAGGGGGGCGTCACAACGGTGACGGCGACACAAAACCGGGCGTCCAGTGCAGCGACGACGATCACGGTGGCGGCGGCGCCGGTGGCCGCGTCGGGCGCGGCGGCGGGCGACTTCACGCTGAGCCCGACCACGGTGCTGACGGTGGCCGCGGGGCAGACGGCCAGCACGGGCACGGTGACGGTCACGGCCAACGGCAACGCGGTGGACGCGCCGAACAAGACGGTACGGGTGACGGGCACGGCGGCCAACACCCAGGGGATCACGCAGCCGGCGGCCGTGGACGTGACGGTGACGGACGATGAGGCCCTGCCGACGGTCACGCTGGCCGTTTCCCCGACGGCCGTCACGGAGAATGGAGGCGTGGCGACGGTCGCGGCGACGCTCTCAGGCGAGTCGAGCCAGGCGGTCACGCTCACGGTGACGGCGACCGCGGTCTCGCCGGCCGTGGCGGGGGACTTCACGCTGAGCATGAATCCGGTGCTGACGATCACGGCGGGATCGACGACGAGCACGGGCACGGTCACGGTCACGGCGGCGGACAACGACGTGGACGCGGCGGCCAAGGCCGTGACGCTGGCGGCCACGGCCTTGGGCGGCCACGGGGTGGCGGCCCCGGCGGACGCGACACTGACCCTCACGGACGACGATACCGCGGGGGTGGTGGCCGAACCGGCGATGGGGCTGCGCACGACGGAGGATGGCGGCACTGCCACCTTCACGGTCCGGCTGGCCACCGAGCCGACGGGCACCGTGGTGCTGGGCCTGGTGAGTACGAACACGGCCGAAGGCACGGTGGCCCCCGCGTCCCTGACCTTTACCGCGGCAGATTGGGCCACGGCCCGGCCGGTGACGCTGACCGGGGTGGACGACAATATGGCCACCCCGCCCAACCCGGCCGACGGCACCCAGAGTTACACCGTCACCCTGACGGTGAATCAGGGGAGCACGGGGGACGCCATCTACGACGCGGTGGGGCCGGTGACGGTCACCGCGGTCAACCAGGACAACGAGTACGGGCTGGCCGTGAGCGCGGTGACGGGCCAGGCGACGGAAGCCGGCGGCCCGGCCGCCTTCACGGTGGCCTTGCAGACGGAACCCGATGCGACGGTGACGGTAGCCGTCGCAAGCCAGGATACGAGCGAAGGCATCGCCGCGCCGGAGCGGTTGGTGTTCACGACGACGGACTGGGAGACGGCCCAGCCGGTGACGGTGACTGGGCAGGACGACGACGTGGACGACGAGGATCAGCCCTATGCGGTGCGGCTCACCCCGTCAAGCAGCGACAGCAACTACAACACGCTGGCACCTGAGGACGTGACGGTCACGACGACGGACGACGAGACGCGGCCGACGGTGACGCTGGCGGTGTCAAGTACGGCGGTCACGGAGGCCGGGGGCGTGGCGACGGTGACGGCCACGCTGTCGGGCAAGTCAAGCGAAGCGGTGCGGCTGACGGTGGCGTCAACGGCGGTGGCCCCGGCCGTGGCGGGCGACTTTACGCAGAGCGGGACGGTGCTGACGATTACGGCGGGAGCCACGACGAGCACGGGCACGGTCACGCTGACGGCCGCGGACAATGCCGTGGACGCGGCGGATAAGACGGTGACGGTGACGGCCACGGCTGCGGGCGGCCACGGGGTGGCGGCCCCGTCCAACGTGACGCTGACGCTGACGGACGACGACACCGCCGGCGTGACCTTCACCCCCACGGCGTTGCCCGTGACCGAAGGGAGTGCCACCAGTTTCACGATGGTCCTGACCTCCCAGCCCACCGGGGGGGTGTCGTACTCCCTCTATCCTGCTCCCGGGATTTCGATTGCGCGGGCCCCTGATATGCCGTCCGACACCGCCGGCCTTTCGCACCCCCGAGGATACGCCCACAGCAATGGGTTCAATGCGTCGAACTGGAACACGGCGTATACGTTTAACGTCTGGGGTCGGTCCGACGCGGACATCCGGGACGAGACCGTGCCCATCACCTATGCGATAGCCGGGTACGGGGCTGGGGACGTCCAGGATACCCCGGCCACGCGGCGGACTGGGGTGACGGTCACGGTCATCGACGACGACAAGCCGATCGTCACGCTGGCGGTGTCGCCGACGTCGATGACGGAAGCCGGCGGGCTGGCGACGGTGACGGCGAGCCTGGATCAGGCGGCGACCGAAGCGACGACGGTGACGGTGGCGGCGGCGCCGGTGACCCCGGCCGTGGCGGGGGACTTCATGCTGAGCATGAATCCGGTGCTGATGATTGCGGCGGGCGCGACCACGAGTACGGGGCTGGTGACGCTCACGGGGAACGATAACGACGTGGATGCGCCGGATAAGACGGTGACGGTCTCAGGCACGGCAGCGGGCGGCAGCGGAGCGACGAATCCGACCGACGTAACGGTGACGATCACGGACGACGAGGCGTTGCCGACGGTGCAGCTGGCGGCGTCGAGTGCGTCGATCACGGAGGCCGGGGGCGTGACCACGGTGACGGCCACGTTGTCGGGCAAGTCGAGCCAAGCGGTGACGCTCACGGTGGCGGCGACGGCGGTGGCCCCGGCCGTGGCGGGGGACTTTACGCTGAACATGACTCCGGTGCTGACGATTGCGGCGGGGCAGACAACGAGCATGGGCACGGTGACGCTGACGGCCGCGGACAATGCCGTGGATGCGCCGGATAAGACGGTGGAGGTGACGGCCACGGCCGCGGGCGGCAACGGGGTGGCGGGCCCAGGCACCCTGACGGTGACGGTCACGGACGAGGACGCGGCCCCGACGGTGACGCTGGCCGTGGCCCCGACGGCAATCACGGAGACGGGAGGCGTGGCGACGGTGACGGCGACGCTGAACCGGGCGTCAAGTGCCGTCACGACGCTCACGGTGGCGGCGGCGGCAGTGTCCCCGGCCGTGGCGGGCGACTTTACGCTGAGCATGACTCCGGTGCTGACGATTGCGGCGGGGCAGATGACGAGTACGGGCACGGTGACGGTCACGGCGGTGGGCAACGTGGTGGATGCGCCGGACAAGACGGTGCGGGTGACGGGCACGGCGGCCAACGCCCAGGGGATCACGCAGCCGGCGGCCGTGGAGGTGACGCTCACGGACGACGACGCGGCGCCGACGGTGACGCTGGCCGTGGCCCCGGCGACGATCACGGAAGAGGGAGGCGTGACGACGGTGACGGCGACACAAAACCGGGCGTCCAGTGCAGCGACGACGATCACGGTGACGGCAGCGCCGGTGGCCACGTCGGGCGCGGCGGCGGGCGACTTCACGCTAAGCACGACCACGGTGCTGACGGTGGCGGCGGGGCAGACGGCAAGCACGGGCACGGTGACGCTCACGGCGGTGGGCAATGCCGTGGATGCACCGAACAAGACGGTGCGGGTAACAGGCACGGCGGCCAACACCCAGGGGATCACGCAGCCGGCGGCCGTGGACGTGACGGTGACGGACGATGAGGCCCTGCCGACGGTCACGCTGGCCGTGTCCCCGACGGCGGTCACGGAAGACGGAGGCGTGGCCATGGTGACGGCCACGCTCTCAGGCGAGTCGAGCCAGGCGGTGACGCTCACGGTGACGGCGACCGCGGTCTCGCCGGCCGTGGCGGCGGACTTCGCGCTAAGCACAAACGCGGTGCTGACAATCACGGCGGGATCAACGACGAGCACGGGCACGGTGACGGTCACGGCAGCGGACAACGCCGTGGACGCGGCGGCCAAGGCGGTGACGCTTGCGGCCACGGCCGCGGGCGGCCACGGGGTGACGGCCCCGGCGGCCGTGACGCTGACGCTCTCGGACGACGATACCGCGGGGGTGGTGGCCGATCCGACGACGGGGCTGCGCACGACGGAAGGGGGCCGGACGGCCACCTTCACGGTGCGGCTGGCCACCGAGCCGACGGGGGCCGTGGTGCTGGGGCTGGTGAGTACGAACACGGCCGAAGGCACGGTGGCCCCCGCGACCCTGACCTTTGCCGCGGCGGATTGGGCCACGGCCAAGCCGGTGACGCTGACCGGGGTGGATGATGCCGACGTGGACGGCACCCAGGAGTACCGGGTCACCCTGACGGTGAATCAGGGGAGCACCGCGGACGCCGTCTACGACGCGGTGGGGCCGGTGACGGTGACCGCGGTCAACCAGGACAACGAGTATGGGCTGGACGTGAGCGCGGTCACGGGCCAGGCCACGGAAGGGGGCGGGACCGCCGCCTTCACGGTGGCCTTGCAGACGGAACCCACGGCCGCGGTGACGGTGGCCGTCGCGAGCCAGGATACGGGCGAGGGGGTCGCCGCGCCGGAGCGGTTGGTGTTCACGATGACGACCTGGGAGACGGCCCGGCCGGTCACGGTGACGGGGCAGGACGACGACGTGGACGACGAGGATCAGACCTATGCCGTGCGGCTCACCCCGTCAAGTAGCGATACCAACTACAACACGCTGGCACCTGAGGACGTGACGGTGACGACAACGGACGACGAGACGCGGCCGACGGTGACGCTGGCGGTGTCAAGTGCCGCGATCGCGGAGGCCGGGGGCGTGACCACGGTGACGGCCACGCTGTCGGGCAAATCAAGCGAAGCGGTGCGGCTGACGGTGGCGGCCACGGCGGTGGCCCCGGCCGTGGCGGGCGACTTCACGCAGAGCGGGACGACGCTGACGATTGCGGCGGGGGCCACGACGAGCACGGGCACGGTCACGCTGACGGCGGTGGACAATGCGGTGGATGCGCCGGATAAGACGGTGGAGGTGACGGCTGCGGCGGCGGGCGGCCACGGGGTGGCGGCCCCGGGCGCCCTGACGGTGACGCTCACGGACGAGGACGCGACGCCGACGGTGACGCTGGCCGTGGCCCCGACGGCAATCACGGAGACGGGCGGCGTGGCGATGGTGACGGCGACGCTGAACCGGGCATCCAGTGCGGCGACGACGGTGACAGTGACGACGGCGGCGGTAGCCGCGTCGGGGGCCGTGGCGGGCGACTTTACGCAGAGCGGGACGGTGCTGACGGTGGCCGCAGGGCAGACGGCGAGCACGGGCACGGTGACGGTCACGGCCAACGGCAACGCGGTGGATGCGCCGGATAAGACGGTGCGGGTGACGGGCACGGCGGCCAACGCCCACGGGATCACGCAACCGAGCGCGGTGCTGCTGACGCTCACGGACGACGACGCGGCCCCGACGGTGACGCTGGCCGTGGCCCCGGCGACGATCACGGAAGAGGGGGGCGTCACAACGGTGACGGCGACCCAGAACCGGGCGTCCAGTGCAGCGACGACGATCACGGTGACGGCAGCGCCGGTGGCCGCGTCGGGCGCGGTGGCGGGAGACTTTACGCTGAGCCCGACCACGGTGCTGACGGTGGCGGCGGGGCAGACGGCGAGCACGGGCACGGTGACGGTCACGGCCAACGGCAACGCGGTGGACGCGCCGAACAAGACGGTGCGGTTAACAGGCACGGCGGCCAACACCCAGGGGATCACGCAGCCGGCGGCCGTGGACGTGACGGTGACGGACGATGAGGCCCTGCCGACGGTCACGCTGGCCGTGACCCCGACGGCCGTCACGGAGGCCGGCGGCGTGGCCACGGTGACGGCCACGCTCTCAGGCGAGTCGAGCCAAGCGGTGACGCTCACGGTCACGGCGACCGCGGTCTCGCCGGCCGTGGCGGCGGACTTCGCGCTGAGCACAAACGCGGTGCTGACGATCACGGCAGGATCGACGACGAGCACGGGCACGGTGACGGTCACGGCGGCGGACAACGACGTGGACGCGGCGGCCAAGGCGGTGACGCTTGCGGCCACGGCCGCGGGCGGCCACGGGGTGACGGCCCCGGCGGCCGTGACGCTGACGCTCACGGACGACGATACCGCGGGGATGGTGGCCGATCCGACGACGGGGCTGCGCACGACGGAAGGGGGCCGGACGGCCACCTTCACGGTGCGGCTGGCCACCGAGCCGACGGGGGCCGTGGTGCTGGGGCTGGTGAGTACGAACACGGCCGAAGGCACGGTGGCGCCCGCGACCCTGACCTTTGCCGCGGCGGATTGGGCCACGGCCAAGCCGGTGACGCTGACCGGGGTGGATGATGCCGACGTGGACGGCACCCAGGAGTACCGGGTCACCCTGACGGTGAATCAGGGGAGCACCGCGGACGCCGTCTACGACGCGGTGGGGCCGGTGACGGTGACCGCGGTCAACCAGGACAACGAGTACGGGCTGGACGTGAGCGCGGTCACGGGCCAGGCGACGGAGGGGGGCGGCACGGCCGCCTTCACGGTGGCCTTGCAGACGGAACCCACGGCCGCGGTGACGGTGGCCGTGGCAAGCCAGGATACGGGCGAGGGGGTCGCCGCGCCGGAGCGGTTGGTGTTCACGCCGACGGACTGGGAGACGGCCCGGCCGGTGACGGTGACGGGGCAGGACGACGACGTGGACGACGAGGATCAGACCTATGCCGTGCGGCTCACCCCGTCAAGTAGCGACAGCAACTACAACACGCTGGCACCTGAGGACGTGACGGTGACGACGACGGACGACGAGACGCGGCCGACGGTGACGCTGGCGGTGTCGAGTGCCGCGATCACGGAGGCCGGGGGCGTGACCACGGTGACGGCCACGCTGTCGGGCAAATCAAGCGAAGCGGTGCGGCTGACCGTGGCGTCAACGGCGGTGGCCCCGGCCGGGGCGGGCGACTTTACGCAGAGCGGGACGGTGCTGACGATTGCGGCGGGGGTCACGACGAGCATGGGCACGGTCACGCTGACGGCGGTGGACAATGCCGTGGATGCGCCGGATAAGACGGTGGAGGTGACGGCTGCGGCGGCGGGCGGCCACGGGGTGGCGGCCCCGGGCGCCCTGACGGTGACGCTCACGGACGAGGACGCGACGCCGACGGTGACGCTGGCCGTGGCCCCGACGGCAATCACGGAGACGGGAGGCGTAGCGATGGTGACGGCGACGCTGAACCGGGCGTCGAGTGCCGTCACGACGCTCACGGTAGCGGCGGCGGCAGTGCCCCCGGCCGTGGCGGGCGACTTTACGCGGAGCGGCACGGTGCTGACGATCTCGGCGGGGCAGACGACGAGCACGGGCACGGTGACGGTCACGGCCACGGGCAACGCGGTGGATGCGCCAGACAAGACGGTGCGGGTGACGGCCACGGCGGGCAACGCCCATGGGATCACGCAGCCGAGCGCGGTGCTGCTGACGCTCACGGACGACGACGCGACGCCGACGGTGACGCTGGCGGCAGCCCCGGCAACGATTACGGAGGAAGGGGGCGTGACGACGGTGACGGCGACGCTGAACCGGGCGTCCAGTGCAGCGACGACGATCACAGTGACGGCGGCGGCAGCGTCGGGCGCGGTGGCAGGAGACTTTACGCAGAGCGGGACGGTGCTGGCGATTGCCGCGGGGCAGACGGCCAGCACGGGCATGGTGACGGTCACGGCCACGGGCAACGCGGTGGACGCGCCGAACAAGACGGTGCGGGTAACGGGCACGGCGGCCAACGCCCACGGGATCACGCAGCCGGCGGCCGTGGAGGTGACCCTGACCGACGATGAGGCCCTGCCGACGGTGACGCTGGCGGTGACGCCGATGACGATCACGGAAGCCGCCGGGGTGGCGCGGGTCACGGCGACGCTCTCGGGCGCGTCCGGCCAAGCCGTGACCCTCACGGTCGCCGCCACGGCGGGCACGGGTGCCATGACCGCGGACTTCTCCCAGAGCGGGACGACGCTCCTGATCGCGGCCGGCACCACCACCAGCACGGGCGCCGTCACGGTCACGGCCAACGACAACAACGACCAAGAGGGGAGCAAGCAAGTCACCGTCGCCGGCACGGCCACGGGCGGCCACGGCGTGGCAGCCCCGGCAAACGCGACGCTCACCATCACCGACGACGACACCGCGCAAGCCACCCTGGTGCTGTCATCCGCGTCCATTGCCGAGAACGGCGGGATTGCCACGGTCACGGCCACGCTGGACCGGCAGTCCAGCGCGGTGGTAACAGTGACGGTCTCCGCTGCCCCGGGCACCGGCACCGTGGCCACCGACTTCACGCTGAGCACGGCCCCCCGCCTGATCTTTGCGGCCAACGTCACGACCAGCACGGGCCTGGTGACCATCACCGCGGTGACCAACGAGACCGACGCGCCGAACAAGTCGGTGACCGTCTCGGGCGTGGCCACCGACGTGGGCGGCCTGACGAACGACCCGCCCGCCGTGACCCTGACCATCACGGACGACGACCCGGCCCCGAATGCCGCCCTGACGCTGACTCCGTCCACGATTGCGACGGAGACCGGCAGCAGCGCGGTACAGGCTACGCTGGATCGACCGTCGTCCGAACCGACGACGGTGACCGTGGACCCGGTGCTGGGGGCCTACACGGTGGGAGTGGGCACCGATGGGTTCATCGTGATCGCGGCGGGAGACACGTCGGTCTCGGGAGACGTCGCGTCGATCACGGGCGTGGACGACACTATTCACCAGGGCACCGCCCATCGCACGGCCACGGTCACGGCCATGCTCACCAACCCCCAGGGCGTGGGCACGGTGGCGGGGGCCACCCTCACCCTGACCGACGACGAGACCCTGCCGACGGTGACGCTGGTCGTGACCCCGACGTCCGTCACGGAAGCCGCCCAGACCGCGCAGGTCACGGCCACCCTCTCCGGCGCGTCCAGTCAAGCCGTGACGCTCACGGTGGCGACCATCGCAGGCACGGCGGGCACGGTACCCGCGGACTTCACGCAGACGGGCACCATCCTGATGATTGCCGCGGAGACCACCGCAAGCACCGGCACGGTCACGGTGCGAAGTTATGACAATAACGTAGACGCGGCGGACAAGGCCGTCACGGTGTCGGCCACGGCCGCGGGCGGCCACAGCATCGCGAACCCGGCTAACGTGACGTTGCCCATCACCGACGACGAACCGACCCCGACGGCCACGCTGGTGCTGACCCCGGCGGCCATCACGGAGAACGGAGAAGTCTCGACGGTCACGGCCCGGCTGTCCCACCCGACCACCGCGGAGACGAGACTGACGATCACGACCACGCCAGTGCCCCCGGCCGTGCAGGCGGACTTCACGCGGACGGGCTCGACGCTGACCGTGGCGGCCGGAGCGACCACGAGCACCGGCACGGTGACGATCACCTCAATAGACAACAACGTGGCGCAAGGGCGGAAGCAGGTGCAGGTGAGGGCCTCAGCCACGGGCGGGCGCGGCGTGGCCGCCCCGACGCTCGTGACGCTGAACATCCGCGACGACGAGTTCGGGCTGGACGAAAGCGCGGTGACGGGCCAGGCGACGGAAGGCGGCGGCACGGCCACCTTCACGGTCAGATTGCAGACCCAGCCCACGGCGGCCGTGACGGTTACCGTGACGAGCCAAGACTTGAGCGAGGGCACGGTCTCGCCCGCGGTGCTGGTGTTCACCTCCGGCCCCTCAGGCACGTGGCAGACGCCCCAGACGGTGACGGTGACCGGCGTGGACGACAACGTAGACGACGGCGACGTGACTTGGCCAGTGCGCCTGGACCCATCAAGCAGCGACGCCAACTACAACGGCCTGGACCACGTGGACGTGAACGTGACCACCGAAGACGACGAAGACGCGCCCACGGTGACGCTGGTGCTCACGCCCCCGGCCATCACGGAGGATGGCGGCGTGGCCACGGTGACGGCCACGCTGGATGGCCAATCGAGCGAAGCGGTGACGCTGACGGTGGCGGCCGATCCGGTGTCCCCGGCTGTGACGGGGGACTATACGCTGAGCGGGACGCGGCTGGTGATTGAGGCAGAGCGCACGACAAGCACGGGCCTGGTGACGGTCACGGCGATGGACGATGACGTGGACGCGGCGGACAAGCGCGTGCAGGTGTCGGCAACGGCGACGGGCGGCCACGGGGTGGCGCCCCCGGCGGCCGTGACGCTGACGCTGACGGACGACGACATGAAGGGATTCACGTTCGCGCCGGCGGCGCTGGTGGTGCCGGCCGGCAGTGCCGCCGCCTACACGGTGCAACTGATGAGCGAACCGACCGAGGACGTCACGGTCACGCTCTCCCCGGACGCGGCCAATCTGCTGACGGTGGACCCCACCGGCCTGACCTTCCCGACCATGAGTTGGAATATGGCGCAGTCCGTAACGCTGACCGTGGCGGCAGAGAACGTGGATCGTATCAGCCGGGTGCGGCACGCGGGGGCAGGCGGCGACTATACCGGGGTGACGGCTGACCTGGTGGTGGCGCGGATGGCCGCGGACACGATCGAGACGGTTGGCGAGCAGGGGGATCGGGACTACGTCTACGTCATTGACGGCCAGCCCCAGGCGGTCACGGTGACGGAGGAGGACGGCGTGCCCCCGGGGGTGAGGTTCACGCCTCGGCAACCTCTCACCGAGCCGCTGACCGTGAGGGTCACGCTGTGGCCCGACGCCCAGGCGGCCGTGGAGGGCGAGCGGGAGACGGCGGCCGGCACGCGGGAGTCTGCCGGGCGGTTCTCCCTGGGGCCCGAGGGGCATCGCACGGTGGTGGACATCACGGTGCTCTCCGATGAGGTGCTGGAGGGAACGAAGTTGGAGGTCTGCCTTCCGGTGACCCCGCAGGTGAGGCTTGCCGCGGGGTCGAGGCGGTTGCATCTCCTGCATAACGATGACCCTGCCGAGAACGATGTGTGGACGATCGTGAAGGAGGGGCCGCCAGACTCGACGGAACTCTGCGCCGACGTGGATGACTTCTCCCCCTTTGCGGTGGGGTACGCGGACCAGGAGGTGGGCTTTTCAGAGGCCGATCTTGCGCGGAAGTGGGAGTTCACCTTCTATACGGGGCGGGAGAAGAGCTATGAGTTACCGCCGGCCACGGGGGATGGGGAGATCGCCTACAGGGTGAAAGAGGAGCTCCCGCCAGGGCTGGAACACGACACGACGGCGGCCGGGGACAAGCACGGCGGCACGATCACGGGCACAGCGACGGCGCCCATGGCGATGCAGGAGTACACGCTGATCGCGACGGACGCGGACCCGGACGGCCAGCCGGCTGAGCTGCCGTTCTTCATCGAAGTGAAGCCGGGCATCGAAAGCCGGGACTTGGCGCTGGTGCTGGCGGGGGTTGGCCGAACGCTGGCCACGGACGCCGTGGAGATTCTGGGCAGCCGGGCCGGCCCGCCGCCGTCCCGTCTGCAAGTCACCCTGGGCGGCCAAGTCCTCCGCCTGACGGCCCCCGTGAGTTCGGCTCCCGCCCCCGCGTCTCCCTCTCCCCTTGCGGGAGATGGCCGGGGTGAGGGTGCCGCCGCTCCCGTCGCCACTCCCGGCCCCAGCCCTTGGCAGCGCGTCACGGGTGTCGCCGTCGGGGTCGCCCGTGCCCTCGGCGTCGCCATCGAGACCCCCACGCTCCCGCCCGCTCCTGTGGGAGCGGCTCAGGGTGACGGGGGCATTCTCGGGCGGGCGGGTGGCCCGGCGTCCTCGCCGACCGACGACCTCAGGCGCGTGAGGGATTGGCGCTCGCCCCTGAGTATTCAGCCCGTCTCCGGCAGAGACCTGCTGGCCCGCAGCGCCTTCGAAATGCCGCTGAGCCGCACCGGGGACGACGGCGTGCCCGCCTGGACCTTGTGGGGCCGAGGCGCGGCCAGCGGCTTCTCCGGCCAGCCTGAGGACGGCTTCAAGATGGACGGCACCCTCTACAGCGGCTACCTGGGTCTTGACTACCGGCAGACCTCTCTGCTCATGGGCCTGGCCGTGGCCCACAGCACCGGCGAGGTCACCTACGAGCGCGAAGGCGGCACAAAGGCCGGGGTGGACGTACACCTGACGAGCCTCCTGCCGTATGCGCACTGGCAGCCACGTCCCGGTCTGGGCCTCTGGGGTCTGCTGGGCGCAGGTTGGGGGGAGATGGACCTGAAGGCGGCGGGAGACCCCCGCACGCACACCACGGCCCTCACCTCATGGCTGGGCGCCATCGGCGGGCGGCAGGCGTTGACCACGTGGCAGGGGATTGACTTGGCGGCGAAGACCGATGCGTTTCTGACGACGGTGCAGTCAGCGGCCAAGATGAATCTGCCGGGGGCGCGGGGGCATGCAGAGCGCGTGCGGCTGGTAGTGGAAGGGCAGACCGCGGTGGACCTCTCCCCGGTCTCCCGGGTGCAGCCGCGCCTGGAGGTAGGCGGACGCTGGGACAGCGGCACGGCAGAGCAGGGGCTGGGCCTGGAACTGGGCGGGGGCCTGGGCTACACGCAGACCGAGTGGGGCCTGAGCGTGGACATGCAGGGACGGTATCTGCTGGTTCACGAGGACGGAGCGTTTGATGACTGGGGGGCAAGTGTGAACGTGCGGCTGGACCCGGGGATTGGCGGCGAAGGTGCCTATCTGACGGTGGCGCCGGTGTGGGGGCAGGCGGGCAGCGGGGTGGACCAGCTGTGGGGGAACGCGGCCGCGGTGCCGGGCGGCACCACGCCGGCCCGGGCGGCGGGCTGGCGGCCGGCGAACGTCGAAGTCGACGTGGGCTACGGGCTGACGCTGGCGGACGGGCGGGGAGTGCTGACCCCCTATGGCGGGCTGGTGCTGGGGGACCCGGGCGCGGCACGTTACCGGCTGGGGAGCCGATGGGCATTAAGTGCGTTGCTGGATCTGAGCGTTGAAGGCGAACGGGCGGAGCAACCCGGGCAGGCCCCCGCGCATAGTGTCTCCGTGCGGTTGGGCTGGCAGTGGTAGCGGCGTCTTATGCGGGGAGCAGAGTCCCCTCACCCCGGCCCTCTCCCTCAAGGGGAGAGGGAGTGAAGATCCCCCGCTCCGTAGGGCCGCATCTCATGCGGCCCTACGGCCTTCCCGCGCACGCGGGGAGCATCAGAAGTGGCGAGTGGTTCGGTCATTCCCTGCGTTCGGGGAGCCGCCGAGTGAAGGCCGCGTAAGACGCGGCCCTACGTTTCATTTCCCGCATACGCGGGAGCCGCCTTGTAGCCTTGTAGGGCCGCATCTCATGCGGCCAGAGATGACTCCGGCAGGCAATGAACCACAACGTCAAAGTTCTCCGGCAGGGGACCGGAGCCTGCCTCGACCCATGCGGGGTCATACGATTCCCCCATGTCATTCCTGACGTTTTCAATCCCCCGCTGTCATTTCCGATGTTTTTAATCCCCTTCTGTCATTCCCGACGTTTTTAATCGGGAATCCATGGCTTTTCCCATACAGGGCCACCCGAATGAAGGGACAGAAGAGAAAGACACTGGATTCCCGCTAAAAACCTGCGGGCATGACAGAGGGGTACCTGCGGGCATGACAGGAGGGGACCGGTGGGCATGACAGGAGGGGACCGGCGGGCATGACGGAGGGGACCGGCGGGCATGACGGAGGGGCTAGAGCAGGGTCAGTGGTCAGTGGCGAACCCGTGGCCCGTGGGGTCAGAGCAGGCATGACAAAGGGGCGAGAGCGGGCCTGTGGCCTGTAGTCAGTGGGCGTCATTCCCGCGCACGTGGGGAGCATCAGAAGTGGCGAGTGGTCGGGTCATTTCTTGCGCATTCGGGAAGCCAAGTGATGGCCGTGTGAGACGCGGCCCTACGTGCTACTCGGGGAGCCTTGTAGTAGTGCCGCGTCTCACGCGGCCAGAATGACTTGTCAGAGGTTCTGAATGGCTTGTCGAAGGAAGGAAATTTGGCCGGTGGTGTTTCCGTGCGTGACTAATGCTGTCCTGATGTGGTCTTTCAAGTAGGAAGAAGAGCCTACCCGGTCGAGAAAATATTCGAGAAACGTTTCCCCGAGAATGGTGCTGTTTTTTTGTAGTGCCGTGACGTCTTCGGCAGTGAGCGGGACGTACATGCTCCCGACGTGGAGAAGGACGGGGTAATAGGCTTCGTGGCCGCGGCGTTCGAATCGTATTCCTTCCATGAGGGTTCCTTCGGGGTTCCGGTCTTTCCGCTTGGAGAGCGCGGCGCTCATTGTAGACAAACCGCTGAGGGAATGACAAGGTTTTGAACGTGGCGTTGGCAGACGGGCGGAAGAGGCAGTAGACTGGAGGTGAGGGGTGAGCCGAAAAAGGAGAACGTTTGATGGAATTCAGATTGGGGGTCATGATGATGCGTCTGCTCTCTCGGAACACAATCGCGTTCGGTCTTGGGTTGTTGTTGGTCGGTGCCCAGCTCAGCAGGGCGGATTTTCCGCTGGGCGAAGACGCCTATCTGGCGGAGGATTATGAAGCGGCGATGAGAATCTGGGCGCCGCTTGCGGATCAAGGCGACGCCGACGCTCAAAACATGGTGGGGTTCATGTATCGCTGGGGCCAAGGCGTTGAGCAGGATTTTGAGAAAGCCCGTCGGTGGTATCGCTCGGCGGCCGGTCAGGGCCACGCGAGGGCGCAAAACAATCTGGGGTTGCTGTATCGGTATGGATTGGGCGTCCCGAAAGACTACGCCACGGCGTTTCGGTGGTTTTTGCGGGCCGCGGAGCAGGGGAACGCCGCGGGGCAGAATCATTTGGGACTGATGTTTTACAAAGGCGAAGGGGTGACGCAGAATTACGTGCAAGCCTACAAGTGGGCCTTGCTCGCCGCGGACCAGGGCATGGACCCGGCCATCCAAGCTTTGTCTATGCTGGAACGCGTGATGACGCCCGCGCAGATTCAAGAGGCCAAAGCCTTGGCCGCAGCGTGGAAATCGAAGGGGCCGGAGACGGTGTTGTAACCGCCGCGGTGGATTACACGTTGAATTTGAAGAGACAGACGTCGCCGTCTTTCACGACGTAGTGCTTGCCTTCCGAACGAATCAGACCTTGCTCACGCAGGGCCTGTTCAGAGCCGTACCGGTCAACGTCCGCGAAATCGTAGGTCTCGACCTTGATAAATCCCTTCTCAAAGTCCGAGTGAATCACGCCGGCCGCCTGAGGGGCTTTCGTCCCGACGGGAATCGTCCAGGCCCGAACTTCTTTGGGGCCGCCGGTGAAATACGAACACAGTCCAAGAGTCTTGTACGCTACGACGATAACCTGCTCCAGGCCGCTGTGTTCCAGTCCCAACTCAGCCATGAACGTCTCGCGGTCCTGGCCGGATAATTCGGCGATTTCGCTTTCGAGTTTGCCGCAGGTGACGACGGACTCCGCCCCTCGTTGTTGGATAAATGCCTGAAAATCGGCAATCACGTTCGGGGCAGGCTTCTCATCGGTATTGCCGACGTACAGTACGGGCTTTGCCGTCAACAGGAAGAACTCTTTGAGCACCCGCGGTTCGACCCCCAGGGTACGGGCCGGCGTGCCTGCTTCGAGTCCCGCTTTCAGGGTGGTGAGGACGTCCAGCGTTTCTTGTGCCGCCTTGTCCCCTGACTTTGCTTTGCCGGAGACTTTGTCAAACTGCTTCGTGAGGCTGTCAAGGTCGGCCAGCATGAGTTCGGTTTCAATCACGTCCGCGTCGCGTGTCGGGTCCACGCTTCCCATGGTGTGAACCACGTCGGCACGTTCAAAGAGGCGTACCACGTGGAGAATGGCGTCCACTTCTCGGACGTTGGCTAAAAACCGGTTGCCGAGTCCCTCGCCGCTCGCTGCTCCTTTGACCAGGCCGGCAATATCGACAAAACGACAGGACGCGGGAATGGTTTCCCGTGGGGTGAAGATCTCCGTCAGCCGGGCCAGTCGCGCGTCGGGAACGGGAACGACGCCGACGTTGGGATCGATGGTGGTAAAGGGGTAGTTTGACGCGGCCGCGCCCCCTGACGTCAGCGCGTTGAAGATCGTCGATTTGCCGACGTTGGGAAGCCCGACAATGCCGATTTCCATGGGTCGTCACGTGTTTCCGAACAACCGTTCCAGTAATTCGTCTCGGCTTATGTATCCCAGGACTTTTAATGCTTCAACAATCTCATCAGCCGAGAGGTCACGGGGCAGCCTCATGCGGGAATGACTTCTTCTTTGACGTGGTGAAGCCGAATGAGCTTGGGCTGATTGTCCTCTTCAAAATGGCACTTGACCGCGTCGCGGATTTGCACGTGCAGTTCGTTGATGGAATCAGCTTCCGTAAAGATGGATTCGCCCAAGGCTCGGGCCAGGTATCCGCCTTCTGGGGCTTCTTCTATGAGAAAAATGATTTCGTGCATGGTCTAGAAGCCAATACAGTCAAGGGGAATTCTCTACCTGACTTGACAATCTTTCCGTTTGTGATTGAGATTCTTCCCTTCGAGGCTCAGGGCAGGCGCTTCGCTCAGAATGACGGGGTGGTCTGGCCTCTCTTCGCTAGAAGGAAGTCCCAGGTCAAGCCGTTGAATTTTCACGAACGTTATATGATAATCAGCCCGAATTCAACAAGGAGGTGGTCCTATGAAAAATTGGGCGCGTCGTGGTATGGCTCTGACGTGCATCACGTCTTTATCGTTTTGTGTCTTGACGTTTTCTCCGAATGCGTTGGCCCAGGGTGAGAAAACACCAAAGAAAAGTCCGATGATTGCAGACGTCCAGCAGTTGCAGGAAGTCGTGGTCACGGCGACCAGACGGGATTCATCCATCATGGACGTCCCGTTTTCGGTCAACGTGCAGTCGGAACAAGACGTTCAGCGGCTGAATACCTTTAACCTGGAAGATCTGTCCCGCAACGTGGCGGGACTGGCCATCCAGAACCTGGGACCCGGGCAGAGCGTGGTGAACATCCGCGGCGTGTCTTCCGGGCAGATCGTCCGCGACCAGCCAGGTGTGAAGGAACAGGTCGGCATCTATCTGGATGACACGCCGATCTCGCTGTCGCTTTTTACCCCGGATATTGATCTCTACGACGTCAGTCGCGTGGAAACCCTGCGGGGGCCGCAAGGCACGCTGTTCGGGTCCGGCTCCATCGGCGGGACCGTCCGGTACATCACCAATCAGCCCCAGTTGAACGTGAACGAAGCCAAGGCTCAACTTGATCTGAATACCATTGACGGCGGGTCCAACGGAGGCCATTTCAAGACGGCCTTCAACGCTCCCGTGGGTGAGAAGGCGGCCGTGCGCGTGGTGACCTACGGCACGCAATATCCCGGGTTCATTGACGCCCTGCGTGAAGGGGGGGGGGGGGGGGTGAACAACGACGTCAACGACGGCGACCGCTGGGGAGGGCGTATTGCCTTCCTGTGGCAGCCGACGAGCAAGCTGTCCGTCACCCCGCGCGTGCTCTATCAGAACATTGACATGGGCGGATTCAACCGCGAGGAAGTGTTCAATCTGTTTGCGAATTCCTCCAACACGCTACGGCCCGGTCAGCTTGGCAGGCGCCAGCAATTTCTGCTGCTGAACGAAACGTTTGAAGATAAAACCATGATCCTTGACAACGTGATCAAATGGACCTTCAACAATCTTCTTGATGCGACGTACGTGGTCAGCTATACCAAGCGCGACCTTCTGGTCAGCCGTGACGCCAGCGCGTTGTCTGGGAGCGTGAACGTGGATATCGGATTTCCGACTGGAGACGTGAGCCTGCCGTCCAATCTACGCGATACCACTGATTTAGAGAAGATGACTCATGAGTTGCGTTTCGGTTCCAACAATGACAGGGCGCTCCAGTGGCTTGCCGGCGTTTTTTATTCGAATAGCAATCGCGCCTATTCCCAGCGACTTCCCACGCCGGGGTGGGACTCAGTCTATGAAAGGGAGGGAAGTCCTATTTTCGATCTCGATGTAGCCAATAACGGTTTTGACACCACGGATTCTCCCTACGTGTCTGACCTGACGTACGATCTCAGGCAGGTTGCGGTGTTCGGCGAGGCGAGCTACACGTTTTTCGATCGACTCAGCTTGACGGCAGGCGTGCGCTGGTATGATTGGAAGGAAGACAAAACCTTCAAATCTGGTGGTGTATTCTCAAATTATATAAAGGACGATCCAAGGGGCCAAAATCAGAGGGTCACGGTTTCCTCCGACGGTTTTGCTCCTCGGTTCATGGTCAGCTATGACGTGAGCAATCAGATTTCAGTGAACGCACAGGCTTCACGGGGATTTCGTCTCGGTGGCGTGAACGATCCGTTGAATCAAGTACTGTGTGACGGTGGCGACGGTCGAAGGCAAGGAACCTATGATACGTACAGCGTTTACCAACGGTTTAAGGATGAGACGCTGTGGAACTACGAGGTTGGCGTCAAATCCTCGTTCAAGAAGGTCACGCTGAACAGTTCGTTCTTCTATACCGATATTGACAATTTGGGTGTGAACGTGGATGCCGGGGGATGTTCATCCCGCGTGAGCATCAGCGTGCCCGAGGCTCATACCATGGGAGGGGAACTTGAACTGTCTGTTCAGCCCATGGATTCCTTGGTGGTGACGTTTGCCGGCAGCTACGTGCAGGCGGAGTTTGATTCCACCGTGAGGACAACGACTGACGTGGTTGACAAAAGGACCGGTAAGGTGACGCTTCCGAAAGGGTCCGTTGTGGCGGGCATCAAGGACGGCAACCGTATCCCTTCCGTTCCCGATTGGCAGCTTTCGGCGTCTGCCACCTACACGCTTCCCGGCGTCTTGCGTGCCAAGGAGAGTTACGTCTCCACATCTTGGCAGTTCGTCGGCGAACGCATCACCCAGTCCGGCGATCAGGTGCCCGGAGCAGGGAGATTCGCTCATGGACTTCCCTATGCCGGCATGACGGGTGAAGAAGTGACCGAAGTGGATCTCACGTTGAATCCCTACCACTTGCTCAACCTGAGCACGGGACTGGTGTATGACAGTTGGGAGTTCATGTTTTACGTCAGGAACGTTGCGGACGAAAATCCGAAGTTGTCGTTTGACCGTGAACGCGGCGGACGCGCGCGTCTTGCCTATCGCGTCGGGCAGCCTCGCACGTTCGGACTGCTGACGCGCATTTACTTCTGACCCACGTCCCGCGGACCGCGTTGCTTGCGTGGTTCTACTCTCTTTGACCCTCTCCCTTGCTGGGGAGAGGGTCATCTTTTTTTACCTATCCTCCTCCCTCTCCCCCCGGGAGAGGGCCGGGAGCCTGCCCCCGCGAAAGCGGGGGTGAGGGAAAAAAGATGTATGAGGGAGCCTGGGTGAGGGACGGGAAGGCCCGCACGTGATCCGCCCTGCTCAGAATCAATGACGCCCATTCTCGGCACCGCGTCCCCCCACCGGCTCGTCGGCGGGCTTCGCCCTTGTCTCGCCGACTCCCCCTCAAGGGGGGAGTGATTTTTTTGGGACAGCTTTATTCTCCCATCACTGCTTCCTCAAGGGGAGGGATGGGCTGGAGCCGCGGCTAGGGTTTTTGCCATGTCCGCTGAATTCTCCTGAAGGGGCGTGATGGGAGTTGGCCGCGTGAGCCGTGGTCCGACGTGCGTATGACTCCCCCCTTGAGGGGGAGTCGGTGTTGCCAAGCCGCCAGGCGCCGGCGACAGCGGTGGGGGGTGCTCCGTGTCGGCCTTGGAACTGCGATGAAGGACTCTGGGTCTGGTCTTGAGGACGTCGGGAGGGCAGTAGGGCCGGTCGTGGCGCGGGGGTCCCCCCACCGGCTCGTCGGCGGGCTTCGCCCTTGTCTCGCCGACTCCCCCTCAAGGGGGGAGTGATTTTTTTGGAATAGCGTTATTCTCCCATCACTGCTTCCTCAAGGGGAGGGATTTTGGCTTTTCACGGGTTGCGGAGGAAGAAAGACGCTGGATTCCCGCTAAAAACTGCGGGAATGACAATGGGGGGGCGGGAATGACAATGGGGGGATGAGGGAATGGCAATGGGGGGCGGGAATTATACAAGAGGGCTTTGCAAAATTGTTTTTCTTTGTCTTTTCGCATCGAATGACGGGGTGCCATGAGCGCACGCGGGTGCCATGAGATGGCACCCCTACGGGGGGCGGGGCAATGGTCATACTGACGGGTTCGAAATTTTCAGCTATTTCTTTTCGATTTGTGCTACAGTTTGCTGATTGTCGTTCCTGGTTCATGGCCATCGTTGCCGTTGCGTGAAAGGAGAGGTTTATGGGGGCGGAAACGCAGGTGTTTGGAACGTTAGCGGTGCTCCTTCTGTTTTTTATTGTGTTGACGGGGTTTCTTTACCTTATTCCCATTCCGTTGTGGATTGCTGCCTGGGCGTCGAACGCTTACGTGGGGCTGCTGACGCTGGTGGGTATGCGGTTTCGCCGCGTGCCGCCTACCACGGTGGTCACGGCACGGATCAGCGCGGTCAAGGCCGGCTTGAACGTTCCCATTAACGATTTAGAAGCCCATTTTCTGGCCGGCGGCGACGTCGTCAAAGTCGTCAACGCCATGATCTCGGCGGATAAGGCGAACATTCCCATGCCGTTTCAACGAGCCGCGGCGATTGACTTGGCCGGCCGCGACGTGTTGGAAGCCGTGCAAATGTCCGTCCTGCCGAAGGTGATTGAGACCCCCAGAATTACCGCGGTGGCCAGAGACGGCATTCAGTTGATCGTCGTCTCCCGCGTGACGGTGCGGGCCAATATTGACCGCCTGGTCGGCGGCGCGGGGGAAGAGACGGTGATTGCCCGGGTCGGGGAGGGCATGGTGAGCACGATCGGGTCGTCGGACCGGCACAAGGACGTGCTGGAAAACCCCGATGAAATCTCCAAACACATTCTTGGGAAAGGGTTGGACGCGGGAACCGCGTTTGAAATTTTATCCATTGATATCGCGGACGTGGACGTCGGTGAAAACATCGGGGCCAAGTTGCAAATCGATCAGGCCAACGCCGATAAGCAGATTGCTCAGGCCAAAGCCGAAGAGCGTCGGGCCATGGCCGTGGCGTTGGAACAGGAAATGAAGGCCCGCGTGATTGACGCCGAAGCCGAAGTGCCGCGGGCCATGGCCGAGGCGTTCAGAAAAGGCAACATCGGGTTGATGGACTATTATCGCATGAGGAACGTCCAAGCTGATACGGCCATGCGCGAGGCCATCGGGCGCGGCGACGAAGAGCCGTCAGACGAGTCAGGCAAGTGAGACCGGCGTGAGAATCGAATCGTTTGTCTTGTTGGGCATCGTGCTCGTGGTGTGGCTGATTGCCTTCTTAGGGAGTTGGTTGCGGCAGGAGTTGGAGAAGCAGAACGCCGCTCAAGCGGACTCGTATGCTCCCGCGGGGGTTGTGCCTGCGTTCGAGGTTGAGCGTGGTGCCGCGGAAGAGGTGGTCACGGGTATTCAGGAAGCCTCGATCGAGCCGTCACCCGTCGCGGCGCGGCCGAAGCCTCTCTCTTTGAAGCGATTCCGGTCTCGTAGCCCTGAATTGATGCGTCGCGGGGTGGTTCTGATGACGGTGTTCGGTCCGTGCAAGGCGCTTGACCAGGATCAGGGACCGGCTCCCTTCAGGTTTTGATTCTGACGGGAATGACTTTGACGCGGACTCGGGCTAAGCCCTTTTTATGGAACCCGAGTTTTCTCGCTGCACCATAGCTCAAGTCGATAATCCGTTTCCCGGAGTTCGGGTTGTCGTCGCTGGGGAATGGGCCGCGATCGTTGACGCGGACGATAATCGATCTGCCGTTTTCCAGATTTGTGACTTTCACGTTGATCGGCAGGGGCAGGTATTTGTGAGCGGCGGTCAACCCCATCGGGTTGAACGCTTCACCGTTTGCGGTCATCCGGCCGCCTTTTTTGCGCCGGGTTTCTTCCCCGTACCACGAGGCAATTCCCGTTTCTTCATAGCGTTGGGCTTCTTTGACGCTCATGGGCACGTACCGTCTGCCCTTCACGACGTAGGGGGCCCATTTCACGCGCCCGAGGCGGATGGCTTCTTTCACCGGAAGCCCGTCGATCGTTTCAATGTCGTCGTGCGTCAGGGCCCAGTCCAGCGGAGCCCGAATCACCTCAAACGTAAATTTTCCGATCTTGTAGACGCCCTTGACGGTTCCGGCCGTGAGATAGTACACGCCTTTGACGGTTCCGGCGACGACCTTATAGCCCGTCTTGACGACCGTACAGCCCGGCAGCAGGGACAGGCCGAGGACGACGGTCAGTAGCAGGCTTCTCCACGACGCCGGCGTCATGGCTGCCGCCGCGCCCCGTGATAATGCTCGTTGTTCCACGTGATCCGTCTCGTTGAAGAGAGCGCGTTCAGGTTTTGAGGAACCGCTTGCCGAGCGTGCCGACGCAGAAATTCATCGACATACGCCAGGTCTTCTTGAGTCCTTCTTGCAGGTCACTGGGTTCCACCCATGTGTTTCTTCGGCACGGGTGACATCGGCATCGGAAAGTGCGTCTATCATACGCATTGATGACCGAAAAGGAAAGAGCATTCCGCGGCGTCGGTGCCTCTCTAGGTGGTATAGGCGGCGTTGATGCTCACGTAGTCGCAGGAGAGATCCGTGGTCCGGATTCGTGCGGTTCCCGGTTGTGTGCCAACGGTCAACGTCACGGCGTATTCCTTTTTCCGCATGACCCGTTGAGCCTGCCGGTCGGCGTGGCTTCCAACGCTCCGGCCGTTTTTGACGACGGAAACGTTGTTGAATTGTAACGACAGCCTGGACGGCTGAAATCCGACGCCGGCTCGCCCGGCCGCGGCCACGATTCGGCCCCAGTTGGGGTCTTCGCCGAATAAGGCGGTTTTGACCAGAAGCGACGTCGCAATGGTGTGTGCGATGGTCTTTGCGGCACGATTGGTTTTTGTCCCGCGGACGATAATCTCGACGATTTTTGTACACCCTTCGCCGTCACGACAGATTTGCAGCGAAAGCGACAGGCATGCCTCGTAGAGAAGGGCATAAAATTGTTTCCATTGCGGGGTGCCGATCTGAATGGGCGGATTCCCGGCTCGTCCGTTGGCGAGGCAGACGACCGTATCATTTGTGCTCGTGTCTCCGTCAATGGAGATACAGTTGAAGGTCCGGTGAACGGCTTGCGTCACCGCGGCCTGAAGGGCTCGCGGGGCAATCACGGCATCGGTGGTCAGATAGGCCAACAGCGTTGCCATGTTCGGATGAATCATGCCCGAGCCTTTTGCCATCCCGCCCATGGTGACGACCCGCCGACCGATCGTCGTTCGACGGGCGATCTCTTTGTGTCGGGTATCCGTCGTCATGATGGCTTGGGCGGCTCGCGTGTGACCGGTTTTGTCAAGGAGTCGGATGAGGCGTGGGACGGCTTGACGAATGACTGGCATGGGCATGGGACGGCCGATGACTCCCGTCGACCCCACGAAGACGGCGTGGGTCGGCACGCGTAATTGCGTGGACACGAGTTTTCTCATTTCCACGGCGTCCGCGACGCCTTGCGGCCCCGTGAAGGCGTTCGCGTTTCCGCTGTTGACGATGACGGCTTGCCCTTCGTGTTTGTTGAGTTGCCGTTGTCCCAGACGGACGGGGGCCGCGACGATTCGATTGTTCGTGAAGACTCCGGCCACGACGCCGGGGTGCGTGGACGTCACGAGGGCAAGGTCCAGCAGGGGAAACGGCTTGATGCCGGCGTGGATTCCGGCGGCGAGAAATCCTCTTGGGGCCGTGACGCCGCCTTTCAATGTTTTTACGTTCACGACGGATCAGGAACGTGGGTCAGGTCGAGGGTGCGCGGTTGGCGTCGAGTCAGGGAAACACCCCGGGCGTCGTCAACGCCGTCTCCTCCGGGAATCCCATCATCAGGTTCATGGATTGAACGGCTTGGCCCGCCGCACCTTTGACCAGATTGTCCAAGGCCGACACGGTGACGACGTGGTTCGTCCGGTGGTCTACGACCGCGCCGATATCGCAAAAATTCGACCCTCGAACGTAGAGCGGGCTGATTGTCGTCGGCTCCTCTCGAATTCTGATGAAGCGTTCGTTTTTATAAAATTCCGCGTACACGTGGTTCACGTCGTCGTTTGTCATGGGTTTCCGGAGGACGGCGTAGGCCGTGCTGAGGATGCCGCGATTCATCGGGGTGAGATGCGGGGTAAAGGCCACGTTGATTCTGGGTTTTGTCTTTTTTCGCGGCGCCGAGTGTTTTGTCACGATGCGATCAAGTTCTTGTTCGATTTCAGGGGTATGGCGGTGTCGTCCGATTTTGTAAGCCGTGATCGAGTCATGCGTTTCCGGAAAATGGCAGGACGGGGCCGGGCTTCTGCCTGCCCCTGACGCCCCGGATTTTGCATCAATCACAATGGAGGCCGGTTTGATGACCTGATGAGCCAGCAATGGCGCCAACTGTAAAATGGCGGCCGTGGGATAGCATCCAGGCACGGCAACGAGTCGAGCGCGTCGGATTGTCGTTCGATGGAGTTCCGGCAGTCCATACGCGGCTTGTTTGATGAGGGCGGGGTGCGTATGAGGCGTGCCGTACCAGTGTTCATAGGTTGCGGCTTGGCGAAGCCGATAGTCGGCGCTCAGGTCAATCACGGGGATCTTGGCTTGCACGCATTTTGCTACCGGGTCCATGGACGTCGTGTGCGGGAGTGCTGAAAACACCAGATCGACTTTTTTGAGAACGTGATCAACGTTCAGGGGTTCCAGAACGAGCGCGTGAACCGCGTCGAGATGCGGGAAGAGTGACGTCACGGGCAGACCCGCGGATTTGTCTCCGGTTACCGTGGTGACCGTCACGTGAGGGTGGCCACTCAAGAGGCGAAGGAGTTCTCCGCCCGTGTACCCGCTGGCTCCCAGTACCGCTGTTTTTAATCGAGACGTGCCCACGGCGGAACGTGTCCGGGAAAGTCGAAACGTCGATCAGACGAAAAAAGGGAAGGCCGAGAAGCCTTCCCTTTTCTCATGAATCCTTGACCGAACGTCCGAGTCATTATCGCTTGGAATATTGGAATCGGCTTCGTGCCCCTTTTTGCCCGTATTTTTTCCTTTCCTTGACGCGGGGGTCGCGCGTCAGAAAGCCGTCTTTCTTCAGAGTGCCCCGAAAATCCGGGTTCGCTTGCACCAGGGCTTTCGCGATCGCGTGTCGGAGGGCGCCGGCTTGACCGGCCATGCCTCCGCCGCAGACCCTGGCCCTGATGCGAAATTGGCCAAGCGTCTTGGTTGCTTCAAGAGGAGATTCAACCTGTGTCCGATGGGGAAGAAGGGTGAAATACCGTTCAAGCGTTCGTCCGTTGACCGTCATGTCCGCAGTGCCCGGTTCGATCCAGGCGCGTGCGATTGCATATTTCCGTTTGCCGGTGGCGTAGTGACGCTGGGTTGCCATGTCTTGTGCCTTTCCTTTCACGTTCCGTTTCTCACAAAAAGCGGCGGTGATGACCACGGTTCCGGACGCTGCGCCCCGTGCGGGTGGTCCGCACCCGCGTAGACTCGCAGCTTTTTAGCCATTTTATGCCCTAACGGGTTTTTGGGCAGCATCCCGCGAATGGCTTTGGACACGACTTCCGTGGGCTTTTTTTCTAAGAGCCGTTCGGCCGTTATGGATTTCAGCCCTCCGGGAAATCCGGTGTGATGATAATACGTCTTATCCGTCCACTTTTTTCCCGTGAGCCGAATCTCTTTGGCGTTGATGACGATCACGTGGTCGCCCGTATCCACGTGTGGTGTAAACGTCGGTTTATGTTTGCCCCGGAGTAACGTGGCGGCTTGGGTGGCTAACCGACCGAGCGTGGCCCCTTTCGCGTCAAGCACGTGCCATGTTCGGTCGATTTCGTGGGGTTTGGCTTGAAAGGTACGCATCAGATGTTCTCCGGAGTGAGTCCGTCCCGCGTGGGCCTACGCGTCGGGTTCGTCGAATTCTTTTTGGTCGAATCGGGTCAGCCACGCCTCTTCACCGTCACCGTTCCTCTTGTTGAGCACGTCCTGCATGACGTACATCGGACGTTTGACTCTGAGAGCCAGGGCAATGGCGTCACTGGGCCGAGCGTCGATCGTTCGTCCCAGTCCGTTTGCCGACAGATGAATCGTGGCGTAATAGGTGTTGTTCTGCACTTCGGTGACCACGACGTGACTGATTGTCACGCCAAGATGGGTCAGGAGACTCGTGAGAAGATCATGACTCGTCGGCCTTGCCGTCACGCCGTCGTCCAACGCCAAACGAATGGAGTCGCCTTCAGTCTTCCCCACCCAGATGGGAAGGACGTGGGCGTTGATTTGATCGCGAAGAATCACGATTTGCGTGTCCGTCTTACGGTCAATGAGGACGCCATGCACTCCTAACGGGATCAGGTCCGTGTTTTGCTCAACGCTCATGAAAGACGCAGACGACGTTGACGGAAGAGACGGTCACGAACACGTGACGACGCCTCAGGTTTCAAACTTTCCAAAATCTTCAGGCGTTAAATTTTCAAGCCACCGTTCCAACTCTTCGGAATTCTGTTTGCGAAGGACTTCCTCGGTGGTAAAGATCGGGGCTTCGGCGCGCAACGCCAGCGCAATGGCGTCGCTGGGCCTTGAATCAACGGCGTATTCTGAATCGCCGTACCATAAGTGGATTTTGGCGTAGTACGTATTATTCTTTAAGTCACTGACCACGGCGCTTAAAATTTTGGCGTCAACGTTATCCAGAATCGATTTCATCAGATCATGGGTCATGGGACGAGGCGGCGTCACGTTCTCCAGCGCAAAGCTGATGGCGCTTGCTTCGGATTTCCCAACCCATATCGGCAACACGTCCGAGTTGTGTTCGTCCCGCAGGATGACGATATACGCGTTGCTGTAGGGGTCAAACAGAAGACCCCGGATATTCATCTGAGTCAGCATGGTCACTCACGGAGAATTGACGCGGTCAATCAAGCTAAACTAGCACTCAGTTCTTTCTCTTGTCAATTGTCAGAAGTTCTCCGAACTCAGTAAGGCAGGTCGGATGAGCGGAACGTAATCCGACAATTCTTTGCTACGACGACACTACCGCCGTTCAGCTACTGACGTCGCCGGAAGACGCCCCGGATGCAGATCGGCGGACCAGGGAACAAGCTTCGGATCGTATTCTGAATGTTGCCGAATGACGCCCGTCACGCATCTGCTTCTCCACGAACTTGCCCTGAGCCTCGAAGGGACAAGTTGCGTCTCCTGATATCATTGACGTCGTCACCCAGAATGTCCGGTGGTCTCCGGTCGTCCTAGGCGTGCTCGTGACCTTTCACGAATGCGGACACGTTATTTCGTAGCGGGCGCGGAGACGTTTGAGATGTTGAGACAGCCAACCCGGGGCCGTGGCGGTCCAACTTTCCCACAACTCGGAATAGCTGAGCGCCCTGAACGACGGCGTGGAACCCTTGATGCGGGCGGCGAAGTCCTCAACCTCTTGTCTATGTTCCGCGATAATTGGGCAGTCTTCCGAACCGACTGGTTCCCAGTAGAGGTAGAGGAGCGTTGTCTTACAACCGGGATAGGTGTGTGCAAGTCCGAACGCATGTTTAATGAGTTGGACTGCGTCGAGCCAGACGTAGCGTTCACAATTTTTCATCAGACGTAGCATCTCGCGGAACCACCCCTGCTTACGGCGATCATCACGGATCTTGTCGCGATAAGCCGGAGAGAATTCTGCTCGGTGCTTGTTAAGGTGTTCGGTCAGCTTGGATTCAATGCCGATCACGACGTTGGAACTTTCCACGAGGACGTCAAGGTTGGGCGATTTCCCACTCAGACCGGTTCGGCACTTCCGTTCAAATCGAATGCTCTTGAATTCTTGATGATCAAGCAGCGACAGATCTCCAATATGACGCCGAAAGGGCGCGAAGCAGTTGACAACCAGTGCCGAAGACGAGTGGGCAACTCGGAACTTGTTGTCCAACTCATTCCCGTCTCCTTGCCGGAGGTCCTTTTCGAAATCACCGACGCGGACGGCCGGCAAAAGGTTGTCGCGGAGACTGGGTGTATAACCTTTGCCGTCTAACGTGACGGTGGGTGCGAAATCTTCCAGAGCGTCTTTCAAAGCTTTCCGTGCCTGACGCCTCATCTGTTTGGAACCATCCTTATAGACTTCTCGTTCAATCTGTATGTCTCCTTCCCTGATGTCAATCTCTTGGGTGTCGGGGAAGTCAAGCAGGCTGTGTTTATCCCAAAAGTCAGATGCTTCAAGGATGCTCATATTTTCTGGGGGCTCTTTGACTTGGTATTTATTGCCTGCCATAACGTCTCCGTTCTTTTTGGTTCATATCACGAGCAGAAATGACGAGCGCTTGGTTTTTCGGTTTCCGAATGAAAAAAATCGCAAGATAACGTCCGTCCTCTGTCCTGCCTAAAGCTTCGTAGAGACGTTCGCCCGCAACGTGGCCTTTTTGTCGGAAGAAGATTCTCGGTTTGTTCTTCAAGACCTCGTCTACATCCTGAGAGCGAACCTGATGTTTTCGCTCTAATTTTTCAACAATTTCAGGAAGCCATCTTATCCCACGGATTCTCACGTTTCACACGGGAAACGACCGGTCACCGCAATGCGCCCGACGCGATGAAGAAACGTCCTGATCGTTCCCGAGCGGGTGCGCGGGATACTCAACGGGGAAGATCATAGGCGGAGAGTAACCGTTTCACGTGGGCCTGCACCGCGTTCGGTTGCAGGTGTACAACTTCGCCGGTTTCGCGGCGTTTGCATTCGACGACGCCTTGCGCCAATCCTTTCTCGCCAATGATGAGGTGAAAGGGAGCCCCAATCAAATCGGCGTCGTTGAATTTTACCCCGGCGCGTTCGTCGCGATCGTCCCACAGGACTTCTACTCCTTCCGCCGTCAATGAATCGTACAGGGTGCCGGCGGTTTTGAGCACGGCCTCCGACGCCGTCAGCGGCAGCAGGTGGACGTGAAAAGGCGCAATGGGGACGGGCCACACCATGCCTTTGCCGTCGTGGTTCTGTTCAACGGCTGCCGCGGCGGTTCGGCTGACGCCGATGCCGTAACAGCCCATGATGGCCGGGACTTCTTGTCCTTGGGCATCAAGGACCACGGCGTTCATGGCTTTGCTGTACTTGGTCCCCAACAAGAACACGTGACCGACTTCAATGCCCTGGACCTCGCGCAGCCGCCCGTCACTGCGAGGAGAGGGATCACCGGCTTGGGCCCGTCGCAGATCAAGAAACGCCTCAACGGTAAAATCTCGACCCCAGTTTACATGTTTCAGGTGGGTGTCGGGTGTATTCCCGCCGACCACGAAGTTTCGCATGGCCTTGATCCCATGATCCGCCAGAATGCGGATCCCCTGGAGTCCCACCGGGCCGGCGAAACCCAGCGGAACGGATGAGACGGCGGCGACGGTTTTCTCACTTGCCAGGGCGATTTCCGTGATTCCTAAATGACGACGGAGCTTGACCGTATTGGCTTCGTGGTCTCCGCGAATCAGGATGGCCACGACCTCCTGGGCCGGTGTTTCATAGAGCAGCGTTTTCACCAGCCGATCCGGAGAAACCTGCAACAAGGCGCACACGGCTTCCACAGTCTTCGTCCCCGGGGTGTGGACCGTTTCGAGGGGGAGTTGGTCCGCATCGTCTTCCCGTTCGGGAGGAAGGAGTTCCGCCCGTTCCACGTTGGCGGCATACGATCCTTCCTCGTCATACACCAGGGTCTCTTCTCCGGTTTCAGCCAAGACCATGAATTCATGGGACGTCGTGCCGCCGATCAGCCCGTTATCCGCCTCCACTGCCCGGAATTTGAGGCCGCAGCGCGTGAAAATCCGGTCGTAGGCGTCATACATTTTTTGATAACTCATCCGTGCGCCGGCCTCATCGGCATCGAAGCTGTACGCGTCCTTCATCAGAAACTCGCGTCCGCGCATCAACCCGAATCGCGGGCGGATTTCATCACGAAATTTGGTTTGAATCTGGTAAAAGTTCATGGGGAGTTGACGGTAGGAGCGAACCTCACGCCGAAAGAGATCGGTGATCACTTCTTCATGCGTCGGGCCAAAGCAGAAGTGCCGGTCATGCCGATCCTGACAGCGCAGGAGTTCCTTTCCATAAAAGTCCCACCGTCCGGTTTCACGCCAAAGTTCCGCGGGAGACAGGATCGGCATGAGGAGTTCCTGGGCTCCGGCACGATTCATTTCCTGGCGAATGATCCGTTCGATTTTTTTGAGCACCCGCAGCCCCAGCGGGAGGAAGGTGTACATGCCGGCCGCCACTTTTCGAATCATGCCGGCCCGCAACATGAGTCGATGACTGACGACTTCCGCCTCGCCCGGATTGTCACGCAGGGTGGGAATGAAGAGTTGGCTCGTTCGCATAACTGAAGTGATTGGTCAACCGTTCACCACGCGCCGTGGTCAGGCAGGGGTCAGACGTCAGCGGATTGACGACTGTCTCCGGGAAAACGTTGCCGAATTATTGAAGCATTCGTTGAACGTCATTGAAAAAAGCAAAAATCATAATTCCAAACAGCAGCACGATGCCGATCTGTTGGGCAACTTCCCGCTGGCGTTCGGCCAACGGACGACCCAGAACCGCTTCGCAGGCAAAGAAAAAGAGATGTCCGCCGTCCAGAATCGGAATGGGGAGTAAATTCAGAATGCCCAGGTTGATACTCAAAATGGCCACGAAGAACATCACGTCGGGGATGCCTCGTTCGGCAGCCGTTCCCGAGGCACTCGCGATCATGAGAGGTCCCCCGACGTTGTTTAAGGCAATGTCTCCGGTGAACATTTTGTAAATGCCCACCACGGTCAGTTCCGACCATCCCCAGGTTGCCTTGACGCCTTGGACGATGGCCGTGAAAGGAGAGGACGCACGCACCACCGATCGACCGGGACCCATAATGCCGATTTTGCCGATGATGACGGCGTGGCCTTCTTCAGTGACTTCATGGGGTTCCGGGGTGACCGTCAACGTGATGCTCGCGGTTTCACGCTTGACCTGCATGGTCAGCGGTTCATTCGGATGATCCCTGACAATTTTCGTCATCTGGGTCCAGGTGTGAATCTGATCCCCTTGAATCGCAAGGATGCGATCTCCGTCTGCCAACCCTGCCCGTTCGGCCGGCGTATCGGGCATCACGGAGGTGACGAGGGGCGGGGCTTCTTCGATTCCGATCACGTACACCGGATTCTCAAAATCGTCCGGATCATGGAGCGTGGGAGTCACGACGAACGCCTTGAGTGCGCCGCCTCGCCGGACTTCCACGGTCAGGGAACGCCCGCGGCTTTCGGCAATGGCCTCATACACGCTGCTTCGCGTGGGCACGTCTCGTTCGTTTATCGTGATAATCCGGTCGCCGACGTGCAAACCGGCTTTCTCGGCGGGCGAGTCCGCCTTGATGGCGTCAATCGTGGGTGACAACTCGGCAAAGGTTGGGATGGGCAATGGAAAGCCCATGGCCAGCCACGCTGAAAAAATCAAATAGCTCAGGAGAAAATTGAATCCCGGACCCGCGGCGACAATCAGGGTGCGCTTCCACAGCGGTTTATGAACGAACGATTGCTCCCGTTCTTCCATGGAGACCACGTCACCCACGTCTTCACCGAACATTTTGACGTATCCTCCCAACGGAACGGCCGAGACGACGTATTCGGTGTCTCCGATTTGGCGGCTCAGCAATTTCGGCCCAAACCCCAAGGAAAATTTCAGCACCTTGACGCCCGCCCACCGGGCCACAATAAAGTGTCCGAACTCGTGAAACGTCACGAGCACGCCCAGGACGACCAGAAACCACCAGACCTTCTGAGTGACGACGTAGATAATATCAGGAGACACGGTTTGTCCGTTTGAGGCTCAGGGCAGGATCGCGGAGAAGCCGATGCGTAATGGGTTTCATCAGGTTACACTCAGAATACGATCCGAAGCTTTTTCCCTGGCCCCCCGATCTGCATCCAGGGCATCTTCCAGTGACGTGAGCGGGTGAACGTCGGCGCATTGTAAGGTGTGGTCAATGACGTTGGCAATGTCTCCGAAGGGGAGGCCGTGATTCAGAAACGCCTCGACGGCGACCTCGTTCGCGGCGTTGAGAATCGCCGGACACGTGCCGCCGCGTTCGAGGGCCTCATAGGCCAACCGCAGACAGGGAAAGCGCACGGGATCAGGTTGAGCAAACGTCAATTGTCCGAACTTCCATAAATCCAGTCCGGTGGGGTCAAGCGGCACGCGATGCGGGTAATTCATTGCGTAACTGATCGGCGTTCGCATGTCCGGTAACCCCAATTGGGCCATGACGGCCCCGTCTCGATATTCCACCAGGGAGTGGATGATGCTTTCTCGGTGAATGAGAATTTCCAGTTGATCGGGCGGACAATCGAAGAGCCAGCGGGCTTCGATGACCTCCAGGCCTTTATTCATCAGGGTCGCGGAATCAATGGTGATTTTCGCCCCCATTTTCCAGTTCGGATGTTTGAGCGCCAGTTCGGGCGTGGCCGCGTCCATCACGTCTTTTGAGCACTCCCAAAACGGGCCGCCGGAGGCCGTGAGAATGATACGGCGCACGTCTTCCCGTTTATGGCCGACGAGCGACTGAAAGATCGCACTGTGTTCGCTGTCAACGGGAAAAATCGGAACTCCCCGGCGACGCGCCTCTTCTTGCATGAGCTGCCCGGCCATGACCATGGGTTCCTTGTTGGCTAAGGCGACTCGACGGCCCGCACGAATGGCCGCCAAGGTGGGCACCAGGCCGGCTCCGCCGACGATGGCGGAGATGACCAGATCACTCTCGGGGTGAGTCGCGACTTCAGTGACGCCGTTGGGCCCATCAAGGATTTGAACCGCGGGGTCGTCAACGCGGGTGCGCAGTCGTTTCGCGGCGTCAGGATCGGCAAGTGCCGCGAATTTTGGACGAAACAACCGGATTTGCTCCGCGAGTTTCTCATCGCTCCGACGAGCGGCGAGTCCGACAATCGAGAATCGGTCTGGAAATCTGGCGACAACGTCAAGGGTACTGTCGCCTATGGATCCGGTTGAGCCGAGAAGCACAATCTGTTTCATCAACGGTTATCCCCATTCCCAAAAACGACGCCCCCCATCTTTCTCTTCCCCAAGCCACGGGCCTGGTGAACGAGAAGAATAGGCTTTTTTACCATCTCACGACAAGCCTTTCACGAACGCCACGTAATAGTAAAACGCCGGTGCGCTGAGCAGCAGGCTGTCGATGCGATCGAATATGCCGCCGTGTCCGGGAATCAAGGAACTTGTGTCTTTAACGCCGGCGTGGCGTTTCAAGGCTGATTCAGACAGATCCCCGACGACTCCCAGTACCGTGAGCAACAGGCCCAGGACCAAACAATCCAGAACAGTGACCATCGGAAGAAACCAGACGTGACCGACCCAGGCCATGATGGGGGCCACGACCAGGCTGCCGAGAAAACCTTCCAGGGTTTTTTTTGGGCTTAACTGGGGAGCCAATGGGCGCGTTCCCCAGATTGTTCCGATGACGTACGCGGCGGTGTCGCCTGCCCACGTGACCCACAACGCGAAAAAAACCAGAAACGCCCCGTCTTTGAGGTTCCTCAACCAGAGCAAGTGCCCGAGTGTATAGCCAATGTACATCATGCCAAACAGTAACACGACCATGGACGGGTAGTTGGTACCAAGCGGCGCGTACCCGACTTGATACACCAGGAAGCCCGTGAGGGTCATCAATAAGGCGACGTGAAAACTGATCGTCGTTGGCCACTGCATCGCACTTAAGAGAAGCAGGGTGCCCGGAATCCCGACGATGACGTGTCCAGGAAGAGCACGTTCAGGAATGAGCAGCTTCAAAAATTCCCATTGAGCAATCAGGACGGTTGTGCCGATCAGCACAAAAAACGCCACGGGGGGAAGATGGCGGGTCAGAAGATAAAAAAGCGGAATGAACACCAGTGCGGAATAGATCCGTTTCGGATCGATTCCGCACGGGAAGGATCGTGACGAGACTGGCTCCGGATACTTTGATTGGCCACTGGAGGTGGGCTCAACCACCTTCGTGCTCACGACCCGTTTTGATGAGACAGCGTGGAGGAGAGACGACCGAAACGACGTTCCCGTTTCTGGTAGTTCAGCAGAGCCACCAACGTGTCGCGTCGTCGGAAGTCGGGCCACGGGGTTTTCGTAAAATACAACTCGGTATAGGCAATTTGCCAAAGGAGAAAATTACTGATTCTCGCTTCTCCGCTGGTTCGAATGAGCAGGTCCGGGTCGGGAAACGCAGCGGTGGTGAGGTAGCGTTCAAAGAGGCTTTCAGTAATCGGTCCCGACACGGTTCCGCGTTGTACGTCTTCGATCAGGTCGTTGACGGCGTCAACGATCTCGCAACGTCCGCCGTAACTCAGGGCCACCGTCAAGATGCGGTCGGTAAAATGCTTGGTTTCGTCGGCGACGGACTGCACCTGCTTTTGAGTGGAAGGGGGAAGCGTATGAATCTGGCCAATCGGAAGAAACCTGACTTTCCGCTCATGAAAGGTGCGTCGTTCCTGCTCGAGAAATTCCTCAAGCAGCATCATGAGCAAGCCAATTTCGGCCTTGGGGCGATTCCAGTTTTCCTGAGAGAACGCGTAAACCGTGAGCAACGGCACCCCCAGGTCAGCGAAGGTATCGACGACTTCGCGAAGGGCACTCAATCCCTCCTTGTGTCCGGCAATCCTCGGGAGACCGCGATGAGAAGCCCATCGGCCGTTCCCGTCCATAATGATGGCCACGTGATGGGGCAGGAGGCCGTGGTCCAGTTGTGACAACAGGTCGTCGTCCGTCAGTTCCGAGAAATTTTCTCTTGAACGGGAAATCATCAGCCGTGCGTTGTGGCGGGATTCGCCAAAGAATCCGCGTCCCAAGGGCGAAATCGCAACGAGCTAGTCTAATTGTGAGGCCCCAACTTGTCAAACGAAGCTCAGGCCCTCTCCCAGGGGGCGAGGCGTGAGTTCCTTCTCCCTCCGGCGGATGGCGAGCGTAAGGGGGAATTTCCTTCCGTCACCAGTGCGTGACCGCGAAGCGTGACGTGGAAAAAAGATGGCCCTCTCTTTCTTGCGAACGGTTGGGTTGACGTGGTAAGTGTACGGGTCATGTCTCAGCAGGACGTTGATCTCGAACGGTTTTCTCTTCAGGAACGTGAAGTCGCGCAGGCTTTGGCGCGGGTCAACGTGCGTGACGTGGATTATGCGGACATCTATTTTGAATCCACGGTTGCCGAGGCCGTGTCCATGGAAGAGGGAATCGTCAAACGAGCCGTCAAGAGTATTTCTCAGGGTGCCGGAGTGCGGGCGACTGCCGGCGAAAAAACGGGATTTGCCTACTCCGATGAATTGTCTCGACGGGACTTGGAAATTGCAGCGGATACGGCTCGCTATATTGCGAATTCTCCGCAAGGCGAGACGCCGGTGGGCGTTCCCGTCACTCATCGTCCCGCCAAGACCCGGAATCTCTACCCGCTAGACCCATCGAACGCCGACGTTCCCACCCGCGAACGGGTGGATCTTCTGACGCTCATTGATCAGGAAGCGCGCCGATATGATTCGCGCGTTACGAAGGTCATGGCGTCGTTGAATACCGAATCGAAAACCATGATGGTGGCGACGACGGACGGGTTGCGAATCGGCGACGTTCAGCCGTTGTCCAGGCTTCAGGTGACGTGCATTGCCGAAGACGGTCATAATCGACAGGTCGGGACGTTTGGGGGAGGCGGCCGGGTCGGATTTTCCTTCTATCATGAGGAAGAGCGTGCCCGTTCGTATGCTCGGGAAGCTGCCCGCCAGGCCATTTTGAATCTTGACGCGGTTGACGCGCCCGCGGGAATCATGCCGGTGGTGTTGGGCGGCGGATGGCCGGGTATTCTCTTGCACGAGGCCATTGGGCACGGTCTGGAGGCAGATTTCAATCGAAAGAAAACGTCGGCCTTCAGCCAGTTGATCGGTCAACGCGTGGCCTCCGAGGAGTGTACGATCGTTGACGACGGGACGTTGCCCTTCCGGCGCGGGTCGCTCAATATCGACGACGAAGGGACCCCCACCACCAGGACCGTCTTGATCGAAGGGGGAATTTTGTGTGGGTACATCACGGACCGTCTCAATGCCCGGTTGATGGGCATTCCATTAACCGGCAACGGCAGGCGAGAAGATTTTCGCAGTCTCGTTCTGCCGCGGATGACGAATACCTTCATGCTGGCGGGGACGTCGGATCCCGCCGATGTTATTCGGTCCGTGAACAAAGGGTTGTACGCGGTCTCGTTTGGAGGCGGCCAAGTGGACATCACCAACGGCAAGTTTGTCTTTTCCGCGAGCGAAGCCTATCTCATTGAAGAGGGAAAAGTGACGAAGCCCGTCAAAGGGGCCACGCTCATCGGTAACGGGCCGGACGTCCTGAAACGGGTGTCGATGGTGGGGCATGATTTGCAATTGGATTCCGGCGTTGGAACCTGCGGAAAAGAAGGTCAGTCCGTTCCGGTGGGCGTCGGGCTGCCCACGATTCGCATCGATGAAATTACCGTGGGCGGAACCTCCGCCTAGTACGCCGGCCTCTTCCTCACGTTTTTTCAGTTCGTTCGGAGATTCAGGATGGAGCCCTCATCGGAAACGTTCACCACCCTTGCTGAGACGTTGATTGATCGAGCCAAGGCCCGAGGGGCCACGGACGCGGACGTGCTGGTGGCAGAAGGGGATTCCGTCTCGGTTCAGGTGCGGTTGGCGTCCGTGGATCGTTTGAGCAAGGCGCGTGAGAAGAGTTTGGGCCTGCGCGTTTTTTTTGGCAAACGATCCGCGAGCGCGTCCACCTCAGATTTTTCACACGAGTCCTTGGATCACTTGGTTGCCGACACCTGTGAGTTGGCCAAAGCCGTGGCTGAAGACGAGACGTCGGGACTGCCGGACGCTGCGGCGATGGCCACCGACGTCCCTGATTTGGATCTCTTTGATCCGACCACCCTGACCGTGGACCAGGAAATTCACTTGGCGCAGCGTGCCGAGCAAGCCGCAATGAACGTGGATGCTCGAATTACCAATTCCGACGGTGCGGATTGTACTTCGGCCCATGGCGTCGTGGTCTTGGCGAATACGCGTGGATTCGTCGGCCGTCATCGCAGTTCCCGGTTTGCCCTCTCCGTGGCACCCGTGGCTGAAGACGCAAACGGGCAAAGTATGCAGCGAGATTCGTGGTATACGGTTTCGCGGAAGTACCGGGAATTGGAGCGTCCGGAATCAATCGGTGAAATTGCCGCGTCGCGGACGCTGCGCCGCTTGGGGGCTCGGAAGGTGGGCACCCAGCGGGTTCCCGTGATTTTTGATCCGGAAACCGCTGAAAGTTTGTTGGGTCACTTGTCCGGTGCGATCTCCGGATATGCCCTGTATAAGAATGCTTCGTTTTTACTGGGGCAATTGGGAAAGTCCATCGCGCCGGAATACGTCCACGTTGAGGATAATGCCTTACTGCCCGGCAAGTTGGGATCTCGTCCGTTTGACGCCGAAGGCTTGCCGACCCGACAAACCATGGTCGTCGAGAAGGGCAGGCTCGTCAGCTATTTGTTGGATACGTATTCCGGTCGAAAATTAGGGATGGCTTCCACGGGAAACGCCGCGAGAAGCGTTGGCGAGAGTCCTTCCGTGTCTCCTACGAATTTCTTCTTTCATCCGGGCACCCCGTCTCCCGATGAGATCATTCGGTCCGTCAAGCAAGGTTTGTTGGTCACGGAGTTGATTGGATTTGGCGTGAACGTGGTCACCGGGGATTATTCGCGGGGGGCTTCCGGTTTCTGGATTGAAAACGGCGAATTGGCCTATCCCGTGGAAGAGGTCACGATTGCCGGTAATCTGAAGCGTATGTTTCAAGACGTTGAATTGATCGGCAATGATTTGGTCTTTCGGGGTCAACTTGCGAGTCCCACCGTGAAAATACGTGAGATGACGGTGGCGGGACAATGACGGGACGCGTCCGATCTCGATGCGGACCTTTGTTGAGAAAACGGCGGGCTTCAAGCGGCCGTGGGGACGCCTGAACTCCGTGGACGTGAGGAGTCGTCATGCCACTTGACGTTGAGGATGGAGCCAAAGTCTTACAGTTGGTCACCGCGCGATATGACCAGCGGGAATGGCGAAAGAAAATTGAGAAAACGTTGAGTCTTCCACCCGGTGGGTTTGAGGATGAGACGCAACGGAAAATTTTCGTCTACCTCAAGGTACACCTCCAGGCTTATAAATCCCGACGCGCCGACCCCCCTTCGTGGATCGTGGGTGGATATGCGACGAAAGAAGTGATTGATCGGGCTCGATTTCGTCCCGCGGACATTGATCCGACTCTGACGGAGACGGAGGTGGCCTTGTTAGGGGTTGATCCGGGTGCGGCGGTTGATCAGACGTGGTGGGACGACGTGTTGGTCAAGTGGTTTGAGACCCCGGAAGAAGAACGTGAAGAGTCCGAAGTCCCGGATGAAGAGCAAGCCGACCAGGAGCACGCCGGTTCTAAAACAAATCCGTCTGAACCGGCTTGCTGACGACGGCGGGCGAGTCGGCTCCCTCCCGCTGCGCCTTCGTCGTTGTATCCAGCAACTGCTTGAGTTTTTGGAAATCGTCACGGAGGACGGCGAGAAGGTTGCTTTGGTGAAGAGCCGCAGCGGGATGGTACAGCGGAAACAACAGGAAATCCGTTAATTGCACGTGCCGTCCATGGACCTTCGTGATTCCGACTTTTCTTCCCAGGAGCGTCTGCGTCGCAAAGTTTCCCAGTGAACAGACCAAGTGAGGCTTAATGATCTGAATCTGCTGAAGAAGAAACGGTTTGCACGCGTCCACTTCATCGGGCTCGGGATCGCGATTATTCGGCGGACGACATTTAATGACGTTCGCGATGTAGATCTGAGACCGAGACAGCCCCGCCGATTCCAATAATTCGGTCAACAGTTTTCCCGCTGCCCCTACAAACGGAATTCCCTGCTTGTCTTCGTGAAATCCCGGGGCTTCTCCTACGAACATGATCGACGCATCGGGATTGCCGGTTCCGAATACCACTTGGGTGCGTCTGGACGCGAGACGGCATTCCTGGCAATTGCGCAACGAATCGTGAAGAGCGGAAAGAGACATGCGCGCGGATCATAGAAATGCCCAATCCTGGTTGTCAACGAACGACGGCAACCCGTGGAGATCATTATGAAGGGGTTCACTCACGCGATGATTCACGCGCAGGACGATTGTTCAGCGACACGCGTGCCCACGTCGTCAGAGCTTTGAAAATGCAAAGTGACGGTGGTACGCGAACGCGAGAAGAAAACACGTCAAAGCGAGACCGTTCAACGCGGGTTAAGAGGCTGAAGTAAATAGCTCGCATGATTTCTGCAGAAAGGAGAGATTGACGAGTCGTCGAAGACAGCGTGGCATACACGGCCTGCGCGTTTTGATAGTAGGCACGCGCCCGAGTAGCCTGGAATTCCATGAGACGGATAAATTGCGGGGAATAGGTTTTCGCCAACGTCCGTTGTTCCGAATAGCCAAATCTCGCGAGGTCTTCTTGGGGCACGTAGATTCGGTCCCGATCGGCATCCGATCCCACGTCGCGTATGATGTTGGTGAGTTGAAAAGCCAGTCCTAAATTGATCGCATAATCCTGCGCGCGCGGCGTCGTGGTCTCGAACAGGTGCAGACAGATCAGTCCGACGACCGCGGCGACGCGATAGCAGTAGAGATACAGATCGTCAAACGTCGCGTATCGTCTGATCGTCAGATCCATTTCCATGCCGGCCGTGAGTTCTTCAAGATGTGCCTGCGGCACGCCGAATGTTCTGACGTGGTCAGCCAAACTGATCGTCACCGGATACCGCGGCGTGCCGTGATACACGGCTGTAATTTCTTGACGCCATTGAGCCAGTTGGTCGTGGGGGTCAGTGCCGCGTGGAGGATGGTCAACGGTATCGTCAAGCTCGCGACAAAACGTGTAAATGGTATACATGGCTTCCCGCCGGGGACGGGGGAGAAAGAAAAAGGAGTGGTAAAAATTGCTCCCGCTCTCTTTCGTTTTTTTCGTGCAATAGGCGTGGGCTTCTGCGGGAGTCATTTGAGTCGGCATCGCGGTGCAAACGATGAATGAATATGAATGAAGCCGTGAGCGGGAAGGTTCGCGGCCCTCATCATTGTCGCGAACGTCGCGTTGTCGGAAAAGACGGAACAACGAGAACGAAGAGGTCCCCCGCCGGACGCCGTGTAACGTAGAAGGACGGGTGGTGGGGTTGAACCGGTTTGCCGTTCAGGATCGTGCTTGAAGGTTCCGTTCTTTAATCCATCCCGACGCGCCGGATTGCGTCCTGACGAAATAGACCCACGTCTTTCCGATGAGACTCCCATCCATGACGGTAAGCATGTCTCCGGCTTTCACCAGCGGGCCTGGCTGTTTGCCTTCGGCGTCATTGCTCAACCTGAGACGAGTCCCATCGGTTGCTTGCAGGACGACGGTGACGGTTTGTTTTTCGTAATAGGCAGGAACGGGAGGAGTCTGCAATGGATCGGGACGTGTGCCTTGTCGCCGAGGAGCGGGAGTCTCAGTCCGTGGCTTGGAAAATATGCCGTCCGGCATCGAAACCGCGTTGATGAAGGAGGACATAATGTCCGGATTCATGACGACGTATCCCACGCCTATGAGTAAAAGAACGGCTAAAATGATCCTGAAAGGTCGTCGACCGGGTGGTCGACGTCGGAAGTGAAAGTCTTCGAAACGGTCGTCAACGTCAAGATCCTGGTCGTCCTGGCGCGCAAAGAAGAACGGGTGGAGCGGCTGGGAAAATGGGAAGAACGTCGTCACGGTCATGAGGACTCTCGCTTGTGACAGGGTGCATGCGAAGTGGTCTGATTTCGGTCATGGCACGTCTTCTTCATACCACTCCACCCGAGGCATGTCAATCGGCGGTCCGGCAATGAAGCGGGCGACGTGGGTGTGGATCCCCCACGACAACCATTTTTTGCCGGCACGGTGCCATGAGTCAGTGAAAAGTTATTGACCTCCCACGTTTCCCTTGCTACGGTCTCACCGGACTGGAGAAACATTGATGGCAAGCACGACCTCCGAAAAAGCCACGTCGGAAGAAATTTGGAAAATTCTCGGAGAAATTTCCGAATCTCAGAAAGAAATTTCCGAATCTCAGAAAGAGTTTTCCGAATCTCAGAGAGAGCTTTTCGAATCTCAGAGACGCCTTTCCGAATCTCAGGAAAAAACGGACCGCCAAATCAGCGAACTTTTCGCGTCTCAGGAGAGAACGGACCGCCAAATCCAGGAAACCAAGCAGAGCATCCGATTACTGCACAACCTCTTTACCACTCAATGGGGGAAGTTGATGGAGAGCCTCGTGAAGGGAGATTTAATCAAACTCCTCAACGAGAAGGGCATTGAGGTGGGAGGCCTCTCCCAAGAACATTCGCGACCCTTCAACGGCGTGGAATATGAATTCGACGTTATTGCCGTCAACGGTGCTGAAATTGTCGTGGTGGAAGTCAAAACGACTTTGAGACCCAACGACGTTGATCACTTTATCAAAAAGCTGAAAGATTTCAGAAAGGTCTTTCCTGAGTACCAACGCAACGTCATTTATGGTGCCGTTGCCTATCTCAAGGCCAATCAGGGTTCCGACAAGAGCGCGGAAAGAAAGGGCCTGTTTATCATCAGGGCCACGGGGAGCAGTGCCAGCATTGCCAACAAAGAGGGCTTTCAACCGAAGTCCTTCGGTCTCTAATCAAACGTTCATCATTCCGGTGTCGGTCATCGAGAGACGCCAGCCCATGTCGAGATGGTATCGTCCGGACCCCTTAACCCGTGACCTGATTCATCTGATCAATGCACGCCGTCACGATCATGGTGATGCTGAACTCGCCATTGAAGTGCTTCAGGCGTTGCTTGAGCAAGACCGCGAACATGACGTGCTCACCGTTCTTGCGGCATTGGATGAAGAAATGGCCGAGTGGTTGTTTGACCTGTTGGCGGAGGCTTCCTGCTCGGTCGTCATTGAGGGTGATTCCGATGATGCCCCGGCCTATGCCATTTTGGGTGCGTTCGAACTCTCGTTGCAGGCGAATTTGGCGGTACCCATCGGCTTGAAACTGCACCCAGAGAAAACCGCGGAATTATTGCGGCAATGTTTGCAGATTCCTCCGGGCACGGTGGTGACGGTCGAACCGCGGTTGCTGACGGATACCACGCTCGATTTTTTCACGCTTCAGAAGTTGCACGAACACGTCTCCGACATGGCCAATTCTCAGCGTCGGCGGCCCATTGCCGCCCGCTTGCATCCTCCGGTCGAATCAACGGCCTTTTTACTGTTTGAATTAATTGGTGCGCGGGATTCCTCCATTCCGGAAACCCTCGAAGACGGGGGTCGTGAAACGTTGTTGCAGGGTCTGATGGAGCAATGTCCTGAGATCGCCTTGGCACCGGATAAATTGGACGTGCCCGTGTATGCCGCCTATGCCACGTTCGACGCTCAAAATGCCGTGCGTCTCCATCGGCTGGCTGATGAAACCGCCGCGGTGTGGCATGATCTTGATCCCCCCGTTCGAGGTCGGACGATCGTGCATCTGCATACGCAATGTGGGAATGGGGTGTATATGCCGGTGTGGACCGACTTGTTCGACCCGGACCTGCCGGAAGACCATGGTCCCATCTGGACGTCGCCCGACGTCTGGGTCTTTACGGCCGACCTGCCGATTGAATGGCCTGGGGAAATGTTGACGAATCGTCTGCTGGCCGAAGGCTGTACCCGGTTTGAAAATCACATCGTCGAAGCCCAGGAAAATTAGCCGGCAGCTTGTCGTCGAAACTCTTCCGCACGTTCGAGATCGTCAATTCGCCTATTGAGTGTATTTTGTCGAACGTCCACGGATTCCATCTTCAAACTTGTTTGTTCCGGTTCCAACCCTCCAATCAATTCCCTTTCGAAAGGGTTGCCGTTTTGCCAGCCGTTCTTGCCAATCGCGTGATATCGTTCTATTCTCCGAATCATGATTTCGGCGTACACGGGATCGACGTCGCACGTGAAGCACCTTCGTTGATGCTTGGCCGCCGCGATCAGCGTGGAGCCTGAGTGTCCGAAGAAATCTGCCACGAGATCGCCTTCCCGTGAACTGGCAAGCACCAGCCGCTCGATACCCTTCAACGGTTTTTGTGCGTAGCACCCGTTGACGTTTTCCTCCATGCGATAAAAGACCTGCTGGATATCGACCCAGACGTTGCCTGGGCGGATACGTTGAGATTTGCTTCGTTCGAAGTTCTCAGTCTTTTCTCCATTAACTTCCTTGTAATATCCACGAAGGATTTTGGGAATCTCAGTATATTGAACGGCAAATTTCGGATTCCCCTTTGCATAGTACAGGCACTCTTGCCGTACCGCCATCCAGTTGTGCTGGGTTCCATACCCTCGTTGATTCCGCATCGTCATGAACGATCGGCTTTTCAACGACTTGAATGCACGCATCATCATCATAAACTCAGGTAACGGCTGGAAGCCGTGCTCCTGATCGGCACCCAGCCAAACGTAAAGGGCGGAGTCATCCGCAAGGGTCTTTTCCGTCGTGTCTACCCATTTCCTGCACCAATCAATGAATTCTTCAATGGATCGTTCCTCAAATGCAATCAGGTTGTATGGCGGGTCCTGGATCAAAAGCGTTGCGTTCTCTCCCTTCATGAGCAACTCGATATCTTCGTGAGAGGCTGCATCAAGGCAGCCAACGCGGTGTCCGTCCATTGGGTCTTCCCATATTTCGCCCTTTTTGAGACGGCAAAATGGAAGAAGTTGCGCTCGAATCTCCGGATTCTTATCCAGTCGGTCCATCGGATGATTCTTCATGTGCCCAACCTATCACGTCGAACGTCATTGAGAGAAACCTTTATGCGTGCGTCTCGTCTGATGGACGTCGCGGGAGATGGTGTGACGGTGTCGATCAATTCGTTCCATTGGCCCTCCACGTTACGAAGGGGACTTTTGCGCGACAAGCCGTGCGGTGACGGCAGTGGGCTCCGGGGAAGCGGAGTGGCATGGACCTTCGTGATAGGAGAGTACTCTCAGCCCGGCGGTTAAGTGAAGCAGTTCATTATGACCCAGACAGAATTCCTTTCTTCGCGGGTGCTGAAACAGACGATGATGATCGATCAGGAACGTCTCATACATGAGGACGCCGCCAGGTTTGAGTGCCCTGAAGATCGAAGGAAACAGCGGTCGGAAGAGATAGAAAAACACCAGGATTCCATCATAGAGTTCATCGCCAAGAGAGGGTGGGGAGTCCGGGTTCGTTTCCAAGTCGAGTTCCCACGTTGAAAGCTTCGCCAGGCGACAATCAGCAGCCGTCCGCGCCAACGCGTCAAGTGCCGTCGCGTCTCGATCAAGTCCGATCACTTCATAACCTTGAGAGGCGAGGTACAGGGCATGGCGGCCACGTCCGGCGGCCACGTCCAGCACCTTTCCTTTAGGGAGCAGATGGACGTTGACGGTCAGAAAGGGGGAGGGGCTTGAGGCCGGTGAGCCGACCACGTTCGTGCGCGTTCGTGGATAGGTCAGGCGCACCCCCACGGAACTCGTGACGCCCGGGACCGGCGGCTCGGCTTTTCGAAGCCAGATCGTTAATTGATTGATGACGAATTCCGTCAGCAAGACTTGAGAGATCTGATCCGCCAATCTCTCAAGGAGTGCCGTTTCATGGGTGGTTCCGACGTCAACGATTCGTTGGATGACTTGGGCGTAGTCCACGGTTTTTGCGATGGAATCGGAAACAATGGCCTCTTCCGTTGAGCAGGTCAACTCAACGTCAACCAACAGCGGTTGTGGTCGTCGTCGTTCTTCAAGCGTGACGCCGCATCGGCCTTGAAACCGGATGCTCTCAATGATGATGGCGTCGTTGCCTTCGTTCAGGCCACGCATGGAGGCATTGTCGGGAAGGGGAAAATACGTGTCAAGCCCTAGGGAGTCGGTGGCTCGGTTGCTTGACCTGCTTTTCGCCAGACTCCTATAATGACGGAAATTTTTGACGAAGCAATGGTCTGAGACGTGGCCGATTTTACACATTTTAATGAGTCGGGACGGGCGCGGATGGTTGACGTTTCCGCCAAGGCCGTGACGGAACGCGTGGCGGTGGCTCAAGGTCACGTGTTCATGTTGCCCGACACGCTCCGCCTCATCCAGGAAGGAAAAATCGCGAAAGGCGACGTGCTGGCCGTGGCCCAAGTGGCCGGCGTGATGGGCGCGAAACGGACGCCGGACGTCATCCCCATGTGTCATCCGTTGCTGATCACCGGCGTGAACGTTGATTTTCAAGAAGACGCGCAGCCGAATGACGCCGGCCGGTGTGCGCTCACCATCCGGGCGACGGTCAAAACCAACGGGCAAACCGGCGTTGAAATGGAGGCCATGACCGCGGTGACGATTGCGGCCTTGACGATCTATGACATGTGCAAAGCCGTGGATAAAGGCATAAGCGTCGGCGAAACGTTTCTGGTCTCAAAATCCGGAGGGAAATCCGGAACCTATGCACGAGCGGGTGGGGCGGAGGTCACGCCGGTCCAGGGAATCCAGTCATGACCGTCACCGTGAAAGTGTTTGGCATGCTCAAAACTCAGTTGGGCACGGAATCCGAACTGACGGTGACGTTACGGCAAGGGTGCCTGGTGAATGATTTGATTGCGGCCATTCAGGCGATGAATCCCGAGGTGGGCGAGTTGCTGCTGAAAAAGAAAGTCCTTGTGTCGGTCAATCACGACGTGGCCGACGGCGACGTGGAACTCTCCGGTTCCGACGAAATCGCGTTGCTTCCACCGTTTTCCGGTGGATCACGCGGCCAAGGAGGATGAACGCCGATGTCTACCGTCGATACACGCGAAGCCACGTTGGTGCGAGTCCAACGTGAAACGTTTTCAGTGGATGAAGAAATCAATCGAGTGCGCAGTCGGTCTACGCGCATTGGGGGGATTGCCACCTTTCTTGGAACGGCTCGGGACCGGTCCGAAGCCCGGGACGTCAGAAGTATCACGTTTGAATACTACGAGGGAATGGCCCAAAAGACGCTCCGCGAAATCCGTGAACGCGCCTTACGCCAGTTTGACGTCATTGAAGTGCTGATTCTCCACCGGTACGGGGACATTGCCGTTGGGGAGAACATTGTCTTGATCGTGGTGGGAGCCATGCACCGACCGGAGGCGTTCAATGCCTGCAAATGGTGCATCGACGAATTAAAACAGATCACGCCGATCTGGAAATGCGAACGCACCCCGGACGGGGAAATGTGGGTTGAACAACATCCATGAAATCCGTTCCCGCGCCATCGTTCCGTTCCGTCCTGTCTGATACGTTTCATCGTCCGCTGCGGAGTTTGCGCGTGTCGGTGACCGACCGGTGTAATCTGCGCTGTCACTATTGTATGCCGGAAGAGGAATACGCGTGGCTTCCCCGTGAAACCCTTCTGAGTTTTGAAGAAATCAACGTCCTGGTGGCAACGTTTACCGAGTTCGGCGTTGAGAAAATCCGATTGACGGGCGGCGAACCCTTGCTTCGTCGTGATCTTCCCACCTTGATCCGATTGTTAAGGCAACAGACTTCCCTTGACGACGTTGCCTTGACGACGAATGGGATTTTGCTCAAGGAGCAAGCGGAATCACTCTATCGAGCCGGCTTGCATCGCGTCACGGTGAGTCTTGACACCTTGAGGCCCGACCGTTTCAAAACTCTGACCAGACGCGATACCTTTGATCGCGTTCTTGAAGGCATTGAAGAAGTCAACAGGATCGGATTGCGGGGACTGAAAATCGATACTGTCGCGATCAAGGGGTTCAACGATGATGAATTCGTCGAGTTGATCGAGTATGGGAAGACCGTGAATGGAGAGGTTCGGTTCATTGAATACATGGACGTGGGCGGTGCGAATGATTGGGCCATGGAAAAAGTCTGTTCTCGCGCGGAAATTCTGCTGAAGCTCCAACGGGTCTATGGACCAATTGAGCCGATTGAGGAAAACGGTTCGGCCCCCGCCCAGCGGTTTCGGCTGGGTGACGCCACCACGTTCGGAATTATTCCTTCAACCACGACGCCGTTCTGTGCCACGTGCGATCGGAGTCGGCTGACGGCTGACGGCTTGTGGTATCTGTGTCTCTATGCCAAACGCGGCGTGGATTTGCGAGAGCCGCTTCGGATGAAAGATTTCGCCACCGTGCGAGATCGGATTCGCTCCGGATGGCACAATCGGACCGACCGTGGCGCTGAAGAGCGCAAAGCCCTTGAATCCTCACGCATGCGCGGCCAATTTATTGAGATTGGAGAGTTGCGTCAGGACCCCCATTTGGAAATGCACGCGCGCGGCGGGTGATTCTCCCTGCTCCTGAGTGGCCTCTGCCTGTTCGGATTCGACCTCGATCCCGTGCCGCGTTTCTCGGGAACTTCCGTCGGTACACGTCGATGGCGTTGTTTAGAAAAGACTCCTCGAAAGACTCGGGAAAATTGAACATCGTCGAGGGCATGTGGATTAAATGTTCCTTTTGCCGAGCGATGGTGTATCGGAAAAGCGTCGAACAAAACCTGAAACGCTGTCCTAAGTGTGGATGCCATTTTCCCTTATCCGTCGTGGAACGGATTGATCTCGTGCTTGACCCAGACAGCTTTCAGGAATGGGACGTTGAATTGGCTCCCGGCGATCCGCTGACGTTCGTAGACACGCAACCGTACGCCGAACGGGTCAAGACCTGTCAAAAAAAAACCGGAAGAAACGATGCGATCGTGACTGGAGAAGGGCGGGTGCATGATCGTCCGGTGATCGTCGGGATCTTTGATTTTACGTTTATGGGCGGCAGCATGGGGTCCGTGGTCGGAGAAAAGATTTGTCGGGCCGTGGACCGGGCCAGAGAAAGCCATACGCCGTTTTTTCTTGTCACGACGTCCGGTGGCGCGAGAATGCAGGAAGGCATCCTCTCGCTGATGCAAATGGCGCGGACGTCCGCGGCCATCGCCCGGCTGCATGAAAGCGGCGTGCCGTTTATTTCTCTTCTCACGGACCCCACCTTTGGTGGCGTCACCGCGAGCGTGGCGATGTTGGGAGACGTGATCCTGGCGGAACCGAAGGCCCTGATCGGGTTTGCAGGGCCACGAGTCATTGAGCAGACCATCAAGCAGCGTTTGCCGGATGGGTTTCAGCGTGCGGAATTTTTACTTGACCATGGGATGATTGATGCCATTGTGGCCAGACCCCAGCTTCGAGACCGTCTCCACGTGATTTTACGGCATCTGGCTCCAAGCGTGTAGAGCGAGCAGGGGGAACGGCCCATCATCGGGAACCTGGACGGTGTTTTCCTACGAGGCCACACTCACGCGCCTCTACGGGTTGCAGCGGTTCGGCATCAAGTTGGGACTGGAGACGGTCTCCGCGTTATTATCGGAACTGGACAATCCCCAACGGCGTTTTTACGCTCTGCACGTTGCGGGGACCAACGGCAAAGGCTCCGTGGCCGCGATGACGGCGTCGATTCTTCAGGCCGCCGGCGTCCGCGTCGGGTTATACACGTCTCCTCATCTTCTCGATTTTTGCGAACGGATCAAGATTCAGGGAATTGACGTCCCCCGCGAGCGGGTGGTTGATCTGTTTGCTCGCGTCCAGGCACTTCCTTCCTTTCTTGTGCAACCGACGTTTTTTGAAGTGGCCACCGTCATGGCGTTCCAGTATTTTGCCGAAGAAGAGGTCGAGATCGGGGTCATTGAAGTCGGGATGGGGGGGAGATTCGACGCCACAAACGTTTGTCACCCGCTCGGGACGATCATTACGAACGTCTCATTCGATCATGAGCGGTATCTGGGATCGTCCCTCCCGGACATTGCGTTTGAAAAAGCAGGGATTATCAAACGACGCGTTCCCGTGGTCGTGGGGCCGGTCGAACGAGACGTCTCCGCCGTGTTACAGGAACGGGCGCACCACCAGAACGCCCCGCTGACGGCGTTCGGCAAGGAATTTCTTTGTGTCGTTCATGATACGGGGGCATTCGACGTGACGGGGACGAGGGCGGAATACCTGAACCTTTCCTGTTCCCTGGAAGGACGTCACCAGGCGATCAATGCCGCCTGTAGCATCGTTGCGCTTGAATCCAGCGTGATGCCGCATCGTTCCATTTCCGAACGGATCATTCGACGCGGCCTGGAGTCCGTCACGTGGCCGGGCCGGCTGGAACGACTTCAGCGTCGTCCCTTGATTGTCTGTGACGGAGCGCATAATCCGGCCGCGGCGGAATGCTTAACGATCCATTTGCAAGGTCTTCTTGGCGAGCGAAACGGGCGACGGCTGATCGTGGTCGTCGGGATGATGCAGGACAAAAACCTGCCGGCTTTTTTAAACGCGCTGGTTCCACTTGCCGATGGGGTCATTCTGACGCAAATCGAGCATCCCCGGTCGGCTCCCGCGTTCGCCTTGAAACGGGCACTCCCGGTCGGTGACGTCCCCGTGTATGAGCGTGAATCACCGCACGCGGCCATTGATTTGGCAACCCGTCTGGCGGACCATGACGATCTGGTGTGCGTCACCGGATCATTGTTTCTCGTCGGGCACGTCAAAAGCCTCATGACCGGATCGACCTATGAACCCGTCGTGGGATAACGCGTCGGTGATCCCTTCGACGATAGTCACCGGACTGTTCATGTGTCTTCTGATTGCCGTTCAGACCGTCCTCCTTGGGCGGGAGGACGTCCACGCGCAACCCAAGTTTCCTGCGTCGACGTCATCGGAATCGGACGCGTCCGAGTCGTTGGAGGTCACGGCCGACCGAACTGAGTTTTATCGAGACGCGGAAGAATTCAAAGCGTATGGTTCCGTGACCGTGAGGCAGGGCATCTTTCGGTTGACCGCGGATCAAGCCGTCCTTCACGCGCTTTCCGGTCGATTACGCGGCAAGGGGCGCGTGCATCTGAGTGATCGCGTGACCGACGTCTGGGCCGAGGACCTGACCGTCAACGTGAACACGGAAGCCTGGGGTATTACCAACGGAAAAATTTTTCTGAAAGAAAGCAACGCGTGGGTCCGTGGTCGTCTCTTGCAGCGGTTTTCGGAAACGCATTATCGCGTGAAGGACGGCACGTTTACGACGTGCGACGCGGATGACGGCCAGATTCCTGATTGGAGTTTTTCATTTCAAGACGTTGACGTGGAACTGGGCGACGGTCTGTCTGCCAAGAACGTGTGGTTGAACGTCCGCAATCATCCGATTCTCCCGCTTCCCCTGCTGCGGTATCCGATGCCGGGGGCCCGAAAAACCGGATTCCTGGTCCCTACGGCCGGGTTCGACAACGTGTTCGGGGTTCAATACCGGCAAGGATGGTATTGGGCCATTTCTCCGAGTCAGGACCTGACCGTGACGCCGCAAATCTTATCCAAACGCGGGCAAGGCGTTGATCTCGACTATCGGTACGTCCTGAGTCGCCGTTCAAGGGGAACCTGGGTGGTCAACGCGTTTAACGACACACGGGAAGATCACGTGCGCGCGCAGATTACCGGTGCCCACGTTCATCACGTCCACGACGATCTGCTTCTCCAGACCAAGGTCAACTACGCGACGGACCGGACGCTCTTACAAAGCCTGAGTACGTCCGGCATCGTGCGTGCGCTTCCGAGTCAGGAATCGGTGTTGAACCTCACGTATCGAACGACGGGCGGCAAGGCGTATCTGATGGCCCAATATCTACAACCCCTGGGCGCCGGCGGACGACGCACGTTTCAACGGTTACCCGAAATCGGGCATCGCTATCGTCGGGTGATTCAGGGAGGGAACGTCCTGAACGTTGACGTGGGCGTGGATTCCACGTTTGTTCATTTTGATCGTGAACGGGGGTTCAACGTCAGTCGATTCGATCTCGCGTCGTCGCTTGCCGTAACCAGTCTGCACGTGGGGCACGTGATAGGTCTTCGTCCCCAGTTGAAATTCAGAGAAGTGCTGTATTCTCATGGACGGAAGTCTTCACAACGTCGTGCCCGCGCTCGCGGAACGTTCTGGCTTGGGTTGGAGGCGGTCTCGAACCTGTCTCGTCGATTTTCAGTGGGGCAGGGAGGTCTTCGTCACACGATAAAACCCAGTCTGTTCTATGAATACGTCCCGGCATCCAAACGATCCGATCTTCCTCAGATTGACGCCGTGGATAATTTATTGAAGAAGCACCTGGTGACCTACTCCGTGAGAACGCGATTGTCGGACGAACCCAACGCCTCACGGTCCACGACTCTGCTGGATCTCGTGATGGCACAAAGTTATCATCTCGGCGACGTACCGGGCCAGGCGAATATTTTTTCCGACGTGTGGACGCGGACGACGCTTCAACTTCCCGTGGCCCAATTACCGAGGTCTCTGAGCCTCCTGCGCCTGACGTTTGACGCGTTCTACGATCCGTACGATCACGAATTCACGCAGTTGAATTCGGACGTCGCGGTGCAGGCGCATCGGCGGGCGTACGTGCAGGTGGGACATCGCTTGACCCGAGCCGGGACCGTCCCACGCCGTGGAGACATCTGGAATCCCTTATCCTTTAATGAAGTGTTGGCGCCTCAACGAGACGCCATTACGTTCCTGACGGCGGGCGGTGCCGTGCGTCTTCCCTTCGGGTGGACCGTTGGGACAAAGGTCTATCATGACGCGGCCAAGGGGCAGACTCCTGAATGGGACGTGGTTGGGTTGTATCAAAACCCCTGCAAATGCTGGTCGTTGGGCCTGTATTACATTCGATTGGCGGAAGGTGACAATCTTCCCGAGCGCAATCAATTCAATTTCGTCCTTACCTTACGGGGCGTGGGCGCCACGGCCGGATTAGGCATCCAGGTCCTGCAGAGTATCTTAGGCCCTCTTTTACGGGGTGAATCGGGTCTGCCGTGGGCTTCACATTGATGAAGACGACACAACACCGGTCTCCCGCACGCGGGCGTGGTCGATCCGGGAGCGGTCCAGGTCAGCTGCGAAGAACCTGCTCCACGGCACGCACCAATTCCGCGTCGGCGTGATGATCTTCCGCAAAAATCCGGAGTTGCACGATGCGAGAAGGAAAATACTCAAACAGTTCCCGCAGCGTTTCCTTTTCAACCGACCGGGTTGCGGGATCATAGACGTAAAACTGAAATTGTCCCATGTTCAGCACGTTAAAGGGGCGGGTATCTCTGCTGGCGACGTCCACGTGAAAGGTGAGACCTTTCAGCCGGCGAGGGAGTCGTTGACGAATCCGGGATTCCAGCGTGGCCGGCGTCGCGACGGGACCGCGTGGATGGTCGTCCCGAAGGGTCAAGACTTTACTGTAGGCGGTTTTCCATTTCACCCGTCGTCCCAACACGCGATGCCATTCCTTCCCTAACTGCCGTTTCGTTCGATCAGACGCCCGTTCCCACGTTCGGACCGTTTCTAGAAGAGACCAGTCGGTCAGCCGAAGATAGTCGTCCAGGTGATGCAGGGGGTTGTCGGGAAACAGACGTTCCATGGTTTCGTGAAAAATCTCCGACAGGTGGAGGTCAATGGCCCGGGTGGTGCGGTGATAGTACACGTTGGCGTAGAGATAGAGCCGAGCATTGAGAAACATTTGCAGGGCGGGCAGACCGTTTTTATGAAGCGTTAACCCTTTCGGCGTGATCAACGTGTAGTGAATGAGTCGTGGAATATCGACGGGACCGATGGCCACCCCGCACGTGTAGGAGTCGCGCAGGACGTAATCAAAGTTGTCCGCCGTGAACAATCCTCCGATGAGCGGCTGGAGCAGTCGCAGCCATCGAGGATACTGCCGGCTCCGCTTGTTGGGATCCTTCAGGATCAGAAAAGCCACGTGCTCGGGATTCAGGACTTCACCGTTCGCAAACGTTCCCGAGGGACTGCGCCGCACTCGGCGAATCATTGCGCCTAATTCGTCGCGAATAATCGTTTGTCCCATCCGTTCATGGGAGAGACCGAACCGGCGAAGAACGTGGTGATCAAAAAAATGACAGAAGGGTCCATGTCCCACGTCGTGAAGCAACGCCGTGACTCGGAGCAATTCTTCGACGTAGGGAAGTGAGGGCACGCGGCGAACGGTTTTGGCGAGAGAGGGATACACGTGTTTGGCGTATCGTCCGGCAAGATGCATGGCGCCCAGAGAATGTTGGAATCGACTGTGCTCCGCGGCCGGATAGACCCATCGCGCGCTTTGCAGTTGGTAGAGGTACCGCAGCCGTTGCACCCAGGGAGAATCGATTAAATCTTTTTCAGTCGTTTCCGTTGAGCCTGAGGACGGCACCGTGAATTGAATGTATTGATGGATCGGATCGGCAATCAGGGACACTTCATGACGGATCGGGTTTGACATCACGCGTGGAGTCCGAACGTGGAGAAAGATTTCGTGAACGTCGTCACGGACGTGGCCGTCAGCGAAAATGCGTATAACTCTGCTTCATCAGTGGCCGGGTACGACCTCGGTCATACGTGAGTCGGCGTCCGAATGGTTTCGGTTGTATGGTGCCAATGCGGGAAATCGACACCTTGGTCTTTTGTGCCACGTCGAACACCTTCTGATGATGTTTGGACGGGGCGGTAAACAGCAGTTCATAATCATCACCGCCTCTGAGCGCGAATTCGACCGGATCGACCTCGTTGTGTTTGGCAAACGTGCGCAGGTGAGAGGAGAGGGGGAGTGCCGTGGCCCAGATGTCGGCTCCCACCCGACTCTCTTCGCAGACGTGGCAGACGTCGCCGGAGAGTCCATCCGAGAGATCAATGGCGGCGTGAGCAATGCCTTGGCGTGCCAGGAGTTGTCCGACGACGATTCGTGGGGTCGGGCGCAGATGGCGCTGGGCCAACCATTGTTCGTCTCCGCGTAATCTGCCCCGTGGGCGCGTATTCGCACGGGTGCGCAAGACGTGGAGCCCGGCGTGGGAATCACCTAACGTCCCGGTGACGTACACGTGATCGCCCACTTGTGCTCGGTTTCTGGTGAGTGAGCGATTCGATTGAATCGTTCCCATGATGGTCAGGCTGAGAAACGCGTGATGAAGAGATGAAGAGGTATCCCCGCCGATTAATTCGACCGTATAGGGGCTGCACGCGTCCCTGAGTCCTCGATACCATGCTCGAACGCGTGTGATCGGAAGATGACCGGGTACGGCCATCGACACCAGGAGATACAACGGGGTTCCTCCCATCGCGGCAATGTCGCTGAGATTGGCCGCTGCCGCGCGAAAGCCCACGTCTCGCGGCGATTGAAAGGTCAGGTCGAAATGCACGCCTTCAATGAAGACGTCGGTGCTGACCAGGAGTTGTTGGCCGGGTGACGGTTGGAGAATCGCCGCGTCGTCTCCAATGCCCTGCACCACCCTCGGCGAGGCCGTTGGCCATTGACGTCTGAGTCGTTGGATAAGACCAAACTCTCCGACCGTCGTCAGGGAGTCTCGTCCGGAGGTTCTGCTCATTATTGAGGAAGCACGAGCGGTGAGACCGCCGCTCGTCGAGCCCGTTTCACGGGCGGCACCGCCCGTTTGGTTCGATTCGACGGCATGCGTTTGGGTTGGGACGGTTTTGGCGCGTTGGGTTTGGTGCGGGCGCGGGATGGGACGTGAAGCGCAGCGGCGTACACTTGATCCACGGTTTCCGCAAGAATGACGTTCACGCCTTTCAGTAAATGTTTCGGAAGTTCCTCTAAATCTTTTTCGTTGTGTTTGGGGAGAATGATGGTGGTGATGGCCGCGCGCTTTGCCGCCAGTATTTTTTCTTTGAGTCCGCCAATGGGCAGGATCCGGCCGCGGAGCGTAATTTCTCCGGTCATGGCCACGTCATGGCGGGCGGGAACGTTCGCGAGACTCGACGCGATGGCGGTGGCCATGGTAATCCCCGCCGATGGTCCATCCTTGGGGATCGCTCCGGCGGGAACGTGAACGTGAATATCGGTGTTGGCGAAGGTCTCTTGTTTGATGCCAAGAGCTTGGGCTTGCGAACGAACGTAGCTCAGCGCCGCCTGGGCGGATTCCTTCATGACGTCCCCGAGATGGCCGGTTAAGGTCAGATTGCCCTTGCCCTTCATCATGATGGCTTCGACGTGCAACGTTTCCCCGCCGGTTTCCGTCCACGCGAGGCCGATGGTCAGTCCCACTTGATCGTTTTCTTTTTCGGTTTCCGGGAGATATTTGGGAACGCCCAGGTATTTTTGCAGAGTCCGTGGGGTGATGGAGTACCGTTTCGACTTGCCTTCGGCCACTCGTCTCGCCACTTTTCGCATGGTATTGGCGATTTCTCGTTCCAGGTTGCGGACTCCTGCCTCTCGCGTATAGTGGGTGACGATTCGTTGGAGGGCAGGATCAGTCATCTGAAAGTGTTGCTCCGAGATCCCGTGTTTCTCCAGTTGCCGCGGGATTAAATACCGCCGGGCAATCCCGAGCTTCTCTTCTTCCGTGTATCCCGGAATTTCAATGATCTCCATCCGGTCTCGGAGCGCGGAGAGGATGGGGTCAATGAGATTGGCGGTGGTGATGAACATCACGCGGCTGAGGTCAAACGGGACCCCCAGATAATGATCCGTGAAGGCGTGGTTCTGTTCGGGATCCAACACTTCCAGCAGGGCAGCCGAAGGATCGCCTCGAAAATCCATCCCGACTTTATCGACTTCATCCAGCATGAACACCGGATTATTGGTGCCGGCTTGTTTGATGCCTTGGAGCATGCGCCCGGGGAGGGCCCCCACGTACGTTCGGCGATGTCCCCTGATTTCGGCTTCGTCCCGTACTCCTCCCAGACTGATGCGTACGAATTCTCGACCCAAGGCCCGTGCAATCGATTTCCCCAAGGAGGTTTTCCCCACGCCCGGGGGGCCGACGAAGCACAGAATCGGCCCTTTCAGTTTCTCTTTGAGTTTCCTGACGGCTAAATACTCAAGGATGCGTTCTTTGACTTTTTCTAAATCATAGTGGTCCTCGTTGAGGACCTGCTGGGCCGACTGAATATCCAGATTGTCAGGGGAAGCCTTACTCCACGGAATCTCGACCATCCATTCCAGGTAGGTTCGGACGGTCGCGGCTTCAGCCGTGTCGGGATGCATTTTTTCCAACCGTTTTAATTGCTTCTCCGCCTCTTTGACGACTTTTTCCGGCATGTTGGATTCTTCAATGCGCTTTCGAAATTCTTCCACTTCCTCGGCGCGATCGTCTAATTCACCCAATTCTTTCTGGATGGCTTTCAACTGTTCACGAAGGAGATATTCCCGTTGAGTTTTATCGATTTCACCCTTGGCGTCCGCTTGGATTTTTTGTTGCATCGACAAGACGTCAATTTCTTTCGAGAGAATCTCGGTTGCGCGTTTGAGTCGGGCCACGGGGTCTTCGATTTCCAGGATCTCCTGGGTTGGCTCCACCTTCAGTCCGAGATTCGAGACGATGATGTCCGCCAGACGGCCTGGTTCATCCAGGTTTTCAATGACCACCATGACGTCCGGCATCAAGACTTTTCCTAGACTGGCAAGTCGGTCCAATCCCTCTTTGGCGGTCCGAATCACGGCTTCGGTTTCCAGGGAAGAGGGAGGCTCGTGAGACGCCGGAAACGTGTCAACGTGAACCGAGTAAAACGGGTCGGACTGCACGTAGTCGACGATTTTGGCTTTCGTCAGACCTTGAACCAATATTTTGATTCGCTCATCAGGAAGTTTCAGCATACGCATAATCATGCCGACCGTGCCCGTGTCGAAAATGTCGTCGGGTTTCGGCGATTCCGTATCGTGGGCTTTTTGTGCCGCTAAAAACACCAATCGATTTCCGGCGAGGGCCGCCTCAATGGCTTTGATCGACATGTCTCGTCCGACGAAGAGGGGCAACACCATATACGGAAACACGACGATGTCTCTGACGGGGATGAGCGGCAGACGGTCAGGAACGTCAACGCCAAGTTGCGCGGGACGACGGTCGTGATTCATCGATTTGCGATCCGACTTTTTCATGAAAATTGTCGTTGAGGGCGGTACGGAACGACGGGCGGCCACGGCCCCTACTCAGGCGCACGATGGTTCCTGCATGGGGCAAGAACGCAATCGTGTTTCACGTTGCCGCGACGGGTACTTTCCGACGTATGTTCCGATGGACCGTTTGATAGTAGGTGAACAAAAAAATACTTGTCAAGGAAGGAGAATCGGTCACGTTCCATCACTTTACAAGCACCATGCGGCTATCTATAATGGCTCCGCCTGCCTGGGGCTCCTTTAGAGGTTGATGCTTATCTGAAACGGACCTCCTTCACCTCAACCCCCAACGAGCACGAGAATGAATTTCGGTTCATGGTGGAATCGTTCTGCTCCGTCTGACTCTCCTCGGCCGTCGAGACTCGGCCGGGTTGCCGGTGGAGTGCTCTGCTCCACGCTCCTGGTCGTGAGTGGACCGTGGTCCGCGTGGAGCCAACCGGAGGATTTGGTCGTGGGGACCCTGACCGTGCAAGGAAACCAACGCATCCAATCGTCGGCGATCCTTGAAAAGATTACGCTGAAAACCGGAGATCCCATGACGCCTCAGGTGGTTCGAGAACAAATTCAAAAAATTTATGACATGGGGTTCTTCGAGGACGTGCAAGTTCAGACCGACGCGACGCCCGACGGCGTGACGGTGACCTTCGTGGTCCGGGAAAAACCGTTTGTGGTTGACATCGTGTTTGATGGAAATGAGGAGTTGTCGGATGACAAATTGAAAGAAGTGATTTCGTTGCAGAATCAAGTGTTTCTCGATCAACGAGCGATGACGCTGAGTGCGGAGAAGATTCGGGCGGAATATGAGAAGAATGGCTACCACGCGGCCAACGTGATTCCCATCGTGCAGGCGTTCGATGAGAGCCGGAATCGCGTGACCTTCTTTATTCAGGAAGGTGAACGCGCCAGGATTCAAACGATTCACTTCGAAGGCGCGACGGTCTTCAGCAAAAGCGAATTGTTCAACGTCATCGCGAATCGAGAATGGGTCCCGATCGTGTCGTTAATCACGGACGCCGGCGTCCTGCACCAAGAAGAATTGGCCAATGACGTGAAACGCATCAAGGAATTGTATTCGAATAAGGGATACCTGGACGTGCAAGTCGGGACGCCGAGCGTTGAACTCAATGAGGATAAAGAATTCTTCACCGTCACGTTTCGCATCCTGGAAGGCCGTCCGTATACGGTGCGAACGGTTCGCTATGAAGGGAACGCGGTCTTTGACGACGACGAGTTGGAACGAAACTCCATGATCCAACCTGACGACGTGTTTCAGCGCACGACGGTTCGCGAAGAAGTCTCCCGGGTGACCGACCTGTACGGGGAAAAAGGGTATTCCTTTGCAGAAGTGACCCCCGGGTTGAAGCCCAATTCGGAAACGCTCACGACGGACGTGACGTTTACCATTACGGAGGGAGCGCTGATTCGCGTGCGAGAGATTTACGTCTCCGGGAATGATAAGACGCGCGACAACGTCATTCGACGTGAGTTGCGCGTGAATGAACAGGAAGTTCTGAGTTCCGTGGACATGAAGCGAAGTTTTCAACGTCTGAACAATTTGAATTTTTTTGAAACGGTCGAGATTCTTCCCAGTCACGTCGAAGAAGATAAAGTTGATCTTGCCGTCACGGTCAAAGAGAAACCCACGGGTCAGTTCAGCGTCGGGGGTGGGTTCAGTACGCTCGATCAGTTTACGGCGATCGCCAACGTTTCGGAGGGCAATTTATTCGGATTAGGGTATTTAGTGCGGGTTCGCGGGCAGATTGGCGGACGGAGAACCATCGGGGTTTTGACGTTCAGGAATCCCGCGCTGTTTGATGGCCCCACGTCCTTTCAGGCGGACGGATTCAGCACGGAAACCAATTTTTTGACGTATACGGAACAACGAACCGGGGGAACGCTCCAAGTAGGTCGAGCCTTTTCCGAATATATCGCCGGGAGTTTGACGTTGGTGGGGGAGGCGATTACGATCAGCGGGCTGGCTGCTGACGCGCCGCAGCTCATCAGGGACCAACTCGGTGACCAATCAACCACCGGCTTTCGGGCGAGTCTGTTCCGCGATACGCGAGATTTTTTCCAAGATCCTCGTTCGGGGTCGCGAGCGGGCGTGCGCCTCGGGTTTGGGACCGAGTTGCTGGGAGGCACCAATAATTTTTATCGGTTTGCTCTGGACGGGTTGCAGTACGTTCCCTTACCCATTTGGGACTTGCGGACGGCTTTCCGTAGTCGTTTTGGGATGGCCCAAGGATACGGCGGAGATTCCGCGCCCTTGTCGGAACTCTTTTTTGTGGGGGGCATTAATACGGTGCGTGGCTTTCGATTCGGTCGTGCAGGTCCCGTGTCCCCCAGCGGAACCCTGGCGGGCGGGAATAAACAACTCATCTTTAACGCCGAGCTTATTTTTCCCGTGCTTCCCGACGCCAAGTTAAACGGGGTCGTCTTTTTTGATTATGGGAAGGGATTCTCAGAAAACGAAAATCTGGACCTCAGTTTGCGTTCGGCGACGGGGTTGGAGGTGCGGTGGCTCTCTCCATTTGGGCCGTTACGGGCGGCGTGGGGGCTGAATTTGGATCGTCGCCCGCAAGAGCAAGGCACCGTCTTCGAATTTTCCGTGGGGAACGTCTTTTAGAAGGTGAGTGAAGATCATGCGTCGTTCACCCGCGTTGAAGATGAGTCGGGTCAGGATGCTGGCGGCCGGACTGATCGTCATGGTCGTCGTGACGGGTTGTTCGACTTCCCCGTCGGGAACGTCCGGTGAGCAACGGTTTGCTTCGTCCGGTTTCACCGTCGGGGTGGTGGATACGGAATGGTTGTTGAAAGAATCCAAGCTGGGGCGTCAAGTCAGCGAGACCCTCGAGACGTTTATGCAGAATCGACAAGCGTTGCTCGAACTTGAACAACAGGAACTTCGTCGTCTGGAAAATCAATTGTTGCGTCAAGGCAGCGTCTTAAGTCCGTCCGCCAGGCAGGAAAAAGAAGAAGATTTTCGACGGCGTATGGTAGAGTATCAACAAAAAGCCGGAGACATGAACCGAGAGGTGCAGGCAAAACGGGCTGAGTTGCTGGACGAATTTCGTGCTCGACTGGACGTGATCGTGAAACGCATTGCGCTCGAGCACGGGATGGCACTCGTGATCGAAAAGGGACAGAAAACCTCCACCCGGTATTACGAACCGAGCCTGGATCTTTCTCCCGCGGTCAGGGAAGCCTTGGATCGAGAAACGTCGACGGCCGCTTAACCATAGGCATCATGGATCACGTGAAGGTCGCCGCGCGTCGGGACACGTCGCATCGGAGGAACGGATGGCTGAGGGTCACCCCGTCGTAGAGAACAGTGAAATCCAGTCCATTTTACCGCATCGGTACCCTTTTTTACTGGTTGATCGCGTCGTGGAGCTTGTTCTTGATCAACGTGCGGTGGGGCTGAAAAACGTCACGGCCAATGAGCCCTGCTTTCAAGGCCATTTTCCCGGCCGGCCGATCTTTCCAGGTGTCTTGATCCTGGAAGCCCTTGCTCAATTAGGCGGAATCTTAGCCCTTCGGTCCTCGAAGGTGGCGAAAACGCCGATCGTGTATCTCACGGGGATTGATAAAGCCAAGTTTCGCAAACCCGTCGTTCCTGGGGATCAAGTACGGCTGGAAGTCCACGTGATGAAACGACGGCCACCCCATTGGAAGATGCAAGGGAAGGCTTTTGTCGGACCGGATCTTGTCTGTCAGGCTGAATCGAGCGCCATGGTGTCGTCGGAGGGAGCACCGGCCGCGCGGGTGGATTAGCCGGACGACGCGTGCGTCAGTTTGGCGAACGTCTGAAATGTCCATTCATCCAACGGCTATCGTGCATCCCAACGCCTCGCTTGACGAGGATGTGGTCGTCGGCCCTCATTGCGTGATTGGTGAGGACGTCACAATTGGTCGGGGAACCGAATTGCGTTCGCACGTGTCCATAGAAGGCATCACGGAAATCGGGCAACGGTGCAAAATTTTTCCCTACGTGTCTCTGGGTGGGCCACCCCAACACTTGCAGTACCATGATGAACCGACTCGGCTGAGTATCGGCGACGATACCATCATCCGCGAGAGCGTCACGATTCATCGTGGGACGTCATTCGGCGGAGGGATCACGACCGTCGGTCGGCAGAATTTTCTCATGGCCTGCGTCCACGTGGCGCATGATTGTCGCGTCGGGGATTCCGTGGTCATGGCCAATGGGGCCACGTTGGCCGGTCACGTCTCGGTTGGGAATTACGCCGTCATCGGGGGGCTGGTGGGCGTTCATCAATACGCGCGAGTCGGCGATTACGCGATGGTCGGCGGGTGCTCGGCCGTGGCCCGGGACGTGCCTCCGTTCATGCGGGCCGTGGGGAATCGAGCCAATCTCTACGGGGTCAATGCCATTGGTCTTCGTCGAGGAGGGTTTTCGGCTCAGCGCATTCGAATCTTGAGACAGGCGTATCAGGTGCTTTTCAGAAAGAAACAGCGCATGGCCGACGCCGTTAAACTGGCGCGTCACCAATTTCAGAATAGCCCGGACGTCTTGGTCCTGCTCACGTTTTTGGAGAGATCGACTCGCGGCACGTGTCGTGCCGCGAAAAAAGATAAAGACGATCCCGAAGAATTGTAGGCGGCGACGTACCCGATGTCCGACGTTTTCTCATCTTCCTCGCCGCGTCCGACTCCGGGCGAGTGGATCGGTCTCATTGCGGGGAACGGACGATTCCCCGTCATCTTTGCCGAGAACGCCAGAAAGCTTGGGTTGCGCGTCTCGGCCGTCGCGCATCAGGGAGAGACGGTCCCTGAGTTGGAGCAGGTCGTTGATCGAATCCACTGGGTTCGCATCGGGCAGTTCGGCAAGGTCCTTCGCGCGCTGAAGGGAGACGGAGTCCGGCAAGCCGTCATGCTGGGCGGGATGAAAAAAACGCATCTCTTTTCGAGCGTTCGTCCGGACCTGTGGGCCGTTGCGTTCTTCACGAAATTGAAGTCCTGGAAGGATGACGCCATTCTCAGAGCCATTGCCGCGTGGCTGGAAGAAGAAGGCATTGCCGTTCGGGAATCGACGTTTGGCTTGGCAGATCTTCTGGTTCCTGAAGGGGAGTTGACGCGACGGTTGTCCAAGGCGGAACGGGAGGACGCGTCCTACGGATGGAACGTGGCTCAGGAGATTGGTCGAATGGACGTGGGCCAATGCGTCGTCGTCAAGGACCGCGTGATCGTCGCGGTTGAAGCCGTTGAAGGCACGGATGAAGCGATTCAACGTGGGGGGCGATTGGCTGGGAACGGCGCGGTCGTCGTGAAACGCTGCAAACCGCAACAGGATTTACGATTTGATTTACCCGCGGTTGGTCCGCAAACCATTCAGGTGATGAATGAGGCAAAGGCTTCGGTGTTGGCCGTTGAGGCAGACAAGACCATCATGCTTGATCGGGAGGAGACGCTGGAGAACGCCCGTCGGTCCGGCGTCGCGATTCTTGGTCTGCCCGCGTGACGCGTGCGTGGCCGTCGCTTCGGTGCCCCACGTTCCGCCGGTGCGTCATGGTCCGTGCAGCACGTCGGACGACGCTGAATCTGAGGAAGACAAACGATGAAACCGCTGAACGTCGGGGTGATAGGCGTCGGACACCTTGGGCAACATCACGCGAGAATTTACGCCCAGTTGCCGCGGACCCGTTTAGTGGGCGTACTGGATCGTGACGAGACCCGCGCCGCGGAAATCGCCCGTCGTTTTGGCGTGACGGCGTTTTCGGATTATGAGGCGTTACTCGGTCGGGTCGATGCCGTCAGCGTTGCCGTGCCTACGTTGCAACATTATGAGGTCGTTCAACTCTGCCTTCACGCCGGGGTTCACGTCCTGGTTGAAAAGCCCGTGGCGACCATGGTGGAGGAAGGGCGGCAGATGGTCCGGGACGCCCGCCGCAAGGGATTGATTTTGCACGTGGGGCACGTGGAACGATTTAATCCGGTGAGAGACAGGATCCACCACGTGATTCAGAATCCCAGGTTTATCGAATGTCATCGGTTGGCACCCTTTCAATCGCGGGGGACCGACGTTGACGTGGTGTTGGATTTGATGATTCACGACGTCGACCTCGTGTTGTCTTTTGATTTGGGACGGGTGAACGCCGTGGAGGCCACGGGCGTCAGCGTGCTGTCCTCGCGGGTCGATTTTGCCAACGCGAGGGTCGCATTTTCCGAGGGGTGCGTCGTCAATCTTACCGCAAGCCGAGTGTCGACCGGCCGGTTGCGAAAAATGCGTCTGTTTCAAGAGAATTTGTACCTCTCCGTTGATTATCAATCTCGCCAAGGCATCGTGTATCGACAAACGGGGATTCCCCCTGCTGAATCGTCCGTGATTGAGGAATCCATTCAGGCCGGGGATGAAGAACCCCTCAGACGGGAACTTGAAGCCTTCGTGGGATCCATTCAAAACGGCGTCTCCCGCGGCGTCTCCGGTGAAGAGGGCGTGGCTGCCCTGGAGTTGGCCCACGCGATTATTGATTCCATCCGGGGAGCGACGCATCCGCTGGCCGGGGCGTCGAACGTCGGCGTCTCCGTTGCGTAGAATCGTGCCGAGTCGTGGCTGGCCTTTCAATCATGATTGTGACCGGCGAGGCTTCAGGAGATCTCCATGGCGCACACTTGGCAAAAGCGTTGAAACAACTCCAGCCAGACGTGCGGCTGATTGGCGTGGGCGGCCAACACATGCACGCCGCGGGAGTCGAGTTGATCCGGGGGTTACATCGAGTAGACGCCATGGGCGTGCCGGGGCCGGTGACGATTGGGAAGGGGGTGGCCAACGTGTTGACCCTGAAGCGGATTTTCAGACGGGAATCTCTGGATGGAGTCGTTTTTGTCGATAATCCGTCCATGAATCTCCGGTTGGCCGGAATAGCGGCAAAGTGTGGACACCGGGTGATCTATTATATTGCGCCGCAAATTTGGGCGTGGGGCCGACGCCGGATCAACGTGATCAAGCGGGTCGTCCGGCGGATGATCGTGATTTTACCGTTTGAGGAATCCGTGTATCGTGCCGCCAACGTCCCCTGTAGTTTTGTGGGGCATCCCTTACTTGACGGTCTGGCGCCGCGCTATGACAAGGCTCAGCTGCGACGACAATGGAGGCTTCCCGTTGACGGGGTGATTCTTGGCGTCCTCCCGGGGAGCCGTCGCGCGGAGATTCGATCCCTGTTGCCGGTCATGATGGAGGCGGCGTTGCGCATTCGAGAGGATTTCCCGGACCTCCGTTGCGTGATCGGACAAGCGCCCACTGTGCTGGCGGAATGGATCGACGAAGGCGTCGATCGAAAGAAATATCCCGTAACCGTGGTTCCGAATTGCCCGAATGAAGTCATGGCCGCGGCCGACGTGTTGTTGGTAGCCTCGGGGACGGCCACTTTGCAGGCGGCCTTGATCGGCACGCCGATGATCCTCACGTATCGCGTTTCCTGGATCACGTATCTCGTGACCAGAATGCTCATGACGGTCGATCACGTTGGATTAGTCAATCTGGTGGCCGGCCGTGGGATTGTCCCGGAATTATTACAATCGGACGCGACCGCGGAACGACTGAGCCAGGAGGCGCTTCGGCTTCTGAAGGACCGAACGCGGTATGAGCACATGCAAGGCGCCTTCGAAAGCATCCGCGCGCAACTGGGCACGCCGGGGGCTTCTCGAAGAGCCGCGGAGGTGGTGTTGGCGGAATGTCAAGCGTGACCGTGTTTCTCAGAATTCTGTCGTATCTTCGTGCGTACCGGTTTCGGGTGATCACGGCCTGCCTGTGTGCGGTGGGCGTCGCGGGAATGTCCGGAGTCTACGCTTGGCTCGTTCAACCCGTCCTGGATGGAATATTCATTGCGAAGGATCAGGTGTTGCTCATGGTGTTGCCCCTGGTGATCGTGGGTGCGGCCACGTGCAAGGGGTCCTTCGCGTACGGGCAGGCGTATTTAATGAGTTACGTGGGCAATCGAATCGTGGCGGACATTCGTCAGCAATTGTTTGGCCATTTTCTTCGGCTCTCGTTGACGTTTCACCACGGACACTCCAGTGGGCGTTTAACCTCGCGAGTCCTCAACGACGTCAATGAAATGGTCAACGCCGTTCCCAACGTGATTAAGGATTTGATTCAGCAAGGACTGACCTTTCTTGCGTTAAGCGGCGTGGCGTTTTACCAGAATTGGAAAATGGCCGCGGTGTTGTTTCTGATGATGCCGGCGTCAAGTTACGCCATCGTCACCATCGGCCGGCGATTACGCAAATTGGCCACCAGGCGGCAAGAGTCGATGGGCGACATGGGGGCCACGTTGAAGGAAGCGTTTGCCGGCATTCGAATCGTGAAAGCCTACGGAGGAGAAACCGTTGAACAACGGCGTTTCGCCGAGGGAAACAGGTCTTTTTTGCGGGCGAACATGAAGTCGGAACAATTGATGGCGATCACGTCGCCCCTGTTGGAGATGATCGGGATCGGAGGCATTGCCCTGATTATCTGGTACGGTGGGTCGTTAGTCATCGACGATCAGATGCAACCCGGCGAATTTTTTTCCTTTTTAACGGCGATGGTGATGGCCTATGGACCGGTGAAAAGAGTCGCCGCGACGAATGCGTCGCTGCAACGCGCACTGGCCGCCGCGAATCGGGTGTTTGACATGATGGATAAGGAGCATGAATTCGTCCGTGATCGTGGTCGGACGGCGTTGCCGAATTTCTCGCGTTCCCTTGAGTTTCGCAACGTGAGTTTTTGTTACGAAAATGCCGAGACACCGGCGATTGAAGACGTGAACCTCACCGTCTACCGTGGAGAAGTCATTGCGTTGGTCGGGAGGAGCGGGAGCGGCAAATCCACCCTGATGAGTCTGGTCCCGAGGTTTTATGACCCATCAGGGGGGCACGTCATCATTGATGGCCTGGATGTTAAAGAGGCGACGTTACCTTCGCTGCGGGCCCAGATTGCCATTGTCTCTCAAGATACCGCGTTGTTTGACGACACCGTTCGAGCCAACGTCGCGTATGGTCGTCCTGAAGCCCGTGAAGAGGAAATTCTGCAAGCGGCACGGGCCGCGCACGCGTGGGAATTTATTGAAGAATTACCCGAGAAGTTGGACACGGTGATTGGAGAAAACGGCGTGAAACTGTCTGGCGGACAACGCCAACGGTTAGCCATTGCTCGAGCGATCCTGCGGAATCCGCCGCTGCTTATTCTGGATGAAGCCACGTCCGCGCTGGATACCGAATCGGAACGAAACGTTCAGAGTGCGTTGACCGGATTGATGAACAATCGGACGACGTTGGTCATTGCCCACCGTCTGTCCACGGTTCAGCACGCTGATCGAATCGTGGTCCTTGACGAAGGACGGATCAGCGCGGTCGGGCGACATCATGAGTTGTTGTCTCGAAGCGCGGTGTACCGTCGTCTGTATCAGACGCAATTCCACGACGTGCCGATTGAATCCATGGTCACGGCGTAACGGTGGTCTCCTTCCATGATGAATTGGCTAAAATTGAACCCGTTGCCGTTGTGTGGTGCCGCGACGATTCGTCTGCTCGGCCGGTCGATGTCGTGGAGCGTGTACGGAGCCGAGCACGTCGATCTGCTCTATCGGGAAGGGCGCACGATGATCATCGCGTTCTGGCACGGACAACAATTGATGATGCCGTTGGCCTACCGTGGCCGGCGGGCGCGGATTCTGATCAGTCGGCATCGAGACGGAGAACGCGTGTATCAAATCGTCAAGCGGTTCGGGTTTGAAGCGATCCGCGGATCGACCACGAGGGGCGGGGAAGGTGCCTTGCGTCAACTCATTCGTTCAGGTCGGCAGGGCGTGGATCTGGTCGTCACGCCTGATGGTCCCAAGGGGCCCAGACACGTTGTCCAACCGGGCGTCGTGGCTCTTGCGAAAGCCACCGGTCAGCCCATCATCCCGCTGGTCGCGGCGTATTCAAAAAAAAAGTCTTTTCCAGTTGGGACCGGTTTATGGTCCCGTATCCATTTTCACGGGGGACATTTACGTGGGGAACGCCGATCTGGGTCGATCGGGACGCCGATGCCGATACCATGGAAAAGACGCGGCAGGAACTTGAAGCCACCTTATCCGCGCTCTCGTCTGAAGCTGAGGCGATGGTTCTCCGGCCCGAGTGACGGGCAACCCTTGCTCCTGCCGCACGTCACCATTCCTCGCTTCTCTCGTTGAGAACGTGAGGCGTGATCGTTGCTCTCTCATTTCATGAAGGCTCAGCCTGAGATGTGGTACCGTCTCTATACGCTCCTCCTGGTTCTCTGTTTTCCAATCGTTCTTCTCACCTTACTCATCAAAAAGCGATGTCGAGCCGGCCTGCGGCAAAGGATGGGATGGGTGCCGCCGCCCGGGTGTGCCCCGCACGAGACCGCGTTATGGGTTCATGCCGTCTCGTTGGGTGAAGTGTTGACCATTGTGCCTTTTGTCACCGCGCTGCACCGTCGGCATCCACGAGTCAGGATCATCGTCTCGACCGTGACGGAAACCGGACGGGAAGCCGTGGAACGACGCTTGGCCGGCGTCGCGACCCATTGCTTTTTTCCCCTTGATTACCCTTGGATCGTCCGACGATTTCTTCAGTCCCTGAACCCGGTCGGGTTGGTCGTGGTCGAGACCGAGTTATGGCCGAACGTGTTGCGTGCCGTTGCTCAGCGGGGCATTCCTTCCATTATCGTGAATGGCCGATTCTCGTCGCGGTCGTTCTCCGGATATCAATGGATTCGGCCGTTCATGCGGCACGTCCTCTCAACCGTGTCGTTGGGGCTTCTGCAATCTTCCCGGGATCGGCGTCGGTTCATTGAGTTGGGGGCTTCTCCTGATCGGATGCACGGCACGGGCAACATGAAATGCGATTACGTCGTGAATGGAGTCTCCGAACCGTCCGTGACACGTTCGGCACTGGGAATTTCGGAGGACGAGATGCTCATCGTCGCGGGCAGTACGCATCATCCCGAAGAAGCCGTGCTCTTGCAAAGCTATCGCACGATGGCACGTGCTCTGCCCAAGGTCATTCTGTTGTTGGCCCCACGACACGTTGAGCGAAGTGACGGCCTGACTCAAACCATTCAGCAGTTCGGGTTTCCGGTCGTGAGACGGAGCCGGTTGCTGGAGAACGGTTCCCCCGCGGAGACCGCCGTCGGGCCTCGCGTCATTCTTCTCGATACCCGGGGAGAATTGGCCCAAGCCTACGGATTAGCCGTGCTGGCGTTTGTCGGTGGGACGTTGGCTCCCGTCGGAGGACATAATCTTTTGGAGCCGGCGGCGTGGGGAACGCCGGTGTGTTTTGGTCCGTATACTGACCACTGTCAAGACATCGCGGACGCGTTGATTGAGGCCGGAGGCGGGGTTCGGGTCAGGAACGGAGAGGAAGTGACGGGAACGTTGATGAAAGGCATTCAGGATCGGGAGTGGGTGTCTCGTGCGGGACGGCAGGCTCGGAAGGTGGTTGACGACAATCGGGGCGTCGTCGAGAAAAATTTGAACATGATGGAGAAACTCATCAATTTTCACCCGACACGTTCTCGTCGCCTGGAGAGAGAAGAAAAGTGATGGGCTGGACGCGATCACCCGTTCCTCTCCCTCAAAGGAGAAGCCGGAAGAATCCTGAACCCATGCGAAACGGATGGAAGTCTTTCGTCACGGCCCCGTACACGTTCGCGGCGCGTGCTCGCACGTGGCTGTATGACCACGGGTGGTTGAAGTCACGTCGATTGCCGTGCCCGGTCGTCAGCGTGGGAAATCTTACGGTTGGCGGAACGGGCAAAACTCCCGTGACCATGTGGGTGGCTCAGCGGCTTCTGGAACGGGGAAGAAAGGTGGGGATTCTCAGTCGCGGATACCGTCGAAAAAGCCGGAAAGAATTTGTGCTGGTTTCGAACGGACGGTCGATCCTTGCGGGGCACCATGAGGCGGGCGATGAACCCTATTTCATGGCGCGTCAATGTCCGGGGGTCATCGTGGCGGTTGGTGCCGATCGATATCAACTGGGCCGGTGGGTCTTGAGGCAGATGCCCATTGACTGCTTCGTTCTGGACGACGGATTCCAACATCTGGGTCTCCATCGTGACGTGAATTTGTTGTTGATCGACGGGTCCGACGTCAACGGAATGGAAGACCTGCTTCCCATGGGAAGGCTTCGTGAACCTCTTGACGCAGCCCAACGAGCTTCGGAAATCATCATCACCCGGGTTGAACGGGAAGCAAGGGCGTCCCGCGTCGTGGAACCGATAGAGACGGTGCTGGGTACCGCGATCCATCCCATTACCACGAGATTTACGGTGCAGGGGTTGCATGGGATATCGGCGTCCGCGCGGCCATCGCTTGCGGAGATTCAGGGAAAGAAGGTCCTCATCTTCAGCGGCATCGGAAATCCGCAGCAATTTCGACGGACCGTAGACGCGCTGAACGTCCGGGTGGTGAGTGAACTGGTTTTTCAGGATCATGACCCGTATGCCCCTTCGACGGTTGAAAAGATTTATCGACACGTTGAACGGTTTCAGCCGGATCTGGTTCTGACGACGGAAAAGGATTTGGTGAAGTGCCAATCGAATTGGTCGATTCCCACTCCCGTGTTTGCCGTCCGTCTCACGTTGGAGTTCGTTGAGGGCCGGAGTCGATTGGAAGCCGCGTTAGAGGCGGTGTCACGGGCATAGCGTTCCACGACCATGGCCGTCAACTTTTCCACGATCCGACCGGACGCGATCAAGAAGATTCTGGTTCGGGCCCCGAATTGGATCGGGGACGCCGTGATGTGTATCCCAGCGTTGCACGCGCTTGCTCGCGCGTTTCCGGACTCGGAGATTTTCCTGTTGGCTCGTCCGTCCGTCGGCGAGTTATTTGTCGGGCATCCCGGCGTGCATCACGTTGTGCGTTATGACCATCAAGGCGTTCATTCGGGATGGCTGGGCAAACGCAGGTTGGCCGCAAGCCTTCGACGGGAACACTATGATCTGGCGTTGTTGTTTCAGAACGCGTTTGAGGCTGCCTTCCTGGGGGTGCTTGCCGGCATTCCTCTGCGATACGGATATGCCACGGACGGCCGGCGGGTGTTGCTCACGCATCCCGTCGATCTGCCGAATTCCCGGCGGACGTTACACCAGGTTGACTATTACGTGGAGATGCTGCGCCCCATTGTACGGGAGACGTCGACGATGAAGCCGATGCTCTACGTGTCTTCGGAAGAGCAGGACGTGGCGGATCGTGTCTTGCAGCAAGGCGGCATCCGGCCATCGGAGATTCTCATCGGCGTGAACCCGGGGTCCGTCTATGGCCAAGCGAAGCGCTGGTCGTCCGAACGGTTTGCGGTGGTCGCAGATCGGTTAATCGTTGAACTCGGTCAACTCGCTCCGCGTCCCGTTCGATGTCTGATCGTCGGCGGTCCGGGCGAAGAGGCATTGGGTGCCGCCGTTGCTCGACAAATGGTTTCCAATCCGCTCGTGCTTTCGGGAAAGACGTCGGTCAGAGAATTAAAGGCCATTATGAAACGGTGCCGGCTGTTTGTGACGAACGATACCGGTCCGATGCACGTGGCCGATGCCTTGGGCGTGCCGCTTGTGGCGATCTTCGGTCCCACTGATCCCGTGGCCACGGCCCCGTATCATGCCCGGCACGCGGTCGTCAGAAACCCCGTGAGGTGCTCACCCTGTTGGCTTCGAGACTGTCCGATTGATCACCGTTGCATGACGTCCATCTCTACGGACCAAGTGGTTCAGGCTGCAAAAGAGGTCGTGAGCCAGTGAACGGCGTCCTGATGGACGGGCGCTTCAGAGCGTGAATGAATCTCCGCCGATGAACGTCAAACGGGCGACGGTCTTTGTGGATCGCGACGGGACGTTGAATCCCGACCCCGGATACATCGCGTCTCCTGAGGCATTTGCATGTTTCCCGACCGTCCCCGAGGCGATCCGGCAATTAAATCGTGCCGGTCTCATCGTCATTATGGTGACGAACCAATCAGGAATTGCCCGTGGATATTTTTCGCTTCAGAATCTGGAGGATATCCATCGGAAATTGCAGGACGATCTTGCCAAATCCCGTGCGTGGTTGGATGACGTGCTGTTTTGTCCGCATCATCCTGATGACGGCTGTCGGTGTCGGAAACCGAATCCCGGAATGATTGAGTGCGCCATGTCTCGTCATCCGATAGATGTAGCGGCAAGTTACGTGGTGGGCGATCAGTCCCGCGATATTGAGATGGCTCATGGCGTAGGGGCCAAGGGCATTCTGGTCATGACCGGCCGTGAAAGTCAGGAGGCGTTGGCCGTCTGTCGCGAGAAACGTGTGCCGGTCGATTTCGTGGCGCCGTGCTTTTCCGACGCCGTTTCATGGATCCTTCGGCGGTAGGCACGATCTCCATCCTAGCGTGATGACCGTTCAACCGAAAAATCTCTTGATTATCAAGCCCAGCTCATTGGGAGACGTTATCCACGCACTCCCTACCGTGAGTGCATTACGGAGAACGTTTCCTCATGCCAGAATTTCCTGGCTGGTCAAATCGGAATGGGCGGAAATATTGGAAGGACATCCGGACCTCTCTGAAGTCATCTCCGTGGATTTTCGCGTTCGTGGCTGGTGGGAGATCATCTCGACCGTTCGTGCCCGGGAGTTTGATTGCATCGTTGATTTGCAAGGGTTGTTCCGTTCCGGCTTGATTACGGCACTGTCGGGCGCCTCCCTTCGCGTGGGATTTGCCCGGGGACGGGAGGGCAGCCCCTGGTGTTACACCCATCGGGTGCCGGTACCGGGTGCCGACGACGTGCCTTGGCGGCTCCTTGACGTTCACGCGGTGGACCGAAATCTCGAAGTGGCAAAATTTTTGGGTGCATCCGTGGAACCGCCGCGGTTCTGGTTGCCGAGATGGGATGAAGATCGAACGGTGATCAATCAGGTCTTTGCAGAAGCCGGAGTGCAACGGCACGATCTGCTCGTAGCCGTGGCCCCGGCTTCCAGACGAACCATGAAAAACTGGCAGATGGAGCGATTTCTTGACGTGGCCGTCTCGTTGGCTGAACGGGGTAGAAAAATTGTGCTCATCGGATCACCACGTGACCATCCAATCGGCCGACGGTTTGCCGATGCTCTGGGACCGTCGCTCATCAATCTGATTGGAAAAACGCGGATTCGCCAATTAAGCCTCGTCTTTGATCGCGTTCAGCTGTGCATCGCCAATGATTCAGGCCCGATTCACGTGGCTGCGGCGTGTCGGGTGCCGGTGATTGCGTGTTTCGGTCCCACGAATCCCAACGCGACCGGTCCGTATGGGACCGGCCACGTGAGCATGGTGAGTCGGACCACGGCGTGTCGTCCGTGTGGATTACGGACGTGCCGCCATTCTCATTATCTGGAATGTCTGGAATCGATTTCGGTTGAAGACGTGGTCAGCCAAGCCGAAAAAACGTTGGCGACGTCCTGAAGCTGAAAGACGTTCCGGGTGGGATTGTTCATTCCATGGCACCTCAAGTATCGGCGGTCGTCATTGCCTATAATGATGAACCCAATATGCGCCCGTGCCTGGAGAGCCTGAAATGGGCTGATGAACTGATTGTGGTGGATTCGTACAGCACGGATGCCACGGAAACCATCAGCCGCGAATACACCGATAAGGTGTTTCAGCATGAATTTTCCGGATTCGGGAGACTTCGCAATGAGGCCGTGGCCCATGCGACGCACGACTGGATTTTCAGTCTGGATACGGATGAACGAGCGACGGAGGAGTTACAGCGGGAAATCCGGGCCCAATTGGAGCGGGGGCCGGACGCGCTGGCCTTTTTCGTGCCGCGCCGAAACTACTTTTTACGCCGATGGATCAAACGCAGCGGATGGTATCCGGATTACCGGCAGCCTCAATTTTTTCACAAAGCCCACATGCGGTATCAGGAAGATTTGGTGCATGAATCGTTTCTCCTGGACGGCCGACCCGGCTATTTGCGCGCGCACGTTGAGCAATACCCGTTTCGTGACGTCGATCACTATCTGATGAAGATGGATCGGTACTCCACGCTCATGGCGGAGGAAATGGTCAAGCGAGGACGGCGGTTTCACGTGCATCAACTGTTCTCTCATCCCCTGTTCACGTTCCTCAAAATGTACGGGCTGAGAAGAGGGTTTCTGGACGGCAAGCCCGGGCTGATTCTGGCCGGGCTCTATGCCTACTATACCTTTGTGAAGTACGCCAAACTCTGGGAACTTCGCAGGAACGGAGAAGGTCTCTCGTAAACGGAGAACGCCGCCCATGCCTCATCCACGTTCCTTCTTTGTCATTCCTATCCGCTGCCTGAGATTCTTCGCTTCGCTCAGAATGACAAGGAGCGAAGCTCACGAACGATTTGACCAAATGCGCCCGACTCATTCATTTTCCCTTTTTGTCATTCTCCCCCTGTGTCATTCTGAGCTTGCCCTAAGCCTCGAAGGGCGAAGCGAAGAATCCAGGGCCGCAGAGAGTTCAAGACAGAGGGCTGAGATCGTTCCTTCGAGGGAATGATGCAGACATTACGAATTCTTCATACGGAATCTTCCAACGTATTGGGCGGCCAGGAGTTTCGAACGTTCCACGAGTGTCTGGGCATGAAGGCGCGCGGTCATCAGGTGTACTTGGCCGTTCAGCCTGCGAGTCCCTTGTTTCATAAGGCTCAAAATGCTGGTCTGTGCGTCATTCCCGTCCGGATGACGACCGTGCGATGGGTGTGGTTGATCGTCACGTTTCTGAAATTGATCACGCGATTGGACGTTCACGTTGTGAATACGCATGGATCAATTGATAGTTGGACCGGCGGCATTGCCGCGCGATTGGCCCCAACGAAACCCGTCCTCGTTCGAACACGTCATAAATCGACGGCGGTTTCTCCCACCCTTCGACATGCCGTTCTGTATCGATATCTTCCTCACGCGGTGGTGCCGACCGGTGAACGGATTCGCCAAGATCTGGTGAGGAAGAACGGGCTGCGTGAAGACCGGGTCGTCTCAATCCCCACGGGTGTAGATGTCACTTCATTTTATCCACGTGAACCCGATCTCTCATTGAAACACACGTTGAACGTTCCCCCTGATGCTCTCGTCGTGGGTACCGTGGCGTTTCTGCGAAGTTACAAGGGGATTGGTGATCTTCTTTCCGCGGCAAAAATTGTCTTAGCCCGCCGGGATAACGTCCGCGTGGTCATTGTCGGCGATGGGCCGGAGAAATCATCCTTGCAGGAGATGGCTCGACGGCTTGACGTTGACAACCGGGTGCTGTTTCTTGGATTTCGTGAAGACATCCGGCATCTTCTTCCGTTGTTTCACGTGTTTGTCCTTCCTTCAATCGCCGGCGAAACCACGCCCCAAGTGATCACGCAGGCGCTGGCCATGACCCGTGCGGTTGTCGCGACGAACGTCGGCAACGTTCCTGAAGTCATCAGGCACGAGGAGACCGGATTGCTCGTCCCTCCTGCACGGCCGGAGGAGTTGGCGGAACAGATTGGACGATTACTGGATCACGCGGCGTTGCGGGAGAAACTTGGCCAAGCCGGACGGCGTTTAGTCGTTCAATCGTACAGCTTCGAAGAAACGTTGAATCGAACCGAACGACTGTACGAAGAGTTACGAGCCAGTACCGGGTGACGGATAACCGCTCTTGATCGGACGGCAGGGCCGCCGTTGAATCTGACCCGGTGGCCAATCGCCGGTGGCCAGTGGTCCGTGGTCAGTGACCCGTGACCAGTAGCCACTGACCACTGGCTACGTGCCACTGCTCACCCAGAGGAGGCGTGAATGAAAGTCAGTGGGTTTACATTCATACGTAACGCCGTGCAATACGATTTCCCGATCGTCGAAGCCGTGACGTCGGTCCTTCCGATTGTGGATGAGTTCATCGTCAACGTTGGGCAGTCCGATGATGCGACGCTGGAACGTGTTCGGTCCATCGGATCACGGAAAATTCGAATTGTTGAAACGGAATGGGACGAGAACGTGCGCGCGGATGGAAAAATATTCGGGATGCAGCAGGACGTGGCGTTATCGTATTGTACCGGTGATTGGGCGTTACTCGTTCAAGGTGACGAGGTGGTGCATGAAGAAGATTGCTGAGATACGGAACGCGATGGAACGATACCTGACGCAGCCGGACGTGTTGGGCCTCGTGTTCCGCATGGTCCATTTCAAGGGAGATTATTGGAGTATCGACCCTTGGATGTACAGGAAGGCGACGCGGATTGTCCGCAATCATTGCGGGGTACGTTCCGCGACTGATGGCTGCGATTTTCTCCCCCAAGGCAAGCGTCAGATGCTGAAGTCTGGTCCGCACGGACGACTCATCAAGGCAAGGGTGTTTCATTATAGATGGGTCAAAGATTCCAACGTCTTGCAACGGAAGCTGGAATACCAGATCAGTCGACACGAAGGTGAACGAACGTCCATGAGGGACGTTTCATTGGAAGCCCCTCTTCGTTCCGAATACCCGACGTATGACGTTCTGAAAGACTACAGAGGGACGCATCCTCAGGTTATGACAAGCCGCATCGCATCAAAGGCGCGGCTCCGTCCGCGGCGAAATCGGTGGTTGAATCCAAGATTTTATCAAGAAATCCTGTCTCACGGTTTTAAGGGGTGAATCCCTGCACACGTCGGTCTGAGGCGGTCTGCCGAATGAATCATCGTCAAATTCTTGTTGAATTCGGCTCACGATCTCTATAAGATTTCCTCTCAATTGCGGTGGGGATGAATGACGGATGAATACGCTTGAGGAATCAAAGAGGTTAGCCAGTGGTGGGTTCACCACGGAACAATCGGATACCTTGGCATCCGTCTTTTATGATGCCGTGGAGAAGATCAGAGCGGAAATGAAGGCAGACATGCAAGCAATGAAATCTGATATTCGCTGGTTTGTGAGTATCGTCGTCGTGATTGCCAGTATTGTTTCTCCGTTGCTGCTCACCCTGCTGTCCAAAGTGTTTGACCAATAACCTGCCTTGACGGTCCGGTCCTCGGTGAGGAAAGATGTCCGCCCCTTTGCCGGGCTGCCATCCCCGCAACGGAGAGAGAATTTCCGGTTGGCCTCTTCGATTGTGTCCGCGCCCACTTTCTTTCTGACCACGTTTCCCGCTTGAATCTCGTGCGTGATGAGAAGAATTTCCGGTTCGCATCCTTGGTGATGGGCCACGGGGTCGCGTGAGATCAGGTTGCATGAAATCGTGACCCACGTGGTGGAGATGAGGCTTTCGTGAATTCTTGCGCGTCCCGCGTGTCGGCGGTCGTTCTCACGAAGAATGAAGAATCGAACGTGACGGATTGTCTCAAATCGGTCGCATGGGTCTCGGAGATCATCGTCGTGGACGCGGAAAGTATGGACCGGACCGTGGAGTTGGCTCAACGGTTGACGAGTCGGGTGTACGTCGTGCCGTGGCGAGGGTTCGGCCCTCAAAAGAATTTCGGCATTGAGCACGCGAACGGTCCATGGATTTTCATCATTGACGCGGATGAGCGCGTCACGGTCGGCTTGCGGAATGAAATTCAAGATCTGTTAGAGAAAGAGAACGGTTCAGCGTCGCACGTTGCCGGGTACCGCGTTGCGCGCCGAAACTTTTTCTACGGACGATGGATGCAGCACGGCGGAATGTTTCCGGATCGTCAGCTGCGCGTCTTTCGAAAGGACGCGGGCCGATATGATGATACGTTGCTTCATGAACGGCTCCTGCTCAATGGAGAGGTTGAGGACCTCCAAGGATTTCTTGACCATCATTCCGTCCCCACGATCGCGCGTCACGTTCGGAAGATGATCCGCTATACGTCGTTGGCTGCCCGGGAAAAATTAAAAACACTTCGTCGGGTTACGTGTACGCATCTTTTCTGGCATCACGTTTGGATTATCATCAAGACGTTGATTGTGCGGCGGGGATGGAAAGATGGACTGCCCGGATTGGTCGCGGCGACGTTCGCGGGTTTTCACACCTTCGCGAAGTACGCGAAGGCGTATGAAATTCTGGAAACGTCACCATCCGACGGCAGCGGAGAGCGCGTTGACCGGCCGTGACGTCTCACCGGGTCTCAATCACCGACGCGTCGTTGAGAAAGAAGGCAGATAGGAACGCAGATAGCGAAGCCACGTTCTTCGGGAAAAGGGAAACGACCTGAGGGATTGACGAAACAACGTGCGGGCGGTCTTCCGCTGATTCTGTGAAAGATGATATTTGCCCATGTCGCTATAGACCATGCCCCATTCGTATTGCAGGGCTTTTTGTAAGTATGGGTCCAGCCGGCAGCTGGGCGCGTGTTTTTCCAAAAAATATGTTTTGCTGGTAAAGGCTAATTCTGACTTGGTATTTGAGCATGCGCTACCCCCCCCCCCCCCCCCCCACCCCAGCCAACCCGTACCGTCGAAAAGAATAGAGCGGTTTTAGGATAGATGCGACACGATAGTGTTGAGTCAACCTGATCACGAAGTCCCTATCTTCCCAAGTTCTCAGATTTTCGTCGAATCCCTTTATAGTCTCGAATGCCTCCTTTCTTAAGAGCGAGCCTTGGATGGGGACCTTATACCCGTCACTTAAAGGCAACGTGATAGAATGGTATTTGTATTGGATATTCGTCTCCCTGTTTTTTAGAGAGCACACGATGTCGTTATTCGCATTGATTTGATAACCATCCACGGATAGAGCGGCAGTATCCTGTCCCATTGCTTGAAGAAGCCGCGAGGTTTCCTCTAAAAACGTTGGTGCCCACAGGTCATCCTGATCCAGGAAGGCCAGCAATTCGCCGTTGGCGCGGTTGGACCCATCGTTTCGGGCTGCGGACGGGCCGCCGTTGGTTTCTCTTTGGAAATAGACGATGGGTGTATCCGGTCTGGCCGCCATGATCTGCGGCATCATTTCCTGGATATACTCCAGGGTTCCGTCCGTGGAGGCATCGTCTCCAATAATGAGTTCGAAGTCCTGAAACGTTTGCGCCGCCACGCTTGCCAACGCCTGATCCACAAAACGCGCCCGGCCGTTGCAGGTAGGGATGATGACGCTGATGAGCGGCATAGGGTGAGAGAGAGTCAGGAGATGATTCTATGAAGTCAACCGAGTGAGGCTGAGAGTGAATTCCTGCTACAGGAGTTTCACCAGCGCGGCCACGACGCCGAGGGCGATGGCCAGCATGGAACTCAAACGGGTCGTGAGCCGCAGGGCCAGTTCGTTGATGTCGTGGGACAGCTTGATTTCCAGTTCTTTAAGCCTGGTATCCAGTTCCTTAATATCGCGGGATAGCTTGGTTTCCAGTTCCTTAAAGCAGTGGTCAGTGGCCCGTGAGCCATGGCCAGTAGTGACTGATCACTGGCCACTGGCCACTGATTATCACGGCTCAGCAGGGATCCCAATTCGTTCAAGTCGTGCTTCATGGCGAGTTTGTCATCAATCAGTCAAGCTTGGGAGTCCGCCAGCACTTCGGCTTGCGCGATCGGCATGCCCGCCTGGGTCAGGTGCTTCACAAACGTATGGGTATCAAAACTGATTGTGCTCATCTTCTTCGTTGAAGCCTTGACTTGGATGACATAGGAATTGCGACTTTAGCAGAAAAGATCAACTGCGTTCAACGCATCATCCGACTCGGTCGTCTCTCAGCTTGAAATTCTCCGTCGGAGTCATCGTTGCGGGATGGTTCCTCACCCCGCCCTCTCTTCCAGGGGGAGAGGGGGGTTCTTGATTCTTTCCTATCCCTTTGGGAGAGGGCCAGGATGAGGGAGATTCTCAAACTGAGACACGACCGAAGAGGTTGACACATGTCGCGACGTTGGGTAGCATTCATCACACCTTGCCCCCTCCATCGGGCGTTGCGTACCCTGAAAGTTATGCATCGCGTTGACCGAAACCGATGAAGAAGTACATGGGAAACAACCCCAAGCGTCGAATTGCAGAGGTCGATCATTTCACTGAAAAACAACTGAACAGCTTTGCGGGCATGGGGCGTTATCGTGGGAGCGCACATCACAAGAGCCGACCTGCTGATTACGGATTTCACCCGCCGACCAGTCCGAGACCGTCGAAGTCGTTGTGCGATGACAAACGAATCATTAGACTTGAGGAAGCCACGCGGCTCTTCAAGGACGGTATTGCTCGCGGCATGGTCAGTGAGCAACGACAAAACGACTTGCCTAAGTACGTTTGGGCGCAGGACGAGCAGGGCGACGTGTACGAAGCGAAGCTCGGAGATGATGGGCGAAGTTACCATGGATATCGATTGCGCGAGGACGACCGAATGTGCAAATGGGTGATTGACGAATGGAAATGCAGGAACACCTGACGTTATCGATGGTTCCGGAAACCCTTGACCGCGGGTCTGAGGAAGAGCGCGCGACATTCGGTGCGTTTGTCTTGGAAGCGAATGGGCGGCGTCTGACCGAAGGAGTCGGTGTGGATGAAAATGCACTTCGGCCCGGACCCTACGTGTCGGGTTACCACGTTGCTCAGTGGCTGGCTTGGAATTGGTGGCGGCTGCGCTGGGAATCTCGACCGGTGGGTGAGGCTGGTCGTGAGTGGGATTTTGCTCATCGCTTGTCGTCAATCGGCGAAGGGTATGTATGGCCCAACGTCGAGATTTCGTCTGACGGATTCCGTTCACGTTTGACGTCGGTGCCGACCGTCGAACCCGAAGCTGCGTTGTTTCGATATTTGGGCGCGCCAAGAACGGAAGTGGTTTCCGCCGACGTGTTGGAGCGGAGCATTGACCGCTTTATCGTATCCGTCCTCGAACTGCTGAATGAGCGGAACGTTCGTGACACGAATCTCCACCGTTTATGGCAAGATCTCAAACATGCGCGGGAAGATGAGCAACGCTCGCGTTTCCGCCGCTTTGAGGCGCGCCTCGGCCATGACCCCGACGAGATTGATGAGAACGAGATCCTGACGTCACTTGCAGATGCGGCGCGCCTCGGCCAGGACGCGCTGGAGGAGTTGGCGGCTCACCCATGGCAGGGCACTGGCGTCCCGTCCGCTGCGGAAGTAGAGGAGACATCCAGACTTCACGGGTTCGATTCTCGGCCGCAAGACGCCGTGCGGCTGCATTCACGCAATGGTATCCCTGCCTGGGGGGCATGCGAAGGTTGGAAGGTAGGCGTGACGGCGATGGACGGGCGGGCGTCTTATCACACACAGAACCGGGGCCTGGGTTCATGCGCAGCCTGGAAGGTAGGCGTGACCGCGGCGCGGGCGTTGCGGCATCAGGAGTCGCTGAATGGGGAAACCCTCGAAAATCCACGCTTGGCCGATCTCGCCGGAACCATGGAAGCCGCAATTGGCGACCCGCGGCCTACGAAATCGATATCGTTCACGTTCGATGACGGCAACGGAGGTTCTCGCCTTGCCCTGAGATCGAAGTGGGAGACCGGGCGGCGTTTCGATCTGGCGAGGCTGGTGGGGGACCGGTTGTGCATGGACGGTAAGGAACCGCTGTTGCCGGCCACTCAATCCTCTACCTACCGGCAGAAGGTCCAACGTGCCTTCGCGGCTGAATTGCTGTGCCCGTTCGAGGCGGTAGATGCGTTTCTCGGCGGCGACCTCTCCGAAGAGCGCTGCAACGACGCGGCGGAGCGCTTCAAGGTTTCGCCGCTGACGATTCGCACACTGCTGGTCAACAACGGACGCATTGAACGAGACACGATCACCGACGCCCTTGATCGAATCTGACCGTCATCGTCGATCTGCCGTCTTCCTGCAGCGAGCAGGACCGCCTCACCGACTCGAACGCCCTTCGCATTGTTCCCAGGTTTCTCATCGGCAAACCGGTCGCAAGACACCGGTGGCCGGTTGTCAATGACCAGGAAGCAGGAACCACCACCGGCCACTGATCACGGGCCACTGACTGATGACAAGGCTTTTGGGTTGAAATGGCGTTGGACGGTAAAACGATTCTGTTCGTTCACGGCATCGGTGCCATCGGCGGGGCTGAGCGTGAGCTGACTCTGATTGTCAATCAGCTTGCTCGGCGGGGGCACCGTCCCGTCGTCGTGTGTCCATGCCCGTCCCCTCTGCAACGGGAACTCGCCGCGTGTGCCGTGGAAACACGCGCGGCCCCGTTTCCGGCGTGGAGGAAATGGAATGACTTCTTGGCTCGGGGCAAAAGCGTTCAGGTTCTCGAATCACTCATTGTCTCGATCCGCCCCCACGTCATCCACGTCAATGACATGTGGTGGGTTCCGCAAGTCTTGCGAGCGTCCCGGCAGTTTCCCATCCCGGTTGTGGCGCACGTTCGCCAAGAACTTGAGCCGTCCAAGGTCATCTTGTATGAATTGAATCAAGTGGATCGTGTTTTTGCCGTCTCCAATCATATCCGCCGTTCTCTTCAGGCAAGGAAGATTACCAACCACCAGAGTCAGACTCTGTACAGCGGTCTTGACTTGGATCGGTTTTCCTTGAACGCCAACGGTTCTCAGATCAGACGACCGCTTGGTTGTTCCGAGGACGACGTCGTGTTGGGGACCGTGGCAAATCTGTTTCCACGGAAGGGCTATGACGTCATGCTCCAAGCGATGCCGAGCATCATTGCCGAGTTTCCCCATACGCACTATCTGATTATCGGCAAAGGCGAGGATGCATACGAACGGCGGCTTCGCCGTGAAGTCAAACGGCTCCGACTTGAGGGACACGTCCATTTTCTCGGCTTCCAATCCGACGTCTTGGCTTACCTTGCCATGATCGACGTCTACGTCCAGCCGTCACGGATAGAAGGTCTGTGTCTTGCCGTTCTTGAGGCGATGGCCATGGAAAAACCCGTGGTTGCAGCGGACGTAGGCGGTCTGTCGGAGGGGGTTCAACATCAACGCACGGGGTTGTTGGTCAGGTCCGATGATGCTCAGTCCCTTGCGCAAACGGTGCTCACCTTGCTGTCAGATCCTGAGCGTCGTCGAGCCTTCGGCGTCTGGGGACGTCGGCGAGTAGAAGAACAGTTCACCGTTGCGAGAATGATGGACGAACTCGTTTCTGGTTATGAGAACGTCTTACGAACCAGGTCCGACGGCAGCGTGGTGAGAGGATGATGCGCGTGGGAATTGACGCAGGGCCGGTGGTTGCGAGTCACGGCGGGGTCGGTCTCTACGTGCGGCATCTGGTCCGATCATTGGTCGAGCGCAAGTCGCGGCATGAGTTGCGACTGTATACGCCCCGCGGTACTTCCCTTCCTGATGATTTGAGGGACGTCACGAAATCGGGTACCGCGTCGTGGGCATCCATGCGGTGGTGGAATCGGCGAACAACGGGGAAACGGGATCGTTTGGACGTGTATCATGGGACAAATTTTCAACTCCACACCACGGGGGCTTCCGGCACCGTGCTCACGCTCCATGATTTGTGGTTGTGGCGGTATCCTCAATACAGCAAGAAGCTGGGTGGTGAACGATGGGCGTTGCAGAGGTTGAAACGGCGCGTGTGGTCGGCTCAGCGCGTCATTGCCGTTTCTCACTCGACGGCGCGAGACCTTCAAGAATGGCTGAACGTTCCTTCGGAGCGCGTCCGCGTCGTTCATCACGGCACGCCCGTCGGGTTTTATCCCGATCATAATGAACCGGCCTGGATGAAGGTAAAGCGTGACCTTGAACTTCCCGACAAGGCGTATCTCTTGTTTGTCGGGGGCGCCGACCCGCGGAAGAATCATCGCCTCGTCTGTCACGCGTTAAGTCGGGCACCGGCACCATTGCGCGACTACCCCTTGATTATGGTGGGCAGTCGTCAGTCGCGTGGCGATGACCTCCTGGAAACGGCTCGGGCCATGGGCATGGCCGGGCGCGTGTACTGTCCGGGCACGGTGTCAAGACGCGCGCTCCGTCTTCTCTATTCTCATGCCACGGCCTTTCTCTTTCCATCCGTCTATGAAGGGTTCGGGTTTCCCGTGCTCGAAGCCATGGCGTGCGGCGCGCCGGTGATTACGTCCAACGTGACGGCGCTGCCTGAAGTGGCAGGGGACGCGGCCGTGTTCATTCATCATCAGGACGAAACGGACGTGCTGAAGGCGTTGTGGCGAATTATCGAAGACGGCTCGTTCCGCCGGGCACTGATTGCGAAGGGTTTGAAACAAGCGAATCGTTTCACGTGGCAACGCACGGCCGAGCAGACCTTGGCCGTCTATGAAGAGCTGTGTGCCTAGGTCGACCCATGAGGTGCGTGTCTCTTCTCGTTGTGGATCACGTTGAGATTCTTCGGCTTCGCCCTTCGAGGCCCTTCGAACCCTTCGAGGCTCAGGGCAGGCCTCAGGGGAACCTCAGGGCAGGCTCAGCATGACAGTGGTCGGGTCGTTTTGTCCATCCAAAGGCGTTCCCAGGCTTGAGACGATCCGTTGCTTCTCGAAAGAGTGAAACCTCACGTGATTTCCAACGTCCTCGTCGTGAAACTTCGCTACATTGGCGACGTGCTGCTGACCACGCCGTTTTTGTGCGCGTTGCGTCGGGGCTTCCCCGAGGCTCGGGTGACGGTGCTGGTGAATCCCGGCACCGGCGAGGTGCTGCGGCGCAATCCCGACGTCAATGAGGTGCTCTGTCTCCCGCGCACGGGGCTGATCCCGCAAGTACGGTACTATCGTGAATTACGCGCACGCGGGTTTGATTGCGTCGTGGACCTGACGGACGGCGACAGGTCGGCGTTCATTTCGTTGATGACGGGAGCACGCATGCGCATCGGCTTTAATCATGAGCATCGCTTACGGGGTCGGCTGTATTCGCATTGCGTCCAGGCGTCCTACGACGCCATGCACGTGATTGATTACCACGCGATGGCCCTTCCGTCACTGGGTCTTTCCGTGGAGGGCGGAGAACCCATTCTGCCGCTGTCCAGGGAAGATCACGAACGGGCCCATCGCGTCGTGGAATCATTGCAGCTTGATCGGACGCGGTGGATCATGATCCATCCCGCGGCTCGGTATTGGTTTAAGGCGTGGCCGCCTGACCGGTTTGCCGCGTTGAGCGACGCGTTCCATGAACGGGGATTTCAGGTGGTGTTGGTGGGAAGCCCGGACGAACGATCCGTCGGAACGAAGATTCTTCAGGCTGCCAAGCGTTCCATGGTTTCGCTGATCGGCAACACGCGCCTGTTGGAGTTGGCCGCCCTGATGACGCGGTGTCGCCTCTTCATCGGCAACGACGCCGGACCGATGCACGTGGCCGCGGCCGTGGGCTGCCCCGTGGTCGCGCTGTTCGGACCCTCCGATCCGGCCGTGTGGTCCCCGCGAGGGAAACACGTTAAAACCATCCATAAAGGACTCGATTGCCGCGAGTGTTTTCATCCCGGGTGCTTTCGGGGGGAACACAGTTGCATGAAATTGATTACGGTTGATGAAGTGTTGAAGGAAGCGGACGCGTTGTTGGAAGGCGACGGGCATAGAGGGTCGTATTAAGGAAAGGGAGAAAGCGGGGCATAGGTCATGGGAAACGTCAATAAATCTTCGAGCCAGCGGTTCATCTCGTTCATCGGTACGGGCATCCTGTTCAATCGGACTTCAAGTTCATAGTGGCCCTTCGTGCCCATGATTCCCACGATGGCCGCGGCATCCGGGTGATCGGGAAGAAGGGATTGCGTGCGAAATTCCGAAACCGTGGCGTACAGTCGTCCCTCGTTTCCAATAATTTCCAGGAGGGCGGGGAGATCAATGAGGCGAACGTGCGCGGAGCAGCGGTAGACCGTGCGCGTCCTGGGTTCAGTCGTCGTAAATTCGTTCAACGCTTCTTGAGAAAAGCCGGTCAAATAGATTCGGACCGTGGCCGTCGGCAATTGGTGCGTCGATGCCAACGTGCTGGCCGGCACGAGAAACGCGAACGGATCCGAGGAATTCAATTCGAATTGACACGGCCCAAACGCATCCGGCCAGGAACAAAAGAACGGGACCGCTTCGTGTGCGTTGTGCAGCGTGACGCGGCCCCGTTGAATCGAGACCTCTATCGGTAAGTCAAGCAGGTCAATGGCTTCACGAAACGCGGTCCGTCGTTCTTCGACCCACACCGGTCCTTGATGGGACGCGTGGGGTTCACCCGGGGCAATCACGTGAGCCGTGTGGAGTCGAATTCTGATAAATGCGTGCGTATGGCGAAATCCGATCCAGAACATGGCCAGCGGGTGCAGGGTGGCCGCATGACCGGAAAGACGCCACGGGTGGCTGATGGAACAATAGGTGCCGACGGATTGGTAGCGTTGAAAAATGGAATGACGGCGTCCGGCCAGGAGAAAAAAATCCCCCGTCCACTTGTCCAGCACCTGAACCATCGTGACGTCTTCAAGCACCCAGTGATCGAGTCGTTGAATGGCCTCCGGTGACGGCACCGGCCATTCTTCCACGTAACAGATGCCTTCTTTTTCAGGATCAACGGGAGACATGCCTTGAGCCTGAAGTCGATCAAGCAGGTTGAGCACCTGCGGGAAGCTGAGACGTTGACGGGATGCCCACCGCTGTTCACGCATGAGCGCGTTTCTCCGGAAGATGGAAAAAAGGCCATCCCAATCCGGTCAATGGGACGCGGCAGAACGTGTCTCGGGGAAGCTTTGCGTTGACTCGCTCATGAAATGGCGGAGAGGGCGGGATTTGAACCCGCGGTAGGGGGTTAGCCTACGACGGTTTAGCAAACCGTTGCCTTCGGCCGCTCGGCCACCTCTCCGTATGGTCTTCGTTGATTGTGTGTATTCATGATTCTTCACCCCAACCATATAGGTAGGGGACGTGGGAACGACGGTTTTGTAAAAGTCTCACAAGAGAGAGACAATATCAGAGACGACGGGTCTTTCTCAAATCGAAAAAAGGGGGAGTGAGCCAAGCAGAAGAGTGAGCACCTCAGGCCGCTACAACGGCCCTAGGCCAGAATGGCCATCCCGGATGAGAGCGAAAACGTCAGGCCGCATAAGATGCGGCCCTACCGCTACCCCGCTACCTCGCGAGGATCTCCTGGCGAAGCGTTACAGCCTGTAGCGGCGCGTCTCACGCGCCGAGAAAGCCCCCTACCCCTTGGGGATCTCCGGATAAGCCAAACAGCAGAGCCGAGCGAAAACCTCAGAGGGAAAAGAAGAAAACCGGAGGGACGGGAGAACGGACCGGGTCGTTCGCGTGAAGCAAACCGGTTTATCCTGGGTGGGTAGGAAGAAACAGATAGGCAAGCAACGAAAGAGCCCCGATAATCACACCAACCGCGACCCACAAATGGCCAAGCAACCAGACCTTCAATTCGGCAATATCCGCTTTCGTTGAGATCTTCAATTCGGCGATCTCCGCCTGCGTTGCGGTCTTCAGTTCGGCGATCTCCGCCTGCGTTGCGGTCTTCAGTTCGGCGATCTCCGCCTGCGTTGCGGTCTTCAGTTCGGCGATCTCCGCCTGCGTTGCGGTCTTCAGTTCGGCGATCTCCGCCTTTGTTGCGGCCTTCAATTCGGTTATATCCGCCTTTGTTGCGGCCTCCAATTCGGCGATCTCCGCCTTTGTTGCGGCCGTCGATTCGGCGATCTCCGCCTTCAATTCGGCGATATCCACCTTCGTTGCGACGTTCTCGCCCATTGCTGAGCCGATGGTATTGACAACGGCTTCCGCCAAGTGTTCATCTGCGCCGGCGTCTTGAAGAACCTTGACGGCTTTGTGTGTATCAAACGCCAGTACACCCATGTGTGTCTCCTCCCACGTTCTATCTTGCCGTGCCCAACGGATGCTATCCTACTGAGTCAGGCAACGCCCGTCAATACGTTGCGAGTGGCAACGGGTCCGGTCCGTGCGGGTGATCCCGTCTTCTTCCATGTGGGGCTTGGTTATGGTGAGGCTTGCCCACTGGCGTCCTGGCGAAGCCGGAGTGCGAAATACAGGCCGGTCAACAACCAGAACAGGTACGCCGGACTTCCGGCAAACGTAGTGCCAAACGTGTGTGCCGTGACCACTCCAACGATCATGATAGGAATACAGAAGCCGAAATTTCCCACGAAGGTCCCTTTCCGGTCTCTCGATCCCTCCATTGCTGGTCTGATTATAATGAAAAATATGAGGGGGAAGAGAGTCAAGCCAGGCAACCCAATTCCATAAGTGCCGAGAAAGCGCCCTACCCCTCGGGGATCTCCGGGTAAGCCAAGCAGCAGAGTCGAGTGAAACCCTCAGAGGGAAAAAGAAGAAAACCGGAGGGACGGGAGAACGGACCGGGTCGTTCGCGTGAAGCAAACCGGTTTATCCTGGACGGGTAGGAAGAAACAGATAGGCAAGCAACGAAAGAGCCCCGATAATCACACCAACCGCGACCCACAAATGGCCAAGCAACCAGACCTTCAATTCGGCGATCTCCGCCTGCGTTGAGACTTTCAATTCGGCGATCTCCGCCTTTGTTGCGGCCTTCAATTCGTCTATATCCGCTTTCAATTTGGTTGTATCCGCCTGCGTTGAGACTTTCAATTCGGCGATCTCCGCCTTTGTTGCGGCCGTCGATTCGGCGATCTCCGCCTTCAATTCGGCGATATCCACCTTCGTTGCGACGTTCTCGCCCATTGCCGAGCCGATGGTATTGACAACGGCTTCCGCCAATTGTTCATCTGCGCCGGCGTCTTGAAGAACCTTGACGGCTTTGTGTGTATCAAACGCCAGTACACCCATGCGTGTCTCCTCCCACGTTATATCCTGCCGCGCCCAACAGATGCTATCCTACTGAGTCAGGCAACGCCCGTCAATACGTTGCGAGTGGCAACGGGTCCGGTCCGTGCGGGTGATCCCGTCTTCTTCCATGTGGGGCTTGGTTATGGTGAGGCTTGCCCACTGGCGTCCCGGCGAAGCCGGAGTGCGAAATACAGGCCGGTCAACAACCAGAACAGGTACGCCGGACTTCCGGCAAACGTAGTGCCAAACGTGTGTGCCGTGACCACTCCAACGATCATGATAGGAATACAGAAGCCGAAATTTCCCACGAAGGTCCCTTTCCGGTCTCTCGATCCCTCCATTGCTGGTCTGATTATAATGAAAAATATGAGGGGGAAGAGAGTCAAGCCAGGCAACCCAATTCCATAAGTGCCGAGAAAGCACCCTACCCCTCGGGGATCTCCGGGTAAGCCAAGCAACAGAGTCGAGTGAAACCCTCAGAGGGAAAAGAAGAAAACCGGAGGGACGGGAGAACGGACCGGGTCGTTCGCGTGAAGCAAACCGGTTTATCCTGGGCGGGTAGGAAGAAACAGATAGGCAAGCAACGAAAGAGCCCCGATAATCACACCAACCGCGACCCACAAATGGCCAAGCAACCAGACCTTCAATTCGGCGATATCCGCCTTTGTTGCGGTCTTCAGTTCGGCGATATCCGCCTTTGTTGCGGTCTTCAGTTCGGCGATATCCGCCTGCGTTGAGGCTTTCAGTTCGGCGATATCTGCCTGCGTTGAGGCTTTCAGTTCGGCGATATCCGCCTGCGTTGAGGCTTTCAGTTCGGCGATATCCGCCTTTGTTGCGGTCTTCAGTTCGGCGATATCCGCCTTTGTTGCGGCCTCCAATTCGGCGATATCCGCCTTCAATTCGGCGATATCCACCTTCGTTGCGACGTTCTCGCCCATCGCCGAGCCGATGGTATTGACAACGGCTTCCGCCAAGTGTTCATCTGCGCCGGCGTCTCGAAGAACCTTGACGGCTTTGTGTGTATCAAACGCCAGTACACCCATGTGTGTCTCCTCCCACGTTCTATCCTGCCGCGCCCAACGGATGCTATCCTACTGAGTCAGGCAACGCCCGTCAATACGTTGCGAGTGGCAACGGGTCCGGTCCGTGAGGGTGATCCCGTCTTCTTCCATGCGGGGCTTGGTTATGGTGAGGCTTGCCCCCGGCGTCCCGGCGAAGCCAGAGTGCGAAATACAGGCCGGTCAACAACCAGAACAGATACGCCAGACTTCCGGCAAACATGTTGTCAAATATGTTTCGCGTGACCATTCCTACGACTAGGAGAAAAACGCAGACGCCAAGATTCCCCACGAACGTCCTTCCCTGTTCTTTCCATCCCAGCAGTGCCGTCCTGCTTATCACGAACAGGACAAAAGCAAACAGGGTGAAGCCGGGTAGCCCCACTTCATAGACGAGCGATAACCATACGTTATGGACGTGCGTCGTCGGGAAACCATCAACATAGAATGGAAGTTCTTCATTGATTTTTTGAAACGTGTAATTGCCGTATCCATAACCCATGAGAGGTTGAGCAACAATTTGTTCAACGGCTACGTGCCAGATATTGAGTCGAATGTTCATGCTCCCAAAACTCAAAAGAGAGCCTCCGCTCACGTTATGAAGAAGGACGTCCTGAAATCCCATGAACAAGGACCCACCCACGAGGATCAATATCAAACAGAAACCTGCTGCGATGGCCCACCTTTGCCATTTGTGTGGAGCACGCAGTAATCCGAAGGTCGTCAATTGTACGAACAAAGCCACCCAGGCGCCTCGTGTATGAGATAAGAACAAGGCCACCATGATGAGAACGAAGAAGCCTCCCACGTACAACGTGGGATGTCGCCCCTTCCGTTCCTGAACAAACAACCAGGCAAACGGCACGGCCATCACTAGATAACTGGAAAACCATTGCCCTGCAGACGTGAGAGACGCCGCGTAGTCACCTCGAGAGAAAAGACGGTGACCGCTCGCTACGTAATCAACAATGCCGAACGCACTCAACGATCCGACTCCCACCATGAAGGCAAGAAGAATTTGGCGCACGTCTTGTTCATTGCGTACCGCGTTGACCACAAAATAGAACATGAGAATTTTGGAAACGGTCTTGCGCCATTCCGTCAAACTGTACGCGGGGTCTACGGAAAAGGGGGCGGTTGCCACGATCCATACGAGAAACAGCAGGATGGGAAGATCTAACGGCGTCCTGACGAAGTGGAAGTCTCGACGGCTCAACTGGACGCTGCCCCACAGAATCAACAGGCCGATGAACAGGTACTCAACCACGTGGTGCAATTTGGCCACCACAATCAACGACGCAAGCGTCATGAGCCCGTATCGAAAAACTGTTTCAGGAGAAATGCTCGATACGTGCTTGAGTGTGTGACTGAAGGCCACGGCGAGTTGTTCAGCGAAAGTTTTTGTTTCTGGAAGGTCGGCAAGCGTTCACGGGTCAGGCGTGTCCCGCCGGTGAGTTCCGGCCTTCGTTTTCGTCTGAGGCGGTTCCGATGTGTTCGGCGAGACGGTGGAGTTTTTTGACGTGCGGATGATCGGGCGGAAGGGGATTGCCATACTCATCAGTGAGTAATTCCTGCATGTCTTCAAGCATGGCCTCCAGTTCGGGGAAGGGGGCTTTCGGTCGTTGTTTCTTGCTCATGGGGATGATGCCTCTCGGGTTCAGTCGTTCTTGAGAATGCCGTCGATCAGCGTGCGAATATTCTCAACGTCCAGATTCGAGACCAGAAGATTGCCGTCCAGGACCACGGTCGGGGTATGTTTGACGCCAATGCGTTCCCCCCAGGCTTTGCCTTGTTCAAGGGCCTGATAGGGTGTCCCGCCGGCTAACCCGTCTTCGAAGGATTTGACGTCCAACCCGACTTCGCGAATCAGCAGTGCGCGGAGGCTTCGATCAAACAGGTGGATCTGATCCTGATGAATCGTGCGGAATAACACCTCCTTCATTTCAGGACCTTTCCCCATGGTTCTGGCTTGTTCATACATTTCAAACGCCGTGGGGAGTTTCCCGCGAATGACGGGAAACCCGATCAGGCGCACCTCTAAGCGTCGGCCGAATTCTTTTTTCAATTGTGCGGTCACGATTTTTTCGAAAAGATGGCAGTGCGGACAATAAAAATCAGCAAACTCCAGGAGCAAGACTTTCCCGGGAACGTGCAGGGAAGGTTCGCCCTTGATCGTTTCATAGTCGCCGGGTAATTTTTCTGATGCCTGCCCCACGATGGCCAGCAGGTGGAGCAACAGGACCACGGCTGAAAGGATCGTCCGTCCGGTTCGCACGACGTTCATCTATGGCTCCTTGTGTTCAAATACCCCCGGCCGCTGAAAATCCGTCACGGTGGATGCAGGCTACCATGATTGAGTCCGACGGAGCAAAACCATTGCACGGGTTGACTCAGTCAAAAATGATCGCGTGCCGTTGTTGGGAGCCGCACGTACCTTTGGTACAATGCCGTGGTGGTTGGAACGTTGCAAGGAGGTGACAACGTGAAGGTGATCAGTTTGACGGATTTTCAGGGATTTTCCAGTGAGAAAATGACAAAACACAATCTGTTTCACACGCCGCGCTTTTTTTGCGACGTGTACTGTTTTGAACCGGATCAAGTCCAAAAGGGGCACGTCCACCCCAATGAAGACAAACTGTACGTGGTGTTGGAGGGCCACGGCACCTTTCGCGTCGGCGACGAAGAACAAGTGCTGGGACCAGGACAGGGCACGTTGGCCCCGGCCGGCGAAGAACATGGAGTCGTGAATCATTCCGGAGCCAGGCTGCGCGTCCTCGTCTTTATGGCACCCAACCCCTCATAAACCTTCGTGCTTCAGAAGGCCGTCAGGCGCAGGAATCTGCGTCAGAATGATCGAACGAGCTTGATACACGCCGGGCAATCCGGCTCCCATGGCGTAGACTAATCCCGTTTCCCGCGTGCCCAGCGTCAGAAGCCCGCGAGATCGGCCTGTTGTGTCGATGCCGACGATCTCAACGGTGGGTGAGGCAAGGCCGTAGCGGTCGAGATTGTTTTGCGTCTGACCGATCGACAGTTCCGCGGGCAGATCGACGATACGGCTGACCAGCAATTTCACCCGTTTCTGGTCAACGTCGTCCGATTCTTTCCCCTCCAGATACCATTCCCCGTGTTGCTGGATCAGGGTGTAGTGCCAAGCCTCCGTGTTGACGGTTAACAGGGCAATCTCTCCGACTTCCATTCCAAACAAGCGTTTGTCCTGAAGGTGAAAGGCCCGCCTCGGCAACGTGTTGAGCACGTGGGCAGGGATTCGATAAACGGGGTCATTGAGTGACGTGACGGCATACGCCTCTTCTTCAGGCGTCGGCGGTTGAAAGAACGCTACGTGGTATCCCCTGTGCCGCGTATGAACGGTCGCCGTCAACCAAGGATCGCGAAGGGTTTTCAGCAGCGCGCGTTTCTCAGCTTCAGCGTCAATGAACCCGGTGGCCGTTAAATCATCCAAGGTCATGAGGAAAATCCCCACGGCCGTGGGATCGGCTGGGCCTTCAATGGGTGAGGTGAAGCGCCAATGAGACGTTGGGCCATGGAACGCGGCGCCCCGCCGGAGCGTGACGTTCTGGTCCGGAGTCTGAAGTTGAATGCGTTCAGCCGCCGTTCGATCAAAAAGCAGGATATCTTTGAGTCGAAAGGTGTACGGGCTTTTTTTGCGAAAATCCGCAATCGAGAGCGTCGTCAACACGATCGCGTCGTCTGATCCGCGCTGCGCGTATAAGGTGGACGTCAACGGCCCCGCGTTGCCCAGCGCCAGGGTTTCGGTCAACGCGTCCGTCCGGATTTCAATTTGCACGTAGGGTGAGCGCAGGCCGTATGTCTCAGGGGTCGTGGGGGCCTCTTGAATGACGCGAGAAATTTTGCCGATTTCCAAGGCACGTAACACGTTGCCGATCTCACGAGCATCCCCCTTTGCCTTGATGGGGTTGGTGATTCGCCAGCGGTTCCGGTGATCCCGGTTCATCTCAATGCGTGCGGTTCGCGTGGTATAGACCAGGTGCGTCACCGCCCGATAATCAAAGGGCAGCAGGCGCTGCGCTTCCGCGCGTTGAGCCGTTTCTTCTTCCATGGTGGGAACTTCAATGGTCGAGACGTAGATTCCCAGCACGACGAAGACGACGGCAAGAAAAAGAGTCGTTCGATACGGCGTCACGCGATGACACCCTCACCCCGGCCCTCTCCCGAGGGGAGAGGGCGATAGCGGATCACAGGCTGCGTCGCCGCCTCCGGATCATGATTCCGAGAAAGAGAAAAAGGAAAGGAATCGAAAAAACTTGCACGGCCAACAGCACGTGCTCCTGGGTGGGATTCGGAATAAACGGGGCGAACGTCGATTCTTTAGGGCTGATCGAAATCAACGTGCCTTCATCCGCCAACCACGAGACGGCGTTGAGCAAGAAATCCGCGTTGCCCGGAAATTTGACGTAGGCGTTGCTCGCAAAGGCCGAGTTCCCGACGATCACCATTGCAGGAGTGACCGGTGAACCTGAAGGCTCGGGTTTCCGCGCCAGGACGCCGGCAAGAGCAAAAGGTCCCTTGATATCGTGCCCCTCTTCAAATTCCGGGGTGGTGTGATGAAACGTTGTTTCAGCCCAACTGCGGTCCGACGAGTGCATCAGAGGCGTAAACGTCAGATCGGCAGCCGCGGCGCGTTGGTCAAACGTGACGGAGTGGGAGACGGGAAGCAGCACGGGAGCCGTAAACCCTTCAGTCATGACGTGGTTCGTGAATCGACGGACGAGTAAAGCCGTCGGGCTCCCTTGAGCCACTCGATCCGCAGGGTCAACGACGATCCCCGGGCCGAGCGTGATCCCCCAATCTGAGACCCACGGGTCAAGTCCGGTCGTGGTGCGGGGATCAAGCAGGAACAGGAGTCGTCCTCCTTCGGACGCGAAGCGCGTGATTCGTCGGAGTTCTCCGGGGGCAAGAGATTCACGAGGGCCGGGAACGACGAGGACGTCCGCGTCTTCAAGGAGGGCCGAATCGGTCAGGAGTGAGCCGCGTGCGACCGTGTAGCCGTGGGCTTTCAGATTATCTCGGGCCAGAGAGAGTCCTCCTCGGTCCTGGTCCGTGATCCGTCGTTCGCCGTGCCCTTCCAAAAAGATCAGCCGTTTCGCGTGATCGTTCGTCACGCGGATCAACGCGCTCGTCAGATTGCTTTCAGTGGGTGTGGTGACGTGAATCGTCCGTTCGCCGCTTTGAAAGACTGCCACGTCGATTTTAGAAATCTCGTGCTCGCGGGCTTTGTCCGGGGCTTTTTCAGGATCAACGTAGGTCACGGACATTCGCGGGCTTGCATAGGTATAGCCTTCCAACAAATCCCGATAGGTCCGAAATCCGGGGCTTCGCTCATGAGAAAACACCGTCACGGCCACGTCCTGCTTGAGGGTTCCCAGCACTTGAAGGGTTTGCGGGGCCAAGGAAAAGTGCTGCGTTTCTGAAAAATCCCACCGGCCGCCGTGCCGGATGACCAGAAAATTGATGATCACCAAGATGCCCGTCATCAGGAGAATGCTCAGAATCCCGTTGAATCCGAGGCGAGTCGACCGGCGGCCGGAAAACGTCTTCAGGCGGTTCCAGTTTCCCACGAAATACACGAAGAGGCAGAGGAGTCCTAACCCTTCCAAGGCCAAGACGGTACTGTGCCGATTCGGGTCGAGTTGCGAAAGGACCATGCCTCCCAGGCCCATTCCGACTCCCGCCGTGCCCAGGATGGGTAACAGATGATTCAGTGCCATCGGTGTGAATCCACGACCCGGTGCGCCGTGAACAACGTCAGCACAATTCCGGAGACGTAATAGACCACGTCTTTGGCGTCCAACAGGCCGCGGACCAGTCGATCATAATGTTCGGTGAACGAGACGTAGGAGACGATCATGCCGATCGTACCGTCGCCTAACGCGGACCCCAACCCGCCGATCAGCCACGTTACGACGATCATGCCGAAACTCAGGAAGGCCGCGACGACCTGATTTTCAGTCAGCGCAGAGGCCAGCACGCCGCAGGCCAAGAACAAGCCGCCTTGTAACGCCAAGGCCACGTAGCCGGTGACAATGGGCGCCCAATGAAAGCTGCCGGACAAGGACAGCAGCACGGGCGTGAGGGCGGTAAGGCAGAGGAGACCGCAATAGATGAGCAGGACGCTCATGTATTTGGCCGAAATGATTTCATTAATTCCGATGGGAGACGTGAGCAGGAGTTCAAACGTTCGCAGCTTTCGTTCTTCCGCGAACAGCCGCATCGTCAGAATCGGGAGGAGAAACATCAGGACAAAATCCAAACTGTCGAACAAGGACCGGAACACCAATTCATTGAGGTTCAGTCGGGCGTAGCTATTTTGAATTTGCAACAACCGAACGGCCTGGTGGCCGGCGTTGACGACCATGAGGTGGGCGATAAAGCCGGAGACAAAAAGAAACACCGTTCCGACGACGTACAAGACCGGCGACACGAACAAACACCGTAATTCCTTAGCCAGCAAGGTGCGAAACGGCGTCACGTCGCTGCTCTTTCGCCTGGGTTCGCCGGCGCGTCCGGACCGGGGTCCGCCGGACTTCCCTCAGAACATTCTTCCCGCTGCGTGAGGTGAAGAAACACGTCTTCAAGAGAAAGGGATAAGGGTGTGAGTTCAAGCAGGCCGTACCCCTGACTCACGACGAATCGGGAGAGTTCATCACGCAGGTCTTGCCCGAGTTGACATTCGATCGTACAGGTATCCCGTTGAGTGGTCGGAAAGACGTTGAGAATTCCGGGAAGCGTGCCAAGCCGATCCAGCCAGTCGGCCGACGGCCGTTTGACCGTGAGGCTCAGCTTGTCGGATTGACGCACGCGGGAGGATAACCGGTCCGGAGAATCCTCGGCCACGATGCGGCCCTGGTGAATAATCATGACCCGGGTACAGATGGCGGTGGCTTCGGGAAGAACGTGGGTGCTCAGGATAATGGTGTGCGACCCGGCCAGACTTTTGATCAGGCCGCGGATCTCACGTATTTGTTTGGGATCAAGCCCCACGGTCGGCTCATCCAGAATCAGCACCGGCGGATCGTGAATCAGGGCTTGGGCCAGACCGACTCTCTGCCGATAACCCTTGGAGAGGTGGCCGATCACCCGGTGACGCACGGGGCCGAGCCCGACTTGCTCAATCACCCGTGCCATCCGGGACGGCAGACGCGGCGACGTGATGCCCTTCAACCGTCCCACGAACGTTAAATACTCGTTGACGGTGAGTTCCTGATAGAGGGGAGGAGTTTCAGGCAGATACCCAAGGCGTCGTTTGACTTCCATCGGCTGGTCCAGGCAGTCAAATCCCGCGACGTGAGCCGTCCCTTCGCTTGGAGGCGTAAAGCACGCCAGGATTCGCATCGTGGTGGTTTTCCCTGCACCGTTTGGACCAAGGAACGCCAGCACGTCGCCTTTCTGAACGTGGAACGTCACGTCATGAACGGCCGCGTGGCGTCCATAATGTTTCGACACGTGTCGGACGGTAATCATGCAAACAACGGACGTGACCCGACGACGTCGAGCCCATGAAACGTCGGCGTGAAAAACGTGGCAGGCGTCAAATCATACCGGCCTGAAAAAACCGTCGTCAAGCTGAACTTGGTCGAAGGCGTGAAAAAGGAATTTCCTAGAAACAGGTTGACAAGTGAAGCAGAATTTATTAGTAAAAGACGCTCATCAAATTCAAGATAACGATCTGTTTTGCCATTCCCGTGTCTTTATCAATTATTTTTCTCAATTCCAGTGTCAGAAGTGTCGTGGCGTCACGTCGTGTATAATGAGGAAAACATTGGAATTCGGGGAGACCGGTATCTCAAGAATGTGAATGGTCGTTGTGAACAGTAAAAGGGGCGGGATGAAAGGAGCAGGTTGGATGTTGAACGTAAAAAATGCGGTAACTCGTATCCTTGTCGGCACAGTGATCCTGATGACGTTCTCCGCGTGTGAAACGACGAAACAGGGGAAGGTCATGAGCGCCGAGGACGTTCGTGAGCAGCCTCAAGCAGCGTCCGGGGGTGACGTTGACGTGAGTGGCGGACGTTCGATGGACGAACACGTGATAAGCATTGAAGAATTCGGCTCATCGGATTTTATTCCGGAAAGCCTTCCCATGCCGACGTTTCGTGAGCCTGAATTACCTGAAGTGGGGTCTGCTGAAGTGGGGTCTGCTGAAGTGGGGTCTGCTGAAGTGGCGTCTGCTGAAGTGGCGTCTGCTGAAGTGGCGTCTGCTGAAGTGGCGTCTGAATTACCTCCTCGTGCGAAGGAGGCGAAGGACGTAGACGTCTTAACGAATGACGACATTAAGGACGACGTTGAGGACGAGGTTGAGACTACACCGGAGGTTCCCGATGAAGGGAGGAAGGACAGCAAGTTGGAGCACGTCTTTTTCGGCTTTGATCAATATTCCATTCGTCAGGATGCCGTATCCGTTTTAGAAAAAAACGCCGAGATGCTCAACGGTCTCTACAAAGGTGACGACGTCCTGATTGAAGGCCATTGTGACGAACGGGGGACGACGGACTATAACGTTGAATTAGGCAAACGTCGTGCCCAGGCCGTGAAAGATTATCTCGTTGACCTCGGAGTGAAAGCATCCAGAATCCGGATCGTCAGTTACGGGAAAGAGAGACCCTTTTGTCGGGAATCCAAACCCGCGTGCTGGCAACAGAATCGACGCGCGCATTTCGTGTTGCAATAGCGTACACGCCGTGCGGCCTTGTCAAAGACGAGGCCGCACGGCGTGTCTCCAACGCCTCCTCCCGTCAAGAAGTGAGCCTCTGCGTCAGTGAGCGACTCCACTCGCCCGTCACTGAGGATTTCACCGCCTGAATTCGTTCACGTTCTCCCCCGCCGTTCCAACGTTCTTTCACGCGTCGCCGGTCTGAAACCCGTTGAAGACGCGAGATGAATGGTTGCATGAAGACGGTTATCTTTGTGACCTTCGAAAATGAATGTGCCCCCCTCGGGGGGTTGGCGGCCGTCATGCGCGTGCTGCCCGAACGCGTGGCTGAACGACGACGGGGCCGGTGTTTCACGATCACGCCGTTGTTTCGCGAGATCGTCAAATGTCGGCCCACCGTGCTGGAGTCGATCCGGCCGACCGGCATAGCCGGCACCCTCGAATTTGGTCGGACCACGCATCGCTTTGAAGTCTGGCACCGTGACGTCCGCGGGTATACGACCTACTTCGTCGATGCACCCGAATTTTTTAACGCGCCGTGTGACTGTGGTGATCCGCCCCGTCCCGAGGCTCCGTGCAATCCATACGTGGATCCCGCACAACCCGATCAACTCCAGCGGGACGCCCTGTTTTTTTGTGCGGCCGTCCCAAAGGTTCTGATCGGATTACACGTGAGGCGGGATCTGATTGTGTGTCTCCAGGATTGGGAGACGGCCTGTACGGCGTTGACCGCCAAACGGGACCCCGGCCTGTCGTCGGTTTCGTGTCTGCTCACGCTGCACAACTCATACGACGTTGAATTGCGTGCTCCGGCCTGGCGAGCCCTGTCCACGCGGCGACGTTCCGGACGGACCGTCCTCTCCAAAATGGCCGGCTTGTTTGATGGTCCGGTCTGCACGGTGTCTCAACAGTTTGCCTATGAATTGGAACGTGAGTTGGTCCATCGCAAAATTTTTGCGCCGCATTTGCAAACGCTGTTTCGCACGCAAACGATTTGCGGCATCGATCTCGGCACGTTTCAACCGCGTGATTTTCCCGTCGTGGCCGGAACCCGCGGGGCGCGGAACACCGGCCGTCCGGTTCTCAGAGAAAAACGCCGACGTCGGCGGGAGATGATCCGCGCGTTAACGGACTACGTGCCGTCCCGAGCCTGGGGGACGTTGGCCTTGACGAATTTTGAAGGACCGGTTTTTCTGTTTTCCGGCCGCGACGACGCCAGGCAGAAGGGCTACGACGTGGCAGCGGCAGCGATTCGCCGCCTCCCCGTGGGTCGAGCCCGATACGTCTTGACGCCGATTCCCGGTGACGAAGGAGAGGCAGGATTATCGTTTCTCAAGCAGTTGGCGGAAGAACGGGAGGGGGAGGTCAAGGTGTTTCCGTTTCGCATGGCGGCCGGCTACGGGGAATTACAACGCGGGGCGTCGTTCATGGTGATGTGTTCGTTCTACGAACCCTTTGGAAGTGCCACCGAGGGCTACGCGGTGGGCACGCCGGTCGTGGCGCGGGCCACGGGGGGGCTGGTGCAGCAGATTGTTCCCCATCCGGGACGGTCGTTGACCGCGGCGGTAAAAAAACTGAGTGCTCGCTATCATCAGCCGTCGGATCCGCCGACCGGGTTCCTCTACCGGGAACCGGACGTGACGCCGAAAGAAACGGAACGGGGGTGGCGGCAAATTTTTGATCGTCCGCGTACGCACGATCGCGTTGCCGAACGGTCAACGATTCCCGTGTTTCAAGCCATGTCGGAGCAAGCCGCGGCCGCGTTGCAGGACGCGCTGGAACTCTACGAAACCGATCAGACGGCGTACGGACACATGATCCTGAACGGCTTGTCCATGCTGGAGACGTTTTCCTGGGATCGGACCGTTCAACGCTATCAAGAAATTTTCGAGATGCTCTCAAGCCCCCCATGACGCTGTGGCTGGGTCTTCGGGCCTGTCATTCCCTTCGGCCCCTGTCATTCTGAGCGAAGCGAAGAATCTCGCATCATCTCAAGCCTCCCGCGAGGCGGGGTGTGGATTTTCGGGCCTTTGGCTTCCCGGGTTACTGAATGGATTCCCGATGAAGAATGTCGGGAATGACCGGTGCGGGGGTCGGGTCTTCGGGCCTTTGGCTTCCGGGTTAAGGAATGGATTCCCGATAAAAAACGTCGGGAATGACCGGTGCGGGGGTTGGGTTTTCGGGCCTTTGGCTTCCGGGTTAAGGAATGGATTCCCGATGAAGAACGTCGGGAGTGACCGGTGGCTGGGCTTTCGGAACTCTGGCTTCCAGGTGGCTGAGAGCCGTGAACAGATCCGGATGGCGTAATCGGTAGTGACAATCCGACAGGATTTTCCGGGATGACAGACGTTTCCCGACGTCGGCGGTCGGCGGCGGCGGCGGAAGAGGAATCTGAAAACGGTCCGCGGCAAACCGGCAAATCTCCGCCCATCGTCGTGGCCGCCCGTCGCTCACGATGTAGGCTGAGCCGGCTGAGGCGCGTTGCAGCGCGAGCAGGCAGAGTTCCGCCGCGTCTTCCGCGTGAACGAGATTGACGAATTTCTGAGAACAGGGAACGGTTCCTCTTCGTATCCAATCCAACACGTGTCGCCGCGGTCCGTAGATCCCCGCGAGTCTGAGAATGATGGCGCCGAACGTGGTGCGTAAGCGTTCTTCGGCCGCCACTCTGGGAATCGAACGGTCAACCGGCGTTCGTTCATCAATGACGTCGGCAAGGCCGCGGGGAAACGCCGCCGTGCTGCCCAGGACGACCAACCGGCTCCCCCGATCACTCACGCGTCGCGCAAAACGCGTCGCCTCATCTTCGGGGAGAGCGGGAAAACACCAGACGACGTCCGCACCCGTGGGAACGTGACGCCAAGTTTCCGGCCTCAGCAGATCGTACAGGACGCGGCGGTCCGGCCGCACGAAGGAGATATGGGCATCGGGCGTGCGGCTCGTGGCGAACGCCACGCGACCGTGACGCTGAGCGGCGTGATAGAGAAAGCGTCCGATGTATCCTGCACCGAGGATCACCAGAGGGCGTGGTGCGCGTGAAGGATCAGTCATGAGAAATTCGGAGAATGAATCCGGCAAACGGAACACCCGTGACGGAGACCGGAGTGAGATGCTTCGCGTCCCCCTTCGAGGCTCAGGGCAAGCCCAGAATGACGGGGACCGACAGCCCCCCACATCTGTCATTCCCGACGTTTTTCATCGGGAATCCACTCCGTAACCGAAACCCCAGCGGCCCGAAGCCCCCTACATCTGTCCTTCCCGACATCTTTTATCGGGAATCCACTCCGTAACCGGGACCCCAGCAACCCGAGGCCCCGCCCCTCTGTCCTTCCCGACATCTTTCACCAGGAATCCACTCAGGAACCGGGAGCCAGCGGCCCGAGGCCCCCTACATCTGTCCTTCCCGACATCTTTTATCGGGAATCCACTCCGTAACCGAAAACCCAGCAGCCCGAAGCCCCACCCCTCTGTCATTCCCGACATCTTTCATCGGGAATCCCTTCCGTAACCGGGACCCCAGCAACCCGAAGCCCCGCCCCTCTGTCCTTCCCGACATCTTTCATCGGGAATCCACTCCGTAACCGGGACCCCAGCAACCCGAACCCCCGCCCCTCTGTCCTTCCCAACATCTTTTATCGGGAATCCACTCCGTAACCGAAAACCCAGCAGCCCGAGGCCCCGCCCCTCTGTCCTTCCCGATATCTTTTATCGGGAATCCACTCCGTAACCGAAAACCCAGCAACCCGAGGCCCCACCCCTCTGTCCTTCCCGACATCTTTTATCGGGAATCCACTCCGTAACCGGGACCCCAGCAACCCGAGGCCCCGCCCCTCTGTCCTTCCCAACATCTTTCATCGGGAATCCACTCCGTAACCGGGACCCCAGCAACCCGAGGCCCCGCCCCTCTGTCCTTCCCGACATCTTTTATCGGGAATCCACTCCGTAACCGGGACCCCAGCAACCCGAGGCCCCGCCCCTCTGTCCTTCCCGACATCTTTCATCGGGAATCCACTCCGTAACCGGGACCCCAGCAACCCGAAGCCCCACCCCTCTGTCCTTCCCGACATCTTTTATCGGGAATCCACTCCGTAACCGGGACCCCAGCAACCCGAAGCCCCGCCCCTCAGTCCTTCCCGACGTCTTTCATCGGGAATCCACTCAGGCACCGGGACCCCAGCAACCCGACAGCCCCACCCTCTGTCCTTCCCGACATCTTTCATCGGGAATCCCTTCCGTAACCGGGACCCCAGCAACCCGAAGCCCCGTCCCTCTGTCCTTCCCAACATCTTTTATCGGGAATCCCTTCCGTAACCGGGACCCCAGCAACCCGAAGCCCCGCCCCTCTGTCCTTCCCGACATTTTTCATCGGGAATCCACTCCGTAACCGGGACCCCAGCAACCCGACAGCCCCACCCCTCTGTCCTTCCCGACATTTTTCATCGGGAATCCACTCAGGCACCGGGACCCCAGCAACCCGAACCCCCGCCCCTCTGTCCTTCCCGACATCTTTCATCGGGAATCCCTTCCGTAACCGGGACTCCAGCAGCCCGAGGCCCCGCCCCTCTGTCATTCCCAACATCTTTCATCGGGAATCCACTCCGTAACCGGGACCCCAGCAACCCGAAGCCCCGCCCCTCTGTCATTCCCAACATCTTTCATCGGGAATCCCTTCCGTAACCGGGACCCCAGCAACCCGAGGCCCCACCCCTCTGTCATTCCCGACGTCTTTTATCGGGAATCCACTCCGTAACCGAAAACCCAGCGGCCCGAAAACCCCACCCCCGCGTCGCGTGACGACCGAGGTCGTGTGAGATGCTTCGCGTCGCCCTTCGAGGCGCAGGGCAAGCCCAGAATGACGGCGGTGAATCCGGCACACGGAACACCCGTGACGGAGACCGGTCAACGTTTGCTGACGATCGAGGCGATGACCAGAATCGTCAACACCGTGATCACGACAACGTAAACGGTCACGCTTCGGTCGCGCAGCCAAGTGGTTTGCCAATCTTCCGGGTACAACGCTTTGTCCACCAGGTACCGCCCTTCTTCGTACAGACCCAGGACGCGTTCCATCTCAACCAAGGTGTGTTTCGCGAGCCGGTGCCGGTCCCGTTGTTGCAAGATGAGGTAGACGAACAACGCCGAGAAGAGTGCCGTGCCCGTCACGGCAAACACCTTGACGGTGGGATCCATGGGAGAGGGGGAGAGCGCGAGAATCGTGATGAGGAGCAGGACGAGAAACGCACTGCCGAAGGCCGTCAGGCGCATCATGTGCTCCCTGCGGCGGAAGACCTCTTCTTTATACCAGGGATACAGCACTCGAAAGACTTCGAGCTGTTCCTCGCTGAGCTTGGCCGGGGTCTCAGTCATCGGAGTTCCTGAGTCAAAGGGTACACGTGTGACGTGTCCACGTGCATCCGGTCGGCGCGAATCGCGTGGGAATCGTTCATCGGAGAAAATAAAAATGATGGGTCGGACCACGACCCCGGCCAATGGCCGGAGCGTGACGAATGGCATCGGTGACGTACCGTTTGGCGGCGTCAACCGCGTCGGGCAGCGGTTTGCCCAACGCCAAGTGAGCGGCAAGGGCGGCGGCATAGGTGCAGCCCGTTCCGTGGGTGTGCGGGGTGTCGATCCATTCTCCCCGGTACACGCGAAAAAATCGTCCGTCGTACAGCAGATCCGTCGCGGGGCGTTCGGCCAAGTGCCCGCCCTTGATGAGCACGTGCCGGCAGCCCAACCCGTGCAGGGCCTTGGCCGCGCGTCGGGCGTCGGCCAGGGATCGAATCGTCAGGTCCGTTAAGCGTTCGGCTTCGCGGACGTTGGGCGTGACGACGTAGGCCAAGGGAATGAGGCGGCGTTTCAGCGACTCAACCGCGTCGGGGTGTAACAGGGCGTGCCCGCTTTTGGAAACCATGACGGGGTCAACGACCACGCAAGACGCGCCGTATTGCTGCAACTTCCGACTCACGAGGCCCGTGAGCGACGCAGAGGACAGCATCCCGGTTTTGACCGCGGCGATTTCGAAATCATCAAACACGGCGTCGATCTGATCCTCAACGATGGACTCGGGCAGATCATACGTGGCCGTGACGCCCCGGGTATTTTGTGCGGTAATTGAGGTGATCGCCGACGTGGCATACGTACCGTTCGCCGACAGGGCTTTCACGTCAGCCTGGATTCCCGCCCCGCCGCCTGAATCGGATCCGGCAATGGTCAGAACTTGTTTGAGCATGGGTCAGGGGAATCGCGTGGAACAATGCGGAAACGGTCGCGTGACGGGTTGAACGCGCCCGAACTCTATCACGACGCGTCGGACCGGTCAAATCAGTGGCCAGAAACCAGTGGCCAGTGATCAGTGGCCAAGTGCCGGTGAGTCAAATACACGGGGGCACGTGGAACGTGTTTCAAGAACCAAACACGGGCCACTGGCGACGGGCCACTGGTCACTGCGAAAATACTTACCCCCCCCCCCCCCCCCAACCCCTTAAATTTGATTTGACATTGCATCGGCTTGACTCTATAACTCTACCGTGGATGGAGGGAATGTGTTCAAGCCGGTCATGCAACCTGACGCGATCTTAAAAAAATTATAGAAAGGGGCTATCATGAGTAAGAAAGTCGCACGTGCAATCTTTTTCATCCTTTCCCACAATGTTCTTCGCCCGCGTCGTGTGGGAGGCATCATTGGCTTGGCACTGGCCGCCGTGTGCAACTTCGGTGCTGGGGAGGCGGCAGCTCAATACTGCCCCCAAACTCTCACTCCCCCTCTAGGTGTGCCGGGGGGCAGTGTGCCGGGATTCTTCGTGGAAGGGGACGGGGCCCTCAGGTTGACTCGCACCCTCGCGACCCTGGACATTCCCACCGTCCAAGTCTCCTGCCCGTTCCCCCGTACCACGAATAGAGACTTCTCCATCGGTGTCCGCAACCCCAGGATTTTTACTAACGAAGAATTGGCACCGGGCATTTACGCCAGTCATGCGGGCAGTGGCCAGTTGGCCATCTACGTGCATGCTCTCGACCCGTCGGGCAGGCCCATCCACCCCGATCCGTTGGACTACGCCACACATGCCGTCCGCACGAGGATGAACCCCGCCGACCCCTATTTTGGCAGCGGCGAGGAGTCCTACGGCGTTCATGCTGAGCACACAGGCGAAGGCATAGTCGGGATCGACTTCCGCGATCTCTCGCTTTCGACGACGGGCAACAGAGGCTACGGCATTTTCGCCCAACACCGCGGGCAAGAGTACACGTGGGATAACGGGATGGCACGGCGGACGAGGGGTGGGGTGGTCATTAACGTCATCGAGACCGAACGCGACCGCGCGTCCCGCGTTCGGCCGATGCTCGCGACGCGGGGCGATTATTCCGACGTCATCAGGGCGACGATTGAGCCCCAAGGCCATATCGCCGTCACCGTGGAGGGATATCTCCTCGTTGCGGGAGACATCGTGCCGACGGACCCGGATGCCTTACGGCCCGACTACTCCGTCGTGGTTGATGATATCGCCCTATGGGACGCCTCCAGGTCGTGCCTGGTCAGTCGTCTGAATGATGACGGATCGTGCGACCGTACCGGTGTACGCTTGAGGGTCGACGGGGTGGTCGCGTATTTCAGCGGGGTGTCGAGCCAGCAGTCCCGTGGCATCTTCGCTACGCATCCGGGCCTGGGCGACGTCCGTATTCGCACCACCGACAGCATTATCATGACGTGGGGCGATGAGTCCCAGGGCATTTACGGGACGCACACCGGCAGAACGATTTCCGTCCTCGGGGAGGGGGGCCAACCTGTGGTCACGCCGGGTGGGGGCGCGGTCTCCATAGACGTGACCGGCGGGTCCATCGTCACGCAAGGCCAAGCGTCTTACGGTGTCTGGGGGAGGCACCGGGGCGTCGGCGAGGTTGACATCGACCTGACGGCCGCCTCTGTCACAACGCAGGGACTTAACGCCCACGGCGTCTTCGGCTTGGTCCAACATTGTTTGGGAAGGGTAACCGCAACACAGTGCGATCTGGATAGGACGAGAGAGGACCTCCAGCTGAGAGATACCCTCGTTGAGGGAAGCGGCGTGGGCAACATCGCCATTGACGTGAGGGGCGGGTCCATCGTGACGGCGGGGGAAGCCGCCTACGCCGTCCATGCCAGGCACGAAAACGAAGGTGACATTGCCATCCGCCTGACGGGCGGGGCCACGGCTGAGACGAGGGGCGATGGATCCCACGGTGTCTTCGCTGATCATCGCGGCTCAAAGGGCGACGTCGCCGTGACCCTTGAGGCCGCATCCGTCATCACGGAGGCCGACGTCGTTGGTGTAGAGGGCAGTCTCATCGGTGTGTTTGCCTCTCGTACCGGTGGGACGGGCGACGTCGCCGTCACCGTCGGTCCGGGCAGCACCGTCGAGACGATGGGCGATGGCGCCACGGGCGTGTTCGGCTCCATCCATACCGGGGGGAGCGGTGACCTTGCAATCAACGTCTTAGGCGGCTCCGTCACCACGACGGGCGCTGACGCCACTGGCGTGGGTGGGTCGCACACCGGGAGCGGCAACGTTGTCATTGACGTCGGTGATCGTTCCACCATCGCCGCGACGGGTCCGGGCGTGTTAGGCACCCATACCGGGACCGGTAACCTTGCAATCAACGTCCGAGACGCCTCCGTCACCACGACCACGACGGCCCCTGACACCACTGCACTGAGCTCATATCCCACTGCCGGCGTGTATGGTATCCATACCGGGACCGGTGACCTTGAAATCAACGTTCAAGGCGGCTCCGTCACCGCGACGGCCACTGAACCCAATCTCCGATATGGCACTGGCGTGTACGGTACCCATGAGGGGAGCGGCACCCTCGCGATCAACGTCCGAGACGCCTCCATCACCGTGCCGGAAAACGGCGACGGAGACGGTATCCGTGCATCCATCTTGAACGAGGACGACGTTACGATCGCGGTGACCGTGGACCAGGATTCCAGCGTCAGGGGCGACCGATTCGGTGTCCGGGTTTTCATTGTGGGGACCGATGGGACCACGACCACGGGCGGTACGGGCGCTGGCGTTCGCTCCGACGGGCTGGGTGCCGTGATGGTGGCGGGGATGGGAGCCCGACCCAGCGCACATGATGAGAGGCATTTTCAGGTCACCAACCATGGGATAATTACCGGGCGTGAGGTCGGCGTGAGGCTGGAACCCGGTGGTTCCGTTGTGAACCGGGGCAGGATTACAGGCAAGATCGGGATTCAAGCCGGAGGCGGAAGCACGGTAGAGAATTCCGGTGCGATTATCAGCACGGACGGGGTGGACGGCACGTCCATTCACTTTGATCCCGGGGACAACGTGCTGAGGCTCCTGCCCGGCACTAATATCGTGGGGGATAGAGTTCAGGGCGTGTGCGACAAGGGTGACGAGCTACGCTTTGAGGGTGTCTCGCCGGCCGCGCTAGGGTCCTTAATCTGCATAAATGATGACGGGACACCGGGTGAGGAGTTCACCATATTTAGGCCGCAAGGCAAGGGACGCTTCATCTGTATAGGGGAGATATGTAACCCAATGGATACGACGGCTTTTGCTTTGACCGACGACATGCTGTCCGACTTGACCGGCAGCATTCACGCCGCGGTGATCGGCAACGGTCTGCAGGCTCATGCCGGCGAAGGCGATCCGGCCCGGACTCGCGTCTGGGCCGCGCCGTTCGGGGGGGCACGGGAGCAGAACGGCCCCGGCTGGCTGGAGGACGGCACGCATTACTTCGGCGGCGGTATGCTCGGAGCCGGCTGGGGCGCGGCCACGCACGTCGGCCTCTTTGTCGGAGGGTCGGTGGGGTCGCTGGACGTGAGGCGCATGATGGGCGACCGGCGAACGATCGACATGCAGACGGTCTTCGGCGGCGTGTACGCCCGGCAGGACCTCGGGGACGTGCGGCTGGATGCCCGGTTGTTGATGGGGAGGATGGACCACGACTCTACCCGACGGGGGGGGCGCCAAGGCTCCGCGAACGTGGAGTACACGTCGATCTTCCTCTCCCCGGAAGTGGGCGTCGCGACGCGCATACCGTTGATGAGCCGGTTGCACGCGACGCCCCGGCTGCGGGTGCGGTATGCCGGGCTGTTCACCGAGGGCTTCCGGGAACGCTCGCGCGGTTTGAGCCGCTATGACGTGCAGTTTGCAAAGCGGGACGTCCAGGTGCTGGAAGCACGCGGTGAAGTGGGCATCCCGATCGCGCTGCCCGAAGGGGGACGGATTGAGCCGCGCGTGGGGATCGAAGGCCGCTGGCTGGCGGCGGGAGACACGATCGATGTGATGTTTCTGAACGGGCGCTCTCAGGTCGTGGGGGTCGGAGGTGATACGAGCGTGGCCACGGGGACCGTGGGTGTCGGCATGACGTTGCCCGTGGCGGATTCGACCTCCCTGGTGGGGAACTTCGACGGGGCCTACACCACGGAAGAAGCCTGGCGGGCCACGGGCTACTTGGGACTCGTCTACTCGTTCTGATTTCCTCTCGTATCCTCCGTGACGGACCGGAGCCGAGTCTCCGGGGGATGAGGACTCTGGATTCCCGATAAAAAACGTCGGGAATGACAGAAAGGGCGATTGAACACGTCGGGCATGACGGAAGGGGGCCCGCTCTGGCCCCTCCGTCATGCCCGTTCTGCCCCCTCTGTCATTCCCGCCGGTAGTTAGCGGGAATCCAGTGTTTTTCTCTTCTGTCCCTTCATTCGGGTAGGCCCTGCATGGGAAAAGGCCATGGATTCCCGATTAAAAACGTCGGGAATGACAGAAAGGGCGATTGAACATGTCGGGCATGACGGAAGGGCCCGCTCTGTCCCCTTTGGCATACCCCCTCTGCCCCCTCTGTCCTCCGTCATGCCTGCCGGTCCCCCTCCGTCATACCCGCGGGTCCCCCTCTGTCATACCCGCGGGTCCCCCCTCTGTCATTCCCGCCGGTAGTTAGCGGGAATCCAGGGTTTTTTTTTCTGTCCCTTCATTCGGGTGGCCCTGCGTGGGAAAAGGCCATGGATTCCCGATAGAAAATGTCGGGAATGACAGAAAGGGCGATTGAACACGTCGGGAATGACAGGGGGATGATGTCGGGAATGCCTGCCCCTGACGCCTGCTGCTGATGCAGGCTCCCGATGCCTGGCCCAGGCAGGCGTCATCGGGGGGTAGAAGGGGCGGACTGCTGCACGTGCTTGACACTCCTGGGGTTTGTTGTTACCGTCCGTCCTCACGTGTTTTCTGAATGTGTTGTGGCTTTCCTGATCAGGTCAACATGCACTGCCGGATGGAGCGGCAACGACTTCCGTGACCGTTCAGCATCTTATCCTCACGCTCCATCAGTTCTGGGCAAATCAACACTGTATCATTTGCCAGCCGTATGACGTGGAAAAAGGGGCCGGCACCTTTAATCCGGCGACGTTTTTGCGCGTCTTAGGGCCGGAACCCTGGCGGGCGGCATACGTTGAGCCGTGCCGCCGCCCCACTGACGGACGCTACGGGGACAACCCGAATCGTCTTCAGCATTATTACCAGTATCAGGTGGTGCTCAAGCCTTGCGCGGAGAACGTGCAGGCGTTGTATCTGGACAGTCTCGCCACGCTGGGCATCAATCCGCGGCAACACGACGTTCAGTTTGTTCAGGATGATTGGGAATCCCCGACCCTGGGGGCGTGGGGCCTTGGATGGGAAGTGCGGCTGGATGGAATGGAAATCACGCAATTCACCTATTTTCAGGAGGCCGGCGGCCACGCGCTTGATCCGGTGACGGTGGAACTCACCTATGGAACCGAGCGCATTGCCATGTATCTGCAGGACGTGGAGACGGTCTACGATCTTCAGTGGTCCGAGTCCACGACGTACGGCGACCTCTTTCACGACGCCGAGGTTCAATTTTCTCAGTATAATTTTCAGGCGGCGGACGTGGCGATGATCCGGACGACGTTTGCGGCCTGTGAGGAGGAATGTCGGAAGCTGTTGGGCCGGGACCTGGTGCTGCCGGCGTACGATTACTGTATGAAAACCTCTCATTGGTTCAACGTGCTTGACGCGCGGGGTGCGATGAGCGTGGCGGAACGAACGGGATACATCGGCCGCGTCCGCGGACTCGCGCGGGAATGCGCGACGGCGTATCTTCAACGACGAGAACGGTTAGGCTTTCCCTTGTTGAAACCCGGCGGAGCGCGGTCGGCTCCGAGCACGTCCGCTTCGTCGATACGGACGTCGAAACGGTCGTCCTCTCCATCGTCTGACTGATGACCTCCCAACGGCCGTCTCAACTCCGTGCATCCGGGAAACGGCCCACTCATCCGCCCACCACGTCGTTGCTGTTGGAAATCGGATCGGAGGAGTTGCCGTGGCAGATGATTCAGCCGGCCATGACGCAACTGGCTCAGGTACTGGAACACGTGTTGGAGGAGCAGCGCTTGGCTCATGGTCGTCTCCGATCGTTTGGAACCCCTCGTCGTCTCTCGGTGATCGTCGAAGAACTGGCTCTCAAGCAAACGCCGGTGCTCCGGGACGTGCTGGGTCCCCCCAAGAGCGCGGCCTTTGATCCGCGGGGCAGGCCGACCAACGCCGCAGAAGGGTTTGCGAAGGCTCAAGGCGTGGACGTCACCAAACTGGTGACGCGGACGACTCCCAAGGGCGTCTACGTGTGTGCCGTCAAACGGGAAGCGGGGCTCTCCGCGGCCCGGGTGTTGACCGATCACCTTCCGAGCCTCATTCAACGACTCACCTTTCCCAAAACCATGCGATGGAACGCGTCCGGCGTCCGGTATCCGCGGCCGATTCGCTGGGTGGTCGCGCTGATGGGCACGAACGTGTTATCCATTGACGTTGCCGGCGTTCGGTCGGGGTCCCGGTCGCGGGGCCATCGATTCACGTCAAGGGGAACGCCGGGTGACGCGGTGACGGAGGGAGTCGAAATAACGCGGCCGGAAGAGTATGAAGCCGTCCTTGAACGTGCCGGCGTCGTCGTTGATCCCGTCCGGCGCCGGACTCTCCTTCGTCAACGCCTCAACCGTCTGACCCGTTCCTCCGACGCATCCGTGTATCAGGCGAATCAGGAAGAACTGCTTGAGCAGGCGGTGTTTTCCCTGGAACGTCCCAACGTGCTGCTCGGGAACTTCGACGCACGCTATCTTGCCTTGCCGCCGGAAGTCCTGATTACGTCCATGCAGGAGCATCAGGGATTTTTTTCGGTCGTGGATCAGAATCGAAACCTGCTTCCTCGGTTTCTTGCTCCCACCAACGTGAAGGTCAAAAACATGAAGGTGATTCGGGCGGGGACCGAACGGGTCTTAGCCGCTCGTTTGGCGGATGCTCACTATTTTTTTCATGAGGACCGAAAGGGGAAATTGGCCGAACGGGTGCCGCAGCTCCACGGCGTGGTGTTTCACGAACACTTGGGGTCGGTCTACCAGAAGATCGAACGAATCGTTGCGTTGGTCGAAGTCCTTGCTCAGGCTGCCGGGGTTCCGGAGGTGAAGGAGACCTGCACGCGAGCGGCCTTCTTATGTAAGGCGGATCTGGTGACGGGGATGGTCGGGGAATTTCCCGCCCTCCAGGGCGTCATGGGAAAACACTATGCCGCGCACGACGGCGAGTCGGCTGACGTGTGTGACGCCATAGGAGAATATTATCAACCCAGGACGCCGGACGATGACGTTCCCAAGACCGTCGTGGGCCGATTATTATCGATTGCCGACCGTCTCGATACGCTCGCGGCTTTTTTCTATGCCGGGATCGTCCCGTCGGGTTCGGAAGATCCCTTTGGCCTTCGCCGCAGTGCGTTCGGCCTTATTCGCGTGGTGATTGAAGCCGGGATGACGCTGCACCTTGGGGAAATCTTACGCCACGCCGAACGGCTTCTGAACCGGCAGGGCGTGAACGTCGCAAGTCAGCCGGCGGGTGATGCCCGATTGCACGCGTCGGGAACGACGGCCGGGAATGATGCGTTTCGTTCGTCCGTGCTTGGTTTTCTGTTGGATCGGCTCCGGTTTTATGGTCGAACCGCGTGCGGCTATCGTGAAGACGTCGTGGAAAGCATCATCTGGGGGCCGCACGCTGCCGCCGGTGACCTCCGGGATTTGTTTTTACGCATGGACGCCCTGCACGCGGTCACCCATCGACAAGAATTTGATCCCTTGCTGATCGGATTCAAACGCGCGCACAGAATCGTTGAAAAAGAAGCATGGGCGAGCCGCGGCGTCAACGCGGACCTGTTGACGCATCCGACGGAACGTGCCTTGCATCACGCCGTCGAAACGATCCGACGCGCCGTGGAGCAGTCCCTTGCATCGGGCGATTACCATGGAGCCTTGAAACGACTCATCGACTTCAAACGTCCCATTGATCAGTTTTTTGAAGGCGTGCTGGTGAATGCCCCGGAACCTGAAACGCGGGCGAATCGGTTGTCGTTGCTGCGGCAGGTCGATGACCTGTTCTCAAGTTTTGGTGATTTATCCCGAATCCAGGTGCAGGGTCAGTAGGGCGGCATCTCATGCCGCCGGGAGCAGCGACCGATCTTGATGCCACCGGCCTTTTGGTGCAGGGTCAGTAGGCGGCATCTCGTGCCGCCGGAGATGTATCGCTCATGGTCTTTTCCGAATCCGGGTTCCATTGGTTTCGCAGGGGAATTACGCTGGCCCTCATCGTGACTTGTAATCTGATGCTCCTGGGTGCGTTGTGGGTCAGCGGGTTGGATCTGGATTTTGTGTTGACGAACGCCGAACTCTACGACCCGCAAGGGGGCCATTGTGTGCGGGTGGCGTGGGCCGAGGTGTCCGGGACGGAGGGGTTGGTTCGGGTGTGCTCGGAATGGTTGGACACGACCGATCCGACGGGGCAAGTCCATTCCCTCAGAGCGGGGGAGCCGTTAGCCGTGGATGGTGAGGGGAATTTATATTACGAAAATGCCAGAAAGGCCGAACCCCGGCTCTTGGGCCTCATGATCTTTGTCGCGGCGGTCATCTATCTGGGCACGTGGAGTAAACGCTCTCTGTTGACGTGGTATGAGACGCGGCTGCAACGGCATGAACGATAATCGTCGAACGCACGACGCCTTCAGGTGGTCCCGTGAGTCACTCGGCACAACGCCTCGCACGGCACGTCTCGGGCGCTGCACGGCGCGGTGAAGAAATTTTTTTGAGGAATCTCCGACTTGTGGTACATTTCTGCTTTGTTTCGTGAAGCCGAGGTGAGGTGAACGTTCCGGCTGGGCGTTCCGCAGCCGACTGGGAGAATCAACTCATGGGGAAGAAGAAGTGGAACAAGAAGTACGTGTATTACTTTGGCGACGGCAAAGCCGAAGGCACGGGCACGATGAAACATCTGCTCGGCGGAAAAGGTGCCGGTCTGGCGGAAATGACCAATTTGCACGTATCCGTCCCGCCGGGATTTACGATCACGACGGACGCCTGTCTCGAATATTTTCGCGCAGGGAACGCGTATCCCAAGGGCATGCAGGAGCAGATTCTGGCCGGTCTGAAGCGGGTCGAGCGGTCGATGAAGGCCGGATTCGGGGATCCGCGAAATCCTCTGCTGGTCTCGGTTCGGTCAGGAGCGCGAGCGTCGATGCCCGGCATGATGGACACGGTGTTGAACCTCGGGTTGAACTCGCGGACGGTCAGCGGGTTGGCTGAGAAAACGAAGAATGAACGGTTTGCCCTGGATGCCTATCGTCGATTGATGACGATGTTTGGGTCCGTGGTCATGGGTGTGCCGCGTGAAAAATTTGAAGCCGTGCTTGCCGCGCAGAAACGGCACGATGGCGTGGCAACCGATACGGCCCTCTCTTCGGAATCACTGAGCGATATTATTTCCGAGTATCAACGGCTCGTGCAGCGGGAAACCGGGCAGGCGTTTCCCGAGGATCCGCTTGACCAACTCAGAATGGGCATTCAGGCCGTCTTTGCCTCCTGGTTCGGCGAACGCGCGGTGACGTATCGAAAAATCTGTGGGATTCCCGACGACTGGAGCACCGCGGTCAACGTGGTCGCCATGGTGTTTGGGAACATGGGTGAGAGCAGTGGGACGGGGGTGGCGTTTTCTCGTGATCCTTCCACCGGGCGGCGCACGTTTTTTGGGGAATGTTTATTAAACGCCCAGGGGGAAGACGTGGTCGCCGGCATTCGCACCCCCCTTCCCGTCGCGGCCTTACGGCACAAATTACCCGCTGCGTATCGATCTCTCGTGAACACCCAGAAAATTCTGGAACGCCATTATCGCGACATGCAGGATATGGAGTTTACGATTCAGGAAGGCACGCTCTACATGCTGCAAACGCGGGTCGGGAAACGAACGGGGATTGCCGCGGTCCGGATTGCCGTCGATATGGTCAAAGAGGGATTGATTGACAAAAAAGAGGCGGTTCGTCGAGTCGAACCGGAACAATTGGCTCAATATTTGTATCCCATTTTCGAACAAGCGGAAGAAAAGAAGTTTCAACCCATCGGCAAAGGATTGGCGGCTGGTCCGGGAGCCGCCTGTGGAAAAATTGCCTTAACCCCGGAACGGGCCGTGGAGCTCAGGCGTCGCGGCGAGAAATCCGTGCTCGTCAGAAAAGAAACGAGCCCGGACGATATCCACGGCATGCACGCGTCGGAAGGGTTTCTCACGGCAACGGGAGGGATGACCTCCCATGCCGCGGTCGTGGCCCGACAAATGGGCAAGGTGTGCGTGGCGGGATGCGAAGACGTCGAGGTCTTTGAAGAGGAAGCCAAGGTGCGGATCGGTCCGTCCGTCTTTCAGGAAGGGGAATATCTTTCCCTGAACGGGTTCACCGGCCGCGTCTACGGCGGGATGCTGTCCGTGACGGCCTCTGAAGTGATTCAAGTCATCCAGGGCAAACGTTCCGCGGCCCACTCCGAAACGTTTCGCTATTTTACCACCATCCTGAAATGGGCGGATGAACTCCGTCGTCTCAGGGTTCGGGCCAACGCCGACGGCCCGGAACAAGCGCACGTTGCTCGGGGATTCGGGGCGGAAGGCATCGGTCTCTGTCGAACGGAACACATGTTTTTTGCAGAAGACCGGGCTCCGATCATGCAAGCCATGATCCTGGCCGCCACCCCACAAGAACGAGAACGTTATCTCGATCAGTTGCTTCCTCTTCAGAAAAAGGATTTCATCGGTCTTTACCGGGAGATGAAGGGGTATCCGGTCACCATCCGGCTGCTGGATCCCCCCTTACATGAGTTCCTGCCGAAACGGGAACAACTCATGGTGGAAATTGCACGAGCCGAGGCCGCTCATGAGCATTCAGGCCACGTTGAAGAAAAACGGAAAATTCTGGCAAGAGTCGAAGAACTCCATGAATTCAATCCGATGCTGGGTCTTCGAGGCTGTCGGTTGGGAATCACCATGCCGGAGATTACCCGGATGCAGGTTCGGGCCATCATGGAAGCGGCGTGTGAAGTGGCCAGGGAAGGCAAAAAAATCGTGCCGGAAATCATGATTCCCCTGGTGGGCATGGCCTCCGAAATGAAAGCGCAGAAAACCCTCATCAAAGAAGTTGCGGAAGAAACCATGAAGCGCTGCGGAAAAACATTGACCTATCTGGTCGGAACCATGATCGAGTTGCCGCGGGCCGCGGTCACGGCGGGACGGATTGCCGAAGACGCGGAATTCTTTTCTTTCGGGACCAATGATCTGACCCAGACCACCTACGGATTTTCCAGGGACGACGCGGCCAAGTTTACGGGTTTTTATCGCGAACACGATCTGCTGGCGTTCGACCCGTTTGCCGTGCTGGACAGGGAAGGCGTGGGCGCCGTCATGCGGTTGGCCATGAATGAAGGGCGCGCCGCCCGTCCGGACATCAAGTTGGGGATTTGCGGAGAACACGGCGGCGAACCCAGTTCCGTTGAGTTCTGTCACGGCCTGGGTCTCGACTACGTGAGTTGTTCGCCGTATCGAGTGGCCATTGCCCGTTTAGCCGCCGCACAAGCCGCGCTGCACGCCGAAGACGAACAATCAGCAGCGGCGTCAAAGAAACGGGCAGGAAACGCTTCGGCAAAAACCAGCGCGTCCGGCCGCCGCACGATGGCCGCGCGCTCGCAAGCCAAGCCGAAAACACAAACGCGGCGGAGAAACGCGCACGTTCGTCGGTGAGTGACGTTGAACGAGACCGCTCTTTCATGAAACGCGCCCTCAGGCTGGCGGCTCAAGGGCGGGGGAGGACTCGTCCGAATCCCATGGTGGGGGCCGTGGTCGTGGTCAACGGGACCCTCGTGGGTTCCGGCTATCACCGACGAGCCGGTGGCCCCCACGCCGAGATCATTGCCCTTCGACGAGCCGGGTCCCGTTCTCGTCGGGCCACGCTCTACTGCACGCTCGAACCCTGCTGCCACTCGGACAAACGCACGGCGCCCTGCGTGCCCGCCGTCATCGATTCGGGGGTCAGCCGCGTCGTTGTGGCGATGCGGGACCCGCACGATCGAGTGAACGGACGCGGGATTCAGCGGCTCAGGCGAGCAGGGATTACGGTCGACGTCGGATGCCTCGGCCGCGAGGCCGCCGCACTCAATGAGGGCTACGTCCACTGGGTCAAAACCGGCCGCCCGTTCGTCGTACTCAAAGCCGCAATGACGTTGGATGGTCAGATTGCCACGGCCTCCGGGGAATCGCAATGGATAACCGGCGTCAAGGCCAGAGAGCACGTCCATCGACTGAGGAGCCGGATGGACGCCATTGCCGTGGGAGTCGGGACCGTCCTCAAAGACGACCCGCGGTTAACCGTCCGGCTCCCTGACGCGCACGCACACGCGGCCCATCCGCCGGTTCGTCGGATCATCTTCGACAGCCGGCTGCGGAGTTCCGTCAACGCACGGGTTTTTCAGGACGTGGAGCGGTTCCCCACAATCGTGGCGACCACGGGATTGGCGGCCTCCGCAAAAATTCAGCAACTGCGCAGCGTCGGCGCGGACGTCCTGGTGCTTCCGCGGCGAGGGAGCCGCGTTTCCCTTCGCCGATGTCTCCGCGAACTTGGAAAAAGGGAGATCACGAGTCTGCTGGTGGAAGGCGGGAGCGAGTTATCTGCCGGGTTCTTACGTGCGGCTCTGGTCAATCGGCTTTACCTGTACGTGGCTCCCGTTCTCTTGGGAGGACGCGACGCCAAAGGCTTGATCGGCGGGCTCTCGCCCAACCGTCTGAATGAAAACGTGGGAGTCCGCAATCTTCACGTGCGATCCCTTGGCGAGGACCTGCTCATCACCGGAGACGTGTAATAGAACGTGATTGCGTGGCCGGCGTGGGAACAAACGTGAACGAAACGACTTGCTGAGGAGGTCATCATGAAAAACGTTGCCGTCGTGCTCTCAGGCTGTGGGTTCCTGGATGGGGCGGAGATCACCGAAGCCATCAGTACGTTGGTGGCGATTGGACAAGGAGGCGCGGCGTATCAGTGTTTTGCGCCGAATAAGGAGGCGGCGGAAACGAATCATCTCACGCAGCAGCCGACCGGCCGCACAAGAAACGTCCTGGAAGAAGCCGCCCGTATTGCACGGGGCGAGATTCGGCCGCTTGAAGAACTTCACGCGCGGGACTTCGACGCCCTGGCGTTGCCCGGCGGATACGGCGCGGCGCTTCATTTGTGTGATTTCGCGCAAAAGGGGAGCGGAGGAGCGATTGATCCGCACGTCCTTCGGATCGTCAAAGAATTTCATGAAGGCCGCAAACCCATCGCCGCGATTTGTATCGCGCCGGCCATCATGGCCTTGGCGTTCGGGGAGAAAGGCGTCAACGTGACGATCGGCAACGATCAGCAAACGGCGTCAGAAGTTGAAAAAACCGGAGCTACGCACAGCAACTGCGCGGTCGAACGGTTCGTCGTTGACGCGGCCCATCGCGTGATTACCACCCCGGCGTACATGTACGGAACCGCGAAACCGCATCAGATCTTTGAAGGCGTCAGTGGCGCGATTGGCGAATTGCTGAAGATGGCCTGAGGCTCGCCGCGGACGGACGCCAGATCAGAAGTGGTATTTCAGCCCGATCGTCATTCCCCAGTACGCAATGCTGTCCAGTTTGATCTGTACCCGGTACGGCGTCTTGCCGTCGGCGAGGACCGGTGCGTGATTGCGGATGACGTTCCAGACGGCGTTGTGGCGGATGTTCTGAAAATGGGCCCATCGCCCTTTCAACCCGATGGAGACCGTGTCCGTGAGGGCGTAGTCCAACCCGCCCAGAAACTGGAAGCCGAAGAGGTTCTTGCTGATCCGCGTGTTCAGATAGCTGACCGTCCCGGCAGCCTCACGCTTGACTAAACGCGGCCAGTCCCGATCGGGGATCGCGGAGACCGCATGCAGATAGGCTTGACCACTCTGGCGTATGTAGAAGTTTCCGTAGCGCATGCTGGTGTGTGCCCAGCCGAGCCCGGCGCCCAGATAGGGCGTCCAGGGCGAGTCGTTCCTGAAATCGTAGTACGCGTTCACGAAAAATTGGTTGGCCTGAAAATCGGAAATGCTTGCGGATGGCGGCTGAAGCCATTCGCGGTTTTTGCCCCGGGTCACGTCGGTCGTTCCGGGCAGGAGAGAGGAGTCGTCACCCTGGCGCCGGTGCAGGTACTCGACTTCGAAGCGCAGATTGTCCAGCGTGTAGCCCGCGCTGAGAGCACCGGCGAATCCGAGGCCCGGATCGAAATCAGCGGTATAGATCGTATCGGGGGTGGTGCTCGTGCAGTCATCATCCATCGGCGGCGTATCCGATACCCCCGATTTCTCGTACAGGATGCTGTCGCACCGCGTCGGGTGACTGATGCCCGAAAGGGGAGAACCCATGCTCGCGGCGTGCGTCAGACCCAGATCGATGCCGATGTAGAAGCCCCGCCGGCTTTCTGCTTCAGCACTTGCCAAGCTTGTTGATCCAAGGATGCAGACACCCAGCGCCAAGGCAAGAAAGGCGTGCAGGTTTCGCCGCTTCGTCTTTTTCATGGTGTTCTCCTTTGTCAGGTTTACTTGAGTCATTCCCGCTCACAATCAAGGCGTCGGACAAACGGGCCGAATTACACACGATTGACGGCGGAAGGTCAACAATGGGTCGCGGCGTTTGAGCACGCTGCGTTGAGCCGAAACACGTGCAGGACCCGGCTCAGGGGTTGAGCTGTCTGAGAGCCGCGGCGGCGGCGTTGTCCGGGTGCGGGTAGACGGCGAGGGATTGCCGGAACATCGCGACGGCTTCAGCCGTCCGGCCCTGGTGATACCGCAGGAAGCCTTTCACGTAGAGAAACCTGGCCCTCCGTTCTTTACTCATGATCTCGTCCTGCATGTGCTCCGCCTTCCGGACCCACTCGTTGATTTGTGCCACGTGCGAGCGGTTTCCATGATCCAGCAGGACTTCAATCATCCCGATCAGACTGAAGAAACTCCGGCTCGCGAGTGCAAGCGTGTGCCGCGTTCGTTCCAACAGCTCGGCGTTGCCCGACAGCACGGCGTATCCAAGGTGCTCGCCGTAGAGGAAGAGCAATTTATGCCGTCGAAATTGTTCCCAGCTATCGACCGGCTGCCGGTTCAGCAGCTCCTCAAAATAGCGCTCGGCTTCCGGATGGATGCGTAACTCCATGGCGTCCCGTGTATTCTCTCGAATGACTTCTTTGACGAAACCGTGGCGTCGGACGCCGCCGTCGTGGGAAAATTTTTCGTCTCCAATGGTATAGAACACGGGGCGATCCGTTTCGTTGACAAACCGCCGCAGGGCTTCGGTTTTGCGCCGATCGGGCGTTCTCGGCGGGTAGAGACGGTTTCCGTACACCAGCCCTTGGGCGCTCAGCAGGGTGACGTCCGGGCGACGTTGCTCAACGAAGCGGTAGTAGCCGAGCGGACCGGTCTCCGAGTCGCCGAATACGAACAGCACCGCGTCTTGCGGCAGCAAGCTCAACACCACTTGCGCGTACCGATCAGAAAAGTCGCTGCCGGAGCGATCGTTCAAGCTCCAGTTTGCCTGTACGGAATACGCCACCATCCCCAAACCCGCCAGGGCCGCGGCGCCGGTTCGCACCCACGGCCCCGCGCGAAGCCCGGTGGGCAGGCGGTCCAGGAGAAACTGCACTCCGACCGCCAGCCACAGGGCCGCGATCCCGTAGCTGACCAGGGAGTAGGGGCGGAAGACCGAGACGTTATACTCGTCGAAATCGAAGCGGAGCAGGACGATCAACGCTGCGCTGTTCCCAAGGAACGCCAGCAGCCCTGAGCCCGCTTCGGTATATCGCCGGCAACTGAACAGCGCGTAGAGGCCCAGTGCGGCGAGCGCGAACCCCGGCAGCGTCACTTGCCGGATCACTTCGTTCCCGAACCACCCCAGAAACGCCAGGCGATCTCCCCAACCCGCGCTGGGGCTCACGTCAACTCCGGAGTAGCCGCTTCTGCTGACGTAGTACCAGAACGCGTCCCAATCGTTGATCGGGCCGTAGAAACTGATGAGCGGTTCCTGCCAGGAGCGCAGCACCATCCACGCATAGGGGAGGGCCGCGCTCACCAGCGACACCGCCGTGAGCCTCGGCAGTGTGACGGGCAGGGCCTTCCACGCCGGCAGGGCCGCCAGCAGCAGGCCGGGCAAGGCCAGGACCATCAGCGGCCAATGATTGGCCAGACTCAACCCGTACCCCACGGCCGCCGCCATCCAGAGGCGGGGCCGCCCCGGCTGCTGCACCCCGTACAGAATCAGCCCATACGTGGCAAAGAACAGCAGCGCGTTCAGCGTATACACCTCCGCGATGATGGCCTGAGCCCAGACGTGCTCCGCTGCGCCGAACAGCCAGGCGGCCGTCACGGCCGGCAGGGGCGTGACCCGCAGCAGCCGGGCGCACAGATAAACGGCTCCGCATGCCAGCGCGCCGAGCACCGCACTGGAGAGGTGGCCGAGGAAGGCGACGGTGCCGAAGGGCAGCTGCGTGAACAGGTGGCAGAGGAGCGTGTAGAGGGGATAGCCGGGGGGATGGGCGACGCCGAGGTGGGCGCCGGCCATGAGGAACAAGCCGTCGTCTTCCAGGACGACGGTGCGGGGCAGCGTGAGTGCGTAAAGGAGGAGGGGCCCGAGCACCGCGGCGGCCAAGGCCAAGCCGTCGCCCAGGCGGACGGCCTTTCTAAGAGAAGGAAAAACCATCATGGGAACCAACTATAAACCGGGTGTCTTATAGTCCTGCCAGGAAAGACCGGATAGGTTCGAACTCCTTGTGGTCCAAATTCCAGTAATTATTTTTCGCTGCCACGCCTACTGAAAATTGGGGTTCGGGCCGCGTTGAGAGATAGGCGTGTGTTCTGGCCTTTTCCGGTCTCTGAATCTGCCCGTTGGGTAGGTCATTGACACACTGAAAAAACACGTCAATGCACCCATTCACTGAATCGTCTGCAAATGACCGATTCAGCAGCGTTTCCAGCATTCCCGGACTTCTACCATCGGGAAGGATGAGTACGCTCACGCGCGGGCAGTCCGGTTTCTTTTGCACGGCGCGTTCAGGAATCGGTAACCCCACCGCTCCTATTGCCGTCACGACGCTTTGAAACGCACCGTCGGCGTTGGTTTCCGCGTCGCGGACAATTCCGATACTCTCAACCGAATGGAAATCGGGAACCTTGATAAATCCACGCAAGAACCCGCGCAGTTCATTGACCCCGCCGAAATTTTGAATTTGGACGTCCCGACGATTGAGGCGTTTGATAAACGCCTCGAAAAAATTTCGCTGATCGTTTCCCTCAACCAGAAGTTGTTTGTTCTTCTCAATCGTATGGGGTTGGGGCATGGTCAGCGAACTTCCAGCGCGTGACGAATGACTGCCTCGACCTGATCCGGTTCGTACGTCACGCAGCGGCTTTTGCCGTTCTCGGCTTCGAGCCGATGGAGACGAAACCCATCTTTCCCGAGGGACTGATAGGCTGCCTCCATACATTCAAAACTGTGCGTGGTGGCAATGATCTGCGCGTTAAAGTTCTTTGCAGCCGCGTTGATCGCTTGCCAGACTTTGGCCAAGATCGTGTGGTGCAATCCGTTTTCGATCTCGTCAACCAGCACAAGGCCGCCTTGAGCCGCGGAGATTGCTAGAATCAATCTGGCGACGCGCGTCATGCCTTCGCCCATGACGGGAAGGGGTATGAGTTCGGGCAACCCGACGTCGCCCCAAATCAGCGGCGTTCCACTCGCGGAATTATCCTCAACGCTTTGCAGTCTGGGTTCGACGATTTTGAGTGCGTCCACAATGATCCTCGCCTGCTTGCGTTTCCGAAGTTGTCCTAAGCGCATCGCGTCTTCCTGGAGATTTCCTAGTCGAGATGAAAGAAACACGGCGTGAAGTGGGACGCTGGCAGCAGGATGTTCGATCTGAATTCCGGTTCCCTGTAAGCGCATGCGGCATTCAACGCGTCCGGTTTGTTTGCTGTCGAACGAAAACAGCAACGGACTTTCTTTCAAGAATTCCGCCGCCGTTCCGGCCGGTTTCCCAATTGGGAGTTCAATCATACCCGGCTGCTCCAGCATGATGCTGAGCGTCAACTGGCCGAGTAACGTCTCTTCTGCCTCTACGTGGATGACTTCGCTCATTTCAAGTGCGGAGAACATGGGTTTCCAGAATGCTTCCCGAATGGCCGCCGGCGTTTCACCTGCCGAGTCGATTCCACGAAATGCGTTAATACTCAACGTCATTCCGGCGTTTCCGGCGCCAACCAACAAAAACAGTGCTTCCAAGAGCGTTGTTTTGCCTGAGTTGTTGCGGCCGGTAAACAGGTTGACCTGGTCCATCCGGTCAATCTGAAGATCGTTCAATTTGCGAAAATTCCGTATTCGTATTTTCTTGAGCACCGCGTCCACTCCCTGTACGACGCATCCTGCGCCGTTTGTGTCAATGGATGAAATTAGACGCTATTGACGGTGGAATGGTCAAGCAGGTGCGTCGGTTCAAAGGTTCCACTGAATCGGTGTATGAGGCGTGACCTGATGACGTGCTGCTCTGCTATAATACGGCGGTGCCGCGGCGTGATCGCCGCTTACGTCATCGGGGTGCATGGGGAATCAGGAAACACAGGCAATGGAACATGTTCGATCCACCGACGCTGCGCTTCGTATTCTCCGGAGCGTCTTCGGACATGCTTCCTTTCGCTTGAGCCAGGAGGACGTGATTGCGGATCTGCTGGCCGGCAGAGACGCCCTGGTCCTGATGCCGACCGGCGGGGGAAAATCGGTGTGCTATCAAGTGCCGGCCATGATGCGGGAAGGGGTGGGCGTCGTGGTGTCGCCGCTGATTGCGTTGATGAAGGATCAAGTGGACGCGCTGCGCCAGTGCGGGGTACGGGCCGCCTGCCTGAATTCCACGTTGGGTTGGGAGGAGGTACGGGCCGTGGAGGCAGCGGTCAACGGCGGGAGGCTGGATCTGCTCTACGTTGCGCCGGAGCGTCTGGTGCAGGATCGTACCTTGGAATGGCTGGACGGACAAACCATCGCCTTGTTTGCCATTGACGAAGCCCATTGCGTGTCGCGCTGGGGGCACGACTTCCGAGAGGAATATCTGCAATTGTCGGTCTTGCACGAGCGGTATCCCGCCGTGCCGCGCATTGCCCTGACGGCCACCGCCGACGCCGCGACGCGCCGTGAAATCATCACCCAATTGCAACTGGAAAAGGCCAACGTCTACAGCCACGGTTGCGACCGTCTCAACGTCAGGTACGCCATTTCCGGCGACGACAACGGGCGCGAGCGCATGTGGCGTTTTCTCCAAAGCGAGCACCCCGCCGATTCCGGCATTGTCTACTGCCTGACGCGCAAGAAAGTGGAGGAGATCGCCGAGTGGCTGCGTGCCCGCGGACGCGACGCGCTGCCCTATCACGCGGGCCTTTCGGACCACGCGCGCCGCCGGCACCAGGAGCGGTTCCTGCGTGAAGAGGGCGTGGTGATCGTGGCCACGGTCGCGTTCGGCATGGGTATCGACAAACCCGACGTGCGTTTTGTCGTTCACCTCAGTCTGCCGAAAAGCATTGAGGCGTATTATCAGGAAACGGGTCGTGCGGGCCGGGACGGGCTGCCGGCCAGCGCGTGGATGAATTACGGTCTGAAGGAAATCATCATCTTCCGGCAATGGCTGTCCGAGTCCGAAGCCGATGAGGCGTACAAGCGGGTGGAGCATCAGAAACTGGAAGCGATGGTGGGGCTGTGTGAACTGGCCACCTGTCGCCGACGCGCCGTCCGTGCCTACTTTGGTGAGGAGCCCGGGGAAGACTGCGGTAATTGCGACAACTGCCTGGACCCGCCGCAAACGTGGGAAGGTGCCGAGGCCGCGCGAAAGGCCCTCTCGTGCGTTTCCCGCACCGGCGAGCGATTCGGCGTGAACTATCTGGTTGACGTGCTCATCGGCAAGCATAACGCGCGCGTCAGGAATTACCGCCACGATCGACTCCAGGTGTTCGGCAGCGGTGCGGAGTACAATGCCGCCGAGTGGCGCTCTATTTTCCGTCAACTGATTGCTCAAGGCTGCATGTGGGTGGACGCCGATCGCTTCGACGCCTTGCGCCTAGCGGAGCAGGCGTATCCGGTGCTGCGCGGCGAGCGGGGGCTGACTCTGCGTAAATTACGGCGTCCCGTGACGGTCAACAAAGAAAAGAGTCCGGTCGTCAGGAGTCCCGTCGTGCCGGTCTCGTCGAACGACGAATCCCTGTGGCAAGCGTTGCGGGAGGCGCGTATGACGCTGGCCCGGGAGCAGGGCGTGCCCCCCTACCTCGTGTTTCACGACGCCACCTTGCGTGAGGTGGCCCGACTTAAGCCGCGAACGCCGGAAGACTTCGCGCAAATTCCGGGCGTCGGCGAATATAAATTAAGGAAATACGGGAACGTTTTTTTACGGGTCGTGAGGGAACGTCCGTCAGGGGACCCCCCGATGACCCCCGTCGGGGGCAGGCGTGATGGTGAATGATGGGAATCTCGTGCGCCGTGCTCTGGTGACCACGCTGCTTGTCGTCGGACTGCCGGCCGTCGGGAATCCGGAGGCGGGTGCCGGTGCGTGGGAACGGCCCACGCAGTCCGGTGCGGCAACCGGTTCGCTCCGGACGTCCGGCCAATCCTTAGCAGCCCTTGTCGCGCACTATCTCGCGGTTGAGGATCGCGGACGGGCTGAGTCGGTCTTGCAGACGATTCTGGCGCATCCTGATGCCACGCCGGAGCGCGTGAGCCGCTTGCTCAAACAACGTCGCGCCTATGATCCGGCGCCGGTGGGCATGCTTCCGACGCAGCCGATTCGGGTTCGCGGACGGACGTTTTCGTATGGCCTGTTCGTGCCGCCGTCGTATGATCCCGCGGCGGCGTTGCCGTTGGTGATCTGCTTGCACGGCGCCGGATTTACGGGCGACGCCTATCTGGAGCGATGGGTGGCGCGGTTGGGGGAGTCCTTTCTGCTGGCCTGTCCCACGATCAGGATGGGGACGTGGTGGACTCGACTCGGTGAAGAATTGGTGCTTGACACCATTCAAGCCGTTCGCGCGCGCTATCGCGTTGATCCGAACCGGATTTACTTGACGGGCATGTCGAACGGCGGCGTCGGTGCGTGGATCATCGGCATGCATCACGCGTCGCGGTTTGCCGCGGTGGCTCCCATGGCCGGTGGCATTGACGACGTGTTGTTTCCCTTTCTGGAAAATCTTCGGCACGCCTCGGTGTACGTGATTCACGGATCCAAGGATCGCGTCATGCCCGTCCGGCTGAGTCGGAACGTGACGAATGAGTTGTCACGGCTTGGGATCGCCTTTACGTATCGTGAACACGATTGGGTGCATCCGCACGCCGGCGGTCATTTTTTTCCTCGACAAGAATTGCCGGCCCTGGTGGAGTGGTTTGAGCGGCAGCGCCGTGACCCGTACCCGCGGAGGTTGACCGTGGTTCGGGACGCCAGTCATTTGACGGACTTCGGCTGGGTGCGGATTGATTCAACGGATCGTATTGCTAGGTTTTCAGAGCAGTTGATGGATTATCAGGATGATCTGATCAAGAACAAGGTGTACGCGAAATTGGCCGTTGACGTCAGAGATGAGAATCACGTTGACGTCCGAACCGAACGGGTTCGTCGCTACACCGTGTTTTTGAATGAGCACGTGATCGATTTTTCCAAATCCGTGACGGTCACGACGAACGGCCGCGTGAGTTTTCAAGGCCACGTGACGCCGCGAACGGACGTGCTCCTCCGGGACGTGCGACGCCGTCGGGACCGTGATCGATTGTTTCCGGCCCGATTGACCATTGACGTTCCGCGATAACGGTTCCGGCCGGTCGTTCGGCGTGGCGCCTGCCGTCTGCTTGACAAACGGATTCAGGGTTCCTTAGAGTCCGCTCCGTTTCTACATATCCATGGATGCCCGGGAACAGGGAAGAAGGTGCAAGTCCTTCGCGGTCCCGCCGCTGTAACTGGAAACGAACCCCGCACGGGCCACTGTCAATGACGTTGCGTTTGACGGGAAGGCGCGGGAAGTAGGTCAGGATCCGGAAGCCAGAAGACCGACCCGGGCAAAAGAACGCCGTTTCGACGTTTCCCTCGGCCAAGGGGCTGCGGGGATGATCGAACGAGCTTCACGACCTTCGAACCCTCGTGGGCTGGGGAACGGGTGAGGATGAAGACGCGGGTGCAATCCTCAGGGTCATTCAGGCCTTGAGGATTTTTTTATGTCGTCAGACGCGGCGAACGTCCGGGATGACCGTGGTGCAAAAAAAAGGAACCGGCGCGCTCGCGTTGGTCCCGTGTTCCTGACGATCACGCTGCTGATTGTTCCTGCCGGTGACCCGCCGTTCGGGTTCTCCGACCCGTCCGATCTCATGAAACGTCGCCAACAAGGAATTCTCACGGGGATGCCCTTTATGGCCAACGTGGCCCCGCGGACGTTCGTTGATGACCTTGGCCGGAAACTCTATCTTGCCGAAACCCCGAAACGCATCGTCTCGCTGGCTCCGAGCGTCACGGAAATCCTGTTTGCCATCGGCCTGGATCAGGAAATCGTCGGCGTCACGGAATTTTGCAACTACCCGCCTGCCGCGTCGGACAAACCGAAGGTCGGCTACTCCCAACCGAATCTGGAAGCCATTGTTGCGCTTCGGCCGGAACTCATCGTTGCGCCGAAGTCCTTTTTGAGAGTCGATGTACTCAATCGTCTGGAGCAATTGAAAATCCCGACGTTTCTGCTCGATCCCAGAACCGTTGAAGATATTGTGACGCACGTTCAGGTGCTGGGCCGCATGGTGGGGCGAGTGCCTGAATCCCTCAAGGTCAGTGAAACCATTCGAAAGAAAATAGCGCGGCTGTCCGAACGCTTGACCGGGCGTCGGCGTCCCACGCTGTTATTCGTGCTCAATACCGATCCGCTCATGACGGTCGGCCCGGGGAGCTACATCCATCAGTTGATTGAACTGGCCGGGGCACGAAACGTCGCGGAAAACGCAGGGGCGCCGTATCCGCGCCTCAGCATGGAGGAAGTGCTTCGACGGAACCCCGAGTTTCTGTTGTTTCCAACGGGTCGCGTTGAGGGAATTCCACAAGCCGAGCAGGATCAATGGCGGCGGTGGACGTCTCTGGAAGCCGTCAAACGGAATCAACTCGTGCAGGTAGACGCCGACGTGCTCAATAGGCCCGGCCCCCGAGTGGCCGAAGGCTTGGAGGCGCTGGTGACGATCCTTCACCCCGACGTGATTGACAGCGCGAAGGGGCAGGAGCCATGACGGACGGGCATCCACGCGGATTATGGGGCTTGTGGGCAGTGGCTCGTGGAGCAATGACGGAGAGGCGTCCGCGCGGGTGATGGATTCTTTCAATCCTTCAAGAAAAACCGCTGACGCGGCCACGCCAACCTTGTCGGCGTCTGGCCTTTTCTCTCCTGCCGATAGTGCCGAGCGCGGCGTGGCATTGACGGATCAACAGGCACGAGGCGTCGTTCCCCTTTCGCCGACGAAGTGGATGGTTGCCTCGGGAGGGTTGGGCGCGTTGTCCCTCGTGGTCTTCGCAGGCTGTCTGGGATTCGGGACTGAGACGATCCCGTTTTCTCAAGTCGCAAGGATTCTGGCACGGGGGCCGCTTGCTGCAAGGGAGGCGCAAGAATCTCCCCACTACGTTATTCTCTGGCAGGTACGTGTGCCCCGCGTCCTGCTCGCGTTTATGGTTGGCGGAAGTCTGGCGACGGTCGGGGCCGCGCTTCAGGCGCTGCTTCGGAACCCCTTGGCCGACCCTTACGTCATCGGCATTTCGAGCGGGGCCGCACTCGGCGCGGCCGTGGCCGTGCTGTTCGGCGTCGGCTTTTCCATTTTCAGTGTATCGGTGCTGCCGGTGTGTGCCTTCCTTGGGGCGCTGGTGGCCCTGCTCATCGTCTATCGCGTTGCCGTCTCCTACGGGAGTTTTTCGATTCATACGCTGTTGTTGGGCGGAGTGGTGCTGAACGCGATTTTTTCGGCCCTCATCTTATTTCTGACGAGCCTGGCTGATCCGTACAAGGCATCGGGAATGTACGCGTGGCTGATGGGCTCCTTAACGGGTCCGGATTTTCACACCGTGTTCGTCTTAGCCGGGTATCTTCTTTTCGGGACGTGCGTCCTGATTCGGCAGGCTCCGGCCTTGAACCTGCTCACGCTGGGTGAAGAGGCCGCGCGTTCGTTGGGCGTTGAGGTTGAACGAGTGAAGCGCGTGCTCTTTGCCGCATCCGCGTTGGTCACGGGAGCGGTCGTGGCCTTCAGCGGTCTGATTGGATTCGTCGGACTCATCATCCCGCACGCGGTTCGCCTGGTGTTTGGGGCCGATCATCGGTTGGTCTTGACGGCCTCGGGGATGGCAGGAGGCACGTTCCTCATGGTCGCCGATACCGCGGCAAGGACGCTGTTGAGTCCGGCGGAAATCCCCGTGGGCGTCGTGACGGCGTTAGTCGGTGGACCGATGTTTCTCTATCTGCTGGTGCAGCGACGACAAAGGATTGTCCCGTGAACCGCGATCAAGCCAATCCAGGCAGTCCCCCGATAGGAGCGGTCGGGGGCAGGCCCCCGAGAGGAGCGGTTGAGGGCAGGCCGGCTTTCAGATTACACGCCGTGAGTTTTGGGTTCGGGCGAGGGAAAACGGCCGTTCAATTTCCGGCGTTGAACAATGTCTCCGCCACGATTGCCTCGGGCGAAACGTTGGGAATACTCGGCCCCAATGGATCCGGGAAAAGTACCCTGCTGAAAATCCTCATGAGAATCGTGACGCCTCAACGGGGGACGGTTGAACTGTTCGGGCAACCCCACGGTGCGTTTTCCCAGACCGAGATTGCCCGTCGCGTAGCCTTCGTGCCCCAGGAGACGCAGCAGGCGTTTCCGTTTACGATCAATGAAATGGTGTTGATGGGACGCTATCCCCATCACAATCGAACGTGGGGGATGGGATGGGAAGGTGATCGGGACCGCGCCGTGGCAATGCAGGCGATGAGAGATCTGGACGTGGCGCACCTCGGCCATCGGCTGATGACCGACGTCTCCGGCGGAGAGCGGCAACGAGCGGTGATTGCCCGGGCATTGGCCCAGGAACCGGAAGTCCTGCTTCTGGATGAGCCGACCGCCTTTCTCGACCTCCATCACCAGTTGGACGTTGCGAGAATCATTCGGCGGATCAATCGAGACCGCGGATTGACCGTCGTGCTTGTCTCCCACGATCTGAATCTGGCCAGTCAATCTTGCGACCGAGTGCTGCTGTTGCAAGAAGGGACAATCGTGGCAGCGGGGACCCCGGACGAAGTCATTTCAGGGGAAGTGCTTGAACCCGTCTACGGATGTCGGGTGCTCGTTGATCGACATCCGCAATCCGGGACGCCGAGAGTCACCTTGCCGGTGTAAGCGACGGCAGGGGCAGAACGGCGTCGCTCAAATGACGGTGGGATGTTCGTGAAGGCGGGAATTCGGGGGAACGGGCAGAGAACTGGGCGTCGGTGTTCGGTTGCAGATGCCGGCCGCGTTCGGCGTTGTGGGGAAGAAAGACGATGGATTCCCGCTTAAAACTGCGGGAATGACAGGAGGGGGCGGCGGGAATGACAGTGGTGATGGGCAGGACGGTGGGGAGGGGTAGGACGGTGGGGAGGGGTTGCAGGCCCCCGAGAGGAGCAGTCGGGGGACAGTGGGGACGGGCGGGCAGGGAGTGGGGATGGGTATGATGGGCAGCGGGTATTTCTCTTTCTCCCTCTCCCTTCGGGAGAGGGCGGGGGTGAGGGATGGAAAAGGGTGGCGGGGCAGCAGGCATGACAGTGGGGACGGGTATGCAGTCCCCCCGAGATGAGCGGTCGAGAGCAGGCGTGGTGATGGATTCGAAGCATTCACCACGAGCGTTGAACGTTGAATAACCTGAGGAGGCGTTCTTAAGAGGAAGCAAGCCGACGACGACGGGGAAGATGGTGCAAATCCATCACGGTGCCGCCACTGTAAGCGGGGAGTGACTCTGCATCGGGCCACTGTGAACCGGCGGTTCATGGGAAGGCGCAGAGGAATGGAGATCCGCAAGTCAGGAGACCCGATTGTCGGTTCGTTCCATTACGCCCTTCGTATCAAAGGGAGGTGGAAGATGTCGTTTCGCGGATCATGGTTTATGTATTCAGTTTGTGTGCTCGCCGGTTTTTTTGTCCCAGACGTGTCTTTGAGTCAACAACGCACCGGGGTTTCAGACGTCCGGACGCTTGATCCCGTGGTCGTGAGTGCCACCAAAACGCCGGTTTCCCTTCGTCAGGTCACGAGTGCCGTTGAGGTCTTGACCGAACAAGATTTCACGAGACGAAAGGTCAAGACGTTGTTGGAAGTGCTGCGTCTTTCGCCGGGCGTGGCCGCGTTCCAGAACGGCGGAGCGGGCGGCGTGGCAAACGTACGGATTCGAGGTGGAAACGCCAGTCAGACGTTGGTCTTGATTGATGGAGCGATTGTCAATAGTGCGACCACGGGAGCGTTCGATTTTGCCAACCTCACCGTTGACAACGTCGAAAAAGTTGAAATCGTTCGGGGCGCCCAGAGCACGCTTTGGGGGTCCGATGCCATGGGTGGCGTGATCAACGTCACGACAAAACGGGGACATGGGCCTCTGAAGGCAGGTGGGTTTTTCGAATACGGATCGTTCAATACGCTGCGAGAAGGCGGACATATTTCCGGCGGCAAGGGACCGGTTGATTTTTCTATGACGCTCTCTCGGTGGGATGCGACGGGTATCTCGCAGATCAATTATCGAAGAGGGGCGTCCGAACGCGACGCCTATCGGAATTGGCAGGCTTCTTCTCGAGTAGGCGTGGCACTGCCTTCCGATGGCCGGCTCGACGTCAATTTCCGTTGGTGGAATAGTTCGATCAATATCGATAACAGTTTCGGTCCTTCGGACGTCATCAAGGCCAAAAACGACAGCGAGCAATTCATCTTCAGCGGAACGTATCGGCAGCCCCTGACCGATTGGTGGACGCACGTGTTGACGCTTTCCCGTTCTCAGGAAGCGTTCCTGAACGTTCCTGGAATCCGGCAGCGTAATTTGAAAACGGGAACGTCGGGGGTTCCCTTTGGCGATCCTAATGAAATACGGGTGCTGGCGAACCGGATCGAAAGCCAACACGACTTTCGTCTCAATCAGTACGTTACGCTGACCATGGGTTATCAATTTCGTGAGCAGACGGGAGAGAACGATGGAGGTTTCTCTCCTTTCCCGGAGAAGATTGTTTCGTCTCATGCCGGGTTCAGCCAAGTGCAACTCAGTCTGGTTGACCGATTCTTTGCCACCGCGGGGGTCAGGCACGACGGGTATAATACGTTCGGCGACGCCACGACGTATCGCGTCACGGGGGGGTATCTGGTCAAGGAAACGAACACGAAACTACGCGGGAGCTATGCCACGGGGTTTCGGGCTCCGTCGATTGCTGGATTGTTCTGGCCGGTTTTTGGCAATCCCATGTTGCAACCCGAGAGAAGTCAGAGTTTCGACCTCGGCGTTGACCAGTTCGTGTTCGACGACGGGGTAAAAATCAGCGTCGGCTATTTCTGGAATCGGTATCGGGATCTCATTGATTATCCGCCTCCGAATTATTTGGCTGGCAACGTGGATTCAGCCAAGTCACAAGGTTGGGAAGTCGGGGTCGAGCTGGTTTTGGCCCGTGATCAACCTTGGATGAAGCATCTGGAACTGAAAGGCCACTACACCATGACCCTGACCCGTAACCTCGTGACCGGCACCAGATTGGCTCTCTGGCCAGTTGATCAGGCCAGTCTCAGCGTCCGGTATCAACCGATTGATCCTTTGAGCATGACCCTCGATTTCCGTTTTGTGGGACCACGATCCGACACGCAGCGCCTCGGCTCGTTTGACGTGCTGAATCTGGCCGTGACCTATGACGTCTCCGAACGGATCGAAGCCTACGTGCGCGTGGACAATCTCCTGGACGAAGAGTATGAAGAAATATTGTTGTTCGGAACCCCGGGCCGCTCGATTTTCGGCGGCATCCGCGTGAACGTGGATCTGCCGTTGTTGTCGAATTAGGCCACGTTGCCGTGGTTAGTGGTCAGTGGAGAGTGGGAGGGGTGTGGGCCGCGTCTCCCTCGTGAGGGAAAAGGAAGGACGCTGGATTCCCGCTTAAAACTGCGGGAATGACAGTGGGGGGCGGCGGGCATGACGGGGGCGGGCAGCGGGCATGACGGGGGCGGGCAGCGGGCATGACGGGGGCGGGCATGACGGGCCTGAAAGCCATTGTGTGCGATCCGTCTTGACCATATTCTGGGCCAGGCGGTTGCACGACGAATTCGCAGGTGGTAAACAGACTATCCGTTGAAGGCAGGAACGTGCAGGAGGATCCGATGACTGAACGAAGAGGGGGAGGGGGCTCGTGATGAACGAGACGGGGACGGAAGCGTCTTTCGACCGGGAATGGGAGGACATGTCACTCGGGAGGTACGTGCGCGTTCTGGTCGCCTGGTGGCGGGAGATTGGACTTGGGACCGTGCTGGCCGCGGTCGGAAGCGGTGCGCTGATCCTGGCCCTCCAGGTCATCCTACCGAAGTACGAAACCTCGTCCGACGTGGCGATCGTTCGTATGACGAGCAGCGTCGCACTTGATAAGAAATTCAGTACGGGCGCCACGTCGGATGACGCGAAACGTTTACGGATGAGGGCCGTAGAGTCGATGGCCAAGCGTGCCGCGCTCCTGGGGCTCGTCAAGAGTGGAAACGTGGCTCAAGCCGTGAGCGAACGACTGCGTGAGCAATTGGATGAAGAAGAGGGCCATGCGGCCAGATTGATTGAAGAAATCGGGGCCGAACTTGTCACGGTCGGCACTCTTTCGCCACGAAACACCAGCAATCTGATCCGCATGACGGCCAGCGCCGATTTACCGGAGAAAGCCGCGGCCATTGCCAACGCGTGGGCGGAGGAATACGTGGATCACGTGAACCGGTTGTATCGGCATACGCCGTCGGACCAGCTTGACTCGATTGTTGCGGAATTGGAGAAAACACGGGAGGCCCACGGCGCCGCTCAAAAAAAATTGGAAACGTTCATCGCTAACAGTAACGTCGGGCAATTAAACCGTTGGATTGAGGCGAAACACAATATCGTCGTCAACTTGAGAGACCTCTGGAGTGACATGGTCGACGTTCAGATGCTGACGATGCGAAAAGCTCAAGAGAACAAAACCGAAACCGTCAGATTGTTGATCGAGTCCCGGGAGGACATGCTGTCCGAAAGCTACGTGACCCGGCGAAGGCTGGAAAACATGCTGAACAACGCGATGGATATTCGCTCTCAGATTGAGAGAGGGCATCAAACAAGTGTCGCATCGAACGCGCTGGCCCTCATGATGCTCAAGACCGAAGCCTATGCTTCGTCAGCGAGACTCCTCAGCGCTTTGGAGATCAAGCTCGACAACGTTGTCGGGAACAACGGCGACGAGACGGACCAACTCACCGACGTGAACGCACTCATTGCGACGCTGCAAGATCGGACGGAGAAGGTCAATTTGGATATTGAGAAGTACGAAAAGCTTCTGTCCGGTCATCTTAAAAATATGAATAATAATAATAATAATAATAATAATAATAATGAATCTTCTTTGTTGTCCCTTGAGGATATGGAAATTCAGTTTACCGTCAAGGACACGAACAACCTGCTTGCTCGGCTTATCAACAAGTTGGAAAGGGAGATTCAATTGCTGAGGGCGGAGAGCGAAGCGGTGAGTGCCAGGCTTGCCGTTCTCGTTCAGAATCGGGACGTGCATCGTTCGGCCTTGGAAACCCTTGAGAACGAAATCGTCGAACTGAAACTGGCGATGTCAGCCGTCACGTCGGAGGTGCGCTTGGCGTCGCGTGCTCTGGTGCCGGTGGATTCCGCCTATCCGTCCGCGCCGTTGGTCGCAGTCCTGGGTGGGATCGTCGGGCTGCTGGCAGCGGTGTGCCTTGCATTGTTTGCGAATTCCGAAGGCATGCATCCTCTTCTCGAAAAACGGAGAACGGCACGGTCTGACCAGAACCGGGACGCCGGGTAGAGTCCGCGGCGACCGATGCAGAACCCCACGCCAGTCGACCCGCTGATTGGACCGCCCAATCGGCGGTTTTCGGTGTCTCGTCCGGCGCGGTTTGCGTTCTGGCTGTTGGCGGTCGCAACCCTGTCCAACTGGAACCATTTGGCCAACATGACGGTCGGGACGGGCGCGTACGTCAACCTCGGGCTTGCGCTGTGCTGCGCGTTCCTGTGTCTGGTCGTTCGTCTCCCCTTGCGACGGGCACTGGGGATCCCGGGTTTCCTGGTCGTGGCCGCCATACTCTCCTACCTCTTCATCGGCCTGAGCGTCGCGCTTCTCACCGATTTTGCATGGTACGTAATGAACCCCACGCTTCCATTCCACGTTGGTCTTGCCGTCCTGATTATCGTGGCAACGGCGCTCGGCGCGTCCGCGCTCTTGCGACGGATCGGCGTCGAACGGCTGTTGAAAGGGATTCTGGCGATTCTGGCCGTGATGTGCATCCTCATCCTGGCGACTCCCTTGTTGGTGGACTTCTATATGCCACCGGCGCATTTGTCGGATATCATGGATATCGCTCCCAATCGGTTCATGGGCACGTATATAAATCCTAATATGGCAGGGATGGTCGCCTGTTATGCAGCCGGTCTGTCACTGGCCTTCTTGAATGCCGGCCGGTATCGGACGTTCGCCGTTTTGGTCATGATCCTCGGCAGTGCGGCATGTTTGCTGACGTATTCGAGGACGGTATTTTTCACGTGGGCCTTGCTTCTCCTTCTTTTCCTGTATTTCTCAATGTTCAACCTTTATCATAAGGGAACGTTCCTTGGCGTCACGTTGGCAATGGCCTTCGGGGCAGTTTTTTTTCTTTCCATCTCCAACATGGAACGTTTTCTGGCGCTGAGTCCTGACCAATTCAATCGGCTGATGTCAATGAAGACCCTCGATTTAAGCGGGAACTATGCCCCCAATTTCCGTCTGAACCTTTGGTCTCTGGGGTGGTCACGGATAACGGAATCTCCGCTTTTCGGTCACGGCCTCATGCAGTTCCACCACCTTGAAGGCGCCGGAGTTTGCCAATTTGGCTTCACGTGTGGAGTCCACAATACCTATCTGATGCTTTGGGGAGAGGCCGGCCTCATCCCCCCGTCGTTGTTTCTGATCTTTCTCAGCTCGTTATTGTGGAAACGTCTGACGCTGCCGCGGTCTCTTGCCATGGATGCCGCCGTCGTCCTGACCTTTGTTTTTGCCATGGCGTCTATGAGCACTGACGGTACGGTGTATTTTTTCTGGCACGCCTTCATCCTGGGATTGAGTTGTGCCATGGCGGCGCACGCGACGCGTGAATCACGCGGGTGGAGGTCGGGGCAGACGTTGGAGACGCGGCCGGCCGGCCTGCGCAGGCAGGCATCCGCTCGGACCAAGTCCCTCGGCACGGCACCCTCCGCAGCGGGGTGAACTCGCCACCCATGTCGTCCCCCGTTCCCGACGCACCACGAGTTGAAGCAGGCGGAGACCGGTCTCACGCGGCGAGTCTGGGTGCCCGAACGTTGGGCGGACTCGGATGGTCCTCCCTGACGGTCGTGCTCAAAGCCGCGTTGACGTTCCTGGTGTTGGCGGTCCTGTCTCGGCTGCTCACGCCGAACGATTTCGGTCTGGTCGGCATCGTCTGGATTCTGATGGAACTGGCCACGCGATTCGGCCAAACCGGCATCGGGCACGCGCTGATCCAACGCACCGAGCTGACCGATGCTCACGTCGGCGTCGGGTTCACGCTCTCGGTGGCGCTTGGCGTCGCCGTGGCGGCGGCGGCGTGGTTGTGCGCACCAAGTTTCGGCCGGCTCTTCAACGAACCGGCCACGTCGTCGTTGCTCCAGGTTCTCTGCGTGGCGTTCGTCATCAGTGGCGTGGGGGTCGTACCGGAGCACCTGTTGCGCCGTCATCTCCAGTTCAAAAAACTGATGGTGGCCGACCTTCTGCCGTATGCGGTCGGCTACGGGCTCACGGCCACGGTCCTGGCCTTCCAGGGATTGGGCGCGTGGGCGCTCATCTGGGCCGAGATCGTGCGCGCGTTGATCCGTACCGTGATTGTAGTCCTGTATTCCCCGCTGCGCCTGCGCCCCCGCTTGACGGTCCGTGAGGCGACCGACCTTGTCTCCTACGGGGCCGGGTACGCGTTCATGCAGGTGTTCGACTTCATCGTGCGCATGGGCGGCGCCTTCGTCGTCGGACGCTGGCTGGGAGCCACGTCGTTGGGGTACTACACGCGGGCCGACCGACTGGCCTCGTTACCGTTCCAATACCTCGGCGGTCATCTGTTTGAAGTGGCGTTCCCGGCCATGGCGCAACGCCGGCAGCGAGTCGACCGCGTAGGCGTCGCCTATCTCCACGGCGTCGAGGTCCTGTTGCTGGCGGTGCTGCCGGTGAGCATCCTGACGTTCGTCAGTGCTCCCGGGATCGTCGCCGTCGTCCTGGGCGGACAGTGGGACGAAGCCGTTCCCGTTCTTCAGATCCTCGCGCTCGCGATCCCTTTTCAGACGGGTGGTGTGCTGAACGTCGCGGCCGTTCGCGCGTCAGGCGCCGTCTCCCAAGAGACGTGGCGGCACGCGGTGCATGCCTTCCTGGTCGTGTTCGGCGCCTGGTTCGGGAGTCGCTGGGGCTTGACGGGCGTGGCCGTCGCCATCGTCGGTGCCCAGATCGTCTCGTGTCTGCTCATGACCCAGGGCGCGTTGTCGCTTCTCGGTCTGCGCGTGCGACCGCTCCTGCGATGCTGCGTGCCGGCCCTGTGGGCGGGCGCCTGGGCGGGCCTTGCGCTGTGGCTGACGGCCGGCCGTTCGTGGCTGTGGGATCTGCCGGCCGGCCTGACACTGTTTTTCGAGATTCTGATCTGGCTGACGGCGGTTGCCGGGGCGACGTATTACGCGCCACCCTTCGCCCGCCTCTTGTCCCTTCCCTGGGTGTTGGCGTCCGTGCCTTTTGATGCTCTGGGCACGCCCGGGCGTTACTTGCGCTCAGGGCTGGAACGGTTGCCGTCTACGCCCGACCCCGTTTCTTGTCTTCATTGAGGGGAAAAGTCCGTTCGTGTAGGTTGGGTCGTGAAGCGTTCCATCGAAGGTGCAGGATGTGCGGCATAGCCGGTTTTCTTGACGGACGTCACTTTATTCCCGAAGAAGCGGCGTCAATCGCCCGCGGGATGGCGGACGCCGTGGCGCATCGCGGTCCCGACGACGCCGGGGTTTGGCTTGACGGCAAAGTCGGGGTCGCGCTGGCGCACCGGCGTTTGGCCGTCATTGACGTGTCCCCCGCCGGTCATCAACCGATGCAGTCCACGTCCGGGCGTTACGTCATCGTCTTCAACGGCGAAATCTATAATCACTTGGATCTCAGGCGTCGGCTCGAAACACGATTTCCGAACGCGTGTTCGTGGAAGGGGCATTCCGATACGGAAACGCTGCTGGCCGCCGTTGACTGTTGGGGGCCGGAGGAAGCGTTGCAGGCCGCGGCGGGCATGTTTGCGTTTGCGCTTTGGGACCGAGAGGACAGAACGCTCTATCTGATCCGCGACCGGATTGGCGAAAAGCCGCTCTATTACGGCACGCAGCACGGCGTGTTTCTGTTCGGGTCCGAGCTCAAGGCGCTGGCGGCGCATCCTGCATTTGCAAGAGCCATCAACAGGGACGCGCTGACGCTGCTCCTGCGGAACGGCTACGTTCCGTCGCCGTGGTCGATTGACAAAGGGGTGCGAAAACTGCCGGCAGGCACGTACGTCAAGATCGCCGCAGACGCGGCACAAAAGGGCGTTGACGAGTTACCGGACCCACAACCGTACTGGTCGTTGCGGAACGTGGTCGCGGCAGGTCAGGCGAGACCGTTCGAGTGTTCTCCCGAAGACGCGGTGGATGCTCTGCATGACGTCCTGCTCAAGGCGGTCCGCCGGCAGATGGTCGCGGACGTCCCGCTCGGCGCCTTCCTTTCCGGCGGAATCGATTCGTCAACCATCGTCGCGTTGATGCAGGCGCAATCGGATCGTCCGGTGCGAACCTTCACGATTGGGTTCGATCAACCCGGCTACAACGAGGCGGAGTACGCCAAGGCGGTGGCCAATCATCTCGGAACCGAGCATACCGAGCTCTACGTGTCGGCACGGGATGCCTTGGACGTTATCCCCCGCTTGCCCGTCCTCTTTGATGAGCCCTTTGCCGATCCCTCGCAAATTCCGACCTTCCTCCTTGCCGGCATGGTGCGACGGCGCGTCACCGTTGCCCTGTCCGGAGACGGCGGCGACGAACTGTTCGGCGGCTATGATCACTATCTCCAAATACTTCGGCTCTGGCGGGTGCTGTCAACCGTGCCGATGCCTCTTTGCCGACTTGGTGCGCAGGCACTCGAGACCGTCCTGTCGCGTGGACCGGATCGGGTGCTGTCCCACGTGGTTCGCCGGATCCCGATGGGCCACGGATGGTTGCCGTTGAAAGCCAAGGCATACAAGCTGGCGCGGTTGATGGATTGCCGAAGGCCGGAACAACTCTACCTTCGCCGAATCTCGCGCTGGCTGAATCCTGACACGGTCACGGTTGTGCGCGGGGCGTCCGAACCCGCGACGATTCTGACCGAACCTGCAAACTGGCCCCACGTGCCCGAGTTCGCGAGTCGATTGATGGCCGTCGACATGCTGAGTTTTCTTTCGGAAGACGTTCTGGTCAAGGTCGATCGGGCGGCGATGGGCGTCAGCCTTGAAACGCGCGCGCCGTTCCTGGATCACCGGGTCGTGGAATTCGCCTGGCGACTGCCTTTATCGGTCAAGATACGGAACGGTCGGTCAAAATGGGGCTTGCGACGGGTCCTTGACAAATACGTCCCGAAGAGACTCGTCGAACGTCCGAAGGCGGGATTCCTGGTGCCACTTGCCGCGTGGCTGCGAGGGCCACTGAAGGATTGGGCGGAAGCCCTGCTGGACGAGCGGCGGTTGCACGCGGAAGGATTTTTCGATCCGAAACCGGTCCGGCAAAAATGGAATGCCCATCTGAGCGGGTATGAGCAGTGGGACGACCACCTCTGGAGCATCCTGATGTTTCAATCGTGGCTGGAGCATCATCGATGAAGCCGTTGAACGACGAGTACCGTGGACGCAACGGCACACGGGCGTTAAAGAAGCAGCGGGTGCTGTTGATCGGGCCTCCGCCTTTCTTGGAAGGCGGTTCTCGCGTATCGTTCGAGATCATGTGGCAATACTTCAGAAATTTTCCTCATCTTTCGATTGAACGTTTCGATCTGCCCGTCCATCATCCGTTGTACCATGAAAGCGGCGCGCTCGGTTCCTTGAGTCATTCGCGGACCCTCATTGGCTTGGTGCGTGCGGTACGTCGGGTGCCATCCGTTGACAGAGTCGTCTTGTTTGGGACCAGCGATTTCTGCTTCTCGTACGGGCTTGCGTTCCTGCTTTTCGCCAAGCTGTTCCGCAAGCGCTGCGCGGTGCGGATGACGGGTGGGCGGGCGGTTTTTCGTACAGTGCGCCTTCCGGCACCCGTCCGGACTGCTTGTATCGCCGTGTTTCGTGCGGTTGATACTCTTCTGGTAGAAACAGAAACAGCCCGGGCCGATCTCCCGGCCAAACTGCGACGCAAGACGACCGTGGTCAGAGGCTTTCGACCGCGGCCGTCCGACTCGCCCCGGATCCGTTGTGGCGAAGGAGGGATAAGATTCGCGTTCGTGTCGGGCCTTGACAGGCAGGGAGAAACGAAGCCTTTGAAAGGGCTTGACGTTCTGCTGGATGCCTTTGATCACGTGTACGACTCCGGAGTGACTGAGCGCGTCGAGTTGCACGTCTACGGCCCGATTGTCACCGGCTTGACCGGACGAGCGCAACGCACGCTTGGCGTCGTCGTCCATGGCCCGATGCCTCATGACCGGTTGCGTGCCGCGCTGTGGCAACACGACGTTCTGGCGTTCCCGAGCCGCAATGCGGTCGAGGGGCATTCCGGTGTGATCATTGAGGGGTTCATGGGAGGGTTACCGGTCATCGCGAGCGACCTGCCCGGGCCACTGGAGATCGTCAAACATGAAGTCAACGGCCTCGTTGTCCCGACCGGCGACGCAGGCGCCTTTGCGGCGGCAATGAACAGGCTTGCCACTGACCATGAGTTGCGCCGCAGACTCGCGGCGGGCGCACGGGCGTCTGCGTCAAATTTCGATCAGGAGAACGTTCTCCCGGAACTGGCCGCGGCACTCGGACTGCTTCCTGCCGCCGCGACGTCCAATGGCGTGCGTCCCTGCGAGGCTCAGGGCAAGCCTCAGGGCAGGCCATGAGAGTCTTGCACGTGGTGACCGGCCTGTCACCTGACGATGGAGGGCCGGCGACGTCCGTGCAAGGATTAACGTCGGCTTTGGTGCAGGAGGGCATTCATTGCGAGATTTTCACGATCCACCGTCAAAGATTCGGGGCCGGCGCCGTTCCGCCTCCCCACGTTCCGATTCACCAATTCGAGGCAGGATTCCTCGCACGCTTCTGGAACGCGTATTCGAAAAGGTTGGCTCAGACGATCTGGGATAGAATAGAAAGTGATGCGTTCGATCTCATTCACGTTCACGAGCCTTGGCACTATCCCGGATTCGTCGCATTCCGTGCCGCTCGCACACACGACGTTCCTTATGTTTTGAGTCCCCGCGGTGCGCTTGAAGCATGGTGTCTTAGGCACAAAGCACTCAAAAAGTCGGTCTATATGAAGATGATTCAGGGGCATATTCTGCAATCCGCCGACGCCATTCACGCGCTGACAAACGAGGAGATGAAGCGCATCTCCGAACTCGGATACAAGACTCCCGTTTTCGTCGGTCCTAACGGAATCGATCCGGCCCCGTTTGAATGCTTGCCCGACGCGTCGGAGTTTTTGACGGCGCACCCTAAGCTGTCGGGCAAGCGCGTGATTTTGTATATGGGACGTCTCCATCCCAAAAAGGGCTTGAACGTCCTTGCGCGAAGCTATGCAAGCCTGTTCCATCAGTTCAAGGACGTTGCGTTGCTGGTCGTAGGGTGGGACGAGGTTGGCACCCGGAAACGAATGGAAGCAACGTTGAAGGCATCGTCGGCTTTAGACGGTACCGTCTTCACCGGCACGTTGACGGGCAAGGACAAATTGGCGGCACTGGCGTGTGCGGATCTGTTCGTCCTGTCGTCCCACGCAGAGGGGTTCAGCATGGCAATACTTGAAACACTGGCGGCTGGATTGCCCGTGGTTATCTCTAAGCAATGCCACTTTCCTGAAGTGTCTGAATACGATGCAGGGTTTGTCGTTGAACCCAATGATGCGTCCGTGACTGAGGCCATCAGGACGTTGCTGTCGGACGGCAAACTCCGTGCCCGTATGGGACAGAATGGGCGAAAACTGGTCAGGGAACGGTACTCGTGGCAGTCGGTTGCCGCCTCAATGGCTGACTTCTATCGAACGCTGGTTGCCGCCAGGCGTTCGTCAACGCGGGAGTAGAACCCCCATGAGATTCTTCGCTTCGCCCTTCGAGGCTCAGGGCAAGCTCAGAATGACAGATATGCGTCATGGGCGTGAATCTCCCGTGATTTGCCTGGATTGCTGGATTCCCGATTACAAACGTCGGGAATGACGGGGTGGGGCAGGGACGGGAAGGACGGGATGGGGTAGGGACGGGAAGGACAGGGTGGGTCGGGGACGGGAAGGATAAGGTGGTCGGGGACTGACCACAGGACACTGACCACTGACATGTGGTCGGGGACGTTGAAGCGTCGGGATTTCTATGAAAATACTGATAACCGGCGGAGCGGGATACATCGGATCGGTCCTGGTTCCCGAATTGTTGCGGGCCGGACACCACGTCCGCGTGCTTGACTCGTTCACGTTTGACCCGGCCTCGCTGGCGGCCTGTTGCCAATCGGATCGTTTTGACGTCACCCGTGGCGACGCCCGGAAAGAGGAAACGGTCAAACCGTTGCTGGCGCAGACGGACCTGATTATCCCTCTGGCTGCTCGAGTGGGTGTGCCTCTGTGCGCCGCGGACGAAATTGCCGCGAAGACCACCAATGAAGAAGCCGTTTCGATGCTGTGTCGATTGGCGTCCCCGGATCAGAAGATCATCATCCCGACGACGAACAGCGGTTACGGCGTAGGCCGGAAAGACGGATTCTGCACGGAAGACACGCCGCTCAATCCCATCTCGTTGTACGGCGTGACCAAGGCCCGCGCGGAAGCGGCCGTGCTGCACCGGGGCAACGGCCTGAGCCTGAGGTTGGCAACGGTGTTCGGCATGTCTCCCAGAATGCGCGTGGATCTGTTGGTCAACGATTTCGTCTACAGAGCGGTGCATGATCGGGCGGTGGTGGTGTTCGAAGGCCACTTCAAGAGAAACTACATCCACGTGAGAGACGTCGCCCGGGCTTTCGTACACGCGATTGAGCATTTCGATTCCATGGCGGGAAAACCGTACAACGTGGGGCTGGAGGACGCGAACCTTTCAAAGCTTGAGTTGTGCCGGAAGATTCAGGAATACCTGCCCGGGTTCGTCTATCCGGAAGCGCCGGTCGGCGAGGATCCGGATAAGAGAGACTACGTCGTGTCCAATCAGAGAATTCTGGCGACCGGATTCACGCCGGAGTGGAATCTTGACCGGGGCATCAGGGAGTTGATCAAGGGGTACGCGATGCTTCGGAACACGCGATACTCAAACGTGTAGGAGCTTGACGAATCGTGGTCTGCTCCCCGGAAATGATCGTGGCAGTGATCCTGGCCGGCGGGTTGGGCACCCGTTTGCGGGACGCGTTGCCGGACCGGCCGAAACCGATGGCCCTCGTCGCGGGGCGGCCGTTTCTTGAGTGGGTGGTCCGGTATCTGGCCGCACAAGGGTTTCGCCGATTCATCTTGTCGACCGGTCATTTACGCGAGGTCGTCGAAACTCATTTTGCCCGCGGAATCGGTTCGCTCAAGATTGCTTGCGCGTGGGAGCGCGAGCCGCTGGATACCGCGGGTGGATTTCTCAACTGCGTGGGTTCGGTGACGCCGCGTCCGGGATGGTGGATGGTGTGCAACGGAGACTCATTCGCGGTCGCCGACTTGAGAAGTTTTCTGCGTTCCACGGCGGTAAACGGGGACGTCGACGGCGCGATTCTGGGCGTGGAAGTCGCCGACACCGGACGTTACGGGAGTCTCATCGTTTCGGATTCAGGAGAGCTCAAGGGATTTGTAGAAAAACGTTCGGGACGCGGCATCATCAACGCCGGGTGCTATCTGTTCCGCGACGAGTTTGTCCGCTCTCTGGGGCAGGCGCGGCCCCTCAGCTTTGAGCGGGACGTGTTCCCTGAAGCGTTGAAGGACGGTTCCCGTTTGCAGGTCGTCGTGACGAACGGGGCATTTCTGGACATCGGAACGCCTCATTCGCTCGAACAAGCGAAAGATTGTATCCTGACCTCCCTGCGCCCGTTGTTGCCGGAGGAAATGTCGCCGTGATTGTCAAAGTTGAAGAGAGCGGTCGCCAATGATCAGCGTCCGCGTGCCGCTCCGCATCAGTTTTTTGGGAGGGGGGACGGACTACCGAAGTTGGTCCGGCGAGTACGGCGGGCGCGTGCTGACGACGACGATCAACAAGTACGTCTACGTCTCGTTACGGAAACTTCCGCATTTCTTCAAACATCGCGTACGGGTCTCCTACTCTCAGGTCGAACACGTTCCCACCGCGGCGGAGATCGATCATCCCGTCTTTCGCGAAGTCTTTCGGCACACGGGCGTGTTGCAGGACGTCGAGTCCCACTATGACGCTGACTTGCCGGGAAGGGCCGGGATGGGGTCGAGTTCAGCATTCACCGTCGGCTTGCTTCACGCGATTTACGGGTGGCGCGGCTCGGACGCTTCCCCGATGCGGTTGGCCCAAGAGGCGATGCACGTTGAGCAACACATGATCGGGGACGTGGTCGGGTGCCAGGACCAGGTCGCCGCCGCGTATGGTGGGTTCAACCTGATCGATTTCGCGTCCGACGGATCCATTTCGGTGACGCCGGCGGACGTTGATGACCGTTACAAGGCGGAATTGGAACGCTCCGTGATGCTTGTTTATACCGGCTTGTCGCGCCACGCTTCCCAAGTGGCCGAGACCTACGCACGTGATCTCGTCGGGACGCACCGGGGGACGATGCATGCGATACGAGAGACCGTGGACGTCGGCTGCCGGTATTTGAAGAACGGCGACGTGGACGCGTTCGGCCGTCTCCTTGACGAGGCGTGGTCCCTGAAAAAGCAGATCTCCCGCGTTATCTCGAACGAGAAAATCAACGCGATCTACGACGCCGCGAAACGCGCGGGCGCGTCAGGCGGAAAACTCCTGGGCGCCGGCGGCGGAGGCTTCGTGCTTCTGATCGTCCGCCCGGACCGTCGGGCGGACGTGCGTGAGGCGCTCAAGGATCTTCAGGAAATCCACGTTCGATTTGAACGCGACGGCAGCAGGATTGTTTACTGCCAGTTGAACGGAACGCTTTAGCCGATGGGAGTTTCGTGGCGTTGGACTTATCGAATGAACGGATCATGGTGACCGGCGGTGGCGGCTTCCTGGGCAGTCACGTCATTGAACGGCTGCGAAGGGACGGGGCTCATGACGTCCACTCCATACGAAGCACCGATTGGGACCTCACGAAGGAGGACCACGTTGAGGCCCTGTACGCGGAGGTACAACCGACCGTGGTGTTCCATTTGGCCGGCCTCGTTGGCGGCATCGGCGCGAACCAGGCGCGTCCCGGGCAATTTTTTTACGACAACGTGATGATGGGGACGTTGACGGTCCATTACGCCATGAAGTACGGCGTCAAGAAAGTCGTGAGCGCCGGCGCCGGGTGCGGATATCCGGAACGCGCGGCCCTGCCTCAGAAAGAATCGGATTTCTGGAATGGATTGCCTCAACCCGACAGCGCCCCGTATTCGCTGGCGAAACGTCTGTTGCACGTCCAGTCTCTCGCCTATTGGGGAGAATACGGATTCAACTCGATCGTCGTGATACCCGGAAACGTGTATGGCCCTCACGACAACTTCGATCTGGAAGGCGCGCACGTTGTTCCTGCTCTGGTGCGAAAATTCGTTGAGGCGGCGGAGGACGGCCGCCGCGCGGTTGAGGTGTGGGGAACGGGAACGCCCACTCGCGATTTCGTGTACGCCGGGGACGTCGCGGAGGGCATGATCGCCGCGGCCCGCAAACTGCAAGAGCCGGCGTTGGTCAATCTGGCCTCGGGGGTAGAGACACGTATCCGTGACGTCGTGCAATCGCTCGTCGCGATCACCGGATTTGGCGGCGAAGTCACGTGGAACCCCGACCGCCCGAGCGGACAGGCCCGCCGCGTGTTCGACGTGACCCTGGCGGAGGAGTTACTGGGGTGGCGTGCTCAGACGTCCCTGCCGGACGGCCTCAAGCTGACGGTGGATTGGTATCGGAAGAATCGGGCCAATGCCAGAAATGAGACGTCCGGCCTGAACGCGGCCCACCGGCGGGCTGGGGCAAGAGCGGGGGGCCGTCACCCTGATCGAAGCGAAGGGTCTGCGTGAGAGCAACTCGTTGATGGGCTGGGGCAAGAGTCCCATGAGAATTCTGATCCACGACTATTCGGGACGTCCTTCGCAGATTGAGATCAGTCGCGAGCTGTCCCGACGCGGGCACGACGTTCTCTATCTCTACGCGAAGGGGAATCGGACACCGAGAAGCGCCGTGGAGCGAAGGTCGTCGGATCCGATATCAGACAGTGCGGCCACGCACTCCGTTCCTGGGAAAGTCTTGAGTCATCTTTGTGCAGGAAAACCCCAACTGGCCGTCATGCCGTCAAAAAATCATGCGGCTCAGGTTATCAGGGACAGCGGATGAGAGACGGGCTGAAGGCGTGTTATCTGGATATTGAGACCCGGCTTGCCGCGTCCCGTTCACACTAACGCAACGTCAGGCCCCGGGTTGTGGCACGACCCTCCCGTCCGATCTCCCGGGACCACCTCGTTCACGCTGGATTTCTATTCGAGTCAAAGGCGTGTTATTTTATGAAAATGAACGACCTTCCGAAGTCGTTGGCCGTCGTCGCCAGTACCGATGCCCGCATCTACCGGCTTTACGGGCCGGTCATGCGCAAGCTTATCAATGAGGACGTCACCGTGTACGCCGTGGCGCCGCCTGGCAAGTTCGTGTCCCGTATCGAGAAGATGGGATCGGTCTTCATCCCGTGGGCGATGGATAGCTGGATCCTGAATCCGTTGTCCAATTTCGGGTACGTGATTGCCCTTGTGAGAATCTATCGGCGGATCAAACCGGACATGGTCCACCACTTTACCGTCAAGCCGAACGTGTACGGCGCCATCGCGGCCAAGTTGTCAGGCGTCCCCGTGGTCTTCGGTGGAGTCACGGGTTTGGGGAGCGCGTTCTTGCCGGGCGGTTTGAGGATCCGCATTTTGAGAACGTGGGTGTGGTTGCTGTGTCGCATGGCCGCAAGGCTGAGCGACCGCGTGACGTTCCAGATCCAACACGACGTTGATGTCTTGTTGGGGACAAGTTCGGCGAAAACGAAGGCGCTGTTGATCCCGGGAGGATCGGGCGTTGATATTTCGAAGTTCAGTCCTGACTGCGTTTCCAGTTCTGATCGAGAGAGGATCAGAGAAAAGTTAGGAATAGAGCCGGGGACGTTGGTGGCCATCATGGTCTCACGTCTGCTGTACGACAAAGGTGTCACCCAGTACGTCAGCACGGCGAGTCTGGTACGGAAACGACAACCGAACGTCTGCTTTCTCCTCGTCGGTGAACCTGAGGGTGGCAATCCGGGATCGGTCACCGAAGAGGACCTCAACGCGTGGGGCAACGAGGGTTCAATTAAGCACGTTGGGTATTACGACGACATCCAAGCCATGTTTGCCATAGCCGACGTGGTTGTCCATCCGACTTACTACCCTGAAGGCATCCCGCGTGTTCTCATTGAGGCAATTGCCATGGGGAAGCCCATCGTCTCCACCGCGATCTCAGGCGTCATGGAGGTCGTTGAGGAGGGTGTGAACGGAATCCTCGTTCCTCCACGGGACGTGGACGCGATGGCCCGGGCAATCGAACGTTTGCTGATGGATGCCGATACGCGACGCCGATACGGCGCCGAAGGGCTGAAAAAAGCTGAACGTCTGTATGACGACCGGATCGTGAGCGACCGGTACGTCGCTGAGTATCGCGCGGCGTGGACGCGTCGGACCGCACGCCGTCGTGCAACGCGCGTCAAGGAGTCGCGGCAGTGCTCATCCGTGGCGAGCAAAACCGATCACGGCATCATTGAATCGGTTGGCTCTGCTGATGGCCTTCCCTCGGTCTCGGTTATTATCCCCGCGCGTCACGCCGAGGCGACCATCGGGACGGCTCTTGATTCGGTGCTGTCCCAGGACTACGCGGGTTCGGTGGAGGTGCTCGTTGCCGATGGATCCCAAGACGAGGCTACTGCCAAGGTGGTCCGCGGGTATCACCCGTCCGTGCGGTTGATTCCCAATCCGGATCGAGTCACGTCGTCCGGATTCAACGCGGCGCTTCGAGTCGCAAACGGAGCGATCATCGTGCGGTGCGACGCCTATACGGTCTTACCACCGGGATACGTGCGCCGTGCAGTCGAAACACTGGAGAGAACCGGGGCGTCGAACGTAGGTGGCTGGCAACGGCCGGTCGGGACCACGTTCTTCGAACGGGCGGTGGCGATCGCGATGAGTACCTGGCTTGGAACGGGCGGCGCCCGCTACCGGCTTGGTGGGGCCGAGGGCCCCGTGGACACGGTTTATTTGGGCGTATTCCGTCGCGAAATGTTGGAGACAGCGGGCGGATACGATCCCTTCCTGCGTCGCAATCAGGATTATGAACTCAACTGGCGGCTGCGGGAACGGGGCGGCACAGTGTGGTTCGATCCCGATCTCGTGGCCGTCTACCATCCCCGCGGCACGGTGTGGTCGCTTGCCGCGCAGTATTTCGATTATGGCCGATGGAAGCGGGTCGTGCTACGACGACACCCTCGCTCGCTGCGTTCTCGACATCTCGCTGCTCCGCTGCTGGTGCTGGGTTTGGTGATCTCGATGTTCCTGGTCTTGGCCGGCTTCTCCTGGTTGACGTTGGTGCCTTTGACTTACACGTCGGTCATCGTGGCAGGAGGGATATTTCTGGGTTTTCAGCGACGGGATGCAGCGGCCGTCCTCGTTCCGTTGGTCTTGGCTGTCATGCACGTGACTTGGGGAATCGGGTTCTTTCTTCCGCTGACCGACGGCGTGAGGGAGCCAGTAGGAGAGCAGCCCGACCACGGTCAGCGGTATCCACAGGGCGTGGACGGTCAGGGCAAGGGCCGCGGCGACTTCCGGTGAGGCGCCGTACGCGGCAAGACCTTGAGCGGCGAAATAATCAAACGTCCCGACGTAGCCGGGTGAACTGGGAATGGCCGTCGCAAGGGTGCCGGCCGCAAGCGACAGCCACGGACCGAGCGGGGCCACGTCGGCCTGGAGTGCCGCGGCCATCAAGTGATGAGTACAGGGGAGGAAAGGCGCTCCTACTGCTTCGTGAAGGACGTCGTTGACGGCATCATGCGTTCGGTGGAGAAGCTGGAGGAAAGGGAAACGGTCGGTCCGTTCAACCTCGGGGCTGAAGAGAGCATCTCGATCGGCGAACTCGCTCGCGTGATCGTTGAGGTCTCGGGTAAGAATATCCCTATCGAATACGATCTCCATCGGCGCGCGCGGATTCAGCAACAAGCTCTCGATTGCTCACTCGCCACGCGCCTGCTTGATGGGTGGAGGCCCACGGTGCCGATGAGAGACGGGCTGAAGGCGTGTTATCTGGATATTGAGACCCGGCTTGCCGCGTCCCGTTCATCCTGACTGACTCCTCGCCCGCGGATGAGCGCGACCATGAAACCGGCGAAGATCCCGTCAAACTTCTCAAAACGGGTGATGGTGCAGCGAGACCCCTTCGGTCACGCGGACCCTCGTTCACTCTTTGTAATGATACGGAGTACTTTTTCTTAATATTTTATAAAGCTCGTCTTTCTGCACGGTTTTCTTCGGTTCCCAGTGTTGTCGTTTTCGGGATACAAGCAGCCAGGAGTCCTTGAAGCCTCGAAAAAGGTTCGTGGCAAGAACGTAGGCGGAGCGAAGACCGGTTGGAAGTTTTCCCAGCATGAAGTCACAACTCCTCAACTCCAATACATCGAGATTCAGGTAGCGTGAGAGAAGAACGAGATCGTCTCGGACGTACTCTCTGACGTGTCCTCTCCAAGCTCCCGGATACCAGTAATACCCTTCAAACTCAGGCAAATTTGTTTTTCCAAAGAGAACGGATATGCGCTTTCTGACGTTGACGGCATTGGGAACGGTCACAAAAAGCAATCCGTCGGGCTTGGTCAACTCAAGCAAGTCGTTGAGTAAATCACGCGGAGAGTCATGAAGGTGTTCCAACACGTCATGCAACATGATCATATCGAATGCGTTACCCCTCCCCCCCCAAGCAGTTCTTCTTTCGTTTGCTTGAAGTCAATGCCCAATTCATTGGCGAACGTCAGGATCTTGTCCCTGTTCCCCGGTATCTTATGCCAATCATCTTCCAAATCGTCACAGGCGGAGCAGCGAAACCCGAGGGACTGTAAAACAGCCGTCTTGTCGCACGGTCCGCAGCCGAAATCCAGGATCGTGCTTCCTGGTTTCAGGTAACGCAGGACGGTTGCTGCGACGTCATGACACCGTGCGTGTTCCGGGCGCATATACTCAGCACCGAAAGGAAATATGTTCATGACGTGTTGAACGGCTTCTTCAATTGCAGCGACGTCTTTCATCGCGTTCGTCCTTTCTCTGATTGACGGATACCTCTCACGTTCGTTGCGGCTCGTGTGTCCTGATCAGGGTCCGGTAAAAATCCGCCATGGATTCGGCAATGGCGGGCCACGTGTAACGCTCCATCGCCAGCCGGCGCCCGTTGCGTCCCACGTGCCGGGTGCCGTCGGACAGCATCGCGCTGATGGCCTCGGCGACCGGTGCCCCTTCCGTCGGCACGACGAATCCTGCGTTTGCCTCGGCCACTTCGGGAAAGTTGCATTGCTCCGATATCACCACGGGCAGCCCCGCGGCCAAGGCTTCGAGGACCGCGTGACTGAATCCCTCGGCGTAGGACGTCAGAACGAACACGTCGGCGCATGCGAAGGCGGCGAGCCTGTCGCCGCCGGTCAGCATCCCCGTGAAGACGGCTCGGTCCAGCACGCCTGCCGTCCGCAGAATTTGCTCAACCGTGTTCCGCGTTCCGTCCTCGTCCGGACCGACGATCAACAGGACCACGTCCTGAAACCCGGACGCGATCCTGACGAAACTTCGTGCCAAGACGTCGAGTCCCTTGAGGGACTGGAGACGTCCCAGAAACAGGATGACGCGCTTCCCCGCCAATCGGGGATATCTCGCCAGGAAATCGGACGCATCGGGTGACGCGACATCGTCCAGCTGATCGAGTCCGATGCCGTTGGGAAACGTGAAAGTGGGCGCGTCGTAGCCGAGTCCGGCGACGTGGAACTTCTCGGCCCGGGTGACGGCGTGCAGGGCGGTTGCCGATTGCAGGACGCGGTCCAGGATCAACCGTCTATACACCCACTTCTTGAACCACTTGTGTTGAAGATGGCGCGCACCGAGTTCTCCGTGCGGGCACACGACGTAAGGAACGCCACGACGGCGGGCGACGCGGGACGCCGCGTAACCGGGATAGTGCCAGATCTCGTGGACGTGAACGAGGTCGAACCCGGCAACGGCATTGTCCAGAAAGTGGGTCAGTTTCCGGGAGTACGCCGGCCAGATGCGCGCGAGGCATTCGGTCTCGAAAGAATGAACGGCAACGTGCGGGGTGGGCAACGGGTCGGTTCCGAGCGTGGGTTCGGTGGCCGTCACGATTTCGGAGCGGACGCCGCATCGGTGCAGCGCGTCGGTGAGGCCGGCGAAGGTGACTGCCGGGCCGGCCCATTCAATCGCCATACTGGCCGTGACGTGAAGGACTTTGATCGTATCGGATTTCACGAAGGTGCAGCCTGGAACGTTCACGGATGGTTTCGTTGGGGTGGAGACACGCGGACGGCGGACCGGTCGCCGACGGCGTGAGGGAGCCAGTAGGAGAGCAGCCCGACCACGGTCAGCGGGATCCACAGGGCGTGGACGGTCAGGGCGAGGGCCGCGGCGACTTCCGGTGAGGCGCCGTACGCGGCGAGGCCTTGAGCGGCGAAATAATCAAACGTCCCGACGTAGCCGGGTGAACTGGGAATGGCCGTCGCAAGGGTGCCGGCCGCAAGCGACAGCCACGGACCGAGCGGGGCCACGTCGGCCTGGAGTGCCGCGGCCACGGTGACGAACGTCAGGCCTTCGCAGACCCAGACCGCGACCGACAGCCCGATGAGTCCGAGCGTCCGCGGCACGGAGCGCACGAGGCCGACTGCCTGGACCAGATGCGCGACGTGTCTGGACACGGCTTCCTGCTGCTTGGCGAAGAAGCGCTGCCCCGGCAGGGAGTCCCGATATCGCTCAAACAGGGGCAGGACCAACGTCGCGCCAAGGATTGCGGCCGTGCCCGCGGCCGCGAGCCACGCCGTTGCGACGACGAAACTGCGCGGGAACGCGCCATCCGGTAATCCGAGCAAGGCCAGGAAGAAAATTCCCGATAAAAAGATCAGGTCCAAGGCGCGTTCAATCACCAGGGTCCCCAGCACCCGCATGGCCGGAGAGCGGAGTTGGCGGCGAAACCCCATGACGCGAAGCGCGTCGCCCGCCCGAAACGGCATCACGTTGTTGACCGCCATGCCGGTGAGGAACGGCCGGACGCAATCGCTGACGTGCAGACTCGGTTCGAGTGCGCGCAGCAGGAGCCACCAGCGCACGATGCGCACCGCGTGACCGGCGGCCATGAAGGACAGGGCAAGGACGACGGCTGAGACCGACGCGCCGGCGAACGCCCGGCCCAGCGCGTCCCCGTCCAGCTCGCGCGCGAGCAGCCAGACGAACCCCGCAGTCGTGGCCACGCCGATTGACGGCTTCAGCCACCGCGTCCTCTTCATGCGCCCGACTCTTCCCGAATCGCGGGCCGAACGACGTCCGCCGGCAGGTCTGCCGGCTCGAACCCCAGCCGGTCCTTGACGAGATAGAGCGGGCGCCGCTTCACCTCGGCGTAGATGCGCCCCAGGTATTCACCGATCACGCCGATGAGCACGAGCTGCACGCCGCCGAGAAACAGGAGGGCGATGAACGTCAGCGTCCAGCCGGGGACCCAGACGTCGGTGAAGATGCGCATGGCGGCGGCATAGGCAATGCCGGACAGTGCCAGAACGGCGGCAAGAAAACCGATCCAGGTTGCGAGACGCAGCGGCACGAGGGAAAACGACAGAATGCTGTCTACGGCCAGGTGCAGCATCTTTTTGAACGGATACTTGGTTTCGCCTGCCGCGCGAGCGTTCCGTTTGTAGTAAACGGGCTCCTGGCGAAAGCCGGTCCAGGCCACCATGCCGCGCACGAAGCGGTCGCGTTCCGGCATGGCGAGGAACGCGTTCACCACCGTGCGGTCCATCAGCCGGAAGTCGCCGGCGTCAAGTGGAATGGAGACGTTGGCAATGCGAGTCAGGAGCCTGTAGAACGCCGTAGCCGTCCAGCGTTTGAAGGCCGTTTCGCCCTCGCGTTCGGCTCGCACGCCGTAGGCGACGTCGGCGCCTCGCCGCCAATGATCCAGCATCTCCAGGATGGTTTCCGGAGGGTCTTGCAGGTCGGCGTCGATGACGGCGATGACGTCGCCTGTGGCTTCGGCCAACCCCGCGGTGAGGGCGATCTGATGTCCGAAATTGCGTGACAGGGCGAGGACCCGCACGCGCGGGTCTGTGCGCTGGAATCCCCGCAGGCGGTCCAACGTGGCGTCGCGGCTGCCGTCGTCAACGTAGATAATCTCGAAATCGACCCCGGGGGCTTTCTCGACGACGGCGATGAGACGGCGATGCGTCTCGGGGATAACGGTTTCCTCGTTGAAGCAGGGGACGACGACGGAGAGGAGCACGCGGGCGTGACTTTCCCTCCGGGAGGATGGAACGGCGTCCCGCGCACGTTCCGTCTGATCGCCGAGCAGACTCATTTGAGTCCGATGACCATGGAATCGGGACCGGCCAGGTGTTCAACTCGGGTTTCGCGAAAGCCGGTTTCTTTCATCCAACCGGAACAGTCTGCGCCGGTATAGTCAAAACCTCCAGGGAGTTCGATCAGCATGTTAAGACTCATCAGGAGTCCGAAGACGTTCTTGCGGCGTTCGTCGTCAATGAGCGATTCAAAGACGATCAAGGCTCCGCCTTGCGGGAGGGCATCGTAGGCTTTGTTAAGCAACAGCTTTTTCTGGTCCAAGTTCCAGTCGTGGAGGACGTGTCCCATGACGAGCACGTCGGCGTTCGGAAGCGGGTCGTGAAAAAAGTCGCCCGGGATAAACGTGAATCGATCACTCAATCCAAATGATTCCACGTAGGCTGTAAAGAGGGGGCCGGTGGGGGGGAGGTCGAATCCGCCCCCCGTGAGATGGGAATGGGCCTTGCCGACTTGGACGACCAATCCGCCTTGCGCCGAGCCAACGTCGATAAACGTCCGGTAATCTTTCCATGGAAATTTTTGGGCAATGGCGATGCTGGTTCCCATGCTGATCCCGGTCATGGATTGCATGAAACTTTTCAATCGATCCGGGTCGTTGTACAGTGTTTCAAAAAAGTTGCCGCCTTCTTTGGCTTCGTTTTGCGGCAGGCCGGTTTTTAACGCGGTGGTCAAGGATCCCCAAAATCGATACAATCGGGCGTTCGCCATTTCCAGGATGCCGCCGATGTACGAGGATTTGGCTTTGTCAAGAAAGTAGTCGGCGTCCGGGGCATTGGAATAGAGACCGTCGCGTCGGTCCAGCATGCCCAACGCAACCAATGCGTCGAAAAAATCTCGGGCACTGCGTTCGTGGATTCCCAGTTGCGTTCGCAGGGTGTGCGCGTCCATGGGACCCTTGGCCAAGGTCGTGAACACGTCGAGTTCCACGGCACTTAAGACGGTCTTGGATTCCCAGAACGCCATGCCGAGATGCAGGATTTTTTCAGGGGTCGGGGGATGGTTCATGGGGGTACCTTTGCACGTGATGCCGCGTGAGTCATATGTTCACGCCGGTCATGATACACCGGCGAAGTCTTCTCGGCAATTCGGAATTCTTTTCGAGGTTGAGGCATGAATCCTGATCGTCCCCCGCGGCTTTCTAAATCACGGTTTCTCTCCGGCCTCCAATGTCATAAACGCCTGTATCTGGAGGTCCACGCGCCGCAGTTGTCAACGGAGCGTGACGCGCAACGTCGGAACGTGCTGGACGTGGGAAGAGACGTTGGTGAGACCGCTCGCCGGCGTTTTCCGGGCGGTGCGTTGGTGACGGAGGATCATCGTCATGCTTCATCTGCCCTGGAACGGACCGCGGCACTCATGGCCGACTCGACGGTGCCGGCCGTTTTTGAGGGGGCGTTTCGCTTTGAAGGGACGTTGATTCGCGCGGACGTGCTTGAACGGGTTGCTCATGGGGCCTGGCGGTTGATCGAAGTGAAGGCGGCGTCTCGGGTGAAGTCCGTCCACCTCAATGACCTTGCCGTGCAGACCTACGTGCTCCAAGGCAACGGGCTGGATCTGACCGGGGTGTTCCTGATGCACGTGAATAGACGGTACACGTACCTGGGCGGTGAAGTGGATCTCAACGAATTGTTGACACTCACTGACCTCACAGACGCGATTCAGGAGAAGCTGATTACCGTTCCCGCCCGCTTGGAGCAGATGCGCGGCGTGCTTGGCGCGGACCGCGCTCCGGACGTCGAGCCGGATCATCATTGCCACGCTCCCTACGTCTGCCCGTTCTGGGCGCATTGTACGGCTGGCAAATCGCCGCGATGGATCTACTATCTCCCGGAGAACAAAGGCGTCGTCCGTCGGTTGCAGAGACAGGGGATTGCCACAATGGACGACGTTCCTCCGCGGGTTCGTCTGACGCCGTTGCAGCGACGCGTACGGGATAACCGTGAATGGCTCTCCTCCCAGTTGGGAGACGTGCTTCGATCTGTTCGCTATCCCGTCCATCATTTGGATTTTGAGACGTTTATGCCCGCCGTTCCGTTGTACGTGGGGACTCGCCCGTATCAGGCCATCCCGATCCAATGGTCGAACCATACGGAGACCGCGGATGGTGCGTGGCGTCATACGGCCCATTTGTGTACGGAGCAGAAAGACGCACGCGAGGAAATCGCGGTGCGCGTGCTGGAATCCGTCGGCGGCGAAGGAAGCATTTGCGTGTATTCCGATGCTGAACGATCCATCTTGCAAAACTTGGCCGACGCCGTGCCTTCGCTGCGGAAAGACTTGCTCCGATTAACGGATCGTCTCTGGGATCTGTTGGTCGTCGTGCAAACCCATTATTACCATCCGGATTTTCGGGGGTCATACTCGATGAAGTCCGTGCTGCCGGCCCTTGTGCCGTCCCTGGATTACGGAGACTTGGAAATTCAGGACGGGGCCACGGCGTCGGCGATGTATCATCAAATGGTGTTCGTGGAAACCGACTGGGTTGAACGCCAGCGGTTGGCCGAGGCTCTTCACGCCTATTGTGCGCGGGATTCCTTGGGGATGATGGAACTTCGCCGGGCGTTGTCTCAAAAGGTGGCCAACTTCTTTCATTGACCGTCCGTCCGCTCCTTGCTAGAATTTTTTACACGTCAATGACTTGGGCGTGCTTGGGGATTGAGTTTTGGCGTGACCGTCTCTTCCTCCCTCCCTTCAAGCACGCGTTCCTGACTCACTCACTCACGAACGCCATCCTTTCATGATCCGGATCTTAGTGCTGCATGGACCTAATCTGAACATGCTTGGGGTGCGTGAGCAGGAAGTGTACGGACGTCAGACCCTCGCGGAGATTAACGCCCGACTCATGAAATTGGCCGATGCCGAAGGGGTGACGCTTGAGGCCAGGCAATCCAACAGCGAGGGTGAATTAGTATCCTGGATTCAGGAAGCCCGCGGCCGGTTCGATGCCATCGTCATCAATCCCGCTGCCTATACCCATACCAGCATTGCCCTTCGAGACGCCGTCTTGAGCGTGGCGCTGCCGACCGTTGAAGTACACGTGTCCGACGTGTACCAACGTGAGGGCTTTCGCCGGCGGTCCTATCTGGCCGGCGCGGTCATTGGCCACGTCAGCGGGTTCGGGGCCTTGAGTTATCACTTGGGAGTGCTCGCCGCCATTGATCACGTGCAGGGGACTCAGTCAAAAAAACCTGGACAGTGAAACGGGTCAACGTGGCACGTGTGCGTCGAGTCCTCTTCATCGTTCGGTGCAGGCGATTCATCCGGTGGCGGTGAAGGAAAGGATACGTGAATCGTGATTTCAACGTCGGAATTTCGTAATGGGGCTCGGTTGAAGGTCGATGGGGCCCCGTTTTTTATCGTGGAGTTTCAGCACGTGAAGCCCGGCAAAGGCGGGGCATTCGTCCGTACCAGGTTGAAAAACCTGAAAACCGGGCAGGTTCTGGAGAAGACGTTTCGATCCGGTGAAAAATTCGATGAACCGGATCTGGACGAACGGGACATGCAGTTTCTGTACGCCGGCGGTGACGCCTATACGTTTATGGACACCTCGTCCTATGAGCAGTGTACCTATCAGAAAGACCAACTCGGTGATCAGACGGACTTGCTGAAAGAGGAAACGGTCGTGAACGTCCTGCTCTATGAGGGGAACCCTATCGCGATGATCTTGCCGACGTTTCTGGAATTAAAGGTCATTGACACGAATCCCGGCGTTCGGGGAGATACCGCCGCCGGAGGAACCAAGCCCGCGGTGGTGGAAACGGGGGCAACGATTAAAGTGCCCTTGTATCTGGAAGTCGGTGAGATGATTAAAGTCGATACCCGGACGCGAGCTTACGTCGAACGGGTCAGATAGTACGCATGAGCGGTGAACGGCGCAAAGAACTTCAGGAACTGGTTGACGTTCTGACCGAACGGAATTTGACCGAAATCGAGGTGGAACGGGCGGGCGTGCGCATTCGCGTGCGACGGGACGCTTCACCGCCGTCCCGTGCCTCGCGGCTGCCGGCCGGCCCCGTCGATTCAGGAACGAATCACCCACCTGAAGGACCCGTCGAATCCGCGGGTGAGGATTCCGCGGGCATGTTCACGGTCACGTCGCCCATCGTCGGGACGTTTTACCGGTCGGCGTCGCCCGATGCCGACCCCTTCGTTGAAGTAGGCGACGTCGTGAGTCGCGGTCAAGTGTTGTGCATCGTCGAAGCCATGAAATTTATGAATGAAATAGAGGCCGAGACTGATGGTCGCATCGTTCAGGCGTTGGTGGCGAATGGGGCAACCGTTGAATATGGCCAACCGTTGTTCATCGTTGATCCTCATCCCGTGACGTAGGGACCATCCGTTCCACGAGGAACCCCGCGTGTTCAAAAAAATTCTGGTTGCCAATCGCGGAGAAATCGCCCTTCGCGTCGTCCGCGCCTGTCGAGAAATGGGCATTCGAACGGTCGCGGTGTACTCCGAAGCCGATGCCCGTTCCCTCCACGTGCGCTACGCGGATGAACGCGTGTGCATCGGGCCGGCCGACGGTGCGTTGAGCTATCGGAACGTTCCCGGCGTCTTGAGTGCCGCGGAAGTCACGGGGGCCGACGCGATTCATCCGGGCTATGGGTTTCTGGCGGAGAACGCGCATTTTGCCGAAGTCTGTGAATCCATCGGCATCACCTTCATCGGGCCGGCTTCCGACCACATTGCTCTGCTGGGGAACAAGTCCAAGGCGCGAGAAACCATGCTCAAGCAGGGGATTCCCGTGCTGCCGGGCAGCGACGGCGAAATTCGTCATCTCGATCACGCGATTGCCGTGGCCGAAAAACTGGGCTACCCGGTCATCGTCAAAGCGTCGGCCGGCGGCGGCGGACGCGGCATGAGGGTCGTCGGTCTGGAAGCTGATTTAGGAAAGGCGATTCTTGCGGCACAAGTCGAAGCGAGAACGACGTTTGACCACGACGGGGTCTACATCGAGAAGTACGTTCTCGATCCTCGACACGTTGAAATTCAAGTCCTGGCCGATGAACGCGGCCACGCCGTCCATTTAGGGGAACGCGATTGTTCGATTCAGCGGCGCCATCAAAAATTGGTGGAGGAAGCTCCCTCTCCGGCCGTGGATCACTCGTTGCGGCAGGAGATGGGGAAAGTCGCCCTGAAGGTGATCAAAGCCGTGAACTATCGGAACGCCGGCACCGTGGAATTTCTGGTCGATCACCATCGCAACTTTTATTTCATGGAGGTCAATCCGCGGATTCAGGTTGAACATCCCGTCACGGAAATGGTGACGGGCGTTGATCTCATTAAGGAACAAATCCGCGTGGCCGCGGGATTGCCCTTACGATTTCGCCAGAAAGACGTTCGTCTCAACGGGCACAGTATTCAATGTCGGATCAACGCCGAGTGTTCAGAGACGTTTGCCCCGAGTCCCGGGACGGTGCTCCGTTTTCACGTTCCGGGAGGACCGGGGATTCGGGTGGATACGGCCCTGGAAGCCGCGGGCCACGTGCATCACCAGTATGACTCCCTGATTGCCAAGTTGCTTGCGCACGGACAAGATCGGGACGAAGCGATTGCCCGAGCCCAACGTGCCCTTGATGAATTGGCGATTGAAGGCGTGAAAACCACGATTCCGTTGCATCGGCTCATCTTACGCGATCCCGATTTTCAAAAAGGCCGCGTGTCCACCGGTTTTCTGGATCGATTCTTAGCCAGCCGCGTGGAGTAGATCTCCATTCGTATTCCCGTGCCTCCCCCTTCTTCCCTTTCCGGCGTCTATCTGTTGTTGGATGAGCAGTGGGCGTCCGGGGTCGACTTGTCCCGCGTCATGGAGTCGGCAGTGGAGTGCGGCATCCGGTTGTTTCAATACCGGAATAAGACGGAACCCATCCAAACCGTGTTGACCAAGGCCAAGGCCCTGCGCGCGGTGGCCGCTCGATTCGACGTCGTCTTCATCGTCAATGATCGGTGCGACGTGGCCCTGGCGGCAGGAGCGGACGGCGTCCACTTGGGACAGGAGGACCTTCCTCTGGATTTGGCCAGACGCATCATGGGACCCGACGCCATTATCGGCGTCTCCACGCATCAACCGGAGGAAGTCACGCAGGCGACCCGGGGAGGGGCGGACTACATCGGGTTCGGGCCTCTCTTTCCAACGACCACCAAAGAGCCTCATGCGCCGACCGTGGGGCTGTCCGGGTTACGCGGGATTCGTTCCCTTACTCCGCTGCCCGTGTTTGCGATCGGAGGAATCACGTTTGAGTCCCTGCATGCGGTCCGGGAAGCCGGAGCGAACGGCGTGGCCGTGGCCTCCGCTATCCTTGATTCCTCTGATCCGGAGCGAACGATGCGCGATTTCGTCCGTCAATGGCCTGCATAGCTCCTGTACCGTCGAATGCGTTGCTGCCTGGCAACCGGTCACCGGCTACTGGCCACCGTTCAGTCGTCACGTATTCCGTCTTTCTCTTCGTGGAGAGAGACAGTCAGTCATCGTCCGGCTACTCCTCGAAGCTGACCTCGGCTTCCCAGAGGCGACCCTTGGAAGTGAATTGGCCGGTGCGGATGCGAGCAACGTCGTAGTCGGGCAGTGTGCGCACGGCGACGTCTCGCGTGCCGTGTGGAATGCGGTTGTCGTCGAAATAGAAGTCCAGGTTGTCGAAGTTCCACCGCTTGCGGTGGTTGGGCAGGTCGCGCACGTCACCGGGGATGACGTGCAGAAAGAACCGGGCGTCTTCGGGGGGCTTGGGGTGTGGATTCCTGACGTAATACAGTTGGTTATCGGAGAGGTACACGTCCACGACGTGCCCACGAGACTCGGCGTGGATGAGTGGGTCGCCGGTCTCCTCAATGATGTGGTCAATATGCCTCTCGTACCCGTCACGTCGGTAAAGGAACACCCGACGATTGTCCGGCGTCAGTAGCGCCGCGTCATGAGCGCCGTGACGGGGGTGACTGAGGCTGATGACAACGTCGGCGAACCGGCTTGATCCGAATCGAAGAATAGTGGTCCCGGTGAGCGCGTAACGCATGGGGTACCCGAGGCTCTTGGAAATCGCAGCCACGTTCCCGACCGTCATCTTCCGAATCACTGCCAAGTCGGTCATCACGTCTTTCTGGAACCGGCTCTCGGCATCTTTGTCGGTGTAGCCGATGTGGGCCATCTGGAAGCTGGACAGCACAAAGACCGGCAGCGCGGCGACGGCGAGGCCGACCACGACACTCAGGCGGCGGCCGGAGAGCCGGTGGATGGCCAGCAGAACGAGCGAGAAGAGGACCAGCGGAAGGCCGATATAGAACAGACTCTCATAATTGTGGCCACGTTTGGCGGTGGTTTGGCGCATGGGCAGTGCCCAGAAGAAGCCAGACAGCACCAGGGTTGCCCAGAGGATTTTATGGCGGACGAATGCCAGCCCGAGCAGACACGTGCCGGATACGAGGATGCCTCCTATCACGTCCTGCCATCCTAATGAGGGATCGAGAAAGTCACCAGAGTCGGTCACGCGGCCGGCGAAGGAGTAGGGGAGAGCCATTTCACCGATGCGGTAGAATTGCGATTTCAGGACAACCGGCCACGCTTTTGTCCCATGGCTCAGTCCGGTGCGTTTCAGCATTGACCGGACAGACGGCAACTCCGTCAATCCTGTTTCTCCGTTCAGTGCGACGTATTCATTGGCGAAGTTGACACTCAGCACAGCCGTGCCGAACAGCAGCGCGACGACGCCCAGCGCCAGGTAGCGGCTGCGAAGCAGCGAGACTGTCACGCGGGCCAGGTGCCCCCAAGAACTGGGTGCCCCCCCCCCATCCAACTCACGAATGGCCCGGACCAGCGCCCTGGCCAATCCCAGCACGACAAACGGCAGTAGCAGCGCGTAGACGTGCCAGCCCAGCAGCAGCGCGAGGCACGTCTTTCCCAGCAGTTGCCGGAAACGGCCTTCCTGCACAAACGTGACCATGCCGTGGAAGACGAGGAAGATGCCAAAAAGGTCCGGCCACACCTCGGTGGTCACCATGTCGTTGTAATACAGGCAGTAGGCTGACGAGAACGCCAGGAGCACGGACGTCAGGGCCATCCAGCGATGGGCCGTCAGCCGGGCGAGGGAGAGATAGGCCAGGACCGCGGTGGCCGTAAAGAACAGCAGCATCAGCAGCCGGGCGGCGTAGATTTGCGCCGACGGGTCATCGCCGAAGGGGAGGATGGCCAGCTTGATCAGGAGGTAGCCGCCAATCGGAAAGCGATTGTAGACCTCATAGGTCGGGGCGCCGGCGGCATCCAGGGTTTGCCGGTAGAAGCCCAGGAAGTTGTGGGCGGGCGAGAGATTCGCTGCTACGGCCAAATGGTTTGCCGTTATATGGCGGTGGCTCCCGTGTCGGTAGAAGTGTCCCCGGTCGTTGCCGAACAGGAACACCGTGGACAACGCCAGCAGCAAGAGGAGAAGGGGGAGCGCCGGAAGGATCGGCGCGGTGAGTTTGTTGACGATCATAGTTCAGTCTGCCATCTTTCGGACGCGCCGCGTGGCCGCATCCTAGGCGGTATGGCTTCATCGGTCAATGTCCTGCATAGCTCTTGTCTCGTCGCATGCTTTGCTGCCTTGCAACCGGTCACCGGCCACTGGCCACCGTTCAGTCGTCACGTATTCCGTCTCTTCGTGGAGAGAAGAGGTCAGTCATCGTCTGATTTTTCCTCGAAACTGACCTCGGCTTCCCAGAGGCGACCCTCGGAAGTGAATTGGCCGGTGATGATGCGGGCAACGTCGTAGTCGGGCAGTGTGCGCACGGCGACGTCTCGCGTGCCGTGTGGAATGCGGTTATCGTCGAAATAGAAGTCCAGGTTGTCGAAGTTCCACCGCTTGTGGTGGTTGGGCAGGTCGCGCACGTCACCGGGGATGACGTGCAGAGAGAACCGGGCGTCTTCGGGGGGCTTGGGGCGTGGATTCCTGACGTAATACAGTTGGTTATCGGAGAGGTACACGTCCACGACGTACCCACGAGACTCGGCGTGGATGAGTGGGTCGCCGGTCTCCTCAATGATGTGGTCAATATGCCTCTCGTACCCGTCACGTCGGTAAAGGAACACCCGCCGATTGTCCGGCGTCAGCAGCGCCGCGTCATGAGCGCCATGACGGGGGTGACTGAGGCTGATGACAACGTCGGCGAACCGGCTTGATCCGAATCGAAGAATAGTGGTCCCGGTGAGCGCGTAACGCATGGGGTACCCGAGGCTCTTGGAAATCGCAGCCACGTTCCCGACCGTCATCTTCCGAATCACTGCCAAGTCGGTCATCACGTCTTTCTGGAACCGGCTCTCGGCATCTTTGTCGGTGTAGCCGACGTGGGCCATCTGGAAGCCGGACAGCACAAAGACCGGCAGTGCGGCGACGGCGAGGCCGACCACGACACTCAGGCGGCGGCCGGAGAGCCGGTGGATGGCCAGCAGAACGAGCGAGAAGAGGAACAGTGGAAGGCCGATATAGAACAGGCTCTCGAAGTCGTGGACACGGTTGGCGGTGGCTTGGCGCATGGGCAGCCCCCAACAGAAGCCGGACAGCACCAGGGTGGCCCACGGGATGGTCTGGCGGACGAATGCCAGCCCGAGCAGACACGTGCCGGATACGAGGATGCCTCCTATCACGTCCTGCCATCCTAATGAGACGGGATCGTAAAAGTCACCATAGTCGGTCACGCGGCCGGCGAAGGAGTAGGGGAGAGCCATTCCACCGATGCGGTAGAATTGCGATTTCAGGACAGCCGGCCACGCTTTTGTCCTATGGCTCAGTCCGGTGCGTTTCAGCATCGACCGGACAGACGGCAACTCCGTCAATCCTGTTTCTCCGTTCAGTGCGACGTATTCATTGGCGAAGTTGACACTCAGCACAGCCGTGCCGAACAGCAGCGCGACGACGCCCAGCGCCAGGTAGCGGCTGCGAAGCAGCGAGACTGTCACGCGGGCCAGGTGTCCCCAAAAACTGTGTATCCCCCACAATCCTCCGCCCTCACGAACGGCCCGGACCAGCGCCCCGGCCAATCCCAGCACGACAAAGGGTAGTAGCAGCGCATAGACGTGCCAGCCCAGCAGCAACGCGAGGCACGTCTTCCCCAGCAGTTGCCGGAAGCGCCCCTCCTGCACAAAGATGACCATGCCGTGGAAGACGAGGAAGATGCCAAAAAGGTCCGGCCACGCCTCGGGGGTCACCATGTCGTTATAATACAGGCAGTAGGCTGAAGAGAACGCCAGGAGCGTGGCCGTCAGGGCCATCCAGCGGTGGGCCGTCAGCCGGGCGAGGGAGAGATAGGCCAGGACCGCGGTGGCCGTAAAGAACAGCAGCATCAGCAGCCTGGCGGCGTAGAGTTGCGCGGACAGGTCATCGCCGAAGGGGAGGATGGCCAGCTTGATCAGGAGGTAGCCGCCAATCGGAAAGCGATTGTAGACATGATAGGAAGGGGTGCCGTCGGCATCCAGGGTTTGCCGGAAGAACCCCAGGAAGTTGTGGGCGGGCGAGAGATTCGCCGCCACGGCCATATGGTTTGCCGTTATATGGCGGTGGCTCCCGTGTCGGTAGAAGTGTCCCCGGTCGTTGCCGAACAGGAACACCGTGGACAACGCCAGCAACAAGAGGAGAAGGGGGAGCGCCGGAAGGATCGGCGCGGTGAGTTTGTTGACGATCATAGTTCAGGCTGCCCTCTTTCGGAGGGGACGCGAGGCCGCATTCTAGGAGGTGTAGCTTCGTCGGTCAACGTCCTGCACAGCTCCTGTATCGTCGAATGCTTCGCCAGCGTGTTGACGTGATCGTCCCATTGCTCTGCACGTTCTGAGTCAAAGGGGAGTGGGTTCGGAACCGGTACCCCGCTGAGTTCGCGGATCAACTGCACGGTCGATTCGGCTTGTCGGCGTTCTTCTGGCGTTGAGGCCGCGCCGGTGTGATTGAGCACGACTCCTGCTATCGGAATGCAGTGTTCACGCAGGGCCAGGAGCGTGAGGCGTGTATGGTTGATCGAACCTAAACTCGTTCGACTCACAATGAGGCAAGGGAGGTTGAGCAGCACGAGCAGCGCACGCACGTCGCGCGTCTCGGTCAACGGCACAAGAATCCCGCCCACGCCTTCCACCAGCATGAATTCATGGCGACCGGCGAGCACGTGGTAGGCGTTGAGAAGGGCGTGACAATCAATGGTTTGTCGAGCCAGTCGTGCGGCGTGGAGTGGTGCGGTTGGTGACGGAAAGCAATACGGGCCGACCAACTCGATAGGATCTTTGGGCACGAGTAATCGACGAAGGCGGCGGCCGTCAGACGTGGATTTTCGTGAATCCGGCGAGCATCCCGTCTCAACGGGTTTCATGACGCCGACGTTGACGCCGGTCCGTTGCAGGGCCAGCCCCAGGGCCGCGGTGACGACGGTTTTGCCGACGTTGGTATCGGTTCCGGTAATGAAGAGGCCTTTGGGAATCGGGGGTGCCGGCATTGTCTCGGTCCTTACCATATCCGGTTGTCCAGGTTATACACTTGCCCGGAGACGTCGTGAGCCGTGGCCACGCGGTAGATCAGGTCGGCCACTTCATCGAGAGCCGGCGTGCGCGTGAGCACGTGGTCCCGTTGTTTGTCTTGATTGGGATAGGCTTCGCCTGCCAGGGGTGACCGCTGCCAACCTGGAAAGACGGCGTTGACGCGAACGTTGGCATCTCCGAGTTCCCGCGCCGCGGACTTCACGAATCCGATAGCCCCGGCTTTGCAAGCGGCATAGGCCGTTTGCCCCGTGCCCCCCACGTCGCCGCTCAATGACCCGATCACGGTTATTGATCCTCCGCGCTGCTCAGAAAAGAGCGGTATCGTTTTTTGCATACAGAGAAACAGGCCGGTGAGATTGACGCGAAGCACGTGGTCCCATGCTGACGGCGTGGTCCGAAGAGTGACGCGATTCAATGGTTGCCCCACGCACCAGAGGCACGCGTCCAGTTCCTGCCACGTTGCGTGAACCTGCTTGAATAACGCGTGGATCCGGTGCGGATGCTTCACGTCGGCTTGAAAGGATTTGCCTTGGCCTCCCAGTTGCGCAATCGTGCGAAGCACGGCGTCGGTTGACGAGTGATTCGTATGATAGTGAAGACCAACGTTCCATCCGCCCCTGGCGAATCGAAGGCCGATTGCTGAGCCGATGACGCCGGAACCGCCGAGCACAAGTACCGTCGGGACGGACCGGTCCGTGGAACGCTGATCCTGATATCCACGGTGGCAAGACGTTGAGGCCATGGCACAAGAATTATCCCGAACGGAACGGATGAAGACAAATCCCGATGGAAAGAACGAGTGGCTTTTTCTGTACACGTTCGAAACCCGTCGGCATTCCTGCGGCTCTCCGGTCCGGCCACTAACCACTAACCACTGACTGGTTTCCTCATCCACGTTGTTGACGGGTTTCGCCACGTTGTGATATATGGTCTCACGTCATTCAGGACTTCAGATGTTTATTATTTTTTCGAGATCTGCCGCAGAAGCCGTGAGGCCCGTCTGCGGTTTGTTTTTTTAGGACCTTTTTGGGAAGTGTTCTGAAAAACAGAGTGTCCCATGGTCCGGGAGAAGGGAGGTGCCTGTGAGTGATCGCAAGTCTGGGACGGTGAAATGGTTTAATGATCGAAAAGGGTTCGGATTTATTCGAGTTGAGGGCGAACAGGACGTCTTCGTGCATTATTCGGCGCTTCAGGACGAGGGATTCAAGACGCTGAAAGAAAACGAACCCGTTGAATTCGATCTGGTGGAAGGAGCGAAAGGACCGCAAGCCGCCAACGTGGTTAAAACACCCACGGCTCAACAATCAGCCTGATCCGGAAATTTCGCGGAAAGCGCGGGTCTCATCGGCTCATGTGACGTCACGGTAAAAGGGGAGGCGAAAGCCTCCCCTTTTTTATATTTTGGGAGAAAGTAGGGGAGCGTGGGGATTGATTCGCCCGTCCTTTGTTGACTCATTTTCGGAAGGAGGCGTATACTTTCTGCCGGTCTTGACGGGTTGATGAGGGACCGGCAATCGCCAACGTCCCTGATTATTCGATATGTTCATTCTATTGAGGAGGGATTCAACATGGCACTTCGTTTAGGGGATGAAGCCCCCAATTTCACTGCTGAAACGACGGCCGGAAGCATAAATTTTCATGAATGGCTTGGAAACGGATGGGGAATTCTGTTTTCCCATCCCAAGGATTTTACCCCGGTTTGTACCACGGAATTGGGGGCCGTCGCGAAAATCAGCGAGGAATTTGCCAAACGCAACGTCAAAGTCCTTGCCGTCAGCGTGGATCCGCTGGATTCACATCAAGGTTGGATCAACGACATCAATGAAACGCAGAATTGTACGGTCGCCTATCCGATTATTGCCGACCCCGAACGGAACGTTGCGAATCTGTACGACATGATTCATCCGAACGCGTTGGATAACCTGACGGTGCGGTCGGTCTTTGTTATTGGCCCCGATAAAAAGATTAAACTGACGCTGACCTATCCGGCGTCAACCGGCAGGAATTTTGATGAAATTCTTCGGGTCGTTGACTCGCTGCAACTGACGGCTAATTATCAGGTGGCCACCCCTGCCAATTGGAACGCAGGGGAAGATTGTATCATTGTCCCCGCGGTGAAGGACGAAGACGTTCCCGCAAAATTTCCCAAAGGCCACCGGGCAGTGAAGCCGTATCTCCGGTATACGCCGCAACCCGACCGATAGGCGTTCTTCCGGTCTCGGTCGGTTGTTCTGAAAGAGCTGCCCTGATGGGGGCGGCTCTTTTTTTGAGGGTTGTTGAATGCTATCGGGCAGGAGTCTCTCAGGGTTGGCAGGTTTCGTAGAGGGAAATCTTGGTCTGAAAGCCTGCGTTACATTCGCGGCACCGAAATTGGACGACGTTCCTGTCCACGCTGACTTCCGTGACGTGCAGGGCTTCCTGGTGGGCGTTGGCGCATGCCTCCAGCATACGGGCGGCTGAGCCTTCTTCGAAGAATTCTGCATCTCCGATGACACGCGAAATGGTATCGACCGTCAGGCGATGTCGGGATTTGCAGTGAAGGCAAAACACCCCGATTTTGTCCGGCAACGTCAGCATTTTCAAACTGAGCGACAAGGGGTGTACGGAAAAACATTGCTGTAAAAACGCCCCGGATCTGAAAATGTTCGCCATTTCGAGAAAATCCGCCCATTTCAGCGTGATGACTGGTTCCAATGAGACGGAACCCCCAACGTTCCTTTTCAGCGTTGGCGACCGGTGCCCTGGACCTGAATGCGTTCTTGGGAAAGGGTCAGGCCCGTGAGGTCACGGGACCAACAAGGTCCGTCATGGTCAACCCGTTACCCGTTATAACGTGGTGTCGGCACAGGCTTCCCGCACCCAGTTTTGAAGGACTTTCGCTTGATTAAACGTCAGGATATAGTGGAAACATTCCGGTTTATTCTTGGCCGTGGCGTTATTGCCTCCTCCAATCAGTGCCGCGATGGAATTGGTGGCTTGGAGCACGCCCTCCAGCGTACCGACGCCCATGGGGTCGAGTTCATCCTTGGTCAGGGCATAGCGGTAGATCCACGTAGATTGGCTATATAACAGCGACGTCTTTTTTTTCCACGGTTCGCCGAACTTTTTCACGACGTCCTCTTGCGTGACATCCTTCAGGGCACCGTTGAGGTACGACTCTCGCCAATGACTGCATCCCGTCAGCGTCATGCCCAGGATAAACGCCGCCATCCACGCAAGAAGCGGTCGGAGGATGTGGGAACGGTGCGTCGGATGAATCATGAATTCTGGTTGTTCCGGGATCGAATTTTGTACAGAAGAGCTCGGTAGAAGGCATAGCCTTGGGCGCACAAGCCGATCACGATCAATCCCAGCGCCGCGTGCAACCACGCCGAATTCGGCCGATTCAATCCTTCGATTCCAAGCACGAATCCCGTTGCGATTGCCATTATGCCGATAACTCGGGCGATCCAGACGTGGGGGTGGGTCAGGAAATTCACGCGCTGCCTCCCATAACGGGCCGGTATTTTGCCACAAGTTGTCTCCGGCGGCAATGAGTCAGTGACGCAGGGTCGCGTCTCACGCGACCGGTCAGGTCTTCATAACGTGAAAACGTCTTCCCCTTTTCGGTCGTTGTTTATTTTCACGTGTTTGTTTTTGACGTGTCTGTTTCCACGTTTCAACGCTTCGGGACAACGATTCGTTGAAGGGGTCCCTCTGCTTCATTCTTCCAAACCTGCGTTGTTGGATGGATTTGGATACGCCGTGGCCAGTGAAGGCCGTCACGTCGTCGTGGGCGCGCCTCATGCCGCGGGAGTCGGTGGGCAATCAGGCAAAGTGTTTTTATTCCGGCGTGACACCGGGACAATGGTCCGGGAGTTCGTTCCGCCGTCGCCATTGGGAGACGACTTGTTCGGGCTGTCGGTGAAACTGACTCCCTCCTCCGTGATCGTCGGCGCTCCCAGAGGACAAGGAAAGGTTCGTCGCTTCGTGGGATCGGTCTCCGCGTTTGACCGGGAGACGGGAAAATTGAGACGAGTGATCACCAGCCCCAACCCATTTGCCGAAGCCTTTGGTCATGCCCTGGCCGTGCAGGGTTCGCTCTTGGCCGTTGGCGATCCGGAGGCCAGTACGGCCACCAAGTTTTACGTAGGAGAGGGCTACGTTGTTGATCCGTCTACCGGAAAGATTCGTCGGACGTTTTCGTCTCCACACGCGGAAAACAACAAACGCGATCGTTTCGGTCATGCCCTCACGTTTCTGGGCCCCACGCTGGCGATCAGTGCTCCTCTGGCCGGAACGGACCAAGCGAATCATGGACGGGTGTTTCTCTTCGATTGGGAAAGCGGGCAATTACAAGGAATCCTCGAATCGCCCGATCCTCAACCCCATGAGTATTTCGGGTGGGCCTTGGCCGGTGACGCCGAGTCGTTAGTCGTGGGGGCGTTGCGGAGCGCGGGGGCACAACCTGGAGCCGGCGCGGTCTACCTCTATTCGAATACGGGGCAACTCATACAAAAATTACAAGCCCCCGACCCCGGACCGGACGACCACTTCGGGGAAGCCGTGGCCCTGCTCCGGAACGCGATCATCGTCGGGGCACCGGGAGACGATACCGCCGGCGTCGACGCCGGCGCGGTCTTTGTCTTTGATCGACGGAGCGGAGCGTTGCAATTGAAGATTTCCAATCCCTTGACTCCTACCGGTGCGGCCGACCTCTTTGGGCTCTCAATGAGTGGAGAGGGGGAGTATCTGGCCGTGGGTTCGCCCTACGGCGATCTCGATACCATGCCCGATGCCGGTCTGGTGCATCAGTTTACGCTTCCGGTGGGAACGCCGTGAGAATCGCGTCCGCCGACGGCAATCAAGGCGTAGATGACCCCCCCGCGTTTTCGTTATGATGACGGCCATGCCCCTTGCTCAATCATTACAGGCGTGGCGGAAAGCCCGTCACTGTTCACGCTCCAAATTAGCCGCTGAGTCCGGCGTTGACGTATCCACGATTGAAGCGATCGAAACCGGAATAATCGATCCGGCTGCGTCGATTGTCGAGATTTTGGCTCAAGGGCTGGGGATTCCGACGGCTTGGTTGTACAGCTCTCCTCAAGCCCTGGAATTGTTATTCGGAGATCCGGATGCAGAAGATTCCGTCTATCCCAACCTGGATTCTCCCGATCCCGTGACTGAACGTCTTCTTCGTGGTCATCAAACCGACCGGGATTTGTACGTGCTCCTCACGTCCCTGCTTCAGTGTGGCGACCCCAAACTCCTCCGTGCTGCCGAGGTCAATCTCCGCAGTCTTCTGAAGCAAGCCCGTACTGCCACGGTCCCTTGGCAAACTCGTCCCTCCGGCCATTTTGAGCCTCCGAGTGATTAGCGGACGGAAAGGTTTTCCAGATAAAGAGCCTTTGGAGAAACGTGGGTCGTTAGCTGACTTGCATGAGCAAATTTATTTCCTATAGACTTATAGGATTGAGCATTTTTCAACGTGTTGGCTTTTCCACGTGAATTTTCCTGTTTTTGATTCTATCTCACGTACGCAAACGTCTGCTATTTCTCTGATAATCGTCGTTCCTGCTCTTCTCGTGAATCTCCAATCGCGTGCAATACATAAAATGGAAAGAGGACAAGCGTCGTTGCGCGTTGCGTCAGCGCCTGAAAGTACAACCCGGAACGTTTTATTCCTGAAAAGGCAGAATAGGGAGACAACATGCCCAGAACTCGCGTCATAGGGAACGCCAAACCGATTACAAGGGGCGGTAGACAATCGAAACGGATAAACGTTGAAGAGATACAGAATATCTCGTCGATACAAAAAAGCTCTTCCGGTCAGCGGTCGTCCTCGCTTACGGTGCATGGAGAAGCTCCTTTCAAGAACGCGGTGCTCACTGAACGTGAAGGATTCGACGCTCACGCCAACGGGGATTCCGGCCGGACGACGCCGGTTGATGAACTCGATGAATCTTCAGAAGATTCCGAAAAGGAAATCGATCTGACGCCCGGAACGCTCAACCGGATTGACGATCCGGTTCGTTTGTACCTCAATGAAATGGCTCGCGTTTCTCTTCTTACAAGGGAAGGGGAGATCGAGTTAGCGAAGAAGATTGAGGAAGGGAAAGCGGAGTTGGTGCGGGCGCTGGTGGGGCTGCCGCTGACGCTGGCGCGGCTGGAGGCGTGGCGGGTGGGGTTGAAGAGCGGGGCGGTGCGGGTGCGGGAGTTGGTGCATGAGCCGAGCGACGAGGAGGAGGGGGAGCGGGGCGGGGGGGCGGAGGAGGATGAGAGCGAGTTGCTGCGCCAGACGCTGAGGGAGTTGGGGCAGGTGCGGCGGTTCAGTCGGCGGCTGACGGGGTTGTATGCCAAGCGGCGGCGAGCGGGGGCGCGGGAGCAGGCGCGGGTGACGAAGCAGGTGGAGCAGGTGCAGGGGCAGTTGGTGGCGCGGTGGGAGGCGCTGAAGGTGCAGCCGGGGGTGTGGGGCGAGGTGTTGGCGGAAATCAAGGCGGCGGGGCGGCAAGTGCGGAAGGCGGAGGGGGTGTTGCGGGCGTGTTGTCGGCGGGTGGGGGCGCCGTGGCCGGGGGGCGTGAAGGTGTTGCGGCAGTTGGGGCGGGAGCGGGGCGCCGGCGCGGGGCGGCGGGGGCTGAGTGCGGGGACGGTGGCGGCGGTGCTGCGGGCGAGTCAGGGGGCGGCGACGACGCTGAAGGCCGTGGCGGGGCGGACGGGGCTGCCGACGGAAGAATTCAAGCGGGCGTTGGGGGGCGTGGAGGGGGCGGAAGCCAAGATGAAGCGGGGCAAAGCGGAGTTGATCGAAGCGAACTTGCGGTTGGTGGTGAGTATCGCGAAGAAATACACGAATCGGGGGTTACAGTTTTTAGACCTGATTCAAGAAGGGAACATCGGGTTAATGAAGGCGGTGGACAAGTTTGAATACCAGCGGGGGTATAAATTCAGCACGTATGCGACGTGGTGGATTCGGCAAGCGATCACGCGGGCGATAGCGGATCAGGCGCGGACGATTCGGATCCCGGTGCATATGATCGAAGCGATCAACAAGCTGGTGCGGACGTCGCGGCATTTGGTGCAACAGTTGGGGCGGGAGCCGACGCCGGAAGAGATCGGGGAGCGGATGGAGATGCCGTTAGAGAAGGTGCGGAAGATATTGAAGATCGCGAAGGAGCCGATATCGCTGGAGACGCCGATCGGGGAGGAAGAAGACAGTCATTTAGGGGACTTTATTGAGGACAAGAAGGCGGTGTCGCCGTTGGAGGCGGCGGTGCGGTATGACTTGCAGCGGCACGTGGCGACGTCGTTGGAGTCGCTGACGGAGCGGGAAGAGCAGGTGCTGCGGAAGCGGTTTGGGATCGGGGAGGCGACGGATCATACGTTGGAGGAGGTGGGGCAGGACTTCAGCGTGACGCGGGAGCGGATTCGGCAGATTGAGGCCAAGGCCTTACGCAAACTTCGGTTCTCAAGTGAAAACGGACGACTTCGGAATTTTGCTGAAGGATTTTAAGGAACGGTTCGCGTCGACGATCAACGCATGAACCGCGCAGAACGAAGACGACAACAACGAGTGACGACGAAATCCGGGGCATCGTCGGACGCGACGTTCCTGGAACGCCTGTTTCATGAAGCTGTCCGTCATCATCAGGAGAGACGTTTTTCACGGGCGGAGGCCTGCTACGAGACAATCATCACGCGTGACCCCGGACACGCCGACGCGCTTCATTTACTCGGGTTAATTGCCTACCGGCGATCTCAGTATGATCGAGCCCTCAGTTTGATTGCCAAGGCCATTCAACGTCGTGCCACGCAGCCTTTGTATTTTTATAATCAAGGGCTCGTCCATCAAGCCCTCGGTCAGTTGCACGAAGCTGAACGTTCCTACAGACGGGCCCTCTCGCTCAAAGCCGATTACGTCGAAGCCTTGGGGAATCTGGGTAACGTGCTGCGAGAGAAGGGGGAATTGGATGCCGCCGCTGCGGTCCTTGAAAAGGCCTTGACCCTGAAGCCCGATTATGCCGAGGCCTACAACAGCTACGGCGTGGTGCTCAGGGAACGGGGAAAATGGGATCAAGCAAAGACCGCCTATGAACGGGCGATTTCTCTCAATCCCCGAAACGCCGAAGCGCACTGCAATCTCGGAATGATTCTGTTTGAACGGGAACGGATTGATGAGGCCGAGGATCAATTCCAACGAGCCGTCTCCATCAAGCCCTATTATGCGAAAGCCCATCATCATCTGGGTCTGGTTCGATTGTGGAAACAGAATTTGGATGGAGCGTTGCGCGAATTCCGTACTTCCGCGGATCTGATTCACAATCATGGACGACCCGTCCGGATACAGGCTCTTCTTCCTTCGCGGATCAAGCACGACGCCGAGCAAATCCAATACCTTGCCGATCACGGAGTATCGAGGTCGTTCAACCCACAATATGAAGAAACCCTGTTCTCTTTACGCCAAAAGGTTATGAAGGCAGGGGAGGCCAATCAGCCCGTCCGGCTCGGTCGGCAGGAATCTCAGTCCCTCGCTCCCTCAGTGAATCGAATTCTTCACTACGCTGAGAATCCGGTTTTGCCTCAGGGGGCTCTCAATCCTGACCTGGACGTGGCAGACGTTGAACGACGGTATCACGCGAGTCATCCTGAAATTCTCGTTATTGACGCCTTACTGCGGCCGGAAGCGGTGAACGCCCTTCGGCAGTTTTGTTGGGAGTCTACCGTCTGGAAGAAAAATTATGATGATGGGTACGTCGGAGCGTTTCTGGGCGAAGGGTTTTCCTCTCCGTTATTGTTGCAAGTCGCTGAAGAGTTACGCACGACCTTTCCGCGCATCTTTCGCCGACATCGGTTGCTTCAGGCCTGGGCGTTCAAGCAAGACAGCACGAGACGTCCTTTGAACGTCCACGCCGACGCCGCGGCCGTCAACGTCAATTTCTGGATTACCGCGGATGAAGCGAACCTCGACCCCTCACGTGGCGGATTGATCGTCTGGAATAAAGAAGCGCCAAAAGATTGGGATTTCAACGTGTATAATTCCAAAGCGTTTAAGCCGAAAATCATGGAGTTTCTGGAACGCACCGGCGCGTCACCCGTGAAAGTCCCGTATCGGGAAAACAGAGCGTTGATCTTTAATTCCGACCTGTTCCATGAATCGGACGTCTGCACGTTTCGTGACGATTACGAGTCTCGGCGAATTAACGTCACGTTCCTGTATGGCCGACGATCCTGAAATGATCGTCAGCAGCCGGGACGCCTTCCCTTAATCTGAACGTCCGTTGAGGCCCCGTACGAGAAGCGTGAAGAAAGGAAGAAACGAGCGACTAATTAAAGGCAACGAAGCGATCACAGCCCGTTATGATTTGGGAGAGAACTACGAGTCCGCAAAACGTAACTTCTTGACCGTACCCTTCCGTTGAAACCTTGTGTTGTTGACATCCATACGCACAGACGTTCAATTTCACGCCCGCCGACGCCAGATCAAGGAATTTTGGATTTTCCAGGTTTTTGACGCCTTCGTCGATCAGATACAGGTACACCTTGACGTTGGAGCGCAACGCTTCTCTGCTCAAGCCGATGACGACGTCCGCGTGATGATGCGAAGGTGGCGTCGAGAGAAGCAAGCCCAGCTTTTTTCCTTCAAGGTCAACCATGGTCAGTCTTGCCGTTGCGGAATGGAATCAGCGGGTTCCGTCACTCGAAGGATTTTCTTGACGTCTTTCAACTTTTGCCGTTTCACGGCGCGGTAAATCTGCGCCCCGTCGGCAAGCTGAAATTGTCGGTTGAAGGTCGGAGCCGCGGCACACGGGCCGTCCGCTTCACGTTTGACCGAAGTTGAGCGTACCACCGTCTTGTCTTCTCGATCGATCCGAACCACCGTGACCGCACATGGGCCGGTCTGAGTCGGTTTTGTCGCAATGATCTTTTCGTCCCAGGAGTCAATTTCAAAATACTGGGTTCGAACCAGAAGGCTTTGCGTATGACCCGGTGAGAGGCCGGCCGTTGAGTCGACGCACACGTTGAATTGGCGGCGGCACGTGAAGTCGGACGTTTGGAGGGCTTCGTGAACGGGAAGGTTTTCTCTCGCCCAGGTTCCTTGAGCGGACACCACGTGATCGTTCTGATTCGTGAACGCGTATTGCGGAAGGAATGGAATCGCTTGGTCAAGGGTTTTATTGTCGTCGGTCAAACGTTTCAACGTCTGGTAGTCAATGTTTCCGGTTTCCGGCAGGCCCACGTCTCGTTGGTATTCTTGAAGTGCCCGTTTCGTGGTTTGATCCGCTTCTCCCGTAAAAGGGCCGACGCCGTAGCCGAATCGACCAAGAAATATCTGCGTGCCTAAGACAAGCGTTCGGTATTCCTCCGGCTTTTGTTTCAGTAACTCAAGTTCTTGATCGGGCGTGAGGGACGGCGTGGAACCGGTTGAGGTCATTCCCGTCGGAGAGCGGACGGAAGTGACGGTGGCGCCGTCGGAGGCGACGTCTTCGGAATGGGCGACGCCAGGAAGAAGACATAAACACAAGAGACCCGTCCAAGACCATGCCCGGCGCATGAATCTCTCCTCCGAGACGGTTCCGTTGTTCCCTGATCGCAAGGTTCTCTCGAGACTGCCGACGTTATTGAATTTCAATCGCTCCTCCCTGGAGGTCAACGTCAGCACCTTTCAACTCCATCTTATTTCCGACGTGCCAGTGGTCGCTCGTGACTTCAGACGCGGTGCCGCCCGGTAAATAAAATTTCGCTTGTGGCACCTGCACGCCGTTTTCGCCGTCCTTTTTAACGAAGAAGACGACGCCTTTCAGCGTGTTATCGATCAGCGTGACCGATTCCGGACCGGTCTGAAGTTCGAAGCGACCCTGGTCGTTGGACGTCCATCCGTTCCGCTCCAGCTTGGCCACGTGGGATCCCGCGGGATTATAGATGTCCATGCTCAGCAGCAGGGACCCGTCGTCATTCTTCCGTTCAATTTTGATCAAGTCCTGGTCCTGGGCCACAAAAATTCCATTGGTGTTACGAAGACGATTTGAGCCGATTGCAATATCCATGACGCTCCTCGTTCAGTGGAAGGAACTTTGACGGACCGATGACCGAATGCCCAGTAGCCGCAAGATCAATCAATACGTTCATCACGGAAGAACGAGCCTGAAGATACCGACTTGACCGGTGAGGGTCAACCGGCGATATGAGTCCACAACCTTTAGTACTCGTTCCGTCACACCTGCCTTCTATCTCCTGTCACACCTACGCCTCACCCCCTGTCATTCCCGCAGTTTTTAGCGGGAATCCAGAAGAAGAGCCTGAGACGCCCGGACCCCCTCACCACCGGGTGGCGGACGGGACAAAGACCATGGATTCCCGTTTGCACGGGAATGACATAGGGAGGGACGGGCATGACACCGGAAGGGGCAGGCATCACACCGGGGAGCGTGAGGTAGCGTTCTCCCGCGCTCTCGCCATCTGCTCCCGCCGTCTTGCCCTGGTGCTGTCACTTCCGCCGTCCCGCTCCCTGTTCTTCCCGCGTCCCACCCTCTGTCGTTCCCGTGTCCCACCCCCTGTCGTTCCCGTGTCCCACCCCCTGTCGTTCCCGCGCCCAGCCCTCTGTCATTCCCGCAGTTTTTAGCGGGAATCCAGAAGAAGAGCCCGAGACGTCCGTACCTCCTCACCGCCGTGCAGCGGACGGGACAAAGACCATGGATTCCCGTTTGCACGGGAATGACAGAGGGAGGGACGGGCATGACACCGGAAGGAACAGGTGTGGCACAAGGAGGGACGGGCATGACGCAGGGAGGGACAGGCGTGACGCAGGGAGAGTGCGAGGCAGCGTTCTCCCGCGCCCCCGCCATCTGCTCCCGCCGTCTTGCCCTGGTGCTGTCACTCTCGCCCCCGCCCCCTGTCACTCCCGCCATCTCGCCCCCGCTCCATCCTTCCCGCGTCCCGCCCCCTGTCATTCCCGCAGTTTTTAGCGGGAATCCAGAGGAGGAGCCCGAGACGCCCGGACCTCCTCATTACCGTGCAGCGGACGGGACAAAGGCATTGGGTTCCCGTTTGCACGGGCATGACGGAGGTGGCGGCCTTTTCATTCGTTCATTGACGAAGTCTCAATGGAATCCGATTGTGGCGAACGAACACGTGAAACTTTTCTTCAGGGACGTACGCGGTCATGGACTCGCCGACGTTTCTCGTCGCATCGGCAGTCGTGCGGGCGACCAGACGATGTCCGTGAACGTCAAGGTGGACGAGACGATCTCCGCCAAGGTTTTCATAAACGTCAACCGTGCCGTCCAACGCCAAATGATTCGTCCCCGGAGGAGTTAACCACACGTCTTCCGGACGAACGCCGAGCATGCCCCGTTCAGCGTGTACGTCGGCTTGAGCCCGTAAGTGCAGCCTCAGCGATCCCGCCTGAAATTCCACGTGAGTCGCGGTCGGTTTCACGATTCCTTCAATGAGATTCATCGGAGGATTGCCGATGAATCTGGCGACGAACGGATTGCCGGGTTCGCGATACACGTGATCGGGCGTGCCGATCTGTTTGATCGTCCCTTGATCCATGACCACGATTTTTTCACCCAACGTCATGGCTTCGATTTGATCGTGCGTCACGTACACCATGGTCACGTTCAACCGCTGATGGAGCTTCTTCAATTCCACGCGCATGGAGGCGCGGAGCCGCGCGTCCAGGTTGGACAGCGGTTCGTCAAAAAGAAACAATCGAGGTTTGCGGACAATGGCCCGGCCGATGGCCACGCGCTGACGCTGCCCGCCGGACAGTTCTTGAGGTTTTCCGTTGAGCAACGATTGAATGTCCAGCAATTCGGCGGCTTCGGCTATTCGCGTTTCAATGACGGAGGGAGATTCTTTGCGCATCTTCAACCCGAAGGCCAGGTTTTCTCTGACCGTCAGGTGTGGATACAGCGCGTAATGCTGAAACACCATGGCAACGTCCCGGTCCCGTGGAGTGAGGTGATCGACGATCTGCGTTCCAATCGAGACTGAACCACTCGTCTGCGGTTCGAGACCCGCGATAACGCGGATCAGCGTCGATTTGCCGCAGCCCGACGGCCCGAGCACCACGACGAACTCGCCGTCCGAAGCCTCAAGCGAAACGTCGGATAACACCGTGGTGCGTCCGAAGATTTTGGTGACGTGCCGAAGAGCAAGACCCGCCATGCTTCACCCTTTCACCGCACCCGCGGAAAGCCCGCTGATAATCCTTCGTTGAAACAGGATGACCAGCAAAACTAGCGGCAGGGTCGCGATGACGGATGCCGCGGCGATTTCTCCCCAAGGCATGGTGAATTCGCCTTGGAACAACGCAATGCCGACCGGCAGCGTGTGTTTGGCAGGATCAGTTAGAATCAGCAGCGCAAAGAAAAATTCGTTCCAGGCGTAAATGAACGTCAGGATCCCCGCGGTAAACAATCCAGGTGCCGCGAGCGGCAGCATCACGTTGGATAAGGTTTGCCACGTGGTGCAGCCGTCGGTCCGTGCGGCTTCCTCCAACTCCAAGGGCAATTCCTTAAAAAAGGTTGCGAGAATCCAGACGGCAAGGGGTAGGGTCAGCGCGACGTATGGAAGCACCAGCCCCCAATGGGTGTTGAGTCCGCCGAGGCGTTTCAGGATCTGCCAGATCGGTCCGGCAATGACGAGTTGCGGAAACATGGCCACGCAGAGGAGTCCCCCGAGAACCCACGCCCTGCCGGCCAGTCGAAGGCGCGCGAGGGCGTAGGCGGCCGGGGTTGCGATGAGCAGGGCAATCACGGTGGTGGAACCCGCCACGATCAGGCTGTTTCCTATGGAAGGCAGAAGATGGCGGTCAAAGAGCGCGGATTCATAAAAGGTCAAACTGCCGTCCGGCCACCAGGTCGGAGGAATCGCTTCCACGTGAATTTGGGATTTCAGCGAAGTCACGACGAACCAGAAAAATGGAAACAGACTGCCCAGGACGGCAACGAAAATTCCAATGAGTAACACAAGACGTTCGGAGAACGGTTTCGTCACGTCGGCTCTCGTTTCAACAGGGTGGACCCCATGGTACGGACGTAAAACACGGAGAGGATCAGCAGTGCCGCGAAGACCGTGACCGAGACCGTCGTGCCGTAGCCCATCCGTCCTTCGGTGAAGAGCGTTTTATAGCCGTAGAATTGAATCACTTGCGTGGCGTCCCCCGGGCCGCCTTGGGTCATGACGAAGACCAGGTCAAAAACTCGAAACGCGTCGATCGTCCGGAACAGCAGCGCGGTAAGCAGCGCGGGTTTCAGCAGGGGCAAGGTGACGTGCCGGAATCGTTGCCAAGCTCTTGCCCCGTCAATGCGAGCGGCTTCGTACAGCTCATCGGGAATGACCTGCAAGCCTGCTAGCGTCAGGAGACCGGCGAACGACGACGTTTTCCAGACGTCGGCCACGACGACGGCGCAGAACGCCGTCCACGGGTCGGCCAGCCAGGGGACGTATTCTCCGACTTGGTCGCCGAACAGGATGAGATTGACGACGCCGTATTGATCGTTCAACAGAAATCGCCACATCTGAGAGGCGACGACCGTCGGAATCGCCCAAGGAATCAGGACGGCCGCCCGAACCCATCCCCGCCCTCTGAAGTGCTCATGAATGACGAGCGCAAGTCCCATGCCCAGGAACAGTTCAAGCGTAGTGGACAGGATGACGAAGCCCAGTGTCACGATAAACGCTTGACGGACGACGGAGTCCTGGAAGAGGTGGGTATAATTGCGTAATCCGATAAACGGTTGTCCCAGACCAGGCAGGCTCAGGTAGATGCGGTGAAGACTGAGCAGAAACGAATCCACCGCAGGATACAGGGAAAAAATCGCGACCACCGTCAAGACAGGCAACACCATCAACCATCCGGTGGTCTGATTGCGGGTCGATTGCGTCACGCGGAGAACGCTCAAGCGATCAAGGAGTCGGCGCGGTTGGTCTTCTCTCAAGTGACCCTCGCCCTTCGTGTTCGCCGACCAACGCCAGAAACCGATTGATCTGCCTATCGGCCGCCCTGGCCTCTTTCACGACGTCCGCGTCGGAAAAAGCCAACACGCGACTGAAGTATCGTTGCAGAACGTGAGAAATAATCGGATACACCGGCGTGCGCGGCCGCGGTCTGGCCGTTTGAAAAACCGGCAGCCATTTTTTGTAGTGCGGGTTTGCCCGAAGGACTGCCGGGTCCGAATACAGCGCAATGCGCGAGGGCGCCAGCGACGCATACCGGGCAAAATGGGTTTGCATCTCCGCGCCGGTCATGAACTCAATAAACGTCCACGCTTCCTCCGGGTGTCGTGAATAGGCACTGATGCCGTACAGCCAGCCGCCCAACGACGACACGCTGTGACCGTTTGGAAAATGCGGCAGCGTCGTCACGCCCACGCGGCCGGCTACCTTCGAGTGCCGCGGATCGTTTGCCAAGCCCCAGGCATACGGCCAATTGCGATGGAACACGGCTTTTCCCTGGACAAAGACCGCCAACGACTCCGGCTCTTGATACGTCAGCACCGCGGGCGTGGCCAGCTGTTGAATGATCCGTTCCCGTACAAATTGCACGACGCGAACGGTTTCGGGACTGGCCAACGAAGAGCGGCCGCCGTCTTCCGTGAGCAGCGATCCGTTGGAACTGCCGATAAACTCCAGCATGGTACACACCAGCCCTTCATATTGCTTGAACTGTCCGCTGTAGCCTCGCAATGCAGGCTGCCTGATTCGTTCACCTTCGACGATTGCGTCGGCTTGGCGTACCAATTCGTCCCAGGTTCTCGGAGGCGAAAATTCATAGCGATCCAACACGTCCTTTCGATAATAGAGCATCCCGCCGTCAACGCGAGAGGGCACGCCGTAGACGCGGCCTTGATACGTGGCGGCTTCGATGGTTGCACTCAAGAACTTGCGACGTTCTGAAGAAGGGAAATAGTCGTCAAGGGGCAACGCCCATCCCGCCGCGGCAAACTCCGCCGGCCAGATCACGTCCATGAAGAAGAGATCCAGGGACTGATCCCGATTCTTAAGTTTTTGCGTCAGGACGTCGTGATACGCGGTGGACGAATGCGGCGCAATTTCGCGTTGGACGCGAACGTGGGGATAGGCTTGCTCAAAACGTGTAATGGCCTCGTTCCATGCGTCAGGATGATCCGCTTTCCACGTGACGAAGCGAAGAAGCGTCGGGCCGGTTTTGGCGTCGCGAGATTCTCCGAAAGCAGGTTCGTGAGCAAAAAAACCGAAAACCAACGGCAAGAAGAATAAGACCGGAAGTCTCACGAACGCGATCCGGTCGGAAGAGAAAAGAGGCATGGATGCGTGATGACCCGTCAACCTTTGCCCACGCAAAAAATGAGAAGTTTCCGGATGGTTGTCATTTCCGGGTAAACAGGGAGAAGAGTCTGCTTCGTGTTGCACACGATTACCCGTCGCCGCAGCCGGGGTCTTGACCGTCAATAAGTCTGTCAAAGTCGTTATCGACGTCGTCGGTGCAGGAGGGTGACGAATCGGGTGATTCGGGATCGGGCAGTGCCGAGCGTGTTCCCCATTTCGGCGGAATGCTGTCCCACAGGAGATCGAAGAAGGATTCAAATTCGCCTGCGAGCCTTGCGGAACGGAGAACGAGTGTATTTTCATCGTTGACGTTATTGCCGGACTAACTCCAGTTCATCGAGCCGACAATAACCACGCGGCCATCGATCACGGCGGCCTTCACGTGCATTTTGCCGCCCCAGTTTTCGACCTTGACGGGGATGCCGATCTCACGCAGACGTTCGTGTTGGGTGTAACGGCTGCCCGCCGCGGTCGCGTCGATTATGACGCGCACGTCAACGCCGCGCTCGTGTGCCGTCATCAACTGGTTGGCGATAGACTCGTCGGTCAGGTAGAAGATCCCCAACGTAATGGAACGTTGCGCACCGGCGATAAGTTTTTGCACGCCACGGCTCAACGCGTTGTCCTGGGGAGAGAACCAGACCGCTACGTCCGTGTTCCCTATTTCCAGACGTTCCACGCCGTTGCCTTGTTTCAACTGGTGGAAGCGGCCTGACCACATTTGTTCAAACTCTTGCGTATACACGGCGGCCAGCGGCGGCGAGTCGATGACGGCGACGACGTTGGCGTTGTACCCGCCGGTCCCGCTGTCCGAGACGTTGGCGCTCCCCGTCCATACCCAGCGCCCGTCAACAATGAAAAATTTGTTATGCATGATGCGATTGCCGAATTTCGATGGGGATTCTGCGTCAAGGATTTGCTCCGTCTTGAAATCGTCGCGCACGCTGCCGAGTCGGCGCACCCACAGGTTGGTCGAAGAATAGAAGGTGTTTCCGTTTCGGTCGCGGTCAACAATGCCCCGCACGGCGACTCCACGCGATTTGGCGGCTTCAAGTGCTTTCAAGAGTTCCGTCTGCTTGCGCGTTCCGTACACGGCGAAAGCAATGGAGGTTCGGGCACCACGTATCAGTTCCAGCAGCCGCGTGCAGAAGTTATCTTCACAGCGGTCTCCGGGTTTCGCGTGGATGAGCGGGTCGGCAAACAGTAACTCAACGGCTCCGACGTCCGGTTGCCGGTCAATACCGGCATCGTCGGTATAAACTGCGGCATCGGCGACAACGGCAAACGTCAGCGCCGCCGTCGCGCAACGTAATGCAAGTTGAAACGGTCTTTTCTGGTTTCTTAACGGAATTTCAGAGACCATTTACGTGGGTCGGGGGAGTCTGTTTTGGATGACGTATCCCACCTCGGACGTGGCTGCCTGGTAGAGGCAACCGTCAGGGTTTGTGGGTCGCGTATGGATAGAAAAGCATACGAACTCGGCAAAATGCTGTCAATCTTGCGTCGTGGGGCCAGAGATGGCGAAAGTTTTCAAGGAGGGGAAGGAAAACATTCTTCGAATCTATCTCAGAATACGTCATACTACAGCGAACGGAGTTGAAAGCCTATGAACGCACGGAAGGAGTTTGGCGACTATCAGACGCCGAATGATTTAGCGGCGCACGTGGTGGACCTGGTTGCCGGATTGTTTGGTGTACCTGATTGCGTCGTTGATCCGACGGCCGGTCTTGGCACGTTTCTCATCGCGTCTCATGGCAAATGGGGGCGCGTTTGCCGTTACGAAGGTTACGAAATCAACGATGCCTACGTTCATTCAGCAAATCGGCGTTTGTCGGATTTAGGGATCAGACTTTTACGGCAGGATTTCTTTTCGGCTGACTGGCATCGAATTCTGGGGAAAGAGAAGTCGCGCAGAATTCTGGTTCTGGGCAATCCTCCCTGGATCACCAATTCCAAGCAGGGTGTCTTGGGTGGCAACAATTTGCCGAAGAAAGCGAACTTTCAACGGCTCCGAGGTTTTGATGCAAAAACGGGAAAATCAAATTTCGATATAGCTGAGTGGATGCTGATTCGCCTGATTGAATCACTGCCCGAATCAGGCGCCATTGCCATGCTTTGTAAAACAATGACGGCCAGGAAAGTCTTACGCCACTTTTGGAAAACCGAAAGCGGGCTTGAGTCGTCCGGGTTGTTTCGCATTGATGCAAAAAAACATTTTGACGTTGCGGTTGACGCCTGTTTGTTTTTTGCTTCTGGAAAGCGTACGGAAGATCGCGTTGCCGCCGTCTATTCCGGTCTCAAGTTGGATTCCATGGCGACGGAATTTGGATTGGTTGACGGAAGTCTCGTTTCGGACGTCAAGACGTATACAACGTTTCGAGAACTGGACGGTGGTTCATCCTATACTTGGCGATCAGGGATTAAGCATGATGCGTCCGAGGTAATGGAATTTTCACGATGGAACGGACGTTTTGTGAACGGACTCGGTGAGGCCGTCGAACTTGAGGAAGATTGTCTGTATCCCCTTCTGAAGTCTTCGGATTTAGGGAACCGGAGGACAACGCCTCGTAAGGTCGTCTTAGTCACGCAGCGCCGTATCGGCGATGACACCGGTCGGATCAGGAACGTGGCTCCTAAGACGTGGAAATACCTTGAGCATCACGCCGATAAGCTGGATTCACGGGGAAGTTCAATCTATCAGAATCGCCCGCGATTCAGCATTTTTGGAGTCGGCGATTATTCTTTTGCACCGTGGAAGGTTGCTCTCTCAGGGCTCTATAAATCTTTCACGTTTGTCGTTGTGCCTCCTCACCATGGACGTCCCGTCATGGTTGACGACACGTGTTATTCGATACCCTGCAAGTGTGAGAGAGAAGCCCTGTTACTCCGGGATCTCCTCAATGCGCAGCCGGCACAACGCTTCCTCCGGTCACTTGTATTCCAGGATTCCAAGCGTCCGGTCACGGTTGACGTCCTGCGCCGACTGTCTTTCATCAACGTTGCGAAGAGAATGAACCGAATTGACGATTTGAGAGAATTCACGTTGTCCGGATCCGCCCCACCGGATGACGGACATCAGCAACTCAATTTGGCCATCGAACAAGAACGTCACTATCAAACAAGGCGGTACAGCCAATCAAAATAAGAGTCACGTCCCGCAATGCCCTCCACCCGATCGCAGGCTTTGATCCTCTTGCCTGCTGAGACCTTTGCAAAACGTCATTCTGATCCCAAACGTCGTTCTGAGCTCAACTGTCCCTACCCCGTCATTCCCGCAGTCTCGCCCTACCTCATCAGGCCCGCGATCTCGTCCTACCCCGTCATTCCCGCAGTTTTTAGCGGGAATCCACGTGAAGGGCACAGTACCCCGGCAGCTACCTAGAGAGCACCTTGCGGAGGGGAAAAGACCCTGGATTCCCGTTTACACGGGAATGACATGGGAGGAAAAGGGAATGACATGGGCGAAAAGAGGAATGACATGGGCGGAAAGAGGAATGACATGGGCGGAAAGAGGAATGACATGGGCGGAAAGAGGAAAGGGAGGAGTGAGAAGAGGCTAGGAGGAAAGGGCTTTGCAAAGGGAATGATAGACAATCCTGGACGCTCCTTATCCGTAGAGAAATCGCGCTAACTCAACGGTGTCGAGAATTGTAGATCATTTCCTTTTCAAAGGTCTTATGGAGGCCGTCGGCTTGATACAGTGGGGATGTGCGGGTATCGACCTTCCGATATTGAGGTTGTGGCGGCTTTTGGAAACATGGGGAAACAAGAGGAACAAGATTTTCTAGCAAAGGCCGAGGAATCTGTCTCGGCCTTTTGTCAGCGCGGCGATTTTGCGGTCGGCAACAGATCGGCAATCTTCCAACTCAAAAGTCTTGACGCCCGTTGCTTGACGGGATATATTGAACGTTTCCTCAAGATTCGCCTGCAATCCGCCCGGCACTCTGAGACTCTTGTTTGGAAGTTGGGCGCGACCCTGACCCATCGCCGCCCTGTATTCGGAACGACCGGCCGCCCTTGCGCGGGTAAAGGGTAGGCTCAACCATCAAATCATAGAGGCGTATTACTCACGTTCATTCAGGAGCATTCGGTCCATGGGCAAAATTCGCGTGGCAATTGTCGGTATCGGAAATTGTGCCAGTTCGCTCATTCAGGGGATCCGTTACTACCGTGAGAAAACCTCCGAGGACGCCGTCGGGTTGATGCACTGGGAGATAGGCGGGTATCGGCCTTCCGACGTTGAGGTCGTGGCGGCTTTTGACGTTGACGGACGCAAGGTCGGGCGGGACGTGAACGAAGCCGTCTTTGCCGAACCCAACTGCACCACGGTGTTTTGTGCGGATTTACCGAAGACGGGCGTCAAAGTCGGGATGGGGAAGGTTTTGGACGGCGTGTCCCAACACATGAGCGAATATCCGGATTCGTATACCTTCGTGGTCGGAAGTGAGCCTGAACCGACCAAGGAGGACGTTGTTCGGATCTTAAAAGATTCAGGGACGGAGGTCCTGCTGAATTACCTGCCCGTCGGGTCGGAACGGGCCACCCGGTTTTATGCGGATTGTGCGCTTGAGGCCGCGGTTGCCTTTGTCAACAATATTCCGGTGTTCATCGCCAGTGACGCGCTTTGGGCGAAGCGATTTCAAGAGAAAAACGTTCCCCTCATCGGCGACGATATCAAGGCGCAACTGGGGGCGACCATTACGCATCGGACGCTGACGGACCTCTTCAAGAAGCGGGGAGTGCGATTGGAGAGGACCTACCAGTTGAACACCGGAGGCAACACGGATTTTCTGAACATGCTGAATCACGGCCGTCTGATTTCGAAAAAGGAATCAAAAACCGAAGCCGTGCAGTCCGTCACGGCCCGGCGCTTGAATCATGAGAACATCCACGTTGGCCCGAGTGACTACGTGGCGTGGCAAAAAGACAATAAAGTCTGTTTTATCCGCATGGAAGGAAAACTGTTCGGCGACGTGCCGATGAATCTTGAACTGCGGCTGTCCGTCGAAGATTCACCGAATTCGGCTGGGGTGGCCATTGATTCCATCCGGTGCGCCAAATTGGCGCTCGAACGTGGTCAGGGCGGGGTATTGACCGCGCCTTCCGCCTATTTTTGTAAACACCCGCCCGAACAGTTCGCCGATAGTGAAGCGTATCAAATGACCCAGGCATTTATTCACGGAGAACGGAATTGTTGAGTGGCGCCCGCCGGTCCCCGCCGGTCCATGAGAGACGTTCCTGATGAGTGAAAAATTCATGCTGCAATCAAAGACTCAGGAGGAACGCATCACGGTCAATCCGGCAATGTATGAGCATTTTTCCCGCGTGGCTCCTTTCTATCGACGCGTGAGACGGACCGACCCTGAACCCATTCTGTTCATCGCCGAAATCTTGAAGGATTATCCGCGAGTCAACGCCGCGGACGTGGGATGCGGCGCAGGGCGATACGATGTCTTGCTTTTTCAGCACCTCAACGACCTGCATTTAACGTGTATCGACGTCAACGAGTCGATGTTGCAGCAAGTCGCCGAGTACTTGACGCATCATCAGTGCCTCCGCTTTCAAACCCTCAGAGCGAACGGAAACGACGTTCCCCTTGCGGACCACTCACTGGATTGCGTGTTCACCTTTAACGCGATTCATCATTTTGATTTGATTCAGTTCATCAGGAACGCCGTCAGGCTGATTAAAACCGACGGACACGTGTTCATGTACACCCGTTTGAGAAGTCAGAACGCGGGAAACGTCTGGGGACGATATTTCCCCTTCTTCCTGGAGAAAGAGACGCGCTTGTATGAAAGGGATGAGATTGAAGAAACGATCCGGTCCGTCGGCGGGGTTGACGTGAAGCACGTCAAATCGTTTCGCTACCAACGAACGGCGACGATCCGGCAATTAGTCGAACAGGTTCACGCCGGACATTATTCCACGTTTTCTCTCTACGCCGAAGACGAATTGAAAAACGCCGTGGACGTCTTTCAAACCAATCTGAAAAACGCTTTTCAGCACACCGTTGAATGGGCGGACGAGAATACGTTGTTCGTTCTTGCTCCGAGTGCCGGACGGTCATAGCCAAGAATACCCTTTAACGTATTGCATACTCATAATGCTCCCAATTTTGCCCGGAGCCTCTGCCGAAATAGTTCCACTTCGGAAAATTAAAGTCGGCAGTGATCGACTTCGGCCGGAGAAGCGCGGTTTTCAGAAACGACTCCAGATCCGGCACGTTATAAACGTTGACGTCAAAATTCCATTCATCAAGCTGATTCAGCAGCTTGTGCATGCCTGGCGTTTCCCAGCCGACTGAGAAACGGGTGACGCCCCATTCGTGAAGCAACGCGAGAGTCTCCCCGGCCTTTTCAGGGACGCCGATAATCATGGGCGTCAGAAAGTCGATGGGGCATTGGATGACGGCTCCGGGAAAGGCGCTCGCCAGTTCACGAAATTCTTCCTGCTTGAGCACGTCCACCCGTCCGTTAAACCAGAGGTCGGAACCCCTCACGCGGCGGCGGCGGAGCAGAGCCAGCACGTTCTCAATGAGAAAACCGCTTTCCTTCAAGTCGAGTTTGATGGATTTTCCGAATTGCAGGAGGAAATCCAGGGCTTCTTCAAACGGGAAGAGTCGTTCTTCATCCTGCAACGGCGTCGTTTCAAAAGAATCGTGGCGGAGTATGATCCGTTTATTCAGTGGGTCCAGGCGAACGTCAAGCTCACCCCATTGAACGTTGGATGTCACGAACTGCCGCAAGTTGACCTCGTCGTTTACCCCGTGCCAGACGAACTGGACGTGACTCGGCAAGGTTTTTTCGTGAATGAGTTCGGTCAGATCATACGTGTTCCCGCTGATGGAATTGGGCGGCAATTTCTTACGTGTGGATTGAAAGAGCGTATTGGCGTGAAGCAGAAGAATCTCGCCGTCGGTGTTCCATTCAGAGACGGCCATGAGATTTTCCGGCTCATTATCAATGAATCCGAACACGCGATATCCTCCGTTTTGAAAGTACCGGATTCCTTCCTGCTTGGAACGACGGACGCTCTTGTCCCATCCATGGGAATTCATATACAGCAACTCATTGACGAAGCTGACCTTGTAGTGGGTGCCGAGCGAATTCAGGGAGCGCAGGGTATCGCCTCTGATGGTTTCCGGCCTACCGGTATTTAATCCAACGTCGGTCCTGGGTTGCATCTGAAACCATCGGATGACCTCCATCACGCCTTCAAAGGGACGGTGGGACTCACGAACGGCGTCGGAAGACCAGCGACGTTCGACGTACCAGGCCATGACCTCATCTCTGAGCGTTGGCGGGAAGACCAGGGTCTTCAATAAGTCGGCCATCTGATTTTCGTGGACGGTGACGTCCTCAATGGTCAGGCGTTTGAAGAACTCGGTCTGATGCCGGTGATCATACGACCTGAGTACGTGGAGCATCATGTACCGCATGTCCAATATGGTGCCGTCGATATCAAAGACGACCATGAGTCGATCGGCAGGATAGAGGTCTCGACACTTTTGATAGTGCAGGGAAAGTTGTTTCATCCAGTTTTTTTCTTTGACCACGAATCTCTCCTTTGCCTGTATCGTCGGACGAAGTTGTCTCAATATAGAACGGCACCGTTACATCGACGTGAAATAACCATGAAGAAGCTGTAAATAAGGGAGATTGCCGTCATGAGCATCGCGTTCGTTCGTCGGCCCGCGTCGTCGCTTGTCCGTTGTGAAGTGACGCACGTGATTCGCAAAGCCATCGATCTTCCGTCGGCGTTCCGACAACATCAGGAATATTGTCGGGCCGTACAAGACATGGGCGTCACCGTGGAAAGGCTGCCGCCTGAAGAATCCTTTCCCGACGCCGCGTGTATTGAGGACAATGCGGTTATCCTGCCTGAACTGGCGGTGGTTGCCTCCATGGGGACGGCTTCGCGTCGAGGTGAACCGGCCCTGCTTGTTTCCATTCTGTCTCAACGTCGTCGTCTTGTTCACGTGTTACCGCCGGCCACGATCGAAGGCGGTGACGTATTTCGGATTGGAAAAACGTTATACGTCGGAGCGTCGTCACGAACGAATCGCGCGGGAGTCGACGCGCTGCGTGACGTTGTGGAACCCTTGGGATACGGCGTCACTCTTCTGACTATCCGGGGATGTCTGCACTTAAAGACGGCGTGTACGCCGCTTGACGATGACACGTTGCTGGTGAATCCCGATTGGCTTGACGTGAACGCCTTGAAGACGTTCCGACTGATGTCCGTCCCACCCGAAGAGCCGTTTGCCGCAAACGTGCTGCGTCTGCCCGCGGGCATTCTCGGCAACGCCGCCCATCCGCGCACGCTGGAACTGATTCAGGCGCACGGCTACGCGGTGACGGGCGTGGAATTGACCGAGTTTTCCAAAGCCGAGGCCGGCCCCACGTGTTTGAGCCTGATCGTTGACTAGACGCGGCGACACTTTTGCACGCCGCGTTTTTGCCAACGGGCACGAAGCCGTTTATCGGCGGCTCCGCCCGTCTTGCATTGGTCTGCGTCCGTCCCTACAATCCCTCCACTGCCGATGAAACGTCCGGTCAAATCTTCCAAACGCTCCAAAGCGTTTCTTGCCGTTCAACCCCTTCTGCCGCGAGGGATGAAACGTCGTTTCCAGATTCGTCTGCTGAAGTGGTATGACGAGTTCGGACGCGACCTCCCCTGGCGTCGAACCTCAGATCCCTACAGAATTCTGGTATCCGAGATCATGCTTCAGCAGACCCAGGTTGATCGCGTCATTCCGAAGTACCACGAGTTTCTGGAGAAGTATCCGACGCTCAAGGATTTAGCCGCGGCTGAACCGGAGGCGGTTCGAGAAACGTGGTATCCGCTCGGGTACAACGTTCGCCCCTATCGGCTCCACGGCATTGCGCGTGAAGCCGTGGCTGAATACGGCGGACGGATTCCCCGCGGCGCCCGACAACTGCAATCTCTGAAGGGAATTGGTCGTTATACGTCCGGGGCGGTTCGGGCCTTTGCCTTTCATGAGGACGCGCCGATTGTCGATACGAACGTGATGCGGGTGCTTCATCGGGTGTTTCTTGGAACGGGCGATCCGAAAAAGCAGAAATCCAAACTGTGGGCCATGTCGGAAGCCTTGATCCCCAAGGGGAAGGGGTATGACTTCAATCAAGCCTTGATGGATTTTGGCGCGGTCACGTGTACGGCGCGCAATCCGTACTGCCTGTATTGCCCCATGCGGGATTTCTGCAAGGCGTATCCCGTGACGTAGTGTTTTGCCCTGATGGACGGCAAGGCGGTTATTCAGGTTGCAGCTGCCGTGATTGAGCGCCGGGGACGGTATTTGATCGCCCGCCGGAGAGCCGACGCGCATTTGAGTGGATATTGGGAGTTTCCAGGGGGAAAACGGGAAGCGGGCGAAACGTTTGAAGCGTGCGTCCGGCGTGAAGTTCTTGAAGAATTGGGCGTCAAGGTCACGGTACTGAGACCGTTGATCGTGACTCGCCATGAATACACCGAAAAGATCGTTGAGTTACACTTTTTTACGTGTTCACTTTCCCATGGTGACCCTCAGGCTCTGGATTGTCTTGATGTTCGGTGGGTGAAGAGTGAGGAATTAGCCAAGTACTCATTTCCGCCTGCCGACGCACCGGTGATTGCTCAATTAACGAAATCGAACGGATTTTCGTGACCCGATACGTATGAAGGTCGTGCTGGACATTGAAACCATCCAAGCTTCTCAAGAAGAATGGGCTCGTCTGGTCGGGATCGATTGGACGCCTCGGGAGTCCGGCGAGGGAGACGCGGATTTATTTGCTCATGCGGAGACTCAGGAGCAGCGGAAGAAAGAAGAGGAACGCTATGAGCGATCGGCGTTTGACGGGACCTTCAGCCGTATCGCGTGCATCGGATTGCTGGTGTTTTCAGACTCCATGAAACCTCAAGAGGCCGTGTGCTGGTATGGGGCCGATGAAGCCGGACTTCTTCGCCGGTTCTGGGATCGGCTGGGCGAACTCCGACCCTCCCTGTTTATCACCCACAACGGATTGGGGTTTGATTTGCCGTTCTTGAAGAAACGTTCGATTATTCATCAGGTCAAACCGTCCATGGACGTGAATCTGGCCAGATTTCGGACGGAGCCCGTGTATGACACCATGGCCGTGTGGAGCAACTGGGACATGCGGGGATGGGTCAAATTGGACGTGTTGGCACGGGCGCTCCACGTCGAAACGAAATCAGGAAGCGGCAAACACGTAGCGGACATGTGGAAGCAGGGACGAGGAAAAGCCGTCGCAGAATACTGCCTGCAAGATACCTACGTCACGTATGCCTGTTACCAACGCATGACGTTCCGTTCTCCGCTCGGCCGTGACGTCGTGCTGAACGATCCTCGACTGATTGACGTGAATTAACGGGGGCCGGCCTTTCGTTTTTTTGAGCGTTCAATCGGTTGGGTTTCGTTGAACAATTCCCGCCGGAGCGATCGAATTTCTTCCAGGAGGGTTTTGGCTTTTTCGACGTTTGAGGATGAATCGTCCGGCTTCGGCGACGGCGTGGCGGATGGAAACGCGGATGATCGAGACGTTTTGGAAGGAGGCGTCGTCGGCTTCCTGAGCGGCGCAGTCGCGGCTGAAGGCGTGACGTCGGGTGGGACGAGAGGCCGGACCGATTCCTGCCTGCTCTGAGCCTCAAAGGGAGTGCGGGAGGCAGGTTCCTTGTCCCGTGTGAACGAATCGCCTTCAGCCGAAGCAAGTAAGGACAAATCGACAAGCAGGCGATGACGAGTTTGCACGGGCATGTACCAAGGCGATTCAGCCTCTTTGAGAACGGCATCTTTCGGCAGAAAGACGAGAGTGGGGCTCGTAAATCCTCGATGGTCGGCCGGCGTGACTTTTGATTGAGTGTGCGTGAACGAGCCCTTGTTTGAAAAGGTAAAGGCGGCGTGCAAGGTGTTTTCGTTGACGACCATCATGCCGGTAACGATTTTGAAAGCTGACGATGATGGTGCAGGCATCCGGATGACGACGGATTCTCTACCCGTTGCCCGGGAAAATGCGCGTTGCAGATGAGGTGCGAAGAATTTGATTTCCGACGGAGAGAACAGGGGAGTCGGCGCCGCGTCACGGTTCAACAGGCTTTGAAGAAGCCTGCCCGATTGTCGAAAGTGAATCCCTTGCAAAACTTTTTTCAGCGTGTCAATCGAAAGGGTGGCCGGATGTGACGCGGCTCGTGATTCAACGGGGACGGCTCTCAGGAACACGGCTCCTTCAGACCCTTCATACACTGATGTCTCGACTCGGTGAGTCCCCAGACATCCAGTGAGACACACCAAGCCGAGCATCACGATGCACAGTCGTAGGTCAGGCGCCATGGCAATCAATAGTCGAAAGGTTTCTTTCGCCGACTCCTTAGAAATGGTACTTGAGGTTCAGCGTGAAGCCGAACAGGCTGATGTCGTCGGTCTCGACCCGACCGAACACGGGTTGGCTTCCGTCAAGACGTCGGTTGGGCGGGTGGCTTCTGAGCGGGTTCCAGACCATCGTATCGCTGAACGAACTGAAGGTGACCCAGCGACCCTTCGCGCCGAGAGAGACCGATTCCGTAAGTGCATAGTCCACCCCGAACAATATCTGGTAGCCGAACAGCGTGTCGCTGAGTTCCGTCTGGACGCTGCTGGCGGTGTTGGCAAGGTTCCGTTGGATCGTCTCTCTCCGATGCGGATTGCTGTCCGTGTTCCAGTCACTATTCACGCTTGTGATTTTCGTCCAGTCACTGTTGCGTGCCCAGAGGCTCCCATAGGCCACGTTCGTGAAGCCGGCGCCTGCTCCAAACCCGATATAGGGGGTAAAACGGCTGTCGTTGATGAAGTCGAAGTACAGGTTCCCGAACAGATTGTGCGACGTGAGGCTTCCGATTCGGTCCGTCGCCCGTTGGATCTCCCCGTCGAGTTTGGCAATATCCGACCCCGTCCCGCTAACAACGGAGGAAGTCTGATTGTATTCCGACTCCCGGTAAAAATATTCCAATTCAATACGGAAGCGTGCCCACGGGCCGTCGGGGTAGCGGTCCCGCAATCGGTACCCCACTGCCGCGCCGGCTAGAATGCCGCTGGCCCCATCCACGTCACTTTTCCATCCGCCGGGTACCTGGATAGCGCATCGAGGTTTTTCCTGAGCCCACGGGTTGATGAGCTCATCGCACTCACTGGACCCGTCGTAACCGGTTCCCTTCATGTCCATGCCCTGCGCGAAGTTGGCGCCCATCTCACTACTGAGATAAAACCCGGAGCCGGCATGTGCGAAACCGGATGCCACTGCCCACGCGGCGACCGCCATGACGCCAATCGAATACCAACGTTTCATGTCAACTCCTTCTCATGAATTTTCAGAGTCCAATATTGGCCAGTGGCCAGGGGTCAGTCGCCAGTGACCAGGAACGACGGGCCACGGACCGAAGCCGAACGATACCACATATCCCGCATGAGAACGCAAGGTTGCCGGCTACGAACAAATTCAGAGAAAATTTTATAGGAATTTTCGTTGAAACCATTTTGAAATATCTATAAAATCATCCTGTGTATATTGCAAAAATATTATTTACTTTCAAATAGATAGTAAAAAATATAAAAGAAATGAAATAGAAATAACGTGATAATAAAATACATGTCACCGTCCGATTGGATTCGCTACGATTCCAAAGCAATCTTCAATGCCCTGGTCGAAGCAAAGGCGCGTGTGGCGTCCCTTATCAACCTGCCGTATCAACGAAACTGGGTAGAAGAACTGCAAGCAATCCAACTCAAGCGGGAAGTTGCGGGAACGTCTCGGATTGAAGGAGCGGATTTCACCGAGAACGAACTGGAAGCGGCACTGAGTCAAACGTCCGATGAACGGTTTACCCGCTCACAGCGACAAGCCCGCGCCGCGGTCAGAGCGTATTCCTGGATTGCTCAATTGCCGAATGAGCAACCGATTAACGCTGAACTGGTGAAACAAGTCCATCGATTGATCGTCGCTGATGCAGACGATGACCATTGTCCGGCCGGACGCCTCCGGCAAAGGAATCAGAACGTCACCTTCGGGATGCCGCCACGTAGGGGAGTCGAAGGCGGTGCCGAATGCGAGCAGGCATTTTCCCGATTGATGAAAGCGGTCAGGGGACCGTATCGAGAGCACGACCTGCTGGTTCAAGCCCTGGCGTTGCACTACCATTTCGCAGCTATTCATCCCTTTCTCGACGGAAACGGACGGACGGCCCGTGCCGTGGAGGCACTGATGCTGCAACGCGCCGGCTTGCGGGACGCCCTGTTTATTGCTGCGTCAAATTACTACTATGATGAGAAAGATGCCTACCTTGCCGCGCTGGCGGAAGTGCGAACGCAGCAGCACGACCTCACCGCGTTTCTCATCTTTGGTCTGAGAGGCGTTGCGGTCCAGTGCCGGCGCCTGTCTGACGAGATCCGCACGCAGGTTTCCAAGGCCCTCTTCCGCGACGTCATGTACGATCTGTTCACCAGATTGGAGAGCAAAAAGAAACGAGTCATCGCTCAGCGCCAGATCGAGATTTTGAAACTGTTGTTGCGGGAAAATTCGATAGAAGTAAAAGCATTGGAGCAGAAAACCATCCAACTCTACCGTTCATTGAGCAACCCCGTTCATGCGTTGCTCCGCGACCTGCGCCAACTGGTCGATCTGAAGGCGGTATCCGTCAGGCAGGAGCAGCACAAGTTGTGGATTGATGTCCGCCTGGAATGGCCGACCGAGATCACGCAGACCGATTTCTTCGAACGGGTGAAAAACTTTCCAAAGGCGAAGTCAAGCTCCCTCGTTCCTTGACGCCGCGTGACTGACCACGCACCGCTTTCCAGCAATAACGAGAAGGTAGGGCCGCGTCTCACGCGGCCTGAGAGAGAAGGGTGTGCCTTTCTCTGGATTCCCGATTACAAACGTCGGGAATGACGGGGAGGGCTAGGGTCGGGCTGGCGGTGGGGCCGCGTCTCACGCGGCCCGAGAGAAGGATGGGTGGGCCTTTCGCTGGATTCCCGATTACAAACGTCGGGAATGACAGGGCTGGGCCTGGGGGCTGGCTGGCGGTAGGGCCGCGTCTTACGCGGCCTGAGAAGGGTAGGTGGGCCTTTCTCTGGATTCCCGATTACGCACGTCGGGCATGATGGGGAGGGGCCTGGGGTCGGGCTGGCGGTAGGGCCGCGTCTTACGCGGCCTGAGAAGGGTAGGTGGGCCTTTCTCTGGATTCCCGATTACGCATGTCGGGCATGATGGGGAGGGGCATAGGGTCGGGCTGGCGGTAGGGCCGCGTCTCACGTGGCCTGAGAGAAGGGTGGATGGGCATTTTTCTGGATTCCCGATTACGCATGTCGGGCATGATGGGGAGGGGCATGGGGTCGGGCTGGCGGTAGGGCCGCGTCTCACGCGGCCTGAGAGAGGGATGAGCGGGCATTTCAAGGGGAGGGAGTTCCGCCCCTGCCGCGTGACGGAAGCGGCGAACGTGTACGGCGGGTGAAGACTGCCGTTAGAACGAGTAAGTGAGGCCGAGGTAGCCCGTGGCCCGCCAAGCGTGTTCCGTGGTCAGGGCTCCGTCGAAGTTCCCCACCAGGGTGGTGCCCGCTGCCACGGGCAGCGTCAGGCCCAGGCCTAAGGTCCCCGTGGCCACCGTCGTATCACCCCCGGCCGAGACTTGGAACGACCCGCCGGGCAGGGTGAGGGTGCCCTTCACCATCTCCCCCGCCACCAGCCACCGCCCCTCAAGCCCGAGCCGCGGGGCCACGTACCCGCCTGCCTCCAGCGCAATCGGGACGCTCACTTCGCCCCGGCCTTCCAGAATCTGCACGCTGCGCGCCGCGAACCCCACGTCCCAATTCCCGACCTGTGCGCGTTCCCGGAAGCCCTCGGTGAACAGCCCGGCATACCGCACCCGCAGGCGGGGCACGGCGTGCAGCGTCGTCGTCACCGGCACGCGCAGGGCCGCGCCGACTTCCGGGGAGAACAGGAACGCCGTGTAGGTGGCGTGCGCGGTGCCGGGCTTGACCCGGCGGGTGGCGTCGTGAGCCACGTGCCCGACCAGCACCCGGGCGTCCAGCCGCACGTCCTCCAGCGCCTGCTGCGCGTAGGCTCCGCCGACGACCGTCTGCATGTCCACGTTCTGACGGCTGCCCGCCACGGCCAGTTGCCCGGCGGACCCCCCGATGAAGCCGCCCACGGACAAGGCCGGGGTGCCCCAGCCTGCTCCGACCAAGCCGCCGCCAAAGGTGTGGGTGCCGTCCGCCAGACTGGTGCCGTTGCCCGTCTGCTCGCGCCACCCGCCGAACGGCGTGGCCCAGACGCGCCCCTGAGCGGGAACGCCGTCCTGGGCGTGGGCGACCAAGCCGGTGCCCAGGACGGCGGCGTGAATGCTGCCCGTCAGGTCGGACAGCACGTCGTCGGTCAGCGCGAAGGCCGTGGTATCCAAGCCCAGCATCGTATTCCCCACCGGGATGAAACGCCCCACGCCACCCGGCCTCGGCCCCCGGATGTCCAGGATGTCTAGGGGAACCGGCCTCTCGTTCTCATTCACGAAGGTGAGGAGTCCGACCTCGTCCGCGGCCAAGTCCGACAGGTCCACGGTGTCTTCCGTGCCCAGACCCTGGATTTTCCCGATGACGGTCATGCCGCGCCTCAGTGTCAGTGTATTCTCCCCGGGCTTCTGGAAGTTCATGGCAATGCCCCTGGCCCCGCCCGTGCTGCGCACCGTGCCGGCATTGACCACCGTGTTGCCGGCGGCGGCCTGAATCCCGGTCGTGCCCGCAATGGTGCCGCGGTTCTCGATGGTGCCGCCGGGGCCGACGCGGACGCCGTGGCTGCCGGAGGAGACGCCGGTCACCTGCCCCGTCGGGGTGACCATCACGGTGCCGTCGTCGTCAAGGGTGATGCGCCCGACGGTGCCGCCGACCCTGACGGTGCTGCCGGCCAGACGGACGGTGCCCGTGACGGTGCCGCCGACCGGCACGGTCACGGTGTGGTCTCCGCCGCCCAATCCTTCAATGTTGCCGTTCACCGTTCCCGAGACGGTTGCGGTCAAGTCGCCCGCGCCCATCGTTTGAATGTCGCCGGTCACCGTTCCGCCCTGGAGCACGCCTGCGGTCAGGGCCCCGTTGTCCATCGCCTGAATGTTGCCGTTCACCGTTCCCGAGACGGTTGCGGTCAGGGCGCCCGCGCCCATCGTCTGAATGTCGCCGGTCAGCGTTCCGCCCTGAAGCACGCCTGCGGTCAGGGCCCCGTCGTCCATTGCCTGAATGTTGCCGCTCACCGTTCCCGAGACGGTTGCGGTCAGGGCACCCGCGCCCATCGTTTGAATGTGGCCGGTCAGCGTTCCGCCCTGGAGCACGCCTGCGGCCAGGGCCCCGTCGTCCATCGCCTGAATGTTGCCGTTCATCGTTCCCGAGACGGTTGCGGTCAAGTCGCCCGCGCCCATCGTTTGAATGTGGCCGGTCAGCGTTCCGCCCTGGAGCACGCCTGCGGTCAGGGCCCCGTCGTCCATTGCCTGAATGTTGCCGTTCACCGTTCCCGAGACGGTTGCGGTCAGGGCGCCCGCGCCCATCGTCTGAATGTGGCCGGTCAGCGTTCCGTCCTGGAGCACGCCTGCGGTCAGGGCCCCGTCGGCCATTGCCTGAATGTTGCCGTTCACTGTTCCCGAGACGGTTGCGGTCAGGGCGCCCGCGCCCATCGTTTGAATGTGGCCGGTCAGCGTTCCGTCCTGGAGCACGCCTGCGGTCAGGGCCCCGTCGGCCATTGCCTGAATGTTGCCGTTCACTGTTCCCGAGACGGCTGTAGTCAGGGCGCCCGCGCCCATCGTTTGAATGTCGCCGGTCACCGTTCCGCCCTGGCGCACGTCTGCGGTCAGGGCCCCGTCGTCCCGCACGCGAATGTCGCCCGTCACCAATCCCGCCACTCCCACGGTCAGGCCGCCCGCGGCCGGCCTGTAGTCCTCGGGCGGGTCCGCGGGCGGCGCGGAGCCGCTCGCTATCGCGAGGCCCGAATCCGAGGTCACCCTGCCCGTCGCCCCGACCTCCACGTTGCCGATGACGCTTTGATCCAGGAAGATGGCGGCGTCCACGTCCTTCTGTCCGCCCACCGTCTCCACCGTCCCATGCACGATCACGCGGTCAACCACGCCATCCGAGACCTCCGTCCCGGGGGTGCGCCTCATGTAGATGCCGACGATGATGGGATGCAGGGCGTCGTTGGCGCCGTCGTTGTCCGTGTCAACCGGCCGCCAACCGTAGACCCAGGATGTCTGGATGTAATAGTTTCCGAGCCCGAACCGCGACCGGTATGCCGCGTCCGCCCCCTTGTCGATCTCCGCGCGGACGGTCGCGCCCTCGCCCACCCGGACCACCCCGGCGGCGTTCGCGCTGCGCGTGTCAACGTGGATGGCGGTCCCCCCCCGGGTGAGGACCTTGCCGGCCGTCACGTCGATGAGGTTGCCCTCTATCTCCTCCGTATTCAGGTCGTCTCGCTGCGTGCTGGTCAGACCCCAGTGCGTGGAGTAGATGGCGTGGGCGTGCAAGGTTTCGACGGTGCCGGAAGACGTGACGCGGGTGACGCCCATCCCGTCATTCAGGGTACGGATGCCCACGCCTTGTCTCCCGTGAAGGCCCCTGTTCCTTACGGCGGTCCTGATCGTTCCGGCCGCGTTGATGAAGAGGTCTCCGGTCTGGTCTCCGGCGTTGTTGTCGGAGGCGTTGATGAAGCCTACGACGGCGGGGGCGCCCCCCCCCTCGGTGATGTCGATCATTGAGCCTTCGGCCAGATTGATCGTGACGTCGCCTTCCTCGGAGCGGTTCACCCCGAAAACGGCGCCCATGCCGGCGGTGTTCGGGAGGTGGCGGATGACGCCCGTGGCGCCCATCTCGAGGAGAATGTCGCCGCCGCGGCGGACATCGTCCTTGGTCTCGTCCTGCACGACCGCCGTGATGGCGCCGGTGGTGTTGGCCTGCCAAGCGGCGTAGCCGCCCTCCACTCTGTAGTCAACGTTCAGGACCCCGTCGTGCCGCACCGTGATGTCGCTCGCCGGGCCCGCTTCCGATTCGACGTAGACGGCGGTGAGGAGGGTCAACACGTCTTGAAATCTTGGGTAATTCCCGCCCCCCCCCCCGGGCGTCCGCCGGAGGTTGATCACCGCGCCCTCCTCAATGTTCACGGTCTTGGCCCCGCCCCGCCACAGGGCGATGGCCCCGTCAACCGGCAGTATCCTCATGTCCACGCCGCCGGTGGCGGTGAACACGACGCCGCGCGGAATCGTGAGTTTGACGTTGTTGTTCGCGCCGTTGTTCGGGAGGGACGTGTCCCTGTCCTCGGGGTTCGGGTCGTCGGTCGTTCCGGGCCCCTGGTTGTAGTGGAGGTGCCGGTAGTCGGCCGCCCCCTCGGCAGCCGCGGTGTCCGCGCAGGCGATCGTGGTGGTGTAGCGCCCGTTCGCGTCCGGCTCGGCGCTCACCGTCTGTGTTGGCGTGCAGATGCTCTGCGCCCGCGCGCCCGCCGGTGCGAGAAACAGCGCGGCGAGCAGGGCCAGGCCCCAGAGCCGAAATACCTGAAGCGGCGTGGCGTGACCAGGATTCGGCTTCGCGTTGAATGACGGGTCCTCCCGTCGGGGAGGTTTTGCATTTACCCCCCCCCCCCCCCCTATGGTGGGAAGATGGGTGAGTTGTGGCTGGTACAGGGTGAAAACAGTGGGCGGATGGAAGGGGGGAAGTATTTTCTCGTTCCACCTCATGAGCGGGACCTCCTCTGATGAATTCTTTTCTGATCCATACAGGATGATTCGGCAACGCTCATCCCGTGAGATCTGCTACGGCGCGGCAATACCCTCTAGAATAGTCGTCGAATGTGCGTGCTGTCAATTTCGAATTACACTCCGAAGCACGTCGTGTTCTTAGGAAAAAAAGTCACGCACCGCGTTTCAGGATTGTCCGGCAACGTCAGTGGTCAGTGAGTCGTTACATCTGCCTGAGTCCGCAGGCTCTCGCAATGCCGTTGCGATATTGAAGCCAGAACTGTAAGCCTTGTTCTAACTTTTCCAGGACAAGAGCCTGGGTTCCGAATTCCACGGCTTCTTGTGCAATCAGGTCGTACACGATCGATCGATTGCAGGGTTCGATCATTTCGCAAGCCCGAACGAGATCCATGTGTTTCGGCAGGAGGCCATGATAGACCACAAGGGGATGTTTACGGACGATCTCGTCAATTTCTACTTGGGGTTTCGGTCCTTTCTGCATGTGGACTTCTTCTCGGTCGTTCGCCGAGCCTTCTACAAAAATGGTCAGGACGGCCGCACCCACGATCCATTCCTCCCGTTCACAGATGGCGTCAAGCCATTCCCGATACGCGTAACTGCTTGATAACAGTTCCACGTCACGAAATTCAGCCCTGCCGTATCCAAGGCCGCTCATCATTTGCAGAAAGAGTTCCTGGTGTGGTTTGCCGAGTGACAACCCGCCGGTTTCTTCTTCATAAATGGTCGTTGCCAGATGGCGACGGATTCGCCAGGGAGGGTTTTTCCCGATGATTCGAGCAAGGAGGACGGAGAAATCTCGAATGTAGACCGCGTATTCCTGACGAAAGTGAACGTTGAGCTGCGTGTTGGTAACCGTCCTGCCGTTGAAGTAGGGAAGAGACCAATGCCGTTTGCGGCCGACGATTTCAAAGATGCGTTCACGCAGTTGGTCAGCCGACGATTTCCAGATCATGAGAGCGGTAGGGGGAGAGGATGGATGGTGTTTGGCGTTGAACGTCAGGGTTGTGCGTGAACGCGGTCTCGGAAGACGGACGATCGGCCGTCGTTGAAGGGTGATTTGCTTTTCTCGTTTCGGCACACCTACAATGCATTGGGGTCAGTGTACCACAAATGAGGGAAAAGCAACATGGCTTTTGATCCGGTTCATTTAGCGAATCCCGACGAAATCCTGACGTTTTTGTCCGACGTGGCCTTACGGGGACAAGGGGTGACGACGGAAAACCTGATGGATTACGTCCTGGACGAGGGATTTACCGAGCCGACCTATCTCAGTGCCAAAGGCGAGGATCCGGACGCGTTTTTCAAAGGCGAACCGAACGCGTGGGCGGTGTATCAGATTCGGGAGTGGAAACGGGTGCTCGTGGTGAGCGGCGGCAATCAACGCGAGCGGCGCGTCCAGATTACAGAAACTCCATGACGCGGTGAAGACGTGGGACTGGTGACGTTAATCGAATGCCACGATGAGGGCGAATTGTGCCTCATTCGAAGCCTGTTGACCGGAAACGACATTGATTTTTTTGTTCAGAATGATCACTTCGGCAGTCTGTATCCGGGACCCTTGATTCCTTTTAATACCCGAGTCGTGCTGGTACCGGAAGAAGAGTTGGGACGAGCGCAAGTGCTGTTAAGTCAATTAGAGGAACCGTCGTCGTCGGATTGGGATACGGCGGGATAGCGTCCGGTTACGTTTCTTAATACCATCCGCCCACCAGAATGCCCTCTTCAAAATACAGATAGCGGTGTCGAACGGAGCCGGCGTCAATCCAATCTTCATAGACCCATTCTTCCCGCCGCACTCCGCGGTCGGTATACGTGACGTTCATCTGGTAGGGGGAGCCCCAGGCTTCCATGGCTTGCTCGCGGGTCATGCCCGCGATCACGTCTTTGTCTTGGATGTGTCGTTCAAAGGTGGGATCCATGATTCCAGGCAGCATCCCCCATGCTATCGTGAAAAGCGCAAAGGCCCCCAACAACGTATAAAGCGTCACCCGAACCGGGCGTCGGCACGGGAAAGAAGATGATGTCCTTGTTGGAGAGGGTGCGGAGTCTTCTCCTTCGGGCAACTGTTCGTCGGGAGACGGTTGGAGCGTCGAAGGGGATACGGCGTCTTTGGAGAGCGGAGCCATAAAAAAGTCTAACAACCGTTGACAAACGTGGTCAACGGAGGGCCGTCGGTGTTTATTGAGGTTGAGTCGAATCCGAACTGCGAGACGTCGGCGTTCCTTCGGTTTAAGGAACTCGGGCCGGCTCAGCGTCTTCGACAAGTGAAGAGTTATGAGCATGCTTCGCGGGGTGAATGGTGCGACGTCGTGGGGTGGACCGCTGATGAGGATGATCCCGAGTGTCCGGCCATGGTGCAACCGGTCGAAGAATCCGGACGTGGGGCCGCGTACGTCGTGTTCGGCGGGCTCTGGGGGTTGCGTTTGAAGAGGGAAGGCGTGCAAGAGGACTGGAGTCTTGAAAGCCCTCATCAGTGGGGTGAAGCGTACTTGTTGCTGACGGAGCGGTACGATCTCCGGGTGGAGGAATGATGACGTGCGAAACGTTGGGATGATGCTGGGTTGCGCTATTCGGCGTAGACGGGAACCGGAATGGTTTTCTTCGGTTTCGGCGGCTTCGGGGGGCGGGCGGCGAATTTCTGGGAATAGGGGTTCAGCATGGGTTCGTGGGTATGACGACGGATTTTCCTGATGCGGGACAGGCTTTGAACGGTCAATTCCAAACGGTCGATCTTGGAGTTGAGGGTCAGATACTCAGGCAGACCCGTGACGGCGAATAATTGATAGGCCAACGACCATTCCCAGTCTTTCTTGTTCCAATCAACCAGGAGTTCGGCCTTCTGAGACGGCTGGCCTTTGAACAGGAGAATCCAGAGGTTGGATCGAAAGGCTGGGGCCTCCGGGTCGCCGGAAGGGTGAAATTCCTGCACGATCTCCGGAATGGTCTTGATGGGGACCGCGGGGGTAAATTCGACTTCCACCCGTTTGACGTACAAGGTGGGAAAATCGCGATCCTCCCGGCGGTCCGGCGTATAGACGAACGAATAGCGGACCTGCACGCCGTCGCGTGCATACGTGTACACGTCCTCGCCGTTTTCGGGTGAGACGAGCTTGCCGAAGTATTTATCCCAGTCCTCGGATGAATAATAACTGAAGACCCGAAGTGCGGCCTTCCTTGAGCGGATGGCGTGAGGGGTGCCGAGTTTCTCATGGAGTTCTTGTTTTGTGAGGCCCAGAAATCCGTCTTCAAAAAAAGGCGCGGCGTGAAGAGCGTGAGTCCCCGTGCCCGGAAAGAGACTGACGAGGCAGGTGCCGACAATCGTCAAGGCGTGACAAAGAAGGGGGCGGATGAACATGAGTCACACGACTCCTGTATCCTAGCCCCTCCGGGAAAAATTCGTCAAGCGAAGGCATGAATTCCCAGAGGTCGCGTGAGACGTGATCCTGCGCGGGGCGGGGCGGAAGGTCGCGTGAGACGCGGCCCTACGGGGGTTCCTTTCGGGAAGAAGGTTTTGACCCGCGTCTGAGATGGCGGTTATAGTCGGACACTTGTCTCCGAGAGTATCGGGCCTGAACGTGGCTCAGTTCCTGCGCCGCAGGTGACCACCTCCGCTTGGGAGTTTTTCTTCAATGCGAGATTCGCCGAATTCCATTGATGAGTTGCGGGACATTCTCAGCCGACGCGTTGCCGTGTTGGACGGGGCCATGGGTACGATGATTCAACGGCATGCCTTGGAGGAAGCCGACTTTCGCGGAACGCGGTTTGCCGATCATCCCCGCGACGTCAAAGGCAATAACGATTTGTTGGTCCTGACCCAGCCGGATCTCATTGCCGGAATCCATCAGGCGTACCTGGAAGCCGGAGCGGACGTTATCGAAACGAATACGTTTAACGCCAACGCGATTTCCATGGCCGACTATCAGTTGGAGGACGCGGCGTATGAGTTGAATCTGGCGGGGGCCACCGTCGCACGACGGGCGGTGGACGCGGTGAGACGCGGTGACCCCGCGCGGCCGCGATTCGTGGCCGGCGCGATCGGACCGACCAATCGAACGGCCTCCATGTCGCCGGACGTGAATAATCCCGCCTTTCGAGCCGTGACGTTTGAGCAGCTGCGGGAAGCCTATTCTGAACAAGTTCGAGGGTTGGTGGACGGCGGCGTCGATCTTCTGCTGGTGGAAACCATCTTTGATACGCTCAACGCGAAGGCGGCTTTGTTTGCAATCGATCAGGTATGCCGCGACCGGGACGTGTCCGTGCCGGTGATGGCGTCCGTGACCATTGCCGATCAAAGCGGCCGGACCCTCTCGGGGCAAACCATCGAGGCGTTCTGGAATTCGATTGCCGGTGCTCAACCGTTCAGCGTCGGGTTGAACTGCGCGTTGGGTGCGAAGCAGATGCGTCCGTACTTGGAGGAACTCTCTAGAATCGCCCCGGTGTACGTCAGTTGCTATCCCAACGCGGGCTTGCCCAACGCCTTCGGCGGATTCGATGAAACGCCCGAGCGTATGGCGTCGGACTTGCGGGATTTTTCCGAAAACGGCTGGTTGAACGTTGCGGGGGGATGCTGCGGGAGCACGCCCGCGCACGTTGCGGCGATTGCCGAAGCCGTGAGAGATCACAAGCCCCGTGCGGTGGTGCCGCCGGATCGAGTCACGCGCTTGAGCGGCTTGGAACCGTTGTCGATCCGGCCTGAGCAGAACGTCGTTCACGTCGGCGAGCGCACGAACGTCACGGGTTCCCCGAAATTTGCCAAGTTGATTCTCTCCGGTGCGTTTGAAGAAGCCACGTCGGTGGCTCGACAGCAGGTAGAAGGCGGCGCTCAGATCATCGACGTCAACGTGGACGAAGCCATGTTGGATTCGGAACGCGCCATGGTGCAGTTTCTGAATCTTCTCGCGGCGGAACCGGACGTGTGCCGCGTTCCGATCATGATCGACAGCTCGAAGTGGTCGGTGATTGAGGCCGGACTGCGATGCGTGCAAGGCAAAGGCGTGGTGAATTCAATCAGCCTCAAAGAAGGCGACGCGATCTTTAAGGAACGGGCGAACCTGATCCGGCGCTACGGGGCGGCCGTGGTGGTGATGGCCTTTGATGAACGCGGGCAGGCCGATACCATTGAGCGCAAGGTCGAGATCTGTACGCGAGCGTATACGCTCCTGACCCGGGACGTTGGGTTCCCTCCCCAGGACGTTATGTTTGATCCGAACGTGCTGACGGTGGCCACCGGCATTGAAGAGCATAACGCGTACGCGGTCAATTTCATTGAGGCCACTCGGCAAATCAAAGCCACGCTGCCGCATTGTAAAGTCAGTGGGGGCGTGAGCAACGTTTCGTTTTCCTTCCGGGGGAATCAGGCGGTGCGTGAAGCCATGCACGCGGCGTTTCTGTATCACGCCGTGCAAGCCGGTCTGGACCTGGCCATCGTCAACGCCGGTCAAGTGGGCGTGTATGAACACGTCCCCAAGGCGTTACTGACGCTGGTTGAAGACGTGCTGCTGAATCGACGGCCCGATGCCACCGAGCGACTCGTGGCGTTTGCCGAGAGCGTGAAGCAAGAGGGCACGTCGGTGGTGAAAGACGAAACGTGGCGCAGCGAACCGGTCGGCGCGCGTCTGGCTCACGCGTTGGTCAAGGGAATCGTCGAGTACGTTGACGCGGACGTTGATGAGGCTCGCGTCCACTACGGCGTGCCGCTCAAGGTCATTGAGGGGCCGTTGATGGACGGCATGAACGTCGTCGGGGAGCTATTCGGTTCCGGAAAAATGTTTTTGCCGCAGGTGGTGAAAAGCGCGCGCGTGATGAAAAAGGCCGTGGCCCGGTTGTTGCCCTTCATGGAACGCGAGAAGCAGGCGTCGGGAAGCAGCACGCGGGGCACGGTGCTGCTGGCCACGGTCAAAGGCGACGTTCACGACATCGGCAAAAACATCGTCGGGGTCGTGTTGGGGTGCAACAACTACGACGTGATTGATCTCGGAGTGATGGTGCCCTGCGACCAGATCGTGAGAAAAGCCGAGGAAGCACGGGTGGACCTGATCGGCCTGAGCGGGTTGATTACCCCGTCCTTGGATGAAATGGCGTACAACGCGAAAGAAATGGCGCGCAACGGATTGACGATCCCGCTTCTCATCGGCGGTGCGACGACGAGCAAGGTACACACGGCCGTCAAAATTGCCCCGGGCTACCGTGAGCCCGTCGTCCACGTGTCGGATGCGTCGTTGGCGGTGAACGTCGTCCGGCAATTATTGAACGAGCGGGAAAAGCCGGCGTTCGTTGAAAACGTTCGGCAGCAGCAACGACGGACGCGCGACGCCTATGAAGACGGACGCGCCGCGAAAACGTTGGTGCCCTTGGAAGAGGCGCGGACGCGACGCCTTGCGATTGACTGGCAACGCTCGGAGATCGCCGTCCCGAAGGCCGTTGGAACGTGGGTGATTGAGGAGCAGCCGTTGGACGCGCTGGTGCCGGTGATCGACTGGTCGCCTTTTTTCCACGCGTGGGAGTTGAAGGGCCGATACCCTCGGATTTTCGAAGATCCGACCGTGGGCAGTAAGGCCAGAGATTTGTTTGATGACGCGCAGGGGTTGCTCAACGACGTGATCACTCGTCGCCTGCTTACGGCGAAAGCCGTGTATGGATTGTTCCCGGCCAACGGCGTGGGAGACGACGTTGAAGTCTATACGGATGAGACGCGCTCAGACGTGCTGGCCGTCTTTCACACCCTTCGTCAGCAGGGCGAGAAATCGGAAGGACGTACACACTACGCGCTCGCGGATTTTATTGCTCCCAAGTCAACGGGGCTGGTTGACTATCTGGGCGGGTTTGCCGTGACCGCGGGGATCGGAAGCGACGAGTTGTGTCAACGGTTCGAACGGGACCATGATGATTACAACTCGATCATGGTGAAAGCCTTAGCCGACAGGCTGGCCGAGGCGTTTGCGGAGTGGCTGCACCGAGAGGTCCGCACCGTCTGGGGCTATGGAGGAGACGAACGTTGGTCCAACGAGGAGTTAATCAAAGAACGCTATCGCGGAATCCGTCCGGCTCCGGGGTATCCCGCGTGTCCGGATCACACCGAAAAGCGGATTCTGTTTGATCTGCTGAAGGTCGAACGGTCAATCGGCGTTCAATTAACGGAAACGTTTGCCATGCTGCCAGCGGCGTCGGTCAGCGGCCTCTATTTCGCTCATCCCCAAGCCAGATATTTTGCCGTCGGCAAAATTGGTCGTGATCAGGTGACGGACTACGCCGCGCGCAAGCAGATGGACGTTGTCGCCGTTGAGCGGTGGCTTTCGCCGAATCTGTACGACGCCGCGGGTTAATCGTCTTGTCCCCGCTTGAAGACGACGTCGCCGTAATAGGCCACGGCTGACTCCTGCGTGTCGTCCGTATCCGTCATGATCGCCACTCCGGAAATCATCGGCGGGTCATCGCCGAACGCCTTCTGATAATCCTCATACAGATTGCGGGATTCGCGCACCCACTGACCGATTTTCTCGTTTCCACTTTCAATCACGATCATTTGGGCGCGGTCGGTATAAGGATTGGGAACGATGGTTCCCACCGGGCTTGTGCTCGCCCAGATGTAATTGATGGTTCCGATTGGCGGATAGTCTCCGTACATGAGACGGGCCGCCTCGTACTTGGCTCGTTCGAACAAGCCAACGGCTTCGCCGTCGTAGGCAAAGGTGACGTACAGTCTGGCCGGGTAGTCGTCGCCGTCCTTTCTCGTGACGTCGCCGTTTTTTAACACGTTTTCGATCTTCCACCGCCATTCGACAACGGGATACGCCCTGGGATCGACGTTCACCTTTCGCGTCAATCCGGAAGCCGAGCCGTGGCTGACGGCTTTGAGCACCACGACGTTGTCGTCTTCCACCAGAGAGTATTCCGTGTGCTTTTCGATCGTGTCGAACGGTAATTCATTCCAGGAATCAGGGTAAGGCCCACCGGCCTGGGCACGGGAGAAAGGTCCGACTTCCAGGACCGAACCGGAGAGAGCGAACAGCGTGCCGTGGAGTCCCAGCAAGCCCACCCCCAGCGTTGCCGTCAACGATTGCCGAACGGCGGCGTTCTGAACCAGGGAATCCACGAGACAAGCCAGCCAGTTGCGGGTGTTCATTGAAGAAAACGGCGTCATTCGTTGCTCCTTGGTCGGATTGTGCAGATATGACGTGCCGTTGTCGTGCGTGTCGATGATTCTGACGTTTGATTTGTGCAGCGAGCCTTCTTCAAGGTGTCAAGATACTGTACACGTTCGCCGTGACGCCCGTCACGGCTTGAAACGTACCCGTGCTGTGCTCCGAACGCCCGTTGAAAATGATTCCGACTTGCCATAGATATGGTTGATTGATAGGGTTCAGCCATCATTCGCCTGGACCGGTTTCTCGTGAAGACCACGCTCAATCTGGACGATCAAATTTTACGTCGGGCCAAGGACCGCGCCGCACGCGACGGCGTCACGCTCAAGCGGTTTGTCGAAAACGCCCTGCACGCACAACTGATGGCATCCCATCACAAGAGGCCGGGTTTCAAACTCGAACTCATCACCGTGAAAGGAAATCGCCCGCCCAACGTCGACGTCTCGGACAGGGACGCCCTCTATGACGTGATCGACCGGGAATGATTGCCGTCGATACCAACGTTCTGATCTACGACCCCGCATTGACGGAGAATGAAAGAGGAGCGCGGCGGTGACGAATCGACGGCGTGAATTGTTTATTCCGGCTTGGATCAGCGACGTACACACGTATGACCCGGGTGAGGTGCGCAAGGTCACGTTGACGTTGCCCGACACGTTCGAGGTCGATGGTCGATCAGTCCCGGTGCGTGATCGTATGCGACCGGGGGCTGCATTCTTGGCTCAACCGTTTGGCGTCCGCACGCAAAAACCCCGTCGCAGAATGTATTCACGATCCAACGGCCCGGAAGACGGCCCCCGCGTTTTGGAAACGATTATCAACGATACGCATCAAGAGAAAGCCGATACCTCTCCCTGGTGGCAAACCGATGAACCGGAACGACTGTTCCGCACGGGTGGGTTCATCAACGTGCGCGTGGATTATGATGACGTGCGTTCGGAACTGGTGGTGTATCAAAACAGTGAGACCGTTGAACGGAACAACCTGATCCTCGAATCGGATCAGACGTGGCCCACCATGAAGATCGTGGCGTTGGCGCTCTCCACGGGGCTGACGCCGTTTTTGTCGTACCTGTCGCACATGAAGGCCAAGGCGTTCGGCACCAGTGACGGCTCCGCGGGTGGTCACGTCAGCCTCATCGTGAGCGTCAAAACTCCTCGTCAGTTGATGGAGCACCAGGCGTTGCTGGATTTGGCACGTGAGTATCCGCGGCGTTTTTCCTATCATCCCGTGCTTACCCGTGAATGGCCGGACGACTGGCCACACGCCAAGGGGCGAATCCTGCGAGTCGAGACGACCGACGGAGACGAAGAGCGCGTGAATCTCGATCCGCTTATGGCGTTGGCGCCAACGCTCCACCAATGCCACGTTCGCTTTTGCGGCAACGCCACGGCGCGGGATCAACTCGTTCGAGGGTTCCGGCAGGCGAACGTCAGCCCGCTCAGTTTTCGAGCGGAAGCGTGGTGAAGAACGCCGGAACCTTTTCCGCCGTCACCCACGGCTACGCGATCCTTCGGCAGGCTCAGGACAAGTTTCGTCCCGAAGGGAGACGAGGGACGGCGTTTGCCGTTGATGACGGTGCGAGGCTTCATCGGGAGTCAGCGGGGGATAGAACGTCACGCGGTGGGCTTCGATCTGATTGAACAACGTGTGCCCCTGCGCTTCCCGTTCTTGCCGGAAGACGCCCTGAACTTCCACGGTGCGTCCCGTCGTCAGTTGGACGTCTCCGAGGGTTCGGTCGTGGCGTCCGAAGACGAGCACCCGATTGTTGCCGGTTTTTAAGAAAAAGACAAAATTGACGAAGTGATTCGTCTCGTCGAGGTGGAGTTCCAGTCTGGTCACGGTGCCTCGGATTCGAATGAGCGCGTGATGGTAGTCACCGGGAGCTTGAAGGAGTTGCTCGATCGTGACGACTTCGCCGGTTGGCGTCGTTTCAAGGGCGTGCGTGAACCGTGGCGTGAACAGCGAGAAGAGGAGGACCGATGCCATCAAGCCTGAGAGCATCCATCCCCACCGGACGATCCGCATAACGCTCTTTTTTGGAGTTGTTGAAGGCCGGCCGGCTTCTGTGCCGAACGGAACAAGCATCGTCATGACGGGATGAGGATAATCGTTTCCCACGTTCGTTGTCCAAAAATTTTCTGAGCAAGTCAAAGGTTTCACGGCGCTTGTTCGATGCTCCCCCTCTCGTTATGATCGAGCCGCAAGGAGTGAAGAAGAACTGATGGCTCGAATCCATCTTGACTATTACGCGACGCTGGAAGTGACGCCGCAGGCCTCGGACGAAGAGATCAGGGTGGCCTATCGCAAACTTGTCTTCCGATACCATCCGGACCGGAATCAGGGCGACAAGAGCGTAGAAGAGAAAATTCGGGAAATCAACGCCGCGTATGAAGTGCTTGGCGACCCGGAGGCCAGGAAATCATACGAACGGATCCGCTTCGGCGGTCAGGGTCGAACGTCCGATTTTGCGCCGGAGCCCGCCGACGAAACGACGTCTCCCGGAGTGATCCTTGAGGGCATGGAGAAAAAGTTGTGGGAGGAGGGACGATTGGAGATTTTTCGGTACTTGATGAACAATCTTTCTCTGGTCAAACGGGAGTTGGCCGCCATTCGAGACGTCACCGTTGCGCAATTGGGCTATGATAAATTTCGCGAAGATATTGTCAAACGTCAGGCCACGCGCACGATCAATGACGTTGTGACGCCTGAGATGAATGAGCGAAGAGAACGATTGCTGGACGTTGCCCTCCAGATGACGTTGTCCCAAGGGGTTGACGGCCGCGGCGGTGAAGAAGGCACGGAATGGGTCACACGGCAATTAGCCTCGGCGTTTCACCGAGGTCGGGTTGACGGCTACTGTGAAGCCTGCGAGTTGCTCTACGTCCGTCGGTAAACGTCCCGTCCCAAGCAGCATAAACACCCGTCATTCTGAGCTTGTCCTGAGCCTCGAAGGGCGAAGCGAAGAATCTGAAGCGAAGAATCTATCCGACGCCGCCGACCAGGGCTTTGGGCTTGTAGCCAGCCACCACGTCTTAAAGCCCGGCCAATCGTCGATTCAGTAGCGTCTCCCCCAAACGCAGTTCATCGTTATCCAAATTACCGACTATGAGTCGTTCGAGAAGCCGGCCCAGCTCCGAATCAACGTCTTCGATCTGCGACGGCAACTCCGGTCGAGATAGTGGAAACACGCCCCGCTTCAGCAAAACCGCTCTGGCAACGTGGCTCGCCGCGAACAGAAGTTCCTCTGATGCTGCATCGACGTCTCCCGTGTCCAGCAGGGCTGACGCCATGCGTCTACGTTTCATCGCGTGTTTGACTTTAGGGCGCCAATCCGGCCAATGAGGATTCTCCGCCTCGGCGGCGGCTTGCTCGGCCCACCAGCCGTCAGGGTCCCGCAGGGGAAGCCCGAAGCGTAGCGCCCAGCCTGGGTAATCATCACCTTCTCCCAGACGCCTGAGGAACGTGGTACGACTATCCTGCTGTAGATGTATATCGCCCGGACGCTTGAGTCGAATCCGCTGCCCGTCCTCGTGTAGAACAAGCACATCAACGTCGCTGCGCGAGTTCCTCACCCCGCGAGCCACGGACCCAACGAGAACCACAGTCACTTCGGCAGCCAGCCCTGCCTGTGTCAACGCGCCCAGCACCGGCTCCGCTCCCGTTTTCATTGTCTCGTTCATTGCAAAGATGCTATGCGCGAGTTGACCTCGTCTATGAACTCCTTGAGTTCAGTCGCCAATCCTTCCCCAATGTCTCGCTAAACTAGCCCTTCGGCATGAAATTTCCGAGCCGGATCAGCTTTTGCGCGGTGGTTGTGAGTCCAACTGTACCCGTATGCGAAAAAGCTGGGGTGAAGGCGACGTCTTGGTATCGTTGCTCCTGCCTTGCGTAATTGGCGGAGGGGGTGGGATTCGAACCCACGGTCCCGTGAAGGACTCCGGTTTTCAAGACCGGCCTGATCGTCCGCTCCAGCACCCCTCCGTTCTTCTCTTTATCGCACGGAATCTTCCACTAACATCCATCCGTGTTTCTGCATACACACGTCGTAGCCGGCTTCTCCTTTCAGGCCGGTGATCCCTTGGTCCTGTTCACATTCGGCACTGACCCGTTCAAATTCATCCATTGAGGCCCCGGGTTTCGACCACGAGGTGTGGACGGGCGTCATGCTGCATCCGGCCACGAACAGAACGCCAGCCAGGAGGCCGGTCCAACGTTGGACGTGTTGCTTCACGCTCATGAGAGTCACTCCTTGTTTTGAAGACGGACGTTAGTCATCACCGATGGTCCGTTGAACGTCACGGTTTCAGGCTGATTCGGTCGAGTCCGTACATGTAGGGTTGCAGTACCTTTGGAACGGCGACCGATCCGTCTGCGCGTTGATAGTTTTCCAGAATCGCGACGACCGTGCGCCCCAACGCGAGTCCCGAGCCGTTGAGCGTATGGAGGTAGTCCGGCTTGCCTCCCTTGGGACGAAATCGGATATTCGCACGTCTCGCTTGAAACGTCTCAAAATTGCTGCACGACGAAATTTCCCGGTAGGCCCGTTGCGCGGGCAACCAGACCTCAAGATCATACGTCTTGGCCGCGGCAAAGCCCACGTCGCCTCTGCACAACGTGACGACTCGATAGGGTAATTCGAGTCTTTGCAAGATCGATTCGGCCGCGGTGGTAATCCGTTCCAGTTCCGCGTACGAGTCATCCGGTTTGGTGAACGCCACGAGTTCGACTTTATGGAATTGATGGACGCGGATCAGACCACGGGTATCCTGCCCATAGGATCCGGCTTCTCGGCGGAAGCAGGGCGTATGGGCCACGTGACGGATGGGCAAATCGGCCTCCGGCACAATGGTATCGCGGTACACGTTGGTGATCGGCACTTCTGCCGTAGGAATCAGGATATAGTCATCGTCGCGGAGATAAAATAAGTCGCTTTCAAATTTCGGGAGTTGCCCCGTGCCGATCATGGCCTCTCGATTGACGAGATAGGGTGGGAGCACTTCCGTATAGTCATGAGCTTGGACGTGCGTGTCCAGCATCAGGGTGGCTAAGGCGCGTTCGAGGTGAGCCCCTGCGCCCAACGCCATGGAAAACCGTGCCCCGGCAATTTTGCCGGCGCGTTCAAAATCTAAAATGCCCAACGACTCCCCAATTTCCCAGTGAGGTTTCGGCGAAAAGTCAAAGACGGGCGGCGTGCCCCATCGCCGTACTTCCACGTTCTGCGAAGAGTCGGTCCCTTCGGGGACCGTGCCGTGCGGCATATTGGGAATGCGGAGCGCGTGGGTTTTCAGTTCGGATTCAATCGTGCGCAAACGTTGTTCCAGCGCGTGAATCTCGTCGCCGACGGCCCGCATGGCCGCGACGGCCTCTTCCGCGGGGAGTGCTTGGCGTTTCAAGCGTGCGACCTCTTCAGAGCCCTTTTTGAGTCGGTGCCGAAGGGCTTCAACGTGAGACAGAAGGTCCACTCGCTCTTGCAAAAGCGTGTGGACTGCATCCCACGCGACGTCCGCGCCGCGGTGCCCCAGTTGGTCACGAATAGAGGAGAATCGTTCTCTGAGCAATCGAAGATCGTACATTGTAGAAATTCCAGATCGTCGGACGAATGAGCAACATGTAACACCTGCCAAAAAATCAGTCAATGAAGCCATTGAGGGGACGGGGACTTGCGGTTGGATGACGGCTTTTCTTACTCTCCGCCCATGCCGTATGTGTTTCCCAACGAAGAATTGTTCGTCGGGGGAGTGGTGTTCGTGATTGTCGGCCTTCTGATCGTGCGAGCGGTCGCAGTGAAGCGGGCCAGACGACGAACCGAACGGGAATGCACGCCGACGGATGAGGAAGCGTGACGATGAAAGAGCGTGCGGGTATCGTCATGGTCGTGTCTTGGCTTGACTCACTCCTCCCTTTCCTCTTTCCTCCCATGTTATTTCCGTGTAAACGGGAAGCCAGGGTCTTTTCCCCCTCCGTAAGGTGCTCGATAGTTGCCGGCTTCTGTGCCTTCCCGTGGATTCCCGCTAAAAACTGCGGGAATGACAGAGTAGGGCGAGACTGCGGGAATGCCAGAGTAGGGTGAGACTGCGGGACTGACGGGGTAGGGCGAGCCTGCGGGACTGACGGGAGAGGGCGAGACTGAGGGACTGACGGGGTAGTGAGACTGCGGGACTGACGGGGTAGGGTGAGACTGCGGGACTGACGGAGTAGGGCGAGCCTGCGGGAGATACTGCCGTCGTCTGAGCGGGTTTGCTCTTTTTTCGATTGTGCCGATATAATCGTGCCCTTTGGAACCATGACGGAGGAAGATGCTTATGAATGGAACGTCACCGTTGCGCCGAAGAGACGGACGACGACCCGACGAAGTTCGGCCGGTCAACGTCACCAGACCGTTTATCAAATATGCCGACGGGTCCGTCCTGATGGAAATGGGGGACACGAAGGTTATTTGTACGGCGTCGATCGAAGAAAAAGTTCCACCGTTTTTACGGGATAAAGGGCGAGGCTGGGTCACGGCTGAATATGCCATGCTGCCGCGGGCGACTCAGGACCGGACGCAGCGCGAAGCATCTCGCGGCAAACAAGGCGGCCGGACGTTGGAGATTCAGCGGCTCGTGGGCCGCGCGTTACGTGCGGTGACGGACATGACGTGCATGGGTGAGCGCACCGTCTGGATTGATTGCGACGTCATTCAAGCCGACGGCGGCACGAGAACCGCTTCGATTACCGGAGCGTTTATGGCCCTGGCCGATGCCTTTGCCAAGTTACGGGAGAAAAACGTCCTGAAGAAGATGCCCCTGCTGGATTATCTGGCGGCCATCAGCATCGGGCGGGTGAACGGAGAAGCGTTGGTTGATCTGTGTTATGAAGAAGATTCCAGGGCTGACGTTGACATGAACCTCGTGATGACCGGCCGGGGCCGCTTGGTTGAGGTGCAAGGGACCGCTGAACGCGGGTTGTTTGATAAAGAAGAACTGGACAACTTTTTGACGTTGGGATGGGCGGGGATCCAGCGTCTCATCACCCTGCAAAAAGATCACGTGGGCCGTATCGGGTAGCCTCACAATCACAAATCAAAAATCAAAAATGCTGACGTAAGTATGGAATTGATCCTCGCGACGGGCAATCGGGATAAACGACGGGAAATCACGGCGCTGTTGCACGATCTCGACGTGACGATTCGTTCATTGGACGACGTCCCCGCGGCGCCGGCCGTGATTGAAGACGGTGACACCTGCCACGCCAACGCGAGAAAAAAAGCCAGCGTGATTGCGCAGTTTACGGGGCAGCTGACGCTTGCCGATGACACCGGCCTGGAAGTTGACGCCTTGGGCGGCCGTCCCGGCGCGTGGGCGGCCCGTTTCGCCGGCGAACGTGCCACCTATGCGGATAATTGTCGAAAATTGTTGGACGTGCTGCGTGGCGTTCCGGCGGACCAACGGCGCGCGCGATTCATCACGGTCGTGGCCATCGCCGACCCCGCCGCGTCCGTCGAACTCGTGGAAGGAGTCTTAGACGGCCGCATCGCGGACCGTGGTTCCGGCGACCACGGGTTTGGGTACGATCCGGTTTTTTTCGTCCCCGACTTAGGGAAAACGTTGGCGGAGTTGACGCTTGACCAGAAGAATCGAATCAGTCATCGTGGACGGGCTTTGATCAAAGCCAAAGCGGTGTTGAAACGGAAACTTGCGCGTGCGAACGACGTCGGGGCGTAGCGCAGCCCGGTAGCGCGCCTGCTTTGGGAGCAGGATGTCGGAGGTTCAAATCCTCTCGCCCCGACCAGTAAAATCGTCCCGCTTTCTTCCTCGGGCTGACGCGCCGTGGCGTGAGTGCTCATCACCAAGTCTTCCTTCCCTTTTCACGTGCGCCCGTAGCTCAGTTGGATAGAGCATCGGCCTTCTAAGCCGAGGGTCGCAGGTTCGAATCCTGCCGGGCGCGCCATTTCCCGGCGCGTCACGTCAGTCAACCGATCATCGGACTTCATCGGGCCAGGTCGTTGTCTATCCCTTCGGCGTCTTCTTCTTAAACCGCTCATTGACCTCTTTCACGACTTCATCGGTGACGTCCAGTCCCTGTGACGCAAAGAGGACGATTTTCAGCGTGTTCGCGCTTCCTTTATCAATGATCAGCGAAAAGTCGTGTCGTTCCGCCACGGCTTTGGTGGCCGTCTCGATCTTGTTCATAAACTCCAGCACCATTTCCTTTTGCTTGCGTGCCATTTCCTCTTGAAACTCTCTGGCGCGTTGCTGGTAGTCCTCAAGCTGTTGTTGAAACTGCCCCTCCATCTTTTTCTTCTCGGTTTCAGACTTCTTGCCGTTCTTGATCTGGTCCTGGATTTTCTTTAATTCTTCCTCATCAGACGCCAACAATTTTTGACGGACGGTGGCATGTTCCTTCAGCGTGGCCAGCACCTTTTTCCCAGGCTCGGATTTTTCGATCACGGCCTGAGGGTCCAGGATACCCACTTTGAACGATTGCTGGCCGAAGACGGAGGGAAGGCCGACAAACAGATTCAGGATGAGACAGGCACCCAACAGTGCCGGGAACCTCGTGGTTGCGTGGCGTGCAGTCAACTGACAAACTCCTTTGATCATACGGTCCTCCTTCTTGGGAACAAACGGTGCGTGAACGGCTCAGGTGCCGGTGGGAAACAACGTGTTTCTGGAAACGGGTTGCCTTGATGGATCAACGTTAAACAGATAAGCCTATCCATTGAGACTCGCTGGTGTCAAGAGTCGGGGGTATCCGTGATTCCGTCTATGCACGCGTCAGGTATTCGAGACAATCACTCCAGGGGCAAGGCGGGAGAGTACGTCGCCGATCTCCTGACTGCAAAGACCGACCTGTCAATCGTCTCGGCCTATTTCACCATCCAGGCGTATGGCGCTCTGAAGAACAAACTGAATCAGATTCAGCGCCTTCGGTTTCTTTTCGGAGAACCCAGGTTTCTCAGCGGCCTGGACCGGGACCGGAAAGCATCAAAAGCGTTCAGGCTCACCGAGGAGGGGCTGGAACTCGTGAATCAACTCTCCCAACGAAAACTCGCCAAGGACTGCGCCGACTGGATCAAACGGAAAGTCGAGATTCGTTCAGTCAAACGAACGGGTTTCCTGCACGGGAAAATGTACCACGTCCGGAACGGTGAGGCGGCGCACGCCCTGATCGGCAGTTCCAATTTTACCGTCCCTGGCCTGGGCCTTCGTGAGAACGGAAACAACGTCGAACTCAACCTCGTGGTGGACGGCAATCGAGACCGTGAAGACCTGCTCGCGTGGTTCAACGAGTGGTGGTCGAAGCATGACCTGACCGAAGACGTGACGGAGGTCGTGCTCAGCGAATTGGAACGCCTGTACGCCAATCAGGCGCCGGAGTTCATTTACTACCTGACGCTCTTCCACGTCTTCAGGGACTTCGTTGACGGCGACGGAACAGCGGAAGTCGATCTGCACGGGATTGCGCTGCCCGATACCGGCATCTGGCGAACGCTGTACGCGTTTCAGAAGGACGGCGCGAAAGCGGTGATCAACAAGATTCAATCCCTGAACGGCTGCATTCTCGCCGACAGCGTCGGGCTGGGAAAGACGTTCACCGCCTTGGCGGTGATCAAGTATTTTGAATTGAAGAACGAGCGCGCGTTGGTGTTGTGTCCCAAGAAATTGCGCCGGAACTGGACGGTCTATCGCACCAACAGCGCCTTGAATCCGTTTAACGACGATCGGTTCAGATACGACGTGCTTTCGCATACCGATCTCTCACGGGAAAGAGGGGACGTGGACGGCATCGACCTCGAAACCCTGAACTGGGGAAACTATGATCTCCTGGTCATTGATGAATCGCACAATTTCAGAAACAACGCCAGGGCCAGGCACACGCCGGGAAGGGGAGAGGAACCCAGGCAGACGCGCTACGAGAAACTTATTGATGACATGATTGCCAAAGGTATCAGAACGAAGGTCCTGCTGCTCTCGGCCACGCCGGTGAACAACGAACTGTCCGACCTGCGCAATCAAATCTCGTTCATTGCCGGCGGCGACGTGGCGCGCGATTCATCGGCAGACGCGGCGTTCCACGAGAGTCTTGACGTCCGGTCCGTCAAAGAGACGACCCGCAAGGCTCAGAAACAATTTACGGACTGGTCGAAACAACCACCGGCGCACAGGAACAACCGCGACCTCTTACAAACAATCGGCGGCGATTTTTTCAAGCTGCTTGACGGATTGAGCATCGCTCGTTCCCGCAAGCAGATTCAACGATACTACAAGGACGAAATGGCCAGGATCGGCGAATTTCCACGCCGTCCCGCCCCACGCTCGATTCATCCCGCCATAGACCTGAATGATCGGTACCTGTCGTTTGAGGAACTGGATAAAGAAATCGGCAAGCTGACGCTCGCCCTCTACAACCCGACCAGGCATCTTCGCGCCGACCTGCCGGAGCCGATCAGGAACACGTATCAGAACGAAATCTTCAGCGGCTTCACCCAGGAAGGACGCGAGAAAATTCTGATCAGCATGATGAAGGTCAACCTGCTCAAGCGGCTCGAAAGCTCGGTGGATTCCTTTCGCCTGACGCTTTCGAGAACAATCGACAAAATTGACGCGCTTGAGAACAAGTTCTCGGCCTTTGAAGTACACGCGGAAGCCAGTCCTGACGTTGATTACGACGCCATGATGCCGGAGGACCTGGACGATCCTGAACTGGAAGACAACGACTTTGTCGTGGGCGGGAAGCGGAAATTCCACTTGGGTCACGTCGATATTCCCAAGTGGCGTCAAGCCGTCGGCCATGATCGAACGCAGCTTCAATATCTTCTGGATAAAACGAAGATCATTACAGCGGTACGGGACGCCAAACTGGCGGAACTCAAGCAGGAAATTGCAAAGAAACTGGCGAATCCGACCACGACGAAAGACGGACGGAAAAACCGCAAAGTGCTCATCTTTACGGCGTTTGCCGACACGGCCAGGTATCTGTACACGCACCTGCTTGAGAGCATTCGGGGGCAGGGCGCTCATGCCGCGCTGATTTGCGGCGACGGCGGCAACAAAACGACCCTGGGCGGGTCGGATTACGACGACGTTCTGACGAATTTCAGCCCGATCTCGAAAAATCGGGCGGTTCAATCGCGTTTCCCGCAGGCGGACGAGATTGACGTGCTCATCGCAACGGACTGCATCTCAGAGGGTCAGAACTTGCAGGACTGCGATCTGCTGATTAACTACGACGTTCACTGGAATCCCGTCCGCATCATTCAACGGTTCGGCCGCATTGACCGCATCGGTTCCCGTAACGAAGCCGTCCATTTAATCAACTTCTGGCCCGTGGCGGACCTGGATCGTTACCTGAACGTCAAGCATCGCGTGGAGGCACGCATGGCGCTCGTTGACCTCTCCGCGACCCAGACGGACAACTTGCTGGAAGACGGCCAGCTTGAAGAACTCATTTCCAAGGACCTGTTGTTCCGTAATCGGCAACTGGAACGACTGAAGAACGAAATCCTTGACCTCGAAGATTTTGACGACGGCGTCACGTTGACCGACTTCTCGTTGGACGAGTTCCGGCTCGACCTGTTGCAGTTTCTTGAATCGCGACGCGCCGAACTGGAACAAGCCAATCCCGGATTGTACGCCGTCGTCCCGCCCAAGGCCGACAACCCGATGGCACAACCCGGCGTCATCTTCTGCCTCCGACATCGAGATCAGGGTGAAAGAAGGGAACCCGGTCGGTCCGTCCCCGCCGGCGTCTCCCAGCCGGCGCGTAGGGCCGCGTCTCACGCGGCCACGTTACCCCTCCCGACCACCACCTCCCAACCGGAGAAAGGCAACGCGGAAGACATCAACCCGTTGGGACGGTACTACCTGATATACGTCCTGGATGACGGGACCGTCCGATTGACCTTCGCACAGCCGAAACAGGCATTGAACCTGTTGCGTGATCTTGCAGCAGGACACGCCTCGGCATTCGCGGACTTGTGCGACCTGTTTGACGCCAGAACCCGTGACGGCGCCGACGTGACGCACTACGACGGCCTCATCAAAAAAGCCCTCGAATCCATCACGCACACGTTCAGCAAACGCGCCATGGCGAACCTGTTTTCAGAACGCGGCGGCAAACTCCCGAACGCCGCCGAATCCCCCTCGGACGCGGAGGAAGAATACGAACTGATCACGTGGCTGGTGATTATGGAGAAAACGTCTCTCTGTCATTCCCGACGTTAGTAATCAGGAATCCAGAACTGAAGACATGCCCGAAGATCATCCGTCTCCCGGTTCTGTCATTCCCGACGTTAGTAATCGGGAATCCAGAACTGAAGACATGCCCGAAGATCGCCCGGTTCCCGGTTCTGTCATTCCCGACGTTAGTAATCAGGAATCCAGAACTGAAGACATGCCCGAAGATCGCCCGGTTCCCGGTTCTGTCATTCCTGACGTTAGTAATCAGGAATCCAGAACTGAAGACATGCCCGAAGATCGCCCGGTTCCCGGTTCTGTCATTCCCGACGTTAGTAATCAGGAATCCAGAACTGAAGACATACCCGGAGATCATCCGTCTCCCGGTTCTGTCATTCCCGACGTTAGTAATCGGGAATCTAGAACTGAAGGCCTGCCCGGAGATCGTCCGGTTCCCGGTTCTGTCATTCCTGACGTTAGTAATCAGGAATCCAGAACTGAAGACATACCCGGAGATCATCCGTCTCCCGGTTCTGTCATTCCCGACGTTAGTAATCAGGAATCCAGAACTGAAGGCATGTCCGAAGATCGCCCGGTTCCCGGTTCTGTCATTCCCGACGTTAGTAATCAGGAATCCAGAACTGAAGGCCTGCCCGAAGATCGCCCGGTTCCCGGTTCTGTCATTCCCGACGTTAGTAATCAGGAATCCAGAACTGAAGACATACCCGGAGATCATCCGTCTCCCGGTTCTGTCATTCCCGACGTTAGTAATCGGGAATCCAGAACTGAAGGCATGTCCGAAGATCGCCCGGTTCCCGGTTCTGTCATTCCCGACGTTAGTAATCAGGAATCCAGAACTGAAGACATACCCGAAGATCATCCGTCTCCCGGTTCTGTCATTCCCGACGTTAGTAATCGGGAATCCAGAACTGAAGACATACCCGGAGATCATCCGTCTCCCGGTTCTGTCATTCCCGACGTTAGTAATCAGGAATCCAGAACTGAAGACATACCCGGAGATCATCCGTCTCCCGGTTCTGTCATTCCCGACGTTAGTAATCGGGAATCTAGAACTGAAGGCATGCCCGGAGATCATCCGGTTCCAAGTCCGGCATCTCCTCAAGAATGGCGGCTTGGGACAGGCCGGAATCAAGAAGATCAAGCACGTCTGATACACGGATGCGCATGCCGCGAATGCAGGGGCGCCCACCGCACTACTGAGGGTTGATCGTAATGCGTTCCAAAACGTCCACGTCGCGTAGTGTGAAGCAAAAGAAGTCATCACTCAATCACACAGCCAAGGCGACCATTGAAGGAACGACGGGCAATGATGTATTCGTCAATGATTATTGACACGATCCCCATAACGTTACAGGATGCAGACGTAGAAACGTTGTGACCGTGATGAAATCTTTTTGGAGGAATCCATGGTCAAGGACAAGAAACGGCGTGGCCTCACGATCGTCAAGGCGAGTAAGGAAAAAACCTGATGTCAAAACTGAAAACGATCAAGATCAAAGGCTTTCGGTCCATCAAAGAGACGGCGTTGGAACTCCGACCGCTCAACGTGTTATTGAGGAGGCATACGAGTTGATGACGTGGCTGATTGTTCTTGAAAACAAAATTGACGCTGGGCAAAGTGGAATGAGCGGGGAGCACCATGCCGTTGACGGATAAAGAGTTGCTGAAAATCATTGAATCGGGTGAATCTGACTGCATTGAGTTCAAGGAATCTTTGTCCGCTGCCAATCCCTCAAAGATTAGGGAAGCCATTTGCGCTTTTGCCAATGATTTGCCCGGCCACAAGAAACCTGGAGTCGTTTTCGTAGGAATAAAAAATGAAAAAACGATCGGGGATCTGTCGGTGACTGACCAGTTACTTCAACAGTTGGCCGATATGAAAACCGACGGCAACGTCGTACCCCCGCCATCGATGAGGGTGCAAAAATGCAGGCTGCAAGGAAAAGAAATTGCCGTGATCACGGTGCAGCCGTCCAACTCACCGCCGGTTCGTTACAAAGGAATGATCCACGTCCGCATTGGCTCGCGACGGGGCATCGCGACGGCGCAAGATGAACGCATGCTCAACGAAAAGCGGCGGCACGGAGACTACCCCTTCGACGTTCAGCCCATTTCCATCGCCGGCCCGTCTGACCTCAACCTGACCCAGTTTAAGAACGAATACCTGGTCCAGGCCTTTTCCGAAGAAATACTGCTCGCCAATGATCGCAGTCTGAATGAGCAACTGGCCGCGACAAAAATGATCGCTGCCGCGGATCAGCCCATCGCGACCGTGTTGGGCGTTCTGACCATTGGAAAGAATCCGCAGGATTTCCTGCCCGGCGCGTATGTGCAATTCCTCAGAATTCACGGGCGCCAACTCACGGACGATATTCTTGACGGCGAGGCCATACGCGGCGCAATCCCGGATTTGCTCCACCGGCTGGATAACAAATTGAGATCCCACAATCGGACGGCAATCGACTTCACCACAAGTTTCGTCGAACGCCGGACGGAACTCTACCCCATTGAAGCCATCCAACAGATTGTCCGAAACGCGGTCATGCACAGAACGTATGAAGGAACCAATGCCCCCGTCCGTATCAGTTGGTTCAACGACCGCATTGAGGTCATCAGTCCCGGTGGTCCGTTCGGGACGGTCAACGCCGAGAATTTCGGGCGTGGATGTACTGATTACCGCAACCCTAATCTGGCAGACGCGATGAGAACACTCGGCTACGTTCAGCGTTTTGGCGTGGGCATACTCATAGCCAGAAAGCTTCTGAAAGCAGCCGGCCATCCGGAACCGGAATTCGACGTGGGTGACGCGCACGTGCGGGTAACGATAAAAGCTATGGAAGTCAGTCAGGGTGCAGGAACGTGAGCGTGCCCGTTTTGGCCTTCTTCAACAACAAGGGCGGCGTTGGTAAAACCTCGCTGGTCTATCATCTGGCGTGGATGCTGTCCGACGTCGGGCAGCGGGTGTTGGCATGTGACCTGGACCCGCAGGCAAATCTCACCGCTGGATTTCTGGATGAAGAGCGGTTGCAGAAGTTGTGGGAAAGAGACAATGGCTTGCCTGAGTCCGGCCAAACCATCATGCAATGCATCCGGCCGCTGACGGAAGTTGGCGACGTCCGCCGCCCGATTCTCGAACGCATCACGCCCGAACTGAGCCTGATCCCAGGAGATTTGGCGTTGGCCGGATTTGAAGATACCCTCTCGACGGAATGGCCCGCGGCATTGGGTTCCAGCAACTTGTACCGCCCGTTTCGTATCTTGACGGCGTTTTCCATCGTCATGCAGGCCGGGGCTCAACAGATGGACGCCTCCGTCATTCTGGCCGACGTGGGTCCCAATCTCGGCGCCATCAACCGCTCGGCGTTGATCGCAACCGATTACGTCGTTGTTCCGTTGGGCGCCGATCTGTTTTCCCTCCAAGGCCTGCGCAACCTTGGCCCAACCCTGAACCGGTGGAGACGGGGCTGGAAGCAGCGAAAAGACAACTGGACGCAGCCGGCGTTTCCCCTGCCGAATGGGCGTATGCAAACCATTGGCTACGTGGTCCAACAGCACGGCGTGCGCTTGAACCGGCCGGTTAAGGCGTATGACCAGTGGGTGAACCGAATGCCGGAAGAATACGCCCGGAACCTGCTCGGGGACCACACGGGCCCTTACCCGCCGACGCCGGGACACGATGCAGAACATGCTCTGGCTACCGTCAAGCACTATCGGAGCCTGGTGCCCATGGCACAGGAAGCACGCAAGCCCATATTTCGTCTGACCACGGCCGACGGAGCCATCGGCAGCCACGCCGCTGCAGCCAGCGACGCCCGCCACGATTTCGAGGTGTTGGCGAAGAAGATCCTGGAGAGAGTCAAGTTTTGTGAAGGATAACGTGCTGCCGTTGCGTATCATACTTTCATCCATCACGCGCACGTTCAGCAAACGCGCCATGTGAACCTGTTCTCAGGACGCGGGGGCAAACTCCCGAACGCCGCTGAATCCCCATCTGATGTGGAGGAAGAATACGAACTGATCACGTGGCTGGTGATTATGGAGAAAACGTCTCTCTGTCATTCCCGACGTTAGTAATCGGGAATCCAGAACTGAAGGCATGCCCTGAGATCATCCGGTTCCAAGTCCGGCATCTCCTCAAGAATGGCAGCCTGGGACAGGCCGGAATCAAGAAGATCAAGCACGTTTGATACACGGATGCGCATGCCGCGAATGCAGGGGCGCCCACCGCACTACTGAGGGTTGATCGTAATGCGTTTCAAAACGTCCACGTCGCGTAGCGTGAAGCAAAAGAAGTCATCAGTCAATCAACACGAAGAGCCAAGGCGACCATTGAAGGAATGACGGGCAATGATGTTTCGTCAATGATTATTGACGTAATCCCCATAACGTTACAGGATGCAGACGTAGAAACGTTGTGACCGTGATGAAATCTTTTTGGAGGAATCCATGGTCAAGGACAAGAAACGGCGTGGCCTCACGATCGTCAAGGCGAGTAAGGAAAAAACCTGATGTCAAAACTGAAAACGATCAGGATCAAAGGCTTTCGGTCCATCAAAGAGACGGCGCTGGAACTCCGACCGCTCAACGTGTTGATTGGCGCCAACGGTGCCGGCAAGAGCAACTTCATTGCCTTCTTCAAGTTAATGAATGAATTGATGGGCGGACGGCTTCAGCAACACGTTGGAGCCACGGGTCGGGCCACGGCCAATTTGTACTTCGGCCCCGGTGTTACGCCTCAATTAGAAGCGGAAATGGAGTTTGAGGTTGAGAATGGAACGGACACCTACAGGATGAGACTGTTCCACGCTGCCGGTGATTCCCTGGTGTTCGCCGAAGAGACGATTTCTTTTCACCAGACCGGCTATCCCAGACCAAAAATCATATCACTGGGGGCTGGTCATCAGGAAACGCGAATTGGAGACGAAGCGGAAAAGGACGAACCAACGGCGAAGGTACTCAGACGTTTACTGAACCATTGTCGCGTCTATCATTTCCATGACACGTCGTCGACGGCGAGGGTTCGGCAATATTGTTACGTTGGCGACAACCGATGGCTGATGCCCGATGCTGCGAATCTGGCTGCGACGTTGTATGAGCTGAAATCCCACCGTGAAACGGTGTACCGTCGAATTGTGACGACAATTCGGCAGGTGGCGCCGTTTTTCGAGGACTTTGACCTTGAGACGACCAATGCTCAGGACATCATTCTCAACTGGCGGCACCGCAAATCCGATCTCGTGTTCGGTCCTCATCAACTCTCAGATGGTACGCTACGCGCCATCTGCCTGATTGCGTTGTTGCTGCAACCCAAAGAAAATCTTCCTGACTTGATTGTGGTGGATGAACCGGAACTCGGATTACATCCCTACGCGCTCAACGTGATTGCCTCGCTGTTTCGAGAGGCGAGTGCCCATGTACAGATTCTTATCAGCACGCAGTCCGGCACGTTTCTCGATGCGTTTGAGCCGGAAGATACCATCGTGGTTGAACGAAATGGTGAAGCGACGGAGTTTGACAGACCAAGTGCTGAAAAACTTGCCGACTGGCTGGAGGATTATTCACTCGGAGAAATCTGGGAAAAAAACATCATCGGCGGAGGACCACACTGATGGTTCGGCTTTATCTCTTCGCCGAAGGTTTAACGGAACAAACGTTTGCCGATACGGTCTTGAAGAAGCATTTGGCGAACTTCGGCGTCTACAGGACGACGGGCACAAAATAGAACACGCTGCTGACCGCCCATGCCGTCTGAATCTCTCTCCGCATCCATTCAAGCCGCTCTCAACAATTTCGACGTGCGGCAGTTTCGCGCCTCCAACTTGGCACTCCTGAACGCGCTGGGATATTCGAGCGACAGGACGCAGGCCATACCCGGCGCCGACCCGCAAGCCTTTCGGGCAATCGTCGAGTCTCATTCGGGCAAAACCCTCAATGCGGACAAGGCCAAGTTCGCGGACTGGAAGCAGGCCGACCTGCTCTTTCAATTCACGGACGAAGAACTGAGCCGGCACAGAGGTCTGTTTCAGGACGCGGCCATCAACGCGAGCCAGACGCGCTCGTACCTCTTTTTCGCCGTCGAATTGAGCGGAACCAAATATTCGAGGACCGACCTCGCCACCATCGCCCGCCAGATCAACCGCCTGTTTCCCATGCCGGTGACGGTGACGTTCAGTTACGCCAACAAACTCTCCGTTGCCGTCATCAACCGCCGCCCGCACAAACGCGACGAAAGCCGCGACGTGCTGGGCCACGCGTCGCTGATACGAGACATCGACCTCAGCAACCCCCATCGCGCCCACCTCGACGTTCTCCAAGCGTTATCCCTGCCCAATCGGCTGAAGTGGGCAGACGATCACAACAAGCCGCGCAACTTCGACGGCCTGCTGGCCGCGTGGCTGGCCGTGCTGGATACCGAAGAACTCAACAGGCAATTCTACAAAGACCTGTTCGCCTGGTTCGAGCGCGCCGTCACCACGGCCCGCTTCCCCACCGACGAAGCGAAAACCCTCCCGCCCGAAGAACACGTCATCCGCCTCATCACGCGACTGTTGTTCATCTGGTTCATCAAAGAAAAGGGACTGATTGCCGACGCCCTGTTCAATGAGACCCAAGTCGCCGGCCTGTTGAAACACTACGACCCGGACACCGGCGATTCCTACTACCGGGCCGTGCTGCAAAACCTGTTTTTTGCCACGTTGAACACCGAAATCAACAAACGCGGATTCAGCAAAGAAACCCACACCACCCACCGCGACTTCTCCCGCTGCCGCTACAAAGCAGAAATGCACGACCCGGACAAACTCGTGGCGCTGTTCCGCCGGACGCCCTTCATCAACGGCGGCCTGTTCGACTGCCTGGACACCGAAGCAGCCACCCGTGACGGCGGATGGCGCATCGACTGCTTCACCGACAACCCCCGATCACGCAGCGGCTACTCCATTCCCAACCGCCTGTTCTTCAGCCGGGACAGGAACAATCCGGGCTTGATCACCCTGTTCGACAAATACAAATTCACCGTAGAAGAAAACACCCCGGCGGAACAGGAAGTCGCCCTGGACCCGGAACTCCTGGGCAAAGTCTTTGAAAACCTGCTGGCCGCCTACAACCCGGAAACCCGCGACACCGCCCGCAAACAGACCGGCTCCTACTACACCCCCCGCGCCGTCGTAGACTACATGGTAGACGAAGCCCTGACCGCCTACCTGTCGGAAACCGCCCATCCGACCAACGCCACCGGCCCCCACGCACAGAAACAACAAACCGCCCAACCTTCCCCCTCTGCCCCCCAACCTTCCACCTCTACCTTTCAGCCTTCCGCCGCCCCCGTCATTCCCGCTCCCCCTCCCGTCATTCCCGCTCCCCCTCCTGTCATTCCCGCTCCCCCTCCTGTCATTCCCGCTCCCCCTCCTGTCATTCCCGCTCCCCCTCCTGTCATTCCCGCTCCCCCTCCTGTCATTCCCGCAGTCTTAAGCGGGAATCCATCCGTCACCCACACCACCCCCTGGCAACAACGCATCCGCTGCCTCATGGACTACACCGACCCCTTCGACGATGCCGAACAACTGTTCACCCCAACGGAGCGAGACCACATCATCCAAGCCATTGCCACAATCAAAGTCCTTGACCCTGCCGTCGGCTCCGGCGCCTTCCCGATGGGCATCCTGCACAAACTCACCCTGGCCCTCCGCCGCCTCGACCCCGACAACACACACTGGGAAACACTCCAAAAAGACTTGGCCGGCCAAAAAGCCGCCTCCGCCTTCAACACGCAAAACCAACAAGACCGCGACGCCGAACTGAACGAAATCAGCACCACCTTCGAGCGATACCGGGACTCCGACTTCGGACGTAAACTCTACCTCATCCAAAACAGCATCTACGGCGTAGACGTCCAGCCCGTCGCCAGTCAGATCGCCAAACTCCGCTTCTTCATCTCCCTGGCCATTGAGCAAGACCCGACCGACAAGTCCAAAGACAACTACGGCATCAAACCCCTGCCCAACCTGGAAACCCGCTTCGTCGCCGCCAACACCCTGCTGGCACTGGAAAAGCCGGCTCAACTGACGTTGGGACAGACCGACATCGTAACCAGATTAGAGCAGGAATTAACCGCCAACCGCGAGCGGCACTTCCACGCCACCACCCGCACCACGAAACGGAAATGCCGCACAAAGGACAGGGAACTGCGCAACAAACTGGCCGCCGTATTACAGAAAGCCGGCTTTCTCCTCAGCGCCGCCGATAAAATCGCCAACTGGGATCCCTACGACCAAAACGCCGGCGCCGACTGGTTCGACGCCGAATACATGTTCGGTGTCACCGGCGGTTTCAACGTGGTTATCGGCAATCCGCCCTACATCCGGTTGCAGAAAAACCGCGGTGAATTGGGACGGCTCTACAAAAACGCCGGCTTTGAAACCTTCGCCAGCACCGGCGACATCTACCAGCTTTTCTATGAAAAGGGCTGCCGCCTGCTCACGCCGCAACGCGGCCTGCTATCCTACATCACGTCTAATAGCTGGCTGAAAGCGGAATACGGCAAATCCACCCGCCGCTGGTTCGCCGAACGGCACACGCCCCTGCGCCTGCTGGAAATGGGCAAGGACGTGTTTGAAAACGCCATTGTTGACACCAATATCCTGATCGTCCGTAACGGTAAAAGCGATGAACCCGGCGAAGCCGTGGACATGGACCGGCTATCCGACAGAACCTTTCCGCCAAACGAGAGCCTCTGGGGGCAGTTGCGCCCGCAGGGTGAACGGCCGTGGAGTGTGCTGTTGGCCATAGAACGGTCCGTTTTGGACAAGATGGAAGCCGCCGGAACGTTGCTGAAAGACTGGGACGTGGCTATCTATCGGGGAGTGGTAACCGGCTTGAATGATGCCTTCATTATTGACGATGCAACTAAACAAGAGTTGGTTGCGGCGGACCCGAAGTCAACCGAGATTATCAAACCCGTGCTACGGGGACGGGATATTCAGCGATACAAAGCAAAATGGGCAAATTTGTGGCTGATATACGCTAGAAAGGGCGTGAAAATAGGTCGCTACCCGGCTATTTATAGTCACTTACGGCAACACCAACAAGCACTTTCCAAGAAAGCTGGAACAAACCAATGGTACGAATTGCAAGCAAGCCCAAGTGATAATATTGACGCGCTTTTTGGAGGGGAAAAGCTGTTCTGGATGGACTTGACAGAAGACGGACGGTTTGCATATGAGGCTGGCGAAATGTTCTGTGTCAATACCGTCTATATGATGTCTGGACAATCGATCAAGTATTTGTGTGCCGTACTCAATTCCAACCTGATAACTTGGTTTATGAAGAATACGGCACTTACTTCGGGAATGGGCGTAACTCGCTGGTTTAGGGTTTTCGTTGAAGCTATCCCCATCCCCAAAATCCCCGCCGCGAAGTGGCGCCCGTTCATCCGCTTGGTGGACTCCATCCTGCAAGCCAAAGCCTCCGACCCATCGGCAGACACCACCAAGCTGGAAGCGGAAATAGACCGACTCGTCTATCAGCTCTACAATCTGACCCCAAAAGAAATCGCGGCAGTGGAGGGAGTGACAAAGTGAGTGCGCAGGAGAGGAAAGTTAAAAACGTCGCTGAATATCTTGAGCAGGTCTCAAGAATAAAAAAACAGGGGCATAATTCCGTCTTAGCGTTTCGCGGCCAGGAAGATGAAAGTTGGGGCTTGGAATCTTCAGCGGAACGTCGTCTGAAGAATTCCATAAGCCAAGACAGAGTAACCGACCAGACGTTCATTGAGTATCACAAGAACCGGCTGGAGAAATGCAAACTGAAAAATTATGACAAACGAGAGGGAAAGCCATTAAATGAATTAGAACTCCTTGCCGACCTCCGGCACTATGGGGCTGCAACTTGCCTCATCGATTTCACACGCAATGCTCTTGTTGCCTTATGGTTTGCCTGTGAAAAAATGGGCTCGGCTGACTCGGATGGCAAAGTGTTTGTCGTCAACACGGCTGACGAGAAAGCCTTTTTGGCAATAGTACCGCCTGATATAGAAAACCAATCAATAGAAGAGATTCTCAGATTCAAAACCCGTAAAACCGATACAGATGAAGATCATGTGAAGAAATATCAAGAACCAGGAACTTTTGAGACATCCCAGGATAAACCTAAACCAAACTTTTGGTACTGGACTCCGGCCCACTTGAACGAACGCATAACCGCGCAACATTCCCTGTTTCTCTTCGGCCTCCCTTCCGCATCGGGGCAACTACCTTCTGAAAAGATAACCATCGAATCGGAAAGCAAAGCCCAGATACAACAAGAACTGAAAGCAATACACGACATCCATGAAGAATCCCTCTTCCCGGATTTTGTCGGGTTTGCCTATACCCAACGACACAATGCTCCCTACTATGTTCCTGATGCCGAGGAATATTTCCGCCGTGGAGTCGAGGCGCACCAACGGGGCGATTTTGACTTGGCCGTCCAGGACTTCGATAAAGTGATTGCCCTGAAACCGGACTATGCCAAAGCCTACAACAATCGTGGTGTTGCTTATGGGGCGAAGGGCGATTATGACCATGCCATCCAGGACTTCGATAAAGCGATTGCCCTGAACCCGGACGATGCCAAAGCCTATTACAATCGCGGTGTTGCTTATGGGGCGAAGGGTGATTATGACCATGCCATCCAGGACTACAACAAAGCGATTGCCCTGAAACCGGATCATGCCGAAGTCTATCGCAATCGCGGTATTGTTTATGCTCAGAGGGGCGAGTTTGTCCAAGCCATCCAAGATTACGACAAAGCGATTGCCCTGAAACCGGATCATGCCGAAGCCTATTGCAATCGCGGTGTTGCTTACGGGGAGAAAGGCGATCATGACCAAGCCATCCAGGACTTCGATAAAGCGATTGGCCTGAAACCGGACTATGCCGAAGCCTACAACAATCGTGGTGTTGCTTATGGGGCGAAGGGCGATCATGACTATGCCATCCAGGACTACGACAAAGCGATTGCCCTGAACCCGGACCATGCCAAAACCTATTACAATCGCGGTGTTGCTTACGGGAAGAAAGGCGATCATGACCATGCCATCCAGGACTACGACAAAGCGATTGCCCTGAACCCGGACCATGCCAAAGCCTATTGCAATCGCGGTGTTGCTTACGGGGGGAAAGGCGATTATGACCATGCCATCCAGGACTACAACAAAGCGATTGCCCTGAACCCGGACGATGCCAAAGTCTATTACTATCGTGGTGTTGTTTATGGGAAGAAAGGCGATCTTGACCTAGCCGTTCAGGACTACAACAAGGCCGTTGCCCTGAAACCGGACTATGCCGAAGCCTACAACAATCGCGGCATTGCTTACGGGGCGAAAGGCGATCATGCCCGGGCCATCCAGGACTACGACGAAGCGATTGCCTTGAAACCGGATTTGGCTGGAACCTATTACCCGCGCGGCGTGACGCGGTTGTTCCTGAGAGAATGGGAGAAGGCCAGATCAGATTTGGTTGCTGCTAGGAACAGGGGAGTGGACATTGCGAAGTTGTTCTCTTCTACATTTGGGAGTGTCTCGAATTTTGAACGGGCATTGAACGTTCAATTACCGGATGACATCGCGGAGATGCTGACGCCATAGGCGGGACGCTGTGTGAAGAGTCCGATGGGGCAGCGTCTTCTTGGAGCCGTTGAGGGATTATGCGCTCAGCCTTTTGCCCTCACCCTGGCCCTCTCCCGAGGGGAGAGGGGCGGGGAACGTTTCCTTCCTTTTGTCGAGACCTTTGCACTCTGTCATTCCCGCGTAGGCGGGAATCTAGTCTTCGCCAAGTTCATGCCGGCCCACGGTATTGGAGACTTTCGCGCACACACGGGGATGCCGGCTTTCCGGGGCACAGGAGCCTTGGCTCGTGTATGGACTGCCTGGATTCCCGTTTGCACGGGAATGACGATTTGGTGGAGGGGTGAAGCCAAGCGTTTGTGCCGAGAGGTTGAATTGTGTGTGTCGGATGAATCCAGTTCGGAATAAATGTTTGCATTGGCGACAAGCCGTTATGCAAGATTATTTGTACGTTTTGCAAGGAATGTCCTTTCAAACAAACCCTTTTACTGTAGAGTTCCGCGGTTTCAGTGTCCCCGTGTTTGGGAGTAGAAATGGGTACAAAGGAGGAGACAAAAATGTCCAAACCTATGAATGATTTTCCCCCATCCAAACGTGAACGAGAACGCGTTGCTATGCTTGAAGAGGCCCTTCGGCAACCGGGTGTGCGCGAAGTCATGGAAGTCTTCGGTGATTGGCAACGTGCAGACCGTGGACTTGATCCCTATCGCTCCGCGACAAAGGAGGCTTCGATCGTCACGACCACGGACCACGCAAACGTCTGACGCCTCCTTCTATGATTTGAGTCCCTGCTCAGTGATGGGAGTGTCTCGAATTTTGAACGGGCATTGAACGTTCAATTACCGGATGACATTGCGGAGATGCTGACACCATAGGCGGGGCGTTGTGTGAAGAGTCCGATGGGGCAGCGTCTTCTTGGAGCCGTTGAGGGATTATGCGCTCAGCCTTTTGCCCTCACCCTGGCCCTCTCCCGGGGGGGAGAGGGAAAAAAGACAGGAGAGAGGGGAGAAGAGAGGCAAGGGAACGGTGTCACACCAGTCGCCACCTGCGGTCGTCGGATTCAATCAATTTATCCGCTTCAACCGGTCCCCAGGTGCCCGCGGAGTATTCGGGCAGCCAGCGGCTTCCGTGAGCCTTCCATCCGTCCAGGATGTCCGTGACCCACGTCCATGAGGCCTCCACGGCGTCGCGTCGCATAAAGAGCGAAGCGTCTCCGGCCATGACGTCCAGCAGCAACCGTTCATAGGCTTCCGGTGACGGAGCGGAAAAGGCGTCCCCATAGTTGAAGTTCATTTCAACGGGGCGGGTTCTGGCCCGACTTCTGGGAATTTTCGACATGATCCGCAAGGCCATGCCTTCCTGGGGTTGAATCCGAAGCGTGAGCAGGTTGGGGGCCTGCCGTGCCTCGGGGTCGGCGTTGAACAGAATTTCCGGAATGTCTTTGAACTGCACGGCAATTTCCGAGGCCCGGCGCGGCATGGCTTTTCCCGTTCGCAGGTAAAAGGGCACGCCGGACCATCGCCAATTTTCGACGTGACACTTCAGCGCCACGTACGTCTCGATGGTCGAATCCGGTCGGACGCCTTCCTCGCGCCGATATCCGGGAACATCCTGGCCGTTGATGGTACCGGGTGAATATTGCGCACGAACGGTGACCTGATCCACGTTTTTCCCCCGGATGGGGCGGAGACAACGCAGGACTTCCATGCGGGCGTCGCGAACCACGTCGGCGTCCAATGAATACGGCGGTTCCATGGCAATGAGGCTCAAGAGCTGAAGAATGTGGTTCTGCACCATGTCGCGGAGTGCGCCCGCCTCCTCGTAATAGGGGGCTCGCGTGCCGATGCCTTCTTCTTCGCTGACGGTAATCTGGACGTGATCAATGTATTTATGATTCCAGATGGGTTCAAAAATGCTGTTGGCGAATCGGAGCACCATGATGTTTTGCACGGTCTCTTTTCCGAGATAATGATCAATGCGGTAGATCTGAGATTCATTGAAGACCGCGGCAATCGTGGCGTTCACGCTTATTGCCGACGCCAGGTCGTGACCGATGGGTTTTTCGACGATGACGCGGGAGGCGCGGTCGGCACGGTCGGGCGGAACGATCAATCCTGCGTGCTGTAATCCCTGACACGCGGTCGCAAAGGAGGTCGGGGGAATGGCCAGGTAGAAGATGCGATGGCTCGGTCCATCGAATTGGGCTTCGACGTGTTCGATCCGGCCGCGGAGTTCCTGATACAGAGCGGAATCATCAATGGACCCGCGAACGTAATGCAGCCGGCGCGCACATTCGTCCCAGGGTCCCTGCTGGAAAGCTTGTCGAGAAAATTTCTCAATGCTTTCTCCGGCCACGCGGCGAAAATCCTCGGTGCTCCACGGTTTTCGGCCGATCCCCACGACGGCGTAGTTTGCAGGAAGCAGCCCGTCCAGGATGAGATTGTAGACGGCCGGAAACAGCTTCCGGCGCGCGAGATCTCCGGACCCGCCAAAAATGACAAGCGTACAAGGTTGAACGGAAGAATCGGACGTTCTCTGCCCGTTCGGCGGTTGCTCACGTTCATGCGTCGTCATGATCGCGTCATCCTGAAGTTACGTTCGTCGCACGCCGTGTCCGCCGAATGCGTTGCGGAGCGCCGCGAGCAGTTTCTCGGAAAAGGATTCCGTCTGTCTGGAACGGAATCGTGTAAACAAGGCCGCGGACAGGGTGGGCACCGGAACGTCCTTGTCCAGGGCATCCATCAGCATCCATCGACCTTCCCCTGAATCCTGCACGTATCCTTTCAGTTTGTCCAGGTGAGGATCGGCTTTGAGTGCGTCGGCGGCTAATTCCAACAACCAGGATCGGACGACGCTACCATGCATCCACAAGTCCGCCACTTTCGCCAAGTCCAAATGATACTCACTGTTCGACATGAGTTCGAAGCCTTCGGCATAGCCCTGCATCATGCTGTACTCAATGCCGTTGTGAACCATTTTGACGTAGTGCCCGGCCCCATGTCCCCCGACGTGGGCCCACCCGTCTTCCGGGGCGAGCGTGGTGAACGCCGGTTTCAGCCGATCCACGGCGGCACGTTCTCCCCCGATCATCAGACAATACCCGATCTGTAATCCCCAAATGCCGCCGCTCGTCCCCGCGTCCACGTAATGAATCCGTTGACGTTGCAATGCCTCGGCACGCCGGACGTCGTCGGAGAATCGGGTATTGCCGCCGTCGATGATGACGTCATCGACGTCCAACAGGTCCGCCAGGGCGTGAATGGTCTCTTCCGTGGGCTTGCCGGAGGGGACCATCACCCACACGGCGCGGGGCTTGGCAAGTTGTGAAACAAGGTCTTCAAGGGAAGCGGCTCCGACGGCCCCCGTCCCTTCCGCCCGTTTGACAAGGTCCTGCTGCCGGTCAAACGCCACGACCCGATGATGCCCCCGCCGAAGCCGGGTCACCATGTTCATCCCCATCTTGCCAAGCCCGATAAACCCGATCTCCATGATGTCCCTCTCTATCTTAGATCGTTTTTTTCTTTAAGCGTTTGCTTTTTGGGCGATATTCGACGGTCGGTTCATAAGCAGCCGGATAACCATCCATCCAGGACAGGTCTTTCCCGATAACCAGTTCCTCCATCGTTGCGTGGTGCGTATTGGTCATAGGGATCAGACGCACGTGGAATCCATGGCGTCGGGCCATAAGCTTGACTTCCTCCGCGTTGTCGTAGGTCATCAAAAAATCGCCTTGTACCGATTCGCATAATGTAAAGAGTCGATCATGGTCAATTGAGTAATGACGATAGAGTCGCTTGCCGGCCTTTTTCTTACCGGCCGTGTATGGAGGGTCAATAAAGAAGACGACGTTTTTTTGCCGTGAGTATTCTTCGATGACCGTTAATCCGTCTTCCTTGCGAAACACCATTTTATCTGAGATGACGGCGAGGTTTTGAAATCTTTTCGCCAACGTTGCCGGATACCATCGAGACAGGATTCCTTTACCGTTTTCCCCATGCTTTGTGAATCCCGATCCTTCAGCCAAAATGCCACCGTGAAGCGTTCTGTTTTTCAGGATGGTTTGAAAGGCTTTTTCTTTTTCATCCACGTTGTTTTTAGAAATTTCTCTGATGACCGTTTCTTTCGTTAAATCGAATGAAAGAATTTTTTTCGCAATCCACTCACTATGCCCAGTGACAACCGATTGCCAGACTGCCGCGATTTCTTCATCAATTTCCACCATCACCACACGTGAAACAAGGTTTTCAAACAGGGCGGTCAGACTGATAATACCTCCGCCGGCAAAAGGTTCGACCAACAGTCCCGGCTTGGTGTGGTGATGGGCCATCCAGTCTCGAAAGGCAGGAACAAACCAAGTTTTTCCTCCAGGATAACGGAAAGGGCTCCTTTGTGTAATTGAGGCAACGTTGACGGGTTTAGGAGATGTTCGCTCCTCATGACTCTCCGCGAATAACGTTTGTTGTCTGAGGTACGCCACGTCTTTTCAGAAAGCAGCACTGTCACCCTGAGCGGAGCGAAGGGTCTCAGGTTGCGTCATGGGTCAAAGATGAACGGGAGATTCTTACCGTTGAGTTCCTTCGAGGCTTAGGGCACGTTCAAGGCACGTGTCGTTTCGCTCCTCAGCATGACGGTTTGTCTCTCTTGCCCGCTCACCATACCGCAAACGGACCTGAGCGTAAAGCATGGAATGGGAAGGGGACGCAGAGAGAACGGATTCGGGGCGGGTCAGGGGTGGGTCGGTTTGGGGGAAGGGGGCGTGCGGCGAGTCATCGTGAAGGTGCCCTGCCGACTGTTGAGGGCGAGGTCGAGGTGGATGGCGGCGTTGATGAGCCCAAAATGCGTAAAGGCTTGGGGGAAGTTCCCCAGTTGCTCACCGGTCTGCGAGATTTCTTCTGCGTAGAGACGGAGATGATTCGCGTAGCTGAGCATCTTTTCAAAGATCAGCCGAGCCTCCTGCAAACGTCCGGCGCGCGTCAGGGCTTCGACCAGCCAGAAGGTACACATGCTGAAGGTGCCTTCGTCTCCTGCCAATCCGTCGGGCGCGGCCTCGCCGACTCGATAGCGATAGACCAGGCTTCCCACGCTCAGTTTTTCGAGGGTCCGGTTCAGGGTCGAAGTCATGCGCGGATCAGTGGGGGAGACAAAGGAGACCAACGGCATAATCAGATTCGCGGCGTCTAAGGCGTTCGTCTCGTAATGCTGCACAAACGCGCCGATCTGCTTGTTGTACCCACGTTCCATCACGTCCACGTAAATACGATCGCGTTCGTGCATCCATCGGACGCGATTCCCGGGAAACCCTCGTTGATCGGCTAACCGGATGCCGCGGTCCAAGGCGACCCAGCACATGACTTTGGAATACACAAAATGTCGACGGCCCCCGCGGACTTCCCAGATGCCTTCGTCGGGGAGTTGCCAGTGTTGACACACGTAATCCAGAAGTCGGCACAGGTTCATCCACAGATCAAAAGAAATGGACGTGCCGTGCGTGTCGTAGAGGTATACCGCGTCCATCAGTGCTCCATACATGTCGAGTTGCTGCTGATGGGACGCGGCGTTGCCGATGCGGACGGGTTTCGACGACGCGTACCCATCCAGGTGCCGCAGTTCTTCTTCGGGAAGATCACGACGTCCGTCAATACCGTACACCAACTGCAACGAGCCGTCGGGATTCAGATCCTGAAAGCGGGCGTTTAACCAATCCATGAATCGATTCGCTTCCACGGTGAAACCCAGACGCAATAGCCCGTAGACCGTGAACGCGGCGTCACGCATCCAGGTAAAGCGATAGTCCCAATTCCGCGGTCCGCCGATAGCCTCCGGCAGACTGGTGGTCGGAGCGGCCACGATGGCTCCGGTCGGGGCATAGGTGAGCAGTTTCAGGGTCAGTGCCGAGCGGTGAACGGTTTCCCGCCATCGGCCGGAATATCGGCATTGCGAGAGCCACCGTTGCCAGAAGGCCGAGGTGTTTTGAAACGCCATCTCACCGGATTCAGGGGCGTTGAATAAGGCCTCGGGTGCCCCGGCTTCGAGATATTCGAGGATGAAGGTGCGTTGTTGTCCTTCGGTGACGGTGAAGTCCGCCACCGTTCTGCCTTCTCTGACTTCGAGTGGAACGGGGCTGACCAGACCGAGGATGGCGCGGCGTGACCGAAAGACGACGTTCGTGCTCGTCGGTGCCTCGGCAGACGGACCTTCCATGCTCACGGTGTGCAAATCCCGACCGTAGTTGAACGACGGCGCGCATTCCAGGCGAAATCGGACGTGCCCCCGCGTGACCGACACGATACGAATGATCTGATGACGCTTCGGAACGTACCCGGGGGCATCGGATTGCACGGGCATGAAATCCGTGATCTCGCCGACGCCGTCGTCCTGGAAAAAGCGGGTGAGCAGAATGTTGGTTTCCGGCAGATACATCTGCCGCCGACTGCCTTCGTGAACGGGAGAAATCTTGAAATGGCCGCCCTGCTTGTGATCGAGCAAGGCCGCAAACACGCTGGGGGAGTCGAAGTGAGGCAGGCAGCACCAATCGACGGATCCATCCGTCCCGACTAAGGCCACCGTGTGCAGGTCGCCGATGATGCCGTAATCTCCGATACTTTTATAGGCCATGAACGCTCCTAAGTAGTGGAGAGTGGCGAGAGAAGAGGGGAGAAGGGACAGCGAAAGGGGAACGGACGCCCCAGCGGCGTTGATGCCGGAGAGTCACGGCAGGGAAGTCGGCGTCGGCGAATCGAACGTGTTTCAAGCTAACGCAGTGAGCAGCCGGATAAGGGTTGAGAACGTTACCCGAAGGAAAAAATCGGCGGACTGTACCATGCCGGTCAACCGTGGTCAATCCGGTCGTCGATTCGGTCGCGTCTCGGTTTGAGCACGTCCCTCACCCTGGCCCTCTCCCGGAGAGAGAGGGAAACATCCTTGACCCTTGGGAGAGGGTGGACGGGCCTGTCTGGGGTCTGGCTTTGGGCTTCGGTCGCATGAGATGCGACCCTACCTCGGGAGAGGCTCCCTACTCTTGGGAGTGAGGCGGAAACACCCCTCTCCCTCCGGGAGAGGGGCAGGGGTGAGGGGCAGCCTGCCTGTGCATTACGTTGTTCTTGTGCCCGGGGGGACGGACACCTGAGGAGAAAAATCATGGGCGGCGTCCCGCTGGCCTTGATCTTCTTCCATATGCTCGGAGGTGTGTATGCGGCCTCAACCATTTCCGGCACCGGCTACCGTGGCATCGAGCCTCCACGATCATTCGGTGAAAACGCAACACACGTTCTTGACAACGGTCTCGACGCTTCTTCCCCCTCCTGTTTCCTGCCCGTATACGGGTCGGGCCCCCGGCTGAGTGACAGGACTGCTGAGACTCCCTATAATGCCATTCCATGAACACGCAAGCCGCGACTGTATCCGGGCCGGATCCGATTCCGTTGGAGACGACGCTGCGGACGAGGCTGCCCTTTCGGGCCGAGTTGGCAGCGGTGGCGCCGTTGCCCGGCGATGCGTCGAATCGGCGGTATTACCGGCTGACGTTGAAGCATGGACCGGTTGCGTCGCTGATTCTGATGCAATTGGCGGATCCCGAAGCCTTCAAGGCTTCCGAGGAGGCGATGGGAGGAACGTCCGCGGACGTTCAAGAACTTCCGTTTCTGAACGTCCGTCGATCGCTCGCGCAAACCGGCGTTCCGGTCCCGGCTCTTTATTTTTACGATGACGCCGCGGGGCTTCTGTATCTCCAGGATTTTGGCGACGTCACCTTATGGCACGCCTGTACCGAAGGCGGCACGTCCGCGGTTCATCAGTACTATCCTTTGGCCGTTGATACCCTGGTTCGGATCCATCTGCGTCTGACCGCGTCACGGGCTGACGGCTGCCAAGCCTTCTCCCGATCGTTTGACGTGCCGCTTCTGACGTGGGAATTCGATCATTTTCTGGAATATGGCGTCCGGGTCAGGCGTGACAACAAACCGATGCGTGCGGATCATGAACGGAGCATTCGTGACGCCTTTTCCACCATAGCCCAACGGATGGCGGGCCAACCTCGGGTGTTTACGCACCGTGACTTCCATTCCCGCAATCTCATGGTGGACGGCGACCGGCTGGGGGTGCTCGATTTTCAGGACGCGCTGCTCGGGCCGGCCACTTATGATCTGGCGTCGCTGCTTCGGGATTCCTACGTGGCACTGGATGAAGCGTTTCTTGACCGGATGATTGATCGGTATATCACGGGGATGCGTGCCGGGTTGGCTCCCGACGTGCAGGCACGCATGGTCTTGACGGATCGGGCCGAGTTTCGGAGGCTCTTTGATTTCACGAGCATTCAACGCAATCTGAAAGCCGTGGGGCGATTCGTGTATCTCGATCGGGTCAAGGGAAATCCGAAGTTTCTTGCGGACGTTCCTCGGACCTTGGGCTACGTGCGAATGACGTTGGAACAATATCCTGAATTCTCGTCTCTGCTCCGATGTCTCACGCCCTATCTCCCCGAGTGGCAATGAAGACGGACCGATGAAAGCCATGGTCTTGGCAGCGGGTCTCGGTTCCCGGCTTCGTCCGCTGACGGAGTCAGTGCCGAAGCCGCTCTTGCCCCTGGGGCCCTATCCGCTGATGGTCTGGACCCTTCTCTTGCTGCGGAAACACGGCATTTCGGAGGTGATGATTAATCTCCATTATCTTGGAGAGCAAATCCGGCGGACCTTGGGGACCGGGTCGCAGTGGTCCATGCACCTGTCGTATTCTCATGAGCCGTCGCTGCTCGGAACCGGAGGGGCACTCAAACGGGTTGAATCCTTTTTCAGGGACGAACCGTTCCTGGTCTTGAACGGAGACACCGTTGCGGACGTGGACGTGGCCCGCGTGGTGGCCCATCATCGGAGAGAGGCGGCGCTGGCCACCATGGTGCTGCGTGATGATCCCGACGTTGAGCAATGGGGCGTGATTGAGACGGATCAATATCATCGCGTCTTGCGGATTAAGGGAAAGGGACGTGTGACCGAGGCGGCGGACGGACCTCCGTTTCGGCGGATGTTTGCCGGCATCCAGGTCGTTGACCCGCGTCTGTTGCATCCCGTTCCGCCCGGGGTGCGTTCCTCGATTCTTGACGCCTACGTGTTCTGGCTGGAACGCGGCGCCATCATAGCCGGGTACGTGTGTTCGGGTTACTGGTCTGACGTCGGCACGGTCGAACGCTATAGACAAGTCCAACGAGACGTGGCGTCCGGCGTTTTCAGAGTTCCTGAATGAGATGAGTAAAGGGGAATCGTCGGCGTTCCGGTCAATCGACGGACGTTGTTCAAATCGCTTTCCAACAAACTGAAATCGCATGGCCAAGCGAAAACCAGAGCGAGACACCTCAACGTCCATGGATGCTGAATTGACCCACGAGCAGCAATCCGTGCAATCCACACACGCACCTCATTCACAATTCCTCGGTTCGTTTGGAGAGGACGTTCCACCTGACAGCCACGTCGTCACCGACGTTGCCAACTCTCCACTCGTCACTCGCCACTTTCCAGAGGACGTTCCACCGGCCGGCCACTTTGTCACCGACTCCAAAGGAATCATTCAGTTGGCCGACGCGGCGGCGACACACCTGGTGAACCGTTCTCAACGTGACCTTCTCGGGCAGCCGTTGTCGGACGTGTTGGGTCCCGGTGATCCCGGTGCCATTGAGACCCGACTTCAACAACTTGAGGATGAACCTGCTCTTGAATGGGACGTGGTGCTTGCGCCGAAGGACCGGCGTCGTTTTTCAGCACGACTGACCGTTTCCGCGGTACGGGGACCATCGGGCACGGTGACGGCTCTGCATTGGGTGATTCGTGATGGGTCCGCCCGGGAGCAAGCGGCAACCGGTGACCAGTTGCTCCGGGCCTTGGGCGAAGACGTGCTCCACGGACGTTCCTTGACGCACGTGCTGTCGCATTTGTGTGAGCAGGTGATCCGACTTTTTCCCTCTCCGTTTGTGTGCGTGGCGACGCGAGAGGCCGGCGACGTGTCAACGTGTGCGCAGGCCGGCGGCTTGCGTCTGACCCCGGCCCAGTCGTCTCATGCCCTCACTGCCGCGGAACGGCGTTGGGTGGAATCGGTGCTGGAGACGCACACGACCGTTCACCTTCAAGCGGAGCGTGAGCAGACGTGCGCCCCGACCCTTCCCGGCGGGTTTGGGCCCTATCCTTCGCGGTTGTTGCTTCCTTTAGGCACCCGGCATCGGACGGTGGGCGTGCTGGTCGTCTCCGGCGCGCGTCGGACGACGTTCGATGCCGTCACGATTCAATGGTTTGAAACACTGACGAGGCAGATCACCGTTTACTTGACGTTGAGCCAACGTTTGGAACACTTGCGGGTGCCGGGGGCGGCCATGGCCTCCGCGGAACATCCGGTCTTTATCACGGATACGGACGGCCGTATCGAATGGGTGAACGACGCGTACATGCGGCTAACGGGTTATCCGGCCGCTGACCTCATCGGTACGATTCCCCAGTCGTTCAAAGCCGGAAAGTTTCGCTCTGCACTTCAGCAAGCGCGTCGATCAACCGTGCAAGGGCAATGCTGGCGGTATGAATCGCTGGGACAGCGAAAAGACGGACGATCGTACATGGTCGAGCTGGTCGTCACGCCCTTACGCAACGATCGCGGCGACGTGACGCATTTTGTCGCGATCCACCAGGACATTACGGTTCGGAAAGAAGCCGAAGCGCGGATCTTCCACTTGGCCCACCACGATCCGTTAACCGATTTGCCGAACCGGACCATGTTTTACGATCGACTCAAGCAAGCGTTCGGTCAAGCCAAACGGCATGATCGAGTCGTCGGCGTCCTCTTTTTAGACTTGGATCGATTCAAACCGATCAATGATTCCCTCGGACACGAAATGGGGGATGAGTTGCTGAAGAACGTGGCCGATCGTCTGACCCGGTGCGTGCGGGTCACGGATACGGTCGCGCGGTTAAGCGGCGATGAATTTACGATCATTCTTCAGGATTTGGAACGAGGACAGGATGCCGGGCACGTAGCGCAGAAAGTCCTGGAAGCCGTCACGCAACCCATGACGTTGGGCGAGCGGACGATACAGGCCAGGATCAGCATGGGGATAGCGTTGTATCCCTTCGACGCGACCGATCCCGACGTCCTGATTGCGCAGGCCGATCGTGCGATGTATCGCGCAAAAGAAAAAGGCGGACAGTGTTATCAATTCATCTCCGATGAAATGAACGCGCAGGCGTTTGAACGACTCATGCTGGAAAAGAGTCTCCTCAGTGCTTGGGAACGCCGGGATTTTTTTCTGCACTATCAGCCTGAGATTGAGACGCGCTCGGGACGGATTATCGGGATTGAAGCCCTCCTCCGATGGCAACACGCTGAGTTGGGCATGATCTTTCCCTCTCAGCTGTTGCCCTTGGCCGAAGCCGTGGCCTGTTTCGATGAGATTCAGGAATGGGTCCTCAAGACGGCTTGTGAACAACGTCACGCCTGGTCGGGACAAGGGTTGCGGGTCATGCCGATATCCGTGAACGTGTCGCGTCTGGGCGAGGATCCCATGCGAGCGGTGACGATGGTGGAGCGAGTCCTGAAGGAAACGGGGTGTGCCCCTCAGAACCTTCGTCTTGAAATTTCCCAATCCGCTGTACGCTTGCAGCGGCGGACCGTGGGGACGATCGTCAAAAAGTTGTTGGACGTCGGGGTTGAAACCGTGCTGGATGACGTGACGGACGAAGACACGTTGTCGTCATGGCTCCGGCGGATTCCTTTTCGGCGGGTGAAGTTGGCTTCTTCAGTGGTGTGTGCCGCTCCCGATGATCCGGATGCCGTGAAAACCGTCGATCACTGTCTGGCCATTGGTGGAACGTTGCAGGTGCCCGTCGTGGCCAAAGGGGTTGAATCTCCCGGTCAGCTCAAATTTCTTCAGGAGCACGGATGTCATGAGATGCAAGGCTACTTGTTTTCTCGACCGTTACCTGAGGAAGAAATGACGACGGTGTTGGATGAGCGGTGGGCCTTGGAATTGTAGTCTCCATCTGAAAAGACAGAATCCCAAGCATTGGATAAATGCCACGTGTGTTGAAAAAGACACCGGGTCAACTCCACGTCATAGACGGTTCCTCCTTTCTTAAGTTCCTGATTCTTCGAGATATTTCCGCCTTCCCGGTCCCGTGCTTTGCACGTTGGCCCTGTTTTTGCATCGTCATGGGTTGGTTCCGTTTTTTAAGGAGAATCAAAGAACCGAAACAATCTGAACCCAAGGAGGTGTACGGTGAACACACGGAAACCAATCATCGGGGTATTCGTGCTCTTGTTTTGCGTGCTCGTCGTGACTGCCGGTTGCGGAAAGAAATTCATGTTCGGTGCGAGTGAATCCAGTGAATCCGCGGATGGATCCGTCGGAACGTTCGCTCAAGAGAGGGGGGATGAGCATGACGGTGGCGCGGGGGACACAAGCGTTTTGAGTGAATCGTTGGATCCTTTGGGGAACGTTCTCCCGGGGGGAGAAGCTACGAATTCGACGTATACGTCGGCCTTCTCAGACGATGAACGCGCAGGCATGACGGAAGAGACGGGAACTCGTGTGACTGCATTCGGGCAAGCCGCCGACGCTTCCGGGAATGGGCGTTCCGGGAATGGGAATTCCGGGAATGGGAATTCCGGGGATGGGAATTCCGGAGATGGGAATTCCGGAGATGGGACGAACGAGAAGGGTGACTCGCAAAAAGGCGTGAGTTTTTCTCGTGGTCTTCAGGACGTCTATTTTGCGTTCAACAGTTGGCGGCTTTCTGAAAAAGCTCGCCTGGCTTTGGAAGCCAACGCCGAGTGGCTCAAATCACGTCCGCACGAAAGCCTGACCATTGAAGGACATTGCGATGAGCGGGGAACCCGGGCTTACAATTACGTGCTCGGCGAAAAACGTGCCACGATGGTCAAGCAGTATTTATCCGTGTTAGGCGTTCCTTCTCATCAAATGATGATAGCCTCGTTCGGGAAGGACCGGCCGAAGTGCCACGTGTTCTCAGAGAAGTGTTTCCGGTTGAATCGGCGCGCTCATTTTGACGTGGACGTGAACGTGGCGGCCCGATAGGTGTGGTCAGTGGCCGGTGACCGGAAGAAAAAGCCTCGCGTCACTCACCGGCCACTGAAAACCACGCCGTTCCGACGAAGAAGCGCGTGCGGCGTTGCACGGCGGTGAAGGAATCAATCGTCCTTCGTTGACTGGACTTTTGGGAAGGAGAATTGTAGCCTGCTTCATCTTCAGGAACTCCCCGCGGGACCGGCGCAGCGGGACCCGAGAGCACGGATGGGCCGATCAATGAACCCATGGAGTTACGTCAAGAAATTTTTACGTCGGGACCTCTGGGTCCCAGATTCAACCACGCTCACGGGTTGGTCGGCGTGCTATATCAGGCCGCTGCGGTTGGTCGTCGTGGCCGTCTCAGATTTCCGCGACGGCGCGCTCAGCATACGCGCGACCAGTCTTGTTTCCACGACGCTGCTCTCCTTGGTCCCGTTCCTGGCCGTCATGTTTTCCGTTCTCAAGGCGTTCGGCGTGCATCAACAGATCGAACCCGTGCTGGACCAGGCCCTCGAACCATTGGGGCAAAAAGGGGAAGAAATCACCACTCGCGTCATCGAGTTTGTCAACGATCTCCAGGTCGGGGCCCTTGGCGCCGTCGGCGTCGCCGGCTTGTTTTACACCACGTTTTCTTTGATTGACAAAATTGAGGAAGCCCTGAATCATATTTGGCGGGTGCGGCACGCGCGTCCCCTGGCCAGAAAATTCACCGACTACCTGAGCGTGGTTCTGGTCGGGCCGGTCATGGTCTTCACCGCCGTTGCCGCCGTTGCCTCGGCCCAAAGTCATTGGCTGGTTCAAACCCTCTTACAGATAGAGCCGTTGGGGGCAGCGGTGCTCTGGGCGACTGCCCTCATGCCGTTTGTGTTGATCTGCATCGGGTTTACCTTTCTCTACAAGTTTCTTCCCCATACCCAGGTGAATATCATCTCCGCGTTCGTCGGAGGGGTCGTGGCGGGGGTGCTGTGGCAATTGGCGGGTATGCTGTTTACCGGGTTCGTGGCCGGGTCCGTTCGCTACAGCGCGATCTATTCCAGTTTTGCGATTCTGATTCTGTTCCTCATCTGGCTCTACGTCGCGTGGCTGATTGTTCTGGTCGGCGCCCAGGTGGCGTACTATCATCAGCATCCCGAGGCGTACCTGACTCGACTCCGCTGGAAGCACAATACCGCGGCGTTTCGAGAATACGTGGCTCTGAACGTGCTGGTTCTTCTCATACGGCGACACACGGCCGGTGAGCTGCCCGTTCCGACGCACGCGCTGTCGGCCCAATTAGGCGTCCCGCTTTCGGCCGTCGAAGATATCCTTGAAGATTTCCTGGAACACCGTCTCATTTATCGAACGTCGGAGCCGGAAGGGATCACCCTTGGGCGTCCTCCTGATCGCGTCACGGTGTTGGAAGTCCTTCAGATCGCGCGGCATAAAGAATGGCCGCGTCCCGACGTCGGACGGCAAGGCCATGACCCCGTGGAAACGCTGCTGCGTCAACGGGACCAAGCCGTCCACGACGCCCTCCACGGCGTCACCCTGACCACGCTGGCCGCCGAAGCCCCGGCCGCTCTACCTTCTCCTGAGCCGTCTTCTTCCTTCGTCAAGCAACCGGCGTTGTAAAGGCGTTTTTTGCGTCGGCGTGTATCTCGATTATCGTCTAGTTCTACTTCTTACTACGCTCTACCAAGTACAATACCCTTTCGTACGAATCACGTTTGATCCGGTCCACCTCGTCCGGTTCTGATAACTCCAGAAATTCTGCGATATGCGAAGGACCCACGTGTTCCGGAGAGTCGAATTTCTCTTTGAGAATTTCCAGTGCTTCCTCTACCAGCTTGTTTTCTTTTAGCAATTTCACGTGCTCCACGATTTTTTCTATTCCACCGGGGAAATATTGCAGGCAATAATACACGTCATAAGGATCTTTCTGTTTGAGGCGATCACGCATGGACATGGCCTTCATCACAATGAAAGGCACAATGCCGGCAATAGGAATCGTCACCGTATCTTTTGTGCCATCGGGGAGGTCTCCCGTTATCTTGACGCGGACGGGTTCATCAAATGCAATGTCGGCGCCTCGTGCTTTACGAGGACGTACGTCCTGTACCAGTTGCGTTCTATGATCTTTACCCGTACCGCCGTATTCGCCTGAAAGCAAATCCACTTGGACGGTGACGTGGTGGCCATCACGTACAATGGTACGTCGATAGATAAATGGCTGATTGCCGTCTACATGATAATGGTGGGCAGTCAGCAACGTATGTAACGTGTGATAACCCGGTTCAGCAAACCGGCTATGATCCAAAGCGAGGTCAACGTCCGTTGTTCCGACGTGGGGTTCCTCCGTCCCCGTGATCAGATATTTCGGTACCATGCCTCCTATGACGACAATGCCGTCGAGATATTCCCCGAGGACGTGGACGAGTTCCAGAAGCACCGACTCGGCAGCCTTCACCGCCAATTTTGGATAATCAACTTTCGTCACTGCCATGACGGTTTTATCACCTGTTCCAACAAAGCCCTAGACGCTTCCTCGCCCCTTGCCTTTTCATTTTTCAAGTCAAGATAACACTGGACGGCCGATGCGACGTTTTGCCCTCGTATACTGCGTGCTCCATAATACACGCCCTCATCATGGGGAGAAATAATTCTGACGTTCGCACCGGATGTCACGGGTTTGAAAGGCAGGTCTCCGAGATTGTTTGCATTGACGTTATCCATGTAAACCGTAACCGTTTTGTAGGTGGTAAACGGAGCATAACGCGACGCGCCTGCAAAACCGGTGAAGACGTATCTGGTCTGCCGTTGATGACACATGGTCGCGATCGTTGACTCAATGTTCCCTACCGATCCCATGTCATAATACTCGTAGACGGTATTCCGATTTGGTTGATAGTTGGTCAGCCAGGAATCAAGGAGTTGCAGAGGCGCGATCAGCTTGACCCCACGTTTTTGATCCTGGATCCACTCATGCCCCAGGAGTAGCTTACGAACGTTGGAAACTTGACCGGAACTGACACCCACGGATTCGGTGAGTTCCGCTATCGACCACTGGCGTCCCGGTTCGTGTAACAAGGCACGCAATATCCGCTCGGCTTTGGGTTTGAACAACGATTTCAGTTCGCTTTTTTTACTGAAACGATTGGGGTTTCCCCTTATCTCTATAAAGATCGAGTCGAAGTGCAACCAACAATTTCCAACGAAATCCATATAACCAATTCCGTTATCCATGCAAATCTTTGCAGAGGCATTCGAAACGTACGGCGCGACAAATACACCATAGGTGCCAGGTCTGTGTAATTGAAGCGTAATTAATGCGTTCACTGCGGCACGTGCCGGACGCGGCTGGCCAGACGAACTGACTTCAACCAGTAGGGTTTTCCTGTCGTTCTGCTTTCGAAACGAGACAAGGAGGTCAGCTCTATGTTTTTCCGTCCATGTTTCCGGGTCAACCTGAATATCCGCTAACTCAGGGATTCTCCGTAATGTCGAGAAAATTGCCTGTCTCGCTTCTTCAATTCTGATATGTTCTTTTTTCATTAAAATAGCCGAATTCAGTAAACGTTGAAAATATTGTAAATAGTGAAATTATGACGTCAGGACATCTTCATGTTTTATGAGAATATCATTACAACTTGTTGTTTATATTATAAAAAATAAAATATAACAAACAACAATTTTTAACAAGTGAAGTACACCTTTTGCATTGCAATATTTATATCAATTTTGATATGAATACCAGATATGAAAAAAAAGACAACTGTAAAGAAGCAACGCCCCGCCGGAACCAAGCGTGAACCGTCCGCTGATATCCAGGAACGGGCTGCACTGATGACGGCCTTACGGGAGCACGTGCAACAACGTAGCGGGACACAGGCCCAAAAGTCCAAATTCCTTGGCATTACCCAGCCTCGTCTGAACGATTTACTCAAGGACCGAATCGATAAATTCAGTCTTGATGCCCTTGTGTCACTGGCCAAAAAAGCCGGTCTGCGCGTAAACGTGAACGTACAATCCGTGCAAATCCATTCGGGACGAGTACCGATAAATCCAAATCTTGCCCGCGTACCCTCAACGTTTGCCCCTGTCCCGAGCGAATTGGGCCAGTTGGACTCGAAGCAAGGCACCAGCCTGTTCCTCAGGTTATTACGATGTGAAGTCATCGCCAACGGGCTTAGCCCAAAAGACGTGGTGTTGTCATTAAACAGCAACGCCCCGGACGGCGGTATCGATGCAAAGGTAGACAATTCACCGACGTCCAATTCCTTATTAGCCAAAGGCAGCACCTATTATCAAATCAAAACAGGATCAGGATTCAAACCTTGGCAACTCGGCGCCTTGAAAAAAGAATTATTCGGCAAATCCTCAAAGAAACGCCTGGGTCATGAAATAAAAACCTGCCTTGACCGGGATGGGACGTATGTCCTTGTCACGTTGGGCCATGATTTGCTGCCCCTTCAACACACGGATGCAGTCACGTACTTGACCGAATTATTTCAGGCATGTGGTTATACGGACCCAAAAGTCGCCGTGTATGGTCAAGGTCAGATAGCCGGTGAATTGGACAAATATCCTTCTCTTTGTCTTGACCTGATTGGTCTTGACGACGGCGGTTTTCTCTCGATTGAAGACTGGAAAAACAACGCTCAAATGCGGGTTGCGTTGCAACTCGGCAGTGAGCAGGAAAAATTAATCAAGGAAATAAGATCGGTCCTGCAAGAAAACGCCGTTCAACACGTCCGCGTCATCGGTGAACCGGGTATTGGAAAAACCCGACTCGTACTTGAATCGGTGTCTGATGAGGTTATCGCACCCTCGGTTGTCTACGTGCGAAGTGGGGAAGAATTTCAAAAGAGTCGAGTGTTTCAAGAACTGCTCAAACCTGACCGACGTTATTCCATCACGTTAGTGATTGATGACTGTGATAATCGTGACCGAACTTCGATCTGGTCAGTCTTGAAAGGTCGCAGCGGGATTAAATTGGTCACGATCGATCATGGTCCGGACGAAACCTACGATAGCGCCATGCGGACGTATCATTGCCCACCACTTGCAGATGAGCAGATCAGAAATATCCTGTTCGGCTATCTTCGACAAAATGCCGACCTGCACAATTGGGCAGAGTGGTGCAGCGGTTCCCCACGCGTTGCTCGCCTCGTTGGCGAAAATCTGAAAAGTAATCCCGACCATGTCCTGAAATCCCCGGCAGACGTTCCCATCTGGGACCGTTTTATCATCGGACATAAAAAAATGAACAGCCAGGAGGCTGAGCAGCACCGGATCGTCTTACGTCACATTGCCCTTTTTCAACGCTTCGGCTTTGAATCGCCGGTCAGTGATGAGGGCAAATTTCTATGCGATTTCGTCAAAGAAACCGACCCGACCATGACCTGGGGCAGATTTCAAACGATTGTTCAACACTACCGGGATAAACGGATATTACAGGGCAGCCATACGTTATTTATCGTGCCGAATGCCTTGCACGTCCATCTATGGATTGATTTTTGGAACAAGCACGGCCACGGATTTCAATTTCAGGCATTCATGGAACACATCCCTACCGGTATGAAACGCTGGTTTTTACAATTGTTTATTTATGCCCATGGGGCACCACCGGCGCAGCGCGTGGTAAAAGACTTATTATCCGCGACGGGACCCTTCTCCGACCACGATTTTCTGGTATCGGAAACCGGCTTGCGATTTCTGAACTACCTGTCGGAAGCAGATCCATCGGCTACACTGGCGTTGCTGGAACGAACCATCGGAACGTGGTCGCATGAACAACTGTATGCGCGGCATACGGGTCGTCAGGATATTGTGTGGGCATTGGAGAAAATAGTTGTATGGGATGAGTTCTTTACACGCGCGGTAAACGTGTTAATACCGATGGCGTTGGCAGAGAATGAAAGGCATTCGAATAACTCCAAAGGGCTCTTACTCAGCCTATTCAACGTCTGGGATACAGCGACCCAGGCTGCACCGTCGAAACGATTTCCTATTCTGCAAGATTTGGTTATGAGCAACGATACCAGTAGCCGAGCCCTTGGACTGGAAATGTGTCAATACTGGCTGAAAACCGAGGGGGGGGGCAGGACAATCGGCGTTGAGTATCAGGGATCAAAACCAACCGTCGAATTCTGGCGCCCGAAGACATACGGTGAGGTATTTGAGTATTGGCGACAGGTCTTACGCTTTCTGTGCCTTGAAATGAAGAGGTTTAATGCACCCGACCGGAATCGGGTTGCTGATGTCCTCATCACTGCCAGCGAAGGTTTCGTGCGAATCGAAGCGATGGCAGGTGAAGTCATGGATATGCTGGTTGAATTTACTGAGGACAGGGAAATAAATCGAGCACCGCTTATCCGGTTTGTTATCAGGACGCTGCACGGGAATACTGATCACTTGGATAAAACAATACTTGGCAGAGTCCGGCAATTGGATAAGGTGTTGACGGGCACGTCACTCTGGGAGCGAACCGAGCGTTACGTGCTGCACAGCATTTGGGAGGAGGGTGATGTATTTCATGGAGGAAAACGTAAGGAATCAAACCTGCCCGGCAAACCAGTGCAGGATTTGGCAGGGGAATACATGAGAGACTGTACGGCGTTTTCAGAACACCTGCCGAAACTGGTCAGAGCATCAGGGTATCGACTGACGGAGTTGGGAATGGAATGCGGGAAACTGGCGGAAGCAAAATTTGATGAGGAACTATTAAAACATATCGAATCAGGTCATACCGATATCAATGAGACCACCATCACTATTGACGGCCGCCGATTCATAAAAAAAAATGGGTCCTTCGTGAGTGGGTACTTGAGTGGCCTGCGTAGTCAGGACAAAAAACGGTGGGAAACGTTATTACACCGTTTGTTACAGAATCACGTGACACGGAAAATTGCCATTGATTGTATGGGGCGTTCCGATTTGACCGAATCGCTGTTACGCGACATGTTAATTCTGCTCAAGGAAGGGAAAATCGATTCTACAGCTTTTGCCGGATTTGCCTTCAGACAAGACAAAGACACGATATCGGAACACTTGTTTCAGGAGATAATCACCACACTGCTGCGACGTCCTGATGAGACTTCGGTCAACGTCTGCACGCGGCTTGTCTATGATTATTACTTTGACGAAAGGGGTTCTGAAGATTTTCCTGAATCACTGGTGTTTGATGTACTGACCAGGCTTACCCTTACCGGGACTGACGGCCCAGGGGTTATGTCTGAAATAGAAAGGGGATTTCTTCAAAAGTATCCCAACCGGAAGATGGATTTGTTCAAGGAAATTACGAGAAATATGAGGAGAAATTCTCGTTATGTAAATACTGATATTGCCAACGTCGCCGATAATATCGTGAAGGACCACCCACGGGAAACGTGGAAAATCATATCCGAACTTCTGGTATCTGATCCGGAAAATCTTTATAAACTCATTGACTGGTTGGGCGATACCGGATTCGAAGACAGGCCGGAACACGGCGCCATTAACCACATGCCGGCAGAGGATATTATCGACTGGATTCAAGCAGACGTTGATGGTCGACGCGGGTTAATTCAAGAAGTCTTGCCAAAAACTTTGAATGAAAATGCAGGTGGCCGGCTGACGCGTTTATTTATCGAAAAATTTTGTGATGATGACCACGTGGCAAGCAGTCTCTTTTGGCATTTTTATACGGGTGGATGGCGCGGCCCTGATAGTGACTACCTGTCAAGAAAACGTGATGCCGCAAGGCGATGGTTGTCAGAAATTCCATCGGTGAAGATTCAATTATGGCTGGAAAAATATATCGATTGGTTGAATGGTCGAATTGAGGCTGCAAAAATTCTGGAAGAGCGGGAATTTTAGTTCAACGGTGTTTTGAGAACTGATCGGAGAATAGATGACACAGCCGGACGTTATCCAGTCGATACTTAAAGACAGCAATTATCATCTTGACCTGTTTACGGATGATGAAATTGCATCCTTGCGGGAAAAAATCTTTACCAAAACTACGAGAGGCAAAGAAACCGTTTTTGTCACCTGTGTCGTTCGGGATAAGAAGATTCAGTTAAAGCCGGAAGAAATCGTCCGTCAGCTGTATGCTGCACGACTTATCAAGGAGTACGGCTATACAAAGAAACGCGTGGCCTTTGAATATCCGGTCAATTTCGGCAGAGAAAAGAAAAGTGCCGACGTTGTCATTTTTGACAAAGATCGTCCGGACGCCGCCTACGTCATCGTCGAGATCAAGAAACCCAAACTCAAAGACGGGAAAAACCAGCTTCGTTCCTATTGTAACGCCACCGGTGCCCCTATCGGTGTATGGACGAACGGTGAACAAATTTCACATTACCATCGGAAAGACCCTAATTATTTTGAAGACGTCACCGATATACCCAAATCAACCCAAAGCCTTAAAGATATACTCAGTGAACGGTTCACGCTGAAAGACCTTATCACAAAAGACAAGCTCGCCAATGAGCGAAAATCCCTGAAAGCCATTATCCTGGAAATGGAAGATGAAGTGTTGGCAAACGCCGGTGTGGATGTATTTGAAGAAGTGTTCAAACTCATCTTTACCAAGCTCTATGATGAATTTCTCAGTCAACCGGATAAGGAAATTCTCAACTACTATATGAGGCAGGTTACAAAAACGACCGTTCATGAAAAGCCCAAAAAATATAAGACCAAGACACCGAGTTACCTTGATGGCTCTGATTATGAAGCACTCAAGAAAGCCGTAAGCGGCGTCGGCGACGACGGCTTCAGGGTGATGGAATTCAGAAACACCGGACAGACCGACACGGAGTTGAAAAACAAGATTCAAGAGCTATTTAACAAGGCAAAAGGCCAATGGCCGGGTGTGTTTCCCGAAGAAGCCCGCTTTGAACTGTCGGACAGCCATTTGGCGGTCTGCGTATCCAGTCTGCAGGATGTCAAACTGTTCAACTCCAATCTGCTGATTGTGGACGAGGCGTTTGAATATCTGGTCAACAAATCCGCCAAAGGTGAAAAGGGACAATACTTTACACCCCGGCACGTCATTGACATGTGCGTGCAAATGCTGAACCCGAAACCCGGCGAGTACATGATTGACACGGCTTCAGGCAGTTGCGGCTTTCCCGTGCATACCATTTTCAAGCTGACGGGACACCTGTTCAGTAATTCAGCAATAGATGCCGAAGAAAAAGAGAACGTTCTGAGAGTGTTCGGCATCGACTTTGACGAAAAAACGGTCCGGGTTGCCAGAACGCTGAACCTGATCGCCGGAGACGGTGAAACCAACGTGTTGCACCTGAATACACTGGATTTCGGACGCTGGAGCGACAAAACCGAAAAAGATAAAAAGTGGATCAATACCTATGGAAGAGGCTTTGAACGGCTGGAAAAATTGAGGAACGAGAAAGATGAAAACAAGCAATTCAACTTCGATATCCTGATGGCAAATCCGCCCTTTGCCGGAGACATCAAGGAAAGCCGACTTCTGCACCAATATGACCTCGGCTTCAAGTCAAACGGGAAGGCACAAAGCAAAGTCGGACGGGATATTCTCTTTATTGAGCGCAACCTGGACTTTCTGAAACCCGGCGGACGTATGGCGATTGTCTTGCCTCAAGGCCGCTTTAACAACACCTCCGACAAGTCCATCCGGAATTTTATCGCTGAACGTGCCCGCATCCTCGCGGTGGTCGGCTTGCACAACAACACCTTCAAGCCCCACACCGGCACCAAGACCAGCGTGTTGTTCGTGCAGAAATGGGATGATGAACTTTGCCCCAACGTGGAAGACTACCCGATCTTTTTCGCCGTTTCCCAAAAAGGCGGCAAGGACAACTCCGGTGATTACGTCTATCTCAAAAACGACAACGGGCAAGACAAGTTGGATAAGAACGGACACCTGATTGTTGACCACGACCTGCACAACCACAACGGCGAACTGCCCGACGGCATTGCCGAAGCGTTTATCAAGTGGGCGAAAAATGAAAACGTATCGTTTTGGGTGAAGGACTAAGGATGCAAATTTCCACCGTTCGGTATCAGGACCTTAATCATGAATTTAGGATTGATGCAGAATACTATCGAGAAGAAGTATTAAACTGCCTGAACGTCTTAAAACGGCACAACAACGATAAATTAGAGAATTTGGGCGATTTTGTTATAGGTCCATTTGGCTCAACAGTAACAGCCGATCAATATGTTGATGCGTCTCAATACAGATACGTCAGAAATAAGGATATAAACGATTTTTGTATTATGGATAATGAACCAGCGTTCATACCAAAGCGTACATACGATTTTTTCCCAAAATTTCATATTCAAGAAAACGATTTGTTAATCACAGTTGTCGGTACTCTTGGCAAAGTCGCCATCGCAACTCATGAAGACACCAAATCCATTTTCAGTTGTAAAAGCACAATTATTAGACCCAAAAATATCAATCCATTTTATCTACTGACGTATCTTAATTCTGATACTGGAAAAATATTCTCATTAAGAGGCAAGAGAGGGGTAATTCAAGAAGGATTGAATTTAACCGATCTTAGAGAAATTCAGGTATTGATCCCATCCGAGAAGTTCCAGCAAAAAATTGAAGAGCTAATCAAAAAATCTTTTGCGAACATTAAGAGCTCCGGGACGGCATACACCCAAGCCCAAACCTTCCTCTTATGCGAACTCGGACTTGCTGATTGGCAACCCAAACACCAACTTGCCTTTGTCAAAAACTATTCCGACACCAAGCAAGCCAGACGCATTGACGCCGAATATTTTCAGCCGAAATATGAGGAAATCATCAAGGCAATTCAAAGTTATTCAGGCGGGTGGGATACTCTGGGGAATCTGGTTTCTGTAAAAAAATGCGTAGAAGTCGGCAGTGGAGAATATCTTAAAGAAGGCATCCCGTTTGTGCGCGTCAGCAATCTAAGCCCGTTTGAGATTACAGAAGAGAAGTACATCTCTGAAAAGCTGTATGCAGAGATCAAACGGCATCAACCCAATAAGGGAGAAATCCTTTTCAGCAAGGACGCGACTCCTGGCATTGCTTATTACTTGCATGAACAGCCAAGAAAAATGATCCCGTCAGGCGGAATCCTTCGACTGAAAAACAAAACGGATAAGGTCAACAACGAATATTTAACGCTGGCGCTTAACTCAATATTGACAAAGGAACAGGTAAACCGAGACGGAGGCGGTTCCGTGATACTTCATTGGCGACCCGACCAGGTAAAAAAAACGGTGCTTCCCATCCCGTCAGAAGAAAAACAAACCCGAATTCAGCAGAAATTCATCGAATCCTTAAACTTACGCAAGCAGTCCAAACACTTGCTGGAATGCGCCAAACGAACCGTAGAAATCGCAATCGAGAAAGACGAACGAACAGCAATCACGTGGCTGGAAAATGAAACCGGAGAAATATAAATTTTCAGTAGGAGATACATCGAATGGTGGATAGTTCGGTAGGATCGTCTTCCATGAACCCGCAGAAAAATCTTGTGGTCGCTCTGGTGCAGATGGCTTGTGGGGCTGTTCCCCAAACGAATCTCAATGATGCCCTCGCAAAGGTTGAAGAAGCTGCACGGCGCGGGGCCAAGGTCATCTGTCTACCGGAACTGTTCCGGTCACACTATTTTTGTCAGCGGGAAGATCCGGCGTGGTTTGATTTGGCGGAGTCGGTTCCCGGGCCATCGACTGAAGCCTTGAGCAAGGTCGCCAAACGACACAACGTCGTCATCATGGTTCCGATCTTCGAACGCAGAACCGCCGGGCTGTACCATAACTCGGTGGTGGTGCTTGACGGCGACGGGTCCATTGCCGGTCTCTATCGCAAGATGCACGTTCCCGATGACCCGGCTTACTACGAAAAATTTTATTTCACGCCCGGCGATACGGGCTTTCACGCGATTTCGACGAGCGTGGGAAAACTCGGCGTGCTGATCTGTTGGGATCAATGGTATCCCGAAGCCGCTCGTTTGACGACGCTCCACGGTGCGGAAATCCTGTTCTACCCCACGGCCATTGGGTGGCATCCGTCGGAGAAAGCTCAAGAAGGTGAGACGCAGCGAAGCGCGTGGCAGACCATTCAACGCAGTCATGCGATTGCGAACGGCGTGTTCGTGGCCGCGGTGAATCGCGTGGGTCATGAGAAACCGGCCGAGGGCGGAGACGGCATTGAATTCTGGGGGAGTTCGTTCATCTGTGACCCGTTGGGCGTCGTGCTTGCGGAAGCCTCAATAGAGCGGGAAGAGATTCTTTTTGCCGACGTGAACCTGAGTCACGTTGAAGATACACGACGTCATTGGCCGTTCCTTCGAGACCGCCGCGTGGACGCGTACGGAGGACTCACGAAGCGGTTCCGCGATGAAGACGTCAAATCGTAGCTGCGCCATCTCGTGGCGCCCATTTGCAATGACCTGGCAGCAGTGCGATCATGTCGCGCCCGTCGTTACGCCAATTTGATGATTCATTATTGGCCGCATGAGATGCGGCGGCTACAGAAAGCCGGTGCCGTTCAGAGACGTGCCTTATGGTGCCTCCGTTCAATGATTACGTGTTGCTTCAATGGGAAAAAATACGCATCAGGGGAAAACGTTACGGCAGGAGGCGACGCCTGCGCAATCGGGGTTTCGCCTGCCGGCGGAATGGGAGACGCATGAGGCGACGTGGCTGGCGTGGCCGCACAACGCTTCGGATTGGCCGGGAAAACTGGCGGCCGTTCATTGGGTGTATGGGGAGATCGTTCGGAAATTGGCCGCGGCGGAACACGTTCGCCTCCTCGTCAATTCCAGGACGCACGAAGACCGTGTCCGACGGTTGTTGTCACGTGCTGAAGCCGACCCGTCGCACGTTGAGTTTTTTCGGATTCCGACCGACCGCGGCTGGATGCGGGACTCTGGTCCGATCTTTCTTACGCGCGATCAGCCCGCGCCGGAAACGGCCATCGCCCGGTTTCGATTTACGGGCTGGGCCCGCTATCCCGATTGGAAAAAGGACAATCGCGTCTCCGTGAACGTCGCGTCCCGGTTGGGCTGTCGGTCCTTTCCCATTACGCATCAAGGGCGACCGGTGGTCCTGGAAGGCGGGAGCATTGACGTGAACGGAGTCGGTACCGTCGTGACGACGGAAGCGTGTTTACTCGATCCGACGGTGCAAGTGCGCAATCCGGGGTTTTCGCGTGCAGATTATGAGATCGTGCTCAAAGAGTCGTTGGGCGTGACCCACGTGGTATGGTTGAATCGAGGCATTGCCGGCGATGACACGCATGGGCACGTGGATGACGTTTGTCGGTTCGTAAATCCTCGGACCGTGGTGCTGTGCCGGGAACGAAACAACCATGATGGCAATCATGAGGCGTTGGCCGAAAATCGGGAGCGGCTGGAACGTGCCGTCCTGGAAAACGGAACAACAATCGAGATCGTGCCGCTGCCCATGCCCGCGCCGCTCTGGTTTGACGGGCAGCGGCTTCCGGCCAGTTATGCCAATTTTTACATTGGCAATGCGGTGGTTCTGGTCCCGACGTTTAATGATCCCAAGGACCGGGTGGCTTTGGGCATTTTGAGTGAGATGTTTCCCGATCGTTCCGTGATCGGGATTCACGCGGTCGATCTTCTGTTGGGATTCGGGACGCTGCACTGTCTGACGCAACAGCAGCCCCCGTCCGGGAACGACGGGGCGCCGACGATCGACCAAGGGGGTTCTCATGTTTCACGTTGACGATCTCCGAAAAACCTTGGCCCGGATTGATGGGCGAGGGTACAAAGCCTACAAGGATATACAAGGCGCCTATGCCTACCCTCAATGCACCGTGTTCGTCGATTACGTGCAAGGCGACCCGTTTGCGTCACCGTCAAAGATTCGCGTGAGAGTTTCCAGTGCTGTGGCACAGATCCCATCCGACCTTTTTTCCAGCCGCGTTCGCCGAATCGCCTTGCAGGATTTTTTCATTCGCGGCGTGCATCAGACCATTCGACAGGTGTGTCAGGGGAATCGCGGCATCGGAAAAAGCGGAATGATTGCGGTTGACGTAGGCGGACAAGAGGTCTTGGAACGAACGGCTATGGTGGTCACGGCCCAATGGATCGAAGCTCGGTTATCGCTCGGCCTGCCGGCCCAAGGGCGCACCGTCCTCGGCCGACAAGCGGAGGTCATGTTGTGTCAGGAAGTGCCCGGGATTGCCGAGCGGGCCTTGCAGTGGAAACACGTTGATCAGGACCGGGCACGGGCCTTTGTCGATTGCGTGGACAATCAGGAGACCATTCGCGCCCAACTCGACGCTTCAGGGCTGGTGGCCTTCATCGCCGACGGCGCGACGTTGCCGAGAGTCAGCGGCGCATCCGACCGTCCGCTGTCGGGTGAGAACGCCAAGCCGTTTATTGCGCCGGATTCCCTGCGCGTGTCGCTGCCGATTCCTCATCCGGTTTCCCAGCACGGCAGGACCACGCAATCCTTGACCGGCCTGGGAATCCCCAAAGGGATCACGGTGATTGTCGGAGGCGGCTATCACGGCAAGTCCACGGTGCTCAGGGCATTGGAGCGGGGGGTGTACGCGCACGTCCCGGGTGACGGACGGGAATACGTGGTGACGACGGACCACGCCGTCAAAATTCGCGCTGAAGACGGCCGGCGCGTGGAACGCGTCAACATCAGCGGATTCATCGACAATCTTCCTCATGGGCAGGAGACCGTGCGGTTTTCCACGGACAACGCGAGTGGGAGCACCAGTCAGGCTGCCTCGATTCTTGAAGCCGTCGAAGCGGGGGCCACGACGTTGTTGCTTGACGAAGATACCAGTGCCACGAATTTTATGGTCAGGGACGCCCGAATGCAGGCGTTGGTTCATAAAGAGCATGAACCCATCACGCCGTTCGTGGACCGCGTGCGTGACCTGTATGAACAACGGGGCGTGTCCACGGTGTTGGTGATGGGCGGCTGTGGGGATTATTTCGACGTGGCCGATACGGTCATCATGATGCAGGACTATCAGCCCGTTGACGTGACGGAGCGCGCCGAGCGAGTCGCACGCGAGTTTCAGACGCAACGAACAATCGAAAGAACGGCGTCGTTACCGGACGTCGAACCTCGAATACCCCTGCGTGACAGTCTCGACCCCTCCCGCGGACGTCGTGAAGTCAAAATTGACGCCAAGTCCGTGGATGCCATTGCCTTCGGGCATGAGGTCATTGACGTGAGCGGGGTCGAACAGCTGGTAGACGTCAGTCAAACCCGTGCCGTGGGTTTTGCCCTTCATCTGGCTTCACGTCGTTTCCTGGACGGGCAACTGGGCGTGAACGCGGTGGTCCAAAGCCTCGTGCGGCTGTTGACGGAGGCGGGCTTGGATGTCCTCGATCCTTTTCGCAAGGAAGAGCACCATCCTGGAAATTTTGCACGCCCTCGCGCATTAGAAATTTCCGCGGCCCTGAACCGGTTACGCACCCTTCGCGTCAAAAACTAGACGTCGTTCTTGTTCAGGACGTGCCGAACGAGTGCTGAGGTGAGATCAATGCGGCCCGGTTTCGCCGTTGATATCGACAACGTGTTGGCTCAGGCGGAACACGAAGTTCAACGAATTTTTCATGAATTGACCGGCGAGTCGTGGCCGTCACGGACGTATGCCAGTGCGGGTGGGCTTGACGGCAGTGATTTGGGTCCTGATCTGATTGACCGGATTTTCGATTATTTTTATGAGCGGAGCATTCCGACGCTGCCGGTGGTTCCCGGTGCGCAACCGGCGTTGCAGCGGCTTCAGAAAGACTATCGGATCGTCCTCATTACGGCGCGCCGCCCCAGTGCTCGCCCATACACGCTGAAGTGGCTGGAAGAGCACAGCATTCCGTTTGACGAACTCCATCACACCGGAGAAAAAACCGAAGCGTCGAACGGCGTGGTCCTGGCCGTTGATGACCATCCCGTCCACGCGAAGGAGTATCTGGCGCGGGGCATCCGGGTCTTTCTGATGGATCAACCATGGAATCAAACGTTTTCCGACCCGGGCGCGACCAGGGTTTCCGACTGGGATGAGCTGCAACGGAAGATCGACGTAAATTCGAAGTCGGCCTGATTCGGCAAGCAGGAACGTCTGCTTCTTTTCCCACCCGTGCAGGCTTTCCATGGCGCCCGCCCCCGACACGTTTCGTCAATGTCTCGTGAATGCTCCGAAGTATGGAAGCGACGACCACCTTGGATCACGGGTCTTTTTTGATCTCCATCCTCGTACCCCCTCTGTCATTCCCCTCTATCACTCCCCTCGGTCATTTCCCTCTATTATTTCCCTCTATCACTTCCCTCTATCATTTCCCCCATCGTTCATTCCGCCCCCTCTGTCATTCTGAGCGAAGCGAAGAATCTATCCCCCGCCCACCGGACAAAGAAAACTTCCGGGATTCCCCGAAATTTCCGACGTGCCCCAACGTCCGGCGTGCGATGGTGCCCAGGATTCAACGATCTCACCCCTTCTTGCTGAGTGCGCGTTCAACGTCTTGAACGATCTGAGGAGAGAGGGGCTTCAGGCCGGGTCGATATCGGGCAATGACCTGCCCGTGGTGGTCCACCAGAAATTTTTGAAAATTCCACTCAATGTCGCCGGGAAACGGGCTTTCGATGGTGAGGTAGCGGTACAGAGCGTGAATATCCTTTCCCTTGACGCTTATTTTGCTGAACAAGGGAAATTCCAAGGCATACTTGGTGTAGCAGAACGATTTGATGTCTTCGTCGGTGCCCGGTTCCTGTTGGCCGAAGTTATTGGCCGGGAACGCCAGAATTTCCAGACCCTGATGGCGATAGCGTTCATACAACGTTTGTAACCCCGCGTATTGCGGCGTGTTCCCGCAAAAACTGGCGGTATTGACGAGGAGCAGCACTTTCCCTTGAAAGGTGCTCAGGGAAAGCGGACTCCCGTCAATATCGTTCAACGTGAACGAATACACGGGTGCCGTGCCCTCTGCACTGGCGGTCTCGGCTGAATATCCTTGTTTGCACGCTCCGGCAATCAGCGTCAGCACGACGCAGCCGGTGAAACCAATCAGCAAGGTGAGATGAGAGGATCGTTTCATGATTTACTCCTTTGCAGGTTAGCGTGGGGTGTTCTGAACACGGGAACTTGCCGATATTGTACTCTATAAAGGCAGCGGTTTGCCAAATCTGCCGCGGGCGGGGCAGGATGCGGGTGATGTTCAGTGCGGGTGGCTATGGAGCGGGTATGAGACAATCGTATTGCTGAACGATCCAAAGTTGATCTGCGGCGCGGTTAGCCAAGCAGGGAGACGTTGTTGGTTTGGCGCGTTGGTGTTATGGTGCTCGGGTCACTGAATAGTCACCGCGAACCGGAGTGGATGCCATGCCTCGTCTGACAATCAGTTTGGCTGACTGGACACATCGGGCACTGAAGGAAACCGTGGCCCGACAGAATCGTTCCATGGGTTCCATCATTGAGGAGAGTCTGGAATTGAGAGGTATCCGACCCTACGACACCGCCCGGGAGATCGTCGCCAAAGCGCGGGCGAAGTCTGGGTTGAATGCGGATGATGCGATGGTATTGGCAGTCAAGGAAACACAACGCTTTCGCGACGAGCAAGGGCGCTGAACGGCGCCGGCAGCCCAAGTGCCGTTATCGAACGCGGTTGAGCGCATCCGCAAAGCGGGTCAGCACGTTGTCATTGATATGGAACGGGTTTGACACTTGCATCCGGCGGGCCACAGCCATGGCCCGCCGCCGTGTCAGTACACCGTCAATGACCAGATCCACCATGAGTCCAAGACCGTATCGGGTCTTGACGCCGTGGCGTTTGCATAGTCTCCTCAGCGCGCCGTCGTTCGTTACGCACGTCCATCCCTTCTCTTGACAAACGATCAGGCATAGCCGGTCATTGAACGAGACGCCCGACCTGATTCTTGCGGCCCGGAGCATCTGACTGGTCTCGACCTCAATGACTTCAATGCCGAGGCGTGCGCACTCCGTTGCGGTGACGTCCCGTACCTCATCAAGGACGGATGGGAGAACGGTTAGTCGCCCCACGTGTCGCGTTACGAGATTCAGTATCTTCAACTCGGAGTCGCGGTAGTCTATGAACACGTCCGCGTCGGCGAGGAGCACCGTCGGCGTAGCCGGCATCTAACGCGCCCACTCACGTGCCTGCGCCCTCATTTCGTTCCTGGTGAGCCGTAATATCTCTGCGGCGCGTCCGAGCGAAATGCGTTCCCGTTCCAGCGCCCGACGCACGAGCCGAGACAGACGACCGTCAACGAAATCGTGCTGGGTGAGCCCGGCGGGTTCCCCCGATCGACTCCAATTCCACGCAAACTCACTTTTCTTCAGTGCCTCGGGTTCGTCGGTCTTGCGCAGTGTCTTACCGAACCGGTCGCGGTGCTGGCGTTGGAAGGTGCGCCAGACGTCGGAAGTTTCTCGGCCCGACTCGACCAGCCGATAGAGCACGGTCTTGTAGCTCACGCGGAACATGCGCTTGACCTTGAGAACGCGTGTCAACAGCGGACGTCCACGCGTGGCGTCCCATTCCGCGGCAAACGCCGCCTCCGGCATGAGAAACGTGCTGGCGAAGGCATCGGCTTCACGCTCCGCCTGCACGGGAATCTCGGTGACGTCGCGCTGATATTCGGAGGGATGCAGCAACAGGTGGCCGAGTTCGTGTGCCGCGGTAAAAATCCAGCGTTCAACCGAAATCCGATCCCACGTATTGACGACCACAGCCGGACCGCCGTCCCGCGCGCCCACGCTCAGCCCGAAAAACGAGTCCCGATTCGTCTCCAAGAGCAGAAGTTTTACCCCATTGTCCTCAAGCAACATGCAGATGTCACGGACAGGCTCTTCTGGTCCGAGACCGACCGCTTGGCGAGCATCCTGTGCGACCTTTACAGTGTCGCTGTTGCGTCTCGCAGGGGTTGCCTTCTTGAACCGGAATGGGGACCGCTTGTTCAGGTCTGCCTCAAGTCCGGCATAGGCGTCAAGCCACTTCGAGACTTCCGCCAGGATCTGCTCTCGCGCATAAACCCGCGCCTGGGCACGAAAACGCACGCTTTCAAGGGGCCGGACGGGGATGACGAGTTCGCCGACAGGGACCGCCAGCGCCTTCGCCAAAGCGTCAAGGGTGCGTGCCCGTGGGATGACCTCACCGCGTTCAATCTTTCCGAGGGCTACCCGTGAGAGGCCGGATTTCGTGGCAAGGTCATCCTGGGTGAGTTGCCGGTCCGACCGAAGTCGGGTGACGTTCGCGGCAATGTTTGCCTTGTCTGACATCATTCGCTTCTTCCCATTGAGAGATCCTGATTGAAAATTATCTTTATCACAAAATTTGATAATTTGACAACTCTATTGTCAGCACGTAGCACGGATCCCGCATCGGACGTGACCTAAGCCATATGATGGATTCAATTAAGTCGGTCACACGAACTCGGAGGCGGCAACCCTCGACTCTCCACCGTGCATGGCGTTCTTGAGCAACTGGGGATGAGGATCAGCATTGCGCCACGGGTAAAAAGCACCTGAACGGCGGGCTAACATCCAACCCACCGGCCAGGCCGTCTTCGTTACCGGGGGATTGACCTGCACCGTCAGTTTCAGCCCAAGGCTCTCCAACACGGCCTCAAGGGTCGAAAAGCGAGGATTGCCCTTGCGGGACAACGTGCGATACAGGCTCTCACGGCTCAGGTGCGTCTCCTGGGCGAACCGTCCGATGCCGCGAGCCTTGGCAACGTCACGGAGGGCCAACAGAAAGGTCTCCGACCCCTTTTCGGATTCATCCTCCAGTGCCGCGTTCAAATACGCCGCGGCTTCGTCGGGGTCCTGGATGTCCTGGTAGAGGACGTCTTCATACGGAACGATTTGCTTTGGCATAGGCTTCTCTCCCGTTATAGTCGGCCCAATACTCATGAGCTTTTTTGATATCCGTTGCTTGTGTTTGCTTCGTTCCCCCATACAAAAAGGAGAATGCAACGGTCGTCTTGTCCGATGGACACGCGGTACCCTGGGCCGATGTCTATTCGCAACTCCACCACCCCATGCCCGACTGATCGACGATCTCCCGGATTTCCCAAACGGGGGATCGTGTCGCCCCGCTTACCCCTCTGTCATTCCCGCAGTTTTTAGCGGGAATCCAGTATCTTTCTCTTCTGGCCCTTCATTCGTGCGGACCCGCGCTCTCCTGCTGCGAATGCCGTTTCGCACTTTCTGGGCAAACGGGGGATCGTGTCGCCCTGCTTACCCCTCTGTCATTCCCGCAGTTTTTAGCGGGAATCCAGTGTCTTTCTCTTCTGGCCCTTCATTCGTGCGGACCCGCGCTCTCCTGCCGCGAATGCCGTTTCGCACTTTCTGGGCAAACGGGGGATCGTGTCGCCCTGCTTACCCCTCTGTCATTCCCGCAGTTTTTAGCGGGAATCCAGAGCCTTTCTCTTCTGTCCCTTCATTCGTGCGGACCCGCGCTCTCCTGCCGCGAATGCCGTTTCGCACTTTCTGGTCAAACGGGGGGTGGTGTTGCCCCGCTTATCCCTCTGTCATTCCCGCAGTTTTTAGCGGGAATCCAGAGCCTTTCTTTTCTGGCCCTTCATTCGTGCGGATTCGCGCTATCCTGCCGCGAATGCCGTTTCGCACTTTCTGGTCAAACGGGGGGTGGTGTTGCCCCGCTTACCCCTCTGTCATTCCCGCAGTTTTTAGCGGGAATCCAGTGTCTTTCTCTTCTGGCCCTTCATTCGTGCGGATTCGCGCTATCCTGCCGCGAATGCCGTTTCGCACTTTCCGATTCGTCAGTTTGCGCAGCCAATCCGCAAACGGGCTACGCCCATCGTCTGCCACGTATGCGGCTACCCGCCGCTGTCGTGATTCAGACATATCGCGTTGCAGCGATATAAGCTACTTTCCTGCAATCTCTTAATGGCCTCGGACCGTGGTTTCGGTTTCAGAATCGGGTCATTGTCCAGTTCCGTGTGTAAACTTCTATAGAAAGTTAGTTGAATTATATCAGGCTAATCTGACCTGCTGGCTTGCTAAAACTCACCTTCTTGTCATTCGGCCAATTGACCTGGACGTTAATTGTAATTAACATATCCAAGTGGAATACGGCACACATGCGCTCGAACTGGAGAACGGCAAGGCTCCTTTTGAAGAGTGGCTTGACGGACTGCGAGACCTGAACGTGAAAGCTCGAATCCTCACCGCGGTCAGTAAGATGGCGGACGGTAATTTCGGGAGCGCAAAGTCCATAAGGGGAGTGCCTGCGTTGTTCGAGTATCGTATCAACGCTGGTCCGGGTTACCGGATATATTACCGTGTCAGCGGTCAGACGATTGTTCTCTTGTGGGGTGGCACGAAGCGCACCCAAACGCGAGACGTTGAACGAGCTCGGACGTTCGCAAGGCTTTTGGACAAGGAGAAGGCATGATGGCAGGAGTAAGGACCAGAAAATTCGACGTGGCCGACCATCTCAACACCCCCGAGGAGGTCGCCGCGTACTTGGACGCCGTCCTGGAAGAAGGAGATGACAAGCTGTTATTGGTGGCGCTCCGCAACGTTGTCAAATCAAGGGGAGTTGCCAAAGTCGCACGAGGGTCTGGGTTGCGACGTGAGACCTTGTATCAATCCTTCTCGAAAGACGGCAATCCGCGGCTCTCCACCGTGCATGGCGTTCTTGGGCAACTGGGGATGCGGCTCAGCGTTGCGCCACGGGTGAAAAGCACCTGAACGGCGGGCTAAGCTCACCCAACCCACCGGCTAGGCCGTCTTCGTTACCGGGGGATTGACCTGCACCGTCAGTTTCAGCCCAAGGCTCTCCAACACGGCCGCAAGGGTCGAAAAGCGAGGATTGCCCTTGCGGGACAACGTGCGATACAGGCTCTCACGGCTCAGGTGCATCTCCTGGGCGAGCCGTCCGATGCCGCGAGCCTTGGCAACGTCACGAAGGGCCAACAGAAAGGTCTCCGCCCCCTTTTTGGATTCATCCTCCAGTGCCGCGTTCAAATACGCCGCGGCTTCGTCGGGGTCCTGGATGTCCTGATAGAGGACGTCTTCATACGGAACGATTCGCTTGGGCATAGGCTTCTCTCCCGTTATAGTCGGCCCAATACTCATGAGCCTTTTTGATATCCGTTGCTTGTGTTTGCTTCGTTCCCCCATACAAAAGGAGAATGCAACGGTCGTCTTGTCCGATGGACACGCGGTACCCTGGGCCGATGTCTATTCGCAACTCCACCGCCCCGTGCCCGACTGATCGACGATCTCCCGGATTTCCCAAACGGGGAATCGTGTCGCCCCGCTTACCCCTCTGTCATTCCCGCAGTTTTTAGCGGGAATCCAGTGTCTTTTTTTTCTGGCCCTTCATTCGTGCGGACCCGCGCTCTCCTGCCGCGAATGCCGTTTCGCACTTTCTGGTCAAACGGGGGGTGGTGTTGCCCCGCTTATCCCTCTGTCATTCCCGCAGTTTTTAGCGGGAATCCAGTGTCTTTTTTTCTGGCCCTTCATTCGTGCGGACCCGCGCTCTCCTGCCGTGAATGCCGTTTCGCACTTTCTGGTCAAACGGGGGGTGGTGTTGCCCCGCTTACCCCTCTGTCATTCCCGCAGTTTTTAGCGGGAATCCAGTGTCTTTTTTTCTGGCCCTTCATTCGTGCGGACCCGCGCTCTCCTGCCGCGAATGCCGTTTCGCACTTTCTGGTCAAACGGGGGGTGGTGTTGCCCCGCTTACCCCTCTGTCATTCCCGCAGTTTTTAGCGGGAATCCAGTGTCTTTTTTTCTGGCCCTTCATTCGTGCGGACCCGCGCTCTCCTGCCGTGAATGCCGTTTCGCACTTTCTGGTCAAACAGGGGTGGTGTCGCCCCGCTTACCCCTCTGTCATTCCCGCAGTTTTTAGCGGGAATCCAGAGTCTTTCTCTTCTGTCCCTTCATTCGTGCGAATTCGCGCTCTCCTGCCGCGAATGCCGTTTCGCACTTTCTGGTCAAACGGGGGTGGTGTCGCCCCGCTTACCCCTCTGTCATTCCCGCAGTTTTTAGCGGGAATCCAGAGTCTTTCTTTTCTGGCCCTTCATTCGTGCGGACCCGCGCTACCCTGCCGCGAATGCCGTTTCGCACTTTCTGGGCAAACGGGGGATCGTGTCGCCCCGCTTACCCCTCTGTCATTCCCGCAGTTTTTAGCGGGAATCCAGTGTCTTTCTCTTCTGGCCCTTCATTCGTGCGGACCCGCGCTATCCTGCCGCGAATGCCGTTTCGCACTTTCTGGGCAAACGGGGGATCGTGTCGCCCGCTTACCCCTCTGTCATTCCCGCAGTTTTTAGCGGGAATCCAGTGTCTTTCTCTTCTGGCCCTTCATCCGTGCGGACCTGCGCTATCCTGCTGCGAATGCCGTTTCGCACTTTCTGGGCAAACGGGGGATCGTGTCGCCCCGCTTACCCCTCTGTCATTCCCGCAGTTTTTAGCGGGAATCCAGTGTCTTTCTCTTCTGGCCCTTCATTTGTGCGGACCCGCGCTATCCTGCCGCGAATGCCGTTTCGCACTTTCTGATTCGTCAGTTTGCGTAGCCAATCCGCAAACGGGCTACGCCCATCGGCTACCGCGTATGCGGCTGCCCGCCGCTGTCGTGCCTCAGACATATCGCGTTGCAGCGATATAAGCTACTTTCCTGCAATTTCTTAATGGCCTCGAGCCGTGGTTTCGGGTTCAAAATCGGGAGGTTCCTCCATCCGTCGGTTCAATTCGCGTACCGACAGCCCGAGCAATTCAGCCGCCTTGGGTTCGGAAATAGCTCCCTCGGCAAGTGCGCGGAACGTGAGACGTTCGAAACGTTTCGGCTTCTCGCTTTCCTTCGCGTAAGGTTCCTTGTACGGCGGGGTGCGCCACCCGCGACGGGTAAACTCGTCGAACAACCGCCGAAACAGCGACACGTTGAAAATGCCAAGGTCTTTGCAGCGATACGTGACCGCCTGAACACTCGCGCCAAAAATCTGTTTCAATTCAAACAGTTCGTCCCAACCGATTGATGTGCGGTGTTTCCCAATCTTTGCCCAAAGGGCCTCGGCAGGCATCAGGAAGGCTCCGGCGAAGCGGTGCGCTGCCTTCTCCTCATCTACCATGGCGTTCACGTCCAGTACGATGTGCCCAAGCTCATGAGCCAGCGTGAAACGCTGACGTTCCCCCCATTCCTTACGGTTCACGACGATAACGGGCACGTCGCTTTTCTTGGTACGACGAACGCGCGCCGTCAGGCCGTCAATATTCGTCAGATCAACGGCAAGAATCTTGATGCCCTGCTCTTCCAGCAATTCAACGAGGTTCGGAATCGGGTCATGGCCCAGTCCCCAGTGGTCCCGAAGACTTCGGGCGGCTATGTCGGCATCAGAAAAGTCCCGAATGACGGGATAAGGGGCTTCGCGCGGACTGTGCCATTCAACGCTGCGAAGGTGGAGCAATTCCTCAACCATGAGGTAACGCTCCAAAAGGTGTAAGGTTTTGGCCTCAACCTGGGATTCCTCTCGTTTGCTCGTAATGGTTTTCTTCCTGAACTCGACGGCTTCGAGGATCATTTCCTGGTCGCCAACCAGATAGTCCACCGAAACGCCAAGCGCATCGGCGAGCGCACTCAACACGCCTGAACTGGGCATGGATTCGTTGCGTTCATACTTCCCGATGGCCTGTGCCGTGACGCGGTTTCCAATTTTCTCTTCTAAGTCCCTTAGAGAGAAGCCAGAGGCGGAACGTGAGAGTTTAAGTCTTTGTCCTATCATGAGTAAGTCACCTGTATTGAGAAGTTTACATATTATAAGTATATTGATCATTTCGCAAACCGAATGTAACCTATCGGCAACCGAACTTGACGAAAACCTTTCACAGAGGACCAGATACGATTGGAGGCCGACATGCTGATTATCAAACCATATGGGAGAAGTCATACGGAGTTCGACGACGGGAAAACTCCCAGAAGGAAAATTCGCAGAAACCCGACTCACGGCGTCCGGCAAGATACCCTCGTTGACGTGGAAGAGTTTGCAAGAACCCATCCCGAACTCATCATCGCGCAATGGATTTCCGCCATCGACAAAATTGCGGCCAAGCCCAAGAACGGGAAGAAATCGACGCCCCAACAGCGAAACTTTCGTCAGAAACTCGGTGATGCCGCGCTTCAAGTCTTAACTGAGAAGAACCTCCTTGACCTTTCCAAGAAAGAAAAAAAGGGTGAACGTTCACTCCGCGATCTGTGGTGGGCGAAAATCCATCCCTACGACAAGGACGGGAAGACCGAAGGACGAGGCAGTGAAAAAGGATACTGGTATGCACGTTTTGCGGGTGACGTGGAAGTATCGGCGGCCGATCCATCTGCCATTGCCAAGAAGATTCACGAGCATCTTCACGAACGGGAATACCAGATAAAACAGGTCAGACCGGACAAGTGCCAAGGCCGGATAGCGGCCAGGGCCGAGAGCATTGCCAAGAACGTGTTGGCGTTACCGACACAGTTCCCTGATAAGAAACGTTCCTGGGATGAACAGGAGGAGAAGGCTTATGAAAAGGCCGGCGACGTTGCGACCGAGATACGCTGGACGGCGCTGGAGAAAGAGAAAGAAGGGAAAGGCGGCGGCAAGTTTTCGGTACGGGACGTCGCACCGATTCTATTTGCGCAGTACGGCCGGCTGTTCAAAGACGGCAACGGAAAGCCACTTCCCATTCCCCACGCCCGCGAAAAGTTTCCCGGATTATTCGAACTTCACGACGCCGTCAAGGACGTCTACACCCGCATACTCAAGAACCACAGAACTCTCAAGAACAAAAAGAAGTCCGTAGTTCACGTCCTTCCCGCCGGCATGGAGAACCTGTTCCGGCTGGTCGAAGCCAAGTCGGACAATCGCAATCTCAATGCCCTCGTGCGTCTTGGCAAGATCATCCACTACGCGGCCACTCCGCAGTCCGGCGAGGATAGGCCAAGCAGCGTCGTCGCTAACTGGCCGGACGACCTCGAAGGCAGCCGGTACCGAACCAGCGAGGGTCAAGCGGAGATCAAGCGCACCGAAGCCTTCGTGCGCGTGTGGCGCAATACCATCGCGCTGGCCGCACGGACGTTGACGGACTGGGCAGACCCGGACGGAAAGATTGTCGGCGACATTCTGGGGAAGGTCAATAAGGCGAAGGCGACCGGCGAGAAATTCGACACAACCGCCTACGGCCAAAAGCTTACTTTCCTGTTTGGCAACCGGTCAATTCAGTTTGAGGGGGAGGACGATGCCTTCAGAAAATCGGTGCTGTACCTGGCTCTGAACGGATGGGCCGAACTGCGCAACTCATCGTTTCATTTCAAGGGACGCGGTGGTTTCGTCAAGGCATTGAAGGAGGTTCCCGCAAACGCAGACGCTGTTCGCGTTGTGCATAATTTCCTGAAACAGGACTTCCAGGGACAACGAGACCGTCTGATCGAACTCCTCCGAGGTGCGCACGTTGAGTATTATTTCGATCAAGAGAAACTCAAGGCACTCATTGATGCCGTCGTCAATGCGGCACCGCCACAATCACCGATGCCCCGATTCCGCCGTGTTCTGGAGCGTGCCAAGAACGCCTGGAAACGTAACTCCTACGTCCTCCGTCTACCGCCGCCCGACAATCGGGCCGAACTCGAAAAGCCGGGCCGACAGTGTCGCTACGTTACCGTCAAGGCCCTGTACGAACGGCCTTTTCCTGCGTGGTTGGAAGAACAATCGGCCGAAACGTTGAACAAATGGATCAATCGCGCGGTTCAACGCACAACCGCGGAGGCGCGATCCATCAACAACGACAAATTTGCAGTTGCCAAGGCAGACGGTCTGATCCGACTGCGCGACGGAGAAGATATTGCGTATTTCTTCGATCACCTGTCCGCGGACACGGCAACCGAGTTTCGTGTCCAACGCGGCGCGGACAATGCACGAAAACAGTCCAAATACATTGATGACCTGCGCTGCGACGTGGTGGGGCAGGCGTTCGAGGAGTACTTGAAGACTGCCGGATTGTCCTGGGTACTGGACGATCTGGGCGACGGACCGCGCCCGGAGAATAAGCGCAGCAATCTCAATCTGGATGACCTGCCGCGGCCGGCATCGGACCCGGCCCAAGAAAAGCCGGAAGATTGGGAGGCTGTGCTGTACTTCCTGCTTCATCTCGTGCCGGTAGATGCGGTCGGCCGCTTGCAGCACCAGCTTCGCAAGTGGTCCATTCTCGAAAAGAAGGTTGCCGTGGCGATCAGAGCTCAGCGGCCCGCAGCCGACTCCGCCGGACGAATCTTTGGTCTCTACCTTGACATGCACGACACCAAGTTCGAGGGAAGCGCCGGCTTGGTGGGCGCTGAGGCCCTCAAGGGTCTGTTCGAGTCCGAAAAGGCGTTCTCCCGGGCATGTCCCGGTCAGCCTGGCCAGGACGCCGGCCGATACGTGCCTTGGCGGGGTCTGCGGGAGATTCTGCGTTTCGGTTGTCTCAGACCGTTGATGCCGATCTTCCAGGAACATGCCATTGGATGCGGGGAAGTGGACAAATTGGCCGAATGGGAAAACGTGTCGGATGGCGACTCGCGTATTGTCAAACGACAGAAGGAACGCGAAGAACTTCATGAGAAATGGGTCAAGGAGAAGAAGCTTTCCAACAAAGACAAAACAGCCTATGGCAAGGCACTCGCCGACGTTGTCAGGCATCGGCATCTTGCCGCTCACGTTCGCCTCAACAATCACGCACGTCTGCACAGTTTGTTGATGGGGGTTCTCGGACGCCTGGTCGATTATGCCGGGTTGTGGGAACGCGATCTGTATTTCACCACGCTGGCGCTTGTGTGGCGTGGGCACAAGAAGCCCGACGACGTTTTTCACGGCAAGGGACTTGCTCGTCTGAAGGAGGGCCGAATCGTTGATGCACTTAGAGAATTGGAGGAATCACAGGACAATGACGTGAAGACGATGTTCGATCAACTGAAGAGGCTGTTCGGAGAGGATTTTCTGGGCGGCAAATGTGGCGCGGCTTCCGTTCGCAATAATCTGATGCACTTCAACATGCTGCAAGTACGGAATCCTGTTCTCAATCTGACCGAAACCGTCAACGACACGCGACGGCTTATGGCCTACGACCGCAAACTGAAGAACGCGGTCTCCCAATCCATCAAGGAACTGCTGGCGCGGGAGGGGTTTGACTTGACCTGGGAGATGCGGGGGCATCGGCTCGAACGTGCGAAAATCAAGGTGCGGCAGGCCATTCACCTGAAAGACAAGAAAATCAAGGAAGATCTGCATGGCGATCAGTTCGTCAAGATGGCGGCGTCCTTGTTCTGCGGCGAGCAAGAGCCGTCAGATGATGGTGTTCTCTCGATCGACTTTGACAAGATTGAATGGGGTGGGCAGCACGGCCAAAATCCGAAAGGAGGACGAAAAACCAACCGGAATCAGAGAGGAAAGCATGGGCACAAGAACTATTCTTCACGGCGGAAAGGATAATTTGTTGCATGACGGCAAGCACTTATGCCATAGCGGTTCGAGATGACCCCCATATGAAGGGGGACTACAACCACACCAAACGCCCGATTGATGAACGGAGAGTTCGAGATGACCCCCATATGAAGGGGGACTACAACCTCGAGTTTGATCGATCGGCCATTGCCGAGGTTCGAGATGACCCCCATATGAAGGGGGACTACAACAATCCTACGCGTCGCTCACTGACATGTGCCGTTCGAGATGACCCCCATATGAAGGGGGACTACAACAAACGCCGTTGACCGCGCTGCGGTTGGGGGTTCGAGATGACCCCCATATGAAGGGGGACTACAACCTATCGTCTCCACGGCATTGCGCGTGAAGCGTTCGAGATGACCCCCATATGAAGGGGGACTACAACTTCTCGAACCACCGGGAGCCTTTGGCGCAGGTTCGAGATGACCCCCATATGAAGGGGGACTACAACAACCACGCGGTCACGGAGATGCCTCGACTCGTTCGAGATGACCCCCATATGAAGGGGGACTACAACGCTCGCGATAGAGCGCGAGCGGAGAAAAAAAGTTCGAGATGACCCCCATATGAAGGGGGACTACAACGAAGAATTTTTGATTGATGATTGCAGATTGGTTCGAGATGACCCCCAGATGAAGGAGACCTATACCTTGAGATGCTTCGCTGCGCTCAGCATGACAACAGGGGGTTCAGCGTGACAGTTGGCAGCGTGACAGTTGGGGATGACTCTTAAATGGAGGGGAAGTTGCACTATGGCAGGGATAATCCGATTGCAGAACGATGATGTTTGGTGGAGTGAGAATGTTGCGGTCTCGGTCGTTCGTGGTGTGATGAGATGGAGGTTATGGGTGAAAGGTGACGAGGGAACGTGGATGTTCCTCTTTTCTTACCTTTCAAAGAGGGAGGAATTGGAAGAGAATGTGGGAACGTGTGGCGTGGGCTGATCGTTTCCCGAATAGTCTGGATGGAAACAGATCAAGCAAGAGGCCGGACGGTCAATTTGAATTCGAGTGCCCTTGCTGCTTTGGCTGCGGTGGAAAAAGAAGGATTTCCTTTGCTTGATAAGGCTTGATACAAGTCTTCACGGGTCAGGCCGGTATCCTTGGCGAGTCGATTCATGTTACGGGCGCGGGCAATAACCCCTAAGGCGTGGACAATGAATGCAGGATCATCTCCCGCCTCTTCCCGGCAGGCTTCGAGGTAAAGCTGAATATCTTCGTCGGTTTTGAGATCTTTCGCTGGATCCCAGCGGGTTGTTGTAACAGTTATGGTTTAATCTCCTAATTTACTGGCTAAGCCCTGTCCTTTCCAAGCATTGTTCAGGAGTGCTCCAAACAATCGTCTTCGCCTCTCATCTCCGACATTCTGGATCCCTTCTAGCCGGTCGCACAAGGCCATCAGTTCATCCACTTTGGCGACAATGCGGCGTTGTTCGGGGAGGGGTGGGATGGGGAAGCGGTATTTCGCCAATCGCTTCGAGGTAAGGTGTTTGATCGTAACACCGGTGCAATAGTCTGCCAGTCGTCCGTTATTGAAATCAGAATAGAGTGCAAAAACAAAATAGTTCGGGTCTATTTTGCCAAAGAATCTTATGCGGTGAAGAGCATTTTGGTAATAAATTCCTTTCATTTCGTTATTCCAGACGGTTGCCCGTCCGGCTTCACCGCCTTCACAAACTAAGACATCGTTTTTCTGTAAGGTGTATTTTTCAAGTTCTTGTTCTTCAAATTTCATTTGTTTTATGTCGGATAATTTTAACTCCAACCAATACACGTTGACGCTGCGAAGATAAGGTTTATAAGTACCACGGTTTTTCGCTTTGTTGAGTGTTTTCCCTAATAGCGAAGTTGAGACATTACCCAGTTGTGCCCATTCCCAACTCTTGGGGATGGTAAATGCCTGTTCATTTTCGGAGACGAGTGGCAAAGGTCTCTTTGGAACTCCATTTGCATTATGTTTTTTCCTTTCCTTCCCAATTCGCTGCAACAATTCCGATGCCGGTTCATCATTCGGGTTCTGGGGCACCAACTTTCCCCGCACGGCCAGGTTCAGGATGGTCTGACGCAGGGCTTTTATTTGTTCGGGGCGCGTGGTCAACGGGGTAAAGTTGTTAAGGGCAAACTTGACATGTTTCTGGAACTTGGCTGCATCCGGGTCGGGCGTGTTCAGGCGGGCGAGGCTCGCCGCGGTCAGGCGGGTCCGTGTCGTTTCTCGTTTCGTTTGTGTTGCTTCCAACACATCACACAACCTCATCAGTTCATCGACTTTGGCAACGATACGGTGCTGTTCGGCGAGGGGCGGAAGGGGGAAGGGCAGGATGGAGAAGTCGGTGTCGTTGATTGCGGGGTAAGCCTGTCCGCGCATGTCTTCTTCTACACGTGCAACCATGAAAGGGCTGCGAAGAACAATCCAAAGATACCGAGGCAGCACCAGTCCATGCCCGTTCAGAATGGCAAAGGCCGTACTTGCGATCGGCTTCGGGTCGAAATCATGGTCAACGATCGCGACGTTCAAAAGGTAGGGCCGAACGCATGAATACAGCACGTCGCCTTTCTGTACGACCTTTCGTGCCCGGCTTGGTGCCTCATTTGCCTGAAGCACCTTTGTCCCGGCGACTCTCCCGTTCTTTTTGTCTATGGATGTTACGTCTATGTAGGTCAATGCGGCTTCGGGAACACGTTGTCCCCGATCACTCGTTATTTCCCGGATACGGGTCCAGTGCCACGAAGGAGGGAGCGAATAAGGGATTTCGTCAATGGGAGGAAGTTTCTTTGGTCTTTTAATCTCTCCCGCCTTCACCAACCGCGCCTTCTCCTTCGCAATCTGCTTCAACAATTCCGATGCCGGTTCATCATTCGGGTCTTGCGGGATGAGTTTGCCCCGCACTGCGAGGTCGAGAATGAACCGACGCAGCCGCTGCACGGACGCTGGCGACTGCATCAGCCGGTCGAAATGCGTGAACAGTTGTTTGATGACCCTCTCGTCGGTCCAAGTCGCCCGAGAAGAAGGTGCCGGGCCGTGATCGTTTGATGGAGCCAATTGGCAATCACCCTGCCCACGGATTGAAGACCGGAACGCCGGTGTTGCGAAAGTCGCCCTCGTTTCTGGTGCATACCACAAGAGAATGAACGTATGCGGTGGCCGCAATGAAGAGGTCAGGCTGACTGAAAGTGATCGCGCTTTTTCGACCCCGTGCCACCATCCGACGCCATTCCAGGATTACATCCTCATCCACCGGCAGGATACGCCCGGCAAACCATGGCCGTAACTGCTGATCGAGCCACGTGGCAAGCTCAGTGCGCAACTTGGGGGCAGATTGTCTTTCGATGCCGTACCGAATTTCGGCCAGGGTCACGCTGCTGAGAAACAGGCCATCCGCCACTTGCGCGTCCGACCAAGCTTTTACCCGATGATCAGGCTGCTTCTTTCGGAGTTCAGAGACGACGTTGGTATCAAGTAACCATCCCGTCACAGATCGACCTCACGGACGGGACTTCGCACGCTGTCTCCACCCAACCTGATACGGTTCAGGGGAGATTGGGACAGAAGTTCGTGCAGGCTGCCTGATTGCTTTCTGGCCTGAAGGGTTTGGAAGGTGTCCGCCGCGACGATGACCACGGTGTCTTTCCCGTGAACCGTGACCCGTTGCGGTTGCCCGGACGTGGCGAGACGAACGAGTTCGCTGAACTTTGCCTTCGCCTCTCCCAACTTCCAGGCAGGCGGCGGGCTGATCTGCTTCGCGTGACGAGACGTGCTCACGGGCGTTTCTCCTTATGACCAGATTAGTCAAATATATGGGAAAGAGCCGGAGGCGTCAAATTGCCCGGCGTCGGGAGTCAATTGAATTGAGTAGACGACGTCAAGCAGAATGTTAAAATGAGAATAGGTGGTAGCGAAAACACCTTTATTTGCAAGGAATTGCAAGGCATTCACGATTATTCACAAATTTTTCTCAAAATCGCAATTAACAAACTGCTTGACGTCCTATATTGAGGTTGCCACGTCAGGTTGCAGGTTGATCCTTGTCCTCAGAACTCTTTTCGGCCTCGATTAATCGATTCTGGTACTGCTTCTGCATTTCCACGTAGTAGAGTACCAACTGTGCAGGATCATGATTCACGTGCGCCGAGATGCGGTGCCGCACTTCTCGAATCTCGTCAATGACCGTGTCACTCAAGTTCTGTTTCATTGGTCCCTCCTAACCCAGCGGGGTGACTGTTTATCGCATCAGTGCCTCGGCCAGAATCGCCTTCAACTGATCCCGCAACGCCGTGGTCTCCGCCTCCGCGGCGGTGAGTTTGGCCAGCAAGTCTTCGGGGTTGCCGTGGTCTGCCTCCGCGGTGTGCGGGTTCTTCATGTCGAGGTTGTAGCCGCGGGCTTTGACGTCGGCCGCGGTGACGTTCCAGGCGCGGTCGGTTTGTTTGCGGCCTTTGCGTTGCGGGCCGCCCCACCAGTCGATGCAGGGTTGCAGGTGTTCCAATCGGATGGGTTTGGTCATGGAATAGGCTTTCTGGTCCTTGGGCACGAGATGTTCGTAGAACCAGATGTCCCGGGTCGGCTTGCCTTTCTCGAAGAACAGGAGGTTGGTGCCGATGGAGGCGTAGGGTTTGAACACGGAGTTGGGCAGGCGGACGATGGTGTGGAGGCTGCACTCTTGCATGAGGTGTTCTTTGAGTCGGGTTTTGACGCCTTCGCCGAACAGGGAGCCGTCGGGGAGGACGACTGCGGCGCGTCCGCCCGGCTTGAGCAGTCGGACGATCAGGGCGAGAAACAGGTCCGCGGTTTCCTTGGTGCGGAAGTGCGCGGGGAAGTTGCTCTCGATACCGTCTTCTTCCTTGCCGCCGAAGGGCGGGTTGGTCAGCACCACGTCTACCCGCTCTTTCTTTTCCCACCCGACGTAGGGCCGGGCCAGGGTGTTGTCGTGGCGGACGAAACTGGGGTCTTCCACGTTGTGTAGCAGCATGTTGGTGACGCAGAGCATGTGCGGCAGTTGTTTTTTCTCAACGGCGCGCAGCCCGGTTTGCACGTTCCGTTCGTCCTCCGGCCGTTTGACGTAATGCTTGCGCATGTGGTCCAGCGCGCAGGTCAGGAAGCCGCCGGTGCCGCATGACGGATCAAGCAGGGTTTCGCCGGGTTTGGGGTCAATGCGGTCGGTCATGAACGCGGTGACCGCGCGTGGGGTGTAGTATTCGCCGGCGTTGCCCGCGGATTGCAGGTCGTTCAACAGCTGTTCGTAGATGTCGCCGAAATGCTGGCGTTGGGTCAGGTTATTGAAATCAACGTCGTTGATTTTGTTCACGACTTGGCGCATGAGCTGGCCGGATTTCATGTAGTTGTAGGCGTCCTCGAACACGTCGCGCACGACGCGGCCGCGATGGTCCGGCCGGCCGGTGGGCCGGAGGTTTTTCAAGGCGGGGAAGAGGTCGTCGTCAATGAAGGTGAGCAGGGCGTCACCGGTGAGGCCCTCGGGGTCCGCGGCCCAGGTGCGCCACCGGAACCGTTCCGGGATGGGGGAGGTGTAGTCTGTCTTCATCACTTCCAGTTCCTGGTCCTGGTCGTCGATGATCTTGAGGAAGAACATCCAGCACAATTGGCTGATGCGCTGGGCGTCACCGTCTACGCCGGTGTCCTGGCGCATGACGTTCTGGATGGACTTGACCAGGGTGCGGACGGACATGAATCAGGCGGTCTCCCGGTAGAGGGCGGCTTGCAGGTCGCGGGCGGCTGCGATGAATTGAGCCTTGCCGCCGAAGGCTTTGACCAACTGTACCGGCGTGCCGAGGGTGTTCAAGGGTGGGACGCGCAGGACGTTGGCGTCGTCGAGGTTGAGCACGCCTTCGTCGGCGTACTTGTTGAGCAGCGTGCTGAGCACGGTGCGGGCCAGGTATCCGTACTTGTTGAAGACGTTGCGTTTCCGGACGTTTGCGGCGCGCTCTCGGCGGGTCAGCGGCTTGGCGTCAAAGGCCACGTGGCAGATGAGATCGAAGGGGTCAAGGTTCTTACCGAGTTCCTCGGTGATGGTGTCGAGTGACAAGCCTTCGGCTTCCAGTTCGTCAATGACGGCTTGTTTGCGTTCGGCTGCGTTCCACCGCTTGAGAAAGTCATCAAGGCTGGCGAAGCGTTTCTTCAGCGCCTTCTTGGTGAAGTCGCGCAGGGATTCGGTGACGAGTTTGCCGCGTTCGTCAAGGTATTCGATCCGCTGGAGCACGATGGTTGCGTTGATGCCGTCGATATAGACCTTGCTCCTGCTTGCGCTCTCCGGCGGTACTCCGGACGAAACGTCGATAATGGTTTCGTCGTCGGCCGGTTCCGGCGGGAGTGCGGCTTCGCCGTCCTCCGTGCGCGGCGCGTGGTCGGGCGGAGTGATGGGATCGCCTTTGCCGGGTTCGTAAATCTGCACCGGCTCGCCGTCGAAGTCCGGGTCGGCGAAATGGCTGGTGGCGCCTCGGAAGTCCATCAGGGTGAAGTAGAATTTATGGGTGTCCTCGTGGATGCGGGTGCCGCGGCCGATGATCTGTTTGAATTCGGTCATGGACCCGACTTCGCGGTCCAGCACGATCAGCCGGCAGGTCTGGGCATCGACGCCGGTGGAGAGCAGCCGCGAGGTGGTGACCAGCACGGGGTACGTGGATTCCGGGTCGATGAAGTTACTGAGTTGCGCTTGTCCTTCGGCGTCGTTGCCGGTGACGCGCATGACGTAGCGGTGGTTGTCGTCCGTCAGGTCGGCGTTCTCGTTGATGAGTTCCTGTCTCACGCGGGCGGCGTGTTCCTGGTCCACGCAGAAGATGATCGTTTTCTGGAAGCGGTCGCCGCTTTCTTTCAGGTATTCGGTGACGGTGCGGGCAACGGCCCGCGTGCGGCCGTCCAGCACCACGGTTTTGTCAAAATCCTTGGAGTTGTAGCCGCGGTCTTCCACCGGTTCTCCCGTCCGTGACCGTTGATCTTTTTCCGGTCGGAAGCCTTCGACGTCCACGTCAATGTGAACCCTGATGACTTTATAGGGGGCGAGGAAGCCGTCCCGGATGCCCTGTTTCAGGGAGTAGGAATAGACCGGCTCGCCGAAGTAATCAACGTTGGAGACGTATCGGGTTTCTTTTGGCGTGGCGGTCAGACCGATCTGCGTGGCAGTGGAGAAGTATTCCAGAATTTCCCGCCAAGCCGAATCCTCCGCGGCGCTGCCCCGATGGCACTCGTCAATGACGATCAGATCAAAGAAGCCGGGCGAGAACTCGCGGAAGACTTTCTCGTGCTCCGCCGGTCCGGTGATGGCCTGATAGAGACTCAGATAAATTTCATAGGCGGTGTCGATGCGGCGTTGTTTGCCGATGGCGGCGGTCAAATCTTCAGTGGAGCCGTCCCAGCGTTCGATGGTGTTGGCGTTGGTCGAGAGCTTGGCCATGGCCGCACCAAAGGGACGGAAGTCGTTGACCATGGTCTGATCCACCAGCACGTTGCGGTCGGCGAGGAACAGGATTCGTTTCTTACGGCCGGCCTTCCACAGCCGCCAGATGATCTGAAAGGCGGTGTAGGTTTTGCCGGTTCCCGTGGCCATGACGAGCAGGATGCGGTCGCGGCCCTTGGCAATGGCCTCTATCGCGGCGTTGACGGCGTTGATCTGGTAATAGCGGGGGGCTTTGTCGCCGCCGTCTTCGTAATAGTCCTGAAGAACGATGGCTTCGGTTTCGGGCGTCAACTCCTTCCACGTCCGGTAGCGTGCCCACAGGTCGTCCGGTGATGGGAAGGCATTGAGGGCGAGCGTCATTTCTTTTTCGGCGCTGCCGCCGGTTCGGTCGTGGAAGACGAAGTTGTCGCCGTTGGAGGAGAAGGCGAAGGGAATCCCCAGCGTCTCGGCGTAGTCAAGGGCTTGTTGCATCCCGTCGCCGACGGCGTGGGTGTTGTCTTTGGCTTCAATGAGCGCGATGGGGAGGTTGGGCTTGTGGTACAACACGTAGTCGGCTCGCTTGGCCTTGCCCCGGCTGACCAGCTTGCCGCGCACGATGATGCGGCCCTTGGTGAAACTGACTTCTTCGCGGATTTGCCTCATCTCGTCCCACCCGGCTTTGCGCAGGGCGGGGGTGATGAACTTGGTGCAGACGTCGCGTTCGCTCAGGCTTTTCTTTTCCATGTGCGGACAACTTTATCCGTTGGGTTCATGGTGTGCAATGTATGGGGAACGTCTCAACTTGAAATCTTCGGACGGATTCATTGCTGCAAGACCCCCTCTGTCATTGCTGCAAGTCACCCTTTGTCATTCCCGCAAGGCCCCTCTGTCATTCCCGCGTGCCCCCACTGTCATTCCTGCCGGTCACCCTCTGTCATTCCCGCAAGGCCCCCTTTGTCATTCCCGCCGGGTGTTAGCGGGAATCCAGTGTTTTTTGTGTCCCTTTATTCGTGTGCCCCTGGTTGGGGAAAATTCTGGATTCCCGATAAAAAACGTCGGGAATGACAGAGAGGGGGGCGTCGGGAATGACAGAACAGGGGGCATCGGGAATACAGGCCGGGACTTCCCTCTCCCACTGGGTAAGGGATTTGTTGATTTCATTCCTGCCGGCCCCCCTCTGTCATTCCCGCAAGGCCCCCACTGTCATTCCCGCAGGGCCCCCTCTGTCATTCCTGCAAGGCCCCCTTTGTCATTCCCGCAGGGCCCCCTTTGTCATTCCCGCCGGGTGTTAGCGGGAATCCAGTGTTTTTTGTGTCCCTTTATTCGTGTGCCCCGGCCGGGGAAAAATGCTGGATTCCCGATAAAAAACGTCGGGAATGACAGAGTGGGGGGCGTCGGGAATGACAGAACAGGGGGCATCGGGAATACCGGCCGGGACTTCCCTCTCCCACTGGGTGAGGGGTTTGTTGATTTCATTCCTGCCGGTCACCCTCTGTCATTCCCGCAAGGCCCCCTCTGTTATTCCCACAAGGCCCCCTCTGTCATTCCCGCAAGGCCCCCTTTGTCATTCCCGCAAGGCCCCCTTTGTCATTCCCGCAGGCCCCCACTGTCATTCCCGCAGGGTGTTAGCGGGAATCCAGTGTTTTTCTCTTATGTCCCTTCATTCGTGTGCCCTGGCCGGGGAAAAATGCTGGATTCCCGATAAAAAACGTCGGGAATGACAGGGAGGGGGGCATCGGGAATGATAGAACAGGGGGCATCGGGAATACCGGCCGGGACTTCCCTCTCCCACTGAGCGAGGGGTTTGTTGATTTCATTCCTGCCGGTCACCCTCTGTCATTCCCGCAAGGCCAGCCACTGTCATTCCCGCCGGGTGTTAGCGGGAATCCAGTGTTTTTCTTTTTGTCCCTTTATTCGTGTGCCCCTGGTTGGGGAAAATGCTGGATTCCCGATAAAAAACGTCGGGAATGACAGAGAGAGGGGCATCGGGAATGACAGAACAGGGGGCATCGGGAATACCGGCCGGGACTTCCCTCTCCCACTGGGCGAGGGGGTTGTTGATTTCATTCCTGCCGGTCACCCTCTGTTATTCCCACAAGGCCCCCACTGTCATTCCCGCAGGGCCCCCTCTGTCATTCCTGCAAGGCCCCCTTTGTCATTCCCGCCGGGTGTTAGCGGGAATCCAGTGTTTTTTGTGTCCCTTTATTCGTGTGCCCCGGCCGGGGGAAAATGCTGGATTCCCGATAAAAACGTCGGGAATGACAGAGAGGGGGGCGTCGGGAATGACAGAACAGGGGGCATCGGGAATAACGGACGGGACTTTCCTCTCTCACTGGGCGAGGGGTTTGTTGATTTCATTCCCGCCGGTTACCCTCTGTCATTCCTGCAGGGCTCCCTCTGTCATTCCTGCCGGTCCCCCTCTGTCATTCCCACAGGCCCCCTTTGTCATTCCCGCCGGGTGTTAGCGGGAATCCAGTGTTTTTCTTTTTGTCCCCTTATTCGTGTGCCCCTGGTTGGGCAAAATGCTGGATTCCCGATAAAAAACGTCGGGAATGACAGAGAGAGGGGCATCGGGAATGACAGAACAGGGGGCATCGAGAATAACGGACGGGACTTTCCTCTCTCACTGGGTAAGGGGTTTGTTGATTTTTCCCTCTCCCTCCGGGAGAGGGCTAGGGTGAGGGACGTTCCCAAGCTGGACACTGTAGTTTCTGACCCCACTTGCCACTCACCACTTCTTCCAAACGTTGGGAATCGTTATAATGTCGGGGTTTCGTCTTTATCGCGGAGGGTGTAATCACGATGAAACCTGACGAATCTTCTCGAAAGTCTCAACGCCGGGAACTTATGATGGCTGCGGTCCCCAAGGTTCGGGATCCGGTCTGCGGCATGATGGTGGATCCGCTTTCTGCGGCAGGGGAGTACGTCCACGCGGGAACGACGTACTACTTCTGTCACCCTCGTTGTGAGGAGCGATTTCGCGGCGACCCTGACGGGTATCTGAATGGAACGGTCAAGCCGTCCATGGACGAGGTGCCGGCTGAGCCGGGGACGACATACATCTGTCCGATGTGTCCCGACGTCGTGTCGGAGAAGCCCGCGGCGTGTCCGTCCTGTGGCATGGCTCTTGAGCCGGAAACGGTTGCCGTCGAAGAAGAGGTCAATCCTGAACTGGTGCAGATGACCCGTCGGTTCTGGATTGGGTTGGGACTGACGTTTCCGGTGCTTGCGTCGGCCGCGTCCGAAGTGGTTTTTGGTCAGGCGCTGCCGGACGTTGTTTCACCGACTGCGTTCAAATGGCTGCCGGTTATCCTCGTCACGCCCGTGGTGGGATGGGTCGGGTTGCCGTTCTTTCAACGCGGATGGGCTTCGGTCGTCAATCGTCGTCTCAATATGTTTACCCTGATCGCGCTGGGGACCGGGACTGCCTATCTCTACAGCGTGGCGGCCACGCTCGTTCCGGGTTTGTTTCCACGATCCTTCCGTACCGCCGACGGCGACGTGCCGGTCTACTTTGAATCGGCCGCCGTCATTATCGTCTTGGTGGCATTGGGGCAGGTCTTGGAAATTCGGGCACGGACCCGGACCACCGGCGCACTCAAAGCGTTGCTTGGGTTGGCGCCCAAAACCGCACGGGTCGTGCGGACGGACAAGCGCGAAGAGGATGTCTTCCTGGACCAGGTGAGAGTCGGGGATCAATTGCGCGTTCGTCCCGGTGAAAAGGTGCCGGTTGATGGCCGAGTCGTGGAAGGCTCCACGTCGATTGATGAATCGATGCTCACGGGCGAACCGATTCCGGTTGAAAAACAGGCGGGGAGTCGGGTGACGGGGGGCACCGTCAACGGCACCGGTACCGTGTTGATGGAAGCCGAACGCGTCGGACGGGAGACGACGTTGGCGCGGATCGTCAAGATGGTCGGGGACGCTCAACGGAGCCGGGCACCCATCCAGCGGGTGGCCGACGTCGTGGCAGCCTGGTTTGTTCCCAGCGTGGTGCTGGTGGCAGCCGTGACTTTTGCCGCGTGGGCGATCCTTGGCCCCGAGCCTCGACTGGCGTATGCCCTTGTCAATGCCGTCGCCGTGCTGATAATTGCCTGTCCCTGTGCTTTGGGATTGGCGACGCCCACGTCGATCATGGTGGGCACGGGACGCGGGGCCATGGCCGGCGTGCTCATCAAAAACGCCGAAACGCTCGAACGACTGGAAAGCGTGAAGACGCTGGTCGTTGACAAAACCGGCACGTTGACCGAGGGCAAGCCGGTCTTGCAGTCGATTATTCCGGCGCCGGGATTCACCGAGACGACGGTGCTTCAACTCGCGGCCAGCGTCGAGCGAGCCAGTGAACATCCATTGGCGTCTGCCGTTGAATCGGGGGCGCGGCAGCGCGGTCTGTCTTTTCGAGAAGTCCGGGATTTTCGCTCGCATACCGGCAGAGGCGTCGAAGGCACCGTGGAAGGGAAAGCCGTGGCCGTGGGCACTCGACGCTTTCTTGAACGGAAGAGAGGCGTGCCCTCGAACCTCCTGTCCGAATGGGAGACTGTGAGTGACGCCTTGGGCAAGCAGGGGCAAACTGTCGCGTTCGTGGCGGTTGACGGGCAGCCCGCGGGCCTCATCGGCGTGATGGACCCGATCAAAGCTTCGGCATCAGAAGCCGTTCAGTCCCTCACCCGCGAGGGGCTGACCGTTGTCATGGTCACGGGCGATCATCGTCACACTGCCGAGGCCGTGGGCCGACGCCTGGGGCTGCGCCACGTTCATGCCGAGGTTCTTCCCGAGCAGAAACGTCACGTGGTGCAACGGTTGCAGGAGAGCGGGCAGGTGGTGGCCATGGCCGGTGACGGCATCAACGACGCTCCGGCGTTGGCCGCGGCCGACGTCGGCATCGCAATGGGAACGGGGACCGACGTTGCCATCGACAGTGCAGGGATGACGTTGGTAAAAGGCGATCTTCGCGGCGTGGTCCGCGCCCGGAACCTGAGCAAAGCCACGATGAACAATATCCGCCAGAATCTTTTCTTTGCCTTTGTCTATAATGCCCTCGGCGTTCCCATTGCAGCCGGTGTCCTCTATCCGTTCTTCGGCCTTCTTCTGAGCCCGATTCTGGCCAGTGTTGCCATGACCTTCAGTTCCGTGTCGGTCATTGCGAACGCGCTGCGGTTGCGAAGCGCGAAAATATGACCCGTTGTTCAGGGTTTGTGGACGGCAGTTTCCAGTAGGGGATTGCCAATCGTGGGGATTTTCTGATTCCCGAAAGGAGGACGCATGATGTCACGCTCTCGCGTTAGAACCTCTCTGATTGTTCTTGTACTCTCGTCAGGTTTTTTTCACGTGATCGGTTACGCGCACGAGACGGAGGTCAAAGCTCCCGAGAAGATGATTTCCGTACACATGGGCTCCGTCCCTCGGATGGATGAGCACACGTCGTATTCACCGCCGCCTTCGGTCATGGGGAAACAACTCGGCAGCGTCCATACGCTCAACGTGCCTCCGCTGGGGTACGAACTGGACGGCGACGTCAAAGTCTTTACGCTTATCGCACAACCCATCGAGCACGTCTTCACGGACGGTATGCCGGTTGACCCGGACATGATCCCGATGATGAAGCGCACTGCCGGGATGGAGCACTCCGGTGGGACGGAGCAAGCCGGCGGGATGAAGCACACTGCCGGGATGAAACACTCCGGTGGGACGGAGCAAGGCGACGGGATGAAGCACACTGTCGGGATGAAGCACGCCGGTGAGACGGAGCACGCCGGCGAGATGGAGCACGGCGGCGAGATGAAGCACGGCGGCGAGATGAAGTCCGGCGGCGGGATGGAATACGCCGCGGACACTGCGTCGTCTCACGAGTCGCACATGATGGGCGTCTCTCAAACCGGCATCGTGTGGGGGTATAACGGTTCCATGCCGGGGCCCACCATTGAGGTGTTTGAAGGGGATACGATTCGCGTGATTTTTAAGAATGAGTTGCCCGAACCGTCGTCAATTCATTGGCACGGTCTGGAAGTCCCGAATAACCAGGATGGAGCCGGTGGGACCACGGAGACGCCGACTCCCCCGGGCGGCACGCACATCTATGAATTTACCCTGTATCAGACCGGGACGTTCATGTATCATACCGGCTTTAACGTGATGAAACAGGAGGCATTGGGATTAGGCGGCATCGTCGTGGTCCACCCGAAGTTCCGTCAACGTGAATTGGACAAAGATGTGGCCATTCTGTTGCAGGAATGGACCTTTGAACCGGGCAACCCCAATCCCAACGTCGTGTCGATGGATTTCAACTGGTTTACGTTCAACGGCAAGTCGGCGCCGAACATCGAGGTCATTGACGTGCAACAGGGAGACCGGGTTCGTTTGCGGTTTGCGAACCTTTCCATGCAGAGTCATCCCATTCACGTTCACGGGTATACGTGGAAAGTCGTCGGGACGGAAGGGGGGCCGATTCCCGAATCGGCCCAATGGCCCGGGGCCACGGTCAACGTGCCGCCCGGCACCACCCGCGACGTGGAGTTCGTGGCGTGGAATCCCGGCGTGTGGCGGTTGCACTGTCATCGCTTGCACCACGTGATGAACGCGATGGCGGATAGTCCCATGGAGATCATGCCGCACGGGGGGATGTTCACCCTGATTCGGGTCGTTCCCAAGAATCCTGACGCCACGTGGCAACATCCCGTGCAGGTAAGGCGTTAACCATGAAACAGGCAGCCGGTTTCATCCTGAGTATGCTGGTCCTTCTCTCCGGGTGCGTCTCGGTCAACCCGGACCAGGAATTTTCCGAAGTGTCCAAGGAGGCCTTGTCGAGAACGGAGCAGGTCGTCAGGTGGGAGCAAACTCCTGAGGATGAGGCCTGGACGCGCCGGGCGATTCAGGAGTTCCTCGTCGAAGGGTTGACTCGTACGGAATCCGTGAGCTTGGCGTTGCTCAATAATCGGCACTTGCAAGCACAATTTGAGACGTTGGGCATTGCAAAAGCCGACCTCGTTCAGGCGGGGCTTTATTCGAACCCGACTCTGGAGGGGTTGCTGGGAATTCCTTTCAAGCCAGCGGCGATCGAAGCCGGCTTCCCGTTTGTGATCTCTGATTTATGGAACGTTCCACTGCGACGCGACGTGGCCGCGGTGGACGTCACGCGAACGACTCAATTGATTATCCAGAAAATTCTTGAAACCGCGGCTGAAGCTAGGAACGCGTTTGATGAATTGCTTCTTCAGGAATCGCTCTTACGGTTTCAGAAACGAAAGGTCGCGTTGCTTGAGACAACCCTGGAACAGATTCAGGCTCGTTTTAACGCGGGGCTGGCGAATAAAGTGGATATCTTTCTGGGGCAGAACGTGCTGTACGAAGCTCGGGTCGAACTCGTCATGGTCAAAGCTGACCTCAAACGTGCGCATGCTCGTTTCGTGACCACCATGGGGTTGGATCCGCTGTCGGATGAAGACGTCCACGTTCATGGCGATTTGGAGCAGGTCTCGCCTCGTTCCCTCACGCTTGAGCAAGCGTGGGCGTTTGCCAGAAACCACAGGGTGGACCTGGCGTTGACCCGATTGCAGATCGTGCAGACGAAACGATTAGTGACTTTACAAAAAGCCCGTATCTTTGGAGACGTGGGAGCAGGCCCGGGCTTTCATCACGCGGAAGGTGATGGCATCAACGAGTTCGGTGTGGCGTTGGCCTTGGAAATTCCCGTGTTCAATCAGAACCAGGGCGGCATTGCACGGGCGGAATTTCAAGTGCGTCAAGCGGAAAAACAACTGATTGCGACCGAACTGGCCGCCAAACGGGAATTGCAGCGCCTGTTGGCCAAACTGGATTTTCACGCCACCCACGTTCAGATGTTTCGTAACACGATGCGCAAGATGCAGAAGGAAGTTGAAGACTACGTTGAGCGGTTTTACCAATCGATGCAGTTCAACAGCATTTACCTGATTCAAGCTCGTGAGCGAAATCTGGATGCCCGCCAACAATACTTGAATGCGCTGCGTCAATATCGATTAGCCGAATCGTTGCTTCAGGTGGCCCTCGGCGGCCAATTGACGGAGAACGCACGGAAGTAGGAACCCGTGCCTTTTCCGTCATCCTTGGGGAAGTATTTCCAGTCTCCCCATCTGGTCCACGACGTGGGTCTGAGATTCTTCGCTTCGCTCAGAAGATACGTTGGGGGTGACGCGTTGGTGACGATGGGTTGCGGCCGCCGCGTTGGGGTGAGATGTAGGGGCGCGTCTCACGCGGCCTTACAGGATTTTGAGGCCGACGTGGTTGCAAAGGTCTCTACAGGGGAAGGGAAATCTCCTTCCCCGTCATTCGACGTCCGACGGTCATTGAGCAACCTCCCATTGGCGTGCGGAAACGTCCGGTGAATTTCGATGCTTGATCGAATTGGAGAGCGATATCGGGCTTTTTTGGTCCGCGTGGTGGATTTCTGCAGGCGTGCTGCGCTCTGGGTGGTGCTCGCGGGGCTGGCGGCTGCGGGACTTTCTCTGGGGTACGCCGTGAACGACCTGACGCTTGATACGGATCCGATGAATCTCCTGGACCCTGATCTTCCCTTCAGAGCGGTGAGCCGGGACTTCGACGCGGCGTTTCCACGGCTTGACGGTCTGATCGTCGTGGTCGTGGACCAAGGGTCTCCTGAACGACGACGCGACGCGGTTCACGAGTTGGCACGGCTGCTTGAACGACAATCCTCGCTCATCTCCTCGGTGTATCAACCGCAGCAGGATGATTTTTTCGATCACTATGGGTTGCTGTACTTCGACGTTGATGAACTCTGGCGGTTGGATGAACGTTTGACCAAGTGGGAGCCGTTCTTGGGGACGCTGGTGCATGATCCGAGTCTTCGCGGACTTTTTTCCATGCTCACGCAGGCACTGGAGGCAGATCCGACGCCTGAACAACGGGCCCAGTTGGCGAACGTGTTTGACGGATTGAATGAGGCCATCGACGCGCAGCGACTTGGGAAACCGTACGTCTCGTCCTGGCAGCAGACCATGCTTGAAGACGTGACGGACAGGGGTGCTCCATTGCACGGGTTCCTTTTGGTCAAGCCCAGGCTGGATTATTCGAGTTTGGAAGCGGCGGTGGGCCCCATCGAATTCCTTCGCCAACGGCGTGGTGAATTTGAAGATCGATTCGGCGTTCGGATTCGATTGACCGGTCCCATTCCGATTGAAGCGGAAGAACGGGAAACCATAGCCCAAGGTGCCGGTGTGACCGCGGGGTTATCCTTGGGGTTGGTGGCCGTCGTGTTGATCGTGGGGCTTCGGTCTCTCCGTCTTGTGGCCACGATGGTGGCGACGCTCGTGGTGGGGTTATTGTGGACGGCCGGGTTTGTGGCGGCGGCCATTGGCTCGTTGAACCTGATTACCGCGTCCGCGCCGGTCTTGTTCATTGGGCTGGGCGTGGATTTCGGCATTCAGTTGGGGATGCGGTATCGGGAAGAGTTCGCCCGGATTGGCGACCATGAGGCGGCCTTGCGACGTGCAACCGCCGGGGTCGGCGGGGCGTTGACTCTTGCGGCAGTCGCCGCGGCCCTGAGTTTTTTTTCCTTTCTTCCCACGTCATATCGAGGGTTTGCCGAACTGGGGCTGATTGCCGGCGGCGGCATGTTTATGGCGTTGGTGGCCAACGCGACGTTTTTCCCGGCCCTGCTCACGTTGTTTCCGCTGACTCGTGCCGTCGTTCCCGCCAGTAACGTGAAAGGCGATGCGACGACCTCAACGGTTCCCATTCTTCGTTATCGACGGGTGATTCTCGGTGCCTTGGTTCCGGTGATGATCGGGGCGATCGTGGTGTTGCCGACGTTCCAATTTGATTTTAATCCCCTCCATCTTCGTGACCCGTCGAGCGAAAGCGTCTCAACGTTTCAAGAATTATTGGCGGACCCGGACACGTCTCCCTACGTTATTCAGGTGTTGGCCGACGGGTTGCCGGAGGCGGATGCGTTGGCGAACCGTCTGGAGTCCGTGCCTGAGGTTGACCGCGTCGTGACGCTTGGAAGTTTTGTGCCGAGTGAGCAAGAAGAAAAGCTGGCCATCATTGATGAACTGGCGTTGGTGCTTGATCCGATCCTGACGCCTCAGGACCCGGTTGAGGCTCCGCGTGCAGCGGAAGAGGTGCGGGCTTTGACGGACTTTCGGACGACTCTGGCCGTGTATGAAGGCAAACACGGGCTGGGTCATTTCGACGAGAATCTGAAAACCTTGAGGGACTCGATTGAGACCCTGTTAGCCGATTCTCGTGAGCCGACGGATGTTGTGCATGATTTGCGTGCCAAATTGATCGGAGACTTTCCCACGTGGCTTGAGCGGCTCCGAGCGTTGATGTCCGCTGACGCAATCAGCTTGGAGACGTTACCGGACAGCTTGAGAAACCATTACCTGTCTCAGGACGGCAGAACCAGGGTTGAGATTTTTCCCGCGCAAAACGTCAATGACAATCAGGCGTTGCGTCGATTCGTTGATCGCGTACAGGAAATGGTTCCCAGCGTGAGCGGTTCGCCGGTGGGTATTCTGGAAGGCGGGAGAGCGATCGTGACCGCCTGCGTTCAAGCGACGCTGTTGGCCGTTGCGGCGTCGGCCGCGTTGCTCTTCGTGGTCCTTCGGCGTTATCGAGAAGTCCTGTTCGTCCTTCTGCCGTTGGTCCTGACCATGATCCTGACGGTTGCCGCCTGTTTGGCGTTGGGCGTTCCGCTGAATCTGGCCAACGTGATTGCGGTGCCGTTAGTTCTGGGTCTGGGGATTGCGTTCGGCATTTATCTTGTCTTGCGGATACGGGAACAGGGGTCCCTTGTTGACGTCATACGGAGCAGCACCTCCCAGGCCGTGCTCTTCAGTGCCTTGACCTCAATGGCGTCCTTTGGAGCCTTGAGTTTTTCCCGACATCCCGGCATGGCCAGTTTGGGGCTGTTGCTGGTGGTCGCGTTGACCCTGGCCCTGGTCTGTGCGTTGGTGGTGCTCCCTGCTCTTATGGCTGAATTAGAGCAGCGAGGATGGTGGACAGCGTCCGCGAATCAGGACTAACGGCTCGGAAGGCGTCATTCCCGTTGCCCCCTTTCTGTCATTCCCGACGTTTGTAATCGGGAATCCAGAATTTTTCCCCGGCCGGGGCACACGAATGAAGGGACAAAAGAGAAAGACCGTGGATTCCCGCTAACCCCTGCGGGAATGACAGAGGGGGGGCGCCGTCCCATCCGTTATGCCCGATGCCCCCTTTCTGTCATTCCCGACGTTTGTAATCGGGAATCCAGCATTTTCCCCAGGCCGGGGCACACGAATGCAGGGACAAAAGAAAAAGACCGTGGATTCCCGCTAAAACCCTGCGGGAATGACAGAGGGGGGGCGCCGTCCCGTCCGTTATGCCCGATGCTCCCTTTCTGTCATTCCCGACGTTTGTAATCGGGAATCCAGAATTTTCCCCAGGCCGGGGCACACGAATGGAGGGACAAAAGAAAAAGACCGTGGATTCCCGCTAAAACCCTGCGGGAATGACAGAGGGGGAACTGCGTCAGAGGGCGCTATCCCGTCCGTCATGCCCGCTATTCCGTCCTTATGCCGCCGTCCCGTCTCCGTTATGCCCGATGCCCCCTTTCTGTCATTCCCGACGTTTGTAATCGGGAATCCAGCATTTTCCCCAGGCCGGGGTACACGAATGCAGGGACAAAAGAAAAAGACAATGGATTCCCGCTAAACCCCTGCGGGAATGACAGATGGGGGACCGGCGTCAGAGGGCGCTATCCTGTCCGTCATGCCTGCCATTCCATCCGTCATACCATCCGTCATACCATCCGTCATTCCTGCCATCCTGTCCGTTATGCCCGATGCCTCCTTTCTGTCATTCCCGACGTTTGTAATCGGGAATCCAGAATTTTCCCCAGGCCGGGTTACACGAATGGAGGGACAAAAGAGAAGGACACTGGATTCCCGCTAAACCCCTGCGGGAATGACAGATGGGGGACCGGCGTCAAAGGGCGCCATTCCGTCCGTTATGCCTGCCATTTCGTCCGTTATGCCCGATGCCTCCTTTCTGTCATTCCCGACGTTTGTAATCGGGAATCCAGAATTTTTTCCAGGCCGGGGCACACGAATGCAGGGCCAAAAGAAAAAGACAGTGGATTCCCGCTAAAACCCTGCGGGAATGACAGATGGGGGACCGGCGTCAAAGGGCGCTATCCCGTCCGTCATGCCTGCCATTCCATCCGTCATACCATCCGTCATTCCTGCCATCCTGTCCGTTATGCCCGATGCCCCCTTTCTGTCATTCCCGACGTTTTTAATCGGGAATCCAGAATTTTCCCCAGGCCGGGGCACACGAATGGAGGGACAAAAGAAAAAGACCGTGGATTCCCGCTAAAACCCTGCGGGAATGACAGAGGGGGCTCTGCGTCGGGGGGCGCCATTCCGTCCGTTATGCCTGCCATTTCATCCGTTATGCCCGACGCCCCCCTTTCTGTCATTCCCGACGTTTGTAATCGGGAATCCAGCATTTTTCCCAGGCCGGGGTACACGAATGAAGGGACAAAAGAGAAAGACAGTGGATTCCCGCTAAACCCCTGCGGGAATGACAGGGGGGATCTGCGGGAATGACAGAGGGGGAACCATGTGGGAATGACAGAAAGGAGGCTCTGCGGGAAGGTCTATCCTCGCCTATTCCCACCGCCTACCCACGCCGCTTGATTCTGCCGCCTGCCCCTGCTGCCTGTCCCTGCCGTCTACCCCCGCCGGTAGTTATTGGGGGGGCTTCCGACATCAGTCATCGGGGAACAGTGTGGAGAGACGCGGGGAGGGACGCCGGTTCAGACGTGAGCGTGGCGTAGGCGGGAGCGGCGGGGTGGGACTCGCGTTTGTGAGAAACGGGAAAGCCCGAGGTTTCTTCTTGGGGAGACGGCGCGTCCGTCGTTTCAAGATCGTCAAAGATTTCATCCAGGAATTCATCATGTTCAACCGGAGGATTGCCGTCGTGGATCAGGAACTTCCGACGTTGAAGATACGCCTCTCGTGTAAAGAGGTAAGGCTCGACCGCGGCTTCGTCACGAAAGTTGACGGCGTCAGCCACTCTTGCTCGCCTGTCAACCAAGCCCAGCACGGTGATGGGAACCGCCACGGGATTGCTCACGTAGAAGAGGAGATTGGTAAGGGTGCTGATTCCTAAACCCGGGGCGTCTCTCACGGAGTTGGGTCCGATCAAAGGCAGCACCAGGTAGGTTGTTTCATCGACGCCCCACACGCCCAGGGTCTGGCCGAAGTCTTCATCATGGGCTTCGAGTCCAAGTGGCGTGGCCACGTCCCAAATCCCGAAGAACCCGAACGTTGAGTTCACCACAAACCGACCTGAGTCTTCGAGTCCTTGTTTGCCCTTGCCTTGAAGAAAGGCATTGAGGATGACGTTCGGGTACGCCACGTTGTCAAGAAAATTGGAGATACTGTTCCGAATCGGTTTCGGCATGTATTCGAGGTAGACGTCGGCGATTGGTTCGGCAACCGTCTGATCCAGAAAGTCGTTGATCTGGTACATTTGTCGATTCATCGGCTCCAGCACGTCGTTGTCGGTGGCCTCAACGTCAGCCGACTGGGCCGTGGCGCATCCGGTGCTCCAGATAAGCACTGAAAGGCAGACGATCAGCTGCATTCGTTTCTCGATGCCGTGTTTCATCACGTTCTGAGACTCTCCGGTGGGGTGGACACTGAATCGGATTCTAGCAGGTGGATTTCTTAGAGTCCATTTGCACTGTCACGAATCTGAGTTTGTAGCCGTTCAATCAACGCGGAAAATCCCTCATTTTTCAGGATTCCGCCATATTCCGCACGTTTCAGAGCCAAATCGCTCACGCCGTTCACGGTGACGCTGATGATTTTCCACTGCTTGTTGACCTGGTGCAGAATGTAATGAAATTGAATGGTCTCCCCGTCGGATTTGACAAAATGTGCCACGACGAGTTTGCGCGTTCCCCGTTTCAGCGGTCGTTCGGAACGAATGTTGAACTGCTCTCCGTTATAATTCTTGAATCGCCCGGCATACGTGGAAATGCTTAGATCCCGGAAGGTCCGGACAAAGGTGGATCGTTGGTCGGCCGTCAGTTTTTTCCAATGTCTTCCAACGACCAGGCGCGCGACGTTGTTGAGATCGTGTGTTTTGTCAACGATGGGGGCAATGGTCCGGTAGCGGCCGGTGTAGCCGAGATCGGTGCCTTCCCGCATGATGGTGATGAGCGACTTCTGAAGTTCGGTCACGACGTCCGCGGCTTCGCCGGCGAATGCGTGGACGTTGCATCCCCAGGCGGTTGCGCACACAACGGCTCCCACGAGGTATTTTGTCAGGATGGGCTTCACGTCGGTTACGTTATGCCGGGACGTCATCAATTTGAAGGCGGCTGCGAGGACGGAGACGCATCGGACGATCCGTTGTTCCCCGTGAGATTCTTCGCGTTGCTCAGAATGACAGAACTCTCTCAGAATGACGGAACTTTCTCAGAATGACGGAACGCTCGGAATTGTGACGCAGAAGGAACGATCACTGGTTCAGGTGATCTCGTCAACCGTGGTTTCCACGTGCAGATTATTGCGATTCGGACGAAGAAAACCGGATTGTCATTGCGATTAATGAATCGCCGTCTTCCTTTGCTTCTGCAACCATCCGATTGCCCACTTCCGGACGAGCGTCCTTGGTCGTCACGCCGTTGCGTTGAAAAATCGTGTCCGCGTTGATGACGAGCGTGATGGATTCTCCCTGAGGCGTTTGGACGACGAGGTGGTCCTGGGCGGTTTCCGTGACCGTACCCAGGACGTGGGTCGCATCGCCGTGGGCGCTCACGAAGAGGGGAAACGAGAGGATGAAGGCCATGATTGTGAGAACACGATATCGTTTCATACAAAATCCTTTCTGGTTAATGACCACGTTCGAGCGATGGTTCGAAGTCTTCTCCCGCCAGGAAACGGTCCAATGCCTCCTGCTCCGCGCGCGCTTCGGTCGTCATCGGGTTCAACCGTTTCATTCGGGCGATTTCTTCGGGCGTGAGATCGGACAAATGCCTGATGAAATGGACCAGTTGCCAACTCTCGGTGTCTTTCTCCGGGTCCCCGTCCCCCCAGGCCGGCATACCCGTAAATCGAATGCCGAAATGGATCACGTAGAACAACTCTCCGTCCGACATGGCTTGAATCGGTTCGGAACGGAGGTCGAGAATCGGCGGATAAAACTTTGGTCCCATTTGAGTATGCCCGCTGCCGTCGTTGGCGTGGCAGGTCGCGCAATGATCGGCAAAATGATGAAGGGCTTGGTCTAAGGCTTCCGGGGTGGCTTCCACGGGATTCTTGGCCTCGCGCCATTGACGCGGGGTCGCCAGGTATCGAGCGAATCGGGCCATCGAAATTTCCCACGCCGGCGGTTTTCTCTTGGCGCTAAAAAATCCAGGCAGTATCCACGTCACGAGCATCAGAACGAGAATGGCGACGATGCCGAAACCGAGTAGGGCTTTCCTCTTCATGGTTACTCTCTGATCCTCCGAAGCAACGGGTCAAGAACTTTTCTTTTTTCTATTATGCACTGATTCGGACCTTGAATGCTACCTTCCCGCCCCATTTGCCATCGGGGCCTCCTAAGTGTCCGGGGGATCGGTCGGTTGGAGGCGTGGGGAAATATGGCATCAGAAATCCCGCTGTTGTCATGGCGCCTGTTTGAAATTATAGTATAAACGTCATTGGCATGTGTCTCACGCGACGTGGTGTTCAGCACTCGTAGCCAGTATAGGAAATGAACATGGTCAGAGAAAATGGTCCCGTTTGTGTTTCAGTGATCAACATGAAAGGAGGCGTCGGCAAGACGACAATTGCGGCACTCTTGAGTTTGTATGCCTCACGACATGACAACGTTCTCGCAATTGACCTGGACCCCCACAGGCTAACCTGTCTCAAGCTTTTATGAGAGAGGACTATAAACGTTTTCTCAATGACGGATTACCGTCAGTTGTTGAGGTGTTTAAGGGGTATCGACCGCCAACCTCTACGAGACCGTCGCCACGCCCACTTGACGTTGAGAGCGTGCTTTTTAAGCCAACGCCTATTACGATGGCGTCTCATCACCTGGACGTCATTCCTTCGAGATTTGACTTTTCAGACAACTTGATTGACTCTATCAAGCCTGACCCACGGGTTCTCGCCAAGCTTATCGCGGATCATTTTCAGGAAAAAGATCTCATCATCATAGATTGTGCCCCTACCGAATCTATTTTCACGCAGGCCGCCTATCATGCTTCTCGGTACGTTCTCGTGCCGGTTAAACCTGAGTATTTTGCGACCATTGGGTTTCCATTGCTGAACGAATCCCTTAGCAAGTTCAAGAAGGATAATCCGAGCCACCAGATTGACGTTATCGGTGTCGTCATCAACAATTCTTCTTATTCCGGTGGTAACGACGGCGGACCCGAAAAGCAGAGAGCCATGGATGAGATACGTGAAGAAGCTGAGAAGAACCAGTGGCGTGTTTTTGATCAACAAATTCCCTTCTCTCGAGGATTTCCAAAGATAATGCGCGGTGATTGGAATTACTCCGGGAAAGCTCTAGAAGAGTTTCCTCATTTTGCGCGAGAATTTTTTCAGGCTCTTGGTATCCCTTTTAGTGAGGGTGACGGATTATGACTGAAACTGAACTCAAAAGCACATTGCGCTCAATGGTTCGTTGCTATGGTTTTGAACGGGTGAATCGGTTTCTGCAGGAGATTCGACTTTCACGTCATCAACCAGAAAGTTCTGAGCATTGTATGGCCTCTTCTGATAACGGCGTGGCGGCAAGACCCGACAAGCAAAAGAAAGCAAAAGTTACCGCGCCGGAATACGTCGAAAAAATGGAATGTTCCTCAGAGAAAGAGCCAGCGATCGTTGAACTTGCGAAAAGATTTGAGGGCAAATCTTTTCTGCCGACTTTTGGCGATATCAGGATTTTCTGCAGGATATACGGCGTGGACGAACCTGCATCCAAGTCTCGTGCCAGTGCCATCCCGAGAATTTTCAAGTCCATAGCAACAATGGAAGCCGATGACATTCAAAAAATTCTTGATGACGGTACGTTTTCAGGACCATCACGACTTGGCCCCATCGCAGACGCAATTCGTCGTAACGGCCGGGCCAATCAATCAGCCTGCACGCCGGCCCGCGAGGATGGCGGCAGGTCTTCTCAGACGTGACGGGCTCCACCGAACGTCTAGGTGTCAAGGACGGTGAAGCGGATCGATCCTTCGGTGACGTGACCATCGCGAGCCAGCACTTTGTAGAGAATGGTGTACACCCCGGGAGGGAGCTTGGGGGGGTGAACCACAATTTCATTGGGTTTGGATTCATCGACGTCGGCAAGAGGCGTTCGGGTCTTCTGACGGTCAACCAGGTACACTTGAGTAATCATGCGCTCCAGTGCCGCGTTAAAACGGAGTAACACGGTTTGTGGTGACGCGGTCAGGGTGGCTTGGTGTGGTGGAATCGATTCGACGAGCACGGCGTGTCCCCAAGAAGAAGTGGGCACGGCCGCGACAACGACCAGGACAAAGGTCCGTAACGTTGCCGATGGGATCATGGGTTTGCTCGGACGTTCATGCGCTTCTCGAAACAAGCGGGCAGGAAGGCCCGCCCGCTTGATGCCACCTTGCGTGAGGCTCACGAAACCGTCAACGGACGGACGCCGGAAGACCGGCTGCTCCACCACTTATTCCAGCATCCCGACGTGGCCTTTCAGAATCTCGGAATTCTGAATGTCGGGATTGTCCTTCCCGAGATCCTGGGCCTTTTTGAACTCCTTGGCCGCGGCCATGTGTTCACCCATCTTATCCAGGACAAGCGCCAGGTTGTAGTGGGCTTCCGCCGACTCCGGGTCAGCCTCAACGGCCTGAGCAAAGGAGCCGTGGGCCTTTTCCAGGTCTTCACCCTTATACGCTTCAATGCCCTGATTGTTCGGCTCATTGGCTTTGGAATCAGCCGCCGTCGCGAGCGGTGACGCCGCAGCGGCCGTTCCGACTCCAAGTCCGCCCATGACCAGACACGCCACGGCGAACGTACACAGGATCACTCTGCTCATCTTCTTCATCACTTGACCTCCTTTGTGAAACATTCTTTTGTGAAACGTTGATAATGGAACCTTCGGACTTCCGTGGAACGTTCGGGACTCTACCAATACCCGAATCGACCATACATCCCGTAATACGGCCAATACGGCCCCCAGTAGGGGCCCGCGTACCAGCCGGGATACCTGTAATAAGAGGGAGGAGGGTATCGGCCGTACCGGTAAGGGGGGTACATGGCCTCCGGCCAGACTTTGAGATATTTGATGGTAACCGTCGGATACGTATATTCCATTTCATCAAGCAACTCAGCGGTCGCGCCGGACACCTCCCCAACGATCGTGATTCGGGTTCCCATCGGCACCGTGGCCGGGTCCAGAAATTCGGTTTGAAACGCAAGAAACCGTCCCTGCGACTGCGTGCGGTCCATGGTCGGTTCATAACCTCTGACGATTGGAAGCTGGAGCATGGTCAGACGGGTGTGATCTTTGAGGCGCGTGGCGTCCAGCACTTCTCCGCCCAGAACGATCACGGTTCCCACGTGCGTCGTCGGGGCCTCTTTGACCTGGGCAAACGACATTGTGGCGTCAATCTGATTTTCGATCTCCGCCGGGATCATGGACGGCCCGGCACAGGAGGGAAGAAAGAACAGCAGTGCCGGGACCATTCCCCAACCTGCCGTAGATGAATGTCCCCGCGTGAGCACGTGCTCCTGAACGGATTGTCTGACCATACCGTTCAGCTTACTCCCTCCTTTGTGTTTTCTCAAGTTCCCCAAAGCACGGAACTCGCCACGTCTTACGCGTCCGGATGCCAACGTGACGTGACCGATGGAACCAGAAACGTCAGCGCGATGCCGATCAAGACGAGGGCCGTACTCGTTGCCGCGGGAGACGTAAAGTTTTCCCCGTGAACGTAGACGTGAACGAGCGTGGCCGCGAGCAGGATGACACCCGTCCCCCCGCGCAACCATTGGCCCAGACGTTTCCTTTTCGGAGACGTCACGGCGACGAAGAGGGCAGACCCCAGGCTGATCCAGAAGACCGCCGGCAGTGCGCCGGCGGGAATTGTGCCCGTCACGCTGCCGAGCAGGGCAAGGGAGAGGGCCGCAGGCGTTCCCCACAGGACGCTTGTCCACGCGGCTTCAAGCCGCGGCGCGGCAGTTCCCTTTTCACGCCGTTTCAGAAGATAGATGGTGAATCCTGATGCAATCACGTAAGCGAGCACCACGCTGAACAAGGCATAGGTGATTTTTACCGGAAGACCGCCGAACGATCCGAAATGGATCCGATAGGTTGAGGCAACGATCTGCTGTCCGATCGTTCCATCGGCCATCCCGACGGTTTGAACGAACGCGCCATGGTGGTCGAAATTATAGTAGTCACCGAAAATGAGACGTTGCGGATGGACGCCGAGAACCTGGAGATGCTGCCCTTTCGTCTTCGGTTCGTGCATGATGACGTAATTGGCCACGACGTCGGGATGCGTCGTCTGCATGTACGTCAGTGCCCGGGCAATACCCGCAAGTGGGGCGGGTTCGTCGTTTTCCTCCGGTTCCTCTCCGAACACGGGAGCGAAGACGGCTTCCGTGTCACCCTCGTAGTCGAGCGTGGCGACGGCAAACGCCGCGAGCGTGGCGAGGCCCAATACCGCGCCGGTCAATGCAATGCTGACGTGAAACGGAGACGTCCAGACGCTCAGGCGGTTGTGCAGGTCGGCCTGGGCCACGCGTGCTGAACCGGAAAAACGAAACGCGAAGGCGTCGCGGAACACGCTCGGATGGGCCAGGAACCCGGAAATCGACAGGCCGACCAACGTGACGCCCAACGCGCCGACGATGGTGAGTCCGAGCTTTTTCGGCAAATGCAGATAATAGTGGAGATCAAGAACGAACTGCGTCCATGGATGGGCTTCTTCGGCCACAATCGCACCGGTGCCGTCGGTCAACACGGCTCGTGTGTCGGTCGTCAGGACGACGCGCGGTAGATCATCCGTCGGCAACTGAATGAAAAAATGAGAGGTCGGTGTTTTTTCGGCCGCCAGCATGGAATGGGCCGCGCGTTCCGCGGCCTGCGGAGAGATGGACGCCATTTCAGGCGCCCCGGGTTGTTCCCATCGCTGGAGCTCATGGTTGAAAACCGAAATCGTTCCGCTGACGGTCAGGACGTAGAGAAACGCCGCGGCGGTGAGGCCCAACGCCGAGTGGCCGGATAAGGCTCTCGTGACGAATTTGGGAGACGCTTTGTCAACGATCGGGTCCTGCATTGCCGATCCTATGTTCCCCATCCAAGATGCACCGCGCCTACGGCGGCACAACAGAAGAGCAGAGTCACTTTTCGCACGGTCCCGTTGTCAATGACCACCCACGTGGCAATCGCCGCCCACAGCAACGGCGTGAGAAAAAACGTCGTCACGATGGCGTTTGCCGTCTGAATACCAAGGGATTGAAGCAGTTTGAACGCGGACAACGTCAGAAGAATCGCGACACTGCCTCCCAGCGGACCCGCCAGGACAAACGTGGAAAGACGTCTGCCATAAACGCCGAGGGGCGTTCTTGCAGACGCCGCCGGATCAGTTGTCTTTGCAACGGGATCCGGTTTTCTTCGTCGATTCGTGAAGGCCGACCAAGCATTGAATCCGAGGATGACGAGGGCCACCCACGTGAAAACCATGGTTCCCAAAGCCATGCCCCACTCGGCATTGCCGACGAGTCCCCATAGTGACACGCTGCCTAGAATGGTCAGCCATCCGCCCATGATGATAAAGACATGCCATCGATTGTTTTTTCGCCAAATAAAACGAAGCGACCCTATCCCTGAAACAAGCCCTACCGTTCCCAAAAAGCCCGGAAGGATTTCCATCGACAATCAAGCCTTTTTGTGCTGGTCACGTGTATTCGTTTGATTCAGGAGTCTCCTCGCCATGAGGATTCCGCCACGCTTCTGACCTAAATCTTTTCTGGATTCCCGATTAAAAACGTCGGGAATGACAGATCGCCATGATTCCCGATTAAAAACGTCGGGAATGACGGCCAGCCATGATTCCCGATTAAAAACGTTGGGAATGACAGATCGCCATGAGGATTCTGCCGCACTCATAACAAAAATAGTCATAAAATTCAATGACAATTAAAATAGAAAATCATTGACATTATCATTTTGATAGGGTTATAACCCTTCCTTGTGCAGGGCATCCGTTGACTATACACCGGGTCAAGCAGAAAGGAGGGTGAGATGTCGTCAAAAACTCTATGCCTGTCGATATGCGCGACGTTGACGTGGTTCTCCGTTCAGTCAGTGACGGCACAAGAAGCCGAAGAGAAAGGGGAAGAGGAAGTCGTCCAGACGCTTGAGGAAGTCGTCGTCGAATCGGTACGCCGCGTGGCCACGCCCGTGTCGGACGTGACCCGTTCCGTGACCGTCGTCACGAAGGAGGAACTTCAGGTTCAGAGCCGGCTGGACCGCTCTGCCGGAGCGGTGCTTGCCCAGAAGGTGCCCGGGTTCAGTCCGTCAACCGTCGCGCTCACGAATTACGGACAGACGCTTCGCGGACGCAACTTTCAGACGTTGATTGACGGCGTGCCCCAGGATACGACAATGCGCGAAGGTTCTCGGTCACTCCAATCCATAGACATCAATGCCGTTGAGCAGATCGAGATCATCCGCGGGGGGACGGCCGTGTATGGTTTCGGTGCCGAAGGCGGTCTGATCAACTACATTACCAAGAGGCCGGAAGACGGCAAAGTGAACGTGCTCGTCGGGGGGGGGGTGAGTCTTTCAACCGTTCATCCCGAGGACTCACTGATCGGAGACACGCAACTCCAGATATCCGGTCGGCGCGACAAATTCGACTATCTGGTTAATGGAACGTACGTCGACCGTGGCAACACGTTCGATGCCGATAACAATCGCCGGGTGGTTGACCCTGCGGGACGACAGGGCGGATTGGATGAATCCAGGGAATATAACGTGCTCGCCAAGCTGGGGTACCAGATTAACGAGAGCCAACGGTTACAGGCGTCAATCAACTACTTCAGCCTGCGGCAGGATGCGGATTACGGCGCCCGGTCGTCTACAGCGACCGGTAATCTGTTTGCGGAGAGACCTTTTACGCCTGAGATTGCGGTGCCGGGAGATGATTCGGACGTCGATCCCGGCAACGAAACCATAAATCTCAACCTTGTGTATTCGAATGAAGACGTTTACGGTAGCTTCTTGAAAATCCAGGGCTACTATCAGGACATTGACACCACCTTTACGAAGTTTCCGGGTTGGCCTAACTACGTGGTCTTGTCTGAGAAGTTCGGGGTGCGGACAACCGTCAATACCCCTGTCCCACTTCCCAATGTCCCGTTCGAGATAACCTGGGGTCTTGATTACCTGAAAGATGAAACAGAACAGTTTGACGTCGCCGGTCTTATCACAAATACTTCTCGGTTTTCCCCAAGGACTGAAGATCCGAAGGGCAATCAGAATGCGATTGCCGGGTTTGCACAGGTGGAAATTCCGGTCGGCGATCTTGGAATCGTCACCGGCGGGATACGACACGAAGACGTCTCCATTGACGTGACCGGTGCCACTCCAAGCGGTGAAATTTCCGGGTCAGAAACGCTCTTCAATGCGTCCGCGAGTGTGTTTCTGACAAAAGAATTGACCTTGTTCGGCGGATTTTCCCAGGCGTTCTCCCCAGGAGACATACTTCGGCAGATTCGAGATAATACGTTCGCGACGATCAAAGACCTCGAATTGGAATTTGTCCACACGGACAATTACGAAGCAGGCCTCCGTGCAGGGTACGGGAATTGGAACGCCTCGATCGTTGGTTTTTACAGTACCGCGGATAATGGCACAACTTTTGACGCGGAAACTCTAAGGATTAAGACGCAACCGGAACGGATTTATGGACTGGAAGCATCCGTCGGCGTTCGCCCTGTCGATAAACTGCAAATGAACGGCACGTTAACCTGGATGCAAGGCGAGATCGACACCAATAATGACGGCACGTATGATGAAGACCTGCCGACGTTGCGTATTCCACCTCTCAAGGTGACCGGTTCCGTCAGCTATGCGTTTCTCGATTGGTTGAGTGCGGGGACGCAGGTCTTTTATTCCGGCACACAGTCGAACAACTCAGGAGCATTCGGGGGCGGCTGCCCTTCGTGGAAGGACTACTGCTTTGACATTGACAGCTATTTTCTCGTTGACCTGTTCAGCAACATTGCCGTGGGTCCGGGCGAATTGAACGTCAACGTCACGAATGTATTCAATAATGCCTATTTCCCCGTGATCAATCAGGCGTATGACTCCCAATACTCAAACGTGCAGGGGCCTGGACGGAGACTTTCGCTTGGGTACACGATGAGATTCTAGGCGTCACTCCGTCAGCCACGGCCTCTTGTGTCGGATGATTCGGTCTCGCGCAGAGGGAGACCTCTGTCATACCCGCCCCCCACCTGTCATACCCGCCCCCACCTGTCATACCCGCCCCCACCTGTCATACCCGCCCCCCACCTGTCATGCCCGCCCCCACCTGTCATACCCGCCCCCCACCTGTCATACCCGCCCCCCACCTGTCATACCCGCCTCCCATCTGTCATACCCGCCCCCCATCTGTCATTCCCGCAAGGTTTAAGCGGGAATCCAGAGTCTTTTATGCTTGAAAACCTCAACGGCGGTTCCATGAATCCCTCCCCCCGGCACTCTCCCTCAAGGGGGGCTTTGCAAAATTCCCTTTCTCTGTCATTCCCGCGAAGCCTGGCCCCGCCATTGGTGATCGGGGAGCGGGAATCCAGAAGAAGAGGCCGGCTCTCCCCGGACATCCCAAGGCAGGGGAATGGGTGGGGATTCCCGCTGGGGCTCGGGTGCTGTTCGCTCCTGCAGACCGTCTTTGAGAAACTCCTCTGGATTCCCGCTTAAACCTGCGGGAATGACAGAGGGGGTGTCACTTGCGGGAATGACAGAGGGGGCGTCTGTCACCAAATGAGTGAACGTCTGTATGAATGACCTGTTGCAAAAGTCTCCTCAAAGGGAGAGGGGTGAGCAACCCACTCACGAGCAGAGGCGTTATGGATGCGGTCTAGTTGTGTCCCCCGATTACTCCTGTCGGGGGCAAACGTCAGGGGCAAGCATGCCCGCCCTCCCACTTGGTCATACCCGCCCTCCCACCTGTCATACCTGCCCCCCACCTGTCATTCCCGCCCCCCATCTGTCATTCCCGCCCCCCATCTGTCATTCCCGCAAGGTTTTAGCGGGAATCCAGAGTCTTTTATGCTTGAAAACCTCAACGGCGGCGGTTCCATGAATCCCTCCCCCCGGCACTCTCCCTCAAGGGGGGCTTTGCAAAATTCCCTTTCTCTGTCATTCCCGCGAAGCCTGGCCCCGCCATTGGTGATCGGGGAGCGGGAATCCAGAAGAAGAGGCCGGCTCTCCCCGGCCATCCCAAGGCAGGGGAATGGGCGGGGATTCCCGCTGGAGGCTCGGGTGCTGTTCGCTCCTGCGGGCCGTTTTTGGAAAAATTCTGTGGATTCCCGCTTAAACCTGCGGGAATGACAGAGGGGGTGTCACCTGCGGGAATGACAGAGGGGGTGTCACCTGCGGGAATGACAGAGGGGGTGTCACTTGCGGGAATGACAGAGGGGGCGTCACTTGCGGGAATGACAGAGGGGGTCATCTGCGGGAATGACAGGGGGGCGTCTGTCATCAAATGAGTGAACGTCTGTATGAATGACCTGTTGCAAAAGTCTCCTCAAGGGGAGAGGGGGAGGGCAACCCATTCACGAGCAGAGGCGTTATGGATGCGGTCTAGTTGTGTCCCCCGATTACTCCTGTCGGGGGCAAACGTCAGGGGCAAGCATGCCCGCCCTCCCACTTGTCATGCACGCCCCCTACCTGTCATACCTGCCCCCCACCTGTCATACCTGCCCCCCATCTGTCATACCCGCCCCCCATCTGTCATACCCGCCCCCCATCTGTCATACCCGCCCCCCATCTGTCATACCCGCCCCCCATCTGTCATTCCCGCAAGGTTTTAGCGGGAATCCAGAGTCTTTTATTCTTGAAAACCTCAACGGCGGCGGTTCCATGAATCCCTCCCCCCGGCACTCTCCCTCAAGGGGGCTTTGCAAAATTCCCTTTCTCTGTTATTCCCGCGAAGCCTGGCCCCGCCATTGGTGATCGGGGAGCGGGAATCCAGAAGAAGAGGCCGGCTCTCCCCGGACATCTCAAGGCAGGGGAATGGGCGGGGATTCCCGCTGGGGCTCGGGTGCTGTTCGCTCCTGCGGGCCGTCTTTGAGAAACTCCTCTGGATTCCCGCTTAAACCTGCGGGAATGACAGAGGGGGTGTCACTTGCGGGAATGACAGAGGGGGCGTCACCTGCGGGAATGACAGAGGGGGCGTCACCTGCGGGAATGACAGAGGGGGTGTCACCTGCGGGAATGACAGGGGGGCGTCTGTCACCAAATGAGTGAACGTCTGTATGAATGACCTGTTGCAAAAGTCTCCTCAAAGGGAGAGGGGTGAGCAACCCACTCACGAGCAGAGGCGTTATGGATGCGGTCTAGTTGTGTCCCCCGATTACTCCTGTCGGAGGCAAACGTCAGGGGCAAGCATGCCCGCCCTCCCACTTGGTCATACCCGCCCTCCCACCTGTCATACCTGCCCCCCACCTGTCATACCCGCCTCCCACCTGTCATTCCCGCAAGGTTTTAGCGGGAATCCAGAGTCTTTTATGCTTGAAAACCTCAACGGCGGTTCCATGAATCCCTCCCCCCGGCACTCTCCCTCAAGGGGGCTTTGCAAAATTCCCTTTCTCTGTTATTCCCGCGAAGCCTGGCCCCGCCATTGGTGATCGGGGAGCGGGAATCCAGAAGAAGAGGCCGGCTCTCCCCGGACATCCCAAGGCAGGGGAATGGGCGGGGATTCCCGCTGGAGGCTCGGGTGCTGTTCGCTCCTGCGGGCCGTTTTTGAGAAACTCCTCTGGATTCCCGCTTAAACCTGCGGGAATGACAGAGGGGGTGTCACTTGCGGGAATGACAGAGGGGGTGTCTGTCACAAAATGAGTGAACGTCTGTATGAATGACCTGTTGCAAAAGTCCCTCAAGGGGAGAGGGGGAGAGCAACTCATTCACGAGCAGAGGGGTTATGGATGCGGTCTGGCACCGGGGTATGGGCTCATCGCCCGTTCCCTATTCTGCTTCCGGTTCAGTGGCGATGGCCATGTTGAGGATGCCGGTTTTTCTGACGGAATCCATGACTTTGACCACGCGACCATGGAAGGCCGTCTTATCGGCGTTGATCACCACGGCGGGTTCTTCCCCATAGTACAACAGACCATCCAGTCGCGATTCAAGCTCCTCAAGCGTCACGGGGTCTTTATTAAAGAACACGTCCCCATTCTTGGAGATGGAGAGGGTGACTTGTTCAGGAAGGTCGTCCGTGGTCGAACTCGCTTTCGGCAGGTTGACGGGCATGCCTTTCTGCAGGGTCATGGACAGGGTGGCGATCATGAAAAACACCAACAGGAAAAACATGGTGTCGATCATGGGAATAATTTCAATACGGGCTTTTTTCTTGACTGTGGCCGGAAGTTTCATGAGGGCAATCCCGCCGTCGCTTCCTGTAAGGCACGTTCGGTTTGCGTGGCGTAGCGTTCAATGTATTCGGTCACGATTTCCGTGCGAGTCAGGAAATAGTTGTAGGGGATGAGCGTCATCACGGCCACGAAGATGCCGGCGGCCGTGCAGATGAGCGCTTCGGCGACGCCGCCCGTGACGGCGTGGGGTTGGCCGATGCCTTGAATGGCCATGATGCCGAAGGAATCGATCATGCCGACGATCGTGCCCAACAGTCCCAATAAGGGGGCCAGCGTAATGACGGTGTCCATCGCGGGCAGCCCTCGTTTCATGTGGCTGATTTCGACGATGCCCGCGACTTCCATGGCTTTGTCCGGCATAAAATCGCGGGCGAGGATCCCCGCGGCCAGGACGCGCAGAACGGGATGCGAGTGGCCGTTGTTCAGTGACAGGGCCTCGGTGAATTTTCCTTGGGCGACGAGTGTGACCATCTGATCGGCGTCTTTGATCCCGGACATGCGGCGGAAATACCAGATCCGTTCCAGCATGACGGCAAATGCCACGAAGGAACAGATGAGAATGGGAACGATCAGCCATCCGCCGGCGATGAGAATTTCGACAAAAGCCAGTGGTACGTCAATCATGGGAAGCGCGTCCTTGTGGTGAAAGATTAGCTTTGTTTGCTGAGTGAAAACTTGATGGGAATTTTGACGATGCTGTGAATCGGAATGTTGCCGTCTTTTGCCGGGTAAAAAGTCCATCGTGTGACCGTGTCAATCGCGGCTTTATCCAACACCGTATGCCCGCTGCTCCGTTCAATGGTAATCTCATCCGGCCTGCCGGACGGCGCCACGGAGACGAGAAGGAGCACCGTGCCTTCCCATCGCTCCGTCCTGGCGATTCGTGGGTAGACGAGAGGCGTGCGTCGTCTCAAACTGACGCTCTTCTCCAGAGACCCTTCGGCCGTCGGAGCTGACCGGAGGGTACGAGACCGCCGGGCGGGTGAGCCGGCGCGTGACGAGGAAGGCACCGTCGAGACTTTGGTCGAGATTCCCCGGAGGGTCGCGATGGTCGAAAAGGCCGGGATAGCCAGGGCATCGTCCGTCTTGGCTCTGGTGCTCGTCGTGGGGCGGTTGCCGCGGGCGATTTTCGTGAGATCCTTCAGTTTCAACGTGTCGCTGGCCCGAGAATCCTGAAGGAGGCGTCGTTTCAACGGCTGAGGGGATTGGGTGCGCGGTTCGGGGGTGACCTGGTTGACCTTGACCCGTTCGGGAAGCGGGACCGGCTGCTGAGACGGCGTGACCCGCTGCGGTTCGACGGCCCGCGGTTGCCGTTGGGTTCGGAGCATCGTCGGCGGCGCCGGTTCCGCTTTCTTCGGCGGGGGCTGAGGTTTCACGAGGGAAACCTTGACCACGGGTTTGGGCTTTTCCACGGTATGAGAAAAGTGGAGGATATTCAGAATCGCAATGCCCACGACGTGGACCAGCACGGCCTGCGTGACGAATCGCAGAAAAGACGGCGTCGGCGGAGGCATGAGGAAGGCGGTGGTCGTCATGAGCCGGTTTTCTTCAGCAGGTTTCGGATTCGTTCGTCTTTCCCGCCACGCTCAACGTATTTCCGATACTGCTCCAAGGCGCGGGTCGTGTCTCTGAGGTGAAACTCATAAAAGACCCCCAGGTTGTAATACGCTTCCACCAGATTCGGATTCAATCGGATGGCTTCCTGATATTCCTTCTCGGATTGGTCGAGTTTCTCAAGGTTTGCAAACAACACGCCCAGGTTCAGGTGAGCTTCGGCGTGCTTCGGATTAAGGCGAACCACCTCCTGGAAGTGGTTCGCGGCCTCTTGCGTCTGCCCCTCGTCTTGCAGCAGAAACCCCAACGCGTAATGCGCGTCAACCAAGTCGGGGTTTGATTGCAAGGCCGTCCGGTACGCCTGAACGGCTTCCTTGGGCTGATTATCTTTTTCGGCCACCTGGGCCGCCAGCAGCCACGCCCCGGTGTCATCCGGTTTCAGGTTCGTCAACGCCTGCAACTGGTTTCTCGCTTGCGTCGCGTTGCCCTCAAGATCGTAGAGGGCCGCCAGATTATACATGGCGGTCGTGTTTCGGGGATTCAGTTTGAGCGTGGCCTCGTAGGCGGTGATCGCGTCTTTTCGGTTCCCCAGTTGATCGTAGACCAGCGCCAGATTCAGTTGGGCCTCGCCGAAGTTGGGGTAGACGTCCAAGGCTTTGCGGAACGCGCCTTTGGCCGCGTCCGGATCTTTCTGACGTTGATACACGAATCCCAGATCCAGGTACGCCCGAGCGAAATTCGGGTGCAGGGCCACGGCCTGTTTCAGGTGAGTGACGGCCCGTTCGGGTTGCTGCAAGCCCGTAAAGGAGACGACGCCCAACAGATGGTGCGCAGCCGCAAAGTTGGGAAACACCTTCAGGGCTTCTTCCAGTGATTGGGCTGCTTCTTTGAACTGTTGCTGGTTGTAGAGGGTTGCCCCCTGGTTATACAAGGTCTGGGCTTCATCCGCCCTGCTCATGAGAGGAAGCCCGAGAGCCAGGGTGAGCACCAGGATGCCGATGGAAATGGGTCGCCTCAGTTGTCTACACATAACGCCTCTACTCGTTGAATGGGTGAGTAAGCACTCCCTCTCTCTTGAGGAAGAGGGCGGGGTGAGGGCTCCGCGAACCGCCTCTCCCTCTCCCCTTGAGGGAGAGGGTCGGGGTGAGGGGTCCGCCGTTGTCAGGTTTTTCAATCATAAAAGCCTCAGGATTTCCGCTAAAATAACGTCTCTCTCCCTCTCCCCTGAGGGACTTTTGCAAAGCAGTCATGCTAAACCAAATTGGTCATGCTAAAAAACCAAAGAGTCATGCTAAATAAACCAAATGGTCATGCTAAAAAACCAAAATGTCATGCTAAATACCAAATTGTCATTCTGAGCGAAGCGAAGAATCTGAAGCTCCGTCGTGAAACCGTACTGGAGATTCTTCGCTTCGCTCAGAATGACATTTTTCCCCTAAAGACCTGTGGGAATGCCTATCCCCGACGCCTGCCCCCGACAGTAGTAATCGGGGGGCGTAATAGGGGGACAGAAGAGGGGAGTCTGGGAATGACACCACGCTAAAACGCATACAAGGCCCTGAAATAGTAGAATCCGCCGTTGAATCCATAGGGAGACGATTCGGGGTATCTCGATCCGGTTGCCCCCGCGTATCGATTTTGGCTCGGATACGTGTCGAACAGGTTTTGCGCTCCTGCCGCGACCGTTATCCCGAGTTTGAAGGTGTATGAGCCTTCCAGGTCCACGAACAACCGTTCAGAGGGCTCTATGCGGTAATCATCGCTATTCACGTGGAACTCCACGAAATCGTCGTAGTAGTAAAACCGGGTTAATAACCGCCAAGGACCCCGCTGGTGGTCGGCCGTCAGCGTGAACCGGAAATTGGGCAGATTCTCTTCCAACAGGATCCTCCGCTTGTATGAGATAATGTCCGGATTGAACTCGGTCACCTCGGTTTGATTCCAGTTGCCCGCGAACGTATAGAGCGTGTCCCAGCCGGATATGTTCATGGGGTACGTGGCCACGACGTCGATCCCTTGCGTGGTGGTGTCGAAATCGTTGGTAAAATACCGCACGCTTGTGAAACTGCTGGCGTCGCTGACGCCCAGTGCCTCCAATCTCTGACGAGTATCCATACAACGCCCATCCGATAGCGGAAGTGCTTCACCCGCAACCGTACATAAATCCAAGTTATCGGTCTGTCCGATACGGTCCTGTACCTTGACGCGGTAGTAGTCGATGGTCACGGCAAGTTTGTTGACGTTGAGCACCGTACCCACAGTAATGTTGAAGGATTTTTCCGGCTTCAGCGGCTTGGCGCCATTTTCCACTGCGGCAGGGTGGCTCGGCGGCAGGGTGGCTCGGTCGGCGAGTTGATTACCGATGAATTCCGTGGTCACGTTGCGAACGTTTGCCTGTCCCACGGTCGGTGCCCGGAAGCCCGTACTGAGCGAACCGCGGAGTGCCACGTTAGAGGTGGCTTGCCATCGGGCGTTCACTTTCCCGTTCAGGGTGTCTCCGAAGGTTTCATACTCCTCAAATCGTGCCGCCACCCCGACCAGCACGTCCTTGACCACGTCGGTTTCCATGTCAAGGTACGCGGCGTAGCTGCCCCGGTTGTTTTTACTCGCGGTTTTGGGACTGAAGCCGGGAAACCCGTTGGACCCGATGCCGAAACCCTGCGCGGCCAAGTTGTCGTTAATAACCCAGGAATTCCTCTCTCCGGCTTCGACTTCGAATTCTTCCTGTCGATACTCCAGACCGAGAGCGATGTTCAACGGGGAATAGAACACGGTGTTGTCCAGCGGCCTGGAGAGGTCAAGGTTGACCACGCGATCCCTCTCCACGTAGCCGCCGGGGTTGTAGTTCGTCGGAATATTCGTTCTCAGTCCGGCCAGCTGCGGATTGATGGTGTTCGTCATGAAGAAGTCCGTGCTGTGTTGACCGAACACGGCGCTGAGGTCATAGTGCCAGTCATCGAGCCACACGTTGTTGTGAGACGTGTCCCCTCGGATACCGACGGCACCGCTCCAATCTTTCACAACGCCCCCGAAAGTCGGCGTGAATCCGCCTGGGAAACGCTGGTTGAACGCAAAGCAGTCAGGGTTATTCGCCAACGCATCCAGTGCAGCTTGGTCAAGCTTATCGTCTTTATCAATTCTGACTTCCGGGCAGTTGCCCCCCCCCGTGAGGTCAGCGACTTTGATTGAATCGTATAACCAACCACCCTCAATGCCAGCTTTGATGAAAGCCTTTTTCGCCTTCTTATATTCATCTTCTGTTTTATCAAATGCACTCGTGAGATTGTCATATGCCATCTGGATCTTAGGGTTGTTTTGCGAACGCTCCCTAAATGTTTGTGCGCGCATCATATTTTCACGTCTAATTCTGGCTTTTTCCTCTGGCGTTGCATCATTCGATATCTGCTCTGCAAAGTCCAATGCTGGCCCCTTCGATGTGGATCCGTTATTCCAGCGTTCAGGCTCGTCAAAGACACCTCCACGTGTGTGGGGATTCCTGAAGAAAAACCCACCTTCCACTTTGCGTTGTGCATAGTTCCCGAAGGCGTAGACTTCGCTCTTGCCAAGATCCAGTCCCATGTTGCCGAAGAGTTTATAGTCGTAGTGAAACTCGGGTGCGCCCCAGATCTGGGCCGCGGGTTGCCGCACGGCGTTATTGCCCGCGTTAATCAGACCTTGTGCGTCTTTGCGTTGGACGCTGCGGCTGGTCGGGTCAGCCTGTCCGTACTCGAAACTGAAGTTGGCAAAGCCTGATTCGGCGAGGGTTGGAGGGAGCGGGATAGGCAGGCCGATATTGCCCGCAATACTATACGTGTCGCCGTCTCCCTTGTAGAACTGGCCCCAGCGGGTTTCCACCGTGCCGCTGTCCGGGGCGTCTTTCAACACGAAATTCATCACGCCGGCCACGGCATCGGACCCGTACTGTGCCGCGGCGCCGTCGCGTAGCACTTCTACGCGCTTAAGGGCAATGGCCGGGATTGGGGCCAGATCGGGTGCCTGCGAACCGTCCGAAATGCCGCCGCCCAGGAAGGTGATGACGGACGCCCGATGGCGCCGTTTGCCATTGACCAGAATCAAGGTGGAGTCCGGGGGCAGGCCGCGCAGGTTCGCCGGACGCACCAGGGTCGCGGCGTCACTGATGGGCTGCTGGTTGACGTTGTAGGAGGGCACGGTCTGGGACAAAAGGGAGTCCATGTCCCTGACGCCGTAATTTCTGAACGTGGTTCCCTCAATCACGTCTACCGGCACCGGAGAATCCTGGGCCGACCGTCCGGGGACACGGGACCCCAGCACGACGAATGGCTCGAGTACCGTGATTTCTTCATCCTGGGTCTGGGCTTTCTGTGCTCCGGCGGGTGCGACCGACAGGATCAGCATGGCGAGCAGAAGATATTTCAACAACCGGTGTGTGTTCATGACTCTCTCTCCTATGATTATGATGACGATGAAGGGTTTTCGGGTTTTTTAATCGTTATATTCGTCAAGGTCAAATCTGACGGGCAGGTCAACCGTGGCGGAAATTGGAAATTCCCCATCCTTTGCCGGAGAAAATCGCCACGTTTTGACGGCCTGCGCGGCACTCTCGTCAAGGTCGGGGAATCCCGAGCTTTTGTGCGTGTTGACCCGTTCTACGGTTCCTTCTCTGTTGACGGTGAGTCGTAACACCACCGTGCCTTCCCATCCGCGCTTGCGGGCGATTTGCGGGTACGGGGGCCGGTCGGTCCTGATCGGCCTGACGGGTTTTCGTACTCCTTTGCGGTCTGCCGTGGAATCCCGCAGTCTTTCACGTGTGGCCGGAGCGGGGGGGATTCTGGGAATCATGGTGGTCATGGTCCCGTCGTCCGTCATTACGCCGGTTGACGGCACCACCGTCATGGTCTCCGGTTCGGGCATCCTGATGTCCCGTTCCTCCTCAATGATCGTGGCGTCAATTTCAATCGCCGTCAGCGTCTCAACGTCGTCCAACGAATCTTGTGCCGTGGCGAAGGAAATTCCGCCACACCATCCCACCAAACATCCGATCAGAAGACCTCTACATTTGAGGGAGGTGCAACTCATCAACGTCGTACTTCGGTATCTGCCCGGGGTTGACGCGATGATGGATGAGGCCATCTTGTGTCTCTGGACCAGAGAGGGTCTGATGTCTCAGATAAACTTGCAACTTATACCATGCGAACGGGAAATTTTCAAGTCGTTTCAAACTGAGACATGACCCTTCATTGACAAGAGAGGTGCGGTGAGCACTCGGGAAAGAAAGTATTGTTGAAGCAATTTTTCGGCGCGTGAGACGCGCCGCTACGGAGGGTCCGTCATCGGGGTTTGTGGGGTAGAAGGCAGCTTGGAACTAGGAACCACGTGTATTTTGTGCTTGTCTACCAGATTTGAAAATGAAGAATTGTTTGGCGTTGTTAATGAAGTTGATGTCTTCTTTGTCGGTAATGGTATCAAGGAATCTCTTCCGGTCATCCTTAGAAATAGCGATGAAGCCTTTCTTCTTTTCAATCTCCTTGAGGGCATTATCTATTTTATTATCGCCAACCTGCCATACGTCCCACGTTCTCTTCGAATCTTCCGAGGCATCAGTATGGGGATTTATGATTTTGAAGGACGAATCTACGTGTAATTCACTGTTTTTGCTAAGGATATCTGAAAAATCCTTCGGCTTATATGCGAAAACAATCTCCACGTTCTGAAGTTGATTTTCAGAAGATGCAAAGAGCAACTTGTTGGTGAGGATAAATTTTTGGCCGAACGTGAGTGGAAGGGATAACCCGGTGAATGGTGAGTCGTTTTGCGCTGAGGCGCAAACCGCAACGAGACACAAAGCACCTGTCAGGAAACCACTTTTCTTTAAGCCGGAAGATCGCAATTTCTGATGTATCATCTGTCCTAGTTTCCTGATTTTGCTATTTCTCCCGCTATTTCTCTCCAGAGGGCTATACGTGCCATCGAATATGCGAATGCTGGAAGAAGTACGCCATACACGAAATGGCGAATGAGTGAACTTTTGGGTAGGCTTGCAGCCACAGTCAAGCCAAATGTTAGTGAATAGATGATGATGGCCGCCAACACAAAAAAGTAGCCAAGAGCGATAATGTAGTTATCTATGTTATCTAACCTACCGGCAATGTCACTGGCACCTTTAAAGTTCTGGTGGCTCAAAGTGTACACTAGCAATGCCCCATGGAGTACCCCGGAACCCCAAGATGCGGCAAGAAGCCTTGACCAATAGGGATGTGAATGCTCTTCTCCTTTGAGAAGGTCACGAAAGAAATTGAGAGTTTCCGCAGTTGTGGACATTTCTTTATGCCAAGCTGGTATATGACAAGTGTATGAATTATATTAAATAGCTGGTCTGAATTCAAATACTCTTCGGTGAGGTACCTGATCCACGCTGGAAACAGGACCTTCTGAAAGTGACGTTCCTTATGTCGATTGGTTGATTCATGAAAGCATTCAGGTATATTACTCTACAGAGGTCGGGGGTCTCTCCGAAAAATTTATTGTCCCTTTGGAGGTTTCGTTAGCTTATGTTTGTCAGATTTCTCAATCTTCTCTTTGGAAGCAAAAATGAGCGTGAGTTGAAGGCGTTCCATCCGGTCGTGTCCGCGATCAACGAACTGGAACCCGCCGTGCAGTCTCTTTCCGACGAGGCACTGACGGATACAACTCAGACGTTCAAGAAGCGTCTTGAAGCGGGAGAACGGCTGGATGACCTGCTCCCCGAAGCGTTTGCCGTCTGCCGGGAGGCCTCGCGGCGGCGGATCGGTCTGCGTCACTTCGACGTGCAACTCGTCGGGGGCATGGTGCTGCACGCCGGAAAAATTTCAGAAATGAAAACGGGTGAAGGGAAAACGCTGGTCGCCACCCTTCCCGTGTACGTGAACGCGTTGACGGGGAAAGGCGTCCACGTGGTGACGGTCAATGATTACTTGGCGAAACGCGACGCGCAATGGATGGGATCCGTGTATCACGCCTTGGGCTGCTCGGTCGGCGTGATTCAACATGAATCCTCGTTTCTCTTTGACCCCGACTATGAGGCGCAGGATAAACGATTGGATCGGCTCCGGCCGTGTACAAGGCCCGAAGCCTATCAAGCCGATATCACCTACGGCACCAACAATGAATTCGGGTTCGACTACCTTCGGGATAATCTCGTGGTCAATGAACTGCGCCAGCGAGTCCAGCGGGATCTGGCTTACGCCATTGTGGACGAAGTGGACAGCATCCTGATTGACGAGGCGCGAACGCCCCTGATTATCTCGGGTCCGGCCGAGCAGAGTACGGCGTTGTACAATCGGATCAATCGTCTCATTCCGAGGCTCAAGGCCGAACGGGACTATACCGTGGAAGAGAAGACCAAGACCGTGGCGTTGACCGAAGAAGGCAACCCCCGCGTCGAGACATTGCTGGCCGGGGACGGCTTGTTAGCCGGCGATAATCTGTATGACCCCCAGAATCTGAACGTCGTCCACCACGTCATTAAAGGCTTGCAGGCTCATGCCATTTATAAACGCGACGTTGATTACGTCGTCAAAGACGGAGAAGTTCAGATCGTTGACGAGTTTACGGGGCGGTTGATGCCGGGCCGGCGGTGGGGTGACGGCTTGCATCAGGCGGTGGAAGCGAAGGAAGGCGTGACCATCGCCAATGAAAATCAGACCTTGGCGTCCATTACGTTTCAGAATTATTTTCGGATGTACGACAAGCTGGCGGGGATGACCGGCACCGCGGACACCGAAGCCGCGGAGTTTGCCAAAATCTACAATCTGGACGTCAACGTCGTTCCGACCAATCAGCCGATGATTCGACGGGATTACGCGGACGTGGTGTATCGGACGGAAAAAGAAAAATTTGAGGCGATTGCCGCGGAAGTGACGGAGTACCATGAACGGGGTCAACCCGTGCTGGTGGGGACGATTTCCATCGAGAAATCCGAGCGTCTGTCCTCAACCCTCAAACGGAACGGGGTGAAGCATCACGTCCTGAACGCGAAATTTCATGAGAAAGAAGCGGAGATCATTGCGCAGGCCGGACGAAAGGGAGCCGTGACCTTGGCTACCAACATGGCGGGTCGCGGCACGGATATCGTGTTGGGCGGCAACCCTGAGTCCCTCTATAAGCAGGAGGTGGTGTATCGGGGCGAGCATCTCACGGATGAACGGAAACACGCGGCGTTTGAACGGATTCAGGAGCAATGCGAGGCTGAAAAACAGGAAGTCCTCGCGTTGGGCGGTTTGCACATCGTCGGCACCGAGCGTCATGAAAGTCGTCGGATCGACAATCAGCTTCGAGGCCGGTCAGGCCGTCAAGGCGATCCTGGATCGTCCCGATTTTTCTTGTCCCTTGAAGACGATCTGATGCGCATTTTTGCGTCGGAACGCGTGTCCAACCTGATGTTGAAGCTTGGCATGGAAGAAGGGGTCCCGATTGAACATGGGATGGTCACCAAGTCCATTGAAAACGCACAGAAGAAGGTTGAGGCCCATAATTTCGATATCCGCAAACAGATTCTTGAATATGACGACGTGATGAACAAGCAGCGGGAAGTGGTGTATGCCCATCGAAAGGACGTCCTGACCGGGGACACGATTCAAGAAGACGTGGAGGATTGGCTCGTTGAAGTCACGGACTCCTTGCTCAACGGCTCGTGTCCCGAAGAAGCCTACGCCGAAGCCTGGGACCTGGAAGGGTTGCGTGAAGCGGTCATCGGACAATTCGGTACGGAACTCATCACGGTCGCGGATGTGTCGGAGATGGGCCGGGACGGACTTCGGGAGGAATTGCTGGAACGCGTGCAAACGTTTTTTCGGCGTAAACGCGAGGAATGGGACGAGCACGTCGGCCACGAACTTCGTCAACAGTTGGAGCGGACCGTGATCCTGCAAGTGATTGATCATCATTGGAAGGACCACTTGTTGGGAATGGACCAGTTGCGTGACGGCATCGGGCTCCGAGGGTACGGGCAGAAAGATCCGCTGGCGGAGTATAAACGGGAAGGCTTTCACGCGTTTGCCGCCATGATGGATCGCATCAAGTCGGACTCGCTGGAACGATTGGCGAAAGTCCAAGTGGTCAAGGGTGAACGGCTTCCCCTTGAAGAGGAAGCCGATGTTCCTCCCCCTCCCATGACCTTCAATCGGGGAGAGGGTCAATCGTCGCCGCGAACGGTCCACCGGACTCAAGCCAAAGTCGGCCGGAACGATCCCTGCCCCTGCGGCAGCGGGAAAAAATACAAAAAATGCCACGGGGCGTAGATGCCGAGACGTGTGGATTGAAAAATCGAAAATCAGCAATCCGCAATCAGCAATTCCCCGGTTCACCGCCAATGGCCGCTCTGCACGTGGATATTCTGTCCCCGCCGCAACGCCGGTTGTGGGATGAACTCGGTGACGTCCCGCCACAGTTTACGTTGTATGGTGGAACGGCCGTTGCTTTGTATCTTGGGCACCGAGAATCACTGGATTTTGATTTCTTTGGCTCCGCGCCGTTCAACCCCCAGGACCTGGCGACAACCGTCCCGTTTCTGAAAGAGGCCAGAATCATTCAGCAGGCGCCCAATACCCTCACCTGTTTGGTTGATCGGGAGGGGACGGTCCAGGTCTCGTTTTTTGGCGTACCCGGGATTAACGTGATTCAAAAACCATTACAATTTCCGGACAATGGAGTTTGGATTGCGTCACTCATCGACTTGGCGGGAATGAAAGCCGCAGTGGTACAACAGCGGGCTGAGGCCAAAGATTACCTGGACCTCTACGCCTTCATGAATCAGAAAGTGGTAGACCTGCCCACAGCATTGGCAGCGGCGGGTCGAATCTACCCGGATTCCTTTAATCCTCAACTGACCTTAAAAGCGTTGACGTATTTTGGCGACGGTGATTTGTCCACTCTGCCCGAGTCGGTCCGGTCAGGGCTGGTAGAGGCCGTGCGCGCGGTCGATGTCGATCGTGTGCCTGATCTTGAAGTCAGAGAACATAAGAGTGACCCCGAGGGCCTTGTATGAAAAAGTTGCCGCTGACGGACGAACTTACAACGGTTGCGGGCCGGGTCGTGTGGTTTGATCCACCGGAAAAAACCTTATCCGATCCGATTCGATTTTTGACGTATGCCATGACCTATGGCACCCATGAGGATATGAAAGCGGTGCGGACGTATGTCTCCGATGAGGAATTGCGAGAAGCGTTGGACCGAGCCCATCCGGGAATTTTTGATGAACGGTCCTGGGCGTATTGGAACGTCATGCTTGGCCGGTATCCCACCCCACCGCTGCCCCAAAGACGGCTGGATTGACGGCATCCTGCTGCCACGCCTCCCGTTCCGTGTTTCAACCCGTCATGGCAATCCACCCCGCGGCGGATTGGAATCATGGCCTTCGCCCGTCATCCTTCCCTTGACTAATTGCCGGATTGAACGCTAGGGTATCCTTCCTTTGGCCCATGGGCGTTTCTATCCTTGGGCCATACGGGTCAATCCGACGTCATGGACGCACCGAGTGCCTCGTTAAGAGAAAAGATTACCACGCTGATACGAGAGTCCGGTCCCATGACGTTTGCGCGTTTTATGGAACTTGCCCTCTATGATGAGCGGGACGGCTATTACATGACGGGAGGCGGTCGGTCTCGCTCCGCGTCTTCTCCGATTGGCATGGACGGCGGAGATTTCTTCACGGCTCCCAGTCTCTCTCCGCTGCTGGCCACGTGTCTGGTGCGCCAGCTTGTTGAAGTTGATGAACGGCTTGGCTCTCCCCCGGTGTTCCACTTTGTTGAAATGGGACCAGGCGAAGGTGCGTTGTGCCGGGACGTGTTACAGGAGTGTGAAAACCGGCATCCCGCCCTTGTCGATCGCGTGGCGTGCATTCTGGTCGAACGCAGTCCGGCGTTACGCGAAGTGCAGCGGGAAACCTTACGTGCCTGGGACGTTGAACACGGCAAGGTCCGTTGGGTGGATGATCTTGAGACGTTTTCAGACGGCACCTTGACCGGCGTGGTGTTTTCCAATGAGTTCGTTGATGCGTTGCCGGTGCATCGCGTCCGGATGGAAGAGGACGGCCTTCGAGAACTGTACGTCACCGGTGATGATGACTTGACGGAAGTGCCGAGCGACCCTTCTACCCCTGAATTGTCTTCGTTTCTGAATGACCTTGACGTCGCGTTACCCGTCGGATTTACCACGGAAATTGGCTTGGAAGCCGTGAAGTGGATCGCAGAGGTTGCAAGGGTCCTTGGTCGGGGAGTGGTGCTTACGATTGATTATGGTCACGCGGCTCAGGATTATTTTGCGTCCGAGCGAAAAGGTGGGACGTTGTTGGGCTACTATCGACACGCCGTTTCGACGAATCCGTTTACACGAGTCGGAGAGCAGGATTTGACTGCCCACGTGAATTTTTCAAGCCTTGCGCGTGCCGGGGAACGGGCAGGATTCACCGTCACGGGGTTTACCAATCTGCTCCATTTTCTGATGAGCGTGGGGATTGATGAATTGGTCAATGGGTGCGACCAGGAATCAGCGGAGGTCAAGGCTGCGGCGCAACTGTTGCGGCCGCACGGCATGGGAACCACCTTTAAGATTCTGATCCAACACAAGGGGCTGGATATTTCAACGCTTCGCGGCTTACAACGGCGGCCGTTTTTTGATTCGGTGCTGACCGGAGAGAATTTTTGATTGTGGATTGCTGAGTTTTGATTTCTGAATTCCCTGTAATCCGCAACCCAAAATCGGCAATAAATAAAAACCATGGGTGGCGAGGCTGTTCCGTTAAATTATATTCCGATTGCCGTGTTTGGCGTCATTGGCCTGGGGTTCGGGCTGGTGTCGCTGCTGGCGGGCTGGTTGGTGCGTCCCAGCCGTCCCTATCGGGCCAAACTCCTGCCGTATGAGAGCGGCAGCCCGCTCTTCATGGACGCTCGCGTTCAGTTCCCGATGCGCTACTACGTCATCGCGATGCTGTTCGTGGTTTTTGACATTGAAATTGTGTTCATGTTCCCGTGGGCCGTGGTGTTTCACCGGTTGGGACTCCTGGGCCTCATCGAAATGGTGGTCTTCATCGCCATCCTGGTGGTGGGGTTCTGGTACGTCTGGAAAAAAGGAGCGTTGGAATGGGAGTGAGGGAGGGAAAAGGTTTCTGCCATTTGTAGAGACCTTTGCAAAAATTGTCATTCCCGCGAAAGCGGGAATCCAGTGTCTTTTCCCATCTGCCACGATATCCATTCAGTGACAACCATGAGTATGCTCGAACGGCAGTTTGAACCGAATATCATTACCACCAATCTCGATTATCTGGTGAGCTGGTGCCGGAAGTCGGCCTTGTGGCCGATGACCTTCGGCTTGGCCTGTTGTGCGATTGAAATGATTGCGTCGGTCTCCTCACGCTATGACATTGACCGATTCGGCGCAGGCGTCTTTCGCGCCTCTCCAAGGCAGTCCGACGTCATGATTGTGGCCGGCACCGTGTGTCGAAAAATGGCGCCTGTGATTCGGCGTATCTACGATCAAATGGCGGAACCGCGCTACGTCATCTCCATGGGTTCATGCGCCACGTCGGGCAATCATTACAACAGCTACAGCGTGGTCCAAGGCGTAGATCAAATCGTCCCGGTGGACGTCTACGTAGCCGGCTGCCCCCCGCGCCCTGAAGCCCTGCTGGACGCCTTGATTAAACTGCAAGAGAAGATTCAGAAGGAAAAGGTGTTTGTGAAGTGAGAACGGACGTAATTGGTCATTCCCGCAGGGTTTAGCGGGAATCCAGTTTTCTTGCTCTGGGGAAAGATTTTCTGGATTCCCGCGTTCGCGGGAATGACAGTGGGGGCGGGCTGAACGGTCGGGGTTAAAAAATGAGATATCTAATCGTTATTGAGGAAACGGAAACGGGATTTTCGGCTTACTCTCCTGATGTCGATGGTTGCATTGCAACTGGACAAACCAAGCAAGAGGTAGAAAAAAACATGCAGGAAGCGATGGAATTTCACTTGGAAGGGTTGCGGTTGGAGCATCAGGAAATTCCACGGTCGCATACGTATTCAGATTACGTAGAAGTGCCGACACCAGCTTAACCACTCATTGTTCACCGTCGTATGCATCGAATCCTTGAAATCATGCGTTGATGCCATTCTGAACTACATGTGGTGTCAGTCTGAACTGCACATGGTGCCAGTCTGAGCCGTAGGCGAAGAATCTAGGGCACAATCTGAGATTCTTCGTCGCTACGCTCCTCAGAATGACAGCGGGTGGGGCCTCGGAATGACGGAGGATGGGTTGGGGCGAAAGGCAATTCTGGAAGCGGAACACTCTCTTTTATGAATCACGTCCTTGACACCCTGCAAGCACGGTTCCCGTCGGCTGTGTTGGCCGTTCGGGAGGACCCGCAACGGGGGGATCTCTCGGCCCAGGTGCGGGCGCGGGATATCGTGGAGGTGGCGCGGTTTCTTCATGATGATTCCGGGATGGCGTTTGACCATCTGACCGACATCTGTTCGGCTGATTATCCTGATGATCGTGAACGGTTTGAAGTCATTTATCATTTCCTCTCCCTGCCGCATCACACCCGGATTCGCCTGAAAGCCCGCGTGTCCGAAGAAAACCCCGCCATTGGCACCATTACACCCATCTGGAAAGGCGCGAATTTTCTCGAACGCGAGGTGTTCGATCTGATGGGCATTACCTTTGACGGGCATCCCGATTTACGACGAATCCTCTTGCCGGAAGATTATGAGGAAGGCCATCCCCTGCGAAAGGATTTTCCAACTGAAGGCAAGGGCTGGCGGAGTACGTTTGATTTTCTCCCTCGGTTGGATGAACCGGAGAGCGAGTGGACCGAACGGGAAGTGCCCGCGGACCAACGGCACGTCTTCATGTCGGGAGAGAAATCCGATTCCTCCAAGCGCACGACCGAATTGCTGCTCAACATGGGGCCGCAGCATCCCAGCACTCACGGGGTTTTGCGCGTCGTGTTGGAACTGGACGGCGAACGTATTTCCAAGGCCGTCCCCGACCTGGGTTATCTCCACCGCGGGGTAGAAAAACTTGCCGAAGGCCTGCATTACACGCAGGTCATTCCCCACACGGACCGCCTGGATTACGTGTGCGCCATGACGAACAACTACGCCTACGTTCGCGCCGTTGAAAAACTGGTTGGCGTGACCGTGCCGGAGCGCGCGGAGTACGTGCGGACGATTGTGGCCGAGGTGCAGCGCATCGTCGGCCATCTTTTCTGGTTGGGCACGCAAGCCCTGGATATCGGGGCGATGACGGTCTTCTTCTGGACGTTCCGCGAGCGGGAGGTGCTGCTGGATTTTTTTGAAAAACTCTGCGGGGCCCGGTTGACGCTGAATTATTATCGAATCGGCGGAGTGGACGGCGACCTGACGCCGGCGTTGATTGAAAGCCTCCGTGCGTTTTTGAAAACGTTTCCTCAGCATTTGCGTGAATATGAGACGTTGCTGCAAAACAATCGGATCTGGGTGGCCAGAACCAAGGGCGTGGCGATCATCTCCGGGGAAGACGCCGTGAACTTCGGTCTCACCGGGCCGACGCTTCGAGGGTCGGGCGTGGCATATGACGTGCGCAAACTCGAACCCTACGGGGTCTATGACCGGGTGGAGTGGGAGGTGCCGCTCGGGAAAGACGGCGATACCTACGATCGGTATTGGATTCGGGTGGAAGAGATGAAGCAGAGTGCCCGGATCATTGAACAGTGTCTGGACCAGTTGCCCGCGGGCCCCATTATGGCGGATCTGCCCCAGGTGATTCCTCCGCCTAAACCCGTAGTGATGCGGGACATGGAAAGCCTGATTCATCACTTCATTATCTTTACCCAGGGGTTCAAGCCTCCGAAAGGAGAAACCTATTGCGGCACCGAGGTGCCCAAGGGGGAATTGGGGTTTTTCTTAATCAGCGACGGCAGCCCCCGGCCCTATCGGATGAAAATCCGCTCCCCCTCGTTCGTCCACATGGGGGCCTTTGATTTTATGGCCCGTGGATATCTGATTTCTGATATTATTACAATCTTCGGCACGTATGACATCGTGATGGGGGAGTGTGACCGATAGGCCGGACGCGATGCTGCGGGAAAAATATCAACACGTCATTGACGATCTGTTACGACGTTATCCGGTGAAACAATCGGCGTTGCTGCCCTTGTTGAATCTGGCGCAAAAGGAGGAAGGGTACGTGAGTCAGGCCGCGATGAAGGAAATTGCCGGCGTGCTGGATCTCACCCCTCCTCAAGTGTTTGAGACGGTCACGTTTTATACGATGCTCAATCTCAAACCCATTGGGAAATTCCATATTCAGGTGTGCCGGTCGTTGATGTGCGCGTTGGTAGGAGCCGACGGCCTGCTCGGATGGTTGCAGAAACATCTGGGAATTGGAGTCGGGCAAACCACTCAGGATAAGCTGTTCACCCTCAGTGCCGTGGAATGTCTGGGGTCCTGCGGCACCGGGCCGATGTGTCAGATCAACGACGACTATTATGAGCGGCTGACGGAAGAAAAAGTGGGGCGAATTCTCGAAGACTTGAGACAGACCGGCGACTGTGCCATGAAAAGCGGGCCGTTCATGACGCCTCCCGAAGGGCCTCCGGATCCGGTGACGGTCGTGCCTCCTGAAGGTGTAGGGCCGCATCTTATGCGGCCAAGACAGACTTGAGAGGGGTTCCTCACGATGAAGACGTTTGAGCCCATTCTTTTGAAAAACATGCAACAACCCGGCTACTCGGGGTCTCTTGCGGAGTATGAGCGGGCCGGCGGATATCAGGCGTTGAAAAAAGTTCTGGCGGGCGTCCCGCCGGATGAGGTGATTGACCTGGTGAAAAAATCCGGCCTGCGCGGTCGGGGCGGCGCGGGCTTTCCAACCGGAGTGAAGTGGGGCTTCATCCCAAAGGATCATCCCGGGCCGAAATATCTCTGTTGTAACGCCGATGAAAGCGAGCCCGGGACGTTCAAAGACCGTCAGTTGATGGAACGTGATCCCCACCAAGTGCTTGAAGGCATGGCCATTGCCTGTTACGCGATTGGTGCGCAGACGGCCTACATCTACATCAGGGGTGAATTCCGGCTTGGGGCGAAAATCCTGGAGCGTGCCATTGCTGAAGCACGAGAAGCCGGACACCTGGGTTCCGACGTGTACGGCAGCGGCGTGACCATTCAGATTTACGTCCACGCCGGGGCCGGAGCGTACATCTGCGGTGAGGAAACGGCGCTGTTGGAATCCTTGGAAGGCAAGCGAGGCAAACCGCGGACGAAACCGCCCTTCCCCGCCACGCACGGACTCTACCAGAAACCTACGGTCGTCAATAACGTCGAGACGCTGGCCAACGTTCCGCACATCGTGACGCGAGGGAGTGACTGGTTTGCCGCAATCGGTGCCCCGCCGAAGAGCACGGGCGCCCGGATCTTTTGTTTGAGCGGCCACGTTCGCCGTCCCGGCAATTATGAGCTGCCCGTGAACGCGACGTTCAGGGATCTCATTTATGAACGTGGCGGAGGCATGCGGTCCGACAAACCGCTCAAAGCCTTTATTCCGGGCGGGGCCTCCGCGCCGTTTTTGACTCCGGACCACGTGGACGTACACATGGATTTTGAATCGGTGGCGTTGGCCGGGTCCATGTCGGGGTCCGGCGGGGTGACCGTGATGGAAGAAGGCACAAGCATGGTGTGGGCGGCCCTTCGGCTGATGGAATTTTTCTATCATGAATCGTGTGGAAAGTGTACGCCGTGTCGTGAAGGGAGTTCCTGGATCGTGCAGATTCTGCAACGGATTCAGAATAAGCAAGGCCGACCGGAGGATTTACGGACGCTCACGGACGTTTGCGAAAACATCGGCGGACGGACCGTGTGCGCGTTCGGTGACGCGGAGATTGCCCCGGTGCTGAGTACGTTGAAATATTGGCGTCACGAATATGAGGCGTTGATCGACGAGGCGGAGGCCCGCAACGCCGACGGGAAAAGGAAAGACATCCCGGTGCTCAGCCTTTCGTAAGAACGGGTTATGGCCATGCCGCAGACGCAAACAACGTTGACGGTGACGATTGACGGAATCAGGACGCAGGTGCCGGACGGCACGCTCGTGATCGAGGCGGCCCGCCGCGTGGGCGTGATGGTGCCGCATTTCTGTTACCACCCGAAGTTGAAACCCGACGCGAATTGCCGGATGTGCTTGGTGGAGATTGAAAAGATTCCCAAACTCCAGACCTCGTGCAGCACTCGGGTGGCCGACGGCATGGTCGTGCGGTCCTCGGCGCCGCACGTCGAAGCGGCGCGTAAATCCGTGCTGGAATTGTTGTTGGGCAATCATCCGCTGGATTGCCCGGTGTGCGATCAAGGCGGCCGCTGTGACCTGCAAGATTTTTCGCACGAATACACGCCCACCGTCAGCCGGTTTAAGGAACTGAAGCGCGTATTTCCGAAACAATACCTTGGTCCCGTCATTGAGACGCAAATGAATCGATGCGTGTCGTGTATGCGCTGCGTGCGGTATTGCGACGAAGTGATGGACGCGCGCGCCTTGGCCGCCGTCGGACGGGGCACGTTGACCCAGATCACGCACTGGAGCGGCAACGAACTTGAGTGTGACGCGTGCGGCGGCTGCATTCAGATTTGTCCGGTCGGCGCCATCACCAGCCGGTTGTCGATGTACGACTATCGTCCGTGGATGCTGAAACGAACGGAGACCGTCTGTTCCTATTGCGGCGATGGGTGCCAGATCACGGTCCAGCGAAAGGACGATCACGTGATCGAAGTGAATTCCGCGCTCGGCGCCGGGCGGAACAACGGCGATCTCTGCGCGCGCGGATATTTCGGCTATCACGCCGGTGCGCATCCTGATCGCGTGCTATCCCCGCTCATTCGTCAACCCGACGGCTCTTTTGCCGCGGTCACGTGGGAGGACGCCTTGGGTCACGTTGCCCGGAAGTTGCTGACGCTGAAATCGGCCTACGGGGCCGATGCGATTGCCGGGCTGATGACGGCCCGGTGTACGAATGAAGACATGTACGTGTTTCAAAAATTCATGCGACTCGTGGTCGGGACGAATCAGATCGACAGCAGCGCGCGGTACGGCTACGTCAACGGGGTGCGGGCACTCCGGCGCGTCCAGGGCACCCATCGATGGACGGTGCGCTATGAGGACGTCCTGCAAGCGGATGGGATCATGCTGATCGGCACGAACGTTCACGCGGCCAATCCCATTACGGCGTTGCAGGTGAAGCAAGCCGTGAAGTGCCACGGTGCCGCGCTGATGACCTTGGAATCCCTGCTGCCGGTTCGCTCGACCGTGAGTAATATCGCGACGCTGGCACGGCATCATCTGACGGTACGGGACGGCCGATTTGATGCCGCCGTCGTGGGGCTTCTCAAGGCCGTGTGCGAAGGGCAACTGGTCGACGCGGAGATTGCCGAACGGGCGCCGGAGTTCGTGCGGACGATTCAAGCCAAAGTCGCCGGGGTGTCGTGGCAGACCATTCACGAGCAATCCGGTCTCTTGCAACGGGACGTTGAGGCCGCGGCGCGCGCGTATAGTCAGGCCAGTCGGGCCGTCACGTTGGTTGGGCAGGACGTCCTTCGTGCCGTCGGCGGAGAAGCCATGGTGACCAATCTTCTGGACTTGCAGATCCTCACTGGCCATCTTCAACGCGAAGGCTCGGGGTTGGGGTGTCTGGCTGAAGAAAATAATGAGCAGGGGGCCATAGAGATGGGGGTCACGGCTGAATATCTGCCGGGTCCGCTGCCTCTTGGTGAGACGGGGAGCACGGCGTTCGCGCAAGCCTGGGGTCAAGCCTTGCCGACGGGAGCCTCGGCTACCCTCCTGCACGTGTTGCGTCGAGCAAAAGCCGGTGACGTCAAAGCGTTGTTCATCGTTGGGGAGAATCCCGTGGCGTCGCTGCCTCCCGACGCTGCGGTGACGGAAGCCCTGGACGCCGTGGACTTTCTGGTCTGTCAGGAACTGTTTGTCACGGAAACCGCGAAGCGGGCGCACGTGGTGCTGCCGGCATGTTCGGCCATGGAAAAAGACGGCACGTTTACGAACACCGAAGGGCACGTCCAGCCCGTGCGTCAAGCCGTTGATCCCGTGGGTGAAAGTCGGCCGGATTGGGAAATGTTTTCGGCCCTGTCCGTGTTGATGGAGCATCCGATTGAGTACGGGGACGTGAAAGACGTCTTCAAGGAAATACGTGGCATCATCCCCGGGTATGGGCTGCTGGGTCCGGCTTCCGCGCCGCAGCCCGTCAACGCCGACGTGGTGGCCAGCTACGTGAACGCCGGGTTCAAAGAAGATGTCGACCGGCGGTATACGCTGGATCGGCCGACTGCCGAATCACAAGGGGGCATGACGTTGAAGTTGGTCCAATCCGTCTATCATTCAGGAAAATACAGCACGCGGGCAAAGGGGCTGATGGAATTGCAGGGGGAAGGGCTGCTGCACGTCAATGCGTCCGAGGCGGCTAGATTGGGCGTTGAGGAAGGCGACGCGGTGCGTCTCTCCAACGAGCACGGACGAGCCACGGTTTCCGTGACGCTGAATGATCGCGTACCCGACGCCGTGGCGTGGTTTCCCGAACACTTCGACGAACCCGTGCGGCCGTTGTTCTCATTGACGGTTGACCCGCAGACGCACGTGCCCGTTTGGAAGACAACTTACGTCACGGTCACAAACTTACAAACCCAACGATAAACCACAGGAAGGCTGGTTATGACGAGTCACATCAAGGAGATTCCCCGTGTTTGACGCCGGCATTAAATTGGCTTTGACTTTATCGCAAATCGGGGTGGTGATGGGCGTAGTCCTGCTGACCGTGGCCGCGCTGACCTTATTAGAACGCAAAGTGCTGAGTTGGATGCAGGACCGGATGGGCCCCATGGAAGTTGGGCCATACGGTATCTTGCAGCCGGTGGCGGACGGGCTGAAATTGTTTTTCAAGGAAGACATCATTCCGGCCGGCGCCAACAGAATCATGTTCAGTCTGGCCCCGATTCTCGTGTTGGTGCCGGCGTTGATCGGGTTTGCCGTCATTCCGTTCGGCCCGGATTGGACGGTCGAAGTCCTGGGGGTGGAATTCAAGCCCTTCGTCATCAGCGATATCAACGTCGGCGTCTTGTACGTGCTGGCGTTTGCCTCCATCGGGGCATACGGCATCATCCTCGGCGGATGGTCGTCCAACAGCAAATATTCATTGTTGGGCGGGTTGCGGTCCGCCGCTCAGTTGATCAGCTATGAATTGAACGTGGGGCTTGCCATTGTCGGCGTCCTGTTGTTGTCGGGCAGTCTGAGTCTGGTTGCCATCAGCGAGGCGCAAGCGGGCGGGTTTTGGCATTGGTACGCGTTCGATCCCTTGCCGTTTCCACAATTCGTTGCCTTTGTCGTGTTTTTGATTGCGTCGGTCGCCGAAACCAATCGCGTGCCCTTCGACCTTCCCGAAGCAGAAAGCGAATTGGTGGCGGGGTTCTTTACGGAATACAGCGGCATGAGGTTCGCCTTCTTCTTTCTGGCGGAATACGCGAACATGATCCTGGTGTCATGCATGTCAACCGTGTTGTTTTTCGGTGGATGGCACGCTCCGGTTCCGTTTTTGCAGGCCCCTGGAGATTTTGCCTGGATCACGGGAATTTTCTGGTTTACCGTGAAAGTCTACGGTTTCCTGTTTTTATTCTTCTGGTTGCGTGCCACGTTGCCGCGATTGCGCTATGACCAGTTGATGCGGTTCGGGTGGAAGGTGCTGTTGCCCATTGCCTTGGGGAACGTGGTGGTCACGTCGATTCTGGCCTATATCTTCCCGAATTCGTAACGGCGGGGCAGGGGAACGCGATGACCCTCAAGAAGTGGATCAAGTCTCTGATCTTTTTTGAAATCCTCATGGGGATGAAGGAGACGATGAAGCATTTCCTGCACTATCGTCCCGTCACGTTGGAGTATCCTCACGTCAAAAAACCTCTGCCCGATAATTATCGCGGGATGTTGGGCTTGCTCAAGTATGACGACGGCACGGAGAAATGCGTGGGCTGTGATTTGTGTGAAGCGGCCTGTCCCTCTCGCGTGATTCGCGTCGTGAGTGCCGAGGTGCCGGGGGAACCCACGAAGCGGTACGCCAAAGAATACGACATGGACATGACGCGCTGCCTGTTCTGCGGGCTGTGCGTCCAGGCGTGTCCGGTGGACGCCTTGGGGATGTCGCAGGAATTTGAGTGGGCCGTCTACGATAAACGCCATTTACAGTTGAACAAACAACAACTCCTGGCCATCGGAGATCGAGCATTTCCTGAACGGGAAAAACGTTTGGAATTTCAACATCCCAACGTTGCCTATTTCAACGTCTCCTTCAAGGATGTTCCTGAAAAGGAGTGGTAGCGGCAATCGATGGGCCTGCCGATGGTCGTCTTCCCGTCCAACCCACGCGCCGGTCGCAACGGAGACGTGTAACCGTGGCCACGCTTGTTTTTGTGTATTTTGCCGGGATCATTCTTCTGACCGCCGCGTGCGTGGTGCTGCTGCGCAACCCCATCTATAGTGCCCTGTCCTTGCTGATCATGTTTTTTCACGTGGCCGGACTCTACGTGACGCTGCACGCCGAGTTTTTAGCCGCCGTGCAAATCATCGTGTACGCGGGGGCGATTCTGGTGCTCTATCTGTTCGTCGTGATGTTGCTGAACGTGAAACGCGAAGAGCAGTACAGTCGTCAGGGAATCGTGGCTCTGTTTCTCGGCGTGGTGTTGTTGACGGAAGCCGGCTTGCTGGTCGTGAGCCGCGGCTTGACCGTGGCGCCTCCGGTCTCCGAAGGCCCGTCTGCCGATGCACGGGCAGGGGAGGCCAACGCCGTGGGGAACACGGAATCCATCGGTGAGGTCCTGTTTTCCACCTATCTATTCCCGTTCGAGATTGCTTCCCTTATATTACTGGTCGCCATGATCGGGGCGGTCATTCTGACCAAGAAAGGCGTGATGGAGTCCAAGTCCTCTCTCTGATCGATTTGGTCAGACGATCAAGCCGCACGTTTCGTCAGACGCCTGAAAAATTCGAGCATGATCTGATTATGAAACACAAATCTCCGAGAAACCGAACGCTGACGTGTAGCAAAGAAGAAATTGACCGGCTGTCGGGTCGCATTCGTTACGTTGAGAATCCGATTGGCGTGCAGGATATCGGTGGTGAAATCATTTGCGGCGACACGTTCGACGTGGCCCAAAAATTCCCCAGGGCTTTTGTTGATCTCCTTGTTTTGGACCCACCGTATAATCTCGCCAAAGACTACAACGGTCACATCTTCAAAGAAAAAGAAAAGGCGGATTATCAGCAATGGTTTCAGCGCGCCGTTGAAGTCCTGACGCCGACGCTCAAATCAACGGCAACGGTGTACGTGTGCTCCGATTGGAAAACGTCCGTTCTTCTTGCTCCGATTCTTGAAGCGTCTTTCCACGTTCGCAACCGGATTACCTGGGAAAGGGAAAAAGGACGCGGCGCGCGTTCAAATTGGAAGAATAACGCGGAGGACGTGTGGTTCTGTACCGTTTCCGATGACTACGACTTTGACGTGGACGCCGTGAAGTTAAAACGCAAGGTCCTCGCGCCGTATACGATCAATGGAAAGCCAAAGGATTGGAGCGAGGAAGAAGGTGGAAACTATCGCGTCACTCATCCGTCCAACGTCTGGACCGATGTCACCGTTCCATTTTGGTCCATGCCTGAGAATACCGATCACCCGACGCAGAAACCTGAAAAACTGATGGCCAAACTTATTCTGGCGAGTTCAAAGCAAAACGGATTCGTGTTTGATCCGTTCCTGGGTAGTGGGACGACCGTCGCCGTTGCGGCAAAGTTGGGGAGGAATTTTTGTGGGATAGAGCTGAACAAGGAATATTGTTGCTGGGCGCTGAAACGCTTGGAAATGGTCGCTTCCGATTCAACCATTCAGGGATATACGGACGGTGTATTCTGGGAACGTAATGCTCTCAATGGTCAGCCGGTCGGCAAACTCCCATTCACAATATTCGAGAAGGCAACCTCATGACCGTGCCCGTGGAGTATTATCTGGTGCTGAGCGGGCTGGTGTTTCTCATCGGGCTCGTGGGCGTGCTGGTTCGGAAAAACCTGATTATCATCCTGTTGTCCGTCGAGTTGATGCTCAATGCCACGAACATCAATTTTGTGGCCTTCTCCGCCCATCTGGGGAATCCGGCCGGGCAAGTCTTTGTGTTCTTCGCGTTGACGGTGGCTGCCGCGGAAGTGGCCGTGGGCCTCGCCATTATCATTGCCCTGTATCGCCATCATTCCAGTATCAACGTGGATGAGTTCCGTTTATTGAAATGGTAGCGTCATGCTGTACGTCCTGATTCCCATCCTGCCCTTGGCTGCGTTCATCGTGCTCAGCTTGGCCGGGCACGTCATCCGGGACAGGGCGCATCTGCTCGCGGTGCCTGCCGTGGGGTTGTCCTTTCTCTTGTCGGTACTGGCGTTTGCTGAAGTCGCCGACGGCCACGTACTGGAAATTCCCCTCTACATCTGGGCGGCATCCGGCGATCTCACCATTCGCCTGGGTCTTTACGTCGATCAATTGACCGCTGCCATGTTGCTGCTGGTCACCGTCGTCAGCGGACTGGTACACGTTTATACCATCGGATACATGCACGGGGAACCGGGCTACGCGAGATTTTTCGCCAATATCGCGTTGTTTACCTTCTCCATGCTGATGCTGGTCATGTCTGATAATTTCCTCCAACTCTTCGTCTTCTGGGAAGCGGTCGGGTTGTGTTCGTATTTGCTGATCGGACATTGGTATGACCGCCATTCCGCACGAGCGGCGGCGACAAAGGCATTTATCGTCAATCGAGTCGGCGACTTCGGATTTCTGTTGGGCATCCTGTTGGTGTTTGTCGTCTTTGGGACGTTGCAGTACCGGCCGGTCTTTGCCGACGCCGCCGGACACGTCGGCACCACCGTCGATCTTCTTGGAACGGTGGGCGGCGGATGGGACGTGTCCGTGATGACCGTGATGTGCCTGCTGTTGTTTGTCGGTGCGGTCGGCAAGTCCGCGCAAGTTCCTCTGCACGTGTGGTTGCCGGACGCCATGGAAGGGCCGACGCCGATTTCCGCCTTGATTCACGCGGCGACCATGGTGACGGCGGGGGTGTTCATGGTGGCGCGGCTTGCCCCGCTGTACAACCTGTCCCCCGTGGCGATGACGGTCGTGGCCGTCGTGGGCGGCCTGACCATGGTGGTCGGGGCCACGATTGCCCTGACCCAATACGACATGAAGCGGATCGTGGCCTACTCCACCTTGAGCCAACTGGGGTACATGATGATGGCCTGTGGGTTGGGCGGGTACGTGGCGGGTCTGTATCACTTGCTGACGCATGGCGCTTTTAAGGCATTACTGTTTCTGGGATGCGGGTCCGTTATTCTGGCCGTTCATCATGAACAAGACATACGGCACATGGGCGGTTTGAAAGAGAGAATGCCCATTACGTATTGGACTTTTGTGATCGGCTCGTTGGCCTTGGCCGGCTTTCCCTTGACCGCGGGCTTTTTCAGTAAAGACGCCTTGTTGCTGGCGGCCTGGAACGCCGGCACGTTGGGCCAAGTTCTCACGGTGCTGGGTATCCTGACCGCGGGCCTGACCGCGCTCTACAGTTTCCGGTTGGTGTTCGTGGCGTTCTGGGGAGCGTCTCGTGTTGACCCGCGTCACGCGGACCACGTGCATGAACAACCCTTCGTCGTCACGGCGCCGTTGGTGGTGTTGGCCGTGCTCAGCATCCTGACCGGATATCTGGGCATTCCGGAGTTTTTGCAGCTTGCCTTCCCGGGTAGTGCCGGTGAAGGGCATCATGGTGCCGCGGCCACGGGCATCATGGCAGCGGCAACGGTCGCCGGTCTGCTGGGCATGGCCTCGGCCTATATCCTGTACGTCAAATCGCCGGATCTTCCCGACCGTCTGATGCGTCGATGGCACACGTGCTATCAAGCCTCGCTCAACAAATGGTACGTGGATGAGGTGTATGAGAAAGCGTTTGTGCGTCCCACGTTTTCCCTCGCAGATCGCATGTGGAAAACCATCGACGTGGCCGTCATTGACAACGCGGTCAACGGCGTGGCTCGCGGGTTTGCCTGGTGGGGCTGGATGGCTCGTTTGATTCAAACCGGCGAAACCCAGAATTATGCACTGGGCATGACGGTGGGGGCCGTTCTTATATTAACCGCCTACGTCTTGTTCTGATGAGGAGCGTTGACTGACGTGGCCGTTCCATCCGGCGGATTCCCGTGGATCACCCTGGTCGTGTTCCTTCCGCTCGTCGGAGTGGCGGGCATTCTCGCGGCAAAAGAAGACGCGGCGAAATGGGTGGCCTTCGGCGTCTCATCGTTGGTATTTCTTGTGTCGCTTCCGCTGTGGGCCACGTTCGATGACGCGACCTCGTCCATGCAGTTCGTGGAAAAGCATCACTGGATTACGTCGCCGCCCATCAATTACGCCGTGGGCGTGGACGGCATCAGTCTGCCCCTGGTGTTGATGACTACCTTCTTGACGCCGCTCTGCGTCCTGGTGTCCTGGACCGCGGTCGAGACGCGCGTCAAAGAATTCATGATCAGCCTGCTCGTGATGGAGACCGCCACGGTCGGCGTATTTGTGGCGTTGGACTTCGTGCTGTTCTACGTGTTCTGGGAAACCATGTTGATCCCCATGTATCTGCTGATCGGCGTCTGGGGAGGACCCAACCGCGTGTACGCGGCCATGAAATTTTTTTTGTATACCTTGGCCGGCAGCATCCTGCTGTTGGTGGCGATCATCGTCCTGTACGTCTACGCGGGTGAACGGTCGTTCGACGTGCTCACGTTGAGCCGTGCCGTCTATTCACCGTCGCTCCAGGCGTGGGTGTTCTGGGCGTTCTTTGCCGCCTTTGCCGTCAAGGTCCCGATGTTTCCCTTCCATACCTGGTTGCCGGATGCACACGTGGAAGCGCCCACCGCCGGCAGCGTCGTCCTGGCGAGCGTGTTGCTGAAACTGGGCACCTATGGGTTTTTGCGGTTCTCCCTGCCCATGCTGCCGGACGCCACTCAGCGATTTACCACGGTGGTGATGGTCCTCTCGGTGGTAGCCATCATCTACGGGGCCTACATGGCCTTTGCTCAGGCCGACCTGAAAAAGTTGATTGCCTATTCCAGCGTGAGCCACATGGGATTCATCACCTTGGGAATCTTTGCGTTGAACGCGCAAGGGATTGAAGGCGCCATCCTGCAAATGGTCAATCACGGCATCACCACCGGCGCGCTCTTTTTGTGCGTGGGGATAATTTATGAGCGGACGCACAGTCGGGAAATCGTCGAGAATGCCGGCTTGGCCAAACCCATGCCGATCTATGCCACGTTTCTCGTGATCTTCGGCTTGTCGGCCGTGGGATTGCCGGGTATGAACGGCTTCGTCGGCGAATTCTTTGTGCTGGTCGGGACGTTCACGTGGAGCAAGACGGCCGCGACCTTGGCGGCCTTGGGGGTCATTCTCGCGGCCGTGTACATCTTATGGATGTTACAGCGCGTGGTGTATGGCGTTCCGGCACAACACGTGGCCTCGAAGTTGTATGACCTGAATTGGCGTGAAATCGGCACGTTGGCGCCGCTGGTGGTCCTGGTGTTCTGGATCGGAATCTATCCCAAGCCGGTTATGGACGTGATGCACGCGAGCGTCGAGAAGCTGATTCATCGGGACGTCAAGGTGATGATCGTGGAAACGAAACCCTCATCCTTCCCACCGACGCCCAGGGCCTCCGATACCATCGCCTCTGCCGCGGAGACGGACACGCGATGACGATTCCTCTCGCCGACTTGGCCGTGATTCTTCCGGAATTGATCGTCGTCGGTGCGGCATGCCTGTTGTTGGCGTTGGATCCCGTCACTCCGCCAACTAAGAAAGATTGGTTGGCGTGGATGAGCGTGGCGGCCCTCGTGGTCTGTTTCATCGTCACGATGAACGGCATGGGTGAGCGCGTGTACGCGTTCAACGAACTGGTGGTGGTGGACGGGTATGCGTCGTTCTGGAAATTATTGCTCTACGTCGTGAGCGGCATGATCGTGTTGCTCTCCATCGGCTATCTCAAGGAAGAACGGATCGACTTGGCCGAATTCTACGGGTTTGTGCTGCTCTCCTTGACCGGCATGATGATTATGGTGTCAGGGGCAGACCTGTTGGTCGTATACCTCGGCATCGAGTTGATGTCGATCTCGCTCTACGTCATGGCCGGATTCAAACGGTTTGAAGCCAAGTCCATGGAATCCTCGGCCAAGTATTTTATTCTGGGCGCGTTTTCCTCAGGAATCCTGCTTTACGGCATTTCGCTCATTTTCGGAGCGGCCGGCAGCACGCGGCTGGTTGAGATTGCCGCCGCGGTCAATGCGCGCGGCCTGAACGATTCGTTGGTGCTCATGGCCCTGATGCTGTTGATCGTCGGGTTCGGATTCAAAGTCGCGGCCGTGCCGTTTCACATGTGGACCCCGGACGTGTATCAAGGCGCGCCCACGTCCGTCACTGCGTTTATGGCCGTGGCATCCAAAGCCGCCGGCTTCGGGGCGTTTCTGCGGGTGATGCTCGAAGGCTTCGGAGGCGTGAAACCGAATTGGATCGGCTTGATTCTGGGCTTGTGTATCCTGACGTTGATTCTGGGCAATCTCGTAGCGATCGTCCAAACAAACGTGAAGCGGATGCTGGCGTATTCGAGTATCGCACACGCCGGATATGCGTTGATCGGATTGGTCGTGGCGGGCTGGCTCGGGACGAAAGCCGGCGTCTCGGCACAAGGCGTCGCCGGCATGATGTTGTACTTGGCGATCTATGCCTTCATGACCCTGGGGGCTTTCTCCATCGTGGCGATTCTTCGGCGAGGCGGGCTGGAAGGAGAGAACCTGGACGACTTTACGGGATTGGCCAAGCGTCATAAGGGCGTGGCGTTTGTCATGCTGCTCTTCATGGTCTCGTTGGCGGGCATTCCGCCGACTGCCGGATTCATCGGAAAATTCTATCTGTTCATGGCCGCGGTCAACGCCGGTCTGACCTGGTTGGCCGTGGTCGGCTTGATCTTTGCCGCGGTCTCCGCGTTCTACTATCTACGGGTCGTGATGGTCATGTACATGCGCGAACCCACGCCTCACCAGGAACTCGAAACGCGCTTGGCCTTATCCCCGACCGCAACCATGGTTCTTGCCTGTGCCGTGGCAGGAGTCGTCGTCCTCGGATTGTATCCCGGTCCCTTGGTCTCCTTCACGTCTTCCGCTGTGCTGCCTTACAAATAAATACCCCAAAATCTGTCCTATAAAGAGACGGTTGCCCAATGCCGTCCTGCCTTACCCAACGGCATCCTACCTCCAAAGGCTCCTGGCCTCCACAGGTGTCATTCTGAACAAAGCGAAGAATCTACGGGTTACGTCCCGTTGAAGTCCGGCCGGGTTGCAACGCGGTTAGTGAAGCGTGGTCGCTGGATTGAAAGGGTTCACGTGACGAACTCCGGTCGGCGCGATATGTTTCACGTTGCGCGTCACGACGACGAGGTCGTGGACAAGCGCGGTGGCGGCGATGAGCCCATCAACGTCCGGCAGAGAATCAAGAACGCCAAGACGGCCCCATTGCTCGGTGACGGCCTGATCAACGTCCAGAATACGATCCTGAAACCGATCCGGGATCCGATCCACCCACGTGCCAATGACGTGGGCGGTCTTCGGGTCCCGGCGGTGAAGGCGTTCGACGCCGCGTCGCAGTTCGCCTAGGGTCAAGACGCTCAGGAACACTTCCTGGGACTTGCGTCTTTGGAACCAATCCACAACGAGAGGATGAGCACGCTCACGCTTGCGGAGTTCGGAAAGCACGTTCGTGTCAATGAGATAGTTCACAAGTCTAGCCTACGCGGGCCTGAACGTGATCGTCTGAAATCAGCATCGTCGCCGACGTTTGGTATCGCGAGCAGGTGGTCAATGAAGCTCTCGGGGCCATCCGCGAGCGATTCCGCGACGTAGCTGGCTCCTTTCTCGGAGAGTTCCCACACGCCACGTTTGGAGTCGCCTCTCAGATAGCCTTCTTCTTTCAGCCGGTTTCGCTCCCAGCACGTCGTACTCCACCAGCGTGGTTGCCCCGTTGAAAGGGGGGCGAAGTCGTTGGGAAGTAAGCGGGCGGCCAAGCGCTTTTCCATGATTGGCCGCAATGCTTCCACGTGCGCGGTACCCCCCATCTCGTAGAGGGACTCCAACAGGGGACGGCGAAACTCTTCTTGGGACAGTTTTTCCTGTCCCTTTCGTTGTTGCGGTTGTCGATTGGTTACGGGTTTTTCCGGTGGGACACGTTTGCGCTCTGCTGCGTCCAGTACCTTGACGAAGGCTGATTCCGCCGTGTCCTCAAGCGGTTTTGCCCACTTTTTGAGGCGATTCATCGTCTCTTCTGAAATGCGAATGACCGGCATGGTGCCTCCTGTGTTTGTCCTTCATTGTTATAATGAAACATTGTTTTATTCAAAGACCAAGCGTCTGTCAAGTGAAAAATCCCGTTCTTGGCCTGTAAGCTCGGATAGGATATAACGACAAAACGGAGCGTGAATGGGGAAGCCCATGAATGAAGCTGCGGCACGCATAATAATCAACAAACAAGAAAATCCTGCATGCACGTTGGCCATGATGGTCGGCGTCGTGTTACAAGGGGCAGCACGCCTTCAAGGGAAGTCTCTGAGGAACTGACGTGCCCGGACAACTCTTCACTCACGACTTTCTCACCCACGGCATACGGGCGACACCCGAGTGGCAGCACTCGGTCGCCCAGCCGGCGGCATTTGCCGCGTTCAGGGACGGCATCCGTTCCCGGTACGAAGCCTTCACGAAATTTCATCATCCCAACGAAGCCGTGACTGAGCAAGAGTTGATCCGGCCGGTTTTAGAACTCTTGGGATGGACGGAGTACTTACCCCAGCAAGGTGCCTATCGTCATGAGGACGTTCCTGATCTTCTGCTGTTTTCAGATGCTGGTGCGAAAGCGCGCGCCGTCAAGAAACGCAACCCCACGAAACGCTATCCGGACGCCCTTGTCGTAGAAGAGAGCAAGCGATTCGGTCTCCCTCTCGACGTCCGCGACAGAGATGACAACGTCTAGGTCAGTTCGCCACACGGCCAGATGCTCAGGTACCTCTCGACGTCCGAAATCGTTTCAGACGGCAGCCTTCGATGGGGCATCCTGACAAACGGCGGCACGTGGCGACTCTACGATCATCGCTGCCGACCCCGAGCCAGCGGGTACGTTGAAGCCGACTTAGGCGAACTGATCCGGCCTACCCGCGAAGACGATCTGCGTGTGTTCTATGTCCTGTTCCGTCGAGCCTCCTTTATTCCTCAACGTGGTGCCACGACCAGCTTCCTGGAAGCGGCGTTGATTGAGGGACGCCGCTACGAGGAGCAAGTTGCACAGGACCTTTCGGGCGTTGTCTTCGAGCGTGTCTTCCCCAGCCTCGTCCGGGCAATGGCGGACGCCACGGACAAGAGTCTCGCACACATCCGGGAGGCTGCCCTGATTTTTCTGTATCGCCTGCTCTTTGTCCTGTACGCCGAGGACAGGGGACTCCTGCCTGTTCATGACTCGCGGTACGACGACTACGGGTTACGAAAGCGGGTACGGGACGACGTGGCGCGGAGGATCGCCGACGGAGACACGTTCTCGACGCACGCCACCAGCTACTACGACCACCTGATGACGCTCTTCAGACTCATTGATAAGGGCGACGCATCCATCGGCCTGCCGCCGTACAACGGCGGACTGTTTGCGTCCGAGGCCGCCGCGTTGCTGGAAGACGTTCGCTTAGGGCGTGTTCACACAGATGGATTGGATATGGTATCATTCACGGATGGAACTGACCGAAGCTCAATACGAACGCATGGCGTCGTTGCTACCGGTGCAACGAGGCAACGTGCGCATCTCGAACCGGCACGTGCTTAATGCCATCCTATACGTCGCCGAGCATGGGGGCAAGTGGCGAGGCTTACCGCCCCGGTTCGGGCGGTGGCATACCATCTACACCCGGATGAATCGCTGGTCAAAGACCGGCGTCCTGGACCGGGTGTTCGCCCACCTCCCGAAGGAACAGCTTGTGCGGCTCAAGCTGGAGGCGGTGTCGATGGACAGCCCCAGCGTGAAGGTTCCTCCTGACGCGACGGGGGCGTTAAACAAAACGGGCCCCAGGCCATCGGCCAGGCCCGCGGGGGCTGGACCACCCAGAGTCATCTGGTGGCCGCGGATGCTCGCACCGCGGTGACGGTCTCGCTGTCCCCCGGCCAGGCCCATGATGCGCCCGAAGGCCGCAAGTTGCTCCATCGCCTGGGAGCCCAGCGCGAGCCGGGGCCTGTGGTGCTGGACCGGGCCTACGAGGGCAACGAGACCCGCCAGCTGGCGCGGAGGTTGGGGGTCGATCCGGTGGGGCCTCCGCGCAAGACCCGACTCGACCCTTGGGAAGACGATCGGCAGCTGTACAAACGGCGCAACGAAGTTGACCGGCGGTTCCGGCGGCTGAAGGGGTTTCGTCGCATCTTCTCTCGATTTGAGAAGCTCGACGTCATCTTCCTCGGTTTCATCGTGTTCGCTCTCATCTTCGATGCACTACGTTAGTGTGAACACGCCCTAGAAAATTCCGGCAGAGGTCACCGTCAACAAATCATGCGAGCCAATGGCTGAACCCATTTGTCTGGGATTCTCCCTGGCTGCGAGCCACGCATAAAGTTCAGCCCGCCGTATCTTATCCTCTTGAAATTTTCTGTCGGCTTGCGGAATCTCTCTGATATATCGTTTGGACCGTGGCCATACGGGGTCGCCTTCGGAAATCATTTGCATGACGAAATCTTCAAGTTCGCCGGTTGACGCATTGTCGGGCATGAGCCAGATACCGACGCGGGGTTGGCCATCTATGATTGTTCCTGTTGATTGAGGTGATGGAGGTGCCTGGATGTTCGCCTTCCGAAAGCGATTGGTTACATCATTCCAACGTGCGTCTATATCGTTGTTTGCATCCACGAGAATGCCGATGGCCTTCCGGCTTGGCGTTTTGATTTCAAGACTAATCGCATCAAGCAATTGGTTGATGCCGCCCTTGTCTGAAATGGAAAAAGCTGATGTCGGGTGAGATGGATGAAGCCGAACAACGTGCTCATCCTCTGACGATTTTTCAACGAAAAAGGATGGACAGCGATTGCAGAGGTGCAGAACGACATGTTTGTCGTCCGGTCCTTCGGCTAAAAGAACGCCGTCCGGTGACGGCGAAGTCGGGCCGGGCATATGCTATCTTACCTCAATGCCTTGTTTAGCCGCGACGTGGAGTTCTTCTTCAGAATACTCAACGACACGGATTCCCTCGTCGTTTCTCTCCAGACGTATGAGCACTCCATCCACTTCTTCTGAATCTCTTGCCGCTTGGGCAAAACCTGCCACGCAATCCCAGCTATGAGTCGTAGCAAGAACCTGCACGTTGTTTTCATGGGCCGTTCGCATGACCATTTTCCAGAAGTCGGGTTGTACTGAATGGTGGATGCCGTTTTCTGCTTCATCAATAAGCAGGAAACAGTCTTGGCTGTTGGCGAGTGCCAAGGCGATACCGAACAACCGCGTTGCTCCATCACCAAGGCTCTTCAAAGAAACGGGACGCTTGTGCCCTTTTATCTTGACTAACGCCCGGCGACGATAGAACGCACGAGGACGTTCCTCATCCCCGACTATTGCAACACGGTCGACTTCTTCGCCGTAGATCAACCGCAATGCCTGTACTGCTTGGGTTTCATAATCCGTCAGAGCTACGTTATCCCAGAACCTCGCCATGCTTGCATTGTCCATTACGCTCGGACCTGACGATTCACATCGGATTGGAGATGGAAGTTCGGATTCAGAAGGTCGCAGTCCGCGATTTCGGAAGCGAGATAGCTGCATGAAGTCACGCATCGAGATGACTTGTGTTTTATCTTGGCACTTGATCTCACACAAAGGTTCGTCGCCAGCGGAAAAATCCTCAGGGAAAGACAACTTCTGTTGCAGATTCGGGATAACTCTGATGTTGAGTCGCTCTGTACGGTTCTCCGGGCCTATTGATATGAAAGAATCTGACGAGGGGTGCCGGCCATGGAAGAGAGCCTCAAAATCAGGCCCCAACGTCGTATCGCCGTCTTCGTCACTGGAAGCCGTCAGTTCCTCGCGGCGTTGCAATACGTTCGTGAGGGCGGGGTAGCCGCGTGCGGCGTAGATGCGGACGGCATCAAGAAGAGTGGTCTTGCCGACGCCGTTCTTTCCTGCAATCAGCGTGACGCGACCGAGCCGTGGAATCGAAAGATTGGCGATTCCACGAAATCCCGTGATCGATAGTTCAGGAAGATGAAGATCCATTTTTGATGGTTTTGTGTCCATAAACTGCTCTTGCTTCTATCGCTCACTTCGCAGACGTCTATCACGCCATCTTTGTATGGGGATTCCAATGAAAATGCAAGTGGTGAGAAGGAGAAGATCCGGTCTGGCCGAACGGGGATGATTTTGATCCGGCGACTTTACGTGGCTGGCCTGAACGCCTCCCCGAACTGACGATAATGACCAAGCTTTGGTCTCTTGCCGAATCGAAACCTTATTCAGGTAACGTTGGATGAATGAGGAGTTGATCATACGCCAGATTTGCACCGCATGAGTCTAAACCGCATACTTGGTCAACATGCCCAAAAGGTCAAATATTGTTATTGTTTGAGGAGGTCTATCATGTCCATGAGGGTTAGTGTTGCCAAGGCAAAGGCCGGTTTATCGGCGATCATGTCCGAAGTCGCTTATGCAGGTCAGCACGTCATCATTGAACGCAGGGGCAAACCCTTTGTTGCGCTGGTGAGCGTGAATGATCTTGAACTGATAGAGCGTGAGCGGGCAGCGTCTGCACGGCCCCATGGAGTGTTGGCGCTGGTGGGTGCCTGGGGGGAACTGGAAGATCGAGACGTAGACGCTTTGATCGCGGATATCTATACCCGTCGAGAAGGAGATGCCGTCCGTCGCGTGGAGATTGAAGGCTGATGTTTCTGCTGGACACCGATATCCTGAGCAATCTCATGAAACGGTCTCCGTCGACTGCGGCTGCTTAATACGTTTGGCGTTTCACGATCGGGTTGATCGTCGCGTCGCCAAGTAGTTCCATTCCGAAGCGGGTGCCTTCGCTGACTTCATTGGCATACAGACGACCTTTCGGTGCATCAATGGCGATGGGCAATTCCGTCGTCTGATTGGGGGTGATGGTGACGGTATATTCTTTGTTCACCATGGGATGCCAGACTTGGACGGTATAGGTCCCCGGCGGGACGTCGGCAATGACGTAGGAGCCGTCTGTGGCACTCAGTGCGTAGTAGGGATTTTCGACGGCAAATCCCCAACTTTCCATGTAGGCGTGAAATCCACACTGCATCACGAACAGGTTGCGTGTTTTCCCCATGGTGATGCGTTGGGTCAAGACGGTACCCGCTCGATTTTTGACGGTCTTCCCGGCCACGAAATCTTTTTTTCGGAGTTGTTTGCTCATCGGCAGGGGGACGTTGAAGAGGACGCGCGCACCGAACTTTGACGTTTCATAGCCTTGAACGTCGTGAAAAACCGGATCCATGTTCACCACTTCGATCTCGTGCCGGTCTCGCACGATGGTGATATACGGTTCAAACGTGCAGTCAATCGCCTGAATTCTCGGAGGCTCATACGCAAAGGGTTTCCCCTCCGTGATTGCTTTCAGGTAGATGACCACGTTTTTGAATCCACCGTCGGGTCCGACGACGAAGGGTTGCAGGAGTCGCCATCCCGTCCCGGTGGAGATCCGGCCGCAGTACACGGCGTCGGGGAGAGTCACGAGGTTGTAGCCCTTGGGCTTGGGGACATCGCCGACCAACGTGACCGTCCCCGCGAGGGTGCCTCCGTCGGACACGGATATTTCTTGATATCCCCAACTTGACATCGTGCCCAGTCCGATGATGAAGACGACGCAGAGGATAAAGACGAGGGATTTCATACAGTCCTCCTTTTTCAGAGAATCGCCACGAAACAAAAACGCTCCGATTGTACCATTGACCGGCGATGGATGAAAGAACGGGTTTTCACGTTTCAAGACGCGTGACCCCGTCTCCCTTGACCCGCTTATGAGGAACCCACTAGATTAAAAGAGGCTCGTCGTTTTTTTCTTGAGAAGGAGAGGGTGCATGATTGGTGGAATGACTCGGATCATTGCAGGGTGGAGCATCATGTTCTGCGCGTCAATGACCGGTGCGGAAGCCGGAAGCCGTTCCGTCCTGCCGGACTATCGCGTTCCCGTCCAAATTCCATATGACGATCCGCCTGAAGCGGAATTTCCCGACGTCGGCCGCGCGACGCCGGCTCCGGACGTCCTTTCTGAACAAGAACTGAAACGGGCTGAGGCGTTGTTGCCGTTACTGGAAGGACGCCAGGAACTGTATATCATCGGCGAATTCGTCCACATGGGCAAACCGGTGGTGCCCGTGTTGGTCAAAGCCCTCAAAATGCCGGGAACCCGTCTTCGCTATAACGCGATTGAAACGATGTCGATCATCAAGGACCCGCGCGCCGTGCCCTATCTCCTTGAGGCGTCCAAGAATACGAATGACGTCACGCGAGTCCGTGCTCATGCGCTGCGCGTAGCGGTCCGGATCGCTCCGATGGAGGTGATCCCCACGTTCCAGGAGTTGGCGAAAGACAAGCACGAGACGATCCGTCGAGCCGTGGCGTTTGAGGCTCGCCACGTCAGACGGCCGGAAGTGATGCCGATCCTGATTGAATTGTTGGCCGACGGGAAAACCTACGTCTCCATCACGGCTCGTGACTCATTTTGGCGGTTAACCCGATGGGCCGGACCACCGCATGATTGGCAAGGATCGACCCATGAGCAACGCAGGGCATGGGCACGGGAATGGAAAGTGTGGTGGGAGGAGGCTTTGAAAAATCGTGGGGCAACCCCGAAGAAGCCGCAACAGTCTGAACCGTCATCCTGAGAGGGTCTGGCTGATTGTGAATAGCTGATTGTGACCGGCTGATCGTGCCCCCTTACCCTGATCCTCTCCCAGGTGGGGAGAGGGAAATTGAGAAAGGAAAACATGATGGCAATCTTGCCCATCGCTAAAGTCGGCAACCCCGTGTTGCGGAACATTGCCGAACCCGTGGCACCTGAGGTGATCCCCACGCGGGATTACCAGCAATTGATCGACGATATGTTTGAAACGATGATCGACAATGAGGGAATCGGGTTGGCGGCACCTCAAGTCTCGCGGTCTGAACAACTGGTGGTGATGGGGTGTGAAGGCGAGCATGCCTTTCCTCGTACCGTTCTGATCAATCCGAAGATCGTGTTTTACGGACCCGCTCAGGTCGAAACGTGGGAAGGGTGTTTAAGCGTGGATGGGTTGCGCGGAAAAGTCACCCGACCATCTTCTATTCGGGTTCAGGCCTTGGACCGGAAGGGGCAGCCGTTACATTTTGACGCATCGGGGTTGTTTGCGGTGTGTATCCAACATGAAATGGACCATTTGCTCGGAAAACTCTTTCTGGACAGAATGTCCGATCTGTCGACGCTGACCCAGTTGAAGGAATTCGACGACTACTGGAAACGCGAGCCCGCAACGGTCATTTAGCTGCTTGTTCCCGTCATGTTTCTCCTTGACGGTTCCCGTCTTCCTGAACGGCGTGCCGTATCACGGATTTCTCAATCGTCATCCTGAGTGACGTTGCTCGTTGTCAAGAACGTTCAGGCCATGCGTTTTCAACCACCGTGGGGGCTTCCATGAGCACGCTGCTTCGGATCATGGGATATTTCCGGCCCCATCGCTCCCTGGTTCTTGCCACGTTATCCTTCGCGGCACTGACGACGCTCTTTGACCTTGTGCCCCCTTGGCTGGTGAAGGTGATCATCGACGACGTCATTGAGGCGAAGCAACTCTCCTTACTGCCGTGGGTGTTAATCGGATTAGTCGCGGCCTACGGTCTGAAGAACGTCGTCAACTCCCTGCGCATCCGCTGCAACAATATCCTGGAACAACGGGTGATTCTTCACCTTCGTCAACAGGTGTTTTCTGCTCTTCAGAGGCTGTCAATCAATTTTTACGAGAATCGCTCCACTGGGGAAATCATGTCGCGGATCATGAACGACACCGAACACGTGGAACGTATTTTTATCGATGGGTTGGAGGGCGCGTTGACGGCCTCCCTGACCCTGATCGGCATTACCGTCGTGCTCTTCGTGGTGAATTGGAAACTGGCGCTTCTCGCCTTGGTGCCGATTCCGGTTTTGGCGGTCTCGGCCGTGAAATTTTCCCGTCGGGTACACGGGTATTACCATGAAATCCGAACACACACGGCCGATCTGAGCGGATATCTTCAGGATGCCCTTTCCGGCATTCGAGAAACCATGGCGTTTCATCGCCACTCGTATGAGCGGGAACGATTCGACGGCATCAGCCGCAAGGTCAGCCGGAGCAATTTGAAGGCCATGTTTCTTTGGTCCGTCTATTCGCCGGCGATGATTTTTCTCGGCACCATGGGGACCGTGCTCATTCTGTGGTTTGGTGCAGCCGAAGTCGAGCATGGGCACCTCAAGGTGGGGGAACTGGTGATGTTTGTATCGTATTTGGCGCTGTTTTACGTTCCCGTGAATCAAATCCATTCCGTCAACCACATGCTTCAACACGCCCTGGCCGCGAGCGAACGCATCTTTGACGTGCTCGATATGAAACCCGAGGTGGAGGACCGTCCTGGGGTCACGGCTCCCGCCACGCGCTTTCAAGGGCACGTGCGGTTCGAAAACGTGGACTTCGCGTATCGCCCGGACGTCCCCGTCTTGCGCGGCGTTTCCGTGACCGTCGATCAGGGAGAATGCGTGGCGTTAGTCGGACCGAGCGGCGCGGGAAAAAGTACGCTGATCAAACTCCTCATGCGATTTTACGACGTGACGAGCGGCACGATCGCGTTGGACGGCGTTGACGTTCGTGATATGCCGCTGGCATGTTTGCGTTCGCAAGTCGGATTGGTGCAACAAGAGCCGTTCCTCTTTAACGGGACGGTTCGAGACAATATCGTCTATGGAAAGCTCGACGCCACCGACCACGACGTCGAACGGGTGGCCGTCGCGGCTCGCGCTCATGATTTTATCAGGGAACTCCCGGAACGGTACGAGACTTGGATTGGGGAACGAGGGGTCAAACTGTCGGTTGGGCAGAAACAACGGGTCGCCATTGCCCGCGTCTTGTTGAAAAATCCACCGATTGTGATTTTCGACGAAGCGACGTCGAACATCGATACGGAAACCGAAGTCAAAATCCGCGCGGCGTTGGCCGTGCTGATTCAGGATCGTACCACGATCGTGATTGCGCATCGCTTGACGACGTTGCAGCAAGTTGATCGGCTCATGGTGCTGGAGCGGGGACGGATCGTTGAAGAGGGAACCCACGCGGAATTACTCGCCGAACAGGGTCTCTATGCCGATCTGTACGAGGCTCAGTTTCACATTTGATCCACGCGTTCGACGCGGGTCCGACTGAGTGTTCCCCGTCTTTTGTACCGTGAGATGCCCCGGGCTCACGTGTCCTGAGCGAGAGCAACGGTCTTGTTGTCGTCACGTGGGGGGTATGATACGGTGGGACGCGCTGCTGTTTCTCTCTGAGAACCTGCCGGGATTTTGAGGAAGTCACCGTGACCGGAATCCGACGTCAACGCCGCAGTCGAGGAATAACGCTTGCGTTGGTCCTGGTTACGGCGACGGCCGGCGGAAGTGACGGACCGGCAACGGCGGCAACGCCGACGGTGATCCACGACGCCGGCACGTATTTCCCGGATCAGACGGGCAATGAATGGCGGTATCGGGGACGGATAACCAAAGGGGCCGTGAATCAAATTGCCGATACCACCTTTGTGAACGTCTCGACGGTCACGGGCAGAACACGCAAAGACGGCGTGCTGGTCACGGTGATTCATGACACCAATCCTGGAGACCAAGGGCCGACGGATAGTTACTATCTTCGTGACGCCGCCGGCATTCGTTATTATGGATCCAAACCCGGGACCAAATTGGAACAGCAGTTGATTCCCTATCAAATCGTGCGTTTTCCGCTTGAACTCCCCAGTTCCTTTCAGCAATTAGACCGGAACCGCCTCAATTTGGGATTGGATCTTGACCGTGACGGTCGGGCGGAAACGGTTGACGTGCATGCGACGGTGACCGTTCATGGTGAAGAACCCGTGACCGTGCCGTTCGGGACGTATGACCGTGCGATTCGTCTCGAATTGCGCATGAATTTGCTCGTGCATTTATCACGTGACGGCACACGGGTCCATGGATTTGACACCATGACGGTGTGGTTGGTGAAAGGCGTGGGGTTGGTCAAGTATATCGAGCGTCAGTTGGTCCCGATGGTGCGTGCCGGAAAGGAACGGTTGATCGAAATCACCGAAGAGCTGGAAGACGCGACGTTACACGGTAGTTCCCCCTCTCCCTCCGAGAGATGGCCGGGGTGAAGGCAAAGGGGAAGGACTGGATTCCCGCTTAAAGCTGCGGGAATGACAGAGGGGGATTGCGGGAATGACAGAGGGCAAGGTTGCGGGAATGGCAGAGGGTAAGGCTGTGGGAATGGCAGAGGGTAAGGCTGTGGGAATGACAGAGGGTAAGGCTGCGGGAATGACAGAGGGTAAGGCTGTGGGAATGCCGGGGGGCCAGGTGACCACAAGCCAGTCGCGGGCCACGCTCCGCTGTCCTTCCCGCGTCAACGGGCATCCAGAGATGATGCCGTGCTCATTGAGTTCCCAATGCTGCGACGGGTACCGATAGGGCGATTTCAGGATCGGTTGGTCGAAGAACCGGATGGCGAGTGGTGAGGGACGCGTGGTGAGTGAGCGGAAAACACGTCACCACTCACTTGCCATTCGCTACCAGCTAATGCGTGCGTTTGTCGTCAATTTCGCCGGCGAAGGCGTTCAGGACGCCCAGGGCTTGTTCGCTGAGTTCAAGGGGTTGTTCGTCAGGTTGTTGCGTGGGCAGGGCATCGTCTTTGGACTTGGGTCGTGTGGCTCTGAGCAGTGCTTCTTCCAGTTCATCGAGCGTGGGGTCGGAGTCGGATTGAATGGCAAACAATCGTTGGAGCGCAAAGATGGCGCGAGCGTGGTTTTCCCAGGGACCGCTGTGCTCACTGTCGTGAACGCGAGTAATCAGTTGCCAGAAGTTTGACTCCGCCGCCTCCGGCATCGAACCGTCTGCAAAGGCTTTGAGCTTTTCAACCAGCGCCTCTTCCGTTCGCTCAATTCCAGGGATAAACCCGACAATCGAACGCCGGCAGGGTTTTTTCGCAAGAACGCTGAGGGTTTCTTTCCAGAGATCCGGACGACCCTGGTTGGGAGCAGAGCCGTGCTCTTGATCGAGTCTGGCTTGAAGTGCCGTGAGATAGTGGGTGACGGCCTTGACTTTTCTCGCCGACAGGCTGCCCAGCGGGATTCCCCAAATATGGGCGACTTCGTGGTCCTGCAAGGGAGAGAGGCCGGAATATTCGTACTCCCGCTCGGCGTTGATGAGCCGTCGCCGTTGTTTTTCCCTGCGCCGCAGCAGGGTCTGATATTCAATCAACAGGCGTTCCCGGTGACAGTCGTCTTCGGAGATTTCTTCTTGTTCCAACGCGCGAGTCAACCGTCGGATTTCCGGTTTCGGGAGAGCGGAAAGAGCAGATTGTTTGCGTTCCTTCAAGATCGACGGGTCAACCTGAAATGTGGACGTGAGCAACCCTTCAGCCGCTCGAATGGTCAAATCAGTCAAGGCCAGTTGCTTGTTCAGGCATTCGACCTGGAGCCACGGGCGTTCACGTTTTTGACGAAACAATCGGCTGTATTGGTCAATGCGTTGCGTGACCTCTCTTGCCGCAGCCACCACGGAAGCCTTTTTTTCGGGTTGCCCGCCGGCCAGAAAGCGAGAGTCCGGTTGATCTTCGACGATGTATTGAACGTCTTCTTGAGATACTTCAAGGTACTGAAGGAGGAGCAGGCGCGTCATAATCCGGCTTTGAAGGGGGAGGTCCCCAATCACCGATTCAATGAGTTCCACCGTGAGAGGCGACTGCGTCGTGGCCGTGGTCGTCATGATTTCTCCGATGCGTCAAGAGGAACGTTCGTGTTGTGCTTCCAGATATTGGGCCACGTACTCTCGGACTTCCTGAATCGTTCCTTCGGCGTACAGTCGGCGAGGAATTTCGACCTCGTGAAGGTCTTCCGGTTTGATCCCTCGTTCGATGGCCCACTCTTCGTCCGAATACAGGGTCACGGCCCCGTCGGGATGGCGATACACGAACAGGATATCGTTGTCTTGATTGCCGCGTTCTTCCATCGTCCGTCTGAACGTCAGTGGTCAGTGGCCTGTGGCCTGTTTCTTTCTGGCCACTGACCACTAGCCACTGACCACTTCTTTCCTGACGTGGGGATACCATACCCTGATTAACGCTGTCAAAAGAAGGCCATCCTCAGGCGGACCGGCTCATCTCGCTCAGGCCGGAGAAGCGGATTGAAAACAGGATCTCCGCCAAAACACGTAGATGGTAAAGGCAACGAGGGAAAGAAAGAACACTGTCCGAATGCGGCCATACCCGAAGCAGGCAAAATTCGCAGACGCATTCAGTAATCCGAATGCGGCATAGGCCATGTAGACGAACAGTGCCCAGGGGCGAAGCCTGAGAAACCCGTACCCAATGGCAAGATGAAGCGTTGGGGATTGGGCCTTGGCCAGGAAGCCCGGCACGCCCTCGGGTCTGGTGCAGAAGACGGCGAGGGTATAGTCGGGATTGGTCAGAATGATGAACATATCCGTCAAGGCCGTGAAGAGAAACAACCCGCCCAGATACCGAACGTCGTGTGCCCGCTGCCAAGCGACGTTCAGGGTTTCCATTTGGCCCGGCGGGACGGGGAAGAAGGCTTCATAGGCCTGAAGACACCACCATGGCGGAATAATCAGCAGACCGAAAAAAACTCCGGCTCCCGCTCCGCCAATCCGGGCAAGCCCCCAGGTGATGATTCCTAAGCATCCGCCCACCCCGAGGACCCGGACCGCGTGCATGGGATACCCGCGAACCCATTGACCAAGCCCCGGGACAAGGGAAGAGAGGATGGCTCCTTTGACGGATGCCGAAGACTTGGAGGGGTGGGAACTGTCCGTTTCGCTCATGGCTCGTTCAACGATAGCGAGAGAACGAGGTCTGGGCAACTTCCGGCGGCGAAAGTTTGCGAAACGAAGAGAACGGGCTGAAGAACCGAACGGATGAAAACGGCGTGGAGCGGAATCGTTCTGATTACCCGCCGAGGGTATCCAGGGTTTCTTTGAGGCTCTTCATCACGCAGGTGAAAATCGGCACGTCCCGCTTGGTATAGCGGCTTCCCTCGGCCTGACGGAGGTGCATGACGAGATCGAGGAAATCTTCAGGACGATCCGTTTCAAACGCCACCACGAATTCCTGGTCGTCCAATCCGAAGGAATAGGTCGTGTTGAGTTTGACCGACGGGTATTTGTGTCCGATTTCAATGTGCTCATCCATCATCCCTTGCCGCGCAGCCTTGGTCAGCAGGTACCATTCACGGGTTTTTTCAAAGGGGTAGATGAAAATGTATTTGCTCCGTCCGGGGGTAATCTTCAAGCGTCGGCTCTCCTGCCCTTCGTGTACGTGGTGGTCCACGTACACCGATCGTTTCGTCATGGAGAGATAGGAATAGGGAGTGCTCAGGTATTGCCCAAGGCCGGTGGCGAGAGCCTTGGTCATTTGTTCCTGGAAGAGTTCGAGTTCGTAGGTGATGCGCCAGAGCACAAAATCACAGTCGCCGCGAATGCCGACCGTGGTGTAGGGCACGACGATGACTTTACCGCTGAATTCTTCAATGGCTCGGATGAACTGTTGCTTGCCGGTCTGCCGCTCCTCCTGAGGGAGCCGGCGCCAAGCAGGATCCACTTTCAAAAAGCAAAAATTGACGAACTGACGTTTGGCTGGTGATGCTTCTTCAGCCATGCGAGGTCCTCCCTTAGATAGACTGGATAACGGGGCGTTGATGCGTGGGGTTATCTAGCAATTTTCAGTTGAGGTTGTCAATGAACGGCTCTCGACCGGTCCCCGACGGAGACGGGCAGGGTGAGAGGAGTTGCAGACGTTGGCGGCGTGCAGGTTGAATCTTCGTCAAAAGCGGTATAAAAGCGACGTGGGCGGAGACGTTTCGCTTCGCTCAGCATGACGGGACGCGCATCGAATGAGCACGGCTGAAATCATTGCCGTAGGGTCTGAACTGCTGCTTGGCGGAAGGACTGAGACCAATTCCGTTTTTCTGGCCGAATTGCTGGCTGAGCAGGGCATTCAGGTCCGGTGGAAGACGGTCGTAGGCGATTCTCTTGACGACGTGGGGGATGCCGTGATCAAGGCTGCCGGACGAGCGAAGATCGTATTCGTCACGGGCGGCCTTGGCCCCACGGTGGACGACGTGACCCGGGAGGCCGTGGCTCGCGTGACTCGGAAACCATTGCGCCTTTGCCCTCAAGCATGGCGGGTCATCAAGACCCGTATGAAATTGGCGGGAAGGGCCGTTTCTGACAATCAGCGACGGCAGGCGTTTCTGCCTGAGGGTGCTCAACCGTTACGAAATTCCGTCGGAACGGCGCCGGGCTTTTTTTTGAAATGGAAACGGGCCGGCGTCTTTTGCCTTCCCGGGGTGAGTCATGAGGCCAGGACGACGTTCAGCGAATCGGTGTTGCCGATTCTTCAGCGAGAACGGTTGCTCGGGGCACGTGCCGAACTCCGAACGATTCATACGTTCGGGCTGGCGGAGGCAGAAGTTGATCGTCGAATGCGGGGAATCATCCCCCCTGACGACCCGATTCGGCTTGGCCTGTTGGCTTCTGCCCTTGGGGTGTCGGTTTCGTTGACGTGGTTTCCCCAAAAAGAACCGCGCAGACGTGCAACGTCCGAGGGTGTGGCTGCACGGTCTCACGGCTCACTTGATGATTTGGGGAAGAAGGTTGATACGGTCGTGAGTGTATTAGGAAACTATGTTTTTGCGACGAATGGGCGGGGCATGGAAGAAGTGGTGGGACAATCGCTCCAGGCACAAGGACTCACGATAGCCTTGGCTGAGAGCTGTACCGGTGGGCTTATCGGACATCGGTTGACTGAAGTGGCCGGAAGTTCCGCCTACGTGGACCGGGGGGTCACGTGTTACAGCAATCAATCCAAGATCGAATTATTGGGAGTCCCTTTGTCGGTCCTGAAAAAATACGGGGCCGTAAGCGGGCCAGTTGCCAAGGCCATGGCTGAGGGCATTCGGTCCGGAAGCGGCGTGGACGTGGGATTGAGTGTGACGGGCATTGCCGGGCCCGGTGGAGGCACGCGGTCCAAGCCCGTCGGGTTGGTGTACGTCGGGCTGTCCGTGCCGCGACAATCTCTGACGAAAGCCTTCCGATTTCACGGTGACCGGAAAACGGTGAAACTGCGCGCGTCGCAGGCGGCACTCGACGTGTTGAGGCGATGGTTGTTCAACCTGCCCGTTGAAGACCTGCCAGTGCCGCGGCAGGCAGACGGGCGGACGGGGAAGTAGTCGTGGGATTACGGACGTTTTTGGCCATTGACCTGCCTGCTTCCCTGCGTTCGACGTTTGAACGGAACCTTCAACGATTCAAACGGGACATAAGCGGCCCGTCTGCTGAAGCACCGGCAGGCGTGTCATGGGTTCATCACAACAACCTCCACGTGACCCTGAAATTCTTTGGTGAGACGACGGACATGCAGATTTCGGAAATTCATCAGGTTGTCAAACCGGTGGTCGCCGAATGTTCTCCGGTTGACGTTGAACTCAAGGGGTGTGGAGTCTTTCCTGACGCACGACGTCCGCGCACGTTGTGGATGGGCATCGGAGGAGACGTTGACGTGTTGACCGTTTTGGTGACGCAAATCGATCAAGCCGTGGTGTCCGTGGGGTTTCCTTCGGAAGATAAACCGTTTCGTCCTCATCTCACGGTGGCTCGCGTCAAAAAAGATCATCGGAGAGTCGGGGAGATGCTGGAGGCCTCCGGTGCGTTCACCGACGCGTTGTATTTTGGCCGGTTCCGCGCCGAACGGGTCACGTTGTTCAGAAGCGATCTTCGACCGGGCGGGTCGGTCTATACACCGTTGTGGGACGTTGCGTTTGCGGGATCGTGAAAAATATTCCTCCCCCCTTGAGGGGAAGGGGAGGGTGGGGGGTGAAATCGGCCAGCGAACAGCAACCGAGCCGCCGTCGGGAACCACCGCCCACTCCTCTGCATTGGGGGGTCTGGAGCGAGTCGGCCTCTTCTTCTGGATTCCCGCTTTCGCGGGAATGACAGGAGGGAGGGGGGAATGACAGGAAGGAGACGGGAATGACGGAGAAAGAGAATTTTGCAAAGGTCTCAAGACTGGAGAAAAGTCGCGTCTGTTTTTGATAAAGAAGAAAGTGTTGGCCTGCTTTCGAGTTTTCAGTATCATGGATTGCTCATGGGCTTATTTGAATTGAGGAGGCGTTATGCGTGAAAAAAGCGGGGAAGCGGAGGAGAAAAAGAAGGCATTGGAACTTGCCGTGACCCAGATTGAAAAACAATTTGGGAAAGGCTCGATCATGAAACTCGGAACGGGTGACGTGCTTGACGACGTTCAAGTCGTCTCTACCGGGTCGTTGTCTCTGGACGTGGCGTTGGGGGTCGGGGGATTGCCCCGCGGTCGAGTGGTGGAAATTTTTGGCCCGGAATCTTCTGGAAAGACGACGCTGTGTCTCCATGCGATTGCGCAAGCGCAGGAGGCCGGCGGCACGGCGGCCTTTGTGGACGCCGAACATGCGCTCGATCTTTCCTATGCCAGAAAACTTGGGGTGCAAACCGATGATCTTCTGGTGGCGCAACCCGATACCGGCGAACAAGCCTTGGAGATTGCCGAGACCCTGGTGAGAAGCGGGGCCGTGGATCTCGTGGTCGTGGATTCCGTGGCCGCGTTGGTGCCCCGTGCTGAAATCGAGGGCGAAATGGGCGATTCGCACATGGGGTTGCAAGCGCGCCTTATGTCGCAGGCTCTCCGCAAATTGACCGGAGCGATTTCCAAGTCCCTGACGACGGTGATTTTCATTAACCAGATTCGCATGAAAATCGGGGTGATGTTCGGCAATCCGGAGACCACCACGGGTGGGAACGCACTGAAATTCTATTCCTCGGTGCGTCTGGACATTCGACGAATCGAGTCCATCAAAGAAGGCCAGGAGATCATCGGGAGTCGGGTCCGCGTCAAAGTCGTCAAAAACAAAACGGCCCCTCCCTTTAAGCAAGCCGAGTTTGACATCATGTTTGCCGAGGGCGTGTCGAAAGTCGGAGAACTCGTTGACCTTGGGGTTGACAGGAAAATCGTGACGAAGGCCGGAGCGTGGTATTCGTTTAACGAGGAGCGGCTCGGCCAAGGTCGTGAAGCCGTGAAAACGTTTCTGAAGAGCAACTCCGAGCTTGCCCGAGAAATCGAAAGAAAAATCCGGGAGCAATGTGGATTCCCGATAACGAACGTCGGGAATGACAGGGGGGGAGTCCCGATAACGAACGTCGGGAATGACAGGAGGGTCGGGTCCGTTGGGCAAAGCACGCGGGATTCTGAGCTTTCGTCCAAGAAAACGGCTGCCCGAGGTTCTTCGGCGTAGCCCGTCGTCGGTCACGGAGCCATCTCCCCGAGAGAAGGACCACGCTCGTTATGCCCCATCGTGTACATGAACTTCGACAATCATTTTTGGATTTTTTCAGTGGCCACGCTCATACGGTCGTTCCGAGTGCGCCCCTGATTCCTCAGGCTGATCCCACGCTTCTCTTTACCAACGCCGGCATGAATCAATTCAAGCGGGTGTTTCTGGGAGAAGAGCAGCGTTCCTACGCGCGGGCGGTCTCCGTTCAACGGTGTATGCGGGCCGGGGGCAAGCACAATGACTTGGAAAACGTCGGATATACCCGACGCCATCATACGTTCTTTGAAATGCTGGGAAATTTTTCGTTCGGCGATTATTTCAAAGAAGAGGCGATTCAGTACGGCTGGCGTTATTTGACCGGGACCCTGGGTTTGTCTCCCGACACGTTGTGGGTGACGGTGTTCAAGGATGACCACGACGCGGTTGCGTTGTGGGAGAAAACAGTCGGGGTGCCGGCCGCTCGTATCCTGCGAATGGGGGAGAAAGACAATTTTTGGCAGATGGGCGAGACGGGCCCCTGCGGACCGTGTTCGGAAATTTACGTCGATCAAGGCGAGGCATTGGGGTGCGGGCAGCCCGGGTGCGGAGTGGGGTGCGACTGTGATCGGTATCTGGAATTGTGGAATCTCGTGTTCATGCAGTTTAATCGGGACGCCGAAGGACGGCTTCATCCGCTTCCAAAGCCCAGTATTGACACGGGAATGGGGCTTGAGCGGATGGCAGCCGTCCTCCAAGGGGTCACCAGCAATTACGACTCCGACCTGTTTATGCCGTTGATCTCCGCGACCGGAGAGCGAACCGGCCACGTGTACGGGAACGATGCGGCCTCTGATCGTTCGTTGAGAGTGATTGCGGATCATCTTCGGGCCATCACGTTCATGATCGCGGACGGGATCGTTCCTTCAAATGAAGGTCGGGGATACGTCCTGCGTCGGATTCTCAGACGAGCGTCACGGCATGGTCGGCTCTTAGGGGTGACTCAACCCTTTCTCTATGAATTGAGTGACGCAGTGGTGAGTCAGATGGGCGGCGTCTATCCTGAATTGACGCAAGGCGCTGACATCCTTCGTCAGGCCGTCGAAGGCGAAGAAGAACGATTTATCGGGACGTTGGACCAGGGGCTGCCCATTCTGAATGCCATGGTCAACGAAGCCAAGGGCAGCGTTCGCGGGACGTTGGACGGCGAACGCGTCTTCAAATTATATGACACCTACGGCTTCCCGTTGGATCTGATCGAAGAAGCCGCCCGGGAGCAAGGACTGGTAACGGATTTTGACGGGTTTCAACGGGCGTTGGAAGCCCAGCGTAATCGGGCTCGCAAGTCGGCCGCCTTCAGCGTGGAAGGAGAAAAGCCGGTCCTCTCCGCGCTGATGCAACGCGTTCCGCCGACGGAATTTCTCGGGTATCAGACCCTTGAATCGGAAGGCGTCGTCCAAGCCCTCCTCAAAGGTGAACGGTTGACCGACGAAGTCGTGGAAGGGGACGAGGTTGACGTCATCTTGGAGGCGACGCCTTTTTATCCTGAAGGCGGCGGTCAGGTTGGTGACCAAGGGACCCTGGTGGGGCCTGATGGCCGGATTCAGGTTCAGGATACCGCCAAGGTAGGGGGACGGCTCGTTTTGCACAAAGGCAGAGTCGAGGCCGGCCGCGTTCGCAGAGGAGAGCCGGTCAGCGCGGCCGTGAATGGGGTCAGGCGCCACGATGCCGCCCGAAACCATACGGCCACGCACCTGCTGCACGCGGCCCTGCGAGACGTCTTAGGCCCGCACGTGAAACAATACGGCTCTCTGGTGGCTCCGAACCGGTTGCGTTTTGATTTTTCACACGCGAAGCCGGTTCGCGCTCGGGATATTGACGAACTGGAATCACTGGTCAATCATCACGTCCTTGAAAACACGCGAGTCCAAACGAACGTCATGGGTCTTCAGGATGCCCTGAACGTCGGGGCCGTGGCCTTTTTCGGCGACAAGTACGGCGAACGGGTGCGCGTCGTGGGCATTGGTGAATGGAGTACGGAGTTGTGCGGCGGGACGCATTGTCAACGTACCGGAGAAATCGGGACGTTCCGAATTATTTCTGAAGGCGGCGTCGCAGCCGGCGTTCGGCGGGTTGAAGCCCTGACCGGAACCGGAGCCTTGGCCCATGGGAAAAGGGTCGAAGCCGAGATGAAAGCACTGGCGGAGTTGCTGAAAACCAGTCCGTCGGAGGTTGGCCTGAAAACTCGAAAGCTCGTGGCGTTGTTGAAGGAAAAAGAACGGGAATTAGCGCAGGTGAAACTGAAAATGGCGGAGCAGGACCGTGGGGCAGGCACGGTCCGGGTTCAAGAGATTCAAGGCATTATGGTTCACGTTCAGGAAACCGAAGGATTATCCATGCAGGACCTTCGCCTGCTGTCGGACAAAGTGCGGAACACCATGCCCAACGGCGTGATTGCCGTGGGCTCGGCCGCGGACGGAAAAGTCTCGTTATTCGTGACCGTGTCGAAAAACTTGACCGCCCGATTGAAGGCCGGTGACTTAATCAAAGAAATGGCCGGTGAAGTCGGTGGATCGGGCGGAGGCCGGCCGGAAGTGGCGCAGGCCGGCGGGAAGCATCCTGAAAAATTGGGCCAGGCCCTGGCCAAGGTCTTTCAACTGGTTGCCGCGCGGGTCTAAGAAAAACATCGAGAACGGAAATCAGAAACTCGTCCAGCCGTGTTCAAGCCTTGCGTGAGCGTTGTCCTTCTTGTGGTGGTCCTCGTCGGGTTCGGGATAGGCGCCGTTTTCTACGTGCAACTTCAACCGGTTGGTCAAGCGACGCGGGTCAGCGTCGTTGACGTTCCTGAAGGGGTTTCCTTTTCTGAAGTGGCACGTCTCCTTCATCAGCGTCACCTGATTAAGAGCGAGCGGGCATTCACGTGGATGGGCCGTTTATTGAACGCGGATCGGAGTATCATTCCAGGAGAATATGAATTCCATGGAGGCATGGGACCGGCGACGATTCTGAGCAAAATAACGAAAGGTGAGGTCATTCAGTACGTGGTCACCATTCCCGAAGGCTTTTCGGTGAATCAGATTGCCGATGTGCTTGAAGAGAAGCGATTGGTGAATCGTGAGGTGTTCATTCAGGCAACCCAGGACCGGGCGTTTATCCAAACGCTCTCGTTGCCTCATAAAAATCTGGAGGGCTACCTCTTTCCCGACACGTATCATTTCACGCGCCACATGACACCAGAGACGATGATTAAGGCCATGGTCTCGCGGTGGAAACAAACCGTGTCGGGTGAGTACGAGGCGCGTGCCAAGGAACTGGGGATGCCCATGCACCAAGTGTTGACTCTGGCCTCAGTCATCGAAAAGGAAACGGCCCGACCGCATGAGCGCCCCTTGATTTCCGGTGTGTTCCATAATCGGCTTCGCAGAAACATTCCGTTGCAAAGCGACCCCACGGTCATTTACGACCTGCATCAATTTGACGGTGACTTGCGCAAAGAGGATCTTTCCATTGAGAGTCCCTACAACACCTACGTGGTGGTCGGCTTGCCTCCCGGGCCCATTGCGAATCCAGGAAAAGCCGCCATCCACGCGGCCCTATACCCCGCGTCGACCGATTATTTATATTTCGTCTCTCGTAATGACGGCAGTCACGCGTTCTCGACGACGTTGGCTGAACATAATCAAGCCGTGCAGAAGTATCAGGGGCCTCAACGGCGTCGTTCTTCATAAACTCTTCCATCATGTCGATTGAGCACCGTTTGACGGAACTGGGAATGACGTTGCCGTCTCCGCCGAACCCCGTGGCGACGTACGTGCCCTCCGTTCAGGTTGGCGACCTTCTGTTTATCAGTGGAATGGTGCCCAGTCGCGACGGACGGGTGGTCTTTCGCGGAAAAGTCGGTCGTGAGATTTCCAAAGAACGAGCGTATGAAGCCGCAAAACTGGCGTTGCTCAATGCACTTGCGACGATTCAAAGTGCCGCTTCTTCCCTTGACCGGGTGCAGCGAATCGTCAGGATGACCGGATACGTGGCCTCAGGTGAAGGGTTCACGGAGCAGCCCTTTGTGATCAACGGAGCATCGGACCTTCTCGTGGAACTCTTCGCCGAGGCCGGACGCCACGCTCGAGTGGCCGTGGGCGTGGCGGAATTGCCGATGGGCGTCCCCGTTGAGCTTGAGTTGATCGTCCGACTGGCCGGTGTCCGCTTGGAAAAATAATCTTGAGAAAACATAAAATTTATGTAAAAATTGATATTTTTCATCATTTTACCAATAGCATGGCGGAAAAGTGACATGAAGGATGGTGAAAGATATTACAAGGTTAAGATTTTGCTGTGCGTGATGACGTTCTTGATGTTTCCTGCCCAGGCATTGGCCAAGGACGGATGGTACATGGGGATGGACTTGGGCTTTGCAATGGCTCCGGATGTGGACGTGGCTGGCATGGATAATGATTTAGGCGCCGTATGCGACAAGGTTATCAACCCACGGGAGTTAGGCGTGCCGAGGGATGGTTGTGCCAGGAGGGGCGGCGAAGGAGACCGTTGGACGAACGCGGTTGACGGAAGTATGGGAATGTTAGCAGGTCTGGCTCTGGGGTATCGGCGGGGAAACTTCAGGGTCGAGGGTGAATATTTCTATCGCACTACAAGCTATAATGAACGGTCCGAGACGTCTACTGAGTACGTTCGCACTGAGAAGAAGGAAGAAGATGAACTTGAGATATTGGATGGTGGAGTTGATGACGTGTTGTCTCATAACTTCTTTGCTAATCTGTACTACGACTTCAACTCGAACTCACGGTTTACACCATATGTGGGCGTGGGAGTGGGGGTTGCACGAGTGTCGCTGGATTACTTCAACCGGTGGAAACGAAATGTAAACCCCGCGACAATCAAAACGTTTGATGGTCGCGGTATCCCAGAGGAGGATAGACTGAATCTTCATCGGACGCTGGCCGGCACGACGACCATTGCCGATAGAAAACTGACGGATACCCTGTTCGGTTATCAAATCCTGGCTGGTTTGGATTATCGAGTCAGTGATCCGGTTTCCATCGGTCTTAAGTTCCGGTGGGCGGATTTCGAGGAATTCGAATCAGAGGGACATGAATGGGATCAGCTTCGCAGTCATGATTCTCACAATGGTCGTGGCATTCGGATTCGCTACAAGGTGATGACGGACGACATCCAATTCTGGGGACTCAGCCTCAACGTGAAGTATGCGTTCTGAAAGCCATATTTTGTCAAATGAAAGGAGGATGAAAATGGAAAGGGAGATAAAAATGTTTCGCATTTCGGCACGGGTACTGGCTTGCATGCTGCTGTTGCTGTTTCCTTGTCGGGCGTTGGCGGCGGACGGGTGGTACATGGGGATGGACCTGGGCTTTGCGAAGGCTCCGGGGATTGATGTGGCAGGGACGGATAATGATGTCGCTACCACATGTGACGGGTACTTCGTCCCCGGGGTTTCCGAGTGTAACCCGCCTCCAACGGCATGGTCGAATGATTTGGATGGGGGAACGGGGATCATGGCGGGTGCATCTCTAGGGTATCGCCGGGGGAACTTCAGGGTTGAGGGAGAATATTTTTATCGGACGACAACCCATGATACTCGGTCCAACAATAGTGTTGGTGACGCGGAAACCCAGAGGAAGGACCAGCAAGAATTAGAAATAGCGGAGAGCGGGGTTGATGACGTGTTGTCTCATAACTTCTTTGCCAACCTGTATTACGACTTCAACACGGATTCGCGGTTTACGCCGTACGTGGGCGTAGGAGTGGGTGTTGCACAAGTGTCGCTGGATTACTTCAGCCGGTGGAAACGGAACGATGACCCCCGCTTCATATCAACGTTTCCTGCTGAGAAGTCTGCTGCTTATAAAAATGCTAGTCCTATGCAGAAGCAAATGATGAATGCTGATAATCCTATGAATCGCCAACTGGCTGGTACGACGACCATTGCCAATAAAAAACTGACGGATACCCTCTTCGGCTATCAAATCCTGGCTGGCGTGGACTATCGGGTCAGTGATCCGGTCTCTATCGGTCTCAAGTTCCGGTGGGCGGATTTCGGCGAATTCGAATCAGAGGGACATGAGTGGGATCAACTTCGCAGTCACGAGTCCGCACGTGGTCCTGACCGTGCTCGGGTTCTCTACAAGGTGATGACGGACGATATCCAGTTCTGGGGTCTTAGCCTCAACATGAAATATGCCTTCTGAAATCCTATCCCTTGTGAAAAAAAAGGACTGAGAAGCAAATGTTCTACCTGAAGACCAAGTATGCGTTCGTGCTGGTTGGTATGATGTTGCTGGTATTTCCCGGCCGAGCATCGGCCGCGGACGGGTGGTACATGGGGATGGATCTGGGCGTCGCGGTCTCCCCGGATGTGGACGTGGAAACCGGAGGGTTGGATGATTGGACGTCGTCTACTAATACGAAGATTCCTCCGGTCCGATGCGACGTCACTCTGAACCCTGATCGTATTCAGGTTGAAGAAGGACAATGTAGCGATGATCCCGTACCATGGGGACCTTTGAAGGAGTCGTTCGACGGAGGCTTGGGCATCCTGGCGGGAGTGGCCTTGGGGTATCGGATGGGGAATTTCAGAATCGAGGGGGAATATTTCTATCGCAACGCCGCCCATGACGGGACGGATGTTCCCCGTAATGCGGATTACGATCCCAGCACGCTTCCGCAGTTCGAAACCGTCCAGGATGCCGTGGACGACGTGTTGACCCACAATTTTTTTGCCAACCTGTACTATGACTTTCACTCGGACTCGAAGTTTACGCCGTATCTTGGGATGGGAGTCGGTCTTGCGAGCGTCACGGTTGAGTACCGGACGCTGTGGCATCGGAGTGGTATCTCTCAAACTAAGGTGTTCGACAATAATCGCCAGGGGGGGCAGGAGTTGAACCAGAAACTCGCCGGCACGATTACCGGTGACAGGGCTAAATTATCGGACTTGTTGTTCGGCTATCAGGCGTTGGCCGGCGTGGATTACCAAGTCAGTGATCCGGTCTCTATCGGGCTGAAGTTCCGCTGGGCGGATTTCGGCGAATTCAAGGACGAGTCGCATTATGATTTTCTCCGGAACCATGCCTCCGTGGCCGGGAACCCACCGGTTCCCGTGACCTACTATGTACGGACGGACGACATCCAGTTCTGGGGGGTTAGTCTCAACGTGAAATATGCCTTCTGACGGAAGTGCGGAGGGTTGAAAGGGTATGTGTGACATGAAACACGTTGTTCTTGTGCTTGCGGTTGTTTTCGGGTTGGTGTCCTCAGTTCAGGCTGAATTGTTTCCGGATGCAGGGCCGCCCGGCACAACGGTGACGATTGGCGGGGGCGAATTTGGAGAATTTGTTTCGACTGCCGAGAATCAAGTTGACTTTAACGGGGTGCCGGCCTTGATTCAGCTTTGGGAGCCAGACCTGGTGATGGTGAAAGTTCCGCTCAAGGCGAAAAGCGGCGACGTCAAGATTTCGGGATCGCAGGGGACCATGGTGGCGGGCCGGTTTTCCATCACGCGGGTGAACATTACGAAGCTGGTCCCCCCAGAGGCTGAACCCGGATCGATTCTCACCATTGAGGGCGAGCATTTCGGAAACACTGCCGGTTCTCGTGACCCGAATACCATGTTCGGGGTCAACCGCGTGTTGATTAACGGCATTTTGGCTGAAATACGGAAATGGCGGTCTTCAAAAATTGAGGTCAAAATTCCCGCCAATGCCGAATCCGGTGACGTAGTCGTGCAACTGGCGTCTTCTGATCCCCTGCCGGATGGCTCGTGTTGCGCGCCGGTCGAATATGCTGAAAGCAACCCCGTGCCGATTTCCCTTATTCCCAGCATTTCTTTTTCGCCGTCTCGGGGTCCCATCGGCACGAAGATCGTTCTGAGCGGACAACGGTTCGGCGAGACCAAAGGCCCCGATGACGCCATTTATCTTGGCGAGAAACCGGTGACAATTTCCAAGTGGTCGCATCGAGTCATTGTGGTTCACGTTCCATTGAACGCGGTCAGCGGTCCCGTCACCTTTCACGGAGACGGCCGCGTCAGGACGTTGGGGCACTTTGAGGTCGTGGATCCCCACGTTGAGCGATCGTTTCCTGATAAAGGGCCCATCGGAACCTTGGTGCGCATTAAAGGAAAACATTTCGGCGTGTTTTCCGAGGCCGGGACGACGGCGTATGCGTTTGATTTCAATCCGGGTCTCAATCGAGTGGAAATCGGCGGGGCCCCGGCTATCATTCACCGCTGGCAGGATAATGAAATCAACGTGTGGGTGCCCTTCAGTGCCCAATCCGGGCCCATCGTGGTGAAGCGAGGCGGGACGATTCCCAACCCCGATGGGACGTGTTGTCACAAACGAGGCGTGGTGTCGTATGACGCCGGCGTGTTTACCCTGACGACTCCTACCGTCACGTCCTATTCACCGACTGAAGCCGGGCTTGATGAAATCGTGACCATTCGCGGTGAAGGGTTCGGCGACTATCTCAAAATCGCCGAGGCGACTCGCTTGGAATTGAATACCGACGCGCATGATTGGAAATATTACCGCCTCGGGCCGGACGTTTCCCGAACGGAGGTGTTGGTGAACGGCGTCGCGGCTATCGTCGAATCCTGGACGGATACCGAAATAAAAATTCGGGTGCCGCGTCGTCACGTGTTCGGGTTTGGACATCCTGAAGGATTTTATACGGATCCGAGCAAAGGCGAACTCGTCGTGCGTCGAGGGTCCTGGGATGTACTCGAAAACGGCCGGTGTTGTTCTCGGAAGCACTGGATCAGCGCCGTCGCCGGAGAATTCAGAATTCTCCCCAGAGGGTTGCCGCACAAAGAGTTTTTCTACGATTACACGCAGGATAATTGACCGAACCCCGTCGTGAACGGATCGTCCCCTCCCTCTCGTTTTCTCTTGCCACTCATGGTGTGGTTGGTTGTCGGTTTTGTCGGCGCGGCTGATCACGCCCAATCCCAACCCGAAGCAACGTTCATCGTTCCCGCCGTTCAGCAGAGCGGGATAGAATCCACGTTGCTGGACGCCTTCTTTCTGAGCACGCAGCAAGGTTGGGCCGTGGGCGCCGGGGGAACCGTCTTGAAAACGGAAGACGGAGGGGAACACTGGCAAAAAGTCACGCGCCGGACTGCGTCTTTGTTGACCGGCATCTATTTTTCCGATCCGCGGCACGGGTGGATCGTTGGGCAAAACGGAACCATTCTCTACACGGACGATCATGGAACAACGTGGCGCCGTCAGCTTGCCGGGGTCAGCGTCCCGCTCTATGACGTGCATTTCTTCGATTCCGTACACGGGTGGATCGTCGGTGGTCGGGGAACCATCCTGCACACCGTTGACGGAGGCAGAACCTGGGACGATCAGAGCAGTTCGACGTCGGCTGATTTGTTCGGCGTTCAATTTCTTGACGCCGAACGGGGGTGGGCAGTTGGTGCGCTCGGTACGATTCTCGTGACTCGCGACGGCGGAAACAACTGGATACCGCAAGCGACGGATAGTCCCACGACGTTTTTTGACTTGTACGTGACGGATGCCAAGGTTGGCTGGGTCGTCGGATCTCAAGGTGCCATTTTTCAAACAATAACCGGCGGGAAGCAATGGATTGATCGTACTCTCCCGTGCGGGGCTCCGTGTATCAGACCGCCTGATCTTTTGAGAATCCAGTTCACGGGGTTTTTGGCTGGGTGGATCATTGGCGAACGAGGTGCGTTTTTGCAAACGCGTGACGCGGGCTTAACGTGGTCCAAGCCGGAACTCCCCGAACCGTATAGCCTGTATGGATTAGCCTTTCCTGATCCGGGTATGGGGTGGGCGGTCGGCCAAGGCGGCACCATCCTGAAAATTTCTGCCCCTTCCTCTTAAGGCGTTCCCGTCTTATCCTACGTTCCCTAAACGGTGGTGAATGATACTCAGTGCCGCCAACGCGGCGGTTTCGCCTCTGAAGACGTGGTCGCCGAGTGACACGTCGTGAACGTGATGGTCGCGGAAATTTTGAACTTCCTCCTGCGTCCAGCCTCCTTCAGGTCCTACGATGAGCACAAGGGACCCGCGAAATCCGTGATCGATCGGGAGTGCCCCTAGACGTTGTCGGGCGTCTCTTTCGACTAACGCGCACCTGAGTGCATCCGGTGTGCCATGCTCAAATAATTCAGCGAAGGCCATTGGTGACGCCACGTCGGGGATCGCCCATTGCTCCGATTGTTGCGCGGCGTCAATCACGATTCGTTGCCATCGTTCCTGTACCGTGCGAATCCGGTCGGCCGATGGACGGACGATCACCCGGGACGTCAGTAACGGAATAATGGCGGAGACGCCGACCTCCGTGGCTTTTTGTATGACCCAGTTCATTCGATCTCCTTTGAGGATGGCTTGGGCCAGTACGACGGACGCCAGCGGAACAGGGGGGCCGTGTATAGATTCGAGAATGGAGGCGCAAAGAGATCGGGCATCGACGCGGTTGACCCGAACGTGGTAGCGAACGCGGTGCTCATCGCCGACCCAAAGTGTCTCGCCTTTTTGAACGCGGAGACTTTTTGACAGATGTGAGAATAAGGGATCGTGAATCGTGATCGTGTCGTTGGAAATCTGGCTTGACCGAATGAAGAAGACCGGCATGTGAGGGGAAACGCCTGGGAAAGGGATGGTCGGGGAGGGATTTCGATTTAATCGAACATGTTTTTGACTTTACCCAAAAGGCCGTCTTTCTGACCGTCCGTTCCTGCCCCGCCTTCTTTGGCAAAGGCCGTCAGCAGTTCTCGTTGTTTGGCCGACAGTTTGGTAGGAATATGGATTTTAATCCGAACGAGTTGATCGCCTTTGCCACGTCCTTTCAAGGCGGGTGCCCCCAACCCTTGGAGCCGAAGCACGCGATCGTGCTGGGTTCCTTCGGGAATCTTCAGGATGGATTTTCCTTTTATGGTGGGAACCTCAATTTTTCCCCCGAGGGTGGCGGTGACAATGTCAAGAGATTGATCAACCAGAATATCATTGCCGTTTCGGGCAAAGACCGAATGTGGTTTGATCGTGACCGCAACGTACAAATCGCCGGGAGACCCGCCATTGAGGCCATGTTCGCCTTCCCGAGCCAAACGCAGGCGCATACCGTCTTCAATCCCCGGAGGGATCGTCACGGATAAGGTTCGTTCTCGATACACGCGCTTCTGACCTCGGCACGTTGGGCATGGATCAGCAATAATCTGTCCTGCTCCCTGACATTGCCCGCAGGTTCGATTGATGGTGAAAAACCCTTGTTGCAGTCGAATTTGTCCCGTCCCCTGGCAAGCGGGACAGGGTTTGACGGCGTTGGCCGATTTGGCCCCGGTGCCGTGGCAGGAATCACAGCCTTCCCATCTGGGGATTTTGAGTTTGGCTTCCTTGCCGTCAATCGCTTCTTCAAAGGAAAGTTCCAGGTTATATTGAAGGTCATGACCGTGTTCTTGACGAGTGCGGCCTCCTCGGCCTCCTCCAAAAAAATCTTCAAAGACGTCTCCAAAAATATCCCCGAATCCTCGACCAAAATCGAAACCTTCGGTTCCGCCGAATCCTTGTGTGCCGCCGGAATGTCCGAACGCGTCGTACCGCTTCCGGAGTTCAGGATTACTCAGAATTTCATAGGCCTCATTGGCTTCCTTGAATTTTTCTTCGGCTTTTTTCTTTTGTTGCGGGTCACTGTGGAGGTCGGGATGATATTGCCGGGCCAGACGTCGAAATGCCTTTTTGATCTCGTCATCGGACGTCTCCCTGCCGACTCCGAGCACGTCGTAATAATCTCGTTTGGTCACGCTCGCCATCTTTTCTGATCGAGGCTTGTCATCACGGCATTGTTATTGCTCAAACAGGGGATGAAAAGACTAGAAATTTTACACTTTTCACTTTCTGCCTTTGTTCAATAGCCCATATGCAGAACCGCTCCGGCGTGATAACAGCGGGAGCACGGGGAGACGGCTTTGCGTTGAGTGATGATCTCTTGGTGTTACCGAAGAAGTAAATCTGATTCCTAGGGCAGTCAGTGTCGGGTACTACTCTTTTCGCACGGGTTTGCCATTTTTTGCCTGTTCCTGTTCCCATCTAAGGGCGGCTTCGAGAGTCGTACGGAGACCAACTTGCTTGATGTGTCCTTTGCTCAATCCCGGTTCGTCCCGGTGTTCTGCCTCACGGCGATCTATGTCGTTGGTAATACCCGTATGGACAATCTTATTGCCCTTCTTGAAATGGTATTTGTAGGTGTCTCTATCCGTTGGCATAGCTCTCCTCCCTAAAAGAGTCGGTTAACTCATACGCTATCTTCACAAATCTGATTATATCAAGCTGTGCCCGGGTTGTCGTGCCTTTGTTCGTACCCCTGACCGTGATTCTGTCAGTATAACTTCGTCTGACTTTCTTAAGGGCACGCTCATTGCCGAGTGGTTTATTGATGGGCGGCAACGAGTCTCGTTCCGGGGCACGATGAGGCAATATCTCTTTGGCATGAATGATAGAATTGCAAGCCTGCCTGAACGTTAGCGGACACTCTCGGCTTTTTGGAAAATCAGACCAATATTCCCCGCAATATTGCTTGCTGAAACTGTCCTTTCTTTCTTCCAGTAAATCCAACAAGCCACGCGTTGCCGTTGCGACCCATAGCATCAACCTGCTTACCTCGTTTTCGTGGAAGTCCCGCGTCCAAACAACCAAGTGTCTCACCTTGGCCATCTTTTCATCAGCTAGAAGCAGACTTATCACAAGGTATAAGTCCCTGCGTAGCGTCAGCATGTCAACGATGGGAATATCTGTATCGTTCACTCAAATCCCATCTTGATATTTGGATAACGATTTGGTCAACGTTTGCCATCTTTTCTGAGCTATGAAAGCTATGAATGAAGACCGGAAATCACGCACGCTTTGCCTTCGCCACTTCCTTGACCGAATAGTCGATATGCAAAACCGTTCTGGCGGGATAACGTTAGGGGAACGGGGAAGGCGGTTTTGCAGTGATTGACGATCTTAGTATGACCGGTGAAGTAAAAGTCTGACTCTCAGGCCAGTCTCACATGCTACCTTTGCAAGACCGGTTTGCCGTTTTTTTTCTGTTCCTGCAACCAGCTGAAGGCAGCGTCGTAATTCGTACGAAAACCAACTTGCTTGATGTGTCCTCTGCTCAATCCCGGTTCGCTCCGGTGTTCTGCCTCACGGCGATCTATGTCGTTGGTAATACCCGTATGGACAATTTTATTGCCCTTCTTGAAATGATATCTGTAGGTGTCTCTATCCGTTGGCATAGCGGTTCTCCTCAAAAGATTTGGTTAACTCGTATGCTATCTGGACAAACTTGATTATATCAAGCTGTGCGCGGGTTGTCTTGCCCTGGTTCGTACCCCTTACCGTGATTCTGTTCCTATAAACCCGATTAATGTTCTTTATTGAATCCTGTTCCGGGGCACGATAAGGCAATATCTCTTTGGCATGAATGACGGAATTACAGGCCTGTCTGAACGTTAATGCTGGTGGTTTCTCACTGTCTATGGGAAAAGCAGCCCAATATTCGCCGCAATTTTGCTTGCTGAAGGTATCTTTTTCTTTCTTCAACAAGTCCAACAAACCGCGCATCGCCGTTGCGACCCATAGCATCAATCTCCTGACCTCGTTTTCGTGGAAAGCTCGTGTCCAGACAACGACGTTGTGTACTTTGGCCACCCTTTCATCGGCCAGCAGGAGACTCATCACAAGGTATAAGTCCCTGCGTACAGTCAGCATATCAACGATGGGACTATCTGTGTCGCTCATTGTCGGTGCCGTTACTTCTCCTTATCAACCTCTTCAAATTCGGCGTCTACCACTTTTTCTTTACCTCCGTTGGAAGGTTGATCGCCGCCGTCGGTCTTTGCGTCGTCGCCCGGAGAACCGGCGGTGGCGGCCTCGGCGGAGGTACTTTTGTACATTTCTTCCGCGAGTTTGTGAGAAGCCGTGGTCAGGGTTTGCATGGCGGCTTTCATGGCCTCGACGTCGTCCCCTTCCATGGAGGTTTTCATGCCGGTAATAGCCTCTTGAATTTTGGTTTTCTCCTCTTCGGGGATTTTCTCTCCATGTTCTTTGAGGTTTTTTTCCGTTCCGTAAATCAGAGAATCGGCTTGATTGCGGACTTCGACGGTCTCACGACGTTTTTTATCTTCTTCCGTATGGGCTTCAGCTTCCTTGACTAATTGGTCGACTTCTTCTTTGCTGAGTCCGCTTGACGCCGTGATTTTGATCGATTGCTCTTTTTGCGTAGCCATGTCCTTGGCCGACACGTGGACGATCCCGTTCGCGTCGATATCGAACGTGACTTCAACCTGCGGCATCCCTCGCGGGGCGGGGGGAATGCCCACTAAATCAAATTGGCCGAGCAGTTTGTTGTCATTGGCCATTTCGCGTTCGCCTTGGAAGACCCGGATGGTGACCGCGGTTTGATTGTCGGCCGCGGTGGAGAAAATCTGGCTTTTCTTGGTTGGAATCGTCGTGTTGCGATCAATAAGCCGCGTGAACACCCCGCCTAACGTTTCGATGCCCAAGGACAGCGGGGTCACGTCCAGCAACAACACGTCTTTGACGTCGCCTTTGAGCACCCCGCCCTGGATGGCCGCTCCTACGGCCACGACTTCATCAGGATTGACTCCCTTGTGCGGTTCTTTGCCGAAGAACTCTTTGACTCGTTGAATGACCTTGGGCATTCGGGTCATCCCGCCGACGAGGACCACTTCATTGACGGCACCGGCGGAAATGCCGGCGTCGGCCAAGGCTCGTTTGCAGGGTTCGATGGAGCGGGCAATCAGGTCATCAACCAATTGTTCAAATTTGGATCGAGTGAGTTTCAGCACCAGGTGCTTAGGCCCGCTGGCATCGGCCGTGATAAAGGGCAAGTTGATTTCCGTTTCTTGCGCCGAGGACAGTTCGATTTTGGCTCGTTCTGCGGCTTCCTTCAGCCGTTGGAGCGCCATGCGGTCGTTTTTCAGGTCGACGCCCTGGTCTTTCTTGAATTCATTCACCAGCCAATCAATGACGCGAAGGTCAAAGTCGTCGCCGCCTAAAAACGTGTCGCCGTTGGTGGCTTTGACTTCAAACACGCCGTCTCCGATTTCAAGAATCGAAATGTCAAAGGTTCCGCCGCCAAGGTCGTACACGGCGATGCGTTCTTCTTTCTTTTTATCCAGGCCATACGCCAATGAGGCGGCCGTGGGTTCGTTGATGATGCGAAGGACGTTGAGCCCCGCAATCTGACCGGCGTCTTTGGTGGCCTGACGTTGGCTGTCGTCAAAATAGGCGGGCACGGTAATCACCGCCTCCGTGACTGGTTCGCCTACGTAATCTTCAGCCGTCTGCTTGATCTTTTGCAGAATCATGGCCGACACTTCAGGGGGACTATACTGCTTTCCTCGAATCTGCACGTTGACGTCTCCGTTGGGAGCGGCGGTCATTGTATACGGCAGTCGCTGCATGGCCTCTTTGACTTCTTTGGAAGTGAAGCGCCTTCCCATCAGGCGTTTGACGGAAAAAATGGTGTTTTCGGGATTCGTAATGGCCTGACGTTTTGCAATCTGGCCGACCAATCGCTCATCTTTATCCGTGACCGCCACGACGGACGGAGTCGTTCGACCGCCTTCCGAGTTGGCAATCACTTCGGGGTCACCGCCGCTCATGATGGCGATACACGAGTTTGTCGTTCCAAGGTCGATTCCAATAATCTTACTCATGCTTGTGCTCCTTCCTGCGGTTGCGTGGCTTCTCCGTCGGGTGCGGCAGGTATGGCCTTGGCAACGGTGACCATCGCAGGCCGTAATATTCGATCATGGAGAAAATAGCCCTTCTGATATTCTTCGACGATGGCGTTTTCAGGGACGTTTGAGGATTCCACTTGTCCTACGGCTTGATGCTTGGCGGGATCAAAGATTTCCCCAACGCTTGAGACTTGTGTCACTCCCATTTTCCGGAGAGTCTCGATAAAATGCTTATACGTGAGATCAATACCTTTGAGAATCCCGTCGACGTTGTCCTGGTTTCGGCCGGATTGAATGGCTCGTTCCAGATTATCCAACGTGGGCAGCATGTCCCGTAACAATTTTTCATTCGCAAACCGAATGGTGTCGCTCTGATCCCGTTGGACGCGACGCTTGTAGTTTTCAAATTCCGCAGCCAAGCGTAGATATTTGTCGTTGACGGCTTCAATCTCGTCGGTTTTGTCAAGGAGTTGAGCCTGACTGTCGCTAACCTCTTCATTTTGTTGAGAATTTTCTGGAAGGTTTTCGATGGCCTCGTCGGAAGAGGCGGTCTCGGGTGATTCGAGAACGGATTCATCGCTCTGGACCGCATCTTTTGGTTGAATATTTTCGTCCATGAGGCCCCCCGGCGTTCTCTTCAGATAGTCATAGAGGGGGAGAAGTCAACCCAGGGATGAAAAAAAGATAAGGGAGGAAAGCCTGCCGCAATCAAACGTTTTCTCGATTGTTTTGACGGCGATAGAGTAATTCCAGGCCTTCCAGCGTTAAGAAGGGACGGACGTCTTGAATGGTTCGCGTGAGCGGCGTAAGAATCGGGGCAAGGCCGCCCGTGGCGATGACGGCGGTCGATTGGCTGATTTCTTGTTGAATGCGGGTCACCAGTTCATCAACCAGCCCGACGTACCCGAAAATCAGTCCTGATTGCATGCTACCGGCCGTATCACTCCCGATCACCTTTTCGGGAGGAGCAAGGTCAACGTTGGGGAGCGTGGCCGTCTGCGCGTGAAGGGTTGCCGCTGAAGATTTTAAGCCAGGGGCAATGGCTCCGCCCAAATATCGTCCGTCTTCGGTAACGGTGCAAAACGTGGTGGCGGTTCCAAAATCCACAATGATGAGATTCGTGTGATAGCGTTCGTATGCTGCCGCGGCGTTGACCAGACGATCGGTCCCGATTTCCCGTGGGTTCGCGTAGTCCAGCGTCAACCCGAAGGGGAAGTCCGAGGATACGATAAGCGGGTCATGATGAAAATAGGTTGCGACCAGTGTTTCAATAGTTGAGGTGAGAGGCGGGACGACGCTGGAGATGATCGTTCCTTGGATATCTTGAGGTGAAATCCCGAATTCCCGCATGAGCGAGACGAACGTGATGCCGAATTCATCCGCGGTTTTGGTGGCGTCCGTGGCGACTCGCCATGAACGTCGCAGGTTTTGATGATCGAAAACACCAAAGACGATTTGCGTGTTTCCAACGTCAATGGTCAACAACATGGATTCACCTTCGCGGGGTTCATTGAAAAAAAGTCCCTTCCCGATGGCGGTTCATCGAAATCTTAACGAAGATGTTGAACGTCCGCTGCTCGAATTTCCACGACGCGTGTCCCGCCCTGAGCCTCGAAGGGCCTGCCCCGTCGTCCGGTAGAAACCAGCAAGGCACCGTCTTGACCAACGCTGAGAGCGGTGCCTTGAATGGTCGTCCCATCCATGCAGGAAACCCGCACGTCTCGTCCAAGGGTCGCACACGCTTCAGTGTACGATTTCCGAATTCGTTCAAATTGCCCGGATTCCACGGCATGATACCAATTTTCCAACCGGTTGAATACGTCGGCGACAAGGGCGTTGCGATCAAAAAATTTTTGAGTTTCCTGGTGGAGCGAGGTTGCGATGGAGCGAAGTTCGTCTGGAAAGTCCTCGCTTCGACCATTGACGTTTATTCCGAATCCTACGACGCAGGTCAGGTTCTCCTGACCCTGACTTGAGCTTTCACACAACACGCCTCCTATTTTTTTTCCGCGACAGAGGAGATCGTTGGGCCATTTCAACGCAAGCCTGACGGCACAGGACTCTTGAATGGCTTCAGAAAGGGCCAGACCCGTGACCAGGGGCATCCATGACGGGTTCCGGGAAAATTGAAACGTGTTGAGGATGACGGAGCAATAGATATTGAGATGAGGGGGTGAATCCCACCGTCGTCCTAATCGGCCTTTCCCTGCCGTTTGCCGCTCGGTGAGCACGGCGGTTCCATCGGCAGCCTTCGCACTCGCCAGCGTCAATGCCGCGTCGTTGGTTGAGGCGATTTCATCGAACAGGTGCAGCGAGCGGCCCAGGCTTCGAGTGGTTAACCGACGTTGAACCTCGTCGGTCTTTAACCGGATGGCGTGGGCGGCAGGCAACATAGGTCAGGTGTTCGTGTTATTCTGGATTCCCGCTTAAGCCTGTCCCCGACGTTTGTTATCGGGGAACTGCGGGAATGACAAAGAGGGGGCCTTACGGGAATGACAGGCGGCCACCGGCACCAGCCACGGGCCACTAGTCACGGGCCACTAGCCACGAACGACGACCCCAGTTAAACTCATGTCCACGGCAGGGGCAGAATGCGTCATCGCACCTATTGAAATAGAATCGACGCCCGTTGCGGCGTATTCTCGCACGTTCTGGAGCGTGACACCTCCCGACACCTCCGTTCTGGCTCGTCCTTTGATAAGGCTCACGGCTTCTTGAACCAGCGACGGCGACATGTTGTCCAACAGCAGGACGTCGGCTCCACCGTCCAAGGCTTGTGCCACCTGTTCAAGCGTCTCAACTTCCACGCACACGTGAAGATGACGCGGGCCGCGTTCTTTCGCAATGCGACAGGCGTCTCGCAGCGTGGTGCCTTGGGCGCCCAACAATGCCAAATGATTATCTTTGATGAGGAGTCCGTCACTGAGCGACAGACGATGGTTGGTCCCGCCGCCGAGGGATACCGCCCATTTCTCAAGTTGTCGAAGGCCTGGAATGGTTTTTCGGGTGTCCAACAGGGTGATGGGATATCCGCGGACCGCGTCGCAAAATTGAGCGGTCAGGGTGGCAACGCCGGAGAGATGTTGCAGAAAATTCAGAGCGACGCGTTCGCCCGTCAGAATCGAACCGGCCGGCCCATGAAGCGTTGCGAAGACGCCGCCCGCGTGAAGACTATCGCCATCCGCGGCCGTTGGTGTTACCACGATCCTGGGGTCGACGACCTGATACACGAAATCGAGAATCGCCACGCCCGCCAGGATACAATGCTGCTTGGTCACAAATTGGGCGTGGGCGCAAAGATGCGGGTCAATGAGCGTGCGCGTGGTGATATCGCCGAAGGGGACGTCTTCCTCACACGCGGTTTTTACCAGCGATTCCAGGTCAACGGAAGGCAAAGGTCCGGCGGACATGGGGCCTCATGATACCATTGCGAGGAGTTGTCGTTCGCTGTTGGAAAGGAGTGAAAGCTCAGCGGTCAGCCGCGCCAGCCGCTCTTGTGATTCCTGAACGACGTCGGACGAGGCTTTGGCGGTAAAGTCAGGGGAAGCGAGACGACCTTGAAGTCGAGCGGCCTCTTTCTGCTTGGTTTGCGATTGTTTTTTGACGCGGTCCAACGCCTTGTTGAGGTTGACGTCGCCCTCGATCGTCATGCCGACGGTAGAACTGCCGATGACGAGGTGCAAGATCCGGTCGGTCGGCCATTCATTCTGATTCGTGATGGAGACGGTGCCCCGACAGAGGGTTTCGACGTGGGGCCGTGTTTCGAGTAATCGCGCCAAGTCTACCGGATCATTCGCCGTGCCCCAGATGGTCAATGTTTTTGATGGTCCATAATCCAACAAGGCTCGTCCCGTTCTGACCGTGGTCACGAAGTGCTCAATCATTTTGAACTTCCGTTCCGCTTCGGGATTGTCCCACTCCGGATTCGCGACGGGGAACGGTTGAATGACGATGCTGTCCCCGCGGTGTGGGATCGCCTGCCAGATTTCTTCGGTGACAAACGGCATGAAGGGGTGCAGTAAGCGTTGGAGTCGTTCAAAGGTGTCCAGCATCGTGGCGCGGGTTGATCGGGCGGCGGGTGCGTCTCCGTTTTGCAGCGACGGCTTGATCAATTCCACGTACCAGTCACAGTATTCATGCCAGATAAAATGATAGAGGTGACCGGCGGCTTGATCGAACCTGTACTCTTCCAGACGAAGATTGACGATTCCGGTGATCTCGTTGACGCGGCTGAGAATCCAGTGATCGATGAACGATCGAGCGGGATAGGGCACCACGTCGGTGGGACCATCGGCATGCATCAGAATAAATCGCGCCGCGTTCCAAAGTTTATTGGTAAAGTTTCGATAGCCTTCAATGCGGTCTTCAGACAGTTTCATGTCCCGACCGGGCGAGGACATTGAGGCCAAGGTGAAGCGGATCGCATCGGTGCCATATTGCGACATCTTGGTCAGCGGGTCGATGACGTTGCCCTTGGACTTGCTCATTTTCCGACCTTCGGCGTCGCGTACCAGGGCGTGAATATAGACGTCGCGGAACGGGGCCTTGCCGGTCAACTTGAGTCCCATCATGATCATCCGCGCCACCCAGAAGAATAAAATGTCCAATCCCGTCACTAAGGTCGAGGTCGGGTAATAGGTTTCGAGGTCTTTCGTGCGGTTTGGCCAGCCTAACGTGGAAAAAGGCCAGAGGGCCGAGGAGAACCACGTGTCAAGGACGTCGGGATCTTGAACGAACTCAGCGCGTTGACAGACCGGACAGGTGGTTGGCGCCGTCATGGACACGATCGGCGTCGCATGAATCGGAAGCAGGTTGCTGCCCGCCCCCTTGAGAAGGTCGAGAGCTTCAGGATGACAGGCGGTGCAATACCAGGCAGGGATGCGGTGCCCCCACCAGATTTGTCGGGAGATGCACCAGTCTTTAATGCCTCGCATCCACCCCAGATAGTTGTTGGTCCATTCTTCCGGGAGAATGCGAACGTGTCCCCGTTCAACGGCTTCAATCGCCGGACCGGCCAAGGGTTGAACGTTGACGAACCATTGTGGCGACAGGAACGGCTCCACCACGGTTTTGCATCGATAGCATTTCCCCAGTGACATCGGAGAATCCTCGACTTTGGCCAACAACCCGTTGCGTCGAAGTTCTTCGACGACGACGGGTCGGGCTTTTGTCACCGGCAGGCCGGCGACGTTTTCCCTGAGACGTGGTTCGACTTCCGCCCGTTGAAGGGTCTCGGCGTCAATGAGTGCATGCTGCGTCAGCATCGAAAAGCGAGGGAGTTGGTGTCGTTCACCGGCTTCAAAATCATGAAAGTCGTGCGCCGGCGTAATCTTGACGGCGCCCGTACCGAATTCACGGTCGACCAGAACGGCGTCGCCTATGATCGGGATGGTCCGGGCGGTGAGGGGGAGCCTGAGGGATTTCCCAATCCACTGATGGTATCGAGGGTCTTCAGGATGAACGGCGACCGCGGTGTCTGCGAGCAACGTCTCCGGTCGGGTGGTGGCAATGGTGAGGAACGAGCGTGGATGATCGGCCAAAGGATAGTGAACGTGGTACAGCTTGCCGGTGATCGGGTCACGTTCGACTTCAACGTCTGAAAGGGCAGTCAGGCATCGCGGACACCAATTGACTAACCGTTCCCCCCGATAAATGAGTGCTTCTTGGTACAACCGGACGAAGACGGCACGGACCGCGTTGGAGAGCCCTTCATCCATGGTAAACCGGAGGCGAGACCAGTCGCAGGACGCTCCCAGCCGTTTAAGTTGGTCAAGAATGGTATTGCCGGATTGCCGTTTCCAGGCCCATATTCGATTGACGAAGGCTTCTCTGCCGAGTTGTTCCCGAGTCGTGCCCTCTTCCATCAGTTGCCGCTCAACGACGTTTTGAGTCGCAATGCCGGCGTGATCGGTTCCCGGCAGCCACAAGGTATTGTAGCCTTGCATGCGCCGCCACCGAATCAGCACGTCTTGAAGCGTATTGTTTAAGGCGTGGCCGACGTGAAGGGACCCCGTGACGTTGGGGGGTGGGATCACGATAGTGTAGGGTTTCCCCCGCGAGTCGGCCGCGGCACCAAAGTATCCTTTCTCGATCCAATACGGTCCCCACCGATCCTCAACGGCTTGAGGCTCGTAGATTTTTTCGAGTTGACGGGAAGGCATGGGGTGGAACGTGTTCTGAAAGAGTCGGGATATTAGCATGGGGGGGAGACCCTCGCAAGCACGTGTCAGCTTGTGATGACGGGAATGAGTATGCTAAAAACAGCGGCATGATTGACGGGAACGTTACGGATTTTTTGGTTAAGGCGCCGTTGTAAAAAGGAAAGAGAGGACCCTATGCCGAAAGGACGAGAAAAAGATCGTGAATTGCGTCGAAAACATCGGAAAAACCAACAACGCATGAAGGCACTGGAGCAGAGACAGCGCAAGGCCGGCACTCGAAAGTAAGACCATTCCCTTTCCCCGTTTTTCTCATCTTTGGCCGGTTGATTCCTCCCTGCTTTCTTGCTCTCCATGTCACGGTCGTCCGTCCACGTTGTATTTTTCGATGCCGCCGGAACGCTCTTTCGCGTGAAGGGGTCGGTGGGGAACGTCTATCTGCGGTACGCGGAAAAATATGGAGTGCCGAATTCCCCGGACGTGGCCGCAAAGGTGGAACAGGGGTTTAAGGAAGCATTTCAACAAGCCCCTTCGCCCATTTTCGCCGTGGATCATCCGGAAAAATTAAAATCATGCGAACGACTCTGGTGGTTTGATATTGTACACGCGGTGTTTTATCGGGTCGGGATGTTCAACGGGTTTGATGAGTACTTTGATGAAATATACGAAGCCTTCGGCAGGGCGGACCATTGGGAAGTTTACCCTGAAGTGCCTGCCACGCTTCAGCAGTTAAAATCGCAAGGGTATGAACTTGGGGTTATTTCCAATTTTGACACGAGATTTTTTAGAATTGTTCGTGGATTGCAATTGGACCATTTTTTCGATTCCATGACGATTTCGAGCCTTGCAGGCTCGATCAAACCATCTGAAAAGATATTCCAACGCGCCTTGGACCACCACGCGGTTGAGCCCGAAGAAGCCTTGCACGTCGGTGATAGGCAACGGGAAGATTTTGAGGGAGCGACTCAGGCCAAATTACGCGGCGTGCTGCTTGACCGTGAAGGGACGTGCAAAAACGGCACTATTCCCTGCATCTCGAAACTTGATGACTTGTGTACCGTCTTGGTCACTGAAGAGTAGCCTCAGCGTGCCTTCCTTGACTTGAGAAATGACCGATTGCTAGGCTTTTTTCCTTTCAAATGACCCAACTCATCGCCTTATTTTCCTGCGGGACTTTTTTCGGAGCCGCGCTGTATATTTCGTTTGCTCAACATCCCGCCGTCTTGGAATCAGACCGTTCGGTTGGCGGGCGATTTTTTCCGCCCATGTATAAACGGGCGGCGGCGATGCAAATTTTTCTCGCTTTTGCGGGTTCAGCCGCAGGGGTTGCGGTTTGGTTCTTTGGAATGGGCGTTTTGTGGATCATCGGGGCGGGGCTTCTTTTTTCCGTGTTTCCCATAACCGTTCTTTTCATCAAGCCGGTTAACGACAAACTTCTCAATCCCGAAAACGACCCCGATTCTGAGCAAACACAATCTCTTTTGCGGCGTTGGGGTCCCCTGCATCTGTTGCGGACCGTTGTGAGCGGAGTGGCTTTTGCGGTTTATCTTTTTGCGGTTGTGGAGTAATGGATTGGAATTGAAATGTCCTGTCTGTTCATTGATAAAACATACATACATTCAATATGTTTTAGTCAAAAACTTTAGTGTAACTTGAGTATTGTGAGGGATTGATTATGAAAGATTGTTTCGAGTTTGGTCATCATCTTCTGCCATGGTATCAACAGAGAGTGGGGAGAGTCGAAGGTCTGGAAGAAGACTGGGGTGCCGGGGAGGGGAGTGAGGAAGAACAACTACCTGATCCGCCGACGGGCGTCAAAGCCGTGCCCGGGAATGGGTTCATCACCCTGAGTTGGGAACCCGTCCCTGATGCGATGTACTACAACGTGTATTATCAAACCTCGAAAGGGGTCACCATCAAACCGAATGAACTGACTCGTCCCATTGCCGGTCAAGACGATTTTAATCCCGTCGTCGGCGTCACCAAGGAGAAAGGGCATTGCATTGAGGGTCCTTCCTGTCCGTATACGCATAACGATCTGGCGAATGGGTTGTGTTACCACTACGTGGTGACGGTCGTCACGGCTGACGGAGAGAGCCGTGAATCCGAAGAGGTGCTGTCGATTCCGTCGCCGTACTTGCCCGTGATGCAGTTTGGGGAAGAAGGCGTGGACGATGGGGAATTCCGTTCACCCACCGGCATTGCCCTTGACCATGATGGAAACATCTACGTGGCGGATACGGATAATCACAGCATTCAACGGTTTGATAAGGAAGGGAAGTTTTTGGCGCGATGGGGTGGGGAGGCTGATTCCGAGGAAGGCGCCTTTTATTATCCGCGAGGGTTGGCGACGTCATCAGACGGGCACGTGTACGTGGCGGACAGCGGAAATAATCGCATCCAGAAGTTCGACCTTGACGGCAACCTTGTGAAGGCGTGGGGCAAGTTCGGCTTTGCCTGGCGAAATGCCGATGCCGGCAAGTTTGACGTGCCTTGGGGGGTGACGACTGATCGGGAAGGTCATCTCTACGTGTCGGATACGAGTAATGCCCGCGTCCAGAAATTCGAGCCGGATGGCACCCCCTTGGTGAAATGGGGAAAAGACGGGAGTTTTGACGGAGCCTTTTTCTTCCCACGAGGGGTGGCCGTTGACTTTGCCGGCCACGTCTACGTTGCCGATGAAGGCAATCATCGCATACAGAAATTCGATGCTCGTGGAAATTTTCTTGCCAAATGGGGGCGGGATGGAAACGGTCTCGGGCAGTTCAAATCCCCATGGGGCGTGGCCTGTGACGCCTTGGGCAACGTCTACGTCGTCGACAGTGGAAACCACCGGATTCAAAAGTTTGATTCGAATGGAACCTATTTGTGTTCGTGGGGGAATCGCGGGCTGACCGACGCGCAAGTGAACTTTCCTTCCGGTCTGGCCGTGGATAAGGAAGGGTTCGTCTACGTGGTCGATAGTGGGAATCATCGAATCTTGAAGTTTGCACCTACCGAGGAGGAATTGGCTCGCGGTCGAGAGAAGGCTGAAAAAGTTGGGGAAGCAGTCGAAGGTCTCGCGATTGCGACGTTGGTGGGAAAACCCGGGGATACCGAAACCATTCTCAGTTGGATGGACGTTCCCGGGGCCGTGACCTACAACGTGTATTTCAGTACCACCCCGGGTTTGACCAAAGACGCGGCTACCCGAATCGAAGGCGTGATGAGTCCCTATACCCATACGGGACTGACGAATAATACCGCCTACTATTATGCGCTGACGAGCGTTGATGAAAACGAAGTCGAGAGTCCGCTTTCCGAAGAGCAGGAAGTCACGCCCGTGCTGATTGACGTGGCGGCCCCGCAGAATCCTGACGTCGTGCTCAATCACGGAGCGTATATGACGAATTCGCCGGACGTGGTGGCGACCGTGTCGGCTAAGGATCTGGATACCGGCGTCGCCGGATATTTCATTTCTGAAAATCCCATGACGCCCAGCGCGACGCTTCCGGGATGGGTCGAGATTGAGCCGGAACATCGTTTTGGGGCCACGATTCCGGTGACGCTCTCTCCCGGGGATGGCCCGAAAACGGTGTATGCCTGGTTCAAGGACGTCGGCAATAACGTTTCGGTGCCCGCCGGTGCGAATATTTTGCTGAACACTTCGGGATACGTGTGTACGGCCAAGTGGGGGAAGCCCGGTCGCGGGGCCTCGTTGTTGCACGGCGGGGAATTCATGGCGCCGTTGTATGGGTTGGCGATTGATCGACAGGGGTCGTTGTTCGTGGTGGACAACGGCAACAACCGCGTTCAGAAATTTGAACGGAGTGGAAACTTTATCCTGTTGTGGGGAAACTTTGGAACGGCCAACGGAAATTTTCACAATCCCACGGGCCTTGCCTGCGATGGAAAAGGCGACGTGTACGTGTGCGATACGAATAACCATCGCGTTCAGAAATTCGATGGGAAACTGGGTCAATACCTCATGAAGGTCGGCAGCCGAGGGAACGGGGAAGGGCAGTTTAACGCGCCCTGGGACGTTGCGGTTGATCGGGTCCGTGGATATATCTACGTCGTCGATAGTGCCAATTTCCGCGTGCAGAAATTTGATGAAGACGGCGAGTTCGTCATGCAGTGGGGAAGTTTCGGCAACAACGACGGACAGTTCTATTTTGCTCGCGGCGTGGCCGTTGACCAGAACGACGGCATGGTCTACGTGGTGGACATGGGCAATCATCGTATCCAGAAGTTTGATACGAGTACGAACGTGCTGCCTCAACTGCTTGCCAAATGGGGCGGCGGAATCGGAGCCGGCCACGCCAGCAGCGCCCAAGCCCATGAACCTGGCCAATTCCGCTCACCCTGGGGCATCGAAGTGGACGGGGCCGGCGACGTGTACGTATCCGATACAGGAAACCAACGAGTGCAAAAATTTGACCGGGACGGAAACTTCGTCACGCAATGGGGTGGATTCGGGAACGCCGACGGGCAATTCAACTTTCCCTATGGGCTGGCGGTCGATTACAAAGGACACGTCTTCGTCGTGGACAGCGGAAACATGCGAGTCCAACACTTCATGCCGACCGACGACGCAGAAGAATTCCTCCGCGAGGAAGCCGACACCGTCGCCGCCTTACCGGAAAGGGAAGAGCACTAACGCATTCACGCGAACGTTTGCCTACTGAACAAGGCCCCTTGACGCGGACCCATGCGTCGTCAGGGGGCTTTATTTTTTCTGAATCCCGACGAAGAGAACGAGACAGTTGCTATTTGCCGATCCACCTTTTCAAACTTGCCGGCAATTTACCGTGGGGGGAAGACTGATGTACGAGTACGAAGTCATTCTAATTCTATTGAGCACGTGCATCCAATATGAAATGGAGGAAGGTTGGACGGCTTACGCTTAGTTTTCTTTCCATTCAACTTCGAGCATTGCCGGCAGCAATCTTCGGCTTCAATTTCCCAACCGTCGTACTCGGCTTCTCGGGCGTCTTCTAAAGTATCGAGTGTACGATAACCAGTAACATAAGTATCTCGAATTATTTCAGCTTGTGCCGCGGCATATTCATAACGTGTCCGAATTGACGATAGTTCCATCCCATCCCCCCCACCGCGTCGTGGCGCTCGCCCCCGCTCAGTCGGGGGAGACCCTATCAATATCTCTCGAATTCGTCACCACGGCCCAGTATGCCAATAGGGAAGAATATCCCGGTAATAGGTCTGACAATGATCGCAGATTCCATTATCGTTGAAGGCGATGGCTCCGTTCGTCGTGTCCATCACACAATTCGTGCAGATTCCGTCTTCCCTGTCGCACATCGGCAGACGCCTTCTCCCGTTCAGAGTGCAGAATTTCTTGGAAGCAGGAGAATACTTGGGTCGGGTCAAGGAAATTGCTCAACAGCTCTCTTTTCAATATCCTGCATGAGTTTCGAGGCTTTCGGATGTTGGCTTTGGTTGACCGTGATGATGTTATTGTAGTCTTTTTTCGCCGCTTGTATTCTTTTGGCGAGGGGGAGAATATTTCGATGTTCTTGTTCAATTTTGCTTTTTTAACCAGAAGTCTAAAAGAATCTCATAGACGAGCGGCGCGAAAACGGCATTAGCGTAATAGACGGGCAGATTGACGACGTAATGGTGTCGTTGCTGAGCCAGTCAAATGTTTCGCGCTTACCTGCCGAAAAAGTCGTCAAACGCTGCCGCTACGTATTCGAGCATCTGCTCGTCCAGTCCTGGAAAGACGCCCACCCACAGCGAACCGTGCATTATCGCGTCAGTGTTGTCCAGCGTCCCCGCGGTCCGGTACCTGCGTCCGGCAAAATACGGCTGCTTGGTTATGTTGCCTGCAAAGACGGGCCGCGTATCTATCAGGCGCGATCTTAAGAATGCGGCCAGCTCGTCGCGCGCGCCGGTAGTCACGGGAAATCCAAACCAGCTGGGATTCGATCCGGGCGTCGCCGACGGCAGCACCAATTGGCGGTCCAGCCGGGCCAGACGCCCGCGCAGAAACTCAAAGTTGCGGCGGCGCGCCTCTACAAACCCGTCCAGCTTTGACATTTGTGCAAGCCCGACGGCCGCCTGCATGTCGGTCATCTTTAGGTTGTAGCCCAAGCTGGAATAGGTGTACTTGTGGTCGTAGCCGCGCGGCAGTTGGCCCAGCTGCCAGCCGAACCTCTTTCCGCACGTGTTGTTTACACCGGGCGCGCAAAAGCAGTCCCTGCCCCAGTCGCGCAGCGACTCGACTGCCCTCTTGAGGACTGGGTCGGACGTGGCCACGGCCCCGCCCTCGCCGGTGGTTATCTGGTGCGCGGGGTAAAAGCTGAACGTTGACATGTCGCCAAAGCTGCCTGCCCGCCTTGATGCGTGCTCTGAGCCGAGTGCATCGCAGCAGTCCTCTATCATGTACATGCCGGCATCGTCGCATATCTTCCTGACTTTGCCGGCCTCGAACGGGTTGCCGAGCGTGTGCGCGAATATGACCGCCTTGGTCTTTTCGGATACGGCCCTGCGTAGCTGCTCCACGTCGGGCGCGTACGTGCCCGGGTTTACGTCCACAAAGACCGGCACCAGGTTGTTCTGCAGGATGGGGTTGACCGTGGTGGGAAAACCGGCGGCCGCAGTGATCACCTCGTCGCCATCTTGCAGGGCGCGCTCTCCAAGATGCCCCGACCGCAGCGCAGATACGGCCAGCAGGTTTGCAGAAGAGCCCGAATTTGCGGTCAACACGAACTTGACCGAGAGGAATTCTTCCAGCGCGCGGCAAAACGCAGAGTCGAACCTGCCGGAGGTGAGCCAAAAGTCCAGCGACGCCGAGATCAGGTGCTCCATCTCGTCGTGATCAAAAATCTTGCCGGAGACTGGGACGACCGTCTTGCCCGGCACGAACGGGCGGGGTCGGTGGGCCTCGGCGTGGTATCTTGCAGCCGCCTTGATGGCCTCGGCGCGCAGCTTTGCAGCGTGCCCGCCCCCGTCTAACGAATAGTTGTCTAGCAAGACCGCGGCGCCTCCTTTACGGCAGGCAATACCGGCCTATCTGCGACTCGGCTGCCTCTTTCACGTCGCGCCCGTCAAGGTGGGCGCAGTGCCACTCGACCGTCCATGCTATGGCCTCCGGCACGTCCAAGACGGGCCTCCACCCGACCCGCGCTATCTTTGACGAGTCGAGCGACAGCGTGCCTACCTCCGGCGCGTCGTGTTCGTCCGAGGCGCGCCACTGAGCGCCCCAGCGACGAACCTGCCAGGCTGCCTTACGGCCGTGACGGTGCCCGTCTTGCCGGCCCTCTTGTGCGCTCGGACCACCCCTTGATGACCATTGACCAGAGACGAACACCGCGGACGACACCTATGACACCCTCGCGCCGGTGACGGTGGCCAGTGTGTTGTTAACCAGTAGTTCATAGTGTCTTTTGAGCAAGAATAAGGCGGTGTACTTCATCCAAGAGAGCGGGAACTTTTTGAATCTCATCAATCACGATCCAATCGGGAAATCCTTCGGGTATCCTGAGAGACAACCTGCTTGGGTCCGCTACGAATTCATTGAAGACACGTGCGTCAAGAAGGTCAAAGAAGAGTCTGTGTTTGTAAAAGCCTTCCACGAATACGCTTTTCCCCGTGCCTCTCGGCCCGAAAAGAAAATACGTTTGTTCTGCCGGGGGTGTGAAATCTCGTGAAAACATACTTGTACGATAGCAGGAAATGACAGATTTTTATACAAAAATGGAGTTTATTATTCAAAAAATATGTAAAAAATGGAGTTATCTGACAAATAAATGTCATTCTGAGCGAAGCGAAGAATCTAAGATGTCTGGGTAGACGAAGGCCGGCTAGGAGATTCTTCGCTGATGGCTCAGAATGACATCTTGCGGGAGGGTGGGTGCCGAACATTCTGACGGCTCGGAATGACATCGTTTTGGTTTTCCATCACGGGATGAGGGTTTTGAATTTTTCAGGCACCGTCGATTTTTTGAAGAAATCTTGCTAAGCTGAGCGTTCTCATTCGGGTTGCGGCAACGTCACGGCTGACGGTCTGAAGAACGGATCATGGGGCTCTGGGACAAAACGCGAATCGGATTGACGTTTGACGACGTGGTGTTGCTGCCTGCCAAATCCGAGGTCACCCCGAATAACGTCGATTGTTCAACGCACGTCTCACGTCGTATCACCGTCAATATCCCGATTCTGAGCGCCGCGATGGATACCGTGACGGATGGTCGTTTGGCTATTGCTTTGGCGCGGGAAGGGGGCGTGGGGGTGATCCATCGTGCGCTGTCGCCTGAACGCCAAGCCACTGAAGTGGACAAAGTGAAGAAATCCGAGAGCGGCATGATTCTGGATCCCATTACGATTTCCCCTAATCATACCATTCGTGACGCACACGAAATTATGGCCACCTATCGAATTTCCGGAGTGCCGGTGACGCGGGAGAAAAAATTGGTGGGTATTCTGACGAATCGCGATCTGCGTTTTGAGTCTCGTTTGGACGTGCCGGTGTCGCACGTGATGACTCGTGAAAAGTTGGTGACGGTGCCGGAAGGGACGGATCTGGCGAAAGCGAGAGAAATTCTTCATGAGCATAGAATTGAAAAGTTACCGGTGGTCAACGATCAATTTGAACTCAAGGGGCTCATCACGATCAAAGACATTCAAAAACAGATTCAATACCCCAACGCCTGCAAAGATGCCCACGGTCGGCTCCGAGTCGCCGCGGCCGTCGGGGTAGGGGACGACGTGCCGGACCGCGTGCAACGATTGGTCAAGGCCGGGGTGGATATGATCGTCGTGGATACGGCGCATGGTCATTCGCAAGGCGTGATCGATACCGTCAAAATGATGAAAGAACGGGTTTCGTCAATGGACGTCGTGGCCGGAAACATCGGGACGGCGGAAGCAGCCGAAGAACTCCTCAAGGCGGGAGCCGACGCGGTGAAGGTTGGGGTCGGACCAGGGTCCATTTGTACCACGAGAATCGTGTCGGGAGCCGGCATTCCTCAACTGACCGCCATTGCCGATTGCGCCGAGGCGTTGAAAGGAACGGGCGTGCCGATCATTGCCGACGGGGGCGTGAAATATTCGGGTGACGTCACCAAAGCGCTGGCCGCCGGCGCGTCTGCGGTGATGATCGGCTCCTTGTTCGCCGGGACCAATGAATCGCCTGGGGAAATGGTGTTGTACCAGGGCCGAACCTATAAGGAATATCGGGGAATGGGTTCGCTGGGAGCCTTGGAACGGGGGGGCCGGGACCGGTATCAGCAGGAAGGCCAGCCCGTGGGCAAACTCGTGCCGGAAGGCATCGAAGGCCGCGTCCCCTATAAAGGGCCGCTCTCCAACGTGGTGTATCAATTAGTGGGAGGAGTCAAAGCCGGCATGGGTTATTGTGGATGTCGGACGATTCCTGAATTGCAACAGCGCGCCCGGTTTATTCGTTTAACCCAGGCCGGGTTGAAAGAGGGGCACGTTCATGACGTGGTGATTACCAAGGAGGCTCCCAATTATCGCGCTGACGTGGACTAGCGTGAATCCGTTGCGGATGGGACTTGGCTGCGACCGACGATAGAACGTTCCATGGCGTCCCGTCACGATACCATTCTTATTCTGGATTTTGGCTCGCAATACACCCAACTGATTGCGCGTCGCGTTCGTGAATCTCGCGTGCATTCTCTTCTCCTTCCTGCCTCCGCTTCCTTAGAAACCATTCAATCGAATCAGCCGAAAGGTATCATCCTGTCCGGTGGCCCCGCCAGCGTGACGGGTGCGCGGCGGCCGAAATGGTCAAAAGACGTGCTGAACCAGGGCGTTCCCGTTCTCGGTATTTGCTACGGCATGCAAGTCATGGCTCATGCGTTGGGCGGACGAGTCGGCCGAGCCACACGACGAGAGTTTGGGCGTGCCCAGTTACTGGTGCAGGATGGGTCGGATTTATTGAAGGGATTAGAGACGCACGTTCCTTTTTCGGTCTGGATGTCGCATGGAGACAGGATCGAAACGCTTCCTCCCGGGTTCACGTCCATTGCGCGGACGGCCAATTCGCCCATTGCGGCCATGAAATCCGTGAGTCGCAGGCATCGATTGTATGGTCTCCAGTTTCATCCGGAGGTCGCGCATACCACGCATGGCGCACGGATTCTTCAAAACTTCGTCCATCGGATTTGCGGCGCTCGACCGACCTGGACCATGGGATCATTCCTGAAAGACTCGATTGAAGACGTTCGTCAGACGGTCAAAGGAGAGAACGTGCTGTGTGCGCTCAGTGGGGGAGTTGATAGCATGGTGGCCGCCGCCATCACGCATCAGGCCATTGGCAAACGACTCACTTGCGTGTTCATTGACAACGGCGTGATGCGAAAAAACGAAGTCACGCAGCTGAACAAGGTTTTCAGGTCCCGTCGTTTCAATTATCGGATCGTCCGTGCCGCCGACCGGTTTTTCGCCGCGCTTGGTCGAACGAGCGATCCCGAAAACAAGCGCAAAATTATCGGGCGTCAATTCATCAGAATCTTTGAGTCCCAAGCCCGCGCCATCGGGACGGTACGCTACCTCGTGCAAGGCACCCTCTATCCCGACGTGATTGAAAGCATCAGCCATAAAGGGCCTTCTGCCACGATCAAAACTCACCACAACGTGGGGGGGCTCCCCACGCGGATGAAATTGCAATTGATCGAACCGCTTCGTGAATTATTCAAAGATGAAGTCCGAGCCTTAGGGAAGGAATTGGGGCTGCCCGATGAGATGATTCAGCGGCACCCCTTCCCGGGTCCGGGATTGGCCATTCGTATTCTCGGTGCCGTGACGCCTGATCGGGTGACCATGCTCCGCGAAGCCGACGCCATTTTTATTGATGAGTTGAAAACACAAGGGCTCTACGGAGAAACTTGGCAGGCTTTTGCCGTGTTGCTGCCCATTCGGACCGTCGGAGTGATGGGGGATCAACGGACGTATGAACACGTCGTCGGCTTACGGGCCGTCACCAGTGTAGACGGGATGACCGCGGATTGGGCACAATTACCGCCGTCCTTTCTCGCGCACGTGTCAAACCGGATCATCAACGAAGTCCACGGCGTGAACCGCGTGGTCTATGACGTGAGTTCCAAACCACCGAGCACGATTGAATGGGAATGACCGAATAATCACTGCGAACGTGGCTGACACGGATGGGAACGGAATACATCATCACGCGGAATTGGGATTTGTTGAGGTGGCAGTACAGGGCAAGATCACCTGTGGTGCCGTGCAGACGTTCATATTATCACGTCCTTGAAAATGAATGGTCGCTTAACAAACCCTCTGTCATTCCCGCAGTCGTTAGCGGGAATCCATTCTTTGATTAAAATTGGTTTGCTGTTCATGTATGGGTTTTCATGAATGCCCATGGATAAAACATCGAGGTTGTCCGCGCAGTGTTTTCAAGCGTCATGAAGCAGACGATGGTTCGACTGCACAAAGTCATTGCCGCAAGCGGCTTGGCCTCCCGGCGTGCGGCGGAAACTCTGATTCAAGAAGGAAAAGTCACCGTCAACGGGGAGGTGGTTCAGACCCCCGGGCGGTGTATTGATCCATCGACGGATCACGTGAAAGTCAACGGTCGCCATTTGAAGCCGACTGAGCCGGAAGTGTTTGTCCTGTTACATAAGCCGCCCGGGTACGTGACGACCATGCACGATCCGTCAGGACGTTCCACGATTGCGGAGTTACTTGAGAGAGTAAAGGTTCGCGTGTTTCCCGTGGGTCGGCTTGATTATGACGCGGAAGGCCTCATCCTGTTGACGAATAACGGGAATCTGGCGCAAGCCTGTCTGCATCCCCGATACCACGTGCCCAAGACCTATCTGGTCAAAGTATCGGGGGTGTGTACGGACGAAGAAATTCGGAACCTTGAAGAAGGCGTCGCGTTGAAGGACGGGATCACGGCTCCGGCCGTGGTCAGAAAATCAGGAAAAGCCAAGTCGAATTCATGGCTTGAACTCACAATCTACGAGGGCCGCAAACATCAGATCAAACGCATGATGGAAGCCGTGGGCCATCGGGTTCTGCGCATCAAACGAACCCGGTTCGGACCGATTGCCCTCGGAGATTTGCCCGTGGGTGCTTGCCGGTTTGCCGCCGATGCTGAAGCCAACGCCCTGCGGGCCATCGTTCAACAAACACCAACGTCCGGGCGCGTCGGAGCGCCCACGTCGAAGGTCAGCTTGCGAAGTCGAGGGACGTCCGGAGATACTGGACGACCCATGCCGGGGTGGAAGGCCAGCCTTGCATCAGGCACGGATATCGGCGCTCAGCGAGCATCAAGGAACTCAAATCACGCCCGGCGTTCAAGGCGCGTCGGGAAAACCCGGAGCCGTCCCCGAAAAGGTCGATCATAACGGTGAACCGTACACACAATTGTGGAACGTTAACGCGTGTACACGCCGGCCAAACGGTCACGCTGATGGGCTGGGTCCATGGTCGTCGCGATCATGGCGGCGTGTTGTTTATTGACGTGCGCGATCGGTTTGGCGTCACGCAGCTCGTGTTTGACGTGGACAAAGACGCGGGTCTGCATGAGCAGGCAAACGGGCTGCGCAGTGAATTTGTGATCGCCGCAACGGGAAGCGTGCGCATCAGACCGGAAGAATCGTTTAATCCTCAACTGACGACGGGGGAAATCGAGATCGAAGTGAGCGCGTTGGACGTGTTGAATCGATCCCACACCCCGCCGTTTTCAATTGAAGAAGACGTACACGCCACGGAAAGTCTTCGTTTGAAGCATCGATATTTGGATTTGCGTCGGCCTTCCATGCAGCGGTTACTGAAGCTGCGTCACGACGTGACCTATCAGACGAGGCGGTTTCTTCATGAGCGGGAATTTCTTGAGATCGAAACCCCGATCCTGACGAAAAGCACGCCGGAAGGGGCCAGAGACTACCTTGTACCGAGCCGCGTCAACCCCGGTGACTTTTTCGCCTTGCCGCAATCACCGCAATTATTCAAACAAATTCTCATGGTGGGCGGCGCGGACCGATACGTTCAAATTGCCCGCTGCTTCCGGGACGAAGACCTTCGACTCGACCGGCAACCCGAATTTACACAAATCGACCTGGAAATGTCGTTCGTGGAGCGTGACGACGTCATGAACCTGACGGAGGAGTTGCTGCGAGTCACGTTCAAAGAAGCCGCGGGCGTGGCCTTGCCGTCTCCGTTTCCACGTTTAACCTATCACGAGGCCCTGTCGAGATACGGGACCGATAAACCCGATTGTCGGTTCGGGTTGGAATTGCGTGACCTGAACGACGTCGCCAAACGGGTTGAGTTTAAGGTATTTCGGGAGACCGCCGAAAAAGGCGGGCAAGTGTCCGGGCTGGTGGTCAAGGGCGGGGCAGCGATGGCACGCAACCAGATAGACCGTCTCATTGACGTGGCCAGAGACTTCGGCGCTAAAGGGCTGGCGTGGGTGAAAATTATCGAGGGCTGGCGCCTGGATTCGGTGATTGCCAAATTCCTCAACCCCGAACTCTTTCAAGGGGCCCTGCCCGACGCCGGCCCTGGGGATTTGCTGCTGTGTATCGCGGATGCCCCCGCAGTGACCTATGACGTGCTGGGTCGGCTTCGATTACATCTTGGGTCTGAATTAGGGTTGATTGAGCAAGACCGGTGGGCGCCGGTGTGGGTGATTGACTTTCCCTTGCTCGAATATGATCCGGCTGAACGACGGTACGTGGCGCGTCATCACCCCTTTACCGCTCCTCGCGGAGAAGACGTGCCGTACCTGGATTCCGATCCACTGCGCGTCTCCGCTCAAGCCTATGACGTGGTGCTCAACGGGTTTGAAATCGGCGGGGGGAGTATCCGTATTCACCGACGCGACGTCCAGCACAAAGTGTTTGATCTGCTGGGGATTTCCAAGGAAGCGGCTCAAGACAAGTTCGGCTTTTTGCTGGAAGCCCTGGACTACGGCGCCCCGCCCCACGGCGGGATTGCCCTTGGTCTTGATCGCCTGGTCATGTTGCTTGGAAAAACCGAATCCATTCGTGACGTCATTCCTTTTCCCAAAACGCAAAAAGCCCAATGCGTGATGACCGACGCCCCATCGGCGGTGACCAACGCGCAACTCAAGGAACTCCGCGTCAAACTCGATGAGCAGATTGAGAAGGGCCCTGAAGCATGAGCGTAAGCAATTTCAGGAAACTTACCGCAACCGATTGGGCGAAGGTTAAGGCACTGACGGACAAAGAGATCGATACGTCTGACATCCTGCCCTTGGGTGGCGGATTTTTTGCCAATGCCACGTTCCGCTTTGAGGATATTGCGAAAAAGCGCCAAGCCTGTTTTCGGAATACCTCGCCGACAATCTAAGCGTCCGCCCTTGACGTGGCTTGGGGAACTGCCAGTGTTTTCATGTGACAACCCCGTGAAACAGGTTGCTGGATGGAGAGTGTCAGTTGCACCCCATCAACGCGGGTTTTGGAGTGCGCTGCGTATTCTTCGTTCAGTTCGACCAGCACGGCCCGGCGGTTCAGTTCAACGGCTGCCAAGCCTGTCGTGCCGGAACCGGAGAATGGGTCAAGGACCAGGTCCTCTGGGCGTCTTGCCAGTTCTTTGGGAAAAACTGCAGGATGGGGGGTACCGCTTGTATCGGGTCCCAACAGCCAGTAATTTCTGAGGTTGGCGCCGGTTTCCTCGCGGACGGCTTGATTATCGTAATAGTAATCCGGCGTTTTCGAGAACAGGAAGATTTCCTCGGTCACGTTTGAGGGACGGTTTCTGACGCTTTCCGGCATGGGTGCTTTCTTCACCCACGTGATCTTCGAACGCAGCAACCACCCGTCGGCTTGCAGGGCAAACGCCACTCGCCACGGCAGTCCCATCAGGTCGCGGTCTTTCAGTCCCCAGCAATCGGGTACAGTACAGTTGCGTCGTTGAATCAGTTTCTTCGTGTTGCCGACCTGGGCATTGGGGCCGCAAGTGCCCGTTCCGCCGTTGCGGGCGTAGCCGTCCCCCACGTTCAGCCAGAACGTGCCGTCATCAGACAGCACTCGCCTGACTTCCTGGAAAATTCTGACAAGATTTTCAACATAGTCTTCGGGAGAGGATTCCGTGCCTATTTGTGCGGAATGATCGTAGTCTCGCAATCCCCAATAGGGTGGCGAAGTCACACAACATTGAACCGATTGGGTTTCAAGTTGTGGCAGGATGTTTCGACTGTCGCCTGGTAAGATTTCTACACGGTCAAACATCAGCAAGTAAATTCTGCGCCGGCATTTCCGTGAGACGTGCGGCCTAGACGTGGTGAACGTTGACTACGATGCCGTGCAGGCCGGTGGCACCGTTGGGTTGGGGACGGGTGATTTCCGAGGTTTGGACGCGGCCCGTTGTGTCAACGGCCTGAACCGTGACCATGTGCTTGCCTGCCGGTGCGTCTTTCCAGAGGTAATTCCAGACGACCCAGGACCATGGCGAGTGCGGGGGAGCGATCTCGGCCGTGACCCAGGTTTTCTCCTGATCGAAACTCAGGCGCACTTCTGAGATGGAGTGCGGCCCGCCGAAGGCGATGCCTCGGAAATTCACGTTGGGCCCACGGACGTCCTGATAATGTCCGGGACTGTCGATTCGGGAAAAAATGTGGATCGTCCCTTCATCAGTCCAGCCCTTGCGTTGCCAATACCCTTGGTAGTCCCCGTTGTACACTTCAATTTCCGTAATCCATTTGACGTTTTTGATCCCGTACAGTCCGGGCACGATCAGGCGCAGGGGAAAGCCGTGGGCTTTGGGGAGTTTTTCTCCGTTCATGAGATACGCCAACATCACCTCATCTCGCGTGGCGCGCTCAAAGGGAATGCTGTCATGATACGCGTCGGCCCCACGGAAAATGACGTCGCGAGCCGCGTCCGCGTCGGCGCCGGCTTCGAGCAACAAGTCCTTGAGTGAAATGCCGCGCCACACGGCGTTGCCGAGGCTCGTTCCGCCGGGGAGCGTGTCAATGCACATGAGGGTTGAGACTTGATCGAACGGTTTGCGATTCAGGACGTCACGCCATTTCAGTACCATCGGCTTGGAGACGGCTCCTTTGACCACGACGTGCCACTGATCCTGGTCAAGATCGCGAGTAAAATTGTATGCCGCGTCCATATAGTTGACCGTGTAAAATTTATCATTCGGCGTGAAATACGAGGTTTCCCGTGGCGGGACGGCAAACATGCTCCCCAGGTCACATCCCGTGGTCATGCTGGTGAGACCTGCCAACGTTCCCAGTCCACTGAGTTGAAATAATTTCCGGCGGGTGACGTCCATGATGATGGAATCAGCGGTAAATGTTGCACGGCATCGCGGAGCGCATCAGCTCGCTGACGGTTACTATAGTCCGGCTGTGCATTCTCTGCAAGAGCGTGAACTGTTCATGAACGTGGTTGAGCAACAACTAACGGAACGGGTTCCCATACCCGTCCCCCGTTTCTTGTTCGGAAGAGACCCGCTCGGTTGGTGCCGACGTACAAGGTGGAAGGATCCGTCCGGCTTATCGCCAGGGCGCGAACGTTGAGATTGGTCAGTCCCTTATTGACCGCGCTCCAGGTTTGACCGTTGTCCCGGCTTTTATGGATTCCTGCCCGACTCGTCACGTACACTACACCAGGCGTCGCGGGGTCGAGAACGAGGTCGCTGAAGAACTGGTCGGGGAGGGAGTTCCCGATACGTTGCCAGGATTGTCCGCCGTCGGTCGTTGTGTAGAGCCCTTTCAAGGTAGCGGCATACACGGTGTGAGGCGCATGTCGGTCGATTCTGATTTTCACCACGCTGAGGGCACGGGATGATTTCAACACGTCCGGCGGCACGAGGCCGTTGTTGACCTTTGTCCACGTCGCCGCGCCGTCCAGCGATCGATACACGCCTCCGCTGGTTCCGGCGTACAGGGTTTGTGGTTGGTTGGGGTCAACGTCGATGGTCACGACCATGAGCACTTCTTTGATGCCTTCCATCCGTTTCGTCCAGTTTACTCCGGCGTCGTCGGATTCAAAAACGCCCATTGACGTCGCGGCAAACAGATGATGACCGGATCCCGGCGCGAACCTGATTTCATGGACCACGGCGGTCATCGTCACGCCTTCCAATCCTCTACGTTGCGAGGCCCAACGTTGGCCGCCGCTGAAACTCTTGAAAATCGCATCGCCTTTCGTTCCGGCGTAGACGTTGGCGGGAAGCAGAGGATCGATCGCCAGAGAAATGACGCGAGAATGAGTCATGCCTTGTGAGACGTTTTCCCACGTGCGGCCGGTATCGCGCGTCTTATAGATGTAATCATTTGTGGCGACGTAGAGAATATTGGGCTTCGTGGGGTGCAAAGCAATCTCAACCACCGGTTCGCCGCTTCCGCCGCAAGCCGTAAGGGTCAGACACCAAATGAGAATTGACGGGAGACGTCTCAACGTGGATTCGTGGTTGGGACGGAACGAGGCCGAATTCGTCATTCCTGGTTTCAGCAATTCAGGTTCTCCAATTTGGTTCAACCAGCGCCACCACTTCAGGTTTGCTCATACACGGGTCCGCCGGAGATGACGTTTTTACTCCAGAGCTCGCCTACGGAATAGCTCTCAAGCCACGTGAGATAATCTTCTTCGTTCAGACGTTCAAACGTGGAAGCACCATCTTTCCGGTTGACGACGACGTCCTCAATCGAGAAGTTATCGATCAATGCCGGTGACTGGGTCGCCACGATGATCTGTGTGCGCTTGGAGGCGTTGTGAATCAGCTCCGACAGAATACTGATTGCCGCGGGATGTAACCCTAGTTCCGGTTCATCAATGATTAAGGAAGAAGGGGGATTGGGTTGGAGTAAGGCAGTGGTCAGGCAGATAAACCGAAGACTCCCATCAGAGAAATGATACGGTTGCATCGGGTAGTCCGAACCTTTGATACGCCACGAAAGGGCAACCTTCTCTTTCGGCCCAAAGTGTTCTACGTTGAGGAGGAAATCATCCAGATAGGGAATCACCAATTTACAGGATTGGAGGATTTCTTCGTAAGTGTCCCCTGCCTCGTTTTTTAGTTTCAGCAAGAACGGGGCAATATTCGAGGCATCGAAACGGAGAGACGTGTTGTCTTGTATAATCTCCGCGTGGCGCATGGCTGCCGTTCCGCTCGTATCGTGAAAATGATAGATTTTCCACGCGGCTATGGATTCGTATACATACTTGCTGTATTGGGCGTCGTAGGAGTTTCCGGTAGCTTCTTGAACCAGTAAGGATTGCCCATCCGGGCTGTCTCCCAAATCCCACCATGTGCGTTTCCTCGTTCCGTACTCATCGTAACGAGCTTCGTCCGTCAAATCACAACCTTCCGATGGTCTGGGCTGAATATTGAAACGGTACCCACGTGGTCCAAAACGGGTTTCAAACTCAAGAAGTTTCGTGACTTTTCGTCCATTGAACAGCAGGTCACTGATACCGCCACTGTCTCGAACGTAGTCATTCAGATTGCCACGGATGATCGCGTGCAGTAGTCGGAAAAAGGCAATGAGGTTGCTTTTGCCCGCACCGTTGGCGCCGATGAAAACGTTCAGGTTCCTCAGATCAAAATTCTCCAGGCTGCGGATGGATTTGAATCCTCGTATCGTCAGGTTGTCTAAAGGGTTTCCCACGTCAACGTCCTCCGTATCCCACGTCAGGCACGGCGCGCTGCATGAAGGCGTCAAACAAAGGAACGGTAAAAGCCAGATAACCGTGAGCAGGGCTGTAGATCATACCCTTGTGAATGAGTTTCGCCCGCGTTGGTCCGATACGTTGGATTGTGACCGACAAGGTTTCTGCTAATTCGCTGCTGCGTTGTGCTCCCGGCCCAAGTTCCGCCATGGCGCGGAGAAATCGTTTTTCCCCAAGAGTCAGCCGGTCAAAACGAACCCGGAAGAAGTTTTCATCGAGACGCTGGGTAACGGTTTCGGAAGCATTATGCACGACGGTCAGGCTGATCGGCGAGACTTCGGCCACGTTCCATGCTTGATACCCCCATTCTTGGAGGAAGTATGGGTAGCCTTGGGTGAGGCGGCATATTTCACGAAGTGCTGCGTCGGTAAACGCAATTTCATATGGTTTGACCGGACGTTGCAATGCCTTGCGCGCGTCCGACTCGGAAAGCGGGCCGATGTCGGGAAAATGGAATAACCGTTCAGCGTATGATTTGGACTCTCCCGCTAAACCCGGCAGAATGGGGAGACCGGCACCCATCAACACCAAGGGCAGTTGACGTTGCTGCATCTTGTGCATGGACATGATGAGCGCACCGAGTTCCTTTTTGTCAAGATACTGGATTTCATCGATCATGACGGCCAAGCACGTTCCGCGTTCCCCTGCCGTTTCTGCGACCACGGTGAAGAGATTCGGCAGGTCAATTTCGATGTCGCCGCTGTCAGCGGTTCCCGTCTCCGCGTTCACGTCCAGACCCAATTCTACGCCTTCCATTTTGACCTTGATCGTCCCCAAAAAGCCTTTGAGAACGGCAAGTGCTTGACGTGCTTTGTGTCCCGCGCCCGCCAGTCGGTCCAGTTTGTACAACAGTTGGCGCAAAGGTGGCGCCAACAGCGCACCTAATGGCTTCTGTTCGTGGGCCTCAATAAGGATCGTGTGATATCCGTTCTCCTGGGCAATCCGCTCCATTTCGTTGAGCAGGACGGTTTTGCCCACGCCGCGAAGTCCCGTAAGCAGGATGCTCTTTTCAGTTCTGCGTTGTTTGACTCGGCCTAGCAGGATACGAGCGTGCTCAAGCACGTTGTCTCTGCCGACGAGTTCGGGAGGAGGCGCTCCGGCACCAGGTGAAAAGGGGTTTTGTATCTGGTCCATTGACGGATTTCTATCATTTTATCCTGTCGTATAGCAATGTATATCAAGATATATCAAGATATATCAAAAAACCGATAGACTCATGTATATTTTAGTAGAAACAATCCTGCTGTCTGGAAATACCGACGCAACCGCGGCGTCGTTATTCAATGGCAGGGAGGGGGGAGACGGAGGCTTTGGGCGCACGTTCATAGATAGCCAGAGCTTCGGGCATCCATTTCTCAAGGTCTTGAATGCGGGTTGTATGTGAAGGATGGGTTGAAAGAAATTCAGGAGGGGCTCCCTTCGATGCCTCCGCCATGCGTTGCCAGAGAAGCACGGCTTCTCGAGGGTCGTATCCGGCCTCGGCGGCGAGGAGTAAGCCAATATAGTCCGCCTCCGATTCATGACTTCGACTGAACGGGAGTAAGATGCCGACTCCTAACGCTTGCATCGCCAGTGAACTGCCCACGCGACTCATGCCAAGGGCCTGGGAAGTTATTTGCATGCTCAGATCGGTTGCCAGGCGTTGACTGGTTCGTTCGGCGCCGTGCCGGGCTAAGGCGTGAACCACTTCGTGTCCCATGATGGCCGCCAGTCCGTTTTCATTGTTCGCCTCAGGAAAAATGCCCGTGTACACGGCGATTTTGCCGCCGGGCAAAGCCCAGGCGTTTTTAGTTTCGTCGTTTTTGATCACGGTGACGTCCCAATCGAAAGACTTTGCACGTTCGGCGTATTTTGACCGTTGAGCCGCGGAAATAATTCGTTGAGCCACGCGCTTGACGGGGTCCACTTCCGCCGGGTTCGCGGAGACGACGACCTCGGGATCATCAAGAACTTGCGCGTAGAGTTTGTTGCCCATTTGGACTTCCTGGCCTTCCGAGATGAGCAACAATTGTGACCGGTTTGTGTACGGGTTGCTCGTACACCCCACCAGATGGATGAGCAGCGTCAACGGGACGAGCGTTCGGATGACGTGTCGGACGTTCATTGCGGGCCTCCTGTCGGGAACAACGGCTCCTCTGATTGACGACGCGTCGCACTACGACGGTTCGGGTATGGAGACGTCGAGTTCCGTCACGGTGTGATACCGAGCCAACGCCGGAGCCGTCCCTTCTCGAGGTCCCACGACCAGGGTCACGAACTGCTCCGGTTTGATCCGCGCGCGTGCGGCGTTCCGAACCTGTTCCGGCGTGACCCGTTCGATGCCTCTTCGAAATCGTATCAGCCAATCGGACGGGTAGCCGAAATACTCATACGTCAGAACTTTCCCGAGGACTTTACTCGGAGAATCCACGGAAAAGACAAAGGAATTCAGTAGACTGGCCTTGGCCTTCATGACTTCTTCTTCAGTCGGAGGTTTCGTGTTCATGATGGTATGCACTTCGTCCAGCAAGGCGTCGATTCCTGCCCGCGTGGTTTTCGTTTTGGTTGACATCGAAAAATTGGCGGTGGCCGGATAGTCCCACCCGAATCCGATCCCTCCATGCACGTCGTAGGCCAGCCCTTTCTTCGACCGAATGGCGGAGAAGAGCCGGGATCCGTATGACCCCGATAATATCTGGTTGAGAATGACCACCGGGTAATAGTCGGGATGTTTTCGGGTCAACCCCAAGTGGCCAATCAGGATTTTGGCCTGGGTCATGTCGTTTTTTTCAACGTAATACACGCCGCGGCTCGTGGCGGCGTTGTACGGGACAACCGGATCGGTCCAGTCGGTTCCGTTGGTGGGCCACGTCCCGAATACCTCTTTCACCAGGCGGACGGCCTCTTCCGTTTGAAAATCTCCGACCAGACCCAGGATCATTCGATTCGGGTGATAGTAGGTGGCATGCCAGTCGATCAGGTCCTGCCGGGAAATATTGTTGATGGTGGCATAGGTTTCAACCCGGGCGTAGGGTGAATCCCGGCCGTAGACCAGTTTCGTGAATTCCCGCGACGCAATCTCGTTGGGGTCGTCGTTTTGTCTGGCAATTCCGGCGATGACCCGTTGTTTGGCGATGGTCAGTTTGTCCGGAGCAAACCGCGGACGTCGCACCACGTCGCCGAAGACCTGAAAAACCTTGGGAAAGTCCTCGCTCAAACAGATCATGGACGCCGACCCCGACGCGACGCCGATGCCCGTTTCAATAGAGGCGGCGTTGCTCTCCAGGTAATCATCAAGCTGGTCTCCGGTCAGGGCCGTGGTGCCGCCGCTTCGCATGACGGTTCCGGCCAACGAGGCGAGCCCGATCTTGTCGGCGGGTTCCAGTCGCGAGCCGGTTCGGATGCGCAACGACGCCTGCATGATCGGGAGTTCGTGGTCTTCCAGGAGAAACACCACCAGCCCATTGTCCAGGACGACGCGCCGCGGTTGAGGAATCTGAACGTCGGGAAGAGGCGGATAGGTCAGTTGATCAACCACGTCAACCTGACCGGGTGCCTCCGTTGTCGGCACAAGACAGGCGGCGACGAACACCCACGCGAACAGAAGGGCGTGGCGACGTTGGAACCGGTGAAAAACACGACGACGCGGCAAACGGGCTTCGTTCACGGGGAGTCCTTTGCTTTTACCGGGGCCGTCGGCTCGGAAGCGGGAGGCGGCACGATGGTTTGAATTTGGGCCACGACGCGATTAGAGGCGGTAAACGTCCGGGTTGCGACGCGTCGAACGTCTGCCGCGGTCACTTGGTCAAAGCGTGTGATGGAACGAAACAGTTCCCGCCAATCACCGAAGAGCGTATGGTAGTCGGTCAGGCTCATGGCCAGCCCGAGGTTGCTTTTCAATGAAAACATCAGACTGGCCTTGGCCCGCGTCCGAAATTTGGCCAATTCCTCGTCTGTAACGTCTTCGGTTGTCAGGCGATGGAATTCTTCACGAAGAGCCTGCTGAACGGTTTCATTGGCGACCCCACGCGCGGGAACCGCATACGCCACCCACAGATGAGGGTATCGTTCACCCGGGTAGGCTCCATAGGATCCGGCGGAGACGGCAAGACGTTTGTCCCGAATGAGGGCCCGATGCAATCGGGACGTTCGCCCATTCGTCAAAACGTCGTCAATCGCGTCGAACACCGGTTGGTCTTCATGCGTGACGGCCGGTTTATGATACCCCTCCAGATAAAATGGTTGGGACGGATCATTCAGCGTCACGATTTTTTCCGCGGTGGACGGCGGTTCGACGGTTCTTAAGGGCGGGGGCGGTGACCCGCGAGGGACGCGGCCGAAATATTTTTCCAACAAAGGAATGAGCGTCTTGGGGTCAACGTCTCCGACGATGGCCGTGACCATGTTGGACGGCACGTAATACGTTTCAAAAAATCGTCGGGCGTCGGTCATGGTATAGGATTGCACGTCACTGGCGTAGCCGATCACCGGATGATGGTAGGGGTGCGCCGTGAAGGCGGTCGCCGTGAATTGTTCAAGAAGTCGGCCGATGGGTCGGCTTTCCGTGCGCAAGCGGCGTTCTTCCATCACCACGTCTCGTTCTTCGTAAAATTCTCGAAACACCGGGTGGAAAAATCTTTCCGATTCCAGATAGCAAAAGAGTTCCACTTTATTGGCGGGGAGTGCATAAAAATATCCGGTGACGTCGGTGCCGGTAAAGGCATTGACGGCAATCCCTCCCTCTCGCTCGACGATGTCGCCGAATTCGTTCTTTTTCACGAACTGCGCCGCGGCGCGTTGTGTACGTTTGAACGTGGCGTACAAACGTTCCACGTCTTGAGCGTCAGACGTGGAACGGAGTCTGGCGTCCTGGTAGGCGAGATACGCCCGTTCTAATTCTTTCAACGCGCGCTGCTCTTCCGCGTAGTTCGTGGTGCCGAGACGAGGCGTGCCCTTGAAGGCCATGTGTTCGAACATGTGCGCCAGGCCCGTGACTCCGGCGCCTTCCTGGGCCGATCCCACGTTCACTCTGGTCATAAAGGCAAAGACCGGCGCGATCGGACGTTCAACCATGATAAACGTCCAGCCGTTGGGTAACGTCCGTTCCGTGACGCGCTGCTCAAATGAGGCAAGGTCTACGCCGAAGACGAGGGAAGGAACGCAGAGAAAGGAGAACGTGAGAAGAGTCTGCAGATGCCTGCGTCCGAGCTGTGAGGAAATCAATGACATGGCGACACCGGACCGTTTCATCCTAACCGGTTGACAGGAGTCTTGCAAGCAGATGCCTCCCGGGACGTTGAGAAGCATTGAGGAAGGCGCGGCCCAGGAACCGGCCCTCTGCGACGGGCGAGCGGTCCGCTTCAGAATGTCGGCAAGAGGAGGCAGCGCCACGCCCTGCTCTCAAGCAAGGATGGCGCTGCTTCCGGCGCGGAGAAAGAAAGATGAAAAGAGATCAGAACGAGTAGGTGAGGCCGAGGAAGCCCGTGGCCCGCCAAGCGTGTTCCGTGGTCAGGGCCCCGTCGAAGTTCCCCACCAGAGTGGTGCCCGCTGCCACGGGCAGCGTCAGACCGAGCCCCAAGGTCCCCGTGGCCACCGCCGGGTCGCCCCCGGCCGAGACTTGGCGTGACCCGCCGGGCAGGGTGACCTCCACCGTATCCCCCGCCATCAGCCACCGCCCCTCAACCCCGAGCCGCGGGGCTACGTACCCGCCTGCCTCCAGCGCAATCGGGAGGCTCACTTCGCCCCGGCCTTCCAGAATGTGTACGGCGCGCGCCGCGAACCCCACGTCCCAATTCCCGACCGGTGCGCGTTCCCGGAAGCTCTCGGTGAACAGCCCGGCATACCGCACCCGCAGGCGGGGCACGGCGTGCAGCGTCGTTGTTACCGGCACGCGCAGGGCCGCGCCGACTTCCGGGGAGAAGAGGAACGCCGTGTAGGTGGCGTGCGCGGTGCCGGGGTTGACCCGCCGGGTGGCGTCGTGAGCCACGTGCCCGACCAGCACCCGGGCGTCCAGCCGCATGTCCTCCAGCGCCTGCTGGGCGTAGGCTCCGCCGACGACCGTCTGCACGTCTACGTTCTGGCGGCTACCCGATACGGCCAGTTGCCCGGCGGACCCGCCGATAAAGCCGCCCACGGACAAGGCCGGGGTGCCCCAGCCTGCTCCGACCAGGCCGCCGCCAAAGGTGTGGGTGCCGTCCGCCAGACTGGCGCCGTTGCCCGTCTGCTCGCGCCATCCGCCGAACGGCGTGGCCCAGACGCGTCCCTGAGCGGGAACGCCGTCCTGGGCGTGGGCGGGCAGGCCGGTGCCCAGCACGGCGGCGTGAATGCTGCCCGTCAGGTCGGACAGCATGTCGTCGGTCAACGAAAAGGCCGTGGTGTCCAAGCCCATCACCGCATTGCCCACCCGGATGAAGCGGCCCACGCCAAGCCGCGGCTCCTGGATCCTTAGCATCTTTTCTGCATCCACTGGCCTCTCGTTCTCATCCACGAAGGTGAGGAGGCCGACCGCGTCCACGGGCACGTCCGACAAGTTCACGGTGTCTTCCTTGCCTAAACCCTGGAATTTCCCGATGATGGTCATGCCGCGTTGCAGCGTCAGCGTGTTCCCCCCGGGAGCCTGAAATTTAATGGCGATGCCATCCCGGCCGGCCGTGCTGCGCACCGTGCCGGCATTGACCACCGTGCTGGCGGCGCCGGTCTCAATCCCGGTCGTGCCTGCAATAGTGCCGTGGTTCTCAATGGTGCTGCGGGCGCCGGCCTGAATCCCGGTCGTGCCCGTAATAGTGTCGTGGTTCTCGATCGTGCTGTCGTCGCCGGCCTCAATCCCGGTCGTGCCCGCAATGGTGCCGCGGTTCTCAATGGTGCTGCCGCGGCCGACGCGGACGCCGTGGCTGCCGGCGGAGACGCCAGTTACCTGCCCCGTTGAGGCGACCCTCACGGTGCCGCCGGTGGCGAGCGTGATGCGCCCGACGGTGCCGCCGACCGTCACGGTGCTGCCGGCCAGATTGACGGTGCCCGTGACGATGCCGCCGTCCGGCACGTCCACGGTGTGGTCTCCGCCGCCCGACCCTTCAACGTCGCCGTTTACGGTGCCCGTGACCGTGGCACTCAAGTCGCCGTCGCCTAAGGCGCGGATGTCGCCCGTTACAGTGCCTGCCACCCTCACGTTCAAGTCCCCGGCGTCGCTGCGAAGTGCTTCGGTCCGACCCTCAACCTCCACACCCGTGAGCGCGCCCGTTGAGGCCACCGTGACCGTGCCGCCGTTGGTGTAGAGCAACCGTCCGATACGCCCCGCCACCGTCAGCGGGCCGGCGGGGTCGTGCGCCGTGCCGGTGACCGCGCCGCCTTCCATCACGTTCAACCGCAGGGTGCCGCCGCCGGGTGCGCGCAGGTCGCCCGCCACCATGCCCGCCACCGTCACGTCCAGAACGCCCGCTTCGCTGCGGATCGCCTCGGCTTCGCCCTCAAGGCCCATGAGCCGGCCCGTTGAGGCCACCGTGACCGTGCCGCCGTTGGTGTAGAGTAGCCGCCCGATGCTGCCCGCCACCGTCAGCGGGCCGGCGGGGTCATGCGCCGTGCCGGTGACTGCGCCGCCTTCCATCACGTTCAATCGCAGGGCGCCGCCCCGGGCTTGGACGTCGCCCTCCACCGTGCCGGCCACCGTTGCATGGAGGTCGCCCGCGCCGTCGGAGAGCACACCCATGCCCGAAGTCGCGCCGACGCGCCCGGTCTTGCCGACGGTGAGCCGCCCGCCGTCGGCCATATGCACGCCCGCGCCGGTGCCGCCCGTCACCCGTCCGTTCACGGTCACGGTCTGGGCGCGGAGGCCTCCCGTCCCGGCGCCCGCGCCGCGGACGTGGAGCCCGTGCGCGCCGCCCGTCACGCGCGCGCCCTCGGCAACGCTCACCGCGATGGCGCCGTTGCTGTCGTGCCGGACGGCGTAAAGCGCCTCTACGCCGTTGCCCTCGGCGGTAATGGAGCCTCCGGTCACGTCCACCTGGATGTCGCCGGCGTTGTAGGTCGCCGCAAACCGCCGGACCGTGTCCTTCCACGCCGTCGTGTAGGTCGCGCCGGTCAGGGCGGTCAGCGCGGTTTCCAGCTCGCTGCCCGCGCCCTTCGTCAGGACGGCGTCCAGCGCCGCGCGCTCCTCCGTCGAGAGCGCGTTGCCGCGGATATGATCGACGATCGCGGTGTGGGAGAGCGCGTAGGCGCGGACGCCGGCGCGCGAAAGACCCAGGATCTCATCGGCCGCCCGGTGCGCCAGCGGGCCGTTGCCGGTCGGCGCGGCGGACGCTGCCGCGCGCTTCCTCCGAAGATCCTCCGCCTCCGCCTGCCAGGCGGCGTCATAGTCGTCGGCGGGGAGCGCCGCGAGTGCCGTGGTCAGGGCGGTCGCATCCCCCGCCATAATCGCCGAGAGGACGTCCTGCTCCTCCGCCGACAGCGTCTCGTCGGCGCCCGCGATCCGAGCCCGGATGAAGGCGTCGGTCACCGGCGCGCCGACCGTGATGTCTCCGCTCGAGGTGACGTGGATCATCGGCATGGTCCGGGCCGCGTCGTCCGCCGTCGTTGCGCCGGCGCCCATCGTGTGGCCGCTGGACCGGCTGGCCCATGCGAGAACGCCGACGTCCCGCGCCGAGACCGCGCCCCCATGCGCGAAGACGAGGCGCCCCGTCGCGCTCGTGTCCTGCGTCAGGCGCGCCTCCATGCCGACGGCGAACGGCGCCGCGATCGTCGCCCCCGCGCCCGTCATCACGTCAACGGAGCCGAGGTTCACGGTGTCCGTGAAAAGGCCGTGGGAGCCCCGCCCCTCCGCCACAATGCTGCCGCCCGTCATGCGGAAGTAAGCCGTCTGCCCGGCCGCGAATCTGTTCAACCAGAAGTAGACGCCGCGGCTATCGTCGGCCTCCGTCACGATGGAGCCGCCCGTCATGCGGAAGGAGGCGGCGCGGTTCCCGCGGAAGCTCGTGTACCAAACCCCGGACGAGCCGCTCCCCCGCGTGCGAACCGAGCCGCCTTCGATGACGACGTTCATGGCCGCCGCCGCCACCGCGTTGTTGTTGGAGGATTGGATAAAGACGCCGGCGCTGGTTGCCCCCGTCGCCTCGACCGAGCCGCCCATCACGCGGACGGAGAGCTCGTCGCCAAGCCCGTTGCTGATGGCGCCGACGCCGTAAAAGCCAGCCTGCGTGTCCCTGATCGTGGCGTCGCCGGAAACGGTGATGTAGCCATTGCCCGTCCCGCCGTTTCTGTTGATGGCGAGAGGGCCGGAGAGGGAGCCTCCGCTCATGCTGATGGAGACGTCGCCCGTCGCCGTGTTGCCGGTGCTGCTGAGGATCTGATTGGTGAGGGAGCCGCCCGACACCTCAATGGAGGCGTCGCCCGACCCGCGTCTTTCGGATAAAATGCTGTAGCCGTCCGACCCGGTGAGGGCGCCGGCCGTCATGCGGACGGTGTTGTCGCCGGAGCCGCGGTGGTCGACATGGATGCGCGGGATGTTGACGCTTCCCGGATCGACGAGGATGTCGGCCGAGCTGCCGGCGCCTTCGTTACAGGAGATGCTCGTGCTGCCGGTGTGCGCGCCGCCCCGGCACGCGTTCTGCGCCGCCGCCTCCCCGGCATACAAGGCGAGCGCGAGCAGCAACCCCGGCGCAAGCGCGGCGGCCCTATTTCGTTCCGATCTCTGGGGGGCATTCCGGCCCCTGACATTAGCCACGATGTCCCTCAGACGCGAGGGTGCCGCCGCTAGTCGGTGGTGAATCGGGTGAAAAGAAGTAAGAGAGAAACGTAAGAGAGAAACGTAAGAGAGAAACGTAAGAGAGAAACGTAAGAGAGAAACGTAAGAGAGAAACGTAAGAGAGAAACGTAAGAGAGAAACGTAAGAGAGAAACGTAAGAGAGAAACGTAAGAGAGAAACGTAAGAGAGAAACGTAAGAGAGAAACGTAAGAGAGAAACGTAAGAGAGAAACGTAAGAGAGAAACGTAAGAGAGAAACGTAAGAGAGAAACGTAAGAGAGAAACAAGGACTGACCCTCACTGTTCTTTCTTCTCATCCTGGCCGGCATATGATCTCCTTCCTCATGATGGAACATTCTTTGTCCTGACCAGCTGGGTGGGTACCGTGGTCCGGACGGACACTTGGCCCCCCGCGGTTAGGGAAGGCCATCTTATAGACATCGAAGGAGCGCCTTGTCAACCCTCCGGAGATGCTCCGGTCGGCATTCGGCTATCCGTGGAAGAAAGACGTCACGGTGGGTGATCGTGAGAATTCGGCGGCAGTCGCTTGAAACAAGACGTGCCGCCGTGCGTGCGAAAGAGATCAGAACGAGTAGGTGAGGCCGAGGTAGCCCGTGGCCCGCCAAGCGTGTTCCGTGGTCAGGGCCCCGTCGAAGTTCCCCACCAGAGTGGTGCCCGTTGCCACGGGCAGCGTCAGACCGAGCCCCAAGGTCCCCGTGGCCACCGCCGGATCGCCCCCGGCCGAGACTTGGCGTGACCCGCCGGGCAGGGTGATCTCCACCGTATCCCCCGCCATCAGCCACCGCCCCTCAACCCCGAGCCGCGGGGCTACGTACCCGCCTGCCTCCAGCGCAATCGGGAGGCTCACTTCGCCCCGGCCTTCCAGAATGTGTACGGCGCGCGCCGCGAACCCCACGTCCCAATTCCCGACCGGTGCGCGTTCCCGGAAGCTCTCGGTGAACAGCCCGGCATACCGCACCCGCAGGCGGGGCACGGCGTGCAGCGTCGTCGTCACCGGCACGCGCAGGGCCGCGCCGACTTCCGGGGAGAAGAGGAACGCCGTGTAGGTGGCGTGCGCGGTGCTGCCGATGGGGTTGTTGACCCGCCGGGTGGCGTCGTGAGCCACGTGCCCGACCAGCACCCGGGCGTCCAGCCGCACGTCCTCCAGCGCCTGCTGGGCGTAGACCCCGCCGACGACCGTCTGCATGTCCACGTTCTGGCGGCTGCCCGCCACGGCCAGTTGCCCGGCGGACCCGCCGATGAAGCCGCCCACGGACAAGGCCGGGGTGCCCCAGCCTGCTCCGACCAAGCCGCCGCCAAAGGTGTGGGTGCCGTCCGCCAGACTGGCGCCGTTGCCCGTCTGCTCGCGCCACCCGCCGAACGGCGCGGCCCAGACGCGCCCCTGAGCGGGAACGCCGTTCTGGGCGTGGGCGAGCAGGCCGGTGCCCAGCACGGCGGCGTGAATGCTGCCCGTCAGGTCGGACAGCACGTCGTCGGTCAATGAAAAGGCCGTGGTGTCCAAGCCCATCACCGCATTGCCCACCTTGATGAAGCGCCCCACGCCAAGCCGCGGACCCTCGATCCTTAGCATCTTTTCTGCATCTACTGGCATCCCGTTCTCATCCACGAAGGTGAGGAGGCCGACCTCGTCCACGGGCACGTCCGACAAGTCCACGGTGTCTTTGCTGTTGTCTTTCTTGCCTAAACCCTGGAATTTCCCGGTGATGGTCATGCCGCGTTGCAGCGTCAGCGTGTTCCCCCCGGCAGCCTGGAATTTAATGGCGATGCCATCCCGGCCGGCCGTGCTGCGCACCGGGCCGGCATTGACCACCGTGCTGCCGGCGCCGGTCTCAATCCCGGTCGTGCCTGCAATAGTACCGTGGTTCTCAATGGTGCTGTCGGCGCCGGTCTCAATCCCGATTGTGCGCGCAATAATGGTGCCGTGGTTTTCGATGGTGCTGCGGGCGCCGGCCTGGATCCCGGTCTGGATCCCGGTCGTGCCCGCAATGGTGCCGCGGTTCTCAATGGTGCTGTCGTCGCCGACGCGGATGCCGTGGCTGGCGGCGGAGACGCCGGTCACCTGCCCCGTTGAGGCAACCGTCACGGTGCCGCCGGTGGCGAGCGTGATGCGCCCGACGGTGCCGCCGACCGTCACGGTGCTGCCGGCCAGATCGACGGTGCCTTCAACGGTGCCGCCGTGTGGCACGGCCACGATATGCTCTCCGTTGCCTAATGCCCGGATGTCACCCGTGACCATGCCTGCCACGGTCACGGTCAAATCCCCCGCGTCGCTGCGAAGTGCTTCGGTCCGACCCTCAACCTCCACACCCGTGAGCGCGCCCGTTGAGGCTACCGTGACCGTGGCGCCGTCGCTGTAGAGGAGGCGCCCGATGCTGCCTGCTACCGTCGGCAGGCCGACAGGGTCGCGAATCGTCCCCGTGATGACACCGCCTTCTGGAAGCGTCAGCGTCAGCGTGCCGGCCCCCATCGTGCGAATGTCGCCGTCTACAGTGCCCGTGACCGTGGCACTCAAGTCGCCGTCGCCTAATGCTCGGATGTCGCCCGTTACAGTGCCTGCCACCCTCACGTTCAAGTCCCCGGCGTCGCTGCGAAGCGCCTCGGTCCGACCCTCAACCTCCACACCCGTGAGCGCGCCCGTTGATGCCACTGTCACCGTGGTGGGGGCGGTGCTGTAGAGGAGGCGCCCGATGCTGCCTACTACCGTTGACAGGCCGACAGGGTCGCGAATCGTCCCCGTGATGACGCCGCCTTCCGGCAGCGCCAGCGTCAGCGCGCCCGTGCCCGTCATGCGGATATCGCCCTCAACCCTGCCGGCGACCGTGGCGTGGAGGTCGCCCGCGCCGTCGGAGAGCACGCCCATGCCCGAAGTCGCGCCGACGTGCCCGGTTTTGCCGACGGTGAGCCGCCCGCCGCCGGCCATGCGCACGCCCGCGCCAGTTCCACCCGTCACCCGTCCGTTCACGGTCACGCTCTGGGCGCGGAGGCTCCCCGCCCCGGCCCCCGCGCCGCGGACGTGGACCCCGTTCGCACCGCCCACGATGCGCGCGCCCTCGGCCACCGTCACCGTGATGTCGCCGTTGCTGTCATGCGGGACGGCGTAGAGCGCCTCCACGCCGTTGCCCTCGGCGTTGATGGAGCCGCCCGTCACGTCCACCCGGATGTCGCCGGCGTTGTAGGTCGCCGCGAGCCGCCGGACCGTGTTCTTCCAGGCGGTTGTGTAGGTGGCGCCTTGAAGGCCGTTCAACGCCGTCTCCAGATCGGTTCCCACGCCCTTCGTCAGGACGGCGTCCAGCGCCGCGCGCTCCGCGGTCGAGAGTGCGTCGCCGGCGCGGATGTGATTGACGATCCCTGTGTGGGAGAGCGCGTAGGCGCGGATGCCAGCGCGCGAAAGACCCAGGATCTCCTCGGCCGCCCGGTGCGCCAGCGGGCCGTCGCCGGTCGGCGCGGCGGACGATGCCGTGCGCTTCCGCAGAAGGTTCCGTGCCTCCGCCTGCCAGGCGGCGTCGTAGTCGTCGGGGAGCGCCGCGAGCGCCGTGGTCAGCGCGCCCGAATTCCCCGCCATAATCGCCGAAAGCACGGCCTGCTCCTCCGCCGACAGCGTCTCGTCGGCGCCCGCGATCCGGTTCCGGATGAAGGCGTCGCTCACCGACGCGCCGACCGTGATATCTCCGCTCGAGGTGACGTGGATCATCGGCATGGTGCGGGCCGCGTCGTCCGCCCATTGCGCGCCGCTGCCCATCGTGTGGCCGCTCGACCGGGCGGCCCGGGCGAGAACGCCGACCTCCCGCGCCTCCACCGCGCCCCCATGCGCGAAGACGAGGCGCCCCGTTGCGCTCGCGTCCACCTCCAGGAGCCCCTCCATTCCGACGGCGAACGGCGCCGCGATCATGGCCCCCGCGCCCGTCATCACGTCGAAGGAACCGAGGTTCAGTTCGAGCGAGGCAAGGCCGCGGGAGCCCAGCCCCTCCGCCACGATGCTGCCGCCCGTCATGCGCACGGAAGCCGTCTGCCCGGTCGCGAATCTGCGCAACCAGAAGTCAACGCTGTGGACATCGTCGGCCTCCGTCACGATGGAGCCGCCCTTCATGCGGAAGGAGGCGTCGCGGCTGCCGCGAAAGCTCGCGAAAAAAACCCCGTGCGCGTTGCCCCGCGTGCGGACCGATCCGCCTTCGAGGTCGACGCTCATGGCCGGCCCCGCCGTCGCCCCGTTGTCGTTGGAGGCATTGACAAAGATGCCGTGGCTGCCCGCGCCCGTCGTCTCGACCGAGCCGCCCGTCATGCGGACGGAGAGTTCGTCGCCCAGCCCGTTGTTGGTGGCGAAGACGCCGTAAGCGTTATTCCCCGTGTTTCTGATCGTGGCGTCGCCGGAGACGGTGACGTAGGCGTTGCCCGTCCCGCCGTTTCTGGCGGCGCCGAGACGGCCGGAGAGGGTGCCTCCGCTCATGCTGACGGAGACGGTACCCGGCGCCCCGTAGGAGGTGCTGCTGGCGATACCGGTGAGGGTGCCGCCCGTGATGACGATGGAGGAGGCGCCCGACCCGCGTCTCGAGGCCAAGATGCTGTTGCCGCCCGACCCGGTGAGGGTGCCGGCCGTCATGCGGATGGTGATGTCGCCGGAGCCTCGATGATCGGCGTTGATTTGCGCGACGTTGACGCTTCCCGGGTCGATGACGATGTCGTTCGAGCCGCTGGTTTCGGTGCAGGCGATGGTCCCGCCGTCTGCGCCCGTGTACGGATCGCCGCGGCACACGTCCTGCTGCGCCATCGCCTCCCCGGCCCACAAGACGAGCGCGAGAAGCAGCCCCGGCGCGAGCGCGGCGGCCCACACTCGTTCCGATCTCTGGGGGCACTCCAGGCCCCTGACATTAGCCACGACGTCCCTCAGACGCGAGGGTGCCGCCGCTAGTCGGTGGTGAATCGGGTGAAAAGAAGTAAGAGAGAAACGTAAGAGAGAAACGTAAGAGAGAAACGTAAGAGAGAAACGTAAGAGAGAAACGTAAGAGAGAAACGTAAGAGAGAAACGTAAGAGAGAAACGTAAGAGAGAAACGTAAGAGAGAAACGTAAGAGAGAAACGTAAGAGAGAAACGTAAGAGAGAAACAAGGACTGACCCTCACTGTTCTTTCTTCTCATCCTGTCCAAGATATGCTCTCCTTTCTTATGATGGGCATTCTTTGTCCGGTTGGTAACGTGGTCCGGATGGGACACTCGGCCCCCGCGGTTGGGGAAGGCCATCTTATAGACATCGAAGGAGCGCCTTGTCAACCCTCTGGAGATGCTCCGGTTGGCATTCGGCTATCCGTGGAAAAAGGACGTCACGGTGGGTGACTGTGAGATTCGGCGGCAGTCGCTTGAAACAATACGTACCGCCGTGCGTGCGAAAGAGATCAGAACGAATAGGTGAGGCCAAGGTAGCCCATGGCCCGCCAAGCGTGTTCCGTGGTCAGGGCTCCGTCGAAGTTCCCCACCAGGGAGGTCGAATCCGCCACGGGCAGCGTCATGCCGACACCCACGGTTCCCGTGCCCACGCTCGTATCACCTCCGACCCCCACGACGCGAGAGGGCCCGCCGGTAACCGCCACCTCAAGCGTGTCTGCCGCCGCCAGCCAGCGGCCTTCGAACCCCACGCGCGGCTCAATCCGTCCCCCCTCGGGCAGCGCGGTCGGGATGCCCACTTCCCCGCGTGCTTCCAGCACGTGGACGTCCCGCTTTGCAAACCGCACGTCATAGCTCCCGCCGGCCGAGCGTTCCCGGAAGCCCTCGGTGAACAGCCCGGCATACCGCACCCGCACCCGGGGCGTCGCGTGCAGCCGGCTCATCAACTGTATGCGCGTCGCGACGCCCACTTCCGGGGAGAGGAAGATCGACGTGTACTCCACGTCCGCGGGGAAGGGCACTACCCGTCGGGTGGAGTCGTGATCCATCTTGCCCACCAACACCCGGGCATCCAGCCGCACGTCCCCCAGGTCCTGCCGGGCGTACACGCCGCCGAAGACCGTCTGCATGTTGATCGTTCGCCGGTTGCCCGTGCGCCTCACGTCCAGCTGCCCCACCGACCCTCCGACAAAGAGGCCGACGCGCGTGGCCGTGCCCCAGCCGGCTCCGAGCATGCCGCCGCCGAAGTAATGCGTGCCGTCCTGCAGCCGGTCGGCGCCGTTCTGCTCCCGTGCCCCCCCGAACGGCGCAGCCCAGACGCGAGGCCGGGCCGGGTCGCCGTCATCGGTAGAGGCTTGCAGCCCGTTGCCGATCACCGCGGCGTGAATGCTGCCGGTCAAGTCGGACAGCATGTCGTCGGTCAAGGCGAACGCCGTCGAATCGAAGTCCACACACGAGCCCGGCCCACAGATCCAGCGTCCCACGGCAGGTACCTGGGATAGGAGTTGCTCCGGGAAATCCAGCCTACCATTATCATCCAAGAATTCGAAGTACTCAATATCGTCCGGCATGAGACCACTAAACTCCCTGGTGTCCTCCGGATCGCTGAATCCCTGAATTTTGCGCCCGACGATTACAGAGCCGGGCCCTATCCGGAGCCTCAGCGTGTTTTTCCCTGGATCAGAGCGAATAAAAAAACCGTCATGCCCATCCGTGCTGCGAATCGTGCCGAAATTGTCCACCTCCACCTCGCTCCCGCCTCCAGCTTGAATCGGAATCTTGCCGGCAATCGTGCCGTGGTTCTTGATGGTGCCGCCGGGGCCGACGCGGATGCCGTGGCTGCCGGCGGGGTTGCCGGTCACCTGCCCCGTCGGGGTGACCATCACGGTGCCGCCGTCGTCAAGGGTGATGCGCCCGACGGTGCCGCCGACCGTCACGGTGCTGCCGGCCAGACGGACGGTGCCCGTGACGGTGCCGCCGACCGGCACGGCCACGGTGTGGTCTCCGCCGCCCGGTCCTTCAATGTCGCCGTCTACGGTGCCCGTGACCGTGGCGCTCAAGTCGCCGTCGCCTAAGGCGCGGATGTCGCCCCTTACAATGCCTGCCACCCTCACGCTCAAATCCCCGGCGTCGCTGCGAAGTGCTTCGGGCCGACCCTCAACCTCCACACCCGTGAGCGCGCCCGTTGAGGCCACCGTCACCGTGGCGCCGTTGCTGTAGAGGAGGCGCCCGATGCTGCCTGCTACCGTTGCCAGGCCGACAGGGTCGCGAACCGTCCCCGTGATGACGCCGCCTTCCGGCAGCGCCAGCGTCAGCGCGCCCGTGCCCGTCACGCGGATATCGCCCTCAACCCTGCCGGCGACCGTGGCGTGGAGGTCGCCCGCGCCGTCGGAGAGCACGCCCACGCCCGAAGTCGCGCCGACGCGCCCGCTCGCGCCAACGGTGAGCCTGCCGCCGCCGGCCATGTGAATCCCTGAACCGGTTCCACCCGTCACCCGTCCGTTCACGGTGACGCTTTGGGCGCGGAAGTTCCCATCCCCGGCACCCGCGCTCCCGACGTAGATGCCGTTGCGCTCGCCCGTGACGCTTGCCCCATCAGCGACGTTCACGGAAATCGCCCCGTTCCTGTCATTCGTCAGGACGTAGCGCGCGTACACGCCGTCGCCGTCAGAGATGATCGTTCCGCCGGTCACGTCCACGCGGATGTCGCCCTCGTTGAAGAACGTCGCGCGCAGCCGGATCCCGGTCTTGTAGGAGTCCGCATAGGAGTCGGGAAGCGCGGCGAGCGCCGCCTCCAGGTCGCCGCCGGTCAGGACGGCTTCCAGCACCCTCCGCTCAGCGGCCGAGAGGTTCGGGTCCGTGTCGGCCGGGTCGGCCCATTGGATGTACTCGGCGATCCGTTGGTGGGAAATCGCCATGGCGCGGATGCCCGCCCGGGGAATCCCCAGAATCTCACGCGCTGCTACCTCCCCCGCTATGAATGCGTTCGCCGGTCTTCCTACCGAGCCTGGTATGATCGATGCTGCAATATCCGTCGTATCCAGGCCGCGCGCGATCAGAAAGTCCCGTGCGCGCAACTTCCACGCATCCGTATAGGCCGCGGGAAGGGCGGCGAGCGCCGTATCCAGCGCGTCCGAATCCTCCGCCAGGATGGCGTTGAGGACGGCCCCTTCCGCCGCCGAGAGCGTCCCGTCGGCACCCGTCACGATCTCGCGGATATAGGCGTCCGCCACGTCTGCGCCGACCGTGATGTCTCCGCTTGAGACGACGTGGATCATCGGTTGTCTCTTGCCCGTGTGGTCTTCCAGCTGCAGGACCGATCCATCGCCGCGGACGAGGCCGCTGGCGAGCGAGGCCCAGGCGAGAATCCCCGCGTCCCGCGCCTCAATGGCGCCCGCGTGCGAGACGGCGGCGCCCGCCACGTTGTCGAAGCTCAACTGGCCATAGACGCCGTTGCCGAAGGGGGCTCGTACCCGCGTCCCCGGTCCGATCGTCATATCGACGGTGGTGTCCGTGCCGGTGACTTCGCGGCGCTTGGCATGATGGGCGTAGACGCCGAAACCATTGCGGCCTTCCGACGTAATGACGCTGTCTCCCGATACATCGACGGTAATGCCGCCCTTGCCCAGGTGCTCCGCGAAGACGCCGTAGGAGAACGCCCCTTTGTTCGTCACGGAGGCGTCCGCCACCGTCACCTTGATGTCTCCGCCCTCGTCGTCGGCGTCCGTGAACTGTGCCCTGGCGTAAATCCCGTGAGTGGTGAAGGTGTTCGTCTCGATGGAGCCGCCCCGAACGTCGACGTCGATGTTGCCGGCCGCGCCCGAGCGAAGGGCGTAGATGCCGAGGGAGGTGGAGACGGCCTTGATGACGGTGTCCGTGACGTCAATATCGACGTTGCCGGAGCTTCTCTGCAGGGCATGGATAGCGATGGAGTTGGGACCCGCCACCTCAATGGACCCGCCTCGGACGTCGATGTTGATGGCGCCCGTCCCGGTCATCCGATCGCCTACTACGCCCCAGGCGTTGGTGCCGCTCGTCTTGACGACGACGTCTTTCAAGCCGACGTTGATGGCGCCGCTCGCGCCGAATTGCCCGACGCCGACGCCGTAGGAATGCGTGCCCGACGTCGTGACGGAGCCGCTCGTCAGGTCAATGTCGATATCGCCCGAGCCGTCATGCCTCCCATAAACCCCGCGGATACGGGTGCCCGTCACCGAGATGGCGACGTTCCGCGCGTCAATGCGGATGTCGTCCATGCTGCCGGCGCCCTCGGTGCAGCTGATTCTCTCGCCCGCGGCGGGCGTACTGCTGCACACGGCGGTCTGCGCCGCCGCCTCTCCGCCGGAGCCGAGGAGGAGTGCCAAGGTCAGTGCGAGCGAAACGTTCACCCCCCCCCCCCCCCCCAGCTCGTTCCGCTCTCTCGGGCATTCCAGTGCCCTCAACTTACCCGCGACCGCCTTCAATCTAAGAGGGAGGAGTCGCCGCCGCTGTCTGGTCGGTGGGGAATAGGACGAACGGAAGTCAAGAAAGTGAGAGTGGCGATGCAGAGGATAAGACCTTTTTTCCCTATCCACTATGAACATATGGATCTCCCTCCTCATGATGTGACGTTCTTTGCCTTGATTATCGAGATTGGTAACGGGTACCGGATGGGACGTTCGCCCACCGCGTCTGAGGAACTCCATCTTGGGAGGTGAAGGAGAGGCGTGTCAACCTTCCCGAGACAATTCCGTTGGCATTCGCCTATCCGTGGAAGAAAGCCGTCAGGGTGGGTGATTGTGAGAATTCGGCGACAGTCGCTTGAAAACATACGTGCCGCCGTGCATGCGAGCGGGAATGTGGATGAACGTGCCAACCCGAGTATACCACCACCGGCCTTCGGCCGTGGAACGGTCTTCCGAGAGGAGGACTTCAAATTCTCCTTCGCGATCATTGCCCGTTTGCGACCATTTCCCGGACCAGAGGCGTCCTTCCAGTTTTGTCGTGGTGAACGTGCCGCCTTCATGAGTGTATGGCCCATTGCCTTGTGCGTCTAACGTTGCGACGTACGTTTTATCCTCTTCTTGAATTTCCCACGTGCCTTCGAGATCGGAAACGGTCGGTGCTCTTTGAGGATCGGCACGTGCCGCGTCCCTTTGACAAAGTCCTGGACTCAGAAAAATGATGAGCACGAGACAAACCAGTGAGAAAACGCCGCCCCTCCGCCGGCCGGGAAAATCGTGAAGCCATTGTCCAATCATTGGTGACCCCGCGTTAATGAGAGAGTGACATCGTGGATTGGAAACACGGGATATCAAGGTCGAGACCTGGACCGTCCCATGGTTGAAGCAGCGCGCCGTTGTACGTGTAGCCGCCCGTGACGGGATCCGTTCCGAGTAACAACGGGGTATCGAGATCAAGCACGTCAACGTACCCCAATCCCATGACGAGGCCGTAGGAACACCCCATGGCCACCCGGGTTTCCACCATGCCGCCGATCATCACGTTCAGCCCGGACGCCTTTGCAAAAGCGGCCATGGCCACGCCGTCCAGGAGCCCGCTTTTCGTAATTTTCACGTTGATGTAGTTCGCCGCGCGCTGCTGAACAACGGCTTTCAGGTCGTCAAGCGACCGTGCGGATTCATCAACGGCGACGTGAACCTGGAAATCGCGCCGGAGGCGGGCGTGCCCCTCAAGATCATCGCGTGCCAAGGGCTGCTCAAGGAGGACAATGGGTGCCCCTGACCGCGTCACGCCCCGGACGAAGCACGCGGCTTCCTCTCTTGTATAGCCTTGATTGGGATCAATCACAAACGAGACGTCGGTATACCGGCGATGAACGGCTTCCAGCCGACGGACGTCGTCGTCGACGTCGCGGCCCACTTTCATTTTGAATACGCGAAAACCCCGGTCATGCCACGTGCGCGCGAGTTCCGACGTTCGCTCAACGGAGGTGATGGGAATGGTCACGTCCGTCTCCCTCGGACGCACGTCTGCTCCGCCCCACAACGCCCAGAGCGGGAACTTCGCCGCGCGCGTCAGGGCGTCAAGAAGAGCGGTTTCCATCCCACACCGCGCGGCAGGATGGTCGGGAGCGAGTTCCGCCAGTTCACGTCCGAGACGGTGATAGTTGAGAGCCGATCGGCCCAACAGATGGTTTCCGAGTACCTGCGCCTGCACCAGGCTAGTCTCGCGGCGTTCATCGCTGACTCCTGGAAACGGTGCGATTTCACCGTAGCCGACCGTCCCGTCGCTCAGCGTCATTCGAACGAAGACGTTTTGCGCGACGTGCAGTCGGCTCGTTGCGACCACAAAGGGATCAACGAGGGGAACGTCCGCGGGACAGAACTCAATGGTGGTGATGGTCAAGGAGGCGGAGGCATTCACGTCGGTCACTGATGAAAATCGGAAACGGGGTCACGCGGTCACGACCATCGATCATCCATATCGATCGTTCTCCCACGGCAAGGCCGTGTTGGAATATCCACGGACTTCCCAAAATCCTTTTTGATCGTTTTCCGCGAACGTCATGCGTCTGATCCATTTTGCCCCCTTCCACGCGTACCGTTTGGGGACGATCATGCGAACCGGTCCGCCGTGGTCTTTCGAGAGCGGCTTGTGATTCCAGGAATGGACAAGAAACACGTCCTCGTCATCGCAGACTGAAAGAGGCAAGCTGGTCGTGTAGTCGTCATACGATTCAAAGAGCACGTATCGGGCTTCCGGCTTGGGGGTGACCAGCTTCAACAGATGTCGAAAACTCACCCCGACCCACTCCATGTCAAGCTGACTCCAGGAGGTGACGCAATGAAAATCGGACGTCAACGCTTGCTGGGGTTGAGCTTGATAATCCTGCCAGGTCCACGTGACGGGACGTTCAACCAGTCCATCTATGACCAGCCTCCATTCCTCATGTGAGACGTGAGGTTTATAGCCAAGGTCCAGCACGGGCCAATTATTGACACGATGCTGTCCGGGCGGCAGCCGATTATCCTGATGTTCCTCATCAACCTCACGTCCCGAAATTTCACGACGGTGCTGAGCCATTTTCTGCTTGGCGTGAATGGTTTTTTCGTTCAATTGCATTGGGCGTTCTCCGGTTTTTCCGTTGGTTGCTCACTCTTATGATTCAAGGTCTGATCCGTCTGGAATCATTTTTGACTTTGCCTTTTTGTATAACATGTTCCCTCCTGAAACGACAACTGAAGGGAGGGGCCGTTATTCCTTCCAGGGGAAGTGGGAGGCGCCTGCCAGCGTGCGGGGAATCTGGACGCCGGTGAAGCGTTGGTCGTTGATGACCCACGTGGGGTAGCTGCGGACGTCGTTGGCCACGCATGGGGCCGTGAGAGAGCTTCCGGGACCGCCGGAACTGCACTCGACGTAGGGGAGCCGCTTTGCCGACGCCGTGAACAATGCCTTTTGTTCTTGGCAGCGGGGACACCAGTAGGCACCGTAGAACTTGGCCCCCACGTCGCTCAGGTGGATGGCCAGGGCTTTAAGCTGAGGGTCCTCCGGCCCCGCGGCTTCGTCGAAGACCCCGCTGTAGTGCAGGTGGAGTCCGCCGACGATGAGCACGGCGACCACCGCGGCTTCTTTCAGCGACGTTGACCACTCAGGCGGTCGATGCACGAGGCTGAGCACCATGCTCGCGGTGATGAGGCCGAACGAGGCCAGACAGTACGGACAGGTCGCTTCGATTTCTACGACTGAGACCACCGTCAGATAGGCACTGATGCTGAATCCGCAGACGGCGACGAACAACAACGGCGTCCGGCGTTTGGGTCGCGTTCTCGCCTGCAGGGCGAGTCCCGCCAGGACGGCGTAGGTCATCAATCCCCACAGGGCCATGGGCATCCCCAGAAACGTGGCCCAGCGACTGCTTTGCACCAGATCGCATCCGGAATCTTCTCCGCAAAAGGCGGGGTGGGTTTCAAACGAGGCCGTGTAGGTGAGATAGGCCGTCAAGACCATCCCCAAGAGTGCCAGGATAAGGATGACGACGCTGATCGTAGACGTGAACGGTGATTCTTCAGCCGCCGCCCGCCGCGAAACGTTTTGGTCCCTTCCGACGCGTTCAGGGTTTTGCCGTTTATGACGTTTGGTCATGGCTCCGCCTTTCGGTTTCTTACGCCGTTCCCAACGTCACGCGCAGGAGTTTTTCTTTTTGACCCCGGAGAATTCGAATCGTGACGCGTTGGAACGGTTTTGTGTGTTCAATCAAATAGTTTTTCAGTTGGCCGGCCGACTGAATCCGGTGGTTGTCAACGGCAAGCAGCACGTCACCTTTTTTGAAGCCGGCGCGTCGAGCCGGGTCCGCGGCTTTTTCCACGGCCACGTGCCATTGGTTATCGATTTTGACGGTCGTGAGTTGCAACCCGAGTTTTGAGAAACGGAACGGCTTGCCGTCTTTCAGCGCCGTGACGATCTTGTGGACGACGGGTCCTGGGACGGCAAAGGCAAAACGGCTGCATCGCCGGTTTTCTTGCGTGGTTTCGGTGTGAATGATCGCGTGGATCACGCCGACGATCTTTCCTTCCGCGTTAAATAATCCTCCGCCCGAATTGCCGCTGCACGCGGAAAGATCGACTTGCACCAGGCGCGACGGAACCGTTGGCAAAAACGTCTGCGGGTTGCCGATGGTGCCGTAACTGACGGCCGGTCCCCACCCCAGGGGATAGCCGACCGTGAAGACGCGCTCTCCCGGGAGTGCCTCGGTTTGACTGAACGCCCTTGCGGAAAGACTTCGGGGAATTGCCGATTGAGCCACGCGGTACAAGGCCACGTCCAGAAATTGATTGACGCCGACCAACGAGGCCGTGACCTCTTGCAACCCGCCGGAGACGACGGAGACGCGTGAGGGATCGATCGTGTTTCTGCCTTCGTGTCGCCTGGTGACGTGACGGGAGGTCAGAATGTATCCATCGCCAAGATACACGCCTGATCCTCTCACGGAAAACCCGTGTTGACTTTGGGTCGTCGATGACGAAGGATTCCGTTTGAGAATGCCCACGGTGCCGTGACGGGCCTGCGTCACGGCCGTGGCGAAGTCCAAGGACGGAGCCCAACTCGTTGACGGAATGAGCACACATACGATGAAAGCAAGGCAACGCAGGGTTGCGGCGCGTGGAGACATGGTGGCCCTCTTTTTGCCTTCTCATGCTACCCGTGCTCTTTGTTTGACTCAAGTGGACCCGATGAACCTCCGGACGAGCGAAGGCGTACCGGCGTTGCCTCCTGAATCGGCTCATGACGGCACTGTTTGAATTCGTCAGCGGATTGCTGGACGGCGTGGCTCTTATAGCCTTGGCGTTATCCCTGGGGGGCGTTGCGTGTACACTCGTGACGCTGCGCCCCATGCAGGACCGGGATTCCCGTCTTCGATTGGCCGGTCACGCGCTGCTGGGGGTCAGTCTGTTCAGTATCTGCGTCGTGGCCGGCGTGCGTGTGATGCAGTTGGCGTTGAAAGGGTTGGCGTTGGCCGACGGGTTCGCCGGTGCAACCGTTCACGTCTTTTTCCAAACTCACCTGTTTCGATCCGGGCTTTGTGCCGTGCTGCTGGCCGTAGGGGTTGCCGCGTCCGTGGCTTGGCTCCGGCGCCGCGTGACGAGCGTGCGCGCGTGGGGCGTGGCGCTGCTGATGCTGTTCGCGTTTATGGTGAACGAAGTCGAGCAGAGTCACGCGGCAGGTCGGGCGTCAGATCAAACGTGGCTGCTGGTGGCGACCATGGTCCACGTGTGCGGGGCCACGATCTGGGCCGGCGGAGTGACCCATTTGATGATCCTCCGGTGGTGTACGCGAAAAGAGGACGTGAGTCGATGGCCACAAATGGTCAGCCGGTTTTCTCCTCTGGGAATCGGGTGCGTCGGGCTCATCGTCGGCTCGGGAACGTTTCTTTCGTGGCGGTACGTCGGCGGATGGTCGGAATTGATTGGGACGAGTTACGGCAATCTCGTGTTGGTCAAAATCGTGCTGTTTCTCTGCGTGCTGGCCTTGGCGATTCCTAATTTCTTTTCGGCCAGGCAGTGGGCCAAGGGTCATGGACGCGAGCGGTTCCATCTGCACGTGCCGTCGTCCGTTGAAGTGGAAACGATCCTTGCAGGTACCTTATTGGTTACCGCTGCTTCGCTGACGGGATTGCCTCCGTCGGTTGACGTGGCGAAGGAAGTCGTGGCCCCCGCTGAATTGTGGATCATGTACGCTCCCAAAATCCCTCGCCTGAACGGGCCTGAACGCACGCGTGTTGATGCTTCTGAATTGACTGATCTCCGTCCCGGTGAAATCGGGAAAAAAGAAGACGTGAGATGGGATCGTTTTAATCATAACGTTTCCGGCGTGATCGTGCTCGCCATGGTCGTGATGGCGTTTCTTGATACGTTCGGACAATGGGGCTGGGCACGACGATGGCCCCTGACGTTCATTGGATTTTCCATCCTGATCTTCGTGTTTGCCAATCCCGATCATTGGCCGCTCGGTCCCGTCGGCTTTATGGCCAGCGTGCAGAATATCGAGGTGGTCCAGCACTGGTTGGCGGCAGGAGTGGTTTGGTGCATGGGATGGTTCGAATGGAAAACCCGAGGGCAAGCCGTCGGGTTGATCTCCTTTGTGTTCCCGCTGTTGTGCGTGGTCGGAGGCCTGATGTTATTGACGCATTCTCATGGCGTGATGGAACCGAAACAAGAGTTTCTGGTTCAGAGCACGCACGTCGTCATGGGGGTGTTTGCCGTCTTGTTGGGCTGTACGCGTTGGTTGGAACTGCGTTTGCCGCCGCCGTATAACCGTGTCGCGGGGGCGCTGTCATTGACGGCGATGTTGATGGTGGGGTTGGTGTTGCTTTTCTACGTCAATCCGAAGTCATTCACGGGATGAGACCGTTGCCACTCAACCTGCGCAGTTCACAAAAGAGGGACAGCATCTCCTGATACGAGTAATGGGCGTTTCTTCCGCTGGGATTCGGCAGGACAAAAATTTTCGACGATCCGACCCTTCTCCTCTGAAGACCGACTCGACGAACGCCGGGGTGTCCACGTTGACGAGTTGTTTGAGAAGATTCACCGGGAAACAACTGATTCCAGACGGTTATGCCCAACAAGGCGACGATTCTGGGTTGGTACCGATTGATTCTCGCCAAGAGGGTCGTTCGTCCTCGGTCATAGTCACGAGCGGTGAGGTCTTTCACACCCGTCGTCGGTCGATCCACGACGTTTGTCAATCCATATCGCCATTCCGGAAGACGCCAATCATCATGGCAGGTCACGGGTATCGGGACCAGATGCGCCTCATTCAACAACTTCCAGAATCTATTGGAATAGCCCGCAAAATGATGGCCGACTTCGGCTGAACGCAATCCGGGATTGATCCCCACGAATACGATCAGCAGGTCATGAGCAAGATAATCAGGCAGCGTCACACGTGAAGAAGGTTTAGGGGATCCGGAACGAGGCAGCGTCATCGTCGTTTATTGAAGAGGAAAATAGGCAACTATAGATGCGAAGGGTATAATGACTGGAAGTCATCGTCGAAACAAATACGGAAAGGAGGAACCGCCATGAGGATCAGCAAAATTTCTCTCTTGTTCGTTCTGGGCGGATGGGGCCTGTTGAGTGTGAGCAGCCCTTCAATGGGTGACGTGCCTGGAGGAGATTCGGCAACGGCCACGTTTGCCGGCGGGTGCTTCTGGTGCATGGAAGGGCCGTTTGATGAACTTGACGGCGTGCTGTCCACGACCTCGGGATATACGGGAGGGCATACGGCGAATCCGACCTATGAACGGGTCTCCGCGGGAGGAACGGGACATGCTGAGGCCGTTGAGGTCGCGTATGACCCGCAACGAATCAGTTATCAGGAATTACTCACCGTCTATTGGCGGAACGTTGATCCTACGACGCCCAACGCGCAGTTTTGCGATCATGGGGATCAATATCGTCCGGCGATCTTTTATCACAACGACGCCCAACGTCGATTGGCAGAAGCCTCGAAAGAGGAGATCGACCGGACCAAAACGTTCAGCGCGCCCATTGTGACGGAAATTACCCAAGCGACGGAATTTTATCCGGCAGAGGAGTACCATCAGGATTTCTATCGCAAAAACCCGATTCGCTACAAATTCTACCGTTTGACCTGCGGACGGGACGCCCGTTTAACCGAATTATGGGGAAGTGACCGCTAACGGCACGGGTAGAGAATAATAGTAAACCCTTACCACTAAGTACCCTTTTTCGGCGGAGGGGCCGGAGGTGGCTCCGGTTTGGAGGAACGTGCGGATTTAGGTGACAGCCCTTTTTTGATGACACGCTCGGATGGCGTTGGCGTTGGTTCTTTTGCCATGACTTCCTCCTCGGTTGTTTTAAGGTTGATGTTTAAGAAATTCTACCATTTCAACTTCGTTTGCGGGTATCAGAATGGCGGAAACTCCCGTTGCAGGCTTCCGCTCGTTCCCAACCAGCCATTCGCCCTCTGCAACCCGGAAATGGCCATGGTCCGGATCACTGGGCCACTCTTCAGGCCATCCATAGAGGCGACGCCCTTCTTTCAAGTGTAACACAACGTAGCAGTCGGAATGCCGCGAGAAAGCGGAATACCATTCAGACGGGTAAGATGTTTCCTTGGTGACGTGGAACCAACGAAGGATGCTGTGTACCTTATCAGTGTTCGAAAAGTAGACGGCTATCAATGCAAATATGACGGCGATCAAAACAGAAGCAACCAGTTTCCAGTTCTTTGTATGTGGTAGAATCGCAACCATCACTTGCACGGTTGCTTGCACAATGGCGGTAAATATCAGTGCTTGAATGACCTGACCAAATGCATCGGATTTGGGATGCGACGTGAGCGAATAGAAAATAGCCGCTGCCAAAAATCCCGGCAGAAGAAACATCAGTCATTGACTCGAATGTACTTGTGTTGCTTGTCGTCGGTTCGGTAGATCGAGAGTGAATCGCCAAACATCGCCGGACGCGAAGATTGACACCGGAATATGACAACCGTCGCCTTCCGCTGACGTGCAACGCCGATTCTCATGCGTCTCTCCGGTCGACAAATAGGGTTGCTCAAAGAGTACACGCACGATCTGGTTGAACAGGCGAAACAGGAAGAGGCCACGACGAAGGCCTTCGGATATCGTTCGCAGCCGTATCGAGTCGATCAGGCCATTTCGGATTTGCTGGCGATTCTGGATGATCGCATCGAATCAGAAGGGGTCCAAGTCGGATTGTCCGAAGGTTTTCTTCATCACGTGTGGACCCTTTGTAACGACGCCGGGTCCCACGTTCAGGAAACAGTCTGGCTCAGACGCCACCTGGATGAAGAACCCGCCACCAAAGTCCGCGTGCGCGAACTCACGTATCGCGCGTTGATTCAATACCTGGAAAGCCTTCCGGAACATCCTTCCGCGTCGTCGTTCGGATAGGCGCCGACGTCCGTCATTTCCCATGCGTTCTGCCTTCACGCGCCGCTTCGTCCCGCGTGACGTGAAGGGCGGACGTTCCGTTCGCGTGCGTGGACGGACGTCAATCATGAACGGACGTCACGTGCGTTGACGAGTGAGCCGGTAGAACGTATCGTCCGCGATGGTCAGTGCGATGGATGAACGACGCCAACGACGCAACCGGAGGATCCTTCGGAGCCTTGAACGCGGCATCAACCTTCTCACGAAGGGGAAACGCGCCAGTTTGACGATCAGTCGTATCCGTATGGGGCTTGTGCTTGGCTGCGTCGCCGTCTGTGCCGTGCTGTTCAATATGCAATGGTTCGTCACGGGCAATTGGGTGCTCTCGGGATGTCTTGCCGGTTTTCTCGTCCTGGTCCACGTTCACAACCGATTAAAGGACCGATTGCACCGTCTTCGAGTCTGGTTGTACGTTCAGACGAGACATCTGGCTTGCCTGCGTTTGGAGTGGACGATGCTCCCGGAGACGGACGTCACCCTGGCATCCGAGCACCCCTATGGACCCGATCTTGACGTTGTCGGGCCACGATCTCTTCTTCGCTTGCTCGACGTCACCGTCTCACGAGAAGGTCGAAACAGGTTGATCGACTGGATGGCGAATCAGAATACGATCCCCCCGTCTTATGATGAATGGCAACGCCGTCAGACGCTCGTGCGGACGTTGACCCCCTTGCAGGGGTTGAGAACTCGTCTGCAACTTTCGGCAGCGTGCGTCAGCCGGCAACCGATCAACGGTGAGCGCGTCACCCAGTTGTTGCAGGAGCCGTTACCGGTATCACGCGTCGTGCCCTTGTTGGTAACGGCCGGCGGCTTGGCGGCTTTCAATCTTTTTCTGTTTCTTTTCTGGGCCGTTGGAGGCGGACCGGCCTATTGGATCATGTCGTTCCTGGTCTACGCGTTGGTGACGTGGCTTGCCGGAGGGCGATTGCGTCACGTGTTCGAGCGAACGCTCGATTTACACGTGGAGTTGAAGAAGCTTGGGGTCGTCATCGGAATCCTGGAAAAGCGGTCGTTTTCACGTTTGCCCGCGATTCAGACGCTGACGGAACCGTTGAGGAAGGGGAAGGGGCAACCGTCCGCTGCCATCGCGCAGCTTGCCAGGGTCTGCAGCGGCCTCAGCGTCAAAGGTCATCCGATTATCCACGTGGCGCTCAATCTCGTGGTGCCTTGGGATCTCGCCTGGACCTGGTTGCTGCAAAACGTGCGCGGCCGACTTCGGCCCCTGTTGCCGGATTGGATGGACCGATTGGCGACCATTGACGCAGCCGCGTCACTTGCCACGTTTGCCTTTCTCAATCCCTCGTACACGTGGCCGATTCGAACGTCGGATGAGAACGCTTCTGAGGTTGGCTTGGTCGGAACGTCCATAGGGCATCCCTTGCTGGCTCACGTGGAACGGGTCGGGAACGACGTCACGCTCAAGGGTCTGGGCCGAATCCTGCTCGTCACCGGCTCGAACATGTCCGGGAAAAGTACGTTGTTACGAGCCATCGGAATCAACGTCTGTCTGGCGCAAGCGGGAGGACCGGTTTGCGCTGAACGTTGGGAATGGTCATGGATGCGGATGTATTCTTGTTTGAGGGTAGGGGATGACCTTGGAGAAGGATTGTCCTCTTTTTACGCCGAAGTCAAACGGTTGAAACGTTTGCTGGTGGCCATGGAAGATCACGGGCAACCGCCGGTGCTTTTTTTGATCGATGAAATTTTCAAGGGCACGAATAATCGGGAACGGTTGGCAGGAAGTGATGCCTTTATTCGTGCGTTGACGGCCGGCCGGGGCCTGGGACTCGTCACCACTCATGACGTGCAGTTGACCGGACTGGAACGAGACGCGCGTGGAATTACCAACGTCCATTTTCAGGAAACCGTCGGCGAGAAAGTCTTGACGTTTGATTATCGGCTTCGCCCCGGCCCATGCTCGACGACCAATGCGCTCCGCATTATGGCCATGGAAGGGCTGCCCGTTCCTAAGGAAATGGACTGACGGGACTCTCGTTGACGTGCGGGTGGTCAATCAGGGGAGAAACAATTGGGTCTCGTGTTCTTCCTGGTCGGTTTTTTCGCCGGTTGAGGTTCCGCAGTAGGAACATACGTATTCATATTTGTTTCCGGCGGGAAGAACGAGCAAGAGTCGTTCACGAGCAGGGGTGGCCTGTTTACAGGTCGGACAGAACAGCAGCGTGGCATTCAGTGAACGAAATTGGGAGGGCTCAGCCTGCGTCTGCGCACGCGGACCCGGTGGCGTGGACCCGAAGGCACGGGTATCAAACGGAAATCGCGGCATGAAGCGATCTTACCCAGAGGGAGCCCATGGGTGTCAAGGTTTCTCCTTGCCGTCACGCGCCGTCATTCCTGTACGTCAAACTCCCGGCGTGAGAGCGGGTAGCCAAGACGTTCCAGCCCGGGGCGGCATCCTTCGGTCAGCACCGCCCGTTCTTCAGCCCCTAGTTGTTCGAAACGGGATGGGGTAGGCTGCGGAATACGGGCGACTTCGCGCAACCAACCCTCGTCTTCCAGGCTGGGGTCTATGAACCGGATGAGACGTCTTATCTGGGCTTCCGGCTCGACCTGCACGTCTTCAAAGCGGACGTTCAGCAGACGGTCGGGTGGGAAGTGGCCGAACAGCCGTTGTCCCCGCTCAATCATTGCGCTCCAGAACTCGCCGAAATCGGCCAGTGTCAACTTATCGTAAGGCAGCCGGTCCGGGTTGGAGAACCTGGTCAGCAGGTCCAGCCACGGGCTGATTCGGTCCCAGTGATTGCTCTCGGCCATCAGGCGGTTGACGTCAATGCCAACGCGCCGGAAGGCCAGGACGGCCGCGACGAAGGTGCGGAAGATGTAATGACGGCTCATGGAAAGGGCCGTCTCCCGCCCGTCGCGGTAGACGTGAATGATCCGGGCGTCGGGGAACTGGCTCAGCAACCGGTAGGCGAACACCAGCGACCCGCCGGAACGTTCAGCCCAGACGTTCCGTCTCAACCGTTGGCACAACCACTCGAAAAGACGCCGGAAATGCACCGCGGGCGGCTGTGTGGGCTGCCCGTTCACGACCGGCTTCAGTTCGTCGAACAACGCTTCGTGCTGGTCCGTCAGGTGGGGCAGCGTGGCGCCCATGATGGGCGGCATATCGCGCCGGCTGAAGCGGGCGTTGGGGTCATCCACCGGGTAGAGGAGTTCATCGTAATTCCCCCGCAGCATAAGCCGGGTGCGGGTCTGCTGTCGGGTGTACAGTTCCCACATTCGGCTGCCGGTCACGCGGCGGCGGCGGAACACCCCCATCCCGACCGCGCTGAAAAATTCGGACAGGCTGAGGACGCCCGGGTGCCGGTTCAGAAGGTCCGACACCATCGTCGAACCACACCGCCCGGTGCTCAGTACGAACACCGGCGGGATGGACACCGAGGGGGCTTCTGGCCTCACCATGGCGTTGCTCCGTTCGTCCGCAAACGGCACGGCCGGCGGCAACTGAGGTTGGTTATCATGAACGCATCCGGCAGAAACACGACGTTCAATGGACCGGGCGCGGCCCGTTCAGCATTCTCCCGATGACGGTATAGCGGACGCCGTATTGATACATCACCAGAAGGATGGCAGGAACGCTCAGGCAGATCAACAGAAATTTCAGATGAACGCTGATGGGCCAATCCGCGATCAGCAACTGCCCGGTGATGATCAGGGGCACGTGTGCCAGATAGAGCCAGTAGGAGGCATCGGACACGTAACGCATCCAGAACCTCTCCCGTGACGCAATCCAGTGAAACAGCCCCATCAGCCCGAAGCACATCAGCCAGGAATAGGCGGCTTGGAGCACTGCCGCAGTGCCCTTCACCCATATCGCCGCCGCATCCAGGCCGAAGGTTTCGGGATAGGAGAAGGCCAAGCCCGGCGGAAAAACCAGCAAGCCCGGCAGCACGGCAACGACCCACCACCGGCGTATAGGGACCGTGCGCCGGTAGAAGAACGCTCCGAACAGGAAGAAGGTACTGTAATAGCCGGCGATAACGGGGTCGGGCATCACGTCAAGAGGCGTGTCGGCGCCGAAGGTGGTCCGCATGAAATACTGAGGCGCGACAGTCAGCGGAACGACCAGCCACCAAAGGGCATGGCGGAATCGGCAGCCCAGCCTGACAAGAACGATGAAGATCGAGGCCATCAGCAACAGATACTGGAGAAACCAGAGATGATAGAAACTGCCCATCCAGGCCAACGGCGGCCAAGTAATCGCCACGCAATCGTCGGCGATTGTCTCTCCGGTCTGATTGGCAGCAAAGGTGATAATCCAGTGGGTGGCCGGAATGATGGTGAGCATACTCACCAGCAAGGGCAGGCCAATGCGTTTGAGGCGGTGCGTGCCCAATGCTTGCAGCCCCCGGCGCTGCCACAACATCGCGGTGAACAATCCACTGAGCATGAAGAACACCGGCATCCGAAACCCATGAATGGCCGTAAAGATGTAACCGTAAGGATTGGCGGCCTCGGCAGTGGCGTCCGCGTAGTCAAGCTGCACGGGCCAACAGTCGTAGGGTAACAGAAAAACGGCAGCGTGCAGCACGATGCCCAGAAGCATGACAAAGGCTCGCAGCACGTCTACGTCGTGGAATCTGGTCACGGCGCGTCAATCCTGTTTGGGAATCGTTGCCACGTGGGTTGATCCCGACCCTACCAGGGATTTGCCCTGTCTGCAGAAATTTGATTGGGCAAGCGGTAGCTGATGCCCATGTCATCCAGGAGGGAGCGTTCCAGCAGCGTGGTGAAATTTTTGGCGCGGCGGCTATGAGTCAAGCCGGGCACCAGCCGTTCCTGGAGTTTCTGGAACCGACGCTGCCACCGCATGAGAAGCAGGATGCCGGTGGTCCATTGCCGGGGAAACCTGAGTTGGTCGGCCAGTTCGTCGCCGATGAGTGCGCGGGAGATGCGGTACACAAATTTTACGAAGCGCCGTCGCGCCGGACCTGCCGCGCCGACAATCAGAGGCGCAGAGTTGATCAGACTGTTCGCCATGAGGATGGACTCCACGTCGGGCGTCGGCTCGCACATAAACCCCACACGACAGAGTTCCATCGCCTCGTCATAATTGCGAAACAGTATCTCCTCCGGGACACCGAAGAGCCATGCCGTATAGCGCCAGATAGCCATAAAACTGTCCTGGGCCACTTTGTCAATACCCCCCCCCAACATCTCGCATTTCTCCAACAGCAGAGCGGAAAAGGCCGACGAAGCGAAGGCTATTTGCGCGGCGCTGATCGGCATTCCCTGGGCATCCACGTCCCAATCCTCTGAGTTGCGAAGCATGCGACGTATCTGGGCGTGTATCAGGCGGATGCGGACCGACAGCTTCCAGCCGTCTCCGTATCGTTCCAAGCCGCCGGGCATACAAATCTCGATGAGGTGCCGGTTGTTTTGCTGAAGCCGTCGGATACCATAATCAGTCAGCCGTCCCGTCAGGAAAAAAGGTTTGCTGATGGTCGTCGCGAAACCCTGGACAAGCACCCCGGCGACGTGGGCGGCGATAAACAGGTCAGAATTCTGGTGATAGGCCAGCATGCCGGGAAAGAGTTTCGTCGGGTCGAACCAGGAAGGCGGAACGGAGATCCGCTCAAAGAAATCCCCCAGGACGGAGGGCGCTTCCCGCAACACGTCTTCCTGGCGTTCCATGCCGGCGTGGATGAACCGATGCACCTGCATCTGGTCAAATGGGGTGAGTGCCTCAATGACGGCGTCCGCAGCCGGGTCGCCGATGAGGGTATGTTTGACGTAATTGGCCGCCACGCCAGCATTATCGGTCCGAGCTTTTTCGTACCCGGCTTGATAAATGGTCGGTATCCTGTTGCTTTCTTCATTCACGGAGAAACTTTGATCAATCGAGACGGTGTGACGGCATCGAGTCAAAACATTATAACGTTTTTGTTGCCGGTTTTCTAGGTCGTGTTGATGAATTCGAGAGATATTGATAGGTTCTCCACCGATAATCTTTTGGGGAGAACGATTATGGCATTACGTCTACTCATTTCGGATGCCGTCTGGGCCGAAGTCGAACCGGTGCTGGGGGAACTCAAACACGCCGCCGGGCGCCCGCCGGGCCTCAGCGACCGGCTGTTCATCGAAGCCGTCCTCTACCAGGCACGCACCGGCACGCCGTGGCGCGACCTGCCCGAAGAGTTCGGGGACTGGAATGCCGTCTACCAGCGGTTCCGCCGCTGGGAACGGCGCACCCTCTGGAAACGGCTATGGGAGCGGATACACTCCAGCAAGAACAAACGACTCCAGGCACTCTTCATCGATTCGACGATTGTGCGGGCTCATCAGCACGCTGCCGGGGCCCCCCAAAAAACGGCGGCCAACAGGCCCAGGCTCTGGGTCGCTCTCGGGGGGGCCTGTCCACCAAGCTGCACGTAGCCTGCCCCGACGACCGTACCGGCGTCTCGTTCGTACTGAGCGGGGGCGAGCGCCACGACGCGGTGGGATTCGAGCCAGTGTGGCAGGGGTTGCCGGCGGCAGTATCGGGGCTGGGGGCTGCGGTGATGGACAAGGCCTATGACAGCCAAGCCATCCGTCACTTTCTGGGGGCGCTGGGGATTGAGGCGGTCATTCCCCCGCGGTCGAATCGCACTGAGGCGCTTGCCTATGACCAGGAGAAGTACAAATTGCGCGAAAAGGTGGAGCGGTTCTTCAACAAGCTCAAGCAGTTCCGCCGCATTGCCACGCGGTATGAGAAACTCAGCCGAACCTTCCTGGCGTTTATTCATCTCGTCTCGACATGGATGATGCTGCGGTAATTCGTCAACACGGCCTAGTTATTTTCTAGGCCGTGTTGACGAATTCGAGAGACGTTGATAGGGATCTCCCCCGCTAACCTTTTTCGGAGAACGATCATGGCATTCCGTCTCCTCATCTCGGATGCCGTCTGGGCCGAAGTCGAATCGATTCTGCGTGACCTCAAACACCCCACCGGGATCCCCCCGGTCCTCAGCGACCGGATGTTCCTCGAAGCCGTCCTTTACCAAGCACGCACCGGCACGCCGTGGCGCGACCTGCCCGAGGCGTTCGGGGACTGGAATGCCGTCTACCAGCGGTTCCGCCGCTGGGAAACGCGTACCCTCTGGCAACGGATGTGGGAGCGAATCCACCGCAGCCTGAACGAACGCCTCCAGGCCCTCTTTATCGATTCGACGATGGTGCGGGCTCATCAGCACGCCGCCGGGGCCCCCAAAAAAACAGCGGCCAACAGGCCTAGGCTCTGGGTCGCTCTCGGGGTGGGCTGTCCACCAAGCTGCACGTGGCCTGCCCCGACGACCGCACCGGCGTCTCGTTTGTGCTGATCGGAGGCGAGCACCACGACACGGGGGGGCGAGCCGGTGTGGCAGGGGCTGCCGGCGGCGGGGGTGGAACTGGAGGTTGCGGTGATGGACAAGGCCTATGACAGCCAAGCCATTCGGCACTTTCTGGGGGCGCTGGGGATTGAGGCGGTTATTCCCCCGCGGTCGAATCGCACTAAGGCGATGGCCTATGACCCGGAGAAGTACAAGTTGCGCGAGCAGGTGGAACGGTTCTTCAACAAGCTCAAGCAATTCCGTCGCATGGCCACGCGGTATGAGAAACTCAGCCGAACCTTCCTGGCGTTGATTCAACTCGTCTCAACATGGATTATGCTGCGGTAATTCGTCAACACGGCCTAGTTATTTGGCGGACGCTGATCGTGCGTAGACGTTCAGTGTCAGTTGCTGGTCATGGGCTCTCCCGTTGAAGGGTCAGAGCCTCTCCTTCAAGACACCCGAGATCGGACGCGGTCATCATGCCGTCAAGTGCGGCCGTGCCCCACGTCTTGACAATCTTTATGCCGATCTCCATACTGGTTTGATAAACTAGTCTGACGGGGAGACGCACACCATGATTGAAGTCGGTGCATTTGAAGCGAAAACGTCTCTATCTTCCTTGCTCGAAAAAGTGAATCGGGGGGAAGAAGTGCTCATTACCAGGCGAGGCAAGGCCGTGGCGCGAATGGTGCCCGTTCAGCGGGCTCAACAATCAGAGTTACGCGCGACAATCAGTCAACTCCTTGCATTTCGTCGGGAAGTGAAACTTCACGAATTCGACTGGAAAACCCTGCGCGATCAAGGGCGTCGGTGAGTGCGTTTGTCCTTGATTGCTCCGTGGCCGTGGCTTGGCTCATTGAGGGTGAAGCCCGTCCTGAAACGGATACATTACTTGAACGACACCTGGGGAAGGGCGGCGCACTTGTTCCTGATGTCTGGGGTCTGGAACTTGGCAACGTCCTGGTCCAAGCCGAAAAACGTGGTCGGATCACCTACGCACAAATGACAATCATGCTGGAGTTTGTCGGCAGATTGCCCATCGCCACGGATGGAGACGGCACCCGCGCCTTGAAGGAGGTGCTGACTCTTGCCCGCGTTGCATCCTTGACAACTTATGATGCTGCTTATCTGGAACTCGCCATGCGACGTGGAATTCCGTTAGCGACGTTGGATAAGACGCTTCTCAGAGCAGCCCGAAAAGTCCAAGTCAAGACGTTACCGGCCTGACGTGGGCGCTTCGCCCAACGCGCACGAAAACTGCGTCAACGGCGCCTGCCGTCCTCATCACGCGTCGCAAAGCCGATTCCTTCAGTCCAAACGGCGACGCCCACTTTCGTTTGGAACGTCGCGCTCATTCAACGTGCGCCGTTGTCGTAGAAAAAACGGGTCGGGGCGTTGACCGGTACGCCCGTTGTTGTCCGACTTCAGAAGAGCGGGTCTTGATAGACGGATTCGCCGTTGACGAGGATGCGCTTGATGACCGCGCGACCGGTGGACGGCGAAACGGATACTTCTACTTGGAGTTCTCCCTTGGCGAGTTTTTTCTCCATCGCTTTGGCGTCTCGTTCGGGGAGATAGTATTGCTCTATGCCGTAGCGGATTTCGTAGTCCGTGCTTTGGCCGTCGAGTTCCGAGAGAGGACCGACTCGACCTCCGACGATGCGCCCGCGAATGGCCGGGCGTTCGGGAGAGAATGATGGCATTGTGGTATGAAGTCCGGCGATGTGCCAGTTCTCGTCCTCGGCTTTTTCGAGAGCGACGTAGACGGCTTGCCCGAACGCTGCACCCGTTTCTTGGATCATCGTCTCGCTGATTCCAGAGATGGGGAATCGTAACGCGAGGTAATGGCCGAGGAAGGGGTGTCGGGGATCAATGGGTTCGGCGTTGAGAATCAGGATTTCGCCGGAGCGGAGGGCGTACACGTGTCGGGCGATCATGCCGCCAAGCATGACGGTCTGGAGAAGGAACGCGATGATCGTCCCGACGAGGATTCGGCGCGGCGCGTTCACGTTGCGTGGTCTCCGATTCTGGTGACGGCCCACAGGTTGAAACGATGCATGGCGAAGGCGGTGGCCAGCAGGATCATTCCTCCTAGAATGAGAAACAAACCGGTTTCCAGTAGCGACCCGAAGGCTCGGACGTAGAGATGCAGCAGTTGTGCGGCGAAGAGCAGGTAGCCAAGTCGTCGCCAGTAGTGATCGCCGCGGAGCCCGAAATCTATGAGCCAGAGAATAAGAATGAGGGCATACCCTGCATGAAGCCAGAAGAAGAGGGCGTCCTGGTCTATGGCGGTGACGTAAGGTTGGAAGAGGATGCCGATGAGAAGCGCGACGATGGCGAGCGCGTCGCGGATAGCGAGACGTTGCTTGACTCGCGGGGAAAGGATGCTCAGCACGACGATGGCTCCGCCGGCGAGAAGCGTGACGCGCGCGGGATTGGTGAACTCGCCGGTCGGTTCTCCGGCACTGGCCGCGGCGTAGAGAATCATGAAACCGAAAACGGTGAAGGTGAACGTGTATCGCTCAACGACGGAGATTGTTCCCGCGAGCCATTCGTCACGTGCGGCGTTTGACGGGTATGCCGTGGTTATGGCTCGTCCCGCGGTGAAGAGAACGAGAAAAATCAGGGTGAAGAGAGCAGTCTGTTCCGCCGGTGGGAGGTTCGTCATGGAGGTGACGAGCGTCAGGATGAAAAAGATGAAGGTGACCGAAGCGAGGTGAATGACGGGTTTCCATTTCCATCGGGCCGCGGTGATCACGGCGGCACCCCATGGGAGAAGAAAGATGAGCAGGAACGCATCGAACGCGGCGGGTCCTGCGTCGAATCCGAGAGGGAAAATTCCGGGTCCTTTGACGGCAGTCCAGACAAAGAGCAACGCGAAGACGACGTGGAGCGTGGCGACGGATCTTGTGCCCCACGCGGTGACGAGGCAGCCGGCGCACCAGAGCATGACGGCGGCGGAGATATCGTCCGAGGCGATATTGTACATTTGGGCGATGAGAAAGACGTTCGCACCGAAGAACCCCGCGGCGAGCAGGAAGAGATTGTCCGGGATCCATTGATGAGTTCGGAGGTAGACGGCGGTGACGGCGGCGGCGTACAAGGCCGCCATGGCACCGAACAGGATGAGCAGTCGAAGGGCGTGGGATAATTCATCCCAGTTGGACGAGACGAAGGCGAGGACACCGATGAGCATGAGAACGATGCCCGCACCGAAGGCAATGGATGACGGTTGATCACGTTTCCGCCGTCGTTGGCCAAGTTCGTTGAGAATGGCATCGCGGCTGGTCTCGGAAACCCAGCCGTGCTCAACCCATCGTGTGAGATCGCGTTGCAGACGGTGTTTGTAAAAGAACAAGCTCATGCAATGACGTCGGCACAACGGGCAGGATTGAAAGGGTTCATGCTTGACGATTCAACGGACACGGCGCGGGCGAGGGTCGGTGTGCTCTCCGTCTCCTTCACGCGTGTATTGACTGGGCGTGGCAGGTGGATTTGTCGCTCGAATGGTTTCAATCCGGAGATCGACTACGTCCGCTTCTTCTTCACGGTGGGTTTGGCGGAGCAGGACTGCATACCGCTCGTACAGGGGAATCAGACGAAGATGGTCGGCTCCCATTGCATGCTCCGTAATACGAATGGCACGAATGTAACAGGTTTCCGCCTGATCGAACTTTTTTTGTGCTTGGCTCGTGCGGCCCAGGATCACGAGGATTCGGACGAGGTGCGGATGGTCGGTTCCTAAAAGGTTTTCGCTGATGGACAAACCTCTTTGCCAAAGAGGCTCCGCTTGGGCAAAGGCACGTTGCGAGAAATACAACGAGGCTAAATTATTTAATCCCGTCGCCACGTCAGGATGCTCAGGGCCTTGGATGGTCTCAATCATCGTGAGAGCGTGTTGATAACGGAGTTCCGCTTGTTCATATTCACCCAAGGCCTCATGGACGGCACCCAGATTATTCAGGCTCGTGGTGATTCGCGGATCCGGCTCGGTCGCGTCACCGACGGACTCAATGGCTCGGTGAAACAGTGACTTGGCCATGAGAAGATTTCGTTCTTGATAGGCCAACATGCCGGCGGTGTTCAGTGTTTCCCATGATTCGATTTCCCCTTCTGCGTGAGCGGATGACGCAGCCAGGCTCAGCAACAGTATCAAGGCACCCCACGTGGTTGCCCATGGGTGGTCATGCGGGAAATATGGGCGGGAAGGGGTCATGTTTTTGTCCGAGGTCAACTCAAACCGGTGTCTTCACTGGAAAAACCGTCTGAAATCTCGGACAGTGTAACAGATAGTCGCGTTGGTCTCCAACGACGTTGATTTCATTGTGAACGGGGAGGACGTTATGAATGAACGATTTCAGTGGCGACATTGGGGGATTTACCTGATGCTTCCGGGCTTGATGCTTGGCGGGTGGTTCATCGGCACACCCGTCTCATTTGCGGGACCGGCAGCAGTGAACGTCCAAGATCCCTTGGCGCGTGCCAAAGTGTATCTTGCCGCGGGGGACTATCGTCGAGCGGTGGAAGCCTGCCAAATGAACGTCGATCAATCGCCTTCCGTGGAAAGTTACGTGTATCTCATTTACGTCTATCATGCCCTCAACGGATATTTGGAGTGGTTGGCCCAACGCGATGAGTGGGTCAAGGTGGGCCAGTTGTCACTTTCCATGGTCCATCGTGGAACGATGGATCTTGCCGATCCTCCGGATCTATTGGCACGAATGGCCAAAGAACTGCTGCACGAAGGAATCCGACAGCAATACGACATTGTCGCCGGCATGGCGAACCGGCTCAATAAGGCGCGCGTCGATCAACTGTGGTTGGAGAAACAAGCCTGGCAACGAATCCATCCCGACGACTGGTGGGCCGGCGTCCCCGAGCAATGGCACTGGTAACGCGCCGTTCGGATCCGGTCTGATGACGTTGACAGTTTCGTCGGTCGCGGTTTAGGATTTTTTCGTGTACCGACGGACGAACCCGCAGAAAGGGAGGCTCTTGTGGCTGGACTCGTAGCTGAAGCAACGACGGCAAATTGGGAAACGGAAGTGGAGCAAACCGACGAACTCGTGATGGTTGACTTTTGGGCTGTGTGGTGTGGGCCGTGTCAGATGGTTGCCCCGATCGTGGAAGAATTGTCTAAAGAATATGAAGGCAAATTGAAGGTCATGAAACTCAATACCGACGACTGCCCGGAAATTGCCGGCAAGTTTCAGATCATGAGCATTCCGACGATCCTGTTCTTCAAAAACGGCCAACCCGTGGAAAAATTAGTAGGAGCGAGACCCAAACCCCAATTTAAGCAAATCATTGACTCCCTCCTCGCCCGACGCTCGGCCACTGCCTAGGGTGGTCGGTATGCGCTCCGCTTATGCTCACCGAGCTGCGCATTTCGAATTTTGCGTTGATTGACCACCTCACCCTTGAGTTCTCATCCGGCTTTCAAGTCTTGACCGGAGAAACCGGAGCAGGAAAATCGCTCCTGGTTGATGCCTTGGTCTTATTATTGGGCGGACGAGCCTCCGGCGAACATATCCGCACCGGGGCACGGGAAGCCGTCCTGGAAGCCGCGTTCACCTTCGTTGACCGCCATCCGACGTTGTCGAAACTCCAAGCCCGTGATTTGCCGGTTGATGAGTCGAAGGACCTTCTCCTGCGACGCGTGCTCTTCCGGGAAGGCCGAAGTCGCATGTACGTGAACGGGACGCTCGTTCCGTTGCATCAGATGGCGGAATTGGGCGAAGGGTTGGTGGATATTCATGGGCAGCATGAACAGCAATCGCTGCTTTCTTCGAAAGTGCAACTGGACGTCCTTGACGCGTTCGGAGGGTTGCTCGCGGTACGTGAGCAGTACGGAATCCAGTACCGAACCTGGCAAGATCTTGTTCAGTCCGTTGAAGAACTCAGAGGTCGAGCCGCGAAACAACAAGAACGGGAAGAGTTTTTGCATTTTCAAATGGAGGAGTTACGTAAGGCTCATTTGACGCCCGGAGAAGATGAAAACCTGACCCGTGAACACCACAAATTGCAGAACAGCGGACGGGTGCTGGAAATCGTCCGTCGGGTGTACGCGTTGGTGTACGAGGATCAACGGTCGGTTCTGGCTCAATTAACGGAAGTCAAGAAATTGGTCCATGAACTGGAAACCATCGACGGCACCATTCATCCATGGCGTGAATTCGTCGAAAGCAGTCAGGCCCAGGTTGAAGAACTGGCTTTGGCCACGCGGCGTTATACGGATGGGTTCGATCATGACCCGCAACGACTGGCCCAGATCGATGAACGCCTTGCGCTCCTGCAACGGTTGAAAAAGAAATACCGCCTGTCGTTGGAGGAGTTAATCGAGCGTCAAGCACGGATTCAATCCGAGTTGGACGAATTGACCAATCTCGACGAGCGCGTCAAGAAGATGCAGCAGAACGTCACGCGGGCTTACGAAGAGACGTGGGCTTTGGGTCAGAAACTGTCTGAATCTCGACGAATCGTGGCCCGACGGCTTGAAGAACACGTTGTCGCCGAATTGGCTCAATTAAAGATGGAACAGTCCATCTTTCGCGTTCAGTTGACAACGGCCGCGTCAACGGAAGCCCTTGGCCCATACGGCGTGGATCAGATTGAGTTTGCTTTTTGCGCCAATCAGGGAGAAAGCGTACAGCCGTTGGCGCGGGTGGCATCCGGGGGTGAACTCTCTCGGCTGATGTTGGCGATGAAGACGGTGCTGGCTCGCGTCGATCACGTGCCCGTGTTGATTTTTGACGAAGTGGACGCCGGAATAGGCGGCAACGTGGCCGCGGCCATGGGGCAACGGTTGAACGCGTTAGGCCGCACGCACCAGGTGTTATGTATTACCCATCTTCCGCAGATTGCCGCCCAGGCCCACGCGCATTATCGGGTGGCGAAAGAGCGCGTTCAGAAACGAACGATCACGACGGTTGCGCCCCTGCACGGCAAAGAACGAGAAGAAGAAATTGCCCGAATGTTGGGAGGCACCACGATTACGCCGACGGTCAGGAAGGCGGCGGGAGAAATGCTGAATGCGGCCCGGTTCACGTGAAAGAAGGCGTGGCATCCGCGGTGCGTCACGGTTCGTTGCGTGTCACGTGACTTTCCAGAAAAACACCACGGCCATCCGTTTTGACGCTAATTCGGTTCCCCAGCCGAAATAGGACGTCGCAGAATGAATCAGATCGGATTTATAGGCGACGAGTCGATTAAACACGTAGGGGACTTCCAGAATCTCTTCAAACAGCGTCGGATCCATTTCCTGGGGCATCCCGGGAACGTCTCGCAAACTTTCATAGTCCCGTGGACAGATGTTGCCCCCGGGTTCTTCGCCGGACAAACGAAGCCGATAAAACGACGTGCCGGCGTGAGGAGTCGGAGGGGTCGGGTGGATGTACAGCACGGCGGCATAATCACAAATGGACGCCGAGTCCACGTGAGGTCGGGCGACGCCTTCCGCGCCTCCGCAGATTTGTACGTGGTTATGGCCTGAAATTCCCATTTCGGAGTCGGTTTGCGGTCGAAGGTCTGGAACGTTGAGTCGCTGTTTTACGCAGCCTTCGACGTGGCGCAACTCCGCGGGCGTGAGGGCATGGGGAGCCCTCATGCCCGGCCACGGTTCCGGACGCCAGGGTGAGCCCAACGTCCAAGTACCGTTGGAGATACACCGGTGCGCCACTTCGAGGGCATTGGGAAGAACGTTGTCTTCGACCCAATAATCTTGTCCCCATTGGGGTTCCCGAAAAGGAAGGTCTATCGCCATCGGCCCGTTCTCGGATGAGACGCCTTTTGCTGGGGATGAAGTTAGGAGAATAGTGATGGGAAAATCTCCGGTCAAGGGAGACGGTTGGCGTCGTCCGCCAACGCAGTGGCTACCACGTGAACTGGCTCAACCGCTGGTTCTCGTTATGTGATTGCTGGATTCCCGCTAAAAACTTGCTAACGTTCCGCCCTCGCGTGTTCGTCGTGAATCAAGACCACGGTCGTATTGTCTTTTCCTCCCAGCTTGTTGACGCAATCGATCAACGCCGTACATTTTTTTTCGGGAGGGTGCCCGTCCATCCTCATGAGGGCATCCAGCACGTGGGCATCGTTCAACGTTTTATTCAGGCCGTCGCTGCACAAAAGCAATTCATCACCGGGTTGAAGTTCGACGTTCGACACGTCAGCCTCGACGACGAGTTCCACGCCGACCGCTCGGGCAAGCACGTGGCCGAGTCGATGACGGGACGAGGTTGATCGTGGCAACAATCCGGCCAGGATGCGTTCTTCAAGCACGGTGTGATCTCTGGTCAACGCGGACAGATGACGTTCTCGAATGAGATAGGCTCGGCTGTCGCCCACGTGGGCGACCCAGGCGACGCCGGAAGACGTTGGGGGAATGAAGATCAAGACGACGGTCGTGCCCATCCCGATCAATGCCGGATGGGTCTTGGCGTGGTTCCGGATGGAGGCGTTGGCGTGATTCACCGCTGATCGTAAAAGTTCCTGGATCTCGTTCGCCTCGTATGCACGGGATTGTCCCCGGTGCATCCTGACGTAGTCGTCAATGGTCTCGATGGCGACGTGACTGGCGACGTCCCCGCCGGCGTGCCCTCCCATGCCGTCGGCAACGATCCAGAGTCCCAGTTCATTTGACACGCGGAAGGCGTCTTGATTCGTGAGGCGCACGCGGCCGGTCTCCGTGACGCCGGTTCCATGCCATGACACCGTGCGGCTCATTCTTATCTATGAGGCATCTGGCGCGGGTGCAGTCGGCTCATCGGCGACGGGTTCCATCGTTGGCTGGGGAGGGTCGATGGGGAGTTCGATAATCATTTCAGTGAACTGGCCGGGTTCGGACTCGACTCGAATGGTTCCGCCGTGATTGCGCACGATTTCGCTGGACATCGCCAAGCCGAGCCCGGTACCTCGGTCGGTGGGCTTGGTCGTGAAGAAAGGCTTGAATATCTTTTCGATCACGTCTTCGGGTATCCCGTTTCCGTTGTCTCTGATGCGGATCTCGACGTTCTTCTCTTTGCGCCGGGTGGTGAGCCACAGCGCCGGCGTGTACGGAGCGGAGGGTTCGGCGTCGCCTTCCGGTTCACCGTCCGCGGGCTGAACCGATTTCGTCGCGGGAAGAGCGGCGCTCCGTTTTTCATCGATTGACTCGCAGGCGTTGCTGACCATGTTCAGGAAGACGCGGCCCAAGTCCTGCGACACGACTTCGATCTCGCCTATCTCCGGGTCAAAATCCTGCTTCAAATCGATCTGGAAATCCGGATCACTCACCCACGCGCTGTGGTAGGCAAGCTGGGCGTATTCCTCAAGCAGGTTGTTGACGTCGGTGGGCTGCCGCTCAAGAGCGCCTCGTCCCATCCTGAGCATACTGTAGACGATCCGGTTGGCGCGTTCGGTGTGCGATTGGATGCGCTTGAGGTTGTTGGTCAAGTCTTGTGATATCCCCTGGATGAGCGTTCGCTGTTCCTCGGTCAACTGCTCGCCGCACTCGCGTATGACCTCTTGCAGTTCCGTGAGGAGCTCTTCTGACACCTCTGAGAAGTTCTTCACGAAGTTCAGCGGGTTCTTGATCTCATGGACCACGCCAGTGGTGATTTCCCCGAGTGCCGCCAGCTTTTCACGCACGACGACCTGTTCCCGCGTGCGGCGCAGATCGGCCCGCGTGGTTTCCAGTTCAGCGTTCTTTTCTTGCAACTCGTGCGTCAGATGTTCTACCGGATTCAGACGGCAGACGCGGCGTTCAAACAGGCGTTTCAGTTGGTGAATCACTGGTCCATGCTCCGTGGTGCGTCAATGCGGTCATCAGTGTTTTCTGTACACGGTGAGGGTCGAATGGTTGCTGTCTCCCTCCCGTCGATAATGGATGTCGTCCATCATGGTCCGCACGAGATGATGCCCAAGTCCGCCGACGGGCCGGTCTTCGAGTGCCGACGTCAAGTCAGGGGCGGGCGCATCATTCAGTGGGTCGAAGGGCCGGCCGTCGTCCCTGACCTCTATGGTCAGGGCGTCAGGTTGCGAAGTCAACGTGATGTCAATCTCGTGGATACCCTCATCGTGTCCGTAGTGAATGATGTTAATGGCCAGCTCTTCAAGCACGAGGTTGACTCGGAAAATGACGTCCGGACTCCAGTGGTCCTTCTGCCCGAACTCTTCGACGGCGGCGAAGAGTCGCTCGAGTTCTTTGAGCTTGGTTTCAATCTTGATTGACAAACTGGCACTCACGTTTCAGCCTCCTTGCGGTGGACCGTCAGACAGGTCACGTCGTCGGACTGCGGGGTGTCGCCGGCAAAGGCTTTGACGGCTTCGAACACCATCGTATTGCATTCCTGGGAATCTTTCGGCGGCGACGCCGCAAAGATTTCACGCAGACGTTCAAGGCCAAACTCTTGATCGTCATCGTTCATGGCCTCGGTGACGCCGTCGGTATAGAGCATGAGGATGTCGCCGGGTGACAGCGTCACGGTGTCCTGCTCGTACTGGAAGTCCGGCATCACCCCGAGGGCAATGCCGCCGGTCATCGGGATCACGGTCGAACGTCCGTCGGCGTGGATGATAAGCGGAGCGTTATGACCGCCGTTGGCGTAGGTCAGCTCTCCGTTTTTCGGATCGTACACCGCGTAGAAGACGGTGACAAACATGGCGACGTCATTGTCTTCACAGAGCAGGTTGTTGACCGTGCCCAGGACCTCACCGGGACCGCGGCTGCCGATAGCCGCGCCCTTGATCAGCGTACGACTACACATCATAAAGAGAGCGGCGGGGACGCCTTTGTCCGAGACGTCTGCGATGACGAGGCCGATCCGGTCGTTCTGCAGACGCAGCACGTCAAAGAAATCGCCTCCCAGGTTACGTGCGGGCTCCATTTGACCCACGATCTGGTAGTCGGGCCTCTCGTGAAACCTGTTGGGAAGGATGGACTGTTGTATCTTGCCGGCCACGTTGAGTTCGTTCTGCAGCGTGAGCAGATTGTCGTGTGACGCGAGCGCCTCCCGCCATTCCCTCAGATGGGTCAGCGTTCGGTCGATCGTGAGGTGCAGGTCCCCGAAGTCGAGCGGTTTGATGACGAAGTCGAACGCTCCCCGGTTCATTGCCGTGCGGATGTTCTTCATGTCGTCATAAGCCGAAATGACGATGGAAGGGATGTGGGGATTGATCTCGTGTATCCGTCCGAGCAGCGTGAGTCCGTCCATCTTGGGCATGTTGATATCCGAGATCACCACGTCGATGTCCTTGTCCTGGTTCAGTCGATCGAGAGCTTCCAAGCCGTTTTTCGCGAAGAGAAACGTATAGTGGCCGGCTTGAATGTAGCGTCGCATTCGTTGCAGCATGAGCGGCTCGAGATCCGGCTCATCGTCAACCACGAGAATTTTGGACGGGGGTTGCATCAATCCTACTCGCTTCTTTGGAATTCCGGCATGGTGTGTATTCCGACGTTTCAGGTTCCTGACGCTTGTGAAAAGGACGTCTCTAATCAGTTTTTAAGCGCGGCAACGGCTTCGGCCTGCGAAGCGTGAACGGAGATGATTTTGTCGAATCCGCTGATTTCGAAGACTTCACGGATCTGGGCTGAGAGGGAGCAGACTGCAAATTTGGCGTTCTTTTTCAGAAGTGATTTGGCGGTCAGTAGAATGACCCGAAGCCCCGCGCTGCTGATGTAGGAAACGTGCTCAAGGTCCAGGACCACGATACGAGCGTTCGTGTCCACCGCGGTTTCTAACTCCTTCTGGAATTCTGATGCATTGGTCCCGTCGATACGCCCATCGGCCTTTGCAACCAGAACTTCGTCTTTCCACTCAATGTTAATCCCCATTGATTTTTCCCTCCGAGACGGGACACGTCATGCGCACGTATCATGTCCCCATGAATGTACCGAAAACGTCCGACAATGTTGGATATATTAGTATATTTTTTTATCATTTTGTGCAACAATCAGGATAAAAATTTTCCCCAGGTCGTGAATTGAAAGAATGAGCAGTCAGGAATCTCGCGTGACCATTCCTTCCGTCTATCAACCCGGGTACGCCAAGGCGCGCGAAGCGAATCCGGATCTCGCGGCGAAGTACCTGGAACATACGGTCATCGGTGATCCGGTGGCCGACGACGTCGCCAACGCGCTGGCCTCGTTCAATCAAACACACGTTCATCAGTTCATCAAGGCGGGCATGGAGCAGGACGCGAAGACTCTTGCGGACGCGCCTCAGCCGTTGCGAGATTTCTTCAGTCGAATTGAGGCCCCGCCCCCTTGGTTTGACCAAGCTTCAGTCCACGCCGGGTGCAGAGCCTTTCATACGTACTCGGACCTGTTTATCACTGCGTTCTTCGTCGTCACCCTGGAAAACGTCGCCACCCTGATGGGCAAGGCGTTCTACGTGACGGGAGGGGTGACGACCGGGCAAGGCCCGCGGCGAATCCGGCAAAACATCCGACATTTTATCGAAATCATGCTCCCGGGTGCCCTTGATCGTCAGGGAGAAGGGTGGAAACTGTCCGTCCGTATCCGGCTGGTCCACGCGCAGATCAGACGGCTGCTTCGCGTGTCGGACGAATGGGACGAAGCCGTCCACGGCGCGCCGCTGAGTGCCGCGCACTTGGCGCTCGCGTCGGCCAATTTTTCCGCGATGATGTTGAGGCATGCGGCGAGACTCGGGGCGCACCTGGACGATGAGGCGCGTGCCAGCTTCATGCAGATCTGGCGCTACGCGTCGTGGCTGATTGGTACGCCGGAGGCGCTGTTGTTCGACGGTGACGAGGCGAAAACCGCCGAGTTCTCCCGTATCGCCGGACTCTGCGAACCGCCGACCAACGATGAGTCGGTCGTCATCGCCAACACGTTGGTCAACGCTTTGCCCCTGATACCCGGACTGACGAACTTGGCCGCCCAACGGTCCATGCTGACCCACACCTATCGGGTCTCCCGCGCGCTCCTCGGCAACGAACTTGCCGACCGGCTCAAGTTTCCCCGGCAACGGACCGCGGGGCTGTTGACGTGGTTAAAGTGGAAGCGCGGGGCACGCCGGATTGCCCACCGGTTGGCTCCGCGCATGGCCCGCAAGTGGCGAGGGAAAAACTTCGTCTTTCTGCTTGACGCCTCAATGCTTGATGATCTCAGCTACCGGTTGCCGGATCAGTTGAAGGCGGACAAGGCGAGCCCGTGGTGAATGCTCCGTCGTGACCATCCCTCCTCTTTTCATTCTGAGCACCGGCCGGTGCGGTTCGACGATGGTGTCGAACGTTCTGAACCGGCATCCGCGCGTCCTGAGCCTCTCCGAGTTCTTCAGTTTCGTCGGAACGGGATCGTTCCGCCGCCGGAACCAGACTGCGAATCGAATGTGGGATCTCTACAGCCGGCAGCAGAAGCGGACCCGTCTCATGTTGCGGGAATCGTTTGAGGAACTGCTTTATCCGATCAATGACCCACGCGCCCGCTTCACGCGGCACAACGTGCCGCCCCTTCTGTGCGCCACGCTCCCTCACCTCACTGATCGGTATGCGTCCCTGTTTGACGAACTCGAGCCGATTGTTCGGGGACAGCCGAAACAGCCGCCGGCCGACCACTTCCGGCGTCTCTTCACGTGGCTGTGTGAACGGTTCGGTCGGGACGTCTGGGTCGAACGTTCAGGTGCGTCGCTGGCGTTCGGGGCCCTGTTGCTGCGCAAGTTTCCCGAGGCGCGGGTGGTCCACGTGTACCGCGACGGGCGGGAGACGGCCATCTCCATGAGCCGTCATTACCTTTTCCGAATGATCGTGGCGAACATGAAAGCCCTCCGGTCATACGGAATCGACGCCATGACGTTGATGTCCAAGGGGAAACATTGGGAAGGGATCAGCCTTTGGTTAGAGCCGTTGGTCAATGCGTTCTTCCGCCCCGACCGGATCCCATACGACGAGGTGACGCTTTCGGAGCTTGGGACGTTTTGGAGCGGAATGATTGAGCGGGGACACCGACTGTTCAAGCACGTTCCGTCCGATCGCCTGCTGAACGTCAGGTTCGAAGACGTGCAGGCGGAACCGAAGGATCAGATCCGACGTCTGATCCGGTTCATCAGCCCGGACATGGAAGACGAAGCATGGCTGCGCGAGGTCTCGACGATTCCGCGGCCGACGCCGTCGAAGTTCAAGCAACTTGAATCAGGCGAACGGGTCGCCCTCACCGAGGCGTGCCGTCCGGGACTCGAACGTCTCGGCTATCCGCTCTGAAGCCGGTCATGGATTTCAGATCGAGGACGGCGGATTGAAACAATCAGCAATCAGGACTCTCTCTTTTTCGATCCCGGTTCCGTCCCGGCGGCGCGTTTGCGGGCACGGCGGCGATCAGGAATAACGATAGGGCCGCCCGGCCTTTGCCATCGTCGCGTGGTACGCCTTCAAGATTTCGATGACCCGGGCCGCCCGCGGGCTGGTTTGGGCGATCTCGTCCCAGAACGTGAGGGCTTCGTCTTCGACCAGTTTCCATTCCTCGTCGGGGATGGACGTGAGCGTCAGTTTCGTGCCCATGGTACGCAGGTGCGCTTCGCCGCCCCAGTACCAGTGCTGGCGGTAATAGTGGGAACTCTCCATGCAGACGCGGAACAACTCCCGCAACCGTTCGGGCAGAGCGTTCCATGAATCGGTATTGGCGAAGAACGAACCGCACCACGCACCGGAGACGTTGTTGGTCAGGAAATAATTGGTCACGTCCGCCCAACCGACGGTGTAGTCCTCAGTGATGCCCGACCAGGCGAGACCGTCGAGTTGACCGGTCCGGACCGCGTCCTTGACGTCTGCCCACGGCAGGGTGACCGGCACCACGCCGAAACGGGACAGGAATGTGCCAGCGGTCGGAAAGGTGAACACGCGCTTGCCTTTGAGATCGTCAAGGCTGCGGATGGGATCGACCGTGTTGAAGTGACAGGGATCCCACGCGCCCGCGCTCAGCCACGTCACGCCGTCGATTTCACGATAGGCTTCTTCCCAGATTTCCTTCAGGCCGTACCGGTTGAACAACACCGGGACGTCGAGACTATAGCGCGTGGCGAACGGGAAATAGCCGCCGAACACGGAAACGTCGGCAGGCGACGCTATCGAGTCGTCGTCGCTCTGGATTGCGTCGACCGTGCCCTTCTGCATCGCGCGGAACAGTTCGGACGTTGGCACAAGTTGGTCCGCCGTGTACAGATCGATGATCATTTCGCCGTTGGCGATCTTGTTGAACGAGTCAACCGCCGGCTTCACCACGTGCTCCGCCAATCTCCCGCCGGCGTAGGTTTGTAGTCGCCACCGGATGGGGGACTTGGATTGGACGATCACCGCCGGCGGGGCAACCACGGCCGCGGCGGCGGTGCCGGCTTTTTTCAGAAAATCGCGTCTGTTCATGGTTCTCCTTTTCCCGTGGGGGATTTTGCCGCAATCATGCCAAATTGAGATCGCAGAGTCGAGCCGCCGTGACTCTTGACGAGACCGTTGCGAAACCGTCATTCTCAAACGCCTCATTGAGGTGGGTCGGTTCCATCGGTTGAAAATTTCGTCGATGGAAAATTTATGGGCACGTCAGAAGAACAAGGGGATTGACGCGAGCATGGAAAGTCCACTCAAGCGCATGATCATCAGGATTGGAGGCGTGGTCGTCGAAGCCGAATTGAAGCCCACGCGCACGGCGCACGGTCTCTACGAAGCGTTGCCGGTTGAAGTCAAGGTTCATCAGTGGGGGGAGGAGTTTTATGGCAACGTTCCCGGTGTGAAAGACTACCGCGAGACCGCCACGACGAACGTCAAAATAGGGGACGTAGCGTTTTGGGGGCTTGGCGGCATGTTGGCGGTGTTTTTTGGCCCGACCCCCATGAGCATCGGAGACGACCCCGTACCGGCCGACCGGGTGAACGTGATTGGGCGCGTGATTGGAGATCCCACGGTGCTTCGCCAAGCCGTGGGGTCCGCCACCATGAAAGTCGAAAAGGCTTCGTGACGCGATGTGCGTGATCAACATCAACGAGGTAGCCAGGCAGAAGCTGAAGTTGAGCGACGTCAACGGTGTGAACGTCCTCCGCTTGTGTCGGCCGGAGGCGGGTCGCCTCGTTGCTGACGAAGCACTGTTCAAAGCGATGGCTGTCGCCGGATTTCGGGAGATGACTCTGCCCTTCGAGTCCAGCTGAGTCCTCCAGCTCGCTTCTTTTTTTTCTGAAGCCACCGTTCATCTCTTGGCGCTTGCAGCGGGGGCGTTTCAGGGATCATTCGTCCCGTGGGCCGACACGTCCGCCGTCGGTGACAGAAGTCCGAGCTTTCGCATGTCCACGACGAGATATTGTCCCCCTCCCCCCACCCCCGGAAGAGTTGCTTCATTGAAATCGATGCATTTGATCGGCAGGTTGGCATGCTCTGGATGCAGACCGCGCAGCAGGAGGGAGGCCATGGAGCGAGCATCGGCAGGATTGGCCGAAGACGTGTCGCCGAACTCGCGCCACCGGAAGGGCGCGGGCGTGTTCTGCTGCCACGATGGATGAAGGATTATGCGGATGCCTCGTATTCGGGACAGGTCCGCCTGAGCTAGACCGGAGCGCATCAGCGTCAATTCCCGGACCTGTGGTACAACGAAAAAGGTCTGAACGTGCCAGGCGGCCGACAGGGCGCACGCGACGGCGGCAACGCCCAACGCGGCATGCGCGCGGGCGGGAGAAATCAGACGGCACAGGCGGCCGGCGTATCCCTGAAAGGCAAAATACCCACACAGGACAATGACGGAGACGGGGGCCGACATCGACCGATAACCCGGGACGTGTTTCTCGACGACCAAGTTCGGTATGCAACTCAGCAACAGGAGGGACGCGGCAATGCCGCATTGCCACAGACGCTCCCGGCGGGTGCCTCGAACGTACAGCCACAGTCCCCCGCCGATGAATGCGAACACGCCCTGGGCGATGAACACGTCGAGAATCTTGTGAACAAAGGAGAGGACACCGGGCGGCGAAACGGCCAGGGCATGTGAAGCACTCATGCCGACCTGCTCATAGGAAGGCAGCAGGGAGACGTTCAGCGCGTGCAGAACATTCGAAATTTTGCGGTAGAGATGAATGGAAAGCTCGCTCCCTGCCCTCGGAAAGAGCTGGTACGAGGGGGACGGCAGGACGAAATTCAACGCGTCCGGTAAGTACACGACAAGAAACCACACGACCTTGGTTGGTATATCCCGGACGAGATCGATCCGCACTGAGCTGCCCGGAACCAGGACCGGGCCCAGCACGTACACGACGTATCCGGCCAACATTCCGGCCAGGGCGATCATGCAGTACCACCCGAAGCGGCAGAGCATGTCGCGGGGAGTCGTATTCGGTTTCAGCAGAGTCACGGCGGCGAAGACCCAGAAAAACATGGCGGCCGGCTGATAGATGGTGAGGGCCACGAGCAGAACCAGGCTCGCCCCCGCCGCCAGTAGCCACTGCGAACGGCGACGGCGCGACTCGAACGCCCGCTCGCTCAACAGGAACGCGAGTCCGGCGGCGAGCGCAGCGTGGGGAAAGAGCGCGCAATCGGCTCGGGCCGCGTAGACCTGGAACGGAAGGGTAGTACCCATGATCACGGTCACGCCTACGCACTGGAAGCGGTTCCAACCAGCGAGCGACAGCGTCCTGGCCACGCACCACATCAGCAGAACGATGCCGAGCACCCCCACGAGCCGCAGGTAGCGCAGGTGCTCAACGTCCGTCACCCCTCGTAGAAGGAACGTCGTGATCAGTGCGTTGCTCGGACGTCCCTCCGTGAACATCTTCTTGACCGGCCATCCCTGCGGCCCCTTGACGAGTCGGAGATAGTCATCCTTGTAGCCATAATCGGTGGTAAGCACGGGCGAGAAGCATGCGAGAAAGACCACTAGGAAGAAGCCGGCAACAAGTGGACTTGACACGTCCGGTCTTCCCGGACCGAAAGGGTGACAGGGGGATCTCATGGATGAGGAGAAGCGGGTATTGCCGTTGCCAGGGCGGTCGAGATTCGATTGGCATCGGACGTGGTGATCAGCATGTGCGTCTTCAGGGTAGTGAGTGCCGCGCCATCTATCACGTCAATCAACTCTTCCTCGTTGTCAACGGGTATGACGACGGACACGTCACCTTGCACTCTTGATGTTCCTCTCTGCTTCCACGGCGTCACGACCCACGCGGAAAATCACGCCGTCGGACAGTTCGACCACCATTTCCACCTCCGGCAGAACGCGAAGATCCGCGTCATCGAAGTCATAATGCGAAGCTAGCTTCACTGACTTCAACCAGACGATATATGTACCATCTTCATATACACCATCTTCAATCCGCCTTGCCAGTGTATGTCGTTTTGAGGGGAGGGTGGGATATTTCCCTCGAACGTTGGTCCCGGTTTCCAGTGCGAGCAGACCGTGCAGCAAGCCGAAGCTGTTGCAGTACACGCGGGCATCAACGGGGTTCGCTCTGAGGTACGTGATTGTTTCGGATTGGTCCCATTGCACGGTGTTGAACGTGTCACCGATGAAGCCGGATTCCAGTGCCTGGGCGGTGAGATCGAAGCTTTTCTGCGCCCAGAAACCGAAATGTCCGAGGCAGACGATCAGTACCAGCGCAGCCGATACCCGCTTGGCTGCGGATTGCCAGCCGTGGGTGCGGATGCGGAGGAATCGGTCAAACAGCCATGGCCCCAGGAGAAACAGTGAAACGTAGAGCGGCAAAAGATAACGCGCCGTAATCCCGGAATGGCCGGCGGCCCAGGTCAGGACCAGGAACATGAACGTCGGGTAGACCAAGGAAAACATCGCAAAAGGACGTGCCGATTCCCAACCGTCCACGTTGAAGGTGCGCGCGGGGGTCGGCGGCGATGGCAACACCGTGGGGTTGAAGGGTGGTTTCGCTCTCCGCTTGATTGCCGTGTACACGTAAATCACCACGCCTGCCGGAACCGCCAGCACGAAGGACCACAGGAGGGAGACGCCGATCCAGCCCGGCACGTTGGCGGGTATGACCGCCTCATGGAACAGCCCGGCGATCTGATCAAGTGACGTGAGCAGTGGTTGGCCGATCCGGACGGTTTTCCTGTCATAGTCTCCGAAGAGCACGTAGTTGCGCACGAAGACGGCTCCCACGGGAACCGACGAGATGGCGCCATAGACGGCGGCGCGGTTCAGTCTGGCGGCAAGCGGCCCCCTCCCTCCTTCACGGCACAGAAGCAGCATGAGGATTCCCGTGACGATCACGGCAATCCCGGCGTAGCGCGTCAGGGCGGCCAGGGCGGTGAACAGCGCGGCCAGCACCAGATGCCTCCACCGGACGGTCCGGTTCGAGAAGGTTTCCATCTGCATCAAGGCGAGAAGTGTGAACAGGACGAAGATGGCCTCGGTGATGATGAACGATGAGAAATAACCGAGGGGATAGGACGTCGACAGGGCCAGCACGGCTCCCATCGCCAGGAGGGGCGACCTGAGGGATCGGCGTAGCCATAGACCCGACACCAGGATGATCAGCCCGCAGGCGGCGACGTTGACTAGGCGGCCCGCGTCCAGCGGTTCGATTCCGGCAAGCCCGATCGCGGCTAGGAGCAAGGGGAAGAGGGGCGGCCATTGCAGAAGCCCGGTGCCTCTGAAGTCCTGCAAACCCTTTCCTGCCATGAGGTTTTCTGCAGCGGACAGGTAGCTCACGGCATCTCCGCTGAGGGCTGCGCCATAGGTGGACGTACGGACCAGGACGTGGGCCGCACCGAGGACGGCCATGACGATCACGAACAGGGTCGAACGGTCGAGGCGGAACCATGAGACGTGTTCTGCGGCAATGTATTGGATTATGCGGCCTGCCTGTTCATGCCCGTGAATTCGCGTGAGTACTTTTTTGATCAGTGTCTTCGCGTCTTGCATCGATCCAGGGCCTTTACCCATTTCCTCTCAGCAAGCGACAAGTAGCCTGCGCGTCGGCGGCCGTACGCAAGCCACCTTCAATGGCGGCCGCAGCCCGCTGCGGGGAGAATAGTGCATCGCGGCAGATTTGGCTACCGTGACGATAGTGATCACGGTGGCGTATGACTCTGACGATGGCCTGGGCCAGCCTAGTGGGGTTCCTGATGGGGACTAACTCTCCGTTAACACCGGACCGGACCATCTCCGGCAATCCGCCCACGGCGGTCGCCACAACGGGCAGGCCGGCGCCCGTCGCCATGGCCACCACGCCGCTTTGCGTGGCCCAATGGTACGGGGCCACCACAAGGCTCGCCGCTTCCAGGTAGGCTTTGAGGTCGGAGGGCGAATAGGCATCCCACTGATGCCGGCAGCGTCCCTGGAAGCCGAGTTCCGCCAAGCGGCGTTTCACTGCCCGGATCCGGATCTTGCTGCCGCCGGTCGAGACCAGCAGCAGACGCCAGTCGGCGAGTTCAGCGTCAAGAACGGCCAGGCTGGAAAGCAAATCGTCCAGGCCCTGTTCGGGCCGCATGTTAGACAAGAAGGTGATGACAGGGGCGCCGGCCGCCCACTCGTGCAGCCGACGGGCCAGCTCCCGGTTGGTGGAGAAGCGGTCCAGAAGGGGTTGGAAATGGGGATGCGGCACGTGGCAGTACCGTTCTTCCGGAAGCTGGTACAGCGTCTGCATCAACTCTCGAGTAAAAACGTTAAACGTGAAAATACGTGCGGCAGACTGGTAGAAGGTGCGGTAGCGGGCAGCCCGTTTGCCGACTGGGGCATCAAAGACGGTCGGGTACGGTTTATGCACAATGACGACCGGAGCCAGTCCGCCCCGCGCCATCAGACGCATGGCCCACGTGTCTGGACGCCACAGCGTCAGATTGGTCGTCACCAGCAACGCCTTCACCCCGGAAGCCCGTGCCCAGCGCACCGCCCGGCGCCAACAGAACAGATAGGAACCGAGTACGCGCAGGGTCGTGAATCCACCGCGCTTCAAGGAACGAAGGGGGGTGCGGTGGCGCGTGAACGGCGTCCAATGGACGTCGGGCGGCAGCGGGTGGCCGTCGCGAGAGATCGAGCAGACGCGGACGTCATGACCGGCGTCCCGCAGAATGACGGATATCAGGTTGAGGGCTTGGGGGTTGGTATTGAGTGGATCCACCCAGAGTATTCTCATGTCAGGCGGGATTCCAACGGTTGGCGCCACCACCGGCCGGCGGCGAAGACGGTCAGCCCGAAGATGACCGCATTGAGCGGCCCAGCCACGACGTCAGGATCGAATGTTGTCATATCTCCTTCAGCCTCTTGAGTCGTACACGTGTAACGACTGCATTCGTACCACATTACCGAAGACTTCTCCAGCCTCTCGATGGCGACAACCCATCTATGGTGAGTCTCAGTGGTCAGCGTATCGTGCCCTTTCCATGATGAGGTTCAGAGTCAACCGAGGAGAGAGTTCTGCCGTCTTCGGGTGAGGCCACTTGAGGAAGCCGTGGTCAGGAGCGGGTTGACGCAGAAGAAGGTATTGGACCGCGAAGGACTTGACGTTGACGGATTCGCAGTTTACTTTCCGTCCTTATGCAAGACGCGGCAGCCGTTCCGGATGTCTTGTCCTCTTTCTGTAGAACGTCGTTTCATCATAGAAAGATCATCGGCATTGGTGCGAGACGGAGTCTATGATGAAAGCGGGAAAGGCTTCGTGACGCAAATGCGCGTAACCAAACAACGCATTCGATTGCTGTCCACGGCCGTGGTGGATCGATTGCGGGGGCAACGCCTCCTGGATATTTCCGGCTCAAAAGACCGGTTGGTCGAGACCTTGGATGGAGCGATCACCCACGAACTTTCCCTGGAAGACAGGCTCCACGAGGAAATTCGTCGCTTATTAAAACAGTATGACGCCGAGTTTCAAAGTGGCCGCGCCGATTATGATCGGATGTTCACGATGGTGAAAAATAGACTGGTCAAAGAGCGCGGATTGATTCTGTAACCGGCCGTAACCGGCCTGTTTCATCTTATGAGGCCGCTTCTTTCCGACGACAAGCAAACCCATCTCTCCCACGTGATTGCGCAAACGCTTGAAACGGCGACTGACGCCACGCTGCGCGGCGATTCCGTACAAGCGTTGAGGGAAATAAAACGCGTCATTGCGGACCAGATGAAACTGGAACAGTCCATTGACCAATTCGTGCGATCTCGTCTTGCCTCCTACTCTCGCCAAATTGTTGAGGGCTCTCCGGAATGGGAAGTGCTGTATCAGAAGACTTACACCCAAGAACTTCAGAACCGAAAACTGGGCTAGTGCCCGTTCACGCTTCTCACCGCTTTTCTTTCACCCTTCCAGATAATGCCTGAGCTTGCTGAGCATCCCAGCATGGGGTGCTATGAGACGGCGCGGCTATAAAGGAAGGGATGATGGGAGACATAGCATGATTTGGAATGCCATCAATGCAATCGGGACGGTGGACGGCCAGTTGCGTGGCAGGGTTCTGGATTTTCTCAAGGTCGACGTGCTAATTTAGCGAGACGAAACGGGCTCGGCGTGGCCCAGGGGTTTTTGACGTTTGCGGGGAAATTTCATGAATGCGTTGGTTCTTGCCCGTCCGGTATGGTGGGCGGTTCTCATTGTCCCCATCGGGATTCTCTTTTCTCTTGTGCCGGCCATGGTTGCGGCGGAGGAGAAAATCAAGGGACGTCTGATCGTGGAAGACGTCATGGCTCGACCCGGGACGCCGGTCACGTTAAAGGCTCGGCTCATGGAAGAAGGGATGCTCGGGACTAAAGGATTGGGAGGAGAAATCATTGTGTTTACGGTTCAGGGCCAACGCGTCGGGACGTCGCTCACCGGCGGCGACGGCCGCGCCTTTTTGGAATTTCGGACCCACATGCGGGGCAATCACAACGTTGTCGCCAACGTGGAAACCAGTCCGCGGGTTGAATCAGCGGAGGGAATCGGCAACCTGGCTTCCTGGGAAAGGCGGCGCCCCATTCTGTTAGTTGACGTGGCGACCCTCATTCAAGAAAAGGATTCCATCGTGAATTCCTTGCCCACTCTTCCGTTCAACGTCAATCTCACGGCCTTTGGCGACCCTCAAGAAGATGCCCCGCAGGCGTTGTCCAAATTGTCTGAGTTTTATTTCAACGTCATTTATCTCCACGACTCTTCAGAGACGGTGTTACAGGAAACCCGTGAATGGTTGCGGCAGCATAAATTTCCCGTTGGGATTGCCAAACGGGTTCCTCCGAAATCCAAGGCGTTGTCAGCCTTTATGGAAACGTTGAAAGAAAGCGGGTGGGATAATCTTGAAGCCGGTATCGGGAGGACGTGGGAATTTGCCCGTACCCTGGTCAAGCAGCGAATCAAGACGATCATTTTTCCCGAACCGAACGAAAAAAGAGAATATCCACGACGCGCGAAGATCGTAAAGTCGTGGAAGGAAGTCCGGAAGCAGTTGTAAGCCCGTCCATTCACTGGTTGCACGCCGTTCGCATGAAAATCGCCAAATCCCGTACGATCTTCATCTGTCAGGCCTGTGGGTTCCAAACCCCGCGATGGGCGGGACGGTGTCCGGATTGCGGACAGTGGAATGCTCTCAAGGAAGAAATACGGCACGGGACCGATGCCCATGAGAAGAGGCAGATCGGAGAGCAGGAGTCAGCGACTCCCATCAGTGACGTTGCCGTGACCAACGACATTCGATGGACCACGGGCCTGAACGAGCTTGATCGGGTCCTGGGCGGGGGAGTCGTCTCCGGCTCCATCATCCTGGTGGGCGGTGACCCCGGCATTGGGAAAACCACCTTGTTACTCCAGGCGTTGCATGGGCTGGAACAACGGCATCCGCCCGTGTTGTACGTTTCGGGTGAAGAATCCGCCCAACAAATCAAAATGCGCGGAGAACGACTGGGGATTCTGAGTTCCTCTTTATACGTCTTATCGGAAACCTCTCTTGAAGCGTTGCTCAAGGCCGCGACGGCTCTGCAGACGAACGCCCTGGTCGTGGATTCGATTCAGACGGTCTATACCGACCGCGTGCCGTCGGCTCCCGGAACCGTCAGCCAACTTCAGGAAGTGGCGTGTGAACTCATGTGGTACGCAAAACGCACGGGAACGACGGTCTTCGTCATTGGCCACGTGACCAAGGAGGGGATGATTGCCGGGCCGAAACTCCTTGAGCACATCGTCGATACGGTGTTGTATTTTGAGGGCGATGACAACCACGCGTATCGTCTTCTGCGCGCCGTGAAAAATCGATTTGGGGCAAGCAATGAGATCGGCGTGTTTGAAATGGCTGAGACCGGATTGCATGAGGTCGATAATCCTTCCGAACTGTTTTTATCGGGGCGGCCGGCTTGCAGCACGGGCTCGGTCGTGGTGTCGAGTCTGGAAGGCACGCGCCCGATTCTGGTTGAATTGCAAGCCTTGGTGACTCCTACGTGTTATGCCATGCCCAAGCGCATGGCGAACGGCATGGAATTGAATCGCGTGGCCCTGTTGCTTGCCGTGCTGGAGAAGCGATTAGGATTACATCTGTCGGGACAGGATGTCTGCCTCAACGTGGTGAGCGGCCTTCGCATTGATGAACCCGCTATCGACGTGGGCATTGTCGCGGCGATCGTCTCGAGTTTTCGGGATTGTGCGCTTGATGGCCGGACGTGCTGTATCGGGGAAGTCGGCCTGGGAGGCGAGATCCGGCCCGTGAGCCAAGTGGAGTTACGCGTTCGTGAAGCCGTGAAGTTGGGATTTCGCCGGTGTCTCTTGCCTCAAGGCAATGAGACCAACCAGATCAGAACCCAGGGAATTGAACTCCATGGGATGAACGACGTAGGGGACGTGCTGGATTGCGTGACGGCGTCGGTTTCCTGATGTCGTGGGGGGATGAACGCGTGAATGGTTCCATGCGTCACCGGAGTCTCCTGTTTTTGACGTGGTCCGTCGTGGGATTGCTCCTGGTCGGCTTGGCTTCCTGTACGCGTCCTGCCTCCGTCCGGTTGCCGATGCCGGACGTTGCGCTTACCCCGGAGGCGGTCCTTTCAACTCTCCGAGAGCGTGAAGCGAATCTTGAAACTCTCAAAGGGTTGTTTCAGGTCGACGTCCAAACCTCTGCCCTTTCTTTTCTTTCTCGCGCTCAAGGGACGTTGGTCTACCAACGTCCGCAATCGATTCGTATTACGGGGATCACGTTCATAGGGGGAATGGTCTTTGATTTTGTGGCACGCGGGGGAACGTACGCGCTCCGCGTACCCGGGCGACAAAACGTCATGGTCGGCCGCGTGGACGATTTGACGGGTCTGGGAGAGTTGCGCGCGCCGATTGAACTGAGTTTGGGGGCCTTGCAGGCCCTTCTTGGAAAAGTTCCCATGACCGCCGACTCCGAGGTTCGGCTTGAGGACGAATCGTATCGATATACAATTCCCCTTTCGCATGGGAAGTCTCTTCTTGATTTTGCCGATGGCGTTCAACACGTGTGGGTGGATCGATATTCGGCTCAAATCCGCGCCATCAACTATCTGACCGCAGACGAACGAACGCAATTGGCCTTCACCGCGTCGGATTTTCGAGTTGTCCGTGATGAATCGCATACACGCGAACGTTCCATCGTGCTGCCTTTTCACGTTCAGGCAAGGGACCGCACGACGTCGGGAACCGTGACCTTGAATTTTTTGGAACTTGTGGCGAACGTTCCACTGCCTGAGAAGGCGTTTGATTTCAGGTGACGTGAAAATTCTGGCCATTGATACGTCCACTCGATGCCAGAGCGTGGCGGTGTTGGACCAGACGGCGTTGTTGATTCAGGACGTTCACGAGAACTGCTCCTCTCACGCCAGTTTGCTGATTCCTGCGATTCAACGATTGATGGCATCTACGCCGTGCTCGTTGTCCTCGATTGAGGGCTTGGCCGTGTCTGCCGGCCCAGGGTCCTTTACTGGTTTGCGCGTTGGCCTTTCGACTATGATAGGATTCCGAATGGTGACCGGCCTGCCCCTCGTGACCGTCCCGACGTTGGAAGCCATGGCCTGGAGTCATCAAACGTGCTCTCACGTGTTGTGTCCCATGTTGGTGTCCCGAGCTCAAGAAGTGTATTGGGCGCGATTTCAATGGAGAAACGGACGATTGGTTCGATTATCGGACGATCGAGTTGGTTCAATTCAGGAAGTCATCGATTCGAGTTCCCACCCCACGGTTTTTTGGGGAGAAGGTTGGATCAGGCACCGGAGTCGGCTGAGGGAGACGTTGGGAGATTCAGCCGTTCGCAGCTCATCGGCCTTCACCGGTCCGTCCGCGTATCACGTGGGGTTGGCAAGTTTGTCGTATTTTCAGACGGGGAAACTGGCCGGGCGTTGCCTTGCGCCTCATTACGTTCAACGTGCCGAGGCGGAAATTCGATGGAGTTCCACTCGTCCGCGGAATCTTTCCCCGCGTGTCCCCGATTGAGTCCGTTGGGAGCAGGCTTGACGATGAAAACCCGAACCACGTCAGACGTTGACGTTCGCGTGCAACCGTTAGTGCCAAGCGATCTGGACGACGTTTTGGCCATCGAACGGGCGTCGTTTGCCGCACCTTGGAATCGGGTCACGTTTAATTGCGAGTTGCTGCGGAATCCTTTCGGTCGGCTGTACGGAGCCTTGCTCAACCGTCCGACTGGGCCGGGAGCCAGGCTGCTGGGGTACGTCTGCTATTGGGTCGTCTTTGACGAATTGCGACTGATGAACTTGGCCGTGCATCCGGATCATCGACGTCACGGCGTTGCCCGGCGTCTGATTCGGTATGCCTTAGAGGATGGACTCGATCAAGGAACCACGCGGGCGCTTTTGGAAGTACGGGTAAGCAATACCGCAGCCCGAAGGTTCTATCATGTATTGGGTTTTCAGCAGTACGGCCAACGGACCGCCTACTATACGAACCCCAGCGAAGATGCTATTCTCATGCAATTAACGGATTGGAATCCGGAGGATTTCTAGATACGTGCGGTCATTTGTTGAGAAAGGAGGGTGGCTTCATGCTCACTGACGATCAAATTGCCGAACAACTTCGTCTGACCAATCCCGATTTTCGGAAACTTCAGGAGACGCATCATCAATTGGATGCCGAACTTCAAGAACTCCTCAAAAATCATATTCTGACGCCTCAAGAAGAATTACTCAAAAAGCAGATTCAAAAGGAAAAATTGAACAAGAAGGATCGAATGGCGGGACTCATCCGGGAATACAGGCATGAACAACACAAGACTCCGACGCCGTAACCGGTCATTGATGAATTCACGTTTCAACGGTTCCTTGAAAAACCATGACGGCCATCGTTCATCCCTTTACTCGTCACGTCCGTGACGTCAAACGTCGGCTGCTGATCGTCGGCGCGACGATTATGGCGACGTTTGTTGTGACGTTTTCGATGTCTGCCGAACTGATCGACTGGTTCAAGAGGCCCTTCGAGGATGATCTGTTGTTTTATGGACCGGCTGAAGCCCTGTTTGCGTCCATAAAGATTTCATTTCTGGCCGCGATTGTGGTCAGTCTGCCCGTCATGCTTCATCAGTTCTGGAAGTTCGTTCAACCGGCGTTGTTGCAGGGTGAACAAAAATGGGCCATCCCGTTGTTTCTCCTTGCCACCGGCTGTTTCACGTTGGGCTTGGTCTTCTGCAATTTCGTGATCCTCCCGTTGGTGATTAATTTTTTCGTCTCGTTTGGGTTGGAGCGGGAACTGAAACCGGAATTGGCCGTGGGGACTTACGTGGATTTCAACGTGAAGTTTTTGCTGGCTTTCGGGTTTGCGTTTGAGATTCCATTGGCCCTTTCCCTGTTGGCGCGGGCCGGGTTGGTGTCATTCGATCATCTCGTGAAATATCGACGGCACGCGGCCATGGTCGCGCTCATCGTCTCCGCGGTGCTGACGCCTGACGCCACTCTTTTTACGATGCTCCTTATGGCCATTCCGCTCATTGTGTTGTATGAAATCGGCACGTGGGGTGCCAAAATATTCGGTCGCACAAGGGCGGCTCCTGCTGAAGAAGAGGGACAACGCGATGATGATACGCCCATGCCAACCGGGACGGCGGGCCATCATGCGTCGTAATCCACCGTCGCGTCTTCTGTTCCACGCGGGAACCCGTTCGACGTGGGACAGGCGTCGTCGGGTCGTGGAAATCACGCTCGTGCTGTGTTTGTGGGGTGGACCGTGCTTCGGTCAATCCACGGGGCACGGCAATCCGTTGGATCGTGCGGCCGGGTTTTCCCCGAGCATTCAAGCTCTGGTCTCCACCGATGATGGAAGAATCTATGCCGGATCATTCGGGTTCGGCGTGTTTTTCAGCTCTGATGACGGAGCGACGTGGGAGTCGATCAACGCCGGCCTGGATGCTCGATTCATTTTATGTTTGAGCACGGACGCGAAAGGCACGGTTTACGCCGGAAGCGTCAGACGCGGCGTCTTTCGGACAAAAGAAGATGGAAAAACGTGGGAAGCGATCAACGCCGGATTACGACCCGTGGAGATCAAGTCCCTGCTTGTACGTTATGGGAACGTTTACGCGGGAACCGGAAAAGGGGTCTATTATTGGACTGAAGACGCGAAGCAGTGGTCCGCGGTAGCGTCCGGGCTGGAACAGACGTTAGTCGCAAGTCTGGTCGTGACCGACGACTTTCGATTGTTTGCCGGAACCGCCGGCAGAGGATTGCTTCAGATCGATGCCACCAGACCCGGCGTGGGCACGTGGCGGACGGTGGGCGATCCATTCGTTGACCCCAAAGAACGTCTCATCCACACCCACGTTCGCGTTACCGTCATGAGCCCCGAACAACATTTGTACGTGGGCACCCAGGACGGGGGCATGTATCAAAGTAAAGATTTTGGGAAAACTTGGCGATCAATCGGACAATCGTTGCCGAATGATTCAATCCGCGGCATCGTGTCCACGCCATCGGCCTTATACGTCGCCACGGGGCGAGGGATGTATAAAAATAATTTCCAAGATTCCAAATGGGTACCGATCAACGCGGGATTGACCGAATTGTCGATTCAGGTCCTGATGGGAACGCCTCAAGGTGAATTGTACGTCGGCACCAATGCAGGGGCCTTTCGCAGCCGGGACGCCGGAGCTCATTGGGTGAACATCAGCGAAGGATTGGGCCGGTATTATTCGATGCCGCGACCTTATGTTGATCTGCCGGTTCATTGAGGGAAGGAGACGATATGGCGGAAAGTATGGAAGCCGCGACTGACGCGCAAGCCACTATTTCAGTGACCTCTCAAGGCAAAGCCTGGGGAGACGTTGTTTTGAAATTTTATCCGGAAATGGCCCCTGGACACGTCAGAAATTTTTGCAAACTGGCGTCGGAACAGTTTTACGACGGAACTACTTTTCACCGCGTTATTCCAGGTTTCATGATTCAAGGCGGCGACCCGAACAGCAAACGTGCCGACCGATCAACCCACGGCCTGGGTGGCCCCGGATATCGAGTCAAAGCCGAATTCAACGACAAACCACACAAGCGCGGCGTGCTCTCGATGGCTCGCGCACAGGATCCCGATAGTGCCGGATCACAGTTTTTTATCTGCGTGGCGGATGCGTCATTTCTCAACGGCCAATATACGGCATTCGGAGAAGTGGTCAGCGGGATGGAGGTCGTAGACCGCGTGGTGAACGCACGGCGAGACGATCGCGATAATCCGTTTGACCGGATTGAAATGGCCGTGACGCTGACGTCATAAAACGAAGACCGGCGGAGCAGATTGTGTCCGATGCTTCGGACGTCGCAGGAAGTGAAAGATGGAGCTGGCGAGAGGAATCGAACCTCCAACCGGCGGTTTACAAAACCGCTGCTCTGCCGTTGAGCTACGCCAGCTCATGGATTGATTATGCGTTCATCTGAAGAACGAGACCGACCGGCGTTGAGTGGTTCCGAAGCACGTGTTACCACGCGTTATTCGGCGTCCGCAACGCATCCGTCACGTCTATGATAATCTTTAACGCGCCTGTTGCGGCTGCGTGCGTCAATGCCTCTTTGCCCTGATGAAGGGGGAAACGTCCGTGAATGAGGGACTGAACGTCCACGGCGTTGTCACGCAGCAGGGCTATCGCCGGCGGGAACGGACCGCATCGTGATCCCACGATGGTAATCTCGTTCACAACGAGAGCGGTCACGTCAACGGCCGTTTGGTCATGATAGGTGGACTTCAGCACAATCGTGCCCCTCGGACGGACGTATTCACCGGCCAATGCAAAACCGTCGGGTTTGCCGGTTGCCTCGACCACGATATCGAAGTCCCTGGATGGAACGTAAGAATCCCGACGGATGTGGATGCCGCGTTGAGCCAGAATCTGCAATTTTTCCTGATGCCGTCCCAGGACCGTGAGGTGACAACGGGTGCGGTGCAGGAGTTGTGCGCACAACAGTCCCAGTTTTCCATCACCAATGACCAGGACGCGGTCTTGTGCTTCAATGGGTACTTGTTCGAGAATTTGACACGCCGCCGCAAGCGGCTCCGCAAAGACGGCTTGGTCATTCGTGATCTCATCAGGAAGCGGATAGAGATTCTCAGTGGGGAGACAGAGAAAATCGGCAAACGCTCCATCGCGTCGGTCAATGCCTAACGTGGTGCGAGAGGGGCAATGGGTCCGTCTCCCTGCTTGGCACGTGGAACAGACTCGACACGCCGCGTTGATTTCACCGACGACGCGCTGGCCCATAAGTCCGGTCTCCACGGGAGCCTCTTCCACGATTCCAACGAATTCATGTCCCGGCACTCCGTGAAAGCCCATATAGCCTCGTACTAATTGTAAGTCAGTGGCGCAAATTCCCGCTTGGAGCACTCGAACGAGTGCTTCGCCTTTGGCCGGTTCCGGCGTAGGGTATTGCTCGCAATACTCCAATGTTGTCTTCAACGTCAGGGCGCGCATGGTTGAGAAGAGCTTTTGAACGTGGCCGAAAGAGACGAGTCCTTTCCTTTCAACGTAATAGGGAAATTCCGTTTTCTCAAGTTTTTTGAATGTTCCCGTGTTCAGATCCCTTTGCAAAATGTCATTCTGAGGTTCCCCTGAGCCTCGAAGGGCGAAGCGAAGAATGACAGAAAAGGGATTTTTGCAAAGGTCTCTGGTCGGTGCTAGACAAGGACGAATTTGCCGGATTTGACTTTGAACAGCCACAAGAGATTAGTGTACAATCTCTCTAATCAGCAACAAGACGGTCTTGACCCTCATAACAACGGCCGGCGGGAACCACTCCGTATTCTTACGACGGGGTATCGCTGACCTCAGCTATTAACCTTAAAGGATAATTTTCTATGAACGTGGACCCCTTACTCAAACGTCGCAATAAACGCTTTGGACTATCGATGATGGCCTTCTTTTTTTGTGGAATAATGTCGGGGGGGGCACCCCAGACAACTTCGGCAACGGTTCCCGATGCGTTTAGCCGTGGATTCTCGGATATTGTTGAAAAAGTCCGTCCCGCCGTGGTGAACGTCGCGGTTGCCGGACCAGCGGGACCACGTGGATCTCGTCGCCTTCCCCCCGGACCGTTTGGCGGCCCACCGGGCCCGCCCATGCCTGGTCCTCCCATGCAGCCACCAGGCCCGCCAAGACCGTTCGGGCCTCCCGGGATGAGTGCCGGTTCGGGCGTCATTATCAATCCGGAAGGATTCATTGTGACCAACAACCACGTGGTGGAAGATGCGGACCAGATTACGGTGACAAACTTTGAAGGAAAAGAATTCTCAGCGAAAATCATCGGCACTGATCCGAAAACGGATTTGGCGGTGATCAAAATCGACGAAATCAACCTCCCATTCGTGTCATGGAGCACGGACGAGAAAGTCAGAGTTGGAGATCTGGTCTTGGCCGTAGGGAGTCCTTTTGGGCTGAAGGCCTCGGTGACGATGGGGATTATTAGTGCATTGGGTCGTGGCAACGTCGGCATCACGGAATATGAGGACTTTATCCAGACCGACGCGCCGATTAACCCGGGAAATTCCGGTGGCCCTCTTGTCAACATGTCGGGCGAAATTGTCGGCATCAACACGGCGATTTTTTCTCGTACCGGTGGGTCGGAAGGGATTGGATTCGCGATTCCCGTTGAAATTGTCAGAGACATTACTCAGAGCCTCATCAGGTCAGGCCGGGTCGTGCGGGGCTGGATGGGGGTTGCCATTCAAGAGTTGACGCCGGCCCTGGCCCAGTCTTTTCAGCTACCGGAGTCCCATCCCGGCGGGGTGCTGGTCAGTGAGGTGCATGAACGGGGCCCCTCGGCGAAAGGCGGGATACAACGGGGAGACGTGCTGCTGGAATACCATGGGGAAAAGCTGAGAGACGTGAATCACCTCCGACATATTGTGGCACGGACGCTCGTTGGTGAAGAAGTTGAAATCCTCGTGTTACGCGACGGCGAGCAGAAGACGCTGACCGTGAAAGTCGGGGAACGCCCCACCGATGAAATGCTGGCCGGTCGCGAAACGCCCTCACTTCCTTCCGCGTCAGAAAAATTCGACAACGTGCTGGCGGGCTTGGACGTGGACACGTTGACGGATGAACGAAGACAACGGCTCGATCTTCCTGAAGACGTGGCCGGCGTGGTCGTGAATGAAGTACAACCCGGCAGTGAGGCAGAGGCCGCGGGATTACAACAAGGTGACGTGATTCAAGAAGTCAGTCGAAAGGTGATTAAAAGTCTGAGTGATTACCAGAATATTGCCTCGAAGATCGAAAAAAATGAAATGGTCGTCCTCTTGTTGAGCCGTCGCGGGAACAACCTGTTTGTAGCCGTGAATCCGGAGAAATAAGACGTCTGCTTAGGAAAACGGGCAATGGTGGGAAAGTCGGTACGAACGTCGGTGACGGAGAATCAGACGTGACCGGACAATCAAAATTTTCAAAATGGATGCAGGACAAAGTCTTGAATCCTTTTGAGGATAAAAAGATGCCGGTCATGCAGCACTTGTTTGAATTTCAAGCAAGGCTGACCAAAGCCGTCATTGTGGTGGCGGTGTTTTTTGTCGGGACGTTTTTCTACGCCGATACGCTGGTCCAATGGCTGCGCGTTCCCTTGCAGAATATGTTTGTGCCTGGAAGCTTGGAATGGGTCCCGACGGACCTGCCCAAAATTCCATTTGTCTTTTTGGCTCCGGCCGAAGCCTTGTGGCAGAACCTCAAAGTCGCCGCGCTGTTTGCCCTGGTTCTCGCGACGCCGTACATTCTGTGGGAGACGTGGGCGTTTATCGTACCCGGCCTGCACGTGCAGGAACGTCGCTTTGTGGCGCCGTTTGTCGTCACCAGTACCATCGCGTTTTATTTAGGGTTGGGCTTCTGTTTTTTCTTCGTGTTGCCGTTTGCCCTCAACTTTTTGATTTCCTACGGCGTGCAGGCCGGATTCATTCCCCAATTGTCGATTGCCAGTTACGTGGGCTTTGCGTTGTGGTTTCTGGTGGTCTTTGGTCTGGTGTTTGAAGTGCCGTTGGCACTCACGCTCATGGCCAAATTGGGGTGGGTTGACGCCCCGTTTCTGAAAAAGTACCGCAAATGGGCCTTCCTGGGAGCGTTTCTCTTCGCCGCACTCTTAACGCCGACCCCTGATCCGTTTAACCAATGTCTGATGGCCTTGCCCATGTATTTTTTCTATGAAGTCGGCATTATCAGCGCCGGCTTCTTCAAGAAAAAACCGACGGCTGAGGCGGGTGAAACTGAAACGGACGTGATACCAGGCACGTCAAAGGGAACGAGCGTGCTCAAACCCAAAACGGCAACCGCAGGCGGTACGGGTGGTCCTGATGATGAGTACCTGAGCGTTCCCTGACGGTTTCGCACTTTCACGGCATCTGGAACGTAGGAGGGAGAGCGCGATTTGCCAATTACGCACTACGTCATTCTGAAGGCGATTCCAGGCAGAAATGTCAAATGAAAAACCGGCCAAACCTCAACCCAAAAGATCAGCCGGTCATCATGACGTTTTCTTCAAGAGCTTTTATTCCAATCCCCAATATGCCGTTGAACTCTTTCGGCTCATCTTCTCCAAAGAAGAACGCAAAGCATATGACTGGAAAAAACTGAAAGCGGAAAAAGATACTCTGCAAGATAATAAACGTGCGGACGTTGTTTTCTCCGTTCCACTGAAAAGCAAGCCGCACGTTCGCTTTCGAATCTTTATTCTTCTGGAGCATAAATCCCAGTACGACCCTCAGCTGTTCACCCAACTTTTGTATTATCAGACCTTCATCCATCAACACACCGTTCAATCAGGCCGGCCCAGCCCCGTTATTCCCGTCCTGTTTTATCATGGGAAACATCCCTGGAAATGGAAATTATCTTTCCAAGAGGCCGTGTGGGGAGACTCATTGTCTGAAATTCCTGTTGCATCTCGAAAAAATATGATAAATTACACGCCAAAGTTATTGAATGCTCATGACCCGAAGATAAAAGGGGTATTTGAAGATAGGAGTTTTCAAAGTCGAGGAGCTTTACGTTTATTGGGGAGGATATGGTCTCTAAAGCTGTCCAGGACTGAGTTAAAAGAGACGCTGGCGTTATTTGGTGATTTTTCAGGGAAGCGGAATGATTTGATCGTGAATGTGGCGGATTATTTGGAGTCCGTTTTGAAGGAGAGCCGTAAGTTTCGTCAGTTATGGGAACAAGTAGAAAAAGAGTTAGTGGAAGAGGGTATCTTTCAAAGAGGGGGGTTTATGGATATAAGAGACCATATTAGAGAAAAAGGCATACAGGAAGGCATGCGGAAGGGGATACGGAAAGGCCGGCAGGCGGGCCGGCAAGAAGGCCGACAGGAAGTTGTCTTAAACATGCTGAAAGAAAAAACAGAGGTTTCCTTTATTTCCAAGGTGACGGGGCTTTCCAAAGATGAAATCAAAAAACTGAAAAATGGTTCCTTGCAAACGTCAAGTCCTATTTAATAGGTACTCCAACCTCATTTCGATTACATACCTGCGTATTTTGAAGAAGGCAATAGGAACGAAATCTCCCAGGCCGATTTTTCAGGTGGCTTACTTGTTATATGGATTCACGAATAGAGATCATGATGATTGCCGTCGCGGTCGTCGTCATCAACAGTAAAATCTGTTCGGGAGAAGCGGAAGACCATGGAAAAGAAAGCTTGCACCGCTATTTACACGAACATGATGCTCGGGTCGTGAACTATGCAGTCGTGCCGGATGATCGGGAGAGCATTCGTAAGCAGTTGTTGCACCTGTGCGAAACCCCGGACCTTCAGGTAATTTTGACCGTCGGCGGAACGGGTGTCCGGCCCACCGATTGGGCTCCTGAAGCCACAAGGGATATTATCGAAAAAGAAATCCCGGGCATTGGCGAAGTCATGCGAGCGGAAAGTCTCAAAAAAGTGAAGACCGCCATGCTGTCCCGTGGAACGGCCGGGATTCGCGGCACGACCATAGTGATTAATCTTCCAGGAAGCCCAAAGGGCGCCATAGAAAATTTATCGGTATGTCTTCCGATTCTGGATCATACCCTTGAAAAACTATCTGGTGTGTCCTCTGGTAAGGTGGAGAGAAGGCCAGCGTGAGGGATCGGCATCTTTTCCGCCTCTTTGTAGAGACACCTTTGCAAAAATCGTCATGCCTGGAGAGAGATCAGTCATTCGCTGACGGAAAATGAAAGGCTGTCCCACCCGGGCTGCTGGCAACGAGAGCTTGAGAGTTCTTCCCACATCTACCTCCCCTAACCCCTCCTTATCCCCGATTGAAACCGTCGGGGACAGGCAAAGGAGTGGAAAGAAGGAGATCGGATGACACCCATGACAAAACACACAACCACGACCATACTGTTGTTTACTGTCTCACTTCTCTCGCCGACGTGCGGGTGGACCGCCCCCCTGCTAGGAGACATGACGACGACTCAGGAAGTATTGAAGCGGTTACATCAACAACAGGAGCGGAAAGCACAGCAACTCGAAGCCCCTGCGAGGGAGTGGGTGGATATGGCGTGGAAGGCCGCAGATTGGACACGGAATGATGCAGTACGCTCACAGCAGGTTGCCTACTGGGCAGAAAAGCTCATATCGGAACAGGACCGTGCGCGGGAGTGGGCAGACCGTGCGCAGCAAGCCGCAACCCGGACGCAGCGGCTTGCTGAAGCAGTGCGGGAATGGGTGCGCATGGTGCGGGAGGAGGCGAGAGAGATCATCGAAAAATACCAGGGGGCGAAGGGCAGATACAAGACCGTGGTGGCCGTGTGGCGGGAGGCCGTGGAGACCGTGCAGCAGGCCGCAGACCAGGCACGGGATGATGCAGCCCTTGCACAGCAAGCTGCAGAGTGGGCGCGGGAGGTCATAGCGCGATGAGTGCAGACATCTCCCTCCTCGTGTTGACGTTCATTTGGGCGATCATCCACGATGGACCAGTGCCCCATCATCGCCGGTTTATTCCCGAATCCATCTACGACGACGAATATGACGTCAAGGGAGAACGCTTATGAAAAATGATAAATTTAGTCCTGAAGAATTGCGTGGCCGGTTGGGAAAATTTCAAGATCGTTTGAAAACTAAAGCAGGATATACCCAAGAAAATGCGAGAAGACATGCAATAGGAGCAGAATTATTTGTAGATTTTTTGTCGGGAATTCCACTCAAAAAGAAACGTGGAGGCGTTCATGAGTCCTGAGTTGAAAATGTATCAACCCTCAACGCAAGGCGATGCCTGTACTTATATGTGGGCATGTGCCATTTGTGATGAGAATGAAACCTGCCAGAAAGATAAAGAGGGGCATAGTCGATGGTTGGTGGCGAAACGCATGGAGCGCATTGATTATAAGATCCTCGTCATGAGCAACAAGGGCGGGGTCGGCAAAAGCACCGTCTCCACGAACCTGGCCGTGAGCTTGGCGTTAAAGGGCTACGAAGTGGGTATCTGCGACATGGACATTCACGGCCCCAATATTCCCAAGATGGTGGGGGCGGAAGGGCAACGCCTCAAGATCAGCACGGGTGGCGGGATCATTCCGCATCAGGCCTACAACATGAAAATCGCGTCGATGTCGTTCCTGCTTCAGAACTCCGACGACCCCATTATCTGGCGGGACGCCTATAAGTTTGAATTCATCAATCAATTGCTCGGCGGCGTGGAATGGCAGGATTTGAATTTTCTGATCGTGGATTTGCCGCCCGGCACGGGCAATGAATCGGTCACGACCATTGACCTAATTGGAGAAGTTACGGGGTGCGTGATCGTTTCGACTCCTCAGGAAGTCGCGTTGCTTGACGCGAGAAAGTCCGTCACGTTTGCGAGGGATAGTGAGTTGCCGATTATCGGCATCGTCGAAAACATGAGCGGCCTCGATTGTCCGCATTGCCACGAGCACATCGAAGTCTTTCGGATGGGTGGGGGAGAGGCGTCCGCCCATGACATGCAGGTTCCCTTTTTAGGACGAATTCCGCTTGATCCTGAAGTCGTGCGGCAAAGTGATTACGGCGAACCGTATGCACTGTTTCATTCTGACCTGCCCACGGCCGACGCCTATCACAACGTTGCCAATCAGGTTGATGATTTTTGCAAGAAAAAAGGCTCGTTGGTTCAAATCGCCACCAAGAGTCCCTTCAAGAAAAAATAACGATCATGAATGGATTAACGCCGCTGAAAGAAGCGCAGCGAGTGGTGTTGGATGCCGCCGCTCCGTTGGGGTGCCAGAAAGTCGGATTGCTTGACGCGCTCGGCCGCGTCCTGGGTGAGGACGTTGTCGCGCCGCGGGACAATCCTCCATGGAACAATTCGGCCATGGACGGATTTGCCGTTCGTTGGGAAGACGTCCAAAAAGACCATGCCATCACTAAACCGGCGGAGCTGGACGTCGTGGAAGACGTACCGGCCGGACAAGTGGCCACGAAAACCGTGGGGCCGGGCCAAGCCATTCGAATCATGACCGGAGCCCCGATGCCAGCCGGAGCCGATACCGTCGTTCGCGTTGAATTTACCGAACCGTCGGACGCCGGCGTTCGGATTTTTCAACCGGAATCCCAGGGAGCCAACGTTCGTCCGAAGGGAGAAGACGTGAAAGAAGGTGAATGTATCATTCCCACGGGCACCCAACTGCGTCCGGCGGAAATCGGCATGTTGGCGATCCTGGCCAAATCGTTCGTGGTGGTGCATCAACGCCCGCGAGTAGCCATTCTCTCAACCGGTGATGAACTGGCGGACCTTGATGAGAAGTTTGATGAAAACAAGATCGTCAACTCGAACAGCTACGGCATCGCCGCGGCCGTCCGGGAAGCCGGGGGAATCCCGTTGCTGCTGGGCATTGCCAAGGATACGCCGCCATCGTTAAAGGAAAAAATTTCTCATGGATTAGGCTGTGACGTCCTGGTGTTATCGGGCGGCGTGTCCATGGGTGACTATGATTTTACCAAAGCCGTGTTCGCGGAACTGGGGGCGGACGTGCATTTCTGGAAACTGGCCATTCGTCCTGGCCAACCCGTGGCCTTTGGAAAAATCCAAGGCACCCTGGCGTTTGGATTGCCTGGCAATCCCGTCTCCTCCATGGTCACGTTTGAACAACTGGTTCGATTAGCGGTCATGAAAATGGGCGGGTATCGGCACGTGGCACGCCCCATGGTTCAAGCCGCGTTTCAAGAAAAATTTTCCAAACGTCCCGACCGCCGCCATTTCTTACGAGGAATTCTGGAACGCCACCACGGACGGCTCACGGTTCGGACGACCGGACCACAAGGCTCCGGAATCCTGACCTCAATGGTGAAAGCCAACGGGTTGATCGATATTCCGGAAGAGGTCGAAACAATCAACCCTGGGGATATCGTTCAGGTTCAAGTCCTCAGTCAGAATTTTTAATCCATGGCCTCTCCCATCTTATCCTTCGTCGGCCGCTCCAATAGCGGGAAAACCACGTTGATTGAGCGCGTGATTCCAGAATTAACGCGAGCGGGGTATCGCGTGGCCACGGTCAAACACGCGGGACATGGTTTCGAGTTGGACACGGAAGGCAAAGACAGTTGGCGACACAAGCAGGCCGGAGCGAGTACCGTCGTAGTCGTGTCCAAAGGCAGCATGGCCATGTTCGCCGACGTCTCGAAAGAAATGAACGTAGAAGAAGTCAGGGATCGGTTTCTTGACGATCAAACGGATTTAATTATTGCCGAAGGATGGAAAAGTGAAGGATATCCCAAAATCGCGGTCGTTCGTGAAGAATTTGAAGAAGTGAACGTCTCGCTTGATGGGTTGTTGGCCATCGTCTCGATAAAACCCATCGAAGCGCCCGTGCCGTGTATTGATCGAAACGACGTTGTAACGCTCGCCAAACTGATTATTCAGCACTACCCCAAACCCGCCTCCGCGTAACATGAATCGAAGGACCGTCACCGTCTCGTTGATGGCCATCGGAGTCCTCATGGTCCTCGGCACCGCGGCGATTCCGATTACCAACCATCCTGAGTTTTGTGCCTCCTGCCATACCATTCGTCCATCCGTTGACAGTTGGAAACGCTCGTCGCATCAAGACGTGACCTGCGTGGATTGCCACGTTCGACCGGGCTTCCGGGGATTTATTGAGGATAAGGTCTTCGCGGGACTCGAAGACGTGGCCATCACGTGGTTCGGGACGCCGACCGACCCGCACGACTTGAAATCGTCCGTGGATTCCGACGTCTGTTTAGGCTGTCATCGGGCTATTCTTCGAGTCTCTGAAGTATCGACGAGAGACTTGCCGAAACCCGTCAACGACGTTGGGTTGGTCATGAGCCACCGGAAACACGTGAAGGCGTTTGAAAAACGGGGACAAGGAGAAGGCTGTACCACCTGTCACGCGCGCGTGGTCCACGGCAAGCCCATTAAGGGCTATCCGATTGTGATTCCGCGAGGCCACGTCAAATTGGACGTGGAGCCGCACAATCCCGATCATCCCGAGGGGTCCGCGTTGTGGAAGTCCTCCCTGGCTGATTGCGTGCGGTGCCATGATAATCAAACAACCTATGAGGGACGGGCGCTGCGCAAGGATTGTGACGTGTGTCACGTCCCGGAAAAAATCTCAGCTTTTCTGTTTTAACCCCACGGAACCCATTCATGGCTGATCCCATCGTTCGAGTGCAGAATCTCACCAAACGATTTGGGGATTTTACCGCGGTGGACCGGATTTCGTTCGAGATCCGACCGGGAGAAACCGTAGGGTTGCTGGGGCCCAACGGCGCGGGAAAAACTACGACCTTTCAAATGCTCTTGGGCGTGATCACTCCCACGCACGGGATGATCGAAATGTTTGGCCTCGATCTGATGAAGTATCGGGAAACCATTCTCAGGCAGGTCAATTTTTCATCCACGTATATTTCAATGCCGTATTCGTTGACCGTGGAAGAAAATCTCCGCGTGACGGGTAAGTTATACGGCGTTCCCGACGTTATGAGACGGATCGACGACGTTATGAAGGAATTGGAAATGGAGGACGTTCGCCATAAACTCACCCGCAAATTGTCGTCTGGCCAAATGACGCGGCTGACCCTGGCCAAGGCCGTGATGACTGAACCCAAGATCCTGTTTCTGGATGAACCCACGGCCAGCCTGGACCCGGATATCGCGTACAAGATCAAAGGGTTTCTCAAAGAATATCGAGAAACGTCAGGATTGAGTATGCTGTACACCTCACACAACATGCACGAAATGGAAGAAATGTCGCATCGGATGATCTTCCTGCAACACGGAAAAATTATCGCCCAAGGCACGACCAAGGAAGTCATGTCCCAATACGGTGAACACGATCTTGAACGCGTCTTCCTGAAAATCGCCCGTGGCGGGTGACGACGGTCCGCGTGAGCCGCTTCCGTCGTTCTGAGCCTCCTCTTGTCATCCTGAACCCCTTCCTGTCATTCTGGTCATCCTTTTGTCATTCTGAGCGAAGCGAAGAATCTCAAAAAGTTCTCAAGAGCAAAAACAGATCCTTCACTTCGTTCAGGATGACAGAGGGGGGGGCGGGGTGACGTGGGAGGGGCAGGATAATGTAGGATGTGCGGGGTGATGTAGGATGAGAACTTCCAGCCAAGAAGTTGGGCACGGTCATGGTAAGAAAAAGTAGCCAACCACCTCAGCGCGAGCAAAATAAAATCCGGATCCCGGGCCGCGAGTACCGTCACCGGTTGCTTCGTGCTCAGATATCTCAACGCGAGCAGAATACAATACGGATGCAGCGCGCCTGGAGTTGGTACGCTCGAAGCAAAGAAGTCCAATTTGACGACGAGAAATTTATCTTCCTCTGGATTGCGTTCAACGCAGCCTATGGAACTGAACTTCCTGATGCGAGAATGAATGAGAAAGTCCTCGAAAGACGCCGATTTGGTGATTTCGTGCGTGAGATTGTGAAACGGGATAACGATGATGCCATTGGAACGACTCTTTGGAAAAAATTCTCTGGGCCGGTCCATATGTTGCTGAAGAACGAATTTGTATTCCGTCCGTTCTGGGATTGGGTACAAGGGAGGCAAGAAGGCAAAGATTGGGAGTCAAAATTCAAGAAGAAAAATCAACAGGTGTACAAAGCTTTGGAAAATTACGATGTATCCGGTGTTCTTGAAGAGGTTTTGTCAAGGCTCTATGTATTACGTAATCAGATTTTCCATGGTGGTAAGACTTTCGAAAAAAGTTTAGGGCAAGAACAGGTGAGGGACGGCAGCCGCATCATGGAAGCCTTCGTGCCACTGATTTTGCAGATCATGCAGGACGATATTGATGACGAGAAATCTGGTTCCGACATTGTTTGGGGAACACTCAATTACCCGCGAGTACCCACCCCATGAACGTCGGCCGGGTCTCAGCCTTGATCGCCAGGCATCTTTTTCTGTATCGCCGGAGTTTTCCTCGGCTGTTGGAGATTTTTTACTGGCCGTTATTGGATCTGGTGGTCTGGGGATTTATTACGATCTACCTGGCCCAGGAAGGAAAGGGCATGCACGGAGCCGTGACGTTTTTTCTGGGGGCGCTGATTTTCTGGGACATTCTGTTTCGTGCCCAACAAGGAATTGCCATCTCGTTTCTCGAAGAAATCTGGTCCCGAAACCTGATGAATCTTTTTGCCAGTCCGTTGACGGCGGGAGAATTTCTTGCGGCCACGATGGTCATGAGCATCCTCAAAGTCGCCGCGGTTTCCATCATTATGGCCTTCGCTGCCCTGCTCTTTTATTCGTACAACGTTTTTATCATGGGATTGACGCTCATTCCCTTTGTCTTGAATCTGATTGCCGCCGGATGGCTCATTGGCATTTTGACCATGTCGGTCATCATGCGATTCGGTCAACAGGCAGAGGTTCTGGCATGGGGGTTGGTGTTTCTCTTTCAACCGATCTCGTGCGTGTTTTATCCGATGTCCGTCCTTCCCGCTTGGCTCACGCCGTTGGCCTTCGCCAACCCCGCGGCGCACGTGTTTGAAGGCATGCGTGGGGTATTACTGGATCACACGGTACCCTTGGCACACCTCGGATGGGCGACGGGTTTGAACGTCCTGTATCTGCTGCTCATGATTGCCCTCTATCAATACACCTTCGCGGTGTGCAAAGACCGGGGCACGTTAGTGCGAGTCGGGGAGTAAGGAGGATTGTTTCAGCCGGTCCAGGCGCGTGTGTTCTATCTTGGCCCACGTGGTTTGTTCTTGCGTCACGGTGACTGAGCCCGGTTTCGCACCTTTGGGTTTTTTGACGTGTTTTCTCAACGTGTAGATCACGTCGCCCTTTCCGCTTTTTCGCGCGTCGCTGTAAAACAACGCCAAGGTCGCGGCATCTTTCAACGTTTCCGGAGGAATCTGCCGGTTCTTGTCCGACTTGACGATCACGTGTGACCCGGGAGTGCCGCGGGCGTGGAGCCAAAGATCGTTGGCCTTGGATACCTTGAAGGTGACGGCGTCATTGTCCTTGGCGGTTTTCCCGACCAGGATCTCGTGTCCGTCCTGCGAGCGGAACTGACGGTAGGGCATGGCCGTTGGCGTTTTAATCCTGGATCGTCGGGTATCTTGCGGCAGAGTTGGCGGCATCAACGGTTCTGACTGTGGCTCAGGCAGGTCCGTCGTCTTTCCGCTTTCCAATTCCCGTAATTCTTTTTGAAGCGTCACCAAGTCGGTTTTGGCTTGCGCAAGACGAGGCACAAGATTTTTTTGTGCTCTGATAAATTTCCCGTATTTTTTGAAATAGTCGTCGAGATTCCCGGGTCCGGTTTTTTCGGGGTCTAACGGAAGCGTGAGTTCGGGCAGGCGTTCATCAAAATAATCAACGACTGTAATTTGAGTCTGTCCCTTTCTCATGGCGGAGACGTGGCTTTTTAATAGTTCGCCGTATCGTCCGTATTCCTCATAGGTACTGATTTTTTTCAAATCTTGCGTGAACCCTGCGATCCGACGTTGAAGTTTTTTGAGGTGTTTTCGTAAGCGGGTGAATTGTTGCAGGCGTCGTTGTTCAACCAACGTGTTTCGTTCCGACGTGGCGTACACGTCTTCGATCCGTTGAGACACGGGAAAGTCTCGCCCTTCAACGTCGTCAAAAGATGGAACCGTTGCTTGGTCTGAGGCCGTTGCCAAGGGAAAAGGGGAGCGTCCGAAGGGTTGCCCTGCGATCTGACGTCCGGGCTTCAGGGACCGTAACACCCTGGTCTGAGAATCCAGAACGAACACGTTGGCGGATCGTCCCGTGAGGGACAGAACCAGAAACAACGCGGTGTCCTTGTTGTGCAGTTCAAACCAGACGATTCGATCGTGTGGCGTTTCAGCGATCCGATGAATCTTTGCCCCTGAAACGTGTGCCCGCAGATATTGACAGAACGAGGGCGTGGGTGGAGAGCTTGGGATTTTTGTCTGCACGATATGCAGTCGGCCGTATTGAGAATGAGCCGAGAGTAAAAGTGAAAGAGAACGTCCGGGACGACGAAGGGAGAGGAGAATTGTATCAGGCGTCGGCTGTTGAATTTTCTGAATGAAACTGCCCGCACACGCCGGTGCCAGTTCGGCAACGACTTCATGCACGTCATCGAGGCTGAGCACCGTTTGGAAGGAAAATTGTTACGCGGCGTCGTGAGAGACGGCAGCTTTGAGGTTGGCCGTGAACCGGCTGACGACTTGAATAAAATCAGGATCGTGTTGGTGTGTTTCAACCGTTCGAACAAGGGCGCTGCCCACAATGACGCCGTCCGAAAACGCGGCGATGCGTCGGGCGTCGTCCGGAGTTGCAATACCAAACCCCACGGCCACGGGTTTTCGAGCTTGCTTGCGGAGTGCGCGCACGTTGCGTTTGATGGAATCGCGCTCTTGCAGTTTCGCCCCAGTGATACCGGTCATGGATACGTAATAAATGAATCCGTCGGTTCGTTTGATCACGTGGGCTTTTCTCGCGGTCGTACTCGTCGGTGCAAGAAGAAAAATGACGCACAGTCCATTTGCCTGAGATGCCTCTTGTAATACGTCGGCTTCTTCCGGCGGCATGTCCGGCACAATGACGCCGTCCACGCCGGCTTGGACGGCGTCGTGACAAAAGGCCCGTTCTCCCATTGCCATAATCGTGTTGTAATAGGCCATCAGAATGAGCGGCACTTGAGTCCGGGTTCGCAAGGATTTGACCGTCCGTAAAATACGGCGAAGCGTCGTGCCTGATCGTAAAGCTCGTTCGGTTGCCTTCTGGATCACGGGTCCATCGGCAATGGGATCGGAAAACGGCACGCCGAGTTCAATCAAATCGGCTCCGGCCCGTTCCAGTGCCGGCACCAGGGTTTCCGTCTCCGCCAATGAGGGGTCCCCGGCCATAATATAGGGAATCAGCGCCGTTTCCCCTCGTTGGCGAAGTCGGTCAAACGTGGCAGTAATGCGATTGGGTGTCGGCATGATTACAATTGAATGCCCCGCATGTGAGCAATCTGATTGACGTCTTTATCTCCGCGGCCGGACAGGTTCATAATCAGAATCTGGTTTTTCTTCATCCTGGGAGCGCGTTTGATGACTTCGGCGACGGCATGCGCACTTTCCAGGGCAGGAATGATGCCCTCGACTCGTGACAACAGATCAAAGGCTTCCAGAGCTTCCTCATCGGTCGCTGAGGTATACTGAATTCGTCCCGAGTCATGGTGCATGGCATGTTCGGGACCGACGGCCGGATAATCAAGTCCGGCGGAGACGGAATGAGTGAGATTGACTTGACCACGTGGATCTTGAAGCAAGTAGGTCATGGTTCCATGAAGCACCCCGGGGGATCCGCCGGCAAATCGAGCCGCATGTTTTCCACTGGCCAAGCCCATCCCCGCGGCTTCGACTCCCACCATGTCCACCGGGGCGTCGTGGATAAACGGGTAGAACAGGCCGATGCTGTTGCTGCCGCCTCCCACGCACGCGACCAGACAATGGGGGAGCGTGCCTTCCGCGGTGAGAATCTGCCGTCGTGCCTCGCGGCCGATGACTGACTGGAAGTCGCGAATCATCATCGGGTACGGGTGTGCTCCCAACGCGGAGCCCAGCAAGTAATGCGTGGTGCGGACGTTGGTCGTCCAGTCGCGCATTGCCTCGCTGATGGCGTCTTTGAGCGTTCGGCTGCCCGCGTCCACCCCCGTCACGTTGGCGCCTAATAACCTCATGCGAAAGACGTTGAGCGCCTGCCGTGCCATGTCTTCCGTGCCCATGTAAATTTCCGCGTCCAGCCCGAACGTAGCCGCGACCGTGGCCACGGCGACGCCATGTTGTCCCGCGCCGGTTTCCGCGATGATTCGACTTTTCTTCATGCGTCTGCTCAGCAACGCCTGTCCCACCGTGTTGTTGATTTTGTGTGCGCCGGTGTGACACAGATCTTCCCGTTTGAGATAAATCCTGGCACCGCCCAACGTTCTGGTCAGTTGTTCGGCAAAGTACAGTGGGGTCGGTCGGCCGACGTAGTGTTTGAGACACGCTCGAAACTCTTTTTGAAAGCCGCGGTCCTTCCGTAGCGCGGCATACGCCTTTTCAAGTTCAAGAAGGGCGGGCATGAGGGTTTCGGGAACGTACCGTCCTCCGTAGTTGCCGAAACGTCCGCGTTTGTCTGGAATTGAGGCCATGGGATCCTGCTTAGAGGGAAGGCGCGTGAGGCACTATAGCGAGTCGCCCGACGTCGTCACAAGCTTCACCGCTCGGATAAAGGCGTCTATTTTCGCGGGCTCTTTCTTGCCGCGACTCACTTCAACGCCGCTGCTGACGTCGACTCCGTACGGCAGCACTTTCCTGATGGCGTCCTGCACGTTCTCCGGAGTGAGTCCTCCGGCCAGCAAGAACGAGAAGGACTGTGCTGCGTTGGCTGCCAAGTTCCAGTCCGTCACGGTTCCGGTCCCTCCGTAGGCGTCTTTCGAAAAGGCATCCAGGACAAATCCCCGAACCCGCGCGCGTCCCCTGTATTCCGCCATGGCCAGAAACGTATCGCGGTCACGGAGTCTGATCCCTCGGATCACGGGGCGGCCTAGTGTTTCACAATAATCAGCCGTTTCATCTCCGTGGATTTGGGCCAAGGCCAAGCCGCATTCGTCCATGACGTCACGAACCACGTTCGCTTCTTCATTCACAAACACCCCGACGGGCAAGACGAACGGCGGCAGATCGGCCACGATGCGTTTGACCACGGTGGGGCTGACGTAGCGTGGACTCTTTTTATAAAAAACGAAGCCCAACGCGTCGGCTCCCGCGCCAACCGCATGTAACGCATCAATGGCGTTGGTAATCCCACAAATTTTGATTTTCGGTACCGTCATGGTCGTCCGTGTATGAGAGAGGCATTCGTCAGACGCGGCGACTGCCTTGAGCGGCGCGACGTTCACCTTCCCGTCAAGTCACCCCGCGCAGGTCTCGGATTTTGTCGCCGATGTCATTGGCTCGAATCAACGATTCACCCACCAGCATGACCTTGGCGCCGGCGTCGTGAATCTGAAGCACGTCGTCACGTTTGTGAATGCCGCTTTCACTCACGATGAGTTTATCCGGCGGAATCCGGCGGGCAAGCCTGATGGTCACGGCTAAATCCGTGGAAAACGTGTTAAGGTCCCGGTTGTTGATGCCGATCAGTTGAGCGTCGGGAACCCGTTCCAGAACCAGATCAATTTCCCGTTCATGATGCGTTTCCACGAGGACGTCCATGTGCAAGCCTTTGGCCGTGGCGTAAAAATTCTCCAGTTGGATCCGATCCAACGCGGCCACGATCAGCAACGCCGCGTCCGCCCCATGGGCACGGGCTTCATAGAATTGCACGTCATCTATCATGAATTCTTTATTCAACGTCGGCAGTCCCACGTTGTCTTTGACGTGAGTGAGGTCATCCAACGTCCCTTGAAAGAAGGCGTGATCCGTCAAGACCGACAGGGCCGCGGCGCCGTGCTTCTTATACGTGTCGGCGATCTTGACCGGATCAAATCGGTCATGAAACTCCGGACGCATCAACCCCTGACTCGGGGACGCCTTTTTGACCTCGGCGATCAGAGCAGGGGAGTCGGGAGTGCAGGCCCGTTCCAGCGCGAGGCAAAAATTCAACGGGTCAGGTCGATCCGCAATTTTTGCCTTCAGGCTCGTCAGGTAGCCGCGGTTGGTTTTCCGGCGGAGTTCTGCTTTTTTACGTTCGAGAATTCGATCCAACGTCACGTGGTGACCCGATTCGAAAACATCATGAGTTTTTCAAATTTTTCGTAGGCCGCGCCGCTGTCCAAGGCCGCCGTCGCCTGGTTGTACCCTTCCTGCAGGGTTTTGGCTTTTCCGCACGCCACAAAGGCGGGGGCGGCATTCATGAGCACCACGTCCCGTCTGGCGTGACGATGGCCCTTGAGAACGTCCTGAAGCATGACGGCGTTCTCTTTCGGCGTCCCTCCCTTCAATTCAGTCGGGTGGACTCGGGTTAATCCGAAATCTTCCGGACCAACGTGATAACTCGATACCCGGCCGGCCTTGCCTTCGGAAACGTAGGTAAAATCGGTCAAGGTGATTTCATCTAATCCATCCTTCCCATGGAGAACAAAACAACGTTGGGTTCCCAGGCGGATGAGGACTTGGGCCAATTTTTCCGTTAAGGCCTGGTCGTAAACTCCGACAATCTGGATCGTGGCTCCGGCAGGATTGGACAAGGGTCCCATGACGTTCATCAACGTCCGGATTCCCATTTCAGATCGCGGTACGGCACAATGCTTCATGGCTCCGTGGTAGAGCGGGGCAAACAGGAATCCTATCCCGATTTCATTGATGCAGGCTTCCACGCGTTCGGGCGGAAGATCAATGTTGATGCCCATCGCGGCCAACACGTCCGCGCTTCCGGACCGCGAGGACACGGATCGATTCCCGTGCTTGGCAACGGTCATCCCTCCGCCGGCAACCACGAACGCCGTCGCAGTGGAAATGTTGAAGGTATTCGCGCGGTCGCCGCCGGTGCCACAGGTATCCACGACCAGGGGGTCCCCCACGTGGACGCGCACGGCCATTTCACGCATGGCTCGGACCGACCCCGTCATTTCATCGACGGTTTCTCCCTTCAGCCGGAGCCCCATCAGGTAGGCTGCGATTTGTGCGTCCGAAGCCGCCCCTTGCATGATCTGGATCATGACGTCGTAGGCGTCCGTTTCCGTGAGGCTGACGCCCTCGGCCAATTTCGTCAAGGCGTCTTGTATCATGACGGAGGCGGGGATGACGCCGCGAGCGGCGTTCCGCTGAAACAGTGAGGGTTGAGAAAGTTTCTGAGGAGATCCATGCCGGCTTTCGTCAAAATCGATTCAGGATGAAATTGCACGCCTTCTGCGCCGGTAGGCAGGTGGCGCAGACCCATGATGTCTCCCTCGTTCGTCGTCGCTGAAATTTCAAAATCCTGAGGCAGCGTCTCCCGATGAACAATCAGTGAATGATACCGGGTGGCCTCAAATGGATTGGGCAAACCTTGAAAGATGGTTCGGTCGTCGTGTGTGATCCGCGACGTTTTGCCGTGCATCAATCGATCGGCACGAATGATTTCCCCCCCAAAGGCATAGGCCAACGACTGGTGTCCGAGACACACTCCCAGGACCGGAAGACGTCCGGCAAAACGGCGAATGACCTCGACGGAAACGCCGGCTTCTTTGGGCGTCCCCGGACCGGGAGAAACCACGACCTGCTCGGGGTTGAGTTTCTCAATCTCCTCCGCGGTAATCGTATCGTTGCGGTATACCTGAACGTCCGCACCCAGTTCACCAAAATATTGAACGAGGTTATAGGTAAACGAATCGTAGTTATCGATCATCAACAACATCGCTACCCTCACCCCCTCGCGTTCGCGGGGGTCGATTCTCTATCAGGTCGCGTGAGACGCGGCCCTACTCCAATCCCCGTTCCGCCATTTCAATGCTTCGCATCATGGCCCGGGCTTTGTTATACGTTTCCTCATGTTCTCGGGTCGGGTCGGAATCAGCGACGATTCCCGCTCCTGCTTGAATGAAGGCCAAGCCGTTCTTCATGACGACGGTTCGAATGTTAATGCAGGTATCCATGGATCCTGAAAAACTGAAATAGCCGACTGCCCCGGCGTAAGGCCCCCGCCGCGTGGGTTCGAGTTCTTCGATGATTTGCATGGCGCGAATTTTGGGGGCACCTGAGACCGTCCCCGCAGGGAAGCACGCCTTCAGCACGTCATAGGCCGTTCGGCCTTTCAGCAGGGTGCCGTTGACTTGTGACACGATGTGCATCACGTGCGAATACCGTTCAATCGTCATGAACGGATCAACGGTGACCGTTTTGAACTGCGCCGCACGTCCGACGTCGTTGCGGCCGAGATCCACGAGCATGACGTGCTCGGCCCGCTCTTTTTCATCTGCAAGGAGTTCTCTTTCCATGGCTTGATCCTGTGCCGGCGTCGTTCCCCGTTTCCGCGTGCCGGCAATGGGACGCACGACGATCTGATCATCCTCACATCGCACCAATACTTCCGGCGACGATCCCACCAATTCGACCCCGGCCACGCGAAGATAAAACAGATAGGGTGAGGGATTCACCACCCGTAACGCACGATAGATTTCCAAGGGTGGGACGTGAATCCTGGTTTCCCATCGCTGTGACACGACCGCCTGAACAACGTCTCCGGCCTGGATGTATTCCTTTGTCCGTGTGACCATCTTTTCAAAATCGTCCTGCGTCACGTTGGACGTGAAGTGAACCGGTTGCACGCGGTGAGCCGTTAAACGTCGTGGAAGCGGTTTCTTGAGTTTTTCAATGATTTTTTCAACGCGGGCGACGGCGTCCATGTACGTCTTCTTCAAGGCGGATTTGGCGTGGGAAGGAATCAGGGCATTGGCCACGATCTTGATCGTATGGGCGACGTTATCGAAAATAAGCACGGTGTCCGTCAGCAGAAAGGCCAATAACGGCAGAGGTGACGATTCCTTGGAACGGGCCGGAATCGGCTCGAAATATCGAACCACGTCATATCCGAGATACCCGACCGCTCCCCCGATAAAGCGGGGCAGACCCGGAACGTGAACCGGTTGAAACGGTGCCAACATCTCCTGAACGTGATTCAAGGGATTATCATCCAAGGGAAGTCTCTCAAGCTTCAGGTCATGCTTTTTGACCAGTCTGCCGTGCTCTTCCCAAATGACTTGAGTGGCACCGCTGCCCAGAAAAGAATAGCGCGTCCAGTTTTCGCCGCCTTCGATACTTTCAAAGAGGAAGGCAGTTTCGCCCGTATTGATTTTCGAAAATGCGCTGACGGGCGTCTCCATATCCGCTAAAATTTCTCGATACACCGGAACCAGATTCCCTGCCGGCGCCAATTCGCAAAATTCCTCAAAACCAACGGAATAACAAGGAGTTTTCATGGGCGGAACGGTATCATGGGGTCAAAAAACAAGTCAATGAAACGCCGCGTGGCGCTGATTCATCAACGGCCTGCGGCTACGTGCAACGATAACGTGGTTGTGTCGGCCTACTGAAGGCCCTTATAGACGTTGGGATTCTTTTTCCCTTTCACCTTCAAGAGACCCAGCGCGCCTTTCTCGATGCGGAAGATCGAGTGGTCCACCGTGACATACGTCCCAGGCACTTCAACGGTAAATTCCGCAATGGCAGAACCCGCAGCCGGGACCAGCGTGGTTTGCACGTTTTCCAATGGTGGGGTCGTGAGAGAGCCTTCCGTCCATACCTTGTCGAAAATTTCACCGATGATGTGCCACGAAGCCACGAGATTGGGGCCGGCGTTACCGAAAAAAATCCGAATACGGTCGCCAACCTTCGCCGTGAGAGGATTCTTGACCAGAGACCCGGCCATGCCGTTATACACGACGTAAGTGGGACGTTCGGCGGCCCCTTTCTCATGGTCAAACTCCAGGACGTTGCCGCCGGCCTTGGCCTTTTTCGTATAAAAATCACTCTGGAGGAGATAGAATTCCTTATCCGCGGGAGGAAGTCCGCTTTCCGGTTCCACTAACACCATTCCATACATTCCATTCGCAATGTGTGCCGGAATCGACGGCGAGGCCGTGGCGCAATGATACACGTAGAGACCGGGATTGATCGCCTTAAAGCGCAGTCCGGTTGTCTCCCCGGGTTCAGTATTCAGCATTGCGGCGCCACCACCCGGGCCATTGACGGCGTGGAAGTCGATATTATGGCTCTCCGTGCTGTCCTTCGCGTTCGTTAGATGAATTTCCACGGTATCGCCCACCCGGACCCGGATCATGGGGCCTGGCACCGTGCCGTTAAAACTCCAGAATTTATATTGCACCCCTTCCGCAAGCGTCCCGACGTATTCCTTCGCTTCCATCTCCACCACGACCGTCGTCGGCGTGGACCGGGTGATGGGCGGAGGAACGTCCGGCGCCGTTGTAAGCTGCGCCGTGATTGTTTCCGCAAACGCCGGCACCGGACAACAGGCAAGACACAATGCCACCACCCACACGCGACGAATCCCGAACATCTGAGAAAAGTACTCTTTCATGGTTCGTACCTCCTTAAATTTTTACAAACTGTCATTTTAAGCGAGAAACTGTCTCAGGCAGTGAAATGAACGATTGCACCTCCTTCAATTCTTTGCAAACTGCGATTCCAGGCCGGAAACTATCATTCTGGGCGAAGCGAAGAATCTCAACGGTCCGTCCGTGAATAGACCTGATCTGAAAAGCCTTCCCTTCAAGACTCAGGTGAACATCAGAAGAGAATTTTATACTCCGTCATTCTTCCGTCAACCATCCCTGAGCGATTTTCAACCTAGGAAAATCCGTCACGGTGACCCAATGGCACATAAGAGAAAAATTTTGGGAATCGTGACGTGAATGTCCAATTCAAACAGGTATTGATTTATTGTTATGTTTGGCATATATGAAATATAAATATGACAGAAAATAGAAAGATATCGACAACGCTGCGCGCCATTCGTGCCAATCTTGACCTCACGCAGGAACAACTCGCGGAGCGGCTCGGCGTCTCCTTCGCCAGTATCAACCGCTGGGAGGGCGGCGTGACGAGACCGCAGAAGGCACCGCAGGAAGCCATTGCGGCACTCGCCATCGAAGCAGGTGTTGACGCGGCGGCGGAGCCAACCGAAACTGCGGCACGAGTGACGCGACGGCGGGCCGGCACCGCTCGTCGCATTTTTTCCCTTTCAACGAAACCCATGGAGGAAATGCTATGGAGCGCGGCCTGTTCCATCCGTGGGGAGAAAGACGCCCCGAAGTTCAAAGACTACCTGCTTCCACTTCTCTTTCTCAAGCGCCTTTCGGACGTTTTTGATGATGAAATTGAGCGGCTGGCCGAGGAATATGGAGACCGGGACGTGGCGAAGGAAATTGCCGAAAACGACCATGGTTTGCTGCGCTTCTACCTCCCCCCGGAAGCGCGATGGGGCGTCATCAACGGACGTGAAACCTATGCGTGGCCGGTTGACGACCATGGACGAAACACCCGGCCAAGAGACATTGGAGAGCATCTGACCAAGGCGGTGCGGGCGGTGGTCCGGCAAAACCCCTCGCTCTCAGGCGTCATCGATCTTGTTGACTTTGCAGCCGAGCGCAACGGCGAGCGGGACGTCAATCCGGCAAAACTCGCCGTCGTCGTCGAGACGTTCTCTGACCCGCGTTACCGGCTCGGCCTCGCCGACGTGCAACCCGACTTCCTCGGTCGAGCCTATGAATATCTGCTGCGCAAATTCGCGGAAGGGTCAGGCCAGAGCGCGGGCGAATTCTTCACGCCCACGGAAGTGGGGTTCCTGATGGCGTACATCATGCGCCCGAAACCAGGCGAGCAAGGCCACGACTACGCCTGCGGCTCGGCCGGACTGCTCGTCAAGCTTCAACTCGTTGCCCGCGAGTTGGACCCGATCAGCCGCGTGCCGATCAAACTCAGCGGGCAGGAACTCCAGGCCGAGAACTACGCCATTGCCCACATGAACGCGATCATCCATGACATGGATGTCAAGATCGCCCGCGGCGACACGATGATCAACCCGAAGTTCAAAACCGCTGCCGGCCAAATCGACGCACACGACATCGTGGTCGCCAATCCCATGTGGAACCAACCGTTCAACGCCGACGTGTTTACCAACGACCCGTTCGACCGTTTCCATACCCGGGGCGGTATCACGACCGGTAAGGGCGACTGGGCGTGGCTCCAACACACCCTGGCCTGCCTGAACGAACGCGGACGCGCCGCGGTGGTACTCGACACGGGCGCAGTCACACGCGGTTCCGGTGCCAAATACGAGGACAAGGAACGCAACGTCCGCAAATGGTTCGTGGACCGCGACTTCATTGACGGCATAATTTTGCTGCCGGACAACCTCTTCTACAACACGACCGCAGCCGGCGTGATCGTTGTGCTATCAAAACGCAAACCCGCGGCGAGGAAGGGGCGGATCGTACTGATGAACGCGAGCAAGCACATGAGGAAAGGACGACCCAAGAACTTCATCCCGGAGGAAGACATTCGGCCGTTGGCGGAGGCGTTCGTGAAGGGGGAACCCGTTGAGGGAGAAGTCGCAGTCATTACGCGGGAGCAGGCAGAAGAAGCCGACTACAATCTCAGCCCGAACAGGTGGGTAGGGCAGACGGACACCGCGGATCAGCGTCCAATCAAGGATATCATTGCTGAGGTACAACGCCTTGACGATGAAGCCCGCGAGATCGACGCATCGCTCGCTAAAATGCTGGTGCATTTACAATGAAAGAAACGACTGTCTGCCTGTCGGACCTTTGTGATCTGATTGCGGAATCAGTCGCTCCGGGTGAACGACCAGACGATCTTTACCTTGGCCTTGAACACGTGGCATCCGGACGACTTATGCGTACAGGAGGTGGGCAAGCATCAGAAATGCGGAGTTCCACGTCAAAATTCAAACGCGGTGACGTTCTCTACGGCAAACTCCGTCCCTACTTAGACAAAGCCGTGCTTGCTGATGAGGGAGGTGTCTGCACCACTGAATTGCTCGTACTCCGTGTAAAGGGAGGCGTGAATCCCCGCTTCTTAGCCGTCGTTGTTCATTCCCCCGACTTCGTCAAACATGCTGTCGCCGGGACCACCGGTGTCCAACATCCAAGAACGTCGTGGGCGCATATTCGAGAGTTCAAGGTGCCCGGCTTTACACAAGAAGAACAATCACGGATTGCAGACCTCCTCTGGCTTGTGCATAAAACGATAGCCCAATCAGAGGCGCTGATTGAAGCAGCGCAGTCGCTCAAGCAGGCTGCAATGCAGATTCTGTTCACGCACGGTCTGCGCGGCGAGGCACAAAAAGAGACCGAGATCGGCCCTATGCCGGAGAGTTGGGAACTAACTTCGTTCGGCGTACTATTCAACATCGTGCAGGGATTTTCCCTCAAGAAAAATTTATCTGAAGACGGCAATGGCGTCCCGTTCCTTCGCACGTCCAACGTCTATTGGGGTCGTACAGATCTAAACACCGTCAGCCGAATGCGAATCGATCCGGCATTGATGGGTGATCGTGTTTTAGAAGCAGGCGACCTTCTGGTGTGTGAAGGCGGAGAAATTGGACGCGCAGCCGTCTGGGACGGTGAAATTGAGAACTGCACTTTCCAAAATCATATCCACAGATTACGCCCACAAGATGACGGCCGCGTAGCCCCAAGGTTCGCTATGTCATGGCTTGAGGAAGGGTTCTGCCACAGGCGTATTTATGAAGGAGCCGGCAATCGCACGACCATCCCGAATCTTTCGCAGGCACGGCTCGGTGAACTATCAATGCCGCTTCCTGGCCTTGACGAACAACGCGAGATCGTCGCCATCCTCAACGCTATCGATCAGAAAGTCGACCTGCATCGAAAAAAACGAGCAGTGCTGGACGATCTTTTCAAGACGCTGTTGCACAAGCTGATGACGAGAGAGATTCGGGTCGGCACTCTCAATCTTTCGGCTTTATAATCGAGTCACAATTTATCGTTAAAACTACGTGGAACCAATGGCAGATAAATATCTACATCCCGTGAGAAACGGAATTGTTGCTACAGTAATTGGGGGACTAATCCTGTCTGCTCTCCCACAGATGCGTGGTTTTTGGGCAAACGCGATGTCTTGGGCTTGGGCGGGCGTCACTTGGATTTGGACCGATGAGGCCATTGCTAACATTAGTTATCATTACGGAACATATGTCGCCTTTCGGCGGCGCATGAGAATGAAGAACACGACCAAGCTTCCGCCAGGATGGGATGAGGAGCGAGTGCAGCGCGTCTTCCGTCACTACGATTCGCTCAACGAGGACGAAAGGGTTGCCGAAGATGAGGCTGCATTCGAGGATTCAACGCAAACAGTGATGGAGGTACCCAACGAGTTGGTTCCCGCCGTGCGGGCGTTGCTTGCGGACCGTGCCACGTAGCTTCAACGTCTTTGGCTTGAATATAGGATCTTGACGAGATTCGCATGGATTGTCTTATCGTGGAGAGACGCAAGGCAGCTTCATCGTTGCGTTAAGGATGCCACCTTTACCCGAAAATGCTGGGTTATCTATTGTTCGTAAAGAGTTTGAGGAAGGCACCAAAGAGTTTATCGTCACCATGGACACTCTGCCGTTCACCGGGGAGCGACACACGGCGGAAACCATAGTACGACAAATGTCCCTTCTGACTACATCAGGACCTCGAATGCGGCTTTGCGACCGCGGCCGTATCGGAAGACTGCAAAATCGTTATCAAATAAAATGACACGTGAGATGCCGAGCCGTTACACGAGCGCAAAGGACGTGAGATCGAGGAGAGAGAAGTCCTGGTCGGGGATGTGCTCACTAATTGCCCACGCGGCTTCGATGTCTGCACTGGTCGTCTGTTCAATAGTGGCGACACCGCTTCGCAATTCGTCCCAAAAATTTTCCGCCGCCTCGGAATCGTATACCATGAACCGATTGAAGTTTTTAGTTGATGCAACTTACAAAGATCGACGCCACTGCGAATATGATCTAAGCCGACCAATGAGGCGAACCAACTCATAATCAGTACAAAACTGAAAGACAATATCTTCAACCTACAAGTAAGAGAGTTCCTGAAAATCATGTAACCAATTCTATGACCAAGAGGTGACCAATGACGGACAACGTAATCAACAAAGACGCCAACGTTCTTGGCGAAACGCCGGTTTTTTACGGAACCAGAGTTCCCGTACGTATTCTGATTGAGTACCTGGAGGCTGGAGACCGGCTTGACGATTTTCTTGACAGCTATCCTACAGTGTCGCGAACTCAGGCCATCGAAGTGCTCGAACGGGCAAAGGTTACGCTTACCGGAAATTCTGATGAAGCTGCTACTTGACGAATCCGTTCCGAGACAATTGAACGCGTTTTTCCCCAATACGTTCGAGGTGCGTACAGTCCAAAGGATGGGCTGGGCAGGCAGTAAGAACGGCGACCTGCTTCGGCTGGCGGCGGATCATGGATTCGATGCTTTCACAACCGCGGACCAAGGTATCGAATATCAGCAAAATTTTGACAATCTACCACTGCCTGTCATTGTGATGATCGCCTCCCGAACGCGCGTGCAAGAACTGCAATTGCTCCTTCCCCGAGTCGTCGAGGTCGTCACTGGGAATTTGCAAAGGCGCATCTACCACGTCAATGAAGCTTGAGGGATATGTGGTTTACCAGAGACGGCAAACACCAAATGGGTTGAAGTACGCCTCATTAATGACACGGCGGGCAGCATCCGACAACCGATCGCTGCCAGCGAACCACTAGAGGAACGCGTGGGTGTTGAGCAGGAGTCGCAACGCTTACATCTCCCAGGCGGAGATATTCAGTCTCAGGCAGCGTGTTGAAGAAGCTGTCGCCGACTATAGGCGGCCTTTTCATACGCTGAATTGCCGGTTGCCCTTATGGAGACGGCACATGAGCAGGGCAACCGGCTGGCCGTTGCGGGCAATGACGACGTCATCACCTGGCTCAGCTTGTGCGAGTAGACGTGACAACTGGTTTTTCGATTGACGAACATTCACGTGAACCAAGCATCACTCAAGATCACAGAGGCCACCTCCGTTCAGTTCCCTATGGTCCGCCACGCCGCGGAGATCGGGTGGACGGCACTCCCGCCGCAAGCCGCGATACAGAAGCGCGGCGGTGAGGCAGGGACGTTGTTCCGCAGTGAACTTGAGTCGAAGCTCCGTCAATTCAATCCTTGGATGACGGACGACGCCATCCGCGCCACAGTTGAACGACTCGAAGCACTCCCGCCGACGATTGAGGGCAATCGAGAGATCCTTGCCTGGTTGCGCGGGGAGCGGCAGGGGTACGACGAGGCTGAGAATCGTCACCGACCCGTCAGGCTCATTGACTTCGACGCGCCGGGCGTCAATGCCTTCCACGTCACGTGGGAATGGAAAGTCAAGCCTCTGGCCAGAAAGGGGAACCGTGCGGACGTGATGTTCGTCGTCAACGGCGTGCCGGTCGCTATCGTGGAGCACAAGAACCCGACGGAGACCAATGCCATTGATCGGGGCGTCGTGCAGTTGCGGCGCTACGAGATGGAGACGCCGGAATTGCTGGGCGCCACGCAACTTTTCAACGTCACGCACCTCCTTGACTACTGGTACGGCGTCACCTGGAACGCTTCGCGTCGCTTCATGGCACGATGGAAAGCGCATCCGGAGGAGAGTTATCGCTTTGCCGTCCGGTCCTTTTTCGAGCCGACCGATTTTCTGCGTACGCTCCGGGACTGGATACTGTTTTACGTCGAAGACGGCGAAACGCGGAAGTCCGTGTTGCGCCAGCACCAGCGCCGGGCGGTGAATCGCATCGTCGAGCGTTGCTCTGAGTCGGCAAAGCGGCGTGGGCTCATCTGGCATACGCAGGGTTCCGGTAAGACGTTTACGTTACTGATCGCCGCACGCTTGGTCATGGAATGCAAGAACTGGTTCGGTAAGCCGACGGTCGTGGTGGTCGTGGACCAAACGGAACTTGAAGGGCAAATCAACGGCTGGGTTGAGAGGCTGCTCGGCGAGATGCAGCAACAGGATATTGCGGTATGGCGCGCGGACTCCAAGGCCGACCTTCGGAATCTGCTCAAAACCGACAAACGCGGCTTGATTCTGTCCATGATCCACAAGTTTGAAGGCATTGAAGAGAACGTCAACACCCGTGACGACGTTTATGTATTCATTGACGAGGCTCATCGCTCGGTGGCCAAGGACCTGGGTACGTATCTGATGGCGGCCGTGCCTCACGCGACGATCATCGGATTCACCGGTACGCCGATTGACCGTACCGCACACGGGGAGGGTACCTTCAAGATATTCGGCACCGACGATGCGTTGGGGTATCTTGACAAATACACCATCGCCGAGTCGATTGATGACGAGACGACGCTGCCGATTCGTCATACGATGGCGCCGAGTGATATGACGGTGCCCGCGGAGCGGCTCGACGCGGAGTTTTTCGACCTGGCTGAGACGGAGGGCGTCACCGACGTCGATGAACTGAATAAAGTACTTGATCGTGCAGTCGGGCTGCGTACTTTTCTAACTGCCGACGATCGGATCAAGAACGTTGCCGCATTCGTCGCTGAACACTTCAAGGAAAACGTCGCGCCACTCGGCTACAAGGCGTTCCTCGTGGGCGTCAATCAGGAAGCTTGCGCCAAGTACAAGCACGCGCTTGATGCACTCCTGCCTTCGGAATGGAGCGTGCCGGTCTATACTGAGAACGTGAACGACGCTGTAGACCGCCCGCCTGTTGCGGAACTCCAACTCTCGTCGGAACGTGAGGCAGACGTACGCCTTACGTTCAAGAAGGCAGGTGAAAACCCGAAAATTCTCATCGTGACGGACAAACTGCTGACGGGCTACGACGCACCGATCCTCTACTGCATGTATCTCGACAAACCGATGCGGGATCACGTGCTGTTGCAGGCCATCGCGCGCGTGAATCGTCCCTACGCGGACGCGGGCGGCACCTGCAAGCGTATTGGTTTGGTCATCGACTTTGTAGGCGTGCTGCGTGAGTTGAGAAAAGCGTTGCGGTTTGATTCGTCCGACGTCAGCGGCGTAATTGAGGATCTTGATTTGCTTCTCCGGGATTTTCTGGACAAGATCGAAAGGACAAAAACAGATTATCTCGGTGATGAGGGAAATGACGGCGCGGACGAACGCCTTGAGAGTATCGTCTACACACGTTTCCTGGAGCCGGATGCCCGCAAGGCGTTCTTTGAGACCTACAAGGAAATCGAGGCCCTTTGGGAGATATTGTCTCCTTCGCCGGAACTCCGCGATCACGTCGGTACCGTCAGGCAGCTGGCCCGTCTCTATACCGTTGTACGAAATGCCTATGCGGGTCGCGCCGACTACGTGATGGACTTGGCCAACAAGACGTATTCTCTGATACAGGACAGTGCGACCCAGGAAGGTCTTGGCTACCCGACAAAAACGGTGACGTTTGACTTGAGCACGCTCAAAGCCCTTCGAGACAAGCAAGGCTCGGATGAGGCCAAGGCGTTCAATCTCGTGCGCGGCCTTCGGCAGGAAATCGAGAACGAACCGGAGATGGAACCCGTGCTGTTGCCTTTGAAGGATCGCGCTGAACGCATTTTGAAGGATATGGAGGATCGCAGAACGACCGGGCTTGCGGCGATGGATCAGCTGGCCACGCTCGTTAGTGAAAAGGAAGCGGCTATCGAAGCCGCGAGGGAGAGTGGACTGTCGCCGCGCGCGTTCGGCGTTCATTGGGTGCTGAAGGATGATCCGCGTCTGGCGGTCGCCGGTATATCGACGCTGAGCTTGGCGCGAGACGTGGAAGGGCTTCTCGGCCGGTTTCCCAACGCGCCCGTCAACGCCGATGAACAACGGCGGCTGCGTGCGGCGCTCTATCGTCCGCTTCTTCGATTGGACGGGGATGAACGGAGTCGCGTCGTTGAACGCATTCTCACGATTCTTCTGAACGCAGGCACTGATGAAGGTGGATAACGAACGACGCGAGATTATTAGTGCCCGCGTCGAATACTGGGCACGGCGATTGAACGTTCGTCCGCGACGGATTCGCGTTCAGCCCATGACGCGGAAGTGGGGGTCTTGCTCGACGTCGGGGATCGTGACCTTGGCCGCCGACTTGGTTGATCAACGTTCAAATTTCCGGGATTTCGTCATTGCCCACGAGTTATTACACCTGCGTGTGCCCAACCACGGCAGACTCTTCAAAGCGTTGATGACGATGCACGTGCCTGATTGGAAAAGACAAGACGTCAGGAAAGTCTCTTCGTGAAAATCATCAGGTTTCAGGATAAGACGGGCGACGTTCGGTATGGCGAACGGGTGGACGAATGGTCCGCTCGACTCGTTGAGGGCAATATTTTTCAAACGTATCAGGTTACGAATCGCGTTGTTCGAATCGAAAAATTGCTTGCGCCGGTTGAGCCTCCGACGATCCTTTGCATCGGATTAAATTACCGACGGCACGCGGAAGAAACGGGGGCAGCGATTCCGGAACGTCCCGTGCTGTTTATCAAAGCGGCCAACGCGCTGACTCATCCGGGCGATCCCATTTTTATTCCAAAAATTGCCACGGGGCAGGTCGATTATGAATGTGAATTGGCCGTGGTAGTTGGAAAGTCTGGAAAAAACGTTGAACGGCGTCACGCGCTGGACCACGTGCTCGGGTACACCTGCGCCAATGACGTCAGCGCGCGTCGTTGGCAGAAAGAAGGTGGCGGGAAACAATGGTGCCGCGGAAAATCCTTTGATACGTTCTGTCCCCTCGGTCCTCATCTGGTCACCGCCGATGAGATTCCGAACCCCAATGCTCTCAGGATCAAAACCATGCTTAACGGTGAAATCATGCAGGATTCGAACACCTCAGACATGATTTTTGACGTTCCGGATCTGATCAGCTTTTTGAGCCAAGGAACGACCTTGTTGCCGGGAACGGTTATTTTGACGGGGACGCCACAGGGAGTCGGGTTCGCCCGCAATCCGCCGATGTTTCTGAAGGATGGAGATCGGGTCACCATTGAGATTGACCGTATTGGCGCGCTGGTCAATCCCGTTCAGGAAGAACGCTGACGTGGTGTCGCTGAACGCGGACGATGTTCACCCGTGACGCGAAGGCAAGAATGGCCGTGAGCGTTTTCGCGTTGCTTATGGGACGTAAGAAGGGCATGTATCATGACGCTAATGAGCCGGTATGAAACGATTCTATTCGCTTAATCTTCACTATAAGAAAATTCTCCTACCTTAGGGTACTTATTGATTTCTTTGATAATATTTTTCCCATCCATGATCAAATAGTCTGACAATCTCATTTTTCTTCTCCTTAATTAACCGGTATAACATGTGGATAACACAAAGGATCATTCTTTCTCTTCACAGAAGGTCTTTCACAATATGGAATTCCTCTTGATTCTTCCCAGTCTGGGAGATAAAGAGGATGTGAAGCTAAACAAGGATGTGGTACTCCTTGATTCTGAGGTTCATCCTTGACTTGGTACCAAGCGTCCATACAAAAAAAGTATGCGGCTTTGTCTTGAGCAGAACATGCTGATAACGTCAATATAACAAACAGCAAAATAGCTCGCATCGTTTATCCTTCTTTTCATAATACCGTATTCTTATACAAATGATTAAAAAGAGATTCCGACATAGGATCCACGCCTAACTTTTTACCTAAATCTTTTGGAGATATGACCTTCACCGTCAGCGACTTCACTAATTTACTATCTTCCTTCTTATCTATATCTTTAATTAAATTCAAATCTGTTGTTAACAAATAATCCATCCCATACTTATTAGCTGTGTAAATATGCCACGCATCCTTTATATTTTTCTTCTCCTGTCCCTTGCCCGACCATATAGTCTTAATTATTCTCTCAAACTCAACTATCTCCTTCCTTTTCTCTTCAAGCCACTCATGCAACTTCTCCTTAGCATTTGGACAAGATCCAAACGGATCCTTATCCATAGAGCCTATAACGCCATTAAAAGTCGGATGTTTCTCAAACCACTCTAGCTTATAATGAATCTGTCCATCCTTCCACTCAAGAGCATCGTCACAATGACAATACGCTTCATAGCCGTCAAGATTATCTCTCTTCACGCTAGAAAAAATAGAGTCACGGCACCAAAGCATCCCTTTATACACTCCCACTGGGTGGGATAATTTCTCAGCCTCAAGAACATCCGATGTAAACCATACCATTCCTCCTTTCTTAGCTATATAAATTAAGCTTGGCACATATGTCATACTTTCAACTACCTCATCAGAAAGTGTTCCTCTATCAAATACTACATTGAATATATCCAAAATCGGCATTTCCCGCGGAACATTATCAGGCCAACTAACCTTTTGCCTACGCACAGGGTTATACCAATGATCTCTAGTAAATTGCTGTATGACGCTATTATCCACCATGACTTTAATTGATTCTTCATTAGACTTCTTATAAGACCCTATTATACTTCTATTCACCATAACTTCCATAATCTTTCCGTCCATTTTCTCAATCCAATTCTCCAATCTCCTAATCCAAGAATTTATCATAACCCTTACCATCCTTTGTGAATAATTAAAACACCATACTCAACACCTTTAACAACCACGACTCTCCTTACTGATAAAACACATACCAAATCACAAACCAACCAATAACGTACGCGGCAACGCATTTTTGATCTTCTGACTACTGAATTAGTCAAAGTGCCAGAGATTGCCTTTGCTTACGTTTATGGGTTATTCTTGGACTCGGAGTCGGTTCATGATGTTGACGTTAGTCTGTATCTGGATGATTCCCAATTGCCTCAACGGTCTGAGATCCCGGACACGTTGACCGATCGTGTGACCTCCGCAGTCGAGTTGCCCGTGGACGTACGTATTCTCAACTCCGCACCCGTTTCCTTTCTGTTCCACGTCTTTCGTGGATGTCTCCTGCTCTCTCGTAATGAGGCGCTCCTCACGAATCTTCTTGAGAACGTTCCGTGGCAATATTTGGATATCGCCTCCATCCTTCGTCAGGCCACGAAGGAAGCCTTTTCCATATGACTCTCAACCCCGACTTGGTTAGGTCCCACTGTGCCGAAATTGAGGATTCACTCAGTCGCTTGGAAGCATTTCGGTCTGTTCCTCGAGAGATGTTTGTGGCAAACCGCGATATGCTTGATATTGCCTGCTATCGCTTGCTTACCGCGATGGAGGCGGCGTTCTCGCTCTGTTTTCATGTTTCGGCAAAACACCTGCATCAAGTACCGGGTGAATATGCAAGGTGTTTTGATGCTCTTCACCAAGCGGGAATTCTCCCTGCTGATTTAACTGAACGACTTCAGCATATGGCTCGTTTCCGAAACCCGTTGGTTCACGTGTATTGGAAAATTGATTATGACGAGTCTATGACGTTGTTCAGAATCAACTTGCAGACCTCCGTGCTTTTAGCGCAGCCGTAACTCGACTCCTTTAATTGAAACCACTCCAATGAGGACCTGTGCCGATTTTGCTCAGCGCGGGTCGTCGGTTTCTAAAAAATTGTGTAAGTGCCGGATGAGTGCGAGGACGGGTAGCCCGAGCAAGGTGGTTATGATGAAGAAACGTGAATAGCCCATGCTATCGACGATGGTGCCGGAATAGCCCCCAAGAATTTTGGGGAACAAGGTCATCAGCGAACTGAAGAGGGAGTACTGCATGGCGGTAAATTGGACGTTTGTGAGTCGGGAGAGAAACGCGACAAAGGCGGCCCCGGCCAATCCTGCCGAAAGATTATCGAAGGAAATCACCACGTAGAGCATGTCAAGATCGTGCCCCATGGAGGCCAACGCAACAAAGAGCAGGTTGGTGGCGGCGGATAACAGGGCTCCCAAAAACAGGATGCGGATGACGCCGTATCGGACGGACAGGATGCCTCCCACAAACCCGCCGGCAATGGTCATGAACAGCCCGAAGGTTTTCACCACGCCGGCAATTTCCGGCTTGGTGAATCCCACGTCCTGATAGAACACGTTGGCAATCACGCCCAGGACAATATCGGAAATTCGATACACCCCGACCAACGTCAGAAGCAACAGCGCAGATTTCGTTCCGTATCGTTCAAAGAAATTTTTCACCGGGGCGAGATAGGTTTCCTGGATCATCTCTCGACTCACGATTCCGGCACGAATCACGAACGTGGCGACCAGCCACGCGGCGACAATCCCCGTACCCAGTCGTGCCGTTTCGACCATAAATCCCGCGACGGTTTCGGCACCAACCACCTTCGTCAGGCTACGGCTGATATCGGCCGTCAATTCGGCTGAATAGTAAAAGGTCAGAATAAATCCGGTGGCCGCAGCGACAAAGGTGAACAGAAACCCCGCATAATCCCCGGTTGAGCGGGGAGACGTGCGCGTGTGCTGAGTGGTTGGTTCGGAAATGACGAGCGTGGTCAGCACACCCACGAACATGGTCATGGCCATGATGAAATAGGCCCACCGCCACGCCTGATAGTCATAGGCGCCGTTGGCTGATCCAAAGGTACTGGCCAAAAACAAGGCTCCCGCCCCTGCGACCAGCATCCCGATCCGATAGCCCGCAATATAGGTGGACGACATCAGGGCTTGAAGTGAGACGCCGGCGGATTCGATTCGGTAGGCGTCAATCACGATATCCTGGGTGGCAGACGAAAACCCAAGCAACACCGCGGCCAACGCCATCATGGTCAGGCTGGCCCGTCCATCGGCAGGATCAATCAGAGCCATGCCTGTAATCGCCGTCATGGTGGAACCTTGTGCCAGCAACATCCAACTTCGTCGTCGGCCCAACCGATGCGTCAGGAAGGGGAGGGGTAATTTGTCTACGAGTGGCGCCCAGACAAACTTGAATGAGTAGCCTAAGGCCGCCCAACTGAAAAAGGTCACGGCTGATCGTTCGACTCCCGCTTCACGCAACCACAATGACAGCGATGAAAAAATCAACAGAAGGGGAATCCCAGCTGAGAAGCCGAGAAACAACATGGTGAGAACCCGCGGGTGCCCGAACGACTGAAAAGAGTGCCGCCAGCGTCGTTGCGTCTTGTCCATTTTCACTAATCTGAAAGGACCGTGTGCCGTGAAACCCGCGTTATTGATTGCTGTCGCTTTGCCCGTTAGTCTACCATGATCTCGGACAATATCTGGAAGAATACGAGGATTGCCAACAACGGAGTAACTGAGTATGGCTGTTTCTGACTGCCTCAGATCAATGCACGTTGTTATTTAATGGAGGCGAAGAATGCGGACGAAATATACCGACTTCATCAACTACCACTTGACGATGCTGATTGATGAGGTACGGACCAGTTCGTATAGCCGGGCAATTTCTCAGGTTGTGAAGCCGGGTGACGTGGTTGTCGACGTGGGGTGCGGTTCAGGCATTCTCTCTTTTTTGGCGTGCCGCGCCGGTGCGCGTCACGTGTATGCCATTGAAAGCGAAGCCGTCATTGACGTTGCGAGACTTGTGTCGGCGAAAAACGGCTTCAAGGACCGCGTGACGTTTTATCATGCCCCGTCGTTCGACGTGCAGTTGCCTGAGCAGGCGGACGTGATCGTGACCGAGACGATGGGGACCTTCGGTTTTGAAGAAGGCATCCTCGGCTCGCTTACCGATGCGCGGGATCGTTTTTTGAAGAAAGGCGGCACCCTCATTCCGCATCGTCTGGATTTATTCCTGGTTCCGGTCGAACTTCCACAATTTTACGAGCACGTGGTTGATTTCTGGGTGAAGAAGTGCCAAGGCTTTGATTACTCACCCGTGCGCGACATGACCATCAATAATTTTCATTCCTTGAAGCTGCATGAAGGGACGTTCCTGAGCGACCCTGCCCGCGTGGAAGACATCCGATTTGCCGACACCACCAGGACGGAGGTGAACGCCAAGGTTTCGTTGTATGCCAAACGTCGGGGGTGGTTACACGGGTTAGCCGGTTGGTTCAGCGCGGCGTTGACGCCGAATCTTCACGTTTCAAATGGTCCGACCGATAAAGCCTCGCATTGGGGGCTTGCGTTTTTCCCTCTCTCTCGACCCGTCCGCATGGACCGCGGCAATCGTCTTGACGCACACGTTTCCTCAAACAACAATGGAGAATTCTGGACGTGGACCGTCAACGCGAACGGATCGCACTTTGAGCAATCGACGGATCAAGGTGCTCCCCGTCCTTTTCCGAATACTTGACGTGACTAGCGAATTGACGGCTTTGACTTTTCGGCGGCCAGTTCGGGTTTTTCCGGATATTGTTGGTTGAGTGCTGCTACGTCGCCACGTGCCACGCTTGTCTTCTTCTGCGGTGTTTCTGAAGAAGAAAGGGATGCAACTCTGAGATGCAAATCCTCGGAAAAGAAGGATGAGTTCTCAAACGGGGAACGGCCGGGAGGAGAAGAACGATTACGGCTGACTGACGACGAGCCGTTGGCCAATCAAAATGTTATTGCTGGAAAGCTTATTCCACAGTTTCAATTGACGAACGGTCACTCCGTACTTACGAGAAATGCGGTATAAGGTCTCTCCCTGAACCACGGTGTGATACGTCGGTTCTCCGATGGCACCGGTTTCCGGTGCTTCACCGCCAACGTCGGCAAAATCTGTTTCGTCGAATGAAAGATCACTCAAGCCGAATTCTGCAAGAGACTCCTCGGATAAAGGCTCATCATCTTGTGACATCTCAAGGTCACTTGACGGCGCGGGAACGTCACCGGGGGCCGCGTCTTCTTGCGGGCTTGGTGTTTTCGAGCGAAGGGCTTCAAGCTCACCGGTCGCGTCGCGATTTTGTGTCTCCAACGTCTCGACTTGGCCTTTTGCTTCTTCCAACTGGGCTTTTAGTTCATCGGCCCGTTTCTCCTCTTGCGCCAATAAGCGTTGAAAATTCAAAGCACGCGCTTTTTCCGCTTCATACTTTCCCAAACTGACGCAGCCGGATAACAGGGCAACGCTACTCAGCAGACAGAGCGTTCCCCAATAGACCGACAGTCTGGTCGCTGATGCGTGATGGCGATGGTGACGCTGCGATCCGTGCTCAGGTGTGGTCATGACCGGGCTCCCTTGATGGCTTTATGGTTTTGTAGTCGGCAGTCGATTCGAGACGTAGTTCATTATTTCCAGATACCGGAAATCTTTGGCCGTAAGAATAGATGAGGAGGTCGGGAATGTCAAATGCGAACACGAGGGATTTTTGTGGGCAACCGGTCTTAAAGACGTTTCGTGTTCCGTTCGTCCCGCGACGTGGGGTTCGTTGACCCTCCAGGAAGCCTATGCTAGGTTCTGGTTGGGATCACACGTTGCACCTGGACGTCAAAAATTCAAACACGATGTCGCACAATCCTGAACAGCGTCGAACAATAGAGGGAATTTCTGTACGGCTGGCTCAGGCCGACGCCTCACAACGGGAATGGATCGGCGATCGTGAAATTCTTCAACAACTGCTTGCCTGCTGGCTCGTGATTGATGACAAGGATCTGCCGTTGTGCCCCCGCGTCATCGGACAGCCCGGCATCGGGAAAACAACCTTGGCGATGTCGGCCTCGCGTGAGCGCAAACAGGACTTATACGTCTATCAATGTACGGCAGACACCAGGCCAGAGGATTTGTTGATTACCCCTGTGATTGCCGAAGGGAACACCATCACGTACCAGGCGTCTCCGCTGGTGACGGCGATGGTGACCGGCGGGGTGTGCTTGTTGGACGAAGGCAATCGCATGAATGAAAAAAGCTGGGCGTCCCTGGCGCCGTTGCTTGACCATCGCCGATCTGTGGAATCCGTGATTGCCGGCATCCAGGTGAAAGCCCATCCGGCGTTTCGGTGCTGCGTGACCATGAATGAGGACGCCTCCACCTACGAAGTGCCGGATTACATTCTTTCGCGCTTGCAACCCAGTCTGAAGCTTGAGTTTCCTTCACGCGATCATGAGTTGGCCATTCTCCACTATCATCTGCCGTTTGCTCCACAAGAAATCTTGGCCTTGACCGTTGATTTTTTGCAAAAGGCGCATCGTCTCGATCTCGGATTTTCAGTCAGAGACGGCATTCATCTGGTGCAATATGCTCTCAAACGTTTAGCGCAGGACCCTTCACATCCCTTATCCCGCGATGACGTGTGGCGCGAGGCGATCCACGGCGTACTCGGTGAAGAAGCCCAAGACCTGAATGCGCTGGCGCAGCAACGAAAACGCGCCGTCGGCGAGCACGCCTTGCCCAAAGGGCTGGGGGATTTCTTTTTTGACCCGAACGATCCACTTCACCCCGACCACTAATCCTTCATGAGTGACCTCTCGACGGAGGCGGTTTTTCAACTTTCTTCTCGTGTCCGATTGGTTCCCATTCGCCACGGCAGCGCCGATGTATCCCAGACCATCCGCGACCTGTGGTTGAGCCAACGATTTGATTGCGTCGGTCTTCCCTTACCGGTCTCCGTAACACGTCCAGTAGAGGAAGGAGTCAATCTCCTGCCGGTCATCAGCCTTGTCCTCATGCCGGAACCGGACGGGGAGCACGGTCCTCAACGGAGCTATATTTCCATCGATCCCTGTCAACCCGTGATTGCCGCGATCCGTATGGCCATGGAGGAGGGGATTGATCGGGCCTATCTTGATCGGGAGACCGCCGTGTATGAGCCCACGGAATATCCGGCCGCCGATCCTTACGCGCTCAAACACGTCTCCCTTGCTTCCTTTTCAGGTGCCTCCTTGCCGTTTCTTCCTTATCCGAAACCGCGCAGCCAACGCTGGAAACGGATTACATGGATGGCCTTCAAACTCCACGAACTCGAATTGGATTATCAATCGATTCTGTGTTTGTGTTCCATTGAAGACTGGCCCTGGCTTCGGGACGCGTACCGGCGTTCCTGGCCCTATGAGCCTGCTGAGCGGCTGACCGAACGCCCCGCCCTGTCCCTTGTTGAACCGAACACCTTGTACTTTATCCTGTGTGAATTGCCCTATCTCACGGGCCTGTTCGAACGTCGACGAGCCACGGCCCGTTCTGACGCCCATTTGTCAATCGATGGCATCAAGGAACTGCTTCTTGAATCGAGAAGCCGTTGGCTTGCCACGCGACCGACCCACGTCCGGCAAGAATGTAATTGGATAACGCCTCAGTTGCTTCAGATGTATCTCCAGTACGTGCGGAATCTGGCGTTACTCGAACGTCGACTCACGCCGGATCTGTTTACCCTCGCCCTCGCAGCCAAACAGTTTGCCGGCGATGATTTTGCGGTAACCTTGCTCGAAACCGCCAAAGATTACGCCTACCGTCCGGATGAATCATTACGGGCGTCGTTGTCGTCCTGTTCAGTCGGCCGAGGCCTCCTGAAATCATCGGACGGACGAGTCACCAAGGGAAAAAATCGCTTGAGTTGTACGCCGGTCTCCTGGAGAACGCTGTCTCTCAACCCACGCCCGGAACACCGCCGACGTCGTCAGTGGGCCTACCGCTGGAATCCTTTTGGCCAATGTTCCTGGCCACCGGAGGATAATCGGATTGAGGCGTTTACTGCCCACGTGCGTGAACAAAGCAAGGCACTGCTGGGATCGGATCTGGCGCACGTGGATAAATTTACCACGTCGGTCCGGGACGGCATTGATATGCGAGAAACCTTACGACGCTGGAATCCCAGCCAAGGCCGCAAGGTGACCGACATTTACGTCAAGAACGTTCCACCGGCCCGCGGCAACGTCGAAATCGTGGTTTTCTTATTCGAGGTCCCTGCGGATCCAACTAAATTCTCCTGGCAAGCCACGTGGTACGCGGAGCATGCGCAAGAATCGACGTTGTGTTTTTATGCCACCCCTTTTTTAGAAAACATGCTGGGTCCAGGCATTGGACGGTCGCAGTACGGCGGAATGCTGTTTCTCTTTCCACCAAGACCCATTCCGGATATTTGGAAAGACGCGCGACTGGATTTTGCCCAAACCCTGGAACGTCGACTGCTTGCGGCGGCAGCCTTCCATTCCTTGGAACGGCACGTCACGCTTGTCAGCCCCGTCCCGCCGTTGGCAGACTGGAAACACATTGCCGGAAGGTTTGGTCGCAAGTTTATTCCCATTCCTCTGTCGCGGTTTTCCGGACAAACCGTGGCTCGCTTACGGCGATTCGCCGTGCTGAATGATCGTCAAATCCGAAGTTTTGCCGGCCAATTTATTCAGGGGTAGACGTTCGACGACGTGAGGCAACGATTTCCTCATTTCCGGTCTGGATGCCGGCTGTTCGCGCGCCAAGATGTCGCCGTTTGAGTTCCCACTTGTTTCTTTTCACGTTCAGGCTCGCAAGATGCAAAAACAATGACGTGCGCACGTGAGGAGCGGGCGACCCTTTCGATAACCGTACCGCGTTCCGCTGCGCGGTTGCTTGCCAAAGCATGAATATCCAAGACGCTAAAAGAAAACACTGGCAACTTGCCGAACAAATCCGACGGCACGACCACGCCTATTACGTTCTGGCGCACCCCACCATTTCGGACCGGGAATACGACCGGCTTTATCAGGAACTCGTCGAATTCGAAACGGCCTTTCCTCAGTTCATGACCCCGGAATCCCCCACTCAGCGAGTCGGCGGTAGCCCCTTGAGCGAATTCGTCTCCGTCCGGCATTCGGTTCGCATGATGAGCCTTGACAACACCTACTCCCAAGCTGAAGTACGAAATTTTGTCTGGCGGATCCATAAACTCCTGCCCGAAGCAGAACTCGACTGGACGGTCGAACCCAAGATTGACGGCGTCGCCGTCAGCCTTCGTTATGAAGAAGGCAAAATTGTCTTGGGAGCCACTAGAGGGGACGGTGAACGGGGCGACGACGTCACGGCGAATCTCCGCACCATCCGCAGCCTCCCGTTGCACGTGTCCTCAAACCTGAATCCCATTCCCAAAATTCTCGAAGTCCGCGGCGAAGTCTTCATGTCCAAAGAAGGTTTCGCCAAACTCAATGCCGAACGCGAGGCAACTGGCGAACCCACCTTCGTCAATCCGCGCAATTCGGCGGCCGGTTCCCTGAAGCAATTGAATCCGAAACTGGTCGCAGAACGCCCGCTGGATGCCGTCATCTACGCCGTTGCCACCTTGGATCAGGAAAACGGCAACACGCCTCAAACGCAGATCGAAACACTGGAGTACCTGCGAGAGGCAGGCTTCAAAACTCCCGAAAAAGTCTGGCGCTGCCGGACCGCCGATGAGTTGCTGTCTCGTATCAGCGAACTGGAGTCCATCGCCAAAACCTTCGCGTATGAAACCGACGGCGCCGTCATCAAACTTAACCCCATTGCTCTCCGGGAAAAAATCGGCGCCACGGACAAAGCCCCGCGTTGGGCCATGGCCTACAAATACGCCGCCGAACAAGCCGAAACTACGCTGAAAGCCATCACCATCCAGATCGGCCGTACCGGCGTCCTCACCCCCGTTGCCGAGTTGGAACCCGTCTTCGTCGGCGGCACCACCGTCAGCAGGGCTACCCTCCACAACGAAGAAGAAATCAGACGCAAAGATATCCGAATCGGCGACACCGTCCGCGTCGAAAAAGCCGGCGACATTATTCCCGCGGTCGTGGCAATCGACGTCAAAAAACGTCCCACACGCGCCGAACCGTTCGACGTGCGCGCAGCGACCGGCAACCAATGTCCGGCATGTAGAGAAAAGATTTGTAAGGACAACGAGCTTGTCGCTTGGCGTTGCGTCAATCCGCAATGCCCGGCGCAGGCGGCGCAACGGCTTGATCATTTCGGCGTCAGAACCGCACTCGATATCGAATGCCTCGGCAACGTTGTTTCCGATAAACTCATTGAACGCGGTTTGGTGAAAGAACCGATCGATTTGTTTGATCTTACCGTTGAGCAACTTGGCGCGCTCAACCTTGGCACCGATGACGAACCACGAACGTTCGGCGAAAAAAACGCCACGAAACTCGTCCAATCGCTCGAACGCGCGCGCGGCCTGAGGCTCGACCGTTGGCTCTTTGCCTTAGCCATTCCCGAAATGGGGCAAACGACTGCCAAAACTCTGGCCACGTTTCACAAAAACCTCCGCGATGTCGCCCATTCTCTCCTGCTCCGCAACGTCGTCCGGCTGGAAGAACAGCACGAAGAAGCACGGCGCATCAATCCGCGCTCAACAAACAATCCGACGAAGTCCGCTGAGGAGAAAATCGAGCGGGAACGGCAGCACGCAAAACTCGTTTCAGAGATACGCGAACGGCTGAACGCCTTGAAAGAACGCGGGTTTGCCCAAGTCTCCGAAGATACAACACAACTTCGTCCGCCCAATTACACCACCGAAATCGGACCGTCGGCGGCCCGGAGCGTGCTGGATTGGTTTGCGTCCGAAATCGGCCAAAGAACGCTTGACCGCCTGGACAAACTGGGGATCGATCCGCAAAGTTGCGAACCCAGAGAAAGGACACGCAAAGGCGATTCGTCGGGGAAAACCGCAGTGCGAATCTCTCAACTCAAGGTTGATAAGAAACTCGACAAACCAGAGTGGTTCTACGACCCGCCCACGAACCGGCAGATCAAGGTCTTGAAGTTCTTTCACGCCGATTTGCCACCCAACAAGGGCGGAGCATCCGGCGTGATCATTCGTCTGTTCCGTGAAGAGGAAAATAAGGAACTTTGGGAAAAGTACGTCTACCACGCGGACGATGAATCTCAGGACGACGCTGACCTGATGCCGTTTGATCTTGAGGCGTTGCGCGCCGTCGTCATCCCCGATGATTGGCGGCCGAAGCAGGCCCAGGGACTTGCGAGCAAGCGACGTGAGCGTCTACGAGACCTGATCGTCGAGGTCCTCAGGGAAGGAAGTCCGTTTGACGACCCCGTTCCTGAAATCAGATTCGCGGGCGCTTCGTTTGCGTTCACTGGAAAGTTCGCTTCGGGAACCCGTGCGGAATGCCAGGAAGCCGTAACGGAACTGGGAGCGGTCGCGCAGAACGATGTGACGCACGGTACGGATTATCTGACTATCGGTAACGAAAGCAGTGAGAACTGGTATCAAGGATCGTACGGACGCAAGATTGAGAAGGCCCTCATCTTAAGGGTGGAGACCGACAAACCCGTCATCCTTGCAGAGGGCGACTGGTTGGCAGCCGTACAACGTGAACGCGACAAACGTTGACGAGCCGAACCTCGAAACATCGCGTCTCGGAAAGGACCCGGGGTCTAAATTGGACGATGCCACGTGCCTGAGCGTTGCAATCTTCAATGAAGCCGCGTGCATGACGTGCAGTGGGAACCATGAGGCGACGTGAAGCCCAGGTGCTCACCAATGGGTTTTTATTCGGAAGAGACGGCGGGAGAAGGCGTGGGTTCCGTCTGAGAAACTTCAGCCGACGGTTCTTCGACCTTGTGGATTTGAACGCTTTTGATGGATTTTTTATCGGCGTCGTTGACGATCAACAGACAGCCGTCCGCGTGCAGTTTTTCGCCGACGGAGGGAATGTACCCCAATCGCTGTTGAATGAGGCCGCTGATCGTATTTTGTTCTTCTTCATCAAGGTCGACGTCTAAGGCCTCATTGATTTTTCGAACTTCCGTTCGTCCTCTCGCCAGGATTTTATCTTTCCCAATCCGTTTGATGAGTTCTTCGGTAACATCAGTTTCGTCTAAAATCTCACCAACGACTTCTTCAAGGAGATCTTCCGTGGCGACCAATCCCATGACCCCGCCGAACTCATTGACGACGACGGCAATGTGTCGCTTCTCTTGCTGGAATTGTCTCAACAAATCATCCGCCGGTTTGGTCCATGGAATGAACAACGGCGGGCGAGCCAGTTCTTTAAGGGTTTTTTTGTGATGTCCGCGAGCCAATTCTCGCAGGGCGTGGGTGCGATAGAGAATCCCCGTGATATTATCGACATCACCTTCATAGACGGGAATCCGTGAATATTTGGACTCCAGTAATCCTTCCTTTGCTTTCTCCAAGGTGAGACGGGCATTCATCCCGAACATGTAAATCCGCGGCGTCATCACGTCTTTGGCCGTGAGGTCGGTGAATTCAAACACGTTTTTAATCATCTTGACCTCGTGCGTCTCGAGTACGCCGGCCTTGTCTCCGGCTTCCAGCATGACCTTGAGTTCTTCTTTCGTCACGAACGGAACGGTGAGTCCTCGTCCGCCGGTCAACTTCAGAATCAAGGGTTCCAACAAATAGAGAGCCGGAGAAAAGAGTTTCTCTACCCAATAGACGGGATGAGCCAGCAGTTGCACCACGGAAGTCGCGTGTTTGACGCAGAAGGTTTTGGGAACGATTTCTCCGAACAGCATGACGACAATCGTCAACACTCCCATGGCCACCGCGACTCCCTGAGAGCCGAAACGTTGAAAGGCAACGACCGAAACCAAGGATGCTGCCGCTAGATTGACGACGTTGTTCCCGATTAAAATGGTCGAGAGCAGTCGCTGGGGGTTTTGTCGGAGAAACAGTGCCAGCTTGGCCGTTCGCTGCCCTTCCTCGGCCATGGTTTGCAGGCGGCTCTCCGTGATGGAGAAAAACGCAATTTCGGCTCCTGAGAATAGACCGGAGAGCAATAAACAAATCAAGATGGCAAGATATTCCATAAAAGTCGATCAGAGATGGGCCATCCGAAACGGGGGTGGGCAGTTAGAAGTCTCACGCCTTTTGGTCTGATGCGGCCATTGAGCGAAACAATCGTAGAAGAACAGCTCGGAGTGTGGTTGGAGACCCTTAAGCCGGCGGGGAAAACATCGTCTGGGACCGTCGTCATCCATCGGTTGTATGAGCGTAGCACAGCACTTTCTTGCTTTCAACTGCTATCCATCCTTGATTGGTCACGTGTACCCATCCATGCCGGTGATCCTGTCACGTCTCTACTTGTTCGAGTATTGTAAAAATCATTATTTATCATCAAGTTATAAAATTTTATTAATGAAATTGTTGAAATTTGTAGCTTGGCTTGCTCAAAACTGGAAAAACCGTAAAAATTGGCGTGCTATGGGGAATCAAGCCCGTCTCCGTGCCTGGACTCAGGGTCAGGTGTAAGTTGACAAAGTTAAAACTTAACCCTTCCTGCCACGGTTGGGATTGGGCTTCGGCGTAGGTCCGGACTTTGTCCGAGGCATAGGAACGGGTCATCAGGCCGGCACCGCCTTGGAGGCCATATTCATAGAGGTCCGGCGCGCCTTGTATCAGAATGGAGACCTTGGTGGCGTCAAACCATATCTTAAAATTACAACTCACCTGAATGAACGGCCCCAGGCTGCCCGTATGCTCCAGCACGGCGTGGGGGTAGGCGTATTCCGGTGGAACGTCGGGCGAAGGCGGCACGGAACGGGTGGAAAACTCGGAATCTTTCACGCCGGAGACGGAGACAAACAATAAATGAGGGTCATCAAGGGCAACGTCATACACCTGACCGTCATGGTAACTGCACAATTTTCCCATTTCATACCGAAGCGGGTACGAGTACCCCATTGTGGCGTAAAAAATGCGGACGCCGGCCTCCAGCGGATCATCTGGCCGCCGGCTGATTTTCAAGTCGAACGGCAGCATCAGATGAAAGGCATTGGTCCGAACGGCCATGAACGGGGCACACGCACCGGGGAATTCTTTATGCAAGGTCTGATTGTCGGGTTCAAATCGCTTGGGCGTCCCACCAAAATGCTGAGCCGTTTTGGCTTCCTTTGTCAATCGGTATTTGTTCTGATAGTAGGCACTTGCGCGTTTTTGCGCCAGATCTAAAAAATATTCAGGAAGATCCGTCTCGACGATTAACGTGTGGCGATCGAGGCCGGAATGACGAGACGATTTCATGGCCTCGGTATAGATGTGCAGCTCGGCACTGGCTTTTTGAATGTCGTGATCCAATTGCCGAGCCAGATCAGGATCGAAATATCGCGTATCCGGTAAGAGCTGCCGAGCCTTTTGCAGCAATTCCAATTTGATTGCATACCGTTTAGGTTCCTCGGCAAACGCTTGGGTCGTGGCAAAAAGCAGATTGAATTGTTCTTCCGGAGAAAGCCCCAGGGCGCTCAAGTCCCGTTCACGGAGAAACGTCATGGCCAACGGGCCGAACGCTTCTTCGCGGCGAAGACTTAACGTGAGGAGATAATTGAGATACGAGCGGGCTTCATCCTGGGTCATGGGTCTGAACCTGCACGCATTGTAAGGAAACCGGGTTCGAGAGAACAAGGGACAAACGTCCGGCACGACGGCCGCGGCCGCGTCCCGTCGGATCCCAACCCACGTCGCGCGTGAGCGAATATTGCAACGAAGTACCTGCTGCGATATGGTAGCCACGTGGCCCTTCGATCCTTGCAAGGATGGCGTGAGTCAGCCGTCGTCCGGGATTCTCACCACGCGCGAGAGAAATTTCGACCAGAGCAGATTGAGTAACGGCACCTTGACTCAATGGCACGCGACGCACCCCGCTATCTGCAATACAAAACGTCCGCCCCTGTTGTAACCGGCATGCGTCATCAGGTCGCAAACCTCCGCTGCCTGCTACACGAGGCACACGCGACGGGCCGGCTCGCGGTGCTGCCGCCGCTCCACCTCTGTCCGAAGCACAACTTCGGCGTCCGACGCGATTGGAAATGGGAGGCGTACTTCGACTTCGGCGGGAGCAGACTGGTGGACGCCACGGGGCAGGAACGTCCATTGCCCATCGCAGATGAACGGCCGGATGCCGACGTTCGGACCCTGAGTCTGCGTCCTGGAGAGCGCATGCCGTCCGGGGCACGGCACTACGGGCTGGTCGTTCGGCACGTCGAACGGACCACGTTTAAGAAAGAAATCCCGACTGACGACTGGCCGGCGATCACGATCGCGCTGCGTGCTTCGGCTTCGGTGATCGAGCTGGCGCGGCACGTCGTTCGGCACGTCGCGACGCGTGACGGCGGTCGGTTCGCCGCGGTACACGTCAGACGCGGTGACAGGCTCACGTTATACCGGGAATACCCTAGACGGTTAACGGAGCCGGCTTACATCAAGCAATATCTCACGGAGCGGGGGCTGGCCAAAGGGTCGGTCCTGTTCATCGCGTCTGATGAACGCGACCCGAACTTCTGGCGGCCCTTGGCGGAACACTACCGGCTGATTCGCTACGTTGATTTTCCAAGGCTTGCGGCACTGGTGGCGAAGGGTGGTGACCTCACGGACAACTATCTGCTCTATCAAGTGGAACGGGAAGTCATGCGGAATGCATGGCTGCGGGTGAACACCTTGCCCAAGCGTGATGAATTAGACGTGCATGGTTCCCTCGTCAGCGAAGAAGATTGGTCGCGTTCGCCCGTTATGTACAACACCTGGGCAGGACGGATCGCGTCACGTTGGAGGTATCGGAGATATCGCGTGATGGCCGTCTGCCGCTCGCTCTATCGAAGCTGGTGTCCCTGCAAAACCCAATCGGAGAAGGAGTGACCATCAAACCGCCCGTCCCACCGCGTGGACGACCTGATCACCCGGAAACGAGAAAAGATTCATCTCGCGATCGCGCGAAGGGCTCTTTCTGAAACACTGATTCATGCCTGATCCCTCTCCTTCTGCCGTTTCCCGTACCCAACAAGCTCTTGAATGGCCACGCGTGTTGGAGGCGTTGGCCTTCTACGCTCATTCTTCATTGGGAGCGAATGCGTGCCGGACGCTGTCTTTGGAGGAAACCGTTGAGTCGGCTCGGCTTCGAATGCAGGAAACGACGGAAATGGTTGAACTGCTCAATACGCCAACGCCCTTTCCCGCCTTGCAATTTAACGACCCCTCCCATGCCTTCTTGAAGGTGGAAAAGGGAGGATCGTTGGACCTGAAAGAGTTTCGAGACCTGTCGGTCCTGGTCAAGGCGTCCGGTGCCGTTCGGCGGTGCCTCGCGGCAAATCAACGGATCGCGCGGACACTGTGTTCAGTGTACGCGTCCGTGCCCGATCTCTCCGATCTCCAACGGGCCATCGATCAATGCGTCAGTGCAGAAGGAGACGTTCTTGAACGAGCCTCGCCGGCTCTCTATGAGGCCGTTCAAACGGCTCAAAATCTGAAACAACGTATGCGGCACCGGTTGGAAAGCATGGTGGCATCATCGCGGCATCGAGAGTTGCTGCAAGAACCGTACTTCACGCAGCACGAAAACCGATACGTCCTGCCGATTAAGGCAGAACGTCGGCACGACCTCCAAGGGATCGTTCATCACGTATCGGCCAGCGGGGCGACGGTGTTCATGGAACCGCGGGAACTGATTGATTTGAATAATCGGATCAAAGTCGCCGAGAGTCAGGTATCCCGTGAAATCAACGGAATTCTTCGAGATCTCACGCGTCACGTCTCGAACCACCTTCAAGACCTGAAAAGAACGCTGCGGACCTTGACGACCTTGGACTGCATCGGCGCCAAGGCTCGCCTGAGCGTGTTCATGAAGGGCACGTCCGTTCAACTCAATGAACGTGGGCACATTCGTCTCCGGAAGGCGCGCCATCCGTTGCTCCTGACGACGAAAAAAGAGGTGGTCCCTAACGACGTCACGTTTGAAACGGAGTACAACGTCCTGGTCATCTCCGGTCCCAATACCGGCGGAAAAACCGTGACGATGAAATTATTGGGGCTCTTTAGTTTCATGGTGCGAGGCGGTCTCCTTCCTCCCTGCGGAGAGGGGTCGGACGTGGCATTTTTCAGGGAAACGTTTGCAGACGTTGGCGACGTGCAGGACCTGACCAACGATCTATCAAGTTTTTCCGCCCACGTCATCAGAATCGTCGGTCTGCTTCAGCGCGTTCAATCTCGCCCGATCAGTGCCGCCCCGCGTGTATTCGTGCTCTTGGACGAAGTCATGGGTTCAACCGATCCGGCCGAAGGGGCTGCGCTTGCCGAAGCACTCCTCCGCCGATGCATGGAACTCAACGTCAAAATCGTCGTCACCACTCACTATCATTCCCTGAAAGTTCTGGCGCTGTCCACCCCGGGTTTTCTCAATGCAAGCCTTGAGTGCGACGCCAACACGTTCACGCCGACCTATCGACTCATTTCCGGGCTTCCGGGTGGATCCTCTGCGTTTGACGTTGCCGCTCGGCTCGGAATGGATCCGTCAATTCTGGATTGTGCCCTGAGCTTGATGGCTCACGACGATCGTCACCTCGACCGTCTCTTTGCCGACCTTCAACGCACGCAGCGGATGATACACGAAGAACTCCAACAAGCCCGGAAGCAGCGCGAGATCGCCGATCAAGACTCAAAGCAAGCCCGCGAAATTCTTGAACGCCTGCGCGCCGTCGAACGCGAAGAATTCAAACACGTGAAAAAACGATTTCGTGAATGTCTCCGTGCGGCACGTTCCGACGTGCTGGAGGTCGTCGAGTCATTACGGCGGGAACGCAGATGGAAGACGGCGCAAGAGGCGCAGCGTCGTTTGCAGAACATTGAAGCATCAGTCGTGCAGCAAACTGAAAGACGGAGGGAGACTGTTCCCTTCGAGTCACTCAAAGAAGGCGACGTCGTCGAAATCGTCAATCTGGAAACTCTTGGACGGTTGCTTGAAATGCCGCAAGGTAAGAAACGGGTGCGCGTGCAAGTCGGCTCCGCGGAACTATCGGTTCAGAGTGCGCTGCTCATTGGACGAACAAAAGGGGAGGGGACACAAGGTTTCCCCGTGAACCCGCAGCCAACCACGGCATCCACGACAAGCCGGCCGGTTGAAGCAACGGGGCAATTGACGTCGTCGGAAACCGAACGCGATTTGACTCGCATTGATCTGCGGGGGCACCTCACGGACGGAGCACTCGAACGGTTGGCGGCCAGATTGGATCACGCCGCGTTGCACGACGTCGGGCCCATCCGCATTATTCATGGGCATGGAACGGGAAAATTGAGGACGGCAATCCGGCGCTATCTCGCTCAATCTCCTTACGTCGCCTCGTTTCGACCGGGATCCCGAGCGGAAGGCAGTGACGGCGTGACGGTCGTGGACTTGAAGTAGCACGGCGATGAGGCGTCGGCGTTCGTCAACGCAATGGCGACGTTTCGTTGAAATCCTGAAAACTTTGCCCGCCGAATCGGAGAACCTTGAAAAGATCGTAAAAATTCTTTTTCGGTCAGTTGAGCGAGGTGATGCAAATTCGGGCTTTGTGTGACGCCGGTCGGTGAAAACGCCGGTTCATCCGTCGTGGGCGCAAACGCGTTATACGGACACACGTCCAAACACTCATCGCAGCCAAAGACGTGATTCCCCATTCGGCTTCGTATCTCTTGCGGAATGCTCTCACGGTCTTCACGATATTCGATAGTCAGATACGAGAGACATTGCGTGGCATCGACGACGTACGGTTCGACGATGGCACCGGTAGGACACGCTTGCAGACACAAGGTACAGGTTCCACACAGGTCGGTCCCCGGTTCATCGGCCTCCAGTTCCAACGTCGTTAAAATCTCTCCCAGAAGCAGCCACGATCCGAACGTCGGGGACACGAGATTCGAATGCTTGCCGATCCAACCTAACCCAGCCTGCTGCCCCCAGAATTTTTCCATCACGGGGCCGGTGTCCACGTACCGGCGCGTCCGGCAGTCCGGGGCAAAGTCTTTCAGCACCCGTTCCAGTTGCTTCAGCTTTTTTTGAAACACCCGGTGATAATCGCTGCCCCAGGCGTACCGGGCAATCCGCCCGTTTCCCCGCCGCTCATCGGCCGAAACCGCGGTCCAGTAATTCATACCGAGAGAAATAATCGAGCGACAATCGGGCAAGACGGCTGAGGGGTCCGCGCGTCGTTCGGGACAACGGCCCATCCACGCCATCGTGCCGTGGTACCCTTGGGCCAACCAATGCCGTAACCGATCAAGCAGGTCAGCGCAGGAACCGGCGGGGCGCTCACGGTGTGACGCAGGAGGGACGCGGGCAATGCCAACCGCGTGAAAGCCACGTTCTCGTGCGGCTTGTTTAATGAACGTTTCGGCGGACGACACAAATCAAAGGAGGGGGGCGATGCGTGAAGAACGTGCTGAATCAACGTTCCTCATCTTTGTAGACTTTTCTTGGCTGTTCCGTGAACGTCTCACTCTCGCCACACGTAAACATCACACTGAACCGGGCGGAACAATTATCGGTTCCACAAGGACCGCAGGACCCGACAATTCTGGTTTTCCAATCGGTTTGGTCCTGATCGATTTCACAAGTCGTCTTTCCACCTTTGGAGACGTCAACCCATGGGGTATCAAATCCCGGAAAATTGGCGACTTGGCACCCTGAAGGGATCGGCACGTCACACGCGCGGCCTTCCTCTCCTTTGACCATGCCCAAATTGCAAATGGATTCAGTACGAGGTTGCGCGGAGACCTCATCGCGACCCATGAAGAACGGTGTACCGGCAATGAGTATCATGGATACGAGAATGGCTTGTGGTTTCACGCTACGTTCCTTTCGATGATCAATCAACCAAGACGAATGACGTGCCCGTCACTCTAGCACAGAATTTTCAACGGGGCTAGTGTTTCTGAACTTCTATCTGAACGGCGCGAATCAAAGGGTTCAAAAACACGAAGGCCCGAGAACGCGTTCTCGGGCCTTCAAATCGACGCGACTGCCGGGCAAAGGGAGGTGATTACATCATTCCGCCCATTCCCCCCATGTGATCGTGCCCATGTCCGCCGCCCATCGGTTCCTTCTTTTCTTCCGGCAAGTCCGTGACGGTGACCTCGGTCGTCAGCATCAACCCTGCGACGCTCGCGGCGTTTTGGAGAGCGCAACGCGTGACTTTGGTCGGGTCAATGACGCCGGCGTCCACCATATCGACGTATTTGTCAGTAGCGGCATTGTATCCGTCCGTTGCTTTGGCGTTGCGTACTTTATCCACGACGATCGATCCTTCAACGCCGGCGTTTTCCGCAATCAACCGGATCGGCTCCTCGGTGGCCCGTCGAACGATGTTCACGCCGAATTGTTGGTCGCCGTCTAACGTCATCTTTTCCAGGACCGGCACCGTGCGGAGAAGGGCGACGCCGCCGCCCGGCACAATCCCTTCCTCAACCGCGGCTTTCGTCGCGTGCAGGGCGTCTTCCACGCGGGCTTTCTTTTCCTTCATTTCGGTTTCGGTTGCCGCCCCGACGTTGATCACCGCCACGCCACCCACGATTTTCGCCAGACGTTCTTGCAGCTTTTCACGGTCATAATCCGACGTGGTTTCCTCAATTTGCGCTTTAATTTGTTTGACGCGGCCTTCAATCTTTTTGGTATCACCGGCGCCTTCCACGATCGTGGTGTTGTCTTTGTCAATGGTGACCCGTTTGGCGCGTCCAAGATCGGTGAGTTTCACGTTTTCCAGTTTCAAGCCGACCTCTTCAGAAATGACTTGGCCGCCGGTGAGAATGGCGATATCTTCCAACATGGCCTTTCGACGGTCTCCGAACCCTGGAGCTTTCACCGCTGCGATGTTCAACGTGCCGCGGAGTTTATTCACGACCAACGTCGCCAACGCTTCCCCTTCCACGTCTTCGGCGATCATGACTAACGGCTTGCCCATCTTGGCCACTTGCTCAAGGAGAGGGAGCAGGTCTTTCATGGCGCTGATTTTCTTTTCATGGATCAGGAGAAACGGATCTTCAAGGGAAGATTCCATCCGTTCTGCGTTCGTGACGAAATAGGGAGAAATGTATCCGCGATCAAATTGCATCCCTTCGACTACGTCCAGAGACGTGCTCATGGATTTAGCTTCTTCAACCGTAATGACGCCGTCTTTGCCGACTTTATCCATGGCTTCGGCAATCAACTCACCAATCGTCGCGTCGTTGTTAGCGGAAATTGAGCCGATTTGACCGATTTCCTTTTTGGATTGACAGGGTTTACTCAGCTTTTTCAACTCTTCCGTGGCCGACTCAACGGCCTTGTCAATTCCGCGTTTTAATTCCATCGGATTAGCCCCGGCGCTGAGGTGTTTCACGCCTTCGCGAAAGATGGCTTGGGCCAACACCGTTGCGGTGGTGGTGCCGTCACCGGCAACGTCACTGGTTTTGCTGGCCACTTCACGGACCAATTGCGCGCCCATGTTTTGATACGGATCCTTCAGTTCGATTTCTTTGGCCACGGTCACCCCGTCTTTGGTGATCGTGGGGGCACCGAATTTCTTGTCTAAAATGGCATTGCGGCCTTTGGGGCCCAACGTGGCCTTGACGGCATTGGCCAATTGGTTGACCCCTTGAAGAATCGCACTTCGGGCTTGCTCACTATACAATAGCTGCTTCGGCATAATGTTCCTCCATCAACGTTAAGTATGACTTGAAATTTCGGTCGGCTTGATTGGCAGGGACGGTCACGAATCAACGAAGACTCCCAGAATATCTTCTTCTTTCAGAATCAGACAATCTTCATTTTCGATTTTAATTTTCGTGCCGGAATACTTGTCAAACAGCACTTGATTTCCTATTTTCAAGGTCTTCACGTCTTTTCCGACGCCTTCAACCGTCCCACGTTGCGGTTTTTCTCGTGCAGAATCAGGCACGTAAATGCCGCCGGCCGTGCGTTCAAGTTCCTCCGTATAGGTCACGAAAATCCGATCGCCCAAGGGTAAAAACCCTTTGGCGGACGTTCCTTTGGTTTCTTCTTTTTCCTTTGTTTGCGTGGCCATGTGACAGCTTCCTCCTTTGGTTAATGGTATCCGGTCTCTTCGTGAAGTGATAGTGAGGTCGTTGGCAATTTGAGAGATAGAAGCATCCCTGGTTGGATGAACAGGTAATGCTTCTTTACCTGAAGTCAAGGCCCGACGACTAAAAAATGTAAAAATCCGCAAGGTTGGCGTGCGTGGGTGGGGGAACGACCGTCGAACTTAACTCCGTAATGCATCGAAATCCTTGATTTCGGCTTTCATAAAGTCTCGCAACCCGTTGATAATGCGAGTTTCCAGTTGTCGGGATCGTTCTTTTGAAACGGAATACTTACGGCCCAGTTCTTCAAGCGTCAGTGGTGTTTCAGAAAGCAGCCGGTTGCGAAGGATATCCTCATCCCGTTCATTCAGGGTCTTGGCAAATTCCCCGAGTTTCTTTCGAAAGAGCCGACGCAGTTCATCCTGGGCAAGAGACTCATCAATTCGGGGCACTTGGCTGGGAAGCAAATCAAGAAACGTGCCGTCTCCCTGGTCACCTCCAACGGGTTGATCAAGGGATAATTCCCAGCCACTCAAACGCTGATCCATTTCCACCACGTCCCGTTCCCTGACCTGAAGACGATCGGCAAGGAGTTTGGCGTCGGGGACGAACCCGAGACGTTCAAGTTTGGCTTTTTCCTTTTTCAAGTTATAAAAAAGTTTTCGTTGTTCTTGCGTCGTGGCGATCTTCACGAGGCGGTGGGACTGCAAGAGATAGCGGAGGATATACGCCCTGACCCACCAAGCGGCATACGCGTGGAAGCGGACGTTCCGGGACGCGTCGAATTTTCTAATGGCCTGCATCAGGCCGACGTTGCCTTCCTGAATCAGGTCCATTTGATCGACGCCGGTATGAGCATATTCCGAAGCAATAGCGACGGCCACGCGCAGATTGGCTAAGATAAGCTTGACGGCCGCGTCTCGATTCCCCTGCACGTGATAGTCCTGAAAGAGCTGTAATTCTTCCGCTTTGGACAAAAATGGATACCGGCGCACTTCAGCCAGATAGCGGGACAGCGCAGTGGTGGGAACCAGGTCAGTGGGTTGAGCGTGACTCGAAGGCGAATCAACGGACGAGGCGGGTGCGGGCGCCGCAACCGCTTGAGAATGGGCGTCTTCCTGATCGACCTCAATGGAAAAATCGGCCTCAATGGGTAGAGAAAGATCTTCGTCGTCGAGTTCAGAATAATTACGCCGTTGAGGCGTCTGGTTTTCCATCCGAGGGTATCTCCGCTGAAGACGGGTTCTTCGTTCCAAAATTATAAACGCTCGCCAAGGGAATCACAAAACACCTGCCGGACGCCGTGGCGAGGTGAATGACTCTTGGTGGTTTTGAAATCGAAATGATATAGTCGTCCGGCCTTATTGGTCTCACCCAAGACGTTCTTCTGACGTGATAACGTGACCCCTCTCCGTATCTTTATCAGCAGCGGACGGAGCGAGTGTGCCCGCGAGCGCAAGACGCGACGCGGCTGCGTCAACCGGCCTCGTCCATGAACGTGCGCGTGCTCAGAAGTGGTCACTGGCCCTCCTTATTGGGAGGCTGGCTCCATTTTGAGGTAAGTTTTGTCGTCTGGCTTCTGATTGGGGCCTTAGGCGTGGCCATTTCGCAAGAATTCGGGTTGAGTGCCACGCAAAAAGGGTTATTGGTTGCCGCGCCCTTACTCAGCGGGGCGTTGCTGCGGATCGTGATCGGGCCGTTGACGGATCAGTTCGGCACCAAGGGCGTCGGTCTCGGGATTCTCGGCGTAGAAGTGATGGCCCTGCTGTTGGGGTGGCTGTCCGGGCACAGCTACGCGTACATGCTGGGTATCGGATTATTGCTGGGGCTGGCCGGATCCAGTTTTGCCGTGGCGTTGCCGATTGCAAGCCAAGCGTATCCTCCGCAGCATCAAGGCTTGGCCATGGGAATCGCCGCCACCGGCAACAGCGGCATCCTGTTGGCGGCCTTTTTTGCTCCGCGACTGGCTCTGCACGTCGGATGGCACGGCGTGTTTGGATTCATGATCATTCCGGTGGTGATGACCGCCGCGGCGTTTGCCACGCTGGTTTCTGCCCGTTCTTTCCGAAACCCGACGCCAAGCAAAAAAAGACTGACGGAACGGTTCCGGATGGTTCGACAAGAACGATTCATGCAGGGGCTCTGTTTTTTCTACGCCGTGACTTTTGGCGGGTTCGTGGGGCTGTCGAGCTTCCTGCCGATTTTTTTCCACGATCAATACGGGGTGGACGCGGTCACGGCCGGAACCATGACCGCGGTATGCGGGCTCGCGGGCAGCGTCGCCAGACCAGTGGGGGGCCACGCGGCAGACCGACGCGGCGGCCTGAAGTTGTTGAAGGGAGGCTTTCCCGTGCTCGGAGGATTATGCTTTCTGCTGTCGTGGTTGCCGGCACCGTTCTGGGCGTTCCCATTGACCGTCACGACCGTGCTGGTGTTAGGCGTGGGAAACGGCGTCGTGTTTCAAGCCGCTTCGCTTCGGTATCGGGAAACGATGGGCACCGCGTCAGGATTTATCGGAGCAGCCGGTGGTCTCGGTGGGTTCTTCCTTCCATTCTGGTTTGGCCTGTTAAAAGACGTCACCGGCACCTATGCAAGCGGATTTCTGGTCTTGACCGTACTCGCGGGGGTCGCGGCGGCCATCGTGAACTCCCTGCAACGGAACGTTTTGATTTCCAATCCACAATCCACAATCAAAAATCCGCAATCAAAAATTTCCGAGACCCCTCACGGATCGAGTCGAACGTCGTGACGCCGATACTTTTTATTGACAGACTCGCGGAAACCTCCTATATACGACGGAAAGGATTGAAAACGTGACACAGATCTTTCATACCATTGACCAGGCCCTTGACGACGTGCGCGCCGGAAAATTCGTCATTCTGGTAGACGACGAGGACCGGGAAAACGAAGGTGACCTGGTGATGGCAGCCGAAGCCGTGACGCCCGAAGCCGTCAACTTCATGGCTACGCACGCCCGAGGCCTCATCTGTCTGGCCCTGACGGCCGAACGTGTCAACCAATTGCAGTTGCACCCGCAGACGTTGGACAACACCACGCCGTTCGGGACGGCCTTTACCGTGTCGATTGACGCGGCCCGTGACGTGACCACCGGGATTTCCGCGGCCGACCGGGCCACGACGATCCGCATGGCCGTGGATCCCGCCTGCACGCCCGCTGATTTAACCAGACCCGGCCACGTCTTTCCCTTACGCGCGCAGGACGGCGGAGTGCTGAAGCGGGCCGGTCAAACGGAAGGGTCCGTGGATCTGGCGCGCATGGCCGGGCTCTATCCGGCCGGCGTCATTTGTGAAATCATGAATGAAAATGGAACGATGGCCAGAGTGCCGGACCTGATCGACGTGGCGAACAAGCACGATCTGAAGATCATTACCATTAAGGATCTGATTCAATACCGGTTGGAGCGGGAAACCTTCGTCAAACAATCCGTCCGCGCGCAATTGCCGACCGTGTTTGGAAATTTCAACGCCTGGGTCTTTGAAAATGAACTCGACAGCGGAACGCACGTGGCCCTGGTGAAAGGACGCATTGACGCCGAGCCCACCCTCGTGCGCGTGCATTCCGGGTGTCTGACGGCGGACGTCTTTGGTTCGCTGCGGTGCGATTGCCGTGACCAACTTCATCGCGCCTTGGAACTCATCGAAAAAGAAGGGAAAGGCGCGTTGCTGTATTTGAATCAGGAGGGCCGGGGCATCGGGCTGCTGAATAAAATCAAAGCCTATCACCTCCAGGACCAGGGGAGTGACACCGTGGAAGCCAACCTCAAACTCGGGTTCAAGCCCGACTTGCGGGATTACGGCATCGGCGCCCAGATTCTAGTGCGTCTCGGCTTAAAACACATTCGTCTCATGACCAATAACCCGCGAAAAATCGTGGGGATTGAAGGGTACGGCTTGACGGTGGTGGAGCGCGTGCCCATTGAAATCGACCCCAAAGCAACGAACGTCCGCTATCTCCGAACGAAAAAGTCCAAACTTGGGCACATTCTGAATAACGTCTGATTCGTTCAACCTTGAAGGACCGGGAACGGTCATCAATCGGCCCGATAGTGAAAACCATAGAAGGCACTCTCAATGCCCGGGATCTGCGATTTGCCCTGGTGGTGAGTAAATTCAACGAATTTGTCACCGGTCGATTGGAAGCCCGCGCGCTGGAAACCTTAAAAAAGCACGGGGCGGAAGACGAAAACGTTCAAATTATCCGAGTTCCCGGGGCCTTCGAAATTCCACTGGTTGCCCGACAAGTCGCTTCCTCGAAACAATATGACGCCGTGGTGTGTTTAGGTGCGGTGATTCAAGGCGAAACCGCGCATTTTGATCTCATCAGTACGGAAACCAGTCAAGGCATTGCGCAAGCCTCACGCGAGACGGGCATTCCCATCGTATTCGGCGTGTTGACAACCAGGACCGCCGAACAAGCCGTGGCACGAACGGGGACCACGGACGTTGATCGAGGCGCGGACGCCGCGCGCACGGCCATCGAAATGGCCACCCTCATGAAGGCGTTACACGAAAAGGACAGAAAGACAACCGGGTTTCTGTAGGCCCCGCCTGCAAACGTCCGCGAAGACTCCCGCCGTGACCAGACAAGAACGATCCGGAGATTCTTTGCCCAGCCGCCAACGAGAGCATCCCCCGTCGGCGTCCCCGCGAAAGCCGTCCACGACGTTTATGATCGGGGAACGGGAATCCAGGAATGCTGATGCCTCGTCCGAATCTCGACGAGGATATACGCGGCGCCACGGGCGCGAACTGGCGCTTCAGATTCTCTTTCAATGGGACTTTCACGGTTCGACCGAACGCGGGATGGAACCATTCTGGTCGCAGCGTCAGGCATCGGCCCACGTTCAAGCGTTTGCAGAGCAGTTGATCACCGGCGTCCAAACCCATCACGGTGAACTTGATGATCTGATTACCGCCCACGCGAAAAATTGGACCATTGATCGGATGCCGCTCGTGGACCGGAACGTTCTTCGACAAGCGATCTATGAATTGATCTGGGTGCCGGACGTACCGGCAAAAGTCACGATGAATGAAGCCATTGAATTAACCAAATGCTTCGCGGACGAAGAGACCGGACGATTCGTCAACGGCGTCCTGGATCACCTCATCAAAACGGACCCGCGGCTGGACCCCAAACGCGTGACCCTCACGCTTGAGCAGGAAGACGTGTCCCGCGGTCGAGAGGACGCCGACAAACGCGAGGAATGAGAACGTGAGCGAATTGCCGAAACAAGCCGCCACACCAGAGGAAGGCAGTAGTGTGACACGACGACTGTCAACCGCAAATTCGGGGTCTTCAAGAGGCAGTGGTGCGACGGGAAGTCAGCGGTATGACAGAGGAAGGCAAAACGGCTCTGTCATCCTGAGCAACCACCCTGGCATCCTAGGCAACAATTCTGTCATCCTGAGCGAAGCGAAGGATCTGCTTTGCTCTTCCCTCTCCGCCTCCCATCCCCCAGGCACTCTTCCCTATTCCCGGAGCGGACGAGGTTCTTCGCTTCGCTCAGAATGACAGGGAGAGGGAACAGAATGACAAGGAAGGCCGTAACAAGGAAGGCAGCATGACTTGACATTCAGTGCAATGGGTTGAGAATCAACCGTAGACCGAACGGAAGAAATCCATCTCATGATTGAACGGTACACCTTGCCCCGCATGGGTGCAGTCTGGACTCAGGAACGCAAGTATGCCGCTTGGTTGCAAGTGGAACTGGCTGCCTGCGAAGCACTTGAAGAAATCGGAGAAGTGCCCGAAGGCGTGGCGCGCCGCGTCAAGCGCACGGTCAAGATCGATCCCGACCGGATCGCAGAAATCGAGCGCGTCACCAAGCACGACGTCATTGCCTTTTTGGAATCAATCGCCGAACAAGCTGGCCCCAAAGCCCGACACGTGCATGCGGGGCTGACGTCGTCCGACGTGCTGGACACCGGATTGGCCCTCCAATTAGTCGAGGCACGGGACATCATCCTGGAAGATATCGATGCCTTGTCGGACGTCCTCCATACGCAAGCCCTCAAACATAAAAACACCGTCATGGTGGGACGATCCCACGGGATGCATGGCGAACCCATTTCCTTCGGGTTGAAGATGGCGATCTGGTATGAAGAATTCACGCGGCATCGCAAACGATTGATTGCCGCGGGAGAAGACGTTGCCGTGGGAAAACTTTCCGGAGCCATGGGCACGTTCGCGCACGTGCCGCCGCAAGTTGAAAAAACCGTCTGCACGAAGCTGGGATTACGCCCCGCGCCAGTTTCGAATCAAGTCATCCAACGGGACCGCCACGCGGCGTTTCTGAGCACCTTGGCCTTGATGGCCGCCAGCATTGAAAAAGTAGCCCTCGAACTTCGTCACCTCCAGCGAACCGAAGTCATGGAAGCCGAAGAACATTTCAGCCCCGGGCAAAAAGGGTCCTCGGCCATGCCGCACAAACGAAATCCGGTGGGGTCCGAAAACCTCTGTGGCCTTGCACGAATCATTCGAGCCAACAGTCTGGCGGCGATGGAAAACGTCGCGCTCTGGCATGAACGGGACATCAGCCATTCCTCGGTGGAACGCATTATTATTCCCGACGGCACGATTCTGATTGACTACATGCTCGTGCGTCTGACGAATCTCCTGAAACGGTTGGTGGTGTATCCCGAACGAATGCGCAAAAACCTGAACGTGACCGGAGGACTGATCTATTCCCAACGCCTCTTGTTGGCGCTGGTCAAGAAAGGCATCGAACGCAAGGTTGCCTATGAAGCGGTGCAGCGCAGTGCCGTGGAAGCCTGGGACGGGCAGGGGAACTTTCAAGAACTGGTAGCCCGAGACCCGTTGATTGCCGCACGACTCACGCCGGCGGAGATCCGCGCCTGTTTTGACCCGCACGCCTACCTGCGTCACCTCGACCACGTGTACCGTCGAGTGTTCGGGCGGCGTGCAAGGTCCCGCAACGCGCCCGCATGACCGAGGGGGGAAGTGCGGGCGTGACCGAGGGAGCGGGAGCGGAGAGGATTGGGGGCAGCCCGGGTTGTGCCCGCGCCCCCTTGTGTCATGGCCGCCCCCCTTGTGTCATTCCCGCGAAAGCGGGAATCCATGGACACCGCCAACCGAGTGGATTCCCGCTAAAAACTTGCGGGAATGACCGAGGGGGGAAGTGCAGGCGTGGCAGAGGGAGCGGGCATGACCGCGGGAGGCGGTGCGGGCATGACCGCGGGACCGGAGAGGAGCGGGGGCAGCCCGGGGTCATGGCCGTGCCCTCTTGGGTCATAGCCGCGACCCTCTTGGGTCATGGTTGCCCTCCCTTGTGCCATCCCAACCCCCATTGTGTCATTCCCGCGAAAGCGGGAATCCATGGACACCGCCAACCGAGTGGATTCCCGCTAAAAACTTGCGGGAATGACCGAGGGGGGAAGTGCAGGCGTGGCAGAGGGAGCGGGCATAACCGAGGGAGGCGGTGCGGGCATGACAGCGGGACCAGAGAGGAGCGGGGGCAGCCCGGGGTCATGGCCGTGCCTCTTGGGTCATAGCCGCGACCCTCTTGGGTCATGGTTGCCCTCCCTTGTGTCATTCCCAACCCCCCTTGTGTCATTCCCGCGAAAGCGGGAATCCATGGACACCGCCAACCGGATGGCTTCCCGCTAAAAACTTGCGGGAATGACAGAGTGGGAAGTGCGGGAATGACCGAGGAAGCGGTGCGGGCGTGACCGCGGGAAGCAGTGCAAGCGTGACTGAGTGGCGGGCTGGGTACAAGGCTCTGGTCTGCGTGCTCCGCACGAGTGGGCAAAAGCCCGGAAAGAAAAAACAAACGTGATGAAAGCAAAAATCTACATTACTTTGAAAGCGGGCATTGTGGACCCTCAAGGACGAGCCATTCAGCAAGCATTAGTCACGTTGGGATTTTCGACCGTCAACGACGTGCGCGTCGGCAAGTTTCTGGAAATAGAAGTCAACGAAGAAAGTCCGGCTGAAGCAGAAACGCGGCTCAAAGCCATGTGCGAACAGCTCCTCGCCAATACCGTGATTGAAGACTATCGCTACGAACTGGAAACCCCGTCCGTCGTCACACCATCATGAACTGGGGCGTGATCGTCTTTCCCGGGTCGAATTGCGACCGCGACGCGGCCTACGTCCTGTCGGAGAATCTCGGGCAGCGCGTGGACCTGATCTGGCATCAGGAAACCTCCGTCAGCGGGAAAGACGCCATCGTGCTTCCCGGCGGATTTTCTTACGGAGATTACCTGCGGAGCGGAGCCGTGGCGCAATTTTCTCCGATTATGACCGCGGTCAAAGACTTTGCCCGCGACGGCGGGATCGTCCTGGGAATCTGCAACGGCTTTCAAATCCTGCTGGAGATGGGACTCTTACCGGGAGCCATGCGGCCGAACGTCGGCTTGTCCTTCGTGTGCAAAGACGTCTGGGTGAAAGTGGAAAACGCCGACACGCCGTTTACCCGAGCGTATAAATCAGGACAAGTCATTCGACTCCCCATTGCCCACGCCGAAGGCAATTACTACGCCGATCCGGTCACCGCATCCAGTCTCCGGGCCAATGCTCAGATCGTGTTCCGGTATTGTGAAGCGGACGGAACGCCGACGGAGCGGGCCAATCCCAACGGCTCCCTTGATAACGTGGCCGGCGTCCGAAACGCGGCAGGCAACGTCTTAGGGCTCATGCCGCATCCCGAACGCGGGGCCGAATCCATCCTGGGCAACGAAGACGGCCGTTTCCTGTTCCACTCCCTCATCAACGCCGTCCCCGTGCAGGAAGCGATCAAGAAGGTGTAAAAAAGAGTAGAAAGGACGATGAGCGGTCACGTATCATCGCCGTGACGCAGCCTGATGGAGACCCTTGATGGAACGTATTGCCAAACTGCACGTTGAGAAACTGCCGGAGGGCGTGTATCTAGCAACCTCCGAGGACATCCCCGGCTTGGTTGCCCAGGGGCGCACCATTACCGAGACGTTGGAGATTGCCCGTGACGTGGCCAAGAAACTCCTGGAAGCACAAGCAGAACCCCATCAACACGCTAAGTTGATGACCGCCAAGGATTCGTTCGATTATCCGCTGATCTTGGGCATGTAATGGGCAGACTGGCCGGATTCAATACCGGCAGATCACGAAGACGCTCAAGAAACTGGGTTTCGAGTTCAACCGCCAAGCCGCCGGCTCACACGAGATCTGGTTCAACCCCGTCACCAACCGCTATACTACCATCCCTAACCATCCCTGCGATATACCTGAAGGGACGCTGAAAGCCGTTCTCAAGCAGGCTGACGCAGCAATGAAGGATTGCTTAGCGGCTCGGACCGAAGGCAAAAACGTTCCGTGAGGCAAGTGTGCCGCGACGCAACCAATGAATCGTGACGTTTTGAAAAAATAGTGGTGCCGAGGGGCAGAATCGAACTGCCGACACCAGCCTTTTCAGGGCTGTGCTCTGCCAACTGAGCTACCTCGGCACAAGGGAGGATTGTGCCCGACGAGACGAGACGTACCGTCGTTCACGTTGGCTGAAACGAGTCAGGCGACATGGTGTAACAAGATTGCACAAGAAAAATCAAGGGGATGGCCAAGGAAAAAACAAGACCCACGCAGAAAGCCTCAACGCGGTCGGCAGCGTCGCCTTCGTTCAGTCGGTCACGGCGTCGGCCCTCGCCCGAACAAGAACGTCTTCAAGGATTTCCGGTTGAACGGTCGCGTGACCGCGGTCAAAGCAAGCGGGGCTGGATCGGCCTCGCGTTGCTGTTCATCGCGGTATTCGTCCTCTACCTCGCGTCAACGCCGCGCACCGTGATGCTTGAAGACGACGGCCTGTTCATTGCCGCCGCGCACGTCGCCGGCGTCCCACACCCGCCCGGATATCCGCTGTACGTCATACTCGGCTGGATGGCCGCACACGTCCCGTTCGGCGGGGTTGCGTGGCGCGTCCATGCGTTAAGCGGAGCCATGGGGGCGCTGACGTGCGTCTGTATCGCGTGGCTGGTGTGGCGACGCACCGGGAACCGCCCCGCGGCGTATCTTGCCGGTACGGCACTCGCGGCGTCCGAGCATTTCTGGTCGCAGGCAATCATCGCCGACGTCTACACGACCAACGCCGCCGTGCTGTTTCTGACGCTGGCGTTGGCGCAAAAAGCGGCATGGCAAGGGGAACGGACAACGTGGCCGTGGACGGCAGCTGCCGTGGTGTACGGTCTTGGTCTTGCCAATCATTGGCCCCTGTTGATTCTGGGCAGTCCGGTCCTGCTCGCGCCGATGATCGCGGCCGGACGAGACGTTCGAATCCGGCTGTGGTATCTCGTCCCGATCACGCTGCTGACCGCGGCCACGTTGTACGGGTGGATGGTCTGGCGTTCGCATCAATCGCCACCAATCAACTTCCTTGGCCCGATTGAATCCTGGGGCGCGCTGGCATCGTTCATCGGACGCGACATGTACCGCAACGTCGACGTCAGCGTCAACGCCGGCATGACGGACAAACTGCTGTACATCCGATACGTTCTGACCCAGGTGCTCGTCCAATTCAGTCCGCTGGGCTGTGCCGTGGCCGTCGTCGGGCTGGTGGTCACGTGGCGCAGCGGATGGCGCCCTGGCCTGACGTGCGAAGCGGCCACGATGGGAGCCGGAAGCGTGCTGTTGATTGCGTGGCTCGGGTTTGATTACGAATATTTTCGCACCGCAATCTTTCGTCCCTACCTGTTGGTGCCGTACGGCGTCCTTGCCCTGTGGCTTGGCTACGGCGTTCACGCGTTGGCGCGGCAACCGAGCGCGTGGGTGCCCGCGTTCCGGCGCGCGCGTGACGAACTGACGTCGCCCATCGTCTATGGACTGATCGGCGTGTCGCTGGCGGCCCTCTGCATCTGGAACCTCGGGGCAAACTACCGTCCGCGTGACCGCTTCGCGGAAGAACAAGCGAAGGCCGTTCTTGACCTCATCGAACCCGGTGCAGTCTTCGTCGGATACGGCGACGCCTACGTGTTCCCGATCACGTACCTTCACGTCGTCGAAGGCGAACGCGCTGACCTGCGTCTGCTCGAAACGCGAGGACTGCTCTTCAACGATCACGTCGTGCATCCGTCGTGGAGTCAACGCCGCAAAGACGCGGCGTGGAACGCGTTCTTCGCCGACCTCAAGGGCCCGGGCTATTTTCAGAATCTCGGCCCAACGCTTGCAGGCTTCGGCCAACGGGATCTGGGCTTCCTCAAGCGAATCGATCCGGACGTGGCCCCGGGCAAGATGGGCGTGGCGACCAGCGTGCGCGCCAAAGCATACGCCAAACGATTGCTTGCGATGCCGAAAGGCGAAGATCATTGGGTCGAACACCATCGTAACGGCATGATAGAAAGTTACGGCAAGTATCTGGGGTTTGCCGTTGTGATCAACCATCCACCCGTCAATGAGCACGTGGCAGATGTCCTGCCCCTGGCGGAAAACAACTACTGGGCACTTGTCGGAATGGCAAGCACGTTGCTGATACAAAGTGGCACCAGGCACGTGGCAACGGCTGAAACCTACCTGCAACGGGCCAAGCAACTGGCCGACGAGAAAAGGAGCAAATCGGCGCGGGCTCACGCGTGGTATCTTGAAGGAATCCTTGAGGAAAAAAAGGGCAATCCGGACAAGGCCAAAGCGTTCTTCGTGAAGTCCATTGAAACCAATCGTTCACCGGGCAACTTGGCGCGCAAAGCACTTCGACGGCTGACGTTGCCTGAACCGAATCCTTGATCGGCCCGGACCGTGCCCGCGTACGAACCGCGACGTCTGGTCACAAACCACGGGACACAAGTCAAGGACTGGCCGTCATCTTGACGATGGTCATGAGGGATGAGTATTTTGATCCTACGCAACGCAATCAGCCACGCACTCACGATCCCCCGTTCCCGAGGGAAAATACCGGAGCCTGCCCCCGCGAACGCGAGGGTGAGAAAACAAAGATGTCTTTTGAAGGATCACACACAATGAGCACGGAAGACGTACAAGAAGAAGTAAAAAACCAAATTCTGGAAGAACGTGGGGAGGAACCTCAACCTCCGGAAGAAGAACCCGTTGACGTTCCCACCTACCTCCACGACCTGCTCAAACGGGCACGTGCGGCGTCCGCCGGACTGAGCAACCTCACGGCGTCAGTCAAAAACGCCGCGCTGCAGGCCATGGCCGAAGGGCTGGAAGCCGCCACCGACGCGATTCTTGAAGCAAACGCCAAAGACCTTGAACACTTTCAGACAAGCAACGGACGAGAAGCCTTGACTGATCGGCTGACCCTCACCCCTGAGCGGATTCACGAAATGGCGGACGGCCTTCGCCAGATTGCCAAATTACGTGACCCCGTCGGCCGATCAGCAGGCATGTGGACCCGGCCGAACGGCATGAAAGTGGGACGGGTTCGAGTCCCCATCGGCGTCATCGGGATCATTTATGAATCGCGTCCCAACGTGACGGCCGACGCCGCGGCGTTGTGTCTCAAGTCCGGCAACGCCTGCGTGCTGCGCGGCGGATCAGAAGCTGTGCATTCCAACGCGGCCATTGCCCGAATCCTGTCCGACGCCGCGGAAAAAGAGGGGATTCCCGACGGTGCCGTTTCATTCGTCGAACGCACCGAACGAGAGGTCGTCCTTGAACTGCTGAAACGGGACGAATTCATTGACCTCATTATTCCCAGGGGCGGGGAGTCGCTCATGAACACCGTCACCGAACACTCGACCATTCCCGTCATCAAACATGACAAAGGGGTGTGTCACGTCTACGTCGACGCCGACGCCGATCTGGGCATGGCCGAACGCATCAGCGTCAATGCCAAGGTCCAACGTCCGTCCACCTGCAACGCCGTGGAAACCCTGCTGGTGCATCAGAACGTCGCCAGAAATTTTTTAACGAACCTGGGAAAAACCCTCACCGCCGCCGGCGTAGAAATTCGCGGCTGTCCCAGGACCCGCGAATATATTCCCAATGCCGAAGAAGCGACGGAAGAAGACTATGGTCAAGAATTTCTCGCGTTGACCCTGGCCGTCAAAGTCGTCAAGGACGTGGATGAGGCCATGACGCACGTCCGCACCCATGGGTCCCGGCACACGGAAGTCATCGTGACGCGGGACTATGCGCGGGCCATGAGATTTATCCGAGAAGTCGACGCCGGCACCGTGATGATCAATGCCTCGTCCCGACTCAACGACGGCTACCAATTCGGCCTGGGCGCGGAGATCGGCATCAGCACCACCCGCATTCACGCTCGAGGCCCCATGGGCCTCGAAGACCTCACCTGTTCCAAATACATCGTCTACGGATCAGGACAAATTCGGGAATAACACCTCCGCGCCCTCCCCCTATTCTACTGCGACACCACAGCCGGCATGCCCCCCGCCGCCCGGTATGCCCACCACCGCCCGGCATGCCCGCCACCGCCCGGTATGCCCACCGCCGCCCGGTATGCCTACCACCGCCCGGCATGCCCACCGCCGCCTGGCATGCCCGCCGTCCCTCTCTGTCATTCCCGCAGTTTTTAGCGGGAATCCATCTGATTGTCGGCGCCCCTGGATTCCCGCCTTCGCGGGAATGACACAAGGGGGGTGGGAATGACACAAGGGGCGCGGGAATGACCCCAGGGGGCGCGGACACGAGACTGGATTGCCCGCTTCCTCCCCCTCATGCCCACCGCCCGGCATCCCCACCACCGCCTGGCATGCCCGCCGCCCCCCTCTGTCATTCCCGCAGTTTTTAGCGGGAATCCACCTGATTGTCGGCACCCCTGGATTCCCGCTTTCGCGAGAATGACACAAGGGGAGCGGGAATGACACAAGGCTGCCACTGCCAACCGGCCATTGGCAGCCGGCCACTGGCAGCCGGTCACTGGTAACCGGCCACCGGCCACGCGCCCACGTCGGTGGGCAAAGGTCTCTTAAAACGCAAATCGCCAACCGGCCAGGAGGCGAAGTCCGGGGGCCGCGTCGGCGGAATGGCCGGGATGACGCATCCAGGTGGCGGCGACGCGCAGTTCGCCGAGGTCGGCCAGCGGGTGGCGCCAGTAAGCCGAGACGTTCATCTGCCGGCCCGACGGCGTCAGGTCGGCCGCCAAGGAGGAACGCAGGACCGCGCCGCTTTTGGTCCGGCCGATGGGAACGGAGAGGGCAGCCCGGCCCTCCTCCACGCGCAGCGGCTGCGAAACCGACACCCGGACCGACCCGCCGTTCGTCAGACGCCTGGTGGCGTGGAGCGCAAACGCGCTGGTGGTGAGGGAGGACATCCGCGTCATCATTCCGCCGCGCAGACGCGGGATCGCCGTACCCAGTTCGGCATCCGCAGAAAGCCGCCACGTGCCCACCGCGAACCCCGTCTCGATCCCCGCAAACGCGGCATCGGCCGAAAGCGAGCCGAACGCCCCGGCAGCCGCGGTGCCCAGCAGCGTGCCGCGTTCGTTCAGCCAGCCGGCGCGGAAGCCCACCGGCGCGTCAAAAGGCCGCCACGACAGCGCCGCCCCTGACGTCGGCGCCCGGCCCGCAGCACCGGACGTCGTAAACGCCGTGGCCGCCATCCCGTTGGCCCCCGTCAAGGTCAACGTGGTCGCGTGTCGGGCAAGCACGAAATGACCGCCCTCAACGCCCGTCGGCGTCTCCAGAAAGCCGAACCGCAGTCGGTTGTAGCCGAGGTCCCGTTCAACCGCTCCGCCAGCGCGCCCTGGCGTCAACGTCGTCAACTGGCCGCCGACCCATTGCCTGATCGGGTCCTCGTCCATCAATTCATGAAGGCGCAGCAGGGACGACGGAACCGGGGTGTTCCCCGTCAGATCGGTCAGTCTGAACCAGAACGGGGCCCCAAGAGCGTCGAACGCGGCGAGTTCCTGCCCGGCCAGCGACGCCCCCAAGGCGTCGCCGAAGGCTCCGCCCAGCCGGAGACTGGTCAATCGCAGGTCAACGCCGCCGTCCGAGACCGTGGCCCCGCCGGCGACCATGGTGTTGCCGACGGGATAGGTCGCGGCGGCAAGGTCCATCAGCCCCTGCCCGTAAATCAAATGGTCGTCATACTCGCCGCCTTTATTGGCGGTGGTGAACAACCGCGTCACCAACTCCGCATTTGAAAGCTGGTCACGGAAAAACTGTTTCATGACGGCCAGCCCACCGGCCACCATCGGCGCGGCAAAAGACGTGCCTGCGACTCGAATATACCCTCTATTAGGGAATTCTATTCCACCCAGGTTGTCGGGCCCGAGGAAGGCTCCCCATACCAAGTGGCCGGGGGCCGCAAGACACCACTTGGCGGCGATGCCGCAGCGGTTGGAGTCACCGGCAATCTTGCCGCTCTGGTCAACCGACACCACGGCGATGGAGTGCCCGCGTAACTCGGCGATCAGCACGGGAAGCCCTGAGAAGACTTCGACTGAACTGGCATCAATATTTCCCCCCACACAATTAGCGGACCCAGGCGTGCAGAGTCGACCATTGGCATTGCCCGCGGCCCAGACAAGAATCGTTTTTTCCGCGCGTCCCCTTTGCTCCAACGCGGCAATCGTCTCCCTGAAATTGCTCCTGAGATCTGCGGCACGATCCCTGTAGTTCTCGATGATCCCCGGGATGCCGAAGCTCAAATTCAGGATATCAACGTTCTGGCCGAGGGCGGTGTGAAAGCGACGTGCCCAGATCGCATCGTATCCGCCCAAATCTCCCGGTGGCGCTGGTGTATAGGGCATCAACGGATCAGCCCTGCCCAGCGGAATTGCAACCATCCTCAGATCGGCACCCGGAGCCACGCCGAAAAAGCCGCCGTTAATTTCGCCCGTATGCTCGCCAGGGAAGTCCGGGGTCGGTCTCCCGGCGATGATGCTGGCAACCGCGGTGCCGTGAGAAAAGATTCCTGTATCAGCGCGTGTACCGGTTTCATCAACGGCACCATCAAGGCGCCGTTCCTTGTCATTGATGTCCTTGCCGGCGAAGGCGGGATGACCCTGATCGATGCCGGTATCAATCAGCCCGACGGTCACGCCCGCGCCAGGCTCCACGCCTGGTCCGTATCTAAGTTCAACGTCTGCCCAGGCTTGGGCTGTCTTCACGGTGCTCAACGCCCATTGGATCGAATACGCCCGGTTGTTCTCGTGACCCCGGACAATCCTGTCGCGCTCCTGATCATAGCGTTCCTTTGGAATGCAGCCGAAGGCAGCGGTTTGAATGTCATTACACGTGGAAGGAGGGTCAGGATTGATACGGGTAGGAAGAGGGGAGGAATCCGGATTGGAAGGAGGTACCCCCCCCCCCCCCCCTCCGCCCCCGCATCCCGAAAAAAGCAGACCGACCATCAGCAGGGCAGCCACTCGTTGGATCCAACGGCCATTAGCATCAGCCGGAAAAACCACGACACGATTCAGACAAAACCCATCGTCCCTATAACGCTCCATCATGACCTTCCTTCCCTCTCGCTTTTTCTGCGCGTCTCCGTTATGCTCGCCCCATCTATCATGCGTGCTCTCATCTATCATTCACGCACCATCTGTCATTCACGCTCCATCTATCATTCATGCCCTATCTGTCATTCTGAGCTTGCCCTGAGCCTCGAAGGGCGAAGCGAAGAATCTGCTTTTCTCCTTCCTCTCCCGGAACGACGAGATTCTTCGCTTCGCTCAGAATGACACCATCGGATGATGACACCATTGGGATGATGACAGCGTTGGGATGATGACACCATTGTATAATGACACCGTTAGGATAATGTTGATCAAAAGTTTCGTCTCATGAACGCCGTCCGCGTTCTGACGCGCGTGCGACCGCCGCGAGTGTTACGGTGAAGAACCTTCCTACACTTCTTTCCGCAATGCTTCAAGGGCCGGGTGTGCTCACGCTCAACGCCGACCGCGCGGCGAAGTGGTCGCCGGATTGTGTGACCTGGAAGCAACTCACCTCCGGGCATCGCGTCGTGTATGGCCCGTTGGGGCGTCGAATCCTGCTGACCGATCCGGACGGGCACCCGCTGCACGAATGCGAATGGGACGAACGGGAAGACGGCGCCGTCCGTCTGATCTCGGCCCGGGTCTATCTGGATTGGGGCCAATGGGTGGGCATCAAACCCGACGGGTTGATGAACGCCATGAACCTGGATCTCTCAACCCGACCCGGCTGGCAAACCCTGACGCGGCAGGATCTCCGCCGCATGGCGGCCCAAGCCATGGGCGTCGCGGTGCAAGAAGTCGAATTTTTTTACACGGACGACGACCTGCTTCTTGACCCGACGGGGCACGCCGTGATTCGTCAACGAAAAGACGCCCTGTACGTGCTGGAGGACGGCACGTGGGCACGCGCGCGCTTCATGTCCTGCATGAGCGCCATGCATTGGGCACGCATTGATTACCTGCCGGTGGTCGAACTCTTTCAATCCTTGCTGCCCGGGACCGGCAGCGCGGTGTTTGAATTGATTCGCGGCCTCTACGACGATCAGAATCCGCACGACCCGCGGCCGCTTCGCTACCGGGGCATCCCGACCTATCCCTCGGAAGCGGCCTTCGGGCTGTTCAGCAATTTTTTCACGGCGACGCATCCCGGGCCGGAACGTCCGTTGACCGTGTTCATGGACCCCCCACGGTCGCATCAAGTTGAGTGGCGTCCTCATCCGCATCCCCCGCTGCGTTACGTGGACCCGTCGCAGCGGCTCTGTCTGACGGTGAAACAGGGCACGGTCCGCAAGGTAACCAATATGGACGACGCCAGCGGCCTCCCGTTTGTCGTGCCGGATCAGCAAGGGTTCGCACCGTGCGGCAAACGAATCGTCCACGGTGCCGGGCGTCTGTCCCTGACCGATCACAAGAACGCCGCCGACGTGATCGTGCAGCCGCACTGGGGCGTGAGCCTTCCCTCACCCTTTGAGGGGGAGGGCCAGGGTGGGGGGGCGGACCTGCCCCAGACGGCAAAGAGCGAAGACCGTCCCTCACCAATCACGAAGTCGTGGGAAGACGTTTTCCCCGACGGCCCGCCCCGGGTGTCCCCGCAGGAGGCCTACGCCGCGGTGCTGCTCTATCCGGAAGACGAGACTCGGATTGACGAACTGCCCAGCCAACCCTTTGTCGCGGATTTCTGGGAGGCCCTCATCGAACGGGATCAACAACTGGCGTGGCACGTGGACCGGGCCGCGCACGTCCTCATTCACGGCTTCGACGCGGTCATCGGCACGTTGCTCACGCTTGACCGGCCACGCTCCGCCGCGGCCCAACGTGTCACCATTGTGTATACCGCTGAAGCTCACGCGCAGAAGCAGGCGCAGACCCTGTGGAATCGACTCGTGCGTGGGCATCGGGGGGAAAGACTGACGGCCTGTCGATTCGTACCCGAGGACGCGAACCACCACGGCGCCTATGAGTCCGCCTATGATCTGGTGTACGTCTGGATGCCCTTTGCTGCCTACCGGGACCACGCAAACCTTCGGGACCGTCTGCAACGACTCAGCGGGGCGCTCCGGCCCGACGGCCTGGCGTTGCTGGCGGGACCGGAATCGGTGACGGCTCTCACGTCTGATCTCTCGTTGGAAACCATCGTTGAGGAGTCGGCGTCCCGGGTACGGTCCTTTCTCATGCATCAAGCGATCCTCCCCCGGGCCACGCTGCATCCCGACCTCCGGATCCGGATACTCAAAAAATCATCGTAACCAGGCACTGACGGTATTGCATAACGGCACAGTGATGGTATAATCAGCCACTCACTTACCATCGTTGACGCCATGACGCTCGCACCGACGCTCATCCTTGACACGCATGCCGCTATTCACGAACTGGTGAAAACCGGAATGCCCGAACCCCAAGCCGAAACCGTCGTGCGTCAGCAGGTCAAGCTGATCGAACAAAATTTCGCCACCAAACACGACATCGAAACGCTTCGGCAAGCCACCAAACACGATTTCGAAACGCTCCAGCAGGAAATCGCGACTCACGTCGAAACGCTCCGACAGGAAACCACGGCTCACGTCGAAATGCTCCGACAGGAAACCGCGGCTCACGTCGAAACGCTCCGACAGGAAACCAAACGCGACATCGAAATCCTCCGGCAGGAAACCGCAGCCCATGCCGAAACACTGAAGCATGACGCTGAAATACTCCGGCAGGAAACCAAACGTGACATTGAAACGCTCCGGCAAGAAACCGCGGCTCACGTCGAAATGCTGAAACGCGACACAGAAATACTCCGACAGGAAACCAAACGCGACATCGAAGTCCTCCGGCAGGAAACCGCAGCCCACGCCGAAACACTGAAGCATGACGTTGAAGTCCTCCGGCAGAAAACCGCAGCCCACGCTGAAATGCTAAAACACGACGTTGAGGTCCTCCGGCAGGAAATCCAGCTCCGTATCGAAACGGCAAAAATGGGGTTCATCAAATGGGTGATCGGGATCAACGTCGTCCTCGCCAGCTTGGTGGTCACCGCAACCAAGCTTCTCTGACCACTGCCGGCGCCCGCGGTCCTGAGACCACGAAGCGTATCATCTCTCAATCTCGTCCATGTTCTCCGGCGTCATCTCCGCGTCCCTGAGCATTCAGGATGAAACGCCGTCCCATTGTGGAGAAAAAATCAATACAAAAAAGTGTGATGCGGGTTTACCTTGTTTCACGCGGATTGATATACTCCCTCCATCTTTTCAATCAAAAGAGGGCATAGATCGTGTGCCGTGTGCGAGGAGGCCGTGGCCGGTGAAGATGCGACGGATCAGAAAAACCGGAAGTGTGAGAAATGAAAGAGGCGGACATCTCACTACCGGACACGTACGCCATCGAGAAACCACAAGTGAGGTTGCCATATCATTCCCATCATTCCCCGCGTCGGTGGAACAGCGTCAGAGCCATAATATGACATACCCCCCCCCCCCCCCCCCGAAAAATTTCTGGGCTGTCAATGAGGACGCGGGCCTTCCTTCTCCTGCTGGTGCTGGCCGCGGGAATTTTGTCTTTCCCGCCGGAGGCTTCCGCCCAGAACAGAAATCTATATCGTAGTGGTTTCGGGGCGTGGATCAATTCCATCTCCGATACCTTCATAGCCAAAGAAGGTTCGCATATCTTCACTATCAGAAGTAGTCGGAATTTTGTCTGGAGTACTATACATTTTTACGCCTGTACCAAAACTTCGACGCCGACAAGCGATAGCGGCTCCTATCTGTCATCGGGATGTGTACAAACGAGTATTCAACCCAATTGGAATGGGGCTCGCAACAGCCAATCTGCGAGCGTCCGCGTGACCCAGGACATGATCAACAACGGGGGGTTTGTCTTCGCGGTGGGATACAACAGCGGTGCCACTGTTATTTTCGGCCAATGGATTCCCTTGAAGGGGATAGTGTTGAGCGAGAGCACGTTTTCCGTTGACGAGGGGACGAGCGCCACGTACACGGTGAAACTCAGCGTGCAGCCCACGAGTGGCGTGAAGATGCGGGTCAGGAGGGAGAGCGGAGCCATTACGGTGAATGGGGGGGACTCCCTGGACCTGACGTTCACGACGAGTACCTGGAACATGGGGCAGACGATCACGGTAGCCGCGCTTGAGGACGTCAACGCGGTCAACGGGGACGTGACGATCCAGCATACGACGGTGAAGGCCGACACCGCGGACGAATACGACAACGCGATCTCGAATCTAAGGGCGACAGTCACGGACGACGACGCGGCGATCGTAGTGAGCCGGGGGACCGGGGCCCTGCCGCTCACGGAAGGGAGCGCCGCGACGTACACCGTGACGCTCAAGGGGCAGCCGGCGGGGAACGTGGTGGTCCAGGTCACGAGCGACGACGCGGGGGCGGTGACGGTGGGGCCGGGGAGTCTGACGTTCACGACGAGTACCTGGAACACGGCGCAGACGGTGACGGCGCGCGCAGTGGAGGACGCGGACGGGACCAACGAGACGGTGGCGGTGACGCACGCCGTGGATGATGCGAGCAGTTCAAACGAGTTCGACCCGGCGGACGACGTGACGTTTCCGGTCACCGTGACGGACGACGATCCCACGGTGACGCTGGCATTGGCGCCGGCGACGATTACGGAGGAGGGAGGCGTGACGACGGTGACGGCGACGCTGAACCGGGCGTCAAGTGCGGCGACGACGATCACGGTGGCGGCGGCGCCGGTGGCAGCGTCGGGCGCGGTGGCAGAGGACTTCGCGCTGAGCACGAACACGGTGCTGACGGTGGTAGCGGGACAGACGGCGAGCACGGGCACGGTGACGCTCACGGCCACGGGCAACGCGGTGGATGCGCCGGACAAGACGGTGCAGGTAACGGGCACGGCGGCCAATACCCAGGGGCTCACGCAGCCGACGGCCGTGGAGGTGACCCTGACGGACGACGAGGCCCTGCCAACGGTCACGCTGGCCGTGTCACCGACGGCAGTCACGGAGAATGGGGGCATGGCAACGGTGACGGCCACGCTGTCGGGCAAGTCAAGCGAAGCGGTGCGGCTGACGGTAGCGGCCACAGCGGTAGCCCCGGCCGTCGCGGGCGACTTCACGCTGAGCGGGACGGTGCTGACGATTGCGGCGGAGGCCACGACAAGCACGGGCGCGGTGCTGGTGACGGCCGCGGACAATGCGGTGGATGCGCCGAATAAGACGGTGGATGTGACGGCGACGCCGACGGGGGGCCACGGGGTGGCGGCCCCGGGCGCTCTGACGGTAACGCTCACGGACGACGAGGCGACGCCGACAGTGACGCTGGCCGTGGCCCCGACGGCAATCACGGAGTCGGCAGGCGTGGCGACGGTGACGGCCACGCTGAACCGGGCGTCCAGTACGGTGACAACGGTGACAGTGACGGCGGCGCCGGTGGCCGCGTCGAGCGCGGTGGCGGGCGACTTTACCCAGAGCGGGACGGTGCTGACGGTGGCGGCGGGGCAGACGACAAGCACGGGCACGGTGACGGTCACGGCCAACGGCAACGCGGTGGATGCGCCGGATAAGACGGTGCGGGTGACGGGCATGGCGGGCAACGCTCACGGGATCACGCAGCCGAGCGCGGTGCTGCTGACGCTCACGGACGACGATGCGGCCCCGACGGTGACGCTGGCCGTGGCCCCGGCGACGATCACGGAAGAGGGAGGCATTACGACGGTGACGGCGACACAAAACCGGGCGTCCAGTGCGGCGACGACGATCACGGTGACGGCAGCGCCGGTGGCCGCGTCGGGCGCGGCGGCGGGCGACTTCACGCAGAGCGGGACGGTGCTGACGATTGCGGCGGGGCAGACGACAAGCACGGGCACGGTGACGGTCACGGCCACGGGCAACGCGGTGGATGCGCCGAACAAGACGGTGCAGGTGACGGGCACGGCGGCCAACGCGCAGGGGATCACGCAGCCGGCGGCCGTGGAGGTGACGGTGACGGACGATGAGGCCCTGCCGACGGTCACGCTGGCCGTGACCCCGACGGCCGTCGCGGAGAATGGCGGCGTGGCGACGGTGACGGCCACGCTCTCGGGTGAATCAAGTCAAGCGGTCACGCTCACGGTCACGGCGACCGCGGTCTCGCCGGCCGTGGCGGGTGACTTCACGCTGAGCATGACTCCGGTGCTGACGATCACGGCGGGGCAGACGACAAGCATGGGCACGGTGACGGTCACGGCGGCGGACAACGCCGTAGACGCGGCGGCTAAGACGGTGACGCTGACGGCCACGGCCGCGGGGGGCCACGGGGTGACGGCCCCGGGCGACGCGACGCTGACGCTCACGGACGACGATACCGCGGGGGTAGTGGCCGCGCCGACGACGGGGCTGCGCACGACGGAGTCGGGCGGCACGGCCACCTTCACGGTGCGACTGGCGAGCGAGCCGACGGGCACCGTGGTGCTGGGGCTGGTGAGTACGAACACGGCCGAGGGCACGGTGGCGCCCGCGACCCTGACCTTTGCCGTGGCAGATTGGGCCACGGCCAAGCCGGTGACGCTGACCGGGGTGGACGATGCCACCGTGGACGGCACCCAGGAGTACCGGGTCACCCTGACGGTGAATCAGGGGAGCACCGCGGACACCATCTACGACGGAGTGGGGCCGGTGACGGTCACCGCGGTCAACCGGGACAACGAGTACGGGCTGGCCGTGAGCGCGGTCACGGGCCAGGCGACGGAAGCGGGCGGCCCGGCCGCCTTCACGGTGGCGTTGCAGACGGAACCCGAGGCGACGGTGACGGTGGCCGTGGCGAGCCAGGATACGAGCGAGGGCGTGGCGGCACCGAGCCGGTTGGTGTTCACGCCGACGGACTGGAAGACGGCGCAGCCGGTGACGGTGACGGGGCAGGACGACGACGTGGACGACGAGGATCAGCCCTATGCCGTGCGGCTCACCCCGTCAAGCAGCGACAGCAACTACAACGCGCTGGCCCCTGAGGACGTGACGGTGACGACGACGGACGACGAGACATTGCCGACGGTGACGCTGGCGGTGTCAAGTGCCGCGATCACGGAGGCCGGGGGCGTGACCACGGTGACGGCGACGTTGTCGGGCAAGTCAAGCGAAGCGGTGCGGCTGACGGTAGCGGCCACGGCGGTGGCCCCGGCCGTCGCGGGCGACTTCACGCTGAGCGGGACGGTGCTGACGATTGCGGCGGAGGCCACGACGAGCACGGGCACGGTGCTGGTGACGGGGGTGGACAATGCGGTGGATGCGCCGAATAAGACGGTGGAGGTGACAGCGACGCCGACGGGGGGCCACGGGGTGGCGGCCCCGGGCGCTCTGACGGTGACGCTCACGGACGACGACGCGACGCCGACGGTGACGCTGGCGGTGACCCCGGCGACGATCACGGAGGAGGCGGGTGTGACGACGGTGACGGCGACGCTGAACCGGGCGTCCAGTGCAGCGACAACGGTGACAGTGACGGCGGCGGCGGTGCCCCCGGCCGTGGCGGGCGACTTTACGCAGAGCGGGACGGTGCTGACGGTGGCAGCAGGGCAGACGACAAGCACGGGCACGGTGACGGTCACGGGGGTGGGCAACGCGGTGAATGCCCCGGACAAGACGGTGCGGGTGACGGGCACGGCGGGCAACGCCCACGGGATCACCCAGCCAAGCCCGGTGCTGCTGACGCTCATGGACGACGACGCGGCCCCGACGGTAGCGAACGACGAGACGTTGCCGACGGTGCGGCTGGTGGTGTCGAGTACGGCCATCACGGAGGCCGGGGGCGTGACGACGGTGACGGCGACGTTGTCGGGCAAGTCGAGCCAGGCGGTGACGCTCACGGTGTCGGCGACGGCGGTGGCCCCGGCCGTGGCGGGGGACTTTACGCAGAGCGGGACGGTGCTGACGATTGCGGCGGAGACGACGACGAGCACGGGCATGGTGACGCTGACGGCGGTGGACAACGCGGTGGATGCGCCGAATAAGACGATGGAGGTGACGGCGACGGCGGCGGGGGGCAACGGGGTGGCGGCGCCGGACGCCCTGACGGTAACGATCACGGACGACGACGCGACGCCGACGGTGACGCTGGTGCTCACGCCCCCGGCCATCACGGAGAATGGCGACGTAGCGACAGTGACGGCCACGCTGACGGACCCGTCGATCGAGGCGACGACGGTCACGGTCACGGCGACGCCAGTGGCCCCGGCCGTGCCCAGGGACTTCATGCAGAACGGGACGGAACTGGTCATTGCGGCGAAGGAGACGACGAGCACCGGGGTGGTCACGCTCACCACGAGAGACAACGACGTGGACGCGGATGACAAGACGGTGAGGGTGGCCGGGACGGCGGCGAACGCCCTGGCCAGCAACGACGGGATGACCGCGACGACGCTGACGCTGACGGACGACGACGAGCGGGGGCTCGCGTTCAATCCAGCGGCCCTGGTAGTAGCGGCGGGCAACACCGCGGCCTACACGGTGCAACTGACGAGCGAGCCAACCGGTGACGTGACGGTCACGCTCGCCCCAGACGCGGCCGTGACGGTAGATCCCACCAGCCTGACCTTCACGGCCATGAGTTGGGCCACGGCGCAGCCCGTGACGCTGACCGTGGCAGCGGACACCACCGCCCGCGCCAACCTAGTGGAGCACCGGGGGATGGGGGGCGACTATGAGGGCGAGACGAAGACCTTGGTGGTGGCGCGGATGGACCTGACTATGATCGAGACGGGCGAGCCGATCTATACGAGGGGCGAAGAGGGGATGCATCACTACCTCAGGGACAACCAGCTCGTCATAGTAACGGAGTCGGCAGGCGTGCCGCCGGGGGTGACGTTCACGCTGGATGCCCCCCTCACTCGCCCGCTGACCGTGTATGTCAAGCGGTTGGAAAGAGACGAGGCGACCGTGGCGGAGAGCAAATTCCGGCTCGGGCTGGCCCTGGACGTGACGTTCACCCAGAGTCTGCCCGGGCGCCTGTGCCTACCGGTGCGCGAGGATGTGCGGCGGGCCGTGGGGTCAAGGCAGGTGCATCTCCTGCATAACCCTAACCCTGACGGCGAGGGCATGTGGACAGTCTTGGCGGAGGGGCCGCCAGACTCGCCGGAACTTTGCGCCAACGTGGGGGAGAGGGTGTTTTCGCCGTTCGCGGTGGGGTACAAGAATCCGGGGATAGACTTTCCAAAGGACGCGCAGGATCACTTCACCTTCCTTACGGGGCCAGGAGGTGAACCAACCGTTGCCTGGGGTCACGATGGTGGGGCATCCGCAGCTCATCTACACGCTGCCAGTGGTGCCGCCGGCGTCGGACCTCCCGGCTGGGCTGATGCATGACGACTCGGAGGCCGGGGTCAGGCACGGCGGCACGCTCGTGGGCACGCCGACGGCCCCCATGACGGCGCAGTACAGGCTGACGGCGGAGGATGGGGACGAGAATACGGCTGAGTTGTTGATCACGGTCGAAGTGAAGTCAGGCATCAAGAGCCGGGACTTGGCGCTGGTCCTGGCCGGCATCGGCCGGACGTGGGCCACGGACGCCGTAGAGATTCTGAGCAGCCGGGCCGGCCCCCCGCCGTCCCGCCTGCACGTCACCCTGGGCGGCCAAGTCCTCCGCCTGACCGAGCCCGCGGGGTCGGCTCCCGCTGCCTCGCCCTCTTCCTCCAGAACTCCCTCTCCCCTCGCGGGAGAGGGCCGGGGTGAGGGGGCCGACGCTCCCGCCGCCACCCCCGGCCCCAGCCCCTGGCAGCGCGTCACGGGCGTCGCCGTTGATGTCGCCCGCGCCCTCGGCGTCACCTTCGATGCTCCTGCCCTTCCTTCCACTCCTTCGGGAACAGGCCAGAGTGAAGGAAGCACGTTCCAAAGTGCCCAAACCCTCCTGGACCGCGCCCCGGCCGACCCCCGCCGCCCCTCCTCCCCCACGTGGCGCTCGCCCCTGAGTATCCAGCCCGTCTCCGGCAAAGACCTTCTGGCCCGCAGCGCCTTTGAACTGCCCTTGACCCGCACCGACGCCGACGGCCTCCCCACCTGGACCTTGTGGGGCCGAGGCGCGGCCAGCGGCTTCGCCGGCCAGCCTGAGGAGGGCTTCAAGATGGACGGCACCCTGTACAGCAGCTACCTGGGCCTGGACTACCGGCAGGCCTCCCTGCTCATGGGTCTGGCCGTGGCCCACGGCACCGGCAAGGTGAACTACGAGCGCACCGGTAGCACCAAGGTCGGGGTAGACGTACACCTGACGAGCCTCCTGCCCTATGCGCACTGGCAACCCTACGCTGGGCTGGGCGTGTGGGGTCTGCTGGGCGCGGGCTGGGGGAACATGGACCTCAAGGCGGCGGGAGACCCCCGCACGCACACCACGGCCCTGACCTCATGGCTGGGGGCCATCGGCGGGCGGCAGGCGTTGACCACGTGGCAAGGGATTGACTTGGCGGCCAAGACGGATGGGTTCCTGACAACGGTGCGCTCAGAGGCCAAGATGCACCTGCCGGAGGCGCGGGGACATGCGGAGCGGGTGCGGCTGCTGATTGAAGCGCAGGCCGCGCTGGCGCTGTCTCCGGTGTCACAACTCCGGCAGCGGATGGAGGTAGGCGGGCGCTGGGACAGCGGCACCGCGGAGCAGGGGCTGGGCCTGGAACTGGGCGGAGGGCTGGCCTACACGCAGACCGATTGGGGCCTGAGCGTGGACATGCAAGGGCGGTATCTGCTGATGCACGAGGACGGACCGTTTGAAGATTGGGGGGCGAGTGTACACGTGCGGCTGGACCCGGGGATTGGCGGCGAAGGGGCGTATCTGACGGTGGCGCCGGTGTGGGGGCAGCCGGGCAGCGGGGTGGAGCAGGTGTGGGGGACCGCGGCCGCGGTGCCGGGCGGCAACACGTCAGCCCAGGCAACGGGCTGGCGGCCGGCAAACGTCGAAGTCGACGTGGGCTACGGGCTGGCCCTGGCAGACGGGCGGGGGCTCCTGACCCCGTATGGCGGGCTGGTGCTGGGGGAACCGGGCACGGCGCGCTACCGGCTGGGGAGCCGATGGGCCTTGAGTACGTTGCTGGATTTGAGTGTTGAGGGCGAACGGGCTGAGCAATCCGGGCAAGCGGTGGCGCATACGGTCTCCGTGCGGTTGGGCTGGCAGTGGTAGCGGCGTCTTCTGCGGGGAGCAGAGTCCCCTCACCCCGGCCCCTCTCCTGCAAGGGGAGAGGGAGCAGACGGACGGCCTTCCCGCGCACGTGGGGAGCATCAGGAGTGGCGAGTGGTTAGGTCATTTCCTGCGCACGCGTGGAGCCGCCTCAAATCTGCAATCGAAAATCTTCAATCAAAAATCATTTCCCGCGTACGCGTGGAGCCGCCAAGTGACGGCCGCGTAAGACGCGGCCCTACGTCTCTTAGGGGATCCGCCTTGTAATAGTGCCGCGTCTCACGCGGCCAGAAGTTCCGCTCTGTCACCCTCTCCCGAGGGGGAGGGGCGGTGTGTTGTTGCGGGTTGCCGGCCACCGGCTTGACTGAAGGGGTGTTCCTTTTTAAGATAGTCGCGCCTTTAAAACTCATCCCGTGAGGTGAGGAAGGAACGAAACGTGAGTCAAGATTCAAGTCACACGTGCCGACAGCGCGGAAAACCTTCTTCTCATTTCGAGGGGAAGGTTTTTTTTTGATTGCAGAAGTTCATGGCACACGCACGTCCCACGGACAATCACGAAACCATCATCATGGACGGGCAGGAAATGTCGCGTGCCTTGACGAGAATGGCGCATGAAATTCTGGAAGGCAATAAAGGCAGTCGAGACGTCGCGTTGGTCGGCATCCGAACCGGCGGAGTCTTTCTGGCTCAACGGTTACAACGTCTCATTCAGCACGTTGAGCAGACGGACGTTGGCTTGGGAGAATTGGACATCACGCTCTATCGGGATGATCTGGCCATTCGAAAAGGTCAACCCATTCTGAAGAAAACGGATATTCCGTTTCACGTGTCGGGCCTCAAGATCGTCCTGGTTGATGACGTGTTGTGTACCGGTCGAACGATTCGGGCGGCCATGGACGGACTCATGGACTTGGGCCGCCCGACGGAAATTCAATTAGCGGTGCTGGTTGATCGAGGCCATCGGCAACTGCCCATTCGGCCTCATTACGTGGGGAAAAACGTTCCCACGGCACGAGACGAAATCATTCACGTCTTTTTTGAAGAAACGGGAGATGAGGATCGCGTCGCCAAACTCAGCAGCCGGAGGAGCGCGTCATGAGTTTCAAGCACAAGGACGTTCTCAGTATTGCCGCGTTGTCTCCTGAAGACGTGGCCCTGATCCTTGAAGCCGCCGAACCCTTTAAAGAAGTCAGCGGCCGAGAGATCAAGAAAGTGCCGGCCCTGCGCGGGAAAACCGTGGTCAATTTATTTTTTGAACCCAGCACGCGAACCCGGACGTCCTTTGAGTTGGCCGCCAAACGGCTCAGTGCGGACGTGATTAACGTGTCACCGTCGTCAAGCAGCGTGGTGAAAGGGGAAACTTTACTGGATACCATCCGCAACGTTGAATCCATGCAGACCGACGTGCTTGTGCTCCGGCATTCGTCGGCGGGCGCGGCGGCAACCTTGGCCGGACGCGTTCGATCGTCCGTGATCAACGCCGGCGACGGATGGCATGAACATCCCACCCAGGCGCTCTTGGATTTGTTTACCATTCAGGAGAAAAAAGGGGGCATCCGCGGACTTCAGGTTGCCATTGTCGGCGACGTGGCCCATAGTCGGGTCGCACGATCCAACGTGTACGCGCTGACGAAAATGGGCGCCCAGGTGCGCGTGGCGGGTCCGCCGACCATGATCCCGCCCTTTCTTGAACGACTCGGCGTCCGCGTGTTCCATCATCTGGATGAAGCCCTGTCCGGCGCGGACGTCGTCATCACGTTGCGCCTGCAACTGGAACGCCAGGGACGTTCGCTGTTTCCTTCCATCCGGGAATATTCACGATTGTACGGCCTGACCGCGGAGCGCCTGCAACGGGCGGCGACGGACGTCCTGGTCATGCACCCGGGCCCCGTGAATCGGGGGATCGAAATTGCTCACGACGTTGCGGACAGCCGTTCCGCGGTGATCCTGGATCAGGTGTCAAACGGCGTGGCCGTGCGCATGGGTCTGATGTATCTGTTGTCGCAACTTCATTAGCCAACACGTTATGACGATCCTCATCACGCATGGTCACGTCATTGACCCCGGCCGATGGAACGGGGAGGCCGACGTCCTGATTCACGACGGAACGATCACAACCGTTGAGCCGAACCTTCACGTCAAACTTGAACGATCAGCGTCCCTCACGACCATTGACGCCACGGGCCTGATCGTCTGTCCCGGCTTCGTGGATTTGCACGTTCACCTTCGTGAGCCAGGCTTTGAATACAAGGAAACGATTGCCTCGGGCAGTGCCGCGGCCGTGGCCGGTGGGTTTACCACCGTGTGTTGTATGCCGAATACCCGGCCCGTGAACGATTCCCGCTCCGTGACGGAATTTATTCTTGCCCAGGCGGCCCTGACGAAGAAGGCTCGCGTGCTGCCCATCGGGGCGATTACCAAAGGGTCGAAAGGTGAGGAACTTGCAGAAATCGGCGAGTTGTATGAAGCCGGCTGCGTGGCGGTCTCCGACGACGGCATGCCGGTCATGAACGGCCTCGTCATGCGCCGCGCCATGGAATATGCTTCCGCCTTCGCGCTTCCGGTGATCGATCATTGCGAAGATTCGCATCTCTCTCGGGACGGCAGTATGAATGAAGGCCTTGTCTCGACCGAACTCGGCCTCCCCGGCATTCCGAACGTTGCCGAGGACGTGATGGTGGCCCGAAACCTTGCCTTGGCGGAATTCACCGGAGCCCGCTTACATCTCCCCCACGTCAGCACCGCGGGGTCCGTGCGGATGGTGCGGGACGCCAAAGCTCGGGGCGTGGCCGTCACGGCCGAAGCCTGCCCCCATCATTTCTCACTGACCGAGGAAGCCGTGCGCTCGTATGATGCCAACGCCAAGATGAATCCTCCCTTGCGAACGGATGCAGACGTCCTCGCCGTCAAGGACGGCTTGCGCGATCATACCATCGACGTCGTCGCCACGGATCATGCGCCGCACGCGGTACAGGAAAAGCAAGGGCCGTTCGACTCGGCTCCCTTTGGAATCATCGGGCTGGAAACGGCGCTCCCGCTCACGCTCAATCTGGTTGAGGAGGGGATTCTGACGCTGGAACAAGCCGTGGCCAAACTCACGAGCGCCCCTGCCCGGGTGTTCAACTTGCCCTACGGCACTCTGGCCCCGGGAGCCGCAGCCGACCTTGTGCTGGTGAATCCGAACGCCGCGTGGGTTGTTGACCCCGCTCAATCGTATTCACTCAGCCGGAATACGCCGTTTGCGGGATGGACCATGAAAGGACGGGTCGAGAAAACCCTGGTCGGGGGCGCCGTCACGTATGAACGCCTCCCGGGTCAGACGCGATGATCCATTCGCGTCGAGACCGCGTCGAGAACGAGGAGACGCCCACGCGACACGTGACGGCGGCGACCACCCGTCGCTGGTACGTCTCTTGTTCGCTTTTGGAATTGCTGGGGCTCACGGCGTGGATCGGAGGGTTGACTGTGCTTCTGACCGCCGTGATCCCCGCGGTGTTTAACACCTTGAGCATGGAAAGCGGAGGGCGGTTTTTGCGACGGGTCTTTGACGGCTATAACGCGATGACCGGTGGCCTCGTCGTCCTGTTCGTGAGCACGGCACTCCTTCGTCACTGGCAGCGTCGGCGGGCACCGGACCGGATTCCGCCGGTGACGCGGCCGGAGGTCGGCCTGCTGGCGTTGCTGGCGTTCGTGACCGGCTTGATCGTCCTGGTGTTGGGTCCCAAAGCCGTGGCCTTGCAGGAGGCCGCGTTTGCGGCAACGACGCCGGAAACGAAGAAGACGGCCTATGACGCGTTCTTTGACGTGCATATGATCGTCAGGGCGCTCCATCTGGTCAACGGCGGGCTGGCCGTCAGTCTTTTGGCAGTCAAATTTCGGCAGTGGGTGCAGCCACGCGGCGACGCGCTTTCCCTTGCCCCGCCTGACGCGGGAGGGTCACATGAGTAGGAACGCGGCTCTGCTTGCCTTGGCCGACGGTACGGTGTTTGAGGGACGAGCCTTAGGCTTCCACGGTGAAACGTCCGGGGAAGTGGTGTTCAATACCGCCATGACCGGCTATCAGGAAATCCTCACGGACCCCTCGTACAAAGGTCAGATGATCGTAATGACGTGCCCGCACGTCGGCAATTACGGCGTGACCCGGGACGACGATGAATCCCGGAACACGTGGGCCGAGGGGTTTATCGTCACGGAAGCGTCACGATCCCCCAGCAATTGGCGCTCGGCTCTTTCGCTGCATGAGTATCTGGTTTATCATCGTCTCGTGGGGATTGAAGGCATCGACACGCGGTATCTGACGCGCCGTCTGCGCAGCCACGGATCACAAGCCGGGGTGATTTCGCACGTCGATCCGGACCGCGCGCGCGTCCTTGCCAAAGCGAAAACCCTGCCTTCGACGACGGGACGCGACCTCGTCGGAGCCGTGACCTGCGCGTCTGCCTACGAATGGAAAGACGGCACCGACTCTTGGCCTTCCTGCGTCGATGCCGAGGGCCGCCCCGTACCGGTTCCGACGAGACGATTCCACGTTGTCGTCTACGACTTCGGCGTCAAGCACACTATTTTACGGCGGTTGGTGGATGAAGGCTGCGCCGTCACCGTCGTTCCGGCGTCAACCACGGCCGAGACCGTTCGCGGTATGAACCCCGACGGCATTCTGTTGTCAAACGGGCCGGGTGATCCTGAAGGCGCGTCGTATGCGGTTCCTCACGTGCAAAATCTGCTGGGGTGGCGGCCGATGCTGGGCATCTGTCTGGGGCATCAACTGTTGGGGCTGGCGCTCGGACTGCCCGTGTACAAATTAAAATTCGGGCATCACGGCGCCAACCATCCCGTGATGGACGTCCGCTCCAAAACAATCGCCATTACCTCACAGAATCATAACTTCGCCGTGACGATGCCCTCCGTTGACCCATCCACGGGGTTCTTTGATACCCCGTGGGGGCAATTTGTCCCCACGCACGTAAGCCTCAACGACGAGTGTCTCGAAGGTCTCGTCGGCACGTCCATTCCCGTGCTTTCCATCCAATATCATCCTGAGGCCGCGCCCGGGCCGCATGATGCCTCTTATCTGTTTCGTCAATTTCGCCGCATGATGGAGCAATTCCATGCCTAATCTCCTGGTGCTCGGTCTGATGATGACGATGGTCGCGGGATGCGTGTCCCCATCCTTCTTCCCCAAGACGAGCCCCCTGGAAGAAACCGTGCTGTCAGGGAAAGGGGACGCGAAGGTGCTGCTGATCGACCTTTCCGGGGTGTTGACCTCGTCAAAACCCGGGGGTCTCGTGAATCGCCTGTTGAATCGCCCGAGTTTGCCTACGCGATTCAAGGAAGAGTTGACCAAAGCCGCGGAAGATGAGACGGTCAAAGCCGTCGTGCTTCGAATCAACACGCCGGGCGGGACGGTCACGGCGTCGGATATTCTGTATCATGAACTGCACGCGTTCAAGACAACCCGTCGAATACCGGTGATTGCGTCCATCATGGACGTGGGCACGTCGGGCGGGTATTACGTGGCGATGGGGGCGGATCGCGTGATGGCGCACCCGTCTTCCGTGACGGGAAGTCTTGGGGTCATCATGCTCACGCTCAACGCCGCCGGCTTGTTGGAAACCATCGGGATTCAGGCCACCGCGGTGACGTCGGGGCCGCACAAGGACATGGGATCGCCGTTCCGCACCATGACCGAACGGGATCGGGCGATTTTTCAAAGCGTGATTCAGTCTTTTTTCGACCGGTTTATACACGTTATTGAACGGGGTCGGCCAAACCTGACGCCCGACGCGATTCGTCGGTTGGCCGACGGCCGCATTTACTCGGCGTCTCAAGCGAAAGAAAACGGATTGATTGATCGGATCGGCTACCTCGACGACGCGATTGCCCTGGCCAAACGCGAGGCGGGGATTGATGAGGCGCAAGTCGTGATGTATCAGCGTCGAGGAGGATACAACCCGAACGTCTACGCGCAATGGGCCGGGCAGGCATCCGAGACGGGATGGTCGTTTCCAAATCTCGACCCCGTGGCGTTGACTACGTTGTTGGGGGGTGGGACTCCCGCCTTCATGTACCTCTGGCTTCCATAGAACCATGAGACACGATCCGAACGAATCACGGTCACGGTTCCCCGCGGACGTCCCCGCGGTCCGCAGCCGTCGGCCTGCCTCGGCCTGCCTCGGCGGATACGTCTTGATTGTTTCGACGTTCCTCGTCGTGGCCGGGTGCGTCAAAGCCCCGGGTACCACACGTGACCAGATCATGTTTATTTCGGAAGAAAAAGAAATGGCCTTGGGAATCAGCGCCTATCGCAACGTGCTGCGACAAGCCCGGTTGAGCACCGATCCTGCAATCAACGCCATGGTCCACCGCGTGGGACGACGGATTGCCGCGGTCGCGAACAAACCCGAATATTATTGGGAATTTGCCGTGATTTACGATAACGACATGGTGAATGCGTTTGCCCTTCCGGGCGGAAAGGTGGCCATTTATACCGGCATTTTGAAGCACGCGAAGAATGAAGCCGGCCTGGCCACCGTCATGGCCCACGAAATCGCACACGCCCTGCAACGGCACGGCGCCGAACGCATGAGTCGGGGCATCATCGATCAAATTGCCAGGATCGGCGCGATCGCCGGAGCCGTCAGCGGCCAAGTTGATCCTCAACTCGCCATGGGCGCCATGAGCGCGTATGGCGTCGGGGTCACGCTCCCGCACAATCGGAGCCAGGAATCCGAAGCCGACAAGATCGGCCTCATCCTGATGGCCAAAGCCGGATATGATCCTCGAGAGGCCATTGATTTCTGGGAACGCATGAGTGGGTGCCCAAAGCAAATGATCGGAAAATTCTGTTTTCGATCAAATGCCTCGGTTCCTGAATTCCTTTCCACCCATCCTTCCGACGCCACGCGGATTCGACAAATTGAGGCCTGGATTCCCGAGGCGCTTCGGCATTACCAACCCGTCCGGGAGAATCCGGAGCAGGAACCCACGCCGTCGTCCGGACCGGCACCCTCCTCAACGCCGGCAAGCTGATCTTCATGCCCAGACGAGACGACCTGCACCGCATTGTCTTGATCGGCTCGGGACCCATCGTCATCGGTCAGGCCTGTGAATTTGATTATTCCGGTACCCAGGCCTGTCAGGCGCTCAGACGGGAGGGCTATGAAGTCGTGCTGATTAACAGCAATCCCGCCACGATCATGACCGATCCCGATTTGGCGAATCGTACCTACGTCGAACCCATCACCGTGGACGTGGTGGAACGCATCATTGAACGGGAACGGCCTGACGCGCTGCTGCCCACGATGGGCGGACAAACCGCCCTGAACGTGACCATCGACTTGCACAAACGGGGCATTCTTGAAAAACACGGCGTCCGGCTCATCGGGGCCGATTACGACGCGATTACCAAGGCTGAAGATCGGGAGACGTTCAAACGGGTCATGGCCAACGTCGGGCTGGCCACGCCCGTGAGTCGGTTGACCCGAACCCGTGAAGACGCCGTGAAGTTTTTGGAGATCGTCGGATTTCCGGCCATTGTGCGCCCGTCCTTCACCTTGGGCGGAACCGGCGGCAGCGTTGCCTGCAATCGTGAAGAATTTGAACGGGACGTTGATTGGGCCTTGCTCACGAGTCCGGTCGGCGAGGCGTTGATCGAACGTTCCTTGATCGGGTGGAAAGAATACGAACTCGAAGTCATGCGTGATTTGAACGATAACGTGGTCATCGTCTGTCCCATTGAAAACTTCGACGCCATGGGGATTCACACGGGCGACAGCATCACAGTGGCGCCGGCCATGACGTTGACGGATAAAGAATATCAACGCATGAGGGACGCCGCGATTCGCATCATCCGGGAAGTCGGCGTGGATACCGGTGGGTCAAATATTCAATTTGCTCTCAATCCTGAAAACGGCGAAATGATCGTCATCGAAATGAACCCCCGCGTCTCCCGGAGTTCGGCCTTGGCCTCCAAAGCCACCGGCTTCCCCATCGCAAAAATTGCCGCCAAACTCGCCGTGGGGTACACGTTGGACGAGATTACCAACGACGTGACCCAAGTCACCAAAGCCGCGTTTGAACCGACGATTGACTACGTCGTCGTGAAAATTCCGCGATTTGCCTTTGAAAAATTTCACGGTTCCGACCCGACGCTGACCACGCAGATGAAATCCGTGGGAGAAGCCATGGCGTTGGGACGAACGTTCAAGGAAGCGTTTCACAAAGCCCTGCGGTCCTTGGAAATCGACCGCTGCGGGCTGGTGTCTCTCAACGGGTTGGACCATTACCTGCCGGAAGACGGTCTCAGGCCGGACGTCCTGGAACACGTTCGGACGATCACGCGCGCGCCGCATCCCGACCGCCCGTGGCACGTGGCGGACGGATTGCGCCTCGGCGTCTCGAAGGAGGAACTGTTCGCGGCGACCCACGTTGATCCCTGGTTTCTGGATCAACTGGAAGAACTCGTGCTGTTTGAACGGCAGGTGCTGCGTCACGCGCGCAAGCGTCCGAACGCCGATGAGACCGCCGGACCGCCGGACGCGCCGTTTCAAGGAACGGAGTCCCACGATCTTCTCAAAAACGCGAAGCGTTTGGGATTTTCCGACGAGCGGCTGGCCCAATTACTGGCGACGACGGCCGCTGACGTTCGGGCGTTTCGCACGATGCACGTGGCCGACCAACGGGTCACGTATTCCAGAGTGGACACCTGTGCCGCTGAATTTGAAGCCATGACGCCCTATCTCTACTCCACGTACGGCCGAGAATGTGAAGCCCGTCCGACCAATCGGGAGAAGGTCATCATTCTGGGCGGGGGGCCGAACCGTATCGGGCAGGGGATCGAATTCGATTATTGTTGCGTTCACGCCGCGTCGGCGTTACGGGAATTGGGCATCGAAACCATCATGATCAACTGTAATCCCGAAACCGTGAGTACGGATTATGACGCGTCTGATCGGCTCTATTTTGAGCCGCTGACCGAGGAAGACGTCCTGAACGTCATCGACGTGGAGCGCCCCATGGGAGTGATCGTCCAATTCGGCGGACAAACTCCTCTCAAATTGGCGCTGCCCTTGGCACGAGCGGGGATTCCGATTTTAGGCACGAGTCCCGACGCCATTGACCTCGCCGAAGACCGCGAACGGTTCAGTGCGTTCCTCACCACGTTGGGTCTCCGACAACCTCGAAACGGTATGGCCCGGTCCGGCGAGGAAGCCTATGACCTGGGCTCGCGCGTCGGCTATCCCGTCATCGTGCGCCCCTCCTACGTCCTGGGCGGGCGCGCCATGCAAATCGCGTATGATGAACCATCGCTGCGACGCTACGTCGAGACGAACGTCCTGAACCCGGCTCAATATCCGCTCTTGATCGATCACTATCTCACGGACGCCGTTGAAGTGGACGTGGACGCGATTTCCGATGGAACGGACGTCGTGGTGGCCGGCGTGCTGGAACACGTGGAAGAAGCCGGCATCCATTCCGGAGATTCCGCGTGCTCCTTGCCGCCGCACTCATTGGCCCCGGCGGTGATTGCACGCATTCGTGAACAGACCGTCGTCCTGGCGCGAGAACTCCACGTCGTCGGACTCATGAACGTTCAGTTTGCCGTGCAGGGCGACGACGTGTCTATCTTGGAAGTCAACCCGCGTGCGTCACGAACGGTCCCTTTTGTGAGTAAAACCATTGGCGTGCCCTTAGCCAAACTCGCCATGAAAGTCATGGTCGGCCATTCGCTGCAAGACCTGCGTTTCACGACCGTTCCCCCCATTCGGCACGTGGCCGTCAAGGAATCGGTGTTTCCCTTTACGAAATTCGGGAACGTTGACGTCTTATTGGGTCCTGAAATGCGTTCGACGGGGGAGGTGATGGGGATTGATCGGGATTTCGGATGGGCGTTTGCAAAGTCTCAGGCGGCGGCCGGACTGAGTTTGCCGCGTGCCGGTACCGTCATCATGAGCGTGAAAGACGGGGACAAACCCGGTACGCTCACGGTGGCCAGACGCCTGCACGCCCTCGGGTTTACCATCCAGGCCACGCGGGGAACCGGCGCGTATTTACGCAAACGCGGCCTTGCGGTCGAGATCGTCAATAAAGTCACGGAAGGGCGCCCCCACTTGGTAGATCACATCAAGAACCGCCGGGCGGTGCTGGTCGTCAATACCGTGGGCACGACGTCGTCGCAGGCCGACTCACGTTCCATTCGACGCGAGGCACTTCATCAGAATCTTCCGTATTTCACCACGATTCAAGGCATTCACGCCGCCGTGACGGCCATGGAAGTCATGACGAAATCTTCACTGACCGTCAAAGCCCTGCAAGACTATCATCCGACCTGACCGCGTGATTGGCTTTTCATTTCGCTGCCGTCACGACGTTGACTCGGAGACGTGATGGGTACACCAATTACCAAAAAAGGATTTGACGCCCTCAGGGCGGAGTTGGAACGACTTCGGAAAGTCGACCGCCCGCAAAACATTCAAGACATCGCCGAAGCCCGGGAACACGGCGATTTGCGAGAAAACGCCGAATACACCGCGGCCAAAGAACGGCAACAATTTCTCGACGCCCGGATCAGCGAAATTGAACGGAAACTGGGAGAGGCCCAGGTGATTGAGGTCGGCAGCGGCACGAGTGACACCGTGGTGTTCGGCACGACCGTCCGCCTGACGGACGTCGAATCAGAAGACGCAAAGACGTATACGCTGGTCGGCCAGGAAGAGGCTGACGTCAAACGCGGTTCGATCTCCGTGCAATCGCCCCTTGGCCGGGCCTTGATCGGACATCGCGTCGGCGACGTCGTGCAAGTGCATCGCCCGGCGGGCATGATTGAGTACGAAATTCAAGCAATCTTTTTCCAGGAGTAGCCGTATGCCTTCCGCCACGTCCATTGTGACGTTACTCACCGACTTCGGGGAACGCGACCACTTCGTCGCCAGCATGAAAGGGGTGATTCTGGGCATCAATCATCAGGCGCGCATTATCGACGTCTCCCATCACGTCACCCCGCACTCCATTGACGAAGCCGCGTTTCTCTTGAACGCCTGTTATCACTATTTTCCCGACGGGACCGTCCACGTCGTCGTGGTAGACCCCGGCGTCGGGTCATCACGCCGCGGGTTACTCGTCACGACGTCGCGATTTTTCTTTCTCGCCCCGGACAACGGCGTGCTGACGCCCGTATTTGAAAACGAACGGTCCGTCGAAGTCCGGCAGATCGAAAATCGGCAATTCCGCTTGGATTCGGACGGGGCGACCTTTGACGGCCGGGATTTGTTTGCCCCGTCCGCGGCCTGGCTGACGCGAGGACAAACGCCGGGCGCCTATGGCCGCCTGATTTCCGATTATGAAACGCGGCCGATTCCCAAACCCGAGGTGCGGGAAGGAATCCTCTACGGTCGCGTTGCCCACGTTGACCGATTCGGCAACGCGATGACCAACGTCACGCTCGCGGACGTTCACTCACTTCAAGCCGCCACCAAGCGCAAAGGTATTTCGTTTGAAATCGGCGGCGTCACGATCAACGCGCTGAAAACGCATTACGCGCAGGGTTCCAAGGAAAACCCCGAAGCCCTCATCAACAGCAACGGATACCTCGAAGTCTTTATAAAAGAAGCAAGCGCCGCCGATACGTTCAACCTCAAAACCGGCACGACGCTGGAGATCCGATAAGAGCATGAACTTTGCAGCGGGCACGTTCGCCGATGGCTGCGTCGCGCTGGATCTGGAAGTCGGCAAGCGCGACGAACGCATTGACAAACTTGGGGCCGTACGGGCAGACACCGGCCAATCCCTGACTTTGAGCTGCGGCAACCTGGCCAAAGCATTGACGGAGCTGGATGACTTCGCGGACGGTGCGACCTGCTTGCTTGGTCACAATCTGATCCGTTTCGACGTTCCCCACCTGCAAGCCGCAAACCCCAAGCTCCGCCTGCTGCGGCTGCCGAGGGTGGACACCCTGTGGCTGAACCCTCTGGCCTTTCCCCGCAACCCCTACCATCACCTGGTCAAGCACTATCAGGATGCGCAACTCAAACGAGGGCGGATCAACGATCCGGAATTGGATGCACGCCTCGCCCTGCAAGTGCTTGGCGAACAACGGAAGGCGTTGCGCGAAGCGTCGCCCGACCTGCTGCGTTCCTGGCATTGGCTGACCGGCGTTGGTGCGGATGGCACGGGGTTCGAGGCGTTCTTCAGCGACCTGCGGCTGTCGCCGCGACCGGCTGAGTCTCAAGCACGGGCGGCAGTCAGCCGTCAACTGGAGGGCATGGGATGCATCGTCCAAGGCCGTGAAGTCCTCAATAACACAAATCGGCACGGATGGTCCCTCGCTTACGCACTGGCTTGGCTTTCGGTGTCCGGTGGCAATTCCGTCATGCCGCCTTGGGTCAGGCATGAATTTCCGGAGGCCGGCGACTTGGTGCGCCGGCTGCGGGACACGCCTTGCAGGGATTCGGCCTGTGATTGGTGCCGAGACAGGCACGATGCCAAGAAGGAATTGGCACGTTGGTTCAACTATCGCACGTTCCGCGCCAAACCGCAGGACGATGCGGGGCGGCCCATGCAGCAATCCATCGTCGAAGCGGCAATGGCCGGCGAGCACGTTCTTGGCATACTGCCCACGGGTGTGGGCAAATCGATCTGCTATCAGGTGCCGGCGCTGTCTCGTTATCACAAAACTGGCGCGATGACCGTGGTCATCTCTCCGTTGGTGGCGCTCATGGCGGACCAAGTCATGGGTTTAGAGAAACGCGGGATCGGCTGTTGCGTGACCATCAACGGACTGCTGTCCATGCCGGAACGCGCCGATGCACTGGATCGCGTGCGCCTCGGCGACGCCGGCATCTTGATCGTCGCTCCGGAGCAGTTGCGCAGCCGAACGGTTCGCCGCGCGCTCGAACAGCGCGAGATCGGCGCATGGGTCCTTGACGAGGCCCATTGCCTGTCCAAGTGGGGGCACGACTTTCGTCCCGACTATCGCTACGTGGCGAAGTTCATCCGTCAACATGCACCGGCCGCGTCCGTGTTGTGCCTGACGGCGACGGCCAAACCCGACGTCAAAGAAGACGTTGTCATGCACTTTCGTGACAAGCTGGGCGTCGAACTCAAGGTGTTTGACGGTGGTGCCCAACGGGACAATCTGGGCTTCGTGGTGGTGACGACCACAAGCAGCAAAAAATTCTCCGACGTTCACAACGTCCTCATGGCGGACCTGCCGCCGAACGCCTCAGGAGGTGCCATCGTCTATTGCGCCGCCCGCAAACGTACCGAAGACGTGGCGGCCTTTCTCCGCGACAAGGAAATTGCTGCCGACCCTTTCCACGCCGGGCTTTCACCCGAGGTCAAGAAAAACACCCAACAACGCTTCATTAACGGGGAACTGCGGGTGATCGTCGCGACAAACGCCTTTGGCATGGGCATTGACAAGCCGGACGTGCGCTTGGTGGTTCACGCCGACGTTCCCGGGTCCTTGGAGAACTACCTGCAGGAGGCCGGCCGCGCCGGCCGTGACCAAAAGACGGCCCGCTGCGTGCTGCTGTACACGCCGGACGACGTAGAGCGCCAATTCGGGCTGGCGGCACGGCACCGGCTCACTCGGCGCGAAATCCAAGGCATCCTGAAAGCCCTGCGCAATCTGGACCGTAGGGACCGCAATAAGCGAATGAACGGCGAGGTGATCGCCACCGCCGGCGAAATCCTGAGCGAGGAGCGCGAAGGCGCGTTCGAGCAGAATTCCATCACCGACGACACGCGGGTGCGCACGGCGATCTCCTGGTTAGAGGACGCGGGATTGTTGGCGCGGGAGGAGAATCACGTTCAGGTGTTTCCCTCCTCTCTCCGCGTAAGCTCGGCGGAGGAAGTGCGTGCAAAACTTGCAAAAACGCCAATCAGGCAAGATTACCGTAACCAACTGCTTGAGATCGCCGAAATGCTGCTTGATGCGGACCCGGACGAAGGCATATCAACTGATGAATTGATGGCTGTTTCCGGGCTGGAATCGGAAGGCGTGAGGGCTGCCCTCTACGACTTGGAGCGGCTTGGGATCGCCAACAACGACACCGCGTTGACCGCCTACGTCCACGTCGGGGTGCAACGCAGTTCGGAGAACCGCTTCAAGGAAACGGCGGAACTGGAGCAGGCATTCATCAACGATCTGCGAGAAGCCGCCCCGGACATGAGTCAAAACGACACCTATCCGCTGCATCTGCGGGTCGCCACTCAAAAGCTTAAGGATGCAGGGCATGAGCACGCGCTGCCGGAGCGGTTGCGGCGGCTTCTTCACAGCCTCAAGGCCGATGGCCGGGAGGAAGAGGGCCGCGCCGGCCTGGGCTTGCGCGAGGTGGACAGGGAAACGGTTTTCGTAACGTTGCAACGCGAATGGGAGTCGCTCTCCAAGACCGCCGAACGCCGCCGCATAGGTGCGCAGGCAGTGTTACGGCATCTGCTCAACAGCGTGCCGCCTGGTCGTCGGGGCATGGACCTGTTGGCCGAAACCACGCTCGGCAAGCTGCTCGATGCAATCCGCTCAGACCTGGTCTTAACGAACGACGTGAAAAAGCCCGACAGACTGCTGCACCGCGCCCTGATGTGGCTGCACGAACAAGAGGTGATTCGCCTTAACAAGGGGCTGGCGGTGTTTCGGCCGGCTATGACCATTCGTCTTAGCCAAGATAAGCGCGGCTTCGTGAACGCCGACTTCAACCCGCTCAAGCTGCATTACGACGATCAGGTCCGGCAGATTCACGTGATGGCGGAGTATGCGAATCGCGGCTTGCAGAGGATGGCCGAGGCCCTGCGGCTGGCGATGGACTACTTCACGCTGAAGCAGAAAGACTTCCTGCGCCGTTGGCTGCCGAAGAAAGACTGCTTGCTGCAAACCACACCGGAATCCTGGCGGCACATTGTCGAAGTTTTGAACAACCCTCACCAGCGCCGCATCGTCGCGGACGACCGGGAACAAACGAACGTGCTGGTGCTGGCCGGCCCGGGTTCCGGCAAAACGCGGGTGCTGGTGCATCGTATCGCCTACTTGGTTCGGGTGCGCCGAGAGAAACCCGGTGGCATCATCGCATTGGCGTACAATCGGCACGCGGCTGTGGATATCCGTCGCCGTTTAACGGACTTGATCGGTGACGATGGGCGCGGCGTAACCGTGCTCACCTGCCACGGGCTCGCCATGCGCCTGATCGGCGCCAGTTTCAGTGGCCGAGCGGAAACTTTGGAGGACGACCGGTTCGAAGAGGTACTGCGCCAAGCGGCGGACCTGCTGCGCGGCCAAGGGCTGCCGCCTGAAGAGATCGATGAGCACCGAGCGCGTCTGCTGGCCGGTTTCCGCTGGATACTGGTGGACGAATACCAGGACGTCGGGTCGGAGCAATACGAACTGATCTCGGCACTGGCCGGACGCACGCTGGCGGACCCCGATGAAAAACTCCATCTTTTCGCCGTCGGCGACGACGATCAAAACATTTACTCGTTCAACGGCGCCTCCGTGGAGTTCATTCGCCGTTTTGAGCAGGATTACCAAGCCAAACCCGCCTTCCTGACCGAGAACTACCGATCCACGGCACACGTCATCGCCGCGGCGAACGCGGTGATCGAAGGTGCCAAAAAGCGCATGAAATCCAGCCGTTCAATTCGCATCAATGACGGGCGCCGCCAAGAACCGGCCGGAGGCGCTTGGAATGAGCGTGATCCCGTGGCGCATGGCCGCGTGCAAATCGTGCCGTCTGGCCCCGACCCCATTTCCCAAGCCCAGGCCACGTTGGCGGAACTGCTGCGCTTAGCGAATCTGGCGTCGGATTGGGATTGGTCCAACTGTGCCGTGATCGCCCGGGAGTGGAAGTATCTTGAACCCCTTTGCGCATGCTGCGAAGCCCAAGACGTTCCCGTGCAGATGAGCAACGAGGAATTTCGCGGCCATTGGCACTTGCGGGAAACACAGGCGCTCCTGGCGTGGCTGTCCCGCCAAGCGTCGCGTACCCTGACCTCTGAGCAACTCCATGCTTGGGTGGATGCCCAATCGCCTGGGCCATGGATTGACCTGCTGCGGGAGGCTTCGGACGAATACGATCTGGACACACGCGGCGCGGAAGCGCCAACGGAGCATTTCATTGAGTGGCTGGCGGAGTGGAGCCGGGACGTGCGCCGCCGACAACGCGGCCTGCTATTGTTGAGTGCGCATCGCGCCAAGGGGCTGGAGTTCGATCACGTGGTCGTGTTGGATGGCGGCTGGGACAGGGTGGGCAGCAATGAAGACAGGGATGCACCGCGCCGGCTCTACTACGTGGCAATGACGCGCGCCCGTCAAACCTTGGCGCTCATGCGCTTCAATGGCCCGCATCGACTACAGGACAGTTTGCTCGGCAGTCCTGCGGTGCTGCGCCGCGCTCCGGTCGTCTTGCCGCCTGGGACTCCGGCGATGGCAACCGTTCGCAGGCAGCTTGGCCTACGCGATGTTTTCTTGAGCTTCGCCGGCTATCAAAGCAAAAACCATCGGGTGCATACCGCCATTGCCAACCTCGTTCCTGGCGACCCCCTGACCATGCACGAGGCCGGGGGAAGTTGGAAGTTGCTTGATCGCCAAGGCACGGTGGTTGGACGACTCGCCAAGAAATTCTCTCCGCCGGAGGGAATGCGGTGCCGTTCCGCATCGGTGCTGGCGGTGGTGGCCTGGAATCGCGAAAGCTCCTCCCTGGAGTATCGCGAACACTTGGCTTGCGACGCTTGGGAAGTGGTTGTGCCCGAACTGGTGTTCGAACCCAATGAACGAGAAAAATGAGATAGCATGAGAAGGGAGGGACGGTAGAGTATGCACTGAGGTGCTCAGATGGTTCATCAAGTGCTACAAACCTGAACTGGTGGTCACGGCCTCAAGGTTGGCCGGTGGCTACGCCGGCGACATCGTCCGAGAGTGCAATCTTCCGTTTGAAAGCGCGCCTCACCCGAGCAGCCCCGCGTGGAACAGGCCATTCTACAAGTACCGCAGCCACACAGTCAGAGGTCGGGAACTGTTCCAAAACTTCCTGAAAGATCACTGGGTCAACTGAAGGATGTGTTACTACCGTGAGCGTCTGCGTGGCTGACAATAGATACCTTTCATTCTCCTGGACGAATCTGAGAGTAGGATTCAGAATGTTGCCCTCACCCCGGCCCTCTCCCGAGGGGAGAGGGAGTACTATGTGCCTCGCTTAAGCCGTTCCGATTTTTTCCATCAACTGCCGCCGCACGTTCTTGCCGTTGATGCTTTTCTCCGCAACGATGAACAAATGACCATCGGTTTTTTGCTCCCAAAGCGCGCCGATCGTCCGTTTCTCACCGGCATCCGACCCCTCTGCGATATGGGCGCCTTTGTATTCCACGATGAGCAAACGTCCGTCGTTCAGCAAGGCCACGAAATCGGGGTAAAATTTGCCCGTTGAGGTCGGCAGACAGAATGACTCGGGATGGCGTGCGACGTTGCGGATCCAATACTTCACGTCAGGCAAGCGGTCAATGACCTGCGCGCACTGAGTTTCTTCACCGTCAACCGCACCGTCGAAGGCGGGCACGTGGTCGGGGCCAAGAAAATGCTTGTTCGGTTTCCATGGTCCACGATATCGCCGTTCGTCTACGTACATGCCGTCTTTGAAGACAAAGGCCGCGTCGAAGGAAACCTCGACTTTTGCCACCGGTTCAAAGAGGCGACGTTGGTAAACCTTCTCCCGTTCCTGCCGGCGAATGTCGTTGAGTTTGTTTATGATTTTTCGAACCAGCAAAAACTTACAGCGCATGAGTGCGGAGACATGAATCTTGCGCACGTGAATCAAGTGCCCGACGAGGTCACGCAACCATTTCAGAAGATGGTCCTGGCGGAGGTCAGGCCCACGCACCTGCCTGTCCAGCCAAAGGGTCAAGGCTTCCGGCGTCCAGCCTTCCACCGCCACGTTCAACGTAAGTTGTTCGTGTTCGTTGATGAATTGATGAGTGAGACGTTTTCCGTCAATGTCGATTTCAAAGTTGCGCGCCGTTTCCCTGATCATGAATTCGCCTTCGTCCAACTTGGCCGGGTAATAGAGCAGCGACCAGTCGTGATCTTCCACGAACCGGTCTGTATCGGCAAACTCCAGCTTGCCCTGGATTGCGCACATGAGGCGCGGGACGTTGAACGGCTCGCCCCGTTCGGCAGGGGACAACGACTTCTCGACCGTGGTTCGATACTCCTCAACGGCCTTGGCGAACGCCGGGCGTTCGACCTCCGGGACCGTGGCAAGGACCGCCTCTTCCAAGTCGACGTCCACGTTGCCGGTCACGGTAACCTCAACCTCTCCGCCATTGGTCTCACGCACGGCTAACCCTTCGTGGCCTATCTCATTCAGTGCAGACAAGATTTCCGATGAGGCGACCAGGGTATAGCTGAAACGCGGTTTTGGTTTTTCAGGCAGATCAAACAAGTCGTCTTTCACAAACCCGAGCGGAGGTTGTTGGACGCTTTCGCGCGCCTCCTCTTCCTCAAACCCCATGTTCACCAATTTGTCGGTCAGCGCACGCGCGGCTTCACCAAAGGACGGTTCGGACACGTAGGCGTATGCTCTGTTCAACGCGACGGCCCGACGCCGTTTCGCATAGGGCATCCGCAACACTCGACCGAAAAGCTGTTCCACGTTTTGCGCGCTCTGAATACGCGACACGGAACAGAAGACGTAGGCAAACGAGCAGTCCCAGCCTTCTTTCAGCGCCTCCACCGTGATGACGTACTCAATCGGACATTTGGGGTCAAACAGGTTGATGGCATCCAATTCCCGTTGATCGCCGGTGGCAACGGCAACGGCGTGCTCGGGAACGTGTTCAACGTCGAGCAGGTGCCTTTTTAACGTCTCAACGGTGACATCCTGGTTCTTCTTCTGCGCTTGAAACAGGACGATGGGCCTGATGTAACCAGCGTCACCTCGGGCAGTTTCCGCGAGCGAGGCACGCATAGCCACGGCCCCGGTCACCGCGTTCTGCCACGTGTCGTGTTCGGACAGCATGATCGGCAATTTGATCATCTCCTCGCGCTTCAATTCCTGAGCCGTGACGCTGTACAGGATGTTGGACTTGGGTCGGGGCGTGGCCGTGAACTCGATAATCGCACAGGGATTCACCCGAGTCTGCACGTCACGGGTCAGGCCCGTGACCGCGTTGTGCGCTTCGTCCACGATCATCAACGGTCGGTGTACGTGCATCAGATTGGCAAAGGAGAACTTGACGCCGCCGTTGTCCAGCTTTTCCAGCCCGGGCAGCGTCTTCGGAAAGGTTGAAAAATGCGGTTCCAGATTCTCGTTGTGGGCATAGACCTTGCGGCCTTCGGTGTTCGTCACCCGCAGCGTTTGGATGGTGCCGACCACGATACAGCAGTGGTCACGAAGATCGTGCGGACGGATAAGGGTAAAGTCTGCAACGTCGAACACGCGCACCCGACCGTCGAAGGCGTCGTCCAGAACCCGTCGATACGCGTGGCGGGTGTGCTTCAGCGCCTCCACGGTTTGCAGCCGGATGGTATTCGTCGGCACGAGCCACAGGACCAACGGGTAATCCTTTTCCACCCAGGCGTCGCGTGCAAGACGCACCGCGTGCGCACCAAGAATCGTCTTGCCGCCGCCGGTCGGCAGCCGCAGGCACACGTAAGGGACGTTCGGCAAATCCTCAAGGGGCGTGGTATAGCTGCCGCCGTAACGTCCGATCCTGTCGGCGCATTCGGGCTCGTTCGTGATGGTCTCGTAAGCATTCTTCGGTCCGGCTATGCGGGCTTCCTCAAAAAAGCGGCGCAGAACGGCAAGCGTGTCGGACTGGTATTGTTTCAGTTTCATAACCGTTTGTCATTCCCGCAAGTTTTAAGCGGGAATCCAGAGGAACGCCCACACTGGCTGCCCGTCTGTCCGTGGATGCTGCCCACACGTAACCTCGCGGCAGAGGAGAAAAGACACTGGATTCCCGCTTGAAACTGCGGGAATGACGGAAAGGGGGACGCGGCGGGATGAGCCATGATTCACGTATCGTCTTGCCGAGGGTAGGGGAAAAGGTCAGCTACTTCCTCGCTTTCACGTCATTCCCGCCTCCCCACTTGTCATTCACCGCCTCCCCACCTGTCATTCCCGCAAGTTTTAAGCGGGAATCCAGAGGAACGAGCAGAGAGCCCACACTGGCTGCCCGTCTGTCCGTGGGTGCTGCCCACACGTAACCTCGCGGCGGAGGAGAAAAAACACTGGATTCCCGCTTGAAACTGCGGGAATGACGGAAAGGGGGACGCGGCGGGATGAGCCATGATTCACGTATCGTCTTGCCGAGGGTAGGGGAAAAGGTCAGCTACTTCCTCGCTTTCACGTCATAAGGCGTCTGCTTGAAGACGATGCGTTCGCGGTCGAGCGTTGATTGCGTCAGACGCGACTGTTCGCCATACACCGTCAGCGGTCCGGCGAAGTCAGGCTGCTCCTTTGCCGCTTCTCGTCGAACTTCGTCCAGCGTGGCCCGAGTCAGCACGTTGCCGCCACCCAGCCGCTTGTCGCCCAGGATGCCGTTGTAGAGCAGGGCATAGGCGCGTCCGTCGTGCAGGCCGAGCAGGGGAGACGTCCCGCTGCCGTTCCAAGGCCGGTCGGTTTCACTGAACCACACGTGCGCAGCCAGCACGGGGAAACGCACGTCCGTTTGAATCCGGCCGTTCTCGTCGAACACGGGCGGCCCCAACCGATAGAAGCGAAACCCGCCGCCGCCTTGCCAGCCAACATTTTCAGAAATGCCGCCCTGCTCGCCGTCGATAACTTTGCGAAGACGCGGCACGCAATGCGTCACCGCGTGCTCACCCATTTCGATACCGATGTAGCGACGCCCCATCTTGTGCGCCACCGCCGCCGTGGTACCGGAACCGAGGAAGGAGTCGAGGACGAGGTCGCCGGGGTTGGTGGCAATCTCAAGAATACGCCCTAAAAGCTTTTCAGGCTTAGGGGTATCGAAATAGGCACTTGGCAATACGGCACGATTTTCGTTCTTAGCATCGTGATTGCTGCCAAACTCGTCGTGCAACCAAACGGTAACCGGAACCACGGTTTTCTTGACCTTGGACAGATACGACTTTCGCGTAGGTGTTGCATCCCCCTTTGCCCCAAACCACAGTTGTCCTGTTCTATCAAGCTCGTTGAGCGTATCCTTGCTAAACCGGTGGTAGGTGCCAACGGGAGGGGTCCATGTGATTCCATTGGAAAAGATATAGGAATACCGATTCTTGTCTGTCCCGCTTTTCGCGTGTAACGGAGTCGATTTCCATGGTCCGCGAGAATCGTTGTCTGGATTCTTGTAAGCCTTATTCTGCCTTTCGTCGCGCTGTATTCCATGAAACGAAGAAAGCTCTCGGTCCTTCGCGAAGCAGATTATATGGTCATGATTATCACTCACGAATGTCGCGTCGTTTGCGCGTGTGTATTTCTTTTGCCAAACGAAATTTGCCACGAAGTTCTTGCGTCCGAATACCTCATCCATAATGACCTTGAGATAGTGAACTTCGTTGTCGTCAATGGAGACCCATATTGAGCCATCCTCCGCCAACAGCTCCCGCAAGAGTTCGAGCCGCGGCCACATCATCGCCAGCCACTTGGTATGTTCCAGGTTGTCGTCGTAGTGCTCAAAGGCCGAGCGGGTGTTATACGGCGGGTCAATATAAATGCACTTCACGCGCCCGGCGTAGAACGGCAGTAACGCCTTGAGCGCCTCCAGGTTATCGCCCTGCATCAGAACGTTCCCGGATTCCAAGTCCCCCGCGGACAAGTCGGGCACTTCCTCCAACAGCCGATACGGCACGCGCCCGGCCGCCCCAATATCCTCATCTCTCGTCAGCCAGTGCAGAATCGGCATCAGCTATCGCCCTACTCCTCCGACGTGGCCTTTTTGTACTCGGCAATCCATTCTTCTGCTTCTTCTGCGGAATAGGCACCGGTAATGGCACCGCTATTTTTCGGCAGTCGGTGACTTGCTCGTTTCCCAACATGCGGTATCAGTTTTTCTCGTAGCCCTTTTGCTTCTTCATCAGATAACCCTCCGACAAGAGATTCGAGTTCTTCTTGACTCAATCCGCCTGCAAAAATTACTCCACTTAAATCACTCTCTTTGCCAATTTGGCTCCTTATCTGTTCTTCAAATGGAAGCAAAGCTTGTTGGCTAATAACACCTTGCAGGCGTGCCGCCTCAAGATAAGCCCCTTGCAGGTGTGTACCCCAAAGCATAGCCCCTTGAAGGTGTGCAGACCAAAGATAAGCCCCTTGCAGGTGTACTGCCCGAAGATTAGCCCCTTGTAGACGTGCCTTTTCAAGATCAGCCCCTTGTAGGTGTGTATCCCAAAGATTAGCCCTTTGCAGGCGCGCTGTCCCAAGATAAGCCCCTTGCAGGTGTGCCATTCTAAGATCAGCCCCTTGCAGGTGTGTACCCACAAGATAAGCCCCTTGTAAATGTGCCATTTTAAGATCAGCCCCTTGCAGGTATGCTGCCCCAAGATAAGCTCCATTCAGCCAACTTCCTTGTAAGTTAATATGCAACCCCTTGAAGACCTCATGCTTCTGCACAAAAAGCAGCGTCAGGAGGCTTTGAACTTCTTCGGAGGGCTTCGATTTGTTGTGCTTCTTTCTATATTCGTTTTCCCTCGTCGTCTGGCGGACATGGGCACAGAGAATGTCCAGGACGGTTTGACGCAAGTCTTCGGTATCTTGCGCTAGATGGAAGAGTTCGTAGGCACCGCTCATGCGCACGGAGTCGGACTGATGTCCCAAGTGTTCAATGGCGTTTTTCAGGCGTTCCTGCCGCTGTCCCTTTTCGGCATTTTGATTGGTTTTTGCCTGCTCTTCAGTCGCTTTGGCTTGCGCGTTCGCGGCTTCTTCCATTGCCTTGGCACGTGTATGAGAAGCCAGGGCTTGCAGTGCGAGCAGGATGCCGCCCATGCCGATTCCCAGGAATTTCAGCGCCTCAGATTTTTTCTCTACTCCTAGAAGGTGAGAAGTCCATGTTTCAATGATCTCCAGGAACATGACTGCCAGGAAGAGCAGGAACAAGAAGGCGAGAAACACGGCAAGGATGCGGTCAAGCCTATTAACAAGAATGTGCCACAAGCCGGAAAAACTGAACGAGTGAAGGTTCATCAAGGTGAGATTGGAGAACAATTGGACGGAGAATAAGGAAAATCGATAAACACCGTCAAGATAATTGGAACCGAAACACGATGAATGGCCGTCACATCCTCCTTCTGTCATTCATCCTCCTTCGTCATTCCCGTCCCCCCATCATTTCCGTCCTCCCGTCATTTCCGTCCCCCCGTCATTTCTGTCCCCCCTCCGTCATTCCCGCCCCCCTCCGTCATTCCCGCAGGTTTTTAGCGGGAATCCATGTTGTGTTTTCAAAGAGAGGCAACGGGAATGAGAAGCGACCGAGCCTGCATCGGGAACCACCTCTCCATTCTGCACTGTGTATATCTGGGGATTTTGTCGCATTCTTCCACCGGGTATCATGAACCACCGCACTACTCAGCATTGGTATGTCTGGGGTGAAGGCTGTTTATTTTTCTGGATTCCCGCTAAAGACTTGCGGGAATGACAGAAGGGGGGACTGTGGGAATGACGGAGGAGGGCGGGATATACTGCTGCCTTTTCTGTCTCCGGCTGCTGTCCGGTCTTATGCTGTTTTTGCAAACTTCTGTACCTGTTCTTCTACTACTGTTACCAGAGCCTGCATAGAGTCAACGGTTTGCTCCTCAAAATAAGATTCCTCGCATTGAGGGCAAACCCAAGCTGAAATTTCATCCAGGCTTACGTGGAACCTTTTCGATCAATGTGAAACGGCACAGTCCCTTGTTCCATTTTTGCCTGACAATACATACATTTCATTTCATCCTCCTGGATTTCAAATCATCACTCCATTGATTTTCAAAAGGTTTACTCCGCTACCAACGATCGGGCTTCACCCTTCCGTTTTATCCCGGCACCGCCGTTCGGCACAAGGTTCGGCAGGATTTGGTTATGATCTTTACCATTCGGCACAGTTCCGGATCGGACGTGATCAGGGGGGGGACCAGGACCAGCACGTTTCCGATTGGGCGCATGAGGAGTCCTTGACGTCGGCATTCCATGGCGGCTTGGTGGCCGATGCGGTCGGCTGAGGGAAAGGGTTCCCGGGTTTGTTTGTTTTTGACGAATTCGATGCCTGCCATCAATCCGCATTGGCGGACGTCTCCCACGATGGGCAGGTCCGCCAGCGGTTTGAGCAGTTGCTGCAGAAGCCGTGCCTTTTTCTTGACGTGGGCCAGCGTGCGTTCTTTTTTGAAAACGTCCAGATTGGCAAGGGCCGCGGCACAGGCCAGGGCGTTGCCCGTGTAGCTGTGGCCGTGAAAAAACGTTTTGCCTTCGGTGTGTTCTCCGAGAAACGCTTGATAGATGGTTTCCGTGGTGAGGGTGGCCGCCAAGGGGAGATACCCGCCGGTCAGTCCCTTGGCCACGCACAGGAGGTCCGGGGTCACGTTTTCATGATGGCACGCAAACATCTTGCCGGTTCGGCCAAAGCCCGTGGCCACTTCATCCGCGATGAGCAGCACGCGGTATTTCGTACACAAGGCCCGCACGCGGGAGAGATAGCCCGGCGGCTGCGTCATCATGCCGGCCACGGCCTGCACCATGGGTTCAATGATGACGCCGGCCACGCGCCGGTGCCGTTTGGCCAGCACGTCTTCCAGGGGGTCGAGACAGGCCGTCTGACACGACGGGAACCGGAGATTCAGCGGGCATCGATAGCAGTAGGGGGCCGTGACCGCCGTCGTGGAAAACAGCAACGGCCGGAAGCGTTCGTGAAACAGGGAGACGCCGCCCACGCTCATGCTGCCCACGGTGTCGCCGTGATACGCGGCATCCAGGCAAATGAACTCCGTTTTCCGTCGTTGCGGGGGGCGTTGCTGCTGCCAATATTGCACCGCCATTTTCAAGGCCACTTCAACGGCGGTGGATCCGTCGTCCGAATAAAACACGCGCGTCAGCCCTTTCGTAGCAGCGTTGACGAGTTTCCTGGCCAACGTAATCGACGGCGGACCGGCGGCACCCAACAAGGTGCTGTGGGCCACTTTGGTGAGTTGCTCGCGAATGGCTCGATCAATGGCAGGATGTCGATGGCCGTGCAGATTGACCCAGATGGAGGAGGTGCCGTCCAGATATTTGTTGCCGTGCGTATCGTAGAGATACGGGCCCTTGGCTTGTTCGATGATAAGCGGCTCTTCTCGTTCCCATTCCTGCATCTGCGTGAAAGGATGCCAGACGTATCGGCGATCCCATTTGGAAAGCTGGGCAGCCGACGGTGACGTTCGAGCCGCGTTTTGAGAACGTTTCACGCCTTCTTGCTTTGACACGATACGAGAACCCTAATAGAATCGGCAGGTTTCATACCACAATGAATGATCTGTCCCGTATCCGCAACTTTTCCATCATCGCCCATATCGACCATGGGAAATCGACCCTTGCCGACCGTTTCCTGGAGGTCACCGGGGCCGTCACCGCAAGGGAGTTTCGTGAGCAAATCCTGGATGACATGGATTTGGAACGCGAGCGCGGGATTACCATTAAGGCCCACGCCGTCGCCACGTCCTATCAAGCCCACGATGGTTGCGATTATTACTTGAATCTTATCGATACCCCCGGACACGTGGACTTCACCTATGAGGTGTCGCGGAGTTTAGCCGCGTGTGAAGGCGCCCTGCTGCTGGTGGACGCAACCCAAGGGGTGGAAGCGCAAACCATTGCCAACGCGTATCTCGCCATTGCCAACGACCTCGTGATTCTTCCCGTCATTAATAAGATCGACCTCGCCAGCGCGGACGTGGACGGCGTGACACGCCAGATTCAGGACGTCCTGGGCTTGGACGTGACTGAGAGCCTCCTGGTCAGCGCCAAGCAGGGGACCGGGGTGGATGCAATCCTCAATGCCGTGGTGCAACGAATTCCTCCGCCGACGGGAACGGCCGGGGCCTCGCTGAAGGCCCTGATTTTCGATTCCTGGTTTGACAGTTACCAAGGCGCCATTGTGCTGATTCGTGTGTTTGACGGCACGGTGAAGCCGGGGATGACCATCCGGCTCATGTCGAACAACCGGACGTTCGACGTCACGGAAGTCGGGATTTTTTCGCCGAAACGCACCAGAACCGCGGAGTTGCATACCGGTGAAGTCGGCTACGTCGTGGCGGGCATGAAGGACGTGTCCGACACCAAAATCGGGGACACGCTGACGTCGGCCGACCGACCGACGGCCACGCCGCTGCCCGGGTATCGAGAGGTCAACCCTCTGGTCTTCTGCGGACTCTACACCACGGAGAACGCGGATTATGAAAATTTTCGGGACTCTCTGGAAAAACTCCGACTCAATGATTCCTCGTTTGTGTACGAACCCGAAACGTCGTTGGCCCTGGGCTTTGGGTTCCGCTGCGGGTTCCTGGGCCTGCTTCACATGGAAATCGTTCGTGAACGCCTGCACCGGGAATACGGGTTGGATTTGATTAGCACCGCTCCCACCGTCATTCATCGAGTCAGGACGATCCACGGGGAGGTGCTGGACGTTGATAATCCCGCCAAGTTGCCCGATCCGGGCATGATCGACGCGATGGAAGAGCCGTTCATCCGGGCCACGATCATTGCTCCGGAACGATACGCCGGCAACGTCATGGCCTTGTGCCAGGAACGTCGTGGCAGTCAGAAAAGCTTGCACTATCTCGATGCCGCAAGGATGATGCTGGTCTATGACTTGCCCCTCAACGAAATGGTGCTGGATTTTTACGATAAATTGAAATCCCGCACCCAGGGGTACGCGTCGCTGGATTACGAATTGGCGGACTATCGGCAATCGGAGTTGGTCAAACTCGACCTGCTGCTGAACGGCGAAACCGTTGACGCGTTGTCGTTTATCACTCATAAGGACAAGGCGTATCACAGGGGTCGGCAGTTGACGGAACACATGAAGGCGTTAATTCCCAAACAGACGTTTGAGGTGGTGATCCAGGCGGCCATCGGCAAGCGCGTCATTGCCCGCGAGACCATTTCCGCCTTGAAGAAAAACGTCACCGCCAAATGTTACGGCGGAGACATCACGCGCAAACGCAAGCTCTGGGAAAAGCAAAAGGAAGGGAAAAAACGCATGAAGCAACTGGGGCGGGTGGACGTGCCGCAAGAAGCCTTTTTAGCCCTCTTGAAAGTCAAGGATGAATCATGACCGATTATCACTCGAAACCCGACTCGTCGGAACCGTCTTCCCCGGAACCCGTTCCGTCTTCTCCGCGTGAAACGGGTCCCGCCCAGGTTCCCCCGAAAAAATCGTTGTGGCGGGAATACGCCGAGGCTCTCGTCATTGCCGTGATCCTGGCCTTGACGATCCGCGTGTTTCTCGTGCAGGCCTTCAAAATTCCTTCGGGGTCCATGATTCCCAGTTTGCAGATCGGCGATCACATTCTGGTGAATAAACTGGCGTATGGGATCCAGATTCCCGGAGAGTGCGAGTTTGAAATGTCCCTTCTGCCCGTCACCTGTTATTCCTCCGACCTGGTGGTGGATTTCGGTCCACCCGAGCGGGGCGACGTGATCGTGTTCCGCTATCCGGAGGACGAACATAAGGATTTCATCAAACGCATCATCGGCGTCCCCGGCGACACCATTCAGATCCGCAATAAAATCGTGTACGTCAACGGCGACCCGTTCCACGACGCTGCGTTTACCCAGCGCGTGGACCCGGGCATTATCGACGGTCGGATCAATCCTCGTGACAACTATGGCCCCGTCACCGTTCCGCCTCATTCCTATTTCGTCATGGGCGACAACCGCGACCAAAGCCTGGATAGCCGATTCTGGGGCTACGTCCGGGAGCATAAAATCAAAGGGCGGGCGTTTCTCGTGTATTGGTCGTGGAACGGCCAGGGGTCGTTGATGGAATGGGTTCGTTGGAATCGAATCGGGAAAATCATCGACTAAGTCCCACGGAGCGCATCGGCGTGGTCCGGTCATCAACGCGACAACGTGCGTTTCCTCATGGCCGCATCCGTCGTTCCGGTACGTCGGCGATCTCTCCCGCGTCTCTCGAACGGTATCTCCGTCGATTTTCACGCGGGCGCGTGTTGATCCTGGGAGACCTCATGGTGGATCACTACGTGTGGGGCGCGGTCAGCCGTATTTCTCCTGAAGCCCCCGTGCCGATCGTTCACGTGGAACGGGAGTCCGTCCGACCCGGAGGAGCCGCCAACGTCTACGCGAACGTGCTCTCGTTGGGCGGCCGCGCGTTGCTCTGCGGCGTGATCGGGGCGGACGACGTCGGTGCCACGTTGCGTGAGCAATTACACCTGAACGGCAAGCAGGGGATTTTCGTTGATCCGACTCGTCCCACCACGAAGAAAACCCGAATCATCGCTCATAGCCAGCAGGTCGTTCGCTACGACGTGGAACGGCGTGACGACGTGTCATCCCGACTCACGAAGCAGATGGTGAATTACGTTGAGGCGCATGGTTCTTCTCTCTCGTGCGTCGTGGTTTCTGATTATTGCAAGGGCGTCGTGACGCCTTCGCTGATGGATCAATTGCGGGCACTCGCGCGCCGACGCCCCCTTCCCATTATCGTCGATCCGAAGGTTGAACACCTCGGCTATTACGACGGCGTGACCGTCGTCACCCCCAATCACGTCGAAACGCAGCAGGCATCCGGCCGTGCTGCTCACGACCACGAGGCCGTTCACCGCGCAGGACATCACCTGCGCCGGCAACTGGGCTGTGAAGCGGTATTGGTGACCAGAGGCGAGCAGGGGATGAGCCTGTGCGAAGCCACGGGACGCAGTTGGCACATCCCGGCCGTGGCTCGACAGGTGTATGACGTCACGGGCGCGGGTGATACCGTGGTCGGCACCTTGGCCCTTGGCCTGAGTGCCGGCGCCTCGATCCGAGAAAGCGCGACGCTGGCCAATCAGGCCGCCGGAGTTGCGGTCGGCACGGTCGGAACGGCTGCCGTGACGAACGCGCAACTGAAAGAGGCCCTTCGCCATGCCGGCGGATAACACCACCATCGAGATCGTCATTCCGGCTCGATACGGGTCTTCCAGATTTCCAGGGAAACCGTTGGCTCTGCTGGCGGGAAAACCCGTGATCCGGCACGTCTATGAACGGGCCGCACAAGTCCCCGCGAATGCCCGGGTTCTGGTGGCCACGGACGACGTCCGCATTTTCAAGGCCGTTGAGAACTTCGGCGGCCTTGCCGTGATGGTTCCCGACCCGTGCCGAACCGGAACGGACCGCGTCGCGGCGGCGGTCCGCACGCTCACCCTTCAAGGCTCAGGACGTGCCTGTAACGTCGTGGTCAACCTCCAAGGTGATGAAATCCCCCTCTCACCGGATTTCCTGATGGATCTCATCAATCCGTTTCTTGCCGGTACCGCGGAGATGGGCACGCTGCGAAGAGCCATGGGACGCGGGGAAGCATTCAGCCACTCCTCAGTCGTGAAAGTCGTCACGGATCAGCAGGGGAGGGCCTTGTACTTTTCCCGGTCCCCGATTCCTTACGTGCGGGACCGTGCATCGTCCGGACCATCTTTTGCCTTTCTTCACGCAGGCGTGTATATTTTCCGCCGAGCGATGTTGGAGCGTTTTGCCGCGTTGCCGACGGGAACGTTGGAGCAGGCGGAACAGCTTGAGCAGTTACGCGCACTGGAACGTGGCATTCCCATTCACGTCTGGGACACCGTTCACGCCTCACTTCGGATCGACACGCCGGAGGATCTGGAGAACGCCAACAAATCGTGGGACCGACTTATGGCAGGGCAGGGGAGACCGCCTTCGCCCCGGTCCTCTTCTGATACGACAGCACGTCATTCCCGCGTAAGCGGGAATCTAGAGTCTGTATCTTTGCAGACGGAGGAACAAGCAAAATCTTGGATTCCCGATGAAAGACGTCGGGAATGACAGAAAGAGAAATGAGTAAATTCATTTTTGTGACCGGCGGGGTGGTGTCTTCATTGGGGAAAGGGATTGCCTCGGCTTCCATCGGCCATCTTCTGGAAAGCCGGGGGCTCACCATGACCTTTCTCAAACTAGACCCCTATATCAACGTCGACCCGGGCACCATGAACCCCTATCAGCACGGAGAGGTCTACGTCACGGACGACGGGGCGGAGACGGACCTGGACCTCGGGCATTATGAGCGGTTTACGAATCTGACGCTTTCCCGGGAAAACAATTGTACCACGGGCCGAATTTATGAATCGGTGATTAAAAAAGAGCGTCGCGGCGATTACTTAGGCGAAACGGTTCAGGTTGTTCCGCACATTACCGATGAAATCAAACGGACCATCGTCAACGTGGCACACGGCCCCCGATTGAAACCGTCGGAGGCAAGCTTCGACGTGGTGATCGTGGAAATCGGCGGGACGGTGGGGGATATCGAAAGTTTGCCGTTTCTCGAAGCCATCAGGCAGATGCCGTTCGACGTGGGTCGGGAAAACGTCCTCTACGTGCATCTGACCCTGGTCCCGTTTATTGAAACCGCGGGGGAGTTGAAGACCAAACCCACGCAACATTCCGTCAACAAGCTTCGTGAAATCGGCATCCAACCCCATATTCTGTTGTGCCGGACCGATCGCTTCCTGACGCCGTCGGTGAAAGAAAAAATCGCCCTGTTCTGCAACGTGGATAAGGGCGCGGTGATCACCGCGAAAAACATCGAGACCATTTATGAAGTGCCCATCGTGCTCAGGAAGGAGGGGCTTGACGAACTCATCATTCGCTTCTTACGGCTGGACGCCGGGCCGCCCAATCTCCGCCGTTGGGACGCCATCGTTCAGAAACTCAAGCGCCCGAAGCATCAGGTCATCATTGCCATGGTGGGAAAGTACATGGGATCCAAAGAATCGTATAAAAGCTTATCCGAGGCTCTCGTACACGGCGGACTTCCGAACGACGCGGGGATTACCATTCACTGGATTGAATCCGAGGACGTCGAACGACTCGGACCGGAGGCACCGTTACGTGAAGCCGACGGTATTTTGATTCCGGGCGGATTCGGCACGCGAGGCATCGAAGGCAAAGTGGCAACGATTCAGTATGCTCGAGAAAAGGGCATCCCATTTTTCGGGCTGTGTCTGGGCATGCAGTGCGCCGTGATTGAATTTGCCCGCCACGTGCTCGGACTGCCCACGGCCAACAGTGCTGAATTTGATCCGACCACGGCGGATAAGGTGATTGATCTTCTTCCCGAACAGCGGACCATTGAGGAGAAAGGCGGGTCCATGAGGCTCGGGGTCTATCCATGCCGTCTTGAAGAAGGTTCGCTGGCCCGACAAGCCTACGGCACCGACGAGGTGCATGAACGGCATCGACACCGGTATGAATTTAATAATGATTTCCGGGAACGCCTCACCTCGAAAGGCTTACGGATCAGCGGGACGTCACCGGACGGTCGCCTCGTTGAAATCATTGAACTGCACGATCATCCCTGGTTCGTCGGCACCCAATTCCATCCCGAATATCATTCACGACCCCATGCTCCTCATCCGATTTGTACGGCGTTTATTCAGGCAGCCTTGAAGCGGAAACTCGGCCGGTAGATCATAGTGTACGGGACGCCATGGTGCGAGACGTTGAATTAGGAGGGTTTTCTGGGGGAGGGATGCATCCGCATTTCCTGATTGCCGGACCCTGCGTCATTGAGAGTGAATGCCTTGCGTTGGACACCGCGTTTCAACTGGCTGACCTCGCTCGATCAATGGGATTTCCGTACATTTTCAAATCCTCTTACGATAAAGCCAATCGAAGTTCCATTCATTCATACCGAGGGCCTGGCATTCGAGAGGGCTTGGATATACTCGCAAAAGTTAAAGAAAAGGTTCAAGTTCCAGTGCTGACCGACGTACACAGCGTTGAGGACGTGCGGCAAGCCGGTGCGGTGGTCGATATTGTGCAGATTCCCGCGTTTCTGTGCCGACAGACGGACCTCCTCGTTGCGGCCGCGCAAACCGGCAAAGCCGTCAACGTGAAGAAAGGGCAGTTTCTGTCGCCGTGGGACATGAGCAACGTCGTGAAAAAATTAGAGGAAAGCGGGACGCAGCGCATTCTCCTGACGGAACGGGGATTTTCCTTTGGCTATAACAATTTAGCCGTTGACATGCGGTCCCTTCCGGTCATGAGAGAATTGGGATACCCCGTGGTGTTTGATGCGACGCATAGCGTGCAACTTCCCGGCGGCGGAGGAACTCAATCAACCGGCCAACGCGCCTTTATCGTGCCGTTGGTCCGTGCCGCCGCTGCCGCGGGTTGCGATGGATTTTTCATGGAAGTTCATCCTGACCCGTCCGAAGCGTTATCCGACGGCCCGACCATGATCCCGCTCAATAAAATGAAAGTATTACTTGAAGAATTGAGAGGCCTGTGCCTAGTTTCCGGTAAAGGATCGAACCTCACGCTGTAGGTTGCCCGATGCCTCCCGCTAAAGTCGTCAAACTCCAACCAACCGCTGCCGTACCCGACCGGGTCGGTGAACAGACCCTTCAAACCTCAGAGCAGGCGTTCAACCTTCCGAACCTTCTGACGTTTTCACGAATCTTACTGGTTCCCGTGTACATCGCCTTATTTTCTACTCCCACGGTAGACCGGTCCCTGGCGGCCGCGGCCGTGTTCGGGGTTGCAGCCCTGACGGACTTGTTGGATGGATACATTGCAAAACAACGCGCTCAAATTACGAAAGTCGGGTGTCTCCTGGATCCGATTGCCGATAAATTTCTCGTGATTTCCGGGTTGGTGTTACTTGTCCAGTTCCAGCGAGTGGAGGCATGGCTGGCCATTACCCTCATCACGCGCGAACTGACCATCACCGGAATCAGGGCTCTCGCCGCCAGTCGAGGGCTCATTATTGCGGCGGGCACGGCAGGGAAATATAAAGTTGTGTTTCAAATGATTGCCATCATCGTATTGACCCTGGAGGGAACGTTTGCCTTACCGGTGCTGAGTCTTCGTCTGGTCGGCACCGTGGGCCTGTACGTGGCGCTCATCTTGTCTCTGATTTCCGCCGGATACTATATTGCTGAAGTCTGGAAAGCGTTTCCCCGATTGAAACCGTCTGGGAGGGGCTTCAAAAAATGACCTTCGTTCCGTCATGACCGTGTATCTATGGCTCCAGAGCCATCCGGGGGTGGTTTTCTGTCTCATTGCCTATTTTCTTGGGTCCATTCCCTTCGGGGTCGTGTTTTCCCATTTCTGGGGCACGCAGGACCCGAGACAAGCCGGGAGTCACAACATCGGGTGTACAAACGTCCTGCGATTATCAGGGAAAACAGTCGGCGTCTTCACGTTACTCGGCGACATGGGAAAAGGGTGGCTGGTGGGATGGATCGTGAGCGCCGGATGGGTGCCGAAATTCTGGGGGCTTATGGCCGTCATGGCCGTCCTGCTTGGCCATCTTTTTCCAATTTTCTTAAAATTCCGCGGAGGAAAGGGCGTGGCCACGGGGTTGGGATGTATTTTAGGCGTTCATTTTCCCCTGGGGCTTTTTCTGGTTGTGGTTTGGGGCATGGCCGTGGGAATCTGGAGATATTCATCAGGCGGAGCCCTCGCGTCCTTCGGCATATTTCCCGTGACAAGCTGGTTTGTGACCGGAGACGTGGAGTTTACGGGTCTGAGCATCTTTCTAAGCGCCTTCATTATTTTCAGACACAAAGACAACATTGTTCACTTGCTGCAGGGCACGGAGCCCCGGATAGGCGCAGATTCCCTGTAATTTTTATAATTTAACATAATAATTATTATCCGACATTACTGAAATATCTTTCTGTCATTCCCGACATCTTTTATCGGGAATCCAGCAGTTTTGCTTGTTCCTCTATCCGTAAAGATACAGACTCTGGATTCCCGCTAAAAACTGCGGGAATGACAGAGGGAGGGTGCGGGAAAAACCGAGGGGGCGCAGGAAGGACCGAAAGGGGCATGGAAAGAACCGAGGGGGCGTGGAAAGAACCGCGTGCCCTGAAAATGAATGCCCTACAACAAGAATGAAAAGGCAAGGCTCTCTTGCTGTCATTCCCGACATCGTTTATCGGGAATCCAGCCTTTTTCCTTGTTCCGCCGTCGGCAACGATACTACTTGTGGATTCCCGCTAAAAACTGCGGGAATGACAGAGAGGGCGCGGGAAGGAACGAAAGGGTGCGTGGGAAGTACGGGAAAGACCGAGGGGGCGTGGGAAGGGGCGATTGGGGTGATGGTCGTCGCACTGTCAGACCGTTAGCTTTCTAAAAAAAGCAACAAGCAGTAGAACGGTCAATGTGATTCCTCAGTGCTTGCGGAAGGTTGACGGATGACGGGTTGATGAAGCACTCTCCTCTTTATGCGAAATGTCGTTGAGCAGCCTTTTCTTCTCCGGGAACGAATGCCCTTCCAGCCGACTGTATCGTTCCTCCGGATTTTTCCATCCCATCTTCTACTCATGGTCATCGCGGTCCTGGTTGTTTCAGCTTGTGCCCCGGCGTTTGCCGCTCCCATAGAGTCCAAAGGGCTCCAAATCCTTGAAGAGATTCAAGATGCTATTTCCCAGCTAGCCGAACACGTGACGCCCACCGTGGTCGGCGTGTCGTCCGTCAGGAAATTATCCTCGCCCGGAAACCGGTCACGACAAGGTGTCCCTCGGCCCGGGTCCGGTTCGGGCGTGGTCATTCATGAAACCGGCTACATTGTGACCAATGACCACGTCATCGGGAACGCCGTGGAAGCCGAAATCCGTTTTTCGGATCAATCGACGCTGATTGCCCACGTCGTCGGCCGGGACCCCGACACCGACTTGGCGGTCTTGAAGGTCGATGCCGACCATACACTGCCGAGTGCCACGTTCGGCGATTCCCGTTCGGTCAAAGTCGGACAATGGGTGTTGGCCGTGGGCAATCCCTTTGGTTTGGACCGAACCGTGACGTTGGGAGTCGTCAGCGGCATCGGTCGAGACAACATGAATCTGTCCCGATATGAAAACTTTATTCAAACCGATGCGTCGATCAATCCGGGCAATTCCGGCGGGCCGCTCTTTAATCTCCAAGGTGAGGTCATCGGGATTAACGCGGCCGTTATCAATTTTGCCCAGAACATCGGCTTCGCCATTCCGTCCGACATGGTCGGCCGCATCGTTGAGCAACTCAAAACCGACGGGAAAGTGGTACGGGGTTGGCTTGGCGTCGGCATTCAGCCGTTGACCCCTCAACTGGCTGAGAAATTCGGGGTCCCCGACGGCGGCGGGGTTCTGGTAGATGAAGTGTTTCAGAATGATCCCGCGGACATGGCCCGCATTCAATCCGGCGACGTCATTACGCAAATCGACGGCGAACGGTTGGAGTCCCCCAATCAGCTTTCCCGGGTGGTTGCCGGGTTTTCCCCCGGTGAAGAGGTGCTGGTCCATATTATCCGGGATGGGAAACCACTCCGACTCCCCGTCTCGTTGGGCACGAAACGGGAAAAACCTATCGTTGACGCTCCGCCGCCCTCGGCAGCCGAAATCGATCTGGGCATCGACGTCGCCCCTCTCACCGAGGAATTGGCGCGGCAGTTTTCACTCGAACCGGCCACGGGCATCCTGGTCGTCCACGTGGCTCAAGGCAGTCTTGCGTTTTCAGAAGGGGTGAGAAAAGGAGACGTGATTCAGGAAGTCAATCGCGCGGACGTGCCGACCATGAAGGAATTTCGGCAAGCCTTGGAATCGATGACGCCCGGAGAAACCATTCTCCTCCGCATTCTCCGCGAATCACAAGCCTTTTTCGTCGTGCTGAAACCGGAGGGCCAAGAAGACGTGACTGGTAAAGAATGACGGACTTTCAGAACACCGGGGAAAATCTTCCACCTCTCCCCGTTCTTCCCGCCACCAAGAGATGCAGGAAGGCCAGAGAAAGCGCGGAAATGCCTCTTCTGGCCGCGTGAGACGCGGCAATACAAGGCTATCAGGCCGCTCTCAGAGAGGGAGGGCCGCGTCTTACGCGGCCCTCCCTTCTCCCACCGGTCCCCTTTGTCATGCCCGCCGGTCCTCCTTTGTCACTCCCGCCGGTCCTCCTTTGTCATGCCCGCCGGTCTCCCTCTGTCATGCCCGCCGGTCTCCCTCTGTCATGCCCGCCGGTCTCCCTTTGTCATGCCCGCCGGTCCCCCTTTGTCATGCCCGCCGGTCTCCCTTTGTCATGCCCGCCGGTTGTTAGCGGGAATCCAGTGTCTTTCTCTTTTGCCACTTTATTCGGGTGGTTCTGCATGGGGAATGCCGTGGATTCCCGATTGAAAACGTCGGGAATGACAGAGGGGGGATTGAAGACATCGGGAATAACAGATGGGGAATTGAGCACGTTGGCTGTCCTGCCATGATAACTCTTGACCCCTCACCCCGGCCCTCTCCCGCAAGGGGAGAGGGAGTCATCTCTGACCGCGTGAGACGCGGCCCTACAAGGCGGCTCCCCGCGTGCGCGGGGAATGACCTACCCACTCGCCATTGTAGCGGTCACTGTGCTTCATCGTTTCACGCGTTTCTCGTTTACGACGAAACTGCGGACTTCGCGGCTTTCTGCTCCTCGATGACTTTGTTGGCCACGTCGCGGGGCATCTGTTCATAGCCGGACAATTCCATGACGTATGAACCTTTCCCCGCGGTCATGGAGGTTAAGACGGGAGCGTATTTCAGAATCTCCGCCAGCGGTACCAGGGCTTTGACGATCTGATTGTGGCCTTTCGCGTCCATGCCTAAGATTCGACCCCGCCGGCTGTTCAAATCTCCGATGACCGCACCGACCAGATCGTCCGGGGCGGTGACCTCAATCATCATGATTGGTTCAAGCAACACGGGCTGAGCCGATTCCATGGCTTTTTTGAATCCCATGGACGCCGCCACTTTGAACGCCAGTTCCGAAGAATCCACGGGATGATGGGACCCGTCATAGACCGTCACCTGCACGTCCACGACCGGGAACCCCGCCGACGCGCCTTCGCGCATGGCCTCCACCACCCCTTTTTCCACCGCGGGAATAAAGTTCCGCGGAATCACGCCACCCACGATTTTGTTGAGAAACTCGAATCCCCCGTTACGCGGCAACGGGTCAAGTTGAAGCCAACAATCGCCGTATTGTCCATGGCCGCCGGTTTGTTTTTTGTATTTGCCCTGGGCCTGGGCCATGTTCTGAATCGTCTCTCGATACGCAACTTTCGGCGTGTGCAGGTTGACGTCCACTCCGTATTTGCGATGCAGTTTTTCCAGGGTCAACTCGATGTGCGTCTGGCCGACGCCGCTTAACAGCATTTCTTTGGTCTCATCATTTCGAATAAATTCCAACGATGCGTCCTCTTCAACCAACTTGTGAAGACCGAGACTCACTTTATCAATATCGGCTTTGGCTTTCGGCTCAAGGGCAAACGACATGACGGGCCGGCTGAGTTTCACCGGCGGAAAGACAATCGGACGTTTGTCGGCACAAATCGTATCGCCCGTTTGCGTGTCCTTCAGTTTTCCAATGGCCACGATCTCTCCCGCGGCGGCGCGTTCCGTCTGCGTACTTTTCTTGCCCAGGAGACGATACAGGTGTCCGCCTTTCTCTTTGGCGTTTCGCACGGGATTGAAGAAGTTCGAATCGGCCTCCAGGACGCCCGAGCAGACCTTGACGTACGTGAGCCGTCCCATGAAGGGATCAATGGTCGTCTTGAACGCAAAGCCGGAAAAAGGCTCGTCCGCGCTCATTGCGCGCGTGACTTCTTCTCCGGTTTGCGGATGCGTTCCGGTCAACGGCGAGGCTGCCGCTCGCTCGACGGGAGACGGCAAGAATTGCACGATGGCCTCCTGCAACGTCGTGATGCCGACGTTCCGGATCGCTGAGCCGCACAGTACCGGGATAAACCGGCGGGTCTTCGTGCCCAGGACCAACCCCTGCACGATCTCTTCTTGCGTGAGGTCGCCTTCGCGTAAATATTTTTCTACCAGGTCGTCGTTGGTTTCCGCGGCGTTTTCAATCAACTGCTTCCGAAGTTCGGACACGGCGTCGTTCAAGTCTTCGGGGATTGGTTCTTCCCGGGTTTTATGACCGTCGGGCACGGGCACCACGGCTTTTTGCGTGACCACGTCCACCACTCCCCGCACGTTTGCTTCTCGGCCAATGGGATACGCAATCGGCATACATCGGGTTTCAAGGGTTTTCTGAATCTCTTCACGTATCGCTTCAAAATTCGCCCGTTCCCTGTCCAGTTCGTTCATAAACACCAGGCAGGGAAGTTCGCGTTCTTGAATGCACTCCCATACTCGATCCAATTCCGATCGTATCCCCGAAGACCCGATCACCAACACCGCGGCGTCCGCCACGTGAACGGCGTGTTTGGTATCGGCAAAAAAGTCCAACGACCCGGGCGTATCGAAGAGATTCAGGTTCGTGCCTTTATACTCATAGTGCAGAAGCGCCGTACTCATGGAGTGCCGATGTTGAACCTCCTCCGGTTCAAAATCGGCGATGGTATTGCCGGCGGCGGTGGTCCCCATGGACGACGTGACGCCGGCTGAAAACACCAACGCTTCAACGAGGGAGGTTTTTCCTGCGCCGACGTAAGACGCGACAACCACGTTTCGGATGGGATTGAATTGTGTCATACGCCCTCCTTTTGAGGCCAATCATTCTAGGCGTGACGCATTGGAGTGTCAATTTGCTGGAAAGCCGTTGCGAGCCAAAGCCGTCACGTTTATTGTGGACTCTCGCAGGAACTCAACCGGCTGGGCCATTGCCCCAATCGGTCATTCCCGCGGTTTTTAGCGGGAATCCAGGGGTGGGATCGTTGCAGACGGAGGAACAGACAAAACTGCTGGATTCCCGATAAAAAATGTTGGGAATGACAGCAAGAGATTTTTGCATAGCTGTCGGGAATGACAGGGCTGGATTCCCGATAAAAGACGTCGGGAATGACAGGAAGAGAGCCTTGATTTTTTTAGAAAGCCAATGCTCAGACGTTGCTGCGAACCTGACCCCAATCGGTCATTCCCGCGGTTTTTAGCGGGAATCCACGGGTGGGATCGTTGCAGACGGAGGAACAAGCAAAATGCTGGATTCCCGATAAAAGCTGTCGGGAATGACAGGAAAGGAGCCTTGCATAGCTGTCGGGAATGACAGCAAGAGAAAAGATGGCGCTCAGCTATCCTGAAGAAGATGCTCAGTGAGACGCCGTCGCGTCTAGACCCTCCCCTCAATAATGACTCCGTCCCAGTCGCCGGTTCCTTTTTTTAACCGGACACACCGCGTTTTCTTAAACCCGCAGGTTTTGAGCCACTGCTGCACGTCGTGGGCACGGTAGGTGTTCCCCGTCGGGGTGTAGAGAAGCATCGTGACGGCAAACAGGTTGGTTTCCGTCACGTCGAACCCCGGCGTGTTCATGAGAAAGGTGTCTTGAATAAGCAGGCGTCCGCCGGAGTTGAGGGCACGCTTGAGTTTCCGAAACAGCTTTGTATTTTCGGCCGGAGAAAAAATGTGCAGGACGTTCGACATCCAGAGCACGTCAAACTGCCCGGGGACCGGACTTTCGAACAAATCGCCCGGGTAATACGACAGTCGTTTCCCATGCCGCAAAGGTCCGGCAATTTCCCGTGCGACTTCAAGGGCAGCGGCTCGATCCCATATCCCCGCCCGCAATCCGGAATGTTTCCTCACAAACTCCAACGCATAGGTGCCGGGGCCGCCTCCCACGTCCAGCAGCGTTTCCGCGTTTCCCAAATCAAGTTGGGCTGCCACCTGCTTGGCGGCGTTTACGGAACGCTGGTGCATGGCCCAGGTAAACGAGCGGCGAAATTCCGGATCATCCGGCCCGTTCTGCTCAATCGGCTTGCCTGTCCGAACGGCATTGGTGAGGTGTGACCAGTGTTCCCATTGGGACCGGAGCAGATTCAACCACGCACCTTGATAGTCGGGACTCTTCCGGTTCAGAAACGTGCGACTGAGTTTCTCGCCGGCGTAGGACGTTCCACGTTTTTTGAGCAAACCCGCGGTTTCCAGGTTGCGCAGGAGAATTTCAACTCCCCGTTCATCGGCGTGTAATGCCTTGGCCAAAGCCTTGGGGGTACAGAACCGATGCCCCATCAGGGTGAACACGTCCAGATCCAGTGCCGTGGCGAGGAGATGCGGCAAGCGGAAGTCATAGACGGCGTCACGGAAGTCATCCATCGTCCGAATGCGAGATCGTGTTTTCATGGCTCCGTTCCTTTTGTGATGAAAGAAGGCAACGATTCAGGCGGCAGAAAAACGCCGTTGATATCGCGTGATCAATTGCTCAAGTCCCGGCAGATCGTCTAAATCGATCTCACGCTCAAACAACACCGCGACGTACTCTTCATTCATGTCGACCCGTTCGGTGAATCCGTCCCGTTTCAGGCCGTTGCGATGCTTTGAGACGACTTGTTGCACGTAAAATTTGGCCTGCTTGGCCAACTCATCGCCGCCAAGATCCTCGGCCGTGCCGTCGGAAAGCAGGCTCTGCACGTCTTCCAGCGCGTATCCCACCTGACACGTCAGGACTCCGGCCGGCGTGACTTCGAGTTGCCAGTCTTCATTCTCCAGTTCAAGCGTCAATGCCCCGTCGGGTTCATCCTGCACAAAACCGGCGTTGACGTTTTTCACGTGCTCCTGCACGCGCCGCCATCTTTGATGAGGGGTCTGACTCATGCGCCTCCTTTTTCAACTTCCTGGTTTACGGACGTTATAGTCCTCGTGGGAACTGACTGTTTCGGGAACGACTCTGCCGTCAGAGTCTCGACATAACAATCGGTAGTCGGGAGTCACCGGAATGCTGATGATCAACCGGTCATGCCGTAATCGCTTGCCGTCAAACTCTCGATAATTCCGTCCGTCGGCCAGACCCTTGATAATCCGACGCGCCTTGAGGATCACGTTTTTCGGCAACGCCTTCAAATCAACGCGGTCATTGGCAAACGTCTCTTCCCATTCGGTTTTTTGCTGTTGCCGACGTTGCTGGATTTTCTCCTTCTCCCTGCACTGATGACAGTATTGTCCGTACCCCTTATGACCACAAGAGAAGCTTTTTCTTCTTCTCGACATGGACCTGCTCCCCGCATTCGTCCCATGGACGCTCTCGCTCACTGCGCGTGCCGTTGATTCAGAACTGCTTCGCCAAGCGTTGCCGAAGGGCGTTCAGACGTCGCGTGTTTTCGTCCAATTTGGGCAATCCGTAGGTTCGATCGACGCGCACCACGCGACGGAGAAATTTCACGGCTTCTTCATTCCGGTCTTGCGCTTCATGACACGCGGCCAGGACGTAGCAGGCTCCGCCCACGCGCAGGTCATCCCGAAGGCGTTCGGCTATGGCCAAACTCGTTTGAGCGCAGGCCACGGCGTCCTCGTACCGTTCCCACGCCGCGTACGCTCGGGCCATCATTTTATAGACGTCAGCCTGCCCGCCTTGATTGGCGGTTCGCTTCATCAGCGTGATCGATTGTGAATAATAGTCCACGGCTTGTTCGAACCGTCGCGTTTCCTTGGCCACCAACCCTAAATCGGACAGCAGCACGGCCTTGGCCGCATCATCGCCCCACCGTTCCATCCTGTCCAAGGCTTCCAAATAGTAGGCACGGCCCCGTTCCCATTCGCCGGCGTCCGCGTGGACGTTGCCGAGGTTCGTCAACGTCGCACTGATCCCCCGATCGTCTCCCAAGGTTTTCTGAAGTTCCAACGCCTCTTGATAATAGCGTCGTGCCCGCGGACGGTTCCCGCTGACCGCGCAGATATTTCCAAGATTCCCGAGCGTGGCCGCCAACGCCCGAGGGTCGCCGGTTCTCCGATCAATCTCCAACGCCTGGGCATAGCACTTATGGGCTTCGGTGTAGAACCCCCGGGAAAAATGGGCATTGCCTTGTTGGTTGAGTCGAGCCGAATGAGACGGTTGCACGAGGATGGTCACGGCTGAATCGTGACGGAGACGAGAAAGGAACACGTCATGGCTTAATTCAACGCCCGTTCAACGACCGCTTTGGCGCCGGTCACAATGGAAGCCCCGTCACCGACCAGGAGCGAATCAAAACGATACTTCAGCAATCGGCGTAACCCTTCCCGGGCCGCGGCAGGATCAGCGTATTTTTCAGCGGGCAGCATGCTCACCGACCCTTCGGGCTTGCCGAGTAAGGCGTCCCCGACGAGGAGAATGCCCCGTCCCTGATCGAGAAACAACGCCGACTCCCCCGGCGACTTCTGCCCCGACAGTTGCACGACCCAGATGCCGCCCGGGAGCAGTTCTCCGTCAACAAAGGTTTTATCAGGAGTCACCGGCATTTCCGGCGCGTCTTTTTCCGGGACGTACACCCGCGTCTTCAACGTCTCTTTGTACGTCGCGGTTTCACGCACGTGATCCCGATTGGTGAGAAGGATGTAATCAACTTGGCCGGCCGTGCGAAGCTGTGCCAAATCGGAATCCGGGAGAGGCGGCGGATCGACGAGAACGCGATGTTCGCCGACGTCCAACAAATGACCGTTGAAATTGATCTGCTTTTCTTCCGAAAACCACGACCACGCGGCAATGCCCGGCAGAATGGGTTTCATAATTCGGCAATGGCCTCCCGCACCAGCGTGGTTGTCTTGGCAAGCACGTCGGCTTCCGACGGAAGATCAAGGAGATCGTCTTCGTGGACAGTCAGAAATTTCCGGTTCGGCCCTTTGGTCAAAGAAATCAAAAATTGACTATTGGAGGGCGTCGTCGGAATAACCACGTCAACCTCCCCGTCAATGCCGCTCACCAACTCAAGGAACTTCGCTTTCCCCTCTTCAAAGTCTTCCATCCGGTTCATTCGCTCCTTTTACCCGTATGAAAACGCCATGGTCACCACGGCCCATCATGCCGGTTGAAATAATGACGTCGCACGGCATCGTATGCCGCATGGAAACGCCTTGGGAACATTCATAGGCCGGTGGCTCCCTGGGGTGACTCGCCGGCCAGCAATGTATTGACCTCGTCCAGAATAGCCATATGGTCTGCCAACTCCACGTTGCCGACGCGCTGCCACCGAATCACGCCGTTTTGATCCAGAATATACACGTTCGGGATAAAGCGTCCGCCGCCGTACAATGTATCCGTGATTTTGTCGGGGTCAATGAGATACGGATAGGTCACCTTCACGGGAAAGGCGCGTAAAAATTCAAGCACGTCGGCTTTGGAATCGCCCGACGAATTCACGCCGACCACCGCCACGTTTTGTCCGCGAACGGCTTCATGCACCTTCTGTAAATTCGTCCCTTGAATCAGACACGGTTCGCAAATGTGAAAGAGACCCAGCACCACGACCTTACCCCGCAACGCTTTCAACGAAACCGGTTCCCCCGTGACTGAAGAAAGCGAGAAGACCGGCGCCGGCTCCCCTATTTTATAGAATCCGCCGGCCCAGGCCATCGTCACCATGGCCGCGACAAGCACAACACTCATGAGTCCACAGAGTTGACGTTTCATCTCATCCTCCACGCCGGCAAAAAACAGTCAGGATCAACACTGCCGTCCCTCACAATAACTCTCGAATCTTACCACACGATTTTTCAGAGAGACAATGAAGGGACAGGACGATCATGTTCCTTCGTATCTTGCTTCCAGATCCCGTATCATGAGATCCATCTGCTCAGGTTCTTTATGATACGTCTTGAATGATTTGACGGCTTCTCTTGCTATCTCGACCGACTTCTTTTCTTTGTCAATCCCAATGTATTGCCGTCCTTCACTCAAGGCCGCCAAAGCCGTCGTCCCGCTTCCCATAAAACAATCAAGGACGATTTCATCAGGTTCAGTCAACAGCTTGATGACTCGTCGAGGCAATTCAGCGGGAAACTTGGAATCATGATCTGCATTGCTTCGCACCGAGGGGATTTCCCATACGCCCCGAGACCCCCAATTCACCCATTCCTGTTTCGTCAGTCGTGATCGATCCACCTTGGTGATCCCCGGTTTCCAGAACACGTAGAGATATTCCGACTCATCGACGGAACGGTACGAGATGGTGTGCCACCTTGAGTTCTCCCACGTCGCGTCTTTTACCCATATCCGTCGATCGTATAGATACAAACCTGCGTTCATGGCAGCCGTTTCTATGAGCCCACCGACGAGAGAGACTCTTGTTTGAGTCTGATACTTTCCGCCTCTGACGTTGTTCCCGTTCAACCGTCGATCAATCGTTTGTTCACTACATCCGAAATGTTCTGCAAGTTTGTACCGATTCCAACCCGGATGCCGTTTCTGAACCTTGATCACGTTCTCCTGCGTCAGCGCAATTTTCCGCCGAGACACGTTTTCCGCCATGATCTTCGGCATACTCTCATCTTTGAAACACAAGACGTCGGCAATATTGATCACTAAAAACCCGCCGGGCTTCACAATGGGAACATGCAGCCGGATCACTTTCCATAAAAGCTCTTTCCAATCTTCAAAAGACAAATCCTGCTCATATTCTTTTCCAACGTAATACGGAGGGGACCAGACGCTGAGCGCAATAGATTCATCCCCACGCCGCCAGACGGTTATCGATTTCGGCGCGTCTCCCGGACCGTACGCGTGAACGGTATCACCCAACCCCGTCAATCCCTCGTTCTCCAGCCCGGCTTTCACCCCCTCAACCGCCTTGCCCACGTCCTTGTTGTAACAATAGATGTAGCACTGGTTCAGGGCGCGATGGGCTTCGATTCTTCGGGCGTGCGGCTGCCGCATGATCCGCCCCACCATTTGCGTCATGGCCGTCGTGGCCGTGGTGTTGTCCAGCAAGGCCAGCACGTAGGCAAATGAGCAATCCCAGCCCTCTTTGAGTGCGTCTTTGGTGAGAATCCAGCGGACGGGACACTGCTCGCTCAATACATCTTCGCGTGCGAGTTCCTTGTGCTCGGACGACTGAACTCGTATCCGCGCCTCCGGTACGGCAAGATTGCCTATCAGGTAGTCGCGCACGTCTTCGGCATGAACGTATCCCCTGCTCCGCTGCTCCTTGCCCGTCCGTTGTACCCTGACCAGCGCGATGGGACGAACGTAGCGATTTTCGCTTGATTGAAGTTTTCGCGTTGCGTGTTCCAGTTGCTCTAATTTTTTCTGCGTTTCGGCGAGCGTGTGTTTCCAGTCGGAGTGACTGAAGCTGTGAATCTCTATGGGGAGTTTAATCATCTCCTCGTCCTGCAACTCGGTACCCGAAACGTTGACCAGGACGTTGCTGATGCCGAGTTTGGGCGTGGCGGACAATTCGAGCACCAAACGAGGATTGCCTTGGTCGGCACGATCCACAGCACAACGCCCGCGTCCTGCCTGATACGTGCAAGCGCGGCAATGCCCAACAGCGTCTTGCCGCCGCCGGTCGGGACTTTCAAACAGACGTGCGGCACCGGCTCACCGGACGCCGCCGTCCGGGAAACGTAGTCAGGAACATCGAGGGTTCCGTCCCGTTTCTGAACGGCCGGGAGCACCGCCTGCTTTTTCAGCGACTCCCACGCGGAACGAGGGTGGTTTTTCAATTCGTCGGGAACTTCGACGCCGGTTTCTTCAAGGGCTTTTGCAACCCGTTCGCGTTTGCACCGTGCGTCCTTCAGCGCGTCAAGCCATCGCTCCACCTGATCGAGCCCGTTCTGCTGGTAGGTTTTGAGTTGCACTGCACCTTATTTGCTCTGTCAAAAACCTCTTATATTTATCGATCCTGACAAATTCTTGTCACTCCGGTTGGCAAATCAACCATATACAGTTGTCGAAGACCTACAGTATATTTTTTCGGCGTCGTAAAAATCTGTGGTGTTGGATAAACAATTTGTACATCATGCAGTGCTGCTCGGAACAAACCTACGGCTACAGCCTGCATTTTGCTGCCCGTAGGAGAAATCACGAGACGATCAAACATACTGCGTTCTGCATATATCTGAAGTAACTTCCGTAATGTCTCTCTGTAGTCAAGCGTGGACGTCTCGTGATCTTCTTTCCCATGAAGTTCATCCAACGTCTGATGATTAAGTATACGGATTGCCTTTGTTCGCCATTTGTTCTCTTGAGTCGGTGGAATGCCATGAATAAGTTCTGTGTACGTAGGTTGCAGTTCTTGAATCAAATTCGTGAGTTGGCTCGGATCAAACGACGGAAATGTTACGAGCCTGATCGCTTCACCCACCATGGATACGGAACCCAATTCGGGCGTTGCAGCTATTTCGAAAATTCCAGATGAGAGATAACTGAGAATGGGAGGACTATGGTCTTGCCCAAATTGCGACTCAGAAGGTGGATATTCTTGTGCCTCCCCATAGATTATGCTTACCTTCTGACTATTTCTGCCAAGGATTGCCACCAATGCTTGCACGATGAGCAGACGTGACATACCAGAAATATCGACAAAAACGTGTTCGAAGTCTCGCGTGAATCGGTTGATTTCTTCTCCAATGCCCGTGGGATTCTCACGGTCGTAAGTAAATTCATTGACCCGGATATCAGCACCGTGCCCAATTGTACGCAGTTCCTGGATTTTATTTTCTTGGTAGTTTGGAAGATAATTGACAATGCCAAGAGAGAAACCCGTTATCCCTGCATTACAGGCTCGACGCAGTGTCTCCACCGCACGATCTTCGAATCCAGCACATACCAACAGACAGTCATAAGTTCCTACGGAAGGGAATTCGATCTCTTGCAGACTTGGCCAGTCTAATTTGCCTAATTTTTCGTCAGTTCTTAGCAAGTGGTCTATAAATATATTGTCATTCATCAGGAAAAAGTCTTTCTTGATTTGGATCACGCCTAGGCCATGAATCCAACTTCATTGAAGCCTCAAACTCTTGAGGATTACGCAGAAGAATTTCGATCTGATTGTTTTCTAATCTGAGAGAATCTCGTCTACTAAACGTCAGACGAAAATGAGGGATCAAATAGCGTCGAAGATAAAATCTAGGCACAACCTTCCCTCGCATACTCTTTCCACGGGGATCTTCGATAAGCACTGAGTACCGTAATAGTTCGTTGAGGATTTCTTGAGCTTCATCGGATATATGAAGCGATTCATATGGTTCGATTCTTGACGCTTGGTGAGGGGTGGTATTTGCTTCATTAGTTGATGTTTCATAACGGAGATAAGAGTGTGCTACATTGCCGAATGCAGTCACAACTTCCGTCAGATGTTGACCATTCCCGGGCAACGTGCGTATGGAATCCATAAAAGATCCGGCAGCAGCACGGACAGACTTGTGCTGTTGTCTCCAGGGTATGCGAGGCATTGCATTGGAATTTCTGAGACGATCGTCGCCTCCATACTCTTCTATCATTCTTGCAACGAGACGAATGATGTAATGGATATCACCGCTGCACATGGCAGCAATAGTCTCGCAACCCGCATAATTGTCTTCGTTTTCTCTCTTGTTATCCTCTTCTCTTTGCCGGAATGCACGAGCCATAGCGTTTTCATTGCGTTGTTTCGAGCCTAGAAGCTGTTTCAAAGTCTGGACGGGGTAATTTTGAACCTCTTGAAATCGACGGTTGAAAAGATCCGCAAGAAATTCAAGTGTTTGTTCGGAATCACTGGTGATATACCTTAATCCGAGATTTAGTAGATCATATTCACGGGTTTCGACGAATTGCTTGCCGTCAACGTCATTGCGAGCAAAAGAGACAGGGCTCTCCGTTGAGAGTTTGAAAAAAACATCTGGGCTACGACACATAAGTAAGCGATTAAGATTTGCCTGTAACTCATTCGTAATTTTTGGATGAGAATAATCGTCGATCAAGAAATAAAAGGGTCGATCGCGCAGGAAAGAAAATTTGCTCCGAATAAGACGACAAGCTTCAAGCATGATTCTTGGGCCAAAATAGCCCTCAATAGGTTCAGTTGGTACGTGAACAAATCGTTGCTTATTCACTGCACGTTTTCTCTCTTTACCCTTTAATCTATTAACTAAGTTAGCCAACTGGCCGGCACTTGGGTTGTCTGGAGGTGACCATTCAAATAGTTCCCAAAGTTCTGAGACAAGTGTTTTTTCTTTCTTTTTCAATTCATCCGAGAAATGCTTTTTTGACCATGTTCCTATTTGTTCGAGTGCAATTGCGAGTAACGTGACGGTCAAGAAATGCATTGGAACATCCAAGGCTTCAGCACGTTCTGGACATTTGTACCTTGGAAAAGAAAAATAAAGATCATCATGGCATCTGTAATAAATACCGATATACTTCACGTCGTTCGGATTATCGCCATTGGTCGAAACCAAATATTCGAGGCTCAGAGCACGAAAAACGGTTGTTTTACCGCACCCTCGAGGGCCGGTCAGCACCAGATTCGATCGCGCCTGAATGTCCGACAACCCAAGCAACCGATCTGAGTAAAGGTTCTTGAGCAAAAGATGGGAATTTCCAATTTGTTCACAGTTAGGGTAGTCAAAAGGTGTTACAAGCCTAGAGTGAGGATTCTTTTTTTCAACTACATATTGATCACCTAAAGAATTCAATTTATCCATTAGTGCGCGAGGATTGCGTGCCAATGGATCTGCGATGGTATCAGTTTCAATTAGATGTCGTCCTACGAATTCGTTTCGAAGGATATTGTAGACGTATCGGTATTGTCCTTCACAGTCACGATATTCTACACACTCCAACAATTGTCTGAGTATGTCTGCAACATGTTGATAGTCATCTGCATGTGTTACGTGTCCGGTCAATTCTCGAACGCCAAAATCTGTCACTCGAAAAGTTGTCCGTTCATAAATATCGAATTTTGGCTTTGCGACGAGTACATTGCCTGCATGTAAGTCACCATGCGAATATCCGAGTTGCTTGAGTTCATACAATAATTCGAGCATTGTCCGTAAAAAGGTCTCAACAAACGATAGATTCACATCCGTTCGGCATTGTTGCATGTAATCTCGGAGGTTTTTCCCTTCCACATACTTACACACAAAAACTACACACTTTATTGACACATCAGAGCATCGGTATGGAACAACATCAATACATTCAATGACAGATGCATGTTCCAGAAGGTTAGCCTTCTTTGCCTCATTCAGGTTGTTTTCATCTTCGGGCAGATTGTCCAATGGAACGACCTTAAACGCGAGTTTGCTTGCGGTCGATTGATCGAAGGCACGAAATAAGTGACCGTTATTACCCGAACCGATATGTTCTTGAATAACGTGGTTCGGAAATCGTTCTATTGTTTTTCCAAGAAACAATTCGATGGGCGGTAAATTTTTTCGCATGTTCAGCGTTTTCTAAAGACGAGAATATGCTCTCGCTTGACTCCAGCGAGATGTCTGCGTGATCGGCGGACATCAGGAATGACGTCACTCATAACCTGACACAGTCGAAATGTCGGTGCGTGTGTTGCGAAAATCCGCATCAATTCTTCAGAAGGAAATCGATCCCTCTTTCGAATCAATTGCTCACCAATGACAAAGATACAATATCCACCTCTATGCATTTTTTGTTGTAATTGTTTAGCAATGGCCTCTATTGCATTGGTAAAACCGCGAAACCCATAAAGACCACGGTCCAGAGACTCCAGATGCGGTTCACCCAAAAACCAGAGCCGGAGTCTGTTGTCGCGCCCATAATCAAGGGCATTCATGTAGGGCGGACTTGTGATGACACAATCAATCGCATCGGGAAGATTGAGAGATTCCACAGAAGACCGGCGAATGCCCTCAACGAATCCGATCAATGCGTGTGAAGTCGGGCGCTTCAAGGCGCGTTCGACTTTCGCTCTCAAACGTGCGGCGACTGGCCGGTAGTCGTAAAGGTCGGGATAGACTGATCTAGGAAATTTGTTTGATCGAAGATAGGGAACGAGGTGACTACTGGGGAACGACAGAAATCCAGGTCTTTGATGATGCAGGATACCGAGTAATAATGCCAGCAGGAAATAGTGTCTTTCATTTTTAAGAAATTCGCTGAGACGAATCGTTTCTTTTAATGTCCGAGGATGAAAGAAGGCTCGAACCCATTGGGGAACATGACGAAGGTCCGGCATGGGCAGCGATTCGACACGCTTGAGAAAGAAATCGAGGTCTGCAATGGCGTGTTCGATTCTGGTTGGTGCATGAAGTTTACCTTTGGTCAGTGTCACAGCGTATCTGCTTACATCAGAAGCAAATATACGCCGGCCAAGACGGGCGGCTTCTAGCGGTACTGTACCACTCCCACAAAACATGTCGGCCACTAACTGGCCAGGCTTACTATACGTCAGGATGAGATCTTGAGCGATCACGCTCTTCAGTTTACCTATGTACGGCGACAGTTGATGCAATGAGCACTCTTGATGGGTACAAGAGTCAGCCCAGTACAATGGAGGTGGGGAAGACGCCTCTATTACTTTATTATATTTAATATCGTCCATAACCTATCATGAACGTATGTCTTTTTCTTTCCTGATCTGCAATGAGATCGTTCATGGGCGTTGTTCAGTGCAAAATTGACATCGCTCTACTTCAAACCTACGGTTTTCTCAAAGCACTGCTCTTTGGAACACCCTACCGGCATGACTATTTAGGGAAACTCCGATTAATTCACAAATTGGGCTATAATATCAGAATTACTTACCGAGTCGAGAGCCCCCATGCAACACGACCTTGAGTATTCAGGTGATTCATACACCTATTTGCGACAATGTGGCCTAACGGTGGCTCGGGGAACGATTGGGGATACCACGATCTTCAGTCCCCGAGTTCGACCAAGAACAAACAGAGACAACGGGACCCGGAGACGCACCCGATGCACAAGGGACGCCGAGGGTATTTGAGGATGAAGGCGCATTTGGGGGAGACAACCGCAGCAAGCTGATCCATTCGGTCGTGGCCACGGCCGCCAACATGTATGACTCGGTGGTGTTGGGGACTTGTTGCACGAAGTTGACACCCGGGTCTGAGGGATGCGGCTTATACCGGGTAAGGGCGCGTGATTCACGCCCAGACGCACATGTTCCAGGAGAGGACCAAGCAGAAAGGAGTCAGCATCGAGCTATCCGAGCGGGACCGTGCCCAGAATCGCACCAAAGCCCGGGGGTGCGTCAAAATCGAGCATGTCTTTAGCCTCATGAAATAGCGCTTCGGGTTCCCCAAGGTGCGATATAGGTGCTTGGCCAAGAAGGCCCATTATTTGGTGATCACCTGTGCATTGATCAATGTGGTGCTTGCGAAGAAGACGTTATGGCGCACGCTGGAGGCCGTAACCTAGGGGAAGATGAGCGGCCAAGTGGTCGCTCAGGGTTGCCCCACGCCCTCACCCCCGCTCCTCCCCTTGGGGAGAAGAGATATCCCACCCCGCACTGAAATCTCTGAAAGAGAATATCTTATCCCCCCACTATAACAGAACTCACTTGTTCAGAGGTTCTCTTGCTATTCCAGCTAAGGATTATTTGAGTTTCCAGCGAATAAGTCCAGTCGTCATTGAAAATGCGTCCATGCATTTCCCCGCGGCTGAGACGCTTGTCGGTTGCGCGGCCGATAGCCTTCATCCCGTTCAAGGAGTTCGTAGACCTGTTCCTGCCAGTGATCTTCGAACATCATGCGGAACGTTGCGGGAGGCGTGCCGATGGTCATGTGTCCTCTTTCGCGGGCGCCAGTGTAGGCTTTCTCAAGGGTTGCCAACAGTTTTTGCTTGTAGCTTGCGTCTTCGCTGCCTTTCAGATGGATGCCTTTTGTTTCCAGAATCAGCAGTTTGTCGTCGTTGCGGCAGGCGACAAAATCGGGATACACCCGTTGGCGCCGCCAACCCTGTAAAGAATATTCCTGTCGTGCGGCAACGCGGTGCCACCAATAGACCGCGTTGCTCTTTTCCAGATACAGGGCAAAATTCTTTTCCAGCCCGTTGAATCCGCTTTCAAAGAGAGGCTCGAACAGGCTGCGTTGAATCGGGCTGCCATGTTCGCCTTGCAGGGTTTTCTCTTCCTTGGAAACGAACACCTCGAACGACCGGCCCAGCGCGTAGTTCAATTGCTCGTTGGTCTCAAGATGAAACCGGACTTCATTTTTGTCGATCTTCGTGCGGAACACGGCTTCGGCCTTGGCGTCAACCTCGTCTTTGACTCTGCGTCGCAGGATTTCTGAAAGATAGACGCGGTTGCTCAACAGCGTGGAACCGGCGCGTCCGCTCATCTCGTGCTTGTGGAGAAAACGTTCCGCTATACGTGCCGCCTGCCACGGATTGGGCACCACGTCCGTCAACCGCCGAACAAAATAATCAAGGCTCAATCGTTCGCCGGTGTCAAACGTTTCATCGGAGACGTTTCTTCCGCCTTGAACGTCAACCGTGGCAATGATCTCCCGCCTGGTGTCTTCGTCATCTGGATTCACGGCCTCACCCGCATTGATCTCGTCCCAGCGCACGGCGCTCAAGATGTCGCGGTCGTAGTCAATCGGACGCCAGCCCCTCTCCTTTTTGTGCAACACCTGAGGAAGAAAAATTTTAAGTTTACTGTAATCCCCACGCCGCCGGACGGTTATCGGTTTCGGCGCGTCCCCCGGGCCGTACGCGTGAACGGTATCACCCAACCCCGTCAATCCCTCGTTCTCCAGCCCGACTTTTACCCCCTCAACCGCCTTGCCCACGTCCTTGTTGTAACAATAGATGTAGCACTGGTTCAGGGCGCGATGAGCCTCAATTCTTCGGGCGTGCGGCTGCCGCATGATCCGCCCCACCATTTGCGTCATGGCCGTCGTGGCCGTGGTGTTGTCCAGCAGGGCCAGCACGTAGGCAAACGAGCAATCCCAGCCCTCTTTGAGTGCGTCTTTGGTGAGAATCCAGCGGACGGGACACTGCTCGCTCAATACATCTTCGCGTGCGAGTTCCTTGTGCTCGGACGACTGAACTCGTATCCGCGCCTCCGGTACGGCAAGATTGCCTATCAGGTAGTCGCGCACGTCTTCGGCATGAACGTATCCCCTGCTCCGCTGCTCCTTGCCCGTCCGTTGTACCCTGACCAGCGCGATGGGACGAACGTAGCGATTTTCGCTTGATTGAAGTTTTCGCGTTGCGTGTTCCAGTTGCTCTAATTTTTTCTGCGTTTCGGCGAGCGTGTGTTTCCAGTCGGAGTGACTGAAGCTGTGAATCTCTATGGGGAGTTTAATCATCTCCTCGTCCTGCAACTCGCTACCCGAGACGTTGACCAGGACGTTGCTGATGCCAAGCCTGGGCGTGGCGGATAATTCGAGCACCAAACGAGGATTGAGCCGGTTGACGGACTTGACGAAGTCCTGATTGGTCTTGTCGTTCGGCCCATACGCTTTGTGCGCCTCGTCCAGAACCACGGTCGGACGGACGAGTTTCAGGACGTTGATGAGACTGTGCCTGATCCAATCGCCGCGTTCGTTTTTCTCCAGATCGGGGCATTGCTTTGCAAGGCCGCGGTTCGCGGTTGCGTCGTCCTGCTCGGGAAAAAACGAGGTGTACCCGCCGCTGTCCCTGAATATTTTGAGAAAATCCTTGCCCCGCTGCCGATTGGCCGACGGCAGCATCAGCAGCATCACGCACAGCCGGCTTTCGACGTCTTGTCGGGTAAAGCGGTCGTCCTTCTGCAAGAGTTTGATCGTGCCGCCGGACAGCTGTTCAAGCATTTGCCGGTACGGATGTTCGCGGGTTCTGAAGGCTTTGATCGTCTGTTCATAGATTGCCTTGGTCGGCACGATCCACAACACAACGCCCGCGTCCTGCCTGATACGCGCAAGCGCGGCAACACCCAACAGCGTCTTACCGCCGCCGGTCGGGACTTTCAAACAGACGTGCGGCACCGGCTCACCGGACGCCGCCGTCCGGGAAACGTAGTCAGGAATTTCGAGGGTTCCGTCCCGTTTCTGAATGGCCGGGAGAACCGCCTGCTTTTTCAGCGACTCCCACGCGGAACGGGGGTGGTTTTTCAATTCGTCGGGAACTTCGACGCCGGTTTCTTCAAGGGCTTTTGCAGCCCGTTCACGTTTGCACCGTGCGTCCTTCAGCGCGTCAAGCCATCGCTCCACCTGATCGAGCGCGTTCTGCTGGTAGGTTTTGAGTTGCATAAACCATGAGTATCAAAATAGAGAACGACTTTTTCCAGGAACGTCACAGGGTGTTATCATAAGATTTTCCACTTCGTCTTTTCCGTTAAGATGCAGCAGTTTCTCGTCAAACGTATGAAAGAGTTTCGCTCCGCAGACGATTGCCGTCGCAACGTGAATGGCATCAGGCGTGTGTATGGCTTTGGAGCTTTTGTTCCGGATTGTCTGAGCTTTTTCCGCAACGCGAATATCTACGGCAACGATTTCCAGCGTCTGCCGGTTTTGCATAAATTTTTTGAACTGCTCTATCGCACCTTCCGGCATCGTGCGTTCCAGCACTTCCACGTAGATCAGGGTGGAAACAGCCAGCTTGTACGTTCCTCTTTCAATAACGTTCACAACGGTCTCTATCGCTTGCCTTTTGTCAGCAATCTCATCATCGCGGATCCAACTGATTAAAACCGATGAATCCCAGCAGATTACATCTTGCTTCATTGCCTATCCTTCCCCCACCCGTCGCGTAGTTCTCTCACGAACTGTTCGGAAGGTTTTTCTCCCTCTCCGCTGGGTGCGATACCGCAAAGATCGCTTAAGGAAGGAAGGGCTTCATTCGAAGGCAGGATGGCCATGTCCCGAACGTGCATTTTGTAAGGAAACTGTGCCTCGGGACGATAGAAGCATTCGCCGGAAACGGAAACGAAGGCCCCTAAAGAATTTTGCACGGTTTCAAGCAAGTTTCCCGGAAATACACAATTCAGGGAAGAAAAAATCGGCAACGCCGTATAAATCCGAAACGTCTTCGCATTGTTGTGGATGTTAATCTGCTCAAGTCTGCCGTCTATGGTGCTGATCACTCTTTCTTCCATACGTCGCGCGTGGCGTAATCGCTCTTTGAAGTTGTCGTCCAATCTGTAAATACGCTTGTCCTCAACTTGATTTCCAGAAATTTGTATTTCGGCCCGCGCAATTTGTGAGGGTCTGAATTTTACAAGCTGTTCCATGGTAAACAGAACGGCATGGGAAAGATTTTGAGTGGCATTCTCTTCCGCGCACGTCAGATTCTCCCCAGTCGCGTGAACGGCCGTAGCAGCAGTTTCCATATCTTCTGCTATGGCCTCACATTCTATTGTTGCGGGACTGGAATGAGAAAGACGGACGATGTGGAATACCACGCTCTTGTCACCACTCTCTTTGACGCTCACATTCAGCAGATCAAGAAAATGCCTGATTTTCTCCGCGAAAACCGACAACTCTAAATGACCGTTGTTTTCCTGAACCCCTTCTAGCGTCAGGGAAATTCTGTTTCTGGTCATGAACCGAATCCCGCCTCTCTTGGTCAAGGATTCTAGCTTCCGTCACCGACATGCAGCAAGCATCCCATCCTATCCGTCCACGCTATACGGCAACTGACAGAACGTAATGTCCATGCCCGTCAGTTCCTTTTGTCCCATGAATTTGTGGGTGGCGAAGACGACGGCGGGTTTCCGTTTGCTCTTGACCTGCTTGGCGATACGTTCGGCGCGGGCGCCGTCCAGGGCGGAGTCCGGGCTGCGGAGAAAGTAGAGGGTCGGCTCGTAGATCAGGTAGAACAGCCGGTCATCCGTTTCATGGAACCACCCGTCCTTGCCGCGTGGTTGCCGGATGGTCTCCGGGGCTTGGCCGGTGGCGGTGTAGACGAGGTGGCGCGCCAGGGTGTCGTAGTCCGGCAGATTTTCTCCGGTGAGCATCGTGTCCGGGTTGATGTCGCGGCCCAGCGTGCAATAGGTGAAGCTGCCGCCCAGCCCGTGTTTCAGATCGTCATCCTTTGCCGCCGGCACGCCGGTGATGACGCGCCGCACGCGCTCGGCGGTGATGCCGTCGGCGTAGTCTTCACATTCCACGAGGATGAATTTGCGCGTACCGCCGTCTTGCTTGTTGAGTGCTAAGCCGGCGTGTGCCGTCGTGCCGGAGCCGGCAAAGGAGTCGAGAATCACGGCGTCCTTCTCCCCGGCGATGGCCAGCGTCCGCTGCACCAATCCCAATGCCTTCGGATTATCAAACGGCAGTTGCCGGTCGCTGAAAATGTCTTTCAACGCTTTGCGGGCGCCGTCCGTGTGTCCGACCTCGTCATACGTCCACACGGTCAGAGGAACGATTCCCTGCTGCACCTCTCGCAAGTAGCGTTTTAATTGCGGCGCGCCTTTTCCGTCATGTCCGAAGAACACGCGGTGTTCTTTCAGCCAGACCTGCATGTGCTCTTTGCTTGTTACCCAGCACCTTCCTTCCGGCGGATTGTATTGCTTTCCAGTTTTGGAATTGACTATTGGATAATCATATTCAGATGAATAGGTCTTGACGCTTAAATCTCCCGTGCGCCAAGGGCCTCTGCCGTCGTGATCGTCATATTTATACAGTCTGTCCTGTTTTTCCGTGCGTGGCAGCAGACGCCGTGTCCACGCCGGGGTCTCGTTGTCTGTTCCATTGCCACGGTGTTTCGCGTAACACAGCACGAAATCATGATTGTCGGAGAAGTACTTGGCATCGTTGGCGGGTGCGTACTTCTTTTGCCAGACGACATTCGTCACAAAATTCTCCTCCCCGAATATCTCATCCAGCAGCATCCGCAACCGATGCTGCTCGTGGTCGTCAATCGACACGAACAGAACGCCATCCTCGGCCAGCAGTTCATGTAAAAGTTGCACCCGCGGCCACATCATGCAGAGCCATTTGTCGTGCCGCTCCAGGTCTTCGCCGTCTACCGGGCTTTTGTTTTTCAACCATTCCTGCATCAGCGGGCCATTCACGTTGTCGTTGTAGACCCAGCCCTCGTTGCCGGTGTTGTAGGGCGGATCGATGTAGATGCAATTGACTCGCCCGGCGTAACGCGGGAGCAACGCCTTCAGCGCATGCAGGTTGTCGCCGTGGATAATCAGATTGTCGTTGAGTGACGGCTTTCGTGCCTTGGACGGACCCGCCCCCCGTTGACGCGGCGGCCGGCTTTTGGCGGCATCCGGTTCCAGCGTTCGCGCCGGCACGGTCAGATGGTGGGCATAGATGATCTGTTTGCCTTTGAAATCCAGCGTCGGCATTGAGCGTTCTCACTATCCTATCGGCTTGCACGCACGCGAACAGCCCAAATTAAATGCCATAAGAAGTCAAAGGGTCAAGCACGCACGTGACAACGGCCTCACGAGCCCCTTGCAACGCCGCCATTCCCGTAGTTCCCCGCCGTCCTGCCGCCTCACTCCGCCATCCTACCTGCCTTACCCCACCATCCTGTCGCCTCACCCCATTGTCCTTCCCGCTCCACCCTCACTGTCATTCCCGCAGTTTTAAGCGGGAATCCAGGGATTTTTCCCCGCCGCTACAAGTCTGCAAAGGGCTCTTCATCGGAGATTATCTCGAACAGCAGCGCGAGAGCCATGACACATTGAGGAATTTCTTGACCCCCCACCCTGGCCCGCCCCCTCAAGGGGGGAGGGAACAGGGACATTTTCCCTGCCGCCACGATGTTGAGCGTAGCAGCACCCAGACGGGCCGGCGGCGGCCCAGCACCCTGCCCGTTCCGCCCAACCCCCCATCGTCCTTCCCGCTCCGCTCCCTCTGTCCTTCCCGCTCCACTCCCATTGTCCTTCCCGCTCCACTCCCACTGTCCTTCCCGCAGTTTTAAGCGGGAATCCATGGATTTTTCCCCGCCGCTACAAGTCTGCAAAGGGTCTTCATCGGAGGTTATCTCGAACGGCAGCGCGAGGGCCATGACACATTGAGGAATTTCTTGACCCCCCACCCTGGCCCTCCCTCTCAAGGGGGGAGGGAACAGGGACATTTTCCCTGCCGCCACGATGTTGAGCGTAGCAGCACCCAGACGGGCCGGCGGCGGCCCAGCACCCTGCCCGTTCCGCCCAACCCCCCATCGTCCTTCCCGCTCCACCCCCTCTGTCCTTCCCGCTCCACTCCCATTGTCCTTCCCGCAGTTTTAAGCGGGAATCCATGGATTTTTCCCCGCCGCTACGAGTCTGCAAAGGGCTCTTCATCGGAGATTATCTCGAACAGCAGCGCGAGAGCCATGACACATTGAGGAATTTCTTGACCCCCCACCCTGGCCCTCCCCCTCAAGGGGGGAGGGAACAGGGACATTTTCCCTGCCGCCACGATGTTGAGCGTAGCAGCACCCAGACGGGCCGGCGGCGGCCCAGCACCCTGCCCGTTCCGCCCAACCCCCCATGTCCTTCCCGCTCCACTCCCACTGTCATTCCCGCAGTTTTAAGCGGGAATCCATGGATTTTTCCCCGCCGCTACGAGTCTGCAAAGGGCTCTTCATCGGAGATTATCTCGAACAGCAGCGCGAGAGCCATGACACATTGAGGAATTTCTTGACCCCCCACCCTGGCCCTCCCCCTCAAGGGGGGAGGGAACAGGGACATTTTCCCTGCCGCCACGATGTTGAGCGTAGCAGCACCCAGACGGGCCGGCGGCGGCCCAGCACCCTGCCCGTTCCGCCCAACCCCCCATGTCCTTCCCGCTCCACTCCCACTGTCATTCCCGCAGTTTTAAGCGGGAATCCATGGATTTTTCCCCGCCGCTACGAGTCTGCAAAGGGCTCTTCATCGGAGATTATCTCGAACAGCAGCGCGAGAGCCATGACACATTGAGGAATTTCTTGACCCCCCACCCTAGCCCTCCCCCTCAAGGGGGGAGGGAACCCGGGGAGGGCATTTGGCCATCCGGGAGAAAAAGGCCCGCCCCCTCAAGGGTTGCACCCGGGTTGCGGCGGGTGTGGCCGACTTCAATGCCGTACAGGGGAGACGTCTGCGGGAACGGCAAGCCCGTGGCGGGGTAATCAGCTCCGAAGGCCACAAGCGGTGAAGCGTCACAGAGATCGTGCAGGAGCATGACGTTGGTGCCTCGCTCGCGGTCAAGCAGGCGTGAATAGATGTCCAGGGTTCCGTTCAGATCATGCGCCCAATGAGGCGTGGTCCGGATCATGACGTCGAGTGTCTTCACCGTGCGTATATCGCTGACCGCGTGTGAGTTCCGGTTGCTTTCGCTCTTCTTCAGGCAACACGCGACACTGTGACCCGTTCACGGTTTTTTTCAACGTCGATCTCCTCCACGTGATCCGTTTATGCAGTTTATGGAATCGAATCCGGCTGATGCAGATTGAGAATCGGGGCTTTGTTGTTCACGTATCCCGCCATCATTCGCTGTTTCATGGCTCGTTCCGATTTGAAGTTGGCGACGTGGTAGGCGATCTGCGGGCGCGTCCATTGCCACAGGCTGGCTTTGTCGGGATTGTCGTACTCTTCCCACTGTTTGGTCCAGCCTATCAGATTGTAGGACCAGGCCCCGACGAATTGCACCGCGGCCGACCACAGGAGCAACACACAGAACAGCGTCAGCACTCGGCGGTTGGCCACTACCCGTTCGATGATCGGAACCATTGACAGCGCCAGAAACGGAGCCACGTCAACGATGGACCGGTAGCCCCAGGTCGTGCCGCCGAACCAATCCCACCACTTGGCGGCCAGAACGATGAGGATTACGGCCGCCACTTGCAGCGGGATCAAGGGACGGTAGCGCGGCGTTCTCCACGCCAACGCGGCCCCGATTAAACCGAACACCAACACCGGTGAGTAGACGACCAAGCCCCGCGACGGGCTGATGAAGAGCCCCGGCAGACTTTCCCACAAGGGCGCCGACCAGAGATCCTCGGACCCTGACCATCTCAGGGCAATGGCTTTCGACGCAATGGTCTGCCCGAACTCGATAGGGCTGCCGAAATAGTAGCCGTTATACGCAGCCAGGACGACGGCGAACGGCAGCCCGCCGGCAACGTAGGCGGCAAACCGGCCCCGGTCCGCCCACAGCAACCATGTTCCCACGCAGACGACCACCACGGCGCTCGGCGGACGGCACAACACCGCCATGCCGAGGGCCGCCCCGCAGTACGCAGCGTGACGGCGACGCTCGGGAGCGGCCATGAGAAAGTAGGCACCGAGACTGAGAAAGAAGGTATTCACGGGATGCTGCCAGAGCGCCTGACTGCTGACCGGCCAGGCGCAACTGCCCAGCCCGAAGGCCAGCGCAATGAGAGACGCCGGCAGAGGAGCGACGAATCGGCGAGCCGTCAGGAAGATGAGTAAGGCCGTGAACGCGGTGAGCAGGGAAGCCGTGAGGGCCCCGCCGTGCCACCACCAGTACCGGTTCGACTCCACATCCACGAACAGGTCAAGGAACGCGTAGACCGGCAATCCGGTCAACACTGCGCCGATGCCAAACGTGTTGACGTACGTGCCGGGGTGCCTGGTTTCGACCAGGTAGTAGTGTTTCACGTACTTCAATCGGCCTTGCTCGTACAGATCGCTGAGTTCTTGATTCCATTCGTTGAATTGCACGCCGCGTGGTTCTTGGCCGGGCTCTTCCAGTCTCCAGAAGAACGAGGCCGGCGCATCCGGCGGAGTCAGCGAGAAGGAATGGCGCTTCAAAAGGTTCACGCTGAACAGCATGTTCCCTTCCTGATCGGCGCCGTACAGGAAGTCGCCGTTACTCACGTAAGCACCGAAGCACGCGACGAACACGAGGACGGCCATGAAGGGTCGGTTCGCGGCCGGGCTACCGGAAACGTCGCGGTCACGCTTTGCGCGCTGCTGTCTCGTTCGGCTTTTCTTGGACATCGGTCGTTCGTGAATTCACGGTCGGCTGAACTTGGCGCTGCCCCTGACGTCTTCCCTCAACGTCCCGGCATGGCCGACGGCCGGCTGCGTTCCTCGCATTGCCTGAGACTTCCGGCGTAACGATTACCGATTGGCGGAACGTGCATCAAACAGGCCCAGTTGCCGTTCTTCGGCCTTGGTAAAGGGAATGGGATAGTGGTTGGTGAAGCAGGCGTCTCGGGCACCGTGTTAATTTCAAATTGACGCCGAAGTGCCGAATAACGACCAAGTTCACCGGCGGCAATACAATGCAGTGGAAGTGCCGTCCGAGTGTCGCGCCTTGTCAGTCAAATATTCTCCAGCTTGTTCAAATAGATTCAACTGCACTGTTTGGCTGGTTAACTTATAACCGGCTCTTTTGTTACCATTTACAATTTTTTCAAGTAACTGATCTATTCTGCTTTCTGACTGGGTTAAGAAACTCAATTCTCTATTCAATACACCAACTAAACTTAATTCACACAAAAGCCTTCCCATAAGAGCAACCTTTGCATCTCCCAAAGAAATATCAATATAGTCGGCTAATTCCCTGATTTGACGTGACGCCGAACCAAGGGCATTTTCTACTATGCTTTCCTCAATTAAATTTGAGCGTGATGTTTTTTGTTTTTTGCACACAATTACCAAATCTACATGAATAGGCGTTTTTGCTTGCCGCAACGGCATAGCGACGGACATCTCGGCTTTAACCGGATAAGTCTGTACACAGACGAAACCAGCGTGTCTTATTGCCTCGTGAACGGCAATCCAACCTTCATGTCGAGAGTGATGGTAAGTAAATATAAATAGGCCATCATCACGCAATACCCTACTGCATTCAGCAAAAACGGCCGTAAGTTTTTTTGCAAATAGAATTGCATCGATATCTTGAACTTCCGCTCTATCTCTCGTCGTCGTTTTTCCAGATATATCCAATATCTGGTTGAGCCAATAATAAAAGAAATCTGCCAACTGAGAGTAATGCACGTTGTCAAAAAAGGGTGGATCGGTGATGACAACGTCAACCGATTTATCCGGTATATCAAATGTACTTGAGTCACCCTCCGAAAGGTACACCGATTTTTTATGTGCATGAAATTCGGCGTACGTCTTTGAAACGTCGACTTGAATAGGGTTATTTATACTATCCGACTTCAACGACTTTCCATCAGAAATTCGAATTTCTGATGGTGAGCTTTTGTAGCGAATCGCGTTTACTACGCGAGACTTATACAAAGTTGAGAATGAACCTGACGATTTTTCCGTTCCCCAGATATTTGCTTCGATTGGCATCAATTCAGGTTTCAGAATATGATGCGAAAACATATGGCGTACGGCACCCGTACCTTCCCCCTTAAAAGAACAAAATAAATTATTGAACTCAAGAATCCCAGAAAAGAGACAAGCGAATAAACAACGCAGTCTGTTATCTTCTATCTCGGCTATAGCCTTCATAAAACACCAGATAGAAAACAACTGGCGTTCTGAAAACATCTCCACCCAAGTCGAGTAATTATGTTTAATAACCTGATCGGTATTGTATCCCGGCTCAATTCTTACAAACGGAAAGTCATCCTTAATTAAGCTGAATCGTTTCGATACATCTTGCAAAATCTTCCGGTCAAATTCATTGATCACGTCATATTGTTTTTGTCCGTTTGAAGTAAGCACCATTTTTGCGTATAGCTTGGTTTGTAGTGGTGAGCTTGTATTTTTCATGAAATCCACTAACTTGAAAGACTTGTTACAATGCGGGCAATGAACGATAGCCCCTTGAACGTTTCCAGATTGCGGATTGTATTCCTTGAAACAAATATTACATGCTACCCAAGTGGCATCGAATCTAATGTGGTTTATAGAACCACAGTGAAGACACACGGATCTCGCTGAAGGGTCTTTTTGAGGAGCAGTATTCTTTGAAAAGATACGACTCCTAAAGAGTTCAATCTCTTTTTCACAGTCAGAGCAATTCAGGTATTTAACGTGGAAAAAATATAAAACGTCACACAACTCTCCACTTGCGTCCACCGTTTGATAATACTTTTGTATCTTCTTCTTAACTTTCTTTTCAATCGAACAATATTCTCTATGCACTTCATCAAGAGAATATCTGGACAGTGCTGCCTTCACGATTGTTCCTGCTACTGGATTTATGTCTCTTCCAATCGCCCTGCATCCAAGCTTAGTGGCTTCGCCAATCGTTACTCCACTACCCATAAACGGATCGAGCACCGTTACTTGACTAAAATCGTTTTTACCATAAAAGGCAGAAAAGAAATCATCTTTTGTATCAAGACATGCTCCGAGAATAATGCCTCTGAATACACTGCCAATTCTTCTCGCCCACCATTTATGAATATAGTAAACGGGTCGATAAACCTCTTTTCGCCATGACTCACGTTCCGCTAGCAAACTCAGCCTGCCGATAGGAAAATCTGTTTCAATATACTTCGGCATAACAAACTAACCCTCTCCATTGAAGGGAATATTTGGCATTGACGCAGTTCTGGCTTTAGGTGTTCTGTTTTTACAAGGTCTGAAAACGTCGTGGTGAACCGGAAGTTTGCCTAACGGTCGCTGCTTGTTAGAATTGTTATCAAAGACAAGATAATGAAAAGAGTTTTTATACCTGTCTTCTCTGATGATTAGATCCGTACATGGAACGTCTTGGACTAAATTTGGCAAATCGTGTTTTTTTATGACCAATACGTGTCTTAAATGAAAAAACTCTAGTTTGTGGTTTAAGGGATTAGGATAGGTATACATACGTCGATGTCGCACGGACCCTTCACCATATGGTCCATGATTGTATTCGCTCTGATTTGCATACTTGGCATCTTTATGTAAGTCAAAGTCATAATTGAGGAAATCTCCATCCATTAGAATAGTCGTAACCATTGACGAATTATCTGGGCTTAATAAAGCAAATAAATAGAAACATGGAATTTCTACCGTATTATCACCAACTTTAATGAGGGCTTTTCCGCACGGCAAACAACTATTGTAATCAATAGTAAGACCTCTTGGGTCACTACCACTGCTCTGTTGAATTAATTTCTTGACTTCCAACCCTACAATCGTATTGCTTTTTGGGTCTCTTAATACGATATCCGGCGTTGTGAGTTTACCAGCGTGATAAACCTCTACGTCAGGCATGCATTTCCGTATTTCATCTCCAATCCAAGAATCAAAGGGGTCATCCTGTACGGTACCAATAAGAGAAGGAGGCTTTAATTGGATGGGAATGATACCACCGTAAATTTTTGACGATAACTCATCATACAGGCTGGAGATGATTCCAATTACCTTCATACGTTGCCTTTGTCTCTTTCATTGGATCGGCCAACGCTATTCATCAAATCTCGAAACCCACTACCGATTGGCGGAACGTGCATCAAACAGGCCCAGTTGCCGTTCTTCGGCCTTGGTAAAGGGAATGGGATAGTGGTTGGTGAAGCAGGCGTGACAGTAGTGGTCGTTGCACCCCGGAACGACGTTGAGCATCCCGTCCAGGCTCAAATATTGCAGACTGTCGGCCGTGACGTATTTTCGAATGTCCTCGGTCGAATAGCCTGATCCGATGAGTTCTTTCTGCGTCGGCGTATCAATGCCGTAAAAACACGGCGCCACCGTCGGCGGAGAACTGATGCGCAGGTGGACTTCCCGCGCCCCCGCGTTGCGAATGAGTTTCACGATTTTCCGACTCGTCGTCCCGCGCACGATGGAGTCATCAACCACGACCACGCGGCGGCCTTTGAGGACCTCGGACACCGTGTTCAATTTCAACTTGACGCCGAAGTGCCGGATGGACTGTTCAGGTTCAATGAACGTCCGGCCGACGTAGTGGTTCCGCGTCAATCCGATTTCAAACGGAATCCCGGACCCTTCGGCGTACCCCAACGCCGCGGGCACGCCGGAATCCGGAACGGGAATCACCAGGTCGGCGGGCACGTGCGCCTCTTTGGCCAACTGACGCCCCAAGGCCTTTCGAATGGGATACACCACGTGGTCGTCGAATATTTTTGAATCAGGTCGTGAGAAATAGACGTATTCAAACACGCACCGCGCGGGCTTTTCCGGAACGGGAAAGGGACGATGGGAGGTCATCCCCTTGTCGTTGACGACGATGAGTTCCCCCGGCTCGATTGCCCGGATGAATTCGGCTCCTATCAGATCAAACGCACAGCTCTCCGAGGCGACCACCCAAGCGTCTTTCCATTTGCCGAGACACAGTGGCCGGAATCCATAGGGGTCCCGCACGGCGATCAAGTCGTGATCGCTCAGCAGCACCAGGGAATACGCCCCTCGCATCAGGAGCAGCGCCTCGATCAATCGTTCAAGCAACGTGTCCCCTTTGGAATGGGCCATCAGATGAATCACGACTTCCGTGTCGGAATCGGATTGAAAGATCGAGCCGTATGCCTCAAGTTCACTGCGAAGGATCGAGGCATTCATCAGATTGCCGTTGTGGGCCACGGCCAAGTTGCCGAACGCAAAATTGACGGTAAGCGGCTGCACGTTCCGAAAGTGGCCGTCGCCGGCCGTCGAATAGCGATTATGCCCGATGGCTTTGTTCCCCCGCAGGCAGCGAATGGTCTTTTTCGTGAAAATATCCGAAACCAGTCCCATGCCTTTTTCCACGTAAAAATTCTGACCGTCTGAGGAGACGATGCCCGAACTTTCCTGTCCGCGATGCTGCAACGCGTACAACCCCAGATACGTGAAGTTGGCCGCCTCCCGATGCCCATAAATGCCGAACACCCCGCATTCATCGTGAAATTTATCGGGAGTGATCAGATGAAGAGGATCGTCGTTTTTTTGTGACGGATACCGCACGTGCTTATACCAGCTTGCGTTCCAGACTTTGGCTCCACCGTTCATACAAGGCGGCGACCGGGACGTTGATGGAATCCACGGCCTGCCCGTCAACGCGAACGATCAACCGGTCTCCGCCGACCACGCCGACGTCTTCGACGGGCACGCCGTACTCTCGGGCAAGGGTCAGCACCCGTTGGACTCGTGCAGGAGACACGGACGCGACCGCACGCGAGGGGCTCTCGCCGAACAGCAAGGCATCCGTTCGCAGCCCACGGGTGCGGAGGTGAACCGTCGCACCCAGTGATTGGTCCGTCGTCTCCGGGGGCAGAAAACAACATTCCGCCAGCGTGACCGCCAATCCGCCGTCCGAACAATCATGCATCGACTGAGCCAACCCTTCCTGAATCACCTGCAGCACGCAATCATGCAGGGCTTTTTCGGCTTCCAGGTTGAGCCACGGGGGCGACCCCTGCTCCCGATAATGTACGACTTTCAGATATTCGGTTCCACCTAAATCCTCCTTGGTTTCTCCGAACAGGAGAATCCTGTCGCCCGGCGTCTTGAACCACTGGGTCATGACGTGATGCAGCGATTCAATCAGCCCCACCATCCCCACAATCGGCGTGGGATAAATGGACAGACCGTTGGTTTCGTTATACAAGCTCACGTTGCCGCTGACCACCGGGACGTTGAAGGCCCGGCATGCGTCGGCAATGCCTTCAACGGCCAGGACGAACTGCCACATCACGTCAGGCCGCTCGGGATTGCCGAAATTCAGGCAATCCGTCACGCCGATGGGTTGAGCACCCGAGCATACGACGTTTCGAGCAGCTTCGGCCACGGCCAACGTCCCGCCCACGTAAGGGTTCAAGAGACAGTACCGGCTATTGCCGTCCGTGGTCAGGGCCAAGGCTTTGTGCGTGCCCTTGAGACGCACGACCGCGGCATCCGAACCCGGACGCACGACGGTATTCACGCCTACCATGTGATCGTATTGCCGATACACCCAGGTTTTGCTGGCAATCGTCGGGGAATCCAACAGTTGAAACAGCACGGTCTCCGGATGCTTCACGTCGGGCAAATTCTCCACGGCGATGGATTGGAGCAGGTCTTGATAGTCAGGCGGCTTGACCGGACGGTCATACGTGGGGCTTTCGTCCGCCAACGCCTTGGCGGGAATTTCCGCCACCACCGTTCCCCGTTCCTTGACGCGAAGCACGCCGTCATCCGTGACCTTCCCGATCACCGCCGCGTCAATGCCCCACTTTCGGCAAATCGCCGTCACCTGCCCTTCTTTCCCCGCCTTCGCCACGAGCAACATGCGTTCCTGGGATTCAGACAGCATCAGTTCATAGGGCGTCATGTCGGGTTCTCGACGAGGAACGTGAGCCAGTTCGAGTTCAATCCCGGTCCCTGCCCGCGCCGCCATTTCACACGACGAACCGCTCAAACCCGCGGCACCCAGGTCCTGAATGCCGGCAAGCAGATCCTGCTCCAAAAACTCCAGACACGCTTCCAGGAGTAATTTTTCTAAAAAGGGGTCGCCGACCTGGACGTTCGGCCGTTGTTGCTCGGAGGTTTCATCAAACGCACCCGACGCCATCGTGGCGCCGTGGATGCCGTCCCGACCGGTCTTCGCACCGACGTAGAGGACGGGATTCCCCACGCCCTTGGCTTCACCGCGCAGCAAGTGACGGGTTTGAACAATCCCGAGACACAAGACGTTGACCAGGGGATTCTTGGCGTACACGTCGTGAAAGGCAATTTCCCCGCCGACCGTCGGCACCCCGATACAGTTGCCGTAATGAGAAATTCCCGACACCACGCCTTTCATGAGATGACGATTTCGCGGAAGGTCCAACTCACCGAATCGAAGGGAGTTCAAGATCGCAATCGGCCGGGCACCCATCGTGAAAATATCCCGCAGGATCCCGCCGACGCCCGTTGCCGCTCCTTGAAACGGTTCAATCAACGACGGGTGATTATGGGATTCCATTTTGAAGACGGCGGCAAGGCCATCGCCGATATCCACGGCTCCGGCGTTTTCTCCCGGACCTTGGATCACGCGCTCCCCTTCCGTGGGAAATCGTTTCAAGTGAACGCGTGAACTTTTGTAGGAACAATGCTCGCTCCACATGACGGAAAACACGCCGAGTTCAACGGCATTCGGTTCACGCCCCAAGCGGGCAAGGATCTGCCGGTACTCTTCTTCCATCAGACCATGCTGACGAATCAGTTCTGGCGTCATGTCAGTGTCACGTGCGGCACGTCTTCAAAAAAGTCAAGTAGCACTTGAGATTTTGAGGGCGTCTTGGCTAGTTTCCACTGCCGGAGCACTGAGATTCTTCGCTTCGCTCAGAATGACAGGTTGTGACACTTTGCAAAGGGCCCCTTTTACCATTCCCGCCTCTCACTTTTTGTCATTCCCGCCTCTCCCTTTTTGTCATTCCCGCCTCTCCCCTCTGTCATTCCCGCCGGTTGTTAGCGGGAATCCAGCGTCTTTCCTCTGTCTCTTCATTCGTGTATCCCTGCGTGGGGAAAACCCCTGGATTCCCGATTAAAAACGTCGGGAATGACAACGGGGGAAGCGTCTCGCCCCGCTCTCCCCTCCGTTATTCCCGCTCTCCCTTCCGTCATTCCCGCCTCTCCCCTCCGTCATTCCCGCTCTCCCTTCCGTCATTCCCGCTCTCCCTTCTGTCATTCCCGCTCTCCCTTCTGTCATTCCCGCCTCTCCCTTCTGTCATTCCCGCCGGTTGTTAGCGGGAATCCAGTGTCTTTCCTCTGCCCCTTCATTCGTGTATCCCTGCGTGGGGAAAACCCCTGGATTCCCGATTAAAAACGTCGGGAATGACAACGGGGGAAGCGTCTCGCCCCGCTCTCCCCTCCGTTATTCCCGCTCTCCCTTCCGTCATTCCCGCCTCTCCCCTCCGTCATTCCCGCTCTCCCTTCCGTCATTCCCGCTCTCCCTTCTGTCATTCCCGCTCTCCCTTCTGTCATTCCCGCCTCTCCCTTCTGTCATTCCCGCCGGTTGTTAGCGGGAATCCAGTGTCTTTCCTCTGCCCCTTCATTCGTGTATCCCTGCGTGGGGAAAACCCCTGGATTCCCGATTAAAAACGTCGGGAATGACAACGGGGGAAGCGTCTCGCCCCGCTCTCCCCTCCGTCATTCCCGCTCTCCCTTCTGTCATTCCCGCTCTCCCTTCTGTCATTCCCGCCGGTTGTTAGCGGGAATCCAGTGTCTTTCCTCTGTCTCTTCATTCGTGTATCCCTGCGTGGGGAAAACCCCCTGGATTCCCGATTAAAAACGTCGGGAATGACAGAGGGGGGATTAAAAACATCGGGGGCATTCAACGTGTGCAAAAGTCCCTGCTACAGTGTGCAAAAATCCCTGCTACAGTTGGAACCCGGGCATCGGCGTGCCGGACGTTCCGATCAGGACAGACGAAGCCTGCCGTTATCCAGGTCACGCCGGACGGCTTGCAGGCACGCCTCGAAATCGCCTTTGACCAGGCGTCCGCCCGTCTCGATCATCCCGCACTGCATCATGAGATTGATGGAGGTGCCGAAGTCATCGACCAGCACGTATCCGTCCTCGTCAAGCAGCCGACCGTCCGGCTGCCGGGTAAAGGCGCATCGAGTCTGCGCGAATTCGCTTGCCGGAATCAAGCGGCGGACGTAGCCGTAGGCGGGTTTGCCGAGGGCATTGGCATAACCCAATTCATACGCGGTCCCGTCGTCCATCGGCACGCCGCGGAAGGCGTTACAGTTCGCAACGATCAGGTCACAGGCTTTGATCTGAGCCACGTCTGCCCGATAAATGCGCGTGGCCGTTTGCATGGAACGGTCGCCCGGGTCAAGGTTGTTGTCCATCGGATGAAGGCCGACAAACCCGTACTGCTCGCACAGATTCCGTTGGATTTGTGCGTAGGCGGCCGCGTCGGGCCGAAACACCTCCGGTCCGGCTACATACATCTTGGGCGCAGGAGAAGCCGTCATGTCCGACTTCCCTTCAACGCTTGTTTGGAAGCCGAACCCTCAGCCGGATTGACGCCGACGATATACGCGACCCACGCCAAATCGGCGTCGCCTTTCCGGGCGCGGTGGTACGTGCCGGTGCCTTCGTGGGTTTCAGGGTCCGTCCCTTCCCAGAGCACGTGGACGTCCTGGAACCCTGCTTCCTGCAACAATTCCGTAACTTCCGGGATAGTCCACATCCGCCAGTCGTAAACAAAGGCATCGCGCAGTTCGCTGCCGTCCTGAAAGGCAAAATGAATTTTGGCGGTGCAATGGTACGTGATCGGATCAAAGGCGTCTTGATCCCAGATAAAGACAAAATCGCCGATCCCGTCATCATCGGAATTGTCGATTTCCCGGGATTCCTCCTGCAAAACCTGGCTTTCACTGCCTCCCCAACTATCCATGATGAACAATCCGCCGGGTACGAGAGACCCCTTGGCTCTCTTGAAATAGCGCAGCAACGTGGAACGAGTTTTGAACACCATGTAGCTGAAATTCATGGCCACGGTGAGGGACGCATCCGACGGGTGGCTGTCCAGAACGTTGCCGTGGATCAGGTTGATTCGTTGTTGTTGACGGGGGGTCAGGCCCGAGACGTTGTGTTTCATACCCCAATTCAGGGTAGGCCAATCCCGATCAACCCCGATGGCCCGATTATCGGAATGCTGCGTCACAAAATACGCGGACAATGCCGCGGTCCCGCAGAAATCTTCACGCAACACGCGCAGGGATCGGCCGGTCGAGTTCTCAACGTACTCGGTCAAAAAAGAAAGGTCATGCTCAGGGCTCTGCACGCTTTTTTCATACAAGGCATGAAGCTCGGCCCGCTCAGCCATAGACGGAGATCCATTGACGTTCTTCTCAGCCTGTTTCACAACCGATTCCCGATTCTTCCGGTGAGCGTCTACACGCAGGAAAGTACAGACTGCTCATCATACGGGAAGCACGACCTCCGTTTCCAGATGCCCAAGGAAAAATGGTCGTGCTCCGGTTCTCCGTAGATGCGCCATCGTATGCGCCCCGCCCAGATGCTTCGCTCGGCCTACAAGTTTTTTGTGAGAACGGAGAAGGTTGGGCAGAGAGGAAAACCCTTACGCCAATTTGATGGAGAGGCTTTCGTGCGTCGGGCCGGCTTCCGGTATCGGGCACGATATGGACAGGTGGTCAGAAGAAGAGCACTTTTACAAGCATTGCCAGGAGTGTGCCTATGATGACTTCTTGAAGTTGGATTTGATCTCGGCGATTTCCGCCTTGAGAGCCTTGATCTCGGCCTTGACGTCCACGATTTCCGCCCTGAGGTCGGTGATGGCGGCCTTGACAATGGCGATTTCCGCCTTGAGTTCGGCTCGAACGGCCGCGAGGTCCGCCTTCGTCGCCAGTTGGTCAACGTCGGCGCGGCCCAAGGCATCGGCAATGGCCGCATCGTCCATACCGGCCTGCTCAAGATTCGTCTTCAGTCTCAGGATATCGATCAAAGGCATGGGCTATCTTAACGCCGTGGGGTCACTTGGTGCAAGGGTTTCGGGTGGGGCTAGAAGAAGAGCAACTTCAAGAGAATCGTCAAGAGTACGCCGATGATGATCGTCACTCCCTTTTTGAAGTCGGCTTTGAGAGTCTTGACGTCGGCCTTGATGTCGGCGATTTCAGCCTTGAGGGCGGTGACGTCGGACTTGACAATGGTGATTTCCGCCTTGAGGGCGGTTTCAACGGCCTTGAGGTTGGCTTGAACGGTCCCGATGTCCGCCTTGAGGGCGGTTTGAATGGTCTCGATGTCCGCCTTGAGGGCGGCTTCAACGGCCTTGAGGTCGGCTTGAACGGCCGCGAGATCCGCTTTCGTCGCCAGTTGGTCAACGTCGGCGTGGCCTAAGGCATCGGCAATGGCAGCAGCCGGCCGTTCGTCCATACCGGCCAGTTCAAGGTTCGTCTTAAGTCTCAGGGTATCGATCAAAGGCATGGGCTATCTTAACGCCACGGGCAAGCCCGATGCAAGCCGTTGATGCGGCTACAGCTGCTCCAGCCTCCCGTAGGGCCGCGTCTCACGCGGCCGAACAAAATCTCATAGCCTCCCAGAATCCTATCGCGCGCCGGCCGCCCGAAGCAGCTCGACGACGTCGGTGTGACCTGCCTTGCGGGCTTTGTCCAAAGGCGTGGCCCGGTATTTGCCCGTGTTCCGGGTCTGCACGTCGGCCCCCGCCGCAATCAGCCGCGTGACGATCTCGGCGTGGCCGAGTTCGGCGGCCTTGTGCAACGGAGTATCGCCGATCATGTTCCCGGCACGCACGTCCGCCCCGCCGGCCAGCAGCACGTCAATGATCGCGATACTGCCGCCGGAGAAGCGTCCGGCAATATCGAAATACACGATGGCCCTGTGGAGCGGGGTCTGCCCGGATTTATTCTGAGCATTGACACGGGCGCCGCCTTCGATAAGGACTTGAGCAGTCTCGGCGTAGCCGTTTTCGGCGGCCTTGTGCAGGGCCGTATCCCACCATTTATTCTTGGCGTTCACCCGGGATCCGGCCTGGAGGAGCAGCGTAACGACCGCGGTCTCACCCTTTTCGGCAGCCCCGGAGAGTGGAGGCTCCTTCCATCTGTTCGTGGCCTCAATCGCGGCACCAGCCTGCAGAAGCACCGTGACGATCTCAACGTATCCCTCTTCTGCAGCCCTGTGAAGAGGCGTATAGCCGTCGGCGTCCTTGGCATTAACCGCGGCGCCGGCCTGTAAAAGCACCGTGACGGTGTCACGGTGACCAAAGTAGACGGCCTCGTGCAGAGCGGTCTCCCCGTCGGCGTCTGTAGCCCGCACGTCGGCCCCGGCCTCCAGCAACTGCTTGACCTCAGCGGTATCGCCCTTCTTGGCAGCCTCGTGGATGTGGACGGATTCACGGAACGTTGCAGCGCCTTGGCTTGACGTCGTGTCACCCTTCCCGTCGGCCTCATGAAGATGGACGGTGCCGCCGCACGCCGTCCCAGTCAAAAGCAGGATGCCCGCCAAGGTTCTTCCAAGCATGTTCCTCATAAGAATATCCTTTCGCTCCACAGGTCAAACAGGGCAAAGACACCTCCCAAAACAAAAGTGGTCCAGGCCCTCCAGGTAGACGTTAGCTAAGAACGGGCTGGTCAGGTTGCCGATGGGAAGGCAACGCCTTTTTACCCGCTGTCATTCCCGCAATCGCTCCCCACTGTCATTCCCGCAGTTTTTAGCGGGAATCCAAGGAAAAAGGTCTCGCGTCCACAGTGGGCTTGTGCAAGCAGAGTAGTTCCTTCTCACCTTTTTCCATCCCCCTCACCCCGGTCCTCTCCTGGAAAAGTGAGGGGAAAGGTCTCTCCCCTTATTCCCGTTTGCTCAGCCCTCATTTTTCCTGTTTTCCCTCTCTTTCTCGTCCTTCCCGCTTTCTCTTCGACTGAATCGGTTACGGAAATTGGGTAAAACCTCTCGGGTAACGGCTGGGTTTGTGCAATCCGGTCTCGTCCTCTTCCGTCGCCGCGTAACCCCGACCACCGGGTTGTTCCCCCTCTTCTCGCTGACGACCTATCCTTGTTATCCCAACGAGGACTTCGTATCCATTGACGGCCGCTTCCAGTTGTATATTTCGTGAAGATGACGAAAAGCCCGGAGAATATGCTCACGTTTGACCATCAGATCCTCATTGTTTTTGACCCGGTCTTCCACGTCTTCTTTCCCATTGCCGTATATGTGTTCTAGGAACAATTCGTTTTGCTCGAAAAAATCCGGGTTCTCGAACGTGGGCGACGCAAGGACTTGATCGAACTTGGGAGCGAAGTTCTCCCCGGACGAACTCCAGGCATTGTTCGCATAGTAGTAGACTGAGGACACGATGGAATGCAAAAAGGGATCAACCAGAAACACCAACAACGTTTCCGCTGAGGCATGGTGCCGAAAGTGGTAGGGGAGTTGTTGGGCATTTGGAAAAAACCGACCACACGCACGCTCAATCAAATCTTTCTTTGTTTCCGACCAGTACGTCTCGGGTTGACCGTAGAATATGAGAAGCCGATACGTCGTCCGAAATTCAAAAGGCCCCTTAGCTGCGTCATAAGCCGACAGGGTTTTGAGAAATTCGCTATGGCTGGCGTTGTTCATTTCATCGAGGGTTTCTTCCAGGTGGGTCAGGCCGGAAGCACGAACCGGCACGCTGAGCCCTTCCAGTTTTCCGCCCTCGTTTTTGATGTTGCTCAAGGCACCGCGCAGCAGCTTCTTGACGGCGCGCACGAGCGATTCAGAATCCTTGCCTCCTTCAACCTCTTGCTGGGCCATCCCGGATATAAAGGGACGTCCGTCAAGGAAGTCGTTCAATTCGCGTGGGTCTACGTTGGAGTCGGCTCTTGTTAAAGGCGACGACGAGTTGGCCAACAGGGTCAACGACCGTGCCACCAGAAAGTTGACCAGTGAGAGGTTCAAATTCATCTCGCCCCTGGCTTTGCCGAGCTCATCTTTTTCCAGCTGTTCCGAGAGCAGAAATCGGAGTACGTCGTTCGAGAATAACCACAGGCTGTTTATCCCGTCAGGAACGCGGCGGCCGTAAATGGACGCGAGAAACCGGCCGGTGCTGAATTTTTCATAGTCCGGCATGGTCAGGGCAGGTTCCTCCTCCGCGTACTGTTCGTCTGATTTGGGGAGAACGCCCAATCCCATGTAATGGCAGTGAGAATCATTATTCGCCGCCCTTGACGCTTGACAGATAATCGGAGCACTCCCGCCGCCGGTGCCGCCGGCAACGGAAAAGCTGGTCACGTAAATGTCGATACCATCACCTTGGTTTATATTGCCAATGTTACCAATGCCAGCCGGCATAGGATTCCAGTCCCGTGCGAGCGATTCACTGACAATATGGAAATTGCACCCGCCCTGGTGATTGTTGAGTTCGAAATTTCTTCCAGGGAATTTTGCCTCTCGGCTCTCTTGGTTCTCTTGTCCCTCCGGTGAGGTCAACACAATCGGTCCACTCAAATTCAAAATCTCATTGTTCTTCACATCCGAGTCTATGGTCACGAACTCAGGAAACTCGGATATACGATAGAGTTGGTTGGCTCGGAAGTTCTGAAAAATATTCATAATCTCTCTGAGTACCTTTCCCGCCTTGTCCGGATTCACGCCAAATTTTTTCAATACTTTGGCCGAAGGACTCGTCGGTCTCCCGATCCGAATTTCGTACGAGGAACTGATACCCTCGGTGTAGGCGAAGAAGTCATAGGCAATACGAACGCCACATTTGCCGATCCCACAGATTTTGACTTTCATGTACGTACTCCTTTCTTTCCGGCCTAGAACCTGCTAAGAACCGATACTGCCAGAGCAAATCCAAGACCGATTGATAGTAAGAAGGATGGATATTTACGTTGAGAATCGATCGGATGCACTGGATGATTTGGTTCCAGCAGATAGAGCAAGATCATCTGGACCATCGAAAAGTAGGGTGATATGCACTGATCATGCTCAGACAGCTTGGCGGCCCCACCCAGCAGAAAGACGAGTTCCAGGAATGAAGCTGCAGAGAATCCACCCGCTACCCACATGGGCACCCGCAGACGTTTCGGTATGTGGAACCATTGCTCGCCTTTATAGGCGATGGGCGACGGTTTGAACTTCTTCCGGCGGATCACCCTGTAGTAATAAATCGTGACGACGGCACCCAGAACGAAACAGATCATTGGTGATATCCCGTTGTTCAATGTCCTGCCCTCCTCTGTATATGTTTATAAATTCAGAAGCCTTCGTTCCTCCTGCAAAAGTCGAATGAGCTACTCGTAAGAATATCCCTCACCCCGACCCTCTCCCTTCCTTTCTTTCTTCTCTCTCTCCCACTGGGCGAGGGAGTGAAGTGATCGATCTCGCGCCGGTGGCTTGGAGCAACTTGACGATGTCGGTGTGCCCTGCTTTGCGAGCTTTCTCCAAGGGCACGGCCAATCGGACTGTGCCTTAGGCCAAAAACAATCGAACCAGGGGGGCATGCCCCCCTGGACCCCCGCAGGAGGTAAGGACATTACGATTCACGGCGTGAGCGTCCGAGCCAGACGGAACCCGCTGTAGTAGTCCCGGTTCCAGGCGGTATCCCTGCTGCGGAACGCGGAGCGGAGGTACCAGGGTAAGCTGCTCCAGGACCCGCCCCGCACCACGCGCAGTGAACAAGCCCCTCTCTCCCACGCTCCCCCATTACTCGGGGCACCCGCGTAACTCTTATGCCAACAGTCCTGCGTCCACTCCCACACGTTCCCATGCACGTCATACAGCCCAAACGCATTCGCCGGAAACCCGCCGACAGGCACTGTCTTCTCTCTATCCTCTCCCTTTCGCCCAGACCCATAGGTAAAGTCCCCAGCGTAGTTGGCCTGGTCCGTCGAGATCGTCTCCCCAAAGTGAAACGGCGTCGTCGTCCCCGCCCGCGCCACGTACTCCCATTCCGCCTCGCTCAGTAACCGATACGCTTCTCCCGTCTGCTCCGACAACCACCGCACATACGCCTGCGCATCTTTCCAACTTACGTTGATCACCGGCCGCCGGCTTCGCCCCCAACCGTTGTCACCCGGGCGATAGCCGTTGCAGCCGCCCCCAGCAACACACGCCTCCCATTCAGCAAACGTCACCTCGTATTTCCCCACCGCAAACGGTTGCGCTATCGTCACCTGATGCACCGGACCCTCATCACCATCTCGCGTCTCCTCCGACGCCGGCGACCCCATCATGTACGACCCCGCGGGCACCACCACCATCTCCAGGCAGGTGTCGCAGTCCCGGAACACGTCGCCGGCTTCAAGAACGCCCAGGGCATCGCGGATGGCTAAGTCTCCGCTCATCCGCGCCACGTCCACTGCGGTCTTGCCCTTGGGACCCTTGATCGACACGTCCGCCCCGGCCTCCCTCAGCAACGTGACTATTTCCGGCTGCCCGTGTGCCACGGCCATGAACAGGGCCGTGGCCCCGTCCGGTGCGCGCACGTCCGGGTCGGCCTTGGCTGCCAACAGCGGTTCAACCAGCAGCACGTAGCCCTTGTTCACCGCGTGCATCAGTGCAGTCCAGCCCCGCCCGTCCCGGGCGTTCACGTCCGCACCCGCGGCCAGGGCGGCGTTCAGCCCTTCCAGGTTCCCGGCTTTCGCTGCCCGGTGCAGGGCGTCCGGTCTCGCGGCCTTGGCCGACGGCCGGGCCGCCTCACCGCCCGGGCCGCCCCCGAACTTGGCCAGCGCGCGCAGGGTCTTCAGCACGGCCGGCGTCAACGTCTCTCCGGCCGGCAGGGCCTTGTCGCGCAGGAACTTCCGATAGGCCTGCTTCGTGCGCTCGTTCCAGACGCCGTTCACCGGCCCAGGCTCATAGCCCAGGCCCGTCAATAACGTCTGCGCCTCCACGACCACCTCGGGCGTCGGGGGCGGGACGCTGCCCGGTTGGGCCTGGGCCACTCGCTGCGGCGTCATCGTGGCGGCCAGGGCCTCGTGTTCTCCCGCTGCAACAGTCTCCCCGTTCAGGGAATCCTCCGCGTAAACCGACAGGGCCAGCACCAGCACGGTCAGTGCTACTCTCCATCCTGCGTGTCGCATCATGTTCCGTCCTCCCGTGGCTTCATACTTTCTCATTGTTCGTGACCGAACTTTCCGCTGCCCGCCCGGGAGCAGGCCAAAGCGGTCAAGGCTTGGCCTGCCCCAGGGTATTACTCAACACATCGATAGCGTGAACCGTCGTGAGCCATGAAATAAGCCGTGCAGGGCACCACGCAAGCGATATATGCCATTTTATAGCCTTTCCTTTTGCAGACATCGGCACCAGGAAGAATCTCCCTCACCCCGACCCTCTCCCGGAGGGAGAGAGAGTGAAGAAGGCACTTTTTGTCATTCTCTTCCCTCTCCCCTTTTTCCTCCTCTCCCATTGGGAGAGTGCCGGGGTGGCATACCCTTATTCCATCAGCACTTGCCACCAACAGATGAGATAGCCTTATTCCCGTTTGCTCAGCCCTCATTTTTCTTGTTTTCCCTCTCGTTCTCGTCCTTCCCGCTTTTTCTTCGACTAAATTGGTTACGGAACTTTTTCCAGGCCGAAATTAACGGGCCGCGATTCTTATAGGCTAACAACGCACCTCCTCCAATGCCGCAAAATTCGGCAATTCCAATATCATAAGGCACATCTTTGTCAACACCCAGAAGAAAGACCGGCAAGATGACACTGACAACCAGGACGAATAAGCCGATTGCCAATCTGGGTAAAAGATACAGATAGCAATAAACCAGTATTCCCAAAATAAATACCACAGGGATAAGAATCTCTAACAGAACCATCAATTTCTCTAGACCCATCCATTTCTCTCCCATGTCGGATGACCAAACGAAAATACCTGCAAACACGATCAAACACGTCGAGATTGAGAGCCCCAATTTCGACAGTTGCAGAAATCCTAAAATTGCTTGGCGAGTCGTAAGGGCTAGAGAGACGGCCAGGACCACAAGCGGAAGTGCTAACTTGCTCTTGTCATCAGTGTTGAAGTCTTCGGGAAAAAAGTTGAAAATAAAATTGAGAATATTGAGAATAGCGTTCGGTCCATAGAAATCCGTTGGTGGTATTGTTTCTGTCGGGCAAGTCGCATCATCGGTTTTCTTCGGCGGGCATTCGGTTCTTTCCTTTTCATCGTCTCCATTTTTCGGAACGAGGGGTTTGATAGGTGGTTCGGTTTGTTCCTTATTGGGCCCGTTACTGCCGGCATCGGTTCTTTCTTCTTCATCGTCCCCATTTTTCGAACCAGAGGATTCGATAGAAGGTTGTTCGGTTGGTTCCTCATTGGGCCCGTTACTGCCGGCAGGTGCGGGAAACAGGACGCAGGTAAGTGCAAGCAGAATGAGTAAGATCTGTTTCATGACTTACACCTCCTTAGATGGAAGATTCGATGTGAATCGTTATGGGTTCTTAGCCACTTGTCAGCACGACACCCAGATTCGCTCATTTACAGAGGTAACCATGTGGTCTTCTTTCGATTTTCCCAGCGGTGCTTACGGGTCATGTTTGTAACTGTGCCATAAGCCAACAACAATCGAACCAGGGAGGCACGCCCCCCCCTGGACCCCGAATCCTTGGCCTTTATGGAAATCTGTGAAGAGAACAGTTACGTTCTTCAATCCACGCCTCAGAATCGCCGGCAACCGCCATGGCAAATGACTGAGCAATCAGCACGGTCTTGACTCCGTCATATGACCATATACATAAGTTTTCCTAAATAGACATTTTCCAGCACGATAGTCAGTCCCGTCTGCCCATTTATAGCTCCACACCCCATTCTTCTTGCCATTGACATAAGGGCCTTTTGCCTCAGTCCCGTTTGCCGATTTCCCGCTCCACACCCCATTCTTCTTGCCATCGACATAAGGGCCTTTTGCCTCAGTCCCGTCTGCCCATTTATAGCTCCACACCCCATTCGCCTTGCCATTGACATAAGGGCCTTTTGCCTCAGTCCCGTTTGCCCATTTCTCGCTCCACACCCCATTCTTCTTGCCATCGACATAAGGGCCTTTTGCCTCAGTCCCGTCTGCCCATTTATAGCTCCACACCCCATTCGCCTTGCCATCGACATATCTCCCGGTGTTACTAGACTCGCCGTCGTCATAGCGCCATCTTGTCGTTCCATGTCCGTCTGGGAGGCCCCCGGGGCACGAGCCGGACCAGGTGACGGTCTCATCAGTTTGAGGGGCACCATTCCATAGGAAGCATCCGGGTTGGTTCTCAACCTCTATCCAGCACGCGGGACCCCCTTTCACCGTAGGGGTGGGACATTTCGGTTCCGGTTCCGCCATCGCCGGTATAGCCGCAAGAATCAGGAGGGCAACCAGAGGGAGCAGCGCCATCACGATTCGATACCGCCTGCTTGCAAGAGAGACGCGTGACGCCTCTCCCCCGTCCGGAGACGTCAACGCGGCACTGGTGGTTTCGGGATACAAGACGTTCATGTGATTTCTCCTTCCATGATGGGAAATGAATACCATGCCAATGATGCGCTCATTGGCAATTCATACAATGTGAATAGTCGATTCTTCCTTGCGATGCATCGGTCCAGCCCTGACTGATGGACATGTCCCGGCCAACCCCCGCAGGAGGTAACGACGTTACGATTCACGGCGTGAGCGTCCGAGCCAGACGGACACCGTAGATGTCGTCCCGGCCCCCGGCGGAGTACCTGTAGCGGACCGCGGAACGGAGGTGCCTGGTTACGTTGATCCAAGACCCGCCCCGCACCACGCGCCGTGTACAATCCCCTGAGTCAAACCAACTCGACCCCCACGCTCGCCCATCATCAGGGGATCCCTCATAATTCTCATTCCAACAGTCCACCACCCACTCCCATACGTTCCCATGCACGTCATACAGCCCAAACACATTTGCCGAAAAACTCCCCACCGGCGCCGTCTGCTTATAGTCCCACCGGCTCCCGCACCCATTACAATTCGCCCGATTCTCTCCTATCTCGTCTCCCCAGGTATAGCGCGTCGTCGCCCCCGCCCGCGCCACGTATTCCCACTCCGCCTCGCTCAGTAACCGATATGCCTCTCCCGTCTGTTCCGACAACCACCGCACGTAGTTCTGCGCATCCTCCCAACTCACCTCAATGACCGGACGACGGCCCCGCCCCCACCCCTGGTCATCCGGGCGATAGCCGTTGCAGCCGCCCCCGGCCACACACGCCTCCCACTCGGCAAACGTCACCTCGTATTTCCCCACTGCAAACGGCTGCTCAATCGTCACCTGATGCACCGGTTTCTCATCATCATTACCTTTCTCACTCCCCATCATGTACGTCCCCGCGGGCACCACCACCATCTCCGGACAGGCGTCGCAGTCCCGCAGAGTCGTGCCGGCCGGCCATTTGCGGGCCCACCGCTTGGCTTCTTCCGTCTTCTCCGGTCCCTCCTTCATCATTGCTTGCAGCCGGCGTACCTCGCCCGCATGCCGTCCCTGCGGATACACCGACAAATATTCTGCATAGGCTGCCTCCGTTCCCACGGCCTGCACCCGGGCATACGCGGCATCGTCTACTTCCTCTTCTGCTCTTCCCGCGTGCCGACCTTGGGGGTAAGCTGCAAGATACTCCGCATAGGCCGCCTCACTCCCCGCCGAGTCTGCCCGGGCATACGCGGCATCGTCTTCCCCCCTTATGCGTTTTTTTACCTTCGCTCGCAGTTGACGCACGATGTCTTGCGCGTGACGCCCTTCTGCATACGATGACAGGTATTCCTCATACGCCGCCTCTGTCCCCGCGGCCTGCGCCCGGGCATATGCGGCATCGTCTGCTTCCTCTTCTGCTCTTTTTTTCTGCCTCTCTTCTGCTCTTCCTGCGTGCCGACCTTGGGGGTAAGCTGCAAGATATTCGGCATATGCCGCTAACGTTCCCACCGAATCTGCCCGGGCAAACGCGGCGTCATCTTCGTCAGCTTTCGCTTCTGCCCACGTCTTGCCCGCCAGCAGAGCGAGCACCGCGGGGTCGGCGTTCTTCTGCAGGGCCGCACTTGCGTCCCCATACCGCGTGCGGGCGACATCGGCCGCGGTCTTAGCGTTGGGGCCTAGGATCTTCGGGTCCGCCCCGGCTTTCATCAGCAGCACAATGATCTCCGTGTGACCGTGCGCCGAGGCCATGAACAGGGCCGTGGCCCCGTCCGGCGCCCGCAGGTTCGGGTCCGCCTTGGCTGCCAGCAGCGGCTCAACCAGCAGCACGTAGCCCTTGTTCACCGCGTGCATCAGCGCAGTCCAACTCCGCCCGTCCCGGGCGTTCACGTCCGCGCCCGCGGCCAGGGCGGCGTTCAGCCCTTCCAGGTTCCCGGCCTTCGCTGCCCGGTGCAGGGCGTCCGGTCTCGCGGCCTTGGCAGACGGCCGGGCAGCCTCACCGCCCGGGCCGCCGCCCCCAAACCTAGCCAGCGCACGCAGGGTCTTCAGCACAGCCGGCGTCAACGTCTCTCCGGCCGGCAGGGCCTTGTCGCGCAGGAATTCCCGATAGGCCTGCTTCGTGCGCTCGTTCCAGACGCCGTTCACCGGCCCAGGCTTATAGCCCAAAGCCGTCAACAACGTCTGCGCCTCCACAATCACCTCGGGCGTCGGGGGCGGGACGCTGCCCGGTTGGGCCTGGGCCACTCGCTGCGGCGTCATCGTGGCGGTCAGGACCTCCTGTTCTCCCGCGGCAACGGTCTCCCCGTTCAGGGAATCCTCCGCGTAAACCGACAGGGCCAGCACCAGCACGGTCAGTGCTACTCTCCATCCTGCGTGTCGCATCATGTTCCGTCCTCCCGTGGCTTCATACTTTCTCATTGTTCGTGACCGAACTTTCCATCGCCCGCCCGGGAGCAGGCCAAAGCGGTGAAGGCTTGGCCTGGCCCAGGGTCTTCACTCGAAACATCGATAGGTTGAAGCGTCTGATGTCGTGTAATACGGCGTGTACGGGACCGTGCAGGCTATATAGTTAAAACTATAGCCTTCATCAGCACACAATTGGGCCCACTCCGATGGCTTCCATGGTCCCGGACGTAAAGTAGAGAGCCCTAGGCCAGAGTAAGGGATAAAAACGGTGCCGCCCAGAATCTGATGCTTCGTTATCCCTTTGCCATCTAGACAGATCCCTTTAATATTAATTGAACGGCTGCATCCATTCCTGATTGTGAGGCGACGGTTGTCGAAACCCAATTTACCCTGTTTCGTTACGATCGTGCGTTTCCCCCACCGCTTTTGGATGCACTGCGTGGCGACGGCGGACTTCAATTTGGCTCGCAATTCGGCTTGCCGTCTCTGCTCGGCTTGAGCCTGTCGTTGCCGTTCGCGTTCCCGTTCGGCCTCGCGGCGTCTCTGCTCGGCTTTGCGTTCGGCTTCTTGCCGCTGCCGGTTGTATTCTTCCTGTTGCCGGGCAACTTGCCGGTTATATTCCTCCTGCTGCCGGGCAACTTGCCGGTTATATTCTTCCTGCCGCTGTTTGGCTTCCTGCTGCCGCCGTTCCTCTTCGCGCCGCCGTCGTTCGACAATCTCCCCAAGCCCCTGTTCTCGGAGCAGTTGGTCATGCAACGCTCGACGCGGGTCCTCTCCGCGCTGACGGGCAGCCTGCATGGCAGCCAGCATCCGGTTCGTACTCTCCTCCATCTGTCTGGTCATCCGGTTCATGGCTTCCTGGTGCTGTTGCCGCTCCCGTTCTTCCTGTTCCTCCGCCGCTTGTTGCCGTTCCCATTCGGCTTCTTCCTCGGCTTCTTCTCGTTCCCGTTCGGCTTCACGCTCCGCCGCTTGACGACGTTCTTCGGCTTCGGCACGCTGCCGCGCCAGTTCCGCTTGACGACGTTCTTCGGCCGCGCGCTCTCGTTCCCGTTCGGCTTCACGCTCCGCCGCTTGACGACGTTCTTCGGCTTCGGCACGCTGCCGTGCCAGTTCCGCTTGACGACGTTCTTCGGCCTCGCGCTCCAGTTGCGTCAGCGCGGCAACGTAGTCCCCCTCCTGCGTTTCCTGTTCAGCCGCTTCGCCCATAGCCGCCTCAAGCTCGGCGGTATAGTCCGCATCCGCTTCCTCGGCCGATTCATCGTCGGTCAGGCCGTCCGCGAACCTGTCGTCCTGACTCCACGGCGTCTCACTCACGCCCCACGGGTCCGCGTCGGTTGAGAGCGTTCGGTCCCAGACGTCCTGATCCGTTCCGCCGTCCGTGCCCCAAGGATCACGGGTCACGTTCTCTGCTTGCCCCACGTTGGTGGCCGCGGAAGTAGCCTGATTCGTCTGGGCCGCTTCCGGCTGGCCGTCACATGCACGGGCGTGGCCGCGAGCCCGGTCGATCTCTCGGCGAAGCCCATCCTGGTCGGAGGAGACATGGTACGGGGTCTGCCCCTTGGCGTCCCGGATGCAGGGGTCAGCGCGGCCTGCCAACAATGCCTTGACCACGTTCATCTTCCCGTTGCGCTCGCCTTCCCTGATTGCGACGTGGAGCGGTGTGCTGCCGTCCTGGTCCTGTACGTTCGGGGCCCCACCCGCTTGCAGGATCGCGTGCAGGTTCTTCACGGCGCCGTGCCGGGCCGCCACGTGGACCGCGCTCCGGCCCCGCCAATCCACCGCGTTCGGGTTGACGCCCCGGTCAAGCAGCTGCTGCACCATGGCCAGATTCTTATCGGTCTCGGCGAGCACTCGCAGGTTCTCTTCGGTGGGCGCGTACTGAATTGAGGCAAGCGCCCCGAGCGCCGGCAGAAGCCCAACGATCACCACCATGGTTCCCACCCACGCACAACGTGCTCTCTTCATGGCATGTTCTCCTTTCATGTTCCGTGCTATTTGGCTTGCATGTTGTCTCGAATTCTCCACGCCCCCCGCAGCGGGGCCTTCGGGGACAGACTCCGCCTCAAGCGATTCTCAATCATCAAGGACCTCTCCGTCTCGTTGGAGAACAGGCTTGTCGGATTCCCCCATCCAAGAAACCTGTCGGAGGCTTCCTGTAACTCTTTAAGATATTCGGCTGTCTCTGATTTTGGCCGGAGGCTTGGCCCATATGAAGGCTTGAGCCCTAACGTGCGGGACGCGGTGGCGCGCGAAGCCGCGCCACCGGCTGGGATGAGACGGCCGGATACAGGCCGTTGGTTTGTTCTTGTATGGAACGCCGCGCAGAAATCCCTGCGAGAGGGGTCAGCACGCGTAGATTCTCTGAATTTACGTAGAAAAATTGGGGGGGGGGGGGGGGGGGTAATCTACTTAGGATTTTATGATTATGAGTTTCCTTGATGGTTTGCGGTTCTAAACACATCGTCATGGTTTCCTGGTTTTTTATGTTGTTTTTTATGTTGATATGGATGAAGTTTTTTTGGCAAAAGCAAAGGTTATATGGTCTTATAAATGAAAGCTACAAACATGTCAAGGTGCAGTCAGGAATTTTTTGCATTGTTCGATTCATACCGGTCTTTTATAATTCTGAATGGAATGATCGTAAGGCAAATTGCACCATTGAAAGAAGGAGCGTGAGCATGGAGTACGCGAGAGACGAAGGGAAACCGGACGTGCAGGATGATCCAAAGGCGCGGGAGTTGCTGCGGCGGGCGTTTGCGAAGACTTCGCGGTGGCCGGAGGGGTTCGGTGGATTTGAGGCTGATTTGCGGGTGAACGTGAACGGGGAGGAAACACGCGGGGCGGTCACGGTGAAGTCTTCAAAAGACGTGGTGGTGTCGCTGCCAAATGCCGATCTTCAGCAGTGGGCCCAGGGGCAGATTTCGATGATTGCGGTGCATCGGGGGCCTCGCAGCTTTGAGGAGTCGGACGGGAAATACACGCTCTCCTTTGCCGGTGAGGCGCATCATCCTCAAGGGCCGCGCGTCAATTTGAATGATTCCATGGGGTCGAGTTATCGGATCAAGGACGACCGCATCACGCAGATTACCCGACGGATGCCGCACGCGGCGTTTACGATTAACGTGGAAGACAGCGCGGTGACGCAAGACGACCGGTATCTCACCACGCGCTACACCGTGTATTATTTTTCTCCGAATGATGGTTCTCTGGCGAACGTTGAGAGTTTTTCCGACACGCACGCCAGGGTCGGTCATGCGGATCTTCCTGCGGCTCGCCGGATTATTTCTTATGAGAAGGGGGCCATGGTGACGCGGGTGCTGACGTTTGAGAATCATCGGCTGCTGTGAGGGGTTTGGGGGATGGTATTTTTACCGCCCTGTTTATCACCCACCCTGGTTACCCCCCACCCTGCCCTCCCCCTCAAGGGGGGAGGGATAGGTCAGGGGTGACTACCTCTCAAGGGGGGAGGGATGGGACAGGGAATTTTTCTTACTGGAGGAGAGGGTTATGGATCTTCGATCGGAATATCCTCGCAGTGTGTACGTGAAATTGGGCGGGTACGTGCATTTGGCCAGGATGATTGACAAATGCCGGGCGAAGGTTGCCGGCACGTTGGGTGAGTATATCTATCCGTGCCCTATGGACCAGCGGTTGTTGGATTTTGCGGGGATCAGCGGAGATGACTTTTTAGGGGCGGTGACGTCAAAAACCGATCAGGACGTTGTTGCCTGGTTTCAGGCTACGGCCTCGTCTCATACGGACGAGGAGGTTGATACGTGGAACGTTTCGCATCTGAACCGCGGACCCGATACGGACGAGAAACGCGCCTACTTTCGGGAGATTCGCGACGGCATCGACCCGGCCCGCGTTGACGTGACCACCTGGGCCGACCTGCTTGACCTTGAGGAAGGGCGACGGGTGCCTCCGCGGTCTCATTCGCTGTAGCTCAACCGGTTTTTCTATCATGACGTTGATAGGATTCAGGAGAGTTCTCTCCCGCCGGTTCCGCCGCCGAAGCCACCGAAGTTGCCGCCGAAGCCGCCTTGGCCGGTTCCCCAATACTCTCCCCGACGCCACCGCTGAAAGGGATGTTTCCGGTCGGGTCTGGTAAACCGCCACAGGACGTATACCATCGTCAACGCCACGCCAAGGTTCATCCAGAAGCCGGCGCTTGAGGATTGCGGGTGCTGCCCTGTTTCGTCGGTCAGACTGCCCGAGGCTGACGCTAATCCCACGGCGGTTCGGTACAACGCTTCTCCGTATTGTGCGTTCTGAAACATGGGAACGAGATGCCGCGTCGAGAGGTCATCCAACTGCGGTGTTCCTATCACCGAGAGCAGATTCCGGCCGAGCACGACCACGGCCTGCCGCTCCTGCAAGGACGCCAACAACAAGATGCCCCGCTCTTGTTGAGCCGTCCCGATGCGCCACGCCGCGTATAATTTTTCTGCATACTCCCGCGCGTGGGCGTATGGATCGATGGTTGCCGTGGTGACGACGATCATTTCCACGCCGGTGCGATCTTCCAGTTCCTTACAGACTTCACGAATCCGGCGCTGCCACGCGGCATCGATGAAATCCCCATAATCACTCACGTACCCAAGGGGCGTGGGAAACGCCCGAGACGTCTCTCCCTCAGATCCCACGGTCCAACCCGGAATTCCCCCGACCGTCCAGAGCACAGTTAGGATGGTCAGTCCCAGCCAGAATTTCTTACGCGGAGCGGTCATGTCACCAACGCCGTCTCTTTGAATCATTGCCGTACATTCAGCCTTCATAATTGATACGTCTTTGATGCGTCATATCTGCACTCCTGTCATTCCCGACAGCTTTTATCGGGAATCCAGCAGTTTGCCCGTTCTTCCGTCTGCAACGCTCCCACCCGTGGATGCCCGCTAACAACCGCGGGAATGACAGCGTAAGGCTCCCTTCCTGTCATTCCCGACAGCTTTTATCGGGAATCCAGCAGTTTTGCCCGTTCCTCCGTCTGCAACGATCCCACTCGTGGATTCCCGCTAAAAACCGCGGGAATGACAGCGTAACCTGAAGCACCTTCCCCACCACAAGAACAACCAGACAAGTCTCCCTTCCTGTCATTCCCGACAACTTTTATCAGGAATCCACCCTTGTCATTCCCGACAGTTTTTATCGGGAATCCAGCAGTTTTGCCCGTTCCTCCGTCTGCAACGCTCCCACTCGTGGATTCCCGCTAAAAACCGCGGGAATGACCGAAGGTATGAGGGAATGACCGATGTAAGAAATTCCCCATCTCCCAAAAGTGCTTTCAATGGTCCATCGTATCTCTGCCACGAACGGATACGGGCTTCATTTCCTCATTTGACAGTACACGGCCTTCTCGGGAATCCACAAGGCCACGCTCCACCATACGTTCCAACGTACGTTCGCGCAGGATTTCCTCATCCGTTGCACCATCCGGTTTCGACTCGATGATTTTTTTCGCTATCGCCATAGAATCTCTCCTCTGCGCAATAAGACGTACCGTGACACGTCAGCCGATAATTTTCTCATACAGCGTCTCCGGAGCAATATCTGCTCCATTCGGCCACGTTATCGTTCCTCCCTCTACAACTGCTCTTTTAAAAAATTCCTTTGTTTTTAATGGAAAAAAAATAGGACCTTTATTGATGTATTCATGGAAATCGATATCGCCGGCGACACCATCATCAAACTCAACGTGAAAGATGTAATCATTTTTATAGGTAATTGTTATGACATCATTCATATTCCACATGGTTTCACCTTTATTTGAGTGGTTCTATCTTCTTAATTTCTTTACTTTCTCTAGCCAATTTCCAGTCTTCCTCCAGCTCAACCACGTGCAAATCAATCCACTCACGTACAAGCTTGGTTGCCGTTCTTGAGGAAAGACTGCCATTGAGCACATTTCCCCCGAAATCAAATACAGCCTTATTTCCTGAGTACTCAGCATGAAAATGAGGGGGATTATGTTCATCATAGAACATTCTGATTATGATCCCGAAAAACCTCGATATTTCTGGCACTGGTATTGCCCTCGTTGAACTTAATTTAGGGTTAACCATTGATTCAACAAACAATTCTGCTTAATTAAACAATATTGGGTACTGTTTCAAGCAGATTCGCTATAGTTCAATATCCGCCAAGTGGGTAAGAAACCCAAGTCAAACGCCGGAACCCATTCATTGGAATCGTCCTTCTTGTTTCATGGTTTCAAGACGGTCAGCCAATCGGCTCAATTCGGCCAGATACCGATCCAAGAGTTTCGGGAGGGCGTGTTTGCCCGGGGTGCTGAGTCCCCGTTTCATTTGCCAGACTTCGAGAAACACCGTCGGGTCCAGGTTCAAAGCGGCGTTCAATTCACGGAGCACGGCGTCGGATTTCGTGACTGAGGGACGGTTCAACAATCGATACACCCCGCGAAGGCAGGGAATCAACGCCGTTAATGACAACGGCAACAAGGCTTGGACGGCTTCAACCCTCGCCCACCCTTCGACGTAGCGTTGCCGGATTCGCAGCAGATTGCCGCGCAATTCCTGTTCACATTGAAACAACAACCGCGCGGCGTTGACGGGTAAGTCCGTAAACGGGTCAATTCCTTGCAGCAACACGTGGTGATCTCTGATGTTCAGAAATTCCAGCGGGAACACGTCTGAGGATTGCCGGAGATCCTCTTGCGTCAGCAACAGCGGCGCGATGATTTTCTCCGAATCCCATGGTTTGCCAAGACCGGCCCACGCTTGCAAGACGGGCTGCGTGACCTGCTCAAGCAGAATCAACAGGTTGACGTTGGAGTATCCGGGCAGGAACTCCCCGCGGGCCGCACTTCCATAGACAAGAATCGCTTGAGGCGTCAGGGCTTGGCGTTGTTTTACGGATCGGAGAAATCCGCGGAGCGGCTCATGCGCGTCTTCATGGAGATGAGACCAAGGCGGAGCGACGTTCATGTTCCCGTCTGATTAGAATGAGCCCTTCCCATGATTTTGAGCACGAACGTGAGGCGGACGTTGGTCCGCACGCGGGTCCGGCCAGAATCCCGCGGCTTGCAGTCGGTCCATGATCCCGAAAGGCGGAGTGTCTCGAAGCCCGGCCGTCGCGGTTAAGACTTGATATTTGAGACGTCGATTTCGATCCAGCGTGGAGAAGACGCGGTTTCGCAGCATGGCAACGATGGGATTGCCGGTGTTCCAAAAAAAGACTTCTTCATCCGCCAGTCGTTGCAGCATTTCGACCATGGGACGACGCCGGTGTTCATACCGTTTGAGTCTCGCCGCGGAAAAATCGTCTTCGGCGAAACAGGACGGCAGCACGTCCGCCAGAGCCACGGCGTCAACCATCGCTTGCATGCGTCCCTGTGAGACGTGGGGATTCATCCCATGCGCGGCGTCCCCTATAATCACGGCCCCGTCCGTGACCCACGTTTGGGCACGGGCGCGGCCGGTCGGCAGGTACGAGGTCCGTTCCCAATTCGTCAACCCCTTGAACGTGCCCTCCAACTCGGGACAGACGGCGGACCAGCGCCGTTGCAGGGTTTCGACTCCGGCGGCGTGAACCTCTTGCATGGATCCTGACTGCACCATGTAGAGAAGATAGACCTTCTCTCCGGCAGCGGGGAATATCCCCAAAATTTCTTTTTTTCCAAGAAAGTATTGCGCTTCCTCAAGCCGTTCAGGACAGTCTAAAACGGCAACCAGGTAGCTTTCAGGATACCGATGGAGTCGGGCGGGAATGCCGAGGACTTCACGCACGTTGGAAAATGGACCGTCGGCTCCCACGACGACGTTGGCGGAAACGCGGACCGGCTTCCCCTGAACGTCCGCTTCCACGCCAACGACCGTGTCTCCCCGTTTGAGGACGTTGGTAAAGGACGCGCCGTACCACACGCCGCCGGGATTCCGTGTTTCCAACGCCTCAAGGACGGCGCGGTGGACGGCGTGGGAGACGGTCACCAAGGCTCGATTATAGGGGGGCGGCAACTCATCGTAGTCAATCGAACACAGCCGCTTCCCGCCGATTTGCCGAAAATGAAAATGCCGGACGGGACGCACGGCCTCTTCCGGCAGGTGGTGCAACAGCCCGACGTCATCCAGAATCTTCTGCCCGTTCGGTTGAACGATTTCCCCGCGTATGCCTTGGGGAGGACCGGCGGCCCGTTCAAGTACCAACGACCGAAGGCCCCGTTGGGTCAGCAGGAGACCCAGGACGGCACCGCCGCCTCCGGCTCCGACCACGACGATGTCAACGTGGGTGTCCATACGGTCGGGCAAGAAAGAAAGGGACTACTCATTTTCAAAGATCTTTTGAAAATGTTCATCGGCTTCTTCCCAAGCCGTGGCGTTGGTGTTTTTCAGCCACTCTTTCAAAAATGATTTTTGCTCAGGAGAGAGCATCTGACGGATTTGGTGGGTACGGCCCTGTAACGGCTGCAAAAACCCGACTTTTTTTTCAGGGTCAAGCGTGGCGGTCCTCACGTAGACGTTGGTATAGGCCGTGGGTTGATCGTCCTGCCCTTCCCCTTGCAGCCAGACCGACAGATACTTCTCCACGTGGAGTCCGGAACTATCCAACGCCGGGGTCGTTTCATGAAACAGATCATTTTCCCGTTGAGACAACGGGACGGCTTCATGAGCCCGAAAGAGAAAATTGTGGTTCCACATGGGTAGAAAAAAAACAAGCACGGATGTACACTGTTCGGATATTGTCAAGGCGTCACGATGAAAGTCAACCGCCGGCCCGTTTTTCAAACGTCTGCACGACGGTGTCTCACCGGAAGAAAGACTTGTGTTTTCCCGTTGGGTTGGCCTAGAGTTTAGACCAAGTGGGTTCGAGCGGTTGAAATCGTCACGCTCACTGAACGATTCGCATGACCACCATCTTTTAACTCTTTAGAAAAAGGAGCGTTCTCTCATGAAACCATTCTTTCTCTCGGGATGCCTGTTGGTCAGTCTGACGTTTGCCGGATGTCAAGTCAGCGAACACGTTGTCACGTTAGAACTCAATAAGATGAACTCGGAAGTGGAAAGCACGGGATCGGAACTTCTCGTTGCGGTGTCTTCCTTCAGCGATCAACGCCCATCAACCGATCATCTGGGCGTCCACGTCCATCAGGGAGGAGGAAAAACCTATTTCGACCTCAAGAATGGGGACGTCTCTCCCCCCATCAGGGACTCGTTTATTGACTTCCTGAATAACAAATCAGGTTTTTCAGCCAAAGCCGCGGAGGATGCGCAATCTCCCGACGTCACGATTGACGCCGTTCTCAAAACGTTCACCGTCAAAGCCACCGACTATTTCCTGACTTCTTCTCTTGAAGTAGACGTGGTCATGGAATTCACGATCCATAACGCAACGGACGAAAGTACCGTCCGCGTGACCAGTGCGTCCGGCGGCACCAATGAAGATTTCATCTATGATAAGAAAGAGTATTTGGAAGAATTGATGACCAAGGCACTTAATGAAGGGTTCGTGCAATTGCTGGAGGAAACAAAAATCCAAGGAAAGGCACTTAGAAGGCGGGGCTGATCTTATTCCCGCCGGTTCTCAATTGACCCATGCGCAGATGCCGGCTTTTCAGTCAGCGAGGTCTCATCGCTCGCCCCAAACCAGCGATATCGATGCGTCGCCACGAGTTTGTACAAAGTGAGCAACGTCACGCGACACACGCGAAACCTCCAGAAAAACATGAAAACGTTTCCGATCCTCAGACCCGTGGTCAAGGGCAGAAACGCTTCCAGGCCGCCCACAATGGTACCGCGTTCGTCAACCCAATAGGCCATCGGCGGCCGCTGGCCGGGTTGATACCTGGGTCCCAGACGTTCTCTTGCCTTTTGACTGGCGTAAGGCACGAATTCCGTTTGTCCGGACAACCGCGTCTGCTCTAATTTCTGCTTCACCGCCACGCATACGCGACAATGGGAATCATAAATCAGATAGCCCGCGGGCAGCCCGCTTGGAACGCTTGCTTTCATGGATGCCGATTGTTCCCGTTCGATGCGTTTCACGTGTACTTGCACGTCAGCTTTGAAAGGTGTCCGCAATCCTGCCGGGATTCAACACGCCCTCTTCAGTAATGATGCCGGTGACGTACTCGGCCGGCGTGACGTCAAAAGCCGGATTGAAGACGTCAACGCCTTTCGGCGCAATCCATGGCCCCCCGTTGAACGCCGTCACTTCGTCACCGGGTCGTTCTTCAATCGGGATCGCCGACCCGACCGGCGTCGCGAGGTCAATGGTAGACGACGGTGCCGCCACGTAGAACGGAACGCCGTGTGCCTTGGCGAGCACCGCGACGGAATACGTCCCGATCTTATTCGCCACGTCCCCGTTCGCCGCGATCCGGTCCGCCCCCACCACGCACAGATCAATTTTGCCTTGTCGCATGATCGTTCCGGCCACGTTATCGGTGATCAAGGTGACGGGAATGCCGTCTTCCATCAATTCCCAAGCCGTCAAACGCGCCCCCTGAAGCACGGGGCGCGTTTCATCGGCGAACACGTGAATCTTTTTCCCCTGTTCCCACGCTGCCCGAACCACGCCTAAGGCCGTCCCGTATCCAGCCGTTGCCAATGCCCCCGCGTTGCAATGCGTCAAAACACGGTGTCCGTCCTGGATCAGATTCGCCCCACGTCGGCCGATGGTTTTGCACCGCGCCACGTCTTCCCGTTGGATGGCCAACGCCTCTTGCAGCAATCGTGATCGGATCTCCGATACCGTACACCGACGGACGTCTTGCAGCACGCCCTTCATCCGTTCAATGGCCCAGAACAAATTCACCGCCGTCGGTCGAGTATCGGCGAACTGACGACAGACGGCGAAGAGTTTTCGTGTAAACGCCGACGCCTCATTTTCTAGAATGGTTTGGGAACCCAGAGCAATTCCCATGGCGGCCGTCACGCCGATGGCGGGGGCGCCACGCACTCGTAACGACCGAATCGCGGAGACCACGCTCTCAACGTCCCGACATTCAAGAATTTCGACGCGCCCAGGCAGTTGACTTTGGTCAAGAAGGCGGACAACGCCGTCCTTCCATTCAACGGTAGGAATCATGGCTGCAACCTTTTTCCTTCCTTTGGTTGTTTGGGAATGGGCAGAGTTGAGAGCAACGTTTCAGGGACTTATGATCCCGAACTTTGGATTCCCGATTACTAACGTCGGGAATGACAGGGTGAGCGTGACGTCTCAGGGACTGGTGCGCCCGGACTCTTTTTGGTTTTTCTTAACCTTTGACGTTCCCGATCGGTAATAACTCCGCCACTTTTTTCGTAATGCCGGCGGTCTCCACCGATTCCACGACATCGGAAATATTTTTATACGCGAGACCCGCTTCCTCGGCTAAGCCCGCCATTGAGGCGGCCTTGACCAGGATGCCGCGTTGGGCCATGTCGCGTTGGAGTTGATCGCCGCGAACCGTTCGTTTGGCCTGCGCTCGGGACATGGTCCGTCCGGCGCCATGCATCGTCGATCCGAATGATTCCGCGTCGGCCCGCGACGTTCCCACTAACAGATAGGATCCCGTTTCCATGGACCCGCCGCAGATGACGGGTTGGCCAATCCGTCGAAATGGTTCCGGAACGTCGGCATGGCCCGGCCCGAAGGCCCGCGTCGCTCCTTTACGATGCACCAGCAACGCCCCTTCCGCATACCGTTCGACTTTGGCGATATTATGAGCCACGTCATAGACCTGACGCATACCCAGGTTCTCAGGCGTTTGCTTGAAAATTGTACGAAAAGCCTCGCGAATCTGATGGGCAATCACTTGCCGATTCGCAAAGGCCGCGTTGGCCGCACAATTCATCGCCGAAAAATAGTCTTGCCCTTCCCGCGACCGGAACGGGGCACACGTCAGTTGCCGATCCTTGACGACCAGGCCGGAACCTTTCGTGGCTTGTTCAAAACGTCGGACGTAATCGGTCCCGACTTGATGGCCGAACCCTCTCGACCCACAATGAATCATAATCACAATCTGGTCATGACCATGAATCCCTAACTGTTCAGCCACGTGCCGGTCGTGAATCCGATCACGATGGACCACTTGCACTTCGAGGTAATGATTACCCGACCCCAGGGTGCCCAGTTGCGACGTGCCCCGTTGATACGCCTCTTCAGAAATACAGTCAGGATCGGCTCCGTTCAGACGTCCACCCTCCTCCGTATACGTGAGATCGCTCTCCCATCCGTACCCCTGATCCACGCTCCATCGGGCACCCTGTCGCATGACCGCCTGAAAGGTCTGCCGGTCCAACTTCACGAACCCCCGCGACCCGACGCCCGCGGGGACAAGCTGAAATAATTTCGTCATCAGGGCTTCTAATCGCGGCTTGACGTCGTCCAGCGTTAAATCCGTGCGAATCAGCCGCATCCCACAGTTAATATCGTACCCTACCCCACCGGGAGCAATGATTCCATGCTGGGCGTCGAAGGCCGCCACGCCTCCTATGGGAAACCCATACCCCCAATGACCGTCCGGCATACACACGGCGTAACGCTGAATTCCGGGCAGGCACGCCACGTTCGTGACCTGCTCAAAGACTCCCTCATCCATTTCGCCGAGAATCTTTTCCGTCCCATAAATTCGCGCGGGGACGAGCATTCCAGGTTTTTCCGTTGCAGGAATTTCCCAGACAACCTCTGAAAGCCGATTCACGGTCATGGAGGTGGCAAGTTTCATGGATCGTCCGCGCTGACGTTACGGAAGGTAAAATCCTTTTCAGGGAAATCCACGACGACGCAAGGCAACGTCACGTCGTAGAATCGAGTCAGACGTCGATCACCACGCGGGCACTCCACGTCCCTTCTTTTTCCTTGACTTCGTACAAATGTTTCGTGACGGCCTTCACGTCGGTTCGCAACTCCTGTCGATTCGCATCAATGGGATCACCAATCAGTGTCGCGGAAAGACGCCAAAGGCCGGCACCTGAATCATAGCTCACCAGAGCATGGGCGTCGCGAAACACGACGGCTTCGGCGTCCTTGAGAAACACGATGGTCTGTAACCAGTCAAAGAGCAGTTCCTCCACCTGCTCTTGAGACAATCGAACCTCTCGCGTCCAGTTCGTCCCGACGCTGACCGGGTTGACCATCGCGTCGATGACCGCCGCGGCCGAGGCCGCGAATAATTCGGAAACGGAGTCACCGGTCGCGATAAACCCCACGTCGGCCAGGGCAATCTCCTCAAGAAACCGATAGGCTTGGCCCACGTCACCAACCCTTCAAGACGCACGTCACCTAAAAATCCTCTCCATCAATCGTTGCATCGTCGGACGGAGAAACCGATTCGGCGTTCGCGTCCGGAAACATGATCTTCTGCGGCAAACTCACCGTATTCTTCAAGACGGTCAACGCCAATCCAGCGAATCCCATCAACCCTGATTGAAAGGATTTCAACGGCATCGGTTCCACCAGAGGATCACGGAAAGAGCCGTTGATTTGAAACATCGCCAACTTGAACCCCTCCTGACCATCCAGCAACATCCCGAAGATCGGAATTTGTCGAAGAAGATTAAAATACGGCCCCAACGGGCTGGCCGCGACCACGACGTTCAAATGATCGTTCACCAGATCGTGCTCGCCCGCGGCCGTCATTTTCAGAATCGGTCCGTCAAGCACGATATCCTCGGAGGCGATGACGCCGTTCTTTATGGTAAACGTGCCAGTTTGCCAATCAAAGGGATATCCCTCTTCCTCAACGTCAACTTTTCCCTGCAACAAGGTCGGAAGGTTCATGATGGTCAAGATTTTTGGGATCACCGTACCTTTTTTGATGCTCCCGTCCCTGACGGAAAGTCGAAAATTCCCATTGAGCGTCGGCAGCACCCCACGCGGATCTTTGCCGTGTCCCTGGATCAACCCTTCGGCAGAGACGATGCCGGTCATTACCCGTTGATCCAAAGCCTCTTTGTCCAAGAACGCTTGTTCCAGCGTCAACAGGGGAAGGTCTTTCACGTTAAACCACGTTTTGACCGTCGCGGGCTGATCAACGGGCATGCGCATCAACAAGCGGCCCTGAATCATTCCGGTGTCGGTCTTCGCCCGAACGGGATCAACGCCAACCACGTTCTTGTCGATTGCAAACCGACCGGTCACGTTCGTCAACTGCAAGTCCTTATACCGGGCCCGATCCAATTTCAGAGTCCCTCCGACTTTGACCCATTCGGCAAGGCGTTCCAGAAATTTCCGCAAGGCGGACTTCCGGTCTTCCTGTTTGAAAAGAGCAAGATCAACTTCCGGAGCCGTCAATTCCAGTTTCATTTCCGGGGCACTGTCCCACTTGTGAACGACTCCCGTCATTTGAACCTGGTTTTGCTCAACGTTCCATTGCACGCGCTTGAGTTCCGCCGTATGCCCATGAAGCTTGATCCGAAGAAACACGTGAGAAAACGGTGAGGTCAACGTCTCGATTGGCATGACCCCGTCGGTTAAGGCAATCCATCCCGATTTCTTCCACGATCGCCAATCGGTTCCCTTCCCCTGCAACGCCAAGGAAACCTCCAAGGTTCCGGCTGACAACCGATCGTCGAACATTTCCAACCCCTTCGGTAACGATTCAACAATGATCGGCTTGCTTCCCAACGACAGCCGAAGAAACGGCGTCTGACCATAACGCACGGATCCCCGTCCGGTTAAGCGAACGGGGTGAACGGTCAACTCGTGCTCAAACGAGAGTCGGTGATTGCTGCCGACCTGAAGGGCAAAATCGAGTGTGCCCCCAAGAGTCGGAGATTTGTGTACGAAACCCGGCACTTGCATTTCCACGCCGTGCAGATTCATCCTGCCTTTCACGTTCGGGGTTTCCAGTGGACCGTTGACCAGCACCCGATACGCGGATTTCCCAGAAATACCGTAGTGCCCGGGTGCAGCCGACGCGGAAAATTCATTCAACAGATCAGCCAGCATGACGTTTCCCTGAACGCGCATGCCTTTAATAAAAGGGTGTTCTTCGAAATTCATCCTTCCATCGATTCGAAAATCACTTTGCCGATAGAACCCCGTGACGTTCTTGAAGCCAAGTTGCGTTGGCGAAACGGTGAAGGTCCCTCCGACGTGAGTAAGAAGGTCGCGCAAGCCCGGGACTTGTAACGTCACCTGCTCGGGGTGATACTCCGCGCGCCGGAACGTAACGCCGTCAGGGGTCTGAAGAGGCCCGGCGAATCGTATGGTCATCAACCCGTTCCCCGCTTGTCCTTCAAAGAGGTTCATCGGATGCCGGGGGACGTTCCAATCAAAGAGACGTCGGAGGACGCGAATTAATTTTTGAGAAGAGACCGTTCCCTCGAGCGTCGTGGTCAGCCAGGGACCGTCTTCTTTGAAGACGATGGTTCCCGTTCCGGAGGTGATCGGAAGGGGCTCATAGCGGCCGCGAAAATCCACGAGTTGAATCCGATCCGACGTGACGGAAATTTTCCCTTGAATCTCCTCGGCCGTTCCCCATCCGGGATCCATGGTCACGGTCCCTTCCGACACCTGAAATTCTCCGGTGAGGGAATAGCCCAGTCCTTCACGAGCCGTCCCGAAGACCTCGGCTGAGATCGCCTCGATCTTTCCTCTCACGTTTCGGCGCTGAATGACGTCGGAAAGATCCGCGGGAATCCATTCAACCGGAAGCAACGTGAGAAGATGCCGAAGGTCCAACGGCTTGCCGGCCCATTTGCCGGAGAAGGTCGGCGGGTCCGATTGTAATAAACCGGCCAAACTCACTTCACCATTGAGGTCAAGAACGTCCGTCAACATCGACAGGTCGGACACAACCAGATCATATCCTCGCACGCCCGGAGAAAAATGAACGTGCCCTTGGGCCTTGGTACGACTTTGGAGTCCCACCGGAATCTCCCCCGCGTTGAAGAGTTTCGCCAATTGCACAAGAACGGTTCGGTCCAGTTCCACCTTTGCGTCAAGATCGAGCCGCGGAGCAGAATCCAGCGATTCGGATGACTCAACGTCCAGAAATCCTTCGACGTTTTCCAACGTGCCGGAAGACGAAAAGGACGATTCCGCGTCAGGATTCGACAGTCGTGCAGAAAGAGAAATCTCCATCGGACCACCCAGGACGAATTCGTCAATCCACAGTTCCACCTCGTCTGCCTGGAACATGAACGGAAGGTCGTACCCGTATCGATCTTCAATGCTGACCGAACCGTGAACGAGTTCCAAGGAATACGTTGAAAACAGGTCCTGCACGCTGATCCATTCATTCCCGTTCCGGCGAAAGACCGTCTGATAATTCCATTGCCCTTGCTCATCTCGCTCCAGGTCAAGATGAGCGTTCCTGATACTCAACGCCCGGGGCGTCACGGCATCCTGCATCAACGAAAGAACACTCAAATCCACGAAGACGTGAGAAGCCTGAAAAATCGTCCGTTCCCCGTCCTGGTCATGAAGACGAACGTCCACCAGTTCCAACTGCGGATACGGCGAAAATCCCACGTGAACGTCCTGAATCGTGACCTGCCCTCCAAAGGCCCGTGTGATTTGGTCCAGAATAACGTGTTGAAGGGCATCCAGATGAAAGACCATCAGATACGCCACGCCCAGGCAACAGAAGGCCACGACGAGGATGAAACGAACGAAGAAGCGCGTTCTTTTAGACTTCACGTGTTCCTTTCACGTTTCACGTCTTCACAAATCAGAAAGAAGGACGGACGGATACCACGACGTGGTATTCTAACAAAGACGGACCAGCGTGTCGCCCATCTTCGAGAGAACGACCACGTCCATTGTCTTGACACTCGGGCAACGTCAGAGGTACGGTCTTTTCCCATTCTGCCGGATGGCGTTCCGAGGTCATACGTCATACACTCGGTCTCCCCGTCCCCGTCCCCGTCCGACGGTCCCATGAGATCTCCGTTGCTTCTCGTTCCCCCGTCCCTGGCGACAACGTTGCTCGCGTTGTATGACTATCCTCACCCGCTGAAACCAGGCACCGTCGTTCCAGGATATGACAAAGCCCATGCCTTCCGAACGGCGAAGATGTGTGCGGGGGTTGCCCAACACCTTGCCTATGACCCTGCACGCGTGTATGAATTCCAAATTGCATGTCTGCTCCACGACTTGGGCAGAGCCGGTCTTGACCGACGCCTCTTCGGGAAAATATGGTCCTGGGCGCGTCAACGCGACGTGCCGACCCGACCGGCTGAATGGCGAGCAAGGCACCCCCAGACGACGTACGGCAGAGAAACTGAAGCGTTTGTGAGAGCATACCGTCAACCCTTAGCCGACGAAGGCGTGCTCCTGAACGCCTGGGCCCGTGAGCAAATTGAAATGCGGCTGGGCTTTGCTCGCCGTCATCGCCGTCAACTGAAAAAGGCGAAGCCGACCTTGAAAACCTTGGGCGTTCGGTGGTGGCCATGGATGGAACTCGTCACCTTGTATTATTATTATCCTGAAAAGTTGGCACAATCCCCCGGATGGGTGAAAGAACTGGGGGAAGTGCTCGTCGCTTGCGAACAATTAGAAGCCTATAGTAACCGTCGACGGGGTAAAGATTACTATACCCGTTCACGAGAAAGCTTCCGTGAGGCTTTTACCTATCTTGACGCATTAACGCGACAACGACGATTGAGTAGCCGCGTGGTGACGGCTCTGCGACGAGTCACGGCCCGCGGAACGTTCGACTCACTGCTGAACGCCGCTCGCGGAGGAACCCTGTCACAACGTGAACGACGATTTCTTCGATCACTCTAACGTCCCGAAACTCCATGCCGATTATCACCCATCATTTGACGGTGCGGATGCAGGGCCACGCTCAAATTGAAAACGTGTCCGATCCAATCAGACGCTGCCTTTCCCAAACTCCTCTTCAGGCCGGCCTTGTCACACTATTCGTGAAACACACCACGGCGTCGGTGATGATTTTCGAAGATGAACCGGGATTACGGGCCGACACCAAAACCTTCTGGGATCGTCTGATTCCCGCGGACCCTGCCTGGCAGCACAACGCCAGAAATCCAGGAGAGGACAACGGGCACAGCCATTTGCGCGGACAACTGCAAAGGCAATCCCTCACGATTCCCTTTGCCGACAAACAATTGCTTTTGGGAACGTGGCAGGCAATCGGGCTCGTTGATTTCGATACGCGGGCCAGGTCCCGTGAGATCGTCGTGCAGATCATGGGTGAATAAATTCATAACTTTTTCATGGACGGGAGGACTTCATGACGGGCAGAACCCACCTCTACGATGAACGACGCCGTGCGATAGGCCGGTGTGCTTTATGGCTGATGCTCTTGACGTGTTTTTCAGGAACTCCCGTTCAGGCCGAAAGCCTGGACGAGAAACAACTGGTCGAAAGAGCTCAACACACCATTGAAAGTTTCATGAACGATCCGAATTTGATCTGGTTCCAAGAGCACGTGAAAGACGCCAAAGCCTTGCTGATTATTCCACAACAATTACGTGCCGCGTTCTTTGTCGGGGCGGATGGAGGCAACGGGGTCCTGGTAGCCCGTGACGAAACCGTTGGGAAGTGGAGCGAACCGGTTTTTTATACGGTGGGTGGGCTGAGCCTGGGATTTCAATTCGGCGGGGACGTTTCTGAAGTTATTCTCCTGGCGATGACGCGGGGAGCCGTCGATAGCTTGTATACCTCTTCCTTCAAACTCGGTGGAGACGCCTCGATTGCCGCCGGACCCTATGGGGCCGGGGTTGAAGGCGCGACGTCAGCAAATCTGGACGCCGATTTTCTTTCCTTTTCCCGTTCAAAGGGGGCGTATGTCGGCCTGTCATTTGAAGGATCCGTCATCTATACGGACGATGACGCCAATGAAGCCTATTATGGAAAAAAGGTTCGACCGGCGGACGTTCTCATCACCCGCTCCGTGACCAACGGTCATTCGTCGGCTCTTCGCCAGGCAGTCGCCCAAGCCGTCAAGAAATAACGGGTGGGGTCGGGAACGGGGACTAACGAGAATGAACCGGGACAATCATCGGGTGACCGTCTTGACAATCGATGGTCACCGTATCGCCGTCCTTGACTTCTCCTTTGACCAGCAGTTTTGACAGCGGCGTTTCGACGTCACGTTGGATCAGTCGTTTCAAGGGCCGTGCCCCATAGAGAGGATCATATCCCCGGTTGCCCAAATACCCTAAAGCGTCCTGGGTCACGTCCAAACGAATTCTCCGATCCTCCAATCGCGTCTGCAACCTCGCCAATTGGATTTGCACGATTCGACCGAGTTCTTTCGTGGTTAATGGATGGAACACCACAAGTTCGTCGATCCGATTCAAAAATTCCGGACGGAAATGGCGCTTGACTTCATTGAACACAAGCGTTTGCAATTCCTCATACGACCGTCCTTGTTGCTGGGCCTCGAGGACGTCCTGACTGCCGACGTTCGACGTCATGATGAGGACGGTATTCTTGAAATCAACGGTTCGTCCTCGAGAATCAGTCAACCGTCCCTCATCAAGGACTTGCAGCAACACGTTGAACGCCTCATGGTGGGCCTTCTCCATTTCATCCAACAGAACGACGCAGAACGGACGACGCCTGACCGCCTCCGTCAACTGTCCGCCCTCTTCATATCCGATGTAACCAGGAGGCGCGCCCACGAGTCGTGACACCGCATGTTTTTCCATGTATTCCGACATGTCAATCCGCACGAGATTCGCTTCATCGTCAAAAAGGGTTTGTGCCAACGCACGCGCCAATTCCGTTTTGCCCACGCCCGTCGGCCCAAGAAACAGAAAGGATCCTATCGGTCTGTTGGGGTCTTTGATGCCCGACCGGGCACGAAGCACCGCGTCGGCAACCGCCCGAACGCCTTCCTCCTGTCCCACGACGCGTTGATGGAGCAACTCGCCCAACTGCAAGAGTTTTTCCAATTCTCCCTGGAGGAGACGGCCGATTGGAATACCCGTCCATCGGCTCACGACTTCGGCAACGTCTTCTGTATCGACTTCTTCCTTCAGAAGCCGTGACTCCCTCTTCGTCCGATCGAGACCTTCTCCTTCAGCTTGAAGTTCACGTTCCAGTCGCGGAAGCGTGCCATATCGTAATTCCGCGACACGATTGAGATCATAGGCGCGTTCAGCTTTTTCGATCTGACGTTTGAGGTCTTCAATCTGCTGCCGAATCCGGTGCAATCGTCCGACCGCGGATTTTTCGGCGTTCCATTGGGTGGTTAATCGCTCCGATTCTTGCCGTTTGGCGTTCAATTCCTCTTCCAACGTTGCCAATCGGGCCTGACTTCCAGGGTCTTCTTCCTTCTTCAACGCCTCCCGTTCGATCTCCAGTTGCAGCACCTTCCGGGACGCTTCGTCCAAGGCGGCCGGCATACTGTCGATTTCCGTGCGAAGTCGAGCGGCGGCCTCATCAACGAGGTCGATGGCTTTATCCGGCAGAAAACGATCGCCGATGTATCGATGAGAGAGGCGGGCCGCGGCCACCAACGCGGAATCTTTAATGCGTACCCCATGATGAACTTCATATCGTTCCTTCAGCCCCCTGAGAATCGAAATCGTGTCGTCCGCCGACGGTTGTTCGACGTAGACCGGTTGGAATCGACGTTCCAGCGCGGCATCTTTTTCGACGTGGGTTCGATATTCATCCAAGGTCGTGGCCCCGATCAGATGCAGTTCCCCTCTCGCGAGCATGGGCTTGAGCAGATTGGCCGCATCCATCGCACCCTCGGCGGCCCCTGCGCCGACGACGGTGTGGAGTTCATCGATAAAGAGCAGAACGTCCCCGTTGGCCGCTTGAATTTCTTTCAACACGGCCTTTAACCGTTCCTCAAATTCCCCTCGAAATTTCGCCCCCGCCACCAAGGCGCCCACGTCCAACCCCACCACCCGTTTCCGTTTCAAGCCTTCCGGTACGTCACCCTTGATGATGCGCTGCGCCAACCCCTCCGCAATGGCGGTTTTTCCCACGCCGGGCTCCCCGATGAGCACGGGATTATTTTTTGTTCGTCTGGATAAAATCTGAATCGTCCGCCGAATTTCCTCATCCCGACCGATGACGGGATCCAGTTTTCCCTGCCCGGCCAATCCGGTCAAATCCCTGCCGTACTTCTCTAATGCCTGGTACGTTCCTTCAGGTTCCTGACCGGTGACCCGCTGATGGCCGCGAACCTTTTGCAGACCGGCTAACACTTGATCCCGCGTGAGTCCCAGGTCCTGCAGGACGCCACTCTGAGCCACCATGGCAAGCAACAGATGTTCGACGCTGACGTACTCGTCCTTCAAAAATTGCATGTCTCGTTCTGCTTGAGAAAGAAGCGCCACCGTTCGTTGAGTCACGTGAACGTTTCCAGGCGCGGCTCCCGGGCCGCTGACTTGAGGCACGTGTTCAAGCCGGCGTTCGGCTTTGGCTTTGACGGCGGAAACGGAGACACCGGCGTGTTCCAGGATGGGACCGGCCGACCCGTCAGTTTGATCCAGCAAGGCTACCAACACGTGTTCAACGTCAATCCCCTGATGATGACGGCTCATGGCAACGGCAGAGGCTGATTGCAGCGCCTCTTGAACTTTCAAGGTCATCCGGTTCATATCCATACGCTTCGACTCCTTTGCTCACGTGTTCAACGACGTCGTGTATTCCGTCAGATAACCACGCCTCCGAAAAGATCAAGAAGGGAAAACGTTGATGCGTCCGGCACGCGTGTGACCCCCGTCCGCCGGTCTGAACGCCCGGCGGGGGAAAAGAAGAAAAAGGCGGGAGGATCAGGTTGATTCGATCACGTCTTGAGACCGGTCTGACGGGGTCTCCTTTCTGGATTCCCGCTTACGACCGGCGGGAACGACAGTCCCTGTAGATGAGTTGTTTCAGGAACCTGGTTGAGGTTGTTTTCTTCAACGTTGACCGGCGTGGGCGAGGGACGCACGTGGGAGGGTTATCTCGCCAGTGTCTTACGGCAGGCTTCAAGTTCTTTTTCCAGATAGGCGCGAAGAGCGTGTACCCGTTCGGCCGAGGTGGCTTCAAAGCGAAGGACTAATGCCGGTTGTGTATTTGACGCGCGAATGAGTCCCCAGCCGTCATCGAAGCGGACGCGTACTCCGTCGATCGTGACGACTTCTCGAATCGCGAGGGTCCGGTCACTCGCGTCCGGGTGCTTCGCCAACTCACGCACGCGATTCCGCACCGCTTCCACCAGTCGGAATTTCACGTCGTCGGCACATTCAACGCGAATCTCCGGCGTAGACTCGACAACGGGCAAGTCAGCCAGAAGAGAAGAGAGCGGCTCTCGGGTTTTCGACAGGATTTCAACTAAGCGACAGGACGCATAAATCGCGTCATCGTATCCGAAATAACGATCGGCGAAAAACACGTGCCCGGACATTTCCCCGGCCAAGACGGCGTTTTCCTCTTTCATTTTGGCTCTGAGCAACGAATGCCCTGCTTTCCACATGATCGCGTTGCCCCCACGGTTTCGGATGTCGTCGTAGAGAAGTTGGGAGGCTTTCACTTCCGAAACGAAGGTGGCCCCGGGCTTCTCTTTCAACAGATCCCTGGCAAAAATCAACGTGAGACGGTCGCCCCATATAATCGTGCCCGTTTCGTCAACCGCCCCGATACGATCGGCGTCACCGTCGTATCCGATCCCGACGTCTGCCTGATTATCCTTGACGGCCCGGATCAGAGGTTGAAGGTTTTCGACCACCGTCGGGTCGGGATGATGGTTGGGAAAACGGCCGTCAAGCTCATCATATAACCCCGTCACGCGACAGCCTAATTGCTCTAAGGCTTCTTTCGCCACCAGACTTGCCGCACCGTTTCCACAATCGATGACGACGTGTACGGGCTTTCCGGTCACGCCGGCACAGTTTTCTTTAAGAAACCGCAGATATTGAGGGACGACCGACGCCCGAGACACCGTCCCCGATCCGGACGCATAGGCCCCGGCGTCGATGACGCGTTTGAGTTTCTGAATTTCTTCGCCGTATAACGCCGCTTTGCCGACGCACAGTTTGAAGCCGTTGTATTCGGCTGCATTATGGCTTCCGGTAATCATCACGCCGCCGTCAACGGGTAATTCAAACAGCGCAAAATATAAGACGGGAGTGGGACAGACCCCAATATCCACGACGTTGACCCCGGTGGCCGTCACGCCGGCAACCAATCGGTCTCGGAGGTCCGGAGAGGTCAAGCGTCCGTCTCGTCCCACGGCCACCGTCCGACACCCACGTAGTTGTGCCGCGGTGCCAAACGCCTTGCCTATGGATTCGGCCACCTCCATCGTCAAATCCGTTCCAACGATGCCGCGAACGTCATACTCACGAAAAATGCTCATGAACGAATCCTCAAAAAAAGAAGTTACGGCGAAGGGTTTCTCTTTCGTCCATACTCATCGGCATACCGGATAATATCGTCTTCTCCGACGTATGTGCCGCGTTGGACCTCAATGATTTCAAGGGGAATCTTGCCGGGATTTTCCAATCGGTGCCTGGTTTGTCTTGGGATCATCGTACTCTCCCCGAGACCCAACCGGAACGTCTTCTTGCCGCGGACCACACGAGCCGTCCCTGCAATGACCACCCAATGTTCACTTCGTCGTTGATGCATTTGAAGCGACAACCGCTGACCAGGTAACACGCTGATGCGTTTCACCTTGTAGGCTTTTCCCTCTTCAAGAACGGTATACCAACCCCACGGGCGATGGACCGTCGCGTGTTCGAGACGCTCGGGCATGTTTCGTTTCCGAAAAATCTCAACCAACGCTTTCACGTCTTGGGCGCGAGATTTGGGGCAGATCAGCGTGGCATCCATCGTGTCCACGACCAGCATCTCGGAAAGCCCGATACACCCCACCAATCGTTTGCTCCCAAACAACACGGAGTGTTTGCTATCCACCTCAATAACGTTTCCTCGTACCACGTTTCCACGCTCAGTTCCAGGAATGACCTCTTCCAGATTCCCCCAACTCCCCACGTCCGACCACGAAAAATCGACGGGGACGACTGCGGCACGAGTCGATCGCTCCATCACGCCGTAATCGATCGAGAGCGATTCCAGTCGTTTATAGCGATGGGCCCATCGGGTGTCCGGTTGCCCCATTTCGATCATCTCGTCTATAGCCTGAAGCCCTTTCAAAAGCCTGGGCTGATGACGAGCACATTCTTCAATCAGGACGTCGGCACGCCACACGAACATGCCGCTGTTCCATAAATATTTGCCGGATTGTACGCAGCGCCGAGCCGTTTTTTCATCAGGTTTTTCCACGAATCGCGCGATCTGATATGCACCGAGTTTCCCTGACGTTCCCACGCAGCATCGCGTATTCGGTCGAATGTAGCCGTATCCGGTTTCGGCTCTGGTGGGACGCACCCCGAACGTGACCAACAAGCCTTGTTGGGCCAGTCGATAACCCAATGCCACGGCCCGCTTGAATTGAGCCTCACCCTTGACGACGTGATCGGCAGGGAGCACCAGCATCGTGGCCTCGGGGTCGCGATGCAGCAACCGAAGCGCAGCCAAGCCGACGGCCGGAGCGGTATTCCGGCCTTCGGGTTCGAGTATCACGTTATCGGCTAATTCATGGTTCCATTTACATAATTGCAACCTGACGGCTTCGGCCTGAACCGCGGTGGTCACGATACGGACGTGATCAACGGGTCCCACCTTCGACGCACGGCGGACCGTCCCTTGGAGCAGCGTCTCCCGTCCAATGAGGTGCAGCAGATGTTTGGGAAACCGTTCTCGACTCAACGGCCAGAATCGGGTCCCGCTTCCGCCGGCAAGAATGACGGGATAGAAATGGGAGGGTTTCATGCGTGGGACGTTTGAAGAGGGATGAACGACTCAATCCGTGGGACATTCTACACCCTGAGCAGCCAAAATCATATCCGCAACCTCACGAACCGCTCCCTCACCGCCGTTGGCGTTGCACACGTACCGCACCGTTCTCCGAACCTGATCCCGCCCATTCGCGGGGGTCGCTGAAAACCCGACGGCCTGAAGAGCCGGCACGTCATTCACGTCATCCCCCATGTACGCGATCTCCTCGAACCCAAGGTCGTATTTCAACGAGAGTTCCTTCAATACCGCCAGTTTCTCCCTCACCCCCTGGTGAATTTCTGAAATCCCGAGTCTGTCCGCGCGGAGAGACACCAACGGGGTTTGATCCATGGTGATGAACGCAACCACAATCCCCGCGTTCTTTAACAGGACCAACCCAAGACCATCCCACGCGTTGAACTTTCTGATTTGGTCTCCTGAGTCTGAACAGTACATCCCCCCGTCGGTCAACGTGCCGTCGACGTCGGTCGCGAAGAGCCGAATTTTTTTGAGTTGCCGGACGTGGGAGGCTTGACGAACGCTCCCACGCGTTCGTTCTGGCCGCGCGTTCACGACGAATCTCGCCCCTCAGAAAGCCACGTCACGGCCAGGCGAACGCTCCATCAGTCGAAACGGGTTGGACGGGCTCATCCATGGACGGAAAAACAATAAGAAAAGGCACGGACACTCTGGGAACCGGGAACGGCGTCATCTATAATAGTGAAGCGGTCAGCGTGTACCATAGCCTTGGTGCGCTGTCAATACAAACCGGTCGGGACCCGTTCCGCCATGACTATTCTTGATCGTTATCTGTTCAAAGAACTTCTCGTTCCCTTCTGCATCAGTCTCAGCGTCCTGTGTTTTATGATTATGACCAAAGAGATGCTGCGGCTGGTGGAGTTGTTGGTGGCAAAAGGCGTCGGTTTTTTGGCCGTCCTCAAAATCATCTTCCATCTCATGCCTTCGTTTCTGGTGTTGACGCTCCCCATTGCCTGTCTGATTTCCTCCATCACCGCGTTCAATCGGTTTTCCTTTGACAAGGAACTGACGGCCATGCATGCAGCCGGGCTCAGCTTGCTCAGAATCACGGTGCCGGTTTTTGTTTTTTCCTGTCTTATCTTCCTGGCAACGTTAGGCCTGTCCCAATGGGGACAACCCTGGTCGTCCATCTCTCTCAAGAAGGTCGCCATCAGCCTGATTCAAGATCAGATCAGTTTGGCCTTGGAGCACGGCGTATTCAATGAACCCGTGGACGGCATGATGATTTACGTTCCTGAACCACGAGCGGGAAGCAAACGGGCCGACGGCATCCTCATCTCGGATCAGCGTGACCCGACCAGACCCTTGATCATCACGGCCAAATCTTTCCAACTGCTGCACGATCCCGGACGAAAACAATTCGGCATTCGGTTGTTTGAGGGCACCATTCACCAAATCCCTGAAAACGTGCCGCAGCATCACCAAGTCGAATTTGCCGTCTACGACGTCAAAATGGACCTGTCCTCGACGTTCAATATTCCCCACAAACCTGAACGCCCCGACTACCGCACGATTATGGCCGGCTTGGAACGATCCGGATGGCGAGACAGCGGGATGCTTCGTCGCCTCATGGAATACTACAAAGACCTCGGGTTTCCCGTGGCCACGCTCATCCTGGGAATCTTAGGCGTTCCCGTTGGCATTGTGTCGAAACGAACCGGACGGCTGGGCGCGTTTGCCTTAGGCATTCTCATCATGGTGGGGTATTACCTGCTCAACGTGTTGGGGGAATTCTCGGTGACGGCCTTGATCCTGCATCCCTTTGCCGGAGCCTGGCTCCCCAACGTTCTCCTGCTTGTCATCACGGGGATACTTTTTTATCGAGCGAGTCGGCGCTGACGTGAACGTTCTGTTCTGGTATATCCTGCGACATTACCTGAAAATCCTGACGATGTGTCTCGCCGGGCTGACGACCATCTACCTCGTGGTTGATTTTTTTGAGAAACTGCGGAAATTTCTTCGCTATGACGCGGAACTGGTCACCATGTTGACGTATTTTTTCTTCAAGATACCGGATATTTCCTTTAAGCTTGTCCCCTTTGCCTCATTGATGGCCTCATTACTCGCCGTCGGTCTGTTGAATAAAAACCATGAAATCACGGCGATGCGAAGTTGTGGGATCAGCATCATTCACGTTACCATGCCGTTTCTCGCGGTCGCCGCCCTTGCCACGGCCATCTTGTTTGGATTTGCGGCCGTCGTCATGCCCCTGGCGAACGCCAAGGCGGAATACATTAAAACCGTCAAGATCCAGCAACAACCGCAACCATTGTCGTTTACCGCCGAAAATCTGTGGCTGCACTTTCAGAACAATTCGATCATGCACGTCCGGCAAATTGATCCCGACGGCACTCAACTGCATACGGTCACGCTCTACCGACTCGACGATCACTTCCACTTGGCGGAATTGCTCAAGGCCGCACGTGCCGAATTCCACGACGGCCAATGGTCTTTACACGACGTCGCGCAACGGTCAATCCAACCGAAGGGACGAGTCACGATGACGCAACGTCCCACGTTGCCCTTTGACCTGTCTCTCAAACCGAAGGACTTGCAGGAATGGATGTCCCTGGAACCCGAACATATGACGCTGGAGCAACTCATGTCCCACGTCAAGCGCCTACGGCAAAAAGGCCTCAGTATCAGCAGGTTTCTCACGGATTATTGGGGACGAGTGGCTTTTGCGTTCGTCACGTTGGTCATGACCATTCTCGGGGTCTCGATCGGACTGCTCAGAATGGGCACTCGGCGCACAAGCATTGCCAAGGGGATCGGACAAGCACTGGCCATCAGTTTTCTGTTCTGGACCACGCATTCCATTGGCATCGCGTTAGGCAGGAGTGGCGCCTTACTCCCGGTCGTTGCAGGCTGGATTGCCTGTTTCACGTTTCTCATTGTAGGACTCAACTTGTTTCTCAGAGTCCGCTACTAGACGAGACCATGACTGATGGTTCAATCCGCAATCCACAATCAGGAATAGAACGTCATCCATGAAACCCACCGTCGTCGTGACCGGTCTCGGCATCGTCAGCCCCATTGGCATCGGCCTCGGGACGTTCTGGAAACGTGCCGTTGAGGGGATATCCGGCGTGACGACGCTTCAGTCGTGGACGGACCCGCCGGCCGAGACCTATCGCTCACGCGTTGCAGGACAAATCCTGAACTTCAATCCTCAAGAATACGTTGACGTCCCTCTCACCGATCGAGTCGATCGCTACGCCCAACTGGGATTAGTCGCGGCCAAGGAGGCCCTCACCGACGCCGGAATTCGCATGAAGAAAGAAGCCCCTCACCGGGTCGGGGTGATCGTGGGTGCCGGCATGGGGGGCATGATGATGGGAGAGCGAGCACTCTCTCAACTCTATGAAACACGGAAACCCAGCCGCGTTCATCCCAATTTTATCCCCGCCATCACCCTGAATTCGGCCTCGGGGATTATTGCGTTGGCCTTTGGAATGAAGGGGCCGAACCTGACCATCTCCACGGCGTGCTCCTCAAGCATCCACGCAATCGGGCAAGCCTTCCATACCATTCGTTCAGGCCAGGCAGACGTGGTGGTGGCCGTGGGAGCCGACGCCAGTATCACCCCGTTGGCCTTTGCCGGTTTTTGCTCGCTTCGCGCACTCTCCAGCAAATATAACGAAGCCCCCACCCACGCCTCCCGGCCGTTCGACCGCGGACGCGACGGCTTCGTCATGGGCGAAGGCGCCGGCGCTTTGATTCTGGAAAGCCTGCAACACGCGAAACGCCGACGCGCCAGGATGTACGCCGAAGTCGCCGGCTACGCCTCCACCAGCGAAGCGTATCACATGGTGGTCCCCCGGGAAGACGGAACGGACATCGCCGCGACGATCCGTCTCGCGTTACGGGAAGCCAAACTGCAACCGGCCCACGTTGACTACGTGAACGCTCACGCGACGTCCACCATGGTCGGCGATGAAGTGGAAGTTCGCGGGCTCCGTCAGGTCTTTAAGCGCCGCGCCGATAAACTTTTCATCAACGCGACCAAATCCCTGATCGGGCATACTCTGGGCGCCGCGGGTGCGATTGGTGCCGTGACCACGCTCATGGCCATGAACACGAACCTGATCCATCCAACGCTCAATTATGACGACCCTGACCCTGACTGCCGGTTGGCCGGCATCTCTCCGGAAACCCAGGAAGGTCGCATTCACGTCGCCCTGACCAATGCGTTTGGATTTGGCAGTAACAATGGGGTTTTGGTATTTAAGCGTTCGGGTTCACGGTAATCATCCCAAGCTGGAAAGACCCGGCTGACCCCGCGTGTCCCACGGGCACGCGAGCAACGGAACACGACGGCGAAGGGAACACTCACGTGAAGGCGTTGTCGCCGATTGGTGAACGGATTACAGACGTCCTGGCCGCGTCACTGGAACGAGATCGTTCAACGATCAAGCCTGACCAGCATCTTCGTGATGATCTGGGTCTGGACTCTCTCAGAACGTTTGAGTTGTTATACGATCTGGAAAGAGCCTTCGACCTTGAAATTCCCAATGACGACCTCCCGGGCCTGCAAACCTTGGCAGACGTGATTACCTACGTTGAAGCCCGCCTGCCTGCCAGCGCCCAGGCAGGCGGGCCTGCCACGGCACGGGCAGGAGTGCCTTCGTCCGCGCGTCGGGTCAAGGGTCAACGTTCCACGGCACAAAGCAAGAAACGTGCTGCCTCACCGAAGACCACCAAAACAAAAAAGCCATGACTCGCCCCATCGCTGACGGGTATCCACTTGTCGAACTGGCCCACGCCGTTGACGCACAAATTCATGGCTCCCCGGACGTTCGCATCACGGGGGTCAACAGTCTGGAAGACGCCAAACCGGGTGATCTGGCTGTTCTGTCCAACGATCGATTGCTGGACGCCGCCGGACAATCGCACGCGTCGGCGTTGATCGTTTCGAAATCCTATCCGGCTTTGAACGTGGCCCAACTCATCTCGCCGCAACCCCACGTTGCGTTTATCGAGTTGATCCATCATTTTTTCACGGAGAACACACGCCCCACGGGGATAGCGAACAACGTCGCGACGGGGACGGACGTGTCCGTGGGCACCGACGTCTCCATCGGCCCATTCGTCGCGCTTGGTCATCGTACGAAAATCGGCAATCGCGTCAGGATTTACCCGGGCGTCGTGATAGGAAACGACGTCACCATCGGCGACGACGCCGTCTTGTATCCACACGTGAGCGTGCTGGACTCATGCAGGATCGGGAATCGAGTGATGATCCACGCCGGAACCGTCATTGGGAGCGACGGATTCGGATACATCCAACACGAAGCCCGCCACCGTAAAATTCCGCAGCGGGGAATCGTGGTCATTGACGATGACGTGGAAATCGGTGCCAACGTGACCATTGATCGAGCCACGTTCGGACGCACCCACGTCAAGCAAGGCGCCAAAATCGACAACCAAGTTCAAATCGCGCACAACGTGACCATAGGAGAACATGCCATCGTCGTGGCTCAGGTCGGAATCGCGGGCAGTACGTCAGTCGGAAAATACGTCATGATCGGAGGACAAGCAGGCGTGGTCGATCACCTCACAATTGGGGATCACGCGAAGATTGCCGCAGGATCAGGGATTCTGAAGAACGTGGAACCCGGTGCCGTGGCGTCCGGATGGCCCGCACGACGCCACGAAACCACTTTGCGCACCTATGCCCTCATGCATCGCCTCCCGGAACTCTATCAAGAGGTGACAAGGCTGGAAAAACGTCTGGCCGACATGGAAGCCAACGCGAAACAGTCGAAGATCCGCAAGACGCGGAGAGCAGGATAGGGGCGCACGAAACGGGATTTACTTCTTCTTCCCCGGCCCCGACGGAGGGATGACCCGTCTCCACGTGAACAGCTTGCCCCAGAAAAATCCCGCCCACGGCAAGGCAAAGGCCGCCATATAGTCCAGGGATCCTGAACTGAAACTCCACGCCGACAGCCCGATCAGACACCCGATCCCCACCACGTAGGCCATGGGAACCAGACTCCGACCAACGTGATGAAGCTTGACTTCCGCCGAAACTTTTTTCAGACGTTGCGTTCCGCGGGCGCCGGAGGTTCTCATACGTCCCGCCCAGAATTCGGGAAATTTGTGAAAAAGATACCGGTGATAGCGGGTCTGCCCCCATCCCAGGACAATACCGGCCGCCATCAGACCGGAACTCGTGACGAAGGTCCATTCATCATAGGTCTCGACGAATAATTGATACACCAGCGCAAGAATTCCGATGACCATGGCCAACAAACCCAACAGGCCCGAAGGGAACAAAATATAGGTACGGATGTAATTTTCGGCGAGTTGCGCCTCATTCTCTTTGCGCTTGGCCGTAATAACTTTTCCCATGAGACGACCGGATCAACGAGACGGCGTCAGCCATCCCGCGTTGGTGATTCTTCCAATGGGGCGGACGTGGACCGCGTGGAATCGTCGGGAATACGATAATCGGTGCCGAACCAGGATCCAAGGTCAACCAGTTGACATCGTTCCGAGCAAAACGGACGATAGGGATTGTCATCCCACTCAATAGGCTTACGACAGAAAGAACACGGAGCCATTGCTGAAAAGTATACCAGGAGACTGCCTGTGAGCAACACGGGCGTTGGCAAAAAAAGAACGGGTAGTCTTCGGAAGTCAGAAGAACCAAGGATCCCGCCCGCCTCAACATTGCAAACGGAAATGAAGAAGTGTACAAATCGCAGAAGAGAGATGTTTGACATCGGGAATCGTCAAGACACACTGAGGAAGGAATCCGCACGTCTATGAAAAACGTCCAGATCGTTTTTAACGTTCAAGTGCCCGATCACGTTTCTGAAGAAGAAGTCAATCACCGACTCCAGCAAGTCATCGGCACGCTCATGTCTCAAGAATTCGGCGGCAATTCACCCTGTGAGTATACCTCCGGTTTATCCCCCGACAATCACGACGGACAAGTCGGTCACGCCTGACTTTTTTACGCGTCAGATTTCCTACCACAATACAATGGTTGCCCGTCGTGTAATCATTGCTTCCATTCCGTCCACCCTACACGTGTTATTTCAGTCATTATTGACGGAGTTTTTCTAGCTGCAATTGGCCTTTTGGTTGAACGATCGATAATCGGAGACGTAAGCCGGATAAGCCAATCCATACACGCCACGGGTCGCCAAACCAGCCGACCTCCAGTGGCCATGCTTACGGCAAATACTCAAGGGATTCGCAATGCAAGGTAAGACATGACCATTGAAGAGACTATTCAAAAAAAATTGCACAAGTTACCCACTGACAAGCAGCGCAAGGTACTGGAATTAGTCGAGTCGCTCGCAGGAGAACGGATGCCTAGAGCCATCCCTACATTGCGGCAGAATTGGGCCGGGGCACTTAGGGAATACGGCGATACATATACGGCTCTCGGACTTGAGAAAATATCGCTGGAATGGCAGCGGGATTAGGCCGTGTTTCTGTAGATACCAATATATGGCTTGAGCGTATCATCAATCAGTCGAGAGCGGGAGAGGTAATACTCGCCGTCGGTACATCTTTTCAGATGAGGACTCTGGAAAGATCGTGCGGAGAAGTATTGGAGCGGGTGAGGGGATTCGAACCCCCGACCAACGGCTTGGGAAGCCGATGCGCTACCCCTGCGCTACACCCGCCACAATTTATTGGTGAGGAGTTTTTATTCTAGGCAATGCCTGGAATATGAGTCAAGAATAGACGAGCATGAGAGAGGCAACGTTGTACAAAGCAAGGCGACGTCTCCCCTGACGTTCATCCCTGAGCCTTGAAGAGCCTCAAAGAGAAGAATCTCCCGGACAGACTTGTCCGCGACAGTGACTTCAGATTCTTCGCTTCGCCCTTCGAGGCTCAGGGCAAGCTCAGAATGACATTTGGCAAAGGTCTTCACAAAGGGGGAAGGAGCCGTCTATATTTTCACGTGGACCAGCGCGTATTTTCGTTTGCCGATTTTCAGTTGATACGATTCATTCGACCTCAACGACAGCACGGCGTCGGTGCGTGGATGACGTTCTTGATTCATCACGACGGCCCCTTGCGTAATCAATCGTCGCGCTTCGGTTTTACTCGGTACCAACCCCGTTCGCATCAGAAGTTCCACCAATGCCATCGAAGGATTCGTCGGATCGAAAAAATCCGCTGCGCCCAACGTGACCGTGACATCAGGGTTTTCGGGAAACTCGCGATGCCGGAACTTCCGTTGAAAGTCATCCTTGGCCCGTTGCCCGGCCTCGGGCCCGTGATACCGGGACACCAACGTTTCCGCCAAGGCAAGTTTGGCTTCCATGGGATGACGTTGCTTCACGGCGTCGAGATCATCAGAGGTCAGCAACTCACAGTACCGATACATGAGGCCGTCGCTGATTGACATGATCTTGCCGAACGTATCCGACGGCGCGTCTTCGAGCGCAATGGCATTGCCGAAACTTTTACTCATTTTTCGCACGCCGTCGGTTCCTTCCAGCAACGGCAGGGTGATGACGACTTGCGGGGGCTGTCCCCAGTCACGTTGAAGATCGCGTCCGACGAGCAGATTAAACTTCTGGTCGGTTCCACCAAGTTCCACGTCGGCCTTGAGCGCGACGGAATCATAGCCCTGCACCAACGGATACAAGAATTCATGGATGCCGACGGGTTTCTGCTCACGATACCGCTTGGAAAAATCATCCCGTTCCAACATCCGCGCCACGCTGTAACGGGCGCACAATTCAATCACGTCTTGAGCGCGCATGTCCTGCATCCAACGGCTGTTACATTCAACGCGCGTGTGCTCAGGATCCAGGGTTTTGAAAATCTGCCGTTCGTAAGTCTTGGCATTGGCTGAGACTTCTTCCCTCGTCAGGGCCTTGCGTGTTTCCGAGACGCCGCTTGGATCACCGATCATGCCGGTAAAGTCTCCGATCAAAAAGATAACCTCGTGCCCAAGCTCTTGAAACTGCCGGAGTTTCTGAATCAGGACGGTATGCCCGAGATGCAGATCAGGGGCCGTCGGGTCAAAGCCGGCCTTGATCCGCAGAGGCCGTCCCTCTTTCAGCGACGCCACAATCCGTTCTTCAAGTTCCCGCCGTTGAATGATCTCAACCACACCGCGAGTGATCAGGTCAAGTTGCCGCGTCAATTCTTGTTTGGCCCCGAGCATGGCTCGTCTTTGCAAACGTTGCGTGCAAAACCCGTTTCAGCCGTTGTGAGAGACTCCTTGCCGGCGAACGACAATGTATGGCCGAAGTCGTGCAAACCGTTTCGCACCGATACCCCGCACTTCCGTAATCTCTTCAATGGAAGTAAAGTTTCCGTTGTCCCGTCGATATCGATGGATGCGTTGAGCCAAAACCGGACCGATCCCGGGTAAGGCTTGCAACTCCTTGACCGAACTCTGATTCAGATCCACCTGAACGGCGATTGCGGCGTTGTCGGGCAACCTCTCCTGACGCTGCACCAACGGGTCGGTCTCGGTTTGTCGTATCGCCGATTCGCCGGAATGAGGCGGCTGGGAAGGACCCGGGAGCAAGCCCGCGACGGCCAGGCACCCCAGAGTTCCGCCGAGAAGGAACAGCTTGACCCCGAATGACTGTAATGATGAACGTTGTCTCATCACGGGACCACGGTCACGTTCGTTTCCTCGGCAGATGAACGGCCAAGCCCTCAACGTCTTCGGCTGCTTCCATCAACGCTTCAGCATGAGTGGGATGCGCATGAATCATCTCAGCCACGTGTGTCGCCGTTGCCTGCACATGCATGGCAAAAGCTGCTTCATGAACTAAATCAGCGGCATGTGTCCCGATGAGGTGCGCACCCAGCACGCGATCGGTTACGGGGTCGGCCAGAATCTTCACCAACCCCATGGGATCCCCGACGGCGTGAGCCTTTCCCAGCCCAGCGTATCGAAACCGACCGATCTTCGGAGAAATCCCTTGGTCCCGGACTTGCCGTTCCGTCAAACCCACCCGCCCAATTTCCGGCAGCGTAAAGATGCCGGCCGGTACGACGTCGTAGTTGACGGTTTTCTTTCTTCCAACAATGTTTTCCACCGCAACCTTGCCTTGTGCCGACGCGACGTGGGCCAACGTGGCCTTGCCCACGACGTCGCCGACGGCATATACCCCGGGCACGCTGGTTTCAAGGAACTCGTTGACGATGATCTCTCCTTGACTCCCAAGCTGAACGCCCACTTCCTCCAATCCAATTGCCCGAGTATTACAACGCCGCCCTACTGAGACGACAATCGCGTCACACGTAAGCGACGCTCCCGTGTCCAGGTCAACGGTGACGTCGCCGTTCGTCTTGTTGACGTGCGTCACGGAAGCACCGAGCAGACGTTGTACGCTGCGTTTGTTCAGTTCACGCTCAAGGAAAATCGAAATCTCTTCATCCTCGCACGGCAACAAACGCGGCATCATTTCCACAATGGTCACGCCGGACCCCAACGCCGCATAGAGGGAAGCTAATTCACACCCTTCGACTCCCCCACCAATAATGAGCAATCGTTCCGGGATCCGGCGAATCTCCAGTGCTTCCTTACTCGTCATAATGGTCCGTCCGTCCACGGGAAACATCGGAAGTTCCCGTGACGACGAACCCGTGGCAATAATAACGTCGTCGGCCTGGATGGACGTTTCATCACCATCGGCCAGAGAGACTCGAACCGTTTGGTCGTTCACCAGCCGGCCCGTTCCGTGGACGTGCCTGACGCCCCAACTTTGGAACAACGCGGCAATGCCTTTCACCAGCCCGTTGACGATTCGATCCTTGCGTGCCACCATCTGCGCCGGCATGTACGTAGGAGGCGTCGAGAGCCGCAATCCCAGATCATCAGCCTTCCTGAGTTTTTCTCCCAGTTCAACGACAGACAGCAGAGCCTTGCTGGGGATGCAGCCCCAATTGAGGCAGACGCCGCCCAGTGCCTGGTTCTCAATCACCGTCACGTGGATACCCCGTTGGGCGGCTCGAATGGCCGCGACGTATCCACCGGGACCAGCGCCAAGAATGACAATGCGTTTCGGCGAGGACATTAACGTTGTGAGGAAAGAAATTCTTCGTACTGAGAAGACGTCATCAAGGCGTCAACGTCGGCGGGGTCGGCTAATTCGAGAACCACGATCCATCCCTTTCCATAGGGATCGTGATTCAGATATTCGGGATGATCCTGCAATTCGGCGTTCACTTCGACGATTGTTCCACCCACCGGTGAATAGAGGCTGGACGTGGCTTTGGTGGATTCCACCTCTCCGATTTCTTGATGCACGCTCACCTTGGTTTTGACTGTGGGCAAATCCACAAAGACGACGTCGCCCAAGGCATCCTGAGCAAAGTCGCTGATTCCCAAGGTGGCCCGCTGCCCTTCTACGCGGACCCACTCATGCTCTTTGTGATACCGTAAATCTTCGGGAACCACCACCAACTCCTTCCTGCATCGTCAGAGTTTGATGGAACAGTTCTTAAAGCAGGGGGGCACGTTTGTCAAGGAATCGCGCGATAGTCATAGACGCGTCCGACGCCTTTGGGAAGTTTATGCGATGGTCGAAGGGGTCGAAGCGATGGGGAAGGCAGAATGGTCCAAAGTTTTTCAGGCCGCCCGAGGTATCGCGCCATCCGTTCAATGACAGAAACGTCCGATCCCTCCGAACCCGGCGCAGATGAACTTTGAGAGACGGCATGAGTCGCCGATGCGCGAGGTCTCTGAAGAACGGTGACAAACACGTCAAACGGACCGTGGGTCACGTCAATCCAATCTTCAGCGAAATGAACCAACCCATGAACGGGGTCCGCCACGCTTTGGAGTTGAATCTCTATTCCAAATTGTAGATGCGGGAGACGGCCGCGCAAGGTTTCAACCACGTCCCGGAGCGTATGAAGCCGTTCCCTGGCCTTCCACCCCGCCCATTTCCAAAACACGTCAGGCAGCACGGCATGGGATGTGGTTATGGGTCCGGGCCGACGTTCGCTGAACACTCGAACGGGATCAAAATTCACGTTGAAGGCTTGCTGAAAAGATTGAAGGGCCAAAGGATTCATCCCTTCATACATTCCTATTGGCACTTCATGCCGAATCACCAACCCCCTCAGCGGAAGATTACGAAATTGAGAGAGCCACTCCACAAGAAATTCTCTATATCCCGGAACGTTCAATGAAAAGTAACGTGACCGCTGCACGGTTCCCGATTGGGGGACGTATTCCCAGTCTTTCCAGAGTTCCGTCATGCCCGATTGACCCTTGACGAAACGCCCAAGACACCGAAGCGTCACGCCAAGGTACACGGCCATTCCCCTGGCGTTCATATCCTGAATCATGGTCGTCAGAGACGTGAAGGAGAACAGAGGCGTCTCGTGTAACCCATTCCCCTCAACGCCGCACGGCACGTTCAGGAGGATCATCGAGCCGTTGATTTCGCGGTTGGCGGCATTCATCAATGCCACGTTGACCGGCGTTCGCATGGATTCAAGCGAGACCAGGATCCCCTTGATGGAGTGACTCTTCGTCGTTCCTCTTAATACGCCTTCAATTTGGGAAAGGTGCGACCGCGCTTCAGCCTTATATTGATTGTGCGTCTGCGCGTGGGCCAACGGGCGAAAGTGTTCCGCCGCGGAAGAAAGACGTCCTGCCTCCTGGTACGAACGCGCCAACCACCACCGTGCTTCCGGGACGCGAGAGGATTGAGGATGATCGTGCAAAAACCGATTCAGGAGTCGTATCGCGTCGGAATAGTCGGCCCGACGAAACGCACGTTCTGCATCGTCCAACACGCGATGCTCAACGTGGTTCCGTAATTTTTGTAGTCCCACCTCAGGCCCAACGGATCGGAAACACCCGGCCAACGAAAGGGCACAAGACACAAGAACGACACACAATCGAAAAGCCGGCACGTGGTGAGACAACTGAATGGAGAATCTCGAAATTGGATGTCACCCTCTTTCAGATCGATCAGAAATTTATTCTAGCGCGTCGTCGATTCTATGTCCGGAAAGAAATAGCGTATCTCGAAGTCGGCCGTATCGGGAGAATCCGATCCATGAACTGCGTTGGCCTCAATCGAGGATCCATGTGCAGCTCGAATAGTTCCCGGTTCAGCCTTCTGAGGATCAGTCGCACCCATGAGATCCCTGTTCGCTTTGATCGCGCGTTCACCTTCCAGGACGAGTACGACGGAAGGACCTGAAGACATATACGTGGTCAAATCATGAAAAAACGAACGTTCTCGATGTACGGCATAAAACCCTTCGGCAACGGATTTCGACATCTTCATCATTTTCATCGCAAGCAGGGTAAGACCGGCGGCTTCGTATCGCTGAATAATATCGCCAATGACTCGTTTTTGCACGGCATCCGGCTTGATAATGGCTAACGTTCTCTCCACCATGACTTCGTCATCCTTTCTTCATCGTTGAACGGATTCATTAATTTTTGTGTCTTGCTCTCAGGGGAGAGTCGCTCTTGTTGTAACACAACTCCAAGGCCAGACCAATATCTTTTGATGACGCGTGAACCGATACGTTCATGCCATCCGATTGAAGACTGCCGACATATTTCTCTTGCGATCGGCAGATCGTTCATGCGATGATAAATAAATCTTTTTGGAAACCGCTCCCCTACCAGAATCAGAAAACTGCACAACGTGATTCCCTTGGCACCAAAATTCCATACCGAGAAGATTGGGGCTCTCCGTGCAACCCTCTATGGCGCGTGGAAAGGTGTGGCCGCTTGCGGAGTGCTTTTTTTCTTTATCACAGTGGTAGGGCAGGATGCTCCCGTTCCTCAACCAGCCAAACTCCAGTCTGCCATCCGATTGCAGCCCTTACCGAAGCCGAATCTTCCATGGTGGGAGAGGGAACGCTTGTCTCACCATATTGAAACACGATTGCCGCAATATCAACGTCAACTTCAGGGAGTGGCTCGGGCCTATGGTATTCCCTGGACCTTGCTGGCCGCGCAAGCCTATCAGGAATCTCGCTGGGACCCCCATGCGGTCAGTCCGACCGGAGTTCGAGGCATCATGATGCTGACGCGCAACACCGCAGCGTCCTTAGGCATTCACAACCGATTGGATCCCAACAAAAGCATCGAAGGAGGAGCCCGGTATTTTCGGATGTTGGAGAAACAACTTCCACGCCATATCCGAAAACCGGACAGAATCTGGATCGCACTCGCTGCCTATAACGTGGGAATGGGACATATCAAAGACGCTCAGGACCTGGCTCGCCGGATGGGGAAAAATCCCAATTACTGGAATGACCTCAAAACCGTTCTCCCGCTCTTATCCGAAAAGAAATATTACAAAACCCTGCGATACGGCTACGCCCGAGGATGGGAACCCGTTCAGTACGTCACCCGCATTCGCGCGTATCACGCCTTCCTTGAGCAATTCCTCCGCGAAATCTAACCATTCTGAACCCCCTCTCCCGTTCTGAGCACCCCCTCTGCCGTTGAGCCCCCCTCTGTCATTCTGAGCGAAGCGAAGAATCTCAATCACAAACGTGAGAGTTATCTAAGGCAGATAGAGAAATCCCCACGTTACTTCTTGACACGCGGAGGTGAGTATTCTACGCTTCCCCCAAGGCAACCGGTGGTTATGACTCGTCCGTCGCGCACATGTCTCATTCTTGGGGTCCTGACCTGTTTCGTGGTCGTAACGGGGATCGTTTCCAGCCAAGCGGCATCCCATTCTCTCCATCACTTCCACCATAACGCAGCCACCCACTCGAATATTCTGTGCTCCCTTATGTGCGCAACGGGGCACGTGGTCCATGCTGCCGAGCCCGTTCTTGACTCACGGCTCAACGTTGTACACGTCTTAGAAACTGCCCACGTTCGACCGGTCACGCTGATCGTTCCGACGTTTCGCTTTCCTCGCGGCCCTCCCGTTCTCTCGTTTCTCAAGCCTTCTTCAATTTAGGACCAACCGTCTCTTTATGCAGGAGGCCAATGCCTTCGGCGGAAGGACCGTCTGCCTTCCGTTCTGAACCGAAGGATGGACCCTTCTCTCTGAAGAGATGAAGAAGCGTTGGATTCACTTTATTGGCTGCGAGAGGAGCGTCAAGAATGAACAGAATCATGCTGGTGTTTTGTGTTTTCAGCACCACGTGGATGATCTCTCAAGACGTTCAGGCTGCGTTATTAGACGGCGTGCTTGACGGCGTTGAGGAATCCATAGCTGAGAGCTTGGGAAAAAAAGGAGAGAAACTGACGATCGGCAACTTTTACACCGATGATAAGCCGAATGCTCATGGTCCCATCGGCATGATGGGAGATCATACCCATGAACCAGGGGAACTCATGTTCTCCTATCGTTTCATGCACATGTTCATGGAAGGGACCCGGTATGGGACGAACGCGATTTCCAACGCCGGCGTGACCACGCCAGGACGTCCGGTACCGTCCGGATACATCGTGGCGCCGGAATCCATGCGAATGCTGATGCACATGTTCGGATTCATGTATGGATGGAATGACACCGTCACCCTCATGGCCATGGTGCCGTACTCCGCCATCAGCATGAATCATAGAACGAGACCGGGCGGCACGTTCACGACTCGTTCCGAAGGGCTCGGCGATATCCGGTTCGGGTCCCTGTGGCGTCTCTGGGCAGTCGAAGCCCCCAGCATCGGAGCCCATCGTTTCCATTTGAATGTTTCAATCAGCGTGCCGACGGGAGACGTTGAACCAACGGACCGGACCCCTCTGGGGCCAAACAGCCGATTACCCTATCCCATGCACCTTGGCTCAGGGACCTTCGACGTGTATCCCGGCATCACGTATGGAGGGGAGATGAATCGAGCCTCCTGGGGCCTTCAAGCCATCGGCACCCTGCGAATGGGCAGACATTCCAATGGTTTTTCCAAAGGTGACGCCTATATGGTCAACGCCCTCGGCGCCTATGAAGTCATCAAAAATTGGCTGAGCGGATCGGTCCGCCTGAGTTGGAACCACTGGAACGCCTACGACGGAATGGACCCGAACATTCGAAGGAGGCACCCCATGAATAACATGAGACTCGTTCAAACGGCATTTCCCGAACTGCTGAGCGGCCAACGCCTGGACGTGCTGTTCGGCGTCAATCTCCTATTTCCGGATTTCATGGGCCTGGAAAACCGGCTGGCAGCGGAAGGCGGATTCCCGATCTACCAGTACTTGGACGGGCAGCTTGAAACCGATTCGACCGTCACGTTCGGGTGGCAGGTTCTCTATTAAAAGGTGACGCCCGCGTGTCATTGAGAAATCCTATGGAAAATATGGAAAACTCCTCCCAAAAGAAAAAACTCACGCGGAGACGCATGGTCGCGATGATCGTGTCTTCCCTTGTTGTGTGGCTGCCGGTCGCACACGTGGGTTTTGCCTACGACGTAATAGAGGTCGAGAACGGGGCAACCATTACGGGGAGAGTAGCCTTGACGGGCAACCCCCCCAATGCCCAAAGACGGTTTGAAGTTCGGAACGGACCCGAGGTGTGCGGAACCGAGCGCGTGCTCAACAAAGTTGAAGTGCATCAGGGCAGGTTGAAAGGCGCCGTCATTGCCCTTGAAGGCGTCGGAAGAGGCAAGCCGTTTGCTGCCTATCGAAAGACGGCCACGGACCAGGGACAAGGCACGTTTCGTTATGCCGGTGGAAACGGGTTGCACATGGACGTTCAACTGAAAAAATGCAGTTTCGGCCCGTTCACCGGCGTCGTGACGGCCGATGAAGCCGTTCGGTTCACAAATCTCGACTCCATCAAACACACGCTCCATACGTATACGTCCAAGGACCGGAAAGCCAAAATTCTGAGAACCGTCCACACGCAAAGTCTTCGACCCGACGGTCAGACGGAAAAAATCTTTCCCTCGAAAGGACGACGTCCCCCTCATGCCGTCGTCCTGACCTGTGACCGTCACGATTTCATGGAAAATTGGCTGTACGTGGTCAAGAACCCCTATTACGCCGTGTCAGATGAATCAGGGCACTTTCATATCGATCGAATCCCGCCGGGCACCTACGACCTCGTCGTGTGGCACCCGGTTCTCGGGATAAAAACACAACAAGTGACGCTCACGCCCGGGGAACACGTCTCAATCGATTTTGACTTGGCGAAATAAATAACCTTCCGAGGGCGCTTGTCGTTGTCGGCGAGATGAATCTCCTGGCCGCAACGTGGCGACAATCCCGTCACGCCGCGGCCGAATCTTTTGAGAGCCATCTAACGATGATCTCCCACCAATGTTTCGACCGTGACGGTATTCGGACCGGGAACAGCCTTATAATAGAGACGTTCGAACCCGACCACCTCGCCGCTCTGACGATCTTTAATCAGGATCACCCCTTCACCGGTTTCCTCACACACCTGGTCCGGTTGAGGCACACCAAAATACACGGTCAGCGTCTCTCCGATGGGGTCATGAATCACACGGACGTGGGCCATAGTTGCGCTCCTTTCTTTATCGTGTCCGTCACGTATGCCGTGACAATGAATCCCTCACCATTCAAATGTTTCGCCACGACGCACAGATAATAGTTCCCTTCAGCCCGATAATACAAATGCACCGTCGGATCATGTCGACTTCGACGAATCAGATCGGGCGTTGCAAGGGTTTGTTGCACGTCATGATCTTTTCCCGAAATTTCCGGGTGTTTGAAAATGAGCAGTTCCCAATAGGACTCCGTTGTTCGGACCGCGAATCCCAAAGGCGTCAAAATCTCAAACTTCATGATAGAACGTTACCCTTCCCATCATGTTCACAAATCATGAAACCACGTAAACATTACTCGAAAAGATCAACGATACACGACATACTAAAGTCTCTTCCTAGGTGCCCTCCTCTACTGTCATCTGGCGCAGTCTAATAAAAACCGCACCACCCTCGTGCCGTCGTCTTGACCTGAGACCGTCAAGACTTCATGGAAAATTGGCTGTACGTGGTGAAGAACCCCTATTACGCCGTGTCAGATGAATCGGGGCACTTTCATATCGATCAAATCCCGCCGGGCACCTACGACCTCGTCGTGTGGCACCCGATTCTCGGGATAAAAACACAACGCGTGACGCTCATGCCCGAAGAACACGTCTCAATCAACGTTGACCTGACACAATAACCCCAGAGTCCACTCACCCGGCTTACCCCACGCTCATCCCCTCTCGATTATCCTGAGCAACAACTGCCATCCTAATCAAAAAATGTCATTCTGACACTTCTTTTTCCAGAAAGACATTTCTTTTCCAGGATGATATTTCTTTTTTTAGGAGGACATTTGGTTTTGCAAGGAATCTTGATGGGAGAGGGATAGGGTGAGGAGGACTGGGTGGGTTTTTACTCTTTTTGTTGTGGGGCTTTGTGTTCTTGCGTAAGATGGCCGTGACTTAAACGTAAGGTGCCGCGGGCTTTTCTTGGTTGGAAATGGGTTGGGTTGACGTGACTTCTTCCGCCATTCAGGAATTGAGGGCGAAGCTTGCCGCGGCTACGGCCGTCACGGTGCTGACCGGCGCCGGGATTTCCGCGGACAGCGGCGTGCCGACGTTTCGTGGGGCGGAGGGGTTGTGGAAGGACTGTCGTCCTGAAGAACTGGCCTCTCACGAAGCGTTTGCTCGCGATCCCCGACTGGTCTGGGAATGGTACAATTGGCGCCGAGAACTGCTCGCGACCAAGAAACCGAATCCAGCCCATCTTGCGCTAGTTGAACTGGAACGACGCGTGGACCATTTCTGGCTCATGACTCAAAACGTGGATGGCCTCCATCCTTCAGCGGGGACTCAACGGTTATCGGAGATTCACGGCAGCATCTGGAAGGTGCGGTGTACGCAATGCGGACGTGTCACGACCAACCGCGACGTCCCGATCGCCATCCTGCCGGAATGCTCAACGTGCCGAGGACTGCTCCGGCCTCACATCGTCTGGTTCGGAGAATCGCTGGACCCCGAGGACCTGCAAAAGAGTTTTGAGGCGCTGCGAACGTGCGAGGTGTTGTTGATTATCGGAACGTCCGGTGTGGTATACCCGGCTGCCTCTTTTGGACCGGTGGCCAAAGACCATGGCGCGTTTGTGGCGGAATTGAATCTTGACCCCACGCCCAATTCCGATCTCGTTGACGTGGCTATCCAGGGACGCGCCAAAGACCTGGTGCCTCAACTTATCTCGTAACCCCTTGTAATTTCGCCGTTTCTTGACGAGATCGTGATGAGTTTGTTACCGTTCGTCGTTTCCAGCCACGTCTCTTTCCAAGGAGAATCGGATGCACGTCACCATTAATGGTAAACCCGAAGAACTTCAGGCCGACACCATCATGGACGTTCTGAAACATAAAGATATTGATCCACACATGGTTGCCGTCGAACTGAACACCCAAATTGTTGAACGGGACCAACTGACGTCCACAAACGTCCGGGAAGGCGACGCGCTGGAATTCCTCTTCTACATGGGTGGCGGGGCATGACCACGGCATGTTTATCCAACGTGACCGAGGGCATCGGCAACACCCCTCTCGTCCGATTCAATCACCTGTCCCCGGAAGGCGGTGCCACCATCTTCGGAAAAGTGGAGTTTGCCAACCCCGGCGGCAGCGTGAAAGATCGGATCTGCCTCAACATGATCGACGCGGCAGAACGCATGGGCAAGCTCAAACCGGGCGGAACCATCGTTGAACCGACGAGCGGGAATACCGGTATCGGGCTGGCATTGATTGCAGCCGTTCGCGGCTATAAACTGATTCTGGTCATGCCGGAAAGCATGAGTCTCGAACGGGCAAGCCTTTTGTCTTCTTATGGCGCGCAATTGATCCTGACCCCGGCGTGGGAAGGCATGAAGGGGGCCATTAAAGAAGCCCAGAGCATCATTGAGCAAAACCCTGACTACTTTATGCCTGACCAGTTTTCAAATCCGGCGAATCCCGCAATGCACCGGGTCACCACCGCGGTTGAGATCTGGGAGGCGCTGGACGGCAAAATCGACGCGTTTGTGGCAGCCGTCGGCACCGGCGGCACCATTACGGGATGCGGAGAAGTGTTGAAGGAACGCGCACCGTCTACCAAAATTGTCGCCGTGGAACCCGCCGGGTCGCCCGTCCTTTCCGGAGGAGAACCCGGGCCGCACAAAATTCAAGGAATCGGAGCAGGTTTTGTCCCAACGGTGCTGAATCGTGCCGTCATTGATGATATTATTCGAATCACCGACGACCAAGCCTATCAGACGACGAAACTCCTGGCGAAAAAAGAGGGTTTGCTCGTCGGGATTTCCGCCGGCGCCAACGTCTTTGCGGCTCAACTCGTGGCACAAGGCTTGAATCCCGACCAAAGCGTGGTTACCGTACTGTGTGACACGGGTGAACGGTATCTCAGCATCGAAAAATACTTTAACATCTAGCGGGCCGCCGAGAGTCATTCAGGGCAGCATAAGATGCTGCCCCTACAGTAATTTATGCCGGTACGGGTGATCGCACGGCGGGGACCTTGGCAGCATAAGATGCTGCCGCTACATTTTACGTGTGTCGTAGCCGCGCCCTCTCATGGCACCCGAAGGTAAGAGACGAGAGGAATGATGAGTTTCTCAGAAGAACAGATTATTCGATATAGCCGACACATCCTGCTGCCCGAGGTCGGCGGGAAAGGGCAAAAGAAAATAGCCCAGGCGAAAGTGTTTATCGTAGGTGCAGGAGGATTGGGGTCTCCGGTCGCGTTATATTTGGCCGCGGCCGGAGTCGGAACCATTGGGTTGATTGACTGCGACGTCGTTGACCGCTCCAATCTCCAACGGCAAGTGCTTCACCACACGCCTGACGTCGGACGGTCGAAAGTCCGGTCCGCTCAAGAAAAAATTCACCTGCTCAATCCACACGTCCACGTCGAAACCTACGAAGATCGATTCAACGCACAGAATGCCTTGGATTTTATCACGCCTTACGACGTGGTCATTGACGGGGTGGATAATTTCCCGGCAAAGTTTCTCATCAACGATGCCTGCTATTTCGCGGACAAGCCGCTCGTCCACGGCGGCATTCTACGTTTCGAGGGCCGGGTGTTCTCGATTGTACCCAGACAATCGGCCTGTTATCGATGTATTTTCAAAGAGCCGCCGCCCGGGCTCGTTCCCAGTTGCCAGGAAGCCGGGATCATCGGAGTCGTAGCCGGGATCATCGGCACGATTCAAGCCACGGAAGCCCTGAAGCTGATTCTGGGGATCGGTCATCCTCTCACCAACAGGATTCTCGACTTCGATGCGCGAAACACGGCGTTTCGTGAAATACGAACGAAACGAAATCCCAAGTGCGCCTTGTGCGGAGATCATCCCGGCATCACCGGATTGTCTGAGCACGAACAGGAGGCGTGCCAACTTCAGACGCCCAGGGCAGTCGGCGTCTCCTAGATTCCTTGATTGAGTGACGGAAAAAGGCTGAACCATGGCCAAGATGCAAGCCCTCATCTGCCGGGAATGCGGCAAGGAATATTCCACCGAAGCCGTTCACGTCTGCGAACTCTGTTTCGGCCCCCTCGAAGTCAAATATAATTACGACGAAATCAGGGAAAAGATGTCGCGCACGTCCGTGGAAACCGGTCCCAAGTCACTGTGGCGGTACAAAGAATTACTTCCGATTGAAGGCCGTCCGACGATCGGACTCCACGCGGGGATGACGCCCCTGGTTCATGCCAAAAATCTGGGGGCCTATCTGGGACTGGACAAACTCTACGTCAAAAATGACTGCGTCAATCATCCGACGCTGTCGTTTAAGGATCGCGTGGTGGCCGTCGCCCTGACTCGCGCCCGCGAATTAGGGTACGAAACCGCGGCTTGTGCCTCTACCGGCAATCTTGCCAACTCCGTGGCCGCACACGCGGCACAAGCCGGCATGCAGTGTTACGTCTTCATTCCCGGTGATCTTGAAGCGGCCAAAGTCCTGGGCAACTTGATTTTTCGTCCGAAGGTCGTGGAAATCGAAGGCACGTATGACGACGTCAATCGCCTGTGCAGCGAGATTGCCGGTGAACGCCGTTGGGCCTTCGTGAACGTGAACGTCCGCCCCTATTACGCGGAAGGTTCGAAAACGCTAGCCTTTGAAGTCGCGGAACAATTAGGCTGGCAGGCACCGGATCACGTCGTGGTGCCGATGGCGTCAGGATCACTGTTGACGAAAATCTGGAAAGGCCTCAACGAATTCAAAAAAGTCGGCCTGCTCAAAGAAGTGAACACCAAGGTCAGCGGCGCACAGGCCGAAGGCTGTTCCCCGATTGCCACGGCCTTCAAGAATGGTCGGGACTTTTTTCAACCCGTCAAACCCGACACCATTGCGAAATCCCTGGCCATTGGCAACCCGGCGGATGGATACTATGCGTTGAAGACGGCAGCGGAAAGCGGCGGCGCCATGGAATCCGTCACCGACGACGAAATCATCGAAGGCATTAACCTGTTGGCCCAAACGGAAGGCATCTTTGCGGAAACCGCGGGAGGCGTCACCATCGGCGTGCTGCGCAAGCTCGTCAAACGGGGCATGATCGAGAAACATGAGGTGACGGTGGCGTACATCACGGGGAACGGATTAAAAACACAAGAGGCCGTGATGAATTCGGTCGGTCGTCCCTACCGGATTCCACCGAGTCTCGTCAAATTTGAACAAACGTTCGGACAACGGGAGGCTTCATGATTACGGTCAGGATCCCGACTCCTCTCCGCCCGATGACTGAAGGCAAGAGTGAGGTAGAAGGAAAAGGCGCGACCATAGGAGAATTGATTGACCAATTGAACGCCGCACATCCCGGATTCAAAGACCGCGTCTGTGATGACCGGGGAGAGATTCGACGCTTTATCAACGTCTATCTGAATGAAGAAGACATTCGATTCCTGACGGGCAAAGACACACCCGTCAAAGACGGCGATGAAGTATCCATCGTGCCTGCCATTGCCGGTGGCACCCATGGCTAAACTGCGATTTCACATTCGATTTCCTGAAGAAAAAATTCCTGAGCCCGTTATTTACGAAATCGGGCATGAATATCAGGTGGTCACGAGCATCAGGCGCGCCGACGTGCGCGAAACCACGGGCTGGATGGACGTTGAGTTTTCCGGGGAAACCGAAGAAATTGAACGGGCGATTGAAGGCTTACGTCATAAAGGCGTCCTCGTCGATCCGATTGAATTAAACGTGGTGGAATAAAGGCAACCGAGCATGGAGTTTACCGAAGAGCAGATACAGCGATACAGCCGACAAATCATCCTTGAGGAAGTCGGCGGAAAAGGCCAGAAGAAACTGAACGACGCGAGCGTCCTGATCGTCGGGGCGGGTGGCTTGGGTTCTCCGATCTCGCTGTATTTGGCCGCCGCGGGAATCGGCACCATCGGCTTGATTGACGGAGACGTCGTCGATCTGTCAAATCTGCAACGGCAGGTGCTCCATACCACGCCGCACGTGGGGATGCCCAAAGTCGAATCCGGCCGTCGGTTGTTGGAAGTCTTGAATCCCGACGTTCACGTCAAAACGTATCACGAACCCATCGGCGCCGAGAACGTGATGAACGTCCTGACGGAATATGATCTGGTCCTTGACGGGTCAGACAACTTCGGCACCAGGTTTCTGGTGAACGATGCCTGCTTCTTCGCGGGAAAAACTTTGATCTCAGGAAGTATTTTTCGGTTTGAAGGACAACTCACGACCATTAAACCGCACGAAGGGTATCCTTGCTATCGTTGTCTCTATCCTGAACCCCCTCCCGCGGGACTGGTCCCCAATTGCCAAGAAGCCGGCGTGTTGGGAGTCCTGGCGGGAACCATCGGCGTGCTGCAAGCCAATGAAGCCGTGAAGGAAATTTTAGAACTGGGCGACACGCTCGCCAACTCCCTCCTGATCTACGACGCCCTGGAAATGAAGTTCCGCAAAGTCGGCCGACCCAAGGATCCACGGTGTCCCTTGTGCAGTGACCACCCCACCATTACGGCACTTGAAGAACGTCACGTCTCGTGCAGCATCTGAACGCCATGCTCTCCATCCCGTCCGACATCTGGCAGGACATGATTGAGCACGCTCGGGATCTCGACCCTCACGAGTGCTGCGGGATTTTAGCCGGCACGGACGAACACGTCACCATACAGTATCGGATTACCAACATCTTGGCTGGGATGCACGATGAGGCCGACCTTGCCCACTTTGACCAGGCAAAACTTTCAGACCTCAAAAAACTGACGCCAGAAGAACGCGCAGACGTGGCCTTTCAAATGGATGCACAAGAAACGTCACGGGCTCAAAAAGACATTCGTCAAAAAGGCATCACGCTCAAGGCATTTTATCATTCCCATACGTTCAGTCCGGCCCGTCCCTCACTCACCGACGTGACCATCGCCATGGAATTCGAAAACTACCGCGAACGACTCAATATTCCTGAACCCTACCACGTCATCATCTCTCTCGAAGATAAAGAACATCCCGTCATCCGCGCCTATCGGATTCGAGAATCTCAAGCCACGGAAATTCCCATCCGGCGCCGATCATTGCCGGTTTGAACTGACAACCTTTCTGGACATCCCTTGTCCAAGTTGCCATAATGCCGAAACTTTATTCTTTCCTTTACCAAGGAGCGTGACCATGCTTTCATCCCGCCGTGTTACCCTCATGCTTCCCTTGCTCATGTCACTGTTTGCATCCACGACGACGCTCAGCTTGGCGTTTACCGATGAACCGGGAAAAGAAGGAAGTTTTTACAGCCCCGTGATTCGCGTCGTTCCTGATCGAGGCTTTATTCTGATCAACAGCGGAAACGGTATTCTCTGGCTCAAAGCCAGCGAGGCGGCAATGCCCCATCTCTCAAAACTTCCCGTGGGCGGATTGATCGACGTCGTCGTCGAATTTCAGGGAAAGCCCAACCCCCCGATCATCAAGTCCTGGAAATTAGCCAGCGGCGATTCAACCTGCCGCGTCTTTGACGGCACGCAATGCGTCGGGAAAGAGAAAAAGGGCTCGTCAGTCACCGAATAGGTATTTCACCGTCATCATCACTGACCACTGACGTGGACCGCTGAAATTTTCGTGCGCGGTGAAGTTGGTACCTACCGGATGATAAAGATAGCCTCCCGTATGTTCGACGTCATCCATCATGGAATAGGTGAACTTCAAACCCAACAGGGTCTCATCGGTCAGGCTGTAATCGGTGCCGGCGTAGAGATTTCCGACAAGGACCGTATCAGTCACGTTGACGTCCCGGCGACTGTTGTAAAACGATAGGTCGTCCCGCGAAGGGTCCTTCGTATCCTTATAATCACTGGAAAAATGCACTCCGGATATCTTGACGAATGCCACGCCCAGCCCAACTCCCAGGTACGGAGTAATCCTCGGTAACGTATCCAGAAAATCATAGTACGCGTTGAACGACAGGGTGCGCGTCGTAAGATCGTCAATCCTGGCCATGCCATTGGACCTGATGTTGTCTTCAGATCGGCGATACGTCGGTCTTCCATCCAAATACGTGATACCGGTGAACTGCTGGTCAACGTCGTTTTTCCGTTGTGCGGCAGAAATTTCCAGACGCAAACGATTGAAGGCGCGGCCGACCGCAATTTCAAACGCGCTGCCGACCCCCACGTCAAGGTCGTAACTCCAGCGGTAGCCCGGGATGGACACGCCGCTGATGTCCTGACTCAACCCAGGATTGTCACAGGAATCAGGATAGCAGTAGGTATCCCGATTCCAGCCTACCTGCTTCATATCGCCAGTCCAATTGACCCCAATTCCTCCGCCCACGTACCACGCGGACCGTTCCGTCTCCGCACTCACGTTGTTCGACAAAGCAAAAACCATCACCATGGCACCGACAGTACACAACCTTACCGTTGAGAATTTCATTGAGGCGTTTCTCCTGAATAGATGAATGGATGACTTGTCACGACAACCACGGATTGCAGGACAACCACGGGGGGTTGTCCCTACCGGGGTGCGTATTATAAACCAATACACGGGAAATTCCACGCCAATTTCCAGAACAAAGGGATGCGCACGCGTTCGACTTCAAATTTGCCGTTCTCCCTACCGACGCAACGCCACGGCTTTGAAGTGAGCTTGAACTTCTTGGCCCGGGTGTAACTTCAGTTGATGTAAGGATTTTCTGGTAATCACGGCTAACAGCGGGCACCCGACGTCGAGTTTGACTTTCACGGTATAGGGATCGCTTCCGGACTCCTTGATCTCAATGACCCTCGCCTCCAACGCATTGAGCACGCTGCTTTGAGATGCAGGAACCCCAACGACGAGGCTGACGTCACGAGCCAAAATTTGGACTCGCAACGAGGTGCCGACGGGAAGAGCCCGTTGCGGAATAAAGAGCGATCGCCCTGAAAATTCAACCCGAGTCAAGCCAAATTGTGGCTCGTGAGCGGCAACCGTCGTTTCAATGACGGCACCGACCACGTTCGGTTCGACGAGACCCGGCAGATCCAACCGGGCGAAGACGTCCTGGATCGTACCCGTGGCCACGATGGTCCCTTCTTTGATGACGACCATGTGGTCGGCCAATTGTACAATCTCGTTGAGATCGTGGCTGACGTAGAGAACCGGAACGCGCAAATCTTGATTGAGCCGTTGCAGGAAGGGCAGAATTTCGTTTTTGCGCGTCATATCCAGTGAACTCAACGGTTCATCCATGAGCAGCAGCGCCGGACTCGTCAACAACGCGCGCCCGATCGCGACTCGCTGCTGTTCTCCTCCCGAAAGATGATGAGGTCGGCGCTTGAGCAGGTCGTGCAGGTCCAGAATCTCCACGATCCCTTCAAACGACAGTCGTCGTTGTTTTCGTGGGATCCGCTTGAACCCATATAGCAGATTTGCTCGAACCGACAGATGTGGAAACAATCGCGGCTCCTGAAAGACGTACCCGATGGGTCGCTTGACGACCGGCAGAAAGATGCTTCGCGCTTCATCCTGCCACACGACGTCGCCGAAACGGATCACTCCTCGAGAAGACCGTTCAAGGCCGGCCATGCAGCGAAGAAACGTCGTTTTTCCGCACCCGGACGGACCGAAAATTGCGGTGACTCCCTGCATGGGAACATCAACCGCCGCGTGCAGATGAAACGTGGCGTACTGCACGTCGAATCGTGCCGTCAGGGTGTTCATGAGACGTGAACGGGCAATCGTCGATTGATCGCGTAGACGATCGTCAGAATCAGAAAACTGAACGCCAGGAGCAACACGGAAAGAACGTGAGCTTGCGTATATTCAATCGCTTCAACGTGATCGTAGATCGCAATCGAGAGAACTTTGGTCACGCCCGGGACGTTGCCCCCCACCATGAGCACGACCCCGAACTCACCAAGGGTATGGGCAAAACCCAAGACGACGGCACTCAGAAATCCCCGTATGGCCATGGGTGACGCCACGGTCAGAAACGCGTCAAACCGTGAGGCTCCCAGCGTCCAGGCCGCTTCCAACGGTTTTTTTCCAACGGATTCAAAAGATCCATGCAGGGGTTGAACCACAAAGGGCAGCGAATAGAACGTCGAGGCGATGACCAACCCCGTAAAGGTAAAGGAAAGCGGTGATCCCGTCAGTTGCTTCCATGGGCCGCCAACCAATCCATGAGGCCCGAGCGCAACCAAGAGATAAAATCCCAGGACCGTTGGTGGAAGCACGAGGGGCAACGCCACAACCGCCTCAACCAACGTCCTGAACCGAGACGTCGTGAAGGCGAGCCACCACGCCAAGGGAGTGCCGACCAGGAGCAGCACGACAACCGTCACTCCTGCCAATTGCATGGTCAACCATACGGGCACCCAATCCATTTCAGGAACACTCATCTCACTCCCTTCGGCTTGTGGTTATTCGACTCCATATCCAAACCGTTGAAGAACGTTCACGGCCTTCGATCCTTTGACGTAGGACAAGAAGGCGCGTGCCGCGTCATTGCCTTGACCGTTCACCAACAGCACCGCCTGTTGGCGCAGTGGATCATGCAGCCCCTCCGGCACGTCCCAACGACTCCCCGCACCGTTGATTCTACCGTCCAGAACTTGAGAAAGAGCGACAAATCCCAGTTCGGCATTCCTTGAGAACACGAATTGAAAAGTCTGACCAATATTTTCCCCTTGGACGATGCGATCCTTCACGTGCCCCCACAACCCTAACGCTTGGAGCGTGGTTTGAGCAGCCGTGCCATACGGGGCCGTTTTAGGATTGGCGAGAGCCAGACGTCCAAAGGTGCCGTCCGACAGGACGGCTTGTCCATTCTCGTCAATCAGGTCAGGGTCAGCACTCCACAAGGTCAGGCGGCCCACGGCATAGGTAAACCGACTACCCCGAACCGCAAATCCTTCTTCTTCCAGTCGCGCCGGACGATCGACGTCGGCGGAAAAAAACACGTCGAAAGGAGCACCATTTTTGATCTGGACGTAGAGCTTTCCGCTTGATCCCGAACTGACGACGGCCACGTGTCCCGTGTCTTGTTCAAAATGGGTGATGATCTCTTTAACGGTGGCCAAAAAATTCGTCGCGACCGCGACTCGTACCCCTTCCGCGGCGGCCGCGGCTAAGAACGTTTGAAAAAAAAGAATGATCAGAAAACCCGACACGTTGGCGACCAAAACGTGCCCTCCGTTTTGACGTTCTGAATTTCGTCTTTATGAAAGGATTGGGGGTACTCTTCTTGATTTGGAGACGCCGGTTGCGTTACGTTGGAGACTCTCCGGAGGTCGCGTTCAAGATTTTGGAAAAGGGAGTCCGTCACATGCCAGAAAATGCCTACGTCCTTATCAACGTGCTGCCTGGGCAAACCGCGAACGTCAAGAATCTGTTGACGGAAATTAAAGAAATTACAACGATTGACGCGTGTTGGGGGAAACCCGACATTTTTGCCAAAGTGGAAGTGCCGGACCAGGAAGCGTTGACACAATTAGTCCTTACCAAAATTCACACCATTGAAGGCATAGCCCAAACTGATACGCACCTCGTCTATACTCTTCAAGAAGAGTCAGGTTCGTGAGGGAACGACGGCTCAAGAGTCAGCGGTGCCGTTTTTCTCTTTGTCCCAATCCATGACGCCCACGGATCACCTCAGGGGGCTACGTCAACGAATTCCCGCCTCACGTTGTAACCAACGCACGTAAGGAATGATCGCTGCCACGTCGTCGGACGTGGCTTCGGAAATTTTGGGCATAGGCCCAAAACTCCAGTGATGGGCTCGGACACCCTGCGTCACCGCTCGCCAAAACGTAACATCGGCATGATGCGAGGGTTCATAAATTTTATGCACTAAGGGCGGCCCCACGTCCATCCCTCTCCCCACCACGCCGTGACAACGAGCGCACAGGGCGTTGAACCGTTCTTCTCCTGCCTGGTATTCCTCTGGAACGGGTTGATCGGAACCCTTGGACGTCGTCACCACCGCGTCGTCATGCTGAGCACGTTCGGGACTCGTCTCATCTTGCCCCCGTGAGCAATTGACAAAAAACGCTCCCACCCCACACACCAGCAACAGACTTGCCGTGGCTGTCATCCTGGAACGTCGGATCATGGCGCCTGAGTACTCGCCCCGCTGCACGAACTCACGTTGACGGATTTGAGCCCCCCGCGGCGTAGGGTACCGGATCCTGGCATCCGGCATCGCGAAAACCTTTCAATCGAATCACGCAGCTGTCACATCGACCACAGGCCAGACCGCCGTCCGGAGGGTCATAACAACTATGAGTGAACTCAAAAGGAACTCCCAATGCTCGTCCCCGTTGTATAATCTCGGCTTTACTGAGAAGAAGGAGCGGTGCATGAATCTTGATCGGCTTCCCATTGACTCCCCGTTTCGTCCCCAACCGAGCCGCCTCTTCGAAGGTTTGCAAAAACTCAGGACGACAATCGGGATATCCGGAATAATCAAGCACGTTGGCCCCGATAAAAATCGCGTCGGCATCGACGACTTCGGCATACGCTAAGGCCAAAGATAAAAAGACGGTGTTTCGAGCCGGGACGTAAGTGGAAGGAATTCCCGTCTCCCCTTCCTGATTCGAGCGATGTTTGGGGACGTCCCCTTGACCGGTTAAGACCGAACCACCAAATTCATGGAGGGCAAGTTTGAAAATTTTATGTTCAGCGGCCTGCAACCAGGTCGCTATTGCCTGCGCTCGTTGAATTTCAATCTGATGGCGTTGACCATACATGATCGTGAGAAGATACAACGCGGCACCTTCTTCACGAGCCATTGCGGCGGTCACGGTGGAATCAAGCCCACCGCTGGCCAACACCACGGCTTTCATCGCGCATGAACCGATCTTGTTGAGCGGAGCAAAATGGAGGAAGCAGGGAGAATCCGGCAGTGCAACGTCTCGTTACGCCCGTTGTTCACCCCGTTCAATTTTTTCAAACAGTTCAATTTTCTCTTGACATGCCACACACACTCTCGTGAACGGCATCACCATCAATCGTTTCTCGCTGATTTCAGCGTCACACTCGACGCAAACGCCGTAGGAGCCTTCCTCTAAACTCACCAAGGCCTCATCAATCATTTGACGTTCACGATTTCGCTTTTCTTGCAGAGAAATTCCCATTTCCCGTTCCAAATCCAATAAGGCTTGGTCTCCGCTGTCCATGGCTGATTCAAACCGTCGCTGCTGTTCTTGCGTTAAGGACTGGCCAAGTTGATCTTGAATGTCTCGCAGGAGTTTGCCCCGTCTCTCGATCAGAATTTTTCGTAACGTCCTGGTTCGCCCGGTGAGCGAATTCTTGTGAGCCGATACGTTCTGACATGTCCTTGTCACGACGACCTTTTTTTTCTTGACGTTCGCCGTTGTCGAACGCGACGCGGATTTTTTGATCCGGTTTGGAGCCGGTGGAGACGATTTCGTCTTCGCAGTCTTCGACGAACGATTGGCTCCTGCAGAAGTGGTCTTCTTCCTCAATTTCCCCGCCATGTCACGGATCCCCTTCCAGCGCAACGATCATCGCGTCTTCGCTGTGACGTGCTGAGTGAATTCCACGACGAACTAAAGATAATAAGCAAAAGAGTATTTACTTTAGCAGTTCAAGGATACGTCATCAAGGAATGAACGTCGTATTTCTCAATTTTTTGACGACCTTCCAAAGACGGTAACTCAATCATAAAGGCACATCCGACGATCTCCGCGCCAAGCTGGCGTAAGAGATGCACCGTGGCAGCGACGGTCCCGCCGGTGGCCAAGAGATCATCGACCACCAACACCCGTTCCCCGATGGACAACGCGTCTCGATGAATCGCCAGTGACGTTGACCCATATTCCGATTTATATTTCACCTCGAACACGTCGGCGGGAAGCTTGCCTGGTTTACGGACCGGCACGAACCCGGCATTCAGGTTGTAGGCCAACGGGCTTCCCAGGATAAAGCCTCGAGACTCGATGCCGATGACCTTACTGATCGTCTCGTCTTGATAGCGTTCCGTCAGCTTGTCAATGGTCCGTCGATACGCGTCAGGGTCTTTCAATAACGTGGTAACGTCATAAAACACAATGCCGCGTTTGGGAAAGTCCGGAATCTTGCGGATTAATGATTGATCACTCATGTCTCAATCCTTTCGGACGTGAATGGTTGAACGTTTCGACTGATCCATTGATGGGCGTCCCATCACCCACGCGTTCAATACATGATCTCAAAGGATGAATCTCGGGCATGCGGGTTGATCCACTCCAGGTCAACGTTCTGAACGCGGGCCAACGACGGGCCGCGTCTGACGGTCCGGATGAACTCATTCACCAACGCTTCCTCTCCCTCAACTTCAGATTCGACTCGCCCGTCCGGAAGGTTTTTGACCCATCCTTTTAATTCCCGCCGAACGGCCTGAGACTGCACAAACGCCCGAAATCCAACGCCTTGCACCCGACCTTGGACCAAAAGATGAGCCCGGATAAGACGTGTGACGTCTGAATTCATAACGGCGTTCTCTTCGTCTCACTAAGGGTTACGACGCCGGCGCCCATAGGTAGCTGCTCAACGTTTGAACCGTGTTGCTCGCGTCGCGAATGCAATCCGGAATGCCTATGCCGTCATACGCGGCACCCGTCACGTACAATCCAGGATACTGAGCCAATCGTTGACGAACGCGTTGCACTCGTTCCCGATGGCCGCGGGTGTATTGAGGCATAGCTTGAGGCCATCGATGGATTTCCACGTGGAGGGGCCGCCCGTGAATTCCAACCATCAATTTCAACTCCTGACGGACCTGATTGGTCAATTCGGCGTCGTCTCTTTCCATCAACGACTCACGGCCGCGCCCCCCCAGATAACACCGAATCAGGCATTGACCCGCAGGTGCCCGCCCCGCCCATTTCCTTGACGACCACGTGGCGGCGATCAAGGAACGATTTTCAACGCGCGGCACCACGAAGCCAAACCCACGTAACAGGCCGCGGACGTCTGATTCAGCAAAGGCCATGGAAATCGTGATCGTTGAGGCATAGGGAATCCGGTTGAGCACGACGGCGGTCTCATGGTCAAGCGATCGCAACAATTCTGCTGAAACGTACGCCGGCGTGGCGAACACCACCGCTTCAGCGTTCAATGTTTCTCCGCTCGCCAATTCAACGTGATACAACGGGTTTTTAGGGACGTTCAGCGATACACGAACAACCCGAACGTGTTCTCCTTGACGACAATGGACGCCAACCGCCGACAACCGTTCCACCAACTTGGCAACTAAATCGCCCACCCCTCCCCGGAGGGTCGTGAACAGGGTCCGAGCAGAAGCCCCCGGTCTTTTCAGTCCCCGTGTCCGTTGCATGGCCAATGCCCCTTTAATCAGACTGCCGTGTTGACGTTCCAACTCGATGAACTGGGGAAACGTCGCAGCTACGCTTAGCTCATTCGCGTCACCGGCGTAAATCCCGGCGACTAAGGGTTCAAGAAGTCGTTGAAAAGCCTCGGATCCGAGACGTCGGCTGAAAAACTCCGACAAGGTCTCCTCCCCTTCCGTTTCCGGTCGAGCAGGAATCACCAAATCAGCCCCCATGCGGACGATGCCAGGCCACGACACCACCCCACTACGAAACAAGGGGCCCAGTTTCGTCGGAACCATCGAAATGAGACCTTGCGGAAATTCGCATAATCGTCCCTTGGAGTAAGTAAACGTCTGGCTGTTTTCTCGATTGGTACTGATCAATTGTGAACCCAATCCCAATTTTTCACACAGATCAAGAGCGGACGTTTTGCTCGTGAGGAACGAATCGGGGCCTCCCTCCACCACCAATCCCTTTGTATGGGTCGTGACAATTTTTCCGCCAAAATGATCGTGTCCCTCCACCACGGTACACTGAAGAGGTTTTTCACGGATTTCCGATTGTTCCGCTAACGCAAATGCAGCAGAAAGGCCTGATATCCCTCCACCGACGATCACGACGTGTTTAAGAGCAGCCATGAGTCATCTCCGGAAGTCGGAGAATGCGTTCCATGGAAAGTTCAAGCTGTACTATAGTTATGGACAAACTCAATGGCAGCCGCAACGTGGTCAACGGGGGTCTCGGGAAGAATCCCATGGCCAAGATTGAAGATATGGCCGGCCCTCTGGCCTGCTCTCTCCAGAATATCGTTGATACGGCGTTCAAGTTCCGGAAGGGGCCCAAACAACGCCACGGGGTCCAAGTTTCCTTGGACGGCGACGTCGTACCCAATCCGCGCCCACGCTTCATCAAGTTCAACGTGCCAATCCAATCCCAGGACGTCGCTGCCGGCACTGCGCATGAGAGGCAGGAGCGTTGACGTGCCCGTTCCAAAATAAATGATCGGGATTCCTTCTGATTGTACGCGATCGATGATCGATTTCACGTGCGGCAGCGCATATTCCCGATAGTCGCCCGGGGACAGGCACCCGACCCAACTGTCAAAGATCTGCACGGCCTGGGATCCCGCTCGAATCTGGTTCTGCAAATACACCGTGACCACGTCTGCCAATTTGTTGAGCAAGGCATGCCACTGGTCAGGCCGACGGAACATCATTTGTTTGGTGGTGAGATAATTTCGCGTTCCGCCTCCCTCGATGGCGTAGCTGGCCAAGGTAAACGGCGCGCCGGCAAACCCGATCAGAGGAACGCGTCCGCGTAAGAGTTTTTGCGTCAAACGCACGGCGTCATATGAGAAGCGAAAGGCGTCTCCGTCCACCGTCCGTAACCGCTTGACGTCGTCCTCATGCCGAACCGGATTGAGGATGATCGGTCCCTCCTTTTCACGGAACGTCAAATCCAATCCCATCGACTCCAACGGCAAAAGGATGTCCGCAAAAATAATGGCGGCGTCCAGGGGAAACCGTTCAACGGGCTGAAGGGTCACCTCTGCGGCCAATTCCGGGATTTTACAGATATCCAGGATGCCATGATTCTTCCGAACGCGTTGATATTCCTCCATGTATCGACCGGCTTGACGCATAAACCAAACCGGTGTCCGGTCCACGGGTTCCCGGCGGCAGGCTTTGAGAAATTGATCGTTGCGCATAAGGGGAGGGATTGTAAGGAGGCACGGAAAGCACTGTCAATGAAGAAGCAAGACCTTCACGAGCGTCAGGTCAGGTGGGTGAAGAAAAGACAGCTTAGAACCATTCTTGATCGGATGCGTCGGGTTCAGGCGAAGGATGAATGATTCGGCCGGCGTATGCCTCCCGCATCCTCCTGCTGTCCGCTTCAAAGAGAGAGGCTTCCACGGGGTCGAGAAGTCTGGCGTCACCGTCCTTCAATTCAATCCGATAATGCTCTCCCTTGAAAGAAAACCATTCAATGTACGGGTGTGGGGCAAGGAGCGGATGCGGATCAAAGGAAATCGAACTGACGGTGCCGAGCTGAGGATTTTCCAAATCCATGACGTGTGAAGCGGCGTTGGGATCATCAGAAAATTGAGGATTACAAAAGGAAAAAATCTGCCCGGCAATGTCAGATTGAAAGTCTCCCTTCAGATAAAATTCTATCCGGCCCACGGCGGCAAAGATCACGCGTCCCACCACCACTCCTGGTATCCGATTATCAAGATACCCTTCTTTGACCCATCGAGATCCCCCAAATTTGTGTGCCATGGAGGTTTGCCCAACGTGAATCCCGCGTCCCACGACGGCCTGCATGGTCAACACGTGAAACCAGAAGACGAACAAGCCAACGGCTTACGGCTTGCACAGCTGACACGTCATCTGACGCGCCACTCCGGATTGTTCCAGAGCCTCCAAGGCCGTCTCCTTATCAGAATATTCGAACCATCCGCCTTCCCAAAAATCAGACCTCGTTGGCGTAGAGGGAACTTCGATGCACCGTTCTCTATGCAAGACGGCTTCCCCTAACGATCTTCGGATATGAACCCACAGAATCACGCGTTCACCTGATTGCGTCCAAACGTCGAGAAGCCGTCCCGTTCAGCCCTCTACCAGTTGCCATTCGTCTTTTTCAATTTTCACCCGGTGCCCGGCTTGAATTTTCTTGAGATCTTCCCGATCGAACAGTTTCATGTACCGTTCAATGCGATCGGGATCATCAATGCGTTCTTCTTGCTGTAACCCGCTTGCCAACCGATAAGTTCTCATCAACACGGACATATGCGATCCTCCGAAACGTTGGGAGTGAATAAGCAACGTGATAAACTTTTGAAGTGTAAGTGAGAAAAATCAAAGGCGTCAAGGCTCACCCCACGACGAACGTCATTTCATCCCAGTGGTGGCCAGCAGACTTGTGAATCCTGTATAATGGACAGTTGCGACCATTCACAAGTGAATCTACAACAAGGGAGTGATCGGAACCATGCCCGTCTATGAATATTCCTGTAATGCCTGTCGCCATACCTTTGAATTACTCCAATCCGTCAACGCACCACGGAAAGAGACGGCCTGTCCTCAATGTCAGACGACCAACGTGAACCGGCTCATGTCCGCTTTCGCCTCCAGAATCACGGGAGAGCACAAACCCGGATTTAATGAGATGAAATCCTACGACATGTATAATGAAAGAATGGATAAATTCAAAAAACTTCCGCCGATTATGGGAGCCCGTGCCGCGCCCAGCGAATCCAACGTGGCGCCACCCACGGATTCCGGAGGCAGTTCGCCGTCGGGCGACTAACCGACGTTCACCCATCACATGACCCTTACGATTGACAAAGGATTGATGCGCGTGCCTTTGTGTCTCGCGGCTCGTTCCTTTTCCAAATTCCGGTTGTTCTGGGGAGTCACCGCGTTCCTGATCGGATTACCCGCAATTGGATCACCCGAAGAGTTACGGGGTTCCGCGTTAATTGTCGGCAATGGTCCGGAACGATACGCCGTCAAGTCGTTAGCCAAAGACTTTGAAGCGTTACACCCCAACGCCTCACTTGATTTTTTCTGGCATCAGAACGCAAGACCCGTCGAAGAAGTCAGAAAAAGTGCGGCCGACGTTGCCGTGACCGGCCAAGCGGAAAAAGATCTCCCCTCAACCACGGTCGCGTGGGACGGCATCGCGGTGGTGACAAATTTTGCCAATCCGGTTGAAGCACTGACGCGGGAAGAATTGGCGAAAATTTTTTCGGGCACCTTCCAATATTGGTCGCAGGTTGACGAAGACGGACCGGAGGCCAGAATTTCACTGATTCATCGAACCTGGAACCAGAACATCCGTCAGCCCTTTGAACGACTCCTGGGCATTACGCGTCACAAGGCAATCAAGGGAACAACCGTTGAAAAAGAGGAGGCCACCTTTAAGGCCATCAACGGCGACATCTATTCCATTTCCTACGTGTCAATGGGACCCGCTCTCCAAGCGCGCAGAGACGGGTACGGCGTGACCCTCGTATTCGTGGACGACGTCGAACCGGAAGACCAGACGGTCCTTGACGGCACGTATCCACTTCGGCGCCCCGTCGTCTTTGTCATGAGACCCCATGCCTCTCCCGTCGCGCAAGCCTTTTTAGAATACGTCGTCTCACCTGCCGGACAGCGTGCCATTAGAACCAGCGCCAGCGGTCTGTTCCAGGACAAAACCAGCTCGGTTATTAAATATTATCCCCTGAACGGGGCAGAACCCGACTGATTCACCAGACCCTCCCCTCTTGACAGGCCCATTACGTTCCATGGTACATAGGCCGTCACCCCACGGACCCTTTGAGGCTCAGGGTAAGCTCCGTCATCCTTTCCGACGACCGGCCTCCGAGGATCAAGTCAATAAGGGTGGAAGACGTTCCATGTTGCCCCCCGTCCAGGTCTTTTCCCGATCAAGAATCACGTGATCCATGTTCAATAAAATCCTCGTAGCCAATCGCGGTGAGATCGCCATGCGAATCATTCGAGCCTGCCGCGAACTCAACATCGCCACGGTCGCGATCTACGCGGAATGCGACGCTACGGCGATTTACGTTAAAAAAGCCAATGAAGCGTATCTGGTCGGCCCCGGTCCGGTCGAAGGATTCTTAGACGCGAGGCAGATCGTCAACGTCGCCAAACGCGTCGGGGCCGATGCCATTCATCCGGGCTATGGGTTTCTTTCGGAAAACGCTGCATTCGCTCACTTGTGTCGTAAGAAGGGCATCACGTTTATCGGACCGACTCCCGAAGCATTGGAACTGCTGGGCAACAAAGTGCAGGCCAGAGAACTAGCGAAAACGATAGGCGTCCCGGTGGTGCCGGGGACGGACGGTCCCGTCCACACCCTGGAAGAAGGACTGAAATTTTCTCAATCCGTCGGCTATCCGGTCATCGTCAAAGCCAGCGCGGGCGGAGGCGGGCGCGGTCTTCGCGTAGTCCATTCCGATGAAGAGCTGCACGAGGCCATGGAATCCGGAGCACGGGAAGCACTCGCGGCTTTTGGAAACGCCGATCTGTTTATTGAAAAATACATTGAGCGACCACACCACGTCGAATTTCAACTGCTTGCGGACAAGGACGGCTACGTCGTCCACCTGGGCGAACGCGATTGTTCCATCCAGCGGCGGCATCAGAAAATCATCGAAATTGCTCCTTCGTTAATCCTGACCCCACGACTCAGGGCCCAAATGGGAGAAGTCGCCATTTCCCTGGCCCGGGCGGCCAAGTTTCACAACGCGGGAACCATAGAATTCCTGGTTGACCAAGAAGGACAATACTATTTCATCGAAATGAATCCCCGGATTCAGGTCGAGCATACGGTGACCGAACAGATCACCACGATCGACATCGTGCAAAGTCAAATCTGGATTGCCGCGGGACGGCCACTGGTGTTTGGACAACATGAAGTCAATCTGCAAGGATACGCGATTCAATGCCGCATCAACGCAGAAGATCCGCAAAATGGGTTTCGTCCGTCTACGGGAAAAATCACGGCGTACCTGTCACCCGGCGGCATTGGGGTGCGGATCGACGGCGTGGTGTATAAAGACTACACGGTACCCCCCTATTACGACGCCCTGTTGGCCAAAATGACCGTGCAAGGCCGAACCTGGGACGAAACCGTCCGGCGCACCCATCGATCCTTGGAAGAGTTTTTGCTCAGAGGCGTCAAGACCACGATTCCGTTCATGATGAAAATCATGGCGGAACCCGACTTTCGAGCGGGACGCTTTGATACGTCGTACCTGGACACGCATCCCGAATTGTACGAATACGAACACGAATTGGGATCAGAAGATCTGGTCGTCGCCCTCTCCGCGACGATTGCAGCATACGAAGGACTCTAACCTCTATTCGGCAACGATTGTTTTCACCCAAGGGCACACCGATGGCAAAAAACACGTTACCCCGAATCAAGACGACGTCAGTGAAGAAAACCCGCACGAAGAAACCGTCTTCGACCGCACGACCCGACACGTTTGAGTTGGAGGCGTCCCAAAGCCGAAAACTGCACCTGACGGACGTGGCGTTACGCGACGGACACCAGTCGCTCCTGGCCACGCGCATGAGAACGGAAGACCTGATTCCGGCCGCGGCACAACTGGATACCGTCGGATTCTGGTCGCTTGAAGTCTGGGGCGGCGCCACGTTCGACGCCTGTTTGCGGTTCCTCAAAGAAGACCCGTGGGAACGATTAACGGCCTTTCGTCAAGCGGCACCCAACACCCGCCTGCAAATGCTCCTTCGCGGACAAAACCTGGTGGGCTATCGGCATTACGCCGACGACGTACTCGAACGATTCATCGTCAAATCAGCCGAACGCGGCATTGACGTGTTTCGGATTTTCGACGCCCTGAATGATTTTCGAAACATTCAGGCCGCCGTAAAGATCGTCCAGCAATGCCATAAACACGTCGAAGCCACGATTTGCTATACCGTCAGTCCCGTTCACAGCCTTCATCACTTCGTCGAACAAGCCAAACAACTGGAAGATCTCGGGACCGATACCATCTGCATCAAAGACATGGCCGGCCTGTTGCCCCCGTTCGAAGCGTATGAACTCATGAAACGGATGAAGGCAGCCGTGCGCGTGCCGATTCACCTGCACACCCACTACACGTCGGGCATGGCGTCAATGTCGGCGCTCATGGCGATTCTGGGAGGGCTTGACATTCTGGATACGGCCATGGCTCCCCTTTCAGGGGGTACCTCACACCCCCCCACGGAAACCATGATCGCCGCGCTGCGCGATACCGCGTATGACACCGGGTTAGAGTTGTCCCGCCTTGCGCCCGTTTCCGAACGTCTTCGCGCCGCGAGAAAAAAATATCATCTCTTTGAAAGTGAGTTTACCGGCGTGGATACGGACGTCCTGCTGTCACAAGTGCCGGGCGGCATGATCTCCAACTTGGCGTCCCAACTATCGGAGCAAAACGCCATTGAGAAAATGAAAGAAGTCCTGGAAGAAGTCCCGCGCGTGCGCAAAGACATGGGATACCCGCCGTTGGTGACCCCCACCAGTCAAATCGTCGGTACCCAGGCCACGCTCAACGTCATGACCGGCAACCGATATAAAGTCATGACCAACGAAACCAGAAACTACTTTTTAGGGCTCTACGGCAAACCGCCGGGAACCTTGAATTCCACGACGAAACGCAAGGCCTCCGCCGGCGACGTCCCCATCTCCAACAGACCGGCTGACAACCTTGACCTGGAATTGGACGCAGCCAGGAAAGAATTGAGCGACCATACCGTGACGGAAGAAGACGTGCTGTCATACGCGCTGTTCCCTTCCGTCACGCTCCAGTACATTGATGAACGCGAACGAGGAGAACTGAAGCCGGAAATCCTTGAACCGATCGCCGAAGGAGGCCCTGCCTCGCCGGCCGGTGATTTGCACCTCGCGCCTATAGAATTCAACGTCACCCTCCACGGTGAATCCTATCACGTGCGGGTTTCAGGCTCAGGGCAAACCATTGACGGGAAAAAACCGTATTACATCAAAGTCGACGACAAACTCGAAGAAGTCTATCTGGAACCCCTCCAAGAAGTGTTGGCCAGTGGGCCGGAGGCGCCCCTCTCGACCGGCACGGCTAAAGGCGGACGTCCCAAACCCGGTGGTCCGGGAGACGTCACCACGCCGGTCCCGGGTCGCGTGGTCAAAGTCCTCGTGACGGAAGGCACCCGCGTCGCGGCCGGCGACCCGGTGCTGGTCATTGAAGCCATGAAAATGGAAAACCGCGTGACTGCGCCGACCGCCGGCACGGTGAAGGCCATCCACGTCAAAGAAGGCGATTCCGTGAATTCCGACGAAACCCTGATCCAACTGGAATAACCCGACAATTCCAGCAGTGGGCTGATCCTTCGAGGCTCAGGACGGGCCCTTCGAAGTTCAGGACAAGCGGCAAGAAAGGCACGCCATGAGTTTCACGAAACACATGCGGAAGTTAGCCAAACCGATTTGGGACGCCCAGTTGAAGCATCCTTTTGTCGTCGCCCTTGGGAAGGGCACGCTTCCCCAAAGAAAGTTTCGATATTATATCTTGCAAGACGCCCGCTATCTTGAAGAACTGGCTCGCGTGTTCGCCGTGGGAGCCCAGCGGGCACGGGACCCTCAGACGGCCCTTCGCTTTGCCAAGCTCTTAGAAGAAACCATCGTCGTCGAACGCGGGCTGCACGAAACCTACGGAAAGCAATGGAAACTGACGGCCTCTGCCATGCGGAACACGCCCCTCGCACCGACCAATTACGCCTATTGCCGACACATGCGAAGCATAGCCCAAACCGGTACCCTGGCCGAACTCACGGTCGTTGCCCTCCCCTGCGCGTGGATCTATTGCGTCGTCGGTCAACGTCTCTTGCGAAAGGGGAAGCCATCCTCCCGACATCCATACGGGGATTGGCTGCTGCTCTACGGATCGCCGGCATTCGCCGAGGTCACCCAATGGATGCGCGCCCTGGTCGACAAAGAAGCCAAACGGGCCGGCACGGCAGAAAAAGCGCGCATGATTGACGCCTTTCTGACGAGTTCACGGTATGAATGGATGTTCTGGGACATGGCGTGGCGTGAAGAACGGTGGCCAGTCTGACGAGTGACGGAGACAACCTTCAGCAAACGTGAAGAACCATGTTCCCGTTTCGATTCCTTTTTACCCATCGGAAGAGAAGCTGGAAGTCCCTGACCCCGATCAGCAATCAGCGAGGCGTCACCTATCTCGTCACGATGTTTCTTGTGGTGCTCCTTGGGATTTCCCTGATGGCAATCAACCAACACTGGTCAATCATTCTCAAACGCGACCGTGAAAAAGAACTGGCGTTCCGCGGCAAGCGAATCAAAGAAGCCATTGAGCGGTACGTGGACGACTATGAAGTTCAGAAAGGCACACGAGAACGTCGTTATCCCTTGACACTGGAAGACCTCACGAAAAAACCGAAGCGGTACCTTCAAGCGGCATACAAAGACCCCATCACCGGCAAAAAATTTGAAGTCATCAGAACCGACGCGGGAATTCGCGGCGTGCGAAGTACCAGTCACGACCGTCCGTTCGACCAGGTGACCTTTCAGGGAGTTCAACGGTATCACGACGTTCGCTTTGAGGCATCGGAAGATCACGGAAGAGGATCCGTTGAGGAATAGCAGCCGGATAACCACTCCGACCGAAACATGCGCACCCGATTGTTATCATGGCTTCCCTCCGTCGTTTCTCTCGTAATCTGCACGGCGGTCCTGTCCTGCAATTCCGTCAATTCTTCCCTCCGATTGGGGGAGGAAATGGTTCAACAACGGAACTGGGACGGAGCCGTTGCCGCCTATCGTGAGGCATTACGTGAAGATCCATTCAACGAAGACGTGCTAAAAATTTATGGCGAGGTCAAAGCCAAAGCTGCACAAATCCATTATGGAAAAGGTCGGGAATTTCTCAAACTCAAAAAGCTGCCCGAGGCCCTGCAAGAATTTGAAATCGCGCTAGGCCTGGATCCGGCAAAGCGTGAACATCACGCCGCACTGGGCGACGTCGTTCGCCTGAAAGAAGCACGACAGGCTTTGAAGGACGCGCACAAACTCCGCAGCCTCGGACGTCTCGATGAAGCCATGAACGCTTACGAACGTGCAATCGAACGAGACCCGAACCTCGTGGAAGCGTTGGAAGGCATCACCGCCATTGCTGAAGAGCAAAAGAGACAACGCACGTCGGGATGGACGACCGAAGCCGTCACCCTCCGGTTTCAGAACACAAAACTCAAACAGGTCTTCGAAGTGCTTGCCCGTGCGGCAACCATCACGATTCTTTTTGAAAAAGACGTGCGTGACGTTCCCGTGACCATTTTCATGAAAGAAACCCCCTTCGATGAAGCCTTAAACCTGATTCTGTCAACCAATCAACTGTTTGCGCGCAGAGTGGCACCGGATACGCTGCTGATCATCCCCGATACCACCCAAAAACGCCAACAATACCAGGACCTTCAAATACGGACGTTCTATCTCTCAAACGCCAAAGCCACGGACGTGTCGAATTTATTACGGACCATCCTGGAAATCGAGCGCGTCTACGTCAATGAAACCCTCAATACCGTCATCCTGCGCGACGTACCGGAAAAGCTTCAGTTAGCCGAACGGATTATCTTCGCCAACGACCAACGGAACTCGGAAGTCGTGTTTGATATCGAAGTCTTGGAAGTGAACCGTACCAAATCCAGACGACTGGGTGCCCGATTTGCCAAACAAATCGGGGCGGGAATTTTCCCTGGAACCGAAAACCTGAGCTTCGGCGAAGGCACGCAAACCTTCAGGTTTCAACAACTGACGAGTCTCGGGAAAAATTCCGTGTTGTTTACCTTTCCGTCAAACGTCCTGTTGGAGTTTTTCAAATCGGAATCCGACGCCAAAACCCTGGCGTCCCCGCAACTCCGCGTCCTGAACAATCAAAAAGCCTCCATTAACGTCGGCGACAAGCAACCCATTCTGCTGTCCACGACGAACGTCAATCCCGGCACGGGTCAAGGAACCACGCCCACGACATCCACGGCCACGTCGGTTGAATTCAAGGACACCGGTGTCAAGGTTGACGTGGACCCCACCATTCACCTCACGGGTCAGGTCACGATCAAACTCAAAGTCGAAGTCACCCGCTTAGGAGATCGAGTCAGACTTCAAGACAGCCCACGCATTGATCAATTCCGTTTCGGCACGCGAACCGCTGAGACCACGCTCAATCTTCGTGACGGAGAAACCGTCATTCTGGCCGGACTGATTCAGGAAGAAGATCGAAAAACCCGGGATACGATTCCAGGTCTTGAGAACGTACCCATTCTGGAAGACCTGTTTTCCAGTGAAAAACGGAAAATACAGACGGAAGTGATGATTGCCATTACACCGAGAATCATTCGCTACGTCGAACCCGTGAGTCTGGCGAAAAGAACGCTGTGGTCGGGTACCGGCACGCGATACGCCACCGAACCGATCTTTACCCCGAAAACGCAACCTTCAGTTTCTGGACCATCAATCGAATCATCCCAGGAAGACATCTCATCAACCGCGGACGCCGCGTCGAAGCCGGCGGGTCCCCCGCAACCCTCGCCACCGCCAATAACTGAACGAGCCACGTCTGACCACCCACACCCGACGGCAGCCGTTGTCTTGACTCCGGCAGCCGTGACCACCGGACCAGGTCAGTCGTTCCAGATTCGTCTTGTCGCTGAATCGTTCCCCGAGGTTCGAAACGCCCGGATTACCTTAACCTATAACCCCGAACGGCTCGAATTCGACTATGCCCAACCTGGCGATTTTTTCCAGACGCAAGAGGACCGGTCACCCTTGACGGTCTCCGCTTCTCCGGCAACACGGACCATCATCCTCCAAATGGGTCAGGATGAAACGACGGCCAAGGGCGATGGCGTCCTTGCCGTCTTGACGTTTACAACCAAAAGTCAAGGGCAATCGCCTTTGGTCGTCAGGTCAGACGTGACCGGAGCCTCAGGACGGGCGGTCCCCGTCACGGTCCGACACGGTCTGATTCATATCTTGTAAGATGAACGACAAGAAGGGCGTCACGTTGATCGAACTCTTAATCACGTTGGTGATTATCTTCATTCTCGCGTCGGTTGCCCTGCCGTTGACCAAAGTGACCTCCAAACGCCTACAGGAATTAGAATTACGGCAGGCCCTGCGAACCATGCGAACGGCCATCGACAATTTTCGAAGAGATTGGGCCCGGGATCATAACGTCCTGAGGGGACCGCTTTGCGCAAACAATCAGATCGCCTGCAAAGAACACACGGGCATCACCGGATATCCCAAGACCCTTGAAACCCTGTTGTCCATTGAATTGAGCGGAGCCGAAGCCGCCGTTGGAGAAACCAACCCCATTCGCCGGTATCTTCGTCGCGTTCCCCTTGATCCCATGACCGAATCCGCCGAATGGGGCTTGCGCTGTTATCAGGATGATCCGGACGCGAACAGCTGGTGCGGTGAAGACGTGTTCGACGTCTATACCACGAGTCAAAAAACGGCAATCAATGGAACCGCGTACCGTGATTGGTGATGACGGACGTTCGTCGAAAGACCGGCGGGTACTCTCTGGTCGAATTAATGATCGTCGTGGCCATTATTGGAATTCTCGTGGCACTGGCGGTTCCTTCCTTCCAACAATCAGCCGTCAAAGCCAGAGAGGCAGCGTTAAAACAAAATCTGTCTACGATCCGCACGGTCCTGGACCAACACTACGCGGATAAGGGAACCTACCCGTCTTCGCTTGATACCTTGGTTGAAGCAGAGTATCTTCGAGAGATCCCCGTGGACCCTTTCACAAAATCAAACGAAACGTGGGTCATTGAATTCGAGGATCCTGCGAATGAAGCAGGCGGCATCTTTGACGTTCACAGCAGCAGTGAGGCCATGAGCACAAACGGAACTCCCTACAATGAATGGTAATGGTCCCTTTCTCACGTCCGCGGCACTGCGGCGGCACACGTGTTTCAGTACCATCCTGTTACTCCTTCACGGATGCACGCATCAACCCACGCCGACCATTCTGACCACCGACCCCGCCGGACAGCCGTCCCAGTCGGTCCTGATCCTCGAAGCCAAAGCAGAAGCGGACGACCTTCGAGCAGCCTTGGCCGAAGAGCGTATCAAGGCGGCCAAACGGGCGGCGAAGGTTCGAGCGGCACAGAATCATGCCGCCGCCCTGCGTAATCGTGAAATTGAACGTCTTGAAACCATTTCGAATCTGAAAAACGAAGTCTCGACGCTCAAAACCGAGCGAGACAAACTCCGAACGAAACGCGATGCCCTCCGCGAGGAAGTGAGCCGGCTCCGAGCCAAAGTCGCGGGAATTCCTCAACTCCTGAAAATGGTCACGCAAATACGGACGATGGAAACGTCCATCAACGGGATAGGCACGTCCATAGAGACGCTCTCACGCGACTTGGCGCAGGTGAAGGAGGAAATGAAAAAACGTCGAACCGTCGCCGAACGACCGACAACGTCGGACGCTCCAATCGCGAACGAGGGGGAATCTATCGTCGTCAAACGCGGAGATTCATTGTGGCGACTGGCTCAACGCTACGACACGACCGTGGCCAACCTCAAAGCTCTGAATAACCTCGACACCGACCGTATCATCATCGGTCAATCGTTGAAAATTCCTACGTCTGATCTCGCCTTCGGGACACGGGACCGCGTTGAGGTTCCGACGCCGGACGACGCCCTCAACCACTAACGGTCGAAACCCGTGCCGCACTATCGCTACCGAGCCGTTCAAACCGACGGTACAATCGTTGAAGGTCAGGCCCACGACGTCAGCGAGCCGGCCGCGCGGGCAAATCTGGAAACGCAAGGACTCTGCGTTCTGCAACTCGACGGGTCGCAATCGTGGAAAGACGCAGTCACGGGTCGAACCGGAAGTCGGTTGTCCCTTCGTGATTTTCTCGTCTTCAACCAACAATTTCTGGCGTTGGTCAAGGCCGGGCTGCCCATTCTCCGAACGTTGGATATTTTAACCGAACGCGCGATCAATCCCACGTTTCAGCACGCCCTTCAAGAAGTACGGGAACGCGTCCGCGGAGGCTCGGCCATCTCCGAGGCCATGAGTTGTCAACCCAAATATTTTCCAGAACTCTATCGATCCACGATTCAATCCGGGGAGCATACCGGAAATCTCGTTGACGTCCTGCAACGCTACATCGCCTACGCCAAACTTCTCATTGAGGTGAAGGCGAAAGTGGTCAAAGCCCTGGCCTATCCCGTCTTTCTCGTGCTGATCGGAACGGGGGTCGTAGCCTTTTTGCTGACGTTCGTCATCCCGACCTTTGCCGACGTCTATGCAGAACGCAACGCCGCGCTGCCGGGTCCAACCCAAATGCTGCTGGACCTTATCAACGGCGCCGTGACGTGGGGACCCTGGATACTGGGCGGCCTTGCGGGCCTGGGAATCGTCGGCTACTTCTGGTCGAAAACCGATCAGGGGCGATACCAGGTCCATCACCTGCTCCTCACGCTTCCACTCATCGGCGGCATTATTTCACACAATCAAATCATCCGTTTTTCAAGAACCCTGGCGACGATTCTAGCCGGCGGCCTCCCCCTGCTCACCGCACTGTCGATTACCGCCAACGCCATGACGAACAAAGTCTTTTCCCAAGCTCTGGTCCACGCGACCGCTCGGGTGCGCGACGGCATGGGTTTGGCCGCCTCCCTCAAACGGGAGAACTTCCTTCCCCGAATGACCGTGGAAATGATTGAAGTAGGAGAAGCCACCGGATCCCTCGAGACCATGCTGGAAGAAGTCGCCGAATTTCACAAAAGCGAACTGGACGTCCACCTCAATCAACTGGATTGGCTGGAACCCATCCTGCTCCTTCTGATGGGGTTCGTCGTCGGCGGCATCGTCGTGATTATGTATCTCCCCATTTTCAACCTTGCGGGAGCGCTCTAACCGGGCGAAAACGGGAATGGCAACGCCCGTCAAACGATCATCGTTGGAAGAAATTCTTCTGACGCGCAATCTGCTTGACGCGGGTCAGCTTCGGGAAGCGGTTCGCCAAGCACAAACCGACCATCGTCCTCTTTCGCACGTCCTGCTGGAAAAAGGATGGATTTCTGAAGAACGTCTGGCTCAAGCCGTCGCCGATCAATATGGTCTCACCTATGACCCTCTGCACGAACATCGAGTCGATCCCCCTTTTTTCTCCCTCATCCCCGTGGAATGGATGCATCGTCAGCCTTTCGTCCCCATGTCCGATGAAGACGGGCTGTTAACCATTGCCGTCGCCGACCCGCACAATCTCAACGCCCTCGATGAACTCGAAATCCTGCTCAATCGTGAAGTCCGATTGATGATCTCGACACAAACCGCGATTAAAGAAAGTCTGGCGGCCAGCGAAGGCAATAAACAGATGCTGACGCGAATTCAAGAGGAACTCCATCCCGTTCTGATCACGGAAGATGATCGGGGCGAAGAAACCTTGTCCGTCGAACGGATCACGAAAGACCAAAGCCCCGTCGTCAAACTGGTGGATACCATTATTTTAAGCGCGCTCCAGAAACACGCCAGCGACGTCCACCTCGAAGCCGGAGAACGAGGCGTGGACGTGAAGTTCCGAATTGACGGCGTGCTGTATCACGCCATGGACCCGTTGCCGACGTCCTTGCACAATTCTCTCATCTCTCGACTGAAAATCATGGCCGAACTTGACATTTCGGAACGACGAATTCCTCAAGACGGCCGATTCAAACTCCGCGTCGAAAGCCGGACCATCGATTTCCGGGTCTCGATTCTCCCCAGCGTCTACGGCGAATCCGTCGTCATCCGGGTCTTGGATAAACAAAACATCGCCACGGGCGTGCGAGGGTTGCAATTGGACTTGCTGGGCTATACCCCCGACGATCTGCGACGGTTTCGGCGCGCCATTACCCGGCCGTACGGCATGGTGCTCGTGACCGGGCCGACCGGCAGCGGAAAAACCACGACCCTCTACGGCGCACTGAATGAAGTCCATACGACTGAAGATAAAATCATCACGATCGAAGATCCCGTGGAATATCAATTGCAGGGCATCGTGCAAATTCCCGTCAATGAAAAAAAAGGACTCACCTTTGCCCGCGGTCTCCGATCAATCCTGCGCCACGACCCGGACAAAATCATGGTCGGCGAAATCCGAGACGCGGAAACCGCCCAAATCGCCATTCAATCGGCCCTGACCGGCCACTTGGTCTTTACAACCGTGCATGCCAACAACGCCTTTGACGTCATTTCTCGATTCGTCAACATGGGCATCGAACGCTACAATTTCGTCTCATCCCTGAACTGTATCCTGGCCCAACGATTAGTTCGCACCATTTGTCCCCATTGTAAAGCGGAAGTGAAATACGACCCGCCACGGCGTCAAGAATTAGGCATTGATCCGGTCGAAACCGAACGACGGACGTTTTATGAAGGGAAGGGCTGTTATGAATGCAACGACCTCGGATACAAAGGGCGACGGGCCATCACGGAATTTCTGGACTTCACCGATTCCATTAAAGAAATGGTGTTGACCGAACGCACGCCTTCGGAGATTCGCCGTGTCGCCTACGCGCAAGGCATGACGACCCTGAGACAGGCCGCCGCACGGAAAGTCCTTCAAGGAGAAACCACGCTTCGAGAAATCAACCGCGTCACCCCGATTGAAGAAATCGCATGACCCTCTTCCCGTTGACCCGTCCGCGAATAAGTCTCTATTTTTCCACGGATAAAGTCTGCTTCGGACGGATCCGGCACCGCCCAGGATTCCCCAAGTTCAGGACGTATCTTGAGCAAGCCCTGCCGACGGGCACCATTCGACTGTCTCCGATTGATCAGAACGTGACTTCCCCGGAACACGTGCTGCCGGTCCTGCACGCGAACCTTTACGCCCACAAACGCCCGCTGTCCGTTGCCTTATGCCTTCCGGACCTGCTTGCTCGAACCACGGTCCTGGAACTCGACTCCCTCCCACGCAAGAAAAAAGACCAAACGGCACTGGTAGAGTGGCGCTTGCAACAAGCATTAACCCTCTCCCCGAAATCACGACGGCTGTCCTATCAGGTCTTTGAAGCCTCGCCGTCCCGCGGCCCCTTTCATCACGCCCGCTTCCTCTCTCGTTTTGCCCGCGAAACCCGTCTCCGACACGCCGGCGCCGCGGCAGACGGGCATTCGTTATCGGGAAGCGTGAATCCCGTGCGCCTCCTTGCCACGACGATGGAAAACGATGTTCTTGAGCCGTATGAAAAACTCTGTTTGGACGCCGGATGTATTCCCGTGTCAATACACGTCGCAAGTATCGCAGTCTTCAACCTGTGCCGACCGATGATCCAAGCAACCTTGCAGACCCATTCACCGGACGTTTCCTTTGTCCCCGATGCCGTCATATTTCTGTACGTCGGGGACTGGGGATTTTCATTCATCGTCTTCCGGAACGGTCAACCGCGTTACCTGCGCGTCAAACCCGTCAGACGAATCTCCATGGTCCACGTCCGCCCCGCGCCGTCCTCAATTGAAGACGAACCACAAAACGGGAACGCGCAGACGACGACACCCCGGGAACAAACCGACCCGTCCATGGAACCTGAGACGCCGGACGACGATCAAGAACCCGCAGCGATTCTCGCCCAGGAAGCACTCGGAAGCTTGCAATTCTATTTTGAAACCGCGAAAGACCCGCCGCACCCAAACCAGGTCTATCCCGTATTCCTGACCGGCAGCCCGCAACCGGAGGTCATGCTTCCACGTATCGCCGAAATCATGGAACAAGCCTTTCCGCCGAATTCAGGCTCCGTCGTTCCTCAAGTCAAACCGTTCCCCGTGTTTCCCGAGAACCCCAACGTCCGGGCCGAATCTCTGTCAGGGCTCACCCTATGGACCGGTACGGCACTGGCCACGTTCGCGGGGGGGTATTGCCCCTCATGAAACCTCCTCATCTCAGCTTGCCGTTGACCGCTGCCGGATTAAACGGCGTGCAATACCTGCAAACCATACTGGCCGGCCTCAGCGTGCTGTGCTTTCTCACGGCCATCTGGCTTTGGCATGAAACGCAATCCATTGAAGACCGCGTCCTGGATCAAGAGACCACCATCGCCCAAACCAATCAAACCTCTCGCCGGTTTGTACGTCAATCAGCAGCAGCGGGATTTGATCTCTCAGCGGCCACGCTCGAAACGCTTCCGCAAGACGTCACGTTCGCCAATCAAGTGGTGCAGCACCAAAAATTTTCATGGACCCAACTCCTCAACGACCTGGAACGGACCACGTCTCACCGAATCTCCATGGAATCGATCGTGTCGGACAACCGGAAATCGTCCCTGGCGTTGAGCGGAGCCGCGTTGACCCTACAAGATTTGTTGGCGTTCGTGGATACATTAAAAGACCATCCCTCATTTCACCGGGTCGAAATCGTCAACCACAAAATGCAACGGCGTCCTCAGAACGTTGACGCGGGCCCCGCCGCGTTTATCGGATTCAGCCTGAAAGTGACGTATGAACCTTCACGTCGCCGCTCCTGACTTCGATAATGACCAGTTATCAGGACCGTCATTCCCGACGTTTGTAATCGGGAATCCAGAAAACGAGAGGGGTCCCGCATGAAGCGTTCCCCAACCGCCGCCCAGACCGTTCACGTCTTACGCCCCCTCATGATCCTGACGTCGATTGCTCTGTTATCAGGACCGTCATTCCCGACGTTTGTAATCGGGAATCCAGAAAACGAGGGGGGTCCCGCATGAAGCGTTCCCCAACCGCCGCCCGGACCGTTCACGTACTACGCCCCCTCATGATCCTGACGTCGATTGCTCTGCTGTGCTGTCTGACGATGTACCTCGGCCTGTTCCTCCCCGCCCAGCATCGGTTATCGGAAACACAAGACGCCCTGCATGCGCTTCGCCAACGACACCTGTCTCAACAAACGGCGAAAACCACCCAACAGGTCCTGAACCGACTCTGGAAAGATCTCCCGACTCAACAGACGTTCACGCATTTGGGCGTCACGCTCAATACACTGGCCCAAAAAAACGGCGTCACTATCCCTGAAATGAAATATCACGTCGAACCATCAAAAAAGCAGACCATCCCCAAAGGTTCAATCACCTTTCAAGCCTTCGGAGCCTATGACGCAATTCGCCGATTTATCCATCAGGTCGAAAAAACCGGCCCCTATCTGATGATTGAAAAACTGACGGCCGAACGATCCGGGAAAACGGAAGGCGTCGCCTTCACGTTTCAAATCGGCACGTTTTTTCGGTCACCATCGGCCCGGATGACGGGGAAGAAGCACGTCTCATGAGTCGAAGAGAACAAGCCTTACTCCTTGCGGGAATCGTCATGATACTCTCCACGCTGGCGCTATTCGAATGGCTGGAACCTGAAGAGACGCAGACGGCAGACCCTCAACGCCGAAGCGACGCGCCCATGAACCCTGCAACGTCCCTCCAAGCCAAATTTGTCTTGAACGTTCCTCAATCCACACGATCCGTGAAGCTGAAAAATCGGAGAAATATTTTTGCCCCCTTGGAAGACCCCGACGACCCTTACATAGCCCAACCTCCGACGCCGGCGGAACCCGCGCCACCGATCATGATCCCGCCCCCGGAACCCCTGCCCCCTCCTCAAGCGTTTCACCCCCCGGCACCTCTCCAACCCACGGGGCCAACGCCGGCGGAACTTGCCGCCAGGCAAGCCAGAGCAGAAATGAAGCAATATACCTTTCTCGGATACTTGACGAAGCAAGGCGTCCGGCAGGCTTTCCTGAGCAAAGATGAAAATCTCTACGTGGTGAAGGAAGGAGAACGATTTGAGCAAGATATCGAAATTCAATCGATTGGCCCCACGGAAGTCGTCCTTTCCAAATATATCAAACACGCAAAGACCACCGTCGAAGCCACGTTGTCACTCACCCCGAACGAACAAGACGGCCTCTGAACGTCATGGTACTGATTCCCTCATCGGTCACGCTCATCCGTATGATGCTCTCAATCATCGGTCTCTGGGCATTTCTTCCGGACAAAGGACGGACAACCATCTATCAATGCAAAGATGCCGCCGGCACCACGGTCTTCACCGACAGCCCCGCCCAACTCACCCAATGTGTGTCCTTTGAACGGAAAACCCCTGAACCTGAAACCGAAAACCCACGGAGCAGCCCCTCCCAGATTTCTGACGAACCCCTGCCACACCAGAAAACGCCCCAAGACCCTGCATTTCTCGATCCATACGCCCCCCCACCCGACGAATTCGACCGGCACCCATCTGCACCATCTGCGGATGCCTTTCAGCAGAAGCTCTATACGGAGACCCCGCCACGGGAAGAATCAGCCCCCGCCGCCCTCCATCTGACCAGAATAGACAACGCCATGGTCGTCCAAGTGCTCATAAACAGAAGGCAACACGTGCATCTGATCGTGGACACTGAAGCCTCAATGACCGTCCTGTCTCACAATCTGGCCGCAGAATTAGGGTTGCTGTCCAGCCCAGAGGTCTCGTTGGGGACGTTGAACACCGCCGGCGGCACCATCCAGGCCACGACCACCAACGTCCAAGAAATCCGCGCGGGATCAGCCATTGCTCACAACGTCCCGGTCGCCGTCTACGATTTACCGAATCTCATTCCAGGCATCTCAGGCATACTCGGCACGTCCTTCCTGAACAATTTCAAAGTCACCTTCGACCCCGAACACGCCTTGCTGCACCTTGACCCCCATCAATAACCCGATATTTCCCCCATCTTCACTCTGTGTCCCTGCGCCATCTCATGGTTGAACCGGCGTGGGGCACAAACTGTTTCTCCCCTCCCCACGTCTCCCGTCCGGCAGGGAAATCAAAAGGAACCAGAAGGCAGAGATTCCCGAAACAGAAACCTTTCCAAAACCGTCACCCTCACGTCCCCTCTTGCCTACCTGCAAGCCCTGCCGGACAACCTCTAACGACCAAGCCGACCCCACCCCCACCCCAAACACCGGCGGGGTCAACGTCCGGGATTCCGGACCCCGCCCCCGCCATCCCGCCTCCCTCCTTCTGTCATTCCCAAACCTGCCCTTGACGGTTTCTATCGAGGGTCCTTTATCGGGAATCCATCCTCATCCCTCCCCCGCCGCGTTGACGGCCAAGCCCCCCTCACCCCACCACTTGACAGCACGTCCGGCATGTGGTAGCGAGGCCAAAGCGTTCGGGTTCACAACCTGCTCAAAGAGGTTGGGTCATGCCGCAGTCATGCTTCCGTGTGTGCTTCCGCCGCCCGTACCTCACGCTGGCAATCCTGACCAGCCTTCTCTTCACCCCAGCCTTCACGTCCGCCAACGAAACCGATCAAGAGATGCCCGTCAGTGCCGTCGGTGGCACCGTCCATGCCGACCTCTTCACCGGCACCGCCACCACCAGCATCCCCATCGCCGTCCCCACGGGCCGCGGCGGCGTCCAACCCACCCTTGCCCTCGTCTACAACAGCGCCAACGGCAACGGCTGGGTCGGCCTCGGCTGGAAACTCGAAAAAAGCGTCATCGAACGCCAAACCAGATTCGGCCTGAATTACGCCGGCGATGCGTACGTCTTCCGCCTGGCCGGCATCAACGTCGACCTGGTCAATATTGGAAACAACCAATACCGGGCCAAGATCGAAGGCGGCTTCACCCGCGTACAGAAACTGACGGCGACGGACGGCAAGCCGTACTTCCTGGCCACGGACAAGACCGGCCAAAAATTCTACTTCGGCCGCACCGCGGCCACGCGAGTCGCGGATCCGTCAGACGCCAATAAGATCTTCCGCTGGTGTCTAGAGCGAGTAGAAGACCCGGACGGCAACTACATGACCATCAGCTACACCGGCGATCAAGGCCAAGGCTACCTGTCCCGAATCGACTACACCGGCCACGGCAGCACGCGCCCGACGAACAGCGTCATCTTTCACCTGGAGACCCGGACGGACGCCGTCCCGATGTACACGAGCCACTTCCTGATGAAGACGGCCAAACGGCTGAAGACGATAGAAGTGCGGGCGAACAACCGCCTAGTGCGAGCCTACAAGCTGACCTACACCAGCAGCGCAGGCACCAGCCGTTCCCTGCTCCGCAGCGTCACCCAATACGGCAAGGACGCCACAATCCGCAGCGGCAGCATCACGGGCGGCAGCAGCCTGCCACCGGTCACGATTCGCTACGACGGCGAGACATCCGGCAACACATCTTTTCCCACCTTTACGTCTCATAGTGGGGTCAGGCACTTTGTGGGAGGGACGGCCGGAGGAGCGCAGGTGGACCTCAATCGGGTAAAGTTGGGCGATTTCAACGGAGATGGCAAGACAGACATCTTGGTCGTCCAGGGGTGGGGGTCAACCAGGCCCATGGCGCTGTATCTCTCTCAGGGGAACGGCACCTTTACGTCTCATAGTGGGGTCAGGCACTTTGTGGGAGGGACGGCCGGAGGAGCGCAGGTGGACCTCAATCGGGTAAAGTTGGGCGATTTCAACGGAGACGGCAAGGCGGACATCTTGGTCGTCCAGGGGTGGGGGTCAACCAGGCCCATGGCGCTGTATCTCTCTCAGGGGAACGGCACCTTTACGTCTCATAGTGGGGTCAGGCACTTTGTGGGAGGGACGGCCGGAGGAGCGCAGGTGGACCTCAATCGGGTAAAGTTGGGCGATTTCAACGGAGATGGCAAGACAGACATCTTGGTCGTCCAAGGGTGGGGGTCAACCAGGCCCATGGCGCTGTATCTCTCTCAGGGGAACGGCACCTTTACGTCTCATAGTGGGGTCAGGCACTTTGTGGGAGGGACGGCCGGAGGAGCGCAGGTGGACCTCAATCGGGTAAAGTTGGGCGATTTCAACGGAGACGGCAAGGCGGACATCTTGGTCGTCCAGGGATGGGGGTCAACCAGGCCCATGGCGCTGTATCTCTCTCAGGGGAACGGCACCTTTACGTCTCATAGTGGGGTCAGGCACTTTGTGGGAGGGACAGCCGGAGGAGCGCAGGTGGACCTCAATCGGGTAAAGTTGGGCGATTTCAACGGAGATGGCAAGACAGACATCTTGGTCGTCCAAGGGTGGGGGTCAACCAGGCCCATGGCGCTGTATCTCTCTCAGGGGAACGGCACCTTTACGTCTCATAGTGGGGTCAGGCACTTTGTGGGAGGGACGGCCGGAGGAGCGCAGGTGGACCTCAATCGGGTAAAGTTGGGCGATTTCAACGGAGACGGCAAGGCGGACATCTTGGTCGTCCAGGGATGGGGGTCAACCAGGCCCATGGCGCTGTATCTCTCTCAGGGGAACGGCACCTTTACGTCTCATAGTGGGGTCAGGCACTTTGTGGGAGGGACGGCCGGAGGAGCGCAGGTGGACCTCAATCGGGTAAAGTTGGGCGATTTCAACGGAGACGGCAAGACAAACATCTTGGTCATTCAGGGGTGGGGGTCAACCAGGCACATGACGCTGTATCTCGAATCGACCCTGCCCCCTTTCTTAAACAAGATCACCAACGGCCTGGGCGCCACCACCACCCTCACCTACAAGCCTTCCACCCAGTACACCAACACCCAACTCCCCTACCCCACCCAGACCGTCGCCACCATCACCACTAACGACGGCAACGGCAACGTCGCCACCACCGCCTACACCTATTCCGGCGGCTACCATCATATCGGCGAACGCGAATTCCGGGGCTTCCACTACGCCAAAGTCACCGGCCCCGCCGGTGCCTCCGGCGAGAAGACCATCACCGAAACCTGGTTCCACCAAGGCAACGACCTGGCCGTGGGCACCAACAACCCCGCCGTGGCTAACGGCTACCTCAAAGGCGCTCCCTATCGCGTCAAAGTCACCGACGCCCGCGGCAACCGCTACTCCGAAACCACCACCACCTACACCGCGGACGCCAACGGCCAAGCCCCCTTCTTCACCCCGCCCGCCTCCGTGGTCATCAAGACCTGCGACGGCAACGCCACCTGTCGCACCACGCGCACGGACTACACCTACGACGCCTACGGCAACGTCACCCAGGAACGACAATACGGCGACACCGCCACCACCACGGACGACCGCACCGTGGTGCGCACCTTTGCCGCCAATACCACCAAATGGATTGTGAATTTGCCCACGCGGGAGACCATCCGGGCGGGCCTCGGCACCACGGGCACGCAACTGGCCCGCACCGACTTCTACTACGACGGCACCACGAGTTGCGCCGCGGCGTCCGTGAACCAGACCCCCGCCAAAGGCCACATGACGCGCAGCGTGCGCTGGTTGTCGGGCGCCACGACCCACCCCGAGACCCGCATGGCGTACAACAGCCAAGGCAACCTCATCTGCACGCGGGACGCCAACGGCCACACCACGACCACGGGGTATGACCCCACCGGCACCTTCGTCACCACCGTGACCAATGCCCAACGGCACGTCACCACCACAGGCTACTATGGCGTCAACGGCGTAGCCACGACCCGCGGGGTGTACGGGCAAGTCCGGAGCGTCACGGATGCCAACGGCGCCGTGGTGAGCACGGAATACGACGCCCTGGGCCGGCGCACCAAAGTCACCCAACCGGATGGCTTCTGGACGACCACCAGCTACGTCAGCTTCGGCACGGTGGGGAGCCAACACGTGCGCACCGCGTCCCAGCTGGGCCTCTCCACCTGGACCTACTTCGACGGCCTGGGCCGGACCATCAAGCAGCAGAGCACCGGGGCCGAGAACCGTCAGATCATCACGGAGACCCAATACGACGCCCGGGGCGCGGTCACGCGCACCAGCGTCCCCTACAAAGCCGGCACCAGCACCAAACAATGGACCACGTCCGGCTACGATCCCCTGGGCCGGGTGCTCTGGACCATGCATCCCGCCGGTACCTTCCATGCCTGCTACGACGACGGCGTGACCGTGACCGTGGATGCCAAAGGCCACAGGAAGCGCACCACCCGCGACGCCTACGGCCGCGTCACCAAAGTCGAAGAATACACCGGCAATTCTAACTGCACCACGGCCCGGGGCACACCCTACGCCACCACCACCTATGCCCATGACCGGTTGGGCAACCTCACCGCCGTCACCGACGCCCTGGGCAACCGCACCACCCTGACCTATGACACCCTCTCACGCAAGACGAGCATGAGAGACCCGGACCTGGGCACCTGGACCTACGCCTACGACCGGCACGGCAACCTGATCCGGCAGACGGACGCCAAGCGGCAGCAGACCCACTTCCGCTACGACGCCCTGCACCGTCGCACGCAGAAAGACTACGGCACACAAAAAGCCGCGGGCGCGGGCGACGTGCGCTACACCTATGACGGGCTTGGCTCTAACCGGAAAGGCCGCCTGCAGCAGGTCGTGGATACCTCTGGCACCACGCAGTTCCATTACGACCGGGCGGGGCGGGTGACGCAGACGGACAAGGTAGTAGGGGGCACCGTCTACACCACGCGGAGCGCCTACGACGGCCTGGGGCGGGTGACGCATCTGAGCTATCCGACGGCGGCGGGGATTGCCACCCGGGTGGGCACGGCCACGAACTTTGGGGCCAACGTGGTGGCGGTAAGGAGCATGACCGAGCATCAGGGCACCCTCTACCTTGTGGGGAGCACCACCGCCGCCACCGGCACCACCATGGCCCTGTACCGGCTGAATCCCACCACGGGGGTGGCCACGCGGGTGGGCACGGCCACGAACTTTGGGGTCAATGAGACAGGCGTGCCGGGCTTGGCCTCGCACAACGGGAAACTCTACATGCTGGGCAATGTCGCCGATGCGCTGTATACACTGAATCCGACGACGGGGGTGGCCACCCGGGTGGGCACGGCCACCAAATTCGGGGTGAACGAGGCGGTCCCCCGCGCCTTCACGTCGCACCAGGGCACCCTCTACATGGCGGGGGGCCATACCAAGGCGCTGTATACGCTGAATCCGACGACGGGGGTGGCCGCGCGGGTGGGTACGGCCACCAAATTCGGGGTGAAGGAGACCCACGTGCGGGCGCTCGCCTCCTATCAGGGCGCGCTCTACATGGTGGGGGGCGTCACGCGGCGGCTCTATCGGGTGGATCCGACCACGGGCGTGGCGACCCCCGTGAGCCGCACCCGGGGCTTTGGGCAGCGGCTGAACCCGAACGGCCTGGCCGCCTATCAGGGCCGGCTCTACATGACCATCAACATCCACCAAGCCAGCGCCGCCAATGCCCTCTACACCCTCTCGCCCCCACCCCCGCCGCCCCGGGCCGGGGCAGCGTTGAAGGAGCCGGGAACCGCCACGCGGGTGGGCACGGCCGCGCGGCTCGGCGTGAATGAGGGGTGGATGTTCGGCCTGACCTCGCACAACGGGACCCTCTACATGGCGGGCACCACCACGGATGCGCTCTACACGGTGAACCCCTCAACGGGGCGGGCCACGCGGGTGGGCACGGCCACCAAATTCGGGATCAATGAGGATCACCCGACGGGCTTAACCTCCCATCAAGGGAAGCTCTACATGGTCGGGTACCGAAGCCGCACCCTCTACACGGTGAATCCGACGACGGGCGTGGCCACGCGGGTGGGCACGGCAGGAGCCAATGAGGACTATACATTGGGCTTGGCCTCGCACAACGGGCAACTCTACATGCTGGGCGACTTCGCCAATGCCCTGTACACGCTGAATACGACGACGGGGGCGGCCACGCGGGTGGGCACGGCGAGTTCGTTCGGGGTGAATGAGACCACGCCCTACGGGTTGGTCTCGCACAATGGGGACTTATACATGACGGGAGCGGCCACGGATGCGCTGTATCGGCTGGACCCGGCGACGGGGGTCGCCACGCGGGTGGGCACGGCCACCAAATTCGGCGTGAATGAGAACTACCCGATGGAGTTGGCTTCCCACCATGGGACGCTCTACATGCTGGGCAACAGCACCGGAGCCCTCTACACCCTCTCGCTGTCCCTGCCGCCGCCCCGGGCTGGGGCAGCGTTGCAGGAGCCGGGGCTGGCCGCGCGGATCGGCACGGCCACCAAATTCGGCGTGAATACACGCTGGGTGTACGGCTTGGCCTCGCACAACGGGCACCTCTACATGACGGCCTCCCGCCCCGATGCGCTGTTCACCGTGAATCCGACGACGGGGGTCGCCACGCGGGTCGGCACGGCCACCAAATTCGGCGTGAATGAGGGAGTCTCGCACGGCTTGGCCTCGCATGGCGGCACGCTCTACATGGTGGGGTCGGACACCGATGCGCTGTACACGGTGAATCCGACGACGGGGGTGGCCACGCGGATCGGCACGGCCACGAAATTTGGCGTGAATGAGGGGAACCCGACGGGGTTGACCTCGCATGACGGCACGCTCTACATGGTGGGGGATGCCGCCGATGCGCTGTACACGGTGAATCCGACGACGGGGGTGGCCACGCGGGTGGGCACGGCCACCAAATTCGGGGTGAAGGAGGGGGTCCCCCACGGCTTGGCCTCGCATGGCGGCACGCTCTACTTGGTGGGGTGGAACACCGGGGCGCTGCACACGCTGAATCCGGCGACGGGGGTGGCCACGCGGGTGGGGAGGGGCACGAAATTCGGGCTGAATGAAGGGAAACCGACGGGGATGACCTCGCATGACGGCAGGCTCTACGTCCTGGGCAACATCAACGGAGCCCTCTACACGCTTTCGCTGTCCCTGCCGCCCTCCACCGTCACCTACACCTACAGCGGCCCGCAGTTGCAGAGCGTGCAGGAAGGGAGCACGACCTACGCCCGCTACAGCGGCTTCAACGCCCTGGGCCAGCCCAGCACCCTGACCCTGGGCAACGGCACCACGACGAATTACACCTACGACAGCCGGAACTACCGCCTGAGGACCTTGCGCACGGTCAAGGGCAGCACCGTCTTGCAAAACCTGGGCTACACCTTCGACCCCGCGGGCAACGTCATCAGCTTGACCGACCCCCGCCACGGCACCCAGACCTTTGCCTATGACGATCTGGACCGGCTCACGGAGGCCACGGGCAACAATGGCACCATCACCTACACCTACAACCAAATCGGCAATCTGACGAGCCACTGGGCCGGGGAAACATACACGGTCACGCGGGTGGGGACGGATAGGAACGTGATGAGGGCGGGAAGGCTTGTAAGGAGCTCGGGCGGTTGGGCCTCGCACCAGGGGAAACTCTACGTGGTGCGTCGGACCGGGTTGCTCACCCTGAATCTCACCACGGGCAGGTCCACCCGGGTAGGCAGACGCTGGAGTAATGGCAGACCGGTTGCCTTAGCCTCGCACCAGGGGAAACTCTACATGCTGGAGGAAGGGCTATGCACGGTGAATCCCACGACGGGGGTAGTCACCAGGGAAGGCATGGGGTGGTTTGGGGTTGCTGAGCTGTCGCCGAGCGGCTTAGCCTCGCACCAGGGGAAACTTTACATGATTGGCGGGTACCACCGCGTGCTTTACACCCTGAATCCCGAGACAGGCGTGGCCACGCGGGTGGGGACGGCCACGAACTTTGGGGTTGGTGAGTGGTATCCGAAGGAGTTGGTCTCGCACGATGGCAAGCTCTACATGCGTGGGAGATCTGACGCGCTGTACACGCTGAATCCCACCACGGGCGTGGCTACTCGTCTACGCACGGCCAAGGGGTTTGGAGTCAACGAGCATTCCCTGAGAGGTTTGTTTTCGCACAATGGGAAACTCTACATGGGGAGCATGGGCGGGCTGTACACGCTGAATATCCCGACAAGCACGGCGGGCACCTCTACCCCCTACACCTACAACCCCAGCGGCAGCACCAGCACCCGGCCGCACGCCGTGACCCGGGCCGGCACCAAGACCTACAGCTACGACGCCAACGGCAACATGCTCCTCGGCGACGGCCGCATCATGACCTATGACTATGAAAACCGCCTCAGCACCGTCCGCAAGAACGGCGCCACCACCACCTTCGTCTACGACGGCGACGGCGGCCGAGTGAAAAAGACGGTCACCAGCGGCAGCACCACCACGACCACGACCTACATCGGCAAGCTCTACGTCTGCGAAGGCACCTCATGCAGCCGGTTGATCTATGCCGGCACTCAGCGCATTGCCCTGGTGCCGATGCCGCCGTCCGGGCGGACGCCCTCCCCCAGCTACTTTCATCCCGATCATCTCGGCTCGACCAGCGTCTTGACCAACGCCCAAGGCGTGGCCGAAGAACACAACAGCTACCGGCCGTATGGCCAGTTGCACACGCACACGGGCACGGCAGACGTCGCCTACAAATACACGGGGCAAGAACGCGACCCCAGCACAGGCCTCTACTTCTACAACGCGAGATACTACGACCCGACCCTGGGCCGGTTCATTTCGCCGGATACCCTTGTGGAAAGCCCGTTGCATCCGCAGACGTTGAACCGCTACGCCTACGCCGGGAATAATCCGGTGTTGTATAACGATCCCACGGGGCATTGCTTCTTCATCTGTCTCGGCTTTCTCATTGGCGCAATCTCGGCCGGCATCGCCAGCGATTGGGACCCGGGGGCGATGATCCTGGGCGGCCTCATTGGCGGCATATCCGGCGGGGTAGGAGGCAAGGTAGGGGGCTTTGTCGGGACGACGGTGACGAGTCAGTATGGGGCCGTAGCGGGGACGGCCGCCGGGCTGGCCGCGGGCGGAGCCGCGGCCGGGGGCACCAGTGCCCTTCTCTATCGGGCCGCGGGGTATAACGTGAACATCGGGTTGTCTGCCGGGGCCGGGGCCGCGGGAGCGTTAGTTGGGGGTGGGGTGGGGGCCAAGTTGGGGTTCTTGGCCGGGGCCGCGGCCGGCGGGGCCGTTTCATCCACCGTCATGGGCAGCGACCCGGGTGAGGGCGCGTTATACGCCCTCGCCGCCGCCGGTATCGCTGTCGGCGTCCAGTACGCCTACAACCAATGGCAGGCATACCAAGCCGGCAAGACCCTGCCCACGGCTGTGTCATTAACCGTCGACATGGTCGGGAAAATCTGGAATCTTCCCAATACCGCCTTGGGATTGGTTGTAGGCGGGGCAGGATATGCCGTGGGGAAAATAGGCCACGCCTTGGGCTTGTATGCGGGGAACCCATCCATTCAATTTGGCCACAATGGAATCGAGTTCCTTGATAATCCGTTTATATTAGAGAAGGCTGCCCTGACTTTGGGCAATGTGATGAACTATCCCGAAGGCACTGGCCCAGAGAGTTTTGATGCCTATGGAGATCCTTCAGTCAATTACGGCCTTCACGAAGAAGCGCATACGTACCAGTCGCAAGTCTTGGGGCCGACATTTATCCCGACCTATCTGTTGAATAGTAGACTGCTTGAACAGGCAGCTCAGAATTATGGAAGAGTGAATAATAGAGGGCATTGGTGGCCATGGCGATAGTAAGGGTCTCTGGGGTGTTGCTGGGCATCGGGATGCTGGTGCTGGTGGGCTGTTTTGTAGGCACTGGGCCGACCCTTGCCAACGCCCTTGATGTGAACCTGGAAGTGATCCTCAGATATGCTGATGGAGATATAAAGAACCTTCTGTTCAAACCAGGCATGTCAGTGCATGTCGGGAAGAGAGATTTGGAGAACGATCCATGGAAGGTCCTTCCCATTGAAGAAGTGAAGGTCATTCCCATTGAAGAAGTGGTCATAAAAGAAGCTGGACGGGTTCTTCACCAATTCAACGCTGAGGAAGTGCGCCTTCTCATTGAGAAGCAAGATAGGAACTGGTGGTGTATTGATCGGGAAAAGGTCTATCTGGCTCACTCGCCTATTACGTATCCCGATGCCCGTGAATACTGCTCGAAAGGCAAACGGCTGTGGACATGGGAAAACGGTCGATTCATGGAGGAGCCCGCCGGTCCTGATTGAACATAGGCTGGTGAAGGATGGTTATGAATAAATTTCGGTTTCAATGCCTAGTGGGAATTCTTGTCGTGCTCATTGCTTGGAGCAATGACCGTTCTTATGCAGAGCCTCCGAGTGATGACGTGCTGATTCCCACTGCTGACTGGATGATTCCCACAATTGCCGGGCTTGACTTTGCAAAAGTGAGTCTCCGCGTCATAGCACCAAGAGAGTTCATGGACAGACTCAATAAACGAGCAGAGAAACAACTCAAGGCATCGCTTGGGCCAAGGGATATGAATGCTGAACCGGTGGGCACCCTGATACTAGACCTTGACTGTAGGCCACGCGTGATTGCTGGTTGCAAAATATTTCAGTGCGTGCGTGAGTTGAGATTTGAAGAAAAAGTTGTTGCAGTCAGAAACCTAAAGATGGGGGAGGGAAATCGGCCTTGGGCTTGGGCTACGACTTGGGCATATTATGCCCCATTGCCAGATGTTCGAGAGACTGTTTCCATTGAAGAACTGGAAACCGACTTGGATAGGTCAATTAAAGAGTTTATAACGGCATATAAACTTGGCCGATGGTGGGCGAAGAAGTGGGAGAAGGAGAAGAAGTTAAATGCTAACCAGAAGGATGAAGCCGCCGCCCAGGCCCGGCTGACACCGACTAGGAGGTAAAATCCCGACCGCGATGATCCATCCCGCCCCCTTCCGTCATGCCCGCCGTCTCCCTCTCCGTCATGCCCGCCGTCATCCCTCTCCGTCATGCCCGCCGTCATCCCTCTCCGTCATGCCCGCCATCATCCCCTCTTGTCATTCCCGCCGGTCTCCCCTCTGTCATTCCCGCCGGTTTCTAGCGGGAATCCATCCTCATCCCTCACCAGCCGCGTCCCCGCCGCCGGCCGCCGCCGCGACCCGCGCCGCCCCGGAATTTTGGAGACATGAACGACGATTGAGACGAAGAAGACGATTGAGACATGAGTGGTGGCCGACGGGGTTGGCCGCGCATCAGGGCACCTTGTACATGCTGGGCAACGCCACAGGGGTGCTTTACCGGCTGACGTCCACACCCGCGCGCACGACCCCCTACACCTACAACCCCAGCGGCTCCGCCAGCACCCGGCCGCACGCCGTGACCCGGGCCGGCACCAAGACCTACAGCTACGACGCCAACGGCAACATGCTCCTCGGCGACGGCCGCATCATGACCTATGACTATGAAAACCGCCTCAGCACCGTCCGCAAGAACGGCGCCACCACCACCTTCGTCTACGACGGCGACGGCGGTCGGGTGAAGAAGACGGTCACCAGCGGCAGCACCACCACGACCACGACCTACATCGGCAAACTCTACGTCTGTGAAGGCACCTCATGCAGCCGGTTGATCTATGCCGGCAACCAGCGCATAGCCCTGGAGCCGATGCCGCCGTCCGGACGGACGCCCTCCCCCAGCTACTTTCATCCCGATCATCTGGGCTCGACCAGCGTCTTGACCAACGCCCAAGGCGTGGCCGAAGAACACAACAGCTACCGGCCGTATGGCCAGTTGCACACGCACACGGGCACGGCAGACGTCGCCTACAAATACACGGGGCAGGAACGCGACCCCAGCACGGGCTTATACTTCTACAACGCGAGATACTACGACCCGGCCCTGGGCCGCTTTATTTCGCCGGATACCCTTGTGGAAAGCCCCTTGCATCCGCAGACGTTGAACCGCTACGCCTACGCCGGGAATAATCCGGTGTTGTACAACGATCCCACGGGGCATTGCTTCCTCATCTGTATTATTATCGGCGCTATCGTGGGCACGGTCTCCGCCGGCATTGCCAGCGATTGGGATCCGGGGGCGACCCTGTTAGGCGGGGCGATAGGCGCCTTTTCCGGCGGGGTAGGAGGCAAGGTAGGAGGCTTTGTTGCGACGACGGTGGGAGGAACCGCCGGGAGCATTCTAGGGGGGGCCGCCGGCGGAGCCGCGGCCGGCGGCACGAGTGCCCTTCTCTATCGCGCCGCGGGGTATAACGTGAACGTCGGCTTGGCTATCGGGGCCGGGGCCGGCCTCGTGGGGGGCGCGGTGGGATTTGGCGGGTACGAGTGGGGGCTAGACCCAGTTGCTGCCTATTTTGCCGGCGCCGCGTCCGGCGGGGCCGTTTCATCCACCATCATGGGCGGCGACCCGGGCATAGGCGCGTTATACGCCGTGGCCGCCGCCGGTATCGCTTTAGGCGTCCAGTACGCGCACAACGAATAGCAGAAATACCAAGCCGCGAAGACCCTGCCCACGGCTGTGTCATTAACCATCGACATGGTCGGGAAAATCTGAAATCTTCCCAATACCGCTTTGGGATTGGTTGTAGGCGGGGCAGGATATGCCGTTGGGAAAATAGGCCACGCCTTGGGCTTGTATACAGGGAACCCGTCCATTCAATTTGGCCACAATGGAATCGAGTTCCTCAATAATCCGTTTATCTTAGAGGGTGGAGCCCTGACTTTGGGCAATGTGATGAACTATCCCAAGGGCACTAACCCACAGAGTTTTAGTGCCTATGGAGATCCTTCAGCCAATTACGGCCTTCACGAAAAAGCGCATACGTATCAGTCACAAGTCTTGGGACCCTTATTTATACCCACGTATTTCCTGAGCGGCAAGCTAGCTGAGCTTTCGAATCCGTTTGAATCCGCAGCCCAGCGGTATGGAAAAGGGGAAGGGCATTGGTGGCCATGATAAGGGTCTCCGGGATTCTGCTGGGCGTTGGGATGCTGATGCTGGCGGGCTGTATTCTCGGCCATCCACCGACCATTACCAACACCCTTGATCTGCCAATAGAGCTAATCCTCAGATATGATGATGGAGAGATAACTAACAGTACGGTAGAACCAGGCGTGATACAGAGTGCTGGACAGAGAACAGGGAAGACCAGTCACGTTCGAGAACTGGTCATAAAGGTAGCGGGACATATTCTCCACCAATTCAACGCAGAGGAAGTGCGCCTTCTCATTAAGAAGGAACAAAGTTATTCGGGCTGGTGATGTATTGGTCGGAAAACGCTCTATTTGATTCCAATAGAGGTAGGAGAGATGGATCCCTACGATGGCCGTGAAGACTGTTCGAGAAGAAAACCGCTATGGACGTGGGAAAACGGTCGATTCTATAAGGGAGGTGGTCAAAGCCAAAACTAACGCCATGAGCATTCACGCCAACAAGCAACGGATTCGGCTGGTCGTCTTCTTCATCTGTCTTGGATTCTGGGGACTGCCGTCCTCATATTCTCTTTCTCAAGTCAACTCGGATGAGACGATTTTTGAAGATTCTCGTTTTCAAACAATGAATGCACGCGATCAAAATCTTCTTGCTCGCAAGTTCATTCGAATAGGTGAACTTAGCACGTCGGCCGAATCTTATGTACGGCAGGGCCAGATTCAAAAGGCCATTGATGCTTATACTGAGGCGCTTCAATACAATCTTTTGACATTCGAACTGCTGTTCTTAAGAGGAAATCTTTTTCTTCAACAAGACAAGCTTGAGGCAGCATCAAGGGATTTTACAGAAGCGATAGCAATAGATCCTACCCGTCCATTAGGGTACGTGAGCCAAGCTGCGGTGTTATGGAAACAGGGACATCCTCACCGGTTTATAGAAACCATAAACAAGGCCATCGAACTTGATCCAAGCGACGCGAAAAATTACCAGCGACGCGCCGCAGGATTTCTTGAAATTGGCGAACCCCACAAGGCGTTAAGCGATCTGAATCGGGCCCTTGCCCTGGGAGAAACCACTTCACGGATTTACCAGAATCTAGGTAGTGTTTTCGAGCTGTTGGGGCGCTATGAAGACGCCGTGACCCACTATGCCAAGGCGTTGGCCCTTGATCCGTCCGATGAAGTAAGCTTACTCAGACGTGGGTGGGACTACACTTGTCTGGAAGAATATGACAAAGCAGTCAAGGCATTCAGTGTTGCATTGGAAAGACACCCTGAAAGTATGGAAGGACGGCTTCAACGTGCAGGGGCTTATAGTGACGCCGGAAATTTTTCGGCTGCGCTACAGGACCTTCAGGTTGCGATGAATCATAGCTTTACCGATCCGTATCTTCCTCTCACGTTAGCCTATGTGTATTACAACCTCGGGGAGCTTGCCAAAGCGAAGAAAAGCAATGCAGAAGCCCTGTCGTCTTCTGACAACCACGTCAAAACCGTGGCCTACTTTCAAGAGGGGGTGTTTGCCTTGGCAGACGGCCGAAGGAATGCGGCCGAGTCCTTCTATCAGAAAGGCCTTCGCCTTGCGCAAACGACGAAGGATGTCGCAGCCGTGGACCTGGCGATTCACAATTTAGAAGACACGATACAAGAACAGAAACCGCCCCTTCCGTTCCGTGAACGGATGCTGAAGCAATTAGTCCGGGTGTCCGAGACGATGGAACCCATGGACCCAACCTTAGGCTTTTGCCTCTCGGAACCCGTCCCCAACCCGTGATGCTTGGAGTAAAAAGAAAAGACGGGGCCGGCCTCATTGCAGGAAACCTGTCGAAGGTTGAAGCCGAAACGCTTCACGAACCCGCCGGTCTCCCCCTCTGTCATGCCCGCCGTCATCTCCCCTCTGTCATTCCCGACATCCTTAATCGGGAATCCATCCGTCTCTGCCGCCCGCCCCCGATCTCTTCTTCTTTCTCTTTCTTCGTAAACGTCCCCCTGTGCAATGTAGAATATTGACTCCCGGTCCCGCTTGGGTTATTCTCCGCTCCCTTTAGCGGCGAGCATCCGAGAGAGGCCCCGGGGCCATCAGACATCAAGGAGGTTGTATCATACCGCTGTCATGTTGCAGGGTGTTCTTCCGCCTCCCGTCCTTCCCGCTGGTCATCCTGGCCGGCCTTCTCTTCGTCCCAACCTTCACGTCCGCCAACGAAACCGATCAGGACGTGCCCGTCAGTGCCGTCGGCGGGGCCGTCCATGCCGACCTCTTCACCGGCACCGCCACCACCAGCATCCCCATCGCCGTCCCCCCAGGCCGCGGCGGCGTCCACCCCAATCTTGCCCTCGTCTACAACAGCGCCAACGGCAACGGCTGGGTCGGCCTCGGCTGGAAACTCGAAAAAAGCGTCATCGAGCGCCAAACCAGATTCGGCCTGAATTACGCCGGCGATACGTACGTCTTCCGCCTGGCCGGCATCAACGTCGACCTGGTCAACGTCGGCAGCAACCAATACCGGGCCAAGATCGAAGGCGGCTTCACCCGCGTGCAGAAGCTCACGGCCAGTGACGGCAAGCCGTACTTCCTGGCCACGGACAAGACCGGCCAGAAGTTCTACTTCGGCCGCACCGCGGCCACGCGCGTCGCCCATCCCTCAGACGCCAATAAGATCTTCCGGTGGTGTCTAGAGCGAGTAGAAGACCCGGACGGCAACTACATGACCATCATCTACACCGGCGATCAAGGCCAGAGCTACCTGTCCCGAATCGACTACACCGGCCACGGCAGCACGCGCCCGACGAACAGCGTCACCTTTCACCTGGAGACCCGGCCGGACGCCGTGCCGATGTACACGAGCCACTTCCTGATGAAGACGGCCAAACGGCTGAAGACCATCGAAATCCGTGCCAACAATCGGCTGGTACGGGCGTACAAGTTGACCTACACCAGCAGTGGCAACACGACTCGATCGCTCCTCAGTAGGATCCAACAAATAGGCCACGATTCGACAGTGGATACCCATGGGACCGTAACCGGCGGAAGTTTCTCGCCAAGTATCACGCTGAGATGGGATGATGGACGTTCGGGGATCGTGGGGACGAATGCGAGTAAACGAGGCGGGTATCAGCAGTGGTCAGCGGAGAATTGGGCGCCGGCCACCCGGACGCATGGCTTGGCCGATGTGACGGGAGACGGCAAAGTCGACGTTCTTAGCTTTCAGCGAGGAGGCTTGTATGTGTGGGAGTCCAACGGCACCGGGATCGTGGGGACGAATGCGAGTAAACGAGGCGGGTATCAGCAGTGGTCAGCGGAGAATTGGGCGCCGGCCACCCGGACGCATGGCTTGGCCGATGTGACGGGAGACGGCAAAGTCGACGTTCTTAGCTTTCAGCGAGGAGGCTTGTATGTGTGGGAGTCCAGTGGCACCGGGATCGTGGGGACGAATGCGAGTAAACGAGGCGGGTATCAGCAGTGGTCAGCGGAGAATTGGGCGCCGGCCACCCGGACGCATGGCTTGGCCGATGTGACGGGAGACGGCAAAGTCGACGTTCTTAGCTTTCAGCGAGGAGGCTTGTATGTGTGGGAGTCCAGTGGCACCGGGATCGTGGGGACGAATGCGAGTAAACGAGGCGGGTATCAGCAGTGGTCGGCAGAGAATTGGGCGCCGGCCACCCGGACGCATGGCTTGGCCGATGTGACGGGGGACGGCAAAGTCGACGTTCTTAGCTTTCAGCGAGGGGGCTTATATGTGTGGGAGTCCAGTGGCACCGGGATCGTAGGGACGAATGCGAGTAAACGAGGCGGGTATCAGCAGTGGTCGGCAGAGAATTGGGCGCCGGCCACCCGGACGCATGGCTTGGCCGATGTGACGGGAGACGGCAAAGTCGACGTTCTTAGCTTTCAGCGAGGAGGCTTGTATGTGTGGGAGTCCAGTGGCACCGGGATCGTAGGGACGAATGCGAGTAAACGAGGCGGGTATCAGCAGTGGTCGGCAGAGAATTGGGCGCCGGCCACCCGGACGCATGGCTTGGCCGATGTGACGGGGGACGGCAAAGTCGACGTTCTTAGCTTTCAGCGAGGAGGCTTGTATGTGTGGGAGTCCAGTGGCACCGGGATCGTGGGGACGAATGCGAGTAAACGAGGCGGGTATCAGCAGTGGTCGGCAGAGAATTGGGCGCCGGCCACCCGGACGCATGGCTTGGCCGATGTGACGGGGGACGGCAAAGTTGACGTTCTTAGCTTTCAGCAAGGGGGCTTGTATGTGTGGCCTGTTTCTTCCGGCGGTCGCGGCCTGCTCACGGCTGTATCCAACGGCCTGGGCGCCACCACCACCCTCACCTACAAACCCTCCACCCAGTACACCAACACCCAACTCCCCTACCCCACCCAGACCGTCGCCACCATCACCACCAACGACGGCAACGGCAACGTCGCCACTACCTCCTACACCTACGCCGGCGGCTACCACCATATCGGCGAACGCGAGTTCCGGGGCTTCCATTACGCCAAAGTCACCGGCCCCGCCGGGCCCTCCGGCGAGAAGACCATCACCGAAACCTGGTTCCACCAAGGCAACGACCTGGCCGTGGGCACCAACAACCCCGCCGTGGCCCACGGCTACCTCAAAGGCGCCCCCTATCGCGTCAAGGTCACCGATGCTCGCGGCAACCGCTACTCCGAAACCACCACCACCTACACCGCGGATGCCAACGGCCGCGCCCCCTTCTTCACCCCGCCCGCCTCCGTGGTCATCAAGACCTGCGACGGCAACGCCACCTGCCGCACCACGCGCACGGACTACACCTACGACGCCTACGGCAACGTCACCCAGGAACAGCAATACGGCGACACCGCTACCACCACGGACGACCGCACCGTGGTCCGCACCTTTGCCGCCAATACCACCAAATGGATCGTGACCCTGCCCACGCGGGAGACCATCCGGGCCGGTCTCGGCACCACGGGCACGCAACTGGCCCGCACCGACTTCTACTACGACGGCACCACGAGTTGCGCCGCGGCGTCCACGACCCAGACCCCCGCCAAAGGCCACCTGACGCGCAGCGTGCGCTGGTTGTCGGGCGCCACGACCCACCCCGAGACCCGCATGGCGTATAACAGCCAAGGCAATCTCATCTGCACGCGGGATGCCAACGGCCACACCACGACCACGGGATATGACCCCACCGGCACCTTCGTCACCACCGTGACCAATGCCCAAGGGCACGTCACCGCCACCGCCTACTATGGCGTCAACGGCGTAGCCACGACCCGCGGGGTGTATGGGCAAGTCCGGAGCGTCACGGATGCCAACGGCGCCGTGGTGAGCACGGAATACGACGCCCTGGGCCGGCGCACCAAAGTCACCCAACCGGATGGCTTCTGGACGACCACCAGCTACGTCAGCTTCGGCACGGTGGGGAGCCAACACGTGCGCACCGCGTCCCAACTGGGTCTGTCCACCTGGACCTACTTCGACGGCCTGGGCCGCACCATCACGCAGAAGAGCACGGGGCCGGAGCACACGACGCGGGTCACCAACACGGTCTACGATGCCCGGGGCGCGGTCACGCGCACGAGTGTCCCCTACGACCCCTGGCCAGGTCGGGTGGTGCAAGTGCGAATTGACCCCCGGCCCGCACGCGATGCGCGCTATCCCAATACGCTCTACTTGGAAGCACGGTCATACGCGGGCAATGCAGAGATCGGCCGCCGCACGGAAGACTACCGCGGAGCGGACATTCGGTATCGGGTGTATCACCTCGTCTATCATCCGTCCACGAAGGAGGTGTATATCTTTTTTCAGGGTCGCAGGGCTAACGTTCGGGATACCTTTCTGAGGGGCAAAGCCGTGTATGTGGAAACGGCGAACAAAACGATTGCGTTGACGGGATCCGCCGCCCGGTTCGGGAACCTCAATGATCGTCGGGGCTTATATTGGTCACTGGCCAGGCGGTCGGCTGACGCGGGCGTGCTCCAGCAGTTGCTGACGAACAAGACGCCCTTTCGGGTGACCATTGCCGCTGCGCCCCCAACCGGGAGCGGTTCCTTCTCTGGCGGCACCAGCGCCGGTGAAGGGGTCGCTGCGGGCAAACAATGGACCACGTCCACCTACGATCCCCTGGGCCGGGTGCTGCAGACCACGCACCCCGACGGCACCCGCACCCGCGCCTGCTACGACGACGGCGTGACCGTGACCCTGGATGCCAAAGGCCACAAAAAGCGTACCACCCGCGACGCCTACGGCCGGGTGGTGAAGGTGGAAGAATACACCGGCACCTACAGCGCCTGCACCACGGCCCGGGGCACGCCCTACGCCACCACCACCTACGCCCATGACCGGTTGGGCAACCTCACCACCGTCACCGACGCCCTGGGCAACCGCACCACCCTGACCTATGACACCCTTTCGCGCAAGACGAGCATGAGAGACCCGGACCTGGGCACCTGGACCTACGCCTACGACCGGCACGGCAACCTGATCCGGCAGACGGACGCCAAGCGGCAGCAGACCCACTTCCGCTACGATGCCCTGCACCGGCGGACGCAGAAAGACTACGGCACGAAGAAAGCCGCGGGCGCCGGCGACGTGCGGTACACCTATGACGGCAGCGCCTATAACCGCCAAGGCCGCTTACAGCAGGTGGTGGATACATCGGGCACCACGCGCTTCTACTACGACCGGGCGGGGCGGGTGGTGCAAACCGACAAGATCGTGGACGATCTGACCTACACGACGGGGCAGTGGTATGACGGTCTGGGGCGGGTGACGCATCTGAGCTATCCAGCGTCCCGAGCGGCGGGGCAGGCGGCGGGGATCGCCACCCGGGTGGGCACAGCCACGAACTTTGGGGTCAACGTGGTGGGGGCAGCGAAGATGGCCGAGCATCAAGGGACGCTCTACCTTGTGGGGAGCACCACCGCCGCCACCGGCACCACCGCGGCCCTGTACCGGCTGAATCCCACCACGGGGGTGGCCACGCAGGTGGGCACGGCCACGAACTTTGGGGTCAATGAGACAGGCGTGCCGGGCTTGGCCTCGCACAACGGGAAACTCTACATGCTGGGCAATGTCGCCGATGCGCTGTATACACTGAATCCGACGACGGGGGTGGCCACCCGGGTGGGCACGGCCACCAAATTCGGGGTGAACGAGGGGGCCCCCCGCGCCTTCACGTCGCACCAGGGCACCCTCTACATGGCGGGGAGCGACACCCATGCGCTGTATACGCTGAATCCGACGACGGGGGTGGCCGCGCGGGTGGGCACGGCCACCAAATTCGGGGTGAAGGAGACCCACGTGCGGGCGCTCGCCTCCTATCAGGGCGCGCTCTACATGGTGGGGGGCGTCACGCGGCGGCTCTATCGGGTGGATCCGACCACGGGCGTGGTGACCCCCGTGAGCCGCACCCGGGGCTTTGGGCAGCGGCTGAACCCGAACGGCCTGGCCGCCTATCAGGGCCGGCTCTACATGACCATCAACACCCACAACTCCAGCGCCGCCAATGCCCTCTACACCCTCTCGCCCCCACCCCCGCCGCCCCGGGCCGGGGCAGCGTTGAAGGAGCCGGGGACCGCCACGCGGGTGGGCAGGGCCACGTGGTTCGGGAGGAATGAGCGGTGGCCGCTGGGCTTGGTCTCACACCAGGGGACCCTCTACATGGCGGGGCGGAGCAACAATGCGCTCTACACGGTGAATCCGACGACGGGGGCGGCCACGCGGGTGGGCACGGCCACAAAATTCGGCGTGAATGAGCGGTACACGGCCGGCTTGGCCTCCCACCAGGGCAAGCTCTACATGGTGGGCGCGTCCACGGATGCGCTGTATACGCTGAATCCGACGACGGGAGTAGCCACGCGGGTGGGCACGGCCACGAAGTTCGGGGTGAATGAGGGGGACCCGGCCAGCTTGGTCTCGCACCAGGGAAAGCTCTACATGGTGAGCTGGCACACCGCGGCGCTGTACACGCTCAATCCGACGACGGGCGTGGCCACGCGGGTGGGCACGGCCACGAAGTTCGGGGTGAATGAGGGCAATCCGTTGGGCTTGACCTCCTACAACGGCAAGCTCTACATGGTGAGCAATAGGAACAGGGCGCTGTACACGCTCAATCCGACGACGGGGGTGGCCGCGCGGGTCGCCACGGCTTCGTTTGGGGCGGCGGGGCAGCCCTCCGGCTTGGCCGAGCATCAGGGGCGGCTGTACGTGGTGGGGTGGCGGACCACCGGGGCCCTCTACACCCTCTCCCCGCCCCTGCCCCCGAACACCGTCACCTACACCTACACCGGCCCGCAGTTGCAGAGCGTGCAGGAAGGGAGCACCACCTACGCCCGCTACAGCGGCTTCAACGCCCTGGGCCAGCCCAGCACCCTGACCCTGGGCAACGGCACCACGACGAATTACACCTACGACAGCCGGAACTACCGCCTCAAGACCCTGCGCACCGTGAAAGGCAGCACCGTCTTGCAAAACCTGGGCTACACCTTCGACCCCGCGGGCAACGTGACGAACCTGACCGACGCCCGCCACGGCACCCAGACTTTTGCCTATGACGGGCTGGACCGCCTCACTGGGACCACGGGCGAGGATGGCAGCATCGCCTACACCTACAACCAGATCGGCAACATGCTGAGTAACTCCGCACTGGACGGCCAGCCCACAGGCACGGCCATGCAGGTGGGGACGGCCACATGGTTCGGGGTGACGAATCGCTGGGTGTTCGGCTTGACCTCGCACAACGGGAAACTCTACATGACGGGCTACCGCCCCCATGCGCTTTTCACGCTGAATCCGACGACGGGGGTGGCTTCGCGGGTAGGCACGGCCACGAACTTCGGGGTTGATGAGAGGAACCCGACGGGGGTGGCCTCACATGGCGGCAAGCTCTACATGCTGGGGGCCCGCACCGATGCCCTGTATACGGTGGACCCGACGACGGGGGTGGCCACGCGGGTGGGCACAGCCACGAAATTCGGCGTCAATGAAGGGGTGCCCCACGGCTTGGCTTCACACCATGGTACGCTCTATATGACGGGCGCGGACACCGATGCGCTGTACACGCTGAATCCGACGACGGGAGTGGCCACGCGGGTGGGCACGGCCACGCGGTTCGGAGTCAATGAAGGATTCCAGACGGGGTTGGCCGCGCACAATGGCAAGCTCTACATGACGGGGTGGCACACCGGGGCGATGTACACGGTGAATCCGACGACGGGGGTGGCCACACGGGTGGGCAGTGCCACGAACTTTGGGGTCAATGAGAGGTGGCCGGTGGATTTGGCCTCGCACCAGGGCACCCTTTACATGCTGGGCGACGCCACCGGGGCGCTCTTCCGGCTGAATCCCACGAGTCCGGGCACCTACACCTACAACCCCAGCGGCCGCACGAGCACCCGGCCGCACGCCGTGACCCGGGCCGGCACCAAGACCTACAGCTACGACGCCAACGGCAACATGCTCCTGGGCGACGGCCGCATCATGACCTATGACTATGAAAACCGCCTCAGCACCGTCCGCAAGAACGGCGCCACCACCACCTTCGTCTACGACGGCGACGGCGGCCGAGTGAAGAAGACGGTCACCAGCGGCAGCACCACCACGACCACGACCTACATCGGCAAACTCTACGTCTGTGAAGGCACCTCATGCAGCCGGTTGATCTATGCCGGCAATCAGCGCATAGCCCTGGTGCCGATGCCGCCGTCCGGGCGGACGCCCTCCCCCAGCTACTTTCATCCCGATCATCTCGGATCGACCAGCGTCTTGACCAATGCCCAAGGCGTGGCCGAGGAACACAACAGCTACCGGCCGTATGGCCAGTTGCACACGCACACGGGCACGGCAGACGTGGCCTACAAATACACGGGGCAAGAACGCGACCCCAGCACGGGCTTATACTTCTACAACGCGAGATACTACGACCCGGCCCTGGGGCGATTCCTCTCGCCGGATACGCTGGTGCAAAGTCTCGGGGATCCACAATCATTAAACCGGTATGCCTACTCCCGCAACAACCCCGTGTTGTATACCGATCCCACGGGCCACTTCTCAGCGACCCGGGCATGGGAGCATTATACGCCGTCGCCGCCGCGGGCATCTCTTTAGGTGTCCAGTACGCCTACCACAAATATCAGGAATACCAAGCCGCCAAATCCCTGCCCACGGCCGTGTCGTTAACCATCGATTTAGTCGGGAAAGTCTGGAATATTCCCAATACGGTCCTGGGGTCAGTCTACGGGGGCGTGGGGCACGTGGCGGGCTGGTTCATGGGGACGAACCCGCACAATTCAATTTGGCCACAATGGAATCGAGTTCCTCAATAATCCGCTTATCGGAAAGGGCGGAGCCCTGACTTTGGGGAATGCCATTTCATATAACAAAGATAAACCGCCATTGAAATTTGGGGACTATGGAGATGGATCAGTTAATTACGGCCGTCACGAAGAAGCGCATACGTATCAGTCGCAAGTCTTGGGGCCGGCCTTCATCCCGACCTATCTCCTGACTGGAAAACCCGGCCACGTTAGTCATCCGCTTGAACAGGCAGCCCAGAGTTATGGAAGGGGGAATGAGCATTGGTGGCCGTGGCGATGGTAAGGGTCTCTGACGTGCTGCTGGGACTCGGGATGCTGATGCTGCTAGGCTGTGTTGTAAGCCATGAGCCGGATGTGGCCAACGCCCTTGATGTGCCAATAGAGGTGATCCTCAGATATGCTGATGGAGAGATAAAGAACGTTCCGTTCGAACCAGGCTTTAGAATGCGGGTCGGAAAGGGAGATTGGGATGGTAACAAACCATGGAAGGATGGCAATCCATGGAAGGCCATTCCCATTGAAGAACTGGTCATAAAGGAAGCCGGACAATTTCTTCACCAATTCAATGCCGAGGAAGTGCGCCTTCTCATTGAGAAGCAAGAGAGTGTTGGATCGTCTGTTTGGTGTATTGATCGGGAACGTGTCTATATGGTTCCGGGTAAATGGTATGACGATGCCCGTAAGGGATGCTCGAAAGGCAACCGGCTATGGAGGTGGCAGAATGGTCGATTCTTCTATATGCCAGCACCCCGTCATTCTGCCAACACCCTGTCATTCTGAGCGAAGCGAAGAATCTCAGGTACTGAGGGGCCGAAGGTTGCCCCTGCCCTTGAAGTGACCTGGGTTCCACGTCAGGCAAGATCAATCGGCCACGTCTACTCTTGCACGGGGGCCAAGGCCCCGAGATAAGGGAAGCCGCCGATGTGGAGAAACGGAGAGTCGGGTTGGAGTCGGTAGTCGCCGCGAGTCGGCGCCACGAACCGTGGCGGGGCATAGACGTCTGAAAAGGGATTGGGAATCGACTGCAAAGCCAGAGGTTTGTCGTCCAGACGATAGGGGACGGGCACGTTATGCAGCCCATTGTGGGCAATGCTGACCGTGTTCTTCGACGACCACGTGACGCCCACGTGACCCCCGTCGATAATATTGCCTTCCACCCGGCCGGTGGCATCGTCCTGAAACGTGACGCCCCCTCCGTTCTTTACAAACGTGTTTCTCAGCAGCGTGGCTCGTCCGTGATCCGCCACGACGACGGCTTCAAACAGATTTCGCGTCACGACGTTCCCTTCCAGATGCACGATCGACGTTCCACCAACGGCCACGCCGTGATCGTTATCGTGAATAACGTTACCGATCAGCGTTGCGTGCGAGTCGGCAAACGCCAAGCCCGTGGTTTCACTGCCTCCCACCACGCAATTCTCGATTCGCACCTTCTGTACCCGTTGCCCGAAGACAAAGCCGTTGACTTGGAGATTCCTGAGAATGACATCTTGACCGTTAAAGATCCCGACGCCTAATCCTCCGTGCTGCTGAACGGTCAAGCCGCTGATTTCTACGTTTTTAGCTCCATACGGCCATTTCCCAACGTGCAACGTCCCGACCCGATTCAGTCCCGTGACGTGGACGTGGTCGCGGTCTTCTCCCAACACCCTGAGACGCTCCTTGCTATGCACCGTCACGTCCTCGGTATAGTGTCCGGCGTGAATCAGAACGGTATCTCCATCCCGTGCCTGATCGATGGCTTCTTGGATGGACACAAAGTCGCCTGACCCATCCAACGCCACGTGCCACGTGGTGCCGGACCCTGAATCGGTATCACCCGACCTCTTGAGATCTTGAGCCGTCGCACCCCCAAGCCAAGCACACCACGCCCCCACGGAAAGCACGGCGCATATCCAGGAACGCGGCATCACGATTCGTCGTTGCGTTGACTTTCTTGTGTATCTTTCACTATTCATTGTTCATTGGCACATACAGGAAGGACGATTTCGCGGTCAAGGTCGAGTGCGGTGCGCGTCACCCATCCGCGATGACCGACGACGTTCGAGGGAACCGAGACTTTCGGGCTTCGGTCGGATGCCCTATACTGGACGATACGATGTTACTGGTAGGCTTGACGGGCGGGCTTGCTTCGGGAACGACGACCGTGGCCAACTTGTTTCAGGAATGCGGCGCATGCGTCATGCATGCGGACCAACTCGCCCGCACGGTGGTGGAACCGGGGAAAGCAGCATGGAGGGATATCGTCGCCGCGTTCGGAACCCGAATGCTCAAACCGGATCGCACGATTGATCGCAGGGCCTTGGCCGCCATCGTGTTTCACCAACCCCAAAAACTGCTGGCACTGAACCGCCTGATGCATCCGCGCATTGCGCGAGAGCAAACCCGGCAGACCAAGGCCGTGGCTCGCCAACGTCCAGACGCCGTCATCATCTACGATGCGGCCCTGTTGATTGAGGCGCGGGCCCATACCCGAATGGATCGGGTGATCGTGGTCACCGCCAATCAAGCCACGCAAATTCAACGGGCTCGGCAACGAGACGGGTTGACGAGAAAGGAAGCCTTGGGACGAATTCGGGGGCAACTACCCTTGCACGCCAAGCGTCGCGTGGCCGATTATCTGATTGACGGAACGTTACCGGTCCATCAGCTTCGATCACGGATACGACGACTCTATCAAGAGCTGCGCCACGACGCGGCCTTGCGCACCCGGACGAATTCAAGCCCGAAACGTCACGCGTAACCACGTACTCTCTTTCTCACAAAGGATGAAAGCGATGCACAACGTTGTTATTGTCGGCTCCGGTCCCGCCGGACTGACCGCTGCGCTCTACGCCGCCCGCGCCAATCTTACACCACTGATGATTGAAGGCTCCCAAGCCGGCGGGCAATTAACGCTGACGACCGACGTCGAAAATTATCCCGGCTTCCCGCGGGGCATTATGGGGCCGCAGTTGATTCAGGACATGCGCGCCCAGGCAGAACGGTTCGGCACGACCCTCCGGGCTGCCGACGTGACCAGGATCGACCTCAGCCGCCGTCCCTTTACCCTCACGATCAACGATGAAGACGCGATTCAAACCCGATCACTGATTATTGCCACCGGAGCCTCGGCCAATCTGTTGGGCCTCCCGTCCGAAAGCCGGCTCCTTGGGCATGGGGTTTCGACGTGTGCCACCTGCGACGGATTTTTCTTTCGAGGCCAGCCGATTGCCGTCATCGGCGGGGGGGACAGCGCCATGGAGGAAGCCACGTTTTTGACGAAATTCGCCGCCCACGTGACCATCATCCATCGTCGCGACACACTGCGCGCGTCCAAGATCATGCAAAACAAAGCCATCACCAACGAAAAGATTTCGTTCCGGTGGAACGCCGTGGTCGAAGACGTATTGGGCGATGACGTCGTCACCGGACTTCGCGTGCGGGATACCATCACCAACCGCACCGAGACGCTGCCGTGCAAAGGGGTATTCGTCGCCATCGGACACACGCCGAACACGCACGTCTTCAAGGGACAACTGGCAATGGATCCCAACGGGTACATCCAAACCTCCCACGGCACGGCAACCAGCGTGCCCGGCGCGTTCGCCGCCGGAGACGTCCAGGACCCTCACTATCGACAGGCCATTACGGCCGCCGGTACCGGATGTATGGCCGCCATTGACGCCGAACGGTTTTTAGAGACCGCGGGCTGATGCCGTACGCGTTGGTACACTATCACGAGTTAGCCCTCAAGGGACGAAACCGTGGATTTTTTGAACGACGCCTGATTCAACGTCTCCGACGCGCGTTGAAGAACACGGGCGTCACCGACGTCCGCTCCCTGCCCGGCCGTATTCGCGTCACCTTTCAGCGTGAGGCATCCTGGGACGACGTGCAGGATCGCCTTCGTCATACCTTCGGCGTGGCGAATTACTCCCTCGCCCATTCTCAGCCCATCAACTATGACGCGCCCGACCTCCGACCCCTCTGTGAAGCCGTGGCAGCCGCGCTGGAATCGAACACGTTTCAGACCTTTCGAGTCTCCACCAAACGGGCCGACAAACGCTTTTCGAAAACCTCGATTGAATTGAACCGGGAGATCGGCGCGTACCTGTGCGCCGCCACCGGCAAACGGGTGAGTCTGAACGCGGCCGACGTCACGATTCGCGTCGAAATCGTGGATGGGACGGCCTACTTCTCGCTCGTCAAATACCCGGGGCCGGGAGGGCTCCCCACCGGCGTCAGTCGCACCGTGTTGTGTCTCATCTCAGGCGGCATCGACTCCCCCGTGGCGGCCTATCGAATGATGAAGCGGGGCTGTCAGGTGACGTTTGTCCACTTTCATGGTCGGCCCTATCTTTCCCGAGCCTCCGAAGAAAAAGTCCGCGACCTCGTCTCCCATTTCACGCGCTACCAGCTTACGGCACGGCTCTGGCTCGTGCCGTTCGGCGACGTTCAGCGCAACGTCGTCGTCAACGCGCCGGCTCCCAGTCGAATCGTCCTGTATCGACGGATGATGATGCGGATTGCCGAGACCATAGCCAGAACCGAGCGATGTTGGGGATTAGTCACCGGCGACAGCCTTGGGCAAGTCGCCTCTCAAACCCCGGAAAACCTTCAGATCGTCAGTCACGTGGCTTCTCTCCCCGTTCTTCGACCGCTGATCGGGATGGACAAACTCGAAATCATCAACGAGGCGCAGCGGATTGGGACCTTCGAAACGTCGATTGAACCGGATCAGGATTGCTGCACGTTGTTTGTTCCGCGTCATCCGAACACGCGCTGTCGTCTTGCCGACGTCGAACAAGCCGAACGCCCGCTGCCGATCCGGTCAATGATCCAGGAAAGCATCACGTCCGCTGAACTCGCCGAGTTTTCTTTTCATACCGCATAACCATTGAGGATGGTTTCAACGAACGCGTGAACACGTCCGCCTGCCGCGTCAGTCGTTTCATTGACGGAACCTTCACGCGGTCGCTATAGTACGCCTCGATTTTTGAAACCCGTCTCTCATCCATTCAAAAAGAAAGTGGCACAACGGCATGGCCGATCACGTGACGCCCTTCACGCCGAATCAAGTCGGGTTCAAGGCCGTTCGCTTTTCCAGCAAAGGGATCTTTGATACCCATAAAGACCAGATGGTTGACCCCTACGCAGCCACCAAGATTCCCAAAGAACACCAGGTCCAAGGTTTTCAATATTGGCCGCAAGCAAAAGGCAAATTTCCCTCCGTTGTTCTGCTTCACGACAAATGGGGATTAACGCCGGATTCGCAAGAATTGGCCACGCGGCTGGCCTGCGAAGGCTACGTCGTGATTGTCCCCAACTTGTACGGCAGACAGGGAGGAATGGTCACGGCCAACGCGGAAGTGGCCGATGCGCTGTATGAACGGATCGACCTCAACGCCGTCCTTCAGGACGTCAACGCCTCCTGTGAATTTTTGAACGCCAACCTGCCTGAAGATCCGAACATGGAGTTCACGGTACGGAACGCCCATGCCGCGGTGGGGCTGGGGCTGGGCGGAACCTTAGCCGTTCTCTTTGCCCTCAAACGAAAACGGCTGCGAGCGGCCGTCTCCTTCTACGGCAAACTGCCCGATCCTATTGATACCGTCCGGAATCTGTATTGCCCGTTCCTGTATCATGCCCCGGAAAGGAATGACCGGGTCGCGGCGGAGGACCTTGAACAATTAAAGAAAGTCGCTCAGGAGTCAGGCAAAACCGTGGACGTGCGTCACTATCCCGGCACAGGCAGCGGGTTCTGCGACAAAATCCAGCCCGACCTGTACCATGAATCAACGGTGGCCCAAGCTTTGAACACAACGATTTCCTTCCTCAAAAAGCAATTGCCCGCGTAACGTCATCAGCCTTCCCGTGGTAATCTTCTTGTAAACTCCCCGTCATGCCGGGCATCAATGCCAAACGTTGACGGGCAACGATCATCTCTTCCCCGCACGCAGCAAAAATTCCCGCAAGAGCATCTCTCACGTAGTACGTGAATCATTTTCTACGAAAGACTGGAGCTGAAACCAGATCATATTCATCGCATAGAGCACATGAGTATCGTCGATCACGTTATGGCGTGAAAGCCGCCACGTTGTCGAAGGAGCGGGCTTTGTGATATAGAGTGACGAATGACTCTTCGCCGTGGCGGTGTAGCTCAGGTGGTAGAGCAGCGGACTCATAAGCCGCGGGCCGGGGGTTCGAAGCCCTCCACCGCCACCAGTTTTTTCTGCTCTGGATTCCCGCTACACTTGTCCCCGACGTTTGTTATCGGGGAAACCTGCGGGAATGCCTGCACCCAACATTAGTAATCGGGGGACAGGGAGGGGTGCCCGCGGGAATGGCAACGTGTTCCGAACCCTCCACCCCTACCCTTCACCGACTGCTTCAGCAAAATACACCTCCAGGAGGGCGCGCCGCGCTTGATCCATGATGACGATTTGCCGTTGATCGAACGTGTTGGCCCAATACAGGTAATGAACGTTCCCATCGCAGGACCCGTATTCAACGTGGCGTTGCCTCCCGTCCGGTTCCTCGTCCGTCTTCTGCCGTACCACCACGCGGTCCGGAAGCTGTCGCCACACTTGCTGCGCACCGGGACCATGATTTTCGTAGAGTGGGGACTGCTCAGGTGCCTCACTCGTCGGTTCTGACCAGACTCGCTTCAGTCGCTGCTCAAGCGGTTCTTCGGGTTGCCCCGAGTGCATCGCGTGCCGCACGACGTCCACCATGAAAGATTGGTATTCTCGTAACCCGACGAGCAATCCGGAAAAGACCCCGGGCACCACAAGGCGCACATAGGCCAAGCCCCCGGCCGTTCGACCCGTTTCATCATACCTGTCCTCGACATCAGTAATCGGGGACCCGCCTTGTTTTCTCACCTGCTCGGATACGGCTCCCGGCCGGACTTCGGATTTCGGCAACCTGCCATACACGACATCCGCTGCACGTCCCCGACAAGAATAGAATCCCCGTTGAGGATCATGTTTCATCGTTTCATCCAACGCCACGGCAGAAGACGCCGAATCTTTTTTCATCACGTACAACGGCCCCTCTTCCGTCGTTTCTCCCAATTCCGAATAGATCAAAAGTCGTGGGTCTTCGACGGCACGAAAGCCGCGCGCGCGAAGGGCTCGTTGAAACAAGACTCGTCGGCCTAAATGGCGTGTTTTTTCAAACAGGATGAGTCTGCCGAAGGGGGCAAACCCTTGAGAGAGACAATCGAGACGCGGCCCGATACCCGTCCGCGTTTCCAGGCTGCGTTGTCGCCGGTCGTCATGGTCGCGTTCAAAGGTGGACCAGTGCCGGCTTGGAAGCCCGGGGTCGGATTCGGATTGAAACAGGGCTTGCGTCGAGACGATGGCGTCAAAACCTCCGGGAATCGCTTGTCGGGGAATTTCGCAAGGTTCAAAGCTCACGTTGGTGAGATGCCACGAGTGAGCAGCCTGCCGCGCCGCTTCAATCGATTTGAGAGAGCGGTCAACGCCGAGAAACGTGACATCCGGAAAGCAGGCCGCGTACCAGGTCGTGAGAATGCCGACACCGCACCCCACGTCTATAACCCGCTGCGCCCCGTCCAGACAATTCGCCACGACGGGTCCGAGGGCCTGATAGTACCCGTACCGCTGGCTATAGACGATCGGAAGAACGTCAGAAGAGGCCACCAAGTCATAAAAGTCCCGATCGGCCGGTGCGTCGCGTTCTTCGCTCCGTCTTCGTGCCGCTCGTTGAAGGCGACGAAGGCGATGGTCCGACAACGTTTGCCGCTGCCAGACGTCATACGCCTCTTCCTCGTGAAACGGACGGAGGCCCCATTGCGCCAGATGTTGCTCAATTGACCATTTCGGCATACGGGAAAAACCGGAGACCGATGACCGTGGACGGGGAAGACGCAAGAACGTCGCGCAGACCTGTCCCCGACATCAGTAATCGGGGACCCGTCCCCGACGTCAGTCATCGGGGACAGGCTCCCCTCTGGTCATTCCTGACGTCCTTTATCGGGAATCCAGTCACGTGGCGTTAAAATTTTGCCGATAGCATCATGGCGTCCTGATACGCTTGAGGCACGGGATGCGGCTGCCGCAGTTGACCGCTCCCGAATCCCACGTATTTCTCCGTTGTCAAGGATTGAAGAGTCAACGGCCCGCGCACGTGGAAACGAGAAGTATTCATGCCCATTTCTTCGCCCAAATCCATTTGCGTTCCGGAATGCAAGCGGGTCGAAGCATTCACCAGCACCGCGCCGGAATCGACCTCCCGGACAAATCGCATGGCCGTGCCGTAATTTCGCGTCACGATCGTATCGGTATGCCCCGGGCCGAAGGCCGCGATATGGGCAACGCCTTCGTCAAAATCTTTGACAATTTTGATGCCGCACTTCAACGATTGACTTTTCCGTTCCCAGTCGTCATCGGTCGCGGAACGAATCCCTTTATGCCCGGTCATTTCCATAATTCCCATCATGGAAATCGTTTTCGGACAGCCCAGAAGATCGAGAGTGAATTCACTGAGCAGCCGACGAAGAAGCCCCGGAAGCAACTGTCGTGCGATGGCCTGATGCACCAACACCGCGTCCGCCGCGTTGGTGGCAAGAGGGTCCTGAATTTTGGAATTCACGATGACCCCCTGAGCCAACGGCACGTCCGCATCTTTATCAACGTACACGTGACACAGGCCGCCGTCGTATCCCAAGACGGGAACCCGGGCCTGCTCCGTCACCGCCTTCCGCAAGCTGGCTTTTCCTCTCGGCACGACCCCGTGAACCAGATGCCGTAATCGGGTCAGTTCAAGGACTCCTTCCGGCTCGGGTCGGTCCACGAACGTTATCGCCCCTTTCGGTACGCCGTGGCGTTGAGCCGTCTCATTCAACACGTGTACCACGACGGAATTGGTCCGAAACCATTCCTTTCCACCTCGAAGAAGACATACGTTTCCCGATTTGAGGCACATCGCAATCGATTCAGCCGTAACTGCCGGCCCGAATTCAGAAATGACGGCAATGACCCCTACCGGCACACGAACCCGATGCACGTCAAGGCCGTCCTGCGTCAACCACCCCTGCGTCACCTCCCCGACGGGATCAGGTTCCTCGGCAATCCCGCGAATCGAATCGACGAGAGCGAGCACGTCCCGGTCCGTCACGGATATCTGATCTCGCGCTTTCCGATACTCTTCCGTGGACCCTTCCTTGGGAATCGCGTCAAGGTCTTCTTTATTGGCTCGTACCACGTCCTCAACGCTGGCTTCCAATTGTTCCGCCATCGCTCTGAGGGCTTGCGTGCGGTCAGTGCCGGGCATCACGGATAACGGACGAGCTGCGGCGTTGGCTTGTTTGGCAAGATTTTGAACGTGGAGTTTTATCGGAATTTCGACCATGTTCTGTCCCTCACGTCGGAAAAGTGTCAATAACGTCTGCCCCCGAGATGAGTCAGGGGGTATGGGGATGAGGACTTTACCTGCTTCAACACGCGCTCGTCAAAACGCGCCTGCCCCCGACGGGAGTCATCGGGGGACGGGTCAGTCGTTCCTCATCCGGCTTTCTGCATGGCAACGGCGGTAGACTTCTCCGTTACCTTGCAATAAAAATAAGGACTATGCTAGGTTTTGTCGTTTTACGGCGCGCGTCTTCTGGAGAGACGCTGCGTGGAATCGTTCAACGACGAACGTTCGTTCGGAGCACGTCATATTTTCATCACGTGAAGGGAGGTGGAGATCCTGTATGGCATTCATTAACGAGATGTTAGAGGCAGGCGTCCATTTCGGACATCAGACCAATCGATGGAATCCGAAGATGAAACCCTATATTTTCGGCGAACGAAACGGCATCTATATTATCGACTTACAATACACGGCCAAACTTTTTCGTGAGGCGTATCGATTCGTCCGGGACACCGTGGCCTCTGGGGAATCGGTGCTGTTCGTGGGGACCAAGCGTCAAGCCGTCGAGATTGTTGAAGAAGAGGCCAAGCGGTGCGACATGTATTACGTGACGCAACGCTGGCTGGGCGGCATGCTGACCAATTTTCAAACCATTCAAAAAAGCATCAGCCAACTGAAAAAATTGGAAGCCGCTCAAACCGACGGGACCCATGAACGCCTCAAGAAAAAGGAAGTGCTGCTCATGGAAAAGGAACGGGGCAAGCTGGAGAAATATTTGAACGGCATCAAAGAAATGGACGGCTTGCCAGGCTGCATCTACGTCCTCGATACTCGCGTGCAGCACATCACCATCAGAGAAGCCAATCGTTTAGGCATCCCGGTGGTGGCCATTGTCGATACCAATTGTGACCCCGAGGGGATCGATTATCCCATCCCTGGGAACGACGACGCCATCCGGTCCTTGAAACTCTTTACGACTCAGATTGCCAACGCCTGTCTGGAAGGTCAGAACCTTCGAGCCAAACAAGAGGCCGCGAGCGCAGCCGCCAACGAAGAAGACGGCATTATGGCGGAGATGATCTCCGCCCGTTCACCCGAACGTGAGGTAGAAAGCATCCACGCTCCTTCCTGAGCGTTCCATCAGTTGCATTTTTCCACCTCACCCAACACAAGAGAGAGGAACGCACGATGTCCAGCATGAGTGCCTTGGTGAAAGAACTCCGCGGCAAAACGGGGTCGGGAATTCTTGATTGCCAGAACGCGTTGAAAGAAACCAATTCGGACGTTGAGAAAGCCATTGACCTCCTTCGTCAACGCGGTCTGGCCGCAGCCCAAAAGAAAGCCGGACGAGAAACCAAAGAAGGCGTCGTTTCATCCTATATTCACGCCGGGAGCAAAATCGGCGTCCTGGTCGAAATCAATTGCGAAACCGACTTCGTGGCGCGCAATGAAGAATTTCAGGAATTCGTCAAAGACGTGGCCCTCCAGATTGCCGCGGCCAATCCCGACTACGTCAACCGTGAGGGAGTCCCCGTTGAGCAGGTGGAGCGGGAAAAGGCCATCTATCTGGCCCAAGCCAAAGAACTGGGCAAACCCGAAGCCGCCATTGACAAAATCGTTCATGGAAAGCTGGAAAAATTTTACCAGGAACGTTGTCTGCTTGAGCAAAGTTTCATCAAAGATCCCAACAAAACGATCAGTGAAATCCTGACGCAAAAAATTGCGAAACTTGGAGAAAACGTCACCATTGCCCGATTTACCCGATACCAATTAGGCCAGGAATGACGCCCGTTCCGTACCGCCGCGTTCTCCTCAAAATCAGTGGAGAAATGCTCGCGGGAAACCAAAACTACGGTATCCACGCAGACGTGCTGACGACGCTCGCCGAGGAAATTCGTGACGTCGTCCGCATGGACGTGGAAGTCGCGTTAGTCATCGGCGGCGGGAATATTTTTCGAGGAATGGCGGCAACCGATTCCGGGATGGAACGAGCCTCGGCTGACTACATGGGCATGCTCGCCACCATGCTCAATGCCCTTGCGCTCCAAAACGTCCTGGAACAAACCGGTCTTTCCACGCGAGTCTTATCGGCCATCGAAACGCGGCAACTCGTCGAAAGCTACATCCGCCGGCGAGCCATCCGTCACTTGGAAAAAAAGCGCGTGGTGATTTTTGCAGCCGGGACGGGAAACCCGTATTTCACCACGGACACGGCCGCAGCCTTACGCGCCATGGAAATTAAAGCCGACGTCATTCTGAAAGGCACCAAGGTAAACGGCATTTATGATTCAGACCCGGTCCGCAATCCTTCGGCCACCATGTACGAGACACTTTCTTTCCTCTCCGTGCTGAACAAAAGCTTAAAAGTCATGGATGCCACGGCCATTACGCTCTGCATGGACAACGGTCTTCCCTTGATCGTGTTTAATCTGACGGAGCCCGGCAATTTGAAACGCGTGGTCCTCGGGGAAAAAATGGGGACCCTCGTGACGCATGACGCGGCACTGAATTAACCAAAGGTGTACCACGCATGTCGCATCAACCCATCATTGACAAAATTACAAAAAAAATGGAAGTCGCCGTTGAGCACCTCAAAAAGGAACTCGTCGGGCTCAGAAGCAGCCGACCGTCTTTGTCGCTCCTGGACCACGTTCACGTCGATTACTATGGGACCCCGACTCCGTTGAAACAAGTGGGGACCCTCTCCATGCCCGACGGTCGTCTCATCACGATTCAGCCGTGGGATCCTTCAAGCATTCAAGACGTTGAAAAGGCCATTCTGTCCTCGGACCTGGGTTTCAATCCTTCCAACGACGGGAAGTTGATCCGCATTCCGATTCCTCCTCTGAGCGAGGAACGTCGAAAGGAAATCGTCAAGGTGTGCCGAAAATACGGGGAAGAGACGAAAATCCACGTTCGCGGCATTCGTCGAGAGGGGAACGATGATCTCAAACGCCGGCAAAAAGATTCAACGATTACCGAGGATGATCTGCGAAGAGGCGAGGCCGAGATTCAAAAAGTGACGGATAGCGAGATCAAAAAAATCGAAGACCTGATAAAGAAGAAAGAAGGTGAAATTTTAGAGATTTAACGTCCCGCCCGTGTCTCACCCGACTTCTGCAACTCCCTTGACCACTCCTTCATCCCTTTTACCGACCGTTGCCACCATCCGTCTTGCTTCCGTTGCCCATAATCTTCGAGAACTTCGCCGCATTCTCCCGCCGTCCACCAAAATTTTGGCCGTGGTCAAGGCTGACGGCTATGGCCACGGATCCCGGGTCATGGCCGACACCTTATCCAAGCTTGGCATTCAACAATTCGGGGTTGCCTCAGTCCAAGAAGGCATCGTTCTGCGGGAAGCCGGCATTCTGGGACGGATTCTGGTGATGGGTGGTCTTTTCTCCTGGCAACTCAAAGATCTCATTGCCTTTAATCTGATTCCGACTCTTTCGAACGACGACGTCGCGCATGCGCTGAGCCACACCGTTCCTCACGACCGCCGCCCTTACCCCGTCCATCTGGAAGTCGATACAGGAATGAGACGATTAGGCTTCAGCGTCGAAGAGGCGTTGGCACTCTTGCAGTCTCCAATGATGGCGCATACGCTGTCCTGCCAAGGGCTCATGACCCATCTCGCGGACGCCGACAACCCGGACCCTGCCCGTACCCTTGGCCAACTGAGCCATTTAGAAACGACCGTGCTGAGACTGCGGTCGGCCAACGTCCCGATTCCCTGCGTCCACGCCGCCAATACAGCGGGGATACTCTGGCACCCTCAAGCGTGGTTGGACATGGTCCGCCCCGGACTGATGTTATACGGATACGCCCCCGTACCAAAGAGAGAAGTTCCCATTGCTCTTCAACCCGTCATGACCCTGACGACCAAAGTCGTTCACGTCAAAACGGTGGAAAAAGGAGAACCCGTGAGTTACGGCGGGACCCATCGAACCAGAAGACGGTCGCGGTTGGCCGTGGTCCCCATCGGCTACGCCCATGGATACGCGCGTCAGCTCTCCAACAAAGGAGCGGTCATCATTCATGACCAACGCTGTCCCATCGTCGGACGAATCTGCATGGACGTGACGATCATTGACGTCACTGACGCCGACGGGGTCAAACCGGGAGACGACGTCATTGTGATGGGCAAATCAGAGAAGCAGGACGTCACCGCCTACGATCTTGCAACGTGGCAGGAATCCATTCCCTATGAAGTCTTGTGTAACTTGGGTCCACGCGTGCATCGCATCTATGAACCACTGGCGAACGCGTGTGATGAGTAAGGCGGGAGAAACCGGTTGATTCAGGTCTTCAACGTCTTCCCCAATCGTTTTTCGACGCTGGCGACTTTTCCGCGTAACCGTCCCTCGTGCCCTTTTCGATAATCGACTTTAATCGTGCAGGAGACGCGGTTACAATCTTCCTTCATTCGCTCGTAACATTGCCACACCACGTGAAACACCTCATCCCAGTCTCCTTCGAGCACGGTCCCCATGGGATTCAGACGATACTCCACGCCGCTCCGGTCAATAATGTCCAACGACCGGGACACGTAGGTGCTCACGCTTTCGCCCTTTCCCAACGGGGACATGCTGAATTCCAATAAGACCATGGCCACGCCCTCCTTCCCTGTCGCCGCGACGTCTTCCGCCGTCTTCCCTGACTGCCTGAGATGGTCCCATTCCAGAAACGGAACGTTATAAACCCGACGCCTCTTTGTGATCGGTCCATGCTTGAGGATAGTCGATGGTTCCCTTCAATCGAAAACCCTCCACCGCCGCGTTCAAGCGTTCCCGCCGTTTGGCCATACTCGGCTCATCGGCCTGAACGTGTTCACGCACCGTGCCCAACCACTCCAAAAAACGTTCGAATTCATCATCAAACATCTCTTCACAATTCTGCCTCAGAGTACGCGCCAGCGTTGGAGATGCCCCGCCGGTACTGATCGCCATACGAAGGGCTCCTCGCCGAACCACGGCCGGCATCATGAAATTCGACGACTCCGGCTGATCAATCGACCACACCAGAAACCCTTCCGACTCTGAGGCGTCACGCAACGATCTCGCAAAATCCGTATCCTGAGCCAAGGTATTGAGAATCAGAAACGCGCCTTGCGTATCAGTCGATCGAAACCGCCGCCCCCGGTGAAGAACCTTCCCCGCGGCCGTCAGCTTCCGAAGCGGCGCGTTCAGGGTTGGATTCACCACCACCACGTTTGCTCCGGCGTCCAACAACAGATCCGTCTTGTGAGCGGCTTCATCTTCCCCGCCAATGACCACGCCCAACCGGCCCTGCAAATGTAATGAAACGTGAAAGCCAGGATTCATTCAGCATCCAATTCCATATGCCAATACAGATAATCGCGCCAACTTTCCGGAGTGTTCCGAATGCCGACCATGATCGTCAGGGTAGGATTCCAGCGCGGCTTGTGCGGTGCGTTCTTTAACTGCATGTGCGCTTCTTCCGGGGTTCTTCCGCTCTTTTTATTGTTACAACGCCAACACGCGGTCACAATGTTTTCCCAAGTTTTTGTGCCGCCTTTGGCAATGGGGACGACGTGGTCAAACGTGAGTTCCTCAGTTCGAAACCGTTTATAACAGTATTGGCACCTGTAGTGATCGCGAGTAAAAATGTTGATTCGGGAAAACTTGACCGCCCGATGGGGGGACCTGACCTTGACGACCTTCAAGAGCCGCATCACCGAAGGAAGCTTGAAACGAATCGTGACTCCTCGAATTTCCCGGTCGTAGACCTCCAGGACTTCGACCTTTCCCTGGCACAGCAACGTCATAGCCTTCTGCCACTGCACGACGCGCAAGGGTTCATAGGTCGCGTTTAACAGTAACGTCATTGAACCTGGTCCCGAACGTGATTCATGAAACGTACACGACGTGACAACGTGTATAGCATCAGGAGCAATCCTGAATCAATATCGACGTCACGTCGTCCCTTGCGTCACAACGGAAGCCTTGGTAGAGTTTTGCCCCCTTTCCGTAAGGCGCTCGGCATGAAATTCATCAGTGCAGCAAGGATCGAAGACCTCAAACCCGGCACCTGCCTCTCGGTGGAACTTGACGGCGAACGCGGAGTGGCACTCTTTCACGTGAACGGAGACGTTCTGGCACTGGAGAACACGTGTCCTCACGCCGGCGGGCCGCTCGGGGAAGGAACCCTTGACGGGGAGGTGGTGACCTGCCCGTGGCACGGATGGGAATTTAACGTCCGCACGGGACAATGCGTCAAAAACCCCGTGCCCGCTTGGGCCGTCCCTTGTTACCCGACGCGCGTGGAACGCGGCGTCATCCTCGTCGCGTTTCCATCGGAACCCGTCTGAAGGTTCCGGATAGTTGATCCTGATGCGGCAACGGCGGCAGCTCATGAAACGGCATGAAGTGAACGGCGGCCAACGAAATCACCCGGACGGTCTTATCGCGTAACGTGACCCGCCAAGCAAACTCCCGCTCAATCCATTCATCGAATCCTTTCTCCCGAACGATCAGTCGCACGGCGTACACTCCCGATCGTTCTTCTCCGACTTGCCACTCGCCTTTGCGGAAAGACGTTCCTCGTTCTTTCAATGCTTCAACGTACTGATTGACGGCAGACTCCAACGTCGGAGCATTTCGAGCAGGATGAGAACGCACCAGCGTCAACGCCTCGTGGGCCTGAGGGTCATCCGGAACGTCGGGAGTTCGTCCTTCGGGCCTGGGAAACACGACGCCCGCAATGATAAGAAGCACGAGGCCGGCAAGCCCTAGGAGCATTCTGATTCTTTTCGATCCCATAAATATTCACGCTCTCCTTGATGATGGGCCGTCCAACGGGCAAACACGAACAAGGCGTCACTTAACCGATTCAAAAACGGAAGAATCTGCGGATGGATGGGTTCCCCGTGAGCGAGATGCACGCACGTGCGCTCGGCACGCCGACAAACGGTTCTGGCTTGATGCAGAAATCCGGATATTGTTCCACCTCCCGGCAGGATGAACTCCTTCAACGGCAGTAAATCCTCCTGACACCGATCAATCCAACGCTCCAATTGCTCAACGTCCCGCGAGGTCACTGCCGGCATATTCTTGAAGGTTTGTCCGGGAGCCGTCGCCAGCAATCCCCCAACGTCAAACAATTTATTCTGAATCCATTTCATCCAACCTTCCAATTCCGCCGTGCCTTGACGGTCTTCCATCCGCTCCTGATTAAACACGCGAGCGAGACCAATCACGGCGTTTAACTCATCAACCGTTCCATAGGCTTCAACTCGGACGTCGTCTTTATTCACCTCCTGGCCGCCCGCAAGCCTCGTTCGGCCGCCGTCGCCCGTTTTCGTATACACGTGAGAGATTCTCATGACTCAACCCACCAGGTTCCGACTCAGGTCGTCGAAGCGCGTGACGCCTGCGTGACTCTCTCGCCGGAAAGCGTCATTATACTCAATGAGACCGCCCTCCCCCAACCCTTCCGCACAAAGGGGAAAAAACGAAGAAGAAGCCGTCCGGTTGATTGAACGTACCCGGAACGGTGCGTTATACTATCTCCCCCTGCACGATGAGCAGGTGACGTCCCAAAACGGAACGCGACTCCGGCTTGGTCTCCGATTCCCCTCCGACTGCGCTTTCGATGACCGAAACTGCCCGACCCCACGTGATCGTGATCGGCGCTGGCTTTTGCGGCTTGGCGGCGGCGTATGAACTCGGCCGGTGCGGCATCCGCGTCACGGTGCTGGAACGGGACGACGCGATCGGCGGCCTCGCCGGCAGTTTCGTCGCGGGTGGCGAGCGGCTCGAAAAGTTCTATCACCATTGGTTCACGAGCGACGTCCACGTGATGCGGCTCATCGAAGAATTGGGCACGTCGGATCAAATCCTGTTACGTCCGACCCGGACCGGCGTGTACCACGCTCATCGCTTCCTCAAGCTCTCGACGCCCGTTGATCTCCTGCGCTTCTCGCCCCTGCCGTTCCTGAGCCGCATCCGGCTCGGATTCCTGGCGCTGCGGGCGCGTCACGTGCGGGATTGGCGCAGTCTTGAAGACCGGACGGCCGCGGACTGGCTCCGGGAACTGGGCGGAGAGCGGGTGTACCGGGTGGTGTGGGAGCCACTGCTGCGGGGAAAATTCGGCCACTTGGCGGAAGAGGTGGCGGCGGTCTGGTTCTGGAACAAACTCAAGCTGCGGGGCGGCAGCCGCGGCAAAGGCGGAGCGGAACGGCTTGCCTACTACCGGGGCGGGTTCGCCGCCCTCGCCGACGCCCTGGCCAATGCCATCAACGTTCAGGGCGGTGCAATCAAAACCGACGTGCCGGTCATCGGGTTGCGGACGGACGCCGGGCGGGTGACCGGAGTCGTGACCCCGGAGGTGAACCTCTCCGCCGACGGCGTCATTGCGACGCCGGCCCTGCCGATCGTCGCCGATCTCGTAAAACCACACGTGCCGGACGAGTACACCCGTCATCTGCGTCGCATCCGATATCTTGCCAACGTCTGCATCGTGCTCGAACTGGACCGGAGCCTCTCGGATATCTACTGGCTGAACGTCAACGACCCTGGGTTCCCCTTCGTGGGAGTCATTGAGCATACGAATTTTGAGCCTGCCTCAACCTACGCCGGCCGACACATCGTGTATCTGTCCAGGTATCTACCCGAGAGCGACGCGTTCTATCAGATGCCGGATCAGGAGACGGTCACGATCACGCTTGAACACCTGCGCCGGATGTTCCCGGATCTGACGGACAAGTGGATCCTGGCCGCTCACGTCTGGCGTGCCCGTTACGCACAACCCGTCGTGGAACGCGGCTACCGCCGATTGATCCCCGCCACGCGGACGCCCTTGGCAAACTTGCTGCTGGCAACCATGGCTCAGATTTATCCTCAAGACCGCGGCACGAACTATGCGATCCAACAAGGCAGGGAGACCGCCGGAGCCATGGCCGCAACGTTGAACGGCAACCGCCGCGTCGTCAGTCCGCGACCGCCCGTCGGCACCACGTGATTTGGCAGCCTGATTGGCTTAGAGGGATGGTGCTGGAGGCCGGACTTGAACCGGCACGCCTCTTTCGAAGCACGGGATTTTAAGTCCCGGGTGTCTGCCTGTTCCACCACTCCAGCACGGGAGGGCACTTTACCAGCACGCTTCCGTCGTGGCAAGAACGTCAAGAATCCAGCACGTGCGTTTGATACCACGTCCAGAACTGGCGCAAACCTTCTTTCACCGACCATTGAGGATCATAGCCCAATAATTTCCTCGCCTTGGAAACGTCAGCACAGGTGGAGGCCACGTCCGCCTTCATCATCGGCACGGAAACCAGGTTGGCCCGGCGTCCGACGTATTCTTCAAGGACATGCACGAACTCCTTCAACGACACCGGTTCTCCCCTTCCGAGATTCACCACCTCGTACCCAAGCGGCCGATCAACCGCATGGACGACTCCCCGGACAATATCCGTCACGAAGGTCCAGTCACGGCGCATGTGTCCAGAGTTATAGAGCGGAACGGTCCGCGAAAAAAAGATATTGTCCAACACCTTGTACGCCATCATGTCCGGACGTCCCCGCGGCCCATACACCGTAAAAAACCTTACGGCGGTGAACGCCAGTCCGAATAGATGATGATACGAATACCCGAGCAGTTCCCCGGCTCTCTTGCTGGCGGCATAAGGGGCTAAAGGTCGCTCACATGGGTCACGTTCTTGAAACGGAACGAGTTGGGTATTGCCATAGACCGACGACGTTGAGGCAAACACAAAGGTGGGTAACGCGGAACGGGTGGTTTGGTTTCCAATCCGTCCCACGGCGGCCTCCAAGAGATTCAGCGTTCCGTTCACGTTCACGTCGTAATAGAGACGCGGGTTCTCCATTGACGCTCGAACGCCGGCCATCGCCGCCAAGTGGACGATGCCCTCAAACTCATAGTTTGAAAAGATTTCGGCTATGGCGTGCTGGTCCCGGATGTCCCCTTCAATAAACGTCAACGCCTCGGCTTGACCATTCCGTTTCAAGACCCGTCGGACTTCTTCGACGTTGGCTCGCTTTCTGGCCGGGTCGTAATAATCGTTGAAGTTATCCAGCCCCACGACCTGATCCCCGCGCGTCACAAGCGCCTGAATCGTATGACTGCCGATAAATCCCGCGGCTCCCGTGACCAGAATGGTTTTACTCATGCTTCTTGCTCACCAAACGCGCCCGTTTTCGCTCTCGCGTTGTATCAATCGACTTTTGGTCGTATCATTCGACGTGACGTGGAAACCGGAAAATCAAAAACGTTCCCCTAACCCGTTCACGAGGAGAATCGTGACGACTCTGCCTGCCACGGAAGTCACGGAACGCACAACAGAAGAAACCGGCCGCGGCACCGGTCTGGATTTTGAAGCCGAAGTGATCGTCCACAACTGCGATTGTCACACGTATCGACAGGTGATTGAATTGTTTTGTCGGCACATTCCAGGCATGCGTCCTTCCAAAGCTTTTGAATTAGCTTGGCGGATTGATCACCAGGGACGTGCCTCAGTGTACCAGGGGTCTCAACGGTCCGCGGATGAAATCGCAGGCAAACTCGCTGCCGGCGGGTTACGAGTCGAGGTTCGCTGACCACGTTCTTCTTGCTCTTGGCCACACCCGCCTTCCCTTCAACGTCCATTGTTCACACGCGACGTCACCCGTTGCGACGGGTACCACTCTCATAAGTTCGATTTCGTTCTTTTCGTTTTGCTCCGCTTCGGCGGGTTCAATCTGGTCCTTGACGTCGCAGTCTTTGAACCTTTGGGCGGTGGGCCTTTCGACGTGTTCTTCGTCCCTTTCGCTTTGCTGCGCTTCGGCGGGTTCAATCTGGTCCTCGACGTCGCAGTCTTTGAACCTTTGGGCGGTGGGCCTTTCGGCGTGTTCTTCGTCCCTTTCGCTCTGCTCCGCTTCGGCGATTGTGGTTTGGTCCGCGACGTGGCAGTCTTTGAACGTTTGGACGACGTCGCTCGCGGCGTTTTCTTTGACACGTGTTTTTTGGCGACCGATCCGGATTTTGAAGGATCAGGAACCTGGAGCGATTGCCGCATTTTCAAAGATTTCAGCTTATCGCCACTATACACGCGAACCTGATACAGTTCTTTGAGTTGATGAATGGCTTTCGGGTCTCCCTTCCGAGCCAGCGTCAACAAATGCCGACGCTGGTTCATCTCCTCTTCTTCTGTATGGGACGTCACTCGCCTCTCCATGTCAACCCTACGTGGTCCTCGTTTGTCCTGAGAAACGTCGTCTTCTCATCGGACTGTACGACTGAAGGGAGCCGACGTGAAGAACGTTCTCCCGGTCGGTTATTGTTTGTTATGAAACACCGCCGCGTCACACGAAAAATACTTCAATTGCTTCAACGGAATAATGATGACTTCTTTCGGAGAGTCAATTTCCAGGATTTCCATGTCATCGCTGATGGTATGCCGAACGGCGTCATTCACCGTGAGTTCCTGATTATCCGTAAACACCACTTTTACCCAATATTGCACACCCACGCTCCTTCCTGATTATCCTGACCGTTCAGGCGTTTCCCGTTCCAAACCCCTTCCACGTGACGTTACAGCCGACCCCTATCGCCCTCTCCCTCCCCACTAATGACTCCCTCCTCTCCCCAACTCCCGACAACGAATCGTCGCGCTCTCCACGGCGCTCATAACCGTGCCGCGCAGCCGGCCCCGTTCGAGTTGATGCACCCCGGCAATCGTGGTTCCTCCCGGAGACGTCACGTGATCCTTCAGGACCCCCGGATGCTCCTGCGTTTCCAGCACCATCTTCGCCGCACCGAACACGGTCTGCGCGGCCAATCGTTGCGCGTGCGGCCGAGACAATCCCATCTTGACCCCTCCGTCGGCCAAAGCTTCAATGAACATGTAAACGTACGCCGGCCCCCCGCCGCTGAGACCCGTCACCGTATCCAACTGCGATTCATCAACCACGACGACGTTTCCCACGGCCTCGAACACCGCCTGAGCCACCTGCACGTGTTGGAGCGTGACACCCGGTCCTCGAGCGAGGGCCGTCGCACCTTCTAAGACAAGAGCCGGCGTATTCGGCATGGCCCGGACAACGTGCGCGTGCGGATGGAGTCCCGCGATGACGGCGGCAATCGGTACACCCGCGGCAACGCTGATAATCAGTTGGTCGGCCCGATGAGACAAATCCAATTCCCTTAACACGCCATCCATCACCTGCGGTTTCACGGCTAAAATGACGACGTCGGAACTCTTCGCGGATTTTTCATTCTCTTGACTGACCTGGATACTGAAACGTTTCTGGAAATACGCCAACTTCTGGGCATCCACGTCGGTGGCAATAATCTGATTCGGGGGGAGCGCCTCCTTTTTCAGTAAGCCGGAAACAAGGGCTTCCGCCATGTTCCCTGCACCAATGACGGCAATCTTTTTTCGTTTTAACATAATCTGACCAGTATATCGCGGTCATCAGGGCCGTTCAACTGATTCAATAAACTTGCCCTCACCCCGTCATAAGAAGGGTACACCGGGGTGGCGTTCAAAAAAACTTGCCGCTTTTTTCAGGACCGGAGTAAGATAGGTTCTCCCGGACCGGGGGAGATGACCAAAAAGCGCCACCCTTGCCCTGCATGTCGTCACCATGCGAAAGGAGGCTCCCTATGAAACACTGGTCATGGGTATGCACCCTCTGCACGATCCTCAGTGTATCCTTCATTCTCGTTCCCGAAAGCCCAGCACGCCGGACCTACTTGACCGCGGAACAGAAGCAACGACTCCAACAAGCCCAAACCATCTTACTGACCACTCTGGCCCTGACTGAAAAGGGGCGCACCGATTCCACCGCTCTCCGGACTCTTGTCTCTCGGCGCCTCGAAGACGTCGGCTATTCCGTCGTGATTGACCGCACGCAACCCCACGACGTTGAGTTCAAAGTAAAATGCGAAGAACGGAAAACCTGGACCGGCACCACGGCCGAAGGAGGCGACGCCGAACTGTTTGACGCCCCGGCGCGGCTCTGGAAAGGCCCCGCGTGCTTGTTGACGTATGTACTTGACGGTCGGAATCTCGGATGGTTTAAGGAAATCCGGACCACCTTCTCTGATTCCCTGCAAGCGGCCGAACGCGCAGGGGCCGACGACGCAGGGGCCTATGCCCTTTCTCAGTTGGCGGAACGCCTCTCTCAGTATGACTTTCCGGTGCTCATTGCCGCGGAATGGGGGCAACCCCATCGCCTGATGAACCTGTTAGACGCACCCCGAACGCCGAAAATTCGGAAACTCTTCATTCTCTCTACCCTGAGTGAAATAGAAGCCGACATCGCGCTTCCTCAATTAACCGAACTCATGAAGGATAAGGATTTAGCCCAGGAAGCCGTTGAGGCACTGAAAGGCACGGGCGAAAACTCCATCCCCATGCTCACCGATTTGTTTCAATCCTCGACGCAACCCGCGATTCAAAGCGCCGCCGCCAAAGCATTGGGTGACGTGGCAGGAGCCAGCGGCAACCCGGCGGCCATCCCTCCTCTTCTAGACTATCTCAAAAACGCCTTGAAGCATTTCAACTCTCCGGCTGATATTAACTTCCCGGTGTTAACGCAGGTCGTCTGGAGCCTTGGCAAACTGCGCGATGAAACGTCTCTGGAACCAATGGCCGAACTCAACCGGAAAGTCTGGTTGATAAACGACAATTCCAAAGAAATGGGAGCCCTCCGCGAGGCGGCAAACTGGACGTATAAACAACTCGACCTGGACGGGCACGTGAGTTGACCGAAACGACTGACGACCCGGCAAGGCGATCGCTCTTTTTCTACTCTTATGCACCCGCTTTTCTGCATTCACTCTGATTCCCGTCGGGAGGATTCATGATGAACTACGTATCCGGACTCTTCGTCTGTTTATTTGTGTTGACCTTGACGACCGAAAGCACGGCACGACGCAGTCACGTCACGCCGGAACAACGGACGCAATTAGCCAAGGTCCAAACGATCTACCTCAACGTCATTGCCCTCACGGAAGACGGGCGAGTGCCTTCGGATGATCTCGCGGCAACCGTCGAGACCCGGCTTGAGGCAATCGGGTACAAAATTGTCACCAACGGGAAAGAACCTCACGACGTGGAATTTCGCGTCAAATGCGAAGAGCGAAAACGGTGGAGCGGCACGACCCGTTCCGGCGGAGACGCGGAGTTGGCAGACGCCCCTGCCCGACTCTGGAAGGGACCCGCGTGTCTGTTTAACTATCGACTCGACGGTCAAGACTTAGGGTGGTACAAAGAAACGCGCACCGCCTTCGCTGATGCCGTTGCCGCGGCAAGACAAGCCAAAGCCAAAAGCTCCGGGTCATACGCGATGGAACAATTAAACCTGAAATTACAGGAATTCGACTTTCCGGTCATGATCGCCACGGAATGGGGACACACCGACCGGTTGGCCACGCTCCTGGAATCCCCGGACACGGATAAACGCCGGAAGCTTCGAATTCTGGCAACCCTGTCCCGGGTCCAATCCCAAGAAGCCTTTCCCCATTTGGTCAAGCTGGCCAAAGATGAAAACGCCGAGTTTGCCGCGGAAGCGATTATCGCCTTGGCCGGCATCGGCAAATCCTCAACGCCGATCCTCACCGATATTTTCGTGAAAACGAAGAATTCACAAATTCAAGCCGCGGCGGCCAAGGGTCTGGGATTAATCGGCGCACTCACCGGCGACCCCGACATTACACCGCCCTTACTCGATTATCTCAACAACAACTTGAAGGACATGGATGAATCCTCGGACATTGATTTTCCCGTCCTCACCGAAGTGGTCTGGTCCATTGCCAAGCTTCGCAATGAACGATCCATTCAGCCCATTGAAGAATTGAACGTCAAAATCTGGCTGATTCGAGACACGTCGGAAGCGATGAAGAAACTGCGTGACGCCGCCAACGTGGCCACCAAAATGGTGGACCTGGATTATCAAATCATGTAACCCCGCTTTTCGGCGACCCGAGCAGGATGTGGACCAACCTGACCCGCGGGGTCACCCTTTTCGCGCTTGTCGTCCCCACTTTCCTCGGCCACGCCCAACTCACCGGTGATCAGGGAGAACTCGCGCGACTCCGAACCCAAGCAGAAACTTCCATGGCCCAAGGCGACCCTGACGGCGCAGCCATCAGTATCGGGAAGGCCGCGCTGCTGGCGTCTCAGCTCGGCACGTCGCAGTTGTCCCAACCCAATCATCCGCCTTACCGACGCATGGCCGATTTGTTTCGCACGCAAGAACGGGTCTATCGTGCCGTTGCTCTTTTTCAACGGAGCGGAGAACACGTTCCGGCTTCATCCGGCGTCTGTCGCCTGCTCACCCTGGGCCGGCGTCACGCCGCTCTTGCCGCGGAGAACGGCCACGCCGCCCCGGATGAAACTCTGCACGATCAAATCACGGAGTGGCTGGAAATTGTTCAAGAATTACAACGGGAATGGAAGTGTACGCACTGACGACGCTCACGCTGAATGCTTCTGCGCGTCAAAATATTCTCGTGTCGCTTTGAAAACCATCGGCGCCAGCAACAACAAGCCCACGAGATTAGGGACGGCCATCAGGCCGTTGAGGGTATCGGACAGATTCCAGACGAAATCCACCTTCACGTCGGCAAAACCCAGGACCGCCACGACCCACAACGCGCGGTAGAGAATCAGGCTCTTTTCGCTGAACAGGTATTGCCAGCACCGTTCGCCGTAATAGGACCACCCCAGAATGGTGGTGAACGCAAACAGAGCCAGAGCAATCGTCACGATATAGTGTCCGCCGGCCATGGAATGCCGGAAGGCCGTGGACGTGAGCACCGCGCCGGTCAGACCTCCGCCGTCCGTCCCCACGATGGTCCAGGCCCCGGAGGTAAGAATCACCAACGCGGTCATGGTGCATACGATGATGGTATCGATAAACGTCCCCAGCATGGCGATCACGCCCTGGCGGACGGGATCGTTGGTCTTGGCGGCCGCGTGGGCGATGGCCGCGGAACCTAAGCCCGATTCATTGGAAAACACCCCGCGTGCCACTCCAAACCGGACGGCTGCGGCCACCGCCGCCCCGGCAAAACCGCCGGTTGCAGCCGCAGGAGCAAAGGCATGTTTGAAAATCAACCCAACGGCCTTCGGCACTTCGGCAGCGTTGATGAGGATGACGAGCAGAGAAGCCCCGACGTAGAGCACGATCATGGCCGGCACCAACTTGCCGGCCACCTCGGCAATTCTTCGAATGCCGCCGATGATGACAAATCCCACCAGCACGGCCACAATGACGCCCGTCAACGTCTTTGGCACGCTGAAGGTCTCTCCCAAAGCAGCCGCCATTGAATTCACCTGCACCGCGTTCCCGATGCCGAAAGCGGCCACTGCACCGAAGACGGCAAAGGCCAGCCCCAACCACCTGCCTAACTCGGGAGCAAATTCGCCCACGCCGTTGCGCAGGTAGTACATGGGACCACCCACGTATCTGCCCGACGTATCCACTTCGCGATACGTCACCGCACAGACGGCTTCGGCGTATTTCGTCGCCATCCCGAACAACGCAATCAGCCACATGTAAAAGATCGCACCGGGACCGCCCAGGGCAATGGCCGTGGCCACGCCGGCAACGTTGCCGGTACCGACCGTAGCCGAGAGTGCCGTCATCAAGGCGTTGAAGGGTTTGACCTCTCCTTCGCCACGGGGTTCACTTTTTTCAAACAACAATCTGAAGCCATACCCGACTTTTCGCCACGGCATAAAAACCATGCCGACGGTCAGCAACACACCCGTGACGCCAAGCATCCCCAGCATGGGCGGACCCCACGCAAAGGCATTGACCTGATTGATGAATGAATTGAGCCGTTCCATGACGCCTGGATACAAACCTACCTTATGGAGAATGGACGCCCGCGCCCGTAGGGCCGCGTCTCACGCGGCCACGTTTTGAAGCAAGACCCAAATCAATGCAACACGGCCCGTAGGAGGCACCTCTCATGCGACCCAGAAACAATATAGAGCACAACCTTCTTCCTTACAAGCGTCATGGCACAAAGCCGAAAATCGAAACGTGACGGCTTTTCCCTCTCGCGTCGGAAAAGACGATGATTAGAGAAACCCACGAAAAAATGGTAACATGCCGACTCAATCCCGTTCAGAATCCGATACAAATCTTATGCTGATGGAGGAGAAACCGTGGCAGACGTCAAAATCGAAGATGGGATCATCAAGGTCACCGAACTCGACGTCCAGGATCCCAAGGTCGCAAAAATACTGGAGGAATATCCACCCAATCGCTGGTGTGAAATCACGCGCCGTGCCATTAAAATCGGGTTAGGCTATCTTCAGGGAGGCGCACGGGACTGACTCCCCCGGCGTCTCTCCTGCAGCGAGATCCCTCTGCCCGACACGCGATCCCGCCGTCATTCAGCATGTCAACCGACCTTCACAGTCAAGTGACGCCGCCTTCTCAGACTCGCGGTCAACCGGCAGAACGGAGCATTTCCCTTGACGCGATCAAACGGCAACTCACCACGTTTCAACGGGGCGTCCCTTTTGCCGGACTCAAGAAACCGTGTACGCTCAATGATGGAATTCAGCGCATCAGTGCCTCGGAATTACCCAACCTCATCCGGATTTTTGAGAAAGCCCGAGCCATGGGCCGCGTCGCAAAGTTTGTACCGGCCTCTGGCGCAGCCACTCGAATGTTTCAATCGCTCATGGCGTCCAATCGACAATCTCCTGCCACGACATCGCCTTCAGAGCAGGACGCACTGGAACAATTTCTCATCAATCTTCCAAAATTGGCCTGTTACCATGACCTCCGGGATGCTCTCACGCGGCAGGGGCACGACCTGGACCAACTCATTTCGGAGCGGAATTCCCATCCCGTTCTCCGAACGCTCCTCTACGCTCCAGGATTGAATTACGCCAAGCTACCCAAGGGACTCCTCCCCTTCCATCGATACGCCACGACCACGCGCACGCCGATCCAGGAACAGTTGGCCGAAGCCGTCGCCTATGCCAAAGACGCCGAAGGTCACGTTCGCTTCTCTTTGACCTGTTCAGCCGCGCACCAGGAAGCCATTCAACTCCACGTCGAACAATCCAAACGTCTCTTTGACCACGAGACGGTCACGTGGCTGGTGCATTGCTCCGTTCAACGGTCCTCAACGGATACCATTACCGTGGACCTCAACAACCGGCCTGTCCGGGATGCCCAAGGAAATCTGCTTTTCCGTCCGGGCGGACATGGCGCCTTACTCTCAAATCTCAACGAACTCCACGGCGACGTGCTGTTTATCAAAAACATCGACAACGTGCTCCACGATCATCTCAAGGATGACCTGTATACCTATAAACGGGCACTCGGCGGGCTTCTGATCAGCTTGCAAGACGTGCTGTTTGCCTATCTGCACGGACTCGACGCCGAGTCAGTGTCATCGGCACGACTCAAGGAGACGACGGAATGGGCACGTGATGCTCTGGCAACGCCCATTCCCGCGAGGTGGACGTCACTCACGCGTTCGGAAAAAACGCAATGGCTGTTCACGGCGTTACATCGCCCCCTCCGCGTCTGCGGGATGGTTCCCAACACCGGAGAACCTGGAGGCGGACCCTTCTGGGTGGACGGCGGGGACGGGACCAGTTCGTTACAAATCGTGGAAGCGTCTCAGGTCGACCCGGACTCACCGACGCAACAAAACATTTTCAAATCCTCAACGCACTTCAACCCCGTGGATCTGGTCTGCGGCGTTCGCGATTACACGGGACGCCCGTTTGACCTTCACCGATTCGTCAATCCCCATACGGGGTTCATTTCCCGAAAATTCCACGACGGCAAAGAAGTGAAAGTTCTGGAACTTCCAGGGTTGTGGAACGGGGCCATGGCCCACTGGCACACCGTGTTCGTCGAAGTGCCGCGCAGCACGTTCAGTCCGGTCAAAACCATTTTGGACCTGCTGTTACCGGCACACCAACCGCCCAACGGCTAGAAAATCTTGCACCGCGATTCAAACCTGCGCATAATGGCCCGTCCGTCGGCCTGACGACGCACCTGCTCCCCACCCATGACTCTTATCCTTTGAGAGGATCGACCCATGCCAGAAAACATTGAAACGCTGTTGAAAACGTCAACGATCTATCACCCGACCGACCAAACGCTGGACCAGGCATACATCAAGGACTATGAAACCGCCTACCGCGCGTCGATTGCCGATCCTGAAACGTTCTGGGCCGGCGTCGCCAAAGAACTGGTGTGGTTCTCTCCGTGGAACAAAGTCCTTGAGTGGAAGTACCCCTGGGCCAAATGGTTTCTCGGCGGGACCTGCAATATTTCGTACAACTGTCTGGACCGCCACGTGAACTCATGGCGAAAAAACAAAGTCGCGGTGATCTGGGTCGGAGAAACGGGAGAAGAACGGACGTTCACCTACGCGGAGCTCGCTCGACAGGTGAACCGGTGCGCCAATGCGCTCAGATCACTGGGACTCACCACCGGGGATCGCGTCACGATCTACCTGCCGAAAATTCCCGAACAGATCGTGGCCATGCTGGCCTGCGCACGGATCGGGTTGATTCATTCCGTCGTCTACTCGGGGTTCAGTGCGCCGGCCCTGGAATCCCGCATCAAAGACGCCGAGGCCCGCCTCATCATTACCGCGGACTATGGATACGATCGCGGCAAACCCATCAACCTGAAAACCGTCGTGGACCAAGCCGTGGCGAATTGTCCGACGATCGAAACGTCCGTCGTCGTCCGGCGAGAAAAACCCGGTATCACCCTGACTGACCGCGAACTCGACTGGGAAGAATGGCTCGCGGGGCACTCCACGCAGTGCCAGGCCGAACCCTTGGATTCCGAAACCCCGCTGTATTTTCTCTACACGTCCGGCACGACGGGGAAACCGAAAGGGGTGGTCCACGTCCACGGCGGATACATGGTCGGCACGTACATCACCACGAAATACGTCTTCGATCTGAAAGACGAAGACGTCTATTTCTGCGTCGCCGATCCTGGCTGGGTCACGGGGCACAGCTATATTGTCTACGGCCCGCTCCTGAACGGAGCCACGATCCTGACGGCCGAAGGAAAACCCGATTATCCCGATCCGGGCCGATGGTGGCATCTGATCGAGAAATACGGCGTGTCGATTTTTTACACCACGCCAACCGCCATTCGCCTGCTCATGAAATACGGCGAAGACTGGCCCGGCCGCTGCGATCTCTCCACCTTGCGCGTTCTCGGCTCCGTGGGCGAACCCATTAACCCCGAAGCGTGGGAATGGTTCCATCGCGTAACCGGCGGAGACAAGCCGATCATGGACACGTGGTGGCAAACGGAAACCGGGGCCATTCTGGTGACGCCGCTTCCCTGCGTGCCGCTGAAACCCGGGTCAGCAACTCGACCCTTCTTAGGCATCGAGGCCGACGTCGTGGACAAGGCGGGCAACAGCATCGGCACGGGCGGCGGGTTTGCCGTCATCAAAAAACCCTGGCCCTCCATGATGCGCACGATTCACAACGACCCCGAACGCTACCTCAGCTATTGGAACAACATTCCCGGCTGTTACACCGCCGGCGACGTGTGTCACAAGGACGAAGACGGCTACTTCTGGTTCATGGGGCGCGCCGACGACGTGGTCAAAGTCGCCGGCAATCGTATCGGCACCGCCGAAGTGGAAAGTGCCCTCGTGAGTCACGAGAGCGTGGTCGAAGCCGCGGTCATCGGCAAACCCCACCAAACCGCGGGAGAAATGATTAAGGCCTTCGTCATTCTGAAGCAAGGAGAACGCGGCAACCCCGACCTCATCAACGACCTCAAAACGCACGTCCAAACGGAGCTCGGAAAAATTGCGGTGCCCCGAGAGATCGAAGTCGTCACCACGCTCCCCAAGACCCGTTCCGGCAAAATCATGCGCCGCGTCCTGAAAGCCAAAGAACTCGGCCAAGACCCAGGCGACGTGTCAACGCTGGAAGAATAAAACGGCAAGAAACGAATCATTCAGAACGGTCAGATCACACGCTGAGCCCACTCCCCCATCGTGCTGAACCCAAACACCCGTCATGCTGAGCCACGCGAAGCATCTCGCCTCTTGGCATGATGAGGGAAACATCTGCCTCAAGCTTCGACGGCAAAACTCTCTCACCGACAAAGCAGACCTTTCGCGTCGCTCAGGGTGACAAGCGTTCCATACGTGGGAAGCAAAAACAAAGAAAACTGAATCATAAATTATGCTCAGCGATCTGAAGACCAAATTCATCAGCGGCAATAGATCGCTCTGAAATTTGCCGTCCGGTCGCGTATCGCCCGATCGAATAGTCATTTTCTGAGCGTTTGTGCGAGAACCTCTTTCACAAAATCGGGAAGGCTCTTTCCTAACCGAAGCGCATCGCTTTTCATTCTTTCATACTTTACGCCGTCATCCCCTTGCCACATAAGATCGAGTCTCCTGACCTGCTTCATCGCAACGTGGGTGTAACGCTCTGGATAGGCCCCGTAGCAGGACGAGCAAACTTCTTTATTCTTATCTTTTTGCCAATTCTGGCAATGCTCGCAGGACCACGATTTAGCCCGATTGGCAGAACCACATAGCAGCATGAAATTCTTTGGATTCAGTTCATCTAAATCTCCTGCAACCCCATATGGAATACGATGGTCAATCTGAAGTTCACGTTCATCAACCTCTTCAAGATAAATAAAGCAACGACAACCATACTGTTCAATAAGCTTTTCCTTAATTTCTTTTGAAAAACCCGTCCGTCCGTCGAATCGTCGAAACTTCACTTCTGAGGGGTCGGCAAACCGATAGGCAGCAATTTTTGGGCCATCTGGCCCCACAACCCTGAAAGTCTCAAGCGGAATTCCTCTTTCTCGAACGTCTCTCGCGGCTCTTGGCGGGTGGTTGTAGCCGTATTTGGTCTTCAGATCGTCCGTCGTGATGTGTCCGTGCCTCAGAATATGATCAATAACCGTCTTAGGACGTTTATCCGTAACGGACCGGCACAGTTCAAGAAACTCTTCAGGATACTTTGCCATATTTTTCGGTAACGTCGAGAAGACGCATTTGTTCGGGTATTTGTCGTTGATGAGTACACGGATGGGCACCAATTTCCTCAGCAAGGGAACGAGAAACGTAGAGTGATTCCACGGTGACGTCGTCACGGCCCAGAAGTGTCGCCTGTGATGACCGGCCGGCCTCAAGCTCGATCACGGTAAGATCCAGGCAGGCCGGAAGCGGTTCACCATACGAACACGTTCCGAGCCGACCATCGTAACTGATCAAATAGCGAATCCCCCGCGTATTAAGCCGGTCAAGTGCGTCAACAAAATCATCAAACGAAATGCCTGAGACGTATCGTGCGTCTCTATCTCCACACACTCCTTGATAGGGGGGGTCCATATAGACAACGTCAGACTCTCTCATGCTCACAAGCACGTCGCGGTAATCCAATGACGTCACAACGGATTGTCTGCGCATGAGCCTTGACACCCCCAAAACGTTTTCTTGCATCGTCTCGGGACGGGTTCCAAGTCTTCTTTTGTCGGGACTCTGATTGAACGAACCTTCAGCGTTGTAGCGGACGGAGCCTTTCACGCATCGTGCAAGCAAATAGAGAAGAAGACGAGCATCGCGCGTGCGATTAAAATCCTCACGGACGCGATAATAATGCTCAATCGCGTCCTCAGACTCATTTCGCCACGTCCGGCGGTAACAATCACTAAGCTGTTTCGGTTGGTTGATGATGAGTTCAAGTAACTCAGCTAACGGCTTGTTGAAATCATTGAGCCAATATTCGTTCGCACGGTTTCGAGCCGCACACGCGATGGAGATTGCCGCGGAACCTGCAAACGGTTCGACGAATCGTTCCATTTTCATCGGCAGGTATCGGAGAATGACGGACGCGAGGACCCTTTTGCTGCCTTGATATTGAAAGGGCTGCGGCAGTTTCATGGAAATCTTTTCGTAAGAGCAGTGATTCCGGGGAATAAAATTTTCGAAATTGTGAAACAATAATCGGCACAGACGCAAGTTGTTACGGAAAATCTTCGTTCTCCTATCACCTTACCTCTCCCCCTTCTCTCTCCCATTGCACTTTTTGGCGTAATGTGATAGGGGGGAATTCTTCGTTTACCTCACCCTAGAACTGCATGAATACATCAAGAAGAAAAATCACAATAGCTGCACTGAGAGCGCAACCTGCCGACGGGAAGATCACCCATCCTCAACGTCTCTTGGGGGCAAAAATGACGACGGCGAATAGCGTCGGCCCTGGGATGCGAGCGCCGTGGCAACGGCTGCTGGGGATGGCGCTGGTGCTGATCGTCACGGTGGGGGTCGCCGTGCCGGCCGCGGCGCAGCAACCTGGGGTGACCGTGAGCGCAACGATGCTGGGACCGCTCACGGAGGATGTCCCGTCAACGGCGAGCGCAACGTACACGGTGGTGTTGAACGCGGCGCCGACGGGGGCAGTGATGCTGACGGTGACGAGCAACAACGCGGCGGTGGCAGTGGACACGGACTTAACGCCGCGGAGGCGGGAACTGACGTTCACGACGATGAATTGGGCAACGGCGCAACCGGTGACGGCGACCGCGACGGCAGATCTGAACGCAGTGGACGAGCGGGTTACACTGACGCACACCCTGACGGGGGCGTCGGAATACATGAGCGTCACCGTCGCGTCCGTGACGGTCCAGGTGACGGACGACGAAGACCCGGATCTGACGCTGAGCGTGAGCAATCTGGCGGTGAACGAGGGGACATCTACCGCGTACACGGTGCGGTTGGCCACGCAGCCGGCGGGAGACGTGGCGGTAGAAGTGCGCAGCGACAACGCCGACGTGGCGCTGCAAGCCACGGGACAGGCGACGTCTGTCGAGACGCTGTGGCTGATCTTCCGCCGGGGCCTAGGGTCCAACGCATGGAACAGTGCGCAGGCGGTGACGGTCCATGCGCTGACGGACACGAACGCGAACAACGAGTCGGTGACGCTGACGCACACGGCGACGGGAGGCGACTACGGAACCGTGACCAAGACGCTGACGATGGCCGTGACGGATACCACGACGATGCCGGTGGATCCGCCTGGCGACGTCACGCCGGCGTTCGCCGCGGCCACGCTGCCGGCACAGACCTACAAGACGCGGCAGCAGGTGCGGTTGCAATTGCCGGCGGCCACGACCGGCGACCCGCCGTTGACCTACACACTGACGCCGGCCTTACCGGCGAGGCTGACGTATGACGGGGCGAAGCGGCGCATCATGGGAGCAGCGCAGGCAACCATGGCCGCGACAGTGTACACGCACACGGTGACGGACGCGGACGGCGACAATGACTCGCAGACAGTCAGCATCACAATTGAGGAGAACCCCCAGCTGGAGTTCAGGCAGCCAGCGCCCCAATATACTCCGGGTGTCACGTACACGCTGCCGGCACCGGACGGAGGGGAGGACCGCGAGCAGCTGGTCTTTGTGGTGACGCCAAGCTTACCGGCAGGATTTGTGTACACCCCGCCGACTCTGCAAAGCCGCGAGATCGAGGGCATGGTACGATCGCGCTACGAGGATGGGGGGACGATCATGGTCCCCCCGGGCGCGGTGCTACCGACCAACACCTTCACGCTGAAGGTGACGGCCGCGGATGGAGGCATGGCTGAGATTTCCTTCTGGCTACGGAATGAGCAACCTCGTTTCGGGGATACCGTCCCGCCACAGGAGTACCAGGAAGGGGAGCAGATCGAGCCGCTGACGTTGCCGCGGGCCATAGCCGGAAACGAGCCGTTGACCTACGTACTGACGCCGGCCTTGCCGGAGGGATTGATGCGCACGCTGCCGACCGACGTGAGCGACGGCACCATCACCGGCACGCCAACCGAACTCCAAGACTCAACGACGTACACGCTGACGGTCACCGACGCAGACGGGCAGATGGCCATGTTGTCGTTCACGATCGCGGTGGTGGACCCGATGCCCAGGTTCAATGCCCCGGTCGATCCGCAGGAGTACCGGCTAGGGAAGCCGATCATACCGCTGACGCTGCCGCGGGCCACGGGCGGGAACGAGCCGCTGACCTACGCACTGACGCCGACGACCTTACCGGAGGGATTGACGTTCACGCGGCCGACCGAAACGAGCGACGGCACCATCACCGGCACGCCAACCGAACTCCACGCCCTCACGACGTACACGCTGATGGCCACCGACACGGACGGGGACACCACGGACCCGCCGGTCTCGTTCACGCTCGCAGTGGTGGTGGACCCGATGCCCAAGTTCAATGTCACGGTCGATTCGCAGGTTTATCCGCGAGGGGTGCAGATCAAACCGTTGTCGTTGCCGCGGGCCACGGGCGGTGACCGGCCGCTGAGCTACGCACTGACGCCGGCCTTGCCGGAGGGATTGACGTTCACGCGGCCGACCGAAACGAGCGACGGCACCATCACCGGCACGCCAACCGAACTCCACGCTCTAACGACATACACGCTGACGGCCACCGACACGGACGAGGACACCACGGACCCGCCGGTCTCGTTCACGCTCACGGTGGAGTTGGAGGACCTGATGCCCAGTTTCGAGGGTGCCACGGTCGATTCGCAGGTTTACCCGCGAGGGGTGCAGATCGAGCCGCTGCCGTTGCCGCGGGCCACGGGCGGGAACGGGACGCTGAGCTACACACTGACGCCGGCCTTGCCGGAGGGATTGACGTTCACGCGGCCGACCGACGTGAGCGACGGCACCATCACCGGCACGCCGACCGAACTCCAAGCCCTCACAACGTACACGCTAACCGTAAGGGACGAGGACGGGGATCCGGACAGCATCACGTTCACCATCGAAGTCAAGCCAGGCATTCAGAGCCGGGACTTAGCCTTGGTGCTAGCCGGGGTCGGCCGGACCTTGGCCACCGACGCCGTTGAGATTCTGGGCGGCCGCTTCAGATCCTCCCCGGCGTCCCGCCTGCAAGTGACCCTGGGGGGCCAGGCCCTCCGCCTCACCTCATCCCCGCCCACCGCTCCTCCGTCTCCTTCTTCTCCTACTCCCTCTCCCCTTGCGGGAGAGGGCCGGGGTGAGGGGTCTTTTCTCCAAGGTAAGGCACCTCTTCTTCAAGGCGAACCCCAAAAGGCAGGCGGGTCCTCCTCCGGCTCCTTGCAACGAGCCACTGGCTTGGCCCTCGGCGTGGCCCGGGCCCTCGGCATCACCTTGGACCTTCCCTCTTCTTCTTCCCCCTCTCCCCTTGCGGGAGAGGGCCGGGGTGAGGGGCCCAAGCTTCTCCAAAATAATGCGCCCCTTCTGGGTCGCTTCCCCACCGACCGCAGCCGCTCCACCACCCTCTCAAACCTCTTCCGCCTCCAGCCCGTCTCCGGCAAAGACCTCCTGGCCCGCAGCGCCTTTGAGTTGCCCCTGACCCGCACCGGTGACGACGGCATCCCGGTCTGGACTCTCTGGGGCCGCGGGTCCGCCGCGGGCTTCTCCGGCCAGCCCGAGGACGATTTCAAGATGGACGGCACCCTCTACAGCGGCTACATCGGCGTGGACTACCGGCCTCAATCCACGGTGCTGCTGGGCCTGGCCGTGTCGCACAGCACGGGCGACGTAAGCTACGAACGCATCGGCGCCACCAAGGCCGCGGTGGACGTGGAACTGACGAGCATGCTGCCGTATGCGCATTGGCAACCGCGTCCCGGGCTGGGACTCTGGAGTCTGCTGGGCGTGGGCTGGGGCAAGATCGACCTGAAGGCGGCGAGAGCCCCCCGGATGCATACGACGGGGCTGAACTCGTGGCTGGTAGCCGTGGGCGGGCGGCAGGCCCTGACCACGTGGCAGGGGATCGATCTGGCCGCAAAGACGGATGCGTTCCTGACGACGGTGCAGTCCAAGGGTAAGACGAATCTGCCGGTTGCGCGGGGGCACGCGCAGCGGATGCGGCTGCTGATGGAAGGCCGGACCGCGGTGGAAGTCTCCTCGGTATCCCGGCTATCGCCGTACATGCAGCTGGGCGGCCGGTATGACAGCGGCACCGCAGAGCAGGGCCTGGGCGCAGAACTCGGCGGGGGCGTGGCCTACACGCGGACGGATTTAGGCCTGAGCGTTGAGGCCCAGGGTCGGTATCTGCTGGCCCACAAGGACGGGGCGTTTGAGGACTGGGGAGCGAGTGTGAATGTGCGGATGGATCCGGGAGTGGCGGGCCAGGGGGCGTATCTGACGGTAGCCCCGGTATGGGGGCAGACAGCCAGCGGGGTGGATCAACTCTGGGGCAACGCGGCGGGCATACCGCAGGTCGCGGGCAACGCCACCATGCCCGCCGCGGGGTGGCGGCCGCACAGGCTGGCGGTAGACGTGGGTTACGGCCTGGCCCTGGCGGACGAGCGCGGGTTCCTCACCCCATATGGCGGCCTGGCCCTGGCCGGCCCAGGCTCCTCCCGCTACCGGCTGGGGAGCCGCCTGGCGTTGAGTTCTTCACTGGCCGTGACCCTTGAGGGCGAACGGGCGGAGCAGCCCGGGCAGGAACCCGCGCATGGCGTATCGGTTCGGGTGGGGTGGCAGTGGTAGTTGGAACGTCCTGGGAGACCCCTCACCCCGGCACTCTCCCACAAGGGGGAGAGGGAGGCAAATTTTCAGGGCTTCTTCCCCATGGGTTCGCAAGTGATCCAGGTTGCGCAGATCCATTCATAAAATTGAACGATCAGCCACAATCCTAATGGGATCACAACGGCGACAAACGTGGCAAACAACAGGACGCGGACGGGAACGGAAGGTTTTGTCACGTCCGTGGTTCCGGGAGCGTCCCGTTGCGTTGGAGCAACCGCTCAACGTATTTGCCAATCAAATCCGATTCCAGATTCACGGAGTCACCCGGCTGTTTGCCCCCTAACGTCGTCACGTTGGCCGTATGCGGAACAATCGCCACGGACACGCCGCGTTCCGATACCGTATTGATGGTCAGACTCACGCCATCGATGGTGATGGCTCCTTTTTGAACGCAGTAACGCAAAATGGGGGCCGGCACGTCGCACGTCAGCCACGCCGTCCGGCCGTTTTGCGTGTACTCCCGCACAATACCCGTCCCGTCAACGTGACCGGTCACAAGATGTCCGCCGATCCGATCGTGCAACGTCATGGCCCGTTCCAGATTCACCGCCGCCCCCACCGTCAACGCACCCAAGGTCGTCACGCGCAGCGTTTCCGTTGACACGTCAACGGAGAAGGCCGCCGTCCCAATCTCAACGGCAGTCAAGCACGCGCCGGACACGCTCACGCTTTCACCCGGTTTCAGATCGCGGAGAATCGATGAAGCCTCGATCGAAAGACGTGTCCCCGCCCGCCCATGTTCACAGGACGTCACCACGCCCATTTCTTCGACGATACCGCTAAACATCTTTGTTCTCTTTGTCGCCTTCGAAAAACACCATGCGCACGACCCACGCGAACACGACCACCAGCACCACGACGCCGACCCCGGCCACCAGGCCGATGACCACGTCGCCCGTTGTCATACTTTCTTCCATGCCTGGGTATCCTTTCTCACCGTCTACGATGACGCGGTCCGGACGATGGACCGTTGACCGGTCAACGTCCAGAACCCCAGCGCCGCAATAAACTGGAGCCCCCCAATACTGGTGAAGGCTCCAGTATAACTGATCGACGCCACGAGCACACCCGCCAGGATCGGCCCGCCGGCGTGCCCCACGTCCATGATGGTGCCGCGCAATCCCATGCCTGCTCCGACGTTGGCGGCGTCGGCCAAATCCGCGATCAAGGCGGCGGACGATGAGGTCACCACGGCTTCTCCGAACCCGAACCCCGCCGCGCAACAGAGCAGCCACCCCAAGTGTGCAGCATGAGGAACGGTCATCATCGCGACTCCACAGATGATGAGGCCCAGGGTAATCAGAGGCCGTCGCCCGACTCGATCCGATACCCGCCCCATCACCGGTTTGGCAAGAAGCGACGTGATCCCCTGGATGCCGAAGAGCACTCCGCTTTCTGCCAGACTCAGCCCGATTGAAAGAGCATACAACGGCAAAAACGCCATGAGGGTGCCGTTGGCCACCATCTTCGCGGCCTCCGCGCCACTCGTCGCCACCATCTGCACGTGCCGTAACACGACGGACAAGCCTTTCCAGAGATTTGCCATGAGCACGCGTGGAGTCTGCGTCACCGGGACCACCGGATCAGGATCGTACCGGCACAAGGCCACGTAACACGTGAGGGCCGCCAACCCGAATCCTCCGGCCGTCAGGAACGTCTGATCATAGCCGGCCGCATCCACGATCCATCCGCCCAGCATCGGACCGGACAGGGTCCCGCCTTGTGCGGCCGCGGTATACCAGCCCAAGGCCGTTCCTCGGCCTTGCGGATACATGGCCGCGATCATGGCCAGAACCAACGGAGTAAAGACGGCCGTGGCCAACCCATGCACGACACGCAACGCGGTCAGCGTTTCGAGATTAGTGACGAACGGATAGACAAACGGCGGCAGGGCAAAAGCCAAGACCCCGACTCCCAGCAGTCGTCGACGGCTCACGATATCCGACAGCGCGCCCATCGGCAGTTTCAAAAACACGCCCGTGAGGGTCGAGGCCGCGACAATCCATCCCACTGCCACCGGTCCCGCGCCCAAGGTTTCCGCAAACGGCGCCAATACCGGTACTCGCACCAGGTTATAACTGACAAAAGAGCAGAACCCCACCGCACACAGGAGAACAAAAACCGGCATGAGGGTCGTTCGTCTTCTCCCTGCGCGATCCACGTTCGTGCCATTCATCAACGGGGCGGGAAAATTCCGGCGAAGACGATTCCTGGGAAATGTATCGCCGCCATCGTCACGATTACCAGCGGCGTCTCAGCCGGCAGCATCGGTTCGTGTAGACAAATCGGCGGCCCGTGTTCGCGACTCGGACAACGTGTCCGGCGTTCTGACCGGTCTGATCGGCGAGATTGGTCTTGAGAAATGATGGAGACACGACGTGATGACGGAGAAGGAGACCGCTTCTAAAAGCTGAAGATCAGACGGCCTTGGATACCGTAGTCCTTCCCGTCGTCTCGTCCGAGAGTCGCCTCTCCCGTGATTTGAGCGGTCAGATGGTCACTGGCGCCGAATTCGAGTCCCCCGCCGATCAAGACCGCGGTCTCGTCGTCACCGGCGTCACCGGAAATGATTTGACCGGACCCGAGCGTGCCCGTGACCTTCTGCTCGTCGGCGAAATCCTTCTCGACCGTGACCCGCACGTTCGGCATGATCCGGACGTCACCGGATTCGAAACGCCCCGTCACGTGGCCGCCGACGTAGCCCACTACGCCGTCGATGGTCGCTTTGCGGACCGAGATCGCCACCGGCCCGGCGTCTTCCGTGTAGGGATCGAGACGGGATTGAGAGATACGCCCGCCAATCATCGGACCGAACACGGCGTTGCCCACTTTGAAGTCATAGCCGCCGTTCAACAGGCCGAACCACGTATATCCGTCAACGTCGGCCGACGCGGTGGGACGTGGCGAGAAGTACGTCGGACGTGAGAAATCAAAGTTGTCGGAGGAATAACCCAGTCCCACGTCTGCATAAGGCCCTACCCCCCCCCCCCCCCCCCCACGCCGAAGGTTCCGTAGACCGTGGCGAAATAGCTTTCGAGGTCGGCATCGCCGCGTCCGCGATCCAGCGACTGGTCAGCATTGGAATACCCGACCGCGGCCCCGACCGCAACCAGTTGACCGAGCCGCCGGTCCATGCCCAGCATCCCGGTACTGACGGCGTAGTCGAAACCACGACGGGTTGCTTGACCGTCCCGATCGCCGGACCCGTAATCCCCCACGAGGTACAGCGTATACTCCCCCATTTTTTCTTCCTGGGCTTCTCTGCCCATGGGGCGGCCAAAACGCATGGACAGCAGACGCGACTGCACCAGACGCTGCTGCGAACGCAATGAGAGGGTTGCAAGCATCGAGCGTGACGCCACGTCGGCGCCGGCGGCGGCCTTCATGCCCAGATACGCAGCCACGTATTCGGCGTTGATGCGATGAACGTGCGCGGTCGGGTGGATATCATCGTAGAACAATCCGGAATCCGTCGCCTCAGCGGTTGAACAATCACGGGCCGTTCCGGGTGGGGGCGTCTGACCCGGATTGAAAAAACAGGGTTTCGTCACGTCGGACAGCCCGTACAGCCCGGGGTTGGCCACCACGTCGTCGAACAGGTCGTCAAGGGCAACCAGCGTGATATCGACGCCAAGCCTTGACTCAAGCCCATTGACCGCTTGCGCAAGCGCCGTATTGTGCGCCGCGGCCAACTGACCGAAAGCGTCACGCGCACCAAGAAATCGGGCCGCGGGCGTGTCGCCCATGTTCGGCAGGTTGAGAACCACAAAATTCTTCTGACCGGCCCGCGCCAGCGTGCTGATGCCGCCGTGGATGTTGCCGATGACCGTCGTCACCAGCGTTTGAGGATCGGTGCTGCGCGCCCGGTTCTGATAGTCGTTGCCTCCGATGAAGTAGACGGCAAGCGAGTTCGGACCGACCGCGGAACGCGCGACCGCCAGGTCGACCTGATGAAGTGCCCCAACGTTGAGCGAGGTAAACAACTGACCCAAAAGCGGATGTGAGTTCGTCCTCCCGGACTCCGCGCCGGCGAAGGCAAAGTTAACGACGTTCGACTCAGGTACACCGAGCAAGTCGGGTAAGGTCTCCGCATACGTTGGGCCGTTGGAAAATCGGCCCTGGGCATACGGCGGACTGGGCGGCAGGACCGCTCTGGTCCTCTCGTATAGATTGCCGGAATCCGTCAGGCTGTCGCCGAAGAAGATGAGGCTGGTCTGAGCCATGACCGGCTGACTTGCCAGCACGGACGCCAAGGCGACGACGCCGGCACGCGTCCACGCGACGCGACGTTTTTCCTTCGTGTTGAGAGATTGCATCTTGCCTCCTCCTGATTGTGGCTGTTCAGTCCGGCGAAAATATCCTACACGCTGCAACAATGTCAAAAGCCTTCACGTCTTGACGCCTTTGTGCTTTCGGTAACATATCGTTATACTGTTGTGCTTCATGCCGCCTGCCATCCATCCAGTCGATCTCGTTCACGTCCTGCGTCACCAACGTCTGACTCCGGCCATTATCTTCTTGACCTCTCGACGCGCGTGCGATGAGGCCATTGACGGCTTCAAACGTCGCCACGTCCCGATTCCGGCCAAGCGGTCCACGGCCATCACGCAGGTGCTTCAAACGGTCATCGCGAACTATCCCAGTATCACCGACCATCCCCTGATTCCCACGGTGCAGCACTACGGCGTCGCCGCCCATCACGCCGGTCACCTCCCGTCCTGGAAAATTGCCGTTGAAGAACTCATGCGCAAGGGCTGTCTCGATGCCGTCTTCGCCACGACCACCTTAGCCGCCGGCGTGGACTTTCCAGCCCGCACCGTCGTCATTACCCAATCGAGTGTACGGAAGGCCAGAGACTTCACGGACTTGACCGTCAGCGAAATTCAACAACTCGCGGGACGTGGGGGGAGACGGGGCAAAGATCGCGTGGGCTTCGTGGTGGTCACGCCGTCGCCGTATATCGACGTTCAGCACCTTGCCAAGGGATTAACCGGCAGCCCGGAACCCATCGACAGTCAGTTCGTCATTTCCTACGCCATGGTGTTGAACCTCTTGAAAGCCCATGCCATTGACCACGTTCAGCCCGTCCTGGAAAAGAGCTTCGCACAGTTTCAACTCAATCAGCGCGCCGAAGTCTTCGAAACCAGATTGGATGCGGTGACCGCGCAGTTGGAAGACTATGGTCAGCGGGAATGCACCGATTGGATTACGCAATGGCAGGCATTCGACCTTGCCGGAAAACGCCGTTCACGCCGGCGCGTCACCCTCCCCATGGAATCGCCTGAACTCTCGGCGACCCTGGCCTTCCTCACGCCCGGCCGCGTCGTCGAACTGTCCAAAGATCGAGCCGTCGTGCTGCGCCAATATCGCAGTCGCAGCCAAGCCCACGCCATGTTGACCGTCGTTCGAAGCCGGGGGCGCGTCATGGAATATCCCGCGGGCTCGGTCACCGCGGTCGTGGACCGAGTCATTGACGTGACGGAGACCCGACGGTTTCCCTGGTGTACGTCCCAGAGCCTTGAGCACGCCATTGACGCGTTAGACGCGCTTCCCACCCGTTTGCGACGTCTGCCCGTCCGCGTCGATCAGGATCTCATGGAACACCCGATGCTGACCGACGTGCTCAGCGACGCGTTTCCCTGTCCCACCTGTCCGTCCCGTCGGGCCTGTCGAACGGATCATCCGCAGGCTCTCAAGGTGAGTCAGGAACGTCATCGATTAACCAAAAGCATTCACACCTTGCGCACGGAACTCTGGCATCGTTTCCAGCAGCACGTGGACGTGTTGCAGCAGTTCGGCTATCTCACGCCCACGCGTCAGTTGACGTCCGACGGCGAATGGGCACGATTGATTCGCATCGATCATTCATTGCTGATAACCGAATTGATCAGGATGAGCGCGTTTGAAGGAATCGACCCCGCCTTACTGGCCGGCGTCTTGGCGAGCATCGCGCACGACGATGACCGGCCCGGATCGTTTCCGCGGCGCAGTTCGGCCCTGGCCTCCGTCCTCGGACGGGTTCGGAAAGTGGCGCAAGCGTTATCGGCCCATGAAGAACCGCCGTTGCTGCGGTCAGACGTTGCCGCCGTGACGGAAGCATGGATTGCCCAACCCACCCTGCCGTGGAGCGACCTCATTCGTTTGACCACCATGGCAGAAGGGAACGTGTATCGACTCCTGGCCCGAACGTTGGAATATCTCTCGCAGCTCCACGGATTACGCGCCACCCATCCGGGGCTGGCCAACGTTGCGTCCCGTGCCATGGAACTGATGCGACGCGACGTCCTGGAAGAATTACCATGAGAGGCCGGCCCGTGGGTGGCACGCGGACGGGAAAGGGGGAACGTCATTCACGATGACGAAGAATGAACTCGAACGACGACTCACCGACCTGCCGGGCCGACTTCTGCACAATCTGGCCAAGGGGCGAGTCTCTCGACATTTCCGAATGGGAAAGGCGCGGCTCGTTCAGAGTCTTCTGAATCTTTCCCCTGAGCAACGCACCGAAATCGGCGTCGAGATGGCGGCCACGTTGTCCGCGCCCGCTCACATCCCATCCGCGTCCCAACCCGAAAAACCGCCGCCACCCGCCCCGGCATCGCAGACGTCCCGGCGCCGGCGTCACCACGACGCAATCCAGGAACCGGCCGTCTCCAACGAAGAACTTTTTGAGGGCATTGGCACGCCCTCCCCCGTGCCGTTCACTCCCGACGAGTGGCAGCGCGAAGCCATTGAACACTTGACGAGGGGTGACGTGATCGTCAGCGTTCCCACGGGCAGCGGCAAAACCTACGTGGCCGTGGAAGCCATGCGACGAGCCATCGGCACCGACCGGACCGTGATCTACACTTCTCCCTTGAAAGCCTTGTCCAACACCAAATTGACCGAGTTCGCCCATCTTTTCGGATCGGAGAACGTCGGCATTCTCACCGGCGACCGGCGAGATAATCCGCACGCGCCCATTCTGATTATGACCACCGAGATCCTGCGCAACTTACTCTATGACGCGGCGAGCGGCGAGATTGACATGCGGTTGGATACGTTAGGCTTGGTGATTCTGGATGAATCGCAATTTCTCGCTGACCCGGAACGCGGGGTGGTCTGGGAAGAAACGATTATTTTTTGTCCTGCTCAATCGCGGCTCCTCCTGCTCTCCGCCTCCATCGGCAACCCCGAGGAAGTCGCGGCCTGGATCAACTTGATTCGTTCGACTCCCTGCCGGCTGGTCCACCATCGCAATCGGTCCGTTCCCCTGCGCGCCGCCTATCTTGATCCTTCTGGAAAACTTGTTCCCTTCTTCCGCACCCGCGACATTGCCCAAAGCAACGCCTTGACCCTTCACCCTGACGCCAAGCACCTGTTCGCCCGCTACGAAGCCCAAACCCTCAGCCCACGCTCGAAAAAGTGAAATGCCGACGGCGGAAAAGGCAAAAATCCTGGATTCCCGATAAAAGATGTCGGGAATGACAGCAAGAGAGCCTTGTATTTTCGTTCTTGTTGTAGGACGATCGTCTTCAAGCCCACGCTGGCCTTCCCGCCCCCCTCTAGCCTTCCCGCCCCCCCTCAGCCATGCCCCCTCTGGCCTCTCCCGCCCCCCCTCTGGCCTCTCCCGCCCCTCCTTCTGTCATTCCCGCAGGTTTTTAGCGGGAATCCATGGAAGAGCGGGGCGGCCCCGGATTCTCGTTATGGAAGACCCCGTCGCCCGCCTCGACACCGCACAGAGCGGAAACGCACGGGGTTGCACCACGATGCCCGTTATGCTGGATTCCCGATAAACGATGTCGGGAATGACAGCAAGAGAGCCTTGCATGGATTCCTGCCCCCCCTTCTGGCCTTCCCGCTCTGGATTCCCGCTTACAACCGGCGGGAATGACAGAAGGGCACTCCGGGAATGACAGGCTTGCTGGCCTGCCCACGCCTCTTCTGGCCTTCCCCCGGTAAAGGGAAGGGAAGGATTAGAGTAATCGCCTTGAACGAAGGGATTTTTCGGCTTCCGGGTTGTGGTCCGGTTGGCAGGTGCGGCATTGGCACATTTGACGAAGCCTCGTAAAGGTATACAGTCCAGTGTCATGGCCGTCGCTCCAGATCAGGCGTAAGGCGTAATGCCCGACCGGTTCGATGTCTTTCAGCATGATGAACATCGGAACGTCGTCGGCTTTCACCTTTCGCTCTCCGGTCCATTCATCCGTACAGGCCGCACACGGGCACTGTAACCGCAGAGAACGAATCGGATAGACGCCGTGATGGTTATCGCTCCACTCGATGCCGAACACGCCCTTGTCAAGCCACTTCATATCCGTGGGGTGAACGGCGTCCGTACTCATTTCGTTTTGCTCGCGGCGTTGTGACTGATTATTCCGTATTCGGACGAGACGGGTTCGGCCGCCAAAAAGTTTTTCGCCGGCAGCCGTTTGCCGACCACGGTTCTGGCGTAGGTATCGATCACGTCTTCCAACTCACTCCTGACTTGGCCCGTGGCCTTCAGCCGCCTTGCCAGGGAAAAAGACATACGACGTGCCTGTTTGAGAAACGCGATGCCGCCCGGAGAAATCGACAAACTCTCGTCCCAACTATTTTGCTCACACGACCCACAGATCAACCCGCCGGCCCACGGGGAAAACTTGGGTGCGGTCACGCCAACGTTCCGACCACAGCCTGCACAGTGATCCAGCTGCGGTCGAAACCCTGCGTGTCCCAACGCCTGAATCTGAAAGACCACCGCGAGGAATTCAGGATCATCCGTCTGACCCAACGACCTCAACCCATCCAGCAGCCTATGAAAAATCGAGGGACTGGGATCACGATCCGCGGTCACCCCATCGACTAACGCCACCATGCAAGAAGCGGCTGAAATGCGTTCAATGTTGCCTCGTAAGAAGGCAAAGGGTTCGCTGATATCGACTTGACTCACCGAAGCCAAGCCGTCGTGTCGTTTATCAAAGAGCGTGAGCTTGACGGATGAAAACAGTTCAAGCGTTCCCCCGAACCGGCTTTTCATCCTGCGTGCGCCTCGTGCGATCCCCCGTATCTTGCCAAGTCGAAGGGTCAAAAACGTCACGATGCGGTCGGCTTCTCCCCATCGCGTACTTTTGAGCACGATTGCGTCCGTGGTCACAAGAGCCATACGACGATCACCGGAACCTTGAACTGGCCTGCCTCTCTTTCTCTCCTTGCCTCCCCTGACGAAGGGACGAGCACGGCGTGATCCTCTGAGCGAAGAGACCCGTCCCCGACGTCAGGAATCGGGGACACGTCCCACGCGGGGAACGTGCCTAGTGCAAAAACTCCAGCATCGCGGTGGCGAATCCAAGGTAGATGCTGACGCCGGTGATGTCCATGGCCGTGGTGATAAACGGTCCGGCTGCCACGGCCGGATCAACGTGACATTTCTTCAAAAGCAACGGCGTCACGGTAGCCAGACTCGCCGAAATGACAAACGTCAGCAGCAAGGCGCCACCGACGACCAATCCCAGATACCCGCTGCCCTGCCACAACCAGCCGGCCAAAAAGAGCAACGTCCCGCAGAGCAGCCCCAAGAGCGAGCCAACGCGCAATTCTCGAAACACGACTTTCCAAACGTCACTCGGCTCGACGCGCCCGGTGGCAAGCCCGCGAATGATCAACGTGGATGATTGTAATCCTAAATTCCCACCCATCGCCGCGATCACGGGGATAAAGGTCACAATGGCCACCACCTCTTGAATCGTAAACCGGAACCACCACAGAATGAATCCCGACACCAGACTGCCGACCAAATTGGTAAACAACCATGGAAAGCGCAACCCAGCGGCCTGAAGGCTGCTCGTATGCATCTGAGCGTCTTCTTCAGCCGCCCCCGCCATCTTTAACATGTCTTTCGTGTCTTCATCTCGAATGACGTCCACCACGTCGTCCACGGTAATAATCCCGACCAGCCGATGATCGCCGTCAACGACGGGAATGGCCAGGAGATTGTAATTCGCAACCTGGTGCGCGACTTCCTTTTGGTCCGTGTCCACCGTCACGCTGATCACGTCGCGGGTGAGGATACTGTTGAGGGGAGCCGTCGGTGCGATGACCAATAATTCACGTAACGACACGACGCCGGTGAGCCGACCGTCGCGATCCGTCGGATAGATATAAAAGACGGTCTCGGCCTTCGTCGCCTGTTGCAGCAGCTGAATAGCTTCTCGAGCACTGGTGTCCTCAGGCAGAGAAAAGAATTCCGTGGTCATGATGCTCCCGGCCGTTCCCTTGGGGTAGGCCATGAGATTGGCCACCTCCTGGGAGTCCTCGGCCTTCATGAGCGGTAAAATATTCTGCGCCGTCTCCTCAGGCAGCACGCCTAAAATATAGGCGGCGTCGTCCGCCGGCACGGTTCGCAACATCCAAGCCAGATCGTCGGCGTTGCGATCTTCGAGGATTTCCAGAATCATCTCGTTACTCAACTCACTGACCACCTGCCCTTGCTCCGCCACGTCTTTGATCAGCTCAAACACCGTCCGTCGTTCCTGCGGCGTGTCCAAGTGCATAATCACGCGCGCAACGTCGGCCGGATGCAACCGGGCAATCAAATTCATGACGTTCGAAATGGCCCCGCGCTTCAAGAGCCGACGCACTGAGAGTCGCACCAGGTCCAACTTGCTCCGCGTATCCGTAGACGTGGACGTCGGTTCACCCTTTGGAGACTCCGAGACGTCCGGTGCAATGACTTTGGTTGTTTCCATGAACACCTTAATATCCGAATTCGACCAGCAACCGGTCGTCGTCTCGCCACGCTTCTTTGACCTTCACGTGCAGATCTAAAAACACTCGACGCTCCAGGGTGCCCTCCAATTCCAAACGGGACGCGGTCCCGATCTCTTTCAAGCGGCTCCCTGCTCTCCCGATCACGATCGCTTTCTGTCCCGGTTTCTCCACGTAAATATCGGCGGCGATTCCGGTGAACCGGCCGTTTTCTTGAAAGTCTTCCACCTTCACCGCCACGGCGTAGGGAAGTTCGGCTTTCGTCGATTCAATGACTTTTTCCCGTATGATCTCCGCAACCAGCCGTCGCCACGGCTGATCCGTGACGAACGCTTCATCAAAGACGTCTTCCCGTTCATCAACGTGCTCGAAAATCAGCGACGTCAGTCGATCCACGTTCAAGCGGGTCTTGGCCGACAACGGCACAATCTCCGTCCACGTCCCCAAGGCACGATACGCTTCGATCACCGGCAAGAGTTGTATTTTATTCAGGATATCGATTTTATTCAGGATCAAAAAAACGGGGAACCCATTGGGTTCCTCAGTCAATGAGAAAACGTGATCGATCACCACCCGATCCCCAGTACCAGGGAACCGTCGTCCGTCAACCATGATCGCCGCCACGTCGGCATCCTCGATCGTCTCCCACGCGGCTCGCACCATCCGTCGATTGAGCCGATGCCGGGGTTTGTGGACCCCGGGCGTATCCAGCACGGCCAGTTGACCCTGCGGAACGTGCGCCACGCCCAAGATGCGCGAACGCGTGGTTTGCGGCGTATCAGAGACAATGGCAATCTTTTGATTGACCAACGCGTTCACGAGGGTGGATTTCCCTACGTTGGAACGTCCCACGATCGTGACTGTGCCGAATTTCATCACGCACCCAATGCTGAACGGAAGGGAAGACCAAGAAAAGCGCGGAGGCCGACCGATTTTCATGACTAGACTTCCATGACGTTGTCCCTCCCGTTTTCTCGCAGTATCCCGCACGCCATCAACCGGTCACCCTGGTTGCCGTGCCGAAAGGCCGCGGACGCCGTTGTCCGGCGTTGGTTACGGGGAATCCACGAATTGATACACCACCTCTCCTTCCTTTACGTACCCCAAACGCTCCCGGCTCAACTTCTCAAGAGTAAAGAGATCGGACTCCACGAGATGAATTTGCTCTCGAAGCGCGGTATTCGCCTCCTCCAACGCGAGAATGTCTTCACGTGTCTTTTCAAGTTCCTGCGTCATCTGGATATACTGCCGCACGCCCGTGACCTCCAACATCCACACCATTAACAACCCGATGCCAATAAGCAAGCCGAGGGAAGAGAGGCCGGAACGCGGAATCAACCACGTTCCCGGTTGAACGGCCGGCCGTCTGCGGTTTGGACGAATCACGCGAAGAACCTCCGACGACGTTCAGAACGCCGAACGCCCATGGTGCCACGAGAAGCAGCCACGCACAAGAGAAAAACACCGTTCGCGTAAGAGCGTGGATTCAACGAGAGCGGCAGCGCGTTCAAGAAGACGGTGACGACATTCGCGTGTGAAGAACGTCTCTCCCCCGATAGACGGCTGCGTCGCCCAATTCTTCTTCAATTCTGAGGAGCTGATTATATTTGGCCACCCGATCCGTTCGCGACAGCGAACCCGTTTTGATCTGCCCGGCGTTCACGGCCACGGCAAGATCGGCAATCGTCGTATCTTCGGTTTCTCCGGAGCGATGGGAAATCACCACGCCGAACCCCGAACGCTTCGCAAGTTCGACCGTTTCGAGCGTTTCCGTCAACGTGCCGATCTGATTGACTTTAATCAGAACAGCCGTGGCCGCCCGTTCTTGAATGCCCTTCGACACATACTTCACGTTGGTCACGAACAAATCATCACCCACCAACTGCACCCGATCTCCTAATCGTCCGGTGAGCAGTTTCCACCCCTGCCAGTCGTCTTCAGACAACCCGTCTTCAATCGACGCAATGGGGTAGCGTTCGGTCAACCCTTCGTAAAAATCAATCATGTCCGCGGAAGTCCGGCCGTCGGCCCGTTCCGCCCTCAGCACGTACTGCTCGTCGTGATACAATTCACTCGCTGCCGCGTCCAGTGCCAACGCGATCTCCCGACCGAGTTGATACCCCGCCCGTTGCACGGCCTCACCAATCACCGCCAACGCGTCTTCATTCGACGCAAGCGCCGGTGCAAATCCACCTTCATCCCCCACGGCCGTGCTCAGCCCCTTGGCTTTCAACACCGCCTTCAGGTGGTGAAACACCTCCGCGCCCATGCGGACCCCGTCGCAAAACCGCGCTGCCCCCACGGGCATAATCATGAACTCCTGCAGATCCAAGCCGTTGTCCGCGTGGGCCCCTCCGTTGATGATGTTCATCATCGGCACGGGTAATTCGCGGCCCTTGCCCTCTCCGACGTAGCGATACAACGGTTGACGTGTTTCCGCCGCCGCGGCTCGGGCCACGGCAAGCGAGACCCCCAACACGGCGTTCGCGCCCAAGCGAGCTTTTGTCGGGGTTCCATCCAACGCCAGCATCGTGGAATCGATCAACGGTTGATCCAACGCGTTCATTCCCCGGAGTTCAGGGGCCAAGGTTTTCGTAATACTCTGAATGGCCTGACTCACGCCTTTGCCCATCCACTGCTTGGGGTCATTGTCTCGCAATTCGAGTGCCTCGCGTGTCCCGGTCGAAGCGCCCGACGGCACCGCGGCCCGTCCCCACGCACCGCTCGTCAGATGAACGTCCACCTCAACGGTCGGCGTGCCGCGAGAATCAAGAATACTTCTGCCTTTGACGTCCTGAATCTTACTCATTCACCGTTCTCTTTCACCGCCGTTCGACTGATTCGGATCATAGATGGGTTTCCCCATTGGACGTGTCCGCAACGCACCGGCACGGAATTCACGGACTCGTTGACGAGCCACGTCCACGTATTCAGGAACAACGTCGCACCCGTAAGCCATCCGGTCGTGCATCAACGCGGCAATGATTGACGAACCAACCCCCATGTACGGATCAAGCACGACGTCCCCGACGTCCGTCATGGCGAGCACAAGCCGCTCAACCAGTTCGACGGGAAACTGGCACGGGTGAATCGTCTTCTCCGGGTGGTTGTGCTTCACGTTCGGGAAGTCCCACACGTCACTGGGATTCTTCCCCTTAGGGTTCCCTGACAACTTGCCGACGTTCGGTCCCTTGAAATACCGCTTTCCCGGGTACTTCGCCGGCACCCGAATCGCATCAAGGTTCCACGTATACTGATCGCTCTTGGTCCACCAGTTAATGGTTTCATACCGTCCGGACAGACGTTTAGTACAGTGCAACCCGTGTCCGAACTGCCAGATAATCCGATTGCGGAGTTTGAGACCGTGCGCACGAAACACGGGGTACAGCATCGCGTCCAACGGCACGACCTCACCACGCTCAACGTAATTCCCGACTTGCCAACACAATGAGCCTCGCCGGTGCAGGAGTCGCACACATTCGGCGACGACGCGCTCTTGTGTTTCGATGTACGCATCAATTGACGTCGTGTTCTCATAGTGTTTTCCCAGATTATACGGTGGCGACGTCACGACGAGGTGGACCGCTTCATCGGAAAACTGCCGCATGAAGACAAGGTTGTCTTCACACGCAAGAACGGGTTGATTCTGACTCTCAACCCGTGGGGTGTCGCGTGGTGACAACAAAACAGTCTGCGTTCCACTCATCCTGCCACGCACTCCTTAGACCGGCACGTTCCATTCAACTTGCTTGCCAATGAGGAACGTCGTTGGAACGATCGTGGGTACGGTCACTCACGGACGCCGCCTTTCTCCCCGGACGAGCGTGACGCCCTCCGAAAATAATTGGGGATCGTCCGTCCCACTTCGTCCCCCCATTGCACCCAGCCCGGTCGAGGCTCACGGGCAAACATCTCGAGATAGGGACCAGGACTACAGGATTCAATTACGTCGTAGGCTTCATCAGGTTTACGGGAATGCTCCCGCTTGCGGGAGGCAATCAAATTCACTTGACGACGTCCCGGGTCTAACGTGCGAAGACGACCACGGACGCCAAACAAGAGCAGTTCCGTAACGTTCCGAAAGTAAAACCCCACACCGCGACCGTCCGGGCCGCCGTCTTTTCGGACTTTGTACCACACCACGTTTCCTTTATAGTCAAATCCCCACGTTTCAAGGACTCGGAGCCCCCAAGGAAGCAAGGCATTGGGGCACCAGAGGTAAAGATGACACGAGGCGTTGGCGACGTGCTGAACGGGAAGGGCACAAATCGCTTCGATACTCATGGTCTGATATCGACGCAGGCGCCGATGTTCAGGAGCCATCTTTCCCGTTCGGTTGGCAAACCGCCACGGCGGGTCAGCGACAATCGTTGAAAACGTCGTGGGGTGATCAAACCAAAACCCATTAATCTTCGACATAAAGATCTCGCTTGATGCCTACGGCCAAAATCGGACACCCACCCCCTCCTTCAAGCCGTGGCAGCAGTTTTCCCATGTGGGTTGTTGACGCTCCAAAAGAAGCACCTCGACCAAGGTCATCAAAAACGCGTTGAAGTTCATCCGCTCGCGTAATCAGTACGCCCACACTCATCGTTCGCAACTCAAAGAGTAAGCGAAAATTATTGAGGTCTCGATCATAGAATGGGTCTTTATTGTTCCATTCAACTTCGACCGCGACCTTGTTCTTGTAACAATCAACCTTATGCGTTGGGGAGTTATATTCGGCTTGGTCCACCAACACCTTCGTGTCAAAACTCTTTTCTTCCCATTCTCTCGCGTAGAATTGCGAATCCAACGCATGAGCGACGGGGCTCTTGCGACCTCCGCTTTTCGTGATATCGCTTCGGCGCAGCCGAAACGCGGTCAACACGTTCACCAGATCCTTCCACTCATCAGGAAAATCGTTCTCAAGAATGGCGGTGGCGTGATGAGTTTCGACCAACTCATAGTGTGATCGAATAAACGCGGAAAAGGCATCAAGCGTCATCTCACGCGACCATCTCGTGATACCGCACCCGATGTCCGACCATCCGCTTGGCAACAAACGACATCCGTTCACGTTTGATGCCGGCATCCATGGAGTCCACAAGAGTCCCCGTGGTCATACAGAAAGATGACACCGCGAAGTTGTACGTCCCGTTTGATGCTATGGAATGCACCAAGAGAAGATGAACGGCATTCCGTATGATCTTGGACTTCGCGTGAACAAGGTCCCAGGTCGATTGTTCCGTTCGGACCTTAGTGCGAGAGTCGCATTTTGAGCAAGACGTTGACTTTTTGCGGATTGGCCTTTCCTTTGGACGCTTTCATCACTTGTCCGACGAAGAAGCCGAGGACGCCTTCTTTGCCGCCCTGATATTGTTCGACTTGTGCCGGATGTTTTTCAATCACGTCATCAACCAAGGCCTGCAACTCAGTTTCATCGGACAGTTGTCGAAGGCCCTTGGCTTCTACCAGCCGGGTGGCCGATTGATCGCCGGCGTAGAGTTCAGGGAACAGCTCCTTGGCGACGTTCAAGCTGATGGTGCCGTCATGCACCAGCTTCAGTAATTCCACCAACCGTTCAGGCGACACGGGAGAGGACTCCACGGGCGTGCCCGATTGATTGAGTTCCCGCAATAATTCACTCATCACAAAATTGCTGATCATCTTGGGTTCGGCAAACAGCGCCACGCAGGCTTCAAAATAGTCGGCCAGCGCGCGAGAGCCGGTCAGCACGCCGGCGTCGTAGTCCGGCAACCCGTAGTCGTTCGTCAAGCGCCGAGACCGATCCTGGGGCAATTCCTGAATCGTAGACCGCAAGGCGTCAATCCACGCGTCGTCAAGGGAAACGGGGAGCAAATCAGGGTCGGGAAAATAGCGATAATCATGCGCGTCTTCCTTGCTGCGCATGACCACGGTTTGCCCACGGGTGACGTCCCACGATCGAGTTTCCTGATGAATCGTTCCGCCCTCATTCAGGACGTTGGTCTGCCGGGCAATTTCATACTCGACGGCGTCTTTGGCAAACTTGAACGAGTTAATGTTTTTGAGTTCCACCTTGGTACCCAAGGCGTCGGCCCCCACGGGCCGCAACGACACGTTGGGTTCACATCGAAAGCTGCCCTGCTCCATGTTGCCGTCGCAGACGTCAAGATACATCAGGACGTCCCGCAAGGACTTCAGATACGCGACGGCTTCCGCCGCCGAATGCACGTCCGGCTCGGTCACGATTTCCAACAACGGCGTGCCGGCGCGGTTGAGATCAACGAAACTGCCGGTGCGCTGATTTGCGTGAAGGTTTTTCCCGGCGTCTTCTTCCAAGTGCGCCCGTCGAATGCCCACCGTTTTGGTCGTGCCGTTCAGGGAGAGCGCAATCCAGCCGTGCTCACAAATGGGCCGATCGTATTGAGAAATCTGATACCCTTTCGGCAAATCCGGATAGAAATAATTTTTCCGCGCGAACTGGTTGGTCGAACGCACGGTACAGTTCAACGCCAATCCCGTCCGCACGGCCATTTCCACTGCACGGGCATTGACGACGGGCAGGGCCCCGGGTAACCCCAGACACACCGGACAGGTCTGCGAGTTGGGAGGCAATCCGAACGTCGTCGCACAGCCGCAAAACATTTTCGACCGTGTACGGAGTTGGGCGTGAACTTCTATCCCGATAACCGGTTCAAACGTCACGACGGCAAATTGGATCGTTCGGCGGACGAGGGACGATCCTGGTGCATGGCCTCCCGACCCGCGTCCACCGCGTCCTTGACGATGGATCCGGCGTCATCCAGAAACTCGCGGCCTTTGGTCACGACCTCATCCCACGTATCCGTCGCTTTGTCCGAAAGATCTCGCAGGTCATCGCTCGCCCGTCGCGCGATGCGAGAGATCGTTTCCCGCGATTCCCTGCCCGTTTGGGGAGCCAATAAAAAGGCCGTCGCGGCCCCCAATGCTATCCCACTCAAAAAAGCGACCAGCACGCCGCCGGCCGAGGTGCCGGAACTATTGTTTCCCATTCATCTGCCCTCCTTCTTTTTGAACCCGATCTTTAATCGTGGTGGCCGCGGCCCGCATCCCCAGCAACACGCGTACCAGGTTTGACGCAACGGCCAAGCCTCTCTGCCTCACCACCCCGTGGACTTGCGTCACCGTCTGTCCCACGTCGCCGATGGCCTTCATCAACACGGAAGCCCGCTCCACCCCTTCCCTCGCCTGCATGGAGATGGCCTGGATGTTTTTATTCGTCTGTCTGACCTCCTTCAGAATTCCCGGCAACGCGTCGTTCATCTGCGACAGCAGATGCTCGGATTGGGACACGGTCCTTCTGATCTGAATCAAGATCGACACGACGGATCCCACCAACACCACAAAGGCAACGGCAATGACAACGACGGAAAACTCAATCATGCAACACCTTCCTTATCGAATACGTGGTCGTTTCTGACGCCACGTTGTTGCCAGTTCATACGCTCTGGCCGTCCGAAGAATGACCTCTTCTTCAAATGGCCGTCCCATGAGTTGCATCCCGATCGGCAACCCTTCACGACTGAACCCACACGGCACCGAAATCGCCGGGAGACCGGCGAGACTCGCGGACAGGGTAAAGAGATCCGAGAGATACATGTGGAGCGGATCTTCGATTTTTTCACCGAGTTGAAACGCCGTGGTGGGCGTCACCGGAGTGACAAGCACGTCCACGTCCTCAAAAACCCGTTCAAAATCTCGTCGAATAAGCGTCCGCACGGCCTGCGCCTTGGCATAATAGGCGTCATAATACCCGCTGCTCAAGGCGTACGTGCCGAGCATGATCCGGCGTTTGACCTCAGGCCCGAATCCTTCCTGCCGAGTCACCCGGTACGTCTCCAGAAGATCATGACGTTCTTTTGCGCGGAATCCATATTTCACGCCGTCATATCTGGCTAGATTCGAACTCGCCTCCGCGGTCGCCACCAGATAATAGGTCGCCACCGCCACCCCGGTGTGCGGCAGAGACGCCTCCTGCACGGTTCCACCCAATTCTTCAAGCACCGCGACCGCTTGACCCACGGCATCATGCACTTCCTGATCAACGCCTTCACCGAAAAATTCAGCGGGGACGCCGATTTTCAGTTTTTTCACGTCTTTCTTCTTCAAGCCCCGGGTAAAATCAGGCACCGGCCCGTTGGCGGAAGTCGAATCCCGCGGATCATGGCCGGCAATCACGTTCAACATCAACGCGGCGTCCATCACGTCTTTGGTAATCGGCCCGATCTGATCCAGCGAGGAGGCAAACGCAATCAGCCCATAGCGGGATACCCGGCCATACGTCGGTTTCAAGCCGACGACCCCGCAGCACGCCGCGGGTTGACGAATCGAGCCGCCGGTATCCGTCCCCAGAGCCGCGACGCATTCATCGGCCGCCACGGCCGCCGCGGACCCGCCGCTTGATCCACCCGGCACACAAGCCAATTTCCAGGGATTGCGACTCGGCCCAAACGCCGAATGTTCCGTTGAGGAACCCATCCCGAATTCATCCAGGTTGGTTTTCCCGATAACAAAACATTGATGGGCCCGCAGCGCCTCCACCGCCGTGGCGTCATACGGCGGGGTAAAGCCCCTGAGCATACGCGACCCACAGGTCGTCGGCAGACCTTCCGTGCAAATATTATCTTTGACCGCAATGGGCATGGCCATCATCGGCATGGTTTTCCGCCACGTTCCCATCGTTTCATCCAGCGTCCTGGCCGCAGACAACAGCGACTCTTTCCCATTCACCGTAACGTAGGCGTTGACCTTGGATTCCACCACGCTGATTCGAAGAAAGTAGGAGCGGACGATCTCCGTGGCGCTGACGTCGCCTCGCGTAAATCGATCCTGAAGCTCTTTCAGCGTCCACTTAACGAGTGACATGCGAAGAAGACGGAAAGGGCCGACGTCCGTGGGAAGAATCACAAGCGGAACGGATGACCTGAATCCCCCGGGCGATTACGAGCCATTGATGATCCGATTGCGTTCGTCCACCTGAATGATCGTCGGACAATGACGCTTGGCCTCGTCATCCTTGTAATACTCATAACAAAAAATAATGATCTGATCCCCCGCCACCCCTTTTCGGGCGGTGGGCCCATTGAGCACGACCTCGCCGGACCCGCGCTTGCCGTTGATCGCGTAGGTGGTAAACCGCTCACCGTTGTTCAAATTCGAAACCATGACCAGTTCATAGGGTAAAATGCCCGCGGCGTCCAACAAATCTTCATCAACCGTCAGGCTGCCCTCGTATTTCAGGCAGGCATCCGTCACGACCGCCCTGTGAATTTTAGCCCGCAACATGTGCCGCAACATAGGCGCGTCCTCGATTGTCTAGCGATCACGAATCACGTGGGGGACGTGAAAAAATCCATCAACCGCCTCAGGCGCGTTGCGCAACGCTCGTTCCTGAGAGAGCGACGGTCGGACCTCATCGTCCCGTAACGCCCCGGCCTCGCCTGCCACGACGGACGTCGTCGGACGAACGCCGGTCGTATCAACCGCGTTCAACTCTTCCACGTACTTCAAAATACGGCTCAGTTGAAGAGTGAACTGCGCTGATTCTTCCCGGGTCAGTTGAAGCTTGGCCAATTCCGCCACGTGCTCAACCTCTTCTTGACTGATGCTGACGTTCATCAACGGCTGTCCGCTCCCTGACGAATGGATTGACCTGACTCGGAGTCAGGGCATCCATTATAGCACGTCAAGCCAAACCAGGACAAAGCCGAAGCGTCGTGGTACCACGAAGACCGATCACAACGCGACGCACGAGTGCCGACCAGTACGCTTTCTTCCCGGCACGGATGAGGACGTGCTCGTCTCTTATCGCCGAGAAGCAGACGTGGGGGACATCCACCCTTCATCGGCAAAAGAGACGTAGCGTCCGTCTCCGATGATGACGTGGTCAAGCACCTGCACGCCCAGAATCTCACCGGCTTCCTGCAACCGCGTCGTTAACACCCGATCCTCCCGGCTCGGCTTCGGATCGCCGCTCGGATGGTTGTGCAGCACGATCATGGCCGCGGCCGACGCACGGATGGCTTCGTTGAACACCTCCCGCGGATGCACCAGACTGCTGTTCAACGTCCCTTCGGAGATCGTGCGTTCCTGAATCACCGCGTGTTTGGTATCGAGCAGAATCACCTTGAAGACCTCCTTTCGGAGGTCCCGCAAATGCGGATAGTAATGATCAAACACCGTTTGGCTGTGACTAATGACCGTCCCTTCCGTCAGCGGAGCGGACAACACGCGCTTCCCCAGTTCAACGGCCGCCTTGATTTGGGCGGCTTTAGCTGGTCCGATGCCCGGCACCGTGCAGAGTTCCTCCCCGCTTCGATTTGCCAACCCTTGCAAGCCTCCCAGATGAGCCAGAAGATCCACGCCCACGTCGACCGCCGACTTGTCATGCGTCCCTACCCGAAGCACAATGGCCAACAGTTGGCCATCCGTCAGCGACTCGGCCCCTTTCGTCAACAACCGCTCCCGTGGCCGTTCACCTGCCGGCCACTGCGCAATGCCTTTTGAAGAAGGTTGACCCATCAACTCCTTTCGCGTCCGAACGTTGGAAATCTGCAGATCGGACAAATGCCCGAAATGTAGACCACCACCTCTACCCTGTCAAAGAGGACGAGACGTCTTGCCGCTAAAAAAATCGGTGTGCTACTGTTGTCCGTTCAGATGGATGCAACCATGCGCGTGGTAGCCGGCACACAAAAAGGTCGTCACCTCAAGAACCCGCAAGGATGGGACTGTCGTCCGACCTCCGCCCGCGTCCGAGAAGCCCTGTTCTCGATCCTGTCCCCTCACGTCGCGGGAGCACGGGTCCTTGACCTCTACGCCGGAACCGGGGCATTAGGCATTGAATCATTGAGTCGAGGGGCCAGACGCGTGGTGTTCGTGGAAAATCACGCCAAGACCGCGGGGCTCCTTCGTGAAAATATCGAACGGTGTGGATATACCCGGCAGTGCGTCGTCCTCACGCGAGACGTAGAGACCTTCTTCACCGCGCGTCCGGCGTGGAATCAACCCCTGGCGTTTGATATCGTGGTTGCCGACCCACCGTACCAACGCACCGACCTGACGCAATTACTGGAACGCCTCAGCGTGAGCGGCACACTCGCACCCGACGGCCGAGCCATTCTCGAACATGGGACCAGGCGCCCGGTCCCGACCCGCGTCGGATCACTCGCACAAACGCGCCAGGCACGATACGGCGACACCACGTTGACCTTTTATCAACGCAGACCCGAGGCTGACGTCGTATGCGAATAGCCGTCTATCCGGGCACCTTCGACCCCATTACCCGTGGGCACACGGACATTGTCAATCGCAGTCTTCGGATCTTCGACCGGTTGATCCTGGCCGTGGCACCCAATCCACGGAAAGAACCGCTCCTCCCCCTTGCGGATCGAGTCAAACTGGCCCACATCGCCACCGGCAACGTCCCCGACGTGACGGTCGAATCGTTCGACGGCCTCTTGGTCGAATACGTCCGACAACGCGGGGCCCAGGCCATCATTCGAGGACTCCGGGCGGTCTCCGACTTTGAACACGAGTTCCAAATGGCCTTACTCAACCGAAAGCTGGATGATCGGCTGGAAACGGTCTTTCTGATGCCGAGCGAAGAATATTCGTATCTCACGTCCAGCATCGTCAAAGAACTGGCTTTATTCGGCGGAGCGTTGGACGCCTTTCTCATCCCGGAAGTGGCGGCTCATCTCCGCAAACACTATGGACATCAAACACTATGAAACTCGCCGACCGCACCACGCGCATTGTCCCTTCTCCCACGCTGAAAGTCTCGACGACCGCGAAAACCATGGCGGCGCAGGGCATTGACGTCATTGATTTTTCCGCGGGAGAACCGGCCTTTGATACCCCCGACTTCGTGAAAGAGGCCGCCCACTCGGCCATCGCAGCCGGGTTTACCAAATACACGCCGGCATCAGGCACCGATGAACTCAAACGGGCCATTTGTGACAAACTGTCACGCGACCAGGGCATTCAATACGAACCGTCTCAAATTCTGGTTTCCTGCGGAGCCAAGCACACCCTCTACAATCTGGCCCAAGCCCTGGTCAATCCCGGAGATGAAGTCATCATCCTGCCCCGTATTGGGTGTCCTACCCCGATATCGTCCGCCTGGCCGAAGGACAACCGGTGATACTTGAAACCAGGGAAGCCGATGGGTACGCCATTGACCCTCAACGATTAGAAGCCTGTATCACCCCTCGCACCAAGGCCCTCATCCTCAACGGCCCATCCAATCCAACCGGCGCCGTGTACGACCGGAAGACGCTTGAAGCCGTAGCCGACGTGGCCACGCGTCATGACGTGCTGGTAGTATCCGACGAAATCTACGAACAACTGGTCTATGAAGACGCGGCGTGCCTGAGCATCGTGACCGCGGTCCCGGAGATGGCCGGCCGGACGCTCGTCGTGAATGGAGTGTCCAAAGCCTTTGCCATGACCGGGTGGCGGATCGGCTACGCAGCGGGACCGCACGCGTTAATTGCCGCCATGGCCAACGTTCAAAGCCAGAGCACCTCGAATCCAACGTCAATTTCACAAAAGGCCGCGGTGGCCGCACTCCGCGGCGGCACACAATTTTTCACCGAGCTGCGCAACGACCTCACGCCGAAGCGCCGCCTCATCGTTGACGGACTCAACGCCGTCCCTGGACTGACCTGTCCGACCCCGGCAGGGGCCTTTTACGTGTTTCCCAACGTATCGGGCCTGTTCGGCAAACGCCACGCCAACGGCACGATTACCTCGGCAACGGACCTGGCCGACTATCTATTAACCGACGCACGTCTCGCGTGCGTCTCCGGCGAACCCTTCGGCAGCGTCAACCATCTCCGGTTGACCTATACCCCGACGATCGACACCATCCAACGCGGCCTCACAAAACTCAAGACGGCCGTTCAGAATCTCTCGTAACGCTCACAAAGGCTTAACTTCGGCAGAACACACGTGAGTCAGTAGAGCGCGGTCTCATCGCGCCCAAGAACAAGGAGGATATCCGTGCCGATCTACGAATATGAATGTGAAACCTGTCGTCATCAATTCGAAGTCCGACAAAAATTTTCCGATCCTCCCGTTGAGACGTGCGGTCAATGCGGGAACAGCGTGCGAAAGCTCATCTCTGTTCCGGGCATCATGTTCAAAGGCACGGGCTGGTACGTGACGGACTACTCCGACAAACTGAAAGATCCCAGCCAGGCCAAACCCAGTGAAGGAAGCGAAAAGAGTGAAAAAGATGGTGCCAAAAGTGGGGAAAAAGCAGAGAGCCCGTCCGCAAAGAGTGAATCCGGCACAACCGCTCAACCACCATCCTCGTCACCCTCATCACCCCCAAACTCAACCCCCTCAACCACGGGGGCCTCGCCAAAAACCACCGCCTGAACACCGGTTCAGATCTGCCCTTCTCCTCTTCTCCGTCATTCTGAACGAAGTGAAGAATCTCGCTTTTCGTTTGCACGGGCAGCACGGGCATGACGCCGGGGGCGTGGGACAGAGAGTCGAGAGCGGGCATGTCTTCCCCTCACCCCGGCCCTCTCCCGGAGGGAGAGGGAGGAGGAAGGGGAGAGGGAAAGCTACAAACCGACCGTTTCTTTAATGTCTTGCCGAAGCCTGTCTCGTTCCTGGTGCATCCAGGATTCCAGGCGAGGGAAGAGGTAGGCCAACGTTTCCGTAAAGGTGTCAATCATCACGTCCCGACGCTCGCTAAAGAAGTTTTCTTCATTGGCGATTTCCAGCTTACGGTCGCCAATCGCCCGTCCGAGTATTTGATTCACGCGCAGTTGCTGACCGGCGGTCCCGCCTGACAGCTGCATGACGTTCGTCTTCAACGCGTCCAATTCCGCTTCCAGACCGATCTTCACGCGGATGCCCTGCGGGGTCGGCCAATTGGGACGCTGGACGGAATAATCAAAGGACAACGCCGATTCTCTCGGCTCACGATAGGGTCCCATGACGTTCAGAATCGTATACGGTTCAGCCATGCTGCTCTCATTTGAGATTCTTCGCTTCGCCCTTCGAGGATCAGGGCAAGCTCAGAATGACAATATCGGGTGACGGCAATATTATGTGACTCGCTGGGCTTTGGATTGAATGTGGATCAATTCAACGTTTCCCGTGCCGCGAACGGGCCCCATCCAGTTTTGAAACCCGTCATGCATGGTCATGAGATTCACGTATCCCTGGCGGCTCAAAAAGTCGCACGCCAGCCGGCTTCGTTCGCCTTGCCCGCAATACACGAGAATTCTGTCAGCGTCTCTGGGTATTTCGTTTTGGAAACGGGTTTCCAATTGTTCAAGCGGGAGATTTCCGGCTCCCGGGATATGACTTTTTGCAAACTCCCGTTGCGTTCGAACGTCAACGACCACAAGAGGTGATGACGCCTCGGAAGATTCGGGTTCGATCATCTTCCGTGCTTCCTCGGCACTCACTTGGTGATACAGCCGTCCCGTTTGAATCAGTATCTGGTCGGGTTCCCGTCCCCCTGCCACCTGGGCGAGTTGTAATCGCAGGCACTCGATCGATTCAGTCTGCCGGCGGGTGGTTTCTCGAAATTCGCTCAGACCGTAATACTGCTGGCGCGTGAACGTTTCGAGCTTGTGAGACAGCACGCGGAAACGCCACCAGAGCAATACCAGCCCTCCGGCCAGTATTCCACCGCCCGTCACCAACCAGAAATCCATGCGATCAGGTTTCGTCCGGAAGTCCGTCGTGACGCACGCGACGGACCGGACAAGAGAGGTCGTGAATCATTGAAGGCACGTGCGGCCGATTCATGCAGAAATGCTGGTCGGGGCGAGAGGATTTGAACCTCCGACCCCCGCGTCCCGAACGCGGTGCGCTACCGGTCTGCGCTACGCCCCGACACCATGACGTTTCTTGACTCCGTTCGGACCAGGGGCTCACACGAGAGTCCGTGTGCCTCCGCGACCGCCGGGTAGGTGATTGCCCCTCTGCGAACGTTGACTCCTCGGGCTAATCCGGGATTCTCCTGAAGAGCCACGTCTTTCCCCATATTGGCCACGCGGACTATAAAGGGTAGCGTCGCGTTGGTCAAGGCACACGTGGCGGTTTGTGGCCCGTTTCACGGCTTCCTCAATCATGAGCCTCTGCCCGGAAAAACTGGACACCGGAAAGAACCCTCTTGTATCATAGCACGATTTTGATTTTTGGGGAGACTTGGGGGAGAAGTCCGCTGCTTTTGACACGTGGAGAGCCGGACCATCCCCCTTACCCCGGCCCTCTCCTTCAAGGAGAGAGGGAGGAAGGAGACGGAAACGTGAGTGGATTCAAACATCATATCTTTATCTGCATCAACCAACGCCCTAAAGGAGACCCCCGGGGATGTTGCGCGGACAATCGATCCGTGGAACTTCACGCCTTCTTCAAAAAGGAAGTTCAGCGGCTCGGGGTCCACGGCGTGGTTCGCGCCAACAAGGCGGGATGTCTGGATCATTGCGAATATGGCCCGAGCGTCGTCATTTATCCGGAAGGGGTCTGGTATTGGGTGGGCACTGAAGCCGACGTGACCGAAATCATGCAACGACACGTGGTCAAGGGTGAACTGGTGGAACGCCTGCTGATGCCGGGCCATGACGCGCCTCCGATCAAACTCGAATCCCGTGCCACGGCCGTTTCCTCATAATCTTGCACGGGCACGCGATGGAGACGATGCCGACGTTCTCATCGTGACGTCCAAGCCTTTCGGGGGAATACGTGTCAGCGAATGACGCCAAATGGAAAGCGAATCAAGAGAAGGTCGCCTTCCTCAAGCAGTTTCCCGGGTTACTTCACTCCTGGGACGAAATGGTCGGTCAGACGGTGGCGTCCGTCACCCCCATCGAACGGGACGCGGGAACGGTGCTCACGCTCACGAACGGCACGTTTGCCGTTGTGCCGCCTCTGGCACCTGAGCCGAAACAACTCCGGGACGGCGTCACAACGGCTCGCGCTCGACTCGAACCCCTGTATCCCGACGCCTATGCCAAGTATGACGTCCTGGCCCAACGGGACGACCGCGCAACCCAAACGGCGAGAATGGAAAACATCGTGGGGGCAATCCATAATAATCTGGAACGGATTCCAGAGTTACAGGACCGAATTCGTTCACTCGTGAAGGAGTGGGATTCTTAGATTCTGAACATGCGACGCCCTGAACACATGTTGGATATGTTTTCAGGAGGGCTCTTTGAAGGAGTACAACCCATGATGGTGACGCGGGATCATTTGGTTCGTCATCCTGATCGTTGCACCCATAACGCGGTGTGTATCCCCGTATGTCCCACCGGGGCCTGGTTATCCACCCCTCCCTACAAGTTTGACGAATCACGGTGCATGGAAACGTGCCGGGTGTGCCTGGATGCGTGCCCGACGCAAGCCATTTATGCCGTCTTTCGAAAAGGTGAAAAACTCATCGGCCCACGGGCCGAATAACGGTTCACCCCATCGCCTTTCGGACGTGCCCCCAATACGCCGCGCCGGTGAACCGCCCGGCGCCGGTCATCGTCGTCGTCGCAATGATGCGATAGACTTCACCGCGGGAAATTTTCAACGGATGAGCGGGATCTAAAACGTTGTCGCACGTCGTGAGCAGGCGCAGAGTTTTCAGGGCAATCAGAATCGGCCACATACAGGCTAAGCGCAGGCGGACTTCGAGACCTGGGATGGACGTGGTATAGACCCAGCCTTGATCCAGATGCGCCAGGGTGATTCCCACCAACTGATGAAGAACGGGTCTGAATTTCGTCATGGTCCCCTTATTCAGCAAATCTCCGGGTTGTAATCCCGCCGGCTCTAAGAATTCCAACGGGACGTAACATCGCCCACGCCGGAGGTCTCCGGGAATATCCTTCAAAATATTGGTGAGTTGCAAGCCTTTGCCGAATTGCACGCCTATCCGCCGTTTGGCGTCACGGTCCCAACTCCGGCGTAGACGCGGCAGATGATCCCACGTCAGATCCGTCCAGAATTCACCGACGCAACCCGCAACTTTATAAATGTATTCATCCAGCTCTTCCATGGAAGAAAGCGCGGTGACCCGTGATTCCGACCCTCCCGGGAACCGATCCAAATCCATTTTCATGCCGCTGATGAGAATCGGCAACACGCGGCGGATTGCCGCTCGATCATCGGCCGTCAAGCCTTGATACATCTGAAAACAGGACGCAAGGTGCTCCAGCAACGTCCGTTCACCGTGATGATTTTGTCGCGGGGCGATGGCCTGAATCGCGCCGATCTCATCCCAATCCGGACGGTCACGAATAAATTGACGCTTGAGTTCGTGCAGAAGCGTTATTCTGTCGTTTCGACCCACCTGCCCCGTATCCGCAATCGTATCCGCGGCGCGTGCGAACAGATAGGCCAAACCCACTTGCTTCACCACGGCACGGGGCAAGACGGACAACGTCAGATAAAACGAGCGCGAGACTTGCCGTAAAAGGTCCTGCAATAAATATTGTTCAAGACGTTCCGACGGCATCATCTTCTTTCCGGCAGAACCTCGATCCGGCCTTCCATCCCCTCTTCACGATGGCTGGGGAAAAACAGCAACTGTTTGTCGCAATAAAACGTGTAGGTGCCCGGGGTGCTCAGCAACAACTGAACGTCGGCGCTCTCCCCGGCACTGACGTTCACGTTCACGGGCCGGTCCACGCTCGGCGCATCAATGATGAAATTATGGGGGGTGAGAAAACTCTGGTTTTCAAGATGGAGTTCAACCGGCAAGCCCGCCTGAATCCTGAGAGAACCGGGCGTAAAGGAATAACTATCCAGAACGATGGTTGCCCGCTGCACCCCGTCTGCATCCGGCTCAAGAACGACATTGTCGTTGCCGGCGTACACGGGCAACGCGTCTGACAACACAATCAAGGCCATGCAACGGGTCAGCCCGACCACCCACGGACGAATTTCACGAAGGGTTCTCATCCTCGTCTTGACTCAACAAAAGATGATAGTATTATAGAACAAATCGTTCGAAATGTAGATGGTACCGAGAAACGCCGTCACGCACGCGTTCCGTTGCACGCGACGTTAGAGAGGAGGAACCCATGAAAAAGCTGAAAGGTATCGGCTTGCTGCTGTTGTCCAATATTCTGATCTTTATCACTTTATCCATCACCTTCACGATTCTGTCGGAAGTGGTCCTCCCCGCCTTTGGAATCGATCTTCGCGGATCGATTGTTCATCAGGATCTCTTGTGGGCCTTCGTCATTGGATTCGGCGGCGCGTTTATCAGCTTGGCGTTTTCCAAACAAATGGCGCGAGCCATGCTGGATTGCCAACGGATCACCCAGCCTCGCACTCACGCCGAAATGCTCGTGTATGAAACGGTCCAGAAAATTGCCAACCGACTGGGGATTTCCACGCCGGAAGTGTGGATCTACGACTCACCGGACCCCAACGCCTTTGCCACGGGCCCATCGAAAAACAACTCAATGGTGGCCGTCTCCACCGGCTTGCTGAACAATCTGAACGAAAACGAAGTCCGGGCCGTGCTGGCTCATGAGATGGGCCACGTCTATAACGGCGACATGTTTACCACGACGGTGCTCGCCGGATTGATGAATACCTTCGTCTATTTCATCAGCAGGATGGTCTATCGACACGTCGCCGAACGCAGTGAAATGCTGGCCATCGGCGTCTACTTTTTTCTGCAAATTGTCCTGTCGATCCTCGCGATGATTCCCATCAGTTGGTGGTCACGACGCCGGGAATTTTCCGCCGACCGGTTTGCCGCCAATACGGTGGGCAAGGCACACATGATCTCAGCCCTGCAATCGATTGATCGGTGGGTCAATCAAGTCCAATATCAGTATCAAACGGAAGACGCGCTCGCGACCATGAAAATTTCCGGTCAAACGCGAAGCTTCATGCAAGTTTTTTCCACGCACCCTCCCATTGAAGACCGAGTCGCCGCCTTGCAGAAACTGTAAAACCCTCATCGGGCACGCGGTGCCACGTATTGATATTATCTATCTCTTTGTTTTAGCATGGTATTGGCATATGAAATTGTGAGTAGCTGAACGTTAATCAGGAGGACATCCGGATGAGTGCCGATACGGTTGTACGTGCTCGGATTGATAGCAACACCAAAGCACGAGCGACGAAAACGCTTCAAGCCATGGGCCTGTCGGTATCCGATGCGATTCGCCTCCTGTTGCTGAGAGTAGCGGATGAGAAACGGCTGCCATTCACCGTTCAAGTCCCGAATGCCGCCACCGTCAAAGCCATGAAGGAATTGGAAGAGGGTCAGGGCAAGCGATTCGGCAGTGCCGAGGAACTGTTCCGCGACCTCGGCGTCTGACGTGCTGATTTCGACTCGGTCCGCACAGTTCAAACGCGACGTAAGAAGAGCCGAGAAACAAAACAGAGACTTGGCCAAGCTCAGGACTTTGCTGACTTTGTTGATCCGGCAGGAGCCATTATCCCCAAGCTATCTCGATCATCCACTACGAGGGAAGTTTAAGGATTATCGTGGGACTCACATCGAGCCGGACTGGATCCTGATTTACCGCATTGAAGGAGAGGAATTGCGTTTGGTCCGTACAGGGTAATCCGGCGATCCGGTTTCACAGGCATCCGCCGGCAAGTCGCCAAAAACCGATCTCCTACTCTTCTGAGAACGATCCGTTGGTGTGCTTTTTCCCATACCACGGGATCTTCAGCACGAAATAGCCGATGGTCATCCCCAACGTGCCTCCGAGCGACCAGCCCGCGACCACGTCCGTTGGATAGTGCGCCCCAAGATACACGCGGGACAGGCCGCCCAAGATCATGAACGCGCCGACGACCCATCGCGTGGAAGGGAACAACACCCACAGAAAGGCCGCGGCCGTCGCAGTATTCAACGCGTGATTAGAAGGCAGACTGAACGTTCCCCCGCACTGGTCCACTCCATTGATCCCACCGAATACCTGACAGGGCCGCGGACGAGCCATCCAGAGTTTGATTTGAGCCCCGACGAAATCGCCTAAACCGATCAACGCACCCAGGACCGAGGCAGCCAGCACACCCTGGCGCCAATCGGTCCACACGCGATAGGCCAGATACCCCACGGCCGCCGCGAGAAAATTGTGCGATCTCGAACACTGCACCATCAACCAATCCAAGGCCGTTGATTGACCGGCCCATCCATTGACGGCGTGAAACAAAGAGGTATCCCAATCCACTCGCCGGCCACTCCTGCTGGTCTTCTTACGCGATCAATGATAGAGTCGTCTTCTTCAAAAACTTGACCACGGAAAGGAACGCGTGATGCTGATCGACAGTCACGTGCATTTGGATGATCCCCGATACGATCACGATCGGGACGAGGTCTTTCGGCGTGCCCAAGCTGCCGGCGTTGAAGCCCTGATCACGATTGGCTGCGACGTAACCACCAGCCGGGCCGCCGTCGACCTGGCCGAAGCGTATCCACCCGTGTTTGCCGCTATCGGGGTTCATCCGCATGAATCCAAGGAAATCGTCGAAGACTGGTATGAGGCATTTCGTTCGTTGTCCCAACGCCCCAAAGTCGTGGCCTATGGAGAAATCGGGTTGGACTATCATTATGACCATTCACCCCGTGAAGTCCAACGTCAACGATTTCGTGAACAAATTCAGCTTGCCCGGGAGCTGCGCCTTCCCCTTGTCATTCATACGCGTGAGGCCCAAGAAGACACGGTGACCATCCTTCGTGAAGAAGGGGCCGCGGACGTGGGAGGCGTGTTTCATTGTTTTTCAGGGGATGCCTGGCTCGCAAGGGACGCCTTGGATTTAGGCTTTTATCTTTCCTTTTCCGGAATCCTCACGTTCAACAACGCGACCACGCTGCGAGAGATCGTCAAAACCGTTCCCCTTGATCGTATCCTGGTTGAAACGGATTGTCCCTACCTGACCCCGGTTCCACGCCGCGGCACGCGGAATGAACCCGCCTTCGTGCAACACGTGGCTCAGACCCTGGCACGGACGCTGACCGGTTCTCACTCCTTCGAGTCCATCGCGGACGCCACCGCCCAGAACGCGAAACGTTTATTCAAAATCCCTTAAGCCGGCGTTGGCGAACCCGGATGGATTTCGGCAATTTTCGAGGATTGCCTTTTTTATCACGGCGTGGCAACGTGACGTCATCCTCGGTCTTTCCATATCGTTGACTCAAGGAGGCGCGTGGGTTGTTCCTCAAACCCGTGCCCCTTTTTTCAAAATCTTCAAGTTTTCTCTGAAATTCTTTCGATCGTATCACGAAGGCACCGTGGGCTTCGGCAGTCCGGATGATTTCCAAATCCGACGACACGACCGCACAGTCCCCACCATCACGTCTGGCCAACCGCTGAATCACCTGATCGGCACGTTCTCCCTTTTTGGTATACAGCACCTCCACGCCGGTTCGGTGTTCCCGATGCTCAAGACTCTGAAGCCCCCGCCACGCGTCAAACACCACGGTCACGGCATAGCCTTTGCCCTGACTATAGCCTGACAATCGACGAATCAGCATTTCCCGCTTCTCAGCAAACTCGGACGGTTGCTCCGACTTCGCATCGGCTCGAACCCCGAGCAGGTTATATCCATCAATGATGACGTGCCGAGACATTGTGCGCGAAAGGCTATGCCACGGCTTCCCGCGTGTCAATGACAGAACAAAAAGAGTCTGGTATCCTATGGCCAGCTTCATGGAGCCGACGTCGATGTTCATGCAGACCGTTGTTCGCACGTTCCTCATTCTTGTTTTCTGCCAAATCGCGTCAGAAGCGGTGGCCCAATCAGCATTGCCTTCGGTTGTCGTCGAAGACGTCCGCCATCATGATCACAAAGCCTACACCCGCGTCGTCCTGGACTTGAGCGGACGCGTCGGAATCAAAGAAACCACGAGTCAGAGACGGGTCACCATTTCGCTTTCCAACGTCCGGTTAAGTCAAAAAGCTCAACGTGTACTTAAGAGCAAAACTTTTCCACGCGCCATTGCCGTCTCTCAAGGACCATCACGCACCGTCGTCCTGACGCTGAAGAAAGAGGCGATCCGGACCTACAGACTGACGACGTTCCAAAAACCGAATCGCGTAGCCGTGGACCTCTATTATACAAGTGACGCTAAAAAAGACTCCCCCACGGTGACAATGCCGTCTCCGGCCCCACGACGGGTTCTGAAGCCTGAAACACCCGTGACGCAATCCAAACCCGCGGACCGTCCCAGCCGAAAGACCGTGACGGTGGTGATTGACCCTGGACACGGCGGAAAAGACCCCGGCGCAATCGGACGAAAAGGCACCAGGGAAAAAACGATCACCTTGCAGATCGCCAAACGTCTGCGCGGCCTTCTTCAACAACGGCTTCACGCCAAGGTGTTGCTGACTCGGTCGAAGGACGTGTTTCGTAATCTCGATGATCGCGTCGCCTTTGCCAAAGCCAAAAAGGCCGATTTGTTTCTTTCCATCCACGTCAACTCCCATCCGAAACAATCCATTCGGGGAATAGAGATTTACCATTTTGGAAAGGAAAGTGATCCTCGTGCTCTCGCCGTAGCCGCCCGCGAAAACGGCATGAAACTGGGAGATGACGCCCCCCCCTGGCACTCCATCCTTGCCGAAAAAATGCTTGACCACGAAATCGAAGAATCCCGCAACTTCGCCTGGACCGCAAGGAGCAAACTGATCCCCACGTTACAGAAGCATTACACCATCAAAGATCACGGCGTGAAAAAAGCACCGTTCTACGTCCTGCGTTTTACAAGCACAAGCATGCCCAGCATCCTGGCTGAACTGGGGTTTTTGTCCAACCCCAAAGAGGAAGAACGGTTGCGGAACGAAACGTTTCAAAAAACGTTGGCGGAAGGGATGTATCAGGGCATTCAAGCCTACGTCATCAAATCACGCGCTCGTCAGGAACGGCCCCCCCCGCCTTGATCCACGCTGACGTTTCATGTCCACCTACAAGTTACGGCTCGAATACGACGGCACGGCGTATGCCGGGTGGCAGCGGCAACCCGACCGGCCGACGATCCAGCAGGCACTCGAAGACGCCCTCCGTCAGATTACGCACAGTCGAATCTCGACCGTGGCCGCCGGCCGAACGGACGCCGGCGTTCACGCACTCGGGCAAATCGTCAGTTTCCGTTCGGATGCACCCTTCTCACCCCATGAATGGATCCGGGCGTTAAACGGCGTGCTGCCCAAAGACGTCAGTATCCTTGACGCGGAGGTGGCCGCCGATCAATTCCACGCACGGTACGACGCGCGTTCAAAAACGTATGAGTACCGGATTCTCAACCAACCGACGCGACCGGCACTCGAACGTCTGCGGGCATGGCAGATTGCCAACCCCCTTGACGTGCGTCTCATGCGGGAAACCTTCCGGTACGTGCTGGGGAAACGTGACTGCACGTCATTTCAAGGTTCACCGACCGATACACAAAATCCGGTGTGCCACGTTCAACGGATTGACCTCGTGCAGGAAGGCCGATTGATTCGTTTCACGATTCAGGCTGATCGGTTTTTGAAACAGATGGTGCGGGCATTCATGGGCACCCTCGTGGAAATCGGACGAGGAAAAAGAACACCCGACAACGTGGCCGCCATTCTCGCGGCCAAAGATCGACGGGCAGCCGGACCGACGGCTCCGCCTCAAGGACTCTACCTTCTTCACGTGACCTACGAAGAGGACGTCCCGTCACGAGAAGCACGCACTACAATTCCGTAACGCCGCCGTGTCGTTCAGGGTACCGTACCTGAACCACGCCGCGCATAAAGGGATGGATATCGCAATGATAGGCATACGTCCCTGATGGTAAATCTCCCACGCGAAAACGCTCACCAGGATGAAGGTGCCCTGAGTCAAAAGCACACGCCCCTCGTCGACAGCCGTCATGGGTGACGGTATGAGGCTGCATCGACTGATTGTGCCACTGCACCCGTTGACCCGGAACAATCGTCAAGGTAGCAGGAGCATAAAAAGGCTCTCGATCCAACAGCGTGACACGAGAAACCCCTGCCTCATTCACTCCAAACGGCAGGGCCACGACAAGCAGGAGCCACGTACGACAACCAAAACCGGACACGTGTTTCCTCCTGATTGCCTTACGCAAAAATCGCCTCCGGGCCGTCGTGCCAGTAGCGGGCGTACTTCTCGGCGGGTTGTTCATCCGTCCTGGGATTGAAAAGCATGAGGTCCACGCTGACGTTCAGCACCGGCTTTGTCCTGGTTCGGAACACGCGGCATTTCCCCTTTTCCTGAAAGAGCTCGGAGTACCCGTCTATCTTGGGATAAACGGAGGCGTAGGCCATGCCTTTGGGGTCAGCGAAAACAATCCGGTACTCATTTCCTCTGCACATCCAGAAAATAAAATCGGGCAGGAAGCAGCGGTACACGTTCACGGAGCGGTCGTAGTACGGGACGTGGATCTCGTCCAAAGACTCGTCAATTTTGCTGAACATCCAGGCGTCCCATTCCGGCTGGTTGTCCTTCAGCCAGATTTCCAGGTCGTTCAAAAATTTCACTTCGCTTTCTACTTTTACGACGTGCTTGATAAAGTCGGCTCTGCCGCGTTCAGCGATGATCATCGGCAGGTAATAATGCTCGGCGACGTTTTTGATTGTCAGTCCTCTGAATGAAGTGTTGGATCTTCCGCTCGTTAATTCCTCAAACGTTTCTTTGGTGATACTGCCGTCGCCATATTTGCTTGCCAAATACCGGCGTTCTTCCTCCGAAATTCCTCCTTTCGCCACCTGCTTTATTTTCTCGCGTAGATCGTCACGCTCTTCATAAGGCAACTGTGCCCGGATTTCACGGAAATGCACGATGTCCTTGTCATCGAGTTTGCGCACCCCGTCGGTCGTCTTCTCAATGAAACAAAGATGGGAGACGAGGCGGGTTTGCAAAAACGAAAGGTTGGCGTAATCCTTATCCGGCTTGATCGAAAGGTTTTCTCGCCGTTCAACTGACCTGCGCAGGTCGTGTATCTGCTCCGGCGCCAAATTGTCCCTGACCGCAAGCAACGAGTCGGACGTGTTCTCAAGCTGGCCCACCAGCCTGTTCAGAGTCTCTTCGCTGACTGCGAATTTCGCCCGCGTCGGTGCGTCGCGTTCTGCCTCTTTGTCTTTGTATTCGGGGACGAAAAGCGGCATTTGCCGGTCGTTGATTACCGGTCTTTCGGATTTTTTGACGTTCTCCAACTTCTCGAACGTGCCGCTTCTCTCCGACGTCAAGCCTTCCAAAACGTGGGAAACCGCGCTTCGGTTGGTGGCAAACAGGGACAGAGTTTCCACTGGCGCAACCAGGTCTTGCAGCGGCGCCAACGTGTGTTTTTCCTCTTCGTTCAGGGACGGCATCAATTTGGCGAGGCGACGCCGGTGGTTGGCCAGCGGTTCGATCCTGACGCCGCGCCCAACCGATTGCGTGACGAACTTCTTCGCGTCGCTGCCGCCGATGTTGATGAAGTTGATCACGTTGGGGCGGGTGGAGTCCCAGCTTTCAAAGAACGCGCGCGAACCCATCAGAATGGTAATCGGGCTTTTCCCCAGCGCGTCAAAGAAGGGCTTTTCGCGCAACGTGGTGACTTCTTCGAAGTCCGCCAGAAGCACGTTGCGCCATTTGGACGTGTTGCCGATGCGGATAAGCGCAAAAGGAGCATCGGCGTTTTTCATTTGAAAGGCCAATTCTCTGTCGTCCTTGCTGCGTATGAATTGCAATGCGCCTCGCCTGCGGCTTCCGAACACTGCCTCGCGCAAGTCGGGTATTTTCACGTTCTTGAGCAGCGCCTCGTCGCCTATGGCAGCGCTTCCGTTGGCGTCCACAAACAACAACTCCCCTTGTCTCCAATCGCGTAACAACTCATCTCTGCTTTCCCGGAACTGTTTTTCGTCTATGCCGCCGGAGGCAACGTTGCGCAACGTCGAGAAAAACGCCCATAAATCGTTACGCTCGTTCTCAACGTCGGTATTCACCGAGTTGACGAGGGTCAGCATCAGCGGCAGATGGTAGAGAGCGTCGTGACCGGCCTTCTCGCGCAAGGCGAGGGCGCGTATTTTCGCGCAGGCGAGCGTGATCAGCGATTTCAGCACGATTGTTGTTTTTTCACGCTCACTGATTTCCTCACTGCGTTTTCTGAAGTCCCTGTATTCGGCTTCGTTCAGGTAGACGTTCTTGCCGTGCCCGTCGCCGATGAACGTTGCCAGATTGTATTGCTTGACGGTGGTGACGACGTCTTCCGGATCGGTGAAGGTCGCGGAGAAATTGAACAGAAACCCGTTGCGCGCCATCAGCGCGTAATACGCCTGCCGCTTGGAATCCTCCTTGCCGCCCTTGTGCGCCTCGTCAAGCAGGACGTACCATCTGCCGTCGTTCTCGTATTGGCGGTAGTCGGTGAGCGCGTCTTTCTGCACGTCGGAAATATTGTCGCTGCGGTGGTAATAGACCGTTTCCACGTTGCCCAATCTTCCTTGGCGCTCACGCTCGCCGCCGCGCAGCGGCACAAAGTCTACGTTCAACCACGTGCCTGCGTTGAACTCCTCTATCGTGCGGCGTATCTGGCCAATCAGGTGATCGCTCGGCGCGAGCACGAGGATGTTGTGAGGCGGAACGTGCCGGTGTTGTTTCAGGTGGTGCAGGTATTCGATGATCTTGACCATCACCAACGTCTTGCCGCTGCCGGTCGCCATCCAAAAACACATGCGGTTGATGAGGTGGTGATACGGGATGACGTTGTCCTGCGGCGTCATGTATTCAGCGAGGATGTTGAAGACGGGGTTTTGTTTCAGGTTTTTCCGGTCGGCGTTGTTTTCATATCGCCGGATCGAAAACTCGGCCGTTTGGTTTCCGTAACGGTGGCAGGCGAAGTTCTGCTTGCGCCGACTGCCTGCTTCGGGCATCTCGGCGGGTTGCCAGGCGTTGTCCTTGCCGTAGTAGAGATACAGGGCCCGCGCTGCGTTTCTCAGCGCATCGACTTGGTAGTCGTAGAGGGTCTTCTGCGAAGAGAAACGCTCAATCTCCGGGACACGCCAGGTTTCCGGCAGGTCGCCGTGGTTGAAGGATTGAACGATGGATTCAAGAATGGGCTGCGTCATGGCTCAACACGAGAAAATCACTGGTCTTTCTTTACTCCAAGGCGATCAAGGATCGTATGCGCCAACTTCTGGAAGTCTCTGTAGCAATTTTGTGCCGCGCTTTGATGCGCGCCGATGACGCCGTCGGCAGGTTTCAGCATGAACATGGGTTTATTCGCCTCCTGTGCCATCGGCATCAGCGAGCGGTAATCCTTCAAATGTGCCAACCGGTTCCCGTCGTCATCATTCTGAGTGGAAGGCGCGTCTTCCTCTTCCATAACGGATTTCGTGTATTCCTCGGGTATCTTTTCAATCCAGCGCGCGAAAGCTCTGACGGGTCTGTCCAGTCTGATGGCGTGGCGCATGATGACGTAACCAAGCGGTTCCATGTCGCCTGCAGGCAGATGAACCTGGAAGTCCGATGGCTTTTTTCTGACGCGCTCTTTCCAAGCGGTTCGCCACGTCTTCAAGGTTGGCCCCACGTTGCGCAGCCCTTGCAGGGAAAACAGATCCGGGGCAAGCGGCACCACCACGTAATCGCTGGCAATCAGGGCCGCCCTGTTAATGGCACCCAGGTTGGGGCCGACATCCACCAGAGCTAGTTCTGCTTCAAACGTTTGTCCGGCCCGCGCAATCAGACGCGCAAAGGCCGTCATCACGCGGAACGCGCGTTGGTCTCCGTCAAGACATTTCGGCCATTGTGCAGAAAGTTCGTCTTCCCGTCTGGAAAGCGCAAGATCGCTTGCCAGTAAGCCGATTCTCTCGGTCACTTTTTCAAGATGAGGACAATCGGCAATGTCTCCGGTCCCCTCAAACAGGGGGGCAATATCGCCGTCAATTGTTTTGTTTGTCGTCCATAGATCCGAAAGCCTGTTCTCATCTAGAAACATCCCGCTCAAATTCGCCTGAGGATCCAAATCCACCGCGACGACGCGGTGGTCGAGTTCCCCAAACATCCAGGCCAGATGATAGACGAGCGAAGTCTTGCCGACGCCACCCTTGTTGTTGAAGAACGCGATGGTTTTCATCGTGACTTCCTGATGGTCGCAAAGACAAACGTATCCTGAACGTCGAATTCAGGCGGAGGATTGCCGTTTTCCGCCAGTGCCTGACGTGCCAATGGTATGCCCATCCCAAAGCGTTCCATGAATCCCTGGTTCTTCATGGCCTCGGCAATGGAAGGGTTGCGGTAGCTCGTCGCATCAGGCGTTCCGAAGTTTTGCTTCGTCACCGCCCCATAGACGGAGCCGGGGCTGCTGATTTGTATATGGCCGTTCAACCACGTCACCCGCACGGGCGTATGAGAATTTTCGTAGTTTCTGTGAACCACCGCGTTGCGGACGAGTTCTCGTAACGCAATAAACGGGTAGTCAGGTTTTTCAACGTGCCTCTCACCTTCTGTATCAAGCGCGGTGGAGATATGCCGTTTCAACAGGCGATCCGCTTCTCGCAACTGGTCCGAAAGGGTGCCAATCAATTTGGCCTGATCCAGGACGGGTGCCGGCACTTCATCGCCGTCGTAACGCACAAACTGAACGTAGGCGCCTGGGAACCAGTCGTGCGGGTTCTTGCCAAGCATAAGGATTGCCGTAACGGTTGGCGTGCCATCCCGCGTTACAAGACGCAACGCTTTCATCTGATCTCGTTCATCGCGCCTGTTTTCCGCCAACACTTCAGGGGAAACCGCGGCAGGAAGATATTCGTTCTGGAATTTCGGCATATCCAAATCGGCTTCCACGGTAGCCCCGATAACGCCCTGCATATCGTAGGGGACGTTTCCCCATCGTCTCTTCTCCGTGAGACGGCGTTCTTCCTCGGGGCTGGCATGCGCACGCTGGGGACCGGTGCGAATCCAGCAACGGCCATCCATTTTCACCGGCGGATTATCCGACGGTTCAACCTGAACCACCGCAACGTCGCAACCTCGCAAATTCCTCTTGTCAACTTCCATGCTGGGGAACGGAAGAATCTTCCCGTCACGACGAAGCCCGCCAAGTTTCTGCAGCAGGGCATCGTCAATGCTCAAATTAGCGCAACGCCCATCATCTTCCAACCCAACAAAGAGAACACCCGGCTGCTTGTGGCCAGGCAGATCGTTTGCAAACGCACAAACCGCCTTCCGCAACTTATCCCGATCGTCCGCGGCAATAGTAAATTCCACCCGGTCGCTTTCGCCGCCTTCAATGAGGCGTATCAGTTCCTCATCGTTCAGCATGGTTCTGCTTCTCCCCACCATTGCCGTGAAAAACGTTCAATCTTCGTAATCCACGGAATTTAGCGGAAATCGCCGTAGTCCAGGAACTAGGCAATGGGTTCGAGTCGGGGGTATCATATCTGTATATTCAAGCGTCTAAGCATTTCCACGAAATCTATGCACTGTACATCCTGTTCATCGCATACCAGCGGGATTTTATAATTGTACTTTTTCTTAGGTTCGTTCGGCTGTTTCTCTTCTGTTGTAACAACGATTTTATCGTTCACCTTTGCGTATGCAATTAATTTTATATCGTTTTCGTCAACCCCTCTTGATCTATCTCGGACTTCATACGTTCGCTCTAAAGACAAAGAAAGCCTTTCCACTGATTCATCTATAGGGGCAATTGTAAAATGGCTGTCAATCATCCAGGTCCGCAACGGATATTTATCTTTTTTTTCATGCGCTGTCTTGTTTTTATCTGCTGGCGATAGAGGATCAATTTGATCGTAGATTGGTTTTATCAGCACCACGTCGGTTCGATGGACGGCAAGTTTTCGCCAGAGGCCAGGGAATACATCCATCGGATGAGACACGTTCCAGGCGGTGATAAAAATATTGGCGTCGATACAATAATCCACACTCACAGCCTGTCAGCCAATTCCAGCACCTGAGAAGCATGCTTCAGGTTCAATGCCTTGCTCAATTTATGCAGACTGATTGCCTTGTTAGAGTATGCCTGAAATAGCGTTCTGGTATAAATATGTCCGTATTGATTCAGCACTTCTCGCACACGGTCTCTTGATGGACCTCCAGACTTTTCTTTCAATTTTATCTGAATATCTTTGTATTCTTGCTTTAAATCATCTTCAAAACTTAAGTAGTCATCCTGATTGATGACTTGTAGATGCCGTAATCGAACTAAGCAAGCGTAAGGACTGACACGGAACGTCCTGGCAAGTTTCTTGACGGATTGGAGGTTATCCATCTTGTCATGGCCGATCTTCTCCCAAAAAGGAACGGCCGGCATCAATACTTCACCGGCAAACCGGTCACACCATTTCTCTGTTTCCTTGTTTTGCTCAGACCAGCTGTCAACGGCATGCTCCCGTCTGATGAGATGTCCCAACTCATGGAACAAGGTGAACGATTGCGCTTGTTTCGCATCGGAATCGTTAATGATAATGACGGGGAGAACCGGATAATACATCGACAGTCCTCGAAATATTTCCCTATCTATATGAGACCATCCTTGATACTTACCGGTCATGAAGACAAAAATCCCCTTCTGTTCCAATCTGCTTTTCCACTCCGGAAATTCTGGATTGCCTTGAACGTCCAACCATGATCGGATGGTTTTGGCAATTTCTCCGATGGATCCATTTTGTCGCGTAGGAGGGAGAAAAGGTTCTATCGGCTCATCCATATCTTCTCGCAATTCGATCACCAGTTCGCGTAACTGCCCTATTTGCGTCACAAGCCCCCTTACTTTCGAATCGGAAAACGCTCCCGTCGTTTGCTCGGAGAATTGACGAAACGCCGGCACGTTTTCGGCAAAACTGTATTTGGGGGGAAGTTTCTCTGATATAAAAACCCACCGCGGCACGTTGTATAACCTCGCCAAAATCTCTAATTGTCTGAACGTCGGATATTTTATTCCTGCTTCTATGGCCTCGATAGAACCAACTTTTTTATGGACATCTTCGATAGCCAGGGCCATCTGCTCCCGGCATTGGCGCAAGATGGCAACGTTAACGTTTTCAACGATCCCGGCCATCAATATCCCCCCTCTCCCCACCATAGGTAAGGTTTGATTAGGGAGATGAAGTGTTGTTTTTCTTTCTCGGTCATGGTGGCGGGGTTGGTTTTTTCTACGGTGCCGTCGGTGAAGGTGACGTCGTTCGCGGTGCGGCGGCGGATGGGTTTGCCGAGGGCGTTGGAGAGGGATTCGGCGACATCTATATCCCGGTACAGGTCGTGGAGGTTGATTTTGAGTTTTCCGTTTTTTAACGGCTTGACGGCGTGGGCGAGTTTGTCGTCGCTGAAGAACACGTATTGTTCAAAGGGGGATTTCAGGCTGTCGATTTCGAGTTGTTCGCCGTCTTTGTAGCGGGCGTTTCTCAAAGTTTCTTCGTATTGTTCGAGGGCGTAGTATTTGAGGAAGTGGCTGCTACCTTCGCGGGAGACGGGCTTGCCGTCTTTCCAGTCTTTGGAATAGATGACTTTTTTGATGCGGGGAAGCAGGACGGTGTGAAAGTAGTCTCCCATTTCAATGAGCAAATATTTTCGGTTGCCGCCGTCTTCCCTGTTCAAGTTAATGACGGCATGGGCGGTAGTACCGGAACCGGCAAAGTAGTCAAGAACAATACCCCCACGTTCTGAGACACAGACTTTAATGGCATCGCAAACAGCATAGATGGATTTAGGATAGTCAAACGATCGTAAATCACCCATTATATTCTTCAAAAAATTCGTGCCGTAAGCAGTTGCAGAGTATTCTTTCTTTTCCCACCAAGTGAGCGGTAAAACCCCATCTCCGCTTAAGCGTGACTTAATATAAATTGCAGGGTCATTACTCCTTCCATTTTTTATTAAGATTTCTTCAAGACTCTTCTGCAATCTGTCTATTGCCCACTTCCATCTTCTTTCTTTGCCATTTTCATCAACCGGATAGATAGCGACTTCTCCGACTCCAGGTTTTTCATGTACTTTCCACTCCTTTGAACCTTCGTCCCAGTGCATTTCAGGAAGACGTAATGTATTTTGGCGTACAAAAATCGGGTAAAACATTTTAGGGGCTTCCGATCTTGTGCCTCCATGTTTTCTAAAATTTACCCACTCAAAATAGCCGTGTTCATCGGATTCTGAATAGCGGTCTATTTGTTTTCGGGTTCTCTCAAGCCTGCCGATTTTTCCACCGGATGTTGCGGAAAATATTGCGTATTCATGCGCTACAGAAAACCCCTTTACCGTTGATCTACCTGATGGATTGTTCTTTATTACAACCACACCAATTATATTTTCTTCACCGAAGGTTGACGAGATGACTTCCCGAAGTCTATGGAACTCATAATCATCAATCGTCGTGCATTGTATTCCTGACTCACTTAATAAATTCTTTCCAAAGCCTATTCTGTTCTCTATCAAAGTCAGCCAAGTAGAGTGTTTATTGGAATTCTTGTATATGATTTCGGAAAGCCCGGTATTGTACGGCGGATCAATATAAATACACTTGACCTTCCCTTTATAGCGTTTTTGCAACGTGTTCAACGCTTGCCAGTTCTCGCTGTGGACCAGTTCGCCGTCGAGAGCCTCGTTCAAGTCGCCGAGGGCGTCGAGAATTTCCAATTCCAAATCTTTGAAATATTTGGTGTCCAGGGGAAGGTGTTGCCATGTTTCCCTCACCCCTGACCCTCTCCCAGGGGGAGAGGGAGAAAAAGAGGAGCCTCTCTCAGAGGGAGAGGGGGAGAAAGAGAATCCCTTTTCTACCATACCCAGGTGCTGCCATTCTTGTATCTGCGCCTTGATGCCTTTGTGTCCAATGATGCTTTTCAGCAGTTCGGTGGGCAGTTTGTCCGGCGTCACCACGTAATGAACTCCACGCACGAACTTGGGCTTTTCCCATACCCTCCGTAATTCATCTTCAAACTGGGCAATGAAATCGATGACGTCGTAGGCCGTGTGCTGAAGCGCCTGCAACTGGGTGAGCCGCCGTTGTTCAAAGATGGTTTCCTCCTGGAACACGTACTGATAGAGCCAGAGATCAAATTGTTCGCGTAGGAATCCGCGGGCGTCCTTGTTGATGAAAAAGTCGGCTTCCGTCTGCCGGCGGAAGACGCGGAACGCCTTTTCCAGTTCGTCTTCGCTCAGGATGATCCCGCCTTTCCGCGCCTGCTTGATGATTGCATCGGGTTTGGTTGTTCTCCCGTTGGAGGAGTGCAACACGTTCAGATGCAGGACGCGCCGGCCCTTGGTGTTGTCCACTTCGGAAAATTCAAACGTGAACTCGCGCTTTTCGTTGTTGCGTTTGTGCTCAACCTCGGAGGCGTCGAAATACAAATGCCTGACGTATTCAGGGTTGTCCCGGTCGCGCAGTTCCACCGGCATGGAGCGCACCAGGACGTCGGATTTGACGTAGTAGAGCATCCGGGTTTTCCACGACAGGGCCACGTCCTCGCCGTCGGCATAGACGCGCTCGTAGGTCTTGGCAAAAGCAGGCAGGTGGCGGAAGTATATCGACCCGCTTTCGCAGAAGTAGCGGCTGAAGAAGGTGTAGAGTTTGTCAAACAGTTCCTCGCGGAAGGCGGTCTGTTTCTCCGCACGCCCGTCAATCGCCTCCATCAGGTTTCCGCGTATGGATTGGAAATAGGCGCGCTTGATTCGCATCAGATTGACGAAGCCGGACTCCCCTTCCACTTCGGCTCCGGTGAACAGCGATTCCAGCGCGTCGAGAAAGCGTTTTTCTTTGGCCGTCTCGCTCATCAGTCACGTTCCAGGTTGCTGAGATTCTTCGCTTCGCTCAGAATGACAGAAAGTGTGCCGTCCGGGTTCAGAAGTGTGCCGTTCGCGTTCAGAAGTGTACCGTCCGCGTTCAGGAAAGTCACTCTCACCCCCTCCCGCCTGATCGCCTGATCCCGACTCAGCGGCGGACAATGAAGCACACTCCCCGTCCGTCCGGGTTGCCGAGTGACATGATGAATCGGAAGGAGTAGGATTGAAAAAAGAAGGCATGGCACCCGACTCGGCACGTTGAATGTGAAACTCTTGGACGGACGGTCATTTCCATGATCCCTGAATTCGATCACCCCACGTATCGGCTCGCCGTCGCTCAATTTGACCAGGCGGCGGAGGTCATGAATTTGCATCCCGATTTGCGGGAACGCCTCAAAACGCCACAACGTTCGTTGGTCGTGGGATTGCCCATTCGCATGGACGATGGTCAGGTTCGAGTCTTCCAGGGATACCGCGTGCAGCATGATTCGTCGCGCGGCCCATCAAAGGGCGGCCTTCGTTACCATCAGGACGTCAACCTCGGAGAAGTAGCCGCGCTGGCCATGTGGATGACGTGGAAGACCGCGCTCGCGGGACTTCCCTATGGCGGGGCAAAGGGCGGCATCACGGTCAATCCTCATACGTTGTCCGATGCCGAGCTTGAACGACTCACCCGACGATACGCCGCGGAAATCTTTCCGCTGATCGGCCCGGACAAGGACGTTCCAGCGCCGGACGTCGGCACCACCCCACAAGTCATGGCGTGGCTGATGGACACCTACAGCCAGCAGGTCGGATTTTCCGTCCCGGGCACCGTCACCGGCAAACCCCTTGCCATCGGAGGCAGTTTGGGACGTGAAGAAGCCACGGGACAGGGAGTGGTCTACGTCACGCTTGAAGCACTCCGGAAGAAAGGGCTCGCGCTTGAGGACGCAACGGTGGTGGTCCAAGGGTTCGGAAACGTCGGGTCGCACGCGGCAAAAATCTTCACTGAGGCCGGGGCTCGCGTCATCGGCGTCAGTGACGTGACGGGCGGGGTCGTGAATCCGAAGGGGCTGCCCATTGCCGAGATGATTCAACGACACCGGCACGGCGTCTCCTTCCGGGACATGAACGTGGGCGATTCCTTGACCAATGACGAACTGTTGACGCTGGAGTGTACCGTTCTTATTCCCGCCGCGATTTCTGAACAAATTACCGTCCGCAACGCCGAACGCCTTCGCTGTAAAATTCTGTCGGAAGCCGCAAATGGGCCGACCACGCTGGACGCCGACGCCATTCTGCAAGATCGGAACGTCTTCATTATTCCCGACGTCCTCGCCAATTCAGGCGGCGTGATCGTCTCCTATTTCGAGTGGGTCCAGGACGTGCAACGTTTCTTCTGGAAGGCGGATGACGTCCGTGATCGATTGCACGACATCATCACCGCCGCCTTTCATCGGACGCTCGGCTTTGCGGAGGAGAACCACACCACGATGCGAATCGCCGCGCTCATGAGTGGAATCGACCAGGTTGCGCAAGCACACACGGCCCGAGGACTCTACCCCTGACGCGGCACGCTCGTTCGATTCCGCTCAATGAACCGCTTCGTTTGACGACGAGTGAGCAGGCAGGGGTTACGCCACCTCACCGGCGTACAGTTTCATGCAGGCGTCTAAAAACGTCAGCGCATCCGGCTTGGAGCGTTGGAAGGAATTCCGGCCGATGATTGACCCGAATCCTCCTCCGTCACGAATCGCCCGGATTTCATCAAAAATTTTCTCGTCTGCACCTTTTGCCCCACCGGAAAAAATCACGATCCGCCGTCCGTCGAAGGTGCTTTGGACGACGTGCCGGATTCTGTCGGCCGGGGTCTTGATCGGAATATTCTCCCCTTCATAGACCTTTTTGGCCTCCGCCTGTTCAACGTGATCCGTGGGCACTTTGACCTTGACGACGTGCGCGCCCAGTTGCGCGGCAATCTGAGCCGCGTAACACACCACGTCTATGGCCGTCTCACCGGCCTTGGTTAATCGGCCCCCACGCGGATAGGACCAGACCACGACCACGAGTCCGACGGACTTGGCTTCCAACGCGATCTCTCGCAAATGCTCATACATCTCCTGGCTGTACGCCGACCCGGGATAAATGGTGTATCCCACCGCACAACACCCTAAGCGAAGGGCGTCTTGCACGCTGCCGGTCACGGCCTGATTAAAATCGTCCCCACTTGACAGGGAATCGCTGTTGTTCAACTTCAGGATTAAAGGAATTTGCCCGGCATATTCGGCCGCACCGGCTTCTAAAAAGCCCAACGGCGCGGCATACGCGTTACATCCGGCCTCAATGCCGAGTTCAAAGTGATAGAGGGGGTTGTAGCCCGAAGGATTCGGCGCAAAGCTTCGGGCCGGGCCATGCTCAAATCCTTGATCCACCGGCAGGATCACCAGTTTGCCGGTTCCGCCTAATCGGCCACTCAACAACAATCTGGCCAACTGAGCCCGAACGCCCGGCACTTCACTTTGGTAATACCCAAGAATGTCTTCAACGCGCTTGGTGATTCGGAAACCTCCACTCACGAGTCTTCCCTCCTGTGACTGTTTAACCCCAGCTGCGTGCTCCCCACAAGCATACGTGTTTCACGAATTCCGCGGAGCATCGTTTTCCAGTTTTTTCCGGAGTTCGATTATTTCCCGTTCCATGGCTTGAAAGCGTTCCGCAATCGGGTCGGGAATATTCGCGTGATCCATAAACTCTTCCGGGACGCGAACACCGATCGACTTGATCACGCGACCCGGAATGCCGATCACCGTCGAATTGGACGGCACCGACCGTAACACCACGGAATTTGCCCCGATTTTCACGAAATCCCCAATCCTGATGTTCCCCAGAACTTTCGCCCCGGACCCGACGACGACATGATTCCCCAACGTAGGATGACGTTTTTCTTTTTCCTTCCCCGTCCCGCCCAGGGTGACGCCCTGAAAGAGCGTGACGTAATCCCCGATCTCCGTCGTCTCGCCAATCACCACGCCCATCCCGTGGTCAATAAAAAATCCACGGCCGATTGTGGCGCCGGGATGAATCTCCACCCCCGTGACCCAACGAGCCGACTGCGCAACGAGTCGAGCCAACAGTCGCAATCGCACCTTCCACAACCGATGCGCCACCCGATGCGCCAACAAAGCCTGGAATCCGGCGTAGGTCAAGAATACCTCAACCGTAGTTCTGGCGGCAGGGTCCCGGTCAAACACGGCTTGAAGATCCTGTTTCATCACGTCGAACGTCATTCAACGACCCCGCAACGACGCCCCATCAGTCCCGCCCCATTCGATCAAGCAGACACACGGCCTGGGCGGCAATCCCCTCCCCTCTTCCAAGCGTCCCGAGATAATCATGGCTTTTGACCTTCACGTTCACCAGCGACGGATCAACCTGCAAGACTTCGGCGACACATTTGCCCATTTCACCCACGTACGCCCCCAACCGCGGTGCCTGTGCCACGACCACCGTATCAAGACTCACCAGACGCAACGCTCGCTCTGCAAGTTTGGCCTGAATGCCTCGTAACATCTCAAGGCTGTCCATATTGGAAAAGGCGGGATTGCTGCTGGGGTAATGCCGGCCTAAATCGCCTGCTCCCATGGCCCCCAACACCGCGTCACACACGGCGTGCGTCAACACGTCCGCGTCCGAATGGCCGTCTAATCCATGGGTGTGCGGAACGCGAACGCCGCCCAGAATCAGTGGCCGTCCTTCCTTCAGTTGATGAATGTCGTAGCCGATCCCGACGCGCATACCGTCCCCGAAACGATCACGTGAAGTAAGAATACAGGAAAAGAGGAATCAGTGAAAAGGGACGCCGGTTTATACGGAAGGGCCATTCCTTTTGGCGGCTGCGATGGCTTCGCCCATCAACAGGTCTTCCGGGCGAGTCATTTTCACGTTGTCCGCGGTTCCGGTGACGATGGAGACCGGACGTCCTAATCGTTCGACCAGGCCCGCGTCGTCGGTCACGTCCACGTGGTCCCGTTGACCGGATTGATGGGCTTCCCGTAACAATTCGACGTTGAAGGCCTGCGGCGTCTGAGCCGACCAGAGGCGTTGCCGATCAAGGGTGGCTTCAATCATCCCGTCAGGCCCGACCCGTTTGATCGTATCACGGAGGGGAATCCCCACGAGCGCCGCGCCGTGGACGCGAGCACGATCAACCACGGCTTGCACCATGGCTTCCGTCACAAACGGTCTCACGGCGTCATGAACGACGACAACGTCGGTGCGGCCGTCAACCGCTTGCAGTCCGTTCCACACGGAATCTTGCCGCCGCGTCCCGCCGCTGATCACTCGACTGATTTTTGAGAAACCGAACGCCGGCACCAGTTCGTTTTGACACGTGGTCACGTCCGTTTCGGGCACGACAAGAATGATTTCGCCTATCGTCTGACTGGCTTCAAGCACGCGGAGGGAATGAACGAGAAGCGGAACGCCGGCTAATTGAAGAAACTGCTTGGGGGTCCGGCTCCCCATCCGAACACCACGCCCTCCGGCGGGTACGACCGCGGCAACCCATTCATCCACGAGCAAGACTCAACGTGTCCCAATCAATTTCTTCCTTCAGACGGGAAAAGATCATTCTGCCGGCGCTGGTCTGGAGCACGCTGGTGACCACGACGTCCACGTTTTTGCCGATACATCGTTTCGCGTTGTCGATGACCACCATCGTTCCATCATCCAGATATGCAACCCCCTGACCGGCTTCCTTCCCTTCTTTCAACACAAACGCGCGAATCGTTTCGCCGGGAAGCACGACCGGTTTCAGCGCATTGGATAATTCATTAATATTCAAAACCCGGACTCCCTGCAGCTCGGCGACTTTATTCAGATTCAAATCATTCGTCAAAATTTTTGCGCCCAGTTTCTTGCCTAATTCCACCAACTTGGCGTCCACTTCCTTGACGTGGGGAAAGTCGTCTTCAACGATCCGCACGTCAACCTCGACGTTCTTCTGGATATGATTGAGAATGTCGAGCCCCCGGCGGCCTCGTGCCCGCTTTAATCCATCAGCGGAATCAGAGATGTGTTGCAGTTCCTGCAAAATAAATTGTGGAATGATGAACCCGCCCTCAATAAACCCCGTTTCACACAGGTCGGCAATGCGTCCGTCAATGATGACGCTGGTGTCCAGCAACTTGGGAACGGGAGCCCGGCCCGCGTCGTTCAATCCCATGCTCTTCACGTCCGGCCCGTCTTCTCTCCCATACCGAAGACCGACAATCAGGCCGAAATATGGAAAGATCAGGAGCGTGGCTAACGTGGCAAATTGAGATATCACGGAGGAGGGAGAGAACATCAGGCTTGACGAAAAAATGAGCGTTCCTGAGAGGAAGACTCCCAGGCCGAGGCCAATGCCTCCTCCAAGGGTCATACGGGCAGGCAGCCGTTGTAAGGACGTCTCCAAGGCGACCATGACGCCACTGACCAAGGCACCAAAGACGGCACCACCCGCCAGATAGACCCCTTCTCCGCCTCCCGAGAGGTACCCCACGGTCAGACCGAGGAGAATACTGATACCTAAAAAAAGAGATTGCCGAACCATACAGGGTCCCGTGACGTTGTAGAGGCCTGAACGTGCTCCTCCCCCACCAGGTGTGTTCAGGCGGAACCATCAACGATCCAACTGCCGGCACCGTTCACTCAAACGTTGCTCAACGCGTTCGACGTCATCACGACTGCCGATAATCAAGGGTACACGTTGATGCGGAGCCTTGGGTTGAATGGACGCAATCCGTTCCACTCCCGTGCTTCCAATGCCTCCCGCCTGCTCAACCACAAAACTTAAAGGAGCCGCTTCGTACATCAGTCGAAGTTTACCTTCAGGTTTATTCACTTCACCGGGATATAGGTAGAGTCCCCCTTTCAACAGGATTCGATGCACGTCAGCCACGAGACACCCCGTGTACCGGGCGGTATAGAAACACCCGGTCTTTGGAGCCGTCTCTTGAAAGGAATCAATAACGTGTCTCACGTCGGCCGACCATTTCGACCGATTGCCTTCATTCACGCTGTAAATGGTTCCGCAGTCGGGCACGTGGACGTTTGAAGCCGATAAGAAAAATTCATTGGCCGACGGATCAAGCGTAAATTGATGGACGCCGTCGCCGCACGTGTAGACCAGAAGCGTCCCGGGCCCATACAACAGATACCCACCGGCCAGTTGGTCTCCTCCTTGCTTGAGAAAATTACCCGACGCGTCCAATTGATGGATGGAAAAAATCGAGCCAAGCGGTGCATTGACGTCGACGTTCGATGACCCATCCAACGGGTCAAAAAACACGGCATAGGATCCGGACCCAGCCGCCCGTGGAACGACAAACGGTTCTGCCATTTCCTCGGAAACCACGATTCGCACGATCTCGCTCTGCTCAAAAACCTCCACAAAGGTCTGATTGGCCCGTTCATCCGACTTCTGGACTTGTTCACCATGGACGTTGATCTCACCCGTTGTACCGATCACGTCGGTCAGTCCCGACCGGCACAGGTCCCGGGCAATCCTTTTCCCGCCCAAGGCTATCTGCGTCATCATGGCGGATACATCACCCACCACTTCAGGAGACAACCGCTGCCGTTCACGAATGTGGCGAGTCAACGAGACCATCGGACGACCTACGCGGCGATGGTTGAGTCACGCTCAAGAGAGGATTTCTGTAAAAACGTTGATAAGGATTCCGGTGGCGGCGTCCATCCTTCAAGCAACGCCCTGACCGACCCGACAACGACGCGGGCTTCCATCATCACGGGAATCCGTTCTGCTGTATTAGTCAGCCAAAATCTGACGTTGCCCTCATTCAAAAAAATCCCCCGAAACGGCATGATCGCCAACATCCGAATCGCCTCAACGTTTCCCCATGGGCCGCTGATTGGTTCAACGGCTTCCACTTTGACTTCGACCTCGTAATTTTTTCGGTCATGATGAACGTTCAGATGCACGGACGATCCCGGCACAAGGTTCGGTATCGTGCGTAAATAATAGAGGCACGATAACGGGTCATGCGTCCCTTGGACAATGGAATGAACCGAAGATTCACCGTCCTTCAGGACCGTGACCCGATGAGTCACGTGATCAAAGGTGACTTCGAAATTTTCACGGCGACGGCCTTCACGACGTCGAAACGTCAACCGTTGGGGCAGCATGGTTCGGGCATCCACGATCGACTCGACGTCATTGCTCACGGGAAAGAAGACGGAAATAAAATCATTGGATCGAATCGTCGTCATGAACCGCCGAAGAGCACGCCCGTCGTCCGACGTCAGCGACTCCATTTTCATCGTCGCGGTACCCGCCGGCACTCCCCACAGTGAAATGGAATAGCGATGCTCCTCATCCACTTGGGCGGCGAGAACACCATGGGAACACACCAATCCGCCGAGTAACCCCAAAAGAATTTCCAGGCCAATCACACTGAACCTGGGCGGCTTCACTCGACCGGACACGGAAAACATCCCGGAATTATACAGAACGTCGTCGCTAAAAGCACGAGGATTGAGGGCATACATCCCTCTTGAAAATTACGCGGGCATGACCCGTTGATGGATGCGTTGAACCTGGGTCATAACGGATTGACAGCGGGCGAGAAACGCAGGAGCGGACGACCAGCCCACGCGGACGGCACATTTTGCCAATTCGTCGGGCTGTACCGGGAGGGTGTGCGTCTGTAATTCATGCACCATCTGAAGTTTATGCTCGACGTCACGCAAAAACACGTAGGCGTCGGTCAAGGCGCTGCAATCATCGGCGGAGACAAGGCCGGCGTCTCTGAGGCGTTGAAGGCCATTGATCGTATTCGGTTCAAATAATCGCGGATGCTCAACCACGTGCGTGAGTTGCAGCGTCTGAACGAGAAATTCAACGTCCCGAATGCCGCCGGGGCTGAGTTTCACGTTGCGGTCGTTCTCCCCTCTTCGTTTCACGTTCTGGTGAATCTGTGCGCGGAGCGTACGAACCGCGGCTCCGATGGTTTGATTCGTCCGTTCTTCTTGACCGATGATAAACGGTCGGATTGTTCTGAGAAACGCCTGACCCAAAGCCCGGTGCCCCGCAATGGGTCGGGCTTTGAACAACGCCAGGCGCTCCCAGGCTCTCCCCCGCGTCCGGTAGTATTTCACGGCTTCATGGATTGACCACGCCAATGGTCCAACCGCCCCCTCAGGCCTCAATCGCGTGTCGACTCGAAATAAACGCCCCTCCGGAGTGGAAGCCGACAACACGTGGGTCAACTCCCTTGCCAGCATTTGAAAAAATGATTCACTGGAAAAACTCGTCCGTCCTTTCGCGGTTTTTACGTGGCCGTGACTCGACGCGTATAGATAGATCAAATCCACGTCGGAGCTGTAATTCAGTTCACGTCCGCCCAATTTTCCCATTCCCAACACCACAAATCCGGTTTCAACGGTTGTGTTCCGGGGACCTGGATGATAAGGAATTCCGTATCGTCTCTGAAACCGTTCATTAACGAGTTGATAAGCGGCATGAATCACAAGTTCGGCAAGCTGCGACAGAGATTGAACCGTTTCACGCACCGACGAAACGCGAAAGAGATCCCGGGCGCCGATACGGAGCATCTCCCGGCGATGAAAGCGCCGCAGGGCGCCAAGTTTGTGCTCATGGGTTTTGACAAGATCAAGGGACTGCTGCAACGTGGCCTGGAGTTGCGTTTTGGCGGGTCGAGATTTGAGAACGCGTTCTTCCTCAATCCAATAGATGAGCATGGGATCTCGTATGAGGGTTTCAGCCATCGCCGGACTATTGCCAAACAGGATACACACCAATTGCAAGACGGGTGGAGTTTGCGCCAGAAAACTGAAGACCTGGGCTCTGGCTTTACCGGCGTTAAGATACCGCTCCCATTCATTTAAGGCTTGCTCCGGATCAGGCGTCGTTGAGACGGTTTGCAAAAGGTCGGGAAGAATTACGGCAAGGAGTTTTCGACTTCGGGGGTCGCCCGCCATCAGTTGAAGATTGGCGTCGGCTTTCTCCCAATCATGGAACCCATACGAGGACAACAACCGTGCCACGTCCGAACGCGCCAGATCGGGCGACAGCAACAGCGGTCGAGGGTCCAAGCGTGAGGACGACGGTGATTGAGGAAACGTGGACGTCATGATCGTCAAGAAGATTCTGATTATAGAAGAGACGTACACCCATTACAATGCCGGAGCGTTAGGGTATACTGTCTGGTTATGAACGAGAGACCGGAACCAAGGGAATTACAAAAGCGACGTCCTGACGTCGACCCGGCGATGATTGCCGACTTTTTGGATCGCATGGATCCGGATTATTTTTCACACTTTTCGCCCGCGACGATTGCCGCACACGTGGCCTTGGCCGACGCCTTGACCCTGGACCAGCCCTGTGCGCTTCAGTTTCAACGAATCAAGGGGAAGCATCATTACCAACTGACGGTTGTCGCGTACGATTATTTTTCGGAATTCGCCACCATCTGCGGATTACTGGCGGCCTACCGTCTCGACGTTCGCGAAGCCGATATTTTTACCTACCGGGATCAACCCGCTCCTTCCCCCGACACTGCGCGGCAATCCTCAATTCACGCGCGACGGAACCGGTTGATCCGTCGCCCTGCTCCACGAGCCGGTCTCTCAAGAAAGAAAGTCGTGGACGTGTTTCGAGTCCAAACCTTATCGGGGACGGCGTTCCCGGCCAAGGCTCAGAAAGAACTGTCTCGTGAGTTCACTGAACTCCTTCGCTTGCTTGAGTCCCGTCAAACGCAAGAGGCGCGACGCCGGATCAATTGGAAAATCGTCCAAACGCTCGGGAAAAGACCACCACGTCTCTCTGACCACGTCCGGCCGATCAAGATTCGTTTCAATAATGAACGGTCTCCGCGAGAAACCGTCATGGACATCCGCGCCGTTGATTCTCCCGCCTTTCTCTATACCTTTGCGAACGCGTTGACCATGCGAGGAATGTATTTGTCGAAAGCCACCATTGAAGGAGACGGGACACACGTACGCAATCGTTTTTTTGTCACCGGTCACCACGGACGGAAAATCGAGACGACGCGGGAGCAACAGGAATTAACCGTTGCCGCGGTCCTTATCAAAGAATTTACCCATTCCCTCACCTGGGCGCCGGACCCCGGCAGCGCGTTGGATCATTTTGATCAGTTTCTTGACCAGATCCTGGAACACCGCTCCGCCACGCGATACGTGAACTGGCTCACTCGCAAAGATTCGTTGGCGAATCTCGCACGGCTCTTTGGAACAAGCGACTTCCTCTGGGAAGACGTTCTTCGCCGACAACACGCCAACCTTTTGCCCGTCATTCAAAACGTCCACGCGAAACAGGCGTCATCATCAAAAACGCACCTTTCCCGCACGTTAAGAACCAGACTCCAACGACACAAAAAATCCGACGCCCGAAAAGCGGCGTTGAATCAATTCAAGGATACCGAGCTGTTCCGCATTGACCTGCACCACATTCTCAAAGAAACGCCTCTCCCCGAGTTTTCAACGTCTCTGACAAACCTCGCCGACGTGATCCTGGAACAAGCCCTCAGAGAAGCCCAGACGGTGCTCACGCGTTCGACGCCGCCTCCCGTCGTGAAAGGAACCTCCGTCAGCATCTGTGGGTTGGGCAAACTGGGCGGTCGCGAACTGGGGTACGCCTCTGATATTGAGATTATCTTCGTGTACGACGTGCATCCGAAGACGCCCCCTGCCCAGAAACCGATCATTGGTGAATATTACGAACGGCTCGTCCAGGAGTTTCTCCGGTGGATCGAGGCGAAACAGGAAGGAATCTTTCAAATTGATACCCGCCTTCGGCCCCATGGAGAAAAAGGCCTCATGGCTTCTTCTTTGGAAGAAATCAACCAATACTACGGTCCCGGCGGCGGGTCCGCGCCCTTTGAACGGCAAGCATGGCTGAAACTGCGACGCGTGGCGGGAGACGCCATCCTGGGCCGGAAAATAGAAGACTACCGGGATACGTTCGTCTACAGCAACGAACCCTGGGCTTTAGAGACGGCGCTCCATTTACGACGGCGGCAAACGCGAGAACTGGTTCCCCCGGGCAAGATTCACGCGAAATACAGCCCGGGAGGACTCATTGATCTTGAATATGCCGCGCAATACCTTCAAGTAATCCATGGACACCGGGAGCCCTCTCTCCGGACCACCAACACGCTCCAGGCACTTACAGCCCTGCGTGAGACCAAGCGTCTCTCACGTCAAGACGCCGCCACGTTGACGGATGACTATCTGTTCATGCGGAAGGTCATTGACGGATTACGCATCGTCAGAGGACACGCCAAAGACTTGGTGCTGCCACGATCAGAATCGGACAACATGATCTCCCTCGCCCGGAGACTCGGGTATCTCACCGACGTCTGGCAAGAGGGAGCACGAATCTTTGAACGGGAACTCCGCGAACGAATGACTCGCACGCACGCAATTTTTTCCAGGCTCTTTCAAGCAAATTGACGGAAGGAAAAACGAAGACGCGCTTCCCGTCAATGAGAAGCACGTCTTCCTGTACCGTGAGGTCTCGACGAACGAGACGGCGTGGCGTTACACGTCGTAGTACAAAAAGAATTCGTGCGGATGAGGTCGAATTCTGACCTGATCAACTTCATTCTCTCGTTTGTAGCCGATCCAGGCTTCCACCAAGTCTTCGCTGAAGACGCCTCCTTTCAACAGGAATTGATGGTCACGTTCTAAATTGGTCAAGGCCTCGTCTAAACTTGCGGGAACGGTGGGAACGTTGGCGGCTTCTTCCGGCGCGAGATCATAGAGATTTTTGTCCATGGCTTCGCCCGGGTCGATTTTATTCTGAATACCGTCAAGTCCCGCCATGAGCATCGCGCTGAACGCCAAGTAGCAGTTGGCGGAAGGATCAGGAAATCGCACCTCAATGCGTTTGGCTTTGGGATTGGGAGAATACATCGGAATCCGGATGCCGGCCGATCGATTCCGACTCGAATACGCCAACAACACGGGAGCTTCAAACCCGGGCGTCAACCGTTTATACGAATTGGTCGTCGGATTCGTAAACGACGCTAAGGCCGGTGCGTGTTTCAATATCCCGCCGATGTAATACAGACACGTTTCGGAAACCCCGGCGTATTCTTTGCCGGCGAACGTCGGTTTTCCGCCTTTCCAGATACTTTGATGCGTATGCATCCCCGTCCCATTGTCCTGAAACAAGGGTTTCGGCATGAACGTCGCGGTTTTGTCGTGACGCCGGGCCACGTTCTTGACGATGTATTTATACGTCATCATTTTGTCGGCCATCGCCAGTAACGAATCAAAGCGAAGGTCGATTTCAGCCTGTCCGGCCGTGGCCACTTCGTGATGATGCTTTTCAACGTAAAGCCCGGCCTTCTCCATTTCCCGAACCATCTCGGAGCGGATATCCTGTTGCGTATCCGTCGGAGCAACGGGGAAATAGCCTTCCTTGTGCCGAGGACGCGATCCTAAATTATGCCCATCATCTCCGGAGTTCCAGATGCCTTCCTCCGAATCAATGAAATAATATCCGGAGTGACTGTTTTGATCGTAACTGGCGTGATCAAAAACAAAGAACTCAGCTTCAGGTCCCCAATACGAAACGTCTCCGATTTTCGTGCTCTTGAGATATTGCTCCGCTCGTCGAGCCACTCCCCGCGGGTCCCGTTCATATCCGGCCCGGGAGATCGGCTCCTGCACGTCACACACCACGCTGAGCGTAGGAATTTCCGTAAACGGGTCCATCCCGGCCGTATTCGGATCGGGAACCACCAGCATGTCACTATTTTGAATCGCTTTCCACCCCCTGATGGAGGATCCGTCAAATCCGGCTCCCTCTTTGAACAAATCAAGAGTGAACTCACAGGTCGGAATAGAAAAGTGCTGCCACGTTCCCGCCAAATCCACAAATTTCAAATCAACCATTTCGACTTTGTTCTTTTTTGCAAAATCCAACGCTTCACGCGGAGTCATTCCCTACCTCCTTCTCCACAAAACAGTTAGGTGATCAAGGCTCAGACGCTGACGGGAACGGCGTCTTCGAAACGGGTCCGTTCCCGCCGTCCGTTCAGCTCACGAGCCAAGGCACGTGACCGTCATCCCCAGCGGGAATACGCACGTTCATCATGCTGGCTCAAATCCAGTCCTACTTCCTCATCTCTTGATGAAACCCGAAGGCCAACGGTCAGATCGACAATTTTCAAAATAACGTAGGTGCCCACGAGGGCAAACAGCACCGTGGCAACGGCCAATATCAGTTGAACCCCGAACTGTCCGGGATTTCCGAAAAATAATCCCTGCGCGCCCACGGAAGCCAACAACCCCGTCGCTAATATTCCGGTGAAGCCGCCGACTCCATGAATACCCACCACGTCGAGCGAATCATCGTACCCGAGCTTGATTTTCCAGAGGACGGCCAGATAACAGACGACGCCCGCAACCAATCCAATCGCTAAAGCCGACAAGGGCGCGACGAATCCGGCCGCCGGCGTCACGGTGGCCAACCCCGCGATAATACCGCTCGCCAAGCCGAGCATGGTTGGTTTGCCGGTTCGGATCCATTCCGCCACCATCCAACTGACCCCACCGGCACACGCCGCAACGTGCGTGGCCACGAACGCCACCGCGGCCCCACCATTGGCACCCAAGGCACTGCCGGCGTTGAATCCAAACCACCCGAACCACAACAATCCGGTTCCCATGACCGTCATGGGAAGATTGTGAGGAGGCATGGGCTCAACCCCGTAGTTTCTGCGCTTTCCCAATACCAAGGCACAGGCAAGGGCCGCAAACCCGGAACTGATGTGGACGACCGCCCCTCCCGCAAAATCCAGTGCGCCCATTTCCGCCAGCCACCCTCCGCCCCACACCCAATGAGCCAACGGCGAATAAATGAAGAGTGACCAGAGCACGGCAAAGAGAAGCAGCGCCGTAAATTTCATCCGCTCGGCAAAGCTGCCCGTGATCAACGCCACCGTAATGGCGGCAAACATCAGTTGAAACACCATGAAGACTAAATGAGGAATACCCGTGCCGGCGGGATAGGCTTCCTCGCCGACCCCCAGCAAACCGATAAATTCGAGACTCCCGATCACGCCGCCGACGTCAGTGCCAAAGGCCAGGGAATATCCCACCAGCACCCAGAGGAGACTAATCATGCACAGGATAATGGCGGTGTGCATCAGGGTCCCGAGGATATTTTTACTTCGGACGAGCCCGCCGTAAAACAGAGCGAGTCCCGGCAAGGTCATACAGAGCACCAACGCCGAAGACACCAGAATCCACGCCGTATTGCCCGTATCAATGGCCTCCGGTGTTCCGTCTTGTGCCCATCCATTAGCAAGCCCGCAGCAGAGGCTCAGCCCCACAACCAAGAACCACGTGAATGAGACGGTTGATTGCTTCACGGTTTCACCTTGGGTTAAAAGTTATCGCTCGTTGATTCCTCAGTCAGTCGGCCAACGCCAACCAATGGCGAAAAGCCGGTTAGAGGACGCCTTCTCCCGTCTCTCCCGTGCGAATCCGCACCACGCTGTTCACGTCTGAGACGAAAATTTTCCCGTCACCGATGCTCCCCGTTCTGGCGGCTTTTGCAAGGATTTCGATGACTTTTGGTTCCAGCGTATCGGACACCACGAGTTCCATTTTGATTTTCGGCACAAAATCAATCTGGTACTCCGTGCCCCGATACGTCTCCTTATGACCTTTTTGTCTCCCGAACCCCTTCACTTCCGTGACGGTCATCCCCTGAATGCCTAATTCAATCAGGGCATCTTTCACTTCATCGAGCTTAAAGGGTTTAATGATGGCTTCCACACGTTTCATGGGTCTATCCCCTCTCAAGATGGAAAATAGTGACGGAAAGGCGTGAACGATCCGTTGACGGCTCGTTCATGCCTCCCCGCCGCGTCCACACGTCTCAATCTGAAACGATCGCATTACGCATAGGCTCGTTCGTTATGTTCACTCAGGTCCAGGCCGACCACCTCTTCCTCTTTGGTCACGCGAAGCGTCATCAAGGTGTCCAGCACTTTAAGAATAATAAACGTGCCGACAAAGGAAAAGACCCACGTGGCTCCCACGCCCACGACCTGAATCAGGACTTGTCCCGGGTTTCCAAAAAACAATCCCGTGCCCCCGCCCACGCTGGCAAAGAGTCCGGTGGCAATCGCCCCCCAGGTTCCGCCGATCCCGTGAATACCCAGCACGTCAAGGGCATCATCATAGCCGAATCTGGATTTCCAGACCACGGCCAGATAACAGAACACTCCGGCGCCCAACCCGATCCACAGCGCGGAAATCGGGCCGACAAAACCCGCGGCAGGCGTAATCGCGACCAACCCGGCAATGGCGCCGCTGGCTCCGCCCAGGACGGTCGGCTTCCCGCGATAGCTCCATTCCACGGCCAGCCAAGCCAAGACGCCGGCAGACGTGGCCACGTGCGTCGCCACGAATGCCCCCGCGGCCACTCCATCGGCCGCCAAGGCGCTCCCCGCGTTAAATCCAAACCACCCCACCCAGAGTAGCGCGGCTCCAACGACCGTAAAGGGCACGTTATGAGGAAGCAGAATATTTTCGTACCCGTAGCCGTGCCGTTTGCCCAGGACTAACGCCGCGGCCAAGGCCGCCACGCCGGAACTGATGTGGACGACGGTGCCGCCGGCAAAATCCAGTGCCCCTAATTCGCCCAACCATCCGCCGCCCCAGACCCAATGAGCCAGTGGGGAATAGATCAAGGTCGCCCACAGCACGGCAAACAGCACGTAGGCTCCGAATTTCATGCGTTCCGCAATGGCCCCGCTGATCAAGGCCACCGTAATGCCTGCAAACATGAGTTGAAACACCATGAACGCAAGATGCGGGACGGCAGTCCCGGGAAAGGCTTCGGCTCCCACGCCGTTTGACCACAAAAACTTGAAATCGCCGATGACGCCGCCGACGTCCGTGCCGAAGGCAATGGTGTAGCCCCACAACACCCACACCACGCTGACCACGCACACGGAAATCAAACTGTACATCATCGTGCTCAGCACGTTTTTGTTCCGGACCATCCCGCCGTAAAACAGAGCCAGGCCCGGAATGGTCATGGCCAGCACCAACGCCGAAGACGTCAGAAGCCACCCCGTATCCCCGGCACTGATCGCCCCGCTTCCTTCATCCGCCAAGGCTGACCCGGCGAAGCAGGAAAGTATGAAGACTGAGAAGAATAGACGTAGATGTTTTGTCAACGCTCTCACGTTCCGCATGTTCTTCCTCCTCTCTATTTGCCCACTTCCCTAAAAGAGGAAGATCGCTTCCGCGGCTAAGGTTGTTTGATTATTGCCCACCCCGGCACCATCCTGAAACGTGAGTCGATCAGATTTATCGTAGCGGAATTCCGCTCGCGTAATTAAATTGGGAACGGGCTTGTATTGGACGGTCCACGTCGTTTCCCACAATGTCTGGTCGGTGATGTCCACATCAGAGCAGACCAAAGCATTACCCGCACTCCCCTGTGATCCTCCGCAAGAGAAAAAGGCTGCTGCATCTTCAAAGACCTCCCCACGAACGTGGAGTCCCCACTGCTCGGTAAAGTCATAAATGAAATATCCCGCGACCCCGTTCCAACGGGCATTTACGCCTGGCGGAATTGTGCTATCTGGAGTCCTACTCGCATTTGCCTGATTCCCATAATAACCTTCAAGCACGAGTTCCAGTTGATCCGTGACCTGCACGTCAAGAATCCCGCCGACCTGCACGCGGTCCGCATCTTTTTCCCCTCTGACACCCTCAGGCCCCCAAAACCCGAACACCGAAATCCCAACGTTGTCCATGGGCGAAAGAGAAAGCAGGGCTTCAATCGATTTGCTACTGTTGTTATCGGCTTGCAGGCCGGTAAAGGAGTTAATGGCACTGGCGGCAAACGAGACGCTGTCGCTGAAATCATACGATGCCCGGAACCCGGTCACCGTAAAGGGTTCTCCCATACCGAACAGAAAGGAACGCGAAAAATTGGGATTCAGCGGACTTTCAATCACTTCATAGCCGATCAGCGTGTTCATCCGGCCGGCTTGAAACGTGACGCCGTTCTCAATCGGTGCAATGTATTGCACGTACGCTTCCTGAAAATCAAATTCATCCGAACCGGTGTTGCCACCGGTAAATTTCGCGTCTTCACCGGCGTTCAACTTCACCCGGAATCCCGCCCGATCCGTCATGGCCCCTTCGGAACTGGCGACTTTCTCCAGGACAATCTGCGCCATGTTGGGCCGGAAGGAATTCGCATCGCCGTCAAAACTTCGACTGCTGTTCACTCCGGTAGAAGGATTATTGAGGTTTTGAGTATAAGAGGCTTCCACGTAGCCGTAGAGGGAAAGATCCAATTTCTTTGCCAAAGATGAGTCGTCATCTTCAGCCAGGGCGATGGAACTCGCCGTTGGGGAAAGAAGCAAACTCACGCAAGCCGTACTTATCACAAGAAAGAGGGGGATCACCCGCATCATCAGCGATTTCATCATGTCTCAATTCTCCTTGTCCTTGCTAAATAAACCACGTTGACGTTAGGGAGATGAACTTGCTGCACACTTCCTTGTGCGCGTTCCGCGCGAGCGGAGGATTGATCCTTGGAATCCCCTCGCGTCAAAAAAAAGCCCTCAACCCTTCCTCATTGGCTGAGGACTTCTTCGTCCACCTGACATTCAACTTTCACCCCAAGACACCAGCGTCCTGAATTGGCCGTCTTGTACCAGCAGTTTTGTGAATTGTCAAGAGAAAATGGAAGGTGCCTCATGAGTTCCGTCGTTCCAGGAAGCTTATCGGCTCCGTTCAACGGTCTCGCGTCACGGCGACGTCACCGTGGGAAAAATTCGGCCCCACGTCAGACGTTGCCACACTCGTTCATGCCCCCAATACAAGCCGACTTTGATGAGAGAATCGCTGAATCCGACCACGGCGGCCGCGGTCAACTCGCCGGAATAGAAAAAGACCACGCTCATCGTCACCAAGGTCGCCAAGACCCGCCAACTGATGCCTTTGACCACGCTCCGAAGATGTGTATCCATGGACCACTCCTTAATGAGGCGTCCCGAGGGTCATGCGCTTGTTCTTGAACGTCCGGGAACGAGGAGACGGAGAACCTTCGATACGGTCGTCCAATGCTCTCAGGGTGCGTCAACCCGCCCCATTGACGATGTCACGCCGGACCTCAAAAAAGGAGAAATCTGGTGGAGGGCAGGGGACTTGAACCCCCGACCCCAACGTTGCGAACGTTGTGCTCTCCCAACTGAGCTAGCCCCCCACCTACGGTTCTGATGCCGAGACGCCCGTGAAACGCCGTCACTCTATCAAAAGGTTTTCCGGCCTGCAATCAAGTGACTCTTGACGCACGTGAACCCTTTGCCCTTCTACCCGTATTCGCCCCGCTGCAAAGAGCCGGATCGCTTTGGGCAGCAGTCGATGCTCTTCTTTGAGAATGCGGTCGGACAGGGCGTCCACGGTATCGTCTTCATGCACCGGCACGGCGCGTTGCAGGATAATCGGCCCCTCATCAACGTGTTCCGTGACGAAATGCACGGTGCAGCCGGCAACTTTCACCCCGTGGTTCAACGCTTGTCGTTGGGCGTTCAACCCGGGAAAACTCGGCAGCAAGGAAGGATGAACGTTCATCATGCGCCATTCATAGGCGCGAATGAGCACCGGCGTGACAATCTTCATGTACCCCGCCAGGATGACTAATTCCACCTCGTACCGCTTCAACTGCTCCAGGAGTTGCCGGTCATACGCCTCCCGAGGGTCCGGCGCGTCCGCCACTGACTTCGGATCAAGAAAAACGGATGGAACGCCGTGACGTGCCGCACGCGTCAACGCCGGAGCCCGTTCTTTATTACTGATGACCACGGCCACGTTCGCCGTGATGGTGTTCGCCTCGATCTCGTCAATGATGGCTTGAAGATTGGAGCCTCGGCCCGAGGCAAGAACGCCGAGACGAATCATCTGCGTCATGATTCCTTTCCTTGACGGAAGCGACGCGGGTAAAGCCCGACCCGCCGGCAACGCCCCGTTCGATGGTGAAAAGTTTGAGGTCCCGACATCGGAAGGACACCGTCAAAAGACGCGACGTTCAGTTTTCCGAGCGAGGTTCGACGTTCAGCGATTTGATTTTTCTGTGCAAGTGACTGCGTTCGATTTTCAAGTCCTCCGCGGTCTTCGAGATGTTCCCCCCGTTTTCCTGCAAACGAATCGCGATATAGCCCCGTTCAAAGGCACGTCTTGCGTCACGCAGAGAATCATATGCCTCCGTCGGACTGACCCACGTCACGGAGCCCGCGGGTGAGCCAGGCATAAACGGCAACACGTCGGCAACGTCGATCGGCGTCGTCGGAACCATAATCATCAACCGTTCGACCTGATTGCGAAGTTCTCGAATGTTGCCCGGCCAGTCGTGACGGGCTAAGACGTTCAAGGCTCCGGTGGTAATTTCCTTCAGCTTCATCCCCTGCTCTTCCGCCTGAATCTTCAAAAAATGTCGGGTCAACGCCGGAATGTCTTCGCGTCTGGCACGAAGGGGCGGCACCTCAATGGGCAAGACGTTCACTCGATAATACAGATCTTCCCGGAAATTCCCCTTCTCAATTTCCTGACGAAGATCTTTATTGGAGGCGGCGATGACGCGGACGTTGACTTTGATCAGTTTATTCCCCCCGACCCGCGTAAACTGTTGCTCTTGTAGCACGCGAAGCAGCTTGGCCTGCGTAGCTAAACTCATGTCGCCGATTTCGTCGAGAAACAGCGTCCCGCCGTCCGCCGAATCAAATTTGCCTCGCTTTTGAGCCACGGCTCCCGTGAACGCGCCGCGTTCATGCCCGAACAATTCAGTCTCGATCAACGTCTCAGGAATCGCCGCGCAATTCACTTCGACGAACGGACGTTGATGGCGCAGGCTTTGCCGGTGAATGGATCGAGCCACCAACTCCTTCCCCGTCCCGTTTTCTCCGAAAATCAGGACGCGGCTGTGCGTCGGAGCCGCAGCCGCAATCTGTTCCCGCAGTGTGTTCATGACGGAAGAATCACCGACTAATTGCAAATGGCGCTCAACCTGAATGCGGAAGTTGAGATTTTCTTCTTCAAGTTTGCGCTGGTGCAGGGCGTTCCGAACGAGAATCGTGATTTTTTCGCTGTCCAGCGGTTTTTCCAGGTAGTCATACGCGCCGAGCTTCGTGGCTTGCACCGCCGTTTCAATGGACCCATGCCCGGACATCACGATCACCATCATGTGTGGAAATTGCCGTCTCACGCGCTTCAACACTTCCAAGCCGTCGAGATCCGGCATCCAGACGTCAAGAAACACCAGATCCGGCGGATCCTGTCGAATGACGTCCAAGGCGTCCATGCCGCTTTTCGCCGAGGTGACCTGATACCCTTCGTCTTCCAGAAGTTCGCTCAACGTTTTCAAGATGCCCGGCTCATCATCCACAAGACAGATCGTGTCCGACATGGTGACCCCTCAATGCGCGTGAACGTCAGCAAATAAGAATCGAGAACGGCTGATGGTTGCATTCTGAACGTCGCCGACCGCGTCGTCAATCGGCGCGGCGCGCGTCAGGCGATGGGAAGTTCAATGCTGAACCGTGCCCCGCGAGGACGACGATTGGCGACCTGAATCGTCCCGTTGTGGTCAGTCACAATGCGATGAATAATCGCCAATCCCAGTCCGGAGCCTCGCCGGTTTTTCGAAAAATACGGGACAAACAATTTCACCTGATCTTCCTGACGGATCCCCGGTCCTTCATCGGCGACGGTGATACGAACCCGTTGGTGCTTCCATTCCATCTCCGTCGAGACCTGGATGCGCCCTTTTTGTTTCATGGCTTGAATGGCGTTATCAAACAAATTCACAAACACGCGGCGCATTTGTTCCCGGTCAAGGTTGATCGGCGGGACGGCGGCGTCAAGGGACAACGTCACGTCCACGTCGTGATGCCCGCCCCGATAGAGCGCCGCCACGTTTTCAATCACGTCGTGCAGCGATTCTCTGGTCACGTGCGGCGCGGGCATCCTCGCAAAATTCGAAAATTCATCAACCATGCGCTTCAAGCTTCCGACCTCACTGACGATCACGCTCGTTGATTGATCGAAAATGCCTTGAAAATCGGGAGCGTTCTCAAAAAACTTTTTTCGCAGTCGCTGGGCCGAGAGTTGGATCGGCGTGAGAGGATTTTTGATTTCATGCGCAATGCGTTGGGCCACTTCCTGCCACGCCGCGGTTTTCTGGGCCTTGATGAGTTCCGTTCGATCTTCAAAGACCAGCACGAATCCCAGGTCTTGGCCGCCTTTATCGCGCATCCTGGAAAGATTGAGGCCGATGGTGAGAAGCTTTCCCTGAACGTCCATCTGCCCTTCGATCGTTAAACTCTCACGGCCGTCAAGTAAAATGCGATCATACGCTTCCTGGAAGAGCGTGAACTGATGCGACTTACAGACGTCGGACGCCGAGGACCCAAGCACGGCGTCGGATCCCACGCCTAAAATTCGTTCGGCGGAATGATTGAATCGCGTCACGATGCCGCGGGTATCAATCGACAGCACGCCCGACGCAATCGTCTCCACCACCGCTTCCATGTACGCTCGACGTCGATCAGCGTCGACGTTCGATCTCATGAGGGCGTCCTTGCTGCTGGCCAGATCCGTGGTCATGTCGTTGAACGAGTCAACCAACGTCCCGATTTCGTCGGTCGCGTTGACGGCCACTCTCACGTTGAGCTCTCCCCTGGCCACGGCTTCCGTCCCTTCGGCAAGCTTCTGAATCGGCACCGTAATCCCTTGTGCCACGTAAAACCCGAACCAGGTCGCGCTGAACAACAGCAAGACGGTGACCATCGCCACGAATAAATACGCCCCCAATTTAATCGGATTTTCCAACGCCTTCATCTGCAAAAAATCCGTATGTTGTCGGGTAATGCCTTCCATTTTGGTCACGAACGATTCAGGGACGTAGGTGTTGACCACCACCACGCCGTCAACGCCGCCGGATCGGACGTTGGAGGAAACGGGCACCGCGGCACGAATCAGCCGGCCCACTCGTGCGACTTGGACGGACGTCAACTCCCCTTGCTCCAAGGCGTCCAAAACAAGTTGTCCGACCGGCACGCCGAAGACCTCCTCGGGGAGCGCCGGATCAACGATCCGCGCAAGGGTTTCCAGTTTGGGGGAAAAGACTTCAATCGCCGAGAGGTCCAATTCCGCTCGCTTCCGGGTCATGACCGCCATCAACAACTCGCGATGGTTCGGCTGCAAGAAATCTTCACGATAAATTTCCTGGCTGATGGCTTGGGCGCTTTTCACGGCCAAGGACTCCTGCCGCTCATGATACAGCGTGGCTAATTCTTTAGAATCGTTCAGCACCTCTTCGAGGTGATTGTTAAACCAGACCTTCATCACTTCATTGATCACCCCGCTGGCCACAAACGCCAAGAGCACGGTCGGAACCAACGAAAACCCGATGAACGCGGCAATCAATTTCGTGCGAAACCCCGACCCGAACAATCGGTGTCGTTTCTCAAAATAGGCCTTGATTAAATTTCGAGACAACAGGAGCGTCAGCACGACCAGACCCACCACGTCCAAATAGACGAGGAACAACACGAACGCGTAACTGGGGCTCGGCAGGATCGAGTCCGTCTTCCCGCCTCCGCCCACACCGTATTGGGCATAGTACAGGGTCAGGAGGACGCACGGAATCAAGAAAACCAGAACGGTCCAGACCGGTTTCAAATGAAGGTGCTGCGCGTGAGGACCGGACTCATCGTCACGAATGAGCCGTTCCTTCAACTTCACGGAAGGAAAGAGACGCGGAGCAAATTTCGAAGACGTCGCCATGCTTCTCTCACGGATTGAACGGGGGTGACTCAAGCCGTCGGCCTGAGTGTACGGCAAAGACGAGACGGGAACAACGAAAATTATGACGATCGCGCGGGGCCTGAAGCCGACTCGACGTATTTCATCCGCAAAGTGTACAGCATGTCGCGAAGAACGGTCGCTTCTTCTTCGGTCAGATTCCCTTTGGTTTTTTCCTCTAAGAGGGAAAGAATATCGATGATTTCTTTCGCTTGCGGCAAGTTCACGCCGGACGCGGGTTGATCGGGTGACAACTGTTCACCCATCAACGTTAAAGCGGACGTGCCGAGAGAAAAAATGAAGGATGAAAAGGAGAGGGGCGGGGCCGGGTCCGACGGCCCTGCATCAGGCGATGGAGGCGTCGTTGTCGGCGAGGCCGTTGAGGGTTCCGGAACGGGCTTGGAATCCACATCTTCCCGGGATTGACCACGCTTATCCCGAATAACGAATCCTGATCCCTCAGCGTCAACCATCGACACACTCGCAAGTCAGTCGGCATACCAAAAAACGCGCCATCAACCGTATCACAATCCACCCAGACCCGCAACACACGCCCGAGCCTGTCATTCCCGACGTTATCAATCGGGAATCCAAGTCAGGGGACCACCGGCGCATGACGGAACGAGAAAGATGATTGAAGCAGACCGTGAAACAGAGTATCCTGGCCGTCACGTTCCATTGACGCCCATGAACGCTCAACCGTTCGACGAATGCGTGAACCTCGTTTACCCACGGCCGATGGGCTTTGCTGATGTCTCAAGCCTTTAACGACCTCGTCAACGTCGTGGCGCGGCTGCGCTCTCCGCAGGGGTGTCCCTGGGACCTGCAACAGACCCACGAATCCCTGAAACCGTACCTCCTTGAGGAAACCTATGAAGTCCTTGACGCCCTTGACCAGAACGACCCGCGCCATCTCCGCGAAGAACTGGGCGATCTCCTGCTCCAAATCCTGCTCCACGCTCGCATTGAAAGCGAGCAGACCACGTTTGACGTGGAAGACGTCATCAAGGATATCACGCAGAAACTCATCCGCCGGCATCCCCACGTGTTTACCGATGCGTCATCGCCTCGGCTTGACCCCGACCAGGTCCGCCGTCAATGGGACACCATCAAACGAGCCGAACGTTCCGCCAAACCGGGACGTGATTCCGTCTTGGACGGCGTCCCGCCGGCACTGCCTGCCTTGTTACGGGCGTATCAAATGCAGAAGCGAGCGTCTCGCGTGGGATTTGACTGGGAAACAGGGGAACAAGTCGTTGAAAAAATGCACGAAGAATTCGACGAACTCCGAATAGAAACAACCCGTGCGCACCACGCCCCGGGACCCAACGCCGCTGCACCCGGGGCAGACGCCCAGACAGCCGTTGAACGTGAAGTCGGAGACGTGTTATTCACCATGGTCAACGTCGCGCGCTTTCTCTCGATCAACCCGGAGGAAGCTCTTCGAAAGGCAACCACCCGCTTTCAATCGCGCTTTCAAGACATGGAACGGCAGGCCGCTCACGACGGACGCCCCCTTCACGGCATGACGGCCCTGGAATGGGACGCCTTATGGAACGCGGCAAAAGAGCAGGAACAAGTCGAGACTCCCTCACCACCCGCACCTCGCAACGACCAGGACCATGCCTGACTCAGACGACAACGAACGGAACAAGCGCGTCGGGTTGCACCCGGCCATCGTCATCTTCGGGGTCATTCTCGGACTCTGGCTCTTCATTCAAGCGATCATCCCCAAATCGAAAGACGTGCAACCGCCCCAGAGCCCTGACGCCCGATCACAACAAGCCGCAACGTTACTCAAAGACGCCAAATCCGCCCTGGTGCCGACGTTTACAGTGACGGCCCACGCGGCAGACGTGAACGCGATCAGTCTCCTGGTCCCTCAACAAACCACCGACAGCCAGATCGTCGCCTTGCTCACCTACCTGAAGGAGACGAGAACAAAGGGATCCCTCTCATCGAAAATTCCTGCGACGACCCCGGGGAACGAAGTTGATGAATTTGCCGTTGCCGACGTGTACATCTTTTCCGATTCCCGCTATGCCGTTCCCGAGGCTATCGAAATTTTATCCGTCGGCGCCCATGCCCCTGGCGATTTTTACCAGAGCACCATTCCGTTTGAAGTCGCCATGGAGCAGGTGCGCGGCCACTACGCCGTCAACCTGAACGACAAAACCCGCCCCGAACGCGCCTCGCTCGGCATGGCAGAAGAAGCCACCGGCCTCTACTCGAAACGCTACCAGCCCCTATTTTAAGAAAACACATCTGTCATCCCCGACGTCGTTCATCGGGAATCCAGCGAAAGGCCCCACCCCCGTAGGGCCGCATCTCATGCGGCCTGAACCACTCCACACCCGTCCCTCTGTCATTCCCGACGTTCTCAATCGGGAATCCAGACGCAGGCGAGGTGCGTGAGTCCCACCCTTCCCGCTCCTTCCCTCCCGCCCCCTCTGTCACTCCCGCATTCCCCCTCGGTCCTTCCCGTAGACCCCCTCCTGTCCTTCCCGCAGCCCCCTCCTGTCATTCCCGCAGTTTTTAGCGGGAATCCACAAGTGGGATCGTTGCCGACGGCGGAACAAGCAAAATGCTGGATTCCCGATAAACAACATCGGGAATGACAGAGAATGACAGAAAGAGAGCCTCGCCTTTTCGTTCTTGTTGTAGGGCAGTCATCTTCAGGTCATGCTGTCCTTCCCGCGCCCTCTCGGTCCTTCCCGCGCCTCTTTCAGTCCTTCCCGCGCCCTCTCGGTCCTTCTCACGCCCCTTCAGTCCCTCCCACGCCCTCCTCCTGTCATTCCCGCATTCCCCCTCTGTCATTCCCGCAGTTTTTAGCGGGAATCCAGTCAAAACAGTCTTGCTCCAGGGTTCACTCGGGAGTCATCTCCCTTCGGCAAGGCGAGCATGCCCGCCGAGTGGTAAGCGCCATGATGTCGGACGGTCAATGAAGGAAAAGTCCAGCAAGGAAAGACGTTGGATTCCCGATTACGAACGTCGGGCATGACAGACGGGGGGCTTTTGTCGGGCATGACACGTCAACTGACCGAGCGCCGGTCTCATTCGAAGGTGGATCCTATCATTTCGTTTGCGAGGACTGATCTTCCCGACCCGCCGCAGGCAGTAGACGAACGGTGCCGTACTCCGTCATACCCGGGGGCAATGGTCGCCTTGCCTTCTCGCATAGACTGAATCGCCGTGGCCAGCAACCGGCCCCCCCCCCGCAGCTTCAATCTCCGGCAGAGACGCCGTCATCAGCATAGACAACTCATTCCCCAGATCGCCCAGCAGCCGATGGTACGGGCCGTCACGCCTTTGGACGTGACACCCGCACCCATCACTTCCGCGATGATTGCCACCAAGGGCACCAGACTCCAATACGGCAAGGCATTCGGAGCCCGATAGCCGACGGGATGATTTTTCCACTCACCTGCTTGCGCGTTGCGCTCAGGCAAGCCCCCGCCCTCTCCCGCCAGGGGAGAGGGTGGGAGCCACCGCTCTTTCCACGGCCTGCTGGATTCGTTTGACGCCGCTTTCAACGTCAGAGCCCACGTGAATGCGGATCACGCGTCGATGGCGCGTGGTGAGACTTTTCATGTCTCCCAAGGCTTGGGCCGCGGCCAGGGTGCCGAAGGAGTAGGGCTCCCCGGGAATCATCAAATCCTCCCCTTCCCCGGCAGTGATCTGGATAAAGACGCCGGTATTGGGACCGCCTTTATGGAGTTGGCCGGTTGAATGGAGAAAGCGCGGGCCATACCCGACCGTCGTCGCCACTTGTTTGGCGTCACGAATGAGGGTGCGAATCCGTTGGAAGGCGGCGTGAACCGCCGGCGTTCGTTCCACGTAGGCGTTTAGTGCCACGTACTCTCCCGCGCATACGCGGGCAAGGTGCGCCGACAGAATCTCGTCTAACGAGGATGCCCCGCTCAACGCCCGTTGATTGGCGGCATCGGCAAACATACGAACGTCCCCGTCAACGACCACGGGCGTCTCCTGGGGCAAGGATTCCTTGTTCTTGAACGCTTCGAGATAGGACCGGGTAAAATCTTTACTCTCCTGCACGTTGGGTTGATCGAAGGCGTTCACGTCCATCAGCGCCCCTGCCGTCGCCGTGGCAACTTCCCATCGGAAAAACTCTTGCCCGAGATTCATGACGTCCGCGACGTCGATTCGCACAACGGGATGACCGGCGTTCTGCAACGCTTCGATTTTTGCATCCTGCTCCGGGTCCGGTTCATCCACGTGGCGGAGATAGGCAAAGACACGATCTCGGCCATAGACGCGTGGCTCCCCCAACGGTTCCCCCTCAACGGGAATCATGCCCTTTTCTTCTTTTCCCGTGCTTTCGGCAATCAGTTGTTCGAGCCATGAGCCGATGCTGCTGAGAGCGGGAGAGGCGATCACCGTCAGTTTATCACGGCCGGCCTTGGCCAGCGTGCCTAGCACCACGCCTAACGCCACGCCTGGATTCTCCGCCGGCGGCACGGAAGCATCGCAACGCCGCCGCATGTGTTCAGCGCAAGACAGAAGCCGTTCGACGTGTACCCCCATGGCCGCGGCCGGCACCATGCCGAAATTGGATAACGCTGAATATCGGCCTCCGATGTCAGGCTCCCCGTGCCAAACGTCTCGAAAGTGGCGTTCCCGAGCCACGCGTTCCAAATGAGATCCCGGATCGGTAATCGCGAGAAAATTTTCACCTGCCCGGTCTCCCTTCACCCGTTGCATCCGATCAAAGAAGTATTTCTGAAACACCAGCGGTTCCGTGGTTGATCCTGACTTACTGGCCACGATGCAGAGCGTGCGTTCAAGATCGACGCGGTTTTCAACGCTCTTCACTTGCGAGGGAACGGTGCCGTCCAATACGTGCAATTCAGGATGGCCGTGGATAATCCCGAACGTCAGACGGCATACTTCGGGACAGAGGCTGCTCCCTCCCATTCCCAACAAGAGAAGGTGCGTCAACCCGGCGTGCTTCACGTCCTCGGCCAACGCACACAAGCGAGGTATCTGAGCACGTTGCCGTTCAATGACGGACAACCAGCCCAGGGCGTTGCGAATGACGGCGTGATGGGCAGGGTCCTGATGCCACAACGACGGATCTTTCGCCCACAATCTGCGCACGAAGTCTTTCGCGTGCAAATCCTTGAGCGTTGCCGTGACGTCTGCCTCAAAGGAGCCCACCGCCCAGGTCTGATGGTTGAACGAACTCATGCGTTGTCCCGCGTCTCCACCTGTTGCTTGACGGCAGCCACGACTCGCTCGACGGTAAATCCAAAATGTTTGATCACGTCCTTGGCCGGGGCCGATGCTCCATAGGTGTGCATCCCGATACTGGAACCCTTCAGTCCCACGTATCGACTCCACCCAAACGTCGCGGCCTGCTCAACGGACACCCGGGCCGTCACCGCGGGCGGAATGACGCTGTCCCGATACGCTTGGCTTTGCTGCTCAAAGAGTTCCCACGACGGCATACTGACCACGCGCGCCTGAATGCCCTCCCCCTTCAGTTGTTCGTAGGCTTCAACGCACAGAGACACTTCGCTGCCGGAGGTCAGCAGTAAGACGTCCGGATTGCCATCCGAAGCATCCGCCAGGACGTAGGCGCCTTTGGCAAGACCGCCGGCCGATGCATACCGCGTCCGGTCCAACGTCGGGACGGCTTGACGGGTCAGGGCCAGCACGACGGGGTGCCGTTGGAGTTGCATGATGACCCTCCACGCTTCGACGACTTCATTCGCATCCCCGGGCCGGATCGTCATCAATCCGGGAATGGCCCGCAGCGAGGCTAACTGTTCTATGGGTTGGTGCGTCGGACCATCTTCGCCCACGCCAATGGAATCATGCGTGAACACGTAAATCACGGGTATTCCCATCAGCGCGGCGAGACGAATCGCCGGACGTCCGTAATCGCTGAAAATCAGGAACCCGGATCCATAGGGTCGAACCTTCGAGAGCGCCATGCCGCTCAAGATCGCACCCATGGCATGTTCCCGAACGCCAAAATGCAGATTGCGCCCGCCTTCCGTCCCCGCCTGAAAATCTCCGGCCCCGTCAAAAGTCAGACGGGTTTTGGTGGAAGGAGCCAGGTCCGCCGAGCCGCCCATCAACCAGGGGATTTCCTTGGCCACGGCATTGAGCACCTTTCCTGAAGACTCGCGAGTCGCCAAGCCTTTGGGATTCGCAGGAAATTCCGGCAACCCCCGGTCCCAATTCTCGGACAGTTGCCGGCGTTCCATTTGAGACAGTTGCTCCGCCAGTTCAGGATACCGTTCCTGATACGTCTGGAATACGGTGAGCCAGGCATGACGTTCGGCCTTGCCACGCGCGCCGACCCCGGCTTGAAAATGCATCAACACGTCCTCGGGCACCAGAAATTTCGCATCTTCAGGCCAGCCATAGTTTTTCTTGGTCAGACGAATTTCTTCTTCGCCCAATGGTTCGCCGTGTGCGCCATGCGTATCCTGTTTATTGGGGGCACCGAACGCGATGTGACTATCCACGATGATGAGGCTCGGGCCTTCGGTTTCATTCTTGAACGCGGTGAACGCCTGCGCCAACGCAGGCACGTCATTGGCATCCTTGACCTGCGTCACTTTCCATCCATAGGCTCGAAACCGCGCACCCACCTCTTCACTGAAGGCCAAGCTGGTGTTGCCCTCAATGGTAATCCGGTTGTTGTCGTAGACCCAACACAAATTCGACAATTTGAGATGCCCGGCCAGCGAAGCCGCTTCACCGGACACCCCTTCCATCAAACACCCGTCCCCACAGAATGCGAAGACGTCGTAATCAATGAGGGGAAACCCGGGCCGATTGAAATACTGAGCCATCCACCGTTGAGCCATAGCCATGCCCACGCTGTTGGCGGCCCCCTGCCCGAGCGGGCCGGTCGTGGTTTCCACGCCCGAGGTCACATGGTATTCGGGATGACCGGGACATTTGCTCTCCAATTGTCGAAATCGCTTGATTTCATCCAGGGGGACCGCCGGCGCATCCGTCGCCCCGTCATCATTGACCGCCTTCACCTGAGCCACGTGCAACACGGCATAGAGCAACATTGAGGCATGACCGGCGGAGAGCACGAACCGGTCGCGGTTCGGCCACGTGGGATCGTTCGGATCAAAACGCAAAAACTGATTCCACAGGCAATACGCCACCGGTGCCAGAGCCATCGGAGCCCCGGGATGTCCGGATTGTGCGGCTTGGACCGCGTCCATCGCTAACGTGCGAATGGTGTTGATACTGCGTTGCTCAATAGATTGCTGCCCGGGCATGGTGATCATCCTTTTCCTGAGAAGACGAGAACCGGTGGATCATGACCCCTCACTCCGTGATGAAAAACGTGGGCAGGATACCGCGTTGAAGAGAGTCTTGCCAAATCTGTTTCAGCGAAGTCGGACGTGCATTGCAAACCGGCTTTTTCCGGTCTTATGATACGTCCCGTATGAAAGTCATGCTGACCAATCCACGCAAAGAGCTTGAGGTGCCGGGGCCAACCCGGGTTCACCAACTCTTGCAGCGCCTCAATCTGACCCCGGAAGCGTATCTGGTTATTCGAGGAGACGAATTGGTGACGGAGGACGTCGTGCTTCAGGATTCAGATTCCGTCGAAATCCGATCCGTCATTTCCGGGGGATGACCACGCCATGCGCTGCCGGAAATGTTCTCACCCCGCGGTCATCAAAATGCCCCGGCACAATATCGCCTTGTGCAAAGATTGCTTTACGGAGTTCGTACATACCCAGGTTCGTCGGGCCATTGACGCTCACCGGATGTTGACGACCAACGACCGCGTGTTAGTGGCCGTGTCCGGCGGCAAAGACAGCCTCGCCCTGTGGGGCATCCTGTTGAAACTCGGCTACCGCGCCGACGCCCTGTACGTGGACTTGGGCATTGGGGCGTATTCCGTCCAGTCCCGAGAGAAGGTCCAACGGTTCACTGATGCCATCGCCGCGTCTTATCAGGCGACGCTCCACGTTCATACGGTGGAACGGGAACAAGGGGCCGGCATCAGGGAATTGGCAACCTTCGTCCGTCGTCCCACGTGCGCCACGTGTGGAACCATGAAACGGTATCAGTTCAACCGCGTGGCGATTGAGCAGCACTATGACGTGATGGCCACCGGTCATAATCTGGACGATGAAGCAGCGAGATTGTTGGGAAACGTCCTGCATTGGCAGACGGATTATCTGGACAAACAATCGCCCACCCTGCCCGCCTCATTGGACGGTTTTGCCAAAAAAGTGAAACCCCTCCATCGGCTCACCGAACGGGAAATGGCCGCGTATGCGGTCATCCATCGCATTGACTACGTCGTGGATGAATGCCCGATGGCGAAAGGCTCCAAGATGCTCGCCTATAAACGCGTCTTGAATCAATTGGAGGCCGAATCGCCCGGTACCAAGCACACTTTTTATTTGAAATTTCTGGATCGGCAAACCAAGCAACGGCAAGAAGATTCCCAAACCCTGACCGAGCAGGACCGACGACGGCTTCATCCCTGCGAGACGTGTGGTCAACCCACCTCGACCACGGTCTGCACGTACTGCAACATGATGGCCAAAGCCGGACGCCACGCCTAGCCGCCATCCTGAATGGGAGGGGTTCGCAAGTGTGCAGACTTCCAGGGCCAGTCACCGTGGTATGCGGACATGCAGGCTGATTGAGGTCTTCAGGTGTTGCTTTATTGGCAGGGAGGGATTACCATTCGCTCGTGAGCAACGAGAGGGAGATTTTGGTATGTCGGAAACAAAGAGCGTCACCAGCATCATCGTCAGCATTGTTGCCGGCTTCGTAATGTTGGCCGGGTTAATCTACACGGGGCAAAGCAACATCCGGGATGATATTCGTGAGTTGCGGGCAGGACAGTCAGAGTTGCGCGACCGGGTTTCCCGAATTGAAGGGCTGCTGCTTAACCCGAAAGTGGAAGTCGCCCAGTCGAGCCAAACCCCGCCGGATCAATCCCCGTAAACACCTTTCACAACGCCACGCAAACGGCTGGATTCCCGCGTGCGCGGGAATGACGAGAACGATTACACATACCAGCGGCACGTCAGGCGGAGGATTTCTTTAATTTCATTTTTCATTTTCATTCGGCTCTTACCCCAAAACCCAGTTTGGCCAAAACACTTCGGGCGTTTTGAGAGTTAAATGATTGATACCGTGCTTTAGTAACAAGATGAATTAACTGTTTCGGTGGAAATCGCTTTCCTTCTACTTCCACATAGAAATCTCTAATGTTTTTAGGGACGTTCTTTCTGGCAACTTCCCTAACCTGTTCAGCAGATATCGTGTGTTCTTGGCCTTGAATAGTCATCAGTACTTCTCTGCTCATCGTGCCCTCCATTAGTTTTCAGTTCTTTTGTCGAAAACAGTCCTGATTCATTACGTTAGAAATCCCGTCGGCTTTTTTCTACCCACTGAATGGTCATGCAACAAAGTCCGAAAGTCAAGAACGGCTCTCATATGCATCATCGTATCTTGGTTTATTGTCTTAACCGAAACCGGACACCCGTCATTGACCGAAGTTCATCGACTGTGCCACATTCGTTTTTCGCTTTATTTATTTAGCAGGCGCAGGAAATTATTGAAGCCGATTGTTGAGGAGGCATGATGGTGGGAGATCTTAAACACAAAAGTCGTGACTTGACGGAGGGACCCGGACGGGCGCCGGCTCGGGCCATGTTGCGGGCCGTGGGGTTTGGGGATGAGGATTTTTCCAAGCCTCTGGTGGCGGTGGCGAATACGTGGTCGGAAGTGACTCCCTGCAATTATCATTTACGTGACGTGGCGGAGAAGGTGAAAGCGGGCATTCGGGAGGCCGGCGGGGTGCCGATTGAATTCAACAGCGTGGTGATTTCCGACGGCATCAGCATGGGGACGGAAGGCATGAAAGCCTCGTTGATCAGTCGTGAAGTGGTGGCTGATTCTATTGAACTGGTGGTGCGCGGGCATTTGTTCGACGCGGTGGTGGCTCTCTCCGGGTGCGATAAAACCATTCCCGGAACGGTGATGGCCCTGGCGCGCCTGAATCTCCCGTCCCTCATGTTGTACGGCGGCTCGATCATGCCGGGCCAATTCCAGGGCCGTCACGTGACGATTCAGGAGGTGTTCGAGGCCGTCGGAGCCCATGCACGGGGAACGATGTCGGATGCAGACCTGCACGATCTGGAGCGACACGCCTGCCCCGGCGCCGGATCGTGCGGCGGACAATTTACCGCGAACACCATGTCGATTGCGTTTGAGTTCCTCGGCATCTCTCCCATGGGTTTTAACGGCGTTCCTGCTCTGGACCCCAAGAAAGAAGCGGTTGCCACGCAATGCGGGCATCTCATTATGGATTTGCTGAAACGCGACCTTCGCCCTGCACGCATCATCACGCGAGACGCTCTGGACAACGCGATTGCCGCAGTCGCCTGTACGGGAGGGTCAACGAACGCGGTCCTCCATTTATTAGCCGTGGCCCACGAAATGGGCGTGGCATTAACGATGGATGATTTCGACGCCATCAACCAACGTATTCCGCTGATTGCCGATTTGAAGCCGGGCGGCCGGTACATGGCCGCGGATTTGTATCAAGCGGGGGGAACCCCGCTCGTGGCGAAACGTTTGCTTGATGCAGGGATGCTCAAAAGCGAGTGCCTCACCGTCACGGGACGCACGCTCCGAGAAGAAGCCGACACGGCGTCGGAGACCACGGGACAGACGGTTCTCTATCGAGTTGAAGAGCCGATCAAGCCAACGGGGGGTTTGGTTATTTTGCACGGCAACTTGGCGCCTGAGGGCTGCGTGGTGAAAGTTGCCGGGCATAAGAAACTGACCCACACGGGTCCGGCCAAGGTGTTTGATTGCGAAGAAGATGCCTTTGCCGCGGTTCAGAGTGGGAACGTTCGGGACGGAGACGTCGTCGTGATTCGCTATGAGGGGCCGCAGGGTGGCCCGGGCATGCGCGAGATGCTCGGTGTGACCAGTGCTTTGGTTGGCGCCGGTCTGGGTGACACGGTGGCCTTGCTGACGGACGGCCGATTCTCCGGTGCCACCCATGGGCTGATGGCCGGACACGTGGCCCCGGAAGCCGCCAAAGGGGGACCGATCGCGGCCGTCAAGGATGGAGATTCGATTTCTTTTGACGTGCCTGATCGGCGACTTGACGTGAATATTTCCACAGAAGAATTGAAGTCCCGGTTAGGGCAATGGACGGCGCCTCCTCTCAAGTACACCGGCGGGATTCTTGCGAAGTACGCCAAAAGCGTCTCATCCGCGTCAACGGGTGCCGTCACCGGCTAGTCCCGTTGGGAGGCGTGGAGAGTCCGCCTCAACCTGCCCCTTTTTTGCGGGCCAAAAAAGCGGGAAGGCCTTCCCCCGACGTTTGTAATTGAGGGACCGTTTGACCTTCCCGCTCCGTCACGCTTTTCCGCGTGCGATGCTCTTTTTCTCTTCAGAGTTCCACGTTTTCCTTAAATCGAACGATCTGAACGGGCTGAAAGGCCCGATCTTTTCTTCCTAAGGCTGCCTGTTTTTCGACTGCTTTCACAAACGGTTCAGGGCCATGAATCGGTGCGTAGGTCATGGTCACGATCACGTCCATGGATGGGGCGTCCTGAGGAGTTGGAAACGTGAAGGTTTCAATCCGTTTTTCCTCAGGTTTAAGCACGTTTTCTTTCAAGACTGCAACGGCTTCAAAGTCAAAGACGGTGGCTTTTCCATTGTTGTCGCCGAACACCCGTTCGTAGTAACGCCGTTCATTGTAGGTTTTCCGCAGGTTTTTTCCGAGAATCGTCAGGTCCAGTTCCACGCGAGACCAGCCGGGATGCGGGAGCGGCAAGTTGTGGGGCACCAAGCTTTGAAGCGTCACCGTCACTTCCGATTCCTTGTCTTTGACTTCGGTCTTCACTTCAAGCGTCACGGCTTCCGCTCGAACTTTTCCGAAGCGCCCGGGGAAACTGTGGTTGGCGATTTTTCGGTTTCGTTCTCCGTTCGCGGATTCCCCAAAGGCTTCCGGCATGTGACACGACTGGCACTGGGTTCCCTCTTTCTGCTTTTGAGATTGTTGCCACGCTCCCAACAAATCCGGAAGTTTTTCATACCCGGGCAGATTTTCGTGACAGGTCACGCAGTACTGAGATCGGCTGTACAACGGAAGCGGAACGGACTGATGTGCCAGATTTTCCGCCGGTTTTTTATAACTCCCGAAGACGGTCCGTTCCAGTTGATACAGAGGATGGGGCGGATGCCGATCGGGATTGACCTCTTTGATCAAGTGGCATTGTGAACACCCGACGCCGTCTAACCGCGGGTCACCGGATTCAATTTCCTTGACGTAGACGGCGGCATGGTCGGGATACTCCAGAACGCTGGGGGCATGACAACGGAAACACATCGCCCCTTCTTTGTCTTCTGAAGTCCGTCGGTAGCGTTCAAGTGAGACGCGAAAGGCTGACGTCAAAATGGACCGAGATTGCGCGGAGGCTTCCCATTCTTCAAATACCCGCAGGTGACATCGCTTGCATTTCTGCGAACTGGGGAACGCTTTTTCGAGAGGTTTCGTTTGACTCTTCTTCGCGGCCAGGACTTCGACGGTCGGACGATCAATCGACAACGTCAACGGAACGGCCACCGTGCAAAGACCAAGGACCCAACGCATCATGGGGAATTTTTTCTGCATAAAGCCGACCTTAACTCGTCACGGTGGTCATTGTACGCGGGCTGGGTTCGGTTATAAGGATTTCGTCCGAAACGTGAGCAATCGCTGCGATGAATAATCGGTAATGATCTCTTTGGCTTTCTTTTTATCTCTTTCGCGTTCCAGGGTCCCAAGATATTGTTCAAGCAATGCCTGGGTTGGTTCAGGAATCAAGGCATATGTTAACGATGCTTCGACGTAACTCGGTGTCCCGCCGTCTTTCACCTCTATGGAGAACGGCACTTTTCGCGTGGTGCCTCCATGAACGAGCGGATCGGGAATCGGGCCGCGAAGAATTTTCTCAAACGGTAATCCAAACCTTTCCCGTCTGGTTCCCAGGACGTGCCCTTGCGCGTCTTTGACGTTGACCGTCACAAAAAATTGTTTCAGGACGGGATCGCCTCCCGGAAAGACGTGTGGGAGGCTGCCGTTCCTGACTAACACTCTGCCTTCGACCTTCTTCCCTGACTGCCGGACTTCAAGGTCCACCCGGGGAAACCATTCCGCTTGCAGATTTCGATTGCTGAGCATAATCCCCGGTATCACAATGCCTTGAAACCAATGTCGCCCAATAGGCCGCGTGAGCGATCCCCGTTTTGACGTCGAACTGCCCGTGGATCGTTCCATGTGACAGTCCTGGCAAATCGTGCCCTTCAAAATTTGTCCCGACAATTCGGTCTGGGTCACGTCTCTGACTTTGCTGAAATGGCAGGAAGCACAAAATTGAGGGCCCTTATAGACGGCAGCCTGTTTTGAGGGATGGACGAGATTGTCATCGGCGTTCGCGTAGGGACCAAAAAAGGTTTTCCCTGCATTGATCGTAAACGCCGGAACGTCCACGGGCTTCTCCTTGACCGAATCAATCAGATGACAGGACGAACAACTGATACCTTCGACACGAGGTTTTTTCTTGACTCTTCTTCCCCGTTTTTTGGAGGTTTCCGAAAGGACTTGCGCAATGATTTTTTCACTATGTTGAGGAAAAACCGTCACCGCGGGCGCATGACAGGCCAAACAGCGGGTTTTTTCTTCGGTCGTCGGACCGGTTTGCAGCCACAGGCCGAGGACGGTTTTGAACACCGGCGACGTCAGTGCCGTCCCATGCAACAGCGCCCCATCCACTCGACCAAACGTTTTAAGGTCAGGGGTCTGCTCACGCATCCCTTTCCATTCCTCATAATGACGGTCATGGCATTGCTTGCAATGCTCGGACGGGAGAAAGATTTCTTCAATTTCCTCTATCCATTTGTGGCTTTCAGCAACTTGGGACTTTTCTTGGGCATTCGCACTTGGGAGTACGCTACACAAGACGCCCAACGTAACCAACGTCTTCCATCTCCACGCAAGTTTGTTCCGTCTTTCAGCGTAGCGAAACAATGCCATGCTCTTTGCTAATCCTTCTCAATTCGGACGAAATGGAAGTTCAACCCGCCACCAATGCCTTGATCATCAATGCCCGCGGGTTCAAACGTCGCCACCGAAAAATTTTGAGTCGGCAGCGCTTTTTCCAGTGCCCGCCCTAACTCTAGAAGGTTACGGATTTCTTTTCCGTCAACTTCCTTGATAATCGCTTTCACTTTGATGCCCGAACGATCTGCCGGCGTGTTGCCAATCACGGCAAAGACCACGACCCCTTCTGCCTTGGTCAGCCCCAGGACGTTTTTGATCTCCTCATCAACTTCTCCGACGTCCACGCCAAATTCTTCGGCCAAGGCATAGGCTTTCTCTTCGGTCATCTCTCCGGTTTCGGATTGTGCAAAGGAGATCGGGGACGTTGCCGACCCGACCACCACGCCACTGATACAAATCGCCATCATTGCAACGCGGGGCCACCTCATCATCCGATGCGTTCCTCTTCACCCTGGGACGTTGATGGCCGAAAAACGGGAGAACTCATAGGAGCACGTCTGATTCGTGATGATTTATGACTTCGTTGGACCACCGACCGGGTCAACGAGCAGTTGGAGCCACGACGCCACGGCTTTTTGTCCGTTTCGTTCTTTATTTTCGCCGTTCCACACGGCAAAGGCCACCGCCTGCATCCGGCCGGGGAACAAGAGGGCTTCATTCTCCGCGTCGTCTCCGGATTGGGTCAAGGGACGCTTCATGACGACTCGCCAAAATCCGTTTTTCCATTCAGCCTCGCCTTTCACGTTGCCTTGCCGGACCTTGCTCGTCAACGTGCTGAATCCTCCGCCTATGAGATCTTCCACTGATGAGGGCCGACGAGGAATCACTTCAAATCGGCGAATGCCTCTTCTTTTTCGTTTTTTTTCTTTGGCCCTGGCTTTTCTGCGGTCCACGTCGCTTTGCCAGTCCGCTTTCCAATGCCAGATATTGACGTAATGATCTAATTGCCCCATGCAGAAAAAGGCCGGCGCGTCACCCAGAGGAAGAGCCAGCGCCGCCCCGTCACGAAAGACTCCAGGGGTGAGTCGTTCGTTTTTGGTCGCATCCTGCCATTCCATCAAAAATGAAATGTCTTTGCCGTTGTGAACCGACCGAACCGAGATGACTTTCGCACTCGGTTCAGGCCAGACCGGTCGCGTAATGATCTGACCACTCAGCGGAATGGGAATCGGCGCAATGGTCCCCCATGCCGCATCGGACGGTTTCGTCGGAACCTCTTCTTCAATGAAATGAGAGCGAATGACCATGCCTTGGGAACTGACCACGGGAATGCCAAACGAACCAAGCGTCCCCGCGAGTAACGTGATCCCTACCCCCGTGACGATCAGAGAACGTAAACGTGTTCTTTCTGTTGTCACCACGTCACTTCCATCTTTTGGAACTCTTTTGTCAGCGGAGACGTGCCTTCATGACGGAATCCAACGATTGCTCCCATTTCCGTCATAAGAGAGAAGAACGGCTTTACCACAGTTTGACTCGACGAACTTTGTTTTCATTCCGTTCGCAAATATAGAGATGGCCGTGCGGATCAAGCGCCAATCCAGACGGCGCATTCACGATTGCATTCACGGCAACGTTGCCGTCACCATGCTTCGGCATGCCCGTTTCTTCTTTGGCCACAAACCGCGCTGCGCCACAGCCACCCATGTTTTTGTCCTCATATCCACTGTCACCATTTCCGGCAATCGTCTCGATGATGCCGGTGTTCGCGTCGACTTTCCGTACCCGATGATTCATGGAATCGGCAACATACACGTGTCCGTCAGTATCAACAACGGCTGCTTCCGGCACGTTCAACATGGACATGACCGCGGGTTTTCCATCGCCGTCGTACCCAAAACGACAGACCCCGGCCACCGTTGAAATGACCCCCGTTTGCGCGTCGATTCTTCGAATGCGATTGCTGGCCTTATCCGTGAGAAACACGTGTCCGTCCCGGTCCACGTCAATCGCGACAACGTCCCACAGTTTCGCTTCGAGAGCCGACCGGCCGTCGTCAAGGTACGGAGACAGATCCAGATTATCCGAGCATTGCGGACGAAGCCATCCTTGATCATCGCTGAAGTCAATGCCAATCGCGTCACCGGAGAGCACGACAAGATTCTGCGCCGTCAAGGGGCTGATCCAATCTTCGTCCTCTCCGGACCACGTTCCCGCAATGGTGGTGACCATCCCCGTTCGAGGATCGTACTTTCGAATACGGTGAGCCTGCGTATCCGCAATGTACAGATTATCTTCCGAATCAAACGCAATGGCCCCAGGATAGGTTAAATTGACTTCCAACGCCGTGCCGTCACCATTAAATCCTGATTCACCGGAACCCACCACCGTCGTAATGATATCGGTCTTCTGATCGACTTTACGAATGCGGTTGCTTCCGGAATCACAGACGTACAGATCATTGTTCGAATCAACCGCCACGCTCAACGGCAAGTACAACCCGGCTTCTCCACACAAGCCGTCATCACCGCTGTAGCACGTTTCTCCAATGCCTGCATAATTATGAATGGTGCCCGTTTCCAAATTGACTCGTCGCACTCGATCCGATCCATTTTCAGCGACGTACAGCCATTGACCTTCCCTGTCGACACACACGTGATTCGGCAAGGGAATTCCTGCTTTCTTTGCCCGTTTTCCATCGCCGGTACTTCGAGATTTGCCGTTCCCGGCGAACGTTTCAATTTTTCCCAACGTGGATTCTACGCTCGTTTCCATTCCGCACTCCCTGCCTGACAGACGAACCGCATGCTTTGAGGCAATCCCCAACTAAATAAAATCCATTCTACACCTTGGATGTCTGCACCGGTTCCGTTGATGAGGCTTGCGTTGGAGGAGTGACCCCTGCCTGGACGTTCGGTGGAGCCTGGGCCACGTCTGAAGATTGCTGATTCGTTTGGTTTTGCTCCGCCACGGTTTGCGCTTCGACCTCAATCGCGTCAGCTTCCTGCACGGATTTTTTGAAGCCTTTAATCGCTTTCCCCATCCCTTCACCAAGCTGAGGCAGTTTTCCCGCGCCGAATATAATCAGGACAATGACAAGTATCAAAATCAACTCGGTAAACCCTAAGCTCCCAAACATGCCGGATTTCTCCTTTTCAAGCTGAAAAACTACGTCTGATCTGGCTGACGCGTCCGTTTTGCAAACCGTTGTTTCAACCGTTGCCGGGTTTCTTCGGCCTTCTCAAACATTTTACATTTTTCATACGTATTGATCAGATTGTAATACGCCAATGGTTCATCGGGGCTGTGCTCCACGGCTTCTTCCATGATTTTCACGGCCATATCGGGTTTCTTCAACGTGAAGGCAATATCCATGAGCTTAAAACTGGATTCCAAATGCGTCGGATCAAATTCCAACACCTTCATATAGGCTTGAACCGCCATGTCCAAGGTGTTGTAGTCTGACACCTGAGGATTATCCAATTGTTCATAGACTCCAGCCAAATTGTACCAGGCAATCGGGTCCTCGGAGTGAATCTCAATCAATCGTTCAAAGTACTCCCTCGCTTGCATATACTGTTTTTTGTCGTTATGCAGTCTTCCCAGGTTGAACAACGCCAGAACGTCATACTTGTTGAGTTCCAACGCCCGCTCGAATTGAGGACGAGCATCATCCATCATCCCCTTGGTCCCATAGATTGTTCCCAAGTTGGAATAATACATGGCCAAAGAACTCTCCATTTCCGCTCTTAACCCTTCAGCCATTTCTATCGCCTTTTTGACCTCGGTCAAGGCTTCATCCATTTTTCCTTTTCCGAAATACAGCTCGCCCAATCGGCATCGAGCTTGAAAATCATCCGGTTCCTCACTGAGGAATTTTTCAAGCTCCGCAATTTCTTCGTCAGGCGTGAGTGACGGCTCCTGCGTTGAAGACCCCGTCACCTTATTCTCTTGCTCCGTTGGCACGTTTTTGGATTCCATCATTCTGACGTTTCCTCTCAACGTCCTTCACTCAGCACGGGAGCCACGGGTGCAAACACCACGGCTTCTTCTGTTTTGTGACGCAATTTTCTCAACGTCCCTCGTTTATCCAACGTCATCAAAATGAGTCCAACGACAACCATGAACGACAGATGGGACAGTTGCAAGGCGTAGCCGGCCATGAACATCAACCCCAAGCCATACCCGGCTAATCTCCCGATCAGCACTAATTTCACGACGGTGTACGCCCAACAGGTAAATCCCGCCATATACAACGCAAAGGGTAAATAAAACGTATATCCCATTCCCATTTGGAACACCCAACCGATACCTTGTCCTGCCTTTCTCGCCTCCTCCGCAAGTTCAGGACTATAGAGAGACAAGAAGAAATCGATATAGAGCAGCACGACGAAGGTGACCCCACCGCTCACAAGGAGAGTCATGGCCCATTTCCGTTGGGTTTTGTTCCTGGTAAGGAACGACGTGCTTCCGTAAGACCACAACACCAGGATACTTGACGCCACCATGAGTGCTTCGCCAACCCGACTGATTTCATGAACCAACGGAGGAGCATCGACAATGCCTAAGAGCCCATAGGTCGTAGACACAGTTTGATAATAAAACCATCCCGTGATGCCCAATAGAAAACATCCCACCGTGAGTCGTTGACGCCAGAGATGGTGCGTCACCAGAAAATCCGCCATGAGAATGAGAAGGATGGCCAAGGAGACAAGGTTGTAGACCACCGACCCTAACATTGCAGGCGGAAAAATGAGATACACGACCGTCAACGCCATGAGCAATGAGGCGGCAGAAACCAGCAATCGATCAAAACTCCCTGACCACGCCGATTGTCGTAACTTTTGAATCAGTAAAATGAACAAGACTAAAAACAACAGAAGCGAGGTGACGTTGAGAAGAATGAAGCCCAACGAGGATAGTGTCGTAAACGTGAGGCGGACGGCTTCGGATTTTTCAGCCAGTTTGGACATATGCATGCCCAATCTGGACGCCAAACGGTACAAGATCAGTTCCAAAAATGCGGAAAGCAAGAGAAACTTTAACGCATATTCAAACAGCATCCCGGGATTGTCAGCTTGGTCAGACCGTCGCCCCAAGGTAGAGACTCCAAGACCATCCATAACGATTTTCTGCCCTTGTGTGCCCGTCTTCCAAGAAATGACGTCTCAGGCACAACGCATTGTCCTTCTCACCTTATCAATTAGGAGACGCCGGTGAATTCAGGCGCGTGTTGCTTTTTGTGTCGAGCAATATAGAGCAACCCATCGGCCATCGAATAATTAAACGGCAATTCCACGACGACTTCACTGATTTTTTCGTAAACGTGTTGATACAGCTTTTCAGCCCGTTCGGGCGTCATACCCTGCGTCACTTCATAGAAAAACCCCAAGCTTAAATCTTCGGAGGCCGGACGCATGATCCGCTGCACGCCATAGCCTCCCGGATCGCTCATAATAGGCGCTTCCTTCTCAAGATCGAAGAGACACGGCTGGCAGGAAAAGCCATAGGACGAGTTCAGCTTTCTACTGTCCAACACAAAATTCATCGTTTCTAACGCTTCTTCTTCAGTTTCAGTTGGGAAACCCACGATGATATAACAATGGACGGCAATGCCCAGATCGACACAATCCGCGCAAATTCGTTGAACGCTTTCCTGAGTAATGCCTTTCTGCATGAAGTCCATCATCCGCTTATTGTAGGTTTCCAATCCGAAAACGATTTTGTGGCAACCCGCCTCGCGCATCAACGTCAGTAATTCTCTTGAGAGATTTTTTTCAAAACGAAGTTCGGCCGTCCATTGAACGTCGAATTGTCGCTTCAGGATTTCTTTACACAGGCGACGCGTGGGCGAAAGCGCCAGACATTCATCAGTAAAAAAGAAAAAGGTGGTATCATATTTTTCAGAAAGCCCTTGTAATTCATCCACGACTTTCATCGGATCTTTTTGCCTGAAATTTTGATGATCCAGCGTTAGAGCGCAAAAGGCACAGTCCTTATAGTAACATCCTCGTGAAAACTGGACCGGCAAAACGGTCTCCGGCGCAAGATATCGATCAAGCGGAAACCCATCGTAATTTGGTGCCGGATGTTCAGCCAGATTTTCAGAATAAAACGGCTGATTCACGATAATCTTTCCATTCTCTCGATAGATCAAATTGGGAACTTTGGCAAAATCCTTTTTCCCTTCTAATTGATTGACCAGTTCTAATAACGCCGTTTCTCCTTCAAACACAATAAAATCATCCGTGACTTGGAAGAGTCGCTCACAACGACGAAGATTGTCCACCAGCCTGGTAAAAATACTTCCCCCGACCGTTACGTGGATAGCGGGGTTCGCTTCCTTAATGAGCCGACACAGGGTCAATCCGGGAATGATTTGAGACGTCGCCGTGATCGAAATCCCAATCAAATCCGGACGGTCATTGAGAATGGACGGGAGCAAATACTCTCGATACAATTCAATGTACGGATTTTGTTCCTCATCTTTAACCGCTTTCAAAATGTCCCGGGAGTTGTAGATGGAATAGGAAAACTGGTTGTCAACCACGGTGAGTCGGGTTGGAAAATAAATGGAAGACACCACTTCCAGCCAACGGTCAATGACGAACAAACACTCTCGATAGCGATCAATATCATAAAACTCTTCACTACGAAGCGATGCTTTGACGGGCTCAACGTCGTCAATTAAATGTGGAAACCTGTCTAAGGCTTCCACAATTCGGCCGTAATGTTCATCGCTTCCAGGCCCTGTTTCTCCCTCTCGGGAGTGCTCCAACTTTTTGAGTTTTTCAACAAGCCTTTCGTACACGTCTAATCCATACGTCCTCGACAGCACGGTATCCAGAAGTTCGATATTCAAATCTCGTTGACTTCTGTCGGTAATGGCAGCTTGGTCAAGAAAAGCCGTCAAACAGGGCAGACTCAGGTAGGGTTGCGAGGGATGCCAACTTGGAGGAAATAACAAAGAGATTTTCACAACGCTTTCCTCTTGTTTTCGTATTTCGTTATCCGGTTATTTCTTATTGAAATCATCACGTGTTTTCATCATTTTTAATAGAAACACCGTGCGTTCGTGATTTAACAAACTTTATACACGGCTGTCGGTTTCTTATGCAACCATCGCAAAAAGACAAACATTTTTCGCGCCAGACAAAGACACGGGGCAGACTTGAGGGTATTCAGAGAAACCCACCAATGCCTTTTCAATACATTCGCACAAAAAAAACCCTGAAGTCCCTTTCATTTTTGGGACCTCAGGGTTTTCTTTATTTGTACTGCCAAAACCAGTCGGGAAAATTTACGGCATTTTCGCGGTGAACCAGGTGGAGATGCCCTTCATGCCGTTCCGCTCCACGTTCTGCCCGTCCCACACCGCAAACGCCACCGGTATGCTCTGCCCGGCCCCGAACTGCACGTCGTTCGCGTCATTCGTCGCCAACGCCCGCTTCATCACCACCCGCCACGTCGGCCCACTGCAACATCCCCCTTTCAACGCGCCATACGGTTCCCACAGCCCATTCCCCAGCACGTCCTGCGACGCTTGCGTCGTCAACGTGCTGAACCCGTTCGCGTTCAAATCTTCCACCGAACTCGCCCGTAAATCCGGATCCGACAGAATGTTCCCCGACCATATCCCCGGATTAAACGGCCCCAAACTCCGCCCAATCCGATCCGGATACGTCACGCCCCCCGCCGGCTCCTCGTAGTAAAAGTCCCACGCAATCGACGGATACTGTTGATCCACGTCCCACATCCCCGCGACCCCCGCGCCCATGTCCCGTTGCCATTCCGCGTTCCACCGCCAGATGTTCACCGTCCCCCCCGATTGCCCCATACATTGGAACGGCGGCGCCCCGGCGGTTTGCACCGGAAATTGCACCGCCACTTGATCCCGGAAATCCTGCGGCCCAATCGTGGTGTTGTTCAAGGTTTGATCCCCCCAGTTCGCCCACACCCCGATCTCTTTCCCGTTCGTGGCCATCTTCACCATCACCGTCTTCACCGAAATGTTGGGATGCATCGGGGTCGTAATCGTTTGCCCGCTCAGCGGCACCACAATCCCCGGCACGGTCTCCCACACCGGGTTGGCCGCATCCATCGGAATCGCCCCGCTGATCTTCCCCACGGGAATCGTCACCGGTTGGCTCACCGCCAACGGCACCTGCCCCACCGTCAACAGCACGCCCGCGACGATGGCAGAGAGAAGAATGCCGAACACTAATCCTTTGTTACGCGTCTGCACCACTTTCATAATGACGCATCCTCCTTTGATAAAGATTAAAGCTAAATGACTGCGGAACTCCCTTACTTCCTCAATGATAAATACTGCCGACACTTCTTAAAAAAACAGCTCTCTCGCCCAATAATTTTTGTGGCGGTTACCCTGTACCGGATTGACCACTTGAAGATTCTGGTTTTTCTTTATCCAAATACGACTGAGCACCGACCTCGTTCATCAAGAGGCTCAGCTCATTTCCTTTATCTTGGGCCCCACATTCGAAGGACTGTCCTTCAGGAGAAACCAAATTAGCTGGACGATAGTCAGTTTCCGAATACGGTTGAGGCGTCACACCCAAATAGGCAACTTCAAAAGCTACCCATTGGGCGGTAAGATCCGCAACCATTTTATAGAACCCATATTCGGCTTTTTTCTTCAGCATCCCGGAAAACAAAGGAACCCATCGTCCCACGTGTTCCTTAACAAATTTTTTCTCAGCATCCAAGACTGTTTTTTGTTTTTCAGTGCCGTCATGACATAAAGCATAGGACTCTTTGTAAGCCAAAAAATGCAAAAATTCAAGTTCTACGCTTAAATGGTCCAATCGTTCGTGAATATCTTGAGAAAGTTGGACCCCAAAAGCCGAATAAAAACCGGCAATATCCCCCATCACGTAGGATTGACCAAAGACGTGGTCATTTCCAAACAACGTTTCATAGGGAGGGCAATCCAAAGCAATCACGTTACTGAATACTCTTCGATGTTCGTCTCGAAGGTCTTGAATGTCCCAGTTGATTCCCTCAGAGGATACCCATTCTTCCACCGCGTTAAAATGTTCGGCTATGGCCTCCAACGTTTCTCCGATTCCCGGGTTACCTGACGGCGGTAAGGCATCCCGCAAACTATTGAGAGCGGCCCGACCATCCTCCACAAATTCTCCACTTTGCAGATAATCCAAAAACTCATCATCTTCGGGATACAGATAACTCCACGACATCAAAAGATAGAGTTTACTTCTTGATAAAGCCCGTTCAACCGCAGGGGAATCTTTTAAGGATGATGAGCCGACCCGCTGCGTGACGGAAGAGGTCGGGTGAACATTCACCCCATTTTGACCTTCTCTTACTTTCGTTTCCATAGAATACCTTAATTTGGGCTTTCAACCGGTGACTCGTCTTATTTCGGTCCTTCCGTCATGGAGATCGGTCTAGGATCAGGAATGAGAAGCGATGATAGGCTAACTGCTCCTCGAAGTCAAGGTCTAAAAATCCGGCAAGACGTGCCAACATTGCAAAACGTTCCGTCATATTTAGCAATTTCCTGATTTTCTCTTGTGAACAATCGCTAGCCGTACAACACCTAAGACAAGGTGCCGAGATTCGCAGGAATCACTTTGATCGCAAGATGATCATTCACCGTTTTACAGATGTGTTCACAAATCCCACACCCGACGCACTGCCCCCCGTCAACACCAATGGCCATAGAAGAAAAATCCATGTCAATGGCGTGAGTCGGACATTTCGCCACGCACGCATTACAGCCTTGGCCCGAGGTACAGAGTCTTTGAGACACGACGGCCACTCCCATGTCGATCTCTTGAATCGCACCCACCGACCGAAGCGCTTCCGGTTCACAGGCGGCAATGCAGGGAAAATCATCGCACAGATAACAGGGGGTGTCTTCGGGAACAATGACGGGGGGGTCATCTTCTTCCAGCACACGGATGCTCCCATATGGGCAGACGTCAACACATTCTCCACAGGTTGTACACGTTTCAAGAAACTGGGCTTCCGGCAGAGCACCAGGCGGTCGTAACCAATCGGTTCTTTTTTTCTCCGGCTTCTCTTCTTTTTTCTCGGCTGCATCCCGATGTTTGAGGTACTCCTGGACCGTGACGCCTACGGAAACCATGCTATGTTTTAGAAAATTTCTTCGCCCATAGGATGGTTCGGATTTTTCTGAGGAACGTGAAAGATTTCGAGACGGACTCACCTTTTATGTCTCCTAGACGACCCCTGCGGCCCGCAACTTGTACACCTCTACACATCGATCACAGGCACCATACTCAACGTCCCATCCTGGATGATTTTCCCTTATATATTCAAGAACGTATGGCTCAACTTTCTCTTCCATGTCTTCCACCCAGGAATAGGTGGGAAACCGACAGAGCGGACAAGGAAACCCCGGCATTAACATGGGTTTCGTGGGAACGTCGGGGATTTCACCTTCTTCGACTTCGACGGCTCGTTCCATCACCCGGATGGTGTCTTGGGCCATTTCGACTAATTCCGCATGGGTAAAGTACTCCGTCTGCCATAGTCCTTCAAACACGGATTCTACTTGAGTGGGCGGGATCTTGCGATACCAGGACCGAAATTCTCGCAAGCGGTATTCGCGACTGAACATCGGTTCTTTGCCAGATCGCACAATTCGACCATCGACGCTCAAACTCCACAGCACTCTGTAGCGATTCAAGATGAGATGTTCTTCGCCAGGATTCATGCCAACTTTCGTGTCAGGATCGTAGCCAAACGCAGGGTTGAGCATATCAGAGACGTGGGTCAATTCATGGCGCAGATACCTGTTAATCGCCGGATCGTAAAACCGTCGAGGAATCAGTTTAATGCCCACGCCCTTCTGACCTTTTTCCTCAAATTGCCGAGCCAGCTTCTCTTCCACCGTGCCCCATTTTCTGAGGATATCCACGCCTTCCTGATCTTCTTTGAGTACACCGCGAACGAGGACAATGCCTATCTTTTCCTTTAAGTCGGTGAACTCCTCAAACCCATCTTTTAAGATGTCGGAAAAGCCCCATTTGGCAAAGAGGTGTTGATATAATTTTTTAAATTCAGGTTCTCGATCGTCTATGGAAAATTTTTCGTAAATAGGATCAGCCAACTCATGGAATTCATTATAATAGGTGGGGTCCCCTTCACGTTCCGTTTTTTCTGCGAAAGAATCTATGACTTCTTGAAGGAGGGCCGGTTGAAATCTGATATCCATTCTTTCACTCCTTCGTGAACCCAACGGTGAAGAACAATTGTGCCGCATAGAGAACGTGGAACGTCTTCTGCACTCCATGCTCCATGCTTGACCATGCCCGTCGGCCTAGCTAGTATTATTTTCGTAAGAGATGCCGGCCATTATAATTGGGCTGTTTTTCCATACGCAAGCACCACGTTGACGGAGAGAATCCTGAAAGGAAATCGTCGTGATGAATCAGCCGCACGCTTCATTCGGAGAGAAGACTCCCTCTTCCCTCCGGAATGACTCCATCCATGACCACTCACCTATCGATGCCCTAGAATACTGGAAAACGGGGGCTCACGAGATCAGAACCTTTCGGGGACATTCGCACGGCGTGTGGGATGTCGCGTTTTCGCCTGATGGCCTGACGCTCGCGACGGGGGGGGCAGATCGTTACCTCCGTATCTGGGAGATTGAGACGGGTCGTCTTCTCAAATCTCTTCGAGGCCACACGCATGATATACGTCAGGTCGCCTTCAGTCCTGATGGCCACGTCCTCGCAACGGGAAGCGAGGATCGAACCATACGACTCTGGAACCCACAAACGGGAGAAACGACTCGACTCCTGTTTACCCGTTATGATCACGCGGTGTGCAGCATTTCTTTTTCTCCGGACGGGTTAATGCTGGCTCGGGCCGGACAAAATAAAGATATTAAAATCTGGGAAGTCACGACCGGCACCGAATTGATGACCCTCCTCGGGAAAGATCAATATGACCATCATTGGACCGTATGCACGGCCTTTTCTCCCGATGGTCTCCATCTGGTCGGCGGAAGCGACATTGGCAAATTAAAGCTGTACGAAGTGTTGCCCAGCGGAGAAGAGAAACTTGTGCATCGTGGTCATTGGCGTGATGAACCCGATGATGAAGAGACGGAACAACGAGGATTCTTCGTCGATGAAATGGGTGGGTTTCAAAAGCCCATGGAATATTGGATCGGATCCATTGCGTTTACCCCGGATGGCAACGTGATGATGACGGGCAGTCGAGACGCAAGCATCAAATATTTTGAGATGCCCAGCATGACGGAGATCCATACCGTGAAAGGACACTCGGAATGGGTTCGCGGATTGATCGTGTCACCCGACGGAAAACTCTTGGTCAGTTGTAGCGATGACCATACTCTGAAAATGTGGGACATTCAGACGAAACGTCAGATTCGCGTGATCAAAGACCACAAAGGACCCGTTCGAGGCATTGCCTTTTCTCCGGACGCGCGGTATCTCGCCACGGCGTCATGGGATCGGACGGTGAAGCTTTGGAAAGGAGGGGACGGTTCAGAACCGTAAGCCCGTTGCGCGTTCGTCAGCCCCCAGCGTCGGACGACTTCTCGTTCTCATCGGTGGGTGGGGTCGAAATGCCGTACCGCCGACATTTCTCCCACAGGGCTTTCCGCGATAAACCTAAAAATTTTGACGCGGCGGTTCGACTCCAGGCTTCTCGCGCCAATACAGCTAAGATATAATCCCGTTCACAACGTTCTCGAACTTCAGCAAGGGTCCCGTGCCGTTGAGTCCGGGCCTGAGCAGACAACCCTTCTTGACAAAACCCACAGTCCCGTTGAGGCGGCCCTTCAAGAAAAGGACAGCCGGTATATCCACAGAGATCCCAAACCTCAATTTCTTCCCGCTCCTGGGCTAACGCCACCGCACGTTCAATCGTATTTTCCAGTTCACGCACGTTCCCCGGGAAAGAATAGCGGAGCAGTATGTCTCGTGCCGCCGGAGAAAATCCTTTAATGGCACGTGGGATACGACTCACACTCTCCTGCAACAAGTGGTCGGCTAAGATCAGAACGTCATCTCGTCGTTCTCTCAGGGGTGGCAAGGTTACTTGAACAACGTTCAACCGATGGAACAGATCTTCGCGAAACCGTCCGGCTTCGACTTCTGTTTTCAAATTTTTTTGCGTGGCACACACAAGCCGCACGTTGCCTTCAATTGTCTCATTTCCTCCCACCCGCTCAAATCGCCGTTCTTGCAACACGCGCAGCAACTTCACTTGAACCGCGGGGGAAATCTCTCCGATTTCATCTAAAAACAAGGTGCCCTTATGGGCCAATTCAAACCGCCCGCGCCGTTGCTTGACGGCTCCGGTAAACGCTCCTTTTTCATGCCCGAATAATTCTGCTTCCAGCAGGGTTTCCGGCAACGCGGCACAACTCACTTTGATTAAAGCCTGCCCACGTCGTGAGCTGTTGCGATGGATGGCATTGGCAATGATTTCTTTTCCCGTTCCGCTTTCACCCAACACCAGCACCGTGGCATCCGTGGTGGCAACCAGTTTGACCTTCTCCAAGACCCGTCGCATATGAACGTTTTTACCGACGATCCCATCGAAATTAAATTTTCCCTCAAGTTCTTGCCGGAGAGCCGCGTTCTCCCGTCGTAGGGACTGTACCTTGGTGACTCGGTCCACGGTCAGTAATAATTCATCAATGGAAAACGGTTTGGTGACGTAATCATAGGCCCCCAATTTCATGGCATGAACGGCGGTATCAACCGACCCATGTGCGGTAATCACAATGACTTCGGTTTCAGGAGAACGCGCCTTGCACGCCTGCACCACTTGCAGCCCGTCACTCCCGGGCATTTTCAAATCGGTAATCACCACGTCGTATTGACCAGTTTGAATCTTTTGGATGCCTTCCTCACCATTGGAGGCTTCTTGTACCTCGAAACCTTCCGCCAGGAGTGCATCCAACATGGACACCCGCATCAGCGGCTCGTCATCAATAATTAAGACGGATCGAGACATCAGGAAACCTTGGCCACGGCGACTCTGTTTGCACTCAGGGGAAGACTAACCGTAAAGACCGTCCCTTTCCCGACTTCACTTTCCACGGTCAATTGCCCACCATGTCGTTCAACGATTCCCAAACTCACCGATAAACCCAAACCCGTTCCTTCGCCCGTGCCTTTCGTGGTAAAAAAAGGATCAAAAATATGGGGGCGAACCTCTGGCGGGATGCCTGAGCCGGTATCCGCCACGTCGATTTCGCAGCAATCCTTGACGATCCGGGTTTGAATGATAATTGCTCCCCCTTTATCGGTAACCTGAACCGCATTGAGAATTAAATTGGTCAACACCTGCTCAATCATCTGCGGGTCGACGAACAACGGAGGCAGATCACGTTCATAGGCTTTGTGCAACTGAAGATCTTTTTCGACAATCACGTGGTTCGTCAACACCAAGACTCTATCAGCCAGTCCATTCACGTTATTGAGGGAAAATTCAGGTTCTTGCTGTTGAGAAAAATCCAATAATTGCCGCACGATTTTTTGGGCCCGTCGGAGCCCATCTTCCATATAGATGAGATATTCTTCCTGACGATCAGGCGGCAGCGTCCCCTTTCGGATGTTGTAGAGACAATTTAAAATCCCACCCAACGGGTTATTAATTTCATGCGCGACCCCGGCCGCCAATTTTCCCACTGAGGCAAGACGTTCGGTGTTTCGAAATTGCTGTTCCATGACCTTTCTGTCCGTAATATCGCGGGCAATACCCAGCACGCCGGTCACGCTGTGCCGTTCATTTTTCAGCGGCGAGATACTGACGAGCACCGACCGAGATTCTCCGGTTCGGCTGATCACCTCCACTTCATAGTCATGTTTGACCTCCATGTCGAGTATCTCTTTCAGGTGACGCCCCCGGTGGCGCTTCGCGAGTAAGGTCAAGAACGGTCGCCCCAGCAATTCTTCTTTTCGGTATCCCCAATTCTCGACTTTGCTATTGACGTAAGTAAATCGTTGATCGCGATCAAGGGTATAAATGACGTCGTTCGCATTTTCGAGCAAACTTTCCAGATACGTTTGCGTCTCTTGAATCTCCCGGGTCCGTTCTTGGACTTTCGCCTCAAGTTCTTCACGGTGCCGTTGGAGTTGCTCTTCTAAGAGCTTGCGCTCCGTAATATCACGGAGTTGCACCATCACCGACGGAGATGCCGTACTTTCTCCTACGCGAATGACGTCCATTTCCACGGCTCGCAACGTTCCTTGGGCGTCAAACACCTCCAATTCGGTTGCCGGAATTTTCTCTGCACTCGAAACCACCGTTTCCAACAATTGGACGACCCTCCGTTGGTATATCTCTGGCACCAGTTTCAGTATACTCCGGGAGACCAACGCAGCTTGCGTATAACCGAGCACCTCTTGTTCGCGTTCGTTCACCGCCACAATGTCACCCGATGGATCAACCATGAAAATCGAGTCCGCAGATCGATTGAAGAGCACCCGATACCGCTTCTCCGATTCAGAGAGCTGTTGCGTTTGAGCAGCCACTTCTTGCTCCAACTGGGTGGTATAGCGATCAATTTGTCGCTGTAACACCTTTCGTTCCGTGATATCCCGGACAAAGGCCCGGGCGTACACCAAGTTTCCCGTTTCTGAATCAATCAACGCCGTGGAGTGGATTTCCACGTCAATCGGAGCGTCCGACTTTGTCAGAAATACCGTTTCAATGGTGCTTTTCGGCTGGTTGAGTAACCGCTGAAAATCATCACGCACGTCTGCTTTGCGCTCGGAAGGGAGAATGTCCCACAAATGCATCGTGAGCATTTCTCCTAAGGTGTATCCTAATTTGTCCAATTCGGTTTTATTGACGTGCACAAAACGTCCCGTTTCGTCGATTTGATGAATCATTTCAGGAGAATTCTCAATCAGATCGCGATACCGTTCCTCTAATTGACGGATTTCTTCCATTTGCGTATTCAACTGTGAAAACGATTGTTTCAGATTCACCGCCATTTTATTAAAGGCAGTCGCGAGCGCTTCAATTTCGTCCCCAGTCTTCAACACAAGGGGATGATCCAAATTGCCGCTGCCGATGCGCCGGACGCCTTCATGCAAGGTCTGAATCGGACTCACGATCTTTCGAGCCACGATCAGCCCCGTCAACCATAAGACGCCAAACACCATGATTCCATAAGCCGCAACCTTCACCAATAATTGCCGTAAGGGAGCATAGGTCTCCTCTGGATTTTGGCGAACAATCGTCATCCACGGTCTCCCGCCAAAACTTTCAGGAGCGAGCGTTTCTTGAATCCGTACGTGGGCATACCCCACCAGAGAATTCCGCGCGCCGTGTGTATCTTGATCGGCCTGAATCCATCCGGCTTGATTCTTATTCACGTCGACAACCATCGTTGGAGTCATCGAGTGTTGCTCCAATGATAAGACCGGACAAATCAACGGGGTCCCGTCGGCAGCCGTGAGCATGGCGTGGCCGGTGTCGCCGGCGGTGACTTCAGACACCGAACGAAACAACGAGTCCCGTCGAAGCAGAATACGCACCGCCCCTAATGCCTGACGGCGACGCTGATCAAAAATAGGAACGGCCACGTTCAGCACGTGGGTTCCAAACGAGGGATCGAACGACAAATCACTCACGTAGAGTTGACCGTGTCCTTTGTGAAACGTGGCATGCCACCATTCCGCGTCACCATGATAAAATTTGACTTGTGGTAATGAACTGAGGACCAAGGCACCCTGGTTATCGGTGACGAGAATGCCGAGGTAGTCGGATTTTCTGACGGCATGCCAATCAATAAGGTAATTCGTCGCAATACGATTCACGAAAGCTGGAAATTCATTCAGGTTTTTGCGAGCCCGCCACCGTTCTTTCCACTCTTCGATAAAGGCATTGATTTTCTCCGGCTCTCTTCCTTCGTAACTTCGATTGGCCTCATGCACCGCGGTACGAATGAAGGGAATGGTGGCTAACTGTTGAGCCTCATTAATACCACGCATGATTTGCGTTTCAATTTTTCGAGCCACTTCAACCGCAAGGCCCTTAAAGTTCGAACCGGTGGTTTCCTGAAGAGCCCGACGCTCTTCCACGTAGGTGAGAAATAACGACAGGGCGAGCGGAAGAAGCCCAACCAGCACCATCCCCAAAATGGTTTTGCGCTGGAGGCTTTGTGACCCCATCCATCGTTTCATTTCGGTAACGGCCTAAAACGATTGATGTACGCGTAACGTCTTCGTTACGTCAATTTTCGAGGGAAAGCTTTCAGGAACAGCTAACCCTTCTCAAGGAATGGTCACGGGGGTGACGGGAGAGTCAGCGTCCTCGACTTAATAATCGGCCTTCTCCGCCTGGCCAAGCCAAAAGAAGAGGACTCGCGACAAATACGGAGGAATACGTCCCAATAATCACGCCCAATAAAAGGGCCAGAGAAAAATCGTGGAGGACCTCACCCCCAAACGTGGTCAAGGGAACCAAAACTAACACAACCGTAAGGGTCGTGACCAACGTTCGGCTGAGCACTTGATTAATGCCCTTATTAATAATAACGGCAATGGAATCGCGCCGTCGGGACCGAAGATTTTCACGAATGCGGTCAAAGACCACGACTGAGTCGGTCAGAGAATATCCGGCCAGAGTCAATAATGCCGTCACGACTAATAACGTAATTTCTTTGTCCAAGATGAAATAGATGCCCAAGACGGCCAGCACGTCGTGAAACGTTGCAATCGCCGCGGCCACGCCAAATCGCAACTCAAAACGCGTCGCGACGTAAATGATGATTCCAATGAGAGAAATGGTAATGGCCAATAAGGCGTCTTGTTGAAGACGGTACCCAATCGTCGGTCCAATTTCCGTGCTGGAATCGACCACGAAGGCGTTGCCACGAAATTCCGTGGCGAACGCCTGAACAATCTGCTCTGCGACGTTCCGTTCGATCGTGCCTTCGGTCTTCACGCGGATCAGCAGTTTATGATCACCGGTGAACTCTTGGAGTTCAGCGTCACGTAATCCGTGTTTTCCGAGAGCCCGACGGGCTTCTTCAACCCCAATGGCATGCTCAAAATTTAATTGGACGGCCGTGCCACCGGCAAAATCAATACCCAGATTGGCAGCCCCCCTCCCAATCTGAATCATGGCAATCACTCCAGTCAGCACCAGCACTCCGGATAGACCAAACGCGATTTGACGTTTCCCCATGAAATCAATATTCGTTTTGCCGACAATTTCTACCATCTTCAGCCTCAACACACGTTAAATGCTCAACCGTTCGAGCTTTCGTCGATTGATAAGATCAAAGACAACTTTGGTCCCGATCAACGCCGTGAAAAGATTAATCGCGATGCCCAGACACAGGGTGACGGCAAAACCTTTAATGGGCCCCGTCCCGAATACAAATAATGCTAACCCCGTAATTAACGTGGTGACGTGGGAGTCGACAATCGTCAGGAAAGCTTTTTCATACCCGGCATCGACCGCTAATCGGACGGGACGTCCCTGCCTGAGTTCTTCGCGAATGCGCTCAAAGATTAAAATATTCGAGTCCACTCCCATCCCAATCGTTAAAATAATGCCGGCAATGCCCGGCAAGGTCAACGTGGCATTCAATCCGGACAACGCGCCTAACAAACAGAGGAGATTCAACGCCAACGCCGCATCGGCAATCACTCCCGACAATCGGTAGTAGACGACCATAAAGATCAACACAATAATGCCTGCAATCATCGTGGTTTTCAGGCCTTTCTCAATAGAGGCTCGTCCAAGAGAGGGGCCTATCGTCAGATCTTGCACGGTTTTCATGGGTGCGGGGAGCGCACCCGCTCGCAGGACAATCGCCAGGTCATTGGCCTCGTCCGTCGTAAAGTTACCAGTAATCTGCGCTCGTCCACCAAGAATCGGTTCGTTAATACGTGGCACCGAATACACCGTACCATCCAAAACAATTGCCATAAATTTCCCGACGTTGGCCGTGGTAATTTTCCCAAACTCACTCGCCCCTTTGCTGTCAAACGTCACACTGACGTAAATTTCGCTGAAATCGTCGTAATTGACGCGCGCGTCCTGCAACACGTCCCCCGTCAAAACTGCACCTTGCCGAATAAGCCGAGGCCGGCTGAACTCCGTCATTCCAGACTCGCCGTCCTGAAGGGGTTCGAATAAAATCTCTGATCCTTCAGGAATCTGATCGGCAAACGTTTCTCGAAGATCCTGCTCCTCACTTCGCTTGACCTGCAGAGGCAAGCCAAGCTTTGTTTCATTGTCTTCATCAACCATTTTGAATTCCAGCAAGGCGGTATTTTGAATCAAATTTTTGGCCCGCTCCGGATCCTTGACGCCGGGAAGTTGGATCACGATCTCCGTACGCCCCTGACGCTGTAGCAAGGGTTCCGTCACGCCGAACTGGTCAATGCGATTACGAATAGTTTCGAGAGCTTGGTTAATGGCGGAGTTTTTGATGCGATCCACGTCAGCGGCGATCAACTCAAACACCAAGGTCCGGCCTTCCTGCGACGCTTGAAAATACGAAGGAAACGAATCACGAATCAACTCGGCGACTTCTTCAACGTTTCCTTCCTCTGACACGTCGAGTTGAACCTGGACGCCGCCGACCCTCTCAATGGTTTCATAGGCGATGTCTTGATCAGTCAAGAGATCCTGCATGGCCTTGGCGGCGCGGTCCACGGCAATCTCAACGGCCCGGTCCTTTTCCACCTCCAACACCAAATGAATGCCGCCTTGCAGATCAAGACCAAGAGACACTCCCCGAGGGGGAATCAGCCATTTGAAGCTATCTGGAATTCCGTTGTACGCGCTTGGCCAGGAAGGGATGAACAGATACAGCGAGATCACGGACAAGAACAGGACGAGGAGCAATCGACCACGAATTTTTTTCATGATTCCGACCTGAGTCCCCTACCCGTCCTCATCCGTCCGTAATCGGGCAATATTGTCGCGTTGAATTTTTACTCGCGTATTATCGTCGATTTGCACGGTGGCGGTGTCTTTCTCCAATCTGGTAATGGACCCCCACAGTCCGGAGGACGTAATGATTTTATCACCCTTCTTCAACTTGCTTAACATCTCCTTATGCTGTTTTTGTTTTCTCTGCTGCGGCAGGATCAGGAGAAAATAAAACACCACAAAAATCAAAATGAAGGGGACCAAAGAGAAGAACCCTGCCGTTCCCTCCGATGCTCCGCCCGTTTGTGCCCACGCTATGGAGGACATCATCACTTCCATTTAACCATCCTTTCCGTTCTTCAGCCCCTCAGCACTCAACGGATCACCAACTCCCACCAGTTCCGCATACGCCGCACTTCTTGGACAATGCCGGCGTTGTTCATAAAACTGACGGCGAAAGGTGAGAAACGTTCCCGTTTGAATCGCTGAAGACATATCCGTCATAAGCGCGTGATAATACCAGAGATTATGAATCGTGTTGAGTCGCACTCCTAACATCTCGTTTGAGACGTACAGATGCCGCAAATAGGATCGAGAATACTTTCGGCATACCGGACAATGACACTGCTCATCTATCGGGGAGTCATCTCTTGCATACTGAGCGTTTTTGATCAGGACCCGCCCATGAGTCGTGAATAACCATCCCGTCCGTCCATGCCGTGAAGGCACCACACAATCAAACAAATCCACGCCGCGCATGACCCCTTCAACCAAATCTTCAGGTAGACCGACTCCCATCAGATAACGAGGGTGGGATGGCGGAAGCTCGGCGATCGACGCTTCAATCATGGCAAACGTGGCAGGCTTATCTTCTCCTAACGATAAACCACCCAGGGCGTAACCATCAAATCCCATTTCCACGAGTTCTCCGGCGGATTGACGACGCAGGTCAGCATCCAACGCTCCTTGCACAATGCCAAAAAGAGCCCGCTGGTGTCCTCGTGCGGCCCAAACACAGCGTTTTGCCCACTTTGTCGTCCGCACCACTGAGGCCTGGGCCTGTTCTCTGGTACACGGATAAGGTGGGCATTCATCTAACGCCATCATAATGTCCGACCCAAGAGCCTCTTGAATTTCTATACACGATTCAGGCGTCAGCTGGTGTGAGGAGCCATCGAGATGAGATTGAAACGAAATACCGTCGTCAGTCACCTCATGCAAATCAGCGAGGCTGACCAGTTGGAACCCGCCGCTATCCGTCAGGATCGAACCATTCCATCCGGTAAATCGGTGCAACCCGCCTTGTTCTCGAATTAAGTGATGACCGGGTCGCAAGTATAAATGATAGGCATTACTCAACATCAAACCAAATCCCAATCCTTGAAGTTCATCGGAGGCAATGCCTTTGACCGTTCCTAACGTTCCGACTGGCATAAACGCAGGCGTCTTCACGGTCCCCCGGGAGGTTTCCAGGACGGCAGATCGGGCGGCGCACGCGCGGTCAGGCTGCAAGACGGAAAAAGAAATCACGATGGCGATCAATCTTTGGAAGGAACTTCACCGCGGAACGGCAATCACGACACTATGGAATTTACATTTTTTCCGGAGCACTGATCCCCAATAAATGGAGTCCATTTCTGATAACGGTTTGAACGTGTTTTAACAGGACTAACCTGGCTGTGGTCACGTCTTTCGACAACCCTTCTTGTACTGGTTCACTCGATTCTCCGGAAGGACCGAGTCCACGGGATTCCTCTTCCTGGAAACTATCGAGTCTCGGCGGAAGAACTCGACGTTTGTAATAAAAGACGTGGAGAAGTCCTGCAAGTTCTTGAAGGTAAAACGTGAGACGATGGGGTTCCAAAGTTCTGGCACTCGTTTCGAGTAATCCGGGAAAACCGGAAATCTGTTTAATCAGCCGAATTTCTTCCGGCTGCACTAACGCCGACAAAGGAGCCATGCTGACGGGGGGCACCGTCAACCCTCGTTGTTCGGCGTTCCGAAATAAACTGGCCAACCGCGCGTGAGCGTACTGGACGTAATAGACGGGATTTTCAGCAGACTGCTTTTTTGCTAACTCCAGATCAAAGTCAAGATGAGTGTCTGACCGGCGCATCAGAAAAAAAAACGTCGCGGCATCGCCTCCTACCTCGTCCAACACGTCTTGAAGCGTGACAAATTCGCCGGCCCGTTTGGACATTTCGACTTTTTTTCCGTTACGCAACAATCTCACCATCTGGGTTAAGACGACGCGCAAACGATCTTTGGCATAGCCAAAGGCTTGTATCGCAGCTTGCATACGCGGCACGTACCCATGGTGGTCCGCCCCCCAAATATTAATTAACCAATCGTATCCCCGACGTAACTTATCAAAATGGTAGGCAATGTCCGAGGCTAAATACGTATACTCTCCATCCTGCCTGCACACCACGCGATCTTTTTCATCTTGAAATTGTGAAGACCGGAACCACGTCGCACCGTCTCGCGTCAACACAAGATCTCGTTGTTGAAGATCACTCAATGCCGCCTGTAATTTACCAGAAGAAACCAGTGCGGCTTCGCTATACCACGTCTCAAACTCCACGCCGAATCGCGTCAAGTCCCCTTTCATCTCCCGCAAAATTTCCTGACTGGCCAATCGGCCACATTCACGTTTCGCGTCTTCAGGATCAAGAGTCAACAATGACGCCTTCTTCTCTTGAGTAACAATCCGGGCAAGTTCCCTTACGTAATCTCCCTGGTAGCCATCTTCAGGAAAGGCAACTTCTCCGCCGTGAACGTCAAGATACCGCGCATAGACTGAATCGGCTAACAGCTTCATTTGGCGACCAGCATCATTGATATAAAACTCCTTATCGACGGCATAGCCAGCCGCTCCCAACACTCGAGCTAACGCTTCACCCAGGGCAGCACCGCGCCCGTGCCCCACATGGAGGGGACCCGTGGGGTTGGCACTCACAAACTCCAGAAGGACTCGTTGCCCTTGTCCGATGTCGCTGTGCCCATACCGATCGCCCATACGTTCGATCTCCGCAAGAACGGAGAACCAACAGTCTGACCGAAGCGTGAAATTCAAAAAGCCCGGGGGGACCACCGAGACCTTTTCCAAGAGAGACGAAGAAGTTTGGAGTTGGTCGGCAATCACGTTCGCCACTTCCAATGGGGGTCGTTGTTCCTGTTTTGCAATGACCATGGCTACGCTTGAAGACAAATCTCCCCATTCCTCACGCTTGGGAAAGTCTACCGAAGGTTGGGGAAAACGTTGAGAGTGCAATAAACCCCGTTGTTGCACTTGCAATAAGGCGTGGGTTATCGCGGATGTCAATTGTTCTTGAACAATGCCAACCGACACGAGAGACTCTCTGACTTTGCTACTGCGAAAAATCAGGAAAATGAAGGACAAACGGGGGAGAAATCTACCATAGCCTCTTTGTTCAAGCAAGCCAAGGCATCTGCGAGCATCTTGTCTTACCTGCCCTGAGGTTTAACGCCGAACCGGTCTACTGCGATCCTGCCGTATTGTCCCAATGGTTTATGCACATCCTGCGTGAATCGACGGCGGCGTGACTGTCCTATGCGAAAATCGACGTGTGCTAACTGCTTTTTGATGACGTGTATCACCTCGTCAACGGCAGAGGTTAAGCATACTTTATTTTCACATACCTGTACCTGAGACCACGTCCGGCACAGACACGTCTGCCCCTGCACCACGGTCACGTGCTCTCCGGACGGTCGCCATTGCTCAGGATCCGTCGGACCAAAGATAACCACGGTTGGCACACCCAAAGCGGCGGCTAAATGCGTTAAACCAGAATCATGCCCCAAAAATAAATCCGCTCGACTGAGGAAATGGGACATCTCAACGAGATTTTTCTCACGAAGAACCTCTAATGGTTGATGACCCAGGTTAGACAGAAGGCGTTCCACCTGACCCCGATCATCCGGACCTTCGCAGAGCAAAACCCTGGCGTGAGAATTGCTTGCAATTTCACCTACCAGACTCGCTAACGTTTCAGATGGAAAACACTTGTGCGGACTCCCGCTACCTGGATGGATGAACACGATTTTTTCATCCTCCACGTGAGCAACGTCGTCATTTTGAAGATGAAAGCGTCTTTCCCGATTCACCGTCAAAGGGGAAAAAAGCTGGCAACGTATCCCACGGACCGCAACCCATGGTTTGATGGTCTCCACGTATCGGTCAGACACATGACGGGATTGAAGTCTTTGATCTTTTGGTGAAATGAGGGCGATCCGCTGAATTCCAAGATTTCGGAAATTGTTCGCTAGACAATGATCCGTATCAAGGAGCCATCCGACCACGTGGGTAGTTCGGGATAACGTTTCATGAATTGAATCATGGAACACGGGATTTTCTTGAAATAATTCACTGAGCATCGTCCCTTCCATGCTCCACACACTATCAATTTCCCCGCACATCTGGAACAAGCGACCAATCTGGACTTGTGCCGCGAGAATAATCTCATGACGGGGAAAAGCCCGGCGAAGCATTCGAATGGCCGGAAGCGATACGATCACGTCCCCTAAAGTCCCGGGGTGAATGATCAACATATTTTGCTGGTTTGATGGATGGGACACGTACAGGAATTAAATAGGATGTATTTTTTTTGCAAATTCAACGTCGGCTGGGGAATTCAAATTCATAAAGGAAAGAAGTTGAGGGTCCAGGGGTATCAACTCCGATTCAGAAATAAGGTGAACGTTGAGTGTACTTTGATTGGCAATCGTTTGAACGCGAAGATCTTGGGCGTCAAGCATATCCCTTAAAAAGGGAAGGCACTTTTTAGAGTACACCCCGTGCATAGACTGAAAGCCATTCGCCAATTGAGCCAGAACCACGTCGGCTTGTGGTGATCTTGTCGAGAAAAACTCAATGACAGCCGGTTGCAAAAACGGCATGTCACAGGCCACAACAAACACTCGAGGACAGAGGGAATAGTACAAGCCCGTATAAAGTCCACCGGCAGCCGCACATCCAGGGATAATATCAGTGACAATCTTTACTCTCTCGTGTTCTCTTCCTTCTTCCGGTTCAGCCAACACCAAGAGCACTTCGGAGAAGACCTCAAGCAAAACCGTCACCGTTCGCTCAAGAAGAGGTTTCCCATGAATGGAGATTCCCCGTTTATCCTTACCCATTCTTCGGCTCTTTCCTCCCGCTAAAACGACCCCTGCTATGCCGGGCAGCATTGTATGTTTCCCCCACAAAAAAGGGGGTGGCAGATGCCACCCCCTCTCATCTCCAGCCGGGGACAGTCCCCCAGCCCCTCGCCTTGCCGCGTCAGCCCTGGCGTTTGCGCCGGTTCGCCCGCCGTCCTAACACCCACCCTTCCACAATCACCATCCCCACCGCGATTAACGCCGGATAGATGTACGTCGTCGTCGGAATCGGCGGCTCCATCACCAGGTAATAAAACGCCGACACCGCCATCTTCCGCCCCACGTCCCCATTGTGCCCATCCCACGCAAAGAACACCAGCGGAATGTATTTCCCCCGCTCTAAATACGCCACCTCGTCGTAGTCCCCCTTCAGCGGCCGCCGGATCAGCACCGTCCACCGCCCGTTCACCCACTCGGCTTTCACGACCTCCACCTCGTCTTGAAAGTCCACCTCGGTGAAGTCCTGATCCCAGCCCGTCCCTTCGTACACCCCCAGCGTCCCGTCCGCCGTCCATTTGGTGATGTCCACCGGAAACGTCTCATCCCCCCAGAAATACCGCGGCTTCCGCGGTGCCGGCAATTCTTGCCATTTGATCGGGAACTGAAACGCGACCCCGTCGTTGTACACCGCATAGCCGTCCTTTTGTTTGGCCGCAATGGACTCCTGGTGATACGGGTCGTCGGCAAACGTCGTCCCCTGCGGGCCTTGTTCTTCGACGCCATACTCCCCCAGGTTCACTTCCGTGGGATCCCACTCGGGTTCTTCGGCTTGCACGCTCTTCGTCCGGTCGTCCCACCGCAACAGCACGGCAATGTGCGTGTCGTTGTACAGGGTCTGCACCCACACGTCGTCCAGCCGGTTGACGAAGTTCCGCGGTTTGTGGGTAATCTGCCCCCCCAGGGCAATCCAGCGCCGCGGGACGACCTGCCACCGCTCATCGTGCTCGTCCGTCGGCAGAGCCCCGGCCACGTATTTGGCGGGTATCACAAAGTTGCTCTTCGGTTTGTCCGTCAGCGGGTCGATGGCTAACGGCTCCCCTGCGGCCAAGGCTTGCGCCCGGGCTTCCGTGACCTGCCCGTCCGCCACGTCTACGTCGTGCTCCCGCTCGCACAGGGCGTTCACGTAGTTGGCAATGTCCCACCGCTCGTCCACGCTCGTGTTATCCGCAAACGACGGCATCGGCGTCCCGTTCAGCCCCGTGGAAAACGTCCGAAAGATGTTCCGCACGTTGTACGGGTCTTGCCGACTGCCCCGGAAGTTCCAGCATTTGTGCCAGTCCGCCGGTTGGATGCTGAACCCCCAGTCGTCTTTCAGGTTGAAGGCATTGCCGTCCCCCCGCCCTTCCAGCCCGTGGCATTCGATGCACTTCTTCTCCACCACTAACTCGGCCCCCCGCCGGATGGACGCCGGCGTCGCGGCTTTGGGTTCGAGGTGCTCGAGATCCAGCACGAAGAATTCTTCAAATTCTTCGTCTTGCCATTCCCGATCCTGCACTAACTGCGTGGTCACGAACGCCAACACGTCGCGCCGTTGCTGCTCCGTCAGGATGCCTTCCCACGGCGGCATGGCCGACCCCGGCAGCCCGTGCGTCACCGTCGCCAATAAATCCACGTCGATTAACGGCAGTTGCCCGCTCGCCGTGTGCCGTATCTTGAACGTCCCCGCGTTGAAGTTGCGCGGCCGCGGCCACAGCCGCACGGCTCCCGGGCCGTCCCCCGCCCCCTCTACTCCATGGCACCATACGCACTTGGTGAAGTACACTCGCTTGCCCGCTTCAATCTGCTCCGCCGCCGGCTGCTCCGGGGCACGCTGCCGCGTGAAGCCCTCGGGCAGGGTCTCCTCTTGCCCCCAACTACTCCCCGGCCCGACCAGCCCCACTACGAGACTCACCCCGACCAGCAGGCTCCACCTCCCCCAGCCCCGGCCCCCATCCCTTCTGCTCGCCTTCCTCGTCATCATCCTGCCCTCTCCCTTAGTCCCACGTCCGGGGATAATACCCCGTGTGCCAGTATTCAAACATCACCACTTTCCAAATCTCATCCACCGTCAGGTGCTGTTCCCACGGCGGCATCACCGACGCCCACGGAAACCCTTCCCCCGGCAGCCCAATCCCCCCCTTCGAGACCCGCCAGAACACGAACGTCTCTTGCAACTGCGCAATCGTCCCCGCGTCCGTAAAGTTCGCCGGAATCGGGTTGAACGCATACGCCCACAGCCCCCGCCCATTCAGGTTGTCCCCGTGACAGAAATGACAGTTCTGAAAAAAAATCTCCCCGCCCTCCCGCACGTACTTGATGTACCCCTCCGCCTGGGGATCCCACGGGTTGTAGTCCGCGTCGTTCACGTCTTTCATCAGCCGCCCCATGGCTTGCTCCACAATCCGCGCATCCGTGTACGCTTGATCGTACTTGCCCGCCTCGTTCACCCGGTAGGGGTTCTCCACCACTTGCAGCACAAACGTCTTGCCATGCACTTTCGTCGTCGCCGGCGGCGCCGGATGCACCGTCCGCAACTCGATCGGCTCTTCAAAACTCGGCAGAAACGACGTGTATGCAAAGCCCCCCAACGCCAGCGGAATCACCACCACCGCCCCCACCCGCACCGCTCGATGAAATCCGCTGATCCCATCCATCACGTTCAGAATCGGCCGCTTGAACTCTTGCCACTCGCCTTCGGATCCCGATACCCACATGAAAATCCCACACCCCGACACCGTGCCGTAGATCGCTCGCACGCTGAACGGTATCGGCGGATACACGCGATACTTCAAATACAGTTGAATATACAACCACACGCCCACGCCGGCCCAGAACTTCGGCACGCCGAACCCCGCCCGCTTCAACGCCCAGTTGACCAGGGCAAACACCAGAATGGACCCCGCCAACTCCGAAATCATCTGCATCGGCATGTAGCCCTCCACTAACTTTAGCCACGTCATTGTGATGAACTCCTGTTCTATGAAATGACCGAGTTGATGAATGCTCCGTCAATTAAATTCTTCAAGAGAAGGAAGATCCTTTCCTTCTTCCAAACTTGATAAATAATCCACTATCTTGTTGACGGCACCAGCACTGAGTTTTTGTCCAAAATCTTTCGGCATTTGGTTATCAGGGAAATCTTTCACAACGTACATGCTGGGATTCAAAATTGATTCCGTGATATATTCACGAACCGACTTGGCCCGTCCCTGATAACCTGAATCTTTCAGTCTTTTAGGTGCATTACTGCCTTCCATCAATAAGGGGCCAACTTTTCCCGTTGCTCCTTCAATTCCAGGAATCGTATGACAAGCGGGACATCCGGCTTTCATGAACAGATCGGTAATAGGTTCTTCCCCAGTCGCCAGGACTCCTCCCGCGGCTGCTTCATCACCGTCTTCACTCGCCTGTGCTCTGTCTTTCTCTGGAATAAATTTTTCATATGCCTCGGCAATTTCCTCGTAAGTTGGCGCCTCTACGCCTTCCCTGACGTACATCCACGTATCCACAGCAGCCAACTCTCCAATGGTAAGGGAAATAGGTGGCTTGTGGATTCTTGGCATCGGGCTTTCCTTGTCATTCGTTCCCTTCACGCCAAAGCCAGGCACGACAAAACAACTTGGACAGGCATGGGATTCTGCAATATATTCCTGACCGGTCGTTGCTGTTCCTGATCCTTCGAAAGCTTCCGTTTGAACGGTATCTCGAGCACCAGGATCGTTCATATGATAATTCTCATGTTTCAAACGTTCTTTTGATCTTGCCGGAATGTCCCAAAGATTAGGAGCTCGTTCGCTTAAAAATCCCTGATTGAATCCATGACAAAGAGGACATTGTCCCTTGCCGATGGCACCTTGCACCTTACTTTGCCCAAGACCACCAAAAATAATTTTTTCCCCTTCATCGGCTAATTGCTGAGGCGTCATACTCTGAAAATCAAGTTTCACTTCCGGAGGAGGGAATCCACCCTCTACCTGCGGCAACCAATTCCCGTAGCCTGACAACGCGGCTGCCACAAAAAACATGAACCCCCCGATCTTCATCAATGCCCCGATATTCGTGAAATAAATGCCCATCAAAAAAGCAAGACCGGTAATCATGACCAAGGAGATAGGAAGCATGCCATCAGAGGTACCAAAATTATCCCTGTAATTCACAACGGCAATTAAGAGCATAAAGGCAGCAATCAATCCGACCATCGTGTTAAATCTCATGCTCCGTCTGGTTGCAGCATCCTTTGTTTTGGCTTGTTTATAGAAAGAAATGCCGACAACCAAGACAAGAAACGGCCATCCAAACGCGACTGCCTCTGTGATTAAATGAACCACCTTGACTCCCTCCCATCAAGGTAGGCCCTCCCCTTCTGAAGGAAGGGCCAACCTTTTCAAATCGACTCTAGTTAAGGAACTTCTCTTAGGGGTTAATGTCCAGGAGCTGGCTGTGGTGACGGAGTACCCGGTACCGTCGCCGGCGCTGAAACAGGAGCCTTTTTCACACCCAACGTCCCAAGCCAAAAGACGAATAAAATTGAAACCCAGAAAAACAACACGTTAAAAGAAATAATATTAGCGGCAAATCCAATCGTATGCGTATACGCCCATGGCGAGTTATCACGCATGATTTCATTCACGTGCCAGAACAACCTTACGGATGACCGAATATATCCCATTAACCCCATCATCCATGTAAAGGCCGTTGCCAACATAATTAAAGCGTATTGCGACCTGGGAGCAATCTTTCCCCATTGAATGGGTCCAATCTCCTTTGATTGTTTCAACATCGCCAGATTCAAAGCAGATCCTAAAAACAGACAAGACAGCGTTCCGGCAACCTGGGGCACGGAGAGTCCTATTCGAACGTTTGCCGGAATAAAATACCCATAACACGCAACCCAAATGTTATTCACGTGGGCCACCACAAAGAACGTAATCAGGAATATATTTCCAAATTTGGCCCACTTCACTGCTGGAATGCGGTTACCTCGTTGATACCATATAAAACTCGCAATCGTAGTCATGATAATCGCATTGATACCACCATTTTTTGCAGACATCACTCCATAGTTGCCTAACACGGGATGCTGTTGACCACCCATTGCTTTCAATTCCGCCGGCGTCATCACAATCGTGTGAGGAGTGATAAAAACCAAAAGTCCCACAACCAAAATAAAGACGAAATACTTGATATAACGTTGAAACCTCTCACCACCCGTCATTCTGCCAAGGGCTTGCCAGAGATAATAGTTGGTCGTCAAAAAGAGAATGCCGATCATGGTGGCTTGAATAATAAACAACCAAGCCAACAGACCCCCCATCAAAGTGATCCCCATTTGTTGACGATAGGCATACACCTCGCGCATCAACCAATACCCTGCAAATGGCAAAGGAATCAAAAACGCCACGCCGAGGGCCATCGCGATATATCCCATCCAATCATAATGGGCTCGCTCTTCATCATTCTTTGAAGACAAGAAACGGTAAGCGGCATACGCAGCGACTACCCCGCCGCCAAAGGCCATGTTCCCGAGGATTCTGTGTACATTCAACGGATTCCAAAGAGCCGTGTGGAGAACGTGCCAAATATTTCCTAAATATCGACCCTGTTCATCAACACCCGCGGGCGACATCATAAATCCAATCCACGAATTGGCCAAGAACATCAACACCGTACCAATAACGTTCAACACCACCGACATGCTCACGTGGATCCACTTTAAAAGACCCTCTTTCATCTTGTCCCATCCATAGTAGTAAATGTAGAGGGTTCCACTCTCCGCCACGAACATCAACGCATAGATATGCATGACCGGACGGAAAATGCTGGAAAGATATCCAAAGAAGGCAGGATACAACGTCAGGAAGGTAAAGATAAGGATACCACCTAAAATGGCAGTCAACGAGTAAGCCGTGAGACTGATTTTAATAAAGTCATAGGCCAACTGATCGTACTTCTTGGCCATAGCCTTGTCTTTGGACATCAACCCGGCAAACTCGATACACATACAGAAAATCGGCACTGCTAACACAAAGCTGCCGTAGTACAGATGTTGCTGGTTGGCTACCCAAAGGAGAACCCGGCTCTCAAAATTATATCTTGGATAAAATTCTTCCGTGTCCTGAGTTTTTGGGGCTGGTGCGCCGACTACGGGGCCTTCTGTCTTATAGTAGACATCCCGACCAATTTCCACTTTCTCCCCTTCGCCTTCCCCCTCTGCGCTTTGAGCGGCCACGACGTCAGGTGGAGGCCCACCGGCTGCGGGAGCACCTCCACCGGCCAAAGCCGGCAATGCCACAAAAATTGGGAGCGTTAACGTGGCTCCCATTACAAAAAGACTGGTGACTGCCAGAACTTTCTTTCTGGTCTGTCCACTTATGAGGCGACCCATGACCGACCTCCTTCTTCCTTTAAAAAACTCTTCACAGAATAATCTGCCGTTATTATGACTCATGGTTTCTAAATAAAGAAAAGACAAGAAGTCTTACCGCAGAATATAGAAATAATCTAATCCCTGCATATCCATGAGAATCCAGTCAAGAAACTGAAAGTATGCCACAGCAATCACCAGAGATATGACTATATATACGAACGTTTGCATCCGACTCCCCCTCCTTTTCCCCTCTCAACAAGGACATTGGACACCAGCAAACCAATAAAAGAACCATAGACTCACGGCACAGGTTACATAGAAAATCGCTTTGCCCAGCTTAATTGGAATCGGATCAGATTGTGCCATCATTCCCCTCTGATATGCTTAGATGTTGAAACTTAGATAGTTAGACGCTTGACAGTTTTCTGATCAATATGGTACTCCTCAACCACTTTCAGCATGAGACTAACCTTATGCGAAATAACGCGAAATTGTTCGACATTATAGTGTTAGCCGGAATGGTTGTCAATATTCTTTTAGCCGTCTTTTTGATACTGTATTACTTTGATTTCCTCTGAAAATCGCTAGCCGTTTGACTGATCAGCCATCGTCAGAGCACGACTTTTCTCAGACTCTGATTTGGCACAGCGAAAGCCGATGGTCTCATCTCGGAAATCCGGAACCATAAAACTTCTGCCCGTAATCCTCAAATCGTTTCCATAGCTGGTATATCCCGACCCGCGAAGAGTTTTGTACCCACCCCGGTCCGCAAAAGTGACCGCTTGAACTTCATGAGGAAACGCCGCCTGTTCTTCGTACCAATCGGTGACCCATTCCATCAAATTTCCAAATCCATCATGGACACCGAACGGGCTTCTATCCAATGGGAATGATCCCACGGGCGACGTGGCTTCGTACCCATCCTCCCCGCCACCTAAATTTGCCTTGTGGACTCTTGGAGAATTTCCCCAGGGCCATAACCGCCCGTCAATGCCTCGCATCGCCTTCTCCCATTCAGCTTCCCGTGGCAATCGTTTCTTCTTCCATTTGCAATAGGCATCGGCATCATACCAGGAGACGTAGGCAACGGGTTGATTAGGACCACGCAGTTGGGCCAACCGTTTCGCATACCGGGACGGCGGACCAGGTTTCCGGTGACCGGTTTGCTCAACAAATTCCATATAGGAGTGATTGGTGACCTCCCAGCGATCAATCCAGAATCCTTCAAGGATCACCGTACGTTCCGGGCGTTCGTTAAATCCCCCTTGGGTTGTCCCCTGGACAAATGGTCCGGCAGGGATAAACACCATTTCTTCCTGGATAATCTTCTGGGGAACATCAGAGTAGGAAGATTGGGAAGATCGAAGAGGATCAACGATGCCAACAAGGTCAGGATCAGGAGGCGGAGGATTGGTGCCGCGTAAAATTCCTGACACGGGCATGCCTATCATAAACAAGATCACGGCAAGCAAGATCAACTTCAATCGACGGTCCATAATATCTATATCTCACGATCTCGAATCGAGAGCCGTCCCAGTAGACTGGCAGCAGTCAGGATTCTTGTGTTCCGGTCTCGACATCTTGGGTACAGCGAAACCCAATCGTCGCATCAGTCCTCCACATCTTGGCTGAAAACCGTTTGGTTAATCTCGCGTTGAGTTTTGAATCTCGCCACGTACTTCCCCGAATAACTTTAAATTCCGTTGCGTCGGGACCAGGAGGGTCACGAAATGGAGAATTCTCGTAGTAGTGTGCATCATATGTATCCGCCACCCATTCGGCGACGTTCCCCATCATGTCGTACACTCCATACGGACTCCGGCCCATTTCATACGATCCAACGGGAGAGAGATAGGGAAAACCGTCATCATTACCGCCAATGTTCGAATAGGCGTAGGTAAACTCCTTGCCCCAAGGATATAATCGTTGACCTTCACCACGGGCGGCTTTTTCCCATTCAGCTTCAGTCGGCAACCGTTTCCCCGCCCACCGGCAATAGGCAAAGGCATCATTCCATCCAATACCCACGACGGGAAAATCCGGACCAATCAGTTTGGCAATATCTTCTTCGAAGACTGGAACCTGTGGTTTCTCTCGCTTAGTCATCTTGACAAACCGATCATATTCCGACTGCGTCACTTCTTTAAGATCAATAAAGTAGGTCTTCACATAGACGGGGTGAGCAGGAGTTTCATCAGGATCACCCTGATTGTATCCCATCGTAAAGGGTCCTTCTGGGATTTCTACCATTTCTCGACCCTCATTCCCCACCACGGTACGATACATGGAAAAATCTTGAACTTTCACGGGCTCGATGAGCCGAGGTTTGGTCTTTTGAGCTTTCGAAACCAATCGGTCAACTTCTTCTTGGCCTTTATACGTTTCATAGATCAACATGACCATCATCAGGATAAACGAGGCAAAAACAAAGATGATGGATCCGATCAAGACACCACGATTTTCCATCACGCTCCGGACGACACCGCCGCTTTCGGCTATTCAAGACGTCACGCCGTTGTGAACCAACGCTAGACTTCCTGGTCAGACGGGGTCACAGTCGGCATTTCTTTCCGCCGAAATAAATCAATTAACATCGAAATCCAGATTCCCAAGAATCCACCCATAGCCGCACCGGATCCGGCTCCCACCGTAATATTATCAGGACCGGATAGGACCCAAGCCAGCATCCCGCCAACAATCGTCCCTATAAAAATACCCAGAAAAAATCGTCGTCCCCCTATGAGACCAATCCCCATCCCCAAAATCAACCCCAGTACCGCAGCCACGTAGAAGAAGGCACCACCCAAGAGCATACCAATCAGCACGCCGACCGTCCCCATGACCACAACACCGAGAGTCACATCTATGATTTTTGGTAAAGAAATGACGCACCTTTTTTAGGGATCAGAACACGTTATCATTGGGGGTGAACTTCGAGTGGACCAAAATCAATTTCGACTCCGGCCCCACTTTGGAGAGAAATACCCCAAGCGTGATCTGCTGGTTCATGCTGATGAATTTCTTTAAATTCCTCATATACGTTGATTGCTTCTTCAACCCATTCTCCCAACGGTTGCCTTCCCGACCGCACAACAACTTCAGCCGGTCGAAAAAACCCGCCATCAGAAATGGTTCCCTTGCTTTTCGTTGCACTCCAGACATATTTGGTAGAAACAGGAATTCCAAGAAAATCAACATCTAAATTCACAAAAATCGCGGCAATCATCTCGGTATTGTCCGGAATCGAATGGACTCGCCAGCGCCACGTTAACAAGGGATGCGTCTTGGGATTCCACACGATATTCCGAGTGAAGGCTCGCTGATTCGCCCCTTTTCCTTTTAAGAAAGCTCGGCCGTTTTCTTTATGTACCGCATAGGCCTCTTTAGCCGTAATCGTACTTCTGGAACCCTCCCATCCCTCAGGGAAACCGTCCTGGTCAGGATGACTAAAATCCTCCAATATCCTTGATTGAGCGCTGTCTTGACCTGCGGCCCCATCTCCCCCAAACAAGCACACCATGCCGAAGGCGAAGAACACGGCCACAATGATAACGTTCCGCAGCCTTCTTGTGTGATTCCAGGCAAGAGTCACGTGGACTCCTCTCTTGAAAAAGCCGGCATCACGGAAACGCCTTCGGCTGGCTTGTCTTCTTTCACGGTCACCTTACCGTCTTGCGTGGACAACCAGAACATGCAAAACACCGAAGCCCAAAATAACACCATGTTAATGGTCACCATTTTAGCAGCAAAGGTAATCGGCGGAGTGAACGCCCATGGTGAAAGATCCGCCATCAACTCATTCACGTGCCACCCTAACCGACCAGCAGACCGAATATACCCCATCAACCCCATCACCCATGAAAACGTCGCGGCCACCCCAAACAACGCGACCATCCCTCGCACGGAAATCTTTCCCCATTGGACGGGCCCTCGGACCTGGCTGCCCTTCAACATGAAATGATTGATCAAGACTCCGCCAATCAAGATTGTGGCCGTGGTCGCGCCCTGGGGAACGGATAATCCCACCCGGACGTGGGCGGGAATGTAAAAACCATAAACCGCGACCCATACAATGTTGGCCAAACCGGTGAGAAACAACGCCCCGATCGCAATATTGCCCGCCGTGGCCCATGGGACCACGATAATCCGATTGGCCCGGCGATACAACAGATAACTCAGGACCGTCAGACAAATCATGACGTTAATCGCGCCGTTTTTGGCGGACATCACACCAAATTGCCCAATGACGGGATGTTGTGCCGCGCCTATAGCTTTCATTTCACCGGGGGTCATGGCAATGGTATGAGGCGTAAACCACACCAGAAAGGATATCATCAACCCGCCAACGATGAACTTAAAATAGGGATCAAACCGTTCCCCATCATGTAACCGGCCCAGAGATTGCCATATATAATAGTTAATGCCGAGGAACAGCGCGCCGACCGTGACCGCCTGCACCACAAAAAGCCAAGACAACAACCCACCCATCATGGTCATGCCCATCTCTTGGCGAAACTCAAACACCGAGCGCATAAGCCAGTATCCGGCAAAGGGCATCGGAAGCAAGGCACAGACCATGACCACAATAAAGACGTAACCCACCCAATCATAATAGGCTCGATCTTCCTGAAGGGAGGTCTTCAAAAACCGATAGGCGGCATACGCCACGACCACGGCGCCTCCCGACATAATATCTGCCAAAAACCGGTGGGCATTCAAGGGATTCCACAACGGGGAATGCAGAAGATGCCAGACGTTCCCCAAAAACTGTCCCTGGGCATTGACCCCCGCCGGCGCCATCATAAAAGACGCCCAGGCGTTCGCCAACAGAAGCAACAACGCGCCCATCGCATTCGCCAAAACCCCGATCGACATGTGTATCCATTTCCAGCCGCCGGCGGCCAGCCGGTCCCAACTGTAGTAATACACCACCAGAAGCAAGGCTTCGCCGACAAACACCGCGGCATAGAACGGCACCATGTTTCGAAACGTCGAGCCCATATACGCCATGAATCCGGGATACAGGACAATAAATGCACCCAACATCAGGCTCCCCAGTAGCGCCGTCACTGAAAGCGACAGCACCCCGACGCGAAGAATATCGCGACCAAGATCATCATAGCGTTTGACCACTTGTGGATCATGGCGCACTACGCCCAGCAATTCCAGGAGAAGGGCAAATAATGGGAGGGCTAAGACAAATCCACCGAAATAGGTATGTTGCTGAGTCACAACCCAAATGAAGACGCGGTTATCCAAGAGTTGCCAATGTGGATAGCCTGACGGACTGTCTGCGGCGGCAGTGCCTTGAGGGATCCCTTCAGTCTTGTAATAGATATCTTGGGTGCGTTGAGTGAGAGAAGAATCATGGACACCAGCCCACAAGAGGGTTGGAACAAACGGCAAAGCACCCAGCACAACCAAAAGAAAAAAACGCGAAGCCACGCTCATGAAAGCATCTCTCGGGAGTGACCGGGGCGTCCCTGAACAACCGCACCGGGTTCGGTCTTCCGTCCTGACGTCGCCCACCCCGTCTTGGCTAAGATTTCCATCACGAAAGGACAACGTTTCAGATCTTCGGAAAGTCCACCGTGTGTCTGGAACTCGACAAACACGCGGGACCCCAAAAAATAGCCATACCCTGCCATAGCCCCTGCCGTGACCCCACCAATAACCACGTGAAAGAACACGGGACCTCGGTCAACGTGAAGCAGAAAGATCAAAACACCCGTCTGTACTAAGTAGAAAGTCAACGCAAACGTGAAACACGGCCAAACCCAAAATTGGCAGACGTTCCACGGGGAGAGAGTTTTGAGTCGTTTCGACAAATCGTCGAATGGGTATCTGGCGGATAGAAACGCTCCGTGCGCAAAACATGCAGCCAAAACAGAAACAAAAATCGCCTGACCAATCTCCAGCCCTTCCCCCGTCCAATTGAGTCGATAGAGAGTCACGACGATTCCTCCGGCAATCAACCCCGCCCCCACCCATCGGGCAACGTGAAGAAAGTCGCGTCGTAGTAATTCACGAAACGGACCGCCATCGGGAAACGTCACCAGACGCATGCCGTCCGATTCCATTCGCACCACGTGCCCGATTTCAAAGGCATCACGCGTCACCGCCGTACAGGAAATAATCAATGCCATCATGGCCGGCCCATCAGGGTGCAAAAGAAAATTATAATCGACAAACAGTGCAAGAAGGGCCAACACCAACAGGGAGAGATGGACGCCATACACAAATCCGATCCATCCGCCGACCCAGAGAAGACGACGGACACCGTCCGTTTGGAAAATCACAACCACGGACGTTTGACGGCCCATCGCGTATGCCCAATAGGCGGTGATCGTTGACAACGTCCCACCTACGGTCAACAGCACAAAGGGGTTCGAGAGCGGAAGCGTATCGTGTAGAAGCCGGTAAAGAATAAAGGCAACCAACCCTGGAGCAAGCATGATCCATCGCTTCCGCTTTCGAACATCGCGTTCAGTGACAACGGCATTCAGTTGAGGAATGATTCGAAGCGCGAGTCGATGAATCATGGTGACCTCTAAGAAACGTCATAAACGCATTCAACGAAGTGATTCGAAATCTGTACGAAAGGAATGGTCATCAGAAGACACGGCATCATGAATATCGACGATTCACGACTTGCACGCCTGCATCACGACGTTTGCGCACCCATCCCAAAATAACGGGCTTTGATTTCGTCCATCAGGGCCACCGTAACTTCTGGCATGTCTCGTCCCAAAGCAGTCCGTTCCAATTCCCGACGGGCCATCGCGCGAACTGCTTCTGGGACTCGATCCAATCGTTTTTCGGCATCAGGATGCCAAAATACCGTTCCCTGGTTCCTGACTTCCGTCATCAAACCGGTTGAAATCAGTTTGATCGCGTGTTGACCGGCATAGGTTTCCACTTCTTGTCGCACAAGAGGTTCAACGTACGGCGGCAGACGTTCTAAACAATGCCGAGCCTCGTCGGTCCACGTCGGACGATCAAATAAAACGGACGCTTCTCGATTATCCGTTTCGATGCCAATCGTCCATTCACAATTATGACACGTGTAATGGAGAAAGGAATGCACGTCGTCCCATTCTTCAACGGCCACCCTTTGCAAACCTGAACCACAGGCACATCGCATCACGGTCTAGCCAATTCTCCCAGGATACAAAATATACAGGAGGGTATAGGTCATACTTCCCGTGACGAACAAGACACAATACACGGCCACGGTAAACCGGCCTAATACGCGGTGCCGTCGGGCAGCATTCGGCCAAATACGTTGAATAGTTATCTCGATACCGAACACGATGCCGATGAGAATCAGGAGACCAAGATAGACGCTGAGTTTCCCCGCAGAAAATCCGGCAGAGGCCACGCGGGTAAGAAACACTATCATCACGACGACGGTGACCCCACCAAAAATGATCCCGATTTTTTTCCAGGTCGTTCGAAGAATGGCATCTCTTAACTTGCGTTGCCCATCAATAAACGTCTGAGAGCGAAATCCCAACACAATCATATACACGGCCATGATCAATCCAATCACGACCAAAATAATGTGAAACGTTAACAGCGGAACAAACACCGTATCATACAAAGCCTGGGAGCCGCCAAATCCTTCTTTCCCTTCAAAAGCCAACACTCCCAGTTGGCGAAATAGATAATAACTCGTAAAAAAGGCCAGCATGGCGACCATTCCGCCAAGCATTAACCAGTGATGACCGGACCCCTTGCCTCTTTTAGCCTGAATCCACCCCACAACAAACAACGCAGTAAACAACGTGGCCATAAACTGGCTGATATCCGCCCCAATCGTGGCATGCGTCCCGGCAAAACCCGGCTCTTTTAACCATTCAGTCATCTGATCGCTCCTGGGGTTTCACGCCCTGAACAATCGCTCGTGGCTCCAATTCCGTCACGGATTCAAAGCCTGCCTGACTCATCCAATCCATGGCCTCTTGTGTGGTGTAACACTCACCACGTTCGGTATTCACCAGAATATGCACGGTGAACGCCGTCGTCCAGGCAGGGCTGGTCCTGTCCGGATCCAAGAAGCGATCTTTCACGACCAGCCGGCCATTGCTCTTCAGATGGGCAAAAACCCTTCGAACCAACGCCGCGTTCGTTTGATAGTCCTGATAATGGAGGATATCGGACATGACCGCCAAGTCGTAGGGACCGCCTAACGCATCGGTATTGAAATTTCCAGGCTTTACGGTGATACGATCTTCCAGCCCAGCTTCTTCAATATACCGTTCCGCCACCTGCAAGGTTTGAGGGAGATCAAACACCGTGGCATGGAGATGAGGAGACTCCCGACACAATGCAATGGCATTCGTCCCAGCCCCACCGCCAACGTCAATCACGTGTTCAATCCCATCCAGCCGAAGAGATTTCGCGAGGTTCACGCCGCTGCTGCGACCAATCCGGTCCAACACGGCCAACACGTTGGCACCCACGTCGGGATTCGTTTCAAAGACGTGTTGACGCACGGGAGAAATACCGGTTCGCAGGGTCTCTTCCAATTCACTCCAATTCTTCCACTCCGAATCATGAAGGATCAGAAGGTGTCCGACGTACTCTGAACTCGTTTTGGCGAGATGCTTTCGAGCGACGCCGGTATTGAAAAATTTCCCATTCCGTTTCGTTAAGATCCGCATCGCCGCCAACGCATGCAACAACAGACTCAGTGCCCGTTCATTGAGACGTAAGCGCGCGGCGAGGTCTGAAGCAGACTCAGCATGGCCGTCCAAAGCTGAGAAGATGTCAAGTTTTGCCGCCGTCAGGAGAATTTTTGCCTCCCAGTAATACCCCATCTGAAATATTTCTGCGAGAGACAGCTCCCGGGACACAACAAAACCTTATGCGTCTTGACGATTCATCGAACTCCAATTGAACGGGTGATCTTAACGGGCTCAAACTTGCGAACGCAAGAAAAAGAAAAGAAATTTCTGACAAAGAAAAAGGGCAGCAACGGAAGACCCGCCACTACCCTTTCACTTGTCAAAACCGGAAGAATGAGAGAACCGTTACGGTTTAAACTTATTTTTCTTCTTGATGTCGAAATTCACTTCCACGGTCGCGCCATCTTTGACGTCCACGTCCATCGTCACGTTCCCGGCGACGGGATGCCACCCCAAAACTTTGTGTTTGCCCGCGGGCACGTCCTTGATTTCAAAAGACCCATCGGCTCCGGACACACCGAAATGACCATTGGTCACGGGCAGGAACCAGGATTGCATAAATTCATGTTGATCGCATTGCAAGCGAAGAACGGAACCTTTCCTGGCCATCCGCATCTTGATTTTCTTATCAAGCTTGTCACCTTTTTTTGCCAACCCGATGTTGAACAAGGTCGAAGATTTCGCCCCGAGCACGTCAAAGCTATGGGGGTTATGTAAGACGCCTTCTTTCGATTTAGGATCATTGGGGTCCGCATCGGTATTTTCTACAATAAAGTTTCCTTTATTGACCAACACACCGGTAAACGGCAAGAACTCACACAGCTTGGCTTTCACTTCAGGAGTCTGCTTAAACTCCTTATCCTTCATACCGCGAACGGAGACGATGGCATTTTTGAGTCCTTTGCCCTTACCGACTTCGACTTCTTTCAACAAACGGGTATCGTCGCCTTTTTTGCTGGGATTTTGTTTACAGAAGGCTGGATTGGGAAATTTAGAGAAGGCAAATTCTTTCGGCGGAATAGGTTTGCCGGAATACGTGACTTTACCTTTGATGGTTCCACCTGCATGGACAATCAGTGGCATTGCAAGCAGCAACCCACCAAGTAACACAGCTAAAGTTAGGGACTGACGCTTCCTCATACTATTCCTCCTGGTTGAGAATAATGTTTGTCAGAATCGGGGGAAAACCCTGATGACTTTTCGCTCTCTGGCCGACTCAAATTCTTGCGACAGGCGAGAAATTCCTCAAACTTTCTTCAATACAATGGTGTCCGTTTATAGCAACATGACGATGGGGTGTCAAGTCAGGGCATAGGCCCGCCCATTCTGGCTCTCGGGCCGATCAAGTTATTCAAGGCAGACGTGCCATTCCTCATCGAGAAGGGTTTCTGCGCCTCCGTCAGTGCCGTGAACACTTCCTGGAAACGATCCGGCAACGCATCAGCCCGTGCAATCGGGCTAGAGCATAATCTCTCGGTACACACGTATGCCAAAGGGGCTGACACCTTCGGGAACGTCACCTCACCAATGGAAAGAGAATCGACGCGGGGATCCAGAAACCGAACGATTTTACCCGGAACGTACAGCGCCAAGCCGTGGAGAAACAGGGATTGGGCTTCAGCCTTGGATTTTTCGCCTATGACGACAATATGAACGGGATAGTGAAGAAACCGATTGATTGCACGACCGATTTGGGCTATGGGCAGAGGACCGGTCCGACCCACGAGAAATTGAAGAACGTTTTGGGCCTTCTCCCGATACAACGACTTCCCGGTGAGATAAAACAGATCAGAAAAGACAATGGACAGTGCGGCATTCACTGCAAGGTCTTTATGCGGAAACTTCAGCAATCCCAAAGCAGACGTCCCCTGCACCCGATCAAAGAACCCTCCGCCCTGGGTATCTTCAAGCAGAGAGATGGCATCAGCCATGATGGCCTCTGCGTGTTCCAAATAACGGAGCACACCGGTGGTCACGAAGGCTTCGATCAAGGCGCCGGTAAAAAAGACCTGATCCGCAAGCAACCCAAATTCTCGCGGGTGCCCCTTCTGAACCAAATGCGCTAAGCCACGTCCAGGTTGGTAGCGTTCCTTATACAGCCGCCGAAGAGTCTTGAGGGCAAACTCCCTAGCCTGGGAATGCCCCATGGCTTGAGCAACCTTGAGATACGATGCAGCCATCAATCCATTCCCGTCGGTCAAGATTGTTCGGTCAACGTAGGGGATGCCAGCAGTCAGACGATCCACCTCGTTCAAAGCAAAAAATGCGTCACCCGAAATTGAGGGGCCTGAACCCACGACGTTGTGAACGTCTGCACTTTGACTGGCGTAAAAACCTCCATGCTCTCGGTCAGCGAGAAACCGCATCACGTACTGCATCGTCCCTTCAACGACCTCGCGATATTTTCTCTGCCGTGTGATTTGGTACGCCTCCAGATAATTGAGCAAATTGGACGCCTGATTGAGCAGCATTTTTTCATAGTGCGGTTTTGACCAATCAGCTTCCTCGGCATAACGGAAAAATCCACCCCAGACCGGATCATAGAGTTTCAATTGCTGATCCAGCGTGAACAACGCCATTTGCTCACATTCCGAATCGTGACGCCAGAAACGACGCGCAAAGGCCAAGTGAATGGCCTCGGGTTCAAAAAATTTTGGGGCATCCCGAAATCCACCATGCATGTGATCATACTGCATCTTCATGGCATTGAGAATCTGGGTTTCCATCGCGGGGTGAATGGTCCCGCGAGGCTGGCCCCTTGACCTTCTCGCACCGTCCACCTTTTCCCACACCTCAGCGGCTCGCTGCATCACGTCTCGTTTGTTTTCTCGATAAAAGGCAGCCGACGTGCGCAAGGCTTCAATCATGGCTTCAGGAGGCAAGACGTTCGCTTGAAAGAGTATCTCTCCGGAAGGAAGCAAAATACTCGTGGTTGGCCACCCGCCACGTCCATACCGCGCCTCAACGTCCGGACGTTGATCGGTTTCCACTCTGACGGGAATAAATTCGGAATTCAGTACCCTGACCACCAGAGGATCGGCATACGTGGTTTCATCCATCACGTGGCAGGCATGACACCACACCGCCGTCAGATCAAGCACAATCAGTTTGTCTTCGGCTTCAGCACGGTCAAACGCCTGATCTCCCCATTCCAACCATTGGATGGTTGATGAAGCACCCGATAAGACGGGAGGAGGAGACAGAGCAAGGAACCACACGCACAAGAGCCCACGGATGACGTGGTGAACGCAGCGACGACAAGGACGGAACGAAGTCATAGTCAATCACGATCAGATGAGAACACTCGATTTTCGACAAGTACTTTCGATCTCCAATTGGTTGCGGGCCGGTCAACGCATCCGGTTTCAGGTTTCAGACCGAGACAAAATACGGGCAATCGCCCCCGCGGCGGTAGCTCGTACGGATTCGTTCTGATCTTTCATGAGACGTTTCAAATGAGAGAGAACCTTACGTCCACCAACGCGGCCAAGCGACCGTGCGGCTGAAATGCGCGGCTTGGGCACGGGATCATTGAGAACGAGGAGTAAGGGACCCACAACGTCACGGGCACGGCCATGGGCCAACGCTTTCGCCACGGATGACCGCAGGCCAGGGTTTTGGTGACCAAGTAATTCCCTTACGGTTCCAGCCACCGCGGTAAAGGGACCCCCCAATTGCAGCAGACCGGCAAGCGCAGCTGCACGGACTCCTGGATTCTTGTCGTGCAGGGAAACGGTCAAGGAAGAAATGGCACGCTCAGCCTTGAGCTTGCCCAACGTCACGGCAGCCACGCTCCGAACGGCGGGGACGGGTTCGGACAACAGAGCAATCAGCGGGGGAACGCCCTCCGCAAGCCCGAGCTTGCCCAGCGAGACCGCAGCCGCCGCTCGAATTGACGGCTGCCGATCATGAAGACCTCGCAGGAGAAGCGGCAAGCCCCGCGGATCTTTCATTTCACCGATCATGCGTAAAGCCGACCCTCGCTCATACCCCTCGGCCACGTGCGTCGCCCGTTCCACTCTGTGCCACCGTTCCTTTTCTCCCAGTCGATATAACGCCGCTGCGGCTGCAACCTGCACGATCTCTTGCTCATCCTTGAGAAAAGGGGTAAGGAGCGGAATCGTTTCCGGATCTTCGCCATGACCAAAGGCCGTGATGACCGTAACCCTCACGAACCCTGCAGGATCATTCAGGGCTCCTCGAAACGTACCTGACTGACGCCCGGACGGGAATTTTCCCATACCCTCAGCCACTAAGACCCGAATCATGCCCGACCGGTCGCTGAGCCCATCTTGCAAATAGGGAACCACGTTCTCCGATGCCACTTCTTTGAGCGCCGAATACGCGGCACCTCTCACTTGTTCCCGCATGTCTGACCGGAACGGTAGGATACTCTGGATGGCCAACTCCCGAAGAAGCACGTCATCGTTTCCGTTCGCAGCCTTGACAAATCGATCATAGGCACCCACCCCTTCCGCAGTCTTTCCAAGCCGCACCAAACTGAGCATGTGCAACCGGTGGGCAGATCGAAGAGATTGAGGATCATCCGTCAGGAGGGGTTCAACCAACTCAATGGTCTTGGGAAAGTCACCTCGATCGAACGCGTGTTCGGCCAGGTCGAGAATCGTCTCACGGGACGTTTCGACGTTCATCGAGAACCCGCTGAGAGGTTCCAGGCAACAGGCCACGATCAGCAAGATTGCCCCCCTTTGCAATGCCTTGACGAGCATTTACCCTTCCTCAACCCGTTTTTCAGTCGCTTTGAATTTCCGATACCCTAATGGGGTTTCAAAAAAGTACGCCGGCTGTTTCGACTGAATGACTCGATCATATTCGACCGACCAATCGCGATCTTGACTGACTAACTTGAGCAATAATTTTCGTGATTCATCGACCCACTCATAATACCTTTCCCGACGGTCATGCCGGGCTACAACCACTTCAAATAACGTGGCCTTCTGGTTCCCAACCATGGCATCGCCGATCCGAGACCGCGACACTTCACCCTCCAGGTTCACGGAAAGGGGCAGCACGTCATCCAAAGCCAACGGGACCTCCACGACCAACCGTTGCTTCGAAATGACGTACCACACCTTCCGTTTATCCAGCCGGACGATAGTGACGGTCGCGTAACCCACGTCCGTTTTGATTCCACCAAAATGTTCCACCCGATACCGATCGTTCTTGACAAACAACTGGGCGTGTGACGTTTTCCCGTCGGTTCTCCATTTGAGGAGGGCTGAAAATTCCAGATCCGATGCAGAAACGTTGTCATCGGGCAGGCTGAAGAAGACGGAACACAACAAAAGAAGAAACGGAAACCACTCTGATTGGGATTGACGAACAACCAAGACGGTCATCCATTACTGACGCTCAAGAATGGGATCGATCGTAAATTCTCGACCCAGCACAGCAGGGGTGAATCGGGGAGGAGTCCGAACCGTGAACACCGTCTTTCGTCTTCCTGGGGATGGCAACTGGAAATGGACGGTCAACGCTTTTCCCGGTTCAATTGTCACGTGCCGTTTGACTACCCTCTTAATACTTGGATGCCACGCCCGAAGGTCATACGTTCCGGGTGGAACGTCATTGATGGAAAATCGCCCGTGCTCGTCGCTCAGGACGTAGTACGGATTATCAACTGCAATGGCCCAACTTTCCATATACGCGTGAAATCCGCACTGCATGACAAAGGTTCGACGTTTTTTGCTCAACTGGAATTGTCGAACAACGGACTCTCCCTGTCTATGGTCGTGCTTCGCATGCAAATCGCCCCGTTTATGACGATGATTAAAGGGAAGTGGTGAATTAAAAAGCACCCTGGTCCCCGTCGCACGTGATGTCTCATAAGCCTGAATATCGTGCATCACGGGATCCATGTTCACGACTTCGACGCCGTGGCCGCTTCTGACGACGGTCGTAAACGGCAGGAACCGACAATCCCGGGCTTCGACGCGCGGAACGGAAAGAGAAAACGGTTTGCCGACTTTCACGCCCTCCACTAAGACGACCACGTTTTGAACCCTGTGTTCCTCATCCACGATAAAGTCACGGAGCAGCCGCCATCCCCCACCGTTAGAAATACGCCCGCAATATTCGGGATCCGGAAAGGTGACCAAATTATACGCTTTCGGGTCGGGAACGGGTCCGGAAAGCGTGATAGTTCCCTGAACGGAGCCGCCTTTCTCCACTTCCCGAATTTCATAAGCCCAAACCGAGGAAACGCAGACCAGCAGAAGGAATAGAGTCGTTGTGATCGTCCGGTTCATCGTCATTTCCTGCCCTCAGGGTTTCTGCAATCGAAGAGAAGGCACAATTTCGACGCCCTCACCGAGCAGTTCCATGCCAAAATGCGGGTTTTCATGCATTTCATGCACACTACGGCGTCCCCGTGGTGCCTCATAGGCAAAATGTGCCGTCACCGTACTGTCAGACGATACTGCGACGCGTTGTTCTAAATATGTTTTCATCCCCGCGTGCCACACTTTCAAGACATATTCTCCAGGGGGAACGTCCGTCATTTCAAAGAGCCCGTCTTCCTTGGTAATCGCATAGTAGGGATTCTTGACAACAATCCCCCACGAGAACATATAGGGGTGAAATCCGCACTGCATCACAAAAAGATTTCTTCCCTTTCTGAGATGAACTTTTTGAACCATGGGCTGACCGGGCAAGTGCCGATGGCTCTGCAACAGTCCCAATACCCTGTGAAAAGGATTCATGGGCAATGGTCGGTTAAACAACACTCTGGCACCGCGGACTCTCGCCGTTTCGTATCCCTGGATATCATGTTCAACCGGATCCATGTTAATCACGGTGATTTCATCTTGATCACGCAACACGTTGACAAAGGGGAGAAAGTCGCAATCCATGGCTTCAATGCGGACTTTCGGCAAATCAAACGCTTTGCCCTTGATGATCCCTTCCAGCATCACGACCGCATCCTTGAGGCTTCCATCCTGGCCAATGATAAAATCTTCCACGATTCGCCAACCCGTACCCGTGGAGATGCGTCCACAATACACCGCGTCGGGAATCGTCACTAAATTAAAAGCCATCGGCCGGGGCGGATTGCCGTTGACCGTCACGCGACCCGTGATCGTGCCACCATTCGTCACGGCAATCTCCTCATAGGCCCAACCCGGTGAGGCCAAAAAGAGAAACGCCAAGCATACACCCAACATCCGATCAGTCATGGATTCCTCCCGTTGCCTCCAATTATCGCCTATGACGTGGCGCATCGACAACCAACCTAAGCACGTACCCTACCCGTCGAAAAAAAACGGGGAAGCCGAACGTCGGCTTCCCCGCCACCAATCCACCAACCATCCCGTTAGTTATTTGAATACAATTGGCTGAACGCGACCTTGCTCAGGCTTGGCCGCCTTTGCTTCTTTGACTCCAGGTGCGGCCCGACCAAGGGGGAGCACTCTCTGATCATTCTTCGACAGAACACGGAAGTATCCCCATTGTCCCGATTGAGAATACGGCAAGCGAGCATTGCTGTACACGTAATCTCCCGTCAAGGCATAAGGACCGCCCGCGGAAGGCACAAAGACATCAATGCCCTCTGAACCAGCAAACTCCACCACGCTGATGCGGTCGGCACCAAGCATGAACGGCTCAATCGGCCATTCATGTTTTTCCAAGGTAAACATCCCGTTTTGTTCGTTGCTGGCCCCAAACACGTGGATCCGAACGGGGTCACCAGCATGGGCCTCAATAAGAGGCGTTGCGGGTTCATTTGGATCATCAACGTTACAGGGCTGAAACATCCGGCCCAGGGAACACCCTTGTTCCTCACGATACAAGTAGGGTTCGTTTCGATAATTGACCCCTACCAGTCCTGCCACGTTTTGGACGTAGGGCATGAAACTCGTCCCGATAATATTGTCTTCATCCTGGAAATACAGGGCCACGTCACGATAGTTGGCCCGATGTTCATTCCCGGGGACCGTCCGATCAACGATCACGTCGGCCACCCAGCTATTTTTCTGAGAAATATCTGCTCCTGTTTTCGGATCACGATATTGGGATCCTCGTGGACCAATGATAATCCCACCGAACAACCCATTTCTCGGATTCATCGCCACGTTCCCCCAATCCCACACAAGGGATTGCGTTTCGCCAACTAACGGATCCGCATAATAGGTGTAAACCCGGCTTTCCCCAGAAGCTACGGTTTGATCCCCGGGATTATTCCCAAGGTTGACCCCTTGAGAATCCTTGGGGTCGAACGACAGGGCAAAGGCAGAAAAAGACGCCCGGCTTTCCTTCATGTTGTTGGTAAGCTTCACTTTCAAACAATCACCGACGTTGGCTCGTAAGGTCAGTGGCATGGGTTGAAATTCTCCGGCGACTTTGGCCACTTCCTCTTCCAACACGTATATCTTGGCATCCGGGTTTCGAACTTCAATGGTTCGTTCAAAGTCAACTTCTATGGCTTCTTCCACGTTTGGATTGAAAGTCATCTGGGGAAAATCAATGGCCACCACGTTAAAGTTTTTCACCGGTGCCTCCTCCGGACACACGGGCAACGGCTTCTTGATCCCAGGGCCTCCAAAGGCAGCATTGGGCAAGGGTTTCAAATCGGGCACTTCTTTGTCCAATACCCGAATCACGCCCCACGAGCCTTCGGACAACTTGGAACTCCGGCCATTGAAATACATGTAATCCCCAGGTTGGAGTCTGGGACCACCAGCCTGCGGAACCACCAAGTCATATCGTTCGGCAATGCCGATATGAATGGAATTTTTCCGATTGGCGTCACCCGCGTATCGTTCAGTCAGGAAGTGATGACCCGACACCGTGAAGACGTTGCTTTCGTTCATGGTCACGTCGATAAGTCTGAACACGATGGCGTCACCCAGATACGCCCGCAACGTCACCGTGCTAGGATCGCCGTGGATCGTACTACTGAAAAGCCGCGATGCATCCGGGGTATTCGCCAACCGTTGCGCAAAAGGTTCGGCACGGAAATTCAACGCCCCGCCCGTCGTATGCGTTCCACCGTTGAGGAAAGGCATCGGTGTCATTTTAATCTTATCGTTCGGCGGCATTTGGAACGACACGGTTCGTCCGGCCTCCAATGCCACTTCGACGGGCTGCCCAGGAGGATTTCCCGCCGTGACCACGTTGACCGTATGTGGAACCGTATCCATGATTTGAACCATCAATTCACGGAAGCTTCCGCTCACCCCATAACCCACGGGTTCAACCGTATGAATATCCATGATCGGGCCGGTCCGTTTAGCCTCCCCCGTCACCGGATCATGCCAAGTGGAGCCAAACGGCTCAATCAGGAAGGAGCAGACCGCCCCATGCGGCCACGTAGTTCCCCCAAAGGCATGGTCATGACAGAAGACGGAACCCACGTCGGCATCAGCCCAGAAGCGTTGGCGGACGAACTCCACCGTCACAATATCGTCCGCCGGATGGTCATGGGCCAAGGGCTTCTTAAAGGTAAGCGTCCCGGGGCCACCGACGGCCGGAATGGATTCTCCATGACCACTCCCCCCAGAACCTGGAATCCGGAGGATTTGTCCAATCGAGAGATTATTGGCGTCGGTCATGCCGTTGATTTCTTTCAGTGCTTCAACCGTCGTCCCATGTGTACGCGAAATTTGGCTCAAGGTGTCGCCGGGCTTGACGACGTACGTTCCATCAGAAGAAGCCGACGCCTTGGCTTCAGCACTTCCGTTGATGGCGACGATCCGCTTCACCTCATTGCCTTCAACGTTGTCCGCCCCGACCAAGAGAACGGTGCCAACGTGGTATTGGCCGGCATTCGTCACGTGAATGGTTCGATCTCCTTTCTTGGCCGGCTTGGTCAACTTGGCGTTCATCGGCACAGGCAAGCCTTTCTCCGTTTTCTTCTCGAATTGGGTAAAGGGTCGCATGGACTGGTCATACGAAAAACCTGAAATCACACCGTCGGAGGCTTGATTGTCAAACTGCACAAAATGGAAGTGCGTGTTGATTTTAGAAGATTGAAAATTGGTAAAGTCATCATCCAGCCATTCGCTGGTCAAGATCCAATCCATGCAATCGTAAATATTGGCACGGAACACCAAGGGCACTTTCAAAGCATTGTCGTGACGAATGGCTTCCTCTTCTTCGTGAACCACGTACAACAGGCCGTTCGGGTCGACGACGGCTGGTTGATCGCCTTGGGCCGCTGACAACTCAATCGGCAGCTTAATGAAGTGAATGTTATACTTTTGAGAACCAGCCCGCTCGGGACACAGACTCCAACGCCCATTCTCACCAGGTTTGGCTGGTTCAACCGAAGGCTGGCCGTCTTCATCCAAATGGATCATTTCCAACCATGGGGCAGGATTGCGATCCGGCGAAAACGGTGCCCGTTTTCCAAAGTGAGGCGTCAACCACGGCCACGCGACCTTGCCGGTCATCGGCTCGAACCAGATAGGCCGCCGTTTTCCTGACTCATACCCCTGCCATTCCGGATGGTACTTGGGATTCTCCGTCGTGCCTTCTTTCTCACTCATGGCCCGATTCCCATCCCACACCCAATCCACCACCGTCGCGTCATAGGATTTGAGTTGGCCGATCTCATCTTCCGTATGACCGGGAAGTCCGCGAGTCGGCAATTGCATTTCCACCCAGTCATAGATCGTCACCACGGCTGGGTCAGCGTTCCAATTCGACCGTTGATCGTTGGAGACAATGCTAAACTTCTTACCAAACCAGTCAACCGTCGTCCCGACTAACTGCTCGGAAGTCACAGGTTTCGGAATACGCCCCATCCGATCAGGCAATTCACGAAGAGGGGACATCACGTCGTTTTGGAAACCAGGCACCTGGAGCGTGTTGTAAACCCGCCAGTAGCCCCACATCCCTGCCACGTAATGATGCGCCACGTGGCAATGGAATAAGAAGTCCCCCGCCAGATATTGACAGAGACCTGACCCGCACTCGGTTTCCAGATCTAATGCTTCAGACGGTCCAATCACCTCAACGTCGACCCGGTCTGATTTGGCACGGATCAAGGGATATTTCACGGGTCCATTTTGATTTTTATGCCACATGGGCATCTGGTCAACGGCCCGCGGACTGCGCTCCCACCGAATGGCCCCGCCGTGGGGATGATGGGAATGGAAGACTTCAGAACCCCCGTGAACCAATCGATACTTGGCCGGATCGCCCAAATAACTCCTTGGAATCGTCGGGCCCGCGTCCCCAAAGGTATAGGAGCTATAGGCCATGGATTCATCTTCAAACCCAAAATACTCATGCTGGACGTGCATGTTATTGATACCGAACGGTTCGCTTCGATAATTGAGTGCCCGGGCCCCGGGTCGATAGGCATCGGTTAAAGGATCGCGTTGCGGGAGGAAGTCTCCATGTTTATTGACTGGCCGGAACGCTTCATCGCCCACCTCATGATAAATCAGCACAAACTCACGAAAATCAGGACCCTGGGGAGTATCAATCATCACCTGCCATCCACTCTCTGCAGGCGCGGCGGAACCGGTGCCCAACGGCTCCAAATACTTTGACCCGGCAGGTTCCACGACAAACACGCCAAACAACCCCATCACCGTCAATTCTCGGTCGTTGCTGTAGCTGTGAAATTGCCGACCGCCCTCTTGCGTATCAGGATGAATATACCATTCCAAATCAATAACGCTCCGGTCCTCGCCCTTGCCTTCGGCTTCGGCTTTTGCACCCTCTTCTGCTACGGGTTCATCCTCTTCCTCTTCTGGCCCATACGCAATGGCATCAGAATTGGTCGTGGTAGCCGGTTGGCCCGTTTTACTGACAACCATGCTGGATCCATTGATATGGAGACTGACGTCTTCGCCGAACTCCAATTGATTACGAAGGGTGATGGTCACGCAATCGCCTTGGTTTCCACGGATCACCAACGGTTGGATGTATTGACCTTGAATTCCGTTTTTCACGCCGCCGGGATCATGGTGGCCTTCTGATTCTCTGGCCGCGGCATTCTTTTCTTCTTCCTCGCGAACGTTGTCGATATTGTCGGTAAGCACGTACATGTAACCGGGGTAATAATCCAGCCATTGATTCAGGGTAATCTCAACGTTAATGGCGGAAATATCATAATGCTTTACCGGAGCCGTAGCCGGACATTTTCCCCCGCCGGTCAGCGAGACCGGTTCAACGTCGGCATCGGAATGCAATAAATAGTTTCCTTTTCCGGCGCCGTATTGATGCATCATGGACATCGTGTTGAATCCGCCCGTGTTCGTGGATTCAGCCGTTTCCTTCTGCATCTGCTTCATCAATCGGTTATGTTGTTGTTCAACGAGGGCAGCACGTTCGGCCCTGCCTTCCTGAGCATTTTCGACGATCGTCTGCCCTTTTAAGCGTTCGGCCCATTCAATCGTCCGATTGGGCTGATGATCCATCCCTCTTTTCTGAATCATCGACGGTGACTGTTGAGCTTCAGCGCCGGGAATGGGAAACAAAAGGAACGGCAGCACAAGGATGATTCCCCATCCGAGGAAGACACGGGATTTTGTGGAAAAACGGTTGAAGTGCAACATGGACCGGCCTCCTTAAAAAATAAACACCATCTCTGGGCGGATAGACGTTGGTGGAACCGTTATCGTTACAAGTTGTCTACACGTCGTGAACGTAAAAATTACTGAAAACGATCAGAAAGTGTCAAGCGTTCTTGAGCCTTCGGCATAGGGTAGCAAAAAGACGGCGCCCAATGAAAGAATGGGCGAACGTTTCCTGATATTTCAACGCTTTTCTATTTCAGACTCAATACAACGACGCAAGCCATCCCGCATCGCTTGGGTCACTTTTCCCGGCGTGCCATCCCCCACCGGATCGTGGTTCAGCCTTGAAACAGGTACCACCTCGATCGTCGTCCCAATCAGAAACAGTTCATCCGCATGCCGTAACTCCGCCTCACGAACGTTCCTTTCCTCAACGGGCAAACCTCTTTGTCTCGCCAATTCCAACACCACGGCGCGCGTAACCCCAGCCAACAACTGATCGCTTAAGGATGGAGTGACAATGGTTCCGTCCATGACCAGGCACACGTTGCTTGACGTTCCTTCGGTCACGAACCCGTTCTTCACCAAAATGGCTTCGAAAGCTCCGGCCTCATTCGCTTCCTGTCGGGCTAATATGTTCGGGAGCAAATTCAAGCTTTTAATTGAGCACAGAGCCCACCGCAAATCAGGAAGCGTGACGGCGTGAACTCCCCGTTGTTGGAAGGACGTCTCCATTTCAGAAATTTCCCGAAACGTCATCACGACGGTAGGGCGCGCCGAATACGGAAAGCGGTGCTCTCTTGGAGCCGTACCACGGGTCAACTGGACGTACACCTTGCATTCCCCATAACCGCTCCTTTCTAGACCTTCCTGGACCAACGCCCTCCACTCAGCCTGGGAGAACGGCACCGAAATAGAAACAGCTTGGGCACTGCGTTCCAAGCGGGAAAGGTGATCCTCCAGCCGGAACAAGGCTCCGCCATATCCCCGAATGACCTCATAGACGCCGTCACCAAATTGGAATCCTCGATCCTCTATCGAGACGTTGGCTTCTTCCAACGGAAGAAATTGTCCATTCAGATACGCAAGAGCAGGCATGGCGAGTAAAAAAACGTTAAGAAACGGACTCCTGAACGTGGACGAGAAATACGCGGCGGGCTTCGGACGTAAATTTCCACGCCATCCGCTTGTGAAATTCCAACCGGTGAATTCCTGCCTGGATCGGCTCAAATTCAAACCGACGTTTTCCCGAATCAACGGCATTATTGCTCGTGGTACGAAGAAACTCATCGTCGGTTAAGACAAGTTGGCTGGGATCATATGAGGGCACCCACTGTTCACCGCGCGTTCGATCCTCCCAAAGATTGACCGAAAAGGGAATGCCGACCGTTGCAGCAAGCGATTGACTATCAGATTGATGATCGTTCATCAGGGTGCCTAAAAGGCCAGTGTGGCTAGAGTGCTCGGCATTGCGAGTTGACAAAGATTTTCCCATCCTGAATCCGCACGTCATAGCTTGCCACACAATACCCTCCGCCGTCCGTCCCAAATCCCGTCCGCACGTCGAACTGGAGATCATGCCACGGACACCCGACGACGTAGCCTTTCCGTTTACCTTTGGCAAGCGGCCCACCCTTATGCGGACAAATATTATTGATCGCAAAAAACTGTCCTGACACGTGAAACAGGGCGACGGTCCTTCCATGGACCTTGACGGCTTTTGACTGTCCCGGAGGAATATCTTCCACCTTCCCGACCAATACGAACGTTTCTGATAATGGGGGAGTCATCAGGTCAGCACTACCCGCCGGTTACGTTGTGAAAAAACGTGCGCCTTTCATCGCGCCAACACCTCTTGGAATCTCTATCCATTACATCCGTAAAGCAAAGACAAGTTCATTTCCCACTGAGACGCGGGCTCGACCGACAAATCCACTCATCGCCGCGATGACGTATCGTGCCCGCTCAGGGGGTGGGCCATACCACTCACAAGGATCCTTCACGCATGGGACGGCTGTTTCGACGACGTGGACGACGCGTCGACTTTCATCCACCCACATCAAATCAACGTTGAACTGGTACTGTTTCGTCCAGACCTTGTGAAAGTCAGACTGGTCAAACAGGAAAATCATGCCGTGATCGTTCCGGAGGTTTTCTCGGAAGGCCAACCCGAATAATAACTTTTCCGGAGTATCCGCCACCTCCGCCTGCAACGTGGCACCATGGGGAAACCGGACTTCAATGGTCTCCGTCTTTTTGGGAGCATTAAATAACACGGCCCCGGAGATCAACAACAGAGCCATGAGGAGCAGAAACAGAACACGCTTCTTGTTAGGGGCTGACGATTTGCCCGTTGGTTCGGATTTTTTTGAGGCCATAGAGAATCAGGAGAAATTTCGTCGTCGGCAAGGGACACGAATCCACGCAGCACGTCGCCCGTGGAATCTCGTCCCAGTCAAGACCATCATCCTGCCTTTTCATGATAGCTCCTGCAAGATCAATTGATCTGCTTTTCTCATCGGCATAACGTCCCTGACTCTCGTCAGGAGACGTACTTATGAGATGGTTGCATGATCCCTTCCCTGGATCCTGTCACAAATGTAGTTGCCTATGGGTATCGCAGAAGTCGCCGCCGGGGACGGGGCATTGCACACGTGCAGGCTGCGCGGGCTTTCAGCAAATAGAAAATCATGCACCAGGGTGCCATCGCTCAGCACCGCTTGAGCACGGATACCTGCAGGATGCGGTAACAGGTCGTGCAAACCCAGTTGAGGACAATATTTTTGTACCAGGTTGAGATAACCCCGTTTCCATACAGAGTTTTTCATTTCATGGAAAATACTGCCGAAATTGGCGGTCAATACTTTCCGGAAACCTGGGAAAAAAATCATATCTCCAGCATCACGCAGGTCCAGATTAAACCTGCCGTACCCTTCTCGCTTCCAACCAAGCACGGCATTGGGGCCGACGGTAATGCTCCCGTCAATCATTCGTGTCAGGTGGACCCCGAGGAAGGGTAAGTGGGGATCAGGAATCGGATAGATTAAATGCCGGATCAATCCGGTCCGGTGAGACGGCAATCGATAATATTCGCCTCGAAACGGTATGATCTGAAAATCCACGTCAATTCCGTGCAGTTTCACGAGTCGGTCTGCCATAAGGCCGGCACAACTGATCAGATATTTGGTTGAATAGATCCCACGTGAGGTCACAAGGCTTACGTCTTGATCATTTTCCCTGATGCCCCTGACCCTCGTGCCTAACGCGACGTCACCACCCTGATCCTGGAAGCAATGCGCCATGGCCGTACAAACTTTTGTATAGTCAACGATGCCGGCATCCGGGACGAAGATTGCGCCGGAACCAGTCACGGCCGGTTCACGTTCGGTCAACTGCTCCCTATCCAGCAATTCCGAAACAATACCGTTTTCCCGGCAACGTCCGTACAAGGCATACATCCGTTCAAGTTCGTCGGCATTCGTGGCGACCAACAGTTTTCCACACCTGTCATACGGTATCCCTTGCTGCCGGCAAAAGTTGATGGTTTCAATGGCACCCCGTTTGCAAAATCTGGCCTTGAGACTGCCGGGTCGGTAATACACGCCGGTATGAATGACGCCGCTATTATGTCCCGTTTGGTGACGGGCAACTTGCTCCTCCTTTTCGATTATCAGGATTTTTCGGTCAGGCCGGCGTTTCTGTAACTGCCACGCCGTTGACGTACCGACAATACCGCCGCCGATGATGATATAATCATACGTCTTCCGGATCATAGAAGGAGGCACGTTAGAAGACGAACGTTCAAGATACACGTCCTCGCCCGCGGGAAAGATCAAGACGTGTAACCCTTGGAGGTCGGAGAATAAAAAGCCCCGTTCCACGTTGATGGAACGGGGCTTTTGTCGTCCGCACTCAAAAGACTGAGGACTGAATTTTCCTGCTTACTTCAGGACCAGAAGTTTCGACCCAAGGTGAGCCTTATGGAGTTGACATTTGACCTTCATGCTCCCAGGAGCGGTGACATACGTCAGATCACTCACGGGGACACCAATATACTTGGTTTCCCCGGGCTTCAACGTAATTTCGACCTGCAACGAAGTGGGACCGGCAAAAGCCGAATCTGCAGAAAGTCTGAATCCATGCTCACCATCAAGTGCATTGGTGACTTTAATTAGGACAGGCTGACCTCTCCGACCCAAGGTCCCCTGGTTTCTCAAATCCAGAACCGACGTTCCAGGATACCAAGCTTTTTTGCCGCCGATCATTAAAGCGGTAAATTCAAGGTCAACGTCAAGACTGGTAAAGGGTTGACCCACGACTGAACCAGTTTCAAGATCCCCGATTTCCGCGCCACCGGATTGTAGCGCGAGCGCAACGGAAGACCCCGTTGCCACCAACATGACACTCAAAAGGACGGATAGAAGCACCTTGTGCATTGCCTACCTCCTCAACAATAAAAGGACGTTAATAAAAAATTGCCACAAACCCTCAAGGTTGTTCCCATTTTCAAATAAACCGGCTTCAGCCCTTTTTCCCCGAAGCAAGTAGAGGCACTTATAGCATAAGCCGACGCAGGACGCAAGGCAGAATTTCAAAACGTTTCTGATTCACGTTGAAGACAAAAGCCATAAAAAAACAACGGGTTTGAAGCCACACGATCCTCCCCGTTCGATTTCTTCGTTGCATAACGATTTTCCACAACCGTAAACTGGAGACCTGTCACGTTAGCGGAGTACGTGGTGAGGTATTTGTGAAACTCGTCTTCTCCTGTCTGTTCAATCTGCTCTTCTTTTTCGCGACGTGGCATTGGGGCGTTCCGCGGGATGCTGCGGCCTTCTCTATCGCACAACCGAAAGAATCGAGTGTCCACCCCTCCAACCAAAAAATTTCCGTGGTGATCACGACTGGAGACGTGCGAGTAATCACCAAGGTCAGATTCTATTGGTACGAGGAACAGGAAGACATGCTCAAAGAATTCGTTGAAGAAAAGTTGGCAACCGTCGTCACGTCTCCCCCATTCGGCGTCGACCTTCAACCACCCAAAGCCGCCATTGGCACCTATCGGCTTTTAGCCGTCGCGGAACAAGAAGCCTTACAATCCGACGGAGAAGAATGGGCGATCTTCGACGAAGTGCTCCTTCAGATCCAACCTCAGGCCTCATTGGAAGACATCGAATTCCAGACGGACAAACCTTTAAAATTCGGACGAGCCGGTGCCGTACGGGTCTACGATCAGCTCGATTTTTTAGGAAAGATTATCGACCTGCCAGTGGTGGGACGATTCACGGACGGGACGGTCCGTTCAATTCGGAGTGCCTCAACCGGGACGACCTACCACGTGGACGATGAATCCGTGATCACCGTCAGCGAGAATGGACAACTCCGGTTGATTGGAAATGGCGCGACGACTCTCACCGTCAGCAACCGTGGAGTGGAACGTACGCTCGATGTCCTGGTGGAAGTCGATTCTGCCCCAAACGAACCTCCCCTCGCAGACTCAGGTTCAGAGCAAATCGTCTACTCAGGAGACCCCGTGACCTTGAACGGCCTCCGAAGCTCCGATCCTGAAGGGGGATCCTTACAGTATCATTGGTCTCAAATTCGAGGCAGGAAGATTGCCCTTCTCGACCCCTATTCCCCCAAAGCTCGATTTTTAGCGCCTTTCGTGGTCCAGCCTCGTCTCTTTCGTTTCAAACTCCGGGTGACCGACGTCCACGGGGCAGACAGTTTGCCGGCCTTCGTCGATATTCTGGTAGAACCGTAACGTACAGGATCGTCTGCGAATCCTCGGCACCGATCTCTTCCCCAGCCCTTTTGATTCCATTCCCCTCGCGACAGCATGAAATTGTGACGTAAGGGCACGCGTAGACCACGTTGAATTTGCATTCGCTTTGTAAGAGACCTACAATCCGATCACGTATTCAGAACGCCGGCACGGGCATCAGCGAGAGTCAAACCATTCTCTGAATCAGGTGCCCCCGAGAGACTGAGCCAACGCCGTGACCACTGATCCACCGTTCCAGCACGTTCGACGCCTGACGGGGTCTCTGACCCAAGGCCTTCCCCTCATGCTCGCCTTCATCGCGTCGACCGGTTGTCCTCCTGACAACGCGCCTCTCATTGAAGAAAAGGAGCAACTCAAAAAACAAATCGTCAAACAAGAAACCATGATGACGACGCTTCAGGAAGGAAATCGCGTGCTCCAGGAACAGGTTGATCGGCTCAATCAGGAACTACGGAATCAGGAACTGCGTAACCAGGAACTACGAGACAAGCAGAAGTCCCTCGCGAGGCAACTGAAACGTTCTCAGCAAACCGGCAAGGCTCTTGCCACGGAAAAACGTCACCGTCTCCAACAAGTGGCGACGCTAACCGACGACAATCAGAAATTCCAAAAAGACAATCAGACGCTTCAGAGAGAGAATCAGAAACTCAAAGACAACGCCCAATGGTTGCGCAGGCAACGAGAGATGTTCCGAAAATCTCTTCAAACCAACATGCAGACGGTGAAGGCCAAACCACTCCCCCACGCGCTGCCCGACGTCGTCAACGCCACCAGACGAGCCTTAGCCCAACACGGGTACGCCGTCATGGCAACCATGGAGACGGACAAAAAAGCCGTGTTCGTCACGGAACGAAAAACCTCCGCGTCTCTTTTGATTGAGGTCGCCGGTTTCCGCAACCAGTACCTAGTGGAATTAGAATCAAAGGCCAACGACCACACCGCGCTCAAGATCAAGGCGCAGTATGAAAAAGTGGCTCAGGGGGGGAACGTTCTCGACGTTGGTGACAACGAAGTCGAAGAAATTGAAAACCGACTCATTCAGGCCATTCAACAAGCCCTCAAGGAATCGACGCGTAAACCCGACAAAAAGAGCGCGCCACGTCGCTGAGCGATGGTTGAACAAAGAGTCACGTGCCGGAGACCCCTCAGCATCGAAGCGATGAATACAGCAGAAACTCTCAGGAAGACGGAGCCGACAAACTCTTTCCGGCTCTGAGATACGCGTCGATCCCCGCGGCAGCTTTGCGGCCTTCGGAGATGGCCCACACAATGAGGGACGCTCCGCGCTTGGTATCACCTGCCGCAAAGATTCCTTCTTTGTTCGTCATGAAGTTTTCGTCCGTGACGACGTTTCCGTACACGTCGTAGTTCACACCGAGACTATCGAGTAATCCGCCGTGAACCGGTCCCATAAACCCCATGGCCAACAGCACCAGATCGACGTCCACGTCGAAATCGGACTCAGGAAGGGCAGTCAATTTTCCTGCCTCCAACGACACGCGGTGGGCATGCAATTTTGCGACGCGACCATTGATTCCGGAAAACTTCGTGGTTGACACGCTCCACTGCCGACCACAGCCTTCCTCGTGCGCGTGAGAAGTACGTAACTGCATGGGCCACAAAGGCCACGGCGTGGTCTCAGCGCGCTGAGGCGGCGGTTCAGGCAACAGCTCAAATTGATAAACGTCCTTGCACCCTTGTCGATGCGCGGTGCCCAGGCAATCGGATCCGGTATCACCACCGCCGATAATCACGACTCGTTGATCTTTTGCCGTGATTCTTTCTCCGAAAGAACGATCCCCGGCATTCAGTTTATTTTGTTGAATCAGATACTCCATGGCAAAGTGGATGCCCTTGAGGTCCCGACCAGGCACCGGCAAATCGCGCGCCCGTTCAGCCCCCAAGGTGAGGCAGACGGCATCGAACCGTTGGGACAGGGTCTCGCTCGTGATATCCATCCCCACGTGAACGTTGGTTTCAAACCGCACGCCCTCGGCCGACATCTGATCCAGCCGCCGATCAATAACCCACTTCTCCATTTTGAAATCCGGAATGCCGTAGCGAAGTAACCCGCCGATCCGATCCGCCTTTTCAAACACGGTGACGCCGTGGCCGACTCTGGCCAACTGTTGGGCCGCGGCCAAACCGGCCGGACCCGAACCAACGACCGCCACGGTCTTACCGGTGTTGGTCACCGGCGTCACCGGTTCGATCCACCCTTCATCAAACCCGCGGTCAATGATGTTCCATTCAATCACGCGAATGGAGACGGGATCGGCGTTGATCCCGAGCACGCACGCCGATTCGCACGGCGCGGGACACAACCGACCCGTAAATTCAGGAAAATTATTCGTCGAGTGGAGCGCCTTGAGTGCATCCCGCCACCGACCACGATGCACCAGATCATTCCACTCGGGAATCAGATTCGCGACGGGACAGCCATTGTTGCTCTGGCAAAAGGGCACGCCGCAATCCATACACCGCCCGCCCTGGTTGCGCAGTTTTTCATCCGGAAAGGGTTCGTACAACTCATTCCAATCCAGGACGCGAAGTTCGACCGGCCGTCGCGCGGGTACTTCACGGGCAACCCGTAAAAATCCCCTGGGATCACCCATGCACGATCACCTTGTTTTCACAACTGACTTTCTTCATCGCGGCGGCTTTGCGTTGAGCAAGCACGCGCTTGTAATCCATCGGCATCACCTTGACAAACTTGGACAACGCACTCGGCCAAGAATCGATGATCATCCCGGCTTTTCGACTACCCGTGTACCGCAGATGTGCCTCAATCATGGCCCGCAACGTTTGTCGATCCTGAGGGTCCGTGACTCGTTCCAACTCAACCATGCCCAGATTACACCGGGAGGCAAACTTGCCGTCATCATTGAACACGTAGGCTTCTCCGCCGGACATGCCGGCCGCAAAATTACGACCCGTCCGCCCCAAGACCACCACGACCCCGCCGGTCATATATTCACACCCATGGTCCCCGGTCCCTTCAATGACGGCCCGCACCCCGCTGTTTCTGACTGCAAATCGTTCTCCCGCCGTCCCGTAGCAATAGCACTCCCCTCCGGTCGCCCCATACAGCGACGTGTTGCCGATTAAAATCGTTTCTTCCGGTTTAAACGTACAGCCTTTGGGGGGGATCACAATAATTTTGCCACCGGAGAGGCCTTTGCCGAGATAATCATTTGATTCACCTTCAAGCCGCAACAGCATGCCGCGAGACACGTACGCACCAAACGACTGACCCGCTGAGCCGGTGAAGTTGATCGTAATGGTATCGGGCGGCAAACCGTTTTCCCCATATTTCCGCGCGACGTGACTCGACAGGATCGTCCCCGTCGTCCGATCGGTGTTCCGAATGGGGAGATCAAGCGACACCGGCTCCCCTCGCTCAATGGCCGGCCGGCAGAGTTCGACCAGCTTGTTATCCAATACGGCGTCCAACCCATGGTCCTGAGGATCGACGCAATACGTTTTGACGTGCGGTCCGACCTCGGGCTTCCAGAGCAACGCAGAAAGGTCCAATCCTTTGGCCTTCCAATGTTCCACGGCTTTTTGGACTTTGAGTTTATCGACGCGCCCGATCACGTCGGTCAATTTCCTGAAACCAAGTTTCGCCATCAACCGACGAACTTCCTCAGCCACAAAAAAGAAGAAATTCACCACGTGTTCAGGTTGACCGGTAAATCGTTTGCGCAATTCCGGGTCTTGTGTCGCCACGCCAACCGGGCAGGTATTCAAATGGCACTTCCGCATCATCACGCAGCCTTCGACAATGAGCGGGGCCGTAGAAAATCCAAACTCCTCCGCTCCCAGCAACGCGGCAATCATCACGTCTCGGCCCGTCTTCATTTGCCCGTCGGTTTCCACTCTCATCCGGCTCCGCAGATCATTGAGGACCAAGGTTTGATGGGTTTCCGCCACCCCAAGTTCCCAAGGAAGCCCCGCGTACTTGATCGACGAGAGCGGCGACGCGCCGGTCCCGCCCGAATCGCCGCTGATCAAAACTTTGTCGGCATGCGCTTTCGACACCCCGGCCGCCACCGTCCCGACGCCGACCTCCGAAACCAGCTTGACCGACACGTCGGCCGCCGGATTCGAATTTTTCAAATCAAAAATGAGTTGAGCCAAATCTTCGATGGAATAAATATCATGATGAGGCGGCGGAGAAATCAGTCCGACGCCGGGAGTCGAAAATCGCATCTTGGCAATGACGTCATCGACCTTATGCCCCGGAAGCTGACCGCCCTCCCCGGGCTTGGCACCTTGTGCCATTTTGATCTGGAGTTCTCCGGCGTTCACTAGATAATTCGCGGTCACGCCAAAACGACCCGAGGCGACCTGTTTGATGTAGGAATTCTTCGAATCGCCGTTGGGTAAGAGGATAAAACGCTCGGCGTCTTCTCCGCCTTCGCCCGTGTTACTCTTGCCGCCGATTCGATTCATGGCAATCGCCAACGTTTCATGGGATTCTTTACTAATGGCCCCATAGGACATGGCGCCGGTGGTAAACCGTTTCACAATCTCCTTTGCGGGTTCGACTTCTTCCAGCGGAACCGGCTCCGGAGCCCATTTGAAATCGAACAACCCTCGCAAGTTGGAGCGACAGCGGCTTTCATCATTGGCCAGTTGCGCGTACTCTTCATACGTTGCGGCGTCGTTCGTTTTCGTCGCGTGTTGCAGTTTAGCAATCGTGTCGGGATTCCAGTTGTGATGATCGCCGTGGATGCGATAATGAATCTCGCCGCCGAAATCCAACTGACGCACGGGCACGGGCGTATAGGCCAGGGTATGGCGACGCAAGGTTTCTTCACCGATTTCCCGCATCCCAATGCCTTCGACGCGGGAAGGCGTTCCCGTGAAGTACCGATCCACCAACTCCCGGCTCAGACCCACCGCTTCAAAAATTTGCGCCCCGCAGTAGGATTGAACCGTGGAAATGCCCATTTTGGAGAAGATCTTCAACAATCCTTTATTGATGGCCTTGATGAATTTATCGGAAGCTGTCCCGGCGTCCACCCCCTCGGGCAAATAGCCGTCCCGTTCCAAATCCACGTAGGTTTCAAACACGAGATAGGGATTCACGACCCCCGCGCCGTATCCGATTAAACACGCAAAATGATGCACGTCCCTCGGTTCGCCGGATTCCAGAATCAGGCCGACTTCCGTACGGGTGGCTTCCCGCACCAAATGATGATGGACCGCGGAAATACCCAAGAGACTCGGGATGGGCACCCAGTCCTCGTTAAGACCTCGATCACTCAAAATCAGGAACGTATAGCCTTCTTGAATCGCTTTGGACGCCGACGCACACAACTGATCCACTGCCGCGCCCAATCCATCAGGCCCGTCCGACACGCGAAACACCATCGGAAGCGTCCGACACCGGAAATGAGGGTCGTCCAGTTCCTTCAGCTTTTGCAGTTCGGCGTTCGTCAAAATCGGCTGCTGAACTTTAATGCGACGGCATGCCTCCGGCGTTTCAGCAATCAGATTCGGTTTCGGCCCGATGTTGGTCACGAGCGACATCACCAATTGTTCCCGGATCGGATCAATGGGCGGATTCGTCACTTGAGCAAAGAGTTGCTTAAAGTACTTCGGCAAGAGCTGCGGCCGGTTCGACAGAACGGCCAGCGGCGTATCCGTCCCCATGGAAGAGGTCGGCTCTTCTCCGGTAACGCCCATGGGAGACAGGACCATCTTCAACTCTTCAATCGTGACGCCGAAGGCCTGCTGCCGTTGCCGAAGCGTCGGATGATCCGGCTGCGGCACGTTCAACGGTTCCGGCAACTCATCCAAGGACACCCGATGCTGCGTGATCCATGATCGATAGGGCCGGCGACTCACGATCTCCGCTTTAATCTCTTCATCATCAATGATGCGACCTTTGACCGTATCCACCAGAAACATGCGTCCCGGTTGGAGCCGACCTTTCTGGCGAACGCGTGCGACGTCCGTGGGAAGGACGCCGGCCTCAGAGGCCAGCACCACCAAGTCGTCCGTCGTCACGTGATAGCGACACGGCCGCAATCCATTACGGTCCAGCGTGGCACCGATTAATTTTCCATCGGTAAAGGCCACCGCCGCGGGGCCATCCCACGGCTCCATCATCGCGGCGTGATATTCATAAAACCCGCGACGGTCCAACTTCATCTGGGGATTCCCAACCCACGGCTCCGGAATCAGCATCATCATGGCGTGAGGAAGCGACCGCCCGGCCATCACCAGGAATTCAATCGCGTTATCCAGACACGCGGAATCGCTCTGATGCTCGAACACAATCGGATACAGTTTTTCGAGGTCCTCTCCAAACACGTGCGACGCCAGTCTCCCCTGTCGCGCCCGCATCCAATTGACGTTGCCGCGCAAGGTGTTGATTTCGCCGTTATGCACGACGTAGCGATAGGGATGAGCCAGCGACCAGGTCGGAAAGGTATTCGTACTGAAACGGGAATGGATCAACCCAAGCGCCGAGATCATGGCGTCGTCGGCCAAATCAGGGAAAAACCGATCAAGCTGCTCAGGCAGCAACATGCCTTTATAGACAATCGTATTGGACGACAAACTACACACGTAAACCGTACCCCGTTCGACCAACGCGGACTCGCGCACGGCTCGTGCGATTCGTTTTCGCACCACGTACAGTTTCCGTTCAAATTGGACTTCATTCAAAACGTCGCGGGCAAGAAAGAACTGTCGAACGTGCGGAAGGGTTTGTCGTGCCTGATTCCCCACGTGCGCCAACTTCACGGGCACGTCCCGCCATCCTAAAAACCGCACGCCTTCCTCTCGGATGATCGATTCAAACAAGCCTTCGCATTGCCGACGAAGCGGTTCGTCTTGTGGGAGAAACACCATCCCGACGCCGTATCCGCCGGCTTCCGGCAACCGGATGCCGAGATCGCCCGTGACTCTTCTGAAAAACTCATGAGAGATCTGGAGGAGAATGCCCGCCCCGTCACCGGTACGGGGATCACAGCCCTGGGCCCCGCGATGATGGAGATTTTTCAAAACCTGGAGGGATTGTTGGACAATGGCGTGGGACTTCTGCCCCTTAATATTGACGACGAAGCCTATCCCGCACCCATCTCGTTCAAACCGCGGGTCATAAAGCCCCTGTTTGCGGGGCAATCCGTATGCAAGACGTTCATCACTCATAAGGAACCGGTCTCCGACCGTACCATACACCCCCACTCATCATCACCGTCATCCCCATGCCAACGCACTCTGCATCATCAATACACGTGCTGAAACGTATTCAAAGAAAGGAAAGCAGGGGAGAAAGAGAGGCAAGTCTGGAATCTACTGGATGTTTCAAATGAGTGTCAAGGCAACACCCTGAACGGGCACTCGCCACCTTTGAATTGCTGGAAGTATTTTTTCGATTCGGAGGGTTTCTTTACTGATATTCCGATTCAAAAGATGGTAGAATGCCCCCTGAAAAGGGGAGATGGAATGATATTAACGGATCGTCAGATACGTGAGACCTGCGAGCGAGAAGACATCGTCATCAGCCCTTTTGCACTTAGCCAAATTCAGCCGGCGAGTTATGATTTTCGGGTCGGTGAGCAAGGCATTACGACAAGTTCAAAAAAACTCACCAATATAAAAGACGTGGGCTACCTCCTTATTCAACCTGGCGACTTTGCAATCGTAAACGTCCTGGAGGAAATCAAACTGAACGCCCAACATACGGGACGTTTTGGACTTCGTTCGAAGTATGCAAGAAAGGGTCTCATCGCGACCACGGGGCCGCAAGTTGACCCAGGCTATCAGGGTCGTCTGATTATCGGTCTGACGAATCTCGCACCAACCCCCGTGTCGTTGTCGTTCAAGGATGATTTTGTATCAATGGAATTTTATCGACTTGAAGAACCGGCTACCCGTCCATACAGCGGTCCGTATCAGCAAAAGCTCACGCTTGGCGCCGAAGAAATAGAAACCATAACGGAAGGGACGGGCATGGCCATTTCTGAAGTTATCACAGCGTTGCGCTCCGTGAGTACGAACGTCGCAACCCTTGCAGGAGAAGTGAAGACGTTACAATGGAGTGTGCCCGTCATCGTAGGAGTCGGCATTGCCGTCATTGGCATAATCACAGCCCTTAAATAAAACTCAAACAGTTGATCCTCTCGCGTCTGAGGTCAGGGAGACGGCAAACGAGTCGAGATTGAGTGAAGCGTCAGTGTCCCCTGAAGATTCCCGCCGGCAGTCGCGTGTGATTGGTCTTCCTATCCGTCTCATTCTCCCGTTGCCACTCCTCCCGTTACCTTGACAAACGTCAGACCCTGCCCTAGGATCATTCAATGGCCAACGGGCAACCCGTCATTCAAAGCTTGCTCACGATAGAGGACGTCTGGGAGATTTACAGCCGGGACATCGAAGAAATTGAATCGCACATCCGTCGCAACCTCGATTCCCACGCACCACCCGGCAACGAAATTGCCGCCCACATTCTGGACGGAGGCGGCAAACGCATTCGCCCCCTCCTCGTTGATCTGTGTTCACGTCTCACCGGCTATCTTCCAAAAGAAGACTTAGTCCTCGGCAGCCTCATTGAATTCATCCATACGGCGACCCTGCTCCACGACGACGTGCTGGACGAAGCCGTCCTTCGCCGTGGCCAACCCACGGCGCGCCACATTTGGGGAAATCGGGCCAGCATTCTGGTGGGAGACTATCTCTACTCGCGGGCAATGCAGCACATCGCCGCGTTTGAAAACCACGATATCAACGCGACGGTCGCCACGGCGTGTCACAAGATGGCGGAAGGAGAAATTCTTCAATTGTTCGCCAACCGGCGGCCCCTCATGCTCGAATCGGAGTACCTACGGATCGTCGAGTACAAAACCGGCGCGTTGGTTGCAGCCGCGTGCAAAGTCGGGGGGATTCTGGGAGGGAGTTCGCCCATCCAACGGGAAGAACTGCATGAATTCGGTTTATATCTGGGCGTGGCCTTTCAACTCGCCGACGACCATCTCGATTATACAGCCGATAACAAAACCCTGGGAAAAAATCTGGGACAGGATCTGATGCATGGGACCGTGACCCTTCCGCTTATTCATTTACTCCAACGTCTTGAGGACAACGAACGCCGACGTCTGATCGAGAACGTTGAAACCGAAGCCGTGACGGAGGATGATCTGCTTCAGATCACTGACCAAATGCACCGACACGGGTCTTTACAATACACCCGGGACCGGTCCCAAGAATACATTGACGCCGCACTGCTGAATCTGCACTCCTTTGACGACTCCACGGCCAAACGCGCCCTCACGGCGGTCGCCGATTACATGGTCCATCGAGACCAGTAAGCCGTTTCACGTTGTTGAAGCAAGAGCCGTTCTCCCTCTCAGGACGGCCAGAAAAATCAGTCCGATGAGAATCCAGATGATTTCACGAACGCGCCGGATCAAGGCAAACGTCACACCCGTTGCTTCGCTGTACCCGAATCCCAGGAGTAAAAAAAGGTAGCCGCCTTCCTGGACTCCCATGCCGCCGGGAACAAACGAGACGCTTCCCTTGATGAGCACGGCGAGTGCCGCAATCGAAAAAGACGACAGCCACCCCACGTCCGCTCCCAGAAAATATAAAATCGCATACACTTCCAGGCATTCCGTCAACCAAGCGAGAAAGAAGACACCCAGAGCCAGCACGCAGGTTTGACGACGCTGTCGGTAAAACCGCCGAAGCGTCTGATCTAATTCCAGGAGCTGCGACCGACGGGACTCGACCCACTGCCGTCGAATCTTGCACGTCTCAGCTACGGTCAACAACCCTGCCCCGATTCCATATTGCTGGATGATCAGGAACAGGGAGACGCCGAATCCGAGCAGGCCCACGCTGACGAACGCGCCCAGGACGTCATAGTCGCCTTCCCCGACGGTCCACGCCATCAGGCCCAGCCCCAACACCATGAAGAGCATCTGTGCAATGACCATGATCGTCTTGGCGGTGACCACCGACGCCAATCCTTCAACGAAGGGGACCCCGTTGCGTGTGAGGAGGTACGCCTTCATGGGTTCGCCGCCAAGCATGGCGGTCGGCGTCGTCACGTTAATGGCCTCGCCGGCCATTCTTACCATGAAGAGCTGAAAAAATCCGATTCGCCCCACCCAAGAACCCAGCGTCAGATACCACCCATACGTATCGAGCAAATACACTGCCGACAAAGGGAGGAGAATAATACAGAAGGGACCAACGCCGACGTGTTCAGCCGTCTCCCATATCTGAGACGGTCCGATGTACCAGACCAGCCACACCAGGACCATCATCCCTACGGCAAGAAACGCAAGTCGGATCACGAGAGAAACCCAGACAAAAGAACTGACGAGGACTCCGCAAAAGAACGCAGAACGGGACGCGGCACGTCAATTCGTTCAAACGCCGACGACGAAACGTTCAGGGGTGACGAGACAGCAGCGCTTGCCGAACGCTCCAGACCAACGTCGTGGCAAAAACCCACGACCCGACTGCCGCAAACCATAAAAACCAAGGCAATACGCCCATACAGGCGCACACGAACACAATGATGGAAAAATCGCGATTCGCCACGCGGTCAAGGATAAAGTCCAAACGGCTGCGGTACGCGTGATGAAGACGTTGCCACTTCACGGGGTCGGCCCTCAGGGACCTCACCTGCTTCACCAACCACAGAGAAATCCCGTTCGAGACAACGGCCAGACCCCCTAACATCAGAGAGAGGCGGCCGTCGTGCCAAGGATTTTCGAGATACGCACCCCAGGCAATTCCCGCAAAAATCCCCACGTGGACAATATTGTCCGCCACAATATCCAACTCCTGACCGAACGGCGATTCGGCAAAGGTGAGGCGTGCGACTTCTCCGTCACAACAATCAAGGATCACCGCAAGTTGAAATAAGAACGCGCCAAGAATCCCAGACTGATACGATCCCAGGGCAAAGCACACCGCCCCCATCAGGCCCATGACCATTGACGCCATGGTCACGGCATTGGGCGAAAATCCCCGTTGAATAAAGAACGGGGTGAAGACTCGGGACAGCTTGCGATTCACGTAGCGGTCCATGACCCCGTTCAAGCCGCCTTCTCCATGTTCCAATGAACGAAACAACGTGCGTTCCACTTGCCGTAGCCCGCCGGGGTTTCGAATATCCTGATACCCATGAGAAGCAACGGACACAACGCGGACCGCGTCTTCCGCGGCCGTCTGCTCCAAGGCACGTCGAATCGAGCCGGTTTCCGCGGCGGTGCGTTCGCCGGATTTTCTAAACCATCGAACCGGCAGGACGACCAGATCGGCTAACGGTACACGTTCATGGCCCGCACCTTCATTCAGGACGGGAACGCCTGAGTTGGCACTCCATTCATGCTCACCTGGTCGTCCGGTCGCCACGACGACCCCACCCGCTCGGCCTTCATCTCTGAGCAATTCAATCAGCGAAGGAGAAAAGACCGCGGAGCAACTAAGAATCAGACAGGACCCCTGCACGTCATTCGCCACGGTGACCCACGTCTGAGAATCCGACGGAGGAAATTCACGAACGGGAAACCAGCGAATGGCCGTCTGAACGCGGTCATCGCCCGACATCAGCGCACGAAGGGAGTGTTCCTCCTCACCGACCAAGATCAGAACGCGCGAAATTCCGCCCCGTTGAAGCGTGAAAATGGTTCGTTGAAACAGAGTCAGCCCGCTAACGCGGGTCAAGGCACCAACGGGAGCATGAGAACCGGTTGCCTCATACACACGGCACGAGGTCAACAAGACGGCCGTATCGATGGTACCTACTTGAGATTGATTGAGGATTCGAGCCATCGGCTGCATTCAGCTTGGATTTCGCGGGACTGATGAGACACGGGGTCTCTTCTCATGGGCCATCCAACTTGGGCAAGATATCGCGTTGGGCCCGTTCCACGTCTTCAGGGAAGTCGATTTCAATCCACGGCAGTCCCCCGATTTTCTCAACCCCAACGGGAACCTCACGAAAGAAATCATCCAACGCGTCTTCATATTCTCCATCCAGATCACCCCGACTCACGCGCGCCTCTACGGACCGAAGCAACCAGGGGAGGGCCGCGCGTGCCACGCGGAGAAACCCCACGCCTTCTCCCACCAAGTCGTACTGGGACGGCATCCGCTTGGACAACGAGACGACCCGTCCTTGACGCACGGCGACCATACATTCCTCCGTGCGTTGCCTGACGGTTTCATCCATCAAAAGGGCATTGGGAGAGGAAGACGTCAATAACCGGGAAAGGATCGTGGGGTGGAACAGAACGTCGGCATCCATGATCACCAGATCATCATCAAAGACCTGGCGGGCGACCCACAGAGACCCAATGCTCCCGCGTTCAAAGGCCGCATTCACGAGGAACGTCACCTCCAAGGAGGAGGGAGACGATGCCACGGCCTCACGAATCAGCTCGTGTTTGTATCCGACGACCAGACAAATACGGGTGAGGCCCAGATCAAGCAAGACGTCAAAATAACGGGAAAGAAGGGATCGTCCCCCGATTTCAATCAGACATTTGGGACGACGCTGCGTCAGAGCACGAAGACGCCTCCCGACTCCTGCAGCCAGAATGACCGCCTTCATACACCTCCGATTTCCTGCCTAAGCACGTCCTCACACGCGTCTCCGAACCCCTCAACGTCTTTCTCCTCCAAGGCACCCATGTTCGCCACGCGAAAAATCTTCGATTCCAGATGTCCCTGACCGGCGTAGATGACGTAGCCGCGTTCTTTCAGACGGTCGTGGAGCACGGAATACGTCAAGCCTTCCGGCACGTAAAACGCCGTGACGGAATTCGACCGGTACTCAGCCGGAAGCACGGCTTGGACCCCAAGGGCGTTCATTCGATTCCGAATCAGCGAAGCGAATCGCGCGTATCGCTCACACCGATTGGCGACACCTTCTTCAAGCAGTTCGGATAAGGCTTCATCAAAGGCCGCATACACCTGCACGGCCGGGGTGAAGGGGATACTGTCGTTTTTCTGGGCTTCGTAATAATTGGCCAAGTTCAAATACCAGGATCGCTTGGGATGTTTGACGACGTTCTCCATAAAGCCTTTGCGGACTAACACAAACGAGACCCCAGGAAATCCCTGAATACACTTTCCCGCGGTTCCCGCCACCATGTACACGTGACGACCTGCAACGTCCAAGGGCTCCCCGCCCAACCCACTGACGGAATCCACCACGAAGACACACCCCCGGCCGTCAACATGATCGGCGATTTCGTGGACGGGATTCATCAGACCCAACGTGGTTTCATGATGCACCATGACGACCGCATACACCGCCGGCTCTTGTTTCAAAGACTTCAGAATTCTTTCGGGGTCGGGAGGGGTATCCCACGCGGATTTGATTTCGGCAATGCCGAGGCGTTGCGTCGCGACGATGGAAGAAATCCGTTCCCCGTACACGCCGTTGTTCACGTGAATCAGGCGTTTCCCTGCCGGCAAACACGACGTGATCGAGGCCTCGACCGCGGCCGTACCGGACCCGGTCAACAGAATCGCGGTATATTCGGACTCCGCGCCCGGAACGAAGGCTTCAAGCAGTTTTCGACGAATATTCCCGAACAAGGCCGCACATTCAGATTCCCGATGACAGAGATCAGGCACCATCAATGCCTTGCGCACGCGCTCGGAAACGTTGACCGGACCGGGATTGAGCAGGATCATGCGCGCTGAGTCATTCCCTTTCCTGATTGTTGCCGTCCGTGCAGCCCCACGTCATGACGCCGACCCCACGGCGTCTCGAAAACGTTTTGTTACGTCGGGGGGATCAAGAGCCACGCGAGCGGCATCCTCGATTTGTTCGTTGACTTTGATAAGTAAAAAATTCGGTCCCTTCGTGTTCAGCATGGTTTTGAATTCATACACAACGTCCTCTCGTTCCCAGACTCGTTCGACGTTGGCGTAGCCGGCAGCCTTGGCCACGTGGTCCAGCCGGACGAGCCGAGAATACGAAGGCTGATTTCCCGTTGTCCCGTATACCTCATTATCAAACACGACGTGGGTCAGGTTTCCAGGTTTGAGCGCACCAATTGTGGCCAATGTCCCCATTCCCATCAGGACGTTCCCGTCACCGTCGAACACGATCACGTGGCGGTCCGGTTTCGCCAGGGCAAGCCCCAATCCAATCGAGGCGGCAACTCCCATCGACCCAATCATGTAAAAATTGCCGGAACGATCCTGAATTTTGTGGGCCTCCCGTGAAGGAAACCCGTTACAAATGATGACCGGCTGGTCGGACAGCACGTCAAAGAGCGCCTGCATCGCCTGGGACCGACTCTGCATCACGCCTTCTTCGGGTCGCAAACTCACCGACGTTCATCCTTTCCTACGGTTGGATGGTTTTCACCACGCCCTTTTTCAGAAACAACGCCACCGGGACGCGTTGATCCATGAACGTGTGAGCCGTCCATCGAAGATCATCCGTCATGGTTTCCGCTGACGCGGTTCGATGAGGAATCCGGAGCGTCTCCATCAACTGCGGCATGGTTTGCCCCATCACCACGTGTTCCGGAGCATCCTTCCCTTCAAACCCTCTCCAAGACACGATCAGCACGCAGGGAATCAGATAAATCAGATGCAGCGACATCAGCACGTTCAAGGCATTGCCCAGCCCGGAGTTCTGCATCAGCACCACCGGGACCTTTCCACCCAGAAACGCACCGGCGGCCATCGCCACGGCTTCATCCTCCCGAACCGACGGGGTATAGAGACGCTGCCGGCTCAGGACTTCAATAATACCGCCCAGAATGGTATCCGGCACGCCAGTAAAAAAATCGCACCCAATGTCCCGCAAGGCTTTGACAAAATCATCGCTGTCAATCATGGAAATCGTCTCTCTTGCAGGATGGACGAAAAGAGTACCACATACACTCCCCGTCAAGTTGACGAGGAAAAGAACGGCGCACCAAAAGAAAAACCGCAGTCGCGTTATTCGATTACAAAATTCGGAGCCTGATTATAATGAAGGAGCCAAGCGGGACTCAACGTGAGTCGCATCCTGTCTCGTTGGCGTGCTTGCAATCACTTCAATGACTTTCCGGTGCAGCTTTTCTCCGTAGACACGATGAAGGCTTGCCGAGGGGTGACCGTCCCACTTATTGACCCACAAGGATTCATTGTCAATTTGGCGGGGAATTTCGTACTCATGATTATACGTCAGAAACCCGACGTCTTCCGCGGCTTTTTCTGCCTGATGATACCACGCTAAATACTGCTCTATATGCCCAGCTAATTCTTGGCCAACGGCGTAGCTAGAATCACCCTGATGACGAGCCAAAGACTGCTCTAAGCCCCCACCAAAATTATCGTACTCCGAGGAGTGGTTGCCCTGGTTCAGAATGACAAAAATCGGGCGAGAAAGATGCAATTCATCAGAGATATTCTTTATCTCTCGTAACGCTTGGGCGAAGGCCACCCATTCATCTGATAAGGGCTCATAGGTCCTCTGAAGCGCAGTTTGCCAATCAGGTATTGTCCCTGCTTTCATTGCCAAATTATAAAACGCCACGTTCAGGCGTTCGGCGAGATACGGGAGACCGTATATCTCTCAAGAATGCCTGCATCTGGGCAACAAAATGCCCCCATGCGCTCTTCTCTAAGTTCTCTGGTTCAACGCTGTAATCCTGAGGTCGCGGTTGTGGATCATTAAGGCAGAAACCGACAACGATTAAATCAGGATCAACGATATCCTTATATTTTTGCAAGATATCTCTCTCCTTGATTGTAGGACCACCGGAAATTCCAAAGTTCAATATCTCAAATTTCCCGTCATCGAAAGTCTTGTTCAGGAGATGCTCGGCAATTGCTGTATATCGTTCTTCGGGTGCCAACCCCGCCCCCCAAGTCAGGGAATCGCCCAATACCATGATCCGATAAATGCCTGCCGGTTTCGGACTATCAAAATTCCGTTCCCGAAATCCATATCGATTATTTTTTACCAAATGGCCCCACGTATAAAGCTCATTTCCAATCCATCCATTTTGTGGCATTCCAATATAAGGATTAAAGAAGAATTCGTATCCAAAAAGTACGGCAGAGACTAACGCAACCGCGACAAACGCCGTCAAAATGGAAAATGGTGCTTTCTTGGCCATACGCCTATACCTCTTCTCTTTTTGATCAAAAGAACATGACAATGACATGGGAAAAAACAACGTCAAGTATCATCCAGTCCCATTTCCTTTCTTGATTGCAGGATAGCGTGAGGCGATGTAAACTTCAAGTCAGTGAGACAAAACTCCTCCGCAGTCTTAAGAAAGGTGTTCCAGTTACGTGAAACAGAATCAACACGTTACGAGCCGTTACACCGAGGCCCATTCCCAGAGTGGATTAAAGGCGGCCTTGCCTGCAATTGAAACCTGGCCCAATCAATTTCCCGGGTATGAGATCACGATCGAGATCCCGGAATACACCGCGATCTGTCCCAAAACCCAACTCCCTGACTTCGGCACCATTACCATTCATTACATGCCCCTCAAAGCGTGCGTCGAACTCAAATCGTTGAAACTCTACGTTCACGCCTATCGGAACCTCGGCATCTTTTACGAAAACGCCGTCAACCGGATCTTGCAGGACTTCGTGAAAGCCTGCCGGCCCGAATGGGCCATGGTGACCGGCACGTTTACGGCCCGCGGCGGTCTCAGCAGCACCATTCACGCGAAATACCCAAAAGAAAAACGCGGGGCACAATCGCACAAACGTTGACCGCGTCTGACCCCCTGAATACGATGAACCCGAGAGTCCGTTAAGCAAACCATGGGACTCACCTTCATCAAAGCAAGTATAATCAACCCCGCAAATCCACGGAGAAAGACCCGTCTGGAATTTTTAGTGGATTCGGGGGCGACCTACTCCGTGGCCCCCAAAACACGCTTAAACCGAATCGGCATCCGGCCGCACGGCACACGGACGTTCACGCTCGCCGACGGCACGCGAATGACCAGGGAAATCGGAGCTGCGATCTTTTCCGTCAATGGAGAGCAAGCAGCATCTCCGGTCATTTTCGGCGAGCCTGGGGACAGCCTGCTTTTTGGCACCGTTTCCCTCGAAGCGTTAGGATTGATCCTTGACCCGATCCGGCGCGAATTTCGCCCTCTCCCCATGATCCTTGGTTAAAGACAACGTTCAAGAATGAAAGACGGCTTCGCAAGGTTCCGGCGCAAAGAAGCAGGAACGTCGGAGACGTTATTAACGGCTATGGTAAAAATCACTGATACTCCGGACCACGCGTTGAATCTGTGAATCGGTGAGTTCCGGATAAATGGGAAGGGACAAGACTTCTCGGGCCAGTAACTCTGACGCCGGAAAATCACCTTTCTGATACCCAAGGGGTTGGTAACATTCCTGAAGATGAAGAGGGACGGGGTAATACACTTTGTGCCCAATCTCATGGTCCTTCAAGTAGGCCATCAACTCGTCGCGTCGTTGGGCACGAATGGTATATTGGTTAAAGACGTGGACGTTGCCGGCATCCGTCGTCGGCAGCGTCACGCGATCGAACAAACCGGCGTCGGCAAACAACCGTTCATACGTTGCCGCGTTTCGGGCCCGTTTCGCGTTCCAGTCCTTCAGATGCGGAAGTTTGACGCGCAGGACCGCCGCCTCCATGGCGTCAAGCCGGCTGTTGAGACCAATATGATCGTGGTGATAATCGGATCGACTGCCGTGGACCCGCAAGGCCAAGAGCAACTCACGGACGTCCGGATCATTCGTCGTAATCAACCCGCCGTCCCCCACGCCTCCGAGGTTTTTCGACGGAAAAAAGCTGAAGCATCCGGTATACCCCATGGTCCCCGCTCGTCGTCCATGACGACTGGCCCCGATGGATTGACAGGCGTCCTCAATGACCTTGACGCCGTGGCGGTCCGCGACGTCCATGATGGCCTCCATATCGGCACATTGACCGAAGAGATGGACGGGGATGATGGCTTTCGTGCGAGGCGTGACGGCGTTTTCAAGCTGGCCGGGATCCATCGTAAAGGTGTCGGTCCGGATATCAACAAACACCGGCACGCCAGACAATCGGGAGACCACGCCTGCCGTGGAAAAGAAGGTAAACGGCACGGTGATCACTTCATCCCCGGGCTTCAGACCCACGGTCATTAAGGACAACAATAACGCGTCGCTTCCCGAAGCCACGCCCACGGCGTACCGAGACCCGAGATAATCGGCGATGTCCGCCTCAAAGGTCTCGACTCGTTGACCGAGGATAAAGCTTTGATCCTCGCACACCCCTTCGACCGCCGACAGGACAGCCGACCGCATCTGCTGAAACTGCGCTTTTAAATCCAATAAGGGGACCTTCACGGACAACGGCTCTCCTGCTACCATAGGTGAAACGGTCTGCTATTCAAACACACCCGACGGGAACGAGCAAGTCGAAGGGATGGCGCTCGCCACGTGACGGCGCATGATCCCAATCCCCGGACGATGACTGACGTGATGAACTATTGCAGTGCTTGTGGAGCGTCCCTCAGTACCCAAATCCCCGACGGAGATACCTTGCCCCGTTTGGTATGTGGGCAGTGTGCGACCATTCATTACGAAAATCCCAAAATCGTGGTGGGTTGTATTCCAGAATGGAAGGATCGCATCCTGCTCTGCAAACGAGCCATCGAACCACGGTATGGGCTCTGGACGTTCCCCGCGGGATTTATGGAAATGGATGAGACCGTGGAAGACGCGGCCGCGCGCGAAACCCTGGAAGAGGCCAACGCTGCGGTCGAGATCTCCCAGCTCTACGCGATCTTCAGCATTCCCCAAGTCAACCAAGTGTACATCGTTTTTCGCGGAATCATGAACAAGGCGAAATTCGGCGCGGGCAGAGAAAGTTTGGAAGTCACGCTGTTGAAACGAGAACAGATTCCATGGCCGGACCTGGCGTTCCCCGTGATCCATGAAACGCTCGAACGATATTGCCGAGACGCGCAGTCTCACCGATTTGGCGTTCACGTCGGCACGATTTGGCCTTGCACGTAACGTTCAGCAGGTGCGGATGATCACGTGGCGATGACGCGAAAACCGGGTACGACCATTCATTCCTCTACCCAACGCAAAGGCGTCCCGACGACGATCTCGCCATCGTCCAGGATTTCACCAAACGCTCCTCCGGCCCAGGGGCGCGACATGGCTGCGTGCAACCCGGGGCATGCTTCCTCCATACGCTCGCACGGTCTGGTTTCACCCACGATGCGAATGCGACACCGTCCGACGCGGAGTATGCGCGTCCTGGAATGAGACAAGCTGAGGCCGCTGATCAATAAATTTGCCCGACGTGCAGATGGCGGCAACGAGCCATTGACTTCTCTCATTAATGCTTTCCAAACCTCTCGCTCCAGAATTGTGACTTGCCGCTTGCCTCCTTGATTCGCATTGCCGAGCAGCCCATGGTCAGCGTGCAACGTGGCCCGTTGCACGGAGTCCATGGGGCCGCGCTTCATACGTTTGATCCAGATGGCCTCGACCCGCCCCTCCGGTCCCACCGTCTTCACGTTCCGAGACGCGCCCCCATGATCCGACCTTTTCACGTTTTGAAATTCCGACGTCATACCCCATCATCCCGTATGTTTACCCACCTTCCCGCCTGTTTCCCCTATCCTTCCTGCCTGCTTCCCCTGGCCTTCCCGCCTGTACATCACACCCTGTCATTCCCGCATGTTTTTAGCGGGAATCCATTTTTGACTCTCTCAACGCCGCCGTTTTATAGTAATACATGAATGCTGAGTCAGAATAGCGTTCTTCAACTCCACGTCCAAATGGCCAACACGACATCAAAGATTTTGAGAACTTTTCTCTTCCTCGTCATGCTGGCCGGCGTCACGACGCCGTGGTATGGAGTGGCCACGGCTGAACACCCCTCTCTCACGCCCATGCCGTTTGACAGGATCAAAGCATTAGTGGGCACGTGGCAGGGAACCAAACAATCGCTCAAGGGTCAGAAAACCATTACCGTTGAATATGCAATCACGGCCAAAGGATCAGCGGTGATAGAGCGATTTTTCCCGGGGACACCCAAAGAAATGGTGTCGATCTATACGCAAGACGGGCATGAATTGACCATGACGCACTACTGCATACTGGGCAACCAGCCTCGTATGCAAACGCATGGGACAGAGTCCGGCGACCGGATCACGCTGCACTACGTGGACGGAACCGGCATGAGATCCTTCAATGACACCCACATGCATGAACTCACGATCACCTTTCAGGATGCAGACCGGATGACCCATCAATGGACCCTGTACGATAAGGGTCAAAAAGCCGACGTCCACACGTTTGCCTTTTCCAGACGATAAACGGCGTCCCACTCAATCCCATTTCTCCGGGCACCGTTGTATCGTCGTCACCTTCATCGCTCCCACAGTTCACTCAGCGGTACGGCGAGCATGCGCGTATCCGCAAGAGGGAGAACGTCTCCGCCGGCATAAAGCAGGATGCCACGCTGAAAGTCCTTGCCGCAGCAGTCAGCCAACCGGGCAAGCCCACGCCCGTCACCGGATGAAAGCGTACCGGCGGCCTTGACTTCGACGCCCCAGATCTTTCGGCCCCGGCTGATGACCATGTCCACTTCTATCCGATCCTTGTCGTGATAATGCCAGAAACGCAGGTCTGGGTCAGTCCAGGTGGCTTGCGCCATAAGTTGCTGAACCACAAAAGACTCCAGCAGATGCCCCATGCGGTCTCGTGCGTCAAGCCAGTCGTCAGCCGTCAAATCGGCAAGGGTCGCGGCAAGCCCACTGTCAAGCAAATGGATTTTTGGCGATTTGATGAGTCGTTTGGCCCCGTTGCGGTGCCAAGCGGGCAGGCGCCGCACGAGAAAAAGTCGTTCGAGTACAGCGAGATAATGCTCCGCCGTTTCCCGGTGCATGCCAAGGTCACGAGCCAAGTTACTGACGTTCAACAACTGTGCGTTACGCAGGGCCAGCAGTTCCAGTAAGTGAGCCAGTTCATGGCCGTCTTTCACCCGGGTCACGTCCTGCACGTCCCGTTCGATGACGTTGTGCAAATACTGTCGGTGCCATTGGCGGGCACGGCGGAACGGGCGGGTCAACGGTTCAGGATAACCGCCGGCCAACAACAATTTCGCCAGCGTTGGCCCGGCGGACTTTTTCCCGGGTTCGATACCGGGCACGAAGGCACCGTCCAGCAAGTTGCTCAGGAAACGGCCCGGTGTGCGCATTTTTTCCGCCTCCGTCAATGGTTGCAGATGAGCAATCTCCATGCGTCCCGCGAGGGATTCAGTGACTTTCGGCAGCAGCAACAAATTGGCCGAACCGGTAAGCAGGAAACGGCCGGAACGGCGGTCACGGTCCACGGCACGCTTGACGGCAGGAAGCAGGCCCGGCGCCCGCTGCACTTCATCAAGAGTCACCGCATCCGGCAGGCTCGCAACGAAACCGTCTGGGTCCTCAGTGGCGACCTTGTAGTAGCTCTGTTCATCCAGGCTGACAAAAGCGCGATCCGGTGCCAGGGTTTGAGCAAGCGTCGTCTTGCCGCATTGACGCGGACCGATCAGGCAGACCACCGGCGTGTCTGCCATAGCCTCGCGGATGACGGGGGTCAGTAAGCGCGGACAGAGAGATTTATTGGCGACCATTTGCCGGTTAGAGCGACGTCTAATTGTCGGTTATAAAGTAGACAAATTTACTGTTATTATAGCGTCTGATTGTCTGCCAAGCAATAAACAATTTGACGGTTAGAGAGACGTCTAATTGTCGGTTATAGAACAGACAAATTTACGGTTACTATACAGTCTGATTGTCTGCCAGGCAAGAAACAATTTGACGGTTAGAGAATCGTCTCATTGCCGCTGGAGGGTGTTTGTGAGAATTGACACGCACGGGTGGGACGCATGCATCCCCTTCACGGGCTGAGTGACCTTCGGGATGAACGCGCAGCGCGGCGTCACGGATTACTCCACCGTCACGCTTTTGGCCAGATTCCGTGGACGATCGACGTCGATATCGCGGAGAACGGCAACGTGATAGGCAAAGAGTTGAAGCGCGACCGCCAAGGGGATGGGTGAGAGCAACGCGTGGCAATCCGGAATCGCAAAGACAAAGTCCGCGGACACGTCCCGCGCCCGGTCTCCCTCACTCACCAAGGCAATGACCGGCGCATTGCGAGCTTTGACTTCCATAAGATTGCTTACGGTCTTGTCATACAACGGATTACGCGGGGAGAGGACCACCACGGGCACGTCTTCATCAATCAGGGCAATGGGACCGTGCTTCATTTCTCCCGCCGCGTAGCCCTCGGCGTGAATGTAAGAAATTTCTTTGAGCTTGAGCGCGCCTTCCAACGCAATTGGAAAATTGATGCCGCGTCCGAGATAGATGAAGTTGCGCTTGCGGAAGAACCGCTTCGCCAGAGAAACGAGTTCGCCTTCGTGCTTGATGACGTGCTCAACGTAACCGGGCACGGCCGCCAATTGATCCAGCCACCACCGGCCGTCTTCCGGATTCAAGACGTGACACGTTCGCCCCACGTGCAACGCCAAGAGGTAGAACGCCATCACCTGGCTGGTAAAGGCTTTCGTCGAAGCCACGCTGATTTCCGGGCCGCAACGGGTGTACAGCACGCCGTCCGATTCTCTGGCCAACGTGCTCCCCACGACGTTCACAATCGACAACACGCGTGCGCCCAGGCGTTTGGCCTCTCGCGCCGCGGCCAAGGTGTCCGCGGTTTCACCTGATTGAGAAACGGGAACGACCAAATCCCCCGCCTGCACCAGCGGCTCTCGATAGCGGAATTCCGATCCAATATCGACGTCAACCGGCCGGCGAATGAGGGACTCAAGCAAATATTTCCCTACCATGCCGGCGTGCCAGGACGTCCCGCAGGCGACAATCCATATCCGTGGAGCCTGCCTGAACGTTTCCGGGGGGAGGCTGACATCCAGCAGATCCGCGTCACCTGCGTCATAAGAATATCGACCACGCAAGGTATCGAGAAGGACTTCGGGTTGCTCGTGGATTTCTTTGAGCATGAAATGCGGAGCCCCTCCTTTTTCCACGGCTTCCGCGTTCCAGTCAACGTGGACCGTTTCCCGTGCAATCGGTCGTCCCTCTCCATCGGTCACCGTGACGCCGCGTGGCGTTAACGTGCCGACGTCCCCGTCTTCTAAAAACGTCACCGTTCGAGTATGAGCAAGTAACGGCGTCACGTCAGAGGACAGAAAGACGGCGTTCTCGTTTTGTCCCAAGACGAGGGGACACCCTGACCTGGCCACGAGCAGCATATCCGGTTCCGCTTCACACATTCCGGCAATGGCATAACTCCCCCGCAATTCACGAATGCCGGCACGGAACGCTTGGAGAAAGGATCGCCTTTCCCGCATGTGAAACACTAATAAATGCGCGATCGCTTCGGTATCCGTCTCGGACTCGAAGACGTAGCCTTCGTTCTCCAGTCGTCGTTTGAGGGTCCGATAATTTTCAATAATGCCGTTGTGAACGATCACCACGTTTCCAGAGCAATGAGGATGGGCATTTTGTTCGGAAGGTTTGCCATGGGTCGCCCACCGGGTATGCCCAATCCCGATTGTCCCAATGAAGGATTCCCGTTTCAGAGATTCTTCTAAATTTCTCAACGCCCCGACGCTTCGGCGGACTTCAATTCGACCCTGCTGCAACACGGCAATCCCAGCCGAGTCATATCCTCGATACTCCAGACGCTTCAGACCGTCGACAAGCACGTCAACGGCATTGTCCCGGCCAAGATATCCCAGAATTCCACACATCGCGTTGCCTCCGACCAACGGGACACGTCATTCCCGCACGTTTTGAGCGGGAATCCAGAAAAAGGACCGGCGTGAGACGGTTACTCGTGAGATCCTTTTTTCTTCTTACGAGAAGAAGGCGCAGGCTTCGGAGCGGCCGATGGCGCCGACTGCTCAGGATAAGAGGCGCGACGTCGGGAAGCCCATCCTTCACGGTTGGATTGTTGATTGCGTGACAAGGCCAACGCATCAGGAGGAACGTCTTGCGTAATCGTGGAACCCGCCCCCACCACCGCCCCTTTTTGCACCTTGACGGGAGCCACCAGTTGGGTATCACTGCCGATAAACGCCTCATCTTCAATAACCGTGTGCTCTTTCCGGAAGCCGTCATAATTGCACGTAATCGTCCCCGCTCCGATGTTGACCCGTTTCCCGACCGACGTATCACCCAGATACGATAAATGATTCGCTTTGGAACCGGCACCCAATTCCGTGTTTTTTAACTCAACAAAATTCCCCACTTGAGCCTTCCTTCTCACAATCGATCCGGCACGCAAGCGTGCAAAAGGACCAACGGTTGCCCCTTCCTCAATCACCGCCCCGTCAATCACGGAATGGTCCTCAATCGTGACCCCGTTTCCGACCACGCTGTCCGTCACTCGAGAAGCGGAGCGAATTACACAATCGGCGCCGATTTCCGTTTGTCCCTCCAACGTGACGCCGGGAGACAAGACCGTATCCTGACCAATCGTGACGCGGTCCTCGATAAACGTCGTGTGAGGATCAAGCATCGTCACGCCTTGCTCCAACCATCGCGTCCGAACGCGCTGCTGCATCACCCGTTCGACGGCAGCAAGATGTTCCCGACTATTCACCCCCAGACACTCCGAGTTGTCCGACGTCTTCATTCCCGTCACGCGGCACCCCCGCGTCACGGCCAAGCCAATAAGGTCGGGCAAATAATATTCCCTTTGGGCGTTATCGGGTTGAATCCGCGCTGAGGCTGTAAACAGAAATTGGCTGTCGGCGACGTAGATTCCGGCGTTCACCTCATGAATGGCGCGTTCCGTCGGACCGGCGTCCCGATCTTCCACCACGTTGACAAGTTCCCCCGTCTCCCCTCGCACCACGCGTCCATATCCTTCGGGATCAGGTAAATCCGTCGTCAGAACGGTCAGGGTCGCGTCGGTATCGTCATGATGAGCCAACAACCGCTCAACGGTCGCGCGCGTCAATAACGGAGTATCACCATTCACAATCAGACAATTCCTGGAGACGGATTGACCGTTGGGCATCAAGACCGCTTGGCCTTGCTGCACGGCATGGCCCGTCCCCATTTGCCTGGCTTGGACAACAACGTCGAAGGGACCGAATTCCGACTTGGACTGCTCAAGAAATGCCCGGACCTGATCGGCCTGGTGCCCGATGACCACCACCACGTGACCATCCGTGACCTGTTTGACAACCGACACCACGTACCAGAGCATGGGCCGCCCGGCGACGTGATGCAACACTTTGGCCCTTTTGGACCGCATACGTTTTCCGCGGCCCGCAGCCAGCACAACGGCCGATACCCTTTTCATTGACGACTCATTTCCATTGGGAATTCTATACAATTCCAGATGCCGTTGATTGAGCAGGATTTCTCGACAAATAAGGAGCGGCACCCCCTCCCCATCATTCCCACAATCCCCCTTCCCATCATTCCCACAATCCCCCTCCCCATCATTCCCGCAGTCCCCCTTCCTGTCATTCCCGCAACCCCCTTCCCTGTCATTCCCGCAGTTTTTAGCGGGAATCCAGTCAAAACAATCCTGATCCCGGGTTCAATCAGGGAATCATATCCCTTCGACAAGGCGAGCATGACCTCCGAGTCGTGAGAGCCACGGTGTCGGACGCCCAATGAAGGAAAAGTCCGGCACAGAAAAACTCTAGATTCCCGATTACGAACGTCGGGAATGACAGAGAGAGGTAGCTGGCAAGGAGTATTCATATGTGGGCACTCTGGATTCCCGATTGCTAACGTCGGGAATGACAGAAGGGGCTCTTTTCATAGGGAATTCTATACAATTCCAGACACCGTTCCGTCATTCCCACACCCTCCCTTCCCGTCATTCCCGCAACCCCCTGTCATTCCCCGCAGCCCCCCTTGTCATTCCCGCAGTTTTTAGCGGGAATCCAGTCAAAACAATCCTGATCCCGCGTTCAATCAGGGAGTCATATCCCTTTGACAAGGCGAGCATGACCTCTGAGTCGTGAAAGCCACGGTGTCGGACGCCCAATGAAGGAAAAGTCCAGCACGGAAAAACTCTAGATTCCCGATTACGAACGTCGGGAATGACAGAGAGAGGTAGCTGGCAAGGAGTATTCATATGTGGGCACTCTGGATTCCCGATTGCGAACGTCGGGAATGACAGAAGGGATTCTTTTCATAGGGAATTCTATACAAATTCCAGACACCGTTGATTGAGCGGAATTTCTCGACAGATAAGGAGCGTCCAGGATTGTATGTAATTCTCTTTCCATTGAAGGGGATATCTCAGATGGTCCTCTGTCTTCATTTCGACGTGCTGCACGGGAACGGGCGATGATCAATCACGAGGAAAAACCCGGCACGCCCATGGTCTTATTTGAGGAATACAGCCCCCCTGAGACGATCAATTTCATGGCTTCTTCCACGCTCATCCCCACGGAAACCACTTCCCGTTCCGGAACCAACAAAAAATAACCCGACGTCGGATTCGGCGAGGTGGGAACGTACACGTGTACCAGCGGTTCGGGTGCCAAGCTCTGAACCGCATCCTGAGTCTCGCCGGTCACAAAGGCCAAACAGTAGTTCCCATCCTTGGGGAATTGAATCATGACCACTTTATTATATTTGTCGCGCTGTTGAAACGAGAGAATGTCCATCATGGATTTCAGCGTCGCATAGACGCCCCGAACAATCGGCACACGTTCCAAAAATTCTTCCCACCGCTTCACCAAGCGACCCCCAATATAATTGGTGCCCATAAATCCGGCAAAGACAATCAGAAAGACCAGCGTCAAGATCCCCAAGCCCGGCACGTAGTAGTCTTCCGTCACCACCTCAGCCAGCATGTTTCCCAGGATGCCGTCCACGGTGACAAAAAGGGTTTTCAGTACCAACACCGTGCCCCAGATCGGCGTCACCACTAATAAGCCCGTGAGAAAATATCGTTTCAAGGCCGTGCTTGACATTGGGGAAAGATGAGAGGACGCTTCGCGTTCACCGACCAACGAAGTCCACGAAACTGACGGACGTTTTTTCACAATTACCGGCACCATCCTACAAGCATACGACGTGGGGTTCAACCTCTTTTCTTGCGTATGGCAATAAGTTGGATTACGATGCCTCGTGGCACGCACACGTTCTTCAGAGACACTGGACGGAGCCAGACCGTCGCGTCGTCAGGGCCTGTTGATCACCTTCGAGGGAATCGAAGGGAGCGGGAAATCGACCCAATCCCGCTCCCTCGCCTACTACCTCCGGTCCAAAGGATTGTGGGTACTGGAAACGCGTGAACCCGGGGGCACCCAGGTAGCGGAACGCATTCGAGACATGCTTCTTCGGCCGGACCCCGTTCGTGATTCAGCGGATCCCCTCACGCCGGAATGTGAAGCGGCCTTGATTGTGGCCGCCAGAAGCCAGCACGTCACCAACCTGCTGCGCCCGGCCTTACAACAAGGAGCGATTATTCTCTGCGATCGATTTACCGATTCCACCCTGGCCTACCAGGGATTCGGCCGAGGCTTGCCACTCTCCACGCTTCGGCCGCTGACGCGTTGGGTGTCGCAAGGCATGACTCCCGACCTGACCGTTCTCCTGGATCTCCCCGTTGCCCGAGGGTTGAAACGACGATTAGACGGCCGGAAAGCCAATCGACTGGATCATGAAACCGCCGCCTTTCATCAACGCGTTCGGAAAGGATTTTTAACGTTGGCGAAGCAACACGCTCGACGGATTCACACGGTGAACGCCAGCCGGTCCGCGCAGATGATTTCCAAGCACGTCATCGCCGTGGTCGAGCCTCTGATTCAAACCGGTCTACGGACCCGGCGCATTTCCGTCAAACCATCTTAACCGCGTGGATTCCACCATGCCATTCGCCGACGTCATCGGACACGACGGACCCAAACGGAAAATCCGGACGGCCTTGGACCGGCACACCATCGGCCACGCCTACCTCTTTTCAGGAGACGAAGGAATCGGCAAACGGCTCATGGCCGTCCGGTTTGCTCAAGCCCTATCCTGTGAAACCCCTCCGGCGTCGTCTCAACCGGACTCCTGCGGGGAATGCCGCGCGTGTCGCCAAGTGGCCGCGGGCACCTATCCCGACGTCCTGATGATCCAACCTGAACGGGAAAAAGCCAACCCGCAAATCAAAATCGATCAGGTTCGGGAGATTGAACGGCACATGATCTACCGTCCGCTGTTCAGCTCTCATAAAATCTGCATCATTGACGACGCCGACCGCCTCACGACCAACGCCGCGAACGCGTTTCTCAAAACCTTGGAGGATCCCCCCGACCACAGTGTCTTTGTTCTGGTGACCAGTCAAGCCTTCCGCCTGTTGGCGACCGTGCGGTCCCGCTGTTTGACTCTGAGATTTTCTCCGGCAACCTCCATGCAATTTGAAGGGGCCCTGGCCCTGAAACGGGCCGTGGCGAGCGACGAGGCCAAATTTCTTGCTCAGATTTCCGGCAACCGCATTGGCGTGGCCTTCGGGATGGATACGGACCAACTTCACGGCCGGCACGATCACTTTTTTCAATTGTGCGGGGACAAGACTCCGGCCAATCCCACGGCCATTCTTCAACGAGCGGAAGATCTGTCAAAAACCAAACCATTCCCAGACGTCCTGGAGTGGCTCACCCATGGACTGCGGGACCTCCTGCTGGTCAGCATCGGCGCGAAGCGGGACCTCCTCTTACATCAAAAACACGTCGAGACGCTTCACCGCGTCGCGGAGTCGGTAGACCCCGCGCACGTCGTCGAACTTGCGGAATTCCTGCAAACGCTGGAACAAGCCCCGAGGCACAACCTGAATCTCCAGTTGGCCCTGGAGAATTTTCTGCTTCGGTTTCATCAAGTGATCCGACGTGCCGCATGAACGAACTCCATTGACAATGAGCAAGTCGGCAATCGACGGTAAAACGCAGACGCCTATGCCGAAACCCTTCTACGTCACCACGCCCATTTACTACGTGAACGACGTCCCGCACGTTGGACACGCCTACACCACCATTGCGGCGGACGTCCTGGCACGCTGGCATCGCCTGATTGGCGATGAGGTCTTTTTTCTGACGGGACTGGATGAACACGGGCAAAAAGTCCAACGTGCCGCCGCCCAAGCGGGGATTTCACCGCAAGCTCATTGCGACCGATTGACGCCGCAATTTCTCAACCTGTGGAAGAAACTCGGTATTTCCAACGACGGCTTCATTCGCACCACCGATGCCCCGCATCGAACCGTGGTTCAACGCTGTTTGCAAACCCTGTACGACGCGCGGCTCATTTATTACGCGGACTACATCGGCTGGTATTGCACGTTCGACGAACGCTTCTGGACGGAAAAGGACGTTGAACGCGGTCTGTGTCCCGACTGTCAACGGCCGGTTGAGCAACTCAGCGAAAGCAATTACTTCTTTCGCATGGGGCAATATCAACAACGGCTGCTTGATCACGTTCACGCCAACCCGTCCTTCATTCGCCCGGAGTCTCGCCGCAACGAAGTGTTGGGCTTTCTGCAAAAACCGTTGGAAGATCTCTCCATCTCCCGTCCCAAATCGCGTCTCCCCTGGGGGATTGAATTGCCCTTTGATGCGAACTACGTCACGTACGTGTGGTTCGACGCGCTGGTGAATTACATCTCGGGACTCGAATACCTGCCGCCCCACCCCTTGAAGGACCGCCTGTGGCCGGCAACCGTCCATCTGGTCGGCAAAGACATTCTGACGACGCACGCGGTGTACTGGTCAACCATGCTGATGGCGTTGGAGATGCCACTGCCCCAGACGATCTTTGCTCACGGCTGGTGGACGGTTGACGGAGAAAAAATGTCCAAAAGCCTGGGCAACGTCATTGACCCGTCTACCGTCGTCGATCAATTCGGCGCTGATGCGTTTCGCTATTTTCTGCTGCGCGAGATCCCATTTGGACAGGATGGGAATTTTTCGTATGAATCCTTTATTGGCCGCTTCAACGGTGACTTGGCCAATGGCCTGGGCAACTTGTTAAGTCGAACCGTCACGTTGATCCGGCGGTATTGCCACGGCACGGTGCCTCCTTCACATCCTTCTGAAGTCACCGCGCTCGAAACGGAATTGCAATCCGCAGCGGAAGTGCTCATCCAAAAAACCATGCCCGATCATTTGCGTGCGGACCAGCTGGCGTTCAACCGAACGCTTGAAGCGATATGGAGATTGGTTCAGCTTGGCAATCAATACATTGACAAAACCGCGCCATGGGTCCTTGCGAAAGACCCTGCCGGCTCAAAACGACTTCAGACCGTGGTCTTTCACGCGGCGGAAACGCTCCGATTCCTTTGCCTCGCCAGCTATCCGTTCATGCCGGAGACTGCGCGGGAGTTGACTCGACAACTTGGGCTTCCCTATGATTTTTCACAAACTTTTCTCACCTCCCCCGTGACCTGGGGCGGCGGGAAATCGGAGACCAAAGTGACCAAAGTGGCCAAAGGGAAAACCTTATTCCCGAGAATCGACGCATCGACCTTCTTGCAACAAGGAGATTCCATGAGAACGGACCCATCAGCTGCCCCGGCTCCATCAGCGTCCGGAGCGGCTTCCGCGGCAACGCCCCGACCTGAGGAACCTTCGTCTACTCCACCACAGGAAGAGGACGGTCTCATCACGATTCATGATTTTCAGAAGGTTCACTTAAAGGTTGCACACGTCGTCACGGCCGAACGCATACCCAAATCAGCCAAACTCCTCAAACTCCAGGTGGACCTCGGCACCGAACGGAGACAGATTGTCGCAGGGATCGGAAAACAATACAGCCCGGAAGATATGCGTGGAAAAACCGTCGTGGTCGTGGCAAACCTCAAACCCGCGACACTGATGGGCGTCGCGTCTCAAGGCATGATCTTAGCGGCAGGGGATCAGGACGTCCAAGGGCTCATCGCAGTCGAGACCGACGACGTTCAGCCGGGCACAACGGTGAAATAATCAACCATGACGAATTTTCAGGAGGAAACATCATGATGAAGCACACGAAGGGATTGACCATCTGGTTTACCGGCTTGTCGGGTGCAGGAAAAAGCACGCTGGCCACGCTCCTGGAAGACTCCTTCAGCCAACGCGGGCTTCCGGTGGTCTTGTTGGATGGCGATGAAGTGAGAAACCGGTTGACCAACGATTTGGGATTTACACGGGAGGATCGTGAGGAAAACATCAGACGGATTGCCTACGTGGCCACACTCCTCACCAACGTCGGGGGAGTCGTGATCGTAGCCGCCATCTCGCCCTATGCGCACGCTCGCCAGAACGCACGCCGAGAGATTGCGAACTTCGTCGAAGTGTTCGTCAAGTGTCCCCTGCACGTCTGTATCGAACGTGACACCAAAGGCTTGTACGCCAAGGCTCAACGGAAAGAAATTTCACACTTCACGGGCATTTCCGATCCGTATGAAGAACCACAAAATCCGGAGATTCTCGTCGAAACCGACACGGAACAGCCTCAGGAAAGTCTGAAGAAAATTCTGAGACAATTAGAACAATCAGAATTTCTCAAGCCATATACCGAGGGTTGACCGATTCGGAAGCATCATGAACGTCAAGATCTAAAGAGGCTATAGGACGTCAAGCAGTTTGTTAATTGCGATTTTGAGAAAAATTTGTGAATAACCGTGAATGCCTTGCAACTCCTTGCAAATAAAGGTGTTTTCGCTACCACCTATTCTCATTTTAACATTCTGCTTGAAGTCGTCTAGAGGCCCAGATGGCATTAGTGGACAAAATACGCGATCATTCCGCGGTCGTCGGAGTGGTCGGCTTAGGATACGTGGGACTCCCTTTGGCGGTTCTTCAGGCAAAAACGGGATTTCGAGTGTTCGGCATAGACGACGACCCTGAAAAAATCGCCCGGATCGACAAAGGGAACAGCTACATCGGAGACGTCCGGGATACGGACCTCGCTCACGTCTCCCGCACAAACGGATTGTCCGCCACCACGAACTTCAACGTTCTTCAGAAATGCGACGTGGTGCTGATTTGCGTCCCCACCCCTCTCACCGCCAACAAAGAGCCGGACCTCCGCGCCGTGATCAGAGTCACAAAGGCATTGGCCCAACGCGCTCATCCCGACATGCTCGTCGTCCTGGAAAGCACGTCCTATCCGGGAACCACGGAAGACGTCATCGTACCGGAATTAACCAAACGCGGGCTTCAAGCCGGACGCGATCTCTTCGCTGCCTTTTCACCGGAACGCGTTGACCCGGGAAACGCTTCCTTCAAGACCCACAATACCGCCAAACTCGTGGGCGGCGTCACGCCGACCTGCGGCGAAACGGCACGAACCTTTTACGAACAATCGATTGTCAACGTCTTTCCCGTTTCCTCGGCACGAGTCGCGGAAATGACCAAGTTGGTTGAAAACGTGTTTCGATCGGTCAACATTGCGTTCGTGAATGAACTGGCCATGCTCTGCGACCGAATGGACATCAACGTTCATGAAGTGATCGACGCAGCGACCACAAAAAATTTCGGGTTCATGCCTTTTTATCCTGGACCGGGGGTCGGCGGGCACTGCATTCCCCTTGACCCCTATTACTTGTCGTGGAAATCAAAAGCCTACGACCTCCACGCGCGCTTTATCGAACTGGCCGGAGAAATCAATGAGGGAATGCCGTACTTCGTCGTGGGGAAACTCCAACGAATTCTTAACAAACGCGGCAAATGCTTGAACGGCGCGACGATTCTCGTCCTGGGCGTGACCTACAAGGCCGACGTGGGAGACCCCCGACAGTCACCGGCAACCAAGGTCATGGAATTATTACAGACGGAAGGGGCGACCTTGTTCTACATCGACCCGTTCGCGCCAAGGCTGACGCTAGGTGATAGGGAGTACGCGGCCACGACCTTATCGCCTTCATTGTTAGATGAATGTGACGCCTGCCTGATTCTCACGGCACATTCCACGTTTGACTATGACATGGTCGTCGAACATGCACCGATTATCTTTGATACACGGAACGGAACCCGGCACGTCAAAAAGAACAAAAAGCACGTGACCCTGCTATAGCGTAGGGCGCCATCTTATGGCGCCGGGACACCTTGTTATAGACCCCACTCCCTCTCAGTGTTGGTGCTTCTCCCGTTTGAGACCATGGATTCCCGATAAAAGATGTCGGGAATGACAGGCAGCTCTCATGGCGCTCTGCCCCCCATCCGGCAACGTAGGGCGCCATCTTATGGCGCCGGGACACCTTGTTATAGACCCCACTCCCTCTCAGTGTTGGTGCTTCTCCCGTTTGAGACCATGGATTCCCGATAAAAGATGTCGGGAATGACAGGCAGCTCTCATGGCGCCGTGCCCCCCATCGGCAACGTAGGGCGCCATCTTATGGCGCCGGGACACCTTGTTATAGACCCCACTCCCTCTCAGTGTTGGTGCTTCTCCCGTTTGAGACCATGGATTCCCGATGAAAGACGTCGGGAATGACAGGCAGCTCTCATGGCGCTCTGCCCCCCATCCGGCAGCGTAGGGCGCCATCTTATGGCGCCGGAACACCTTGTTATAGACCCCATTCCCTCTCAGTGTTGCTGTTCTCCCGTTTGAGACCATGGATTCCCGATGAAAGACGTCGGGAATGACAGGCAGTGTAGGGCACCGGGACACCCCTCAATGATTCCGGGCGGCCCTGATTCGGGGCAGTTTCTCGGCCAGAATCGCCACGATCCTGCCGGCGGCGTGGCCGTCCCAGAGAGGCGGCACTTCGCCGGCAACCCGATTCGACAACGCCGAGCGAAAGCTGGATTCCCGATTACGAACGTCGGGAATGACAGCTTCACCGGCAATCGAGCGAAAGGCCGTCAAGATGCTCTCCGTGCCCGTACCCGCTAAGCGATTGGTTCCCACATCGAGCGTCACCGGGCGCTCGGTGTTCTCTCGCAGCGTCACACACGGCACCCGCAGAATCGTCGTCTCCTCCTGAATCCCTCCCGAATCGGTCAGGACGATGCCGGCTTCGCTCATGAGCCGCAGGAAGTCGAGGTAGCCGAGCGGATCAGTCACCCTGATCCGGTTCATCGCCGCAAGACGCCGGTTCAGTCCGAAATCGACCAGAGCCTTCCGAAGTCGTGGATGCAGAGGCAGGACAATCGGCACGTCCTTCTGAATTTCCGCAAGCGCGTCAAGAATGCCGGTCAGCACCGCTCGATCATCCACGTTGGACGGTCGATGCAGCGTCAGAACGGCGTAGTCCCGCGGCAAAAGTTTCAGCGTCTCCAGGATTGCGGACGACTTGCACCGCTCTCGATGACGAAGCAGCGAGTCAACCATCAGGTTGCCCACCAGAAACGCCTTCTCGGCACCAATGCCCTCGCGGGCGAGGTTGTCAACCCCAGACCGTTCGGTACAGAACAGCAGATCACTGATTGCATCGGTGAGAACGCGGTTGATCTCCTCGGGCATCGTGCGGTCACCGCTCCGCAAGCCCGCTTCGACGTGAACCAAAGGAATGCCCAGCTTCACCGCCACCAAGCCACAAGCAATCGTCCCGTTCACGTCACCGACCACCAGCACGGCGTCAGGTCGGGACCGAAGCACCACGGGCTCGAAAGACTTCATAATCTCCGCCGTCTGCACGGCGTGGCTTCCCGAACCCACTTCCAGGTTGAAGTCCGGCTCGGGAATGCCCAAGTCATGAAAGAACAGCCGGCTCATGTTCTCGTCATAGTGCTGCCCCGTGTGAATCAGCAACGGCTCAACGGCCTCGCTTCGACGATACGCGGACATCAAGGGCGCAATCTTCATGAAGTTGGGACGCGCCCCGACGACGTTCATGATGCGAATTCGATCCTTCATCGCGCTCGCGTTCTCCCCTGGTGAACGATCCGGTCGATAATCGTGAGATACCGGGCGGCCAGTCGATCCCGGTCGAACTCGTGAACCACGTAGGCGCAACCGGCCTTGCCCAGTCCCGCCCGCAGGTCCGGGTCCGCCGCCAATCGAAGCACGGCTTCGACGAGTTCCGCTTCGTTCTCCGGTTCAATGCACAAACCACAACCCGCTTTCCGGACGAAGGCTTCGGCGAATCCCCGGATCCCCAGAATGATCGGCTTGGCCATTGCAGCAGCTTCAAAGATTTTCGACGGCATGACGACCGTGAAGGTCTCCGACTCTCGCAGGTGGACCAGACAAACGTCCGAAAGCGCAAGCACGTCGGGGATCACGTGCTTGTCAACGTTTCCGGTGAACCTCACGTTATCAAGCCCGCGCTGCGTCGCCGCGTCGCGCAAGACGTTGAGCCGAGCGCCATCGCCGACCAACAGAAAGATGATCTGCAACCGGCCACGTTCACGCAACAGCGCGCCGGCCCGCAGCACCACGTCAAGACCGTGCGCCAACCCAATCGTCCCGCAGTACGTGACGACGAAACGGTCAGCCACGCCAAACCGCTCAGCGAGCGCGTGATTTTTGCGTCTCGGAAAGAACCGTTCACGATCGACACCGTTCATGATGACCGACACGCGAGCCGGATCAACTCCAGACGCAACCAAACGGTCACGGTACGCTTCTCCCACCGTCACGACGTGCCACGCGGCTCGGTACATCCAACGTTCGAGTTTCTCAATCAACCCCAGCACGCTTGGGGATGACATCACCTCAACCGCAGAGATCGACTCCGGCCATAGATCGCGGATCTCGAGCAGGAAAGGAAGACGCCGGAACGTGGCGAGCAGGACGCCGGCCCATCCACAGAAGAACTGCGGTGACGTGGCAATCACAATATTCGGCCTGCGCTCGAAGGAGCCGAAAAAAAACGCCGCCAGCATGTACGACAGGTAATTCGTAATTCTTCCCCAAGTGCCCGCGTTGGCAGCCAAGTAGGTGAAGACCCGCACGACCCGAATCCCCTCCACGTCTTCAACCCGGCGAAGGTGGTTGCTGTAGCCCGCGTAGACAACTCCCTTCGGATGGTTCGGAACGCAGGTCAGCACCGTCACGTCGTGACCGGCGGCAACCCACCGTTTGCAATGGGCAAACGTGCGCGAGGCCGGCGCGTTCCCTTCCGGCGGAAAATAATGAGAGAGAAAGAGAATGCGCATTACAGCATCTCGATCCGGATCGTTCCTTCAAAACCGGCAACCGCGCCTGAAAACGCCAAGCATGGATTGGGCAACGCAATCCCGAACTCAGGACAGTAGAAAGACGCATCTTTGGCAACGACCGCCCACCCTGACCACGAGACCCGTACCCGGCCACGGGGAAAGAAGATCACGCAGGCGTCACCGCCAACGTCATCGATTCGACAATCCGGGTGAAAGTGAAGTCTGGCAACCGACCGCAGAGGACGGTCGGCGTCCACTCGGTCATGAATCTCGAGCCGGCCTTGCTGATACCAACGAAAAGTCCTCGCGTGGGTCGGACGTCCCGGCAAACGTCGATAGCCGTCGTGTCGCCCCGACAACTCAAAACCATCTTCACGCGCCTTCCACTCAACTTCCCGCGGGCGGCATCGGCGCCCCACTCGAAACGCCGCCCACAACTCCACTTGGTCTTCCCCTTCGATTTCCACGGTATTGTGCGCGCGCGTCGAGCGGCAGTAGTCCCGCATCGGGCCGGTTTCATACGTAGAGACTCCGCTGTCGACCACGACTCTCGTCCCCCGCAGCGAAAGTTCAAACGAGAACAAATCGGCGTGACCGTGCCCGGGCTGGTAATCCGGGCCGATGGCCCCCGCATCGCAGAGAATATAGTTCCCGTCACCGGTGCGGGCACCATAGTAACCGCTCTCGACAAGCGCGAAAACACCGACCCGCGGCGACTCCACGCCGGCGATTTCCATCAACTCCCGCGGCCTCGGATAAATGCCAAACGCACTGTCGTTGAGCAACGCGATGCCGCCATCGGGATGGGTCACGGCAGCAAGCGAACCGGCCAGACGCCCAAGATACGGGCGCACCAAGTCATTCAAAAAAGAATCACCGGTCGCGTTCAAGAGCAGAAGAGCATAAAGCACTCGACACTGGTACATCGGCGAGCGTTCAACGTGCCCCCCATCCGCGAGGATCTGCTCAGGCAATTCCCGCGTCAGAATCGCGCAACCCTTCCCAAACCAAACCCTGGCGGCCTGATGCTCAAAACAACTCCCCACCAGTGCCAAGGCGACCGCGTTCTCCAACAGGTGATTGCCCAACACGTGCCATTCCAGGTTTCGTCGCAGATGCTCAGCCTGCTCATAGATACTCGCCCACAGCCTTTCGCAAAACGGTTCATCCGTCAGCGTCCGTGAACGGCAGCGGCCAAAGAAGATCGCACACCAATTAGCAAGCCGAAGCGAGGTTGGATAAGCTTCCCAGCCTACTTGCGCCCCCCCTGGCCCATGGTTTACGGCCCAGTCCAGCACGACCGCACGTGCTTGCTCAAATTCCAACTCCCACAAGAACTCGTGGTAGTGCAGGTTGTAGAGCCACAATCGAGGCAGATCAGTACGATTCCACTTTGGGGGAAAGCCGACCGTCTCCCGCCGGTTCAGAAACGCAAGAGAACCCGACAACGTCACGTTCCGTTCGTTGGCGGTATCGCCCGCAGGTGCCGGAAAGTTTACATCTTGATCCCAGCGCAGTCCCGGCATCGGCCCCAAGTCGCCGTAACGTCCACGAGATTTCCTCGGCAGCCGATAGAGAATCTGATAGGCAAGCTGACGAGCACGCAGATATCGAATCGTTCTCAGGAAGCGTATGAAGGACAAGAAGCGGCGACGTTCAGTTTGAGGCACCGGTCATTGACCAATCTTCCCCGGTTTGCCGTGCCGGAGATGAGCCAACAACGAGGGCGACGTACCATTCAGCAAAGCGATGCAGGCATTCGTATCGAAAAGATCGCGCATCACTCGAACGTCATGCCGAGTTTGGGGCCAGCAGGAAGTTGCGGCTGGTTTCGGCCGCCGGCATAGAAGTCCTCGGAAAACTTCCCTACGATGTCGTCAAGCCATTTCCAATCGGACTCGACGGGGTCGAGAATCAACGCAGCACCCTGCTTGCGGATACGCACCTCGTCGCCATTCATCCGAAATTCCTTCGGCAACCGTACTGCCTGCGACCGTCCGGACCAGAAGAGCTTCGCAGTTTTTGTCATGGTTCCCTCCTATCTGAGACATAGCAATAGTAAATATCAAATTTTCGAGATTAATCAACAATACGTCGAGCCACCGTCTGTCGGTCTTGCCATGAATCCAACCCCGTCATTCCCGCATGTTTTATCCAACCCTGTCATTCCCGCATGTTTTTAGCGGGAATCCAGTGAAGCCGAGCAACCCTCTCCCGGCAAGAAATCTTTGCAACAATCAAATATCTGCGATCCGATACTCACCGATCAACTCCGTCATTCCCGCGAAACTTGGCACAACCCTGCCTCTGCCCCGGCAGACAGAAAGTTCTCCCTCTCCCCTGGAGGGAGAGGGCCGGGGTGAGGGGGCGGAGACGCCCCCAAGACGGAAAGCGCCTGCAGACAAAACGGTAATGTAAAGATCCCTACTCAGGCTCCATCGGTTTTCGCATCACCGCGATGAGAACCGCCCGAAAAGATGACAGAATTGACGTGCCGTTCACCACGCGCTCATAGAACGCTCCAGCCAAATAGCTTGGAACTGAAAAGCGGAGATATTCTGGCCGCCCCTCTATAAGCCGGACGTCTTCCACAAGAAGACCGGCGGAGAGACAATAGCAATGGATACGTCCGACACTGTTGGCCCGATAGAGCGTAGGGAACGTATCTTTTGCCGCCCGCCCCCGCTTTTCATTGAACCACTGATGAAAACGGTGAGGGGTACAACGCGCCAGCAACGCCACGTAGTGCAGAGAACTCGGAGTCTTGGCGAGAAACATCCCGCCCGGTTTCAGAACTCTCCGGACCTCCGCGAACACCGTTGCAGGCCGCGACAAGTGCTCCAAGACGTTGTTCGAAATGACAACGTCGAAGGTATTCTCCGCCCAAGAGAGTTGCTCCACGCTGCCGACGCGGGCTTCGTGAAGAAATGGGTTGCCGAGTATTGATGGCTCGATATCCATTCCGCAGACCAAACCGGCGTGTTCTCTGAAATCCATCTGAGGGAGGATTCCTGCACCGGCCCCCAGATCCAACAACACAGTTGATGAGCCAAGATGCTTGAGGATCTCCCGTCGAAACTGCCAATCATCCCAATGGTCGGAAAATCCCGGATAGAGGAACCGGTCCAGCCAATCTATGGACTTACTCATTCTGAACTTTCAATTTCCGGCACGTTGACGAACGCGGGACCGCAGGTTGATCTTCCAGGATATTGATGTCTTTCATGTTTCCGATGGTCGTTCGGGATCGAATCTGACGAGTCTATCATTGTCCAGCTTCCAGACAGCCTTCAATGCCGACCGCCTGACGCTGTCTCCGTACAGTTCCCAAAATTCATCATCATTCCAAACAATAAGATAATCAAACCCTTGAAGTGTCAGACCAAAATCATCTGCAGAGACGATCCACGTTAGTGGTGACCAGCCGTCCTTTTTTTCAGTATGTACAGAAAATATAGACACCGAAACTTTCAAGGGGAAAGCCCTATGGTAGAAGATGGTATTCAGGAAACCAGTGCCATGCTGATTAATTACCAAAATGCTTGGGTGCCCTCCTTTCCCTTTTATCTCCTCAATAACCGGATCAATCTTCCCGTATAAATCATCATAGTATTTCTGCACATCACTTTTATGAAAAGCGTCGAGAACTGGTTTGGCAAACGAGCCCGGTAGAACCAGAAAGACTGGTCTGATAGACGAGGCCGGTAGAACCAGAAAGATCAGAATGGTGAAAGTAACGAGCAGGCTTTTCTTTTTCGCTCTCAGCACACAGTAAAACAGAACCAGAAATAATCCCAGGTAGGCTGTTCCAAGGTATCTCCCAAAACTGGCTAACCTGACGCCTTCATACGTGGAGAAGACAAACATATACACAAACAGCAAGAGGCATGAATACGCCGCCAGTGACGCGAGCAGACAGATTGTGAAAGTCATTCCCTGACTTCTTGAAGCGAATATCTTTTCCGAAGTATTTCCACAAGCCAGCCAATATAACAGCGACATAAAAATCACGAATATGATTGCCCAATAGAGTGGCGACAGTGAAAATTCGAAAAAATGAAATTTGTGAGCAAAGCCCCCTATAAACCTGTCTTGATGCGACTCATCGAATACGGCCTGAGTCTCTGCGACGTTGCCTATGTGGATGAGGGAATACAGAAAATTTTCAGCCGTCGTCTTCTGATAATCCTCCAGATCGAACAAGGAATGATATATTGATCCGCTGTCCAAGCTAAAAGAAGATCTGACGACCCCATTTTGAGACTTGAACGTACTCCAAGAAGCATAGGAAACCAGAACAACGGCAGTCAGCACGCCAAGTCTCTTCAGCACGACCGGGCAGCCTGAACGTGGAAAAAACCCTTCGTCGATCATGACGATGAATATGGTACAAAACGCAAAGACCAAGCCCATCTCTTTGACCTGCACCATGGAAAACAGACAGAGACTTGTGATGATGAGCACGACTCTGTCCCGTTTTCCGTTTATCAGATACAAGAGTATCGACATACCCCAACAAAGCCCCAACACGGAATCAGCGTACAAGGAAAAAACCGGCTGTGCGAACACGTCTACAAGGGAGTAAAAACAAAAAGTGATCAGACAAAGAAGGAAGACGTTGTATTTTCTTGAAGGCAAGGATAAAAAGACAGGCACAGCGGACCAAAAGATAACAGTCTGCGCAAAAATGGCAGTCCCTTCATGAAAACTTCCTCCTCTCAGAAACAAGAGAAAGTAGTATTGTAAAAGAGCAGTGATTCTTGGGTAGTCCGCCTTGTTTATATCATTGAATCCGGCAATCATGGCGTTGTAATTCACTGCGATCTTGGTAAAAATACTCCAATGAGAAAATTCATCCCATTGAGTAATGTAGCTGTTTCTGAAAACAAACCAGCTTAATAGAAAGAGAACCCCAAAGGCTGTGAGCGGGAACAACGAATGGTCATAGATAAGACGACGGAAAAACGTCCGCCTCGGAATGCCCAGAGTGCTCTTGTATAAACTCAGCGCAAAACACACCAACCCTGCCAAGAACACAAACCAGGAAACATACCATAAGAGACCAAACAACCCGGCAACGTATAAAACGGACATCAATGATATGATTGTAACGAACGGCACTTGGGCATACGGGAGAGACAACCATTTTCTTACGAGGATCATTAACCCATACAGACTGGCTAACAATGTCAGCAGAAGCATGTCTCCTACCTCCGCCATATGGTCGGATAAAGGCGAAATCTTCCTGAAATGTGGCCTATGAAGGGAACTCGGTTGGCCCAACGTTGACGTGCATCACCTTACCGGTCTCAAGACTGTGCATGGCCCCGAAGCATACCCGATGCGTGCCAACCGTACTTGACCAGGATATGGGCCACGCCCCGCCGTTGCGACACACGTTGAGGAACGTGTGCAGTTCCTCCGCAAAACCCTTGGCCTGCTTGCCGCGGACGTTCCTGCCTCCGCCATAGAATCGGGTCGTGCGGAAATCGTCCATAACCGCGCTCTTGCCGTCTGCAAACACCTCGCAACGCTCCTTCGGGAGGTCCCTGTGCCCCTCGGCCAAGTACTGAATGGCCGCCAGTGATCCGTCGGTGTATTGGATGGTGATGACGACGGAATCTTCCGCCACAACGCCGCGTCGCCCCGAGGAGATGCCGTTGGCCGTCACCGCCACGGGATCGCTGCCGATCAGTGCCGTGCAAAAATCGACGAAATGGCAACACTCGCCAATGATGCGCCCTCCACCCTCATGAGGGTCGCGAACCCAACTATCAACCGGAATGCTCCCAGCATTGACGCGATAATTCACCACCATCGGAGTCTTGCGGTCCTCAAACACGGCTTGCAACGCACGTGCATGAGGCGAGAACCGACGGTTGAACCCGACCATCAGACACAACTGCCGCCCGGCATCGTGGACATCCTTGAGTGCTCGTTCGATCTCGTCGAGTTCAGATTCATGGATGCAGAGCGGTTTCTCGACGAAGACGTGTTTGCCGGCACGCAGCGCCGCGCTGACCAAAGAAGCATGGCTGCCGTGCCGCGTGGCGATGAACACGGCGTCGGTATCGTCGTCTTCAAGCAGCGCCGTCGGCTCAGTCGTTGACAATCCGAATTTGAATTGCTGTGCGGCCTGCTGTGTACTTTTTCCGGTGCTCGTGCATATCCCCGTCAGTTTGACCCCACTCAGTTTGGTCAAATGCGGCAGCAAGACGCCCTTGGCGAAATTGCCGGCACCGATAAAGCCCACGCCAACCCCGTTGCCACCTGAACCGACCGCATGGCAGAGACGCACCGTGCGCTCCGGCGGCGCGTCTTTTGCGTATTCCAGCAGAATACCAAGGTAACGGGGATCAAGCGTGCTCTCCTTAGGCAGCGTACCCTCTATCAAGGCATACGCATCAAGCGCGTCGTCGAAAGCCAAGCGATGCGTGACCATCGCCGCCGGCGTCACCTTGCCCTGTTGGACCAAGTACAGGAAGCCCTCCATGTTGCGCTGCTCGGTGAAGCGCACGTACGCGAAGGGGTAATCGTGCCCTCCTTCTTCATAAGCAGGATCGTAGCGGCCCGGGCCGTAGGACATTGACAGACGCAGGTCAAGTTCCTTGCGGTAAAAGGCATCACGCGGCACGTTCATGCCGACCAGCCCCACGGCCACGACCCGACCCTTGTGCCGCGACATCTCAGCCGCGTTCTCGATTGGTTCGTTGCTTGGCGTCGCCGCGGTGATGATGACGGCATCGGCGCCGCACCCATCGGTAAACGCCGCGCACGCCCTCTCGGGATCGGCACTCACCGCAACGTCGGCGCCCAACTGCTCGGCCAGTGCCACCCGCTCTTCGTCAAGGTCAATGCCTAACACGGCGCAGCCGTTGGCTTTCAATATCTGCACGGTCAACAGACCAAGCAACCCCAGACCGATGACCGCGACGCGCTCGCCGATCAAGGGTTGGGCCTGACGCACGCCCTGCAGCGCAATCGCGCCGACGGTTGCAAAGGCAGCATCCGCATAGGAGACACCATCAGGAATCCTCGCACACAGGTTTGCGGGAACAAAGTTGCACTCAGCGTGGGACGCATAGCCCGCTCCGGCCATTGCCACGCGATCGCCGGGCTTCAGTCCAATGGCCTCACGCCCGGCCTCAAGGACGTCGCCGGCCGCGGAATAGCCCAGGGCAATGGGTTCGTCGAGCTTGGCAAAGACCTTCTCCATCGTGGGCTTGATCCCTTCGACCCGCACCTTCTTGATCACCTGCCTGACCAAATCAGGACGCGCCCGCGCCTTGCCGATCAGACTCTTCTTGGCAAGTGCCAGCAACGTCCCCTCCGTACCGGCTGAAACCACGCTGGACCGCGTCCGGACCAGCACGCCACCCCGCCCGCACGCGGGCACCGGCACCTCGGCAAGCCATAGCTCTCCGGTTCGATAGGATTGGAGAATCTGCTTCATTGGGAAGTGGAATTATTAGGGATTAAGAACCACAGAAATCCAGCACGATCTCTCGGTCAGATTCGAGAGCCGCACGGGTAGCGAGGAAGATCTCGGCGGTTTGGCGTATGTATTCAATGTCAACACCCTGCGCGTTGCCCCCACGCTCGCTCATACCGTAGCTCGCGAGAATGGCTTGTTTATGGCCGTGCTGTCGAAACATGGGGCGAAAGCGTTTTTTGCGCTCTGCGTTTTCGATCACCAATTCGCTAAAATTGGCCATCGAAACAAGAAGGTTTCCCTTATGGACATGGAGTTGCTCGTGTACGCCTTCAAAGGGTTCGCCCTTTTCAGAGAACGTGATGGCGGAGATCGACCCGTCGCCGAATACGAAGGACACGGCGATATCGCAGTCGCTCCTATCTGCCCTTCCCGGGATAATGCGGATCGGATAGCGTCCTTTGATCGGAATCATATGCAAGTTGAAGTCCGTCCAATGGCACAGATTACCGAGTACGCGCCCCCCCTCAGCCGGATGCAAATACCAGTGGTCCTGATCGAGTTTGTGACCAGCCACGAACCAGTTAATCATGCTCGTGCCTTCTTGAGTGTCCATGGTTGTCAGCAAGTGCTCGATGAGAGGGCTTAAAGGACGGTTGAACCCAAGTCTGATGCGGGCGTTCCCTGCGGCATCTGCGACTGTCAACAGGCGGCGCAACTGATCTTCGTTGACGACATGGGGTTTCTCGATGTGGACGGCCTTGCCTGCCTCAATGGCGGCAATGGCATAATCCGCATGGCTGGCGTGGTTTGAGGCAATAAAGACCAAGTCAATTGCCGGATCGGACAGCACCTCTTCCGCATCCGCTGTGTAATAAGCGGCTCGATAGTGCTCAAACAGCGATGCGGCCCGGTGAATGTTGATGTCCATAACACCGCGCAGAACCGGCCCTACCTCCTTGTTCAGATAGTAGGCGATAGTGCTGAAGGCAAAATTACCGCAACCAATTATGCCCACATGGCACGCATCGGAAGTCCTCTGTTTGCGAGCCGGAAGCGCATCGTAGTAGGCATGCATGTGGTATTGTCCGCGCACCTTAGCCAAGGTTTGGGATATTCCGTACAGGCGTGCGTATCGGAGGACTTTGCGGACCCGGAACCAGAACAGTGATTGCGTGTAATCCATATATTTTATTTTTTGATTTTCTGGGCGACCAGCTTTCGATAAAGGCCAGCCATTGACGCGGCGATTGCGTCCCAAGTGTACTTTTCCCTCACCAGATTCAGGCCATTTTGTCCCATGCGGATGCGGAATTGATCGTCTGACAGCAATGTGCTGATCGCCTCAGTCACGGCCGTATCGTTGAGTTCAACGACAAACCCTGCATCGTGTTCAGACACTTCGGGAAAATTGCATTGTTTGGAGATGACTACGGGCAACCCAGCCGCCAGTGCTTCAAGTATTGCCGTGCTGAATCCCTCCGAGTAGGAGGGCAGGACGAACAGATCGGCACACGCCAGTGCTGCCAACTTGTCCTTGCCTGTCAACATGCCGGTGAATACCGTAGTGCGTAAAGCCGGTGATGTCTTCAGAATCGATTCCATTCTTTTTTGGGTGCCGTCTTCATCCGGCCCTACGACCAGCAACGCAACCTCCTTAAACTTGTGCGACAGTCTTACATAGCTTCGCGCGAGTACATCCAAACCCTTCTGGGAATGCAGGCGTCCCATGAACAGGATCACATGCTTGCCCGACAGATCAGGGTACGCTGCCATGAACTCCGATATATCAGGCAATGTCTCAAACTGTGACGAATCGATTCCGTTAGGAGTGACAAAAACGGGAGTCCTATATCCAAGTCCAGAAATGCTTTTCATCTCCTCATCTGTAAGTGCATGAAGGGCATCGGCGAATTTCAGAATATGGGACTGAACCATCTTCATATATACCCACTTCTTGAATGCCTTTTGACTAAGGCACCATTCTTTAAACGAACCTCGTGGACTCAAGATATAAGAAATATTGTATCTGCCAGCGGCGAGAAATGCTATGAATCCTGGATAATGCCAAGGCTCATGGACGTGAATAAGATCGAAAGCACCACTTCCCATTCTGTTCCAGAGTATCTTGGTCAGTGCCTTCGAATAACCGGGCCAGAAGCGCGCCAGGAATCCCACATCGAATCGGTGAATTGGAACAGTGGAAGGTCGCATTACATCGGCATGACTATCTTTCCAGCGAGTCGTAAAAATCTCGCAAGAAATACCCTCATGCACTAAAGCCGATGTCAGACCTGACACGGACATCATCGGCCCGCCATATTCAGGTGCCATACTGGCAACGATATGTAAAACTTTCAATTTATCTTCCCCTTCGCGTTTCAAGTCCCCATATGTATGGTTACACTGGGTCAGTGTTCTCGCGCTCTGAGCCAGAACCAATCCCCGACCGTCAGGCTTCGTCACAAAAGCTTCATCGGCAATTTTTCATTGCCACCCTCACAGCGAATGACCTCATGGATGTTCGCCATCCCCGACCTCGTCGCTATCGAGTGAGGCACTCCAAACACGTGCCGCAGGATACCGGTATCGACAACATACACTCTACTATCAGGCAGACCCTGTTTGACGACTCTTTGTGTCCACGACGTAATGCCGCTCACCGAGGTTGCCTGGAGTGGAGAAATGAATAAAATTTTCATTTCAGAAGGAGACATCATAGGTATCGAACCACAATGCTAGATGCAACGCCTTCCACAAGAGAAAGCCGTGGTCCTGCTGGCCAGACGTGTGTTCCATTAGGCATCGCCGCAACTGCCGAGGCTCGAAAAGTCTGCTCTCAGCCACGGCACCGTCCAGCAATATCGAACGAAGGTAGTCAGCCAGCGGTTTGCGCAGCCAATATTCGTATGGCACGCTGAAACCGGTTTTGGGTGCGTCAAGAATCTCATCGGGCACCGTTCCTCGCAGGGCACGGCGTAGAATCCACTTTTTTTGTCCCCATCGAACTTTCAAATTCGCAGGTAGACCCAAGACATAATCAACCAGAGTGTAATCAAGCATGGGAACCCGCACTTCGATTCCATGAGCCATGGTGGCCTTGTCAACCTTTTCCAGAAATATGTTAGGTAACAAGATACGGGTATCCGTGTACAACATGCGCTGAACGATATCCAGATGATCAAGTCGCCGGTCCCATTGTAAATACTCCGCATAGGGACCGGTCTCCCCAAGACGTTGTTGCAGAGAAGGATTCAGTATCCTCAAAGGTGCGCCCCTCATTTCCGGCGTCAGCAACGACGCCATGAGCATACCGGTATCGGATATCCCTACCGCACTGAGGAAACGGGGCCACCGGTAATAGGATGAATGCCACCGGATACAGGCAAGCATCCGGCGGACGAGCGGCAATATCGCTCTCCATGCCAAATAGAAGGACAGGACATTATAGCGTCGATATCCGGCAAAGATCTCGTCACCGCCGTCCCCTTGCAAAATGACCTTTGGATTTCCGGAGAGCTCGCGGCACAAAAGATAAAGCGGTATATTGGCCGCGTCTCCGAAGGGTTCATCGTGGCAGGATACCAAGTGTTCAATGACGTGCTGGAGACGATAACCTTGAATATGGAGTTCGTGGTGCTCAGTGCCATACTGCCGGGCCACTTGTCGCGCCTTGGAGAGTTCGTTCACACCCCGAGCATAATCGAAACCGACAGAAAAAGTCTGGAGTCGTCCTTGGTAATGCTTTGACGCCAGCGCGGTGATCGCGGAGGAGTCGATTCCTCCGCTGAGAAAAACACCCACGGGAACGTCGCTCACCAGTTGTGCCCGCACGGCCTTCTCCAGACGCTCTCGAATGGTGGCAGCCGCTTCTTTGGGGCTGACCCGCACCTGTTCAACCTCTTCAATTTGCCAATATGGCGTTGACCGGACGCCCGACTTATTGACAGTCATGAAAGAAGCTGGCAACACCTTCGCGATGCCTTCGAAAAGGGTATTCGACCCCAAGGCGGCACCGTAATAGAGGTACTCGTGCAGACCGGCTACATGCACCCGTCTTGGTACACGCCCCGAGGCGAGAAGAGCCTTAATTTCCGATCCAAAAACGATTCCCGATGGTAAACGATAGTAGTAGAGAGGTTTGATCCCAAAACGATCCCTGGCCAAGTAAAGTGTTTCGGTTCTCGCATCCCAAATCGCCAGTGCAAACATGCCGTTGAAACGTCGGAACGCATCAGCGCCCCAGCGAAGATAGGCATGCAGAACAATCTCGGAGTCAGAGCGACCTAAAAAGACGTGTCCATCGCGTTCCATCTCACGTCGCAAGGCGACAAAATTATAGACCTCACCGTTATAGACGAGAGTCACTTGACCATCGGCCGACTGCATCGGCTGACGTCCGGCAGCGGTCAAATCAATAATGCTGAGCCGCGTATGCCCAAAACCCATCGCACCTGACACCGCGATTCCCTGATCATCTGGCCCGCGATGGTTCAAGGTTCGCGTCATGACGCGGATCATGCCTTCGTCTACAGAAGTAGCGGTAAAATCAACAATCCCACAAATGCCGCACATGCTTTTATTTCCGTCGGGGGAATTTTCCGGATAGCAGTTCCGAACGAACAACGGCCTCAACACTTCTTTCGTATCCCAGCACGTACCAATAATCCTGCGTCCACTCAAATCGCTGGTAATGCTGTCGGTAATGCGCGATGAACACCGGCTGCATGTCCATCGTCTCGTACCCCTTCCAACCGGCGTTTGTCATCAAGTACCGCTTCATCACGTCCACGAAACTCCTATTCGTGCAGCGACAGACGAGTCGTACAAGTATCGGAAAGCGAAGAAATGCTACGTGTTAATCTTATTGTTTTCTCGCTAACGGAGAAGACGCTTGTAGCTCATGATGAGTAAAAAGATACAAGAAAAAATGTAAACGCACACAGTTGCTAAAGCAATGCCCACAACGCCCCAATATTGCATGAAAATATAATTCAGCACGACGTTCAGCAGGAGGTTCAAAAATGACCCAACCATAAGAATGGAATTAGCCTTTCCCGCAGAGATGAGGCGTACAAACAAAATACCCACGACATAAAACGGAAGCTGCAACCCGTACACCGCTTGGATCCGACCAACAAGTTGTGTATCCATTTCCCCAAATTCTCCACGTTCAAACAGCAGAGAAACTAATGGTTCTGAAACGACGACGAGCAGAAGCGTGATAGGGATCGTCACCAACAGAATCAACAGGCTATACTTTTTGAGAAGACGTCGTACTGTCGTCCAATCATCAACACTTGCTAATTGCGAAAAAAACGGGAGCACGGCCGTTCCCAGCACAAGAGTGCTCATGTTCGTTATTCCCACAACAACTTTGTTTCCGTAATCAAGTGCGGCAACGCTACCTGGATGAAGTGCCGCTGCCATAGTCGTATCGACGAACGTTGTTCCGCCCATGAAAGCCGCTGCAGTTACCAACGGTAAATATTGGGCAACGATCTGACGCTGAGCAGAGTTATTGCCATGCCAGCGAGGGAGCAATGCGATCCGGTATCGCTTTAATCCCCAACACAATAGAGGTAGTTCCAACAAAAACCCAATGACAGTACCAGCCACCAGTGTATAGATGCCGTAATCAGAACCCCATACAAGCAGGAAGATAATGGACGATAGAGGCATAGCCAGATGGGACAAGGCGGCTAATGCAAAACGTTCATCAGCATTAAGTATTGCTGACCAAAGGGTTGTTATACCCTTGATGAGAACGACCGGCAGTAGACAATAAAAAAGTCTTTGGGTCAGAGCCAGTTTCTCCGCATCAAAACCTAGACTCAAAAACGGCAAAAAATACGGGGCCAAAAGAGCCAGCACGGCAACGACAACACCTAAAAAAGTAAAGGATACGATCATCGATTGAGCGAAAAGTTCTTGGGCCGCCTTCACTCCCTGTTGTTCTCTTATTTCGACGTAAGTCGGAATGAAGGAGGACGTGAAAGCCCCAACGACAACGGTGATGACAAAGGAAACAGGTAAAAAAGCGAGGATAAAAGCATCTATGGCGTCTCCAATGCCAAAAAATGCGGCAACAAGCATCCATCTGGCCATGTATGCGATAGCCGTACCAAAAGTCAGTGGACCAACCGTCAGTATTGCACCGAGAATATTGCGATTGATTGATTGTCTCCTCCATGAAGACCACTGACGGTAAAGACTGCTGATTGGAAACTCTTTCATAAATATCTGAGCGACGACGACAGTTGACTTTGTTTCTTTATCAAGAAGACACCGCGTAAAAATATATTTTCCGCCGGAGCAAAGTGCCAAACAAAATCGGCAAACCCACAAATCCCGCACGTGCCTCGATCTCTTTTCAGAAGTTCCCCACCAACGCTATCACCAGAAAAGAAATGCCGACAAAGACACCATAGAAAAGTACACAACATAGTCTTAATTGTGAACGGATACTAGGAAGTTGATAATTAGGAAGTATCGAAAGGATCAAAAGAGCCGGAAGAAATTGGCCATAGTGCCGTAACTCCAAACTGGTCACGACAACTGAACATAGTGTCGATATCGTCCAGAGAGCCAAAAAACAAAGAGAAGGTGCATTGGGCACCCTTCGGATCGTCTGTTTCAACGCCGTATAGATACCAACAACTCCAAAGGGTATAATCGCGGTTAAATAAAGACTCAGATAACCTTTGATCCAAAAAAATTCGCCATGTCTTCTGAAAAGAAACTCCCAAAGAGGAACCGAAGAGAGGTACATAAAGACGCCTCCTCCCGTGAGCATAAAGACGATTCCCGTGATCAGACGAACCAACAAGGATTGATCTATGATCAAGGTGTATGCTGCTGCCGTTGATGAAGGTATGACGTTTTCACGGTAGAACGTATTAACATCTATTATCTTCTTCAATATCAATTCCTGATAGAAGAGTATCTTATCTATAAAAACGACGGCCAGCATAAAGCCCACTATCCCCAAAATAAACATCCTTACGCCGCCATACTTCCTGTCGCGAGTCCAACTCACCAATCCCAAAACACAAAGTAGAGGGATCAAGGCAATACCTTTTCCGCGGAGATAGAAAAGAGATAACGTTGTAAAAAAAAGTATGATACTCAACAGGATACCATTGAACATCTGAGGTAACGCGAGAAACCTGACAAACCCATACAACAGCAGGGTATTAACAAATAGTGTAAAACTACCACGTATATGAATGGCACCAAACAACCAAAACATACCACATGAAGCAAACAAGCTCCCAAGCAATGTAAGCCGTCTTGCATCTGAGCCAAACAGATACCGAGCGATTTGAATTGTCAAGCCAGCGGACAATCCCACGAGAAAACCGTTAAACAGGATGCCTACCCATGGTCCATTATCGAGACCGAGTGTGATATTCAGCATATATAAACGATTCCATACAAATACAGCCAAAGACCCAACGGGGTTTTCCTTTATCTCTATCTCCGTGAGACTATCCCAAAAACGTTCAGTCGAGACCTTGTGGAAATAGAGGGCATCCGGTGTGGTTTGGATTTGGGCAAAAACCAGTTGGGCATAAGACTGCGATAATCCCGTAACTAAAACACATACTGCGAAGCTTAACCCAAAGGCTCGCTGCTCATGTTTTCCAAGATATCGGCACAACGTCAGTCCCAAAACGGTATACAGGGCAGTAAACAAAAGAGGTGCCCCAGTCCGATTGACCAAGACAATCAACAAAGCACCCAAGAGCATAAGCATAGTTGCTGCCATATTTATTGAAGTCCCTGACAAAATGCTTTCAGGCAATTGAAATGATTTTTACTACCAAGCCGTAGGTGTAGCACCAGAGAATCATTGAAAAATGATCCAACTAGCGGAGGGATTAGCCAAATGACCATGGTCATGACTGTGCCACGCATCGAGTCGTTGGACGAGAGACGGCACAATACTCATTTGCCAATCGTTTCAGCTAAGCCGACGAAGATCAATGCACTGTCAAGCAGTCCGAGAACCAATGGCGGATGCAATCTAGACAGGATCGCCAAAATCGGCAATGACGTCTCCGCCTTGGGAGACGGCCGTCAGATAGGACCACTTCAGCCTGGACTGCAATAGCGAAGTAGAATTACTGGTCAATGAGACATCGTGTAAAAAGATACTTTCCTTGGGGAGTCGTTTTAATTTGATCCACACACAACCATTCCAACTTGCACTCCTTTCCCATAACGGTACGGATGTTATCGCTGATGACGGCACAATCTCATTCGTCAATTGTCAGGTTCGGTACGACCGAGATTCTGAGATAGTCGTAATCGAGCTGATCGATCTGGAATTGTTCGACCCAGTCTCGAAAATAAAACAGGTGAGTGAAAAATTCTCCGTGTACCCGGGTACCGTTTCTCAAAAGGAAGTGGTCCGTGACGCGGCCCGTCAATCTTTCAAGCACCGGCAGGGATGATCCGCAGCCACAACGGTCAGCACTCATCACGCCTAGGTCTCCAATATCGTAACGAATCATGGGCATGGAGTAGTTGTGCAAATTCGTGATGATAATTTTTCCTTCCTCACCATCACGCACTTGGCGATTCGTGTCGTCCAGGATTTCGACCAAGTTATTCATTACGAACACGTGCCTGCACCCCATCGAACACTCACCCGCAATGGCACCGACTTCTCTGGAACCATAGTAGTCATACACTTTCGTGTTGAATGCCTCTTCGATTTCCTTTCGCATAAAGTCGCGCAGCATCTCCGCCGAGGAATATACGAACTTTGGTTGATACAGGCGGACGTTGTATTTTCGAGCTGCACGCGCCATCTGATACAGCGAACCGGCGTATCCGGCGACGTAGTACGGGCGGTAAGACCGTATCCGCTCAATAGTAACGGAGAAGTCTCACTTTCATTGGGTCAAACCCGATGATGTTTGCCCCACAGACGTCAACCGACAAAGGATTCCACCCTCCGAAAACAACGCCTGCCTCCTTTGGAGTTGGTCGGAGCGGACCATAACCTTCACCGGCAACAACGCCGTCAACGATATGGAGCGTATTTCTGAGGGGGGTTGACGACAGTCTATGCGTGTCCAGGTCATAGAAGTAAAACGCATGATTTATGTCAAGGGTCGTTCGTGGAATCGTGTCATTTCCCAGCCAGCCGCCATCGAACAGGTGATCTTTGTCCAGTAACTTGGAGGGTCGGTGAAGGACGCGGATCAGCAGTGCTTCCAATACGTTAAAGACCTTTCCGCGGTCGTTGACATTCGCCCAATAGTCATCGTCCACTCGATTGATCAATGGTTTGATAAGGCTTCTGTGTTGGTATTGGTCTCCTCCGGTGTCCGGACAACCGTTGGTGTGGTGAGGCAGATATTCCTTATGTCCATTGATCCCGATAAGATTCTTCAATGCACCCGTAATCCCTGCTTTGATGTGGCACTTCAGCTTCGGCAAGTTGATGATAAAATCCGCTGACAACACGGAATTGGCAAGGAGATATTCATGTTTCTCCTGATTGTGATGATCGTGCATGAGCCGATGATCATACATGGTCACGCGAAATCGCTCGGACTTATCCTGTATCTCCGTAAGCAGGCTCTCTCGCCCAAGATTGATCAAGGTATAACCGCGCGGGTCGCCACTTCCTGCCGATTGTTTCTCAAGGCCCGTTAGTGTATTGCGCCCATTGCACAAGATAGTCTTTCTCAAATCGAGAACAGCGAACGTGACCATGGGAAAACGTTTCCGGTAATGCTCAATCAGGTCCCGGATCAAATTCCGTCGCACGAGTTCGTTAAAGTCACAACCTTGTAGAGGCGCGTCCGCAATCTCAATGATCCCTTCTCGATCAATCGCCAGAATCAAATAGTCGATCACCACACGAATCAGCGACGTGTGAGTGATCAGGGATTCAATTGATCCATCCAACGGGTTTGAGTGAAGCACCCAGTTTGGCTTAATCAAAGCTCTCTGACCACTCCTGATGAAACTTCGCAAGGGATTCCACGTCGGCTCGCCGAAGTTATCCCGATCAAGTTGCAGGTCCACAAAGACGTTTCGTATGGCTTCATAGACGTCGTTTGTACGATCAGTCTGCACGTCGAATCTCAAGAACTCCGGATAACGGCGCGGCGGGTCATACGGAAATTCGGGATAACGCGGGACCCCGACCCGACGAATTGCGACTTGTGTATCAGTGATGATTTTGGAACACATCAGCGTTACCCCCCAATGCCAGCCAACGCGCTGCAATTTCTTTGACTTCAAACATTTTTACTCGCTCCATACCTTTGACCACGAGATTTCGGCGTAAAGCCTTGTCGTCAAGCACCCGGGCAATCGCCTTCGTCAGTTCTTCAACGTCTCCTTCAGGCACCAGCAGACCGTTCTCGCCATCCCGGATGATCTCCGAAGGTCCATACTTGCAATCGAAGCTGATGACGGAACATCCTTCGGCCATAGCTTCCATGAGCACGTTCGGCCATCCCTCATGACGTGAACTCAGCACAAAACACTCCGCATGCCGATACCAAGTTTCAACATCGGTGACGTAGCCGGGGAAATGCACGCGCTTCTCTATCCCAAGTTCCCGCGACAGGTTGATGAGCTCCGGTCGCTCTTCGCCTTCACCGAGAATGACCAGATGAAGATCTGGTCGCCCCAGTCTGTGAAATGCCTCTAAGAGTCGGTCAAAACCTTTCTGCCAACTAAGCCGTCCACACCCCAATATGAAGCGGTCCGGAAGAGGTGCCACCGACTTCTGTTTGATGGCTTGCCTATCTGTCGAGATCGGATTCGGAATAACGGATATCTTCGTGGCAGAGACATGCCTCAATTCCAGACACTGCTTCATACCATCGGAACCTACGACGATGCCGGCCGGAAGGCGGTACAACAGCGAAATCAAGGCCAGGAACAGGAAGGGAAACGTCGTGGGATTGTCACGTACACTCACGTAGAGTCGATCTAGGCAGCCTGCCCAAGACGCAGCGGCAATGGCAACAAAGTTTGCCTTTTCCATGAACGAGAATATCCTATCTGGCTGATCCTGCCGCAACAGGGTTATCAGCCGCGCTAATACTACACCGATGGAGTAGGTTTTCTTCATGATTCCCATCAGGCGATTACCCGATATCGGTAGCTGCAGACCCAAATCAACGATTCTACCTGCGCAATCATAGGATGTTCTCGATGCGTCGAAAAACGCAACCGTCACCTGATGAGACTTAGCCCATTCTTTGGTTAGCCCGGACACCACCCGTTCAGCACCACCCCCACGGAGTGTGGGAATTATTGTCACGATTTTCATTGTAAGGGGTTACCTAACTCAGCAGCGTCGGTTGCTGTCGGAGCAGGCATTGTACGGAGATGCAGAGTATGACTATAGTGGGAAGAGCATAGTATGTATTCACCAGTCAAACTTCAGCATGGTCCAGTTGAGTGTTGCTATTGATGCCGAACGTTTCTGAACTTATGCACACGCTCTAGAGAACAATAAACGGAAGAAGGCAGCCTATTGTTTGACATATCTGTTGCGTACCCACAACACATCCTTTTTCAATTCATTAGCTAAGGATGTCACCAGTTTCGGTTTTTCCCTGCCGATAAGAATAAAAAAGACCAGGAGGACCGAGACGCACACACCGACCGCCAAGCCCATCGCAAGCACTCTTTTCATTCCATATCTCTCAACCGGAACTTTCGGAGGTACTGCGAGGGAGTCAACCTTAATGCTGCCGATTTGGAAGCCTTGAAAGACTCCGACGCCGACCTGATCCATTTTTGTCTCCAACGTTTCAAATGTGTTCATCAAAAGATCAATCTCCCTGATGGAGACCAAGTCCTTCGGTGTACTGGCATGGAGTCGTCTACGGCGTTGCTTGAGATTATCGTATTCATTCCGGAGGATTTGTAGAACGTACTCATTGGCCACAATCGCCGAAAGCTGTGGGGACAGGGACGTCACGACGATAGAAGTCACGTATTGCTGATCTGGGGAAGGCCGAAAACGAACCATACCCCGGAGAGCTTGAACGGCCCGCTGTTCTGAACCGGCGCCTAAGATCTCGGTCAGATCGACGACGTGCGTTTCGCCGTCCCGCTCATATTGATAGAGCTTTCTTACCACGTTTCTTCTCGTGACTTCGCCGGATGAAACGCTACTGGAGCGTTCCTGCTGTTGCGTGTAGATGGCCGCGACGGCTTGAAATTCCGGCTCTTGTTGACTGGCATAGATCAGAATCCCGGCTGTACACAGGCCCACCGTCCAGAAGATCAACCACCGATACCGAAAGAGGATAAGGACGTAGTCGAAAAACTCCGTGTCTTCCGTTGTCCGGTCAGGCGGGCGGCCCTGTTCTTCACTCAGGTCTTTTTCGGAAAGCGCCATGGTTTTGTGTTTTTCCCCTGTTGATCAACTCAAGGAGCGCTTTGCCCAACGTTGATGTCGTTGAGCCGTCATGCGTCGCCCACTCCCAATGTCCGGCGACCCAGCCTCCATTGTCGAAGAATTCACCTGCGACCATAAATTCCGGGTTGCTCAGGGTCACGTCGGCCACGTGCCCGGCAACGGTAAACGGCTCGCTCACCATTTGGCCAGCCGGGACCGTTGCTCTGCCGGTCTGCGGAGTCCTGCCCCCTGCACCGGTCGTCCACGTCACGCGCATGGGGAACGGCGCACCTTGCGCAAGGCGCACTCGCACCTCGACCCGCCGGACGTCGGGTCCATCACCTTCCTCAATGGGCTCCACTGTCGGGATGAACTCGAAGGGAGTACCCGGGTTGCCATCCAACAGAAGTGTGTGCAGATGATCCAAGCCGGCAAACACCCCCGCCGGCAGCGTCCTCAAGTCGTTCCCGTCCAACTGAAGGGTTCGCAGACGATCCAACCCGGCGAACACCCTGGCGGGCAGCGTCGTCAGGCGATTGTCGGTCAGCCCCAGTGTGTACAGATGAGCCAAACCGGCAAACACCCCCGCCGGCAGCGTCCTCAAGTCGTTCCCGTCCAACTGAAGGGTTCGCAGACGATCCAACCCGGTGAACACCCTGGCGGGCAGCGTCGTCAGGCGATTGTCGGTCAGCCCCAGTGTGTGCAGATGATCCAAGCCGGCAAACACCACCGCAGGCAGCGTCCTCAAGTCGTTGCCATCCAACTTCAGCGTTTGAACCCGATACAGTCCGGCAAAATCGCCAAGCTTCAAGTCGGACAGTCCCTGGTTCGACAAATCCAGTTCCGTCAAGGCGACCAAGTGCTCCGCCGTGACATCGCCACAGTCCAAGACGTCGGCCAACTTCATGAGCACGTCCTGGACTTGTTCCGTCCTGCCGCAGACGTTGGCCGCCCTCAGACGCAACGCGTCCGCCTCCAACACCAGCCCGGCGACCAATCTCCTATCGTCGGAGAATTCCTCAGTGATGCCCATGAATTCCATGTTGTTCAGAGTCACGTCGGCCGCGTGCCCGGCAACGGCAAACGGCTCGCTTACCACTCGGCCTGCAGGGATCATGACCCTGCCGGTCTGAGTTCTGCTTCCTGCACCGGTCGTCCACGTCACGCGCATGGGGAACGGCGCACCTTGCGCAAGGTACACTCGCACCTTGGTCCGCCGGCCGTCGGGTCCATCCCCTTCCTCGATACGCTCCATCGTCGGGATGAACCCGAAGGGAGCACCCGGGTTCCTATCCAACAGCAGCGTGCGCAAACGATCCAAGCCGACGAACGTGCCCGCGGGCAGCGTCCTCAAGTCGTTGCCGTCCACCCGAAGGGTTCGCACGTGGCCCAAGCCTGCGAACGCTATCTCAGGTAGGGCCCCCAGACGATTGTTGTCCAACCGAAGGGTTTCCAAACGGATCAACCCGGCGAACACCCCAGGGGGCAGCGTCGTGAGGCGGTTGTTGTCCAGTCGCAAGGTTTCCAGATGGTCCAGCCCGGCAAAGTCGCCGGCCTTCAACGCGGAGAGATCCCGTCCGGATAAATCCAGACTCGTCACGGCGGCCAAGTGCTCCGCCGTCACGTCGGCGCAATCCGAGACATCCGGGATCGTTTTCACAATCCAGTACCGGATGGGGAGCGTCCGATCACAGAAATCGGATGCCGTGGGCAGGACGAAGGGCGTCATGCGATCGGTATCGCCGGCGTCTGATTGGACCGGACTCATCTCGTTCCGGCTCTCCTGGGCCGCGTCGCCGGACGCACCCACGCCCCAGAGGATGCCCAGAACTATCAGAAGAACCGCCCCCGGGCCTGACCGCCGGAGCCCGGGCCACTGCCCGCAACCGGCCGGCAAGTCGATGGGCACCGCACGACCCTGACGTTGTATTCCGACGCCTCTCCGCGGGCCTCGTCGGAGAAGCGTCTTGGAGTTACGCTCGTTATCGGCCATCAGCTTTGTCGTTGTTTACGGATTGCGAAGGGCTCCTATGACCCGACAAGAAAAAAATCTGAAAATCTGCACTCAGCATTCGGGCCATAGACGTGTCAACGGTCTCTCAGAGTCTCGCCTCCGGAAGAAAAGACGGGGAGCCCTGATGCCGTCAACGAATGATCTACCTTTTACAATTTCTGGTCAGGAGGTGACGGATACTTGATTGACCTGAAGAATGGATTACCCCCCCCCCCCCCCCCTACTCACGATCACTCGCTTGACGACGACCCAGACGGCGAGGAAGAGCACCTTGACGTCCACCAGGGGGCTGAGCGTTTTGATATAGAGGTTGTCATACCTCAGCTTTTCGCGTGGGCTTGACCAATAGCTGCCGTACACCTGCGCCAGGCCCGCAATGCCGGGCTTGACCTTCAGACGTTGCTCGAATTCGGGTAATTCTCGGCAAAACTGCCGGTGCCGGATGATCCACTCCGGCCGCGGCCCTACCAAGCTCATCTCTCCCTTCATGACGTTGATCAGTTGCGGTATCTCGTCCAGGTGAAATACACGCAGGACGCTTCCGACTCGCGTCAAGAACTTGATGCCCTCTTCCAGATTGCCCTCCGTGTCGGCGTGTACTTTCATCGTACGGAATTTGAACATTCTGAAGAGTGTCCCTCCACGCCCAGGCCGGTCCTGAACGTAGAAAATCGGTCCGCGATCTTCCAACCAGATGGCGACGGGAATGACGATCCACAGGATCACCCAGAAAGGAAACAACAGGACACCGGCGATGCCGATGACTACAAGGTCGAAGACGCGTTTGTATCCGTCTCGAACGACGTACCCTGCATCGCTCAACGGCCGATCAACCCATTCCATTCCGTATCGCGCCACCGTCTGTTTCGCCCGTGTCCGGATCATTTGCGCATTCTATTCTTTATACGCAACGATTTGCAAATCATCGCAATCCACGAACCACGAGGTCGTGAAGATGGACCATTCCCACGACCGCTTCTTGACGATTCAGTACCGGCAGCACGGAAATCGGCTTCTCCCGCTTTTCCATCCGTTCCAAGGCAAAAAACGCCTTCTGATCGTCATAGACGCACTCCGGGTTGGGATTCATAATTTCCTGGACCATCAGACTGAAGAAGTCTCTCCCTGACTCCAAGGCTTGACGGACGTCATAATCGGTCACCAACCCCATTAGATGTCCCGCGTCGTCCGCCACGGACACGGCGCCGGCTCGTTTGTTCGTAATTTCATACAGCATGTGCCGTGGACTCGTCTGAAGCCGAATTATCGGATTGTCCGTTCCCGACCGCATGACGTCACGAACGTTGAGCAACAACCGCTTACCCAATTGCCCCCCAGGATGATTCAGCGCAAAATCATCCGGTTTGAAGTTTCGCAGCTTCATGAGCGTCATCGCCAGCGCGTCCCCAACCACCAACGCGGCCGTGGTGCTGCTCGTCGGAGCCATGTTCAAGGGACAGGCCTCCTCCTCAATCGGCGTGTGCAGCACCAGATCCGAGTCGCGCGCCAGAGTAGACGTCGGCTGAGCGGTAATGGAAATAATTTTCGCGCCGAGGCTTCGCACCACGGGAAGAATGGTCAGTAACTCCTCACTCTCCCCCGATTTGCTGATCGCCAACACCACGTCACGGCTTTGGATGACGCCGACGTCCCCGTGCATGGCCTCCGCACCGTGCAGAAACGTCGCCGGCGTTCCGGTGGAGATCATGGTCGCCGCAATTTTTTGCGCAATAATCCCCGACTTGCCCACGCCCGTGAGAATGACCGTGCCCGAACAGGCATACAACCATCGTCCGGCCTCTTCATACGACGGCCCCATGCTCTCGTGAAGACGCTCAAGCGCCTGCCGTTCCAAATCAACGACTCGACGCATTTCAGCAAAAACGTCCATGGTGAGTCATACGTGACTCGTCGGAAAAGACGAATCAACGCGTCCGGCTGTATCAGGCTTGACAATATGTCATTCCCGACATCCCTAATCGGGAATCACCGTGTCCGGTTTTTTTCAAGCTTGACAATGCGAGAGACAAATGCCCCCTCCCGACATCCCCAATATGCCCCCCCTCCCGTCATTCCTGACTTGCCCCCTCCCGTCATTCCCGACATGCCCCTCTTGTCATTCCCGACATGCCCCCTCCTGTCATTCCCGACGTTAGTAATCGGGAATCTATCCGAACGCCACCGTCAACGGAGGCGGAATCACACCATATTCGGCAATTCGAGTCAATCTCCAGTCACCAGTGGCCGGTGACCCGTGGCCGGTGCCTGGTCACTGGCCACTGGTCACAGACGGATGGTCGTGTCTCAGCTTGAAATTCTTTGGCGGAATTCTCGCGACTGGCCTGTCTGCCACGACACAGGCAGGCCGAAGACCCTCACCCCAACCCCTCTCCCGGTGGGAGAGGGGTTGCGCTTTCTGTCATTCCCGACATCTTTTATCGGGAATCCAGCGCCCTCATCTGCTTCATCCACGTGCAACGCGAAGGACAATAATCGTGCAACGGAACAAAAAGACGCCGGCACACTATCGACCACCGGGCATCCTGGAACGGTGCCAGGCAAATGCCGCATGAAGGTCGCGTGTACGACCAACCATGTTTTGGCGAGCTTTGAGAAAAATCTCCTGCACGAATTCCCAATCGCGCTCACTCAGATTGTAGGCGTGAAACGCACGGCTCAGCCTTGGATTCTCCCACATGGAATGATGCATGGAATACTCCACCACTGCCTCAAGAGATTCAGAGGTCCATCCGGTCAGGGCAAAACGGTCCAGCATAGTCTGTGCCCGTCGGCGGCCGTGGACCTGCAAGGCAGACGCGAGAAATTGCCGAACGGCGGCTTCAGGGCTTTTCAGGAAGGCGGATTGAAATTGAATGAGCGCACGAATCAATTGATTTGCCCGGGGACTCGACTCCGGCGGCAGCACGCCGGCCTCATCAAACGTCGCCAGCATCGCCATCACCGATCCAACGTGGGCCGGCGGCGTCCGCCCGGATTGCCCCGGCCAATCAGTTGCACGCCCTTCATACGCACCGGACAGCAGCAACACGACGACCGCCCACCAAACCCACCTCCCAGCCGTTCGAGATCGATCACGCCTCCAAGTCACCATCACTCACCTCCTCTCATCATTCCCACCCTCTCCTCTCCCTCATTCCCGGCTCCCCCTCTGTCATTCCCGCCGGTTTTTAGCGGGAATCCATCCTGTTTCCCTTCTGTCAAACAATCAGGAAATGGCCAGCCCCCACGACCAAACCACATACCCGGCCCCGCCCCGGCCCTCCGGATTCCCACCTCGCCCCTCTGTCATTCCCGCCGGTTTTTAGCGGGAATCCAGTGTCTTTCTCTTCTGTCCTTTCATTCGTTTGGCCTCCCACCTGGGAACAGCCCGTGGATTCCCGATTGAAAACGTCGGGAATGACAGAGGGGGACTGAAAATGTCGGGAATGGCAAAGACGTAGAACCAGAAGGCGCGCGACGCCATGGACAGAGGGGGGATTGAGAATGTCGGGAATGGGGCAGAGGGGGAATTGTGGCCCCCCACCTGGAAACAGCCCGTGGATTCCCGCTAAAACCTGCGGGAATGACAGACGGGGGGCTGCACCGGACTTTGCTTTCATGCCTGTTCTCTGTTTGTCATTGGTATGAGGATGAATGGTATGAAGACGGCCATAACGAGGTCCGGAATCTCGTTATTCCCACCCTCCCCTCTCGTCACTCCCGCCTCGCCACTCTTGTCATTCCCGATCTCTCCATTCTGTCATTCCCGCCGGTTTTTAGCGGGAATCCCGTGTCTTTCTCTTCTGTCCTTTCATTCGTGTGGCCCCCACGTGGGAACAGCCCGTGGATTCCCGATTGAAAACGTCGGGAATGACAGAGAGGGACTGAAAACGTCGGGAATGGCAAAGACGTAGAACCAGAAGGCGCGCGACGCCATGGACAGAGGGAGGCTTGAAAATGTCGGGAATGGGGCAGAGGGGGAAGTGTGGCCCCCCACCTGGGAGAAGCCCTTGGATTCCCGCTAAAACCTGCGGGAATGACGGACGGGGGGCTGCACCGGACTTTGCTTTCATGCCTGTTCTCTGTTTGTCATTGGTATGAGGATGAATGGTATGAAGACGGCCATAACGAGGTCCGGAATCTTGGCATTCCCGCCTCTCTCCTCTTGTCATTCCCGCTCTCGCCTCTCTGTCATTCCCGCCGGTTTTTAGCGGGAATCCAGTATCCTTCTCTTCTGTCCTTTCATTCGTTTGGCCTCCCACCTGGGAACAGCCCGTGGATTCCCGATTGAAAACGTCGGGAATGACAGAGGGGGGATTGAGAACATCGGGAATGACAGAGGGGGGATTGAAAATGTCGGGAATGGCAAAGACGTAGAACCAGAAGGCGCGCGACGCCATGGACAGAGGGGGGATTGAGAACGTCGGGAATGGCAGAGGGGGAAGTGTGGCCCACTTGGGAGAAGCCTTTGGATACAGAGTCCGTTGACGTCTCAGCACGTTGCGCCCCGCGTACTAACGATGGTGTCCACATGCGCTGCGTTGAAAACATCCGACACCCGCGACTATAATCATCCGACGCTCTCGCTTTTATCTCCTCCCCTGAGGCCGCCGTGCTTGCAAAAGTTTTCAGTGCCGGACTGCTTGGCTTAGAGGCCCACTTGATTGAAGTGGAAGTCGATATTGGCGGCGGGCTTCCACAATTTTCCATCGTGGGTCTGCCGGACGCAACCGTTCGGGAAAGCCGGGACCGCATCCGGGCGGCGCTGAAAAACACCGGCTTCTCCTTTCCTCCAAAAAAAATCACGGTCAATCTCGCGCCCGCCGGGTGGAAAAAAGAAGGTTCTGGGCTTGAATTGAGCATGGCCATCGGCCTCCTGGTCGCCGAAGGCTTCATTTCCCAAGAAACGGCCCAACAATACGTCTTGGTCGGCGAACTGTCGCTGGACGGCCGAATCAAACCCGTCACCGGCGCCTTATCCATTGGGCTGTTGTGTCAAAACCAACGTCCCCTCATCCTTCCGAGAGAAAACGCCCGCGAAGCCGCGGTCGTGGATCACGTCGAAGTCTACGGCGCGCACACGCTCCCCGAGGTGATGGAGTTTTTTCAGGGCAACGAACCCTTGCTCCCGGTCCGCGTGGATACGCAACACTATTTCCAAACGCCCAGCCCCGCGGAAGATTTTGCCGACGTTCGCGGACAGACGCACGCCAAACGCGCCTTGGAAGTCGCCGCGGCCGGCGGACACAACGTTCTGCTGATCGGACCGCCGGGTGCTGGGAAAACCATGTTGGCCCAACGCCTCCCCGGCATCTTGCCGCCCCTCCGACCACAGGAAGCCCTGGAAACCACCTGCGTACACAGCGTGGCGGGCACGCTCCCCCCGAATCAATCGCTCATCACCACCCGACCCTTTCGCGCGCCCCACCATACGATCTCGGACGCCGGTCTCATTGGCGGGGGCACCATTCCTAAACCAGGCGAAGTATCCATGGCGCATCATGGCGTCTTATTTCTAGATGAAGTTCTGGAATTCAAGCGATCGGTCCTTGATGGATTACGGCAGCCGCTCGAAGACGGAACCGTGACCGTGACGAGAGTCAACGCCTCCCTTCAATATCCGGCGCGATTCATGTTGGTCGTCGCCATGAACCCCTGCCCGTGCGGGCATTACGGCGACCGAACGCGAGACTGTATCTGTACGCCTCAGCAAATCCGGCGCTATCGGGGCCGGCTGTCCGGCCCGCTCCGGGACCGACTTGATATTCACGTCGAAGTCCCGGCGGTGCCCGTCGCCGACCTGGGGCACGAGCACGTCGCGGAACGGTCCACGTCCATTCAAAAGCGCGTGGCCGATGCTCGTCACGTCCAGGCCAATCGGTATCGGGACGACAATCTGTTTACCAACGCCCAACTCAAACCCAGACCAATGCGAACCCATTGCCGGATAGACGAAACCGGCCGGACCCTCCTGAACCAGGCCGTCACGCAATTGGGACTCTCGGCACGAGCGTATGGGCGAATCCTTCGCGTTGCACGAACCATTGCGGATTTGGCAGATTCAGAAACGATTGAACCCCCGCATCTCGCCGAGGCTATCCAATATCGGAGCATGGATCGGGAGCCCCTCCTTTAACCCCGTCCACCCTCCCCCGGAGAATCTCCTCCCCTCTCCCCATGGGAGCCGGGCGGGGGGGAGGGAAAAGAAAGCGTGCGAGAGCGTGTGTGTGAAAAAAAGATCATCTTCGATTCTCCAAAGGTCTCATCATTAGGAAGGGAGGTCTCAACGGGACATGGACGTTCAGATCGGCGCACATCTTTACCGAAACAGCAATGGAACCATTGAAATTGAGGGGGCCCCTCAGATCGAAATCGAGCAACATCCGTCAGGCGGGTTTCCAAGGGTCACGTTCGCGATGTTTGATACGAGCGGCAGAATGCCGGCGAAACTCATGAAGAGCACGTTGGCCATTAACGAGGGCAGGGCCTATGCGTTGGAAAAAAGTCCCACAAGTCTGGTGCTGCGGCATCAGGAGACCGGCAAGGAAGTTCTGCATGTGGACCTTGCAGAGCATGGGCGGATCGTCATCTCACGGGGTGAGTTTTATACCTTGAAGGCCCATACTCTCACCATCACCCCTTCTGAATGGACGCTGGAACACACAACGGTGGCAGCAGGAGAAACGGACGTCAACGGCGGGGCCGTTTGCTTGGAGTAAGCATCCGGTCGTCAATCACTCGCGCCGCGTCTCAAATCTCCGCGGCCGGTGCATTTTTCGATCCATCGCAGATCGCACACATCTGACTCGGAATCCCTTCGCTGGCTGAGGCCGGACCCAAGGCAAACTTGGGATCCAATGCCACCACGTCCCGGCCTTGATACGTCCAGAGCCGTCCGCAATCAGGGCAACAAAACCACGTCGTATATCCCGGCCAATCCCGGTCGCGCGTCGCCATGGTGCCGTCCTTATTCAGCCGCCAACGCTTGGCCGATCCGATGCGCCGCGTCTTCAACGTCCGCCTTCGAGACGTCCAAATGGGTGACGACCCGATACCGATGCTCTCCCGTGGCGTTCAGCAGCACCCCGGTGTCCCTGAAGGCTTCGATTAATTCCTGCGTTGAACGATCGCTTCGGACGACCTCGAACATGACGACGTTCGTGTCCACTCGGTCAGGATCAACGTACACGGATGGAATCTGTTGGAGTTGCAGGGCGAAATGCTTGGCGTTGTCGTGGTCCTCTCGAAGTCTGGTGACGTGGTGATCCAACGCGTAGAGGCCAGCGGCCGCCAGAATGCCGACTTGCCGCATCCCGCCTCCAAACATTTTTCGCAACCGTCGCAGCTTGACGACGTTCTCCCTGGTTGACCCGATCAGTGAACCCACGGGAGCCCCCAGCCCTTTGGACAGACAGAACGACACGGTATCGAACGGCTTCGCAAACTCCACGGCAGAGGTCCCGACGGCCACGACCGCGTTCCATAACCGCGCCCCGTCTAAGTGCAGCGCCAGCCCCCGGTCTTTCGCCAACGTCGTGATCTCCTGAATTCGGGACAATGGGTACACTGACCCTCCGCCGAAATTGTGCGTCTGTTCCAGACATAACAAGGTCGTCGGTGGATGGTGAACGTCTTTCGGCCGAATCGCCGCCACGATACGATCCGCGGTCAAGAGCCCCCGCTCTCCCCGGAGACAACACAATTGGACTTGAGACAGCGCAGAAGCCGATCCCCCCTCATAGCGAATAAGATGCGCGGTCTCTTCTACAATGACCTCGTCACCGGGCCGCGTGTGCAACCGAACGGACAGTTGGTTGGCCATCACGCCCGACGGAACAAACAAGGCGGCTTCCTTTCCCAACAAGTGCGCGGCCTTGGCTTCCAAGGCGTTGACCGTCGGATCTTCACCATACACGTCGTCCCCGACCTCGGCTTGCGCCATGGCCGCCCTCATCTCCGGAGTCGGTTTCGTGACCGTATCACTTCGCAGATCAATCATCGCAGAACCTTCGCGGGTCAATGTAGCGGTTCGACGTCGTGAATCTCAACCGTCCGACCGGTGCGCGATAAAACCCGTTGGAGATCATGCGCCGTCACGGGCCCGGGTCGAAGAACGACGGGATCGTTCACCACGCTCAACAACGTGGACGGCGAAGCGCCTGAAGCCGGTCCCGTGTCAAGAATCCAATCAACGTCGGTGCCCAATGAGGCGTCAACGGCTTCGGCGGTCAAACACGGAGCGTCCCCGGATCGATTGGCACTCGTCCCCGTCAACGGGCCGGTCCGCTGTAACAGCGACCGCAGAAACGACGACCCGGGCACCCGCACGCCGATGGTGCCGGTCCCTGCCGTCAACGCGGACGATACCGTCGGTCGGGCCGAAACAATTACGGTCAACGGCCCCGGCCAGAATTCGGTCAAGAGTCCGTGCGTCCAGGATGGAACGGATTCGGCCAACGAATCCAGGCGACTCCGTTCTGCGATCAGCACGAGAAGAGGTTTTCCGGGAGGCCGCCCTTTCATCGACGCGACGCGCTCCAGCGCGTAAGGACGTGAAATGGAAGCGGCCAAGGCATACGAACTTTCCGTCCCAACGGCCAAAACCCCGTTCTGACGAACGAGATCGACAATCGGGGAGAAAAAGGACGGAGGCGGAACGGGAGGAACGCGGAGAATCTTGGCCACGGGTGAGGACTTTTTACTTCAGTGATCAGTGGTCAGTGTCCAGTGATCAGTGGCTGTTCCCGGTGGCCACTAGCCACCGGTCACTGGCTACTGGCCACCGGCTACTGGTCACTGCTCTCTTCCGCCAACGCTCGTCCGGCAATATCGGGACGAAAATATTGCCCTGCAAACTTGATGGGCTTCGCCATCTCATAAGCACAATCACGGGCCGTCTTGAGGGAAGGCCCCCAAGCCGTCACCCCCAACACCCGACCGCCGGCCGTCACAACGTCGTGGCCCTGCAACGCCGTGCCGGCGTGAAACACGGCAGCACAATCCTGACGCGATGAAGGAAGCCCGGTGATGGGCACACCGCTCGTATACTCACCGGGATACCCGCCGGAAGCCAGGACCACGCATACCGCGGATTGCTCGGACCATTCGAGAGGGACCTGATCCAAACGATGGTCAACCACGGCTTCCAGGACGTCTGCAAGATCGGTTTTCAACAACGGCAGCACCGCTTGAGTCTCAGGATCGCCGAACCGGGCATTAAACTCCAACACGTAGGGCGTGCCGTCCTTGATCATGAGTCCCGCGTACAACACCCCATAAAAGGGGCTCCCCAGGCGTGACAAGCCTTCGACCGCGGGGTGCAACACGGTTCGCACGATCTCATCACGTAAGGCCGGGGTCGCCAATGGTGCCGGAGCATACGCCCCCATGCCGCCGGTATTGGAACCCGTCTCGCCTTCGCCGATTCGCTTATGATCTTGTGCCGCCAGCATCGGGGCCACGGTGTTCCCATCCACAAAGGCCATCAGCGTGAGTTCCTCTCCCTCCAGATAGTCTTCAATGACCACCTGCCGACCGGCCTCGCCCAAGGCGTGATGCTCCAGCATCCGGCTCACGGCGTCCCGGGCTTCCTGCCTCGTCCCAGCAACGACGACCCCCTTGCCTTGGGCCAACCCGTCGGCCTTCACCACCACGGGCGGCGTGCGGCTCTCGATGTAGGCGAAGGCGGGACCAATGCCGTCAAACGTGCGGGACTCCGCCGTGGGAATCCCTTGCCGCACCATCAGGTTCTTGGCAAACGATTTACTGGCTTCGATCTTCGCGGCGTTTCCGGTGGGACCGAATATTTTCAGTTTGCTCCGGCGAAACAGATCCGCAATACCCAACGCCAACGGCGCTTCCGGTCCGACGACCGTGAAATCAATGGCTTCTTCCTGAGCGAACGTTTTCAGACCGGGCAAGTCGGTTGCCGAGAGCGGCACGCAGGTGGCGTGGCGACCGATGCCTGCGTTTCCAGGAGCACAATAGAGTCCGGTCACCCGAGGACTCTGCGCCAATTTCCACACCAACGCGTGTTCGCGTCCGCCACCGCCAATGACCAGAATTTTCATGAATCTGAGCCTGGGCCTGTGGCCTGTGCCCCGTGGCCCGTGGGGACTGGCCACTGATCACTGGCTCCTGGCCACTGCTTTTCAGTGTCGAAAATGCCGCATACCGGTCATAATCATGGCCAACTTGTGTTCATCCGCGGCTTTGACGACCTCTTCGTCCCGGATACTGCCGCCGGGTTGGATCACGGCGGTCACGCCGGCCTTGGCCGCCGCATCAATTCCATCCCGAAACGGGAAGAAGGCATCGGACGCCATGACAGAACCCCGGATGGGAAGACGGGCTTTCCTCTCAGCCAGTTGAACGGAATCCACGCGGCTCATCTGTCCGGCACCGATGCCGATGGTCTGCGTGGCCCCGGCCAACACAATGGCATTGGACTTGACGTGCTTGCACACGTTCCAGGCAAACGCGCAGGCCGCGTATTCCGTCTCCGTGGGGTGCCGTTGGGTCAGCACCTTCAACGTCGTCACGTCCGGCAGGGTTCCAAGGTCGCGATCCTGTACGATCAACCCGCCGACGAGCTTTTTCAAATCGAAACCCTTGCGGGCTTGGCCGTCAAGCGGCCCGACCGACAACACCCGCAGGTCCTTTTTCCGTTGCAACTCGGCCAAGGCGTCCGCGGTAAAGTCCGGCGCCACGAGGACTTCCACGAACGTGGCGGTCACTTCCTTCGCCATGGCCAGATCAACCGTCCGGTTACAGGCGATGACGCCCCCGAACGCCGAGACGGGATCCGTGTCCCGTGCTTTGACGTAGGCGTCAACCGCGCTCTCGCCAAGTGCCGCGCCGCACGGATTATTATGTTTGATGATGACGACCGCCACGTCCGCAAACTCTTTGACCAACTCCAACGCGGAGTCGGCGTCCAGATAATTGTTATAGGACATGGCCTTGCCGTGCAGTTGGCGGCCGCCGGCAACGGAGGGGTCCGTCCCGCCGCTCTCCCGATACAACGCGCCTTCCTGATGAGGATTTTCTCCATAGCGCAAGATTGCCGATCGTGCATACGTCAGAGACAACCGCGTCGGAAATTTTTCAATCGTCCCGCCGTCCCGCTGCCGGCTCAGATACTCCGCAATCATGCCGTCGTACCGTGAAGTATGAGCAAAGACTTTCTGCGCCAATTCCCGGCGCAGCGACGAAGGCACGCCCCCGGCCCGCAACGCCTCCAACACGCGCTGATAGTCGTTCGGGTCGACCATCACGACGACGTCCTCATGATTCTTGGCAGCCGAACGAAGCATGGACGGCCCCCCAATATCAATCTGTTCGATGGCCTCCTCAAACGAGCACGCGGGGTTGGCTATCGTGGATTCAAACGGATACAGGTTCACGACCACCACGTCAATCGGCGGAATCTCGTGCTCCTGCATTTGTCGAACGTGGTCGGGCTGATTCCGTCGCCCTAAGACGCCTCCGTGAATCCTGGGGTGCAGGGTTTTGACCCGCCCCCCCAAAATCTCGGGAGACCCCGTGTGCGCAGACACTTCCGTCACCGACACGCCGGCCTCACGCATCGCTTTGGCCGTGCCGCCCGTTGACAGAAGCGTGGCCCCCACTTCCACTAATCCCTTAGCCAACTCCACCACGCCGGTCTTATCAGACACACTGATCAACGCGTGATTCAATCCGTTCATGGCCCCTTCCTTTTGTACAATCGATTTTGATCGTGGATGATTCCAGAGAGAAAAAAGCCTAACAAAAGGCCGCCGGAACTTCAACGAACCCGTCTGCCGTTCGCGTTGACCGACTCCGAGTCATTCCCGACGTCGCTCCAGTATCATCCCCGACATCACCCCCAGTGTCATTCGCGACGTCACCCCCAATGTCATTCCCGACGTTTGTAATCGGGAATCCAGTCAGTTGAAAAGAGGAAACTCTGGATTCCCGCTAACTACCAGCGGGAATGACGGAGAGGCGCCGGCGGAAAGGCCGACGGAACTTCAACGAACTCGTCTGCCGTTCGCGTTGACCGACTCCGATGGCATTCCCGACGTCGCTCCAGTGTCATTCCCGACGTCACCCCCAGTGTCATTCGCGACGTCACCCCCAATGTCATTCCCGACGTTTGTAATCGGGAATCCAGTCAGTTGAAAAGAGGAAACTCTGGATTCCCGCTAACTACCAGCGGGAATGACAGAAGGGGCGCCAGCGGGAACGACAGAAGGGCACCAGCGGGAATGACGGAGAGGCGCCGGCGAGAAAGGCCGCCGGAACTTCAACGAACTCGTCTGCCGTTCGCGTTGACCGACTCCGATGGCATTCCCGACGTCGCTCCAGTGTCATTCCCGACGTCACTCCCAATGTCATTCCCGACGTTACCCCCAGTGTCATTCCCGACGTTTGTAATCCCCCTCTGTCATTCCCGACATCTTTAATCGGGAATCCATGGCTTTTCCCATGCAGGGCCACCCGAATGAAGGGACAGAAGAGAAAGACTCTGGATTCCCGCTAACTACCGGCGGGAATGACAGAAGGAGGACAGCGGGAATGACAGAAGGGCGCCGGCGGATGAGTCAACGCTGTCTCATGGAGAAACGGATAGACGGATTTGCTTGGGTGTTGATGATCTCTGCGGAAACTCACGCTGTTTTTTCAGCCACACGGTGCTGATTCTGCTATGATGGCCCCCGCACGATCCGCGAGAGAACATGGACTCGTCACCAGATATCAACCCTGACCTGACCCGACCCTGGCATCTTGATCTCGGGGCACGAGTGATTGCGCCGGACACCGTCCGTTTCAAAGTCTGGGCGCCCCGGGCCGAGACCATGAGCGTGGAACTGCACGCGGCGAATCCTCGAAGCATCCCCTTGACTCCGACGCAGCACGGATATTGGGAAGCCACCGTCTCAGGCGTATCGGCCGGCGCGTGCTATTCCTACGCGATCAACCAACGCCTGCAACGCCCGGACCCTGCCTCTCGATTTCAACCTGAAGGCGTACACGGGCCATCCGTGGTCGTTGACCCCTTCGACTTTCCCTGGACGGACGGCCATTGGCGGGGATTGCCGCTCAACGAATTCATCATGTACGAACTGCACGTCGGAACGTTCACACCGGAAGGCACCTTTGACGGGGTCATCAAAAAACTGTCCTACCTTCGCGACGCCGTAGGCGTGACCGCGCTGGAACTGATGCCAGTAGCTCAATCCCCGGGAGTCCGGAATTGGGGTTACGACGGGGCCTACCTCTTCGCCCCACAAGCCAATTACGGCGGCCCCGTCGGGCTGAAGCGATTAGTGGACGCCTGTCACGCCCATGGGCTCGCCATCATCATGGACGTGGTGTACAACCACCTCGGCCCCGAAGGCAATTATCTGGGAGAGTACGGCCCCTATTTCACGCACCGCTATCAGACTCCCTGGGGGCAGGCCATCAACTACGACGGACCGCACAGCGATCCCGTCCGGCGTTTCATCATCAGCAACGCGCTGTACTGGATCACGGAATATCACGTGGACGCCCTGCGACTCGACGCGATCCACGGCATCTTCGATTTCAGTGCCAAACACGTCCTGCAAGAACTCGGCGAAGCCGTTCACGCGCAGGCCAAGCAACAAAACCGAGCCGTTCACGTCATTGCAGAAAGCGGCCTCAACGACGCACGAATCATCACCCCCGTCACCAGAGGCGGCTACGGCCTGGACGGCCAATGGAGCGATGACTTTCATCACGCTCTCCATGGGTTACTGACCAGGGAAACGGACGGCTACTACGCGGACTTCGGCAAACTCGATCACTTGGCCGCGGCGATCAAGGACCGCTTCGTGTACGCCGGACAATATTCCGCCTACAGAGAACGGCGTCACGGCAATTCGGCCAAACGCGGTACGCCCACGCAATTTGTCGTGTTCTCACAAAATCACGATCAAGTGGGGAATCGGGCGCAAGGCGAGCGACTCGCAGCCCTGATCCCGTTCGAGGCGCTCAAACTGGCGGCCGCCGCGGTCCTGCTTTCCGCGAACGTGCCGTTATTGTTCATGGGAGAAGAGTATGGGGAGACCGCGCCGTTTCTCTACTTCATCAATCACGGCGACGCCGACCTGATCGAAGCCGTCCGACGGGGCCGCCACGCCGAGTTTGCTTCATTCCGCTGGGAAGACGTCCCTGACCCTCATGCGCCGTCCACGTTTGATCGGTCACGCCTTCAATGGACGGAGAAACCGTCGGACCGACAACGTTGGTTGCAGCATTGGTATCAATCCCTCATCAAACTTCGGAAATCGATTCCAGCCCTCGGGCCTGGCCGGGCACGAGACCGGCTCAAGGTACGCACCCATCGAAAAGCCCAAGCTCTGACCATCCACCGAACCGGGCATGCAGGCCCGGAGGCGCTCATCATTCTGAGTCTCAATAAAAACCCGACGAACCTCCCGCTCAAGAAACCGCAAGGAAAATGGGACCTGCAACTCGACTCCGACGCATCAGCATTCGGCGGACGCCAAGAAACACCCGCTCCCCCCACCCTCACCGTGCCGCAAGAACCACCCTCACTTCATCTTCCCCCCTATGCCACGTGGGTCTACACCGAAAGGCATCGGAATTCTGCCTCCAAGTCAAAAAGTTGACGGCCTGTGCTTCGGCACCCCCTCCCTCTCCCATTGAGGGAGAGGGAGGGGGTGAGAGATCAAAGGTTGTCCAGGCATGACAGTGAAGCGTGCTCCGGCAGGAAACGAACCACAACTTCAAACTCCTCCGGCAGAGGACCAGAGCCCGCCTTGCCTCATGCGGGGGCACACGATTCCCCCATGTCATTCCCGACATTTTCAACCCCCTTCCGTCATTCCCGACGTTTTTAATCGGGAATCCATGGCCTTTCCCATGCAGGAAAACACGAATGAAGAGACAGAAGAGAAAGACTCTGGATTCCCGCTAACAACCGGCGGGAATGACAGAGGGGGCCGGCGGGTATGCCAGAGGGAACCGAGCGGGTATGCCAGAGGGGACCAAGCGGGTATGACAGAGGGGCCAGAGCAGGCATGACGGAGGGGACCGGGCGGGTATGCCAAAGGGGCCAGAGCAGGCATGCCAACAGGCTTGCAGAATCCATGGCGTTTCCCATACGGGACCACACGATTCCGCCATGTCATTCCCGACGTCTTCAATCCCCTTCCGTCATTCCCGACGTTTTTAATCGGGAATCCATGGCCTTTCCCATGCAGGACCACACGAATGAAGAGACAGAAGAGAAAGACACTGGATTCCCGCTAACAACCGGCGGGAATGACAGAGGGGGCCGGCGGGTATGCCAGAGGGAACTGAGCGGGCATGACGGAGGGGACCAAGCGGGTATGACAGAGGGGCCAGAGCGGGCATGACGGAGGGGACCGGGCGGGTATGCCAAAGGGGCCAGAGCAGGCATGTCAAAAGGCTTGCAGAATCCATGGCGTTTCCCATACGGGACCACACGATTCCGCCCATGTCATTCCCGACGTCTTCAATCCCCTTCTGTCATTCCCGACGTTTTTAATCGGGAATCCATGACTCTTCCCATGCAGGACCCCACGAATGAAGGGACAGAAGAGAAAGACTCTGGATTCCCGCTAACAACCGGCGGGAATGACAGAGGGGGCCGAGCGGGCATGCCAAAGGGGACCGAGCAGGCATGACAGAGGGGACCCAGCGGGCATGACAGAAGGGCCAGAGCAGGCATGCCAAAGGGGTCCGATCAGGCATGTCAACAGGCTTGCAGAATCCATGGCGTTTCCCATGCGGGGCCACACGATTCCGTCCATGTCATTCCCGACGTCTTCAATCCCCTTCCGTCATTCCCGGCATCTTCAACCCCCTTCTGTCATTCCCGACGTTTTTAATCGGGAATCCATGGCCTTTCCCATGCAGGACCCCACAAATGAAGGGACAGAAGAGAAAGATACTGGATTCCCGCTAACAACCGGCGGGAATGACAGAGGGGGACCGAGCGGGTATGACAGAGGGGCCAGATCAGGCATGACGGAGGGGACCGGGCGGGTATGCCAACAGGCTTGCAGAATCCAGGGCGTTTCCCATGCGGGACCACACGATTCCGCCCATGTCATTCCCGACGTCTTCAATCCCCCCTTCCGTCATTCCCGACGTTTTTAATCGGGAATCCATGACTTTTCCCATGCAGGACCCCACAAATGAAGGGACAGAAGAGAAAGATACTGGATTCCCGCTAACAACCGGCGGGAATGACAGAGGGGACCAGCGGGCATGCCAGAGGGGACCGAGCGGGCATGACAGGGAGGTGCGGGAGGATGTTCCGTAGCCGTAAGAAGTTTTTCAAGGTGCTCAGGGTGTACGACTGCGCCGGATTGGTATATACTTCTTGACCATCAGGGAATTACGAATACGGAGACCTGCTGAACCATGCCGTTCACGTTGATTGTTGCTCTCGGCATTGTCTTTTTCGCCGTCGCCTTTTCTCTTCAGAACGACCAGGTGGTGGCCATTCAGTTTTTCGGATGGAAATTTCAGGGGTCTCTGGTCCTGATTTTGTTGACCACCCTCTGTCTCGGCGTCGTCATCGACGTTCTGGCTTCCATGCCGACCCGCATTCGGAAGTCCCGACAGATCGCGCAGCTGACGAAACGGGTGACGGAATTGGAACACCCCCACCAGGATTCTTCACGAACGCCGTATCCTGATTGACTGCGTCACGCACGCCTTAAGGGAGCCACGCCGCCCATGGTGAAACGCACGCATCAACGAGTTCTGGCCATGATTATGGCCGGAGGGAAAGGCGAACGCCTCATGCCGCTGACGGAACAACGCAGTAAACCCGCCGTTCCGTTCGCCGGCACCTACCGGATCGTCGATTTCGTGCTCAGCAATTTTTCGAATTCGGGCATTTCCGCCATGTACGTGCTCGTCCAATATCGCTCGCAGTCGTTGATCGAACATCTTCGCGGAGCGTGGCGAACGGGCGGCCCGAATCGACAATCCTTTATTACGGTGGTTCCCCCCCAGATGAAGGGCCGTGGCAAATGGTATGAAGGCACCGCGGACGCCGTGTATCAAAACCTGAACATCGTCCAGGATTTCGCGCCTAATCTCGTCGCCGTCTTCGGCGCGGACCACGTGTATCGCATGGACGTTCGGCACATGATCCAATTTCATCTGGACCACGAAGCGGACGCCACCGTGGCCGCGTTGCCGGTCCCCCTTCAATCGGCCAAAGGATTCGGCATCATTCAGACCGACGCCGACCACCGGATTCACGGGTTTGAAGAGAAACCGAGGAATCCCAACCCCATGCCCGATAATCCGAACATGGCGCTCTCGTCCATGGGGAATTATCTCTTCAACGTTGAGGTGCTGATGAAGGCACTGGAACTCGACGCCAGTCGGCTCGGATCACATGATTTCGGGAGGGACATCATTCCAACCCTCATCAGGTCTCAGAGAGTCATGGCGTATAATTTCCTGGACAACGTGGTCCCGGGCATTCACCCCTACGAGGAGTGGGGGTACTGGCGCGACGTCGGCACTCTGGACGCTTACTGGCGGGCGAACATGGACATTCTGGGAGAACGTCCGATCTTTGATCTTCGCAACGTCAGGTGGCCCATTATGACCGATGCGTCGGGCGAACCGACCGCCAGTGTCGTCCGGTCCCGGTTGGACGACACCGTGGTGGGACAAGGCAGTCTCGTCGTCGACGCCCACGTGCGACGATCGGTCCTGGGCCGTAACGTCAGAATCGGCGCGGGAGCGGATATCGAAGAATGCGTGATCCTGGACGGGACCGTCGTGGGGGCCGACGCGAAACTGAAACGGATCATCTCCGACCGGTTCAACCTGATTCCATCCGGGACGGTCCTCGGCCATGATCCCATGAAGGCGCCCGGCCTGTACCCGACCGTTGATAAGTCGGGGCTCATTGTCCTGCCGCGAGGACGTTCCTACGGCGGCCGGGCCGTCCCTTCCGTGACGAATCACTAACGCGGGACGCCGCCACCCTGCTTGCACCATGCCCGGGTTTCTCTTCGTGAACGCCGCGTGGGCACGGTCCCCACGGAAAGCCTGACCAGAGGCGTGATGCCGGTTCCTCGACTCCCACTTTCGACCTACCGCCTCCAATTCAACGGACATTTGACGTTCGCACGCGCCGCCGAGCTGGTTCCCTATCTCGCCGACCTGGGTATTTCCGATTGCTACGCGTCACCGTATTTCCAAGCTTCCCCGGGCAGCCTCCACGGCTACGACGTGGTGGATCCGACCCGGCTGAATGAGGAGGTTGGATCGGCCGACGACTATCGGACCTTCGTCCGCGCCTTGCACGCGCACGGGATAGGGCAAATTCTGGACATCATCCCCAACCACATGCATGTCGCCGGGCCGTGGAATCCCTGGTGGCAGGACGTCCTCGAACACGGCCCCGCTTCCCGGTACGCTCACTTCTTTGATATTGACTGGACGCCGGTGAAGCATGAACTGAAGGGAAAGATCTTACTCCCCATTTTGGGAGACCACTACGGCGTCACGTTGGAAAACGGGGAACTCAGCCTGGAATACCAGGCCGGGCGGTTCGTCGTTCGTTACCACGAGTATCAGTTACCCATTGACCCCAGCTTGTACGCGATGATTCTGAATCATCGGCTGGACGCACTGCGGGACCCACGCGACGGAGCCCCTTCCGTTCGCGCACTGCAAGACCTCATCGCGGCCTTCCGGCGTTTGCCCGACCGCTACCGAACGGATCCCGAAGGGGTCGCCACGCGATATCGAGAACACGCGATCATTCAACGCCGTTTGGCCACGCTGACCGATCAACGTCCCGAGGTGCGGGCCTTCGTCCAGGAAACCCTGCGGACGTTTAACGGCACCGGAGGCGACCCCTCCGGCTTCGACTTGCTGGACGCGCTCCTGCAAGACCAAGTGTATCGCTTAGCCTTCTGGCGCGTGGCCGGAGAAGAAATCAACTATCGGCGCTTCTTCGACGTCACCCACCTCGCGGCTCTTCGGATTGAAGATCCCGAGGTGTTTGAACGGGTCCACCGGCACGCGTGTTCCTTGATTCCCACGGCCGCGGTCCACGGCCTCCGAATCGACCACGTTGACGGACTGTACGATCCCACGCGCTATCTTGAACGCTGGCAGGCATGGGCACGCAACGAACTCGGATGGCCGGCCGATGCCAAGGGTCGTTCGCTCTTTCTCGTCGTGGAGAAAATTTTAGGAAAAGGGGAGACGATCCCGGAGGACTGGCCCGTCTACGGAACCACGGGATACGACTTTCTTGACCTGCTGAACCACCTCTTCGTCGATTCTCACCATCAACGGGCGATGGACGCCTGTTACGCGGAATTTACCCGTGAGACGGCCGCGTTTGACACGCTCACTCACGAGTGCAAAACGCTCATCATGGACGCAGCCATGGCGAGCGAGTTGAATGCCCTCGGTCATCAATTGAATCGCTTATCGGAACAGCATCGTCGTTCCCGTGACTTCACCCTCAACGATCTGACTCACGCCCTCAAGGAGATCATCGCGTGTTTTCCCGTGTATCGCACCTACGTCTCTCCGGACGGACGCGCGCCCGTCACGGACCGCGATCGCGCCTACCTGCGATTGGCGGTCATTCAGGCCAAACGCAACAATCCGGCGGCCCCCGGCCACGTGTTTGATTTTATCCAGAATCTTTTGCTCAAATCCGCCGACCCGACGCCGTCCTGGGACAAGGTCCAATCGTTCGTCATGAAATTCCAACAAACCACCGGCCCGGTCACGGCAAAAGGCGTTGAGGATACGGCGTTGTACCGTTATCACCGCTTGGTTTCCCTCAATGAAGTCGGCGGTGACCCCGCACGATTCGGCGTTCCGGTGGCCACCTTTCATGAGCGAATGCAAACGCGCCAACGGCAATGGCCTCTGAGCTTCTCGGCCACGTCTACTCACGATACGAAGCGGAGTGAAGACGTCCGCGCGCGCATTCACGTCCTGTCCGAGCTGCCCCACGAGTGGAACACGCGGGTGAGGCGATGGCACCGGCTCAACAACCGGCACAAGCGGCGACTGGACGGCCGGGACGTTCCCTCCCGCAATGAAGAATACTTGCTCTACCAGACGTTGGTGGGGGCTTGGCCTTTCGCCGGCCTCGACTCGGGACGCTATCAGGATTTTCGCCGACGCGTTCAGGCGTACATGCTCAAAGCCTTGAGAGAGGCCAAACTGCACACAAGCTGGATCACGCCCCACGCCGCCTATGAAGACGCCGTGCGCCGTTTCATTCACCACGTCCTTGAGCCCTCCCCCTCCAACCGATTTTTAGCGGACTTTCTGCCGTTCCAGAAGATCATTGCCCGATACGGCGCGTATAACGCGTTGTCACAAGTGGTCCTGAAAATCGGATGTCCCGGCACTCCCGACTTTTATCAAGGAACGGAGATCTGGAACTTCACGCTGGTTGACCCGGACAATCGGCAGCCGGTCGATTACGATCACGTCCGTGACGTGGCACGACGCCTGCCCGCCGAGGGAACGGTCACCGCGGCCCAGTTGCAGCACATGCTTGAATCCTACGAAGACGGACGCGTGAAATTGTACGTCACCCGCACGCTCCTCAACTATCGAAAGGCCCACCCCGCGCTGTTTCAACGGGGCGCGTATGAACCGCTTGCAACCGGCGGCATCCACCGGCGTCGTCTCTGTGCGTTTCAGCGAACGTGGAACGCCGAGTCGGTCATCGTTGTTGTTCCGAGACTCATTTATGGTATGATTCCGGACCCGACGGTCCCGGTACTTGGCCGCGACGCGTGGCGCGATACCCGCGTGCTTCTCCCGAACGGAATCCGGACCGCCCACTATCGCCACGTGCTCACGAACCAGAGAATCTCGGCTCATGAGCATGAGGGGACTGCCGTCTTGGCCGTCTCCGAAATCTTTCAACAACTCCCGGTAGCCATGATGGAGCGAACGTCATGACGACTATTTCATCAGACCCCGCAAATCCTGAACGTCCATCTCCAACGGCCCTCCCCACGGCTGACGACGCCCTGGGATGGGAAGGCCACGTCAACGTCCCGCCTGCACCGGTCTTCGCCAACCTGCTGAACAACTGGCCCGAACTGCGATCAGGACTCGCGTTCTGTCTGGTGTTTGTCGCGGGTGCCGTCGTCGGCGGCAGTCTGGTCGCCTTATCCGGCTGCTCTCAACGAAGAGCTCCCGAGTAACGCCGGCAAGGCGGGAGCCCCGAATCAGGACGCCCCCGCTCCTGATTCAGTGCGGATGACGACCGTTGTTTCGTTCAGGATGCGTGGATGCCGCGTCCGCCGGCTTCAGGCAAACGCGCGGTGGTGGAGTACACGCTCAAAAGAACCGGTCTTTGAAAAACAATCGGTCAATCAGGCTGGGTTTCCGCAGCGCGTCGTCGTCTTGGGCAAGAAGACGGCGTTTTCCCCGCCGCGTTTCAATTTCAATGGTGTCGTCACACACGCGCACCACTTTCCAGAATTTCTCGATCGCGTAAGAGTAGGTGTCCCCATGTTGTGCGGGGTGAACGGCTTTGGCCCGAAGACTGGGATGCGTTGAACATTTCCATTTCTGATAGACGACAAAATCACCGACTTTGAATTTCATGCGCGTCACTCCTTTCTGATTTTTGGGAGCACGTTCCGCCGGCTTTCCGTCGGCGCGTGAGACGCGCCGCTACGGTTGATTCCTTTTTCGTTCTTCGGGAGCAATGCCCCGCCGGCTAATAGCCGCCCGGCGGCATGCCGGTCTGCGCACCACCACCCAGTCCCCCGAGCCCCGGCAGTGCGGGAATGGACGCCCCGGCGTTTTTCTGTACCGTCACGTCACCATACCGGCGATATTTTCGCGAATTCCAGATAACCGGATGACCCGGCCGTAAATTCGCCGCCTGCGTATAATGTTCGTCTGCCGCGGCTCGATCACCCAATCGATCCAAGGTGAGCGCCAAGTTATAATGGGCTTCGCCTGACTTGGGGTCAACGGTCAGAGCTTGTTCATACTGCACCTTCGCCTCCGCCCACTTCCCGGCGGCGAAGTCCTGGTTTCCCTGATTCATCGCCATCAGGGCCTCGGGCTTGCTTCCGGCCGGGGCATTCAAGGCATGCTCAATTATTTTTTCACTGCCGCTGCACGCGCTAATGCCCGCGAGACTGACGATGAGACATCCGATGGTCCAACTTCTGAATCGCATGAAGGTTCTCCTTTCGGGGTTGGTCATTCATCTGCACGGCGTTCTCGGCGTATCCTACTCAAACTTCAACGCTCCGTCCACTCCGTAAAAATATGAGCTGCGTTCGGATGGGGACGCCTCCCAGGGCGAACGCTGCACCTCGTTGATAGACCTGCACCGTGGTCCGGTGTTCCTGCACCACTTGATCAAGGGAGGATTCATCAACCTGGTGCGTCTTATAGTCGGCCAGCCAGATTTGGCGGTCCCGGCGATAGATCACGTCAATGACCCCTTCCATCACGCAGGATGAGTCGGCCGTCTGATCCGGGACTCTCCCTGCCTGATCCCGCACCCGGTCCCAGGGAACGGCAAACGGCACTTCTCTGCCCAGAATCTCCGCCTCTCGAAGCACGGCATAAGGTTCAGACTCAACAAAGTGTTCGAACACGTCTCGCAGTTCCTCGCACAGACTTTGAATGTCGGCGTCCCCTTTGTCCGTCAGGTACGCTCGACAACAGTGCTCAATCCGCCCCGCTAACGCGGACGGATTCTCGGAAAAATCCCAATCCTGCAACACCCGATGGGCCAGCGTCCCGACCACGGCTTGTCGATCTGGCAAGGTCGATCCCGCGTGAGCCTTGCGTGGGGAGACTCGGGACGTCCCTTGATCGTTCGGCACCTTGCGCTTCCTTCCCTTTCTTCTCGCCGAAGAGGGCCGGACCCTGCCGCTGAGGTGATCCGGGGGTGAGTGAGCCACGCGCTTGGGCGAAAGAAACAACGGGGTCTCCCGGGTCTCCTTCATTCGATTCATCCATGCAGCCCATGCACGTTGGTGTTCCGAACGATCCGGCGGCGCGGGCCGTAATCGTGATTGTGTACGCTGAACGTGCCGCCGGTCGACTTGGCGCGCCGGCAGGACCGTGACGTCCACGTGTACGTTATCGACTGTTTCCGTTTCAATGAGTGACGTTATATCAAGGTCCCAGCCTTGCATGAGCAAGGAGAGGAGACTGCCTTTTCTGATCGTCCCCTTTCGCGGCACGCCCGCGGACAAGACGAGACGACGCTGCGCACGGGTCATGGCCACGTACAGTAACCGCACACGTTCGGCTCGCTGCCGCTCTTCCAACTTCGATTCGATAAAGATACCTTCGAGATTGGCATCGTCCCTCAGACGAAGGCCGACCGCATCCGTGAGCCAGTCGTGAGAGGCATGGACCGGTTCTTTTCGAGGATCGACATCGTGGTGTAATCCCGCCACGATCACCATGGGAAATTCCAATCCCTTGGCTTTGTGGATGCTCATCAACCGAATCGCTTCACCTCGGGCTTGAGGCCCGCCCCCGACGGTCGTTATCGGGGGCCTGCCCCCGACAGTTGTTATCGGGGGCCTGCCCCCGACAGTTGTTATCGGGGGCCTGCCCCCGACAGTTGTTATCGGGGGCCTGCCCTCGACAGTTGTTATCGGGGGCCTGCCCTCGACAGTTGTTATCGGGGGACCTTCTTCTTCGATAAGAGACCGTTCCGCCTGGTCCGGGGGATCGTCCGCCCAGCGAACCAGTTGACGTGTGATTTCCCGAAGCGTCATCCCGGATTCTCCGGCCATTGAGAGAATGGTATCGCGCAGTTTGTCCACGTTGGCCAGGGCCTGTTCACCGTCTCTCGCCGCCGCGGCCAATTCCGCCAGGGGCACCTCTTCAAAAATGCGATTCACGGTTTCTGAAACCGGAAGCACATGGACCGTCTCCCGCAAGGACCGGAGCACCGAAAACACGGGGGGCAGTCGTTGAAGCGACGGTGCTTCCTCCCACTGCTCCAGGAATCCCTGCCGCACAATCGCTTCAACCTCCACGTCGGAGCATCCGCCGTAGGGAGATCGCAAGATCCCAACCGCGGCCAACCGATCCTGCGGATTCGTCAGCACCCGCAGCACGTGGACGCAATCAATCACCTCTTGTCGCTCAAAAAAGTGTCGTTCGCCCTCGGTGAGGCAACGAAGATCATGACGCCGAAAGGCGTCGATGTAGGTTCGCACGTGGGTCAGCGTGCGAAACAACACCGCAATATGGCACGGCTGAATGGTCACCCGTTGACCGTCCAGAAGCAGCAGTTCTTTATCAATGACTTCATTCCGCAACCACTGCGCCAACGTTTCAGCCTCTGCACGGCTGGACTCATCCGTCTTCCACGTATTCTCCCCTTCCTCATCCGCGTCTTCTTGCGGAGGAGCGACGAGTCGTAGTTGCACCCGTTCATGGGGAAAGGGCTCGGGCTCCTCCGACGCGGGGTTGAGAGGTTCGTAGTTCGGCTGCACTCCTTCGATGGGAAGAAACAACTTGGCACAACAGCCGTTCACCGGTTCGAGCACCTGCGCGTGGGCGCGAAAATTGCTGCGTAAGACTAAGGGTTCCCTTCGGGTCGCCAGCTTGTCCCGCACTTTATCGTAGGCGGCAATATCCGCCCGTCGAAACGCATAAATCGATTGCTTGGGATCTCCCACGATGAACAATTTCCCCGGTTCCGGTTGCACGTCACGCCATTCTTGCGCTTCCTGATCCGCTGCCTCGGCCAGAAACAGGATCAATTCATATTGCACCGGATCCGTGTCCTGAAATTCATCAACCAGAATCGCCTTATACTGACCCTTCACTTCTGCGCGAACGTGAGGATGGTCCCGAAGCAGGTCACGTGCCCGGGCGAGCAACCCGTTGAACGACGCGAATCCGTTCGCCGTAAACGACGTTCGGCATTGAACGACGAACGGATTGAGAATCTGTAAGACGTCCAAGGATAAGCCCGACCTTGCCTTTTCTATGGCTTGAGCAATCTTGATGATCCCCTTTGCCTCTTCATGATCTTTCTCGGTCCAATCCTTTGCCTTCTTCGATGGAATCGATTTTTGTTGAAGAACGAGGGCATCGGGCAGTTCCTGAAGTGCGCGGCCCGCCAGCACTTCTTCCCACAGCGTCACGGCGGCATTGAGCAGCTGATTGATGACCAACTCGCCGGCGTACCGTTCCTGCAAACTCCGCCCTCGCGCCGATAAACCCTGCAACCACGATTCAACGTGGGGATTGACGCCCGCTTCGGAAGCCAAGGCTTTGCTGACGGATGACACCGGCAGCAATTCATCAGCCAAGGACCACGCCAGTTGTTTGACGTCGTCAAGGCTGTAGCGCGTCAGGATTCGTCGCCAGACGTCACGCCGGGGCCCGGACGGCGACAATTCCCGTTCCACCCATTGTTTCCACTCGCGGTTGAAATGATCGTAAAAGTGTGCGCCCTCATCTTCCTGGAAAGAGGGATCGACACCGGCCTCCACCGGATAGAGTCGCAAGAGACGCCCGGCGAAACTGTGAATCGTGCCGATATGCGCACGTTCCACGTCACGCATCGCCTCGTTACCCAATTTCGCCAACTCGGCGTTGGTGATCTCATAGTCATCCTGAAGCGTGCGAATCGTCTGAATTTCGTGCTCTCGGGCACGGCCGTTGCCGTGGGCACCGGATGCGATTTCAGACGTGAGCTGCAACCGACGGCGTAACCGTATCTTCATTTCACGAGCGGCCTTCTTGGTAAAGGTCAACGCGACCACGTTCGTCAACGACAACCGATGGTCTCGCCTGGTCAGTAAATGAAGAATGCGATCAACGAGCAGCGAGGTTTTGCCCGTACCCGCGCCGGCAGTCACCACGACGTTGGCGTCCGAAGCCGTGACTGCCAAGCGACGAACGTCGCTATCCTCATCCTGGATACGATCCGTCATGAACCCGTTCCTGAAGTTTCACCCCCGATTACTAACGTCGGGGGCCTGCTCCCCGATGACTAACGTCGGGGAGCAGGCCCTCGCTCCCCCAACATGTCTTCCCGACTCCCCCCGACATGTCATTCCCGACGTCCTTAATCGGGAATCCAATCGGCTTTTTTGTACCGTAAGGTTCGATGATCCCGGGTCTGTTCCACGTCTTCCCGCGCGCGACGGGCGCTCTCCTGGTGATGACGGTGACACACCGACCGGACCTCACACCACGTGCAATGTTCTCCCGTGACGAGAAAAAATTTCCCCCGTCGAATGCCCTCGACGATCGTCGTCATCGTCTTATCCAGTTGCGGTTTGAGCCGGTCGCGGGTGGCCGATGAAAAAGGGACCGGAACAAATCCCTCATCCTCTCCGAGAGCCCCAGGAGCCACAAAATAGAACCACACGCCGTCGCAGATTGCGGAGTCTGCGTCCGATGCGTGCTCGTCCGGCAACAGTTGCGGAACACCTTGTCCAGCTAATTCCATATACATGATCGGTTGCAGACGAGTTCCTCGCACGACGTCCCTCGCCAAACTTTTTTCCGTCGGGAGTCCGGTGGTCCGCGCAGTATATTTGTAATCAATGACGCGATACCGGCGGGTAGAGAGTGACCAATCCACTCGATCGAGCTGACCGGTAATGGGGAACGTCGTCGCGGCACCGGCCGTGTTCACCGTCATCGTACCCTCCAGACGTTGTTCAAACGTCACGGGGGTCCACGTTCGATCCATTTCGTTCAGGTCTTGTCTCAGGATTCGTTCGAGGATTCCCAACAGTCGTTCCCGTTGCATCTCCCACAACAGCGCAGGCCCGACACGGTGAGTCCGTTCAAATTCCCGGAAGACGGACTCCGCCACGTCCATCAGAATACGATGAGCCAAATCGGAAGAATCGGGAGGCGTGAACCACTCCTGCTTCGATAATCGGGCGTACCATTCGTTGACAACGTCGTGTACCAGATTGCCGGTTTCCAGGGGTTGCACCTCTTCCGTTGTCTCCGTTTCGTCTGCCGCCCGGAGGGCAAGCACGTCCCTTGCAAAATATTGAAAGGGACACGTGACGTAGTGCTCCAGGCCGGTCGGTGACAGACCATGACCGCACAACCACTCCCAATATTCACGCAAATGCCCCGTGACGCCGTCGTAGGCGTTCAGTCGGCCGTCGCTCTCCCGTTCGTGAAGCGTCTCCATCCCTTTTTGCAGAATCCTCCGCCATTCATGGGGTTCTTCCGTTGACTGATCCGGCACGCGGCGTTGCAGCAGATTGCGTATAAGCCGTTCCCGCGGCGTCAGGCGGCTCTCAACGGCATACGTACCGGTTTGCGATTTCTGAAGCATGGATCTGGAAACGTCCGCGGGAGAAAGATCCGGCAGGCACCGTCGGATTTCCTGAAGATACCATGACGGGATCATGGCCCGGCCTTCTTCATCGGATCGTTGAGTCACCAACGTGATCTGTTCACGAGCCGCATGGACTAACAAGAAAAACAAGAGTTGTTCCTCATCATAGCCCCTGGCTTTTTCTTCAATCTTGAACCCCAGGTCCGATTCCAGAAACCGACGAACGGAATCTCTGAGAAACGCATCTTCTTGAACGTGTCGCGGGAAGACGTGATCGGTGAGCCCGATGACAAACAAGAAACGAAACGACAGGCCCCGGGCGGCCATTGCGTCTCCGACCCAGACGCCGTTTTCCATGTTCGGGCGGACCGGCACTGAACGTTCCTCCATCACTCGATTGAGGGCAGCGAGAAACTCGGCATAAGAAATCGTTTCACCGGTTTGCGCGAGGCTTCTGATCTCCGTGACGCACTCCTTCACCGCTTGCGGGATCCGTGACGGTTCACTGCCGCCTTCCATTTCATCGGGCATAACTCCCGCGTTCCCTTCACTGACCGCGAACGCGGAATCCATCAGAGACAAGGTTCGATCCGCAAACACGTCCCAACTCGCCTCCTCAGGGAATTCCTGAAGAAGTTGGTCCAACCGTCGGATGACGTGCCGCAGGTTGTGAATTTCTCGACCGCGAATCACGGTGTCCTCTCGTCCTCGCCTCCCAGTCAACACAAGCCCGATTTCGACGTAAGGATCCAGCCGTTCCCATTCGTGCATGCCTTTATCGATGCACAACCACCGACTGGCCTGCTTCCACAATTCGGGCCGTGGGAAACGGATTTCCGGACAGAAGCCCTTCCAATGCAGAAATGGAGAATGCAAGACGTCACAGGTCGTTTGCTGATCCAGATTGGACTGACGAAGCCGAAGGAGGCTGAGGAAGGTTTGAGAAAACGGATACTGCGTCAACGGCCGATGCAAGCGGGAACGAAACGGAACGCCCTGCTCATGGAAAATTCGAGGAATCAGATCGGTATACCCGGCCATCGTCCTTCCCACGACGCCGATGTCCCGAAACGCAACCTGCCGTTCCTGCACCACGGCGCGGATTTCTTTGGCAACCGCTTCAATCTCGTCGCGGGCGCCGGAGACCGTGATCAGACGACAGACTCGTCGGTCCACGCCGACCCCGTTCCGTGGATGCTCGTCGTGAGATTCTGAAAACCTCCCATCGCGTTTATCCTTTGCGGTCTCGATACGCGGCGTCGCCTGAGAGGTTCCGAACTCCCCCGACGGATCGAACAGCGACCGACAAGGCGATCGATGCACGGCCTTGACCCGGCGTTCAATCGATCCCGTGGCCAAACCGAGAATGTGTTGATCGAAAAATTGCTGGGCAAATCGAAAGGCCGGATGCTTGTCAAGCAACGGGAAATACAACGTCGTCGGATAGTGCCGGACGACCATGCGAAACACGTCAAGCTGGACCTGAGTCAAATCATAAAACCCATAGTAGAACACGTGGGCCTGCTGCTGAAGAAACGACGAATCGGGCACCAGATCGACGGCCAGGACGGCGAGATCCTCATGGTCGTACCATGACCAATCGTGTCGGACGTCAAGGAACGCCCGGTACAAGCGGATGATCGACTGCAAGCGGCGATCTTCCGAACGTTGACCGTGGCTGATCGCCTCCATGATGAATTCAGGTTCCACTCTCGCGTTTTTGAAATCATTGAGCGTGCTCCAGAGTGCCGCACACGCGCCGGGCATCGAAGCGAGTCCTTCGAGTCCCGCCAGATTCTCTCCTCGCTCGCGCAACAGGTGAAGCACCCATTCTCGAAAAAACGATCCGCTTCGGAGACGGCTTGACGAGTGACGGCCCCGTTCTTCCAACACCCGCAACACCAACTGATGGAACGTCAGCACGTGGACGTTGAACAGAGGCTGTCCCCGTTCCACGCACAAGGTCCATTTGAGGTACGTGCGCAGACTTTCCGAAGGAACCAGAATCAGGCACGGTGAAAAGGGACGGTCGGCCTTGAGCGATTGAAGGTCGGAGGCCAGGGACTGCTCAAGCTCAGGATGAAAAAGACCGGTAACGACGTGAAGCATGACGGGCACTGGAAAGACTGAGACGCAGGCAGGAGACCGGCACCTTTGATCCCGCGCTAACCGGTTTCAGGACCGATCAGTTCCCCGTTGCAATCCGCGCAGCCCCATTCCGCGTCAATAAAGGTCATGGGGTCTCCACAAAAGGGACAGTCGGGAGGCGGACCGGATTGCATGGGAGGCAGGACCGGCAGTTCAAAGTCCAGATCGTCTTCATCCATCCCGAAAGGCAGGGAAGTCGGCATGGGGATGATCCGCGATACGGGTTATCCTCGACGTTGCGTCAACGCCTTTTCAGCACTTTGCCGTGACGGCACGCCCACGAACGTGAGGCGGCCATTGATAATCGTGGCGGGCACCGCGCGGACCGCGTGTCGGTCCGCCAGTTCCTGACCATCCGGGGAACCGATGTCAATTTCCCGGTAACTGAAGCTGTGCTTGACCCGCAATTGTTTCCACAAACTCTTGGCCGAAGGACAGGCTGAACACGTGGACGAAACTAATAAGGTGACGTTGGCCATAACCCCTCTCTCCGCTTGTTGAACGGGTATGGTAGCATTGACGAGAAAAACATCGCAACCGGGACAAGAAAACCCTGAAGGCTACGGAATGGGCCCGCCGGCGTGCAGGCGGAGGCGACACCAACGCTCGACTGTTCGGCGAAGCCCGGGGTGGTCGCTGGCAGCCGTTGACTATCGACTCCAATGGACAAACGGCATGACCGGTCGTATGATACGTCCGTTTCAAATCGCCAAACCCAGCCGGCTTCCTTAATCAAACTGAAGAAAGGACAACGCGATGGGCGCCACACACGTCACCGTCACCATTCGAAACCCAGCCGAGCCGGACAGGACCTGGGAAGGGCTTTTCCTGGTCGATACAGGTTCCACCGACTCTCTCGTCCCCAGACCGCACCTGGAAGCCATCGGCCTCAAACCCAAAAGTCAACGGGCATATGAACTGGCAGACGGCCGTGAGATCAGGATGGATATCACGGTCGGAGAAATCGAGTTCATGGGAGAAATCGTCGGAGGAACGATTCTCTTCGGAGACGCCGACGTCGAGCCGATCCTCGGGATGACCGCCTTGGAGTCCGTAGGTATTGAAGTCGACCCGCTCAATCAGCGACTCAAACGACTCCCCGCGGTGCGACTGAAATGATTCACAATGACGGCAAAGCTGTGACGACCCTCGGGGGCGGATGTTTCTGGTGCATTGAAGCGGCGTTTGATGAACTGTACGGCGTGGAGTCGGCGGAGTCAGGCTACATGGGCGGCAAGACACCCACCCCTTCATATGAAGCCGTGTGTACGGGGAGAACCGGTCACGCAGAAGTCGTGCAAGTCACGTTCGACCCGGCCGTCGTTGCTTTTCGAGACCTCTTGCACGTGTTTTTTGCCGTTCACGACCCCACGACCCTCAACCGCCAAGGCAACGACGTCGGCACGCAATACCGATCCGTGATCTTCTACCATTCCCCCGACCAGGAAACCGCGACACAAGACCTGATTGCCGCCCTCACCGCGGACAACGTGTTTCACGCCCCAATCGTCACCGAAGTCTCCCCCGCGCAAACCTTCTATCGAGCCGAAGACTATCACCAACGATACTTCGTGCGAAATCCTGCCCAGCCCTACTGCACGTATCTCATTGCTCCCAAAATCGCAAAATTCCGCCGACAATTCGCTTCCAAACTGAAAGGCTGACGGCGTTCGGAGAACGTTCCGGCCAACGATTCGTTGTCGGCGGCGCGTGCGAGTTTCATCCCGGAAACGATTCTGAATGGGTCATGACCCGGTTAGACGGACCGGATCAACGCGAGGAACCGGACGGCGACAACGTGTCAAGAAACATTTGAACGCTTTTTTCGGGATTCGTCACGTCAAACGGAAAGCAAGACAACGCGAATGTTCGTCGAACTTGTACCGTAACGTTTTCTCAAACCGCTCCGTCTTCGGATAGACAAGCGCGACGTGACGGCAATCATACTTCTTCCCATACGCGAACAACTGGTACATATCGGCTTGGCTGATGCCACTGCCGTCTTCGGTCATGCGTTTCCATTTGGTATCCAGGATAAATTTTGCCCTGCCGCCGGACATCAAACTGATATCCGGTCTCATTGTAAAACATTCCCGTCCTTCATCATCCGTAACCAGATATCTTCGCGGCCTCTGTGCGCGCACCTCAAACTCCTGCTGATGCCGCCGAAAACACGCCGTCACAAAGTCATCAAACACTTCCTCCATGGGAAATAACAACGCCTGATTGACGTGTTTGCCGGCAAAGGTGGCCAGACCGTCGTTGAACAGAAACAGTCCGACCCATTGCATCACCGCGTCGTAATGTGGCATCGAACGATCCACCCGATGTCGTTGCCAGTCGCGTTCAAGCCGGGTGGACACCGGAACGTCGGCAAAGCAGATACGCAGTTGGTGCAGCGATTGTTGGTTTCTTGACTCCCGTGCGAAGCCGATCAACCTGTGAATGGTGCTGTGAATCAGCCGGTTGGCTGGACGGTCGGCGGTGAACTCATCGTACCCCACGTAAAACCGCGCGCGATTGACCGGATTTTCACGAATATGCTGCGGAAACAGGATACGCCCGCGCAGGCCGGGCAGGTTATCTTCCACCCGTTGGTAACGTCGGGCGAGACCGCGCTGGGTCAGCAGCACGAGATTGGTCAAAAACAGACGGACAAACACCTCCAGCATCGTGAACCGCCGCACGGCCTTGATGCTGCTCTCGTTGAACTGCGCCGACTTCAACCCGCGCCAGTCGCGCAGCATTTTGAGAAAAATCTCTTGGGTTTTGTCGTCGTTCTCGGCAAAGTCCACCTTCGGCAAAATTTCGAGCACGGTGCCCTTGCGCGTTTCAATAATGCCGACGTAGTTTTGCGCGTACAGTCGATTGTTTTTCAGCACCAGGACCGGCCGGTACTTGCCCCGTTGATCTGTTTGGTTGGCTAGGGCGAACTCTCTCAGACCTTTCTTATCGCCCGGATCGAGTCCATTCAGCGGTTCATATTCTTTAATAGTCATGACGGACATGGTCAGGCTTCTTGTCCAATTTCATCGCCTTCACGATCACAATAAATCCTTCTCCCTTGCGGAGACCTTTGCGAAATCGTCATGCCCGTGCCCCCTTCGTCGTGCCCATGCTCATCCGTCATGTCAGCCTCCCCTTTGTCATGCTCGTGCCCCCTCCGTCATTCCCGTGCCCCTTCTGTCATTCCCATGCCCCTTCTGTCATTCCCGTGCAAACGGGAATCCAGCCTCTTGACTCTGTGCAAACAGAAACGTTGTTTGTTGCACATGTCCCATTGTATTTTTCTGGATTCCCGCTTTCGCGGGAATGACGGACCTAATCGGAAATATCTGAGCGCAGTCATTGAACTCTTGCACGGGTCTTGAGGGAAGAATCCGGTTCAGTCCAGAAACATGAGAGAGCCTTCGATACAAGGTACAAGCAAGAGAAAAGCAGTTCCTTCGCTTCGCTCAGGATGACATTTGGCACCGGGCTCATTTCTTCCCTGTCTCTCACCCTCCCTGTCCTTCACCCGCATCTGTCATTCTGAGCGAAGCGCCTGCCCTGAGCCTCAAAGGGAAGAATCTGATTTCTCCGGTTCATGATTGTAGATAGTTCGGTACCTTTCCGGATCTTCCCATGCAGGGTCGTCCACGGGAAGCAATTCATAAATCGTTTTTCTCTCATCAATCAAATCTGATTGCTTAAACAGATTTGGATCAATGGGGATTTTTCTGATAAACCCATTTCGATTCAACACCGCGTCGATTTTCTCCCAATCATTGTAAAAATACTCCTCCAAGAGCGGAATGATTCTGTTTTGGAACATTCGCTTCAGAGCCTGCATATCCTCCACGTCCAGAAAATAGGTATGTCCTATCTGATGCTCCCGGTCCAGAAGAACAGTAATCCGTTTATTCACGATCTCCAGCAACTTCCGACAATTCACGCCGTCAACGTCCTCACGAACACGATCCAGTTCCGGCATCATCTCGACAAACTCGAATCGCCGCCGCAACGCAGCATCCAACAAGGCAATAGAACGATCGGCGGTATTCATGGTGCCGACAACGTAGAGATTGCCCGGTACGCCGAAAGATGACTTGGACCAAGGCAGGATAACCCGTGCCACGTCATCTCCTCCGATCCGTTTGGATGGTTCAATCAGCGTAATCAACTCGCCGAAAATCTTGGCGATATTGCCGCGATTGATTTCGTCAATAATCAGGACATAATTGTTCTCTTCGTCACCATAAGCCCGCTCTGCAATCTCCCTGAAAATGCCTTTGGACAATTCGTATCGAACATTTTCGCTCTCATCCTTCAGAACGGGCCTGATACCTTCAATGAAATCCTCATACGTGAAGCTCTGATGAAAAGTCACCATTGCAATCTGACCCTGTTTTTTCAATTCATCAAACCGCGCCTTTACGTCCTCACGCTCCTCACCTTCAACTGCCCCCACATCCTTCTTTTCGGCAATCGCTACGGCGTAATTGACGGTGTTCCAAGTCTTACCGGTTCCCGGCGGACCATAAAGGATCCGGTTCAATGGATGTTGCATGGCGTTCGGTTCTTTTGGTTCTGGTGGCGGTTCAGGGTTAGGGGCCAAGCGTTCAATCAAATTAAACGAAGATTTACAGCCCTCCGTTTTTTCAAAAGCCGAATATGTGCTGTTACCCTTTTCGGCTTTGTTAAAACCCCTCATTTCTGCTTTCCCTGATAATGGAAATGGATTTTCTGATTTATTGATCCACAAGACATGAATTCTGCTGTTTCCGTTGAATCCACCTGGATCGGCATAATCATTTTTATAAACGATGCCAATTGCCCTTCCTTTTTTAACTCCAGTTCTGACCAGAATGCCGTCTCCTGGCCTAGGGAGATTTAGGGGATAATCACCATTCTTCGGCTGGCCATCAGGCCGATCATTCCATGATACGCCAGGTTTTGGTCCACCGGTATAACCCCAGTTCTTTTCCCTGAAGTTTTCCCAATGATCGTCTCCGGTCTCATATCCATGTGCGTGAGTACTCACATGGAAAAATTTACCGCTCACCTTCATTTTCCATTGCGTAGAAGATTGTATCTGCAAAAACGTGCCGATTTCATAAGGCCGGCACTCTGGAAATGCTTTCTTCAGCTTTTCGAGAACATTCTTATACTTTCCATAGCCATTATCTTTAATTCCCTCCTTTATCCCCGGAAATGCTTCCTCCAGCACGATTGCTGATACAACTTCAGTTGAAGAATCCACGGGCAGGAAATATTCGGCATTTATCAAAAACAGGGCTTGAGTCAATTTCGTAACGCCGACTTGTTTTATACCCAAAACTTTCCTGAAATCCTCCGGATCAACGTTCGGATTATCCCCTACCACCTGCCTGAACAATTTCCAAAGCAGATCGGGGCGAAAGGTTTCCCCATCATGGAAAAGAACCTGAGCATTATGGGAAGGCGTTGGAAAGATGAAGGCATCCGCATTCGGCAGGATACTTTCAATGTGAAATTGCTCACTGACGCTCGGATAGACTATTGGTCTTAAATTTGTGGTGTTACGTTGCGCGAGGAAATAAAAAAACGAAAACGGATCAATGTTCTCATCACGATATTGAAGCAGAGCGGGATTTGCCTTTCCTCCCCACTCCACCGTCTTCGCCTTATCAATCAGGTATTGTTCGCCCCCTTCTGCAATCTTTCTCGCCAACGCCCGGAACCATGGTACCCAATCGTAGATTTCTTTCATGTTGACTCCTTTCTTCTTCTCCGACGGGTGACGTACCCGTCGTTTGACCGCCGGTTCAGGGCCAGAGTTTACCGGCGGCGACCATTGAGGCGAAGCGGCGCGCGGGCCAAATTTCTATACCATCGGCGGAGCGAAAGGAACGGCGGCCCGTATACACGAGCACCCGCCTGACCAGCCGGGGCAGTTCATCAATCGCGCGCAAGCCCTTCAACAACCCGGTGTGGTACCGATCCGTGGCCTTCACTTCGATGGCCAGCAGTTCCCGCCCCCGTTGCAGGAGCAAGTCAACCTCACTATCCGTCCGATGCGGTGCCCAATAGAAGATCCGGTCATAAAGTTCCTGCGTCTCTGCGTGGGCGCGTAACGTGGTGATCACCCAACTTTCGAGCAGCGGCCCGCACTCCTCCGCTGCTACGCCCCCAAGTTGACGCTTGACGGCCCGGACAACGCCAGGATCGACCCAATACAGCTTCGGCAGCTTGCGCTCCCGCACTCGCAGCTTGGCCTCATACGCGGGCAGACGGAAAATCAGCAACGTGTCCTCCAGAATATCGAGGTAGCCTTGTACCGTCGTGCGGGCAACTCCCGTGTCGCGAGCGATGCCGGCGACGTTGACGACTCGGCCGTTCAACAACGCGGCAACGGGCAGAAAGCGGACGAATCCGGGCAGGTTTCGGACCAGGGCCTCGGCGCGGATTTCCTCCCGCAGATAAAGCTGGACGTAGGCTTCGAGGACGTCACGCGGCGTTTCACTCGTCCAGACCAGAGGGATGGACCCGTGGCGCAGGACCTTGTCGAGATCGAAGGCGGGACCAAGCTCGGCCGCGGTCAGGGGAAACATGGTCTTCCTGATCGCCCGCCCGGCCAACAGGTTGACGCCTGCCGCCTTGAGCTTGCGGGCGCTGGAGCCGAGCAGCGCAAACCGCAGGCGCCGCGTCTCGATGAGCCGATGCACCTCGTTCAACAGCGACGGCAGACGCTGAACCTCGTCCACGACAACCCAGCCGTCAGTCCCCAGATGGCCGAGGGATTGCTCAAACAGCGACGGATCCCCGAGCAGATCCTGGTACAGCCTCTCGTCAAGGAGGTCTACGTACACGGCATCCGGGAAGGCAGCCCGCGCCCAGGTACTCTTGCCCACGCCCCGCATACCGAACAGGAAAAAACTTTGTCCGGGCAGCTTGGTCAGGCGATTGTACGTGTATGGCATGTCGTCAGAAATCCGCGAAAAATGACGGGATATGATACAAGATGTGTGCTAACGACAGCAACGGGAAGCCTCTCGCGTATTTTTCAGTCGCTTCGAGTCCACACTGGACAACGTCCCGACAGTCAACCACCAAAATCCCCCTTCTGTCATTCCCGACGTTAGTAATCGGGAATCCAAAACCTTTCCTTGCCGGATGTTTCCTTCATTGACCGTCCGACACCATGGCTCCCACCACTCGGCGGTCATGCTCCCCTTGCCAGAGGGATATAACTCCCGATTGAATTCTAGAGAAAACCTGTTCTGACTGGATTCCCGCTAAAAACCGCGGGAATGACAGAGGGGGCGGCGGGACTGACAGGATAGGGCGGCAGGAATGACAGCAGGGGGCCGCAGGAATGACAGCAGGGCGCTGCGGGAATGACAGCAGGGGGATTCTGTCATTCCCGACATTAGTAATCGGGAATCCAGAGTCTTTCCTTTCTGAATGTTTCCTTCATTACCCGTCCGACACCATGGCTCCCACCACTCGGAGGTCATGCTCCCCTGCCAGAGGGATATGACTCCCGATTGAATTCTAGAGAAAAACTGTTCTGACTGGATTCCCGCTAAAAACCGCGGGAATGACGGGATGGGGATTCTGTCATTCCCGACATTAGTAATCGGGAATCCAGAGTCTTTCCTTTCTGAATGTTTCCTTCATTACCCGTCCGACACCATGGCTCCCACCACTCGGAGGTCATGCTCCCCTTGCCAGAGGAATATGACTCCCGATTGAATTCTAGAGCAAGACTGTTCTGACTGGATTCCCGCTAAAAACCGCGGGAATGACAGGAGGGGGATTCTGTCATTCCCGACATTAGTAATCGGGAATCCAGAGTCTTTCCTTTCTGAATGTTTCCTTCATTACCCGTCCGACACCATGGCTCCCACCACTCGGAGGTCATGCTCCCCTTGCCAGAGGAATATGACTCCCGATTAAATTCTAGAGAAAACCTGTTCTGACTGGATTCCCGCTAAAAACCGCGGGAATGACGGGATGGGGATTCTGTCATTCCCGACGTTTGTAATCAGGAATCCAAAGCCTTTCCTTGCTGGACGTTTCCTTCATTGACCGTCCGACACCATGGCTCCCGCCACTCGGAGGTCATGCTCCCCTTGCCAGAGGAATATGACTCCCGATTGAATTCTAGAGAAAACCTGTTCTGACTGGATTCCCGCTAAAAACCGCGGGAATGACGGGATGGGGATTCTGTCATTCCCGACATTAGTAATCGGGAATCCAAAACCTTTCCTTGCTGGATGTTTCCTTCATTACCCGTCCGACACCATGGCTCCCACCACTCGGCGGGCATGCTCCCCTTGCCAGAGGGATATGACTCCCGATTGAATTCTAGAGAAAACCTGTTCTGACTGGATTCCCGCTAAAAACCGCGGGAATGACAGGAGGGGGCCGCAGGAATGACGGGATGGGGCCGCGGGAATGACAGCAGGGCACTGCGGGAATGACAGGATGGGGGCTAAGACGGGCGCCAGCCGCGTTTGGCGGCAGCGAGAACGATTTGTGCGCATGCCATCGCATCGGAACCTGCTTCGTGGTGCGTAAGCGGGACGTCCAGATGACGGCACACGTCGGGAAGCCTCGTCGGACGGATATTCCAGACGGAACGAGCCACTCGGACGGTGCAGACGAACGGGTGCTCGGGTGGCCGCAGGCCGTGGCTTTCGCAGCAGGCTTTGAGGACGCGACGGTCAAACGATGCCCAATGAGCCGCCAGAAAATCCAGATCGGTCAAAGAGGAATCGAGCGTCCTCCATACTTCGGCGAAGGTGGGCGAGTCTTTCACGTCTTCCCACGTCAAACCATGGACGCCCGTAAACCGGAATTCCTCCGTGGGCGGACGAATCAAATGCCGTTTCAAGTCCACGACGCGGCCGTCCCGCACAAACGCCACCCCAAGCGCGCACGCACTATCAAAACGGTAATGAGCGGTCTCAAAGTCGATGGCCGCGAAATTGTACATCCTTGCTCCTTTTCTCCTTGGTATCAGCCTGACTCTGCAACCTTCCGGCGCCACGTGAGACGCACCATTCAGGCAGAATGGTACGCCGCGAGCGATGAGCACATCTCAACCAGCCGGCGGCGAAGACGGGCCGGCTTCTCGACCGTGACGCCGTCTTCCCACGTCACGAGGTGCCAGCACATTTCCTCAATGCCGCCCGCCTTGAAGCGTACGGTCACCGAGCCGTCCTCGTTCTCGGTAACGGTCTGATCCGGATGAAACAGAAACGCCGCCGCGTCCCGTGCCGCGTCGGCATTGAAGCGCAGAACCACGTCCACCGGCTTTTCCTGAAAGGTACCGAACGAACGCTTGGCGTACTCCTGCAAGTCAAACGCCGGGTCGCGCTCGAACCTTTCCATGGAAGACCGTGCCCCGCTCACATTCGCAAGCCGCCAGAGCCGCATGTCACCATCCGAGTCGGTCTTCCCCACCAGGAACGCGCGATTTCCGTAAAGTATCCCGTAGGGTTGAACGCGCCGCGTGCTTTGCCGTCCAGTCCCCTGCGCAAAATAGTCAAACTCGACCACGCGGCTGCACTTGATGGCTTCGCGGAGGACGGAGAGCAAACCCTCTTCAAGACGCGGCCGCGGGCCTGCGCGCATCGCAAGTCCCTCCGTCCGCATGAGCATCTCCAGATCAGATTCGCGTTCCCCGGACGGGCGCGACCGTGCGATGGCGTGCAGCTTGCTGCCAATGTGGCGCAACGACACCGCGTGCTCCGTAAGGCCGGCCCGGTCCAGCCCCGCAGCAGCGGATTCGAGTTCCGCCAACTCCTCAGCCGAGACGCGCACAAGTTGGCCCAACTCGGATGATTGAAGCCGCCAATGCCGCCGCATCGCGCCCTTGTCCACCTCTTTCAGTACCCCAAAGACCGCCTCAACCGCACCACGCATCCGCTCCGCTGTGCGCCGACTGACCTTGAACTCCTCCATGATGTCGCCAATGGTCAATCCGCCGCCCATTCCCTGAAGGAGAATGGCCAACTTCAGAATATCTCCAACGCGCTCGTAACGCATGTCGCTGGTTCCTTCTACGCCAACCCATCCATTGCCCACAGACCAATGAGAAACTTGTTTACGTAGAAAATATATCAGATCGTGTCAAGTCTACGGACGAGACCAAAGATGGCCAGTGTCTCGTCTCTGATGTCTCCAATGTTTTCGAACAGAATATCAACGAATTCCTCACCATCTATGAAGTGGATTTTTTTTCTTTCTGCATCCCACAACTCTCCTGCTTTACTGCGCGCGTCCTGTCCAACATGTCCCGAAGTAACGATAATCCCATTGTCACCCGGATCCATTGATTCAGCGAGTTGTCGCACAACACAAGCACCCAAGTCTCCTTGGTCAGAGTAGAAATTCTTGACTTGTATCCTGACTACGACATCGCCCGGTAGCTTAACCTCCAGATCTGTATCCCCCCTCGGGCTATGTCTCGTAGATACCCGGGTAAGGCCAGGATAATACTTGGATAATAACCCACAGACGGCGTCCTCAAATGTAGTCGGATTTACATTATGGAGACGTCCCTTCTCTAGGAGAGTCAGATACTTCCTTTTTAGATCGGAATTGGACTGAGATGTGAACAGGTGAGGTTTCTTTACAGTTTCACAAACGGCATCATAGTCGATCCCAAATACAGTCTGTCGCCCTTTGAGTGAATTCCAGGACAGTCCTTGGAGCATATGCCTTGGCAAGGCTCTCTTTTCATGTAACCACCTCACATTTCTCTGATGTGGATAGCCATCCTCTTTGTTGTCCAGTATATACCTGTAACTAGAATCGACATGTCCGAAGTACACGTTATCCCCATATGGGACTACTACATAGTCATCCTGTTCCATCCCTTTTACGAACCGGAAGATGATTCCCGCCGCCTGCCCCAAAACTCTGGGCGAAAGATTGTAGGGACGCAGTGCTTCTTTAATGGCATCCCAGGTTACTTCGTCAGTGTCCCGGATTGTGTCATTCAGGATTCTGATACATGGCCACCCAATCGCTACTATGTTTCTGTCAAGAAATTCTTCCATTCTGTCAATATCATGTGGCTTTGGACGGACAACCCAAGCTTTTTTCATTTTGAATCCTCCTAATTTATGGGGCTGATCAATTGGTCAGTGAAAGATTTTGCTTCAGATTCTTCGCTTCGCTCAGAATGACAGGGGGATGTCGCGCAGCTACGAACTACCCCTCCTCGTCCAGTCCTGACTCTTTTGCAGCAGCCCTCTTCATCTTCATGGCATGCTTGCGGAGTAACGCATCCAACTCTTTCGCAGTATACAGCTTACCGATGATTGGTTGGCGGCGACTTGTACCGAAATGTGGATATGGAGCTTTTGGGGGCCTTTCTTTTGACATTTTGCATCCTCCTGATTTACGGGGTTGAGAATCTTTACTGCTCTTTCCAGGATTGTTCTTTTTCAGTCATAGAGGTTACTTTTTTCAGGTCAACAAATTGCCGGTTTCTCGCAATTTCTGGATTCCCGCTTAATGCTGGCGGGAATGACAAGAGAGAGAAACCGGTGGGAATGACAACGTGAAACCTGCTACCGGAAGCCGGTTTTTTGCAATTTGCTGGGTTTGGCTTCGCATTCCGCACGGAGCATGGCGGCGAGTTCCTTTGGGGACTGCAAGAGGTTGAGGATTTCGGCTTTTTGGCGCACGACGGCGAAGTCGCCTGGGGTCAGGGTCGTGAGCGTTGCGACTTCCGCCGGGGGCGTCAGGGCAAAATAGGTACGGAACGCGGCCGTTGCCTGCTCGGGGGTGAGGTAGTCGAGTTCGATCTTGAAGGTGAAGCGCCGGAGCGTCGCGACGTCCAGGTGTTCGCCGAAGTTGGTCGTGCAGGCGAACGGCATGGGGTGGGTTTCCATCCAGGTCAGCATTTCGTTGACTTGGCTCACTTCCCACATCCGCACGGCGAAACGCCGGTCGGCGAGCAGGGAGTCGGCTTCGTTGAACACGAGGAACGACTCCGCGTCGCGCGCCTCGGCGAAGGCCGCGGCAATCTGCTTTTCGGTTTCTCCGACAAAACACGACATCAGATCGGATGCCCGCTTTTGCACGACTTCCAGACCGAGGCGTTCGGCAAGGTAGCGGACGAACGCGCTCTTTCCCGTGCCGGGCGGTCCTTGCAAGCAAAGGGAGAAACGCTCTCTACGAGACGTTCCGCGAACCGGACCGGGTCGCCGTTGGCCCTGATCAGTGCGGGGTCGAACTTCTCCGGCGTCCCTTGGGGTGGCTTCTCGGCCGACAGCACGCGGGCCAGGCTGCGCACTCCGCGGCGCACCGCGGTGAGGCCGCCGCCGCTGAGTCGAGCCGCGGCGGTGGCCCCGGACGCGACGCCCGGCGTCACGTCGAACTCCCTCGCCAGCGCGCATGCATCTTCTTTTCCCGATTCGATGCCGTGATGCGCGAGTTGCCGCATCCAGATGCGTTCACGGACTTGAACCGATGGTTGGCGCAGTTCCACGGCGAACATCATGCGTCGCAGAACGGTTTCAGAGATTGCCCTGACGTCGTTCACGGTCCACAGCGTGGGCACCGGAGCTTTATCAAGCAGCCGGTGCATGAACACTTTCGAGCCTTGGCCCCGGGGTCCGGGGAGGCCGAACATCTTGAGCATTTGGCCTGCACCCTGATCCGCAAGCAGGTCTTCCATTTCGTCGAAGAGAATGATTGACCCGTGGCCGGGATCCAACAGGCGCTGGGTGAGCCGGAGTTCCTGAAGTCTCTCGTTGCGAGAGGGTTCGCCGCCGTGCTCGTCTGATTCGCCGACGCTGTAGAGCTTTACTCCCAACCGGGCGGACAACGTCTTGCAGAACTCGGTTTTTCCGGTCCCGGGAGGTCCGTACACGAGGACGTTCACACCCAAGGCACCGGTCTGTAGTGCCCCTTTCAGTATGCTTTCCACGTGGTCGCGAGCCGCCGCCACGTGATCGAAGTCCGACCAGTCGAGTTCACTCGGAGATGCCACGTCAAGCAGCAGACGCTGGACGTCAACGTCGCCCGGCACGGAGTCCAGCCGGCGCAACCGATCAATGAGCCTCACGTCGCCGTCGTCCTCAATAGCGACGAGTCCCGATTTTACAAGTAATGCATCGGGCGCAAAGCGGGCGAGAACCGTGCCGGCCGATACACCGAGGAGGCACGACAACGCTGAACTCTTGACGTTGAAAAATTTCGAGTTCCAGCGACTTCCTCCGTGCCCGAAGACGTTGTCGACCAGCGACTCGATGATCGGTTGCGTGCGGTAGCGGAGCAGGCTTTCGAGAACCGCCACGTCCGTTCGAGTCAGGTGCATCTCTTTCCCGAGACGCCAGAGCCGTAGGGCCGTCCGATCTCCCCGCACGTGTCTCGACGCCGAGCGTGTCTCCTCAATGGCCTTTGTGAAAAGTCGCCAGTCCTGCTCGGGCAGCCCTTTTTCGTGATACAACCGGCGCTCGCCCAGCTCTTCGGTCACGTCATTGATCGCCAGTACGTCACGGTTTTCGGCAACCCATTGCGCCAACTCTTTTGCTTCCGTATGATAGTGGCGAAAGTGCGAGGCGGCGTTCGAGAGATAAGAAACAATGAGGTGTCGTTCGTAATTGTTGAGCATGGCGTTTCTCCTTGTTTGTCGTGTGAACGTTGGATGAACGTTGGATTCATCCTTACGTTAGCACGTGGGTGCGTCCGATTCGGACGTATAAAAAGGGCTCACGTGAAAAAAGTTGACTCGATTTTTATGTTGCCGCTTTTTGGCCGACGTTCTCGGGCGTGAGGGGTGTGGGAAGAGAGAGGATGGATTCCCGATTACAAACGTCGGGAATGACGGTGGGAGGGAGTCGGGAATGACGGTGGAAAATTGTCGGGAAGTTTCAGGCAGCATAAGATGCTGCCCTACATTTGTTGGGCGCCATCTTATGGCGCCTCGGCTACTTATTCCGATGAAAAAAGCCGGGCTAGAGCGTCTTGGAAGCCGCCCCAGGTGTCAGGCTTCAGGGTGATTTGATGCGCTTGCAGAATGACCGTTGATTGTGAGGGACAGGAAGGGAACTCTCGTTTTCTCGGGCCGATTGGTTGTGCGAGATACGTGCCGTCCGAACGGGCCTCTGCACTTTTCAAGACCAATAACTGGTCGCGCGGCTGAAGGATACAGTATCCGCGATACCCGAATGCCTGATAGCGCGTCTCATCTTCGAAATAGGCACGATGGTTGCCCGTGGAAAACACCACGTGATCTTTTTTGATCGGGCCTTCGGGGCCAACCGAATAGATAAACGGCGGGATCATCAGGACGGCGAAGACGGCGCAGCCTATGGGAATCAAGGGATTCCGTTTGACGTCGGACGCACGCGTGCCGCTCATCATTCTGAGGATTCCACGGGGAGCATGTAGAAGAGGCAATCGCTCCTGGCAATGTGAGGATTCGTGGTCATCATCAGAATGCGAGAGGCGTCCATCACCACGAGCCGGCTGTCCACCACGGAAAACATTTCCGTGGTCCGATTCCGCCCCTTGGCGTCGCGAGCGGTAATGGCGTTCAGATCGGAATCCCGAACCCAGCCCAGGGTCTCGCCTTGCGGCAGGATGCCGAAGTTGAACTGATCCGCGTCTTCCCGCAGCGTCAGTTCCACGTCGGGCACGGGGGCCGATCCATAGGCCACCTGTTTCCCTGCCTCAAGTTCCACCCGAATGGGATGATGGAAAATTTTCACGGCATCGTGCCGATGGGAGGCGTTCCATAACGAGTCGGCCGTGGCGTAGCGCCTGAGGGTGGTCAGCGCCGTGTGATCGGCCCGGGCATCGCCGGCCCCGCCGCATTCCGCGGTGATGGTGGGGAAATCCTCTTCCGTCGCTTCCATTAAGGTGCCTAACCGGAGATCCGTCACGATCAGATGGTCCGAAAACAAAGCGGTCAAGGCTTTGTGCGGGTCACGCCGTCGCGTGCTGACCCCATAGGCCGGACCGCGTCCGGAGGTATTATGAAAATCAATCAACGCTTCAGGTTTGACCTTGCGCAAACGATCCAGGAGTTCGGCCGCGATCTGCCCTTCTCGTCCCACGAACGGCATGCGGAAGCACCGGTTCAAGTCACGGCAGTCCGGCAACTGCCGATAGGCAAACCCGGGCGGGGCCAGCGCGGCGTCCACGGATCCGATAAAACAGACGAGGTTCACCGCGGGCCGGGTCCCTGACCGGATCCACTGAAAGAGCGCACGCACGCCCGACGGTTCATTCCCGTGCAACAACGTCGTCATGGCGCGAGTTCGCGCAGCATCCCGGCCGGACAGGTGAATCCACGTCGGTCCACCCAGCCGCGTCAAAAATTCTTCAACGGTCGCGCCGATCTCCTGCGGCCTGGGATCAGACCACTCCCGCGTCACGGTCGTGGACTGACTCAATTCGGCACCGTCCATTCTCCAACGGGGTCGCCTTGCTCCAATTGGTCCACGTACCGGTTCAGCAAGGCGACAACCGCTTGCCGGCGCGGGGAGCGTCGTTCCAGGTGCTCCAGCATCTGGGACTGCCACCGGGCTCCCGTCCGGCCTCGTTGAATGCGGACCCGTATGACGTCCAACATCCGTTTGCTCTCTTGCGCATCAACCCCTAATTGCGACAATCCTTGCGCGGCCAACGGCAACAGGTCCATGGCCAAGTCACGGACGGGTATTTCCCGCGGCGAGGGGTAACGGGTGACGGGCCACAACAGAACGGCGTCAAGGCCGAACTGAGCCCCCCGGTAAAAATTGCGATGCGTATACTCAAAAGGAAAGACGGGAAGCAGACGCTCCACTTCCGAGGAGAACGCTTGAATCATGCCGACCAGAAACGCGGTATTCGCGGCCATGTCCAAGGGCGTGGGCCCCGAAGGTAACGACCGCAGTTCGACGCGCAGGTGACCGCCGTGTTTGGGATCATACACGGGACGATTCCATCGCCAGACGGTCCCTTGATGCAACCGTAACTCATCCAACGAGGGCAAGGTCCCCCGTTGCTGACGTTCCAGTGGAGGGTGTGTACTCGAGACGGGCAGCAAGGGGGGGAAAATCCCCACGGCTTCGGCGAAGAGTTCATAGGCCCCTTGGCGCACCCACCCCAATCCATAGGACACCCGCGCCGGCAGACGCCAGTCACCATCGGAAGGCAGCCGTGTATCAATTGACTGCTTAAACAACGCCACCCGCGTTTCGTCCCACAAGCGATGTCCCAAAAACAACGGAGAATTCGCGCACACGGCCACGGCCACGGGACTGACGAGCTGTGCGGCGTTATACACGGCGGCGAACTCAGACGGCGGCACCCGCAGATGAACCTGAAACGAGGTGTTGGCCCCTTCCAGGGTAACGTCGTCCCACGTCATCTTGAGAGGGTCCGGACCATCAATGCACACTTGAAACGGCTCATGACGCAAGGTGCGCAGGGCCGCGGACAGGGCACGATACCGAGGGTGGTCAGTCAGGGCCGTGGCTTGCAAATCCGCTTCGGTCAAGGTCGGAAGGATGCCGATCGGCACCACCCGTCCGCCTTGAGCCCCCGCTAACTGATTGAGCGTGTGAAGGGCCTGGGTCAACTCGGCTTCCATCTGACTGAAAGGCGTCCCGGCCAGAGACACCGGTGACGTATTGTATTCGAGGTTGAATCGATTCAATTCCAATTGAAAAGAGGCATCAAGGTTCCCGGCCAGCACGGATCGATTAATAGGGTAGGCACGTCCTTCCTGGTCCACGATGGACAATTCCATTTCGGCCCCCAGGGTCTTGGATCCGTCTCCAAACCCGGGACGACTCAGCAAGTCCTGAATCACCACTAAACTTTGTTGAAGACGCTCTGCAAAGAGCGTGTAATCCGCTTGGGAAAATGTTTCTTTATCGATGGAACTCCCCATATGAGCCACCAAGCCCTTCCCTTTCTGAAAAACGTTCGTCTCTCCTCTCAACCGGTATGCACCGCATCTGATAAAAAGTTACTTGGCCGCATGAGATGCGGCCCTACGGGTAGTGTACACCGCATCTGATAAAGAGTCGGACGTTACACCAGCACCCCGTGGAGATTCAAGAACCTTATGGAAAGCCACGTTGGAAGGCCATTTCAGGCATCAAGAAAATCTTCTCTATCTTTATTTATCCAAAAATTTATGCTATTCTTCTACAATTCACGTCGTCAGCGTGATTTTCTTTCTGTGAGTCGGGCTTACCTTTTCATACAAACGTGGTTATAATAAGTCTGATTCAATTGATTCAATGAGTCCGATTGAGTGTGAACGTCGGCGTTGATAGAGGAAATCGGGTGTCACACGACGCCCATTCCCGTTACATCACTCATCACAACGTCGCGGAAGGATACCGTTAGCCCATGGAAATGGTTCGGGGACGTGCTTTTTCTCTTTTTCCAGTGGGAACGCAAGCCTCGTTGTGAGGCACGTCCATCCACGTCAGTAACAAAAACAGCATCGTTTCCCGACGCATTCAACACGTTTGAATTGAATCGTATGCGGCTGATAGCAGGTAAGGGGTTAGACAATGGGAAAAAGTAAAACCGGTGGTGGAAGCAGAAGTTCACTGGAACCACTCAGTGCCTGGAAACGGCACAAAGCTTTGCAGGAATTGGCGCGATTCATGGGGGAGGAAGGCCGCCCGCACCTGACCCAGTTGGAATATGATCTCGCGGAAGAGAAGGCGTACTCGGTTCAATTTTTTGTGCGGCATTGGGGGTCGTGGGCACGGGCAGTTGAAAAAGCGCGTGAACTGGTCGATCACCCTGAACCCGAACAATCTCCCTATGCAGGCTGGGTGAACTGTCTGTGCGGGAAAGCCTGTCATTGCGAAAAACGGTTCTGGAGTCCTGACCGACGGAAAATCCGGATGTGTGACGCATGCCGGTCCTGGTCGGACAAATTGTCGGTGGATGACCAATTTTTCTACTTGACCGACGACACGGCCTTGAATACCCGGGTCCGGACGGGACCGAAACAGGGACGACCGAAAAAGGACTCGTTAGGGGTCGGCGTCAAATAACGGCCGTTCCGCGCCAACTCCTTGGGGTCCCGGCTCCGACCATGACTTCATACGAACATGAGAAGTTCCCTGATCGTCGTCGTCACTCTCCTTCTGACTGCTCCGGTCTGGGCCTATACCGAACATCCGGTCACCCACGGCGGACACGTTGCCGGCACGGTCATGGTGAAAGGCCCCACGCCTCCGCCAAAAGCCTTTAATCTCATTACCTACCCTGAACCCGTCTTTTGCGGACGGATTTCCACCGGCACCGCGTGGCGGCTCGTTGATCAGTTTCGCGTTGCTCCTGACGGAGGACTTCAGAACGTCGTCGTCATGCTGGAAGGCGTTGACCGGGGAAAAGCATTTCCCGACGCCTCCCCCACCATAGAAGCCCGCGACTGTGTGCTCACTCCGACAGTCATGGCCGTGCGGAACCATCAGCGCCTCCGCATCGTGAACATGGACCCCATTATCCACGACGTCCTGGTGTACGAAGTCGCTCCCTTTGAATCGGCAGTCATGTTTCATCGCCCGCTTCGCATGAATCCCTATCACGCCGGAAGCGGCCCCGAAGCCCACGACCACCTCCCGGGCGACCCACTCGTCGATACCATTTCATTCACAAAGGGACGACGCATCTTTTACCTGGAATGCGAATTCCATGAATTCATGCAAACGTGGGGTATCGCCGTGACGAATCCCTATTATGCCGTCACCGATGCCCAGGGCCATTTCACCATCTCCGACGTTCCGGAGGGCGTCTACACCCTCATGGCCTGGCACCCGGGCATGGGCGGCGTTCTCGACGTCAAGGTCGTCGTCCTTGCAGACGAGACCCTCCGCGTCCGGTTTGAATTTGAGAACGCCATGGATCGCCGCATGGCTCACACCACCATGGTTGACCATCCCCACTTCGGGATCGGCACCCTTGACACCTTCGGCGAACGAATCGACGTTCAGCCCACCCATCAGGTCCAGACTCCCTGATCTCACGACAAGAACGTGATGCTTTCCGTTTGCGACGCCAGAGGCTGCCGCGTCAATTCGCACCATCCGCGAGGAACCCCCCGCGCAATCAACGGGAACGACTCGTCAGGGTTTTCACCCGGGCATGAGGAATATTCGGGCTGGCGGGATCGACGGTGACTTCTCTCCGGCTCGGATTGACGACCAGATCCATGTCTTCCATCGGCACGGCGCCCAACAGCACTTCATCGCCGATCACTAAAGCACCGACGTAGCAAAACCGTTTCCCGAACGCGACTTTTAATGGGCCGACGTAGGGAACCGTCACGGCTCTCCCGTCTGCAACTGAAACTTCCCGCGTGGATTCCGTCTCTAAGCTGAGTTGGAGAGCCACGTGCTCAGGAATGCATAACGTCATGGCACCGGTGTCGGCCAACGCGTTGACTTTCACGGGAGCCAAATCCGGCTGCCTCGGGTTACTTAATTCGATTTCTGCAAAAACGTTTCCCATCCCGTCCCTTCATTTGTGCAACCATCAAAAATTGGTGCCCCCGAGACGATTTGAACGTCCGACCTGCGGTTTAGGAAACCGTTGCTCTATCCACCTGAGCTACGGGGGCACTCAACGATCCCGATCGTCGGGAAAACCGTCCGTGTATGGTAAGCGTAAAGTCTACTGCAATGGTTGGGACGGGACAAGCAAGGCAAACGAGTCCCACGGAGGTTGTTTTCCGGATCACGAACGCTTAGGGTATGACTCAGGATTCTCTTTCGTCTCCGTATTCGGCCGGCGGCCTCCGTCGCACGTCCCAGAGGTGCGGTGACGACGCCTTGACGATATGCGCACTCCCTTGTTCATCTTTTCGCTTTGGTGTTTCGTCACCGTCGCGACCACCCCATTCTCGTCGGCCGATGACGAGTGGTTTACGCACGGGATCGTCATCGATCGCGACGGCGTGGCCACCGTCAACGCGCGAGTGACCCTTCCCGTTCCACCCACGACGACCTACGCGGTGTTGACCGATTACCCGCGTTGGCCGGAGATGTTTCCGAAAAAACCCGTGATTCAAAGCATCCGTCGTATCGACAATCGGACCCGGATCACCATGCACGTCCCCGCCGACTATCTGCCGATCACCCTTGAACTCATCACCGACACCGTCGAGATCGTTCCCCTTCGGCTTGCCACCACCTTGGTGGGCGGCGACTTTGAGCGGTATCATTGGACGTGGGACTTGAGTCAATCGCCTTCGGAACAATCGACCGCGGCCCAATTATTCCTTCAGGTCGCCCCTTCCACGTGGGTCCCGAACTGGATATTTCGATGGTTACTGGAATCGGAACTCACGAAGCATTTCCAGCTGCTGCGCAAGCAGGTCCTGGCTCGTCATCAGGCACCGTCACGCGATTCACACGTCCCGCCGAACTGACCCGTGAAGCCGATCTCCAATCCCCCGAATCCCTTTGAATCAGCCCACCGGGAATTCCTCGAATCGGCCCCACACGTCACGACGCAAGTCTTTGAGGAGCACGCGGGAGACATCCTGAGTCACAACAACAGCCCCGACCTTCCCTTTCGGTGGAGCGTCAACCCGTATCGCGGATGCTTTCACGCCTGCGCCTATTGCTATGCCCGACCGACTCATCAGTATTGGGGATTCGGCGCCGGGACGGACTTCGAATCCAAACTCATCGTGAAACCCAACGCCGCGGACGCGCTGCGCACGGCGTTTCTGCGACCATCATGGAACGGTGAACGCGTGGTCTTCTCCGGCAACACCGACTGCTATCAACCATTGGAAGCCACGTATGCACTCACGCGGGCATGCTTAACCGTGTGTGCCGAATTTCGGAATCCCGTCGCCGTCGTGACCAAAGCCGCCCTCATTCAACGAGATCTCGATCTTCTGCAACGTCTCAATGAACGGGCATGGATTCGAGTCTTCTTCAGCATTCCCTTTGCGGACGACGCAGTGGCGCGAAAGGTTGAACCGCAGACGCCCTCCGTTACCAGACGCTTGGAAGCCCTGGCCGCCGTCTCCGCCGCCGGCGTGCCGACCGCCGTCATGATCGGCCCCGTGATCCCGGGATTGAATGAACAGGATATCCCGCGCATTCTTCACCACGCGAGACAAGCCGGCGCCACCTACGCGGCCTATACGCTCTTACGACTCAACGACAACGTGCAACCCGTGTTCCTGGAACGCATGGCGGAAGCCTTTCCTCACCGAATCAAAAAAATCACCAACCGACTGAAAGAAACCCGAGGCGGCACGCTGGAAGAAAAACGATTCTTTGCGCGCCACCGGGGACGCGGTTCGTCGTGGCAGGCTATCGAACAAGTATTCGACGTCTTCTTTCGCAAAGAAGGTTTTCGGCGATTCGATCAAGACGAACCCATTCCCGCGACCTTCACCAGACCCCCGTCCGCGCAACTCGCTCTGTTCCCATCAGCGAACGAGTAAATCACCCTCACCGTTGATCGTGCGCGTTTCTCCGGTTGGCAAAAGGCGTTCCCGCCGTTACAATCAAGACAAACCGGTTCCCGCGCCCGCGGGACACCGGTCAAACGCAATGCCATTCCATCAAACGCGCAACGGAGCGTTGACGTGCCGAACGGTCAGTGGCAAAAGGTGATTGCGGCGTGTCTTGCCGGCGTCGTCGGCCTCACTGGATGCGGGGACGCGGAAACCCCGTGGGACACACACGTGGACCGCGGTGACCGGCTCTTTCAAGAAGGACGCGTCAAAGAAGCCGAAGAACACTATCGTGCCGCGCTCTCGGAAGCCGAACGATTCGGCGAACGGGATCCGCGGCTCCCGCAAGCGTTGACCAAACTGGCCGGGGTGTATGACGCACGAGGCGACTATGCTCAAGCCGAACCGCTCTTACGGCGGGCCGTCAGTCTGAATGAACGCATCCTGGGAGATCAGCATCCGGATTTCGCCGCCAGTCTGAGCAACCTCGCCGCGCTGTATTACACTCAACGACGCTATGAGAAAGCCCTGCCCCTCTTTGAACGGGCTTTGCACGTTCGTGAACGGGCGTTTGGAATGAACCACGTTGATTTGACCTTGGATCTTAAAAATCTCGCGGGGGCGTTGGCTGCCCAAAAACGGTACGATCAAGCCGAGGCGCATCTCATCCGGGCTCTTGCCATCATGGAAAACACCGTTGGCGACAACGACCCCGCGTTGATCGAACATCTGAACAATCTCGCGCTCCTGTACCATGAGCAACAAGACGACGAGAAAGCCGTTCCATTGCTGGAACGAGCCATTGCCGTCAATACGGAAACGTTGGGGGCCGACAATCCCGGTCTGGTCGGCAGTCTCAACAACCTCGCGTTCCTGTACGTGGCCCAAGGAGCATTCGGCAAAGCCGAAGTGCTGCTGAAGCGGGCGTTAGACGTTCATGAAACGTCTTTCGGACCGGATCATCCGCGATTGGTACCCAGCCTGACCAATCTGGCTCAACTCTATCGCCTGCAGGAACAATTCGAAAAAGCTGAACCGTTACTGGTGCGGGCACTGGACATCAACGAAAAAACGTTCGGCGCCGAGGATCACAAGATCGCCAACGTCGCCAACAATCTGGCGCTGCTCTATTTTTCACAAGAGCACTACGCGAAAGCCGAACCCCTCCTGGCACGGGCCCTGGCCATCAACGAAAAAACCTTGGGCAAGGAGCACCCGACGGTCGTCCGCACGCTCAAAAACTACGCTGCCCTGCTGAGAAAAACCAACCGAGAACACGAAGCGAAGGAACTTGACGCCCGGATGACGGCCGTGACGAACGAGTAAAGTCGGGTCCGGCTCGGACGCAAAGAGCGGATAATGCCGCGGGCAGCACAAACGACGACCGGCGAGCCTCTTGGCGAATACCATCATCGGGACGCCAACAAAGTTCAACACGAGGACGCCGCCGCGCATCGGTGGTATCGTTTCGTCCTTTCCTTTCCCCCGCACCTGGTCCGCGAGTATCTGAATGACTTCGGGGTCCGTCACGGCGGGCTGGTGCTGGATCCATTTTGCGGAACCGGAACGACGATCGTGGAGAGCAAGAAGTTGGGAATCTCGAGCGTCGGCCTCGAAGCCTGTCCCATGGCTCACTTTGCGAGTTGCGTGAAGACGGACTGGAGTCCTTCTCCGGATGGGTTGGCCGAACATGCTCGGCGCGTCGCCGACAAAACGTGGTGCCGCTTACGGGCCGGCGACGTTCGTGATGCTTCATGTTCCTCCAAATCCGCAGCTTCCATAAACGGCCCGCGGACGCTTCCCCCGGAAGTCGAGAAACTCCTACTCAAGAACTCCATCAGTCCGGTGCCGTTACACAAGGCGTTGGTACTGAACACCGTCCTGGAAGAAGAACGGGATACACGATTCTTAGCCCATGAGCGGTTGGCCTTGGCCAAAGCGTTAGTCGATGACGTCAGCAACCTCCGCTTCGGCCCAGATGTCGGCGTGAGAAAAAGAAAAGACGATGCTCCGGTCGTGGAGGCGTGGCTGTCTCGCGTCAACGCCGTCGTGGAAGACCTGCGACGGCTTCCCCGAAGAACCGGCGCAACGGCTCAGGCGTTTCTGGCTGACGCGCGACAGGTTTCCGGGATACTTGAACCGGAATCAGTCGATGCCGTCATAACCTCTCCCCCTTATCCCAATGAGAAAGACTATTCGCGGACGACGCGGCTTGAAACGGTCCTCTTGGGTTTTGTACGCAACGCGGCTGAACTGCGGACGTTGAAAAAAGCGCTCGTGCGGTCCAACACGCGAAGCGTCTATAAAACGGACGACGACGACGCTTGGGTGAAAGACCATGAAGAAATTGAATCCCTTGCGCGTGCAATTGAAGAGCGTCGCACGGTACTCGGGAAAACCTCAGGATTTGAACGCCTGTATCACCGGGTCACGAAACTCTACTTCGGCGGGATGGCCAGACATCTTGAGACGCTGAAGCACGTGCTGAAGCCCGGCGCCACGCTAGCCTACGTCGTAGGAGACCAGGCGTCATATCTGCAAGTGATGATCCGCACGGGACGGATTCTGGCCGACGTGGCAAAGGCACGAGGATACGAGCCGGTAAGAATCGATTTGTTCCGAACGCGACCCGCAACGGCAACGAAGCAGCACCTGCGAGAAGAAGTTCTGATACTCCGATGGCCCGGAAACGGGTCACCCGGGGGAAGAAACGGCGGTCTAGCTTCCCGCTTGCGCGGGAATGACGGAGGGGGACGGGAGTGACAGAGGGGAGCGGAGCAGGAAGAGGAATTTCCTTGTTCTGAGCGGGGCAACTTCACCACCCGCATGCGCTTGGTGTTGTCATTCTGAGCGCAGCGAAGAATCTGGTGGGAGGACGGGACCCGGGAAGGACAGGAAGGCGAACGGCAGATCCTTCTCTTCGCTCAGGATGACAGAGAAGTGGCCGCGGGGACTTCTGGCTTCTCTGGATTCCCGCTTTCGCGGGAATGACAGAGGGGGGGCGCGAATGACAGAGGGGGGGCGCGAATGACAGAGGGGGGGCGCGAATGACAGAGGGGGGGCGCGAATGACAGAGGGGAGCGCGAATGACAGAGGGGAGGCGCGAATGACAGAGGGGGCGGGAATGAGGGGAAGGGGCCTGCGGGATTATGTTCATTCGCCGGAAAAAAGCCGTTCATCAGCATCCCTCTTCCATACGAAAAGAGCCCCTTCTGTCATTCCCGACGTTAGCCATCGGGAATCCAGAGTGCCCACATATGAACACTCCTTCCCAGATCCGTCTCTCTGTCATTCCCGACGTTGGTAATCGGGAATCCAGAATTTTTCCTTGCCGGACTTCTCCTTCATTGGTCGTCCGATACCGTGGCTCCACTACTCGGAGGTCATGCTCGCCTTGCCGAAGAGATATGGCTCCCTGATTGGACCCTGGGAAAGACTGTTTTGACTGGATTCCCGCTAAAAACTGCGGGAATGACTAGAGGGGGGCCTGCGGAAATGGCAGAGGGACCGGCCACCGACCACTGGTCACCGGCCACTAACGTGGGAATGACGGAGAGGCTGGTGTAATAAAGAATACCAGACGGAGAGGCCGTTACAACGGTCAGGCCAACGGAACGATGTTTGTCAACGAATCAGAGGGGAGCGCGAATGACAGAGGGGGCGGGAATGAGGGGAAGGGGCCTGCGGGATTATGTTCATTCGCCGGAAAAAAGCCGTTCATCAGCATCCCTCTCCCATACGAAAAGAGCCCCTTCTGTCATTCCCGACGTTAGTCATCGGGAATCCAGAGTGCCCACATATGAACACTCCTTGCCCGATCTATCTCTCTGTCATTCCCGACGTTGGTAATCGGGAATCCAGAGTTTTTCCTTGCCGGACTTCTATTTCATTGGTCGTCCGATACCGTGGATCTCACGACTCGGAGGTCATGCTCGCCTTGCCGAAGGGATATGGCTCCCTGATTGAACCCTGGGGAAAGACTGTTTTGACTGGATTCCCGCTAAAAACTGCGGGAATGACAAGGAAGGGCCTGCGGAAATGACAGGGAGGGGCCTGCGGAAATGGCAGAGGGACGGGTCACCGACCACTGGTCACTGTTCACCGGTCACTGGTCACTAACGCGGGAATGACGGAGAGGAGCGGGAATCACAGAAGGACCACTCGGCACTCTCTTCGGGTGGAAATGACGGAGAGGGGACGGGAATAATAAAGAATACGAGACGGGAGAGGCCGTCACAACCGTCAGGACAACGGAACGATGTTTGTCAACGAATTTGTGAGAACGCAATGAAAAAAGTTTTTCGCTTCGTGATTATTTTTGCGTGGTGCGTGGCTTTTGGATTCTTTGCCGTCACGAGCTACATCAATGACGCCGTGACGGTGCAAAAGAAGATCACGATCATGGTGGGCTTGATCGTGGTTTTCGGGATCTATCTCATCATTGAGTGGTACGTGAGAAGCACGTCGCCTCACGCGACGCTTGCACGCAAAAAATCAAAAAACCGCGACACGGAAAACGGTTGACGACGCCTTCCGACGCCGCCTCCCCTTCCCTTGTCTTGCGCAACCCGGGACCGTAGGGCCGCGTCTTACGCGGCCAAAAAGTTTCGACGCAGCCTACCGTTCCCTTGTCTTGCGCAGCCCCGCGAGTGACAACGCCCGTTGAGGCCTTCGCTCCAATGCCAACGTAAAGTGACGGTGCGCCGCGTCCCGTTTCCCCAGACGTAACAGCACCTCGCCGACTAATTCATGAGAAGGTTTGACCGGAAACGGCGGCCCATATTTGTACGGGATGGTATCTTCCAATAAAGCCGCCTCCTGCAAAAGCGAGATCCCGTCGTCAACGTTCCCCTGCGCAATGAAAATCATGGCGGCTAATTGTCGGACCATGACCTTTCCCGACAAGACGTGATTCGCGGATTCCTCATCGGCCGCTCGACTCACTCGCTGACGCAACTGATCCAGCGATTGATTCGCCACGTCCATTCGTCCGGTTTGGACGGCACTCATCCCGATCGCAAACACCTCACTCGTTGCAGCGGAAAACCGAAGGGTCGATCGATCACGATCGAGTCCGCTCACGTCCCACGCTTGGCCCTCTACGATAAACGTCGCCCGCATCGCCGCTCGATACCCGCGAACGGACCGCGACGACATACGTTGCGCGTCTTCCTCCGCCATGGCGAGCCATGCCTTCGCTTCGTCCGCGCACCCCTGCTGAAGCCGCGCGTACATGAGCCAATACGCGGTATGATAGGAACGCTTCTCAACGCCCAAGCCGCGGCGAATCCGTCGGTCTTCACTTGCCGCCCAACTTTTTTCATTGGCCTTGACCACGTCGTCCCACATGCCCAACGCCATAAAAACGTGCGAAGGCATGTGCTGAGCGTGAGGAGCCGCCGGGGCAATCTCGGCGTAGGCCCGCGCCGCATTCAAGGCCAGGGCGGCATGGGCCGGATCATCCAGCGCGTGAATAAGATAATGAGCGGCTCCGGGATGACGAGGATTGGCCTTAAACACCCGTTGGGCAATGGCAGCCGCCTCACGATACCGTCCGTCCTCCCGGTTGCCTCGTGCGGCGCCCAACATGGACAACGCGTACCAGGTCTGGGCGTTCTCGTCCTGGGGAAACCGTTCGGCAAGGGCTCGCATGGCGGCCATGTACCGCAGGTCGCGCCGGTGCTTCTCTCCCTCTCCGTACAATGCCTCAACGGCTCGGAGATACCCTCGTTCCCGTTCGGTCGGCGCTTTGGCCATCCGCTCGGCTGACGTGGGAGCCAGTCGTCGTAAAATATCCCGAGCCTGTTGAAGGTCTTCCTCACCCCACAGGGGATGGTTCATGGTCATGGCCTCTCCCCAATAGGCCATGGCAAAATCAGGGTCAACCTTCTGAGCCCGTTGAAACGCGGCCCGCGCGTCGTCATATTCAAAGTTGTGCAGCAACAAGGCTCCCCGAAGAAAAGGTCGTTGGGCCATCAGGGAACCCGAGGTGGGAAAATGAACGTCGCCAAGCGAGGACGACGTCTTCTGAGAAGCGGGCACCACGTCGGGACGGGGATCGGTCACGTACCCATGGTACGGCATACGAACGGAAGGCAGCGTCTCCCGCGTCAGCACGAAATCTTCGTCAATCAACCCGTTGCGAAACAACAGCCACGCGACCACCGCGTAAACATGGTCAGGGCTGAGCGACTGCGGCGCACTGAACGGCATCGTGCGATACACGTAATCATAGAGCGTCGTGGCATACGACCAATAACTGCCGATCGTTTTGACGGGATGATCGGTGGTCAACGTGCCCTGCCCACCGACGAGTTTAGGCATGGGACCTTCCACGCCGGTCGCGCCGTGACAATGCACGCAGAATTCCTCATAGACCTTCGCTCCGTCTTCGACGCTGCCGCGGCCGGCCGGCAATCCTTGACCGTCCGGCGCCACGTCGATATTCCAGGCCCGCACTTCCTCAGCCGTGGGAGGCCGACCCAGATGAAACGCATCACGGTCGGATCGCCCCCACGAATCAGTCGCGGCACCCGTCACCACGACGAACGCCAGCAGCAAGAAAAGAACACGCGATTGCCGTTGCACCATCATCACACCTGAACGTTGGACACTCGTCCGTCTTCGTCAATCTTCCAGCTTTGAACGGCGTTATAGTGATAATAGGAATTCGTGCCGCGAACGGCGACCAACTCTTCACGCGTCGGTTGTCGATACCCAGTCTCATCGATGCAGCGACTTTGAAGCACGGCCGGCCGGCCGGTCCACTGCCACGCCACGCGGAAGCGCGTGTGGCACTGAGGGAGAACCGGCGCCTGCAACGCAGCCGCTTGCCAACGTTGTCCGCCGTCAACGCTCACCTCCACTCGTTCGACTCGTCCCCGACCGCTCCACGCCAATCCCCTGATTTCAACGAAGCCGGGCCCTTGTAATCGTTGCCCACCGGAAGGACTCGTGATCACGGATTTCGCCTCCATCTCGAAGGTGAATTGACGCGCGGTCCCATCCGGCATCAAGTCGGTATACTTCGACGTTTCTTCACGAGTCATCACCGGCCCAGACGTGAGTTTCAGTCGTCGTAACCATTTGACGCACGTATTCCCCTCCCAGCCGGGTATCAACAACCGAAGCGGGTAGCCCTGCTCCGGACGGAGAGGTTCGCCGTTCTGAGCATAACACAACAACGCTTCATCCCGGACCCGATCCAACGGCACGCTTCGCGTCATGGCGGCCGCGTCGCTGCCTTCGGCCAGCATCCACGTCGCGGCGTCGCGGCGGCCCGTTTCTCCCAACACCGTCGAAAGCTGAACTCCGGTCCATTCACTGGTGCTCGTAAGTCCGTGAATCTCTTGAGCGGACGTTCCCCGAGGCTCTTTCCACTCTTGACCGGAATTCCCGGAGCATTCGAGAAAGGCAAGACGGGACACGGCGGGCAGCCGTTTCAACTCATCCATCGTGAACATCAGGGGCTGCTCAACGAGGCCATGGACCAAGAGGCGGTGCCGCGAAGGATCGATCCGCGGCACGCCATTGTGATGGCGTTCAAAATGCAAGGCAGACGGCGTGACGACGCCGTGCAACGCGTGCAAAGGCGTTCGCGACCGCTGGGACCCGGTCAACCGCCGGGCACGTTCGAATGAGGAGCGTTGACCATACTCCGTAGCCGGAGCACCGGGTACGCGCGTCGGGTCGTCGTGTACGTCCGCCGCGGTGCCCAGAAACGGGATGAGCAAGACGTGAGCCGCCGCGGCCCCGACAACCGACGTGGCCCCGACCAAAAAGGCTCGGCGCGTCGGCGGGTCTTTGGCTCGCGTCGGCGGCACGACCGTATCCGTTTTTTCCTTCAGCGGCGTTGATTGCGCCGTGTGCGGCTTCATACGTCTCACGTTGCCGATCCGGAATTGTTTATCGCCCCGTACTCCATTGACGTCAACCCGTCAATCGTCGAAACGGGACTGAAACGCACCGAACGGGAAATCAGGTTTTCTGCTCAAAACCATTGGGCACGAGAGCACGTTAATGCTAGACTCCGAACGTATGCCTTATCAACCAATTGAAAATTACGGCCTGATCGGCAACATGCGTACCAGTGCGTTAGTCGGCATGAACGGCTCCATCGACTGGTTTTGCTTTCCTCATTTCGACTCTCCCAGCGTGTTTGCCGCCATTCTGGATGAGCACAAAGGCGGGTGGTTCAAGATTGCCCCGCAAGGCAAGAACGTGACCCACAAACAATTTTATTGGCCTGATACCAACGTGCTCGTCACTCGGTTTCTTTCGGCTCAGGGCGTCGGGCAAGTCGTGGATTTCATGCCCGTGGGCCTGAAGGAGACGGAATTGGGGTATCACGGGATCATACGTCGCGTCCAGGCTATTCGCGGCACGCTCACGTTCAGGCTGGAATGTTATCCCGCTTTCGATTACGCCCGCGGCTCTCACGACACGACCTTGACCGCTCGCGGCGCACGGTTTGAGGCGGACGACTTGACCCTTGGATTAGGCTCAACGATTCCGTTGCAGCGACGGGACGGGGGCGTCATTGCAGAATTTGCACTTCAGGAAGGGCATGAACTCAGTTTTTCGCTTCAAGCCGTCACCCGTGAGCACGACTCCCGTCTGACCATCTCACACGACCAGGCAGACACCCTCTTTCGCCACACGGTGGACTATTGGCGCCGTTGGTTGACGCAGTGTACGTACCGCGGCCGCTGGCGTGAGATGGTTCAGCGTTCCGCCCTTACGCTCAAACTCCTGACGTTTGAACCCACGGGAGCCATCGTGGCGGCCCCGACCTGTAGTCTGCCCGAAGACGTCGGCGGCTATCGCAACTGGGATTATCGATACACGTGGATCCGCGACGCGGCGTTTACGCTGTACGCCCTGCTCCGCATCGGCTTCATTGATGAGGCGGAACAATTCATGCAGTGGCTGGAAGCACGATGCCGTGAGCTGAAGGCTGACGGATCGTTGCAAGTCATGTACGGCATCGACGGTCGCCATGAGTTACCGGAAGAAAGCCTGCTTCACCTTGAAGGGTACAAGCAATCACGCCCCGTCCGCGTAGGGAACCACGCCTATGCCCAATTACAGCTCGACATCTACGGCGAACTCCTGGATTCGGTGTATCTCTACAACAAATACGGCACGCCGATTTCCTATGACCTCTGGAAACATCTTCGTCGTCTGGTCAATTGGGTCTGCGATAACTGGCAACGCCCGGACGACGGGGTGTGGGAGGTGCGCGGAGGATCACAACATTTTCTCTATTCCAAATTGATGTGTTGGGTGGCTCTGGACCGAGGATTGCGGTTGGCCGATAAACGATCCTTCCCGGCCGACCGAGGTCGTTGGCTGCACGTGCGGGACCAGATTTATGAAGAAATCATGACCAAGGGGTGGAACGAACGGCGGCGCGCCTTCGTGCAGCGCTATGAAAGCGACACGTTGGACGCCGCCAATCTCATGATGCCGCTCGTCTTTTTTGTCTCGCCCACGGACCCCCGGATGCTCAGCACGCTGGACGCCATCAACCGGCCGCCTGAACAAGGCGGCTTGATCGCCAACGCCCTGGTCTATCGCTATAACGTCAACGAAACCGCGGATGGGCTTGAGGGTGAAGAGGGGACCTTCAACATCTGCACCTTCTGGCTGGTCGAAGCGCTCACGCGAGCCGGACGCGCGGACCACGCGCGCCTCGATCAAGCCCGGCTCATGTTTGAACAAATGCTCGGCTACGCCAACCATCTCGGCCTCTACGCCGAAGAAACCGGACATCACGGAGAGGGGCTCGGCAACTTTCCACAGGCATTTACCCACTTGGCCTTAATCAGTGCCGCGTTCAACCTGGACCGAGCGTTGGGATCTCGGGAATGACGGCGTCGTGGTCCTCCGAATTCCATTGTATCTGATAGGCCTCCGAATTCTGTTGGCGCCCGTACTGCTCATCATGTACGGCTTCAACATCGAATCCTGCTGGTACGGCGTCGTCTTGGGAATCGGGTTCTGCTCCGACGTCTTCGACGGAATACTGGCAAGAAAATTAGGCGTCGCGACGGAGACGTTGCGTTCTCTGGACAGCACGGCGGACACGATTTTCTACGCGGGCGTCTTCACCGTCGCCGTCCTGAAACATCATCAACTCCTCATGCCCTTCTGGTTGCCTTTGACCTGCTTTTTTCTGTTGGAGATAGGACGGCACGTGTTTGATCGGATCAAATTCGGCCGGTCGGCGGCGTATCACATGTGGAGCGCCAAAGCCTGGGGGATTTGTCTCGTGCTGGGATTTACGGAAATTCTGGTCTTCGATTTCACGGGAGTCGGATTTATCGGAGCAGTGACGCTGGGGATTCTGACCAATCTGGAAGGCCTGGGGGCGTCAATCATTCTGCGTGAGTGGTCCCACGACGTCCCGAGTCTCTATCACGCGTTCACGTTGAACCAACGGCGGCACTGAGAAGAACGTGAAGGATCGAGTGCCCGCACCGCTTTTCTCTCTCCTACACGAGGCCGGCGAACTGGCTGATCAGCACCGCGTCCGCGTGTACGTCGTCGGAGGGTTCGTCAGAGACCTGCTGCTCGGCGTCACGAACCTTGACGTGGACCTGGTCATCGAAGGCAACGGCATCGCCTTTGCGCGAACCCTTGCCCGCACACGTCACGCCCGCGTGACCGTCCATGAACGGTTCGGGACGGCCGTCGTCACGTTGGAAGACGGATTCAAAGTCGACGTCGCCACGGCACGAACCGAGTCTTACGACTCTCCCGCGGCCCTTCCCACCGTCAGAAAGGGTTCCATCAGGGAAGACCTCTCTCGACGGGATTTCACCATCAACACCCTGGCCATCAGCCTCAACGCCCCTCGTTTTGGCGAAATCACGGACGACTACGGAGGCCGACGAGACCTTCAGAACAAATCCATTCGCGTGCTGCACCCCCTCAGTTTCATCGAAGACCCGACCCGCGTCTTTCGAGCCGTCCGGTTCGAGCAACGATTAGGATTCTGCCTGGACGCGGAAACCGAGACCCTGATGAAGGAAGCGGCATTGATGGGACTCGTTCAACGCCTCTCTCCCGCTCGACTCTCAAGGGAACTGATCCTCTTGCTGTCGGAACGTCAACCGCGAACGATCCTCACCAGACTGGCAGAGTTCGATCTCCTTCGCTGCATTCATCCCACGTTGAAATGGTCTTCGGGACTTGCCGGGCTGATGAACGACGTCGAAGAAACCCTCACTCGGCATGACCGGCTCGCCATGGACCGCCCCGTCCGTCAATGGGCCGTCTACGTCCTCGCCCTTATGGATTCCCTGCCCACGCCGGCCGCGCAAGAAGCCCTGTCCCGATTCACGCTTCCTCGTCGGCAGACCGGACCAATGTCGTGGGTCATTCAAGAACGCTCTCGGCTGCTTCGGACCCTGAATCAACGAACCAGACCATCGGAGGTCTTCCGTTTACTCGGTGCTCTCCCGGACGAGACGCTGCTTTTTCTTATGGCCAAAGTCCCGTCGCAATCCGGAAAACGAAAGATCGCAAACCTCTTCACCGCCGCCGGACGCACGACGCCGACGCCGAACTGAAACGACCTGAAAGCCATGAGACTGAAACCGGGCCCCGTCTACCAATAGGTATATGGGGGACCCTTCTGGCATTCCCGCTGCACCCCTCTGGCATTCCCGCAGGCCCCCTCTGTCATTCCCGCAGGCACCTCTCTGTCATGCCCGCAGGCCCCTCTCTGTCATGCCCGCAGGTCCCTCTCTGTCATGCCCGCAGGCCCTCTCTGTCATGCCCGCAGGCCCTCTCTGTCATGCCCGCAGGCCCTCTCTGTCATGCCCGCAGGCACCTCTGTCATTCCCGCAGTTTTTAGCGGGAATCCAGTCAAAACAGTCTTGCTCCAAGGCTCAATCGGGAGGCATACCCCTTCGGGCAAGGCGATCACCGCCGAGTGGCGAGCGCCATGGTGTCGGACGGTCAATGAAGGAAACATCCAGCAAGAAAAGACCATGGATTCCCGATTACAAACGTCGGGAATGACAGAAGGGGTGTCGGGAATAACACGTCAACCAATCGGGCACCGGTCTCATCAGGCTCTGGATTCCCGATTACGAACGTCGGGAATGACAGAAGGGGCTGGTGACGTGCTTAATGAGAACCATGAGGCAACCGGCTTTGTTCCGCCAAATGGACATAATCCCGCACATCCCCTTCCCGTCATACCCGCCGCCCCTCCCCGTCATACCCGCCGCCCCTCCCCGTCATGCCCGCCGCCCCTCCCCGTCATGCCCGCCGCCCCTCCCCGTTATGCCCGCCGCCTCCTCCCCGTCATGCCCGCAGGCACCTCTCTGTCATGCCCGCAGTCCCCCTCTGTCATTCCCGCAGGTTTTAGCGGGAATCCAGTCAAAACAGTCTTGCTCCAAGGCTCAATCGGGAGGCATACCCCTTCAGCAAGGCGAGCATGACCACCGAGTGGCGAGCACCGTGGTGTCGGACGGTCCATGAAGGCAAAGTCCAGCAAGAAAAGACCATGGATTCCCGATTACAAACGTCGGGAATGACAGAAGGGGGCTGGTGACGTGCTTAATGAGAACCATGAGGCAACCGGCTTTGTTCCGCCGAATGGACATAATCCCGCACGTCCCCTTCCCGTCATGCCCACCGCCCCTTCCCCGTCATGCCCGCCGCCCCCTCCCTGTTGCCCGCAGGCACCTCTCTGTCATGCCCGCAGTCCCCCTCTGTCATTCCCGCAGGTTTTAGCGGGAATCCAGTCAAAACAGTCTTGCTCCAAGGCTCAATCGGGAGGCATACCCCTTCGGCAAGGCGAGCATGACCACCGAGTGGCGAGCACCGTGGTGTCGGACGGTCCATGAAGGCAAAGTCCAGCAAGAAAAGACCATGGATTCCCGATTACCAACGTCGGGAATGACAGAAGGGGGCTGGTGACGTGCTTAATGAGAACCATGAGGCAACCGGGCTTTGTTCCGCCGAATGGACATAATCCCGCACATCCCCTTCCCGTCATGCCCGCCGCCCCCTCCCTGTTGCCCGCAGGCCCCTCTCTGTCATGCCCGCAGGCCCCCTCTCTGTCATGCCTGCATGCCCCCTCCCTGTCATGCCCGCAGGCCCCCTCTGTCATTCCCGCAGGTTTTAGCGGGAATCCAGTCAAAACAGTCTTGCTCCAGGAGTCAATCGGGAGTCATACCCCTTCGGGCAAGGCGAGCATGACCACCGAGTGGCGAGCGCCGTGGTGTCGGACGGTCAATGAAGGAAACATCCAGCAAGAAAAGACCATGGATTCCCGATTACCAACGTCGGGAATGACAGAAGGGGAACCGCGGGAATGACAGGAGGGGTGTCGGGAATGACAGAGGGGGTTCTTTTGTCGGGAATGACAGAATGGGCTCTTTTCGTTGGACCGCCTCTTGGATGCCCGTTTGGACGGAGACGTGACAACTGAAGCGGATGAGCGGGAGTTTATTGCACGTCTCCGTTTATTCGTGTAATTTGCGGATTCGTCCCGACGAAGGAAGGAGACGTGTACTGATGCCCATACTTTGGCCTCTTGTAAAATTTCTGTTCAACGTGGTTGGTCCGAGTCTTCCCGACGTGGTGAAAACCGTGACCACTCTCAAGCAGCAACCCAATCAGACTGCTTCACACGGCGAACAACGGCAAGAACGTTTTCTGGACGTGGAACGAAAACTGGATCACCAACTGGAGATGCTTGAGTCTCTGACCAGGCAGTGTGAACTGGTTTACCGTATCGCCCGGAAGGCGCTCATTGCCGGATGTCTCGCGATCGCCCTGGCTCTGATTGCCGTGGGAACGGTCTTCCTGACCGGCTAGCGGCAACGTCTCACCGATTGAGGGAACGTATCACCATTCATGTGGTCGTCAACGTTTTTTGAACGGGTCCGTGCCAACCCGTACCACGCGGCTTCGTTGTGCGTGTTCCTGACCGCGGTCTACCTCTGTCTGATCAACCTGAACTACGCCGCCCTTTGGTACGACGAAGCCGTCGTAGCCCATGTGGGTAAAAACCTGTTGGAACAAGGTGACATCGTCGGTTGGGACGGTCGGAACCTGGTGGACGGCTACAATGGAGGCGCGCTCAACGACGAGTTACGGGACAAGGCGCCACCGCTGCAATACGTCCTGACGGCGGCGGGATTCGCGATGTTCGGCGTGAACGAAACCGGCGCGCGCATCATGCACGCCGTGGCCGGAATACTCGCGCTAGGGGTGTTTTATCTGATCTTACGCCGGCACCTGTCGGCTAGCCCGCGGCTGATGTTCTTCATATTCCTGTTTGCCGCTTGGTCGGCGCAGCTCCTGCTGTGGTTCCGCCAAGCGCGCTACTACAGCGTGACGGTGTTGGGCATGATGGCCGCCATCTATCTCTATGAACGGTACTGGCAAACCAGGAGGCCGCTCGATCTTGCCGCACTGACCCTGGTCGCCACGCTGGCGTTCTTCAACCACTACGCCGTCGGCACGGCAACCATGCTGTCGCTGGCCGCCATACACGTGCTGTTTCGGGCACGCGAGACTTCAGGACGGGAGTGGATGGCCTTTGCCGGGTGTGGGTCGATTGTTGGTGCCGCCGGCCTTGCGTACCTGACTTTCATAGGGTTGATTGGTGGCGACCGGGGCTTCGCTGAATCGTTTATCAGCAAGGACCCCAGCGACTATCACGGAACCCTCCCCCTGCCTCTTTTCCAAATCTGGTTTGCCTTCCATGATCTGTTCCGTGCGGACTGGATCTCATGGCCAGTCTTCCTGTGGTTTGCCGGAACGTTGTTGCTCGTTCACGTCCGACGCAATCGGAATAACCGGCCGGCCGGGAATTCAAAGCCGAGTCGGACAAACGGAAGTGCAGGAAATTTTCCCGCGGGTCAATCCCCCCTCCCCGTGCCCGCAGTGAGCACCCTCATCCTGACGGGCACGCTGTTTGCGCTGTTCAGCGCGCTGTTCTCACCACAACCGATCTGGGCCGCGGACACGAACCTGGACTTGCGCTACTACGTGCCGGCGCTGCCGTTGCTGCTGGCGATGAAGGGACTGTTTACCGAATGGGTGTACCGTTATTCGAAACTCGCGGGCGGAGCAGTCGTGGCGGTTCTGTTGTTGACCAACGCGGGGACGTACCCTTTTAACCCCGTCTTAGCGTGGTCCGGGGAGCGAATCTTAGGATTCCATCCATTCCAGTTTATCAATGAGATTCACCGACCGTACCGCGACGCACTGCAAACCGTTTCAGACTATCTGCTGGAAAACGCAGAACAAGACGATCTTGTGTACGTGACCAACTCGTTCGACAGTGAAGCCCTGACCGTGCGCGTGGGTCATCTCGTCCTGTTCTGCGGCATACTCAATGACGATACTCCTCTGCCGCGCGCCACGGTGGAGACGTTGGGGACTTTCCTGTACGTCGACGAATGCACGCCTGACTGGATCGTTGTCTTCGGGCGAATGTTGAATGCGTATCGGGAGCACCTCAGCCCTCTGTACGACCTCGTCGCACAACCGGACGTGCATTACTATCCAACGCAACGGCCGAATATTTTCTGGCATTCCTTTCAACCCCTGCCCATGCAGGACGGCATCGCCATCTTTCGGAAAAAGTCCGAAATAGATGAGGGGGGGGGGGGGGGGTAAGTTACCCATGATTTCCCATGAATATCAGTCCCGAACAATCTGACCAAACGAGCGGAAGTGAATGCCTAATGACCGACAAATCTTGAAGTGTTTATCAAACCGATTGTCCGTGTTCACAATGTCAAACAACGCGCGTCGCGTGATCCTGCCCCAGACGGGCAGGTGAAAAACTGACAGCGGATAATCAGTCCCGAACAACAGGCGGTCATGGACTTCCGGGTGATTGCGTAAGAGCAGGAGCATGTTCAAGCGATTGGGAAGCGTCAGCGCGGAAATATCGGCATAGAAGCGTGGATACGTTCCGGCAAGGGACAGCAACGTGGAATGAAATTTTTCGTGGAACATCAACCCGGAACTGCACGCGTGGGCGGCAATCACCGTCACGCCTTCGTCCAACGCCACGCGAAGCCGGTCGGGATTCCCCAGGGATTGATCCTTGCCGATCAGACTCCATTCATATCCCACGTGGCTCAGCAGCGGGATCCGCCGTTGGGCCATCGCCCGATAGAACGCCGTGTATCGCGCGGCGGCCGGGTCAAACTGCTGAGTATTCGGCAGCACTTTGACCAGGGTTGCGCCAAGATCCGCGCACCGGTGGAGTTCCTCAACGGCGTCACGTCGTTGCGGGTTGATCGACACGCCGGGCAAGAATTCATCGGGATACGCCCGAGCCGTGTGCAGGACGTAATCATTGCCGACCAGAAAATGGGTCGCTGATTGATCCATTGTTCCACTGGCGTCATAGACTCCATCCATCCCCAGCAGCACGACCTTCCCGACGAACGCGGGTCGTCGGAGTTCCTTCAGCAAATTATTGACGTACTGCTGATTCGCTTGACGCGGATGCTTCACGTCCAGCCCATGCTTCCACGTCAGGTATCGAAACAACGGACCGGTCAACATTTTCCGGGACACGTAGCACCCATTAGTACCTTCCGACAGTGCCGCAAGGTGGACGTGACAATCAATGATTTTTGAAGAAGGCGACGGGTCACCTGATGGCGGCGTTGCCCTGATCTTCCGAGAAGCATTCCAGGGCCCATTGCCGTTCCGGATCTTCACGCGGTTCTCCGATCCTTTCCGTCGTTCCGGCGAAAGCCGACGTCTTTTCCCGTCCGCCACGAGGTCAAGTGGGGTCGGCACCTACGGACCGGTGATCCTGATGCCTCCCCTCTCCTTCTAGATTCCCGCTTACACCTGCGGGAATGACCGGATGCCGCGGGAATGACGGGGGGCTGGCCGGGCATGACAGTGACTACCACAAACGGAAACACGCTCACAAATTTAACTCTGGATTCCCGCTAAAAACTGCGGGCATGACAGAGGGGGACCTACGGGCATGACAGAGGGGCCGGCAGGCATGACAGGGAGGGGCCGGCGAGTATGACAGGGAAGGGCACCTGCAGGAGTAACGGGAAGAGGGCCTGCGGGATTTGGCCATTCGCTGGAAAAAGCCGGTTGCCTCATGGTTCTCATCACGCACGTCATCAGCACCCCTCTCTCCCATACGAAAAGAACCCCTTCTGTTATTCCCAACAAAAGATCTCCTGTCATTCCCGACCAAAGCCCCCCTCCTGTCATTCCCGACGTTTGTAATCGGGAATCCAGAGTTGTTCCTTGCCGGACTTTTTCTTCATTGGGCGTCCGACAACTACTCGGCGGTCATGCTCGCCTTGTCAAAGGAATATGACTCCCTGGTTGAACCCTGGAGAAAGACTGTTTTGACTGGATTCCCGCTAAAAACTGCGGGAATGACAGAGGGGGGCCTACGGGCATGATAGAGAAGGGCCGGCAGGCATGACAGAGAAGGGCCGGCAGGCATGACAGGGAAGGGCCGGCGGCATGACAAAGAGGGGCCGGCGGGCATGACAGAGAGGAGCCGGCGGGCATGACAGAGAGGAGCCGGCGGGCATGACAGGGAGGAGCCGGCGGGCATGACAGGGAGGGGCACCTGCAGGAGTAACGGGAAGAGGGCCTGCGGGATTATGGCCATTCGCCGGAAAAAAGCCGGTTGCCTCATGGTTCTCATCACGCACGTCATCAGCACCCCTCTCTCCCATATGAAAAGAACCCCTTCTGTTATTCCCAACAAAAGATCTCCTGTCATTCCCGACAAAAAACCCCCTCCTGTCATTCCCGACGTTCGTAATCGGGAATCCAGAGTGCCCACATATGAATACTCCTTGCCAGCGACCTCTCTCTGTCATTCCCGACGTTTGTAATCGGGAATCCAGAGTTGTTCATTGCCAGACTTTTTCTTCATTGGGCGTCCGACAACTACTCGGCGGTCATGCTCGCCTTGTCAAAGGAATATGACTCCCTGGTTGAACCCTGGAGAAAGACTGTTTTGACTGGATTCCCGCTAAAAACTGCGGGAATGACAGAGGGGGGCCTACGGGCATGACAGAGAAGGGCCGGCGAGTATGACAGAGAAGGGCCGGCGGCATGACAAAGAGGGGCCGGCGGGCATGACAGAGAGGAGCCGGCGGGCATGACAGAGAGGAGCCGGCGGGCATAACAGAGGGGGGCCAGCGGGCATGATAGAGAGGGGCCGGCGGGCATGACAGAGAGGGGCCGGCGGGCATGACAGAAGGGGGCCGGCGGGTATGACAGAGAGGGGCCGGCAGGAATGACAGAGAGGGGCCCCTGCAGGAGTAACGGGAAGGGAGCCGGCGGGATTATGGCCATTCGCTGGAAAAAGCCGGTTGCCTCATGGTTCTCATCACGCACGTCATCAGCATCCCTCTCTCCCATATGAAAAGAACCCCTTCTGTTATTCCCAACAAAAGATCTCCTGTCATTCCCGACAAAAAACCCCCTCCTGTCATTCCCGACGTTCGTAATCGGGAATCCAGAGTTTTTCTTGCCGGACTTTTTCTTCATGGGGCGTCCGACAACTACTCGGAGGTCATGCTCGCCTTGTCAAAGGAATATGATTCCCTGATTGAACCCTGGGGAAAGACTGTTTTGACTGGATTCCCGCTAAAAACTGCGGGCATGACAGAGGGGGGCCTACGGGCATGACAGAGAAGGGCCGGCGGGTATGACAGAGAAGGGGCCGGCGGGCATGACAGAGAGGAGCCGGCGGGTAGACAGAGGGGGGCCGGTGGGCATGACAGAGAAGGGCCGGTGGGCATGACAGAGAGGAGCCGGCGGGTATGACAGAGAGAAGCCAGCGGGCATGACAGAGGGGGGCCGGCGGGTATGACAGAGGGGAGCCGGCAGGCATGACAGAGAGGAGCCGGCGGGCATGACGGGGCGGGGCCAGCCGGGCATGGCGGCGGGCCTGGCCACTGTTATCTGGTCACTGGCCACTGTGGGCATGGCGGTGGGGTTGGGGGCAAAAATGACGGAACACGTGACGGCGCTCAGCGTTTTCCCAACGTCTCCATTGCGATTCGTTTCAGGGCACGGAGGTCCAACTTTCCCGTTCCGAGCACGGGAACGTGGTCAACCTTGATAAAGGCATCTTTTCGGGGAAGGAACAAATTCGACATCCCGCCGGCTGCGACTTTTTCCAACAGGGCGGGAATGGCGTCGTCATTGACCGTGTGGAGCACCGCCAGTTGTTCCCCTTTCTTTTCATCCGGGATCGACGTCACGGCAAAAGTTTGCGTCTCCGCGCCGGCCGCCTGATGCAGGGCTTCTTCAATGGTTCCGTGCGGCACCATCTCTCCCCCGATTTTGGCAAACCGCGACAACCGGTCCACGATCGTGATAAACCCGTCCTCATCAAGCCTCGCGATATCACCCGTCACGTACCATCCCTCACGCATCACGTCGGCCGTGAGATCGTCGCGGCCCAGGTATCCTTGCATCACGTTCGGCCCTTTCACCAACAGCATACCGGCCGTCCCGACGGGAAGCGATTCAAAAGACTCGGGGTCGACGACGCGTACCGACACGCCAGGCAGCGGCTGCCCGACGGTCCCTCGGCGCGAAGCCGGTTGGTAAAAGCCCGCGGCCCGAAAGTCCGGGCAGTTGACGGAAATCACCGGTGAGCACTCGGTGACGCCGTAGCCTTCAATGGGACGAATACCGAATTTCTCCTCAAAGGCTTGCGCGAGCCGATCCGAAAGTTTTTCGGCACCGGTCAGGACGACGCGAATCGATCCGAACTGCTCCGGCGTGCATCGCCGGAGGTACAGTTGCAAAAACGTGGGGGTCGCAATGAGCACGGTGACCCGCCGCCCGTGAATCAATTCTCCAATGGCCGCGGCATCCAACGGCGTAGGATGATAGACCACGCCGACGCCGTGGCGGACGGCCAACCAGATCGTCGCGAAATATCCGAAGGAATGAAAAAACGGAAGAATCCCCAGCACCCGATCACGAGGTCCCAGATGAAAGACCTGCGCGACGGCTTCGACGTTGGCATCAATATTCGCGTGGCTCAGCTTCACGCCCTTGGGCTCCCCCGTACTCCCACTGCTGAAAATAATCGTGGCCACATCGTTCACGTTCGGACGGCAGACGGCACCGATATAGCGTTCGATGAACGCGAGGGGGGCAAACGCGGCCAGCAGCAACGCCGAAACCCGCGCCGCCGTCCCGATGGTGTCCCGAACGTTGTCGATCCAGAGAAGTTTGATTCCCTCGGGAATTTCCAGGTTCGCTTTCTCAAGAAACATCCGACTCGTGACGATCGTGTCGACGCCGGCCTGCTTCGCCGCGGACTCCATGCTGCCGCGGCCGGCCGTGTAATTCAGGTTCACGGTCGTCCGCCCGGACAGCGTGGCCGCCAGATTCACGAGGACGCCGCCGACGCTTGGCGGCAACAGGATGCCCACGGTGTGCTGATTTCCCCAGTAACTCCGCAGGGCGCGAGCCAAGGCAATGGCCCCGACCAACGATCCCAGACAGGTGACGGTTGGCCGCGTGAGATCCGCAAACGCCAATCGCCACGGGTGGCGACGCACGGCTCGAACAAAAGAGTGGTGCAGCGGAGACCGTGAGGGGACACGGGCGAGCCACGCCTCCTGGCCCAATTCCTGGACCCGCTCTCGCACCGCGGTCGCCGTGGCAGTTGACGCCATCGGCGCCCCATAGGAAATGGTCACGGGATAGGGAACGCGTTCCGGCCACTTCGCAAAAAATTTTCCACCGATAAAACTGAAGACGCTCCCCCATACGCGATCAAGGTGAACGGGAATGACGGGAGTCTCCCGGCCCTTCAAGATGCGCTCGAATCCCCGGCGAAACGACAACAGGCCCCCCGTGCGCGTGATCTGCCCTTCGGGAAAGAGGCAGACCAGTTCGCCGGCGTCCAGCCGGCGACCCGCCTCGCGGAGGGAGCGGAGGACGTCCCGCGGCGACCCGTTCGCAACAATGGGAACGGCACCCATGACGCGTGCCGCCCAACGAAGCAAAGGCGTCTCATAGTATTGACGATCCACGACGAATCGAATCGAACGATCCACGCTGGCCAACAAGAACAGCCCGTCCACGAACGACACGTGGTTCGGCAGCAATAACGCGCCTCCCTGCTCGGGCACGTGCTCCCGGCCGACAACCTGAAGACGATAGAACGTATGCGTGAACAGAAACAACGTCATGCGGATGAAGGTTTCGGGCATGATCCACACGGCCCAGGCCGTCAACGCCGCCGCCGCCACCCCGGCGGCCAGCAGGATGCCGCTCGTATCGAGACCGACCCACGACAACGCCCCGGCACCGAGGGACCCGACCAGCACGCCGCCAAACACAAAGACGTTGCTGAACGCGATCACGGCGCCTCGTCGGTCCTCAGGCGCACGCCATTGAATCAGGGCGTTAATCGGCACCACGATGAATCCGCTGGCGAGCCCCAACCAGCCCATCCCCAGTAAGACTCCCGTCAACCCCGGGGTCAGCGTCCCCAATGCAAGCAGCCCCAGCGTCAAGGCAATGGCACCCAGAGGGATATGCCCGACTTCGACTTTGGCATGAGAGAGTTTGCCGGCCAAGATCGATCCGATCCCCACGCCAATCCCAAACGTCGCCAAGGGAAAGCCTGATAAAGAATCGGACAACCCCAGGACCACCTTGGCATAGACGAGAACGTCCTGTCCCACTAAACTCGCAATCGTCCAATAGGCCACGTTCCCGGAAATACCCAGCCGTAACACCCGGTCCGCTCGAACGGCCCGCCACGCGCCGTGAAGCGTTGCACCCACCCCACCCTCCGCACGTGCTCGCGGGACGGCAGGGACCAGAAGCGAGGCAGCAAATCCCACGACCGAAAACAGAAGAAGGACCACGCCTCCCAACCACGGAGAAGTCCCGGAGAGCTGAAGAAACACGCCGCCAAGCCCCGTCCCGCCGATAATGGCCAGAAACGTCCACAACTCCAGTTGCCCGTTCCCAATGGCCAACCGTTCGTGCGGGAGTAACTCCGGCAGAATGCCGTACTTGGCCGGGCTGAAGATCGCGCTCTGCACGGCCATGCCGGCCAACACAATGAGCGGCAGGATGCCTCCTGACGGATTGCCGTAGAGCGCCAAGGTCCCCAAGGTCATCAACACCACCTCCACCGCCTTCATGACCACGATGACGGAACGCTTACTGAATCGATCCGAAAAGACGCCGGCAAAGATGGAGACCAGAGCCAGCGGCAAGGTGAAGACCACGAAGGTGAGAGTCGTTTGAGCCTGGGAAGCCGCCTCAAGCGCCGGCCCGGCTTCCGTCTGCGCGGTCAACTGTTTGATGGCCAACAAGGCCACCATCAACTTCCACGCGTTGTCATTGAACGCACCGAAGAACTGGGCAATAAGCAGCCCGCGGAGAGGAGCATGACGTTGATGGTGTTCGCCGTCACTCATTGCACGTCACGTTCCTGAACGGTCACAGCCTTCACACAAGGATAAAAACGGGCCAACGTGAAAAAATTTCCACCCCGACGGACGTATTCGGCAACGAGCAGTGAAACACGTTCGCCTCACGGCGCAAGGGGTGAGTCGGGGATCAAGCGTCTGCAAAAGACTTCCACGGTTTGATTGAACAGAAACAGTGTCGTATCTTTCGATGAGACGGCCACGGCTCGTTCCGCGGCGGTCCGAACGTCCGACGCGCTCACGTGAAACGTGTCGGCGACGAATTCGGCGTCGTCTAAATCCTGATCGGTTCCGCGCCGCAGTTTCGCAATAACAAAATCCGTCGGGGCCAACAGGCGGACGCGAAGATTGGCCTCTTCATGAAACACGGTCGCGCGCTCTCGATACCCGGGCGGCATCGCCACCACCGACCAACCCGACATGTTTTCTCCAAGATCCGCCGGCACCCGTCGTTTTTGCAGAAACGTCGCAAGATCACGGACGTCCCCGACGAGTTCTCCGTCAACGTCCCTCGTCACCCGATCCGTCAATCCATACGCCTGAAGAGCCAACCCACCCACGAGAATCAGGTCAAGGGGGTCGTCGGTTTCCCGAACGTATTCAAGCAACGCAGGAATAACCTGGTCAACGGTGAGTGACAAACGACAGCGCCTCCGCAAACGTCCGGTGTTCTCGAAAATCAATGGGACCAGGGGTATGAGGAAGGGGAGGGCGGGAAAGCACCGCCTCAAGAACACTGCGGTAAGCGGTATACCAACGGCACGCTTTGACGTAGGCTTCCTGAACGACGGGGCAATCCTGCCAGACCGTGAGATCGAATTGCTCGTTGACCAGAATTTCCAGCCACACCAATCGGGCCGCCCGCGGCACAAGAAGGGCGTCCGCTATCGATTCCACGCCGGCGTAGGCGGGAAGCAGTTTGAGTGTGAGCGTTGGGGCTGCATCCGTTTGATTCATCGTGCCGGATTCTCGCGTTTGCGGGAAACGGATCAGTGCAGGCAATCGCCGTTATTGTAGGCGTTCACTCGTTCGTTGACAAGGCAGCGTCCGGGTTCACGACTTTTGGCCCCGGGGGCAGGCTCACGACCGACCGGGCCATTGACAAACCGGTCTACTCTGTCTATGAAAAGGAAACTCAAAAGCTCATGCAACCCACACCACCCATGACCCACAAACGGCGGCCGGAAGAGCCACGTCATTGTAGGGCCGCGTCTGACGCGGCCAAGAAAGGAGACCCCATGACCACAGGCACATTCAGATTCATCCTGCTGTTCATCCTGCTGCTCATCCCCACCGCCGCGTCTGGCGAACGGCCGGCGTTGATTACGGCGGCACAGTCTGGCGACGTGGCAAAAGTCAAGAAACTGTTGGACGCCGGGGCGGATGTGGAGGCCAGGAAAGAGGACGGAGCGACGGCGTTGTATGGGTCGGCAAGCAAGGGACACCTTGGAATCGTGAAGGTGTTGCTGGAGGCCGGCGCGGACGTGATGGCCAGGAAAGAGGGCGGACGGACGGCGTTGCATGAGGCGGCAGCCCAGGGACACCTTGGAATCGTGAAGGTGTTGCTGGAGGCCGGCGCGAACCCGGACGCCAGGGATCAATTCGGAGCGACGGCGATGCATAAGGCGATATACAGGGGACACCTTAGAATCGTGAAGGCACTGCTGGAGCACGGGGCGGACGCGGAGGCTAGGGCTATAACCGGAGCGACGGCGTTGCATAGAGCGGCAGACGATGGACACCTTGGAATCGTGAAGGTGTTGCTCAAGCACGGCGCGGACGTGGAGGCGCGGGCGAAGAACGGAAGAACGGCGTTGCATATGGCGGCAGACAAGGGACACCTTAAAATCGTGAAGGTGTTGCTGGAGGCCGGCGCGGACGCGGCGGCCAGGGATATGATGGGACAGACCCCACGCGATGTTGCCACGCGCAAGGCCATCATTCGCGTGCTTGACCAAACCACTTCACCGTAGGGCCGCGTCTGACGCGGCCAAGAAAGGAGACCCTATGACCACAGGCACATGCCGATTCATCTTACTGTTCATCCTGATCCTTGCCACGCTCCCTAGCGCCTTGGCGACCGACTACAAGTATCCGCCCACGCGCACGGACACCTATGACGCGGCCATCACGATCACCGCCGGCGCCGAGGTGCTCAACGTCATCGACGGGGACACCCTCCGCGTTCGGGCCCATATGTGGCCAGGGCAGCAGTGGGAAGGCAATATCCGGCTGTATGGGATCGATACGCCAGAGTTACGCACCAAGTGCCAAGCCGAAAAAGCTAAAGGCATCCTGGCCCGCGATACCTTGGTCTCCCTCGTGCCGCCTCGCGTGAACTTAGTCAACATCAAGAACGGGAAATTCGCCGGTCGATACGTGGCCACCGTGATGGACGGCCCCCGCAACATGGCCCACGTGCTCATGGAAAACGGCGTCGGCCGCACCTACTTCAAGGGCAAACGGAAACCCTGGTGCAACGAATCCGCGGCCAGCATCCGGGCACGACACAAACGCATGAAGCCGCCCGCCGACACCGACACCCCCGCGGCCGCTGCGTCCAAAGCCTATCTGCAAAACCAGTTCGACAACATCTAAACGGCCACGACCCGGAGGGGAGACCGCCGCCGGTCTCCCCTCTGTCATGCCCGACATCCTTGATCGCGGCCATTCACGACCCCAAAGTCCCGAGGAAGGTCAAGCCGGTGTCCCTCCTCTCGCAGCAGCCGCAGACACACGCCGTGAAAGGTTCCCAGCACGACGCGATGGGCGACGTCGCCCACCAACGAGTGCAGCCGCTCTCGCATGTGTCGTGCGGCCCGCTCGGTAAAGGTCACGGCCAGCAAGGATTCCGGCGCGACGTGACGCCGGGTCAGCAGCGTCGCGAGTCGCACCGTCAGCGTTCGGGTTTTTCCCGTCCCCGGCCCCGCCAAAACGAGCACGGCCTTCGCACGGGCGAGCACCGCGTCACGCTGTTGTGCATTCAACGACGCAACCACGTGGGAGGATAACGAGGCGGTCACCGTCGGGCGCCCTTCAGAAGAGGGCCGTTTGCGCGGAATGGGCTGCCCGATCTTCCGCCGTCAGCAGACGAACGGTGCCGAACTCGCCGTCATACCCGGGCGCGACGTTCACCTTGCCTGCACGCATGGACTGAATCGACGCGGCCAGCAGCCGTCCCCCCGCGGCTTCGATATCGGGAAGAGGAACCGTCATCAGAATCGAAAACTCAGGACCCAGGTCGCCCAACAGCCGATGGTACGTGGCCGTCACGCCCTTGGACGTGACTCCCGTGCCCGTCACTTCCGCGATGATTTCCACCAAGGGCACCAGACTCCAATACGGCAAGGCATTCGGCGCCCGATAGCCGACGGGATGATCCGCCAGCACCTCCGTCCGGTGCAGGACCCCAAGCGTGACGGGCTTCCCGCATTCGGGACACAACGTCTTATGCGTGCGGGTTTCTTCCGGTGACAGGCGAACCCGACAATTTCGATGCCCGTCGTAATGGTACTTGCCCTCTTCCGGAAAAAACTCAATGGTGCCCAGGAACCGGGTCGGGTCCCCGCTCGTCAAGGTGTCACGTATGCCCTCGAACGACGGGTCCCCGTTCAACACGTTGGCTTCACGCCCAAGTTTGCTCGGGGAATGCGCGTCAGAGTTCGAAATCAACGTGACGTCGGCCAATTGACTCAGCCGCCAGTTCATCGCCGGGTCCGAAGACAAGCCGGTCTCAATCACCTTGACGTGGGGAGTCAGGTCCCCGAAACATTCTTCCAGGGAGTCAAACCCCGAGTTGGCCCCGAACACCGAGAAATGCGGCGTCCAGGCGTGAGCCGGAACGAACAGGGCCTCCGGGGCACGCTCCAACGTCAGACGCAGCAACTCCTCACTGTCCACCCCCAGGATGGGCCGTCCGTCCGAATGCACGTTCCCCATGCGCGCCAGCTTGTCCGTGACGTGCGCGACCGCCGTGAAACTGGGAGCGAAAATCAGATTGTGAACTTTGCGCGTCCGGCCGTGCCGTTTATAGATACTGCTGATTTCGGAGGTCAGCAAAAACCGGACGTCGGCCCGGCAGGATTCAGGAATCTCGCCGTCCACCGGCGCAGCCAGCTCGGGTTTCAGGCGATAGAGGCCCGGCTCCGCGGGTTCGAGTTTCTCCCGCAATTCGGTGAACCAGGCCGGATGCGTGAAATCGCCGGTCCCGACCACGGTAATCCCTTTGAGTTGCGCCCAACGATGGAGACTCTCCGGCACCATGTCCTTGCTGACGGCCCGAGAATAGCGTGAATGAACGTGGAGATCGGCGATGAACGACATGAAGGATTCCCAGATAGCCCACCAACCTTAACGGGTCCCACAAAAGAGGGCAAGCGGCAGAACGTTTCTAAAAGAGGGGAAACACCCTACTCGTTGTTGAAGCCGCCCACGGCCTGACGGCCTGACGCAGTGATGAAGTCAAGGTAATTCCCCGGGTGGACAACCTGAAACGAGCCGTCCGGATAAGCTTGGCGCCAGCCTCTTGGCGCGCGGACGACGTCTCGGGACGACCATTTTTCAGAGAAGACACCGGCACCTCCAGTTCAAACGCCGTTGTATGTACGTTTAACGGCTGTTAAATGAAGATTCACCCCACACACGTGACGGAACATGTTTTTACTAGATTTCTTAAGAACATCCTGTTACATTCATCCCACGCACGCGACGGAACATGATTATTCGTAGGGACAGCCCCCCGTGGCTGTCCTTCATCCCTGGAATAATTTCATAAAAGATCACGTCACCCTGTTTCACCATCTCCCAAGGAGAACACCATGTACGCCTCTCAAGACGCATCCCCGCTACCCGCGCTGCTTGTCACCCTCGCCCTCGTCCTTGGCATGGGACTCACCGTTGATGCCAACCCCGCCGTTGCCAAAAACAAAGTGAAAGTGCTGTATCACATCGGCGGAAACGATTGCCGACCTCCAGCAACAAGGATACTCCTACATCAAGCCGTAAACCCCGTCGCTCATGAATGCTGACCAAGTTCACCCCCACCTTCGCGGGGGTAAACTTGGCGACCCGACACAGAAATTCCCTCCGTTCACCCCAACGGGACACATCATATTATAGGTATTTACCCGCTATTAACATGTCCTTCCCGCAAGTCCCCCCCTACCCTTCCCCCAAGTCCCCCTCTCTGTACTTCCCTCAAGTCCTTCCTCTGTCCTTCCCCTAAGTTCCCCTCTGCCTTCCCGCAAGTCCCCCTCTGTCATTCCCGCAAGTCCCCTCTGTCATTCCCGCAAGTCCCCCTCTGCCCTCCCGCAAGTCCCCCTCTGTCATTCCCACAAGCCCCCCCTCTGCCATTCCCCCAAGTCCCCCTCTGCCCTCCCCAAGTCCCCCCTTTGTCATTCCCCAAATCCCCCCTCTGTCATTCCCGCAAGTTTTTAGCGGGAATCCAGCAGTTCCTCCCCGCGCTCGCGAGGACCATACGATAATCCATACACAGTTAATCGCCGCCTGCATGTCGGCAATCCCAAAATACCCCACGCCTTACGGCACCTGATAAGCAATCCCTGTCATTCTGAGCGTAGCGAAGAATCTCAACCGTCGGAAGGCCCGCTGAAAGAAGCAACTCCTTGACGACACAGCACGTGAGCCAATGAGGTATTCTCGCGGAATCAAATGTCAAAGGGTCTATCCCCGCGCATACGGGGAAACCGATCAGATACCGCTCGCCAATCGTGGTACGGGATGCCCCCCCGCCAAGCCCTGCGAAGCCGAGCAGGCAGACGAGCAGAGTCCAGAGCAGGAGTGACAGGTCAGTCATGGGGGCCTCTCTTCCATGCCGGCCTCTCATTCCATTCCCGACCGTTGAGCAGTTGAATGTCAATGGGGCTCATCTTGTGCTCCCGTCAAGGGCGATCATGGTCGTCGGTTGATCGTGGGGGGCTTGAGGGGATCCTTCATCTGTATATCCATATCCGGCAGAATGGTCTGCGGCTTAAAGACCACCCGGTAGTGCCCGGCCGAGACCGTCCGTGGCTCGATCTGTTCGACAATATAGGAGATGTTGTCGGACACGCCGAGGAAATGCTTCTTGTAGGCATCAGAACCTGTCTTACAGAGGACTTCGAGCTGTCGGTCCTTGGTGTCGGCTTTAATATTGCACTGGCCTTGAATGGTCAGCATATAGTCGGCGGTAATGCCGTTATAGAACACGATGCGGCGGTCCACCTCGAACATCTCAGCGGATTTGGAAAGATTGCGATCCGCGATCTTGGCGTCGGTGCATCCGGCGAGCAGCGCGAGGGCGGTCAGGATGACGAAGATGATGAGGGTCGGCATGGTAGAGTCTCCTTGGGGTCTGGTGGTGAATAATGAATGGTTTGGTGGTAGGCAACCCGGAGGTCGCCCATCGCGGGGGGCTCTGGTTAGTACGGCGGACACGTGACGAACATATCCTGCCAGATCCCCGGCGGATCCGTGTACACCTGCTTCGTGCAATGTTGCGGGCGCCGATGATCCCGCTCGATCTGCGAGTCCCAATACCGCCGCTCGGCCGCTCGGTGCTCGGCCAGCTCCCGCTCCCGTTGCTGCTGCCGATACGGCTCCATCGCCTCTTGCATAGCGTCGTAGCTCGACTGAGAGAACCGGCTGCCGCCGGCAGACCCGTACCGCCAACTCTCCACCACGGGATTGGTCACGCAATACATGCAGTCGTCGTCATCCCAGCCCCACGCCAGCGGCGAGAGGACCATCAGCACGAGAAGACCCATCAGCCACACACGGTGAACCCCCTGCGTTCCTGTCGTCATCTCTCCCTCCCCGTTGTGAATGTGAAGCCAGTTCCTTCCCCTGTTAACCAAGCATAGCCCACCACCTCCTAGCCACTCAATAAACGCTGCTAAGGGTCTATCCCCGCATATACGGGGGAACCTCACATTCGGCAACGAGGCAATCAACTCGACCACCACGTGATCCACTAACGGATCGTAGAGTGCTCAACGCCTTACGGCATCTGATAGGCAATCAATCGAATCAGCTACTCATGGGCGGCACGACGATCAAGTGCTCAACGCCTTACGGCATCTGATAGGCAATCAAACAGCAAATCCAACACCACACACACGCCAGCCTCAATGTGCTCAACGCCTTACGGCATCTGATAGGCAATCAAGTCCGGCTCTCATGGTCGGTGCGGGATGGCAAGATGTGCTCAACGCCTTACGGCATCTGATAGGCAATCAATCCCGCTCGGTCTCACGGACGATCTGCTCGAGGCTGTGCTCAACGCCTTACGGCATCTGATAGGCAATCAAAGCCACATACCCTTGGCTCCCAGGGTCGATCACAAAGTGCTCAACGCCTTACGGCATCTGATAGGCAATCAAGTTGAATAAGGCCGGGAACGCGCCAGGTGAAAACGGTGCTCAACGCCTTACGGCATCTGATAGGCAATCAACGTCGAGGTCGCGGATCTGCAAGACATGCTGGACAGTGCTCAACGCCTTACGGCATCTGATAGGCAATCAAGTGAAAATAACCAATCTCACAAAAATTAAGAAAATTCCTTTGTGCTCAACGCCTTACGGCATCTGATAGGCAATCAATGGATAAACGCCATTAATCAAATTATCAATGGCTTGAGTGCTCAACGCCTTACGGCATCTGATAGGCAATCAACGCCGTTCGTCTTCCCGTTGGCGTTGACTTCGTTTGTGCTCAACGCCTTACGGCATCTGATAGGCAATCAACCCGATGCCGTTCCGCTTGCTGCAAACCGGCTATGTGCTCAACGCCTTACGGCATCTGATAGGCAATCAAACGCGGTCATCCGCCGTGACCCCCACCTGATCCAAGTGCTCAACGCCTTACGGCATCTGATAGGCAATCAATCGAGCATGCCGAAGACCGTCCGTGATTGGTCGGCGTGCTCAACGCCTTACGGCATCTGATAGGCAATCACTGGATATGTGGACAAAATCCCGCCCGCACCACCTTTCACGTGCTCAACGCCTTACGGCATCTGATAGGCAATCACTTCGGGATCACCGCCGCCCAATACGCGACCGCGGGGTGCTCAACGCCTTACGGCATCTGATAGGCAATCACAATGAGACTGGTCCACAGGTCGGATCTAGTTGATTATGTGCTCAACGCCTTACGGCATCTGATAGGCAATCACCCTTTTGCCTGCACCAAGTTATGCTCTAAAATCAGGTGCTCAACGCCTTACGGCATCTGATAGGCAATCACAGGCAACGGGTTAGGGATGCCATTACCGCCTGGACTGTGCTCAACGCCTTACGGCATCTGATAGGCAATCACACGGGAGCCGCGGCATTAGAAATAATAATCCGCTGAAGTGCTCAACGCCTTACGGCATCTGATAGGCAATCACGGCGGCGAAACCGTCCCGTCTTCGTGCGGGAGGGCCGTGCTCAACGCCTTACGGCATCTGATAGGCAATCACTTCTGGGTCAATCCACGGATTGGCGGCTCCGGTCGTGCTCAACGCCTTACGGCATCTGATAGGCAATCACGGAGAAGCCCCACCCATGGACAAAGGCATTATCGGGTGCTCAACGCCTTACGGCATCTGATAGGCAATCACCTGGAAGACTTGAAAAAATCATTAGTGGCCTTAGGGTGCTCAACGCCTTACGGCATCTGATAGGCAATCACGGCCCGCAAACACGGGTTTGTCGTTTGCCAGTTTGTGCTCAACGCCTTACGGCATCTGATAGGCAATCACAACCAACCCAGTCACGCGATCCCATGAGTGGGGCGTGCTCAACGCCTTACGGCATCTGATAGGCAATCACGCGATCAAATCAGAGAAGGCGTGCCGGCACGAAAGTGCTCAACGCCTTACGGCATCTGATAGGCAATCACGAGACTGCTGACGCCGGCGGAGACGAGATCGATAGTGCTCAACGCCTTACGGCATCTGATAGGCAATCACATTCACCAGGCGGCGATGTGTTTGAGGGTGCCGTGTGCTCAACGCCTTACGGCATCTGATAGGCAATCACGGTGGGTAGTTGTCCGTGTGGAACGGACAACTTAGTGCTCAACGCCTTACGGCATCTGATAGGCAATCACTTCGCGACAATCATCAACACGATCAGGACGCCGGCGATGTGCTCAACGCCTTACGGCATCTGATAGGCAATCACAGTTGACGAATGAGCTGACCGTCAACGAGCTCATTAAGTGCTCAACGCCTTACGGCATCTGATAGGCAATCACTCGTCGCCGGACATGCGTGGCTCGGGATCGGTTGTGTGCTCAACGCCTTACGGCATCTGATAGGCAATCACCGCCGAGCAGGTCGCGATCCCATTTGGTCCACGCGTGCTCAACGCCTTACGGCATCTGATAGGCAATCACTGGCCCCACGTCGGCGTCAGCGCGTCGACGGTGTGTGCTCAACGCCTTACGGCATCTGATAGGCAATCACATGGTACTGGTCCACAGGTGGGATCTAGTTGATAATGTGCTCAACGCCTTACGGCATCTGATAGGCAATCACGGCTTTGCGTTTCGGCCGCCTGCATGCCCATGGCATCGTGCTCAACGCCTTACGGCATCTGATAGGCAATCACTCTTTAGCGGGATCAGCGATAAACTCGTGGGTCACTCGTGCTCAACGCCTTACGGCATCTGATAGGCAATCACACCGCGGACACGTCCTATCGCACGACGTTGCGCGAGTGCTCAACGCCTTACGGCATCTGATAGGCAATCACGATCACGCGCACGGTGAGCCGCGATTCCTCGCGATGTGCTCAACGCCTTACGGCATCTGATAGGCAATCACAGCCGCGCTGCACGTCCTGCGTCGGGCGAGCGATGTGCTCAACGCCTTACGGCATCTGATAGGCAATCACGACCCGCGTTTGGCCGACTCGACGTCGTCCTTGATGTGCTCAACGCCTTACGGCATCTGATAGGCAATCACGTGACCCAGCTGCCCGCCGGGCGCGACGCGAAAAAGTGCTCAACGCCTTACGGCATCTGATAGGCAATCACCTGGATACGGCGATCGACACGGTGCGGCGATTGAGTGCTCAACGCCTTACGGCATCTGATAGGCAATCACGTGCATGCCGCGAGATTTTTTTCCCCGCTCGCCCTCGTGCTCAACGCCTTACGGCATCTGATAGGCAATCACACTGGAGAACGGTGGCGTGGAGCGGCAAGCCTCCTAGGGTGTGCTCAACGCCTTACGGCATCTGATAGGCAATCACACGAAAACCAGATCTGGGATCGCGGCGTGCGCAACGGTGCTCAACGCCTTACGGCATCTGATAGGCAATCACCCGCGCGAGGGCTTGCAAAATGACACGAGGCGGTCGTGCTCAACGCCTTACGGCATCTGATAGGCAATCACGCGCGAGCACGGCAGCGTCTCCATCGTGCTGCGCATGTGCTCAACGCCTTACGGCATCTGATAGGCAATCACGGCGTGTCGCCGGCACAGATTATTTTGCGATCACTGTGCTCAACGCCTTACGGCATCTGATAGGCAATCACGTGCGATAGGACGTGTCCGCGGTGACGACGTAGAGGTGCTCAACGCCTTACGGCATCTGATAGGCAATCACTTTGATTTGCCCACACCCCAATTAACAGCCTATCAAGTGCTCAACGCCTTACGGCATCTGATAGGCAATCACAGTCGTGATAAAAAATTTGACTCCTCACCCTCTCCGGTGCTCAACGCCTTACGGCATCTGATAGGCAATCACGCGACGACGGAAGGCCAGCTCCGTCTGATAAATCGTGTGCTCAACGCCTTACGGCATCTGATAGGCAATCACACGTACCGCGCGCTGCGTTGCTCCGCGGCCTCGTCGTGCTCAACGCCTTACGGCATCTGATAGGCAATCACCCATGGCGCGTAGCCCTGGCGCTGTCGCTGTCGCGAGTGCTCAACGCCTTACGGCATCTGATAGGCAATCACGCGATCACCCTCCTGCCGGTCTCCCTGGCCGTCACGTGCTCAACGCCTTACGGCATCTGATAGGCAATCACATCCATATTTACGGAAAAAACTACTAACACTCTGAGTGCTCAACGCCTTACGGCATCTGATAGGCAATCACCGATCATCCGCCGTCGAAACTCACGCGAGGCCTCAGTGCTCAACGCCTTACGGCATCTGATAGGCAATCACGAGCTGATCTTGGCGGCCGTGCTCCCGGAGTCGAGTGCTCAACGCCTTACGGCATCTGATAGGCAATCACTTTTCGATCCGTCCACCCCGCACAGTGGACTTTAAAGTGCTCAACGCCTTACGGCATCTGATAGGCAATCACGGATCGCGTGTTCGACGCGCCCGCGGAGCACGGCATGTGCTCAACGCCTTACGGCATCTGATAGGCAATCACAACGTCAGACGACAAGCCGAGGCAGATTACAGAGGTGCTCAACGCCTTACGGCATCTGATAGGCAATCACAGCGCGGGGGCGCGGGGGCAGGGCGAATTACTTATGTGCTCAACGCCTTACGGCATCTGATAGGCAATCACTTCATACCTACATTTTTCCATTAGACCCACTGACAGTCTGTGCTCAACGCCTTACGGCATCTGATAGGCAATCACCCTGACGGGTGATGAGTAGATCGGCGACGGCTTCGACGTGCTCAACGCCTTACGGCATCTGATAGGCAATCACTGGTTGGAGCGGACGTTAAGCGAGAAATCTCGATGTGCTCAACGCCTTACGGCATCTGATAGGCAATCACCGGGATAAAGTTGTGATTGTGAATTTGTCAAAATGTGCTCAACGCCTTACGGCATCTGATAGGCAATCACGCGGCGTATGCGGCGATTACACGGGCGCTGTTGGATCGAGTGCTCAACGCCT